>OZ245938.1:3152500-4111003 GCA_965230125.1 uncultured Pseudohongiella sp. | reverse complement strand
TTTATTGCTGACATTACCGCGGATCTCAAGAATTTTGACTGGAACGATCTGACCGATCTGGACACGATCGGCGTCTGGCCGGTCGCGGTAAAGGTGTTGATCACGCTGGTCGTGTTCGGTGGCGTGTTGACCGCAGGCTATTTTCTGCATGTGCAGAATCTGCAGGAAGAGCTGCAGGCCGTGGCGGCATCCGAGAACCAGCTGCGAGTGGAATTCGAGCAGAAAGCATTCCTCGCTTCCAATCTTGAGGAATACCGGGCGCAAACGGTGGAAATGGAAGAGTCTTTCAATGAACTGCTACTGCAGTTGCCGTCCCAGACTGAGGTGCCGGGTCTGGTGGACGATGTCACCAGTACTGGCGAAGGCAGCGGGCTCCAGTTCGATAACATCGCGCTACAGCCGGAAGCGATTCAGGAGTTCTATATTGAACTGCCAATCGATATTGACGTGGTGGGTGACTATCACGACTTCGGCACGTTCGTCAGCGGTGTTGCCAGTCTGGACCGCATCGTAACTCTGCACGATTTTTCTATCAGCACCCGCCAGGATTCATTTCTGGACATGAACATTGAAGCGCGAACCTATCGCTATCGCGATCTGGATGCTGCCGGAGGCACGCAGTAAATGGTGTTGTCTACAGCGACAATCAGGCTTCTCGGACTACCGGCACTGGTGTTGCTGATGGCGGGCTGCACGCGGGTTGATAATTATGCCGACCTGCAGGCCTTCGTCGTGGAAGTAAGATCACGGCCCGGAGCCGAGGTCGAACCGGTCCCGGAATTCGTGCCCTATGAAGGTTTTATCTACAGCGCCGCATCGATGCGCAGCCCGTTTGAAATTCCGCTGATCGTCGATGGTGAGTCCAGCGCACTGATGTCCCAGAACGTTCAGCCGGATTTCGACCGCCCGCGTGAGCCGCTTGAAAACCAGGCCCTCAGCAGCATGAACATGGTGGGTATGCTGGTGCGGGATGGAAATTACCAGGCTTTGATTGAAGATGCCGTGGGTGTCGTGCACCGCGTCAGCGTGGGCAACTATCTGGGGCGTAACCACGGACGTATCGAGAGCATCACCGACACCCAGGTGAGCTTAATTGAAATCGTTCCCAGCGGAAATGGAGGCTGGGTAGAAAGACCACAGACCTTAACGCTGCAATGACAGGCGTGAGTCGAGGTTAACAGTATGTTTATGAAATATGGATCGCTAAATACAGGAATAATAAAAAAGGCGTCGACCCCAGCCTGGCTTTCAGCATGCTGTGTCGCACTGCTGTGGTCACTGGCCGGCACTGCGCTGGGGCAGCAGTCGGTTACTCTCGACAGCATTGGATTCGCCAATTTGCCAGGCGACAGCATTGAGATCCAGCTTAACTTCGACGGTCAGCCGCCTGAGCCTTCCGGCTTCGTGCTGGATAATCCGGCCCGCATCTCCCTGGATCTGCTGGGCGTCGCCAGCGGTCTGAGTCAGCAGCGTTTCAATATTGATTCTAACAACGCCCAGAGCGTGATGGTGCTGGATGACGGAACTCGAACGCGCCTGGTGGTCAACCTGGACCAGCTGGTTAACTACCAAACCGATCTGGCGGGAAATACGCTTACTATTCAGGTGGGCAACGACAGCGGTTCCGCTGCTGGCGGCGTGGTGGCCGCCAACGAAGTGTTTGCCGGTTTTGAGGGTGATGGTGACAACGCAATTACCGACGTGACTTTCAGGCGTGGTGACGACGAGGAAGGCCAGGTAGTCATCGATCTTTCCAGTGACGAGGTGATTGGCAGCGTAGAGCAGGTAGGCGCTCGGGTTTACGTGGAATTCCAGAACACTACCGTACCGGATGACCTTAATCGACGTTTTGATGTGAGTGATTTTGCCACCAACGTCTCCACCGTGGATGTACTTGGCCAGTCCGGTCGCGCCACTGTGGTTATCGATATCGAGGGCACCTACGACTATGTCGCCTACCAGGCCGGCGACCGCTACACCGTGAGTGTCAGGCCGCCGAGTGCCGATATAACCAGCGGCGAGGCAACTGCCGCTTATACAGGTGAGGTAACAGGACTGTCTTTCCAGGACATTCCGGTTCGTTCGGTGCTGCAAATTCTAGCGGACTATTACGAGTTCAACCTGGTAGTAGGCGATGCAGTTGTCGGCAACATTACTATCGAGATGAACAACGTGCCTTGGGATCAGGCGCTGGAAATGGTGCTGCGCACCCAGAGCCTCGATAGCCGTCTGGAAGGCAATGTGTTGTATGTGGCACCGGCTGATGAGCTTGCCGCACAGGACCAGTTGGCTCTGCAGCAAGCACAACAGGCTCAGGCTCTGGCGCCGTTGCGTACCGAATTCGTTCAGGTGAATTATGCCAATGCGGAAAATATTATTGCCTTACTGACAGGGCAGGCTGGTATCGGTGGTGCGGCTGGTGCACCTGGTGCGGGCGGCGGTGCAGGTGGCGGCGCAGTACCAGTCGCCGGAGGTGCTCCTGGTGGCGGTGCTGCCGGAGGGATTGCCGGGGCGGGCAATACGGGGCGAATTCTTTCACCGCGCGGCTCCGCCACCGTTGATGAGCGAACCAACATCATCATCGTGCGCGACACCGAAGAAAAGCTGGAAGAAGTGCGGGCCATGCTGGCGCGCCTTGATATTGCCGTACGTCAGGTGCTGATCGAGGCGCGTATCGTCAACGTGTCTACTGATTTCGGTCGCGACCTGGGAATTCGCTGGGGCGGTGCCGGCAGTCTGCAGACCGGTGACAGCTTTCGCTACGGTGGCTCGCAAGCCGCTACGCTGCAGGAGAACAACAATACCATTGCCCGGCAAAATGCGCTCCAGGAAGCGCTGCTGGCTGGTGAACAGGCCCGGATTGAAGCGTTGCAAAACGGCACCGACCCGAGCCTGATTGAAGCTCTGGTGAACCAGGCTGTTTCTGCGATCCAGATTCCCGCCGGTGAAATCTCTTTTCCCGACGCACTGGCCGTAGATCTGGGTGTGGAATCTCTCGAAGCGTCTTCGTTTTCAATTGGCTATACCGGTAACAGCAGTTTGATCGAGCTGGAGCTGTCGGCACTGGAGAGCAGTGGTAACGGCGAGGTAATCGCCCGGCCGAAAGTGACTACCCAGGACAAGGTGACCGCTGAGATCCGCTCCGGTGTGCGCATTCCCTATCAGTCGCAGGCCGGTGGCACGGCTGGCGGTTCCACCACGGAATTTGAAGATGCGGTGCTGTCGCTTGAGGTAACGCCCCAAATTACCCCGGATGGCCGGATCAACATGGAGTTGCAGATCCAGCAGGACTCAGTAGCTGCCGGCTCCGGTGCGATACCCGCCATCAACACCAACGAGGTGACCACCAGCGCCCTGGTAAACGACGGCGAGACCATCGTGCTGGGCGGCGTGTTCCGCGAGGAGAACACCACCACGGAAACCAAGACACCTTTACTTGGTGATATTCCCTACGTGGGGCGTCTGTTCAAGCGCACTGCAAACCAGAGGCGTCGCACCGAGCTGCTGATTTTTATCACGCCCAAGATTATCGCCGACATCACGGTACGCTAGCCGGGTACTCAACGTGCAGAAGCCGGCTTTCGAGCTGGCTTTTCTATGGTTTATCGCGCATTACCGGGGATTCTGACCAGACCGTTTTGGCCTGATTGTTGTGCCCATCGGAGAGTGTGGTCGCGCCGGGCAGGAGGGGGTTGTCGCCAACGCTCTGCGCCCGTCCCGGGTCCCTTCACTCCTAAAAAAGCCTGGACTACGGTCTTTTTTCTGCGTTCAGCGCTGTCGCTTTATTGTTGTCGACAACCCCCTCCTGCCCGACACTCCGAGCGCTAATGGGTGTTACGTTATTTGTTGGCTTGGTTCCCCTTCGGTCAGAGATGGAAAGGTAAGTACGAAGAGAGGTGCGAAGAGAGGTGCGAAGATAACTTCGCTGCCCCGCAGCCGCGCTCAAGGTCAACGATTTACATGTCAGTGATGATTGAAAGCTATGTCCACCATAGAATTGTTCTTCTCATTGGTCTTCCCCGGCAATAGGCGAAGAACTTCCTATTGGCAGAACCTCACCCGGGCCGACGCTAAGCAGCGGCGGGCGTCGGTAAAGAGTTAGCAAAGGCAGTACAATAGCGGCCTGAATCAGGCCGGATTTTCCATTATGAAGAAGAAAAATAATGTATTCCTCGTAGGCCCGATGGGTGTCGGAAAGACAACCATCGGCAAGGTGCTTGCTGACTGTCTCGGCCTGGAATTTTTCGACTCAGACCGGGAAATCGAAGCCTGTACCGGGGCAGATATCCCCTGGATATTCGACGTGGAAGGGGAAGCCGGGTTTCGGATTCGGGAAAAGCGCATGATTGATGAGCTAAGTCAGCGCAATAACATTGTTCTGGCCACTGGTGGCGGTGCAGTACTGGCGGAGGAAAATCGCAAGCGCCTGCACAAACGGGGCCACGTGGTTTACCTGCGTGCTTCCATTAACCAGCAGCTGGAGCGCACCAGCCGGGACAAGAATCGCCCACTGTTGCAAACCGCTGACCCGGAGAAAAAAATCCGGGAGTTAATGAAGATTCGGGATCCGCTGTATCGCGAAGTGGCCCATATGATCGTCGATACCAACCGCCGTAATGCCCGATCGATCAGCCTTGATATCTGTCGCCGTCTGAAGACTCTGAATGACGCCGATCAAAAATCGAACCAGCCGCAATCCGAAGTAGATGACAGGCATGCCGATAAATCGACCAGCGGGCAGCCGAAAACTGCCGAGCGAGAAAAAGCAGTAAGCGAGACTCAGCCGTCTGGCAGTCAAAAAACAAAAGGCCGGAAAAAAACCACGCAACAAGGAGCAGGGAAGTGAGTAACCAAGCCCAGTCCAGACCCACTATGGAACAGGTGACGGTGGAGCTCGGTGAGCGCAGCTACCCGATTTATATCGGCGCTGGCTTGTTGGCCCACCCGGAGTTAATTACCGGGCACCTGGGCCCGGGCCGGGTAGTGATCATCACCAATGACACCGTTGCGCCGCTTTATCTGGAACAGGCCAGGGCGCTGTTTGCAGACCGTTTCGCAGAAGCCATCGTGCTAGCCGATGGCGAAGCCCACAAGAATCTCGACACGGTGGCGACCATCTACGACCGGTTGATGGCCGGCAAGTATGATCGTAAAACCGTACTGGTGGCGCTGGGCGGCGGTGTCATCGGCGATATCACCGGCTTTGTTGCCGCCACCTACCAACGCGGCATTCCGTTTGTGCAGATACCCACCACCTTGCTGGCTCAGGTGGACTCCTCGGTGGGCGGCAAGACCGGAGTGAATCATGCCGCCGGTAAGAACATGATCGGAGCCTTCTATCAGCCGCGATGTGTGCTGGCGGATACAGATACCCTGGCGACACTGCCAAAGCGAGAGGTGAAAGCCGGTTTGGCGGAAGTTCTCAAGTACGGGCTTATTGTTGATGCGCCGTTCTTTGACTGGCTGGCCGAGGAGGCTGAAGCGGTGAGTAGTTTGCAGGCCAGCAGCGTGATCCGGGCCATCCGCATCTGCTGCCAGACCAAGGCTGATGTGGTGACGCGGGATGAGCGGGAAGGCGGTGTGCGGGCCTTGCTGAATCTGGGGCACACCTTTGGCCATGCCATCGAAACCGCCACCGGCTACGGTACCTGGCTACACGGCGAGACCGTCGCGATGGGCACGGTCATGGCTGCCGATCTGTCCTGTCGTCTCGGGCTTCTCGACCGCGAATCCGCCCGCCGAATCCGGCGCACGCTTGAACAGGATTACGGTATGCCGGTTATTCCACCGGCCGATATTACAGTAGAGCAGTACCTTGATCTGATGGCATCGGACAAGAAAGCAGAGCAGGGCTCGATTCGCTTTATCCTGCTGACCGCTATCGGCAGTGCCATCATCAAGGGTGATGTGGAGGCGGCAGCGCTGCAGGCTACGCTGCAGGCAGGAGACAGGCTTTGTCAGTAAGCCCTGTTCCGGCACGAAGGTCAATTTGCAGGGTTAATTTTCAGGTTTAATTTGCAGGGTCACGGGTAAAGCGTCGGATAATGAATAGTTATGTAGACAGGCTGGGACTGGATTTCGATCCCTTTGATCCCGACGATGGCTCCGCTGCGAACCAGGGTTCTGGTGCAAAGTCTGGCGACCACGGTTTTTTTGCTGGCGGCAGCCGTCAGGCTCTGCTGCAGGAACTTATGGAGCAGGCCTGTCACAGCGGCGTCCTGCTGGCGGTGACTGGTGAACGGGGAGCCGGTAAAACGACGCTCGCCCGACAGCTGGCTCGTGATCTGGGCAAAGATGCGGTGTGCGCAGTGGTCCCGGCGACGTTGTTCATGGATCAGGCCGGGTTTCTCGATCAGGTGCACGGCGTACTGGGTTTGAGCGGTGCTGACAGCAACTGCGACGCGGTGCTGGCCTTTGCCAATGATCTGGCGCTGGACGCCCGCACTCTGGTGTTGATTGTTGATGATGCCCAGGAGTTGTCCAGCGAGGTCCATGGCTTGCTCACTACCATGCTCAAGCGCAATCCCGGGGGCGGTCTGGCGGTGGTGATGTTTGGTGAGGCGCAATTGTCCGGCCTGCTGCAGCGAAGTCTGCCACCGGGATTGCTGGTTAATCTCCAGGAATTCAGCCTGCCGCCGTTCAGCAGTGAAGACAGCCTCGACTATATCCGCTTTAAACTGGTCAGCGCCGGGTTCCGCAAGCCGCTGCCCCTGAACGGAGGAGAGCTGGGACAGATCCACCTCGCCGCCGCCGGACTACCCGGTGCACTGAACCAGGCCATGGTTCCGGCCCTGGTGGCGGCCACTACCCCGGACCCGCAGCAGCGCGTGGATGCCCAACCCGCATCGTTGCTCAGTCTTGGTCGGCGCTACTGGGTAGCAGCAGGAAGCCTGTTGGGGGTGCTGCTTGTGGTGTTGCTGCTGCCAACCTCTGCAGACAATTTTGATGCTGCAGATCAGTCTGCTGGTCGTCAGCAGATCGCCGTGTCTGTGGATTCCGCGTCCGGCGCCGCGCAGCCGGCGGCAACGGTCCCGGCTCCGGCGCAAGCGTCGCAATCAACTCAATCAGGGCCGTCTGAACCAACGCGCCCCGTGGCGGAATCGCCAGCGCGGTCCCGGCCTGCAGCGCCGGTTTCCCAGCCTCCAACAGCCTCGCTGGTCAGTTCCGAGCCACCAGCAGAGCAGCCAGCTACGACGGCGCCAGAACAGGATGCGCAAGCGTCCACCGAGCGCCAGGTAAAGCTGAGCGGTTTCGAGCAGCAATTGCTGAGCTATCCCGCACAAAACTATGCAGTGCAGGTCATGGGTTCACGCTCAGCGGACAGTATTCGGCGCTTTCTTGACTCGAACCCAGGCCTGGGCAGCGGCGGTTACTTCGCCACCACCTACCAGGGGCAGCCCTGGTATGTGGTGGTATCAGGGCAGTTTGCCGATCGCAGCAGCGCTGAGGATGCCATTGCCGCCCTGCCGGACGCGGTTCGTGAGCTTAAGCCCTGGGTGCGCTCGCTGGCAGATATCCAGGCCAGTATTCGTAACCACTATCAACTGCCCTGACATTTCCCTGGCAACTGTTGTAAGGCCCCGCCGCTTTTAAAGCCTCCTGATTTTACAACCACCCTGAGCCAGGAACAGGCAATCGCGCCAGAACCGACTCGACAATCCAGCGCCAGGTTGCTCATTAATTCGGTGTTGACCGGGTTGCCGTTTCCGTCCCCACCACCCTCGTGTAAAATCGCTACCTTTAAAAGCCCGAGGCGCGGAGCCGACTTCCGTTCCCGGATTGCCGGCAAGTAGGAGTAAAGCAAGTTGACGCTGAAAAATGACCGATTTCTTCGTGCGCTGTGGCGCGAGCCTGTCGATGTGACCCCCGTCTGGATGATGCGCCAGGCTGGACGCTACCTGCCGGAATACCGGGCCACCCGTGAACAGGCGGGGGACTTCATGACCCTGTGCAAGACGCCAGACCTGGCCTGCGAGGTTACTCTGCAGCCCTTGCGTCGCTATGCATTCGACGCCGCGATCCTGTTCTCCGATATTCTCACCATTCCCGATGCGCTGGGCCTTGACCTGTATTTTGTCTCTGGTGAAGGGCCGAAATTTCGCCACACCATTACCTCGCCGGAAGCAGTGGAAAAGCTACCCGACGTAGATATGGCGGATGCCCTGTCCTATGTCACCGACGCGGTGGCACTGATTCGTCGTGAACTCAATGGCAGTGTGCCACTGATTGGTTTTTCCGGCAGTCCCTGGACCCTGGCCACTTATATGATTGAGGGCGGCGGCAGCAAGGATTTCCGGCTCGCCAAGTCGTTCCTGTACAACCATCCCGAAGCCATGCACCAACTGCTGGACAAGCTGGCAGACTGTGTCACGGATTATTTAAATGCCCAGATTCGCGCCGGCGCCCAGGCGGTGCAGATTTTCGATACCTGGGGCGGAATTCTGACGCCCACGGCTTACCAGGATTTCTCCCTGCGCTACATGGAGAAAATCGTCGCCAACCTGATCAAGGAGTCCGAGGGCCGTAAGATACCGGCGATCCTGTTTACCAAGAACGGGGGACAGTGGCTGGAATCCATGGCCAGTACCGGCTGCCAGGCGCTGGGTCTGGACTGGACGACCGATATCGGCAATGCGCGGCAGCGGGTAGGCAGCAAGGTGGCACTGCAGGGTAATATGGATCCTTCTATTTTATATGCCAGTCCGGATTCAATCCGAGCCGAGGTGAAACGAATCCTGACCAGTTTTGGGCCCGGGGAAGGACACGTCTTCAATCTGGGTCATGGCATCACTCCGGAAGTGAATCCGGATCATGTCAGTGCCTTCGTAGATGCGGTCCATGAGTATTCCGCCGAATACCATACGCGATAAGCGCCAGCAACAACAGGGCCAGCAGGCGATCATTGCCCTGGGCGCGAATGTTGATTCACCACTGGGCGCCCCGGACGTGACGGTGCTGGCGGCGGCGCACGACCTGCGGGCGCTGGGATCGGTGCAATTGTCATCCTTGCTGAGCACGGCGCCGGCTAACTGTCCGCCAGGCAGCCCGGATTTCGTCAATGCTGTGGCGCTGGTGCAGATTGAGCAGCCGCTGTCAGCGCTTGCGCTGCTGGCCGAACTGCAGTCTGTTGAGCGGCGCTACGGCCGTCGCCGGGCGGCCGATTTGCCGGTGAATGCGCCGCGCCCCCTCGATCTGGACCTGATCAGTTATGGCGAGTTGCGCCTTGAGTCCGCTGAGCTCACCTTGCCGCATCCGCGCGCCCATCAGCGTCAGTTCGTGCTGGCGCCGCTCGCCGAACTGGCACCAGACCTGACTTTGCCCGGCTTCACCCTGTCTGTGCAGGCGCTTCTGGCCGCACTGTCGGACGAAGCCTGATAGGAACCTGCAAGACAGCCTTTCGTGTCGATAATATTACTAAAAGTGGCGAAATGCAGCGATAATGCTGACTTGTCGGTGCCCCGTTGAATTATGGCAAAATGCCCGAATTCAGTGACGAATTGCAACACATTTCAATGTTCTAATACCCCCGAAAGTGGTAGCCTGTAATCGATCAGGAGTGTGCGTTGATTTCGGCGCCTGATGGGGGCGGTAGCCGGTAGCCAGTCCCTGAAAAGCCGACTCTGGCTGCGAGCAGCGGCAGCATTCGGGCACTAATTGAGAGAATTGGGAGAATTGCGGCGGGTGAGATAAACCCCCATTGAGTGCGTGTCGTCACAGACGCGTCACGTGAAGCCGCTACACTTGGCAAAGTCAGAGCGCAGCTGCGAGTGCGAGTGAAGTCCACCGGCCCGCGGAGCTGCCGATCAGCGTCGGAAGCGTCCCGAACAAGGCGCCCGGACCGCACCGGAAACAGCACTACGCAGTAATTAGAAGAAAGCAAACACCAGCCGAAACAAGGCCGAGAGAAGAGAGCGCGACGCAGTATGTCGATCTACCCACGCAAGCACAGTCAGGCATTGATGCTGGCCGCCCTGTTGGCGACCGGAAGCATTGCTGTGCAGGCACAAAACATGATCTCGGTTGCCGGTGTGGATGATGCCAATGTCAGTTTCCATCTTGCGCCAACTTCCAGCCTGAACGATGCGGCACCGCTGATCAGCATCGCCCGCAGTGTTGAAGCCAAGGATTTTGAAGGCAATGTGGTCGAGAATGCTCTCAACTTCAATCTGGGCGTTACCCTTACCCCGCTGCAGGGGCTGAATCTGCGTGCTGACGCCTGGCGCCAGCAGGTCGAGGATGCGCCGGCCGCCACCGCGCCTGGCGCCACCTGGCAAGAGCCTGGTTCGGATCTCTATCTGGAAGACTCCAGCATTAACGAATTCAACCTGGATAACCCGCTGCTCGGCAGCGAGCTCAACTCCAATGGCTTCGATCTGGGTGCGTCCTACGTGTGGGATTCAAGTCGCTTTGGCCAGTTCACCCTGAGCACCAAGGCCACCTATGTTCAGGAGTTCGAGAATAATGGCAGTCTGCTGGACCTGGTGGATTCTGAACTCGGCAATTTTGAAGATCGCGTGATCAGCCCCGAACTGCAGAGCAGCCTGATGCTGACCTGGCAGTTTGGTAATCACACCGCCAGCGCCATCACCAATTACTTCGATTCGTTCAAGGATATCAGCGAGCTTGATCTGGAAGAGATTAACGCCCTGGTGGATAACATCACCACCTTCGATCTGCAGTATGGCTACAGCGTCAAGACTGGCGACAAGGACCAGGCGGTAATCACCTTCGGTATCCGTAATATCTTCAACGAGCAGTCAGCGCAAATCCTCAATTCCACTACCCGCATCCTCGACCAGAATGGCCGCGTGGCCTATGGTTCTATCAAGTATCAGTTCTGACAAGTACCGGCACTGATCACGCCTTTCGGCAATCCTGACTCCCCCTATCCGCTAGCGCGGTGATAGCCGGGACATCGCGGTACTCTCCTGCCTCCGATCCCCTTCGCAACTCCGATCGAAGGGAAATAAAGCCAGCAAACTCCTCCTGCCCGGCGCGACCACAGCTAACGAGTGGGCGCGCCAGGATGAGTGCAACCAACAGTTCCACATTCTCCTGAACCAGAGCCAGATCACAATTCCCGGAAATGGGCGATGAACCAAAAAAAACCCCGCACTTGGCGGGGTTGAATGGTCTGCTCTTTTCCTGGTCCGCTGTCCGATGCCACATCAGCGCGGATTCGAGGACTGTCTGCAAGTGTAATTCCTGCTCCTGGTCTGTCTGTGTTCGGCGTCACATTTATCCATGATTGTTGACCAGTTGTTCTGTGACAGTGTCACTGGAGTAGCGACTGGCGCGCGCCAGGCTCCAGGCGTCCACGCGAACAACACCGTGCTGGTGAAGACAGTCTGCCAGGGCGTTTGCGGTTGCCATGGTGGTAATGACGTCGTCGACAATTGCAACATGGCGGCAGGCCTGTAGCGCACCAGGGCTTGTCATGGTGAATGCCCCGGCGACATTGCGCTGCCGCGCCAGCACGGATTGCATGCTGGTTTGTGCTGCGGTGGACCGGCGCCGGGTTACTGCCCTGGCGTTGAGGTGCAGGCCCAGTTCGCGGCAAACAACGCGCGCAATCTCCAATGCCTGATTGTAGCCGCGCTGTCGCCAGCGCTGGCGATGCAGCGGCATGGGAAGCACCAATTCAGGCATGGTGTCGCCCTGATAGGCGCCCCGCACGGCATCCGCCAGCAGCAGCGCGAGATCGCGGCCATCGGTAAATCGGGCATGAAACTTGAAGCCGGCAACCAGCCGGTCCACAGGTTCACGGTAGTGCAGGGGCGCCACGCAGCGGGCTACCGCTGGTGGGTTTGTCGCGCAGTACCCACAGGGGATGGCCGGTTTGCTTGCTTGCTGCAGCGCGCAGCGCGGGCAGGGGGCTTTCAGCCAGGGCAAGGCATCACGGCAGTGGGCGCAAAGACTGCTGGCATAACAAAGGCGCCGGCAAAGCGAACAATTACCCGGTATCTGATCGAGCAACAGCAGCGTTTGCCTGGCCAGCCATTGGCTAGCGTCAAAGGGGCGCAACATGGTGACTGGTTTGCTCCTGTGGCCGGGTGGTGTGGGAGGGTTGGTTGGCTGATGTTTAATGGCCGGGAGGTATGCTTAATGGGGGTTTTACTCATTCGGATGTCGTTATTAATAGTATAGACAATCGACAACAGCGTGCCCTTTTGCCGTGAGCGGCGGTATCTGCGCAGTCATGCATTCACTATAATCGGGATACTTTGGAAAAGCAGTAACAGTAGTTATAAGGGGAACAAAGAATGGCCGATTACCGCGCGCCTATCGCGGATATGCAGTTTCTGCTGCGCGATGTCTTTCAGGCGGAACAATTGTTTGCCAGCATGCCGGACACCCAGGAAGTCACGGCAGATCTGGTGAACGCCATTGTCGAGGAAGCTGGCAAAATAGCAGAAGGTTTACTGGCACCCATCAACCAATCTGGCGACCGCGAGGGCTGCAAGTGGCAGGATGGAGTGGTGTCAACACCAGCTGGTTTCAAGGATGCCTACCGGGCCTATGCCGAAGGTGGCTGGGCCGGGCTCACCGGTGACGTGAATTACGGCGGCCAGGGGATGCCGAAGGTGCTGTCGGCCCTGATCGAGGAAATGTGCTTCGCGGCCAATTCTTCCTTTGCGCTGTACACCATTCTCAATACCGGTGCCACGCTGACTCTCAGTCAGCATGCCAGCGACGAGCTCAAGCAGCGCTTCCTGCCGCGCATGTACGAAGGCCGTTGGTCCGGCACCATGTGCCTGACCGAGCCCCATGCGGGCACCGACCTGGGTATGATCAAGACCCGGGCCGTACCCCAGGACGACGGCAGCTATTTGCTGACCGGCACCAAGATCTTTATTACCGCCGGTGAACACGATCTCACTGAAAACATCATCCATCTGGTGTTGGCCAAGTTGCCTGATGCACCAGATGGACCGCGTGGCATATCGCTGTTCCTGGTACCGAAAATGGTGGTCGGCGAGGATGGTGAGCTGACCGGGGCCAACAATAATGTGCGCTGTGGCTCCATTGAACACAAAATGGGTATCAAGGGGTCGGCCACCTGCGTGATGAATTTCGACGGTGCGCGAGGCTACCTGGTGGGCCAGGAGAATAATGGCCTGGCCAACATGTTCACCATGATGAACTATGAGCGTTTGTCCATGGGCCTGCAGGGCAATGGACATGCCGACAGTTCGTATCAGATCGCTTCCGCCTATGCCAAGGACCGGATTCAGGGCCGCGCGCCTACCGGTCCGGTGAATGTCGAACAAGCCGCCGATCCAATCATTGTGCACCCCGATGTACGGCGGATGCTGTTGACCATTCGAGCCAACGTCATGGCCGGTCGCGCGTTATCACTGTATGCCGCACTTCAGCTTGATACCGCCCGCTTCCATCCGGATGCCGAGGCTCGGGCCAAGGCTGAGAAGCTGGTGGCGCTATTGATTCCCGTACAAAAAGCCTACTGCACCGACCGTGGCTTTGAGGCTTGTGTGCTGGCGCAGCAGGTGCTTGGTGGGCACGGCTATGTTGTGGAGTGGGGTCTGGAGCAGAACGTCCGCGATGCCCGCATCGCGCAAATTTACGAAGGAGCGAACGGCATCCAGGCACTTGATCTCACCGGCAGGAAAACAGTTCGCACCAAAGGTGAGCTGCTGCAGGTGCTGGTCGGCGACATGGAGGCCTTTATCGCCAGCCAGCAGGAAGTAGCGGGTATGCAAACCTACCTGCCGATTCTGGCAGACTGCAAAAAGCGTCTTGAGGAGGTCACCGCCACGGTGATTGCCAACGCCGCGGAAAATCCTGACGAGATCGGTGCCGCGTCCTATGCCTATATGGAGTTAATGGGCCTGAGTCTGTACTGCTTCATGTGGCAGCGGATACTGGCGGCCGCGCTTGTGGCGCGAGAGGCTGGTAAAGGTGACGCTGATTTCATTGATGGCTTGATCAGTACTGGCGAATTTTTCTTCAGCCGGATACTGACTCGTGCCGATTCGTTGGTTCAGGAAATCAGGGCCGGGTCCGCATCACTGATGGCAATGCGCGCCGAGCAGTTCTAGGTTCGCCGGTAACCCGCGATTAATTGCTCAGATCACCCATTCCAAATTGTCTTCAATCATGCCGCGAAACGCGCTGGGATCCTGGTTCTTTTCGGTGATTAGAATCAGGTTGCCACTACGCATGGGAATCACGACGCCGGAAAAGCGATCATCACCGATGCTGAATTCCTGGCTCACCGGCGAATTATTAATGGTGATCACGTTAACTGCGCCTTGATCACCGTCGAGAATCAGGTGTGAACTCTGAAACGGCAGGGCGATTTCGCAGGGCTGCGCATAACGTACCGGCATATTCTGCAGAAAGCTGGCGTTACGCAGGCGTGAACCTGAATGGGCCATGACTTCGCTTACGGCTGGCATTGCGACGCTGGTGCCAAGACCGCCTGCGGCGATTGCATCGAGTTGCGCAGACTCGTGATAGATGTGCGCAATCACATCGTTACCGAAGGCCATTTCTTCGGCGCTCGGGCCGCGATTGACCGGTAACGCGAAGCTCAGGCCCACGGCCACCAGCAGACCCGCGGCGATTGTGTAGTAGCGACGCAGCCGGCCGGGGTTGTCGGCATTATCTGCGCTGCATGTTGCATTGCTCTCGGCATTCGCGCGGGCCCGCCTGGCGGCAAGTTCATCACTTGCCTCTGCACTGGCATGGGTAGTGTCGATTCCGGCCTGATCAGGTATGGCAAGCAGGCGCGCCTTCAGCCCCGACGGCGGGTTACTGGCAGCGGCCAGTTCGGTCAACTGGCTGTTCAGGGTCAGGGTCTGGTCCAGGATGCTTCGCAAATCAGGATTTGCAGTGGCCGCATCCAGAATATCCTGGTCGAGGTTGTCGGGGTCAGCATAGACCCGTTTGCGAAATTCTAGTTCATCCATCGCTGGCGTATCTCTTGGTTATTTCTTGCTAGTCGTCGCTATCACTGGCATTGGCATTGATGTTCACGCCGAATTCCTGTTTCAGCTTGCTGCGCGCCCGAAACAACCGGGTCATTACCGTATTGTTATTCAAATCCAGAATGGCAGCGATCTCCTTGCCGCTGAAGCCTCCAATGACCTGTAGCAACAGGGGCTCCCGGTAGTCTTCATCGAGGCGCCGAATGGCATTCAACAGCAACTCACGATCCATTTTTCGATCTGGTTCCTGGTCCTGGGCTTCGGCGACGGTCTGGCCTTCGATATCCACCAGTTCCGGCCGGTAACGCTCATACTGTCGCGCATTCTCACGCCGCACAATGGTGAATAGCCAGGCCTTTGCCGCCTTGTCGTTCTCCAGACTATCTAATGACCGCCAGGCCCGCAGAAATGTTTCCTGAACCAGATCCTCTGCCATGGGCTGATTTCTGGTCAGCCACAGGGCATAACGGAAGACATCCTGATAGAGGCTGTCTACCAGTGATTCGTAGCGCTGGCGCTTGGTGTTTCCGTGTAGGACCGGGACTTCGCTCATTATTCTTCAGATCGGAGGAAAAAATCCGGATACTGGCTAACCACGCCAGGCAGCGTGGCTCAATATCACGCTGGCTCGACTTCCCGGGGCTGGAAGTGTGCCCTAATTGTCAGCAGTCATTCAAGGGCACCTCAAGCTGGGAGCCGGAGTCGGCCGTACCGCTCTTCGGGACAAACAAGCAAGTAGCGGGTAATGAGTCAGTTCAGCTTGGCCGAGGGTGTCTGTATACTTGCCGGCTATAGTCGTTCACACACGCAAGGGCTCCGGCACAAGAGTTCCAGCGGAAAAGTTTAACAGCAAGGCAAGCAGGGATATGACCAGAGTAGCAATCGCCGGCGCTGCCGGCCGGATGGGGCGTAACCTCGTCACCGCAGTGTCGCAAAGTCCGGACGAGATTAACGTCACCGTGGCCACAGTGCTGGCGGATGATCCCTGTCTTGGTGTCGATGTGGGCCTGCTGGCCATGGGCGCCAGCATCGGCGTCACCACTACCCTCGATCTGGCGCGCCAGGTTGATGAGTTCGATGTGCTGATTGATTTCACGTCTCCGGAATCCAGTCTGGCTCATCTGGCGCTGTGCCAACAGGCTGGCAAGGCCATCGTCATTGGCACCACGGGTTTTTCCCAGGAGCAGAAAGCGACTATCGCAGCAGTCTCTGATATCCCCGTGGTATTTGCACCGAACATGAGCGTCGGGGTGAACCTCTGCCTGCAGCTGCTGCGTCAGGCGGCATCGGTACTTGGCGATGATTTTGACGTCGAGATTGTCGAAGCCCATCATCGCATGAAAAAGGATGCCCCTTCCGGCACTGCGCTGCGCATGGGCGAGGTGGTCGCGGAAACCCTGGGCCGGGACCTGGAAACCGATGCCATTTATGGCCGGGAAGGCATGAGCGAAGAGCGTGATCCGAAGACCATCGGTTTTGCCACAGTGCGCGGCGGCGACATTGTCGGGGACCATACGGTGATGTTTGCCGGGATGGGCGAGCGTATTGAAATCAGTCACCGGGCCAGTTCGCGCATGACCTTTGCCAGCGGTGCGGTGCGCGCTGCAGGCTGGGTACATGGCCGCGAACCCGGGGTTTATACCATGCAGGATGTCCTCGAACTGAGTGAATAGGCCGTGTGGCAGCATGCCGAATGGACAAACACTGGCAAGTTTTTATACAATGCGCACCCATTATGAATCACGCTGAACTATTCAGATGTGTCTGAAACATAAACAAAGGCGGAGTGAATCCATTTCATTCCGCTTTTTTTTGCCTGAGTAAAACCCACGTCGAAAACTGGAGAAACAGGAGTAATAGTGACCGGATCAGCTGTTTTGGCCCTTGAAGACGGGAGTATTTTTTACGGCACCTCCATCGGTGCCGAGGGTAGCTCTGTTGGGGAAGTGGTATTCAACACTTCCATGACCGGCTATCAGGAAATACTCACCGATCCCTCGTATGCACAACAAATCGTAACCCTGACCTACCCTCATATCGGCAATACCGGCACCAACGACGAGGATAACGAGTCGGACAAGGTGTGGAGCACCGGCCTGGTGATCCGGGACCTGCCGCTACTGGACAGCAGCTGGCGTAAACAGCAATCTCTCAATGAATTTTTGCGTCTGCGCAACACTATCGCCATCGCCGAGATCGATACGCGGCGCCTGACACGTCTGCTGCGCGACAAGGGACCGTTAAACGGTTGTCTGATGGCGGGCTATGCGCTCGTGGATCAGGGTGCCGATGCTGCGGTGCAGAAAGCGAAAGAGTTTCCGGGCCTCAAAGGCATGGATTTGGCCAGGGAAGTTACCGCGGCAGACCGCTACTACTGGACTGAGGGTGAGTGGGAGCTGGGCAAGGGATACTCCGAACCGGGCGACAGCAAGTATCATGTTGTTGCCTATGATTATGGGGTCAAGCGTAACATTTTGCGTATGCTGGTCTCGCGGGGCTGCAAAGTGACTGTCGTGCCAGCCCAGACTTCCGCCAGAGAAGTGATGGAGCTGAAACCGGACGGCGTGTTTCTGTCCAATGGACCCGGAGACCCGGAACCCTGTGACTACGCAATCAAGGCGATTCAGGAGCTGCTCGAGCAGAATATCCCGCTGTTTGGTATCTGCCTTGGCTGTCAGCTGCTGGCTCTGGCCTGCGGCGCAAAAACCATGAAAATGCAGCTAGGCCATCATGGTGCCAACCACCCGGTACAGGATTTGCGCAACGGCACGGTGCTCATCAGTAGCCAGAACCACGGTTTCGCGGTGGACCAAGACACCATGCCTGACAATCTGGAAATGACCCACAAGTCCCTGTTTGACGGTACGCTTCAAGGTATTGCCCGCAAAGACAAGCCAGCCTTTGCCTTCCAGGGTCACCCCGAAGCGAGCCCCGGTCCTCACGACGTGGCACCGCTTTTTGATCATTTTATCGACCTGATGAAAGAGCATGCTGCCTGAAGGCGAGCAGAAGACAGGCATCTGACGAAACTGAACCAGCAACTGACAGCAACCAAACTGAGAAACCAAAAGCCGATTTATGCCATCAAGAACTGATCTGAAAAGTATTCTTATCCTGGGCGCCGGGCCGATTGTTATTGGCCAGGCTTGTGAATTCGACTATTCCGGCGCTCAGGCCTGCCAGGCACTGAAGGAAGAGGGCTACCGGGTAATCCTGGTGAACTCCAACCCCGCCACTATCATGACCGATCCGGCCATGGCCGATGCCACTTACATCGAGCCGGTTAAATGGCAGATTGTTGAGAAGATTATTGCCAAGGAGCGACCCGATGCGGTCCTGCCAACAATGGGTGGTCAAACCGCACTCAATTGCGCACTGGATCTGAACAAGCACGGCGTACTGGACAAATACAATGTTGAGCTGATTGGCGCCAACAGCCATGCCATCGACAAGGCCGAGGACCGTAAGCTGTTTGACGATGCAATGCGCAATATTGGCCTGGAAACACCAGCCCACGGTCTGGCGCACAACATGGAAGAAGCCTGGGCCGCGCAAAAGGAAACCGGCTTTCCCTGTATTATTCGCCCGTCCTATACCCTGGGCGGCTCCGGTGGCGGTATCGCCTACAATAAAGAAGAATTCGAAGAAATCTGTTCCCGTGGTCTCGAGCTTTCCCCAACCAATGAATTATTGATCGATGAGTCTTTAATTGGGTGGAAAGAGTACGAGCTTGAAGTGGTGCGGGACAAGAACGACAACTGCATTATCGTCTGTGCCATCGAAAACGTGGATGCCATGGGCATGCACACTGGCGACTCCATTACTGTCGCTCCCGCCCAGACCCTGACCGACAAGGAATATCAGATTCTGCGTAACGCGGCGATTGCCATTCTGCGCGAGATTGGTGTGGAAACCGGCGGTTCCAATGTTCAGTTCGCCATTGACCCGGAAACCGGCCGACTGGTGATTATTGAGATGAACCCGCGGGTGTCGCGTTCTTCAGCATTGGCCTCCAAAGCAACCGGCTTTCCCATTGCCCGGGTTGCCGCCAAGCTGGCCTGTGGCTACACGCTGGATGAGCTGCGCAACGAAATCACCGGCGGGGTTACGCCGTCCTCGTTCGAGCCCAGCATCGACTATGTGGTTACCAAGATTCCACGTTTTACCTTCGAAAAATTCCCCGAAGCCAACGACCGCATTTCCACCCAGATGAAGTCGGTGGGTGAGGTGATGGCGATTGGCCGGACCTTCCAGGAATCATTGCAGAAAGCCCTGCGCGGTCTGGAAGTAGACGTCTGCGGTTTCGAACCGGTACTGGACAGCAAGGTCAGTAACGCCCGGCAGAAACTCACCCGCGAACTCACCGAGGCCAGTGCTAACCGGATCTGGTACGTGGCCGATGCGTTCCGACAGGATTGGTCGATTCAAACCGTTTACGACCTGACCGGTATTGACCCCTGGTTCCTGGTCCAGATCGAAGACCTGGTGAAGACCGAAATGCTGGTAGCGGCGCAAACGCTGGAAGACATCGACAAGGCACAGATGCTGCGCCTCAAGCGCAAGGGCTTCTCCGATGAGCGTCTGGCCCAGGTGCTTGGCATCACCGAGCTGGAAGTACAGGAGGCCCGGCACAAGTTGGGTGTGCGACCGGTCTACAAGCGGGTTGATACCTGTGCGGCGGAATTCGTCTCCACCACCGCCTACATGTACTCCACCTATGAGGAAGAATGCGAGGCTGAGGTCTCCGACCGTGAGAAGATCATGGTGCTCGGTGGCGGTCCGAACCGGATCGGCCAGGGCATCGAGTTTGACTACTGCTGTGTTCACGCGGCACTGGCCATGGCTGACGAAGGCTATGAAACGATCATGGTCAATTGCAACCCGGAAACCGTGTCGACCGACTACAATATCTCCGATCGACTCTATTTCGAGCCATTGACCTTCGAGGATGTGCTGGAGATTGTCGAGCTCGAAAAACCCAAGGGCGTCATCGTCCAGTTTGGTGGTCAGACGCCGCTGAACCTGGTCAAGCGCCTGGAAGCCGCCGGCGTGCCCGTGATCGGCACCAGCCCGGACGCCATCGACCGCGCCGAGGACCGGGAGCGATTCCAGAAGCTGATTCAGAAACTCAATCTCAAGCAACCGGCCAACTGTACGGTGCGCAGCCTGGAAGAAGCGGTCAAGGAAGCCAATCGTATTTCCTATCCGTTGGTGGTGCGCCCGTCTTACGTGCTGGGCGGCCGCGCCATGGAAATCGTTTATAACGAAGAAGAGCTGCGGCGCTATATGGATGAAGCAGTACGGGTCTCCAGAGACAATCCGGTATTGCTGGACTACTTCCTGCCGTCTGCCATTGAAATAGATGTGGACCTGGTGTGTGACGGCGAAGAAGTCGTGGTCGGCGCCATCATGCAGCATATCGAGCAGGCTGGCATTCACTCCGGAGACTCTGCCTGCTCCCTGCCGCCGTATAATTTGCCCGCCGAGGTGCAGGACGATATCCGTGAGCAGGTCAAAGCCCTGGCGCTGGAGCTGGGCGTGATCGGCCTGATGAATACCCAGTTGGCCTATCAGGATGGTGAGCTGTACATCATTGAGGTGAACCCCCGTGCGTCGCGCACCGTGCCGTTTATCTCCAAGTGCATTGGCAAGTCTCTGGCGCAGGTCGCTGCGCGTTGCATGATTGGCAAAAAGCTCAAGGACCAGGGATTCACCAGGGAGATTATTCCGCGCACCTATGCGGTCAAGGAAGCGGTGTTTCCGTTCAACAAGTTCCCTGGTGTCGACCCGATACTCGGCCCGGAAATGAAGTCCACCGGCGAAGTCATGGGGGTGGGCAAGACGTTCGCTGAGGCCTACGCCAAGGCGCAGTTGGGCGCTGGTGAAGAGTTTGAAACCAGCGGCACGGCGTTCATCAGCGTGCGCGATGCCGACAAGGGCAGTGTTGTGGAAGTGGCCCAGAAGCTGTGCAAGCTTGGCTATAACCTGGTGGCCACGCGGGGCACGGCGAAGATCATTGAAGACGCGGGATTGACGGTCAAGCCGGTAAATAAGGTCGCCGAAGGTAGACCGCACATAGTCGATATGCTAAAAAATGACGAAATCCAGCTGGTCTTCAATACCACTGAGGGCAAGCAGGCTATCGCCGATTCCTCCCAGATCCGACGCACAGCCCTCCGTCACGATGTGTTCTGCACCACAACCATCGCTGGCGCGCTGGCAGTTTGCGAGGCGCTGGAGTTCGGCAACAATATGTCCGTCTATACCATTCAGGATCTGCACGCCGAGCTGGCGTAATTAACCTGATACCGGCCGGGCTGCTTTAACCTTGAGCAGCCTGGTTGGTCAGACTGCCGGAAACCGGCGGCATTGACGGCAACACCGACAGAAGCAATCACTATGCAAAAAGTACCTATGACCGTCGCCGGTGCTGAAAAGCTGCGCGCGGAACTAAGCGAATTGAAAACGGTGAAACGCCCGAAGATTTCGGCGGCCATCGCTGACGCGCGCGAGCACGGCGACTTGAAAGAAAACGCCGAGTATCATGCCGCTCGCGAGCAGCAAAGCTTCTGCGAGGGCCGGATCAAGGAAATCGAGGGCAAGCTGGCGGATTCCGAGGTCATCGACGTGACCAAGATCGAACCCTCCGGGCGCGTTATCTTTGGCACCACCGTCACACTCTACAACATCAATACTGAAGAGTCGGTCAAGTATCAGATTGTCGGTGAAGACGAAGCCGATGTGCCGTCTGGAAAGATTTCCGTGGCCTCACCGATTGCCCGCGCCGTGATGGGCAAGCATGAAGGCGATGAGATTGTGGTCAAGGCGCCAGCTGGTGAACTTGAATACGAAATCGAGGCGGTAGAGCACCTCTAGCCCGATTCTGGACTGCCTCTCAGGCCTGCGTGTTTTTGTGCCGCACCAGATTTGACAGTTTTGGATCCGGCTTGCGGGCCGCTCGAAACAGCAGTATGACGTGGCCGATACTCTGCACACACTCGGCGTTGAAATCCGCGCAAATCTGCGCGGCGAGTACTTTCTTCTCGTCCCGATCGGCAACAATCTTCACCTTGATCAGTTCATGCTCCGCCAGGGCGCGCTCCAGCTCCTCGCGAATAGTCTCGCTCAGGCCCTTTTGGGCAATGGTGACCACCGGATTCAGGCTGTGGCCAATTTGTCGGTAGCGTTTTTTGTCAGCATTGCTCAGTGGCATAAATCGGAGTCTCTGTGCGGGTTCTGCCACAGGTCGCGGAACCTGCTGGGAATTACCGGAAAAGGACGCGGATTCTAGCAGCTTGGCAGTCGCTGGCAACTCCTGGCCCGGGTTTAATAGTGGCTCTGTCAGCCGTACAACCTCGATATTAGTTTTAAACCAGGCCATGCCCCGGGGTTCGGCCTGGAGTAGAGGGTTCAAAGTCAATCGATCAGCGCGTCATGCGACACCACAGACAAGGCACTCGCCAAAGGTGTGACCTGCAGAGCCGCAGGCACTAGAATTGGCTCCAGCAGGGCGGCCAGCGCGGATAGCGCCATAGTCACGACAACGAGAGACTGATGTCCCGATCAAAAAGCAGTAAACAGTGGCTCAAAGAGCATTTCGACGACCAGTACGTGCGGCAGAGCCAGGATCAGGGCTATCGCTCCCGCGCCAGCTTCAAGCTGCTGGAGATCCAGGAAAAAGACCGGCTAATGCAACCGGGCATGACGGTCGTAGACCTCGGTGCGGCCCCCGGTGGCTGGTCTCAGGTCGCTGCGCAGCTGGTGGGTCACCAGGGCCGGGTCATCGCCTGTGACCTGCTGGCCATGGACGCCGTGGCCGGCGTGGAATTCGTGCAGGGCGATTTCACCGAACAGTCGGTGCTGGATGCCATTCTGGAAAAACTGGGTCCCGCTGGCGCTGACCTTGTAATCTCGGATATGGCCCCCAATCTCTCAGGAATGAAGGATATCGACCAACCCCGCGCCATGGATTTGGCCGAACTGGCGCTGGACCTGGCGAGAACCACCCTGCAAGATGGAGCGTACTTCCTGGTAAAGGTCTTCCAGGGTGAGGGTTTTGATGCTTTTCGGCATGATATGCAAACCAGTTTCACCTCGGTCAAGACCAGGAAACCAGGGGCTTCCCGGCAGAGATCACGCGAAGTGTATCTGCTCGGCGCCGGATTCAAGGCAGTGGGCTGAAAAGTGATGCAAATTTTCAGCAGGCCTTTAGAATTAAGAATCACCCCTGAATTCTGTTTTTGCAATCTGCCGGTCTCGTATCGGCTGTCTGGCGCTACACAAGACGTCAAAAAGAGTGCCCCAGGTACTCGATCTCGGAGATAACCCCTTGAACGATATGGCAAAAAACCTAATTCTCTGGATGATTATCGCTGGCGTGCTGTTGACCGTGTTCAACAACATCAACCAGGAAACCAGGGAAGAGAGCATTAATTACTCCGAATTCATCCGGGAAGTGCGTTCCGGGCGCGTGAGTGCCGTCGAGCTATCGGGCATCAACATCACCGGTATGCGCACCGACAACACGCAGTTTCGTACAGTGATGCCACTGATCGGTGACGATCAACTGATGGATGACCTGTTCAATAACGATGTGGAAATTATTGCTCGCGAACCCGAGCAGCAGAGTATCTGGACCCAACTGCTGGTGGCGAGTTTCCCGATCCTGATCATCATTGCCCTGTTCTTCTTCTTTATGCGGCAAATGCAGGGTGGTGGCGCCGGTGGCAAGGGTGGTCCCATGTCCTTCGGCAAGAGCAAGGCCAAGCTGCTGGGTGAAGACCAGATCAAGGTGACCTTTGCTGACGTTGCCGGGGTGGACGAGGCCAAGGAAGACGTTCAGGAGCTGGTTGAGTTCCTGCGTGAACCCGACAAATTTCAACGTCTTGGCGGTCGCATTCCCCGCGGTGTGCTAATGGTTGGTCAGCCAGGAACCGGTAAGACCCTGCTTGCCAAGGCCATTGCCGGTGAAGCAAAAGTACCGTTTTTCTCAATCTCCGGTTCTGACTTCGTGGAAATGTTCGTGGGTGTTGGTGCCTCGCGGGTCCGCGACATGTTCGATCAGGCCAAGAAGCAGTCACCCTGCATTATCTTTATTGACGAGATCGATGCCGTTGGCCGTCACCGTGGTGCCGGTCTGGGCGGCGGTCACGATGAACGCGAACAGACCCTCAACCAGTTACTGGTGGAAATGGATGGATTTGAAGGCAATGACGGTGTAATAGTCATGGCTGCCACCAACCGTCCGGACGTGCTTGACCCGGCGTTGTTACGTCCCGGTCGTTTCGACCGCCAGGTAGTGGTGGGTCTGCCGGATATTCGCGGCCGCGAACAGATTCTCAAGGTACACATGCGCAAGGTGCCGATTGACGATCGCGTCAAGGCCGGCGTCATTGCCCGCGGTACTCCGGGTTTCTCCGGCGCTGATCTTGCCAACCTCTGTAACGAGGCGGCCTTGTTTGCTGCCCGTGCCGGCAAGCGCCTGGTGTCAATGGAAGAGTTTGAAAAGGCGAAAGACAAGATCATGATGGGCGCGGAGCGCAAGTCCATGGTCATGTCTGAGAAAGAGCGCCTCAACACTGCCTATCATGAATCCGGTCACGCTATTGTTGGCCGACTGGTGCCCGAGCATGATCCGGTCTACAAGGTGAGTATTATTCCCCGCGGCCGTGCCCTGGGTGTGACCATGTTTTTGCCGGAAGAAGACCGCTACAGTCTCAGCAAGCAGTCCATTCTCAGCCAGATCTGCAGCCTGTACGGCGGCCGGATCGCCGAAGAGATGACGCTGGGCAAAGAGGGTGTAACGACTGGCGCCTCCAACGACATCCAGCGTGCTACCGAAATGGCGCGCAACATGGTCACCAAGTGGGGTTTGTCCGATGAACTTGGCCCGCTGCAGTATTCCGAGGACGAAGGCGAAGTTTTTCTCGGCCGCTCTGCAGGTAGCCAGAACAAGTCTGTGTCCAGCGATACTGCCAAGGCTATCGACCGCGAGGTACGCAAGATCATCGACGATTGCTACACCCGCGCCAAGGAAATCCTGGAAACCAACCGGGACAAGCTGGAATTGATGAAAGACGCGTTGATGGAATACGAGACCATTGATGTCGAGCAGATCAATGACATCATGTCCGGCAAGAAGCCCCGTCCGCCTGCCGACTGGACTGATCGCAACGACAGCGATTCCGGTGCCAGCGCGGTCAAGGACGAGGATGGCAAGGATTCCAAACAAGACGGCAAGGACAGCGTCGATACATCCGGCAAGATTGGTGGGCCAGCCAGCGAGCACTAACAGCTACCTGGCCACACCACACCTGCACTCGCAATGAGTTTCATCCTGCAAGCCGGAGCCCGGCAGATTGATCTGTCGGCTCCGGTCTGTATGGGTATTATCAATACCACCCCTGATTCCTTCTCCGACGGCGCCAACCTGGCCGCCACTGGCAATGACCGGTTTCGCGTTGATGTGGGCAAGGTCTTGCGCATGGCCGAAGCCATGGTTGCCGAAGGCGCGAGCTTTGTCGATATTGGTGGTGAATCCACCCGGCCCGGTGCCGAGCCGGTATCGATCCAGGAAGAGCTGGACCGGGTAATCCCCCCCATTGAGGCGATCCGCCAGCGTCTGGACGTATGCATCTCCGTGGATACCAGCTCTCCCCAGGTGATCACGGCCGCCACTGCAGCCGGTGCCGAACTGGTCAACGATGTGCGTGCCCTGACCCGTGACGGCGCGCTAGAGGCTGCCGCTGCCAGCAACGCTGCGGTTTGCCTGATGCACATGCAGGGGCAGCCGGGCACCATGCAGCAGGCGATTCATTATGACGACGATGTGGTTGCCGAGATCGGCAACTTTCTGGGTGAGCGGGTAGACGCCTGCCGCGTCGCTGGCATAAACCAAAACCAGCAGGTGATCGACCCGGGATTTGGCTTCGGCAAAACCGTGGCGCACAATTTCCGCTTGCTGAAGCACCTGGCCGCGTTCAAGGCTCTGGACCTGCCGCTGCTGGTGGGTCTCTCCCGCAAGTCGATGCTTGGCAAGGTGACTGGCCGCGATGTAGAGCAGCGTCTGCCGGCATCTGTGGCGGCTGCAACTCTGGCGATGATCGGCGGCGCACACATTATTCGTGCCCATGACGTGGCTGCAACCATGGATGCAATTAGAGTACACTGCGCCTTCCGGGAGCAGTGACAGGGAAGCCAATCGCTATGGCCAGCAAGCAAAAAACGGCCGCAAAACAGAAGCAGTATTTTGGCACTGATGGCATCAGGGGAACGGTAGGCACGGCGCCGATCACCCCGGATTTCATGCTCAAGCTTGGCTGGGCGGCGGGTCGTGTTTTTGCCCAGCAGGGCAATGGCCGTAATAAGATTCTGATCGGTAAAGACACCCGCATCTCTGGCTACATGTTTGAAGCGGCCCTGGAAGCCGGTGTCACCGCGGCGGGGGTCGATATTATCCTTACCGGGCCTATGCCCACCCCGGCAATCGCCTATCTGACCCGCACCCTGCGGGCGCAAGCCGGAATCGTTATCAGTGCCTCGCACAACGCCTTCCAGGACAACGGCATCAAGTTCTTCTCCGGCCAGGGCACCAAGCTTCCCGATGAGATTGAGCTGGCCATTGAGGCGCAGCTGACTAAAAATGTGACAACTGTTGCCTCTGAAAAACTCGGCAAGGCGTCACGCATGAATGATGCGGCCGGGCGCTATATCGAATTCTGTAAGTCCACAGTCGGCACCAACCTGAAGTTCAACGGCTTAAAGATCGTCGTAGATTGCGCCCATGGCTCGACCTATCACATTGCTCCGGCGGTGTTCGAGGAACTGGGTGCCAGGGTCAAGGCAATTGGCGTCTCGCCGGACGGATTGAACATTAATCTCAATAGCGGTTCCACCTCCCCGCAGCGCCTGGCCGAGACAGTGCTGGAAGAAAAGGCGGACCTAGGTATTGCCTTCGATGGCGATGGAGACCGCGTGATTATGGTGGATCACAATGGCCAGGTGGTTGATGGCGACGAAGTACTGTATGTCCTCGCCCGCGACCGGCGCAAGCAGAACATTGATTTCGGCGGCGTAGTGGGCACCGCTATGACGAATCTGGGGCTGGAGCTGGCTCTCGATGCCCTGGGTGTGCCATTTGCACGCGCCAAGGTTGGCGATCGCTATGTCATGTCAGAGCTGTTGCAGCGTGGCTGGCGACTGGGCGGTGAGTCCTCTGGTCACATTATCTGCCTGGATATCACTACCACCGGCGATGGCATCCTGGCGGCAATCCAGGCTCTGGCGGCTATTGTTCGCAGCGAACAGCCGCTGGCGGATTTGCGCGGCAAGATGCGCAAGTTTCCGCAGTCCATGGTCAACGTCAAATTGCCCCGCAAGATCGACCTGAGCGGCAATGCCGCAGTCCAGTCGGCGGTATCCGACATGGAAGCGAAACTGGGCAGCAAGGGCCGGGTGCTGTTACGGCCGTCCGGCACCGAACCGGTGGTCCGGGTGATGGTGGAGGGCGAGGACCTGGATACCGTCAATCGCCTGGCCCAGGAGTTATCAGATCTGGTGGCCGCAGAAGTGGCCAGCGCCAACTGATCGCGCTGACGCTGAATTTACAACTCCGGCCCCTGACAAACCTCAATTTGACATCTTCCTCCTGCCTGGCATTCCGAGTGCTCGTGAGTGTTACTTTATTTAGACACTGATTGTGGAGATTGCGGGACTGTTTGTTGTGCCCATCTTGTTGTGCCCACCTGTTGGATGTGGTCGCGCCGGGCAGAAGGAGCTTGTCGCCAACGCTCTGCGCTCGAGGTCACTGATTATAATAGAGATGCACACCACACAATTGCTCTTCCCCGGAAATCCGGGAAGAACCTGTTTATTGCAACGCCCAGGTAACTTAAGTAGTATTAGCGCCCGTTTTATCCGGGCTCCGGGAAGCATACGTTGACAGTCAGCCCACGTTCGCCATTGATCATCGGTAACTGGAAGATGCACGGCACGCTAGAGTCCGTGCAGCTGCTCATTGATGGTCTGATTGACGGGCTCGAGTCTGTGGCTGCGGCTACTGAACTGGCGGTGTGCCCCAGTTTTGTTCATCTGGGCCTGGCCCGGGAAGCACTGGCTGAGACCCGGATTGCAGTAGGCGCGCAAAATGCCCATGCCGAGTCTGCCGGAGCATTTACTGGTGAGGTGGCGGCAGCAATGCTGTCAGAATTGGGACTGACCTATGTGTTGGTCGGCCATTCAGAGCGTCGCCAGCTATTCGCTGAATCTGATGCCGAAGTGGCGGCCAAGTTCGTGGCGGTTCAGCAGCAAGGCATGATCCCGGTGCTGTGTCTTGGCGAGACCCTGGCGCAGCGAGAGCAGGGTGAAACCGAGGCAACGGTGCTGGCACAATTGCAGGCCGTACTGGATAGCTGCGGTATCGAGTCGTTAGGCGCGGCGGTCATTGCCTATGAGCCGGTGTGGGCCATTGGCACCGGAAAAACAGCCAGCCCTGAACAGGCACAGCAGGTGCATCGGGTGATCAGAGAACATCTGGCGGCGAAAGACACCGAAGTCGCTGCCGGGATGCGTATCCTCTATGGTGGGAGCGTAAAGAGTAGCAACGCGGGCGAATTGTTTTCCCAGCCAGACATTGATGGTGGTCTGGTGGGCGGCGCGTCACTGAAAGCAGACGAATTCATAGCCATAGCAACAAGTGTGGAATAGAGAATCATGGAAACCCTGGTAGTTATCGTACATGTCATCGTCGCCATCGCCATTGTTGGCCTGGTCCTGCTGCAGCAGGGCAAGGGTGCCGACGCTGGTGCTTCTTTTGGCGCCGGGTCCTCGCAAACCGTATTCGGTTCTTCCGGCAGCGGTAACTTCCTGGTCAAGGCGACCACGATTGCGGCGACTATTTTCTTCGTTACCAGCCTGTCACTGGCGATCTTTGCTCGCAGCCAGGCTGGCGGCAGCACGACACAGGGCATGCCCGTGGTGAACGAAGAGCTTATTCAGGAGCAGCAGAACAGCGCCCAGTCGGATGTACCGCAAATCGAGGCTGACCAGGCGCCGGTGGATGCTGGCAACGACGTGCCGGTGCTGCCTGATACTGACAACTAGGCGAACGGCCACGTTAACTGGCCGTCAGGTCAGCACCTCGCGTAGGGCAGTAAGTAACCAGATTTGCAGAATTATGCCGAAGTGGTGGAATTGGTAGACGCCGTGCAGGATGCACAAGTGTCGCGGAGGACAGGACGTCCGGGAGCGACCACGCTGCCTGGCCGCAAGGCCAGCTACCCTCGTAGGGCGATTAAGTAAGTAGACATGTACAGATTAGCCGAAGTGGTGGAATTGGTAGACGCCGTGCAGGATGCACAAGTGTCGCGGAGGACAGGACGTCCGGGAGCGACCACGCTGACTGGCCGCAAGGCCAGCTACCCTCGTAGGGCGATTAAGTAAGTAGACATGTACAGATTAGCCGAAGTGGTGGAATTGGTAGACGCTGTGCAGGATGCACAAGTGTCGCGGAGGACAGGACGTCCGGGAGCGACCACGCTAACTGGCCGTCAGGCCAGCTACCCTCCTAGGGCAGTAAGTTATTAGACATGCAGAATTATGCCGAAGTGGTGGAATTGGTAGACACGCTATCTTGAGGGGGTAGTGAGCATCGCTCGTGCGGGTTCAAGTCCCGCCTTCGGCACCATATATTTTCCAAGCTGCGCTCGTGTCGTTCTTGTTCAGCAAATGGGGCTGGCGAGGAGCAAGCGCGGCCGGACGCGCTGTAAATACATCCTTGTACGCTCGAGCTCGGCGTCCTGCCTCGCACGGTCCTGCCGCACTTGCTCCTCGCCAGCCCGGTTGGCCATCCTTCCCTCTCCAAGCCAGATAAACCATTTGTTATCCGCCAATTTGGGGGCAGGAGAATCGCCAGTCCCGGCTTGAAATTCCCTAAATCAGAACCACATCTAGTACCAGCTGGACGCATATATAGAGTTACTGGGGCTAATTCGCCGCAGGCCGCATGGGCTCTTGACCTCGGTGGCAAGTCCTCTTTATAATGCGTCCCCCTTGTGAGGCGTGCGCCGGAAGTTATGAGCCGGTTGTTCCCTTGGTAATGCAAGGACTTAGTGTTGATTAGTTGCGGGGTGGAGCAGTCTGGCAGCTCGTCGGGCTCATAACCCGAAGGTCGTAGGTTCAAATCCTGCCCCCGCTACCATTTAGAAGTTGGTAATATCCTTGGCCAGAGGTCGCCCGAAGACGGGCTCGACTCTTGATAAACCCGAGGGAAGGTCGTAGGTTCAAATCCTGCCCCCGCTACCATTTAGAAGTTGGTAATATCCTTGGCCAGAGGTCGCCCGAAGACGGGCTCGACTCTCGTTAAACCCAAGGGAAGGTCGTAGGTTCAAATCCTGCCCCCGCTACCAATTCAACATTAAAGCTTAGATTTGATTGGCTAGCCCGTACTCGGGCTCGGCACTCGATAAACCCGAGTGAAGGTCGCAGGTTCAAATCCTGCTCCCGCTACCAGTCAAACTAAATGAGAAGGATGCCTGGCCAGTTTACGGCGCATCTCTCATGAGCCCGAAAGGGCATTCCAGGAGCTGAGGCTCCGGAAGCTTACAAGCTTCATCACCAGCCGGGATGGCTATCGATGAAGATCTTAGAAGTGGGCCTTGGGCCCATTTTTTGTATCTGGAGCTTTTGTCCTGAACGCGGCGGCCAGGCCCCACGTAGAAAAGGTTGAAAAGCAAAGAGTGAAAAAAAGCGAAGCCCTGATAGTGCAGTTGATAGAACCGACAGTTGAGGCCCTGGGCCTGCAGCTGTGGGGTGTCGAGCATGGCAAACAGGGCAGGTTTTCGCTGCTGAGAATTTATATCGACAGCGAGGAAGGCATCACCATTGATGACTGCGAACGTGTCAGTCGCCAGGTGAGTGCGATTCTCGATGTTGAGGATCCGATTAGTGGAGAGTACACCCTGGAGGTGTCGTCTCCCGGGATCGACCGACCGCTGTTTACGCTTGAACAATACCAGCATTACGTCGGTGAACTGGTAAATATCAGAACGCGTGGCCCGATTGAAGGGCGGCGCAAGTTTAAAGGCACAATCGAAGAAGCCGGGGATGGCAAGGTGGTGGTAAACGTGGACGGTGAAACTTACACGTTGCCCCATGCAGACATCGACAAGGCGACAGTAGCGTATTAATAAACGCTGCTGATCAGTTAGCAAGAAACAAGGTGTGTAGACTGATGGCATGACGCTTTCAGTCCCAGTTTTGGTGACACGGTTATGATGAGTAAAGAAATACTAATGGTCGCGGACGCTGTCTCGAATGAGAAGGGCGTGTCCCGCAGTGTAATTTTTGAGGCCATTGAGTCGGCGTTGGCCACGGCGACAAAGAAGCTCTATGACGATGAAGAAATCGATTGCCGTGTGTCGGTCAATCGGGACACCGGTGAGTACGAAACTTTCCGAGTCTGGCACGTTGTGGACGATGAAGAATACGAGGAAGAGGGCTCTCAATTTACTGTCGAGCAAGCCGGCGCCAAGGATAAATCCCTGGCCGTTGGCGATACTTGGGAAGAGAAAATCGACAACGTCGAGTTTGGCCGAATCGCGGCGCAAACTGCCAAGCAGGTTATCGTGCAGAAGGTACGCGAGGCAGAGCGCGAGATTGTTATTTCTGACTATCAGGATCGCGTTGGTGAACTGGTGGCAGGTACGGTCAAGAAAGTTACCCGAGACAATATCATCGTTGATCTGGGTAACAACGCCGAGGCGCTGCTGCCCCGTGACCAGATGATTCCGCGTGAGACTTTTCGCATCGGCGACCGCATGCGTGCGCTACTGACCGAGGTTAGTTCCGAGCAGCGTGGGCCGCAGCTGTTCCTGAGCCGCACCTCACCGGTGATGCTAATGGAGCTGTTTAAAATCGAAGTGCCGGAAATCGCCGAGGAAGTTATCGAGATCAAGGCGGCCGCCCGGGATCCGGGTTCGCGCGCCAAGATCGTGGTCAAGACCAACGACGGTCGTATCGACCCTGTCGGAGCCTGCGTAGGTATGCGCGGTTCGCGGGTGCAGGTTGTATCTAACGAACTGGCTAACGAGCGTATCGATATTATTCTGTGGGATGACAATCCGGCCCAGCTGGTGATCAATTCCATGTCGCCGGCGGAAGTCGCTTCCATTGTTGTGGATGAAGACAGCCACACGATGGATATCGCGGTAGAAGAAGACAATCTGGCCCAGGCCATTGGTCGCAGTGGTCAGAACGTGCGCTTGTCCAGCGAGCTGACCGGCTGGACCATTAACGTCATGAGCGAAGAAGACCTGGCGATGAAGCAGCAGCAGGAAGCTACCGGCTTTATCGACATGTTCAAGGACAAGCTCGATGTGGATGACGACGTGGCAGAGATTCTGGTGGGTGAGGGTTTTACTTCACTGGAAGAAATAGCCTACGTTCCGCTGGATGAGATTCTGGCCATCGACGGTTTCGATGAAGAGATCGCCAATGAGCTACGTAATCGCGCCAAGGATGCTCTGCTTACCCAGGCTATTGCCTCCGAAGAAGATCTTTCGTCGGCCAATATCGCTGACGATCTTCTCGGTATGGAAGGCATGGACGACCAGTTGGCGCTGGCGTTGTCCAAGGTAGGCATTCTGTCAATGGAAGATTTGGCGGAACAATCCATCGACGAATTGATGGAAATTGAAAACATGGATGAAGAACGCGCAGGAAAGCTGATTATGACGGCGCGCGCCCCCTGGTTCGAATAGTGCCCGGAAGTTTGCAGGTATCGAATCAGTATCAACGGGAAGACGAGTCGGATAACGGGAGTAATTGAATGGCAGATGCAACAGTCAGTGAACTGGCAAAAGTAGTTGGAGTCTCAGAGGACAAGCTACTGTCTCAGATCAAAGAGGCAGGGCTTCCTCACACCAAGCCAGATGATCTGATTTCCAATGACGACAAGAATACGCTTCTTGTCTTTTTACGTCGCAGTCACGGAGACCGCGACGCGTCATCCGGCTCGCCCAAGAAAATTACCCTCAAAAGAAAGACTATTGGCACGTTGAAGTCTGCTTCGACGACTGGTCGGGGCAAGACTGTGAATGTCGAGGTGCGCAAGAAGCGTACTTATGTCAAACGCACTCCGACACCGGTAGAGCCGGAACTGGAAGCTCAGGAAGAAGAACTGAAAGAGGCGCTGGAGTCTGTAGCAGAGGCGGAAACCGAACAGGTTGCTGCCGAGCAGGCCAGCGCAGAAGGCGAACAGAGCGAGCAGGCTGCAGCTGAAGAAACCAGCAAAGAAGAAAAGCCGGCAGAGGCCAGCAAGGAAGAGGACAAAACGCCTGTTCCCGACGTCCCGCCGGAAGAGGTGGAGGCTGCTCGCGCTGCCAAGCCTGCCGCGAAACGCAAAACCCAGAAAGAGCAGGACGACGAAAAAGAAAAGAAGAAGTCCCAGCACCTGCGCAACAAGCAGCGCGCGCAACAGGGGCCGAAGCGTCACGCCAAAACCCTTCACGCCAATGATGATTTTGTCCTCGAGGGTGATGATTTTGACGGTATCGGCGGGCGTCGTCGCGGCGGACGTCGTGGCAAGGGCCGACTGGCTTCCCAGCACGGATTCGAAAAGCCGACAGATTTTATCGCCAAGGAAATCAAGATTGGTGAAACCAACTCAGTTGGTGATCTGGCGCAAAAGATGTCCGTCAAAGGCGCCGAGGTTATCAAGGTGCTATTTAATATGGGCGTCATGGCGACCATCAATCAGGCACTGGACCGTGATACCGCTACCCTGATAGTGGAAGAAATGGGCCACAAACCGAAGTTCGTTTCTGAAGATGCCATCGAAGAACAACTGGCGGAATCCCTGGCGGCACAGGTGGGTAAAGACGAAGTTGCCCGGGCGCCGGTGGTCACAGTGATGGGTCATGTTGACCATGGCAAGACGTCGCTGCTGGACTATATTCGTAAAGAATCCGTTGCTGCCGGCGAAGCGGGCGGCATTACCCAACACATCGGTGCCTACCACGTGGAAACACCAAACGGCATGGTGAGCTTTCTGGACACCCCGGGCCACGCGGCTTTTACTGCCATGCGCTCACGGGGAGCGAAAGCGACCGACGTAATTGTTCTGGTGGTAGCGGCTGACGACGGCGTCAAGCCGCAGACCGAAGAAGCTGTGCAACATGCCAAGGCTGCTGGTGTGCCGATGGTTGTTGCCATTAACAAGATTGACAAGGAAGGCATCGATCCGGACCGGGTCAAGAACGAGCTTTCCGCGATGGAAGTGATTCCTGAGGACTGGGGCGGTGATACACAGTTTATTCCCGTATCCGCCATTACCGGTGAAGGCATCGAAGAACTGCTCGAAGCGATCCTGCTGCAGTCAGAACTGCTTGAACTGAAGGCCTATACCGATGTGCCTGGCCAGGGCGTGGTCATTGAATCCCGCCTGGACAAGGGCCGCGGTTCGGTGGCCTCGGTACTGGTGCAGAACGGCACCTTGCGTAGCGGCGATACGGTTCTGGTCGGTTACGAATACGGTCGCGTCCGTGCCCTGGTAGATGAAACCGGTAAGCAGGTGGACTCAGCGGGTCCGTCGATCCCGGTGGAGATTCTTGGTTTGAACGGTGTGCCCGAGGCAGGCGATGAGTTTGTGGTCGTTGCCGACGAGAAGAAAGCCCGTGAGATTGCCGAGTTCCGTAAGGCGCGTCACAAGGACAGCCTTCAGGCCATGCAGCAGAAAGATCTGGTGGAGAACATGTTCTCCGGCATAGGCAAGGCAGAGAAAGGCATTCTCAACGTCATTCTCAAGGCCGATGTGCGCGGTTCCCTGGAAGCGATTATTGGTTCCCTGCAGAAGTTGAACACCGAGGAAGTGGAAGTGAACGTGATCTCTTCCGGTGTTGGCGGTATCTCGGAGACGGATGCCCACCTGGCTGCAACCTCAAAGGCCATGGTGATTGGCTTCAACGTGCGCGCCGACAAGTCTGCCCGCGATGTGGTTGAGAACGAAAATCTGCAGCTGCGCTACTACAGCGTCATCTACGATGTGATTGACGATGCCAAGGCCATCATGAGCGGCATGCTGGCACCGGAAATTCGCGAGGAGATCGTCGGTGTTGCCGAAGTGCGCGACGTATTCAACTCGCCGAAGTTCGGTCAGATTGCCGGTAGTATGGTGATTGAAGGCACTGTTTATCGCAGCAAGCCAATTCGCGTGTTGCGTGACAATGTGGTGATTTACGAGGGCGAACTGGAATCCCTGCGCCGCTTCAAGGATGACGCTGCGGAAGTGCGCAACGGCATGGAGTGCGGTATTGGCGTTCGCAACTACAACGACGTACGGGTGGGCGACAAGATCGAAGTCTACGAGACCACCGAGGTGGCCAGAAGCCTGTAGCCGAAAGGTGCGGGCGGGACCACCGTTATGGGAGGAGCAGTGGCAGGAGCGACAGCCAGGACGCAGCGCGTTGCGGACCAGATCCAGCGTGATCTGGCCACGCTGATCCAGATGGAAGTGAATGATCCCCGGGTTGGCATGGTGTCAGTAACCGGAGTTGAGGTCAGTCGCGACCTGGCCCATGCCCGGGTCTATGTGACGGTGATGACCACTGCTGGCGACACCGAAGCGGACAAGGACAGCGGCGCCACGGGGCAACCCAATGCGCAGCAGATCGAAGAAAATATTAAGGCATTGAACAAAGCGTCTGGCTATTTGCGCACTTTGCTGGCAAAACAACTTAACCTGCGTGCAGTGCCCAAATTACAGTTTCACTATGACGGCAGTATTGAAAGGGGACAGCGCCTGTCGAGTCTGATTGACGATGCCCTGGCCGCCGATCGTGAACGGCACAAGGATGATTGACGCGCCTTGTGGAGGCCGGTTTGAACAGCGCCGATTTGAATAGCGACAGTGGCTCGCCAGGACGTCGGTCCGGAAAACGCGGCAGACACGTGGACGGTATCGTGGTGCTGAACAAGGCCACCGGGCTGAGTTCGAACGCCGCGCTGCAACAAGTGAAGAGATTGTTCGAGGCACGTAAGGCCGGGCATACCGGCAGCCTCGATCCGCTGGCCACCGGGGTGTTGCCCCTGTGCCTGGGGGAAGCCACCAAGGTGTCGCAGTTTCTGCTGGATTCGGACAAGGGCTATCGCACCCGGATCCGCCTGGGGGTTCGCACCTCCAGCGGTGACAGCGAAGGCGAGGTTATCGCCGAGCGTGACAGCATCGGCATTAGCCGGGAGCAGATTGAGGAAGCGCTCGACAGTTTCCGCGGCGATATCGAGCAGCTGCCGCCGATGTACTCGGCGTTAAAAAAAGACGGCGTGCCGCTGTATAAACTGGCGCGCCAGGGCAAGACAGTGGAGCGCGAGCCGCGCCCGGTAACGATTTACAGTATTGAGTTGTGCGCCTACATCGACAACGAACTGGAATTGGCGATTGACTGTAGCAAGGGTACCTATATCCGGACCATCGCCGATGACCTGGGTGAGATATTAGGCTGCGGGGCTCACGTGGTAGCACTGCATCGTACCAGGGCCGGCGCGTTTACCGAGCAGGACAGCATCAAGATTGACGTCCTGGAAAATGTCAAAGAAGAAGAGGGGCTGGCAGGCATCGATGCCTACCTGATACCCATGGACAAAGCGGTAGCCGAGCTTCCCGAAGTGCGGCTTCCCGAAGTTACCGCCAGCTACGTATTGAACGGGCAGGCAGTAATGGTGCAGCATCTACCGTCTGACGGACTGGTGAGGCTGTACCAGGACGAGCAGTTTATCGGCATCGGCTGTATAGACGATGATGGTAAGGTGGCTCCAAAACGACTGGTTGTCAGTCAGCGCGATTAGCCTGACCAACGCCAGTACTACATGAACCAGGAACGACAGGTAACTACTAATATGCGTGGTTATTCTGGATGAGAAGGAATTCTCACTCGCAGGTATGTGACTGAACTGAAACCTGTACAGACCGCGAGTTGGTTAAACTGCATATTTGGAGAAGCATTATGGCTTTATCAGCTGAACGCAAAAACGAAATCATTAAGGAACACGCACAAGGCGAGGGCGACACCGGTTCTCCGGAAGTACAGGTAGCCCTGTTGACTGCCAACATTAATGATCTGCAGACTCATTTCAAGGAGCACCACCACGACCATCACTCCCGTCGCGGATTGATTCGTATGGTCAGCAACCGCAAGAAGCTGCTTGAATACCTGAAACGCAAAGATGTCGAGAGATACGCTGCGTTAATCAAGCGACTTGGTCTGCGTCGCTAAACCAGCAATAAAATTAGAACGGGCACCCGATGCAGGAATTTGGTGCCCGTTTCAGTAATTAGTAGGAAATAAATAATTATGTTTAACCCAGTAAGAAAATCGTTCCAGTATGGTGGCCATGAAGTCACGCTGGAAACTGGCAAGATCGCACGACAGGCCACCGGTTCTGTTGTTGTCTCAGTTGGCGAAACCATGGTGCTGGCAACCGTGGTTGGCAGAAAGGAAGCCAATCCCGGGCAGCCCTTTTTCCCCCTGACCGTCAATTATCAGGAAAAGACCTACGCTGCGGGCAAGATCCCCGGTGGTTTTTTCAAGCGTGAAGGGCGACCCACTGAAAAAGAAACCCTGACCTCGCGACTCATTGACCGTCCCATCCGACCGCTATTCCCCAAAGGATTTATGAATGAAGTACAGGTTATCTGTACGGTCATTTCTGGCGGCAAGAACATTGATCCGGATATTCCCGCCCTGATTGGCGCGTCTGCCGCTCTGGCAATTTCCGGTATCCCGTTTGCCGAGCCTATTGGCGCGGCGCGCGTCGGCTATGATGCCGAAACAGGCTATGTCCTGAACCCCACCTATGAGCAGCTGGAGACTTCCCAGCTCGACATGGTTGTGGCTGGCACCCAGTCTGCGGTGCTGATGGTGGAGTCCGAAGCCAAGCAGCTTTCGGAAGACCAGATGTTGGGTGCGGTGCTGTTTGCCCACCAGGAAATGCAGGTTGTCATTGGCGCCATCAATGAACTGAAAGCCGAGGCTGGCAAACCCGTCTGGGATTGGCAGCCCGCCGAGGAAAATGCCTCACTCAAGGACAAACTGGCGGCGGCTTTCGCCAACAGCGTTACCGAGGCCTACCAGATCTCCGACAAGATGGAGCGCTACGACGCCATCGGCAAACTCAAGACCCAGGCCATTGAGCAACTGGCAGATGAAGAAGCCGGAATCAGCGCAGGCGACGTCAGCGAAGCGTTTGGCAAGCTGGAGAAAAGCACGGTTCGCAATCGCATTCTCGACGGTGCGCCGCGTATTGACGGTCGTGACACCAAGACCGTACGACCCATCGAAGTGGAAACCGGCATTTTGCCCAAGGCCCATGGTTCGGCATTGTTTACCCGCGGTGAGACCCAGGCCCTGGTAGTTACCACGCTCGGCGCCCTGCGTGATTCGCAGTTGATCGAAGGCCTGGACGGCACTAGCAAGGACGGCTTCATGCTGCACTACAACTTCCCGCCCTACTCGGTCGGTGAGGCTGGTTTCATGGGCGGCCCGAAGCGCCGCGAGATTGGCCACGGTCGTCTTGCCAAGCGTGGCGTGATGGCGGTAATGCCCAAGGAAGAAGACTTTCCCTACGCCATGCGCGTGGTGTCGGAAATCACCGAGTCAAACGGTTCCTCCTCCATGGCCAGTGTCTGTGGTTCGTCACTGGCAATGATGGATGCCGGTGTGCCGATCGCGGCGCCGGTGGCCGGTATCGCCATGGGCCTGATCAAGGAAGGCGAGCGTTTTGCGGTGCTGACCGACATCCTGGGTGATGAAGACCACTTGGGCGACATGGACTTTAAAGTCGCCGGTACCGCTGCTGGCGTAACGGCCCTGCAGATGGATATCAAGATCCAGGGTATTACCGAGGAAATCATGGAGATTGCCCTGGGCCAGGCCCACGAGGCGCGTCAGCATATTCTCGGTGAAATGAACAAGGTCATTGCCCAGCCGCGCGAAAACGTGTCCGAGAATGCCCCATCCATGGCCATGCTGAAGATTGATCCGGACAAAATCCGCGACGTTATCGGTAAGGGTGGTGCGGTGATTCGCGGTATTACCGAGGAAACCGGCGCCTCCATCGACATTGATGACGACGGCAACGTGCGCATCTATGGCGAGGACTCCACGTCCCGCGACGCCGCCGTGGAGATGGTTAACGCTATCACCGCCGAGGCCGAAGTGGGCCGACTGTACACCGGCAAGGTGGCGCGAATTGTCGACTTCGGTGCGTTCGTGACGATCCTGCCAGGCAAGGACGGCCTGGTACACATCTCGCAAATCGCCCAGGAACGGGTCGAGGATGTGACTGACCATCTCACCGAAGGTGAAGAAGTGCTGGTCAAGGTGACTGACCTGGATGCCCGCGGCCGTATCAAGCTGAGCATCAAGGAAATCACCGATGAAGAGCGGCAGGATTTCGCCGAAGAGGCGTAGTTCTGTAGTACTCAAAGGTTGGCGCTGAATTCATGGCGCTGCAGAGAAACCCCGGCCTCAGCAGAGTCCGGGGTTTTTTTTGGTTCATCGTGCATTACCTGGAATTGTGACAGGCTCTGCTTGTGGAACTGATTGTTGTGCCTATCTGAAGAGCGTGGTCGCGCCGGGCAGGAGGGGCTTGTCGCCAACGCTCTGCGCCCGTCCAGTCTTCGCTTCGCTACGCCCGGCAAGCCCGGGTCCCTTCTCTCCGAAAAAAGCCCTGGGAAGCCACTGCTGTCCCACAGATACATACCCCTTAACTAGCACTGAAAAGCGGCTTCGAGCGGTGCGCCCGGCAGTTAGCTTGTGCCGCTGCGGACCACGCCCTTCCAGGGTACCTTCACTCTGAAAAATGCCCTGAAAAGCGGTCATTTTTCGCCGTTCAGCGTAGGTCCTTAATTGCAGCGGCACAAGCTAACTGCCAGCCGCCCCTTGCTGTATGCAAGCGTCAAGGTTCACTGGCTTCGAGATTACGCCCCGTGAGCACGCATCTAGATTTCATGTCCAAAATCGTCAGGATACTCTCGAGACACCAGCACTTAAGCTGATTGAATATTTTCGTTGGTAAACTGTGGGTCAGCAGTGCCTGGGACTACGGTCTTTTTTCTCCATTCAGCGCTGTCGCTTTATTGCTGGCCACAAGCCCCTCCTATCCGCCACTCCGAGCGCTGGTGGGTGTTACGTTGTTTGTTGGCTTGATATCCCTTCGATAAGAGGCACGGGTACGAAGGGGATCGAGTGTGCGGATGGGATCGGAGGTGCGAAGAGTACTTCGCTGTACCGGCCGTCACTTCACGAGCGGATGTGGGGCGGCAGGGCTCCGCCCCGCCAGTCAAGGCCGGCGCTGAACGCAGTCAAAAGACCGCTTTCCAGAGCTTTTGCCGGAGTGAAGGTCTCTTTATAAGTAATCCAGGATGGGCGCCGAGCCGGCGGGGCGGAACCCTGCCGCCTCGCAGCCGCGCTCGAGGTCAGTGATTTCCAGGGCAGTGATTTACATAGCTATCTTTACCACCCGATTTTGTCTCAGTGGGAAGCGATATCTCCGTCACTACAGTGCGGTTTCCTGATTTTTGAAAGCTGCGTTGCCTGGCTCTGGCGAGGGTACCGGTTTGCATGTAAACCCTATCGCGCCTAAGCTAGCGCGGTGACCTCTGCCCAGCGCTATTTTTTAAGCTTTGTCACTGCTGCCATTGTAGCGGCGCTGTTATTTCTGCCCGGGCTGTCCGGCAGTTTTATCTTCGATGATTACCCCAATCTCGCCTTGCTGGAGATGCTCCCGGCGAATCCCACCTGGGAGCAAATACTGGCCCTGTCTGAAAACGGCATTGCCGGCATTCTGGGTCGTCCGCTTGCATTAATTACCTTTCTGCTCCAGGCGGAATCTTTCCCGGGCGACGCTGGCCCGTTCAAGCTGGTGAATCTGCTGATTCATCTGGTCAACGGTGCCCTGGTGATGGGGCTACTGGCGCTGTTGGGTGCTAATGATGCAAGGTTTCGACTCGGCCCGGTAGGCGCTGGACTGGTCGTGCTGCTGTGGCTGATCCACCCCATCCAGGTCTCTGGGGTGCTTTACGTGGTGCAGCGCATGAATCTGTTGGCCACATTCTTCGTGCTGCTGGGTCTGAACGGTTATCTATGGTGGCGGCTGCAGTACCTGAGGCAGCCACGTTGGGTCTATTTATTCGCCATGGCCCTGATTCCCGCCATTGCGGTGTTGCCGGGGATGTTTTCCAAGGAAAATGCGGTGCTTATTTATGCCTATCTGGCAGTCATCGAACTGCTGCTGAGCGGAACAAAGAAACCGGACTGGCGGTTTTTCAGGGCGCGACTGCTGGCAGTGGGGTTGCCCTTGTTGCTGATTGTGCTGGGTGCCCTGGTTGCGCTGCCGAGCCTGCTGGCTGGCTACGAGCAAAGACCGTTCGGTCCCGGTGCGCGTCTGCTAACTCAGTCTATAGCCCTGCTCAGCTATTTGCTGGTAATTTTCCTGCCGCGACAGTCGGCACTTGGCCTGTTCCACGATGATTTCACGGTATTTGCCAGCCCCGCGTCGCTGCCGGTGCTGGTCTCGGTTGCTTTACTGCTGGCGGCGGTGGTTCTGACCCTGCGCTATCGGCGCAGTTGGCCGGTTCCGGCATTTATGCTGCTGTGGTTTCTGGCGGGTCACGCCATGGAATCCAGCATCCTGCCGCTGCAGATGTACTTTGAACACCGCAATTATCTGCCGCTGTTTGGAATACTGCTGGGCATCGGGCTGCTTGGGCAGTCACTGTGGCAACAGGCAGTCGGGGGCAGGCGGGCAACGGTTATCGGTGCCACGCTGCTGGTGATCATTTGGCCAGCCCTGCTGACCTTCCAGCAGGCGACCCTGTGGGCCGATCCGCTGGAGCATGCTTATGCGGAGAAGTATTTCCGACCGGATTCCCGGGCAGCCCATGCCAATCTGGTGCAGATGCTCGCCAACAGCGGTCAGGTGGAAACCGCACTGGATATCCACCTCCAGGTCATCAATGCGGGCAGTGAATCGGTGGCTGATTATGTTCGCTGGCTGGAATTTGGCTGCCTGTTGCCAGGAATCAGCCTGCCTGCGGATTCCCGGCTACAGCAAATCGCCGCCCAGGCGGATCAGGATTATGCCGTGGTGGGAGCAATGAACCGGCTGATTCCCGCGGTGAGCCAGGGACGCTGTGCGGGGGTGAGTCTGGCGACAATAAATGTGTTGCTTGAGGCGTTGCTGGGCAATGCCGCTTTCACGGTATCCCGGCCCGATCTGTTGCAATTGCGTGCGACAACCGCCGCCAGTGCAGGCAACTACCGACAGGCGGCAAGTCTGGCGGACCAGTCCTATGGGCTGCGCAAGGACGTCTCGGTGGGCTTACTGCAGCTGCACTGGCTGATCGCCGCGCAGCAGTGGCAGGAGGCCGCCAATGAACTGGCCAGTTATCGGAGCGACTTCGCAGCGGAGATAGCCGCCCGAGCCGGTCTGCGCGCGCAACTTGAGCAGATTCGCGCCGCGCTGGCGGCGGCTGAATAACTATTTCATCGTGGTCTAAATGGCCGTAGCCAAACCCGCAACCAGGCCGCGTCCAAAATCCCCAGTGCGGCCCACATCTTCCTCGCTTGTTGTCATTATTTCTTGCTTTGGCTCAACATTGGTGCATTATTGGGGGCGATGGCTGCCCGCAACTATCTGCCAGCACCTGACGGATTTTAAAAAGTTTACTCTTCGAAGTATTTCATTAGCTTCCGGTTGGCTTAAAGGTGGATGATCCACCCTGCAGTAGTAGTTAAGAAGTTGCTGTGATGCCTGATTAAAACAATAAACTCAGAACAATAAATAAAAGTCGAATAATAAGAGGTAAATGCCAAATGCAGCATATGCAATTCCCACGCAGTGTTTCGATTTTTCCCCGCAAGACCCTGACCGCCGCTATCGCGGCTTCCCTGCTAACCGTATCTGCCCCGTCCCTGGCCCAGGATTCCCAGGTTGAAGAAGTCGTGGTAACCGGCTCCTTTATCCGCCGCACCGAGGGTATCTCGGCGGCCTCACCGGTGGTGACCTATTCGGCTGAGGACATCGAGGCCCAGGGCACTATCAACATGGCCCAGGTCGTGCAAAATTTAACCTTTAATAACGGCACCGGAGTTTCCAATTCGATTCAGGGTGTCAGTAATCAAATTGCCAGCTTTAACCTGCGCGGCCTGGGCGCGCGCGCCACATTGCCGCTGATTGACGGTAAGCGAGTGGTCACCACCAACGTCCAGCAACTGCTGCCAACCATGGCCCTGCAGCGCATGGATATTGTCACCGACGGGGCTGCCGCCCTGTACGGCACCGATGCGGTGGCAGGGGTGGTGAATATGGTGCCTTACACGTCCTACGACGGCTTTAAACTGGAATATTACGAGGAAGGCGACAGCCGTGGCGATTTCCGTAATAACGAGACTTCTTTTCTCGCCGGACGAGCCTTTGGCGATGTGGACATAGTTGTCGCCGGTTCTTACCAGAATGGCGGCACCCTCGAGTGGGGTGAGCGCCCTGAATGGGTCGCTGCCGGTCTGACCCACAACAGCGGCTCTAATCCAGGCAACTTTGAGGTGCCGCAGCGTGATGCCGATGGCAATTTGACCGGCGATTTCGCCAACCGGCCTGATCCGGCATGTGGCACGAATGAGTCTCCTGACCAGTCTGCTCCAGGCAATTCACCGTGGGGTACCAACGCCCTTGGCCGGTGCTGGCTGAGTTTTGGTGATACGCGAGACTTCATGGAGGCCATCGATTCGACCTCCCTGTACGGCAATATGCGCTGGGAATCCAGCCCGGACCTGACGCTGTCGGCACAGCTAATGTACAACCGACAGGTAGTTCAAGGTCGCACGAATCCGGGTAATCCTGGTGCTCGCGTGGCTGAACTGTCGACAGTGCGTGGTGAATTACCTGGCAATACCTTCCGCGCAGTGAATGCTGATGGCGATCAGCTTTACGCCCAGCCCAGGCGCGATGCGGATGGCAATATTGTCACCGATGGCTACGGTCAACCGCTGCCGCAGCGCGGCCCGGACGGCAATGTGCTCCTGGCCAGCAATCAGTTCGCTTCACTGGATAATGACCCCCAGGGCGGTATTCCTTTTAGTGAGGATGTCCGCATTGGTGCCTGGCTACCGTTCGGAAAAATTGAAGCAAATACCCAGCCCACCGGGTTTGCCGAAAACGATGGCCTGAATATGGAACTGGATGACAAGCGTACCATGCGACTTGCACTGACAGCCGATTTCACGGTGCCCTTTATCGAAGGCTGGGAAGGCATGGCCTCCTACACCTATGGTCAGGAGCGCAACCGTGATGAGTCGCACCAAAGTTTCAGTTTTAGCGCCGTGGAACAAGGGCTAAATTGCGATGTAATCAATGACGTTGATGCCTGTTTCAATCCCTTTGGTGCCGTAGACCCGCAATTTCGTAACTCGCAGGTTGTGGCAGATGCGGTCATGACCCGATTCAGGGTCAACAATCTGGATCAACTGCAAACCTTTGACCTGGTGGTTAATGGTGATGTGCCCCTCGGCGGCTTCGAATTGCCGGGCGGCGCCATCGCTGCAGCCCTGGGCTACCAGCGCCGGGATGAAACCGATGAGAATCAGCCCGCCGCGAATACCATTGCCAATGATCAGCTTATCGGAACCCAGGTGCTTCCGAACAAGGCAAACCGCTACAGTAATTCCTGGTTTGCGGAATTTTCACTCCCGGTTCTGGATAACCTTGAGATAACAGCGGCGGTCCGCGACGAGAGTTTCAGCACCGGCCAGGGGAAAGTAATCGACAAATACGGTGTGATTTACCGCGCCACTGACTGGCTGAGTTTTCGGGCGACTTCGGGCGAGGCCTTTATTGTGCCGACCCTGAACCAGCTGAATGCCCCTGAGTCCTGCGGTCTGAGCAATGTCGATGACCTGTTCACTTCGTTCTCTGGCTTCATCACCTCATGTGGCACGGGCAACCCGAACCTGTCTTCAGAAACCTCGGAAAGCCTATCCGTGGGCTTTGACGTAAGCCTGGCCAATAACCTGGTCTGGCAGCTCACCTGGAGCGAGACGGATTTCAGTGACCGGATTGTCAGCACCACGTCCCAGGATATCGTACGGACTGACTTCCGCAATTTCCAGGATGCAACTGGATTTGTACCCACTGACGATCAGCCATTTCCTGACGTTGCAGCACTGGAAGCCTGGGTCGCGGACCCGCGCTCGGATAAGCGTATCCTGCGTAGCCCCAATGATGTCACGACCACGGTGCGTATTAACCAGAGCGATTCCAATGCATCCAGCATGCTGGTGCGAGCCTGGGACACCCAGTTGAGCTATGGATTTTCACTGGACAGTGTTGGCCTGAACAATTGGGGCGACATCAACATGAATCTGCAAGCGACCTACATGGATATGTACCAGTTCCAGCTGTCAGCGGATGATCCGGTGCGTGAAGCCGTTGGCGGTCAGAATAATGACTTCGGTGCGGTGCCAGCGATTCCCGAGTTGCGCGCGAACTTCCGCGTTAACTGGGTCATGGGACAACACAGCGTGAGTGCGACAACCCGTTATGTCGATGAAGTCACCTTCGACGCCAACGAGTTCAGCTTTCAGCGCTTCTTCCCTGGCAGCACCTGGCGTTCTACTGATGTGATCCGGGAATGGACGCAGTTGGATGCGTTTTACTCCTACCGCGGGCTGAGTGTTTGGGATGGTGAATTTAACTTCACTCTTGGCGCACGCAACCTTACCGATCGCATGCCGCAAAAGACCGGCATGATTGCCGGTGTCGAAGCTCAGCTTCAGGATGCGCTGGGCCGCGTGCTCTACGCGCGCGTCAACTACAACTTCTAGTTGTAGCGTAGCGCTGATCGGGCGCCGGTGTTTCGCCGGCGCCCTCCCTATTTAATCCTCGAGCGGCGGCAGGCATCAGCCTGCCGCCTGCTTGCTGGAGCCTCTCATGTTAATTTTTTGTCGCTTGAATTTGCCTGCGAAGCCGCTGTGCTACCTGGTGCTTGCCGTTCTGGCAGGCAGTGCGAACGCCCAGAACAGCGCTCAGGAAAGTACCCAGCAAGACACCACCGTCTCTTATCCCGCTGACTATTTTCGGCAGTGGAACCCGGTGACGGTCTCCGACATGATTGATCGCATTCCTGGTATCGCCATCGCGCTGGATGATTCCGGTGGCGGCGGTGGCGGCAACAACCGCGGCCTCGGCAACAGCGAAAACATCCTTATCAACGGTCGCCGCCTGAGCGGCAAGGATAACGATGCCAATGCCCAGCTCGACCGTATTCCTTTTGACCAGGTGTCCCACATTGAGATTATCCGCGGCACATCCAACCAATTGGTCGGAGTGCGTAACGAAGGGCAGATAATCAATATCGTCACCACCAGCAATAACGAGATCGCTTTTACGGCCTCCAGTGCCGTAAACCGCTACCAGGACGGAAACATAGAGCCCGCTGCGTCGCTGATCGTGAACGGCTCCAGCAATAATCTGGACTACCGGGTGACCCTGGAGCAGCAGCCGAACTATGAAGTCGTGGATATCATCGAGGAAAGTATTTTCGGAGTCGGCAATTTTGCGCCAAATGACTTGCGGCAACTGCGCCAGGTCACCGACCAGACGGATCGCTCCATTATTTCCGCACTCAGCTATCGGTTGTCGCCGCGCCAGACACTGTCGGTGAATGGCCAGTACCGTGAGTCTGACCCGCCGTGGACTGTGGATCGGGTGATTCTGAACTATGGTTTTTCACCGCCGGCAGTATTTCGGGAACAGGAGGACAACCCGTCGACCCGCAGCAGTTGGGAACTGGGCGCGGATTACGACTGGCAGTTTGCTGACAACTCCCGGCTGCAGCTTTTAAGCATCAACAATCAGCAGGACCAGGACAGCGTGCGGCAGCGTTTCCAGGTGGGAGCTGACGGGGTGCGGCAGAAGGATCTGGTAATCGATAACCGCACCGTCAATACCGAGCGCATCTACCGCGCCGTATATACCCGCCCTGTAGCAGAAGGTCACAACCTGGAATTCGGCGTGGAGCGCGCCCAGACCATTCTCGATACCCAGCTTGCCCTGGCGCGGCTGAACAGCGCCGGTGAACTGGTGGATGTGCCGCTGCCAAACACCAATTCACGTATCGAAGAGCTGCGCTACGAGGGCTTCGTGGTGCATTTCTGGCAACTGAATTCGCGTATGCGGCTGGAGACCCAGCTGCTTTACGAAGTATCGGAGATCTCGCAAAGCGGCGATGTCAGTAAATCCCGCGACTTCGACTTCATCCGCCCGAAGCTGGATTACCGTTTCGATATCACCCCCACCCTGCAGCTACAGCTGTCGGTTGAAAAAGCCGTGGATCAGCTGAGTTTCGCTGATTTTGCTGCCAGTGCCGACCCCCGGGACGAAGACCGGGACACGGTGGCGGGCAATCCGGAACTGCGCCAGCAGCAATCCTGGCGCTACAACGTGAATCTGGAATATCGCTTTCTGGAAAGCCGCGGCGTGGTTAACGCCCGGGCCTGGTACTGGGACGTGACGGATGCCATCGGTCGCGTTGATGCCACCTTGCCGGGTCAACCATTGGTCTCGGCAGCGGGCAATATCGGCGACGCTGAAGTGAGCGCGGTGCAGTTGAATTCAAGCTTTCGGGTTACCCCAAACTTTCTCGTATCAGGAAGCCTGCTGGCCCGGGCTTCCGAAGTGATCGATCCATTTTCGGGGGCGGAACGCCGCCTGGTGCCCAACGATCGGGGTTTTTATACAGTGGGGGTGCGCCATGACCTGCCTGCCATGAATATGAACTACGGTGTTGACTACCGTGGCGCCGACCAGGGCAATCGGCCCTTGTTTGACATCAACCGTATTGACCACTTCGACAGCATTGAAAATCTGTCATTATTTTTCGAGCGCAACTCTATTGGCCCGCTTGGACTGGTGGCGCGTTTTGAAGTGGAGAATGCCCTGGATCGCGGCATGTGCTCAGATCGCTTTCGCTTCAGTGATCGGTTGTCAGTCGGGGTTATCAGTGAAATCGAGCGGCGTTGTAACGAGCGCGGCACACGCTACATGCTGCAGCTGCGGGGGACGTTCTAGCAGCGCCAGGGGTAGGTGAGTAAGGGGCAACGGCATAGGGGACACTGATAACTTAATAACTTAACGGGCAGTTTCAGACGCCCTGGAGCCTTAAGTTATTAAGTTATCAGTGTCCCTCTTGATTCCTCTTGATTCGACAAGCCGCTTGCCACGGTTTATCGTGCGCAGCATGAGTTATGCACTCGATATAAGCCAGGCGCAGTGCGATGAGCTGGCCTCCTTGCGCCAGCACCTGCACCAGCGCGCGGAACTGTCCAGTCAGGAAGAGATAACCGCCTCGCTGATCAGTCTGGAACTGGAGCGGGCCGGCGCTGACGAAGTGTTGGCGGGTGTCGGCGGTACCGGTGTGGTGGGCGTATTCGACTCGGGAGCCCCCGGGTTGACGCTGGTGTTGCGCTGCGAACTGGATGCCTTGCCCATCACCGAGCCCCGGGACAGCGCCCATGATTACTGTTCGCACACCGAAGGTGTCTCCCACAAGTGTGGCCATGACGGACATATGGCTATTCTTGTCGGGGTGGCCAGGGCCCTGGGAAAGAAGCGGCCAGCGCAGGGTAGAGTGGCCTTGCTGTTTCAGCCCGCCGAAGAAACCGGCGAAGGTGCACCGGCGGTACTCGCGGACGCGCGCTTCCGGGCGCTGGAGCCCGACTATGTGATCGGCTTTCACAATCTGCCTCGGCACCCAATGCACAGCATCTGCCTGCGCCGCCACACCTTCGCCTCGGCCTCAGAGGGTTTTCGCCTGCAGCTTGGCGGCGCCTTCTCCCATTCCAGCTATCCTGAACACGGCTTAAGCCCGGCACCGGCGATGGCCGAGTTGCTCTCTGCCTTGCCGAATCTGCCGAACAGTATGCCACGCTCCGGAGAACTGCTGATGCTCACTCTTACCCAGGCGGTGTTGGGAGAGAAGGGGCCGAAGATGGATTTTGGGGTGGCGCCGGGAGTCGGGGAGGTCTGTGGCGTGATTCGTGCGCATCAGCAGAAGGAGCTGGAGGCGCTGAAGACGGCAATTACCGGGTTAATTCAGCACGTGTGCGGGCGCGATGGTTTGCAGTGGGAGTTGTCCTGGCATGAGGCCTTTCCGGCGACCGTGAATCATGACGAGGCTGTGGAGCGGATTCAAGAGGTGGCCGAAAGCGCAGGGCTGCAAGTGGAAATGCTGGAGGAACCGTTCCGCTGGAGCGAGGATTTCAGCCATTATCTGCAGGCGTATCCGGGTGCGTTCTTTGGCATCGGCTCTGGCGTTGATCAGCCGCAGTTGCACAACGAGTATTATGACTTTCCGGATGAGTTGATTCCCACCGGGGTGAAGATCTATCTGGCTATTGTGGATTCGATAACAGCAACAGGTGCAGATTCCGCGGCGAGGTCGGAGTAACTGCAGGTGAAAGCAGCAATGCGCAGGCGTCAATAAACCTCGACTCCACAGGACATGATTGTCGCGGATGAGAGCAGCCTCAAAGCAAATTGTTTCCCAGAAAGTGCCTGGCTAAAACAGCTGTAAGATCAATTTGCTCCGCCTCTTCCCGCCGGTCCGTGTGTGGGTAGAGTTAATCTGCCGTTACCGTTTGCTTATTGCGCCCAGCGCCTGATCAAGGTCTGCAATCAGGTCTTCGATGTTCTCAATGCCAGGCGAATACCGGATCAGGCCCTCGGGAATACCGAGTTGTTTGCGCTCCTCAGGGGTGTTTTCCACATGACTGGTCACCCGGGGCGGGCCGACTGTGGTGTCTACCGACCCCAGGTGGGCGGCCCGGTGGGCGTACTTGAGTTTGGGCAGAAAAGTTTTCACGGACTCATATCCGCCGGGCAATGAGAAGCTGAGCATACCGCCGAAGCCGCGCATTTGTTTTCTGGCGACATCGTGGTGTTTGTGTGAGGCCAGACCCGGATAAAACACGTCGGTGACGCGCTTGTCTGTGGCCAGGAACTGGGCGACCTTCATGGCATTGGCATTGTGACGTTCGATACGCAGTTCCAGGGTCTTCAGGCCGCGGATTAGAAGGTAGGCGGACATGGGGTGTAACGTGGCTCCATTGATCTCGCGATAGTAGAACACTTCGTCTATCAGAGCCTTTTTCCCGCATAGCACGCCACCCATGGCATCCGAGTGCCCACCCAGGAACTTGGTCGCGCTGTGCAGCACCAGATCGGCGCCCAGCGCCAGCGGGCTCTGATTAACGGGTGTGGCGAAAGTGTTGTCCACCACGGTTAACGCGCCCTGATTTTTCGCTGCGCTGCACAGGCGCTTGATGTCCAGCAGTTTCAGCGTGGGGTTGGTAGGCGTCTCCAGATAGACAAGCTTGCAGCCTTTGGCGATCTCGTTCTCCATCTGTTCGTGATCGCCCGTATCAACGAGACAGACCTCAACATTCATGCGCACCAGAAAGTCGAGGAAGATTTTGCTGGTGCCGCCGTAGGTGTCCTTGATGCTGACGACCCTGTCTCCCGGGCGCAGGAACGTGAACAGCGTATTGGAAATGGCCGCCATGCCGGTGGCGAAGCTGGTAGCGGCCTCGGCACTTTCAAGCACACGCATCTTTTCTTCAAACACCTGCACCGTGGGATTGGTGTTGCGGCTGTAAATGTGGCCATCCTGTTTACCCTGGGCGACATCGTACCAGTCGTCCAGATCGTCGTAGCCGTAAGTGACGGTGTTGAAAACCGGCACCGATGTTGCGCCCTCGGCAAAAAGCTCTTGTTCACCAGCCCACACAGCAAGGGTGCCGTAGCGGGAGCCTGTTTCGTCTGTCATGGGTACCTCGATAATGTTTCGGGTGCAGTGTTACTGTTTAGGTGTTCAATTCTGTTGGTCTGCGTGCGCATCAGAATCAATGGCATCGGTGTTTGCCTTTGCGCGCAGGCTCTGGGCCCGGTACTGGTTACGATACTCGGTAGGCGTGACCCCGAAGCGCTCCTTGAAGGCCTTGTTGAATACTGACAGAGAGGAATAGCCGACATCCAGGGCGATACGGGACACCGGCAGTTTCGATTCCAGCAGTCGCTGGCTGGCATCCTCGATCCGGTAGGTATTGAGAAACTGGTTGAAGTTCTTGTGCTCCATGGTGCGGTTAATGATGCGCCGCAGCCGATACTCCTGAACCGACAGCGCCTCTGCCAGCTCAGCAATGGTCAGTCCGGGCTGGGTATAGAGTTGTTCTTCTTCCATCAGGTGCCGAATAGCCTGCACCGTTTCCGGCTCCAGGGAGTCTGTTTCCGGTTCCTCGCTCGAGGTGGCTTGCTGGCGACCGCTGACGATGGACTCGGCATTGTCGCTGAGCCGAAAGGCGAGCACATTGAAAACCAGGGTGACCAGGAACAGGCTGAGGGAGTACAGATAGCTGGGAAATACTTCCCGCCCGGCAAAATAGTTGACGATACTCATGCCGACAATGACGGCAATAATGGCGCCCATGAAGGCCACAAACGCGACCCGCAGACGGCGACGTTGCTCCAGCAGGTCGGCGCTATAGCCGCGATAGGCTAGATAGAAAGCGTGCAACGGGAACACCAGCAGGACCAGCTGTGGAATCAGCACCAGCACCAGGAATAGCGGGCCGCCCGTGGTCAGCTGCGGATCAATGATATTGAGCCCGGTGCCGATGAGCCGGGCGATGATGTAGTAGCCGATGGCAGTCCAGGCCAGCACCGGAATGCGTCGGGCATCGACAAACAGATATTCGGCAATCAGCCACAGCAGAATGGGCGCCAGGGTGGCCAGGCGCGCCAGGGCGTAATTGGGCAGGGTGTTGGGTTCGACAACGGAAGAAATCGACAGCAGATAAGCGGTCAGACAAACGCAAAACAGCGCCATCAGCCCACCCAGGAAATTGCGGTAATGCAGCAGGAATACCAGTCCCAGCACCAGCAACTGTGAGATAGCCAGGGCGGCCAGCCCGTCACTTATCCAGATCATCGCCGCAAGATAGTGCAGGCTCGCTGCTAAAGCAACATTAAGGGGCGGGAAGCCGGGAAAGCGCTAGATGTTGTGGCGAATCGGCGATGCAGTGACGACTTGCTGCGCTGTGTTGTGCGGTGGCGGTTGGCTGACAAATCGCCCGTGATATTTCAAAATTCATAAGACAGTTTGAAATCCTTCTGTTTAAATCAACACTGTAATTAACCGCCTGCATCCGGTCCCGTGATCGGATGCAGGCCGAACATCCCGACAGCCCGTAAGGCTGTCACTGCAGCCCGGCAAAAGACCGGGTAAGGATAATCCGGAGGAAATGCGAATGTTTTCCAGAAAACGCTCAATCAGTCCCATCTGGCTGGCAGCTTTGGTCCTGTTACCGTTCCAGGCCAGTGCCCAGAACAGCCAGGCGAGTGACCAGGTGACGTTTCACAAAGATATCGAGCCGATTCTGCAGCGTAGCTGCCAGAATTGTCACCGGCCTGCGGGCGTTGCGCCCATGCCGCTGGTTACTTACGAGCAGGTAGCACCGTTTGCCGGCTTGATTGAGTACAAGACCCAGATTCGTGATCGCGCTGGCGCCATGCCGCCGTGGTACATGGAAAAGGACATTGGCATCCAGGATTACAAAAATGACCCGTCGCTGAGCGACGAGGAACTGGCCAAGATTTCCACCTGGGCCCGTACCGGCGCCCCCAAGGGGGATCCGGCCAATGCCCCGGAACCGCTGGTATTTGATGACAGCACGAAGTGGTCTGCCGGTGAGCCGGACCTCATTGTCTCCACCGAGTCGGTCACCATGGAAGCCGGTTCGCCGGACTGGTGGGGAGACATTCCCCGGGTCCAGATTCCCCTGGAAGAAGACCGCTATGTGAAATCCGTCGAGATCGTGGAAGTGAACGATGTACCCACCGAGGGCACCGGGCGTGCTACCGTGGGCGGCCGGTTTATTTTCCACCACATGATCTGGTCCACAGCGATGCTGGATGAAAACGGCAACCGCGTCGAGGACTCGGTCACCAGTTGGCCAGTGCACGAAGTCGGCCGCAACGCGGATATTTTTGACCCCGACGCCGGACGCCTGCTGCAGGCAGGCTCCTACGTGTATTCCGATTCGGTACACCTGCACTCCAACGGCATCGACACCACGGGCCGCCTGGAAATCGGTTTCCGCTTCCATCCCAAGGGCTACGAGCCGAAATACGAGCGTGCCCTGGTTGGCCTGGGTAACGGCGTGGATATCAGCATCGCCGGCGATCAGGACGATCAGGAACTGCACGCCTATGCGGTGCTGGAGCAGCACACCAAGATCATTACCTTTGAGCCACACCTGCACGCTCCCGGTGAGCGGATGTGCCTGGAAGCGATCTGGGGCTATACCGTGGAAACCCTGTCCTGCGTTGGCTATGACCACAACTGGGTGCGGGGCTATCCCTATCAGGATCACGCCGCGCCGATTCTGCCCAAGGGCACGATCCTGCACATCACTGGCTACATGAACAATACCGAAACCAATCCCAATGTGCCTGATTCGCGCAACTGGCAGGGTTCCGGTAACCGTTCGGTGACCAACATGTTCATCGACCTGGGTATCCGCGTCGCGCTGACCGACGAGCAGTTTCATGCGGAAATGGAGCAGCGACGGCAGGCCCTGGATCTGGGTCCCAATGACCACGTGATTGGCTGCCCGCTATGTGCTGCACCGCTGGTGGCGCCAGTCTCGGAAGAAGCAGAGGGTGAAAACGAGATCGCGGCCTCTGGCGCCGAGTAGTTCTCACTGACTAGATCCGGTTTGTAAAAACCGAAACGAAAAGGGCGGTTATCAACATAACCGCCCTTTTTTTGTTCTTCTTTTTTATTTTTCGCAGAGTTTTTGAGAACAACGTGTGAGGTGTACATAGCCTTGTAAATCACTGACCTCGAGCGCGACTGCGGGGCGGCAGGGTTTCCGCCCCGCAGAGCGTTGGCAACAAGCCCCTTCTGCCCGGCGCGACCTCAGCCAACAGACGAGCACAACAAGACCAGAGCCTGGTCACAATTCCCGGTAATGCGCGAACAAGCTTTTTTGTTTCTATTTTTTCTTAGCTGCCGGAGCGTCGCCTGTTCGCCGATAGTGGGCGCTTACATGCTACGCCGATACTGCCCACCCACCTCGAAAAAAGCCTCGGTGATTTGCCCCAGCGAGCAGTAGCGTACGGCGTGCATCAATTCGGCAAAGACATTGTCGCCGCGCCGTGCTGCGTCCTTGAGTCGCGCCAGCGCCTCCGGTGCCTGCTCGGCGTGACGCTGCTTGAATTCGTTCAGGCGGGCGATCTGGCTTTGTTTTTCCTGCTCGGTTGAGCGCGCCAGTTCGATTTCCATTTCCGGTTCCGGCTCGGGGCTGACGAAGGTATTGACGCCCACTATTGGCAGGCTGCTGTCGTGCTTGCGGTGTTCGTAGTACATGGATTCGTCCTGAATCTTGCCGCGCTGGTAGCCGGTCTCCATGGCGCCCAGCACGCCGCCGCGCTCGGACAGGCGTTCGAACTCACCCAATACCGCTTCTTCAACCAGGTCGGTCAACTCGTCAATGATGAACGCGCCCTGGTTGGCGTTTTCATTCATGGCCAGGCCCCACTCCTTGTTGATGATGAGCTGGATGGCCATGGCGCGGCGCACCGATTCTCCGGTAGGCGTGGTTATCGCCTCATCGTAGGCGTTGGTGTGCAGGCTGTTACAGTTGTCGTAGATGGCGATTAACGCCTGCAGGGTGGTGCGGATATCGTTAAAGGACATTTCCTGGGCATGCAGGGAGCGGCCGGAAGTCTGGATATGGTATTTCAGTTTCTGGCTGCGTTCATTGGCGCCATAGCGAAAGCGCATGGCAGTGGCCCAGATCCGGCGCGCGACACGGCCCATGACCGTGTACTCCGGATCCATGCCGTTGGAGAAAAAGAACGACAGGTTGTGGGCGAAGTCATCCACTGCCATGCCGCGGGCCAGGTAGGCTTCAACAAAGGTAAAGCCGTTGGCCAGGGTGAAGGCAAGCTGGGAGATAGGGTTCGCACCGGCTTCGGCGATATGGTAGCCGGAGATACTGACCGAGTAAAAATTGCGTACCTGGTTGGCGGTAAAGTATTCCTGGATATCACCCATTACCTTCAAGCTGAATTCGGTGGAGAAAATACAGGTGTTCTGACCCTGGTCCTCTTTGAGAATGTCTGCTTGAACCGTACCACGTACGCTTTGCAGGGTTTGCGCGGTGATCTGCTCGTGTTCCTGTTGGTTGGCATCCCGGCCCTGATCGGCGGCAAAGCGCTCCAGTTGCTGATCGATTGCGGCATTCAGGTACATGGCCAGGATGGTAGGCGCTGGACCGTTAATAGTCATGGACACCGAGGTGGACGGCTGGCATAAATCGAAGCCGTCATAGAGCGCCTTCATGTCATCCAGGGTGGCAATAGAAACGCCTGAATTGCCAACCTTGCCGTAGATGTCAGGCTGCTGGTCAGGATCGAAGCCGTATAGCGTCACCGAGTCGAAGGCGGTGGATAAGCGCTTGGCCTCGGCGTGTTCCGACAACTGTTTGAAGCGACGATTGGTACGAAATGCATCACCTTCACCGGCAAACATCCGGGTGGGATCTTCCGAATCACGCTTGAACTGAAACACGCCAGCAGTAAACGGAAACTTGCCGGGGATATTCTCGCGCAGTAACCAGCGCAGCAGTTCGCCGTGATCCTCGAAACGCGGCAGCGCTACCCGCGGGATACGTGTTCCGGACAGGGAAACACGGTTGAGCTGGGTGTGAATCTCGCGATCGCGAACGGTGACGGTGTAGTCATCGCCACTGTAGTCTTCCAGCAGCTTTGGCCAGTTCTCCAGCAGCTGCCTGCAGCGGCCATCCAGGTCCCGGTCTTTCCTATCGATCAGTGGGTCCAGGGCGGAGCTGTCACTGCCTGCTTCGTCCAGCATGGCCTTGCTGGCACGCAATTGCTGGCGCTGACGGGCAAGCGCCGATTGCTCAGCGGCCTGACGATGATAGTCGCGTACCGTATCGGCAATATCGGCCAGATAGCGCTGTTGCGCCGCCGGAATTATCAGGGTCTTCTGGGTGGATACCCGGGTTTCCACAGGGGTCAGGTGGCTTTGATAGTCGCGCAGGCCGTGGGCCGCTAATTCCTGCCGCAGTGCCTGGTAGAGCGCAGTAATGCCGTCATCGTTAAATTTTGAAGCGATGGTACCGAACACTGGCATGGCTTCTGGCGCCTTGTCGAATGCCTGGCGATTGCGTTGCACCTGTTTGCAGACATCACGCAACGCATCGTCGCTACCCTTGCGATCAAACTTGTTGATGGCAAACACATCGGCGTAGTCCAGCATGTCGATTTTTTCCAGCTGGCTGGCGGCGCCGAACTCCGGAGTCATGATATACAGCGAGGTATCGACAAACGGCACAATGCCGGCGTCGCCCTGGCCAATGCCGGGGGTTTCCACGATGATCAAGTCAAAGCCCGACAGCTTGATGGCGGCAAGAATCTCGGATAACCGATTGGGAATTTCTACTGCAGCGCTGCGAGTCGCCAAAGAGCGCATGAAAATATTGCCGTGATCGATGGCGTTCATGCGAATCCGGTCGCCCAACAAGGCACCACCTGTCTTTTTGCGGGTCGGATCGATGGCAAGCACAGCAATTCGCAAATTGTCGTTGCTGTCCTGGCGAAAGCGACGAATCAATTCGTCGGTGGATGATGATTTGCCAGCGCCGCCGGTGCCGGTAATACCCAGTATCGGCGCTGAATTGATGCTGGCCGCCTGATCTACCAGCCTGGCCAGGTCAGAATCGGCGTAGTCGTCACTCTCGATACCGGTAATCACCCGGGTGAGCAGCAGGGGATCGTGGCTGCCAAGCTCGATAAGAGCCGGTGCCGCTGGTCGATCGGAATCCTGCCGGCAACGCCTCAGCATATCGTCGATCATGCCCTGCAGGCCAAGCTGTTGACCGTCCTGGGGCGTGTAGATGCGAGCCACGCCGTAGTCGTGCAGCTCCTTGATTTCCGCCGGAATGATCACCCCGCCACCACCGCCAAAAATCCTGATGTGGCCAGCACCCAGTTCCCTGAGCTTATCTACCAGGTATTTGAAGTACTCGATGTGACCGCCCTGGTAGGAGCTGATGGCAATGGCATCGGCGTCTTCCTGCACGGCGGCGACCACGATTTCCTGCACTGACCGGTTGTGCGCCAGGTGAATGACCTCGGCGCCACTGGCCTGCAGGATTCGGCGCATGATATTGATTGCAGCATCATGGCCGTCAAACAGACTGGCGGCAGTCACGAAGCGCAGTGGTAATTGTGTTTCCGGTTCCGAGCCGTGTTTGGCTGACCGGTCGTCTGATGTTGGCATGTGAACGACGCTCAAGGTCTACTCCCCCAGTTTTCCTCGATTTATCCCGGCACAAGAGTCGCTGCGCGGGGCCGCTAGTGTAGCTTAAGGGCGGCTCTCAATGCCAAACCGCGGCAGGGACTTTCTGAATTGATGCGCGGGACTTTGGGCTCTAGTCTTTGAGTAGACTGGTGTCGTAGCCGCGCGCCTGAAGCTGATCCTGGATCAGCTGGCTCTGTTTGGCATCCCGGGTCTCGACGGTAATGTGCAGATCCGCTTTGCGCACCGGGACGGTCCCGAACAGGCGCTGATGGAACACTTCCAGAATATTGCCCCCGTGTTCGCCAATGATCTCGGTGACATCAGAAAGCGACCCTGGCAGGTCTTCAATCTTGATCAGGTAGCGCACTATTCGTCCCTTGCGCACCAGCCGGCGCAGCAGCACCGAAGAGAGAATGCGCGAGTCAATGTTGGCGCCGCAAACCATCAATCCGGTTTTGCCTTCCGCGAATTGCTCAGGCTGCTGCATGACTGCTGCCAGTGCCGCTGCTCCGGCGCCTTCGGCGACAGTTTTTTCTATGGTGAGCAGCTGATAGACGGCTTCTTCTATGGATTCTTCAGGCACAATGATGATGTCGTCTACCAGGCGTTCAATGACTTCCATGGTGAGATTGCCAGAACGTTTGACAGCAATACCCTCGGCGATGGTAGATCCTCCAGTTGGTGGCGGCAGGTGATGAAGGAGGTTGTAGGCGCTGGCATAGTTCTCCACTTCAACGCCGATGATCTGAATATCGGGATTGATGGCCTTGGCAGCGGTGGCGGCCCCGGCGATCAGGCCGCCTCCGCCTATGGGAATAACCATCCGGCTGAGGTCCGGTACTGTATTCAGCATCTCCAGCGCCGCCGTGCCCTGACCGGCCATGACCAGTTCGTCATTGAACGGATGGATAAAAACCAGCCCGTTCTGCTCGGCAAGGCCGCGAGCATGATCTGATGCTTCGTCAAAGTTGCTGCCTTCCAGAATCACTGTTGCTGAGAAGTTCTCCGTGTCCTGGACTTTGACGTTCGGGGTATTTCGCGGCATGACAATGGTGGCAGGGATGCCCAGGCGCTGGGCGTGGTAGGCCACGGCCTTGGCATGGTTGCCAGCGGACATGGCGATCACGCCAATCTCCCGTTCCTGTTCGGTCAGCAGCAGCAGTTTGTTGAGCGCGCCGCGTTCCTTGAACGATGAGGTGAACTGCAGGTTGTCGAACTTCAGCCACAGCGAGCCACCAAATAACGTGGACAGGGTGCGAGAGTGCTCAAAGTGGGTTTTCTCCACGGCACCTTCAATACGTTTGGCGGCAGCTTCTACATCTGCCAGTGAAATCGGCATGGCTTGGGATGATCCTGAAAATGGCGGTCACGGTCAAAGACACCGAGTCTAGCATGTTCGACGGACTGATCTGCGGTCCGGCGGTGACACATCAGCACAGCTCGCAACCGTATCTGTGCAATAATAGCGGCCTGTGCACGGATGTTTTTGTTATGTTCCACGTCCGACCGGAAGTTCCACGGTCTCTGGCGAACCTTTTTACGCCCGATTCGTTAGCCCGAGCGTCATTGTAGCCTGCCATGCTGCTGCTTCAGTCTGGCTTCAGGTAAGCTCTGATTAACTTGGGGTGCCCTCGAACAGGAGCATGTTCCGCGGGCAGCATTCACTCACAACACACCAGTCATTTGCACCACTAAACCCGCCAGGACCCAGAACCGCACTTCATGAAATCAACTCTCGCCTTGTCCCTGGTCTTGCTGGTTCTGCCGTCCCTGACTTTTGCGCAGACACCGGGGATCGACATCCAGGGTGCCGAAGGCGCGCTTGCCACAAATATCCGGGCGCATGTCCAGCTGCCCGATCTGGACTGTGCTGCCAGCGGTGTTCGCCTGGCGCGGTTTTTACCAGGGATACGCCAGCGGGTGGTACGCGCCGGCCGCGCTCTGGGCTATTACCGAATGCAGCAGGTAACCCGGTTTGAGATTGGCGAATCCTGCTGGAACCTGACGATCCAGGTGGACCCCGGTGAGCCAGTACGTTTTGACGAGATTAACGTCGCAGTAGATGAAAATATCGAGCTGTTTCAGTCGGCGCTCCAGACCCTGCCGGTCAGCAGCGGCCAGCAACTAAACCAGAGTGCCTACGAGCAAATCAAGACCAGTCTCAGCTCCCTGGCAGTGGAGCAGGGCTTTTTTGATGCGCGCTACAATCGCTCTCAGTTGCAGCTGGACCTGATCAGTAACACCGCTGATGTCGATCTGGAATTCAGCCCCGGGCCGCGCTATCGCATTGGCGCGGTGGACATTCAGCAACCCGGCGAGCTATCCGAGGAATTTATCGAACGGTTTCTCAATCTGGAACCAGGGGCTTTTTATTCATCCAGCGTGCTGCTCGGGATGCGCAACAACCTGAACAGCAGCCACTATTTTTCCAGCGTCTCGGTAACCCCGCTTATTGATGAAGCAGTTAATAACGAGGTGCCGGTACGCGTTGCTCTCAGCATGCGTCCGCAAAAAGTGTACTCCGCGGGTGTTGGTGTTACCACGGACATCGGGCCCCGGCTGCGGGCAGATTATGAAGACCGCTATCGCAACCGCAGTGGTCACAGCTTTGAGGCTCATACCGGCGTGTCTCCCATACAGCAGGATGTGAATTTCCGCTACAGCATTCCGATGCGCAATCCAGCCACAGAGAGCCTGGATCTTTCTGCGGGATACATTGCCGAAGATACCGATACCTTTGTCAGCAATTCTGCGAAGGTGGCCGCGACCTATCGCTTTATCAATCGCTGGGACTGGCGTCAGCAGGTTTCATTGGGTGTTCAGCACGATGAATCCGAAATTGGGGGCGAAGTGATCGAAGCCGACTTTGTCATTCCCGGCGTCAGTCTCGATCGCACCAGTGCCGACGATGCCCTGTACCCAACCCGGGGCTGGCGTTTGTTCGGTGAGTTGAAAGCCGCCTCTGACACTCTGCTTTCCTCGGAATCCTTCGTGCAGATGAATATTGCTGGCAAAGGTATTCGCAGCGTGGGGCCAGGCCGATTAATGTTTCGCTTTGATGCTGGCACCACAATGACCAATGATCTGGATAGCCTGCCTACTTCCATTCGTTACTTCGCCGGTGGCGACCAGACCGTGCGCGGCTATCGTTATGAATCTCTCGGCCCGGAAAACGAGGCCGGGGACGTCATCGGCGGTAAGCATAAACTGTCTGTCGGGCTGGAATACGATTTCCCGATTATGGACAACTGGAAGCTGGCAGTGTTCACAGACACTGGCAACGCCTTTAACGATTTCGCCGACTATGAGCTGAAAACCGGCGCTGGCATCGGCGTGCGCTGGCTTTCCCCGATCGGACCGATTCGCGTTGACCTGGCATCGGCGCTGGACAACGACAACAAGCTGCGGCTGCATATCACCATGGGGCCCGATCTATGAACGCCGTGCTTACCCGTGTGAAGCGCTATTCAATCTGGACTGGCATCAGTCTTTTACTGCTGGTCATGCTGCTGCTGGCTGCTGTAAGTACCTTTCTCGCCACTGAAACCGGCAGTCGTTATGTGGTTCAGCAGGCAATTCGACAGCTTAGCAGTCTCCCTGAACTGCAGCTTTCGGTGGGTACGATTCGTGGCAATCTACTGCTGGGGCTCCAGCTCGATGACCTCGACTTCAGCAGTCCGGCGGCGCAGGTCCAGATCGGCAGCCTGAGAGCTGGTTGGGATCCGTTTTCCCTGTTCGGGGGTACGCTTCAGCTTGCCGAGCTTGAGCTGCAGAACATTGACGTTGTTGTTCCGCAAGGCACTGACAATTCCGATCCGGGGCTGACGAATCCGTTGGCGGATTTCGGTTTTGCGCCATTGCCCATTGGCCTGGAGCTGGGACGCCTGGCATTGACCGATCTGTCCATCGACCAGGTGATCACCATTGATTCTCTGGTCACCCAAGTCCGCCTGGCCGGCGCTGACCTGCAACTGACTGATCTGGCGATGGCGGCCGATGTGATTTCCTTGCAAGGGCAGGTCGATCTTGAGCTGACCAATGGCCTGCCAATTACCGCGCAGCTTGACTGGCGCTACCCCCAGTCCCTGCCGCTGGGTTGGGCCAATGCGGCAGGGCGGCTGCAGCTGTCCGGACGCGTTGATAATCTGGATGTTATCAATAGCACCAGTTCTCCGTTTCGGCTGCGCAGCGAGGGCAGTGTCGCTCTGTTCTCGGAGCAAGGGCTGACTCTGGACCTGGCCCATCGCGCCGAGCAAGTAGAGTTCGCCGCAGGAAATGATACCTGGCGCTTATCCGATGCTGATTTGTCGACACGCGGAACTCTGTCAGCACTGAGTCTGGGGCTGGATTCTGGCGTCAGTAGCTCACTGCTTCCGGATTTCGCATTGACCGCAGAGGGACAATTGACCGGGTCGGCATTGTCTGTGAACCAGGCCCAGGCGGAAACCGCAGGTGGAGAACTCGTCGCCGCGCTGGTGATGGACTGGTCGCAGGGGTTTGAACTCAGCGCCGATTATGAGCTGCGCGAGGCCGATCCGCTGGCCTTGCTGGAGCGCGAACTGCCGGTCAGCCTGGCGGACCTGGTAAGCACTGGTCGCTTTAGCCTGGTGGATAATGAGCAGGGGCAGACCATTGAATTGCAATTGGAGTCCGCTACCGCAGTGCTCGACGAATATCCGCTCACCGCCAGCGGAAATCTGCTCGTTCAGGATGGCGATGTCACTATTGATAATCTGTTGCTGGAAAGCGAGGCCAATCAACTTACCTTGAGTGGTGGCTATTCCGCCGAGCAGGCCGATATCCGCTGGCAGCTTCAGGCCCCGGTTCTGGAACAGTTTATTCCCGGTGTTTCCGCGGTCGCCCGGGGCAGGGGTTATCTGCGCGGGAATCTCGCCGCGCCGGAGATCGACGCTGACATTGAACTGAGCGACGTGTCCACCGAAGCGGGCCGGGTAGAACTCGTGCAGCTGCAGGTAAGTGGTGATCCTGACGGTTATCAGGGGGCCGTTGAGTTACTCAATGCAGTGCTTTCCGGTCAGGACCTTGCCATAAGTTCGGCGAATCTCGATTTCCAGGGCACGCGCGACGCCCATGATGCTGCGCTGGCAGTTGACTCCAATCGCGGCAGTGCCGAACTTGATTTCAATGGCGGTTTTTCTGAACCAAACGGTATGGACTGGGCAGGCCGGATTACCACCACCAGGCTGCTGGGTGACGCCGGGGACTGGCGTCTGCTGTCGGCCGCTGAAGTGGCGTTTCGCGATAGCCTCATCAGTGTCGACAACAGCTGCTGGTCGTATCAACAGATCCAGGCCTGCGTGTCCCTGTCTCCGAGCGGCACCGGGCAACAGCAGCTTGATGCGACCCTGGCTCGTTTTCCATTGTCGGAATTCAACAGCCCTGGTGATAGTGAACCGTTGTTTGATTTGGTGCAGATACCGCGCCTGCCCGATGATGTCACTCTGGATGGAATGGTAACCGGTTCAGTCAGCGCGCAGTTTGGTGGAGCCCGGGAGCCGCAGGTCACTGCATCCCTGAATGCCGACAATACGTTGCTGACCTTGCGCAGCCTGGCTGAAGATGTATTCGGGGCCGAAGTTTCCGAAGCGGAGGTCATGGAGCAGCAATATCGCTGGCGGCGTTTGTCGCTGCGCGCCAATCTCGATCAGGGGCAATGGAACATCAATAGCCGGGCGCAGCTCAATGCAGAAAATGTGCAGGATTCCGCTATTGAGCTCAATGGCAATCTCGAGGCCAATCTGGTCATCGACCGCGACGGGATGTTAAGTGGAAGCAGCAGTGCGGAGTTTGCGGATCTCGGCTGGGTGACAGCGTTTGTCCCGGAGCTTCGCGACGTTGCCGGTGAGTTGGAGAGTACCCTGAGCTTCGGCGGCACGCTACAGCAGCCGCGGATTGTCGGTGACCTGAGTATCAATCGGGGATCATTTCTGGTGGATCGCGCCGGCGTGACCTACTCGGATTTCGAACTGCAGTTATCCAGCGATAATTTTGGGATGGCAACACTGGAGGGCAGTGTTGGGTCGGGAGATGGTTTTGTTGCCTTCAACGGCAGTGCGCAGAATCTCAACAGTGACAACTGGAACGTCAGCGCCGATCTCCAGGGCGAAGCTTTTCCTCTGGCGAATCTGCCTGACCTGCTGCTCCAGGTATCGCCGACCCTGAATCTCAATGCCGATCGCTCACAGATCGCCCTGCAGGGAGAAGTGCGGGTCCCGCTGCTGGATCTGACCATTCGCGAATTGCCGGAGTCCGCCGTGGATATTTCCCGTGACGTGGTGATTACTGACTACCCCGAGGACCAGCCGGAGCTCGGTATGACCTTTACAACGGGGCAGATGGCGGTCATGGACACGGCCATCAGCGCTGATGTGGCAATTATTCTTGGCGAAGAGATAACCCTGCGTGGTTTTGGCCTGGAAGCAGGTCTGGCCGGCTCACTGGATATTCAGCAGGAAGCTGACGGTACCAATCTGACCTATGGCGAACTGGAGATTACGGACGGCCGCTACAGCATGTACGGTCAGACACTTACCCTGCAGAACGGCAAATTGCTGTTTCTGGGTAACTACGACAATCCTGCGATTGACATTCGTGCGGTGCGCCAGGTCGACGATCTGACCGTGGGTGTGCTGATGAGCGGCACGCTGAACAATATCAGGAGCGAGTTATTTTCCACACCCTCCCTGCCGGAAAGCGATATTCTTGCCGTGCTGGTTACCGGCCGTCAGTTCGGAGATAACCAGCAATCATCCGCCGACGCGGATGCCATGCTCAATGCGATTACTCGACTGGGTATCAAGCAAAGCCAGGGGCTGACCGATGAAATCGGCAATCGCTTTGGTCTGGATACGGTTGCCATCACCAACACCGGTGATATCGACAGCAGCACCCTGACGATTGGCAAATACCTGACCCCGAAGGTTTTTGTGCGTTACGGCGTAGGACTGTTCGACAGCTTTTCGAAGCTGGCAGTGGACTACATGATAAGTGACCGCCTGACCCTGCAGGCGGAGTCAGGGCAATATCAGAGTATCGACTTTACCTATCGGGTAGAACGCTAGCGATTGCTATCTGTCCGGGTGCTTATTGCTGTGGCTGATCAGGGCGTTCGCCTTCGGGTAGCCCCGAGCGGATATGCAGATCGCGCTGCGGGAACGGGATACTTATACCGTTCTCCTTGAACCGATTCCAGATATCCAGCATGACTTCGCTTTGCGGTGTCCAGCGTCCGTTCTCCACATCATCAACCCAGAAGTGCAGCAGAAAATTCACCGAGCTGTCGCCGAAGCTGCGCAGGAAGCACATCGGCTCCTTTTGGCCTGAACAGCGCGGATTGGCTTTCGCGGCGGCGACAAGAATTTCACGCACTTTGTCCAAGTCTGATTCATAGGATACACCGATTGGGATTTCTACCCGGCCCAGCGTATTTGAGAATGTCCAGTTAATGACCCGGCTGGTGATAAAATCCTCATTGGGAATCAGGATCTCTTTGTTATCGAAGGTTTCCACCAGCGTGTAGCGAGCGCCGGTGCGGCGCACCAAACCAAAAGTGCCGTCCGGCAATTCCACCAGGTCATCCACCTCGATGGACTTCTCCATCAACAAGATCAGGCCGCTGATGAAGTTAGACGCTATTTTTTGCAGTCCGAATCCAAGACCGATACCCAGGGCGCCGCTGAACACAGTGAGCGTGGTCAGATCCAGGCCAATCAGATCCAGTCCTATCAGGGCGGCGACAACATAGACCGTGATCTGCGCGAATTTGGTGAACAGTTCCTTGTTAGCGGTGCGTACTTTGGGCAACTTGTTAATCTGTGCTTCAGCGAATTCTGAAACCATGGCGCTGATCCAAACCAGCACCGCGATAGTCAAGACAAAATTAATAAGCAGGTAGGCAGTGAAACGATATTCGCCGATCGTGAAAGCCAACGGGTCCGACTCAAGTACGGCTCTTATTTGTTCGAGTTCGCCGCTGGTGTTGAGGAACAAGATGCCGACCAGTGTCGCAAAGATGAGCCATTTGGTGGCCGGCCCACGAGGTTTGAATATTCGTGCCCAGAATCTCTTCATTCTGGGTTCTTCTCCGCTGACGAGCTTGCATATCCTTCTACCAAAGGCACTGACGGAATCTTTTTCTGTAGCGCCAGATTGTTACGCTGCTGGCGACGCCGGGCCAGCATGTTGAGAAATTCCACTCCCACCGAAAACGCCATGGCAAAGTAGATGTAGGCGCGTGGTATGTGCACATCAAATCCTTCTGCGATTAATGTGGATCCGATCAGAATCAGGAAGGAGAGCGCCAGCATTTTGAAAGTGGGGTTGGCATCAACAAAATCACCAATGGACTGTGCTGAGACGAGCATCACCACGATAGAGACAACAATGGCAATGACCATGATAGACAGATGATCAACCATCCCCACCGCGGTGATTACTGAGTCAAGGGAAAAGACCATGTCGATGACCGCGATTTGGGCAATAACCGATGCAAAAGACTTGGCGGCTTGGGTGGCGCCCGTTTCATGGATTTCGAGACTATTGTGTATCTCGTGTGTCGCTTTGCCCAGCAGGAACAGGCCACCACCGATCAGGATCATATCGCGTCCAGAAAATTCAATGCCGGCAATGACAAACCAGGGCGCCACGAGTCCCATTACCCAGGCTAGACTGAATAACAGCAACAGGCGCATAAGCAGCGCAAGAGCCAGACCTATCTGCCTCGCTTTGTCGCGTTGCTGTTCCGGCAAACCGCTAACCAGGATGGTGATGAAGACAATATTGTCGATGCCCAGGACGACTTCCAGTGCAATCAGGGTCGCCAGGGCCACCAGGTTTTCGGGGGCTAAGAGTATTTCCAGCATGATTCAGTCAGGCTCTGTTCTAGAATCCTGGCGATAAGCCGCCAGGTGGGGTGCCATGGTTAGTCCTTCGGTCCGAGCATGGCTTCGGGTCGGACCAGGCGATCATAGTCCTCAGCGGACAGCAATTCGAGGTCCACCACTGCCTGGCGCAATGACAGGCCTTTCTGGTGGGCATGTTTGGCAGCGTTGGCCGCCTTATCGTAACCGATGTGAGAGTTTAGCGCAGTGACCAGCATCAGCGACTGCTGGGTGTAGAAATCGAGGCGATCGTCATTGGCGGTCAAGCCCACCAGGCAGTTGCGGCTGAAGCTGCGCATTGCATCCGCCAATAAGGTCAATGATTCCATCAGGGCGTGGATGATCACCGGTTTGTAGACATTGAGCTGAAACTGTCCCTGGCTGGCGGCCAGGCTGATGGTGGTGTTATTACCCATGACCCGGGTGCAGACCATGGTCAGCGCCTCTACCTGGGTGGGGTTCACCTTGCCGGGCATAATTGAGCTGCCTAGCTCATTGGCCGGGATGCTGATTTCGGCAAAGCCGCAGCGCGGCCCCGAGTTCATCATGCGAATGTCATTGCCCAGCTTGAGTAGGGCAGTGGCCAGCAGATTCAGTTGCCCATGCAGGTTAAGCAGGGCATCGTGCCCGGCAAGCTGGGCAAACTTGTTGCTGGCGCTGACAAAGTCCATGGCCGAGAGCTGGTTAATCCTGTCGACCACTGTGGTGGCCCACTGACGGCGGCTGTTGAGGCCGGTCCCCACAGCGGTTCCGCCAATGGCCAGTTCGCGGACACCATCCAGCGCCTGCTCGACCTGGCGATGGGAGAATTCCAGTTGTGCGCGAAAGGCGCCGAACTCCTGGCCCAGGGTTACTGGCGTGGCGTCCATCATGTGCGTGCGCCCGCTGGTAATCTTGTCCTTGAAATCCACTTCTTTGGCGGCCAGTGCGGTGAGCAACTCTGCCAGCGCCGGCAGCAGTTGCTCGCGAGTCAGGCGCAAGGCGGTAATGTGCATCACGGTCGGAAAGGTGTCGTTGGACGACTGCGAGCGGTTAACGTGGTCATTGGGATGCAGGGGATCGTGACCGCCGGGGGCACGTCCAGCCTTGATGTTGCCCAGGTTGGCAATCACCTCATTGAGATTCATGTTGGTCTGGGTGCCGCTGCCAGTCTGCCAGACAGACAGGGGGAAATGCCCGTCGTAGTCGCCCGCGATAATCTCGTCGCAGGCCGACTGGATCAGACTTGACTGCTCTGGCGCCAGGTCTCCCAGTTCTTCATTAGCCTGGGCGGCGGCCTTCTTCAGGAGGGCGAAATCGTGGATGAACACCGCCGGGAAACGGTGCTCGCCGATGGCGAAGTTGTGCAGGGAGCGCTGTGACTGCGCGCCCCACATCCGATCTTCAGCTATTTCGACAGAACCCAGACTGTCTTTTTCAGTGCGGGTACCGGTCATGGTGGCTCCTGTTGCGGTGGACGCCGGTACTCAGGCATCCGCAGTGAGTTTATCGACAACAAACGGCATGATGCCGCCGCTCAGGAAATAGGCAACTTCCAGTGCGGTATCCAGGCGGCTCTGCAAGGTGCAGGTTTCCTTGTTGCCGTCGGGATAGGTCACTTCCATGGTGACTTCCATGCCGGCGGTAACGTGTTCAAGGCCAAGCAGACTGATTTGTTCATCGCCGGTGATGTTCAGCGTCTTGCGGGTTACCCCTTCCGGAAACTGCAGCGGCATAACACCCATGCCGGCGAGGTTGGAGCGATGAATGCGCTCAAAGCTTTCGGCAATGACTGCACGCACGCCGAGCAGGCGAGAGCCCTTGGCAGCCCAGTCGCGGCTGGAGCCGGTACCGTATTCCTTGCCGGCAACAACTACCAGGGGGGTATTCTGCCTGGCATAATGCATGGCCGCATCAAACACGCTGGTGGCTTCACTGCTTCCAGCCAGACGGGTGTAGCCGCCCTCAACGCCGCCCAGCATTTCATTGCGAATGCGGACATTGGCGAAGGTGCCCCGCATCATCACTTCATGATTGCCGCGCCGTGAACCATAGGAATTGAAATCGGCCTTGGCTACGCCGTGTTCTTTCAAGTAGCTGCCCGCCGGGCTGTTTTCGGCGATCGCGCCAGCTGGGGAGATGTGATCGGTAGTTACCGAATCTCCGAGCATCAGCAGAATATTGGCATCCTTGATATCTCCGCTGGGTTTTTCCAGGTCAACAAAAGATGGCTTGCGGATATAGGTAGAGTCATCGGCCCAGCTGTAGGTGCTACCGGAGCCCACCGGCAGGTTCTGCCACGACTCGTCGCCCTCGAAAACCTCGGCGTAATTTTTGACGAACATCTCACGTTCGACCCGGTGCACGGCGTTGGCTATCTCATCGTTACTGGGCCAGATGTCTTTCAAATAGACATCCTTGCCGTTGCTGTCCTTGCCGATGGGTTCCTTGCTGAGGTCGATCGCTACAGTTCCGGCCAGGGCGTAGGCCACCACCAGCGGGGGTGACGCCAGCCAGTTGGCGCGGACCTTGGCGTGGATTCGACCTTCGAAATTGCGGTTGCCGGACAGCACCGAGCTGACGGTCAGCTCGCCTTCGTCCACGGCAGCTTCGATAGCTTCCGGTAATGGCCCGGAATTGCCGATACAGGTGGTGCAGCCGTATCCCACCAGGTTGAATCCCAGTTGATCCAGATAGGTCTGCAGCTCAGCGGCCTTGAGATAATCGGAGACCACTTTTGACCCGGGAGCCAGGGACGACTTTACCCAGGGCTTGCGGGACAAACCCAGTTCAGTAGCTTTTTTGGCTACCAGCCCGGCGGCCATCATCACTGCGGGGTTCGAGGTATTGGTGCACGAGGTGATTGCAGCTATCACCACATCACCGTCCTTGAGCGAATAATCGCTGTCGGCGACTTTAACTTCCTTGGTTTTGTTGTCGACAAGCTCGGCGAACGACTCTTTGATCTTGTCTACCGCGACCCGGTCCTGGGGACGTTTTGGCCCAGCCAGGGATGGCACCACGGTATCCAGTGCCAACGACAGGGAACTGCTGTACTGCACCGTTTCATCCTCGCGGCGCCACAAGCCCTGGGCCTTGCTGTACTGCTCCACCAGAGCCACGGTGTCATCGTTACGCCCGGACAACCTCAGGTAGTCCAGGGTCTTGTCATCAACTGAAAAATAGCAGCAGGTGGCACCGTATTCGGGGCTCATGTTGGCCAGGGTGGCACGGTCAGCCACGGTCAGTGATGACAGTCCCTCACCGTAGAATTCAACAAACTTGCCTACCACGCCATGCTCCCGCAGCATCTGCGCGCAGGTCAGTACCAGGTCAGTCGCAGTAATGCCCTCAGATAGTTTACCGGTCAATTTAAAACCAACCACTTCCGGAATGTTGATGGAGATTGGCTGGCCGAGCATGGCCGCCTCGGCTTCGATGCCGCCGACTCCCCAGCCAAGAATTGCCAGGGCATTGATCATGGTAGTGTGACTGTCAGTGCCCACCAGCGTGTCCGGATAGGCATACAGCTCGCCGTTCTCTTCTGAATGCCAGACTGACTTGCCCAGGTATTCGAGATTGACCTGGTGGCAGATTCCGGTGCCAGGTGGCACTACATTAAAATTCTGAAATGCTTTTTGTCCCCAGCGCAGAAACTGGTAACGCTCATTGTTACGCTCCATTTCAATTTCCACGTTTTCGGCGTAGGCCTCGGGGTTGGCAAATTTATCTACCGTCACCGAATGGTCAATCACCAGGTCGACGCGGTTAATGGGGTTAATCAGCTCTGCGTTCTTGCCGCGGTCGGCCACCGCATCACGCATTGCAGCCAGGTCGACAACCGCCGGAACGCCGGTAAAGTCCTGCATCAGTACCCGCACGGGTTTGAACATGATCTCGGCGTTCTGGTGTTGGGTTTCCTGCCAGTTCACCAGGGCGTTGACATGGTCCTCGGTTACTGCGGTGCCGTCGCAATGGCGTATCTGGTTTTCCAGCAACACTTTGATAGAAGCCGGAAGCTGCCTGACCTGCTCGTTACCCAGTTCGGTCAATGCTTCAAGGCTATAGTAGTGGTAGGTCTTGCCATTGATGTCCAGCGAACGTTTCACGTCACTGTGTAGCTGGCTGGTGGACATAGGATTCTCTCGCTTGCCGTATCTAGGTTGGGGACGCTTCTCAGTTGCTCGGCGACCGGCTGCGTCCGGCGCCGGTGCATATGCTTGTTCTCTTCTTACATTTACATAACGAAACGCCGTTGTCGACCTCTCGGCCCCGGGTTAAACCGGGGGCTGCAGGGGACTATTCACGAGGCTGGCCAGAGTACTACTTTGAGGACTGTTTAAAGTTTCCTCGCAGATTCTCTGGAGTGAACAATGAGACGACCAATTGTGTGGTGTACCTGGTTATATTACTCGCTGACCTCGAGCGCAGCTGTGGGGAGGCAGGGTTTCCGCCCCGCCGGCTCGGCGCCCATCCTCTATGCTAAAAAAGTCCCTTCACTGCGGCAAAAGCCCTGGAAAACCACTGCTGTCCCACAGTTTCATGCCCCTTATCCAGCGTTGAAAAGTGGCTCCGAGCGGGCCGGCCGGCAGTTAGCTTGTGCCGCTGCGGACCACGCCCTTCCAGGGTACCTTCACTCTGAAAAATGCCCTGAAAAGCGGTCATTTTTCGCCGTTCAGCGTAGGTCCTTAATTGCAGCGGCACAAGCTAACTGCCAGCCGCCCCTTGCTGTTTGCAAGAGTCAAGGTTCACTGGCCTCGTTGGTTTGTACCGTGTGCCGAACAACAAGGTTTCATGTCTGAAAACATTGGAAACACGCGAAATACCCGAACTGTTCGTGCCTCCGATCGAAGGGTGTTTAAGCCCGAAAACAACGTAACACCCGCCAGCACTCGGAGTGTCGGGCAGGAGGGGGTTGTCGCCAACAGTAAAGCGACAGCGCTGAACGGAGAAAAAAGACCGTAGTCCAGGGCTTTTTTCGGCGTGATGGCACCCGGGACGGGCGCAGAGCGTTGGCGACAACCCCCTCCTGCCCGGCGCGACCACACTCTACGATGGGCACAACAAACAGCACAACAAACAGCACAACAAATCAGCTCCACAAACAGTTCCACGAACAACGCAACGATCAGAGCCTGGTCACAATTCCCGGTAATGCGCGATCATGCTATTTAAAGAAATATTAGCCACCGCCTCAGCGCCTGAGGGTTCCAGGCTGGTGCGCTTCAGGAGTCCTCAGTAGGCTCTTCGAAACGTACGTGAGCAAGCTTGTAGGTAGGCTGGCGCTGGACGATTTTTGGATCTGGCTCGAGCCGCTGACCAGTCTCACCCTTGAGTTCGTATTTCATCCGGTCGAGCACATAACGCATGGACTCCAGGCATGCCTTGTCCCGGTCGTTGCCCTGAACTACCAGCCAGGGATTACCGGTGGTAGAGGTCTTGGCGAACATGGTTTCCTTGTAGCGCGTGTATTCGTCCCACTTGGCCTGTGCCTGGGCATCGACGGTGCTCAGTTTCCACTGCTTGAGGGGATTGGTTTCGCGTTCCTTGATGCGTCGCGCCTGCTCATGTTCGTCGATGGAGAACCAGAACTTGATTATTGCCAGGCCATCCATCTTCAGCATGCGCTCCAGCAATACCACCTGCTCGAGAAACGTCTTGTATTGGCGAGCTGAGCAGAAGCCAAGCACCGGCTCCACCACCGCACGGTTGTACCAGCTGCGGTCGAAGAATACGATTTCGCCGGGATTTGGCAGTTCCTTGACGTAGCGCTGGAAATACCACTGACCGGATTCCTGCTCGGTCGGCTTGGACATGGCGACGATCCGGTAGTGGCGCGGATTGAGAAAGCGCACGAAGCGCATGATCGTGCTGCCCTTGCCGGCGGTATCACGCCCCTCAAAGATAATCAGCAGGCGCCGTTTGTTGGCCTTGATGTCGGATTGCAAACGCACAAATTCGGTTTGCAGTTCCAGGTATTCGGTTGCATTTTCCAGGGCGTACAGCACGTCAGCCATCCCTTGCTTGTGGTTCGTTAATTATTGGAATTTACTGGATTTTCGGCCTGCCAGTAGTTGTCGGCCAGAAAGCTTGATAATAGCGCAAAAACGTGACAAAACTTCCAGAGGCTAGCGTGACTTCACCCCGCTATTGAGGCGGGATAAATCCGCTGGCGATTTGGATTTGAATCAAATTTTAGGGAATGGCTCACAATTTGGTAACGCTTTGCTGGCAGTCAATTGCCAGCCGTGCCGATAATCGAGCCATGACTACCGCACTGGAAAATCCGACCATGATCGACTTTGACGCCGGCGCCCTCAACGATGACCGGCTGTTAATTATCGATGACAACGAAGACATTGCCGACATCCTTGAGGAGGTTGGTCTGGATGCTGGCTATTCCGTACACAGCGTCTATAACCCGGCGCTGGTGCAGAAAATTTATCAGGACTTTGATCCCACGGTGATCTTTCTTGACCTGGGCCTGGTGGCCGATGGGCAGCAGCACGGCTTTGGTGACGAAGGGCTTGATGTGCTGCGCTTTCTTGCTGAACAGAAATGCAAGGCGCGAATTGTCATTATCTCCGGCAAGTCCAGACGCAAACGCGAACTCACCCAGATTCAGGGCCAGGGATTGCACCTGGCGATGATGGGCCATATCTCCAAGCCGTTTGATATCGACCGTATCGAGTCCATGCTGATCAAGATGCGCAGTAGCGACTAGGAAATCTCTGCCCGGATCTACCGATATCCAGGTCTCCGGACAATTTCTGTCCACGGCCCCGGTAACTCTTTTGGCCAGCCCGACCAATTAGCCTGACAACTTGCCTGGTCCGGTGCGCAGATCGTGCTCCTTCCTGCGGCTGCACGGCGCCGGTTATTTTCCATACCTGCTCTTCCTTTCCCGGCCCGCTGGCTTGCCATCGGCGCCATGCTCCCGTGTATGAACGCGACAAATGACAACACGTTAAGGGCACCTCTATTAATTCAGACAGGTCTCTGCGGGAGTCTGTAAGCCCCTGCTGCAAGGCGCAGCCCGAGCCCTATTGGCAAGGGGTGCAACGCCGCAGGAGGGGCTTACAGGTCCCGCCCTGCGGGGCCTTCAGACGGCACCCCTGACCGCGTTGTCGTTCCTTGACGGGCTGACGGCACGCCTGCGGAACGACGCCTTGTCAGTGGCGCCGTCTAAAGGCCAGAGACCTGACTGTTATAGAGCTGCCCTTAACAAATTAACCCCGGTTCTGGTCTGTTGCTGCGCGACGATCATGGCCAGTGTTCCGTTTTGGTGCAACTTGCCCGTGGTGCGCGCGTGTACCGCGGTTTTTCCGGGCCTTACAGCCTGGCACGGCACTTGCTTCAGTGTAGGGACAGTCCGGCTGTGCAGGCATGCAGCCGGTGCTCCAGGCGCTCATTTACCCAACCAGTAGAGAATTGTCGATGCCGATGCAACTTCGGGGTCTGCGGACGTTTTGTCTGGCGGCTCAGTATCTCAGTTTCAAACAGACGGCGGATACGCTTTGCGTAACTGCCAGCGCTGTCAGCCACCAGATCAGTGATCTGGAGGAAGAGCTGGGGGTGAAGTTGTTTACGCGGCAAACTCGCGCCATTTCCCTGACTGACAAGGGGGCGCAGTTTTATGAAGAGATACAGCCTTACCTTCAGGCAATCGATGAGGCTGCTGACCGGGTGCGCAAGAATGCGAGCCGGGTGCCGCTGCTGGTTCAAATGCCGGAGTTCTTTGCCAGCGAGCTGTTGATGCCGGTGATCAGCGAGTTTTCCGAACGACATGCGGACATCGATCTGAAGATCGAATGCATGGACATAGGCGATGACTCCAGCACCGACGCCGACATCAATATATTGCTGTCCCGTAATGAACCCGAAGGCGCGCGAGTGGAAAGGCTGTTCCCGATTCGCTACATCCCGGCTTGCAGCCGCAAGCTTTACAATGAATGGTCGCGTAAGGGCTACAGCAGCATCGATGCAATAAACGTATCGACGATTCTGTTACACAAGGCACGTCCTCATGCCTGGAGCAAGTGGGCGAAACATGCCGGTGTCAACAATATGAAACCCAAGCAGATTATATTTGTGGATAGCATGTTTGCCCTGGCGCGCGCTGCCGAGAGAAGCGCGGGAATCGCCCTGGTACCCATGCCGGTCAGTAAGTCCTGGTTTGATTCGGGGGCACTCGTGCCTTTGCACGATACTGACCTGGTCACGGAAGACTATTACTGGATGGCGTTGTCCGAAAGTTCGAAGAACACCAACGCAGCGGAAGTGTTCTGTAAATGGATAGGTGAAAGTCTGCAGCAACATGTGGGAGACATGGGTGAGCTAAGTTCATCCGTCGCCTGATGATTGATACTTTGTCAGTGCGAGCTCAGACGCCTACCATTTGAACGCAATTGAGGAGCTGAAGGAGAGATCAGCTTTTCGTGTAACACCTAGCTACAAAACTATTGGTTAGTTATTTATTTGGCTATTTTGGCCTTTTTATTTTCTTAATTTTTATTATTTTTCTAAGGAAGTTCTCATGACACTTTTTACTAAATCTTTTTCTAAAACTCGCCTTGCACTAATTGCCGCTGGACTGGGTTCAGTGCTGGCCGCCAGCAGCGCCTCTGCTGAATACCGCGTTACCGCTTTTGGCGACGCGATTGCTTACAAAGCGCTGATTTCGATGGACGTTGAGTCTGCCAAGTCTGCCTTTTACACCAAGGACCTGACCAAGCTGGATTTCGTCGCAGCCAACAACCTGTGTGTCACCCAGATCCTGTCCAAGGAACTGAGCGCAGCAATTGCTTCTTGCGAGCTGGCCCTTGAGAAAGTCGAAACTGACTTCGAGCTGACTGTTTCTCTGGAAAAAGAAGCCAAAGCATCAATCTTTTCAAACCTGGCTGTTGCCAAGGCGATGAGCGGCGACCTGACTGGCGCCAGCGCCGATCTGGAACGTGCTCTGATGCTGAACGTTCGCGATCAGAATGCGAAAGTTAACATTCGCCAGATCAGTGCAAACCTGGATGTTTCTGGCGACATCGCCCAGAACTAAAGGTTATAAACAGGTTTAAAACCGAGGTTTAAGACCACGATTGACCCGCAGCGGGCGCTCTCTGATCCGCTGTAGCACTTTCGCTAAACTGTTTGACCGCGCTGGCCTTTCGGGGCTGACGCACAGTAAGACTCTCCTCTGCCGGGGTAATCAGGTGTCACAGTACTTCCTGATTGCCCCGGCTTCTTTTATTGCCGCCTTTAAGACCCCCTTGACCGTATTCATTCTCTCGCTGCAGCCCCGTGGCGGCAGATAAACGGTGGATGCTGCGCACCTGGCTGCAGCCACAGAGCTGGTCAAAGCAAAGCTCATTGCGATGGCTGACGTTTACTGGGCAAGGCTTTGTCCTTATCATTAGCACCATAAACGCATTTCAGTTGATCGGACCTTCGGGTTGACCGAATGCCGAGCAAACCAAGGGAGAATCTCCATGACAGCATTAACTAAAGGTTGCAAGCAGGCCACTCTGGCCGCCGCTGGCCTCATTCTGGCGGTTGCCAGCAGCGTGGCCCTCAGTCAGGGCAGCGAGCGTCCGGAACTGACCGGCACCTGGTCGAACAAATCATTGACCGGCCTCAGCCGGCCGCAAAGCGCCGATAGCCTGGTCGTCGATGCCGAAGAAGCTGCCCGGATCGCGGGTAGCACTTCGGTGGCCGGTCTGCCGGTTGACGAGGTCGATGGTGAAATCGATCCGGAAACCGGAGCGCCACCGGAAGGCAGTTTTGACTTCGGTCTGCGTGGCTACAATGAATTCTGGATTGATCCCGGTAGTACACTGGCCCGCGTTAAGGGCGAATTCCGCACCTCCTATGTCACAATCCCGGAGAGTGGACAGGTGCCGCGCCTTGATAATCCCAATCCGGATTTTCAGCCCAAGCGCTTCGGCAGCCGCTACGTAACCGGTATTGGCGACGCTTCTGGGCCGGAAGCCATACCCCTGGCAGAGCGCTGTCTGCTGGGCTTCGGTAACACCGCCGGCCCCGGCATGATGGGCACGCTGTACAACAGCACCTATGACTTTGTGCAAACCGATGATTACGTCATGATTGTTGTGGAGATGGTTCACGAGGCTCGCATTATTCCGACCTATGATAGCGCCGAGGAAGCCCGGGCCAATCGCCGGCCTGATGTGCTGCAGCAGTGGTTGGGGGATTCCGTGGGCTGGTACGAAGACGGCACGCTGATTGTCGAGACTACCAATATTAATCCCAAACAGCTGGCAGAAAGCTCCATCCCGATCACCCGGGATGGGCGCATTATTGAACGCTTCAGCCGCTACGCCGAGGATGAGATTTTCTACCAGTTCACCGTGGAAGATCCCAACCTGTACAGCCAACCCTGGACTGCCGAACTGGCCTTTTATCCCCAGGAAGAGCCTATGTATGAGTACGCCTGCCACGAAGGCAACTACGCGCTACCGGGTATTCTTGCCGGTGCACGTCGCCAGGAAGTGGTAGAAGAACTGGGTCAGGGTAGCGACTGACCGAAAGACACGGATTAAGAACTTCGAAGCACGAACTTCGAAACAAAAGCCGCCTTAACAGTATGCGGTAATACTGGCCAATTTCTTGGCTGAACAAAGCCGGGCCGCCCCCTTGGAGGTCCGGCTTTTTTGTGCGCGCTTGTAAAGTTACTGAAAATAATACCTTCGTAGACTAAGCATGTTTTGCCGCCCGGCATTGCCGTGGACAATGATCCACGTGGCGGGCTGCTGCTCGATCCCGGTGTTACCTTCGCGGCCGTTCGTGCAACGCAGTGGCCGCCAATGCTGGGACAGCGGCCACCGCTTGCTCCCGATCTGAAATTACCAGGGCCAGATTTAGCTGCGGAGTTGGGCATTGCCATACGCCACGAAATCAGTGGTGCAGCGCCATTTTATTTAGGGGTAAAAAAGTTCTGGTAAAACTGAATGAATGTTCGATATCCTCGAACAGAAAGGTGAAATAACAATAATCTTCACCCCTAAAGCCTGCGTTTGAATGACGGGTTCACCACCCGGCTGCGCTACTGACGACAGGCAATAATGATAATAATTAGAGGGAGTACGCAATGAATAAGAAGATCCCTGGTACCCGTCGTGCCATTACCCTGGCGGTCCTCGCTGGCATCTCATTTCAGACCCAGGCACAACAGGACCCCGATGACATCGAGGAAGTCGTGGTCACCGGCTCCTATATTCGGGGCACACCACTGGATGCACCGTCGCCGGTGCAGGTGGTTGACCGAGACAGTATCGAGGCGCAGGGCGCCGCGCAGATCTGGGACGTCATAAAAAATCTCGAGATCAACTCCGGCTCTCTGGGCCAACCCGGTACTGACGGTACCGGTGAGTACAGTCAGCTGGAAGGCACCGCTATGGTGAATCTTCGTAACCTTGGCGAAAATTCCACTCTGACTCTCATTAACGGCAAGCGCATGGCGCCTGCCGGTGCCACTACTGGCAGCGGCGGTGAGTTCGTTGATATCAACAGTATTCCCCTGGTGATGACCGACCGGGTCGAGGTGCTGACCGATGGCGGCTCGGCCTTGTACGGCGCAGATGCGGTGGCTGGTGTGGTCAACCTGTTGATGCGCACCGATTTCGTCGGTCTGGAACTGTATGGTGACCTGCAGGGTGTCGATGCCGCCAGTGACAAGTATGACGCCACGGTGAGTGGTATCTGGGGCTGGGAAAGCGACGATGGCCGTACCAATGTTGTGCTGTCGGCCGAGCGCTTTGAGCGTGATCCGGTGCCGGTGACCGCGGGTAATTTCTATAATGACAATTCCGAATTTCTGGGCACGGTCGGCACTGCCGGTACCCTGATTGAGTCACCGGCTTTTGGCGGCAATATCTCACCGGGCTGGATTAACCAGGAAGTCCGCGACTTCAATATCGCCAATGACGGTGATGACGAACCGGTCTATACCGATCCGGGGTGTTATACCGTCACCTCGGCCGATGGCAGCCCGCTGATTATCGGCCAGAAGCGCGAGACACGCGGTGAACGCAGCGGTACCTGCCGCGAGGACACTTCGGCCTATAATTTCATTGCCAACAAAACCGAGCGCAACAGTTTTGCCGCATCATTGGGTCATGCCTTCACTGAAAGTGCTCAGCTGTATGCTTTCTCCCACTATTCCGACGCGGAAACCATCCGCGCCGATGACGGCTATAACGCGTCTCGAGGCCCGACGGTGTTCCTGGCCCAGCCAGGTGCCTATCTCCGCAATCCGCAGTTCGGTGGCAACGCCATCGGTCAGACTCTGGAACTGGGATTCTTTGCGCCGGAAATCGGGCTGGAGAGGCCTGGCGAAGCAGACATCCCCAATTCGCCAATGTCGGCAGCTAACGGTGGACCCAATGTCGCCATGTACCAGGGCGTTCGCGACGGCCTGCCGCGCCAACTTGCGGAGAACAACGTCACCTGGACCAACTCGTCCAGCGTGCAGTTGGGAATGCGCGGTGATTTCAATCTCAATGATCGTTCCTACAACTATGACGTCAGCTATTCCTTCAGTCAGTCCAGCCTGGAAGCCAGCTACCTGACCTTCAACCGCGAACGCGCGGAGATGGCTGCCAATGGCCTGGGCGGGCCGAACTGTACGCCAAACGGCGTGCCGGATTTTGACTTTGCCGGTCAGCCAGGCCCGTTTGGTGGCGCGGTGCCACAGGCCTGGGATTTTTATGCTCCCGGCCTGGTGCAGACCTTCTTCCCGGGTTTCGTGTTTACCACCCGCGAGTCGCTGTCCTACGCATTGACCAGTAATAACCAGGGCCAGGGTGGCTGCCAGTTTTACAATCCGTTCCTGACTTCATTGACTGACTCAAGCCTGGCCAACAGCGAGGAATTGATGGGCTGGATGAATCAGCGCGTGCTGCGAACTGACAAACGCAATCGCCTCGGGGTACTGGATGCGGTGGTGTCTGGCGAGATGTTCGAAATGCGTGGCGGTACCGCACAGTTTGCAGCAGGCGCCCAGTACCGTGAGCGCAACACGCTGTCCCGCTCCAATCGCCTCAACGAACCAGGTCTGCAGAACCGGATTCTTGGCTATGACGAAAACGGCGTGCCCAATGAGTTCCACTATGTAAGCAATAACTTTGAGTGTTCGCTGTGTTCCTTTAACTACGACCACGATCGCACCACCAAGTCGCTGTTTGGTGAGCTGTCGCTGCCGTTCTGGGAAGACGTGGAAACCCAGATCGCCGTGCGTTGGGAAGATTACGGCGGTGCCATTGGCGATGAGATCTCGCCGAAGATAGCGGCGAGCTGGCGTCCGGTGGACACCCTGCTGCTGCGTGGCTCCTACTCGAAGTCATTCCGGGCGCCAAACATCGCCATTATTGAACAGGGCCTGGAATCCGGGTCTCTGACCTTCCGTGATCCGATCTCCAACCAGGCGGTGCGTGCCGGACTGGTGCCGCCAACAGACGCCAATGCCGAACCCGAATTCACCTATACCCTGGGTGGCCCGGCTCCCAATGTTGGCAACGAGTACGCGGATACCTACGGTCTCGGGTTTATCTGGACGCCGGAAGGGGCGCTGGAAGGCCTGAGTCTCCAGGCCGATATGTGGCGTTTTGAGGTGGATGACCGGGTGCTACCGGAGCCACCGATTCGGGCTCTGCAGCCGGAAATCGAGGCGTTTATTGCGGCGTCCCAGGATTCCAGCAACTATATCCTGAACGACACCATCCCGGCCGATTCCGATCAGCCCTACACTCCCTGTGACCCGGCGGCTATAGAAGCGCAGTTTGGCCGCGATTCCGATGAACGTCTTAACTGTGTGGTCGACCCGCGTAGCTATACAGCTCCGGGAATCCAGCGAGCCTTTGGTGTGACCAATGCCAGTCTGATTACCTTGACCCTCAGCGCCATCAACGCCGGTCGTATCGAAGCCGATGGTGTGGACGTGCGAGCCGGCTATGGCTGGAGCAATGATCTGGGGAATTTCCGGGTCAGCGCCGACTACACGCACGTACGCCAGTACAAGTTCAGCGAAGTGCCGGGCCTCGAGCGTGGCCTGGTGGATACTGGCGTCTATGACGCAGCGGGTACTACTGGCGATGGCAACCTGGTGCGGTCCCTGCCGGACAATAAGGGTAATGTCACCTTTAACTGGACCAACGGCAGCCATAGCGCGACGCTGATAAACCGTCATATTGGCTCCTACCAGAACCTGAACTACGATAATTCATTTCAGGACAGCTCTGACTTTGTGCGTTCACTGTTGACCCGCAAGATCGCCAGTTACAACACCATCGATCTGCAGTACAACTACACGCATAACTGGAGCAACATCAACCTGGGCGCCACCCGCTTCACCGTCGGTGTGCTCGATGCAACCAACGCTGACCTGCCGTACTACGACGAGTCGAACCTCGACTATGACGCGGTGGTATTCGATGGTCGCGGTCGCCGCTGGTACGCACGGGTACTGTGGCAGTTCCAGTAGACCGCTGGTACGAAACTGATCGGTAACGGTCGGTAACCCGAAAAGGCGATGCTTCGGCATCGCCTTTTTTATTGCCTGCGGAATTATTGGTATGTAAGAGTTTGCTGTGTCTGGCAGTTTTGCTCAGTGGCTTCGAGCGCGGCTGCGGAGCTGCAGGGTTCCCGCCCCGCCGGCTCGGCGCCCATCCAGTCTTCGCTTCGCTACGCCCGGCACGACCACACCATGGGGACGGCTAGAGAAAACAGTCTGGTTATAAGGGCCTGGTCGCTATCTCCGATAGTGCACGATAAAGCGCTGTATAGGCGTGTGAATACTCAGCGATCCACGGTAATGCGCAGACGGTTGGAGAAGTCTTCACGACCCAGTTCGCCACTGGGAAACGAATTGAATGCCAGGCTGATGCGCTGAATGTCAGCATCCACCGGCCGGACGCCGTGTTTGATGTGAGACGGGAAAATGACGATATCCCCGACCTGGGTTTCGATGTGGTAGCTGTAGGCGTTGTAGTAGTTGTTCTGCCTGGGCTGCAGATCAAACCACTGTCGGTCTTCATCGCGATAAAAGTTGATACCGTCTCTCGGCGCCAGGTTGATGTAGATGACGCCGCTGGCAAAACTATTGGGATGTGAATGGGTGTGATGGGCACCGCCCTGGGTGGTCAGCGACAGCCAGGACTGGGTAATGGCTAACTGTACATCGTTGGCGGTATTGTAGATGGTTTCGAAATACTGCTGCAGATGATCTTCTGCCAGCTTGCGCAGGTCCGCCAGTTCTGGCGCGTCCAGCACGTACTTGTTGGCCGAGGAATAATTATCGATGGCCTGCACCGGTTGGGCCAGCTGGTCACGAAAATACTGTTGCTCTTCGGCGCTGTAGTCCCGCCCCAGTGATGCCTTGTAGACCGGCACCGCGAACAGGTTCATTAAGTCGTGTTGCATGGTGAGATTATCGGCTCAGGCGCATTGGCCGTCGTGCCGCTCCATTGACATGTCCGGAGCGGCAGACTGCCGGAAACACCGCCGCGATGCAATCACAGCCGGGGCAGGGGTAGCTCGCCGTCCCGCAGGATGCGTCCCCAGACCCGTTCCCCGATACGCCAGGCTTCCTCAAGCAGAGCGGTTTCGTCGAGGGTGAGGATTTCGTGATCGCGCATTACAAAACGGCCATCAACCATGACCGACTCAATGTCGGTAGTCTGCCCGTTATGGACCCAGGCAGAAAGAATGCGCCCGGAAGGGATCAGGTGCGGCTTCATCATATCCAGCACCAGGATGTCGGCTTTCTTACCCACTTCCAGTGAGCCAATACTGTCGGCCTGATTGACCGCCTGCGCGCCGCCACCGGCAGCGTCCGCCAGCATGTCTTCAGGTTGCGGCAAAGTGCCGGGTATCTCATCATTTCGCTGGATGCGCTCAAGGGATATTGCTGTCTTCATAACGTGCAGCATGTCGGTATTATTGTTGTCAGTGCCCAGAGCGATCGGGCAGCCAGCTACTCGCAGTGCAGTGATTGGCGGACTGACACCGCGGTTGGCCGCCATTGCTGCCTGGTGCGTAATAATGGTTCGCTGCTGGCCCAGGGCGGCAATCTCGGTGGCATCACAGTAGCGGGCGTGAGCGGCAAACAGGCGTGGTCCCAGAAAGTCATTATTATCGAGAAAAATTGCCGGCCTGACGCCGTGATAGCGCAGCATGAATTCCACTTCGGCAATTGATTGGGTCATGTGAATGGTGTAGCCAAGCTCATGGGCGTCGGCAAACTCACGCACGTCACGCAGTAGTTGCGGGGAGGACAGTTCGGTCAGGGCCGCCGCCGGGAACACACTGACCCGTCCGTTATCGTAGCCATGCCAGGCATCGTACAGATCATTGATGCGCTGCATGCCGTCAATGCGCAGCGCATCCGAAAACTGGGGCGGAACGCTGTTGGCCAGCCGTGGCGGCGACATCGGGCCATCGACGGTGGTGATATCGCGAACCGATTCGGCAAACACCCAGCGCTGCCCGGTCTCCACCAGAGCCGAGGCGTCGCGGGCAATACCGCCGGTGTTCTGGACCATTGTAGTGGTACCGGCACGCAGGCCTTCAATGGCCGCCAGCACCGACATCACCGTGGCTTCATCGGACGACAGCAGGCTGGACGGACTTTCCGGCAGTGACAGACTGTTGGGGAAACCGAAGTCCTCGTTAAAGCCTTTGGCAATGGTTGCCGCCAGGTGCGCGTGGCAGTTGATCAGACCTGGTAGCAATGCTTTGCGGCTACCGTCTATTACCTCCGCGCGCGGAAAGCGCGACAGCACCTCAGCGCTGTCACCGATGGCAGCAATTGCACCATCTTGCACCGCCAGGGCGACATTTCGGAACGTTCGCCGTTCGGCATCATTGCTGACCACCGTGGTGTTGGTGAATACCACGGCGCTGTCGCTAGCCGCGGTATTCTGGGCGTATAACTGTCCCCCCGGTACCACGCTTGCGCCCAATGCCGCGCCAGCGCCGGCGAGAAGCTCGCGGCGCGTCAGTGCGGTTGGTGAAGTTCTCTCAGACCTGTGCTTTGCCATGATAAATCCCCGCTGGATATCCAGTTGTGTTGGCTTCGATTATGGGTCGACCCGCGGCAGTGTGCCTGTCGGCAGGCGCGGCACACGAAAAGCTGCATGGACCGTGCCACTGCTGGACAGCAGTGGCAGCAGTGCCGCTGGTAGTCGGGATCAGTCCAGCGCGTAGACGACTACCGCCGGGTCCACAGTCGGGGCGCGGACGCTGTCATTGTCCTCGCCCAGAAATCCGGACACGATGCCGTACAGGCTGCCAATAAAGCGACTGGGTTGCCCGCGAATCACGGCAACGTATTGTTTGCCATTGACAGCATAAGTCACCGGAAAAGAGGAAGGGATGTGTTCCAGTGAGGTCTCCCAGAGGACTTTGCCGGTTTGCGCATCCAGTGCCTTGAAGCTCTGGTCCAGAAAACCAGTGAAGACCAGGCCACCATCGGTGGACAGGGCCGCGATGGTGGGCGGCGTGATTTCCCGGTGCTGCCAGGCCAGTTCCATGGTGTTCATGTCAATGGCCTGCAGGCGACCAAAGTTGCCGTCACTGTCCGGCCGTGGCCGAGCGGCAACCTGAACCCCGGAGCTCAGGAGGCTGTCCTGACCCAGTGGCCCGCCCATCATGCAAACTTCAGATAGGGGCAGGTACAACATTTTGTTCTGATCGTTGAACGAGCCGGACTGCCAGTTGCGGCCACCAAGCAGATAGGGGCACAGCAGATAACCGGTTTCGGTATTGGGGATAGCATTTGGATGCAGGGTCTTGTCGCCGGTCTTTGGGTCAATGGCGCTGATCATGTTCTGGATCCCGGTGTCCAGGGAATCCAGATACTGTCCCGTCGCAGCGTCCAGTACGTCATAGAGCGCCATCTTGCCAGCGGTAAACACTACCTTGCGCTGCCTGCCGTCGATGGTCAGTTCACTGATCTGGCGCTCATAGACCCAGTCCAGATCCCACTGGTCATTGGGCATGTGCTGAAAATACCACACCAGCTCACCAGTGCGCGGTCGCAGCGCCAGGGTTGAATTGGTGAACAGGGCATCGTTGGATACGCCGTCTTCACCGAGATCAAGACGCAGTGGTTCGGTGTCATAGGTGGGCGCAGTGCCGAAGTAAACCAGGTCCAGTGCCGGGTCATAGCTGCCCGGGATCCAGACTGAGCCGCCGCTGCGGGCGTTGAGTGGCAGATTGTTCCAGGTGTTGCCGCCGGGGCGGTCGGGACGGGCCACGGTATGAAATCGCCACTGCTCGATGCCGGTTTCCAGGTCCAGGCCAACGATGAACCCCCCTTCCGGGACAATGGTGGCGCTCACCGGCTGGATGATCATGCCGTTGGCAATCATTGGTGAACCGCGCAGGGAGTAGTAACCGGGGCCGGCAAAGTTCTCCACTGGCGTAGCAATGCTGTGTTCCCACTCCACCGCGCCGGTGCGTGCATTCAGGGCCACCACGTCCAGATCGTTGTGGGGCACGATGACGCGATCGCCGATCAGGGCCACGCCGATGCGGCGGCCATCAAAGTTCTCCGAGTCGTGCTGGTAGCGCCACAGTTCTTCACCGGTGCGGGCATCCAGGGCCAGCAACAGATTGTTGGTATCGGCAATAAACATCACCCCGTCGTGAATCAGGGGCGTGGTCATATTGCCGCCCTGGCCAAGCGGGACAGACCAGGCTTCGGTTAGTTGACCTACGTTGCCGCGATTGATCTGGTCCAGCGGACTGTGCCCGCCAAGGTCGTAGGTGCGGCGCCACATTAGCCAGTCCTGCGGGGCCGGGTCGCGCAGTTCGGCCTCGGACACCGGGGAGTAGTTGTTTAGCAGTGAGTCTGCCGACTGCGCCTGAATGGGCGAGATCAGCAGGGCTAACAAGGTCGCCAGGCTGCAGCGCACGATGGGCAGGGTGAATCGGGACTGGATCGGCATTGGCGTTACTCTTTAGATTATTATTATCAGCCAAATTAAATCAGGGGCTTGTGGTGATGTCTACTGACGCATGCCGCGCCCGGAAGGCAGGCCCGCGCGGCCGGAAGCCTGAATTGACGGTTCCGGAATCGTTATATAAGGTGCTACATAACGAAGGATGATAGATGGCGCTTTCTTTAACAGGGCTGTAGCTAAAGCCGCGAGCATGAAGATATGAAGAACTACCCGACTACCTGGGTCATCGTGGCCACAGCCACTGCAAGATGGACCATGGCCGCTGCTGCAGCTGCGGTCATTGGCCTGTTGCCGGTGCATGCGCTCCATGCCGAGCAGGTGCTGGTTGCTGTGGCAGCGAATTTCAGTGCGCCCATGGCGGAACTGGCGCAGCGCTTTTCCGGGCAGACAGGTCATGAGGTGGTGCTGACCCAGGGCGCATCCGGTCGCTTTGTGGCCCAGATCAGCAATGGCGCGCCATTCCAGGTATTTCTGTCGGCAGATCAGGACAAACCGCGCGCACTGGACGAACTGGGGCTTACGGTACCGGACACCCAGTTTACCTACGCGGTGGGAGCACTGCTGCTGTGGAGTGCCGACCCGGAACGAATTCTGGATAGCCCGGACGCCTTGCTGGACTCTGGAGTGCGCCGTATTGCCATGGCCAATCCCAGATTGGCGCCCTATGGCCGCGCTGCAATGGAAACCCTGACCAGTTTGTCATTGCTGGAAGCCACCCGCGATCGCTGGGTCCAGGGTGAGAACATTGCCCAGGTCTTTCAGTTTGTCGAATCCGGCAATGCCCAATTGGGTTTTGTGGCGAAGTCGCAGGTCGCGGCCCGTGGTGATTCCGCGCTGGCCCGGGCCTGGTCGGTGCCCGCGCAACAGCACTCCCCGATCCGACAAGACGCAGTGCTGCTCAAGGCTGGGTCAGACTGCCAGGCTTGCCGTGAGCTACTCGCCTATTTGCGCAGTGATGAGGCAGCTATGTTGATTCGCGATTTTGGATATGAGTTGCCATGACCCCCCCCGGCCAACCAATAACAACACTGCTGGCGCTGGTTAACAGCGCACCCCTGCAGTTGCAAGTCGCGGAAACGGCAACGACTGTGAAACAAGGACAGCAACACCATGGTGATCCCCGGGGCGGTCACTGGTTCCGCCGGCTTTACGTTCAGGCTTGAGCTGGTCGAATTGGTTGGCTCAGCACCGACCTTAAATTCTCGGGTACACCCTCGCGCAGCGAACCGCCGCGGTGGCGATCATCAGGGGTTGCCTGGCGGCCAGTGAGTGCGCGATCAACGACTGGATGGCTCGGCTGTCACAGCAGTCTTTTGCGAAGAATCCTGAGTCAATTGACCAGCCTGGTGCCTGGGCGGGTCATGCCGATGACAATCTCTGGCAGGTGCCATTGATCTGTCGCAGTCCATTGTCATGGATTCTGGTTATCATGTACTTCTTGATGCTGGATTCAGTGCGCGCGTGAATTACCCAGTATGGCGGCCTACGGCCAAAGGCCGCCATGCGAGAAGCTGAAAGAAGAAGCTGAAAGAAGAAGCTGGAACAACAGACCGGAGCGAGAGAGCGATGCAACGACGGACATTCATAACAAACACCTTGCTGGTCGGCGGCGGTTCGGCCCTGCATAGACCCTTGCTGGCGCAGTCTGCTGCTGATGGCTACAACGCGCTGCAGATCCCGCCGCTGGCGGAAGGCGTGCCAGGCAACGGCCAGCGCGGCTACACGCTGACGCTGCAATCGGGGTCAACGCGCTTTCTTCCCGGTCTCGACACAGCCACGCTGGGGATCAACGGCAGCTATCTCGGGCCCACCCTGCGTCTGCGTCGGGGTGAGCGGGTTGGTATCCGAGTCGCCAATCGGCTCGCGGAGGAAACCACGCTGCACTGGCACGGGCTGCATGTGCCGGCCATTGCCGACGGTGGTCCGCATCAGGTGATTCAGCCTGGCAGTGACTGGCTGGCGCAGTTCGAGGTGCAGCAGCAGGCTGGCACATTCTGGTACCACTCCCATCTGCTGGGTAAAACCGGTGAACAGGTGTATCGCGGTCTGGCGGGCATGATCCTGATTGACGATGACACCGTGGCCGACAAAGGACTTCCGGCACGCTACGGTGTCGATGACATCCCGCTGATTGTGCAGGACCGGCGCTTCAATGCCGACGGCAGTTTTCGTTACGTCCAGGGCATGCCGGATGTCATGACCGGGATCATGGGTGACACGGTACTGGTAAATGGCACCTACAATCCGTTGTTCAGCGCCACCACCGGCCTGGTGCGCTTCCGCTTGCTCAATGGCGCCAATGCCCGCAGTTTTGCCTTTGCCTTTGACGACAACCGCGAGTTCAGCGTGGTCTCCAGCGGCGGTGCCTTATTGAACAGTGCCCAGCCAGCGCGGGAACTGATCCTTGCCCCGTCGGAGCGAGCTGAAATCCTGGTGGATGTCAGTAACGGCAATCCGGTCAATCTGGTCAGCAATCCCATTGCCGCTGATTCGCCGTTTGCGGCCACCGGCATGATGGCGCGTATGCACGGCCTTAATAGCGACCGGCTACAGATTCTCGCTATCGAACCACAGTCCAGTCTGGAGCGACTAACTGCACCGGCAACGCAATTGAATAGCCTGCGGGCAGTGAGCGCTGATGAGGCCGATACCAGTCGCCGCTTCGTGCTCTCCATGGCCATGGGGATGGGCATGATGGGTCGTGGCAGAGGTGGCGGAGGTGGCGGTGGCCGAGGTGGAAGAGATGGCGGCGGTGGCCGGGGAATGATGGGACGGATGGGCGGTATGTTCAGCATCAATAACCAGCAAATGGATATGACGACGGTCAATCACCGAGTCCCGCTGGGCAACACCGAGCTGTGGGAAATCCACAACGACTCGATGATGATGCATCCATTCCATGTTCACCACGGCCTGTTTCGCATCCTTGACCGCAATGGCCGTGCCCCGGTGGGTATTGAGCAGGGTGAGATGGATACCGTGAAAGTGGGGCCGGGGGAAACAGTGCGCTTCCTGATGCCGTTTACCAACTTCGCGGACGCTGAGCACCCCTACATGTATCACTGTCATATCCTCGAACATGAGGACAACGGCATGATGGGGCAATTTACCGTCGAGTGAGCGCCGTCCAGGGAAATCTGCTCGTCATGTATTTGACAGTGATACCGTGACCAGGGGACCATTTCAGCGTCAGGATTAAATCAATGCGAGCCGCTGCTGCCCAGTTCACCGCTGCGCGCGGCGATATTGCAGGTGTCATGCAGGGCGCCGCTGGTAAACCTCGACATTTTCTCAAGCCAGACTCGTGGCATCCGCTGTTCGGTAAAATCAAACAGATTGAGATCCTCACAATCGTCATTCGTAAAATCCTGGCAGAGAAAATCCCTGGTCACTGCCAGCTGCAATACGCTTCCGCGGACGATGTCACTGAGCAGTTCCGTCTCCCGGGGATTGTGGCTGCCACCATAGCTGCGCTCCATCAGCAGCGCCTGACCCGACTGCTGCAGGTTGGAAGGCGCTAACAGCTGTTGCAGATCGCCCTGGCATTGCACTGTAAACTCCTGCTCTATCTCGGCAATAACGTCGCCGATCCGGCTCCGGAAATCGGCCATGGTGGTTTCGCTGGCCGCACGCAGATCAATGCTCAGTCTGGCATTGGGGAAGACCCGGGTGAAACTGATAGGCTCGATCCGGGATAACTGCACGCCTTCACCGCCACCGGCGACCTGTCGCGACAAGGTGCCGATGACAAAACTTTCCAGGGTTTTTTCCATATCTTCTGCCAGCAGATCATCAAGCTGCATTGCCTCGCCCGTGGATTGATCCTGCAAGGCCAGGGTCATACTGACTGATTTGGGAATCACATTGCGATTGGTACCGGGCAACATGCGCACGCTGCTAACCAGTGGCACGATTTGCTGCTGTTCGGCGGGGGCGAAACTCTGTTGATACCAGCGCCGGAATTCCCGGGCCAGGCGTCCTGCAGCGACCCCCGGATCGCAACGGTCCGGAGTGGGCGTTGCGCCCGCGTGATTCATCTGTCCAGTCAGGGTCCAGCGCGAGGCCGGCCAGATGGATTCGCGCACCTCGGCTTCGCCTTCGCCAGCCAGCATGCCCACGGTGATCCTGACTTCCATGAATTGTGGTTCCAGCACGATTTCCCGCAGGCGGCGAGTAAGCTCCAGTGCCGCCCATTCTGCATGGGCGCCCTGAAAGGTGAAATCTTCCTGGTGAATGCCCATGATGGTGCCCACCATCACCAGCGGAACATCAGCCCGGTCCAGAATCGGGCCTTGCTCAATATGGCGCTCAAAACTGTGTGTTGAGAAGAACTCGGCTGGCTCGCTGCAGGCATTCAGTAAATCCTCGCCGCTGCGTCCAGCCAGTTTGTTGTTCAGTTCAATGGTGCCAGCCTGCTGCTCCGTGGCGATACGCTCGAGCATGATCAGCAAACGCTCGCCAAACTGCTCGCCGGCGGCATTGTGCATTCGGTGAATCCTGCTGACCTCGGCGCGCGAACACACTGCGGCACTGCCGGGCATGGACACTTTCTCGCCTGTAAAAGTCATTTCCTCGCCAATGAACGCACTGACATGGCTGATGTTGTTTGTCGCGCTCTGTGTGGATAAATCAAAATAGCGCGCAAGGTCGCTGACAATATTCAATGTTTCCAGGCCCCCAAGCACACCCAGTCGACCATCAAACTTGCCGGCGTCATTAACCGTATCGATATGCGAGCCGTGCCAGATTGATTGCCGGCATAGCTGGGCTGGTGAAAGCTTGTCGGATTGCAGCGCGCTGTATTGCTCATCGTTGACCAGTAATCCGTGCACGTTGCCTACCTTGTCCATGAACACCGCAAGTCCGGCAAGATTCATTTGCCTGATGGTCTCGATGGTGGCGGCAATAAAGCCTTCGCCCAGGGCGCGGCCGTCCAGAATGCCATCGTCACTCATGGAGGTGTTGGCCAGCCAGTCGATACGACGCCGGAGTCTCACGCCCAGGCCACGCAGGTTTTGCAGTTTGTCAGCATCAGTCAAAATCTCTTCCGCATCGAAGTCACCGTCACTTGTGGTTTTGACCAGTGCCAGCAGGGAATTGAAATAGACAAATACTGTTGCTGCATCCGCCAGGGGTTGCAGGCATTTTCGTGACCACTCGGCGTCGGTCAGGCAGCGCTGTAGAAGATTGCTTTCCTGTTCTATGTTGCGCATCTGCTCCAGGATCTCCGAGGTCTGTTCATGGTGGGCCTGACGGGCCTGCAGCAGACGTGCACGGGCGGCGCGCAAACCGTCGCCCTGTCCGGTAATCAGTTCCTGGTATTTGAAATGGTCGTGGTCGGTTGCCGCTTCATCGTCTGCGGTATCGAGATTGTTGGCGTAGGTCCAGGTCTCCGGATCGCCGATGCTGCCTTTTTGTGCTCCGGTATGCCGTCTTACCCATTGTGCTTCGGCGCTGAAATCCAGTGACGCCAGGCCTCCCTCAGCGGCGAGTTTGTCCCGTTGCGCTGCGGTGAGATAGTTCGACTCAAGCCGGAAGCGTGCCAGGAGCGGAGCGCTGAACAGCAGTGCTTGCGGGGCATCGAGAATGCCGCGCATCTCCTGGGGTGGAAACAGTCGGTCCGGTACCAGGCTGGGGTCGATCACCAGCTCCACAGGCCTGGAGTTGTTTGCATCCCAGAACGTCAGTGTCGGCGAAACGTGAGAGCGGGTGGCAACGAACTGGACTTTCGGCTTGCCGTGCAGCTTATAGGGTCCGATCTTAACGCTGGCATCATCGAGTAATTTCGCCTCGGGGAAAAAATCATTCAGCATTGAGCGCAGGCGAGGGTCTGACGTGTCTACCAGGTTCGCCAGCAGGTTGTCGGCGACCAGGGCGTGGTCCCGGTCTTCGCTATCGGTTCTGGCCAGCGCCGCGGGTGACATATCCGCTTCCAGAATAAGCAGTCTGGAAATGGCATAGCTCGGCACGCCCAGTGCCAATAACTGGTCGATGATGACACTGGCCTTCTTGCCGCAACCGTACCCGGTGACCGAGTAGGGCAGCGCCAGGTAGGCGAGCAGGTATTGCAGCACTGCGCCTTGTTCGCTAAGTAGCGGAAGACCGGTGGTGGCATCGCTTTTCAGGGATACTGGAAGTGTTTCTTCCTGGGTACCAAAGATCAGCATCTCAAACTCTCCTTGCTGCGCGGCGCACTGGTGGACAGACAGAAAAGGCCACGTGTACTGTTTGTTCACGTGGCCCGGGTTCTGCTTGCGCGGGTGGTTTTGAGCTATTTGCCGCGCGATCTTGCAGAGGTGGTCAGTTGCTGCTGACCATGAGGTTGTTGCTGACCGCGCGACCATAGCTGGAGTTCAGCGCGATTTCCTCGGCCAGCGAACGTTCGGCACGGCTGGTTACAGTGCCACTGAGGGTGACCCGGTCATGTTCGGTCTCTACCTCAATGCCCAGCCCGTCAATTGCAGAACTTGCCAGCAACCGGCTTTTAATCTCGGCAGTGGTTGTAACCTGGTCGAACCAGCGTTTCAGCTGACCATTGTCGCGATTGGAGACGTCACGCAGATCGGGCGCTACATCCAGATTATTGTTGATTCTGTTGACGCCCTGAACGCCACGAACCAGCTCGCCAGCCAGCTCTTTGTTGACATCCGAATCAACCACGCCGGTCAGCGTGACATTGCCGGACTCGACGTCGACGTCGATCACAAACGCACTGGCATGTTCACTTAGTGCCAACATGGTATTGGCCTGACCAGCGATCCAGGCATCCCGGGCGTTGCCTTGCAGGTCATCAAAGTCGGTCTGCGCCGATGTAGTGCTGCTCACTAGCAGTAATGTTGCGATCGATACAGCGGATAGGCTATCGGCGAAAATTCTGGCGGTGAATATCCTGGTTATGTACCTGGTGATCATGTGTGCCTCCCGTTGGATAAATTCATGTACACGCTAGTTGCCATCCGACCTCGCTATTCATTACCGGTCGCTTGAGCGTGCCGTCATCCAGCGCGCCCCTTGATGTCCAGATGCGCCGGTGAGATACCCGGCCAACGAGTGGCTGGCTAATCAGTTCCATTGCTGCGCCCTGCCCAGCGCCAGCGGGACGTTGCGTGTACCAAGGGGTTGGCTATGTGGTCAGGCTGGAGCCGCGGTGCAGGCAGCGCAAAGGCAGGATCATCGAAATCAGTATCGCCGGGCGCTCAATCACCAGGGTTGAATACATAGGGTTCAAACACCATGCGTTCGGCGTCGGAGTCGGTGTGCAGCACCAGTCGCTGGTCCGCAACTGTAACCGACACGACGCGCTGCAAATTCATCAGGTAGCGATTAAACAGCGATGGCGAGGGACACAGTTTTCGTGTGCTGACCAGATCGGTCAGCGTCAGGCTGTTGCCGTTTAATTGCCAGGTGGCCCCGGCCTGGTTGCAGTGGGCTTCGATTTGCAGGCGCTTGCCGGAGCGAAAACGCAGCAGATAATCTGCTGGTGAGGTCGGTTCAAACTCGCTGTCTGCCAGGGAATGAATGACCACCAGCTGCCAGGACGTGCCTTCCAGTGTCGGGGTGTTATCGTCCTGGGCAACGGCCGCTGGCAGAATCAGGATGGTGGCGCTGAGCAGCACGAGCAGTTGGCGAGTCACAGGTCTACTCTTCCTCTTCGGTGTTTTCCTTGAATTCCTTGAGTTTCTTCTTTTCCAGGCCTTTCAGAAAATCGTAAATCTGCATTTGCGAGCGCAGTTTGCGACGGTTGCCGCGGCGCACATATTCGTTGGACTGATTCTTGTCGATCACCCGTGACTTGAGCGTGTCTTCGAACTGGATATCAAGAATCCTGGTTATCCTGCCAATCAATTTCTTGTCAAGAATAGGGCAGCCGACTTCGACGCGATTGTCCATATTGCGCATCATCCAGTCGGCCGACGAAATGTACATGCGCTGATCGCCGCCGTTCTCAAACAGCAGCACCCGCGGGTGCTCAAGGAAGCGATCGACAATGGAAATGATCCGAATGTTTTCGCTCAGGCCTTTTACGCCCGGCTTTAGAGAACACATGCCGCGGATGATAGCGCGGATTTTCACGCCCGCCTGACTGGCCTTGTACAGCTCATCAATAATTTCGGAGTCTACAAGGTTGTTCAGTTTCAGGGTGATCTGGGCGAACTGGCCCTGTCCGGCAAAGGCGATTTCATTCTGGATCAGCTTGATGATTGATGAGCGTGCGTTCAGCGGAGATACCTGAAGCAGATTGTAATGGCGCGAAGCCAGTGGGTTCTGCAGCATATCGAACACGGTGACGGCTTCCTTGCCCAGCTCTTCATGGCAGGTGAACAGGCTGAAGTCGGTGTAGATCTCGGCGGTTTTCTCATTGAAGTTGCCGGTGCCGAAGTGGGTGTAGTTTACCAGCTTGCCATTCTCCTCACGGGTCACGACGCACAGCTTGGCGTGCACTTTCAATGAAGGTACGCCCAGCAGCACGCGGATACCGGCGTCACGCATCTGCCGCGACCACTCAATGTTGGCTTCCTCGTCAAAGCGCGCGCGCAGCTCCACCACCACGGTAACCGCCTTGCCATTGTCCACCGCATCGATCAACGAGCTGATGATGCGCGACTTGCGCGCCACCCGGTAGATGTTCAGGCGAATGTGTTTGACGCGGGTGTCAAACGCGGCCTGGCGCACGAATTCGGTGAAGTGCAGAAACTTGTGATACGGGTAGTAAAGCAGAATGTCACTGTGCTTGATGGCGTCGAATACGGTATTGAAGCGGGCAAAGTCGTTGTCCGTCAATGGTGGCAGCTCGGGATATTCCAGGTAGTCACGGCCGACGTTGGGAAAGCTGATGAAGTCGCGGAAATTGCGATAGGTGCCACCGGCAAGCAGGCTGTCCAGGTTGGTCAGTTTCAGGCGCTTCTTGAGTTCGTCCAGCATATGTTCCGGCATATCGCCGTCGTAGATGATGCGCACCGGTTCCGCCACCAGGCGCTGCTTCATGCTCTCCGACATTTTGTCCACGTAGCTCTCATCAATCTCGTCATTGATGGCGTACTCGGCGTCCCGGGTCAGCTTGAAGGAATAGGCGTCGAGACGATCAAAGGGCAGAAAACCGCGAAAGATAATATCCAGGCCCAACTGAATCAGATCGTCCAACAGAATAATATGCTTTTTCTTGCGGCTTTTTTCCGGCGGAATGAGCACAAAACGACTCATCCGCTCGGTGGGCACTTCGATCACCGCATAACGCACCCGCTTTTTTTCTTCTCGATAAATTCCCGCCATCAGGTAAGTGGACGTGCCGTTCAGGCGTTCCACCAGATTGACACCTTTCTGCAATAGAATCGGCGCGATGTAGCGCAGCACTTCCTCGCGGAAATAAGTCAGCAGCCAGTTGCGCTGGAAATCGGTCAGGTTGTCCTTGTCGACAATATGGATATTGCGCCTGGCAAGGCCGTTGATAACCTCGGTGCAGAGCTGATCAAATTGCTCGGTCATCTGCACTACCTTGTCCTGAATTTGCTCCAGTAGTGCGCGGGTTTTCTCAGCCGCTTCCTCATAGCCCTCGTCGGTATGAATAATAATCTCGCGCTTGACTTCGGCGACACGCACGCGGAAGAACTCGTCCATGTTGTTTGAGAAAATGCCGAGAAAGCGAATGCGCTCGACGATGGGATTGTTCTCATCAGCGGCTTCCTGCAGAACCCGTTCATTGAAGGCCAGCCAGCTTAACTGATAGGGGTAGTAGCGCTCCTGCTGCTGCAGGATCGTGAAACTTATATCGTTACCCATGCGGGGAAATGTGCTCATGTGCCTGCTTGCAGCTAATTGCAGTTTGAGCCCCCGCAGGGGCCGGAATACAGGTGAATACTGTCAGTGTGGGCTACAAAGCGGGGGCAGCGCAAGTGCATGCCGGGCACCGTGCCACCAGCCAGCGGCGCCGGATTATTGTACTCGCAGCCTGACCGGGTTGGAGTAGAACCACAGATCTGACCAGGGGTCTTCGCCACGCGGGTCCATGGCTGGTTCCAGTTCATTGCCATTGGTGCCGCGAATCCGTATATAGCGATCGCGGTCCAGGGTATCAAGGCGATAGTCGATCACCTGGTAGTCGCCATCCTGGCGCCAGTCTGCCGCGCTGAATCGTGCCACCACTTCGGTGTTCGGCTGGGTATCTGTAGTCGGGTCGCTGACCGGGCCGGTAATGTCACCCATTATCAGGTCGACGCGGGTGACTTGTGGATTGCCGCCGTGGTGATTGCTGTTGTCAGGGTCGAGAAAGCGCAGGGTGAGATCTATGGCGCTGCCTGCTGGCACCGTCAGGGTATCGCCTATACTGGCCACGTCGCCCGCACCGCGCGCGGTAACATACAACTCGCTAATCAAATCACCAGTAGTGACAAATACGCGGCCACCGCGGATCGAGGCCATGATCGCGTCGTGGTCTGGCTCCGCCCAGACGTAGGTCTTGGAGTATTCACCGGGCCAGAAATCCGAGCCGCCCTCGCTATAGTGCACGTGAGAGTCGGAGTTGGCGGTAATCCACCAGTCCCGGCCCTCGGCCAGCATGGAATCCCAGAAACCGCCAACGACAGCCGTCATCTGGTCAAAGCCGCCGCGGGTGGGGTGCCGACCATAGCCACCGCGGGCACCATTGGCATCCAGCGAGCCATCCGGGTTCAAGGTGCCAGCCTGATGTCCGGGCGCGCCAGCCATGCCCACGGCCACTTCCGGCGCGGTATCGTTCCAGGCCCGCAGCTCAGCCGGATCATCCAGGCCATAGTCGCGCAGGTCGTTGGCAGAACGAGACGGATGATTGGCAATTACCAGTGGTTTGACCGGGAATTCACCCATGAAGCGCAGCGCCTCCAGCATCCTTGGTTCGGTATCCCAGTCGGGATTCGCCGGCCAGGGTTCCCGTTTGGCAAATCGCGACTCGATGCTGTACAGCCGCTGCGCCTCGTCGTCGGTGTGCGGGATAATCAGGCTGGAATGGTCAGCGCCGGGAGTGTCGAACTCCATGCCGTAAAACTGGATAACCTCCGGCACCACCAGTCGCGACTGCTGCAGTTCAGGATAGGCAATGTCCAGGTTCACCTGGGAATGATTGGGTCCGCCGTGGTCTGTAGTCACCATCCAGCCAAGACCGAAGTAGCGCGCCATCAAGGCATTCATTGGCGTTGGATAAATGGCATCGCCGCCAAGAATCGGCGTCGGCGGATTCTGATCGCGGTCCCAGCCGACGCTGAAGCGGCTGTGGATATGGTGGTCGCCAGCGATCCAGCGCGGACCCGAATCGTCCTGGGCGTGGATGACCGGTGGGCAAAGCAAGGTGGCGAGGGAGAGTAGCGGGATAATACGCGCAGACACAGGAATAACCTTTTCAATCAAAAAGCTTATCCTAAAGCCTATAACCTGCGTATGAAACTAATGTGACGGTGGCGTCACCACCGCGCACTCAGCGCGGTGGATAGTCGATTCCCAGCTGTTCCAGATAAGAGTCATACTGGCTGGGATCATAGTAGTAGGGCTCCATTTCGCTGCGCATGGCGTCCATGACCTGACGATTGAGATGAATCGCCGGCTGGTCGCCTGGCGCCAGCAGCGGATCATAGAGCTCGCCAGCGCGCTGCACGTTGTTGAAATAGTAATGAGCTTCTTCCAATAGTGCCGGATCGGTGAGCAGATCCAGGGTCGTCATTCCTACCGCCTTGGCCGCAGCAACTGCGCCCTTGTGGGCTACTGGAGTTGCCATGGCGTAGGCCGCCGTGGTGTGGTGGGTGATGGTGTTGGGAATATTGGAGGGATAGCCAATGGTGATGGTTGGTACGGTCCACATGATGTCGCCCACATCGTCAGAATAACCGACCCGGCGATCACCGCGGGTTTCCGGGGTCGATAGTGGCCCGACCTCGGTAGCCAGCGGTGTGATCTGGGCGTCATCGCCAAGAATGCTGCGCTGGACGGCGGCGGAAAATGCCAGGTCGTCCTCGCTCCAGTCCGGTAGCCCGACCTGTTGGATATTGGCATAGGCCGCCTCGGCCATCGGTCGATTGCCGTGGTGGGGTGCGGCATAGCCCAGGACACTGCGCTCAACGGTGGTTTCGGTGCCCAGGGCGGCGGCCTGGGAAATGGTATTGCCGATTTCAAACAGGGTGCGCACCGTCTCGAAGCTCTCGTCCCGGAAGTAATACCAGACCGAGGCTTCACCGGGGACCACGTTGGGCTGGCCACCGCCATTGCTGATCACATAATGAGAGCGCTGGCTCAATGGCAGGTGTTCACGCCGCATGTTCCAGGCGTAATTCATCAGCTCTACCGCATCCAGCGCGCTGCGTCCTGCCCAGGGGGCGCCGGCGCCATGGGAAGTGCGGCCGTAGAAGGTGTATTCCACGGATACCATGCCGTTGTTGCGGGCATCGCCCCAGGAGGTGTTCAGGTCGCGACCGACGTGGGTAAAAATATTGGCATCCACATCGTCAAACAGGCCGTCGCGCACGAAGTAGGCCTTGGTGGCCAGCAATTCCTCGGCGATTCCTGGCCAGAGCATCAGCGTACCGGGCAGGTCATTGGCTTGCATTACATCCTTCACCGCCAGGGCGGCGACCACCATGGCCGGCATCCCGGAATTGTGGCCTTCACCGTGACCAGGGGCACCTGGCACTAAAGGTCGCATTTCCGTGACACCTGGAGCCTGAGACAGGCCGAGTAAGGCGTCGATGTCGCTACCCAGAGCAATGACCGGTTCGCCATTTCCCCAGGTGGCCTTCCAGGCGGTGGGGATGCCGGAGATACCGTGCTCCACCGCGAAGCCATTGTCTTTAAGAATGTCAGTAATGTACTGCGAGGTGCGAAACTCCTGAAAGCCCGGTTCGGCGAAGCTGAAGATGGAGTCCACCATTTCCTGAACCAGTTTGGTGCGGTTCTCCACGCCCGTGACCACTTCCTGCTTCCAGGGTGACAGATCCTGGGCACTGGCGGAGCCTGCCGGGAGTAATGCGGTAAACAGCAGTAAAGTGATAAAAGCCAGAAACGGCGAGGTTTTCAGAAGGCTGTGGTTGGCACGCACCGGGTTTGGCATGACGTTGACCTCGAGACTGTGGTGAAAATCTCAAAACCGACGCACATTACATGCCAACGGTACTCGTGGCGCCGTCAGAACAGATCGATAGCGCCTTCGCTGCGTTCGGTCTGCAGCAGGTCTCCGGCCTGAATCAGGGTCTCATAATTGGCAATCTGGTTGCGGCCGTTTTCCTTGGCGTAGTACAGCGCCTGGTCGGCATTGTCCATTATTCTCGGCGCGAAAGCGTTTTCAATGAACGCCGCATAGCCAATACTGACCGTTACCTGACCGACTTGAGGGAAACGATGATTCTCGATCTGCTGGCGAAATCGCTCTAACGCGATACCGACATTCTCGGCAATGATTGGCTCGAGCACGACCACGAACTCTTCGCCGCCGAAGCGGAATAACAGATCAGTGCGGCGAAAACACTGTTTGATCTTCTGCCCGAGAGTCAGGATGACTTCGTCGCCGTAAAGGTGGCCGAACTCGTCATTCACGCGCTTGAAAAAATCGACATCGATAATCGCCAGCCAGGGAAGTTTCTGGTCTTTGGTTTTACGTCGCTCCTGAGGCGAGCGCGAATAGCTCTGCGCCAGGCTGCGCTGAATTTCCAGCATGCGGGACAGCTTTGAGTCGAATGTCTGCCGGTTCAGCAAGCCGGTGAGTTTGTCGCGCTGCGCCAGATCCAGGTTCTTGTGCAGGTTGGCGAAGATGCGCGCGAAAAAGCGGATTTCATTGGTGTTCGGATTAATCTCGTCGCCGGCAAGAAACTTCAGCATGCCGGTAATTTCACCACCGCTGCTGAGTGGGATGATTCCGTATTCACCATCCGGCGACGGGATAATATGTACTTCGCCCGCACGGGCCCGCGCGACCGAGCCGGGATCGGGGGTAATCATGCGCGGCACGCGGTCCCAGATCTCATTCGGGTTTGCGCTGTCATGGTCACTGATCTTGAGTGAAATAACCTGTTCACAGCGTGAATTGTCACTGCTATCGAGGAAATCGATGTAAGAAATTTCCGGGAGGGCGTACAAATAGCTGAGCCCGCTCAGCAAAGTCTCGCTGAGCGTCTCCGGTTCTCGCGCGCGGCTAAGCGCGAGTATGAAATTTTCGTGTGACGGGTTCATGGCGTTCTGCTTGTATACAACGGCAGGTAAACAGTTTTATTAAACCACGACAGCCACCCGGTTGCCGATGCAGATTATTCCGTCACGGATTCGCCGCCAAGTTCGTAGGCTCCGTCGGCGTTGTGTGTCTCATCCCCATGCAGGGGTGGATTGAACACACAGGCCATAGTCATCTTCTCGAACGCGCGCAATACGTGTTCATCGTGCTTGTCCAGCACATACAGCGTGCCGGGCTGAATGGGGAATTTTTTACCGTCCGTCAGAGTTTCGACTTCACCGCTGCCCGATAGACAGTACACGGATTCCAGGTGATTCTGATAGTGCATGCGAAAGTCGGCGCCCCGGTAGATGGTGGTGATGTGGAACGAAAACCCCACATTGTCTTCCTTCAGTAACAGGCGCACGCTTTCCCAGTTACCATCTGGCGACACTATTCGCCGTCCGGATTTTTCTGCGGTGGTCAGGTCTCTGACAATCATGCTTGGTACTCCCTGGTCACTGGAATCCCGGCGACTCACAATTTTTATATGGTTTGAGGTTGCAGGCCATTATTTGCCGGACCTGCACTGACTCTCCTGGTAATTGACCCTGCTGCAATAAAAAAGGCCGGAGCGATTATTGTTCAATCGTTCCGGCCCTCACTTTCGATTTCTTGGTACCGGTTTCACAGTACCGATAACTGCTTCGCGGGATATTTTCTACTGAAAACCTCGCGACAGCACTGTCTATTGCTGTTGCATCTGCATCAGCTCGGTGCGGATTTCGTTGAACCGGGCAATCATCGCGTCCACTTCCGGATTAATTTCCTGCATGGTGGCGATGGCGGCTTGTTGCACTTCAGTCTGTAGTTGCTGGATGGCAGGGTCCTGCATCGCCTGCTGCTGGACTGCCTGCAATTCCTGAACAACGCTCTGGTAAGCCTGGGTAGCTTGCTGGACAGCATCGTTCTGCTGACCCGGGGCCGCAGATTGCAGTTGGGCAATCAATTCGTCACGTTCCTCGATCAATGCCTCGGCAGCCGGATCCAGTTCAACCATCTGGTTATCAATCATGGAAATCAGTTCTTCACGCTGCTCGGCGAGTTCGTCGTTCTCGTCGAACGCTTGCTGCTGCAGCTGCTGTATTTGCTGGTTGGCCTGCATCATCTCCATGTACAGGCGCTGCTGCTCTGATCCGCCTTGCTGACCTTGTGCCAGGCCAAGGCCGCACACGGTGAGGCCAATTACGAGCGCTGTGATTTTAACTATTGTGGACATCTTGACTCCTGTTTTGAGTGGAAAGTAAATGTGCAGATGGATTGCTGATTCGATTGTCAGAAAAAGTGTATTCGATGACGACAGGGGCAAGTCATACTTGCCATTACAAAGCAGTCACGCCTGGCTAACTGTTGACGAGTTGTTAGTGACAACCCTAACAGCGGCATAGCGGCGATGCGATAAGGCTGTTAAACAGACACCGGATTTTCGAGAACGCAATCCCGATAACTTGTCGGGTCGCCTGTGGCGTGTGTGAACGGTGGTTCGGAAGCGTGTGCGGGGCAGTTGATTACCCGCAACACGAGTCGATTGCAGCCGGTTGAAGCGGCGCAGAAAGTAGTGAGTCCACCCAAAAAAACTGTCAAACCTCGCTAAACTGTTATTTCAGCCCACAACCCTATCATTTTGCCGGATGGTTTCCAAACCGGGCTGCTCGGGCTGCGGCGCATTGCACGCCATTCAGCCCGTACAGTTGACGATAGTGTCAGCGAGCGTCCGGGAGGACGCTGGCTGGGTCGTTCAGGCGAGGTTTTGCTTGCGTCCGGCGACAATTCCGCGACAGTGCGCGGCGCCACAGCGGCAGGGGAAATTGCGGAACAGGTAATCCTCGCTGGCAGCGTAGTCCAGGGTTACTGGCTCGCCGGCGCGAATCGCACGGGTGGCGATGAACTGACGGGTAGTCACATCAACGCGCACGTTCGGGTCGCAACTGTGCATCAGCTTGCCGTAGAAATACGGGTCATGCAGATGCAGGGTTGGGGTGATTTGCAGGCTGAACAGGGTCACGGTGCTGCTGAAAAAACCGGTGCAGGCAAAAACCACTTCGCCGGCGGCGAATTCGCGCAGGCAAACCACGGCTTCGCCGACGTTCTCACCCAGCGCCACGATGTTGAATCGGTCACGGGTAGGCTCAAATTCAAAGGCGGGCAATTGTTCCGGATAGAAACGATCGCTCGTTTCCGGAGCCTTTTCCAGGCTGCCCAGGGTCAGTTCATTCAGAGCCGGGTTAGCGGCCGGCTGCTTGCCGTTGATGTGCATTGTCATGTACTAGTTCCTTCGCAAAGTTGGAAAATTAATTGCGCTGGTGCAACGCTAAAGTTCGCACCAGGCCCACCACGCTCCGACTACAGCAAAAATGCCTGATATCCTGCCTTCTGCCGACTTTTTCCACGGTCGAACAGGGGTCAGGAACGAGCGAATTTGCCAGACTGTCGATCAGGGTAAGGACCCGTTTCCAAGGCGCGCGTATCATGCGCTTTTTTTCGCAAAAGAAAAGAATTATTTTCATTATTTTTGACCCTCCAGCAGCGCGCCGGAACCGGCCGCTTCATGTCCGGTTCAGCTAGCTGGCTGCAAGTTGGTAACCTGGCAAAAACATCGTGTTAGTCTGCCTGGCAAGCCAAGCCGGAATAGCACCCGGGGGCTGGCCCTGTTCAGGCCGGAAAGGCCCGCTCCAGGTCGCGAGGGTGAAGAGCGGGTATTCAGTGCCGGTATCAGAGCAGGCATACAGAGAAGGTATTAAGGAGAGCACCACCATGTCACATTCAATCGCCAATCCGCGACGCTTGCTGTCAGCCATCGCCGTCATTCTGGCCCTGGCCTGCGGCCCGGCTTTCGCCCAGAACAACTTTGACCTTTCGCTGCTGAACCCCGGCGAGATCATGGTGAACCTCAGCGCCACCGAACAGCTTGAGGTGGAGCAGGACACGCTCCATGCCGGGCTGGTGTATACCACCCGCGGCCGTGACCAGGTGGTGGTCCAGGATCAGGTGAACCGGGTGATGGCCGGCGTACAGGAGCTACTGGAGGACAGCGACGTGGAGTCTTCTATCCAGCGTTACTACGTCCACAACGTACAGCCCAGTCGACCGACGCGTGGCGATATCGATAATCCACTGTGGCAGGGTCGGCAGGGCGTCCAGCTCAGCAGCCAGGACAGCGCCACGCTGCTGGAACTGGTGGGCGAGTTACAGGAGCTGGAGTTGACCATGAGCGGGCTGCATTACTCGCTGTCCCCCCGGCGCCAGGAAGAAGTGGCTGATTCACTGATGGAGACTGCCCTGGAAACACTGCGCAATCGCGCCGAGGCGACGGCTGATGCCATGGGCAAACGCGATGTGGAAATTGTCGAGATCACCATGAACAGCAGTGGCGGCTCAGGCTACTATCGCAGCATGTCCACCGCCATGGCCATGGAAAGCAGTATGGATGTAGCGACGCCGGTTGCGGAGCCGGGCATGACTACGGTGTCATTCAATGTGTCGGCCCGGGCGATACTGCTGCCCTGAAGTGCCCGGTGCTGCAGTCTCGGTCGGTGAAAGATCCGCTTACCGCGTTCTCAGGTTCGATCCTCGCCAGCTAGCAACACGAGGTCGTAAACTCTATCCGTGGGTTCGGCCCGGTCGCGGTAGGCCTGAAATAGGTAAGGTAACAATTAGTCGGTGTGACGCGGGTATCATTAATATAGTTACCGGGGATGCCGCCAATTGAAATTGCAGTGCTGGTCATGAAGAACCGGGAGCGGGACGCATTGGAGGACCATGACCATTGGGTCTGGACGCTCTGGTCCAATGCTTGGGTAATACCGGTTTCACGAGTTGAGTCAGGGTAGCCGAAGCGTATATCAATGTCGCCAGTGCCGTCACCATCCAGGTCGACGCTACTGGTTGCCAGACTACTTTTGCCTTGCATGACCGCTTGTATATAAACCTGGGAAGCCGCGACTCTCATTGCGCTGCCCATACCTTCCAGCGTCGCTATTTTAGCTTCCCGGCTGACGCCCAGAAACCGAGGTATTGCTACCGAGGCGATAATACCCAGTAGGAAAATCGCCGTAATTAACTCAACCAACGTCAGTCCTTTGGGTTTATTGAGCGACTTGTTGTGATTTCGGGAGTTGTACAAGTTGAAAGGCTACGTTAACGCCTCCTTTGTGGGTGGGTTTCAGCGGCGTTACAAGATGAAAGGACGAATTAATAAACAGATAGTACGGATGCTAAGTTGCGTGATGTTATGTTAACAGGAAAAACCGGCCCGGGCCCTTGGGAGCCGGGGACATTCTAGTTTTATATTGGGAAATGTGATTCAGGTTCCGGTTATCAGAGCCCCAAATCTTCAATATCCTGAAGGAAGGACTGCGTGTTCGTTCTGGTTTTGATACCAGACACCGGCTGGGTACTAACGAATTTCAGTCGGAATTTTTACGCTGCAACACGACGGCAAGTACGCTTGCGTTGCGTTCTTCCAGTCTGTTCAAAGGCTATTGATGGCGAACGTCTGCTTCCAGCTCCGGCGTTAGCTGAAAGTGGTGGATTAAACTATCTGCTGTTCGAATACCCCGTTGTCGATCGCCGCGTAGAGGGCCATTGACTGGCAAGGCTGCCACCGAGAATCATCAAAACAATGCAATCAGGCCTGGAAAAAGCATTGTTCCAGCTGGTTTCAGGCCGCCATTTTACTTCGCCAGCGCTGCCAGCACCTTGCGTGTGCCGGTGAATGGCCGCCGGCCGTGCATCACCAGGAAATTGTCCAGCAGCACCACATCGCCGGTTTGCCAGGGCGTATCGAAGACAATGTCTTCGCTCAGAGCCACCGCGCGTTCCATGTCCGCGGTGGGGATTTCCGAGCCATCACCGAAACTGATGGACTTGCGGGCGTTGTTGCGGGAGTCCTGCCATCCACAGAATGCGGCGATGAGCTGATTAAAAAACACTTCGCGGCCGTCACGGCTGTTGCGGATAACCGGCAATGGCGCCGTAGTTACCCGCAGGCTATTGTCGGCCTGCCATTCCCAGATATAGCCCAGATCTCCTAGTCGCTTTTCTGCCGCATCCTTGTCTTTGACCCCGAGCGTGTCCTGCCAGCTTCGCCCCTGGCCAGAAGCGGCGTCCGCCGCTGCCGGCATCACATTGGTGTAGCGCGCGCCCAGCTCGCGGCATCGTGCAGTGAATTCCGGGAGCTCGGCGTCCAGTTTGTTCAGCAGTACATCGGAGCGGCATAAGGGTGTTGCGCCACCGGACTCTGCCGCCTGTTCGCAGTAAAAGAACAGGCGCGACGGGAAAATGGGTGTTTGCGCCATTTCGTGATGCAGGAAAATTTCAACCTGGGGCGGTGCTTCATTGGCGGTGAAGACGCGCTCGGTTCGATTGTGGCGAACCGCATTGGACAGCGATTCTGCATAGGTGAACCCGTCCAGAACCATGGCCTGCACCACAGCATCAAACTCGAGGTCGCTGGTGACGGGGAAGTCTCGCAGCAGAACGGCACCGTGCGTGTCCAGCAGCGCGAGCAGAGCGTGTTTATCGTCTGCCAGTTGCGCGATGAAACCAGCATGATTTAGCCTGCTGTCTACCGGCGCAAGCGCCAAGGGGAACGCTCCGTCGAAGTGTCTTTCAGTGCCGAGATTTATTGTTTTAAAGCACGCGTCAGCCATTGCTCAGGACTCAGTCGTAGATGGGGTAGAACGTGTTAAACGCCAAATCGCAAAACACCGCTGGGTCATTGAAGCGCCGGTTGCAATTCAGCGCCGAGATCGCCTGCATCTCGTCGTCACCCAAGGTGAAGTCAAACAGCGCCAGGTTTTCCTGCAGGCGCTCGGGTTTGCTGGTTTTCGGGATGACTGCCGTGCCGCGTTGAATGCCCCAGCGTAGCACCACCTGTGCCGGCGTGCGCTGGACTCGTGCCGCGATCTGCTTGATAACTGTTTTCTCGAGGACCGAGTCGCTGGCCTCGGCCATATCCAGCGGCACGTAGGAAAGCGCGCCCAAAGGAGAGAAAGCGGTTACTGCCAGTTGATAATTCGCCGCCAGTCTTAACAGGCGTTCCTGGGTCAGATAGGGGTGGGATTCCAGCTGCAGCATGGCCGGCTTAATGCGACTGTAGGCCATCAGATCATGCAGCAGTCCGCTGTTGTAGTTACAGACCCCGATCTGTCGCACCAGCCCGGAATCCACCAGCGACTCCATGGCTGCCCAGGTTTCGTGCAGCGGCACCGGATCAATTTCCATTTTTGGGGACTCGGCTTCCGGGTTGAAGAACCACTCCGGGGGATAGCGCTCGGCGAAGTCCACGTACTTCAGTGCGATTGGGAAATGCACCAGGTACAGGTCCAGATAGTCCACGCCCAGGTCGGCCATTGTTTTTTCGCAGGCCGGGCGCACGTGTTCGGGCCGGTGGTAGGTGTTCCACAGCTTGGAAGTAATCCACAGGTCTTCGCGCTGGCAAAGACCCTGCGCCAGTGCCTGCTGGATACCGCGGCCAACCTCGACTTCATTGCCGTAATCGGCGGCGCTGTCCAGATGGCGATAACCGGCGGCGATGGCCTCGGTGACCGTGGCGGCGGTTTGTTCTTTTTCGATCTTCCAGAGTCCCAGGCCGACTGCCGGCATGGTCTGGTCTCCCACTTGGATTTTGCTGTTATCCACTTGTTACTCCCGGGTTAATTCCAACAGACTGTTTTCGGCCAGGTAATTGTCAATATCCACAGGCTGGCCCGACGCCATGGCGGTCTGGGCGGCGCTGGCAACAATGATGGCCCATAGCCCCTGGAGCGGCGTCGCCGCATCGCTTGCCTTGCCTTCCAGACGATCTATAAAGGCTTCGTGTTCAAAGAATGTCGCACCATGATGACCGCTGCGCTCGATCACCGGCGGATAGGTGCAGTCGCGACCCAGGTAGTCGTCATGCCCCTCGACCTCAACCTGGATTGTCGCGCGGGACGATTCTTCACGCTTGAACGTCGAGTTCTCCGTCGCCACCAGTCGGCCACGGTCTCCGCAGACAATCATGTCTTCCTGCAGCTCCTGGCTGAACATGTTCAGGGTAAAACTGGCGCGAATGCCGCCGGCGAATTCGATAATGACAAACCCATGGTCATCTATATCTGACTGCTGGCCGTCCTGGCTGAAGTCAACAAAGTTCACCGCCTGGCCGCCGCTGGCAAAGACCCGCTCGGGACGGTTTTCGGCCATCAGGTTGATAAGATCAAAGTAGTGGCAGCATTTCTCCACCAGCGTGCCGCCAGAGTAACGATTGAACTTGTTCCATTGCCCCACCTTGTCGAGAAAGGGCGGTCGGTACTCACTCATGCTGATGGTTTTGACGCTGCCAAGCGCGCCATCGCGCGCGGCGCGGAAGGCTTCCACATACTGTGATTTGAAGCGGTACTGCATACCAAGTTGGATGAAGGTGGATGAGCGCTGATCCAGGCGCAGTATCTCGGCGGCATCGGCCAGCGTGGTGGCCATGGGTTTTTCGACAAACAGAGCTTTGTTGCAGGACAGCAACTGCTTCACCAGATCGAAATGCGTGTAGTTGGGGGTGCAGATAAAAATGCCGGTCACCCCCGGATCAATGGTAATGGCCTCAAGACTGTCATACACCTTCGGCGCTGGCAGGCCGGCAGGTGCGTAGCTGGCAAAGTCTTCGAGTGCCTGCTGCACACTGGCTGGCTCCGTATCAAACAGGCCAACTATCCGGGCCCGACCGAGTAGCGTGGCGACCCGCATGTGCTCCCGGCCGATCATGCCGGCACCGACGATCGCAAGACCATGGCTAAATTTGTCGCCCGGCAGGTGCATGGCGTTAACCCGCGCGCTGCGCGCAGGGGCTGACTCAGAATAAAACGGTACGGCTGACATCAGTGTGTTTCTGGTCCTTGTGTTACTGACAGCCTGAAGCGTAACCAGCAGGCCATGTTCATGACGATCAATAGTGTGATCAGCGGCCAAAACCATGCGCTCAAGCCACCCACCAGGCCAACCGGTGAAAACAGCAGATACAGGCCAACGACGCATGACAATAGCGTGATTGCGCAGGGCACCAGATATTGCCAGGGGGTCAGGTCTACTTTCTCATTCTTATGGTAGATCCATGGTTCTGATCTTGGTCGGAAGTGGCCGACAGTCAGCATGATGCCCAGTTCGATGAAAAACAGAATCGCGTACAAATGCAGAAAGTGAATATTCACAATGTCGCCCAGCGCAAACTGCAGCAGGCCGTAGGCAACAATATGAAAAACGATAGCGATCTTCGCCCCCAGGGCCGGTACCCTGCGGGTGAACAGCCCGGTGATGACAATAGCAATCACCGGGATATTATAAAAGCCGGTGAATATTCGAATGATCTGCCACAGGCCCTCGGGAGCATACTGCAGTAGCGGTGCGACAAAGAAAGAAAACAAGGCAATGACGACACTGGCGGTCTTCGCCACCCGGACCATGTGCTGCTCGTCCAGCGGCTCCTTGCGCAGCGGATGGTAGACGTCCAGGCAGAACAATGTCGCGGCGCTGTTAATCAGTGAATTGAACGAGCTGAATACCGCACCCAGCAACACTGCCAGGAAAAATCCGCTCGCCCACACTGGCAGCACGTCGCGTATTAACTGGGGATAAGCGAGGTCGATTGTGGCCAGTCCTGGTCCGTACAGATGGTAGGCAATGACACCGGGGATCATCATCAGGAAGGGCACCAGCACTTTAAAAAATCCGGACAGCAATACGCCTTTTTGGCCCTGGGCCAGATCGCGGGCGGCCAGGGTGCGCTGGATGACATACTGGTTGGTGCACCAGTAGAACAGGTTGGCAAACACCATACCGGTGAACAGCGTGGCGAATGGCGTGGGGTCTTCCGGCCCGCCGATGGCGTTGAGTTTGTGGGTATCGGTTGAGGCAATAATCGCCAGTCCGTCGCCAACGCTGCCTTCACCCAGCGCCGACAGACCCAGTACCGGTACTGCGATACCAACAATCAGCAGGCCCATGCCGTTAATGGTGTCGGACACCGCCACCGCCTTGAGACCGCCGAATATCGCATAGACTGAACCGATACAGCCGATGGTAATAATGGTCAGCAGCAGTCCCTGGCTGTAGCTGATCCCGAGCAGCTGCGGCACGTCAAACAGCTGCATCACGGCGATGGAGCCGGAATACAGCACGCTGGGAATAGTAACCAGCCCGTAGCCCACCATGAACAGCACCACCGTCATGCGTCGCACGCCGTCATCAAAGCGATCATTTAAGAACTGCGGCAGGGTGGTGAACGCCCCAGCCAGGTAGCGGGGCAGGAAGATGAAGGCCATGCATACCGTGGCAAATGCCGCGGTGACTTCCCAGGCCATGCTGGACAGGTTAAAGCCGTAGGCCGAGCCGTTCAGGCCGATGAGCTGCTCGGCGGAGAGATTGGTTAGCAGTAGTGAGCCAGCAATGAATACCGCGCCCAAACCACGACCAGCCAGAAAATAGCCGTCACCGGTACTGACCTCGCCACGGGTCTTGCGGTAGGAAATCCAGGCGACGATTGCCATGAAAAATACACAGCTGATGACTGTGTAAGGCAGGTCAGTCGAGTTCAAATTTGCTGTCTTCCGTTGTTGGCGTCAGGCTGCGTGGTGCTGGCCGGGTATTCCCGATAGGTGGTTTTGTGCCCGAACTGGAATTGCGGGTGGGAGCCGGGAAAGGCCGGAGTGGACAGTTAATCCCACTCCAGCCCTGGCCCTTAATCAGTAATTGTTTGGGTTAGTCGCCAGCCCGCTGTTCCTCGGCGCGGGCCCCGCGCAGGATATTAAGCAAGCCGTAGTTGCCTTCCTGGCAGGCATACTCATAGAGCTGGCCGTCCACTTTCGCCATCGGCAGAATTGCCGTGACCTTGTCGGTGAAGGTGGCAGGGTCTTCCAGCGTCCACTGATATTCCAGCGAGTTGTAGTCGCCGCGAGTAAATCGTTCAGTCAGGAATTTCTCCTTGCCGGTACCAACGTTGCGCAGGCTCGAGGTGTAGTAGCTGAAGTTGCGGGTTTCGACTACGAGAGTATCGCCATCCCAGTAGCCGCGTGAATCGCCGGTCCACTGTTCGATGTTGGCTGGCAGCGGCGGCAGGTCAGTGAGCGGCACGATGCGCGCGTTGTGCAGCATCTCTGACATGATTACCACATGGTCCTTGTTCTGTACGATTTGCAGGTTGTTGTTATAGCGGCTGGGGCGGTAGGGCGGCAGACCGTTCAGACCGATAATGCAGCGCTCCGGCAGGCCGCGGTCTTCCGGGCCATCCTTGCCAATGCCGCCACTGCCGGTGCGCACCGGGCGCTGGCCTTGGGCATCGGCCAGGAAGCCGCTCTCACCGCGTGGTGCGCCTTCTACGATTGCTGGCAATTGGCCGTTTTCCGGGTAGACAACCTGCGAGGTGCGCTGGGTTTCGGCAATCGGCGCCATTTCATACCAGAAGTGGTCATAGCCATAGACGAAGCGCTCATCGGTAGACGGAGCGCTGCGTTCGGCCACGTCCGGATCGGCTTCTACCTCGGCGCCGGCAGCAGCCTCTGCAGCAAGGCGCGCCTGAATATCACGAATTTCCTGCTCGGTCAGAAACTCCCGGGTGCCAAACTGTTCCGGACGTTCAAAGGGGATTTCGGTGGAAAAGTTCCAGACTCCCTGCAGGTCAGGGTCACCCCACTGGGTGGTGAACTCGTCCTGAGCCTGGGCAGTCAGGCTGATGCTCAGTGTCGACAGGGTCAGGGCCGCAACGGCCACTAAATTCGTTTGCTTCATGGCAAATCTCGTCATTGAAATTCAACAAATACTGTACTGAAATCAGACGGATATTGCTATGGGTGCAAGGCCCGGCAGAGTTGTGACGGACGACATCCTGGCCAGGGCCGGGCCTGGAGTCAATGCCGGGAAGATGGCAGCTGCTGGCCGGGCTGTTGCTACCCTCAGGGCCTGAGCCGCGCCAGGGCGGCCCTGGCATTACTGTTGCCACGCCCTGCGGAATCCTGGTACCAGGCGATAGCCTGCTCCAGATCCTGCTCCACACCGCGGCCCTGTTCATACATCTGCCCCAGGCGAAACTGCGGAATGGCATCACCCTGTTCGGCGGCCAGGGTCCACCAGTACACCGCCCGCTCATCGCTTTGTGGTACGCCGTTGCCGGAGAAACTGACGTTGCCCAGATTGTGCTGGGCCAGGATGTGCCCCTGCTCGGCGGCACGCCGATACCAGGCCACTGCCTGCTCGGGATCAGCCGGTTTGCCAAGCCCTTCGGCAAACGCAGTACCTATCAGGAACTCCGCTTCCGCTTCGCCTGATTCGGCACGGGCTTCCACGGCAGTAATGATCGAATTGGCTATTTCCCGGGCGCGGCTTTTGTCTGCAGGATAGGTCATGCGTCCGGTGGAATAGACCCGCGCCAACCACATGATCGATAGTGCATCGCCATTGAGCTGGGCCTGCTCCAGATGCTCGCGGGCGAGCGGGTCATCCACTGTGCCAGATGTCCCCAAATACAGAGCAATGGCCTGCTCAAGGTGCGGATCCAGTTGCGCGGCGACCCGCCCGCTAAAAAGCAACAGGACGATGAGCCCGGCAACGGTCAGGTTATTGCGTATCTGCATATTCACTGCTCGACTGGTACGACTAAATTACGTGCTGCAACAAAGTATGCAGCAAGCATGCCATCGGTGCGAGTTTGTAGCGCGATACCGATCAGAATCCTGGCGACACATCCGTCAGCCGTAGTACACCGTCTGGCAATTGCACCTCCGGCAGGCGAAATGCGCGTACTTCGCGATTGGGACGGCTGATGCCGAAGACCATGCGCCGATCCGCGGACTTGTCAAAGGCAAAGGCCTGGCCTTCCACGTCAATAGCGATGGTGGCGATGTGCACCAGCTTTGGGCCCGATTGCGGTGCGCCCAGCACATACATCTCCGGTCGGTCATGCCCGGTAAGATAGAGCAGGCCATCCGGCCCCAGCGCGCCGCCGGACGCGGCATAGGGCTGCATCCTGTCTGTTACGCTAGCCGGAATCATCCAGCCGCCAATTCGCCGCCACTGGTCATCGTAGCGGATGATCGAAGCGAAAGAATGGTCCTTGAAGCTCAGTCCCCCGTCCTCATCGTAGTGGGCGAACCCGGCAACCCAGCCATTGCCAAGGCGGTCGTACCAGGTCAGTGAGCCTTCTTCCAGCACTCCCAGACTATAGCTGCGTACGTGTTCCATGGTGTCGGTGTTGAGCACCTCCAGTGAACTGGCCATGGGCACTTCCGGAAAGTTCGAGTTGGCACAAAGCAGCTCGCTGCCTGCGGCATAGCAACTGTTCAAATGTCGAATCGGCCCGCCGCGCGGGCTGACCCAGCGTGCCACCAGCTCGCCACTGGCCTTGCTGTACTTGCCAATAGCGGTGTTGACGATGGCATAGAAATGTTCTGCATCTGCCGCCGCACCCTGGCCGGCTTCAATGGCGGGATAGCGCGCGGTCTCGACGGCCTGTAGTTGTTGAATGCTGATCGGTTGCCACTGGGGAATATCCAGGCGCTGGGCATGGGCGGGATTGCCAGTGCCGAACAGGCAGGCCAGAACCAGAATGGTCAACCGGGGCATGGGTCGCTCCTTGTCATAAGTCGCTCTTTCAAGAGTAGCGGATTTCCGCAGGTGTGACTCTATCGTAGCAGTGCAGCGTTTTTATGACAGCAGGAACAGCAACCCAGGTACCCGGACCGAACACCCAGCGTGACCGCTTCAGCGCTGTATCAACAGCGCCGTTTCCCCACGCAGCGACAACGCCAGTTGCAGGGTGTGAATACTGATCATCACCAGGAGCATGAGCGAGTAATAAACCGGAAAAACCAGCGGATACGAGGCTGATTCCACCGAGGATGCTGTCACCTGCGTCAGAACAACCGCGCCGAGAGCAAAGACTGCCACAGCTACATAGTAGCTGCGCACCAACGTCACCCGGGCAAAGCTGAACAGACACGTCAGTATAGTGGCGGCAACGGCTATACGGGCCAGGTAACCAAGGATGTACCAGAGGCTGACATCACCTGGCCCGGGATCAAGATAGGCCCGGTAGCCCAACCATTGAAAAACGGTGACAAAGAACACCACCATGAACAGGATCAGCTGCAGGGCGCGATGCCGGGTTACCGGGTCCCGTGCGGTCTCGGCACTGGCCATGATCATCTGCAGAAGATGTTGGTCCCGTTGCTTTAACGTGTCGACACTGACACCGAAAAATGCGGCAAGCGTGCGCAGCGACGCGTTCCCCACTCGTTGTCCGCTCTCGGTCCGTTGAATGGTGCGCAGGCTGACCCCGGCCTGCTCGGCAAGTTGCTCTTGTGATAGCCCCTGATGTTGGCGCAAGCTTCTGATCGACATAGGCAATCTCCTCTGTGCTGTTTTAGGAAGCTTAACCCGGAGAAGTTGCTGGCGGTGACGCCAGAAACCCGTCAATCCCCTGATTTTCAGGGAATGCTAGCCAGTTCTCGTGAGAAACGTGGACACTCCTATCCTGGCGATTTACTCTGGGCCTTGAATCCACTGTCTGGCGGAAGAGCCTATCCTGATGACCGCATCGAGTATCCAGAATCTTATCCAGAACCCTCGCCTCCAAAACCGTTTTGTCACCCTGATTTTTGCTCTGCTGACGGTTATTGCCAGTATTTTGCTGGCCAGCACTGCCGATGCCGCCTCTGCCGAAGAAATTGATGCCCGCATCGAGGAAGCCATGGCTGAGTTCTACGAGGAATCCTCTGCCGGGCGCGCCCTGGCCCAGCGCGCCGCCGGTATGCTGGTGTTCCCGCGAGTCATCAAGGCTGGCATCGGGATCGGCGGTGAATATGGCGAGGGAGCGCTGCTGGTTAATGGTGGCACTGAGGCATACTACAGCGTCGCCTCGGCGTCAGTGGGTTTCCAGCTGGGCGTGCAACGCAAGGCTCAGGTGATCATGTTCATGACCGAAGAGGCACTGGAGAATTTTCGTACCAGTGACGGCTGGGAAGCAGGCGTGGATGGCTCGGTGGCAGTCGTGGAATTTGGCGCCGCCGAAGAAATCAGCACCAGCAACATTCAGCAGCCGATTGTCGGATTTGTGTTTTCCAATCGCGGACTGATGTACAACCTCACCTTCGAGGGCTCAAAAATCTCAGAGATTAACCGCTGAGCGATACCTGAAAGCCTGGCTAATTGAGGCAGGGGTGATAGTATTTCCCAGCCTCTTTTGTCCAATTAGTCAGGAACCCACTCCGATGATCAATCCCAGGATACTGCTCGCTTGGTGCGGGCTGCTTGTGAGCCTGTCTGCCAGCCTGGCAGCAAAAACCGAACTGACAGAATCAACTGCCCCCGACTGGCAGGCGATTATCAATGGCGAGCTGGCCAGCACCGCAACCTATCCCTGGATGGTGTTTTTCCGCGATGAATTCGACGAGCAGTACTGCGGGGGAAGCCTGATTGCGCCGACCTGGGTTCTCTCTGCCGGTCACTGTTTTCTGAACGAGGAGGGCACTGAACCGAACCTGGAGTTCGCTGCGAACTCTACTGTGGTACTTGGTTCCGACACGGTATTCCCCATCGGCGAGGATGCGATGGTCGGGCAAATTGGCCAGGTCATTATCCACCCGAACTATGAGCCGGATTTCGCTACCAGCCTGAATGCCGACGACTACGATCTGGCGCTGGTGGAACTGACGTCCGCAGTGGATATCGAACCGGTGAGTTTGCCGATACTGGGTACGGCCGTACCGGCCGGTACGGCAGCCCTGATCATGGGCTGGGGCACGACGCGCGTGGACGAAAATAACGAAAGCGCCGATTCTTCCAACGACTTGCTGCAGGCGCAACAGCTAATTGTGTCGGCAGAAGAATGTATTGGGCTCTACGGTGACCGGATCACCGACAACATGATCTGCGCCGGCGGCATTGATACCGCTGACACGAGCGATACCTGCCAGGGTGATAGTGGCGGGCCCTTAGTGGTGGCCACGGCGTCTGGTTTTGTGCAAGTCGGTGCTGTGAGTTTCGGTGGCACCGATGTCGGCCCAGTGTGCGGCGAGGCTGGCGCGCCTGGAGTCTATACCAATCTTGCGGTGCTCGCCGACTTCATCGGAAGCCACGCCACGCAAGCCAGCTTTGTCTCCCTGGATCCGGCCACACCAGCGGCGCCAGCTGCGCCGGTTATTGCCGCGAGTGTGGAAGGCACCAGTGTTGGCATTGAATGGACCGCTTATGAAGGTGCCACGGGTTACACTTTATATTACGCGCCGTTTCCGGAGCAGTCGCCAATTAGCAACCTGGACATGGGGTCGGCGCTTTCGGTCAGTGGTGAGCTGCCGGTGGGTTCGGCGTTTTACATCGCCGTCCAGCCCTATAATGCCAGTGGCGCGATCGACATTCTTTCCAATGTTGCCACGTTTACCGTGACCGGGGACGGGTCCTGAATAGGGTCTTGCCACGCAATGTCGCGCGAACAAGACCATTGTTCAGCGATATTCGAAGGTTCTCATCATTATGTACGTACCGAAACACTTCGAAGAATCCAGCCTGGACGCGAAGCATCGCTTGATCCGTCAGCAGCCGCTGGGAACCCTCATTACGCAATCGCCTGAGGGCCTCAACGCGAACCATATACCGTTTGTGCTAAGCGAGCAGCCAGCGCCCTTTGGAAAACTGCTTGGTCATGTGCCCAGGATCAATCCCGTTGTTGAGGAGCTTCGGTCCGGTGGCGAGATACTGGTGGTCTTTCACGGGCCAAATGGTTACGTGTCGCCCTCCTGGTACGCCACCAAGAAAGAGCACGGTCGCGTAGTGCCAACCTGGAACTATTCGGTGGTTCACGCCTATGGCCAGGTAGAACTGATTGAAGACGGTGAGTGGCTTCGCCACCAGATCGAGTCACTTACCCGCAGCCAGGAGGCGTCGTTCGCAGAACCGTGGGCAGTCGATGATGCTCCACAAGCTTTTACTGACCGCTTGATGCAGAATCTGGTGGGCTTAGAAATTGTGATCACGCGGCTGCTGGCCAAAACCAAAGCCAGTCAGAATCAGCCGGAGGTCAATCGCGCCGGTGTTGTTGCCGGACTAAAGAGTCTCGCGGGTAAAAATGCCCAGGACCTGGCTGACGCGGTTGAGCGGGGCAGCAACTACGCGCAGTCAGACAAGCGAAACAAGACAGCGTAGTTTTTTGATTTCAGCTCCAGCCCAGTCTAGTTCGGATCAATGACGTGGTACTCGGTCTGTCGCGGCTGAATATACTCAAATGAGCTGCCGTTAAAAAAGCCGTCTTCCTCCAGCTTCATTGGTAGCGGTTCATCACCCCATTCGGGAATATCCACCTGGGCATTAAGCTCGATAGAGTAGGCAGTATTGGGCTGCATCAGATAATCTCCGCTGCCCGGTACGCCGCCCTGCTGATCCCACATACCGATTGTGGTGCCGGCGGCATGGCCGTGCAGGCCAATGGGGTGGGTGTAGATTATCGGATCCAGACCTTCATCTTTGGCCTGCTCAAGGCTCATGCGCAAAATGTCGTTGCCGCTGCGTCCGACCTGGAAGTGACTCGTTAATATATCCTGCAGGCGGTTGCCTTCGGCCAGCGCGTCCTTGAGATAGTCCGGCACGTCGGTTTCGCCTTCACGCAGGATATAGGCGTTTTGCTGGGTATCGGTCTGCAGGCGCAGGTAGCTGATCCCGAAATCGATGTGCACGTGGTCGCCGCGGTAGAGCACCTCGGGGTCCAGTCCCTGCGCTTCAATACGCTCCCGGTCTTGCTGCGCGCGTTCGACTTCCATGCCGGTGTGGAACCAGGTATGCAGGCCCAGGTCGTTAACGCGTTGCCGGAACCACCAGGACAGGTCGTCCAGCGTGGTTTCGCCCGGTGTCACTACTGCGGCGGAAAAGCCTTCGCGGATAATGTCGTGAGCAATGCCCATCACGTCGCGATATAACTCGATCTCCCGATCGGTGCGGGTTTCCAGCCAGCCCACTGCCAATGCTTCGGCTGATTCAATCCTGTCCCGCATCGCCGCGGGCAGGGCATTGGTAAAGTCGCGGTGTTCGGAATAGGTGAGCCCGTCCGCCAAACCATAGTCGTCGGAATAATTCAGGGCGATCCGCTGTGGGTTGGCTTCGGTCAGGATGTCGGTAATGCGTGCCCACTGATCCGGCTGTTCTTCCGGATCCCAGACCCCGGGAAACAACTCGGCCACCGCGTAACGGGCCACTGCCATGCGCTCCACGCCGCGTGCGTCGCCGTGATCGATAAACATCAGCACCGTGCGTCGCCGGGCATTGAGCCAGGTGGTGGGCAGCATGGTTTTCAGGATCGGATCTTCGTTGTATTCACGGGAGATAATCACCCAGGCGTCGATACCTTCGCGGCGCATCAGCATGGGGACAACATCATCGAGACGCTCGGCCAGGACTTCATCAATGATCTGCGCCTGTTCCCGCAGGGGAAGAATGCGCTCGGCAAGCTCATCGGCGGCAAAGGCTGTCACCGGATAGCATTGAAAAAGCAGGATAAACGTGGCAAGTCGAATCATATCAATGGGCTCGCGAAAATATAAAGCGCTCTATAATAATGAAAAACCGGGGTCAGACCCACTGCTGTCCCACAGTTTTATGTCGCTTACACCAGCGCTGAAAAGCGGCTCCGAACGGTCCGCCCGGCAGTTAGCTTGTGCCGCTGCGGACCACGCCCTTCCAGGGTACCTTCACTCTGAAAAATGCCCTGAAAAACGGTCATTTTTCGCCGTTCAGCGTAGGTCCCTTATTGCAGCGGCACAAGCTAACTGCCGCGCGCCCCTCACTGTTTGCAAGCGTCAAGGTTCACTGGCTTCGATGGTTCGTACCGTGCGCCAGGCATCCAGGGTTCATGTCCGAAATCATCAGGAAATGCCCGAAACAGCAGCGCTTAAGCTGAGTGAGTATTTTCATTGAGAAGCTGTGGGACAGCAGTGGAGTCAGACCACTCTTTTCCCAGGCAATTGATTGGTCTGCATCCGGTTTCAGATGCATTATTTCAGGAGCTGAGGGATCGCGGTGCCACTTTTTTTTCCGCTTCCAGGATCAGCAGTACCGCGACACCAAACACAATGACCTGCAAGCCCTGGGTAAAGGATAGGGTCTGGGAGGTGAAAAAAGTCTGCATGAATGGCGCGTAGGTAAACAGGAACTGCAAGCCGGTAACGATAGCCACTGCAAGCAGCACTGCGCGGGTGCCAAGTAATCCCCGCAGAGTCAACGAGGTGCCATGCGTGTAGCGCACGCTGAACAGGTAGAAAATTTCCATTACCACCAGCGTGTTCACGGTCATGGTCCGGGCTGTGTCAACGTCAACGCCCTGGTACTGGGCGAACAGGAACTGACCGAATACGCCGGCGGAAAACAGCAATGACACGAAGATGATGCGCCAGATCAGGAAGCCGGAGACGATCGGCGCATTACTGACCCGTGGCGCCCGTTGCATTACCTGTTGCTCGGTGGGCTCGAAGGCCAGGGCCATGGCCAGGGCCACGGAGCTGACCATATTGATCCAGAGTATCTGCACTGGCGTGATGGGCAGGCTGAGGCCGAACAGAATTGCGATGATAAGGCTGAAAGACTCACCGCCATTTACCGGCAGCAGGAAGGAAATGACTTTCTTGAGATTGTCGTAAACCGTGCGCCCTTCGCGAACCGCCGCCACAATGGATACGAAATTATCGTCCGCCAGCACCAGCTCTGCCGCTTCTTTTGCAGCCTCACTGCCTTTCAGACCCATGGCAATGCCGGCGTCGGCGCGCTTCAGCGCCGGCGCATCGTTTACGCCATCGCCCGTCATAGCCACCGTCAGGCCACCGGACTGCAATGCCATCACCAGGCGCAGTTTGTGTTCGGGACTGGTGCGCGCAAAAACATCGGTTTCCAATACCGCTGATTGCAATGCGGCGTCGTCGAGGGCATCGATGTCGACACCGGTCAGCGCATGATCTGTCCTGGCAAGTCCGATCTGCCTGGCAATGGCGGTGGCAGTGCCAGCATGATCGCCGGTAATCATCTTGACCTCGATACCAGCGCGATAGCATTCGGCCACGGCGGCTGTGGCTTCCGTGCGCGGTGGATCGATCATGCCGACCATGCCGAGAAATATCATGTCAGTGTCGACATCGGAGAATTCCAGCACCGTGCGTTCCGGTTTGACCGGCCTGGCGGCAAAGGCGAGGACTCTCTGGCCCTTTGCTGCTGTTGCTTCTGCCAGCTTCTGCCAGTAATCCGTGGCAACTGGTTCCGATTCGCCGTCGCCGACCCACTGCTGTTGGCACATCTCAAGAATGCGCTCGGGGGCACCCTTGACGAAGATGAATGCCTGTTCTTCATGGTCGTGGTTCAGGGTGGCCATGAAGCGGTGCTTGGAATCAAAAGGAATGGCATCGGTGCGGACCCAGCTCCTGGACACCGAGTCGGCATCCAGTCTCAGCTTGCTGGCAAAGGCCAGGAGTGCCCCTTCCATTGGGTCCCCTTCGACGTGCCATTCTCCGTCCCGATGCTGGATTGAAGCATCATTGCAAAGCAGGGCCGCGAGGGCCAGTTGCTGCAGCACCGAATCTTCATTCGGATCAACCACGGTATCGTTTAGCCGCAAAGTGCCCGTGGGTTCATAGCCCTCGCCGTCCAGATCGAAGCTATGGGCGTGGGTCAAGGCAGAAGTTACCATCATTTCATTGCGGGTCAGGGTGCCGGTTTTGTCAGAGCAGATCACAGACACCGACCCCAGGGTCTCGATGGCAGGCAGGCGCCGCACTATGGCATTGCGGTGCGCCATGGCCTTGACGCCGATCGCGAGCGTGATGGTGAGTACTGCCGGCAGACCCTCGGGGATTGCCGCCACCGACAATCCCACAACGGCCATAAACAATTCGGTGAATGCTTGTTGCTGAACGAAGTAGCCGAAGGCGAGAATCGCTGCGGACAAGGCCAGGATGAAGCCGGTCAGCCACTTGGCGAAGGTGTCCATTTGCCTGACCAAGGGGGTGGTCAGGACATCCACCTGTGACAGCATGCCGCTGATTCGGCCGATCTCGGTGTTGGCACCGGTTGCCACCACCAGTCCGGAGGCCTGTCCCGCTGTTACCAGGGTGCCGGAGAAGGCCATGCAGTCCCGGTCTCCCAGCGCAGCATCGGCCGCCACCGGCTCGATGCCTTTTTCACTGGGAACTGATTCGCCGGTGAGGATCGCCTCCTGAGCCTGCAACCCGTAGCAGTCCAGCAGGCGCAAATCCGCTGGCACTTTGTCACCGGCCTCCAGCAATACGATGTCCCCCGGCACGAGCTGCTCGCCGTCGAGGCTTACCCGCTTGCCATCACGCAGCAGATTGGCCCGCGGTGCCAGCATCTTGCGAATGGCTGCCATGGCCTCCTCGGCCTTCCCTTCCTGAAGAAAACCGACCACGGCATTCACCAGCACCACCGCAAGTATCACCACGCTGTCGATCAGATGATCCAGGAGCGCAGTCACTACTGCCGCGGCAAGTAGTACGTAAATCAGGATATTGTGGAAGTGCAGCAGAAAGCGCAGTAGGGCGCCGCGTCTGGGCGGTTCCGGCAGACGGTTGGGACCGTAGTCTCGCAGGCGGTCATTGGAGACAGCTTCATTGAGCCCCTGCCGATTGCTTTCCAACGCAGCCAGGGCCTGCTCCGGCGTCTGCCGATGCCAGTCGTGAGTCGAACACTGGTCCGCTTGCGTGTGCTGCATCGGGGTGGGCGCGTCAACAAGTTAAATTGAAATACAAATCAGGCTCTGGGTTCATGCATCACGAACTCCAGCTACCCAGTGCTTTCTCGCCAATCAAAAAATGCTGATCGCACCAGGGGGTGCTGACCAGAATGGCGCCCGGCGCGGTATTGAATCAGGACCGAACCGAGCGCTTTTTCCCAAGCCTGGAATGGCTATTGTAGCAACGAACGCAGCATCCAGGCAGTCTTCTCGTGCAGTACCATGCGGTCGGAAACCAGCGATGCGCTGGATTCGTCGTCCGCCTGCTGCGCGACTTTCAACACATCACGGCAGGTGCGCACAATCTGCTCGTGGCCCTGTGACAGAATCGACACCATGTCTTCACCCGGCGGGACGCTGTCCGTTTCCTTGATATTGCTCAATTCGGAAAATTCCTTATAGGTGCCCGGTGCAAATACGCCCAGCGTCCGAATGCGCTCGGCAATATCGTCCACGGCCGTGGCCAGTTCGGTATAGTGTTCTTCGAACATCAGATGCAGTTCACGGAACTGCGGACCAGTCACGTTCCAGTGAAAGTTATGAGTCTGAAGGTACAGCGTGTATGAATCGGCGAGCAGGGCTTTCAGCTTTTCAGCGACCTGCTCGCGGTGTTTTTCCGAAATGCCTATATCGATTTCCTGCTTGGCCATGATTGGTACTCCTTGGTCTTCAAAATGTCAGTGTTTGCGGCGACTGCCGGCCGGGTTCAGGGCCGCCGTGGGTCATAGAATCTCTGCCCCGCAGGACGTGCGCATGGCATCGCCGCTTTATGGGTACCACTGTAGGGCCTGCACCGATTCGATTCCAATGACTTTTTTGGCATGTGGTGATCGATTATCTCGAACTACCAATAGTCGGATCAATCTGGTCGCCGCCAGCCAGATCTCCATTCTTCGACTTCGGGAGTCGATCTTGGCCTTATTCGTGCATAATCAATGGGTTCAGCAGCTAGCGCTGCAGTTTGTTCAAACCCACGGATTCAACCGATTTACCCAGGAGCTGTAATGCAAGTACCGAAAAAACCGGCCCAACCCCTGAAATCCGCGCAAGCGATTTGTCTGCGCGTTGTTTTAGCCTGTGCACTGTTGTTGAGTGTCAGCCCGACCCACGCACAAGAAATGCCCACAATCAGCGACACGATTGCCGGTGCTACAGCGATGGAAGGCTACTTCAATATGTACTGGGACGATGCCAGCGGCACCATGTACTGGGAGATCGACAAGCTTGATACCGAGTTTTTGTATCAGGTTTCCATGGGCTCGGGCCTGGGTTCCAACCCGATTGGCATCGACCGCGGCCAGCTGCGTGGTACATACGTGCTGTCCGCCGAGCGTGTGGGGCCGCGGGTATTGCTGGTAGAACCTAACTACCGCTATCGGGCCACCAGTGACAATGAGCTGGAAGTGCAGGCAGTTAAAGATGCCTTTGCACCTTCAGTAATCTGGGGCTTTGACATTGTTGCGACCGAAGGCGACAGCGTATTGGTAGACGCCACGGAATTTTTCCTGCGCGACGCGCGCGATGTGATTGGTCAGATTGCGAGCCGCAACCAGGGTACGTTCTCACTGGATACGTCGCGCAGCGCTCTCTTTCTCGACAACACCGCCGCCTATCCCGAGAACGTGGAAGTGGAAGCGATGCTGACCTTTACCAGCCGCAACCCGGGTAATCTGGTGAATGCAGTGGCTGCCACCGGGAACTCCTTTACAGTGCGCCAGCATCATTCCATTGTGATGTTGCCCGATGACAATTTCCAGCCACGCATTGCTGACCCTCGAATTGGCACCAATGGGCCGACAATCCAGGACTACGGCACCGACATCGATACCGACATGGTGGTGCGTCTGGTGGCTCGCCATCGACTGGAAAAAGTGAATCCCAATGCCGCTCGCTCCGAGGCGGTAGAACCTATCATTTATTATGTGGATTCCGGTACCCCGGAGCCCATCAAGACCGCGCTGATTGAAGGCGCCGCGTGGTGGAACCAGGCCTTTGAAGCGGCCGGCTTTATTGATGCCTTCCAGGTGCGCGAACTGCCTGCCGGCGCCGACGCCCAGGACGTGCGCTACAACATGATCCACTGGACTCACCGCCGTACCCGCGGTTATTCCTACGGCGGCTCTGTGCAGGATCCGCGTACTGGCGAAATCATCAAGGGTAATGTCAACCTTGGCAGCCTGCGTTTGCGTCAGGATTACCTGATGGGCCAGGCCCTGGTGCCGGCGTTTAACTACATGGCGGAAGTGGTTGAAGATACCTCGGCGTCGGTCAACATGGCGCTGGACCGTGTACGTCAATTGTCGGCGCATGAGGTAGGTCATACTCTGGGCTTCCCGCACAACTATCTTGCCAGCGCCTATGGCCGCGAGAGTGTTATGGACTACCCGGCCCCGTTAATCGAGATCACCGAGGATGGCCGCATTGATCTGTCCAACGCCTATGTGCAGCGCATCGGCGAGTACGACAAGCTGAATGTGCGCTATGCCTATTCAGACTTTCCAGACAGTGCCAACGAGACTGAAGAGCTGGCTGCCATTGTCCAGGAAAGTCTCGACACCGGCCTGATCTTCATGGCTCACAACAACAACAATTTTCGCGGCGCGGGTCATCAATTTGCCGGTGTCTGGGACAACGGCGCGAACCTGGTGGACCACCTGAAGCATGAGATCGAAGTGCGCCGCATCGGCATGGAGAGCTTCGGCGAAACAGTCATCAGCCGCGGCACGCCGATTTCCGAACTGGAATGGGTGCTGTTGCCGCTCTACATGCACCATCGCTTCCAGCTCAATTCCGCCGCGCAAAGTATTGGTGGTGCCGACTATCGTTATGCGGTGCGCGGTGACGGCCAGATTCCGTTCCGCATTATCGACGGCGAAGAACAGCGTGATGCGCTGGAGACGGTGCTGTCTACTCTGACGCCGGAGTTTCTGGCAATCCCGCCATCGATTCTGGAACTGCTGCCGCCACCGGCCTATCGTTACAACATGGGTGAGGCCTTCCCCGGTCGTACTCAGTTATTGTTTGATCCGCTGGGCGCCGCCGAGGGCTCAGTCAACCTGACCGTCGAGTCGGTGCTACATCCGGCACGCATGGCCCGCCTGGTTGCCTACGGCAGCCTGGGCGACTACCCGGACCTGGAAGAAGTGGTTGACCGGCTGCTGGAGGTCACCTGGGGCGCTGAACTGCCCGACAATGACTACCATGCGCAAGTGGCGCACGTGGCCCAGCGGGTTACCATCAATGAGATGATGGAACAGGCCGCCAATCACGATAATTCCGGTGAAGTGAAGGCCGTGCTGGCCCATCGTCTCGACCAACTGGCTGACGACCTGGAAGGCATGCGCAATCCCAGCGCCCACCAGGCCACCGCCGCCGCCGACATCCGCCGCTGGCAGGCAGACCCGGAACACGCGATGCCAGCCGAGGCACTGGAAATGCCGCCGGGCGATCCGATCTGATCTTCGGGCGAGCGCATTGCTGGGGCCGGAGTGGTGACTTGTCGCCGCTCCGGCGTTAGCGAATAGGCCAGCTGAAAAGAACGGGTGAATAGAAAAGCCATAGAAACTGACTGCTGGCGCATCGCCAGCGGCTTCTGGGTCGACTGGTTGATATAGAGTCTACTGCGCGACCACGTTACCGTGGCTGCTCAGGGGCATGTTTGTGTAATTTCGTTACAGATTTTTCGGATACATGATTGCCGACTCCATCCGCAGGTAATCGAAACTGGCACTGCATTAACACTTAGAGGTAAAGTGCAGGTATCACGCGCAGCTTTTTTCACGGGAGCACGACATGACGAAGCGTCTGGTTTTCACCCTGGTGATGGCTCTTTGGGCGGCTAGCCTGAGCGCCCAGCAATGGGATTCGGTGACCGGGGAGACTCGTGAAGTGGGCATTACCGGCCCGCACTGGTTCTCCGTGCGCAGCAGCGGCCGGGCACATCTCATTGATGGCGACACCGGGCGTGTGGGCGGCATGCTCAATCTGTCTGATTTTAGTCCCGCCGTGCGACCCAGCATGGAGCGCGGCGTCATCTATGCTTACGGTTCCTACTACACCCGCAACGTTTACGGTGATCGCACCGATGTCGTGATTGGTTACGACACGGCGACTACGCTGCCGGTCACCGAGATCGAGATACCCGCCAAAGCCGCAGGCATCGGTCACAGCGGCATGATCGGGTTGATTGATAACCGTTTTATTGGCGTTTGGAATATCACGCCGGGTATTTCGGTTTCCATTGTTGATGTCGAAAATGATGAGTTTGTCGGGGAGATCTCCACGCCGCAGTGTGCCGGTGTGTACCAGGTGGACTCCGGTTTCATTTCTGCCTGTGCCGATGGTCGGGTCCAGTTTGTTGAACTGGACGACCAGGGCATGGAAGCGTCCCGCATTCGCAGTGATGTGTTTTTCGATGTGGCCGAGGATCCGGTATTCGACTACGCCGTGCCCGCCGGGGAAGGCTGGATGTTTGTCACCCTGGAGGGGATGGTCTATGAAGTTACGGTTAACGCCGGTAGCGTCATGGTTAGCGGCGGCTGGTCCATAAATCCGCCGGACTCGGAAATCCCCGACCGCAACGGCATTGCCATAGAGCCCGACGACAATTGGCGCATCGGTGGCCGCCAGCCATTTGCCTACAATCCCGATATTGGCGTGTTCGCCGCCGTAATGCATGAGGGTGGTGGGCAGGAAACCTTTGAAGATGCAGGTTCGGAAATCTGGGTGTTCAGTACCGCCACCCAACGTCGCGGCTACCGTCTGGCGATTGACGGCGGTGAAGTCAGAAGCGTGCAGATGACCCAGGATGAGGACCCGCTAATGCTGGTCTCGGCGGGCAGCGATCTGCAGATCCGCAATCCACAAACCGGCGCGCTGATCAGGACAGTCGAGGACGTGTCCGGCCTGATTCAGAACCTGTACTTCGACTAGGACGTCAAGCGAGGAGCGACTACTTCATGATTGATCCGCTTATAGTTCTGGTGCTGTCGGTGTCTCTGGCCTTGCTGTTCTTCATGGCCGCACGCCACAAGATGAGCGCACCCCAGGAGTTCCGGGCACAGCTGGCGGCTTATCAATTGTTGCCTGATGTCGCACTGACACCGGTATCGCGATTATTGCCGCTACTGGAAATGGCAATAGTATTTCTTATTCTAGTGCCTCAGACCCGCGCGTTCGCGGCGCTGCTGGCTGCGGCATTATTGTTTGTCTATGGGCTGTCCATGGCAGTTAACATGGTCCGGGGCCGGGCTGATATCGATTGCGGCTGTGGTGGCCAACCGCAAGTGCTTTCTTCGTGGCTGCTGCTGCGCAATGCGGTACTGATTGCCGGAAGTTGCTTGTTGTTGGCGCCGGCCAGCGACCGGGCTATCACGCTGTCTGATCTGCTGTTTCTGATTCTGATGACCACGCTGCTGGCCATGGTCTACCTGCTGGTGGAGCAACTGGTCAGGAATCATTCCGTTCTTGCCAACAGGAGCTCCAGTCATGGCTGATTACCTCGTCGAAATTGTTCTGCTGCTGTCAGCCGTGGTTCTGGTACTGGTATTTGCGGTATTCGCCCTGGCCCGACAGATCGGTGTGCTGCACACTCGCCTGGCACCGGCTGGTGCGCTGATGACCACCGCCGGGCCAAAAGTGGGCCAGGCGGCACCCGTGTTGTCGGTTCCCGATATCAATGGCAAGCCCACCACCATCGGTGGCGCGCAGAAGCTGCCGCAATTGGTGCTTTTCGTTTCTCCTACCTGTCCGATCTGCAAGGAGCTGGTGCCCACTGCCAGGTCCATGGCCAGGAGTGAGAAACTCTCTCTGGTGTTTGGCAGCGATGGCGGTGAGTTAGGCAAGCATGTGGACTACATGCACAAGATGAAGATCGATAATTTCCCCTACGTGGTGTCGCTGGAAATGGGGATGCGTTTTGAAGTAGGCAAGCTGCCCTATGCGGTATTGATCGACGAGCAGGGCGTGCTGCGCTCCAAGGGGCTGGTGAACAGTCGCGAGCATCTGGAAAGCCTGGTCGAATCCATGCGCAGTGGCTACGAGTCGATTCAGGACTACCTGGTGAAAGAAGAATTGATTGGAGAACAGGTATGAGTAACCGAGAACAGCTTCTGGACAGACTGTTTCAAGATCTGGATTCGGTCACCACCGGAGCAATCAGATTTCTGGCAGCGCGTACCTCGCGCCGCTCGTTCCTGGGCAAGTTCGGAATGTTTCTGGCGGGCATGGGTACGCTGCCAATGCTGCCGGTGATTCGCGAAGCTCACGGCCAGGCCTCCGAGAACATCACCGAGCTGGGCAATCCGGAATCCTGTGACTACTGGCGCTACTGTGCGTTTAGTGGGTCGTTGTGCAGCTGCTGTGGCGGCACTGTAACTCAGTGTCCTCCGGGTGCCGAGACTGCGACCGTTGCCTGGGTAGGTACCTGTCACAATCCCGCCGATGGTCGCGACTACCTGATCTCCTATAACGACTGCTGCGGCAAATCCAGTTGTGGTCGCTGTGGCTGTCATCGCTCGGAAGGGGACAGACCGGTTTACTTCCCTGGCAAATCCAACAGCATCCTGTGGTGTTTTGGCTCTACCAGTCATGCCTACCACTGCACCCTGGCCCTGGTCATGGGCGTGGACAGTAGCAATGTGGTTGATCCGTAAGCTGCGCATTTTTTCTGCTTCATTTCCTGTCTTCTTCAGCGCCATCGCCCTGTTGGCGCTGACGAGTTCGGCGGCCGCGCAGAGCTCTTCACCGCAATCCAACTATCTGCAGCACTGTGCTGGCTGCCATCTTGTCGATGGTTCCGGGCTGCCACCCGAAGTGCCCAGTCTGCGCAACGACATTGGTTACCTGATCGACAGTGACGAAGGGCGCGGCTTCATGGTCCGGGTTCCGGGCGTCACCATGGTGCCCATCAGCGCCGAGGCAGTGGTGGATTTGCTGAACTGGATTGTCGTGACCTTTGACTCGGACGGGGGTGAGTTCGAGCCGTTTACACTCGATGAGGTCATAGCTGGCCGAGCGGACCCATTGCATGATCCTCTCAAGGCCAGGCGTGAGCTGTTTCCGGATCTCGAGCTGTGAAGTCACGTCCGCTGCCAGCGTTCGTCTTGTTGTTGTTTCTCGCCTTATTGAGCTCCGCGGTCAGTGCTGCCGAAGATGACCCGCCAGCTTTTGCCTATCTGTTACATTGCGCTGGATGTCATCTGGAAGATGGGTCAGGTGACCCGCCTATTGTGCCGGACTTGCGCAATGATCTTGGACTGCTGTTAGGCAATGCCAAGGGGCGCAGTTATATGCTCAGGGTGCCGGGTGTCGCCGACTCCCCGGTTGCCGAGTCGCAAATGGCGGCGCTGATGAACTGGCTGATTGCCAGGCTGTATCCCGAGCGTACTGACTTCAAACCGTTTACAGTCGAGGAAGTGGCAGCAGCCCGCGCCGATCGACTGGCTGACCCGCTCAGGCATCGACGCGAGTTGTTTGCCGAACTTACCGGTGATCAGTCCGCCGCGGTCGAGCAGTGAGTGCAGTAAGCCCAGGGCTTTCAGCCCCGCCTGCTAGCGCTATCTGCTGAACGGGAAGCTCTGATCAGAATCTCGTTGGCGAACTGCTTGCCGCTAGCCCCAACCGGCACACTAGTGGCATTAGCACCGAAATCTGAAACCCGAATGACTGCGCGGCGCAACTTCTCAACACTCGTTTCCATTGGGCTGATCCTGAGCCTGGCTGCGCTTGCCGTGCCGACACTGTCGCTGGCACAGACCGCCTCCGCCGTAGCGACACCGTTCTCCACCGACGTGCAGGCAGCCTGGTTGCAGGAAGTATTCCCCGACGCCGGGTCATTTGGGCCAAAACAGGGAGAGCCTCCAGCGTGGCCAGCGTTTGGCGCCAACGCCAGTACCGGCCAGCGCGAGCTGATTGGCTACGTGTTCATGAGTGCCGACGTCCCGCCCATAGAACAAGGCTATAGTGCGCCGATCGATATACTGGTCGGCGTCGACAAGGACTACCGACTCACCGGCGTCAAGCTACTGGATTACACAGAGACCTATCGCAGTACCAAGGGCGATTTCCTGGCCCGCCCGCTGCTGCTGCATCAGTTCCCCGGCAAGCCCATTCGAGATGAATTCCAGATTGGTCGCGATATCGACGGCATCGCCGGTTCCACGGTCAGCGTCTTCGCGGTGGCCCGCAGCGCCCGCAACGCCGCCCGACAGATCGCCGGGACCTATCTCGGCTACAACCCGGTTGATCCGGTGCAGCAGGCACGGATAGCGCGCATTGCCGAGATCCTTGATGAGTATAGCTGGGCGGAGATGCTGGACAACGGCCTGGTGCGTCAGTTGGAAGTACCGCTGGCCAATGACGAAAGCCTGGTGTTTTCTTTTACCTACCTGGGTCATCCGGGCTTGGGTGAATTCTGGATTGGCGGTGATGCCTATGGCACCGCCGAGCGTCTGGCCAGTGCCTATCTGGCTGGCAGTGAGTTAATGCTGGTCGCGGTGTCCGGCGCGGCATCCGATCAGTTTCGTTTCGACCAGCTACAGGTTCGTCAGGACAACGATCGCTTCCTGAGCTGGTTCCGGCGGGTTACCGACCGCAGTTTTGTCACTACTGGCACGGCTGGCAGTGCGCGAATCGCCGAGCACGCGGACAGCGTTGGCGCGCTGGTCCTGCCTGAGAACATTGATCTTTCCCGCCCCTTCACTTTGGCATACCGCCAGTTGGGTGCGGAGCAACGTTATGAAGTGGAATTCGAGCTGACCGGAATTGCCGCACAACTGGCGCGCGGCGAGGATCTGCTCAGTGCCGCAGAAATCGAAGCCATTGAACGATCCGCAAACAGTTGGGTCAATCAACTTCGCAACGACCCTCCCTGGGGCGTGACACCCTGGGGCAAGCTCGCCACGCTACTGGTGATTCTGACCCTGGCCATGGCGGCGTTCCTGGGTAACGACGCCCGGCTGCGCTGGATCACCCTGACGGCGACGCTGATTTATCTGGGATTTATTGACGGCGGTTTCATCTCTATCTCGCATTTGACCAACACTATCAACCAGGGCCCGGGCTTTCTGTTTAGCAATTTGCCCCTTCTTTTGTTCGTGATATTTACGCTGGTGACCACCTTGCTGTGGGGGAGGGTGTTCTGTTCATCGCTGTGTCCCTTTGGTGCGCTGCAGGACTTTATCACGCGCTTTGGTCCGCGGCGCTGGCGGCGTGAAATAAACCAATCGCTACACGACAAGGCCCTGTACCTGAAGTATCTGTTTCTGGCGCTAATCGTCGGCACCGCGCTGCTGGCGGGCAACGTAACCATATTCCAGTACTTTGAACCGTTCGGTACGTTATTTTTCGTCAATGGCGCACTGATACTGTGGGTGATTCTGCTGGCAATTCTGGCGGCATGCTTTGTGGTCCCGCGCTTCTATTGTCGCTACGTGTGCCCTCTGGGTGCGGCTCTGGGAGTGGTAGCGCTGGTGAGCCCGCTGCGTATCAAGCGGGTACCGCAGTGCACTGTGTGTATTGTCTGTGAACGGGCCTGTCCCACCGGCGCGATTCGCCGCGAGCAGATCGACTTCAAGGAATGTGTGCGCTGCGACATCTGTGAAATCAAGCTACTTGAGCAGGCCGGCTCCTGTCAGCACGACATGGAGCATATTATTGCTACCAGCAAGGCGTCAGCTTTTGCTGCCAGGTAATTACCAGACTTAACGTCTATGCCTTACCGGCAGCTACCAGCCTACTGCCTGGCCGTCCTTGCGGTGGTCCGAGCCGGCTCGATAAATGCCGTTCACTGGATGATCCTCGACTATGCTGTCTGCGGAAAACTCCGGTATGGGCAGACCTGGATCCTTGCTGAACAGAATGCCCTGATAACCACCGACACTGCCGCCATCCACCGGTTGCACGTCGTGGCCCTTGGCTTCCAGGGCGCTGCCAACCAGAGAGTACAGCGCGTGCTCCAAAGAAAGCACGTCGCGGTTCTGACTGTGGGTAAAACGCGCCACGTCGGTGGTCATCTGCAGGTTCATGCCGTGATCAATCACATTCACCATATGCTGGGCGTGGGTCTCCGGCTGCACCGACCCGCCCATGTTGCCAAAGGTCATCAGCGGCTCACCATCCTGCATCACCATACCGGCGATGATGGAGTGAAATGGGCGCTTTCGGGGTGCCACCACGTTAGGATGGTCTTCATCCAGGGAAAAGGCGACGCCGCGGTTATGCAGTATCATGCCGTAGGGGGGAATGGTGACGCCGCTGCCGTACACAGAAAAGATACTGTGGATCAGTGACACCATGTTGCCCCAGCGGTCGGCGGTGGTCAGGTACACGGTGCCGCCGTCCAGACCGCCGGTGATCGAGGGCGGGGTGGCCTTGTCCATATCGATGCGGTCACAGAGGCTGGCTGCATAGTCCTTGTCCAGCAACCGCTCCACCGGCACGTCGGCAAAGTCCGGGTCGGCGTTGTAGGCCTGCAGGTCAGAATAGGCAAGCTTTTTGGCTTCCACCATGAAGTGCCAGTAGTCGGGATGGGAGGGGCCAAGTGTCGCCAGATTCACCTCGTGCACCGGTGCGCAAACCTCAAGAATGTTCAGCATCTCCAGCGCCGCTAATCCCTGGCCCGGGGGCGGCAATTGATAGACATCATAGCCGTGATAGTTCGTGGAGATCGGGTCCACCCATTGCACTTCATACGCATCCAGGTCGGCGTGGGTCATCCGCCCGCCGCTGGCGCTGACCTTGGCGACAATCGCATCGGCGATATCCCCGCGATAAAAGGCATCCGCCCCTTCGGCCTGCAGCAGGCGCAGCGCATTCGCCAACCCTGGGTTGCGTAAAATACTATATAGCGGTGGTACCTCGTTGTTGACCAGGAACACCTCGGCAGAATCCGGATCGTCGCGCAGCTTGTCCACCTGGCTCACCAGGTCCCGATGGCGACGCTCGCTCTGTCCCCAGCCTTCCTCTGCCAGCTGGGCTGCACGGTCCAGGGTCTCCGCAAAGCCCATGCTGCCAAAGCGCTCCAGCAAGGCTTCATAGCCGGCCACCGCACCCGGCACCGTGGCCGCATTCACGCCGCGCCCCGGAACCCGCTCCAGACCCAGCTCCTCGGTAAAATACTCCGGGGTCCAGGCAGCGGGCGCCTGACCGGCGGCATTCAGGGCATAGAGCCGTTGATCGCGGGCGCTCCACACCAGTGCAAACAGGTCGCCAGCCAGGCCGGTATCATTCTGTGACGTTACATCCAGCACCGCTGCCGCGGCTACCGCCGCATCAATGGCATTGCCCCCATCACGCAAAATCTCTAGCCCCGCTTCGGCAGCGAGCGTGTCACTGGTAGCGACAATCCCATGCCGGGCCAGCACTTCTGATCGCCCCTGGCCCTGCCAGCCCTGGCCCCGCGAGCCCGGTGCCGCGACGATATTGGCGGCCGGGTTCTGTTCCGCGCTGTCCGGGACGCCGAACGCATTGTCCGACTGCCCGTAAACTGTTTGGGTTAGCAAGCTGAAGCCGAGGAGAGACCAAGAGAAAAGAGGCGAAGAGAGATGCGGCAATCGGGTCATGGTTGCGGTCCTGTTGTCGTTGTTTTGCGCTGGTGTACAGCTGCTCTGTAGAACCTGAATCTAGCGGTAATCTGAAGTCCTGTCCATTTCAAGACCCCGGAGCGTGTCCCGGCCTGTACATCCTGTTGCCTTTTTTCTGCACGGGAAGCATTAGAAATTGTCGTCCAGGCTTCCATCAGCCAGACTCTTCTCATATGATGACTGGCTGAAAAACTTATTAAAACAAACGTTCACGAAGTCGCCGGGACTCCACATATCCTTTACCCGCGTGTGAGCAGCCACAGAGGTTAATCCTATGGTTGATGTCACTGCGCCCGCCAGCCCCCAAATTAAAGCGACGTTCAAACCGACGTTCTTCTTCTGGATGACCGTAGCCCTTGCCGTAGTCATTTTCGGCGGCTTCGGTATTTCCTACTGGCAGCCAATGGCCAGCGGGAACCTTCGGCCACTCTCCCCGGTGGTGCACCTGCACGGCCTGTTTTACTTCGCCTGGATGGTGCTATTAATGGTGCAGTCTGGCCTGGTCGGCAGCGGCAACATCGCGCTACACCGCACCCTGGGTACCATGGGGATTTCGATAGCTACTGGTCTGGTGATTTTCGCGGCGGTGATCAGCGTGGTAAACATCGCCGCCTCGCTCGAGCTTGGCCCCGATCCGTTCCTGTTTCAGCTCAACTATCTGAACGTCGTGGCTATCGTTGGTTTCACCATCCTGTTCATTATGGCAATACGCAAGGTGCGCCAGGCGGACTACCACCGCCGCTATATTCTGCTCGCCACCATCGCCTTCATCGGTGCGGGCATCAACCGCTTCTATGTGTTCATGTTCGATGTACCCTTCGCGCCGTTCTGGTTTCTCTATTTTGTCTCTGACCTGTTCATCGCCGCGATCGTGCTGCACGACTGGAAGACCCTGGGAAAACTGCATCCCGCCACGATTACCGGCGGCGCCATCGTGGTGGCACTTCAGGTATCGCAGTGGCCGCTCGCCGGTACCGCTGCTTTTGAATCACTCACCTACTGGCTGGCCGGACTGGCCGGGTACACCATGGTTCTACCGCCAGCTTGAATTAGTCGCGTGAACTGCCAGGATAAACACAGGCACATGACTGTCTGCTTCACCAACGGGTGCCAGCCTGCCGCCTTTTCCTGAATTCTTTCAGTCCTTCTCTTCGCTTATTCGCACAACCGCCGATATGCTCCGGTAACCAACCGGGTATATCGCCGGTTTTTATACGCCAATGGAGTTCAAGCAATGAGTGTCGAGATTTACCAGATCACCGCCCCGGTGTTTATTCACAACCTGAAAAACCTGTCAGCTATCCTGAAAAAAGCCGCCGCCTCGGCCAAGTCACGTGGCATAGATCCCCAGGTGCTACTGCAGTCGCGGCTGGCGCCGGATATGTTCCCGCTGGTGCGCCAGGTGCAGATCGTCACCGACAATACCAAGAACTGCTGCGCGAGACTGACTGGCGTCGCCGCGCCAGTATTTGAAGATGGCGACGATGACTTCGCCAAATTGCAGCAGCGCATCAAGGACACCTTGACCTATATTCGCGGACTGAAGAAAGATCAGTTCCCGGACGACGCCAGTATGCCTGTGGAAATGAAGCTGCCCATCGGCGTGCTGCATTTTTCGGCCAAGGACTATGTGAACGGCTGGGCCTACCCCAATATCTACTTTCACTTCACTACCGCCTACAACATCCTGCGCCACAACGGTATCGAGGTCGGCAAGGCTGACTTCCTGGGACTGGTACCGGGCATGTCCGCCACCGGTAAGATCGCCAAGATGATGGGCCTGCCGGCACCGAAGAAAAAAGCCGCTAAAAAGAAAACTGCCAAGAAGAAAGCCGTTAAAAAGAAGGCCGTTAAAAAGAAGGCTGTGAAGGACGACGTGAAGAAGGCCGCAAAGAAGAAAGTCGGTAAAAAGAAAGTGGCAAAAAAGAAAGTCGCTAAAAAGAAATAGCGTCAGAAGAAGCGGAGTCAGAGCACCAGGTGGCGCAATGCCTTAACTCTGACTCCGTCTATTTTTTGCGTGAGCTTAGCCGTTGACTGCTGCCGTAGTCAGGGAGCGCGAGCCACTAAAGCGACCGGACCTGGCAAAGACGCACATGCCATAAATAGCTCATTCATCCGGGGCAGGTCGTCAAAGAGTTCTATATGACCGACCTGGTTCTCAGTCAAAACGAATTGCCCTGGCCTGAGCATCCACCATTGAGCCCCAACTAATTGCTGCTTATTCCGGCGGTACTATGAGCGCTATCTATTGCGATTGTTGAATACCAGAACCTGGTCTTCCTGATCAGAGTTTGGAAACTGAATTACAATCCTGAGTTGCTGATAGTTTGGAGTGACAACCTTGGCCCCTATTTGCTGCACCTCACCATTCAAATAGACTGTGTATTCCACTGTCGTCTCACCGATCTTCCGGTATGAAATGGTTGCTCTCTGGTCCTGGTTAAAGCCGGCAATAGGGTATTGCTCACCACTATATGAGTAGCGCGCTGTGGTGCCACTGAGAGAGCCGTCTTGCGCAGTGGTAATCACCATATAGGTGTAGGTTTCATCATGATGATCGAAATAGGTGCGGGACATGTTGGCCGGTGCGGTGGAACTGCCGAAGTCAGACTGTCTAATGTCAATGTCCCAGGTGCCCAGGAACGGGTTTGCGCCCTGGGCGAGAGTGGCGGCGCTGGCGAGAGTGAGCAAGGATAAGATCAGTAATGCCGGTAGTTTTCTTAAGGGCACCTCTATTAATTCAGACAAGTCTCTGCGGGAGTCTGTAAGCCCCTGCTGCAAGGCGCAGCCCGCAGTCAATAGCGAGCCCTATTGGCAAGGGGTGCAACGCCGCAGGAGGGGCTTACAGGCCCCGCCCTGCGGGGCCTTCAGACGGCACCCCTGACCGCGTTGTCGTTCCTTGACGGGCTGACGGCACGCCTGCGGAACGACGCCTTGTCAGTGGCGCCGTCTAAAGGCCAGAGACCTGACTGAATTAATAGAGGTGCCCTTAACATGGTAAGAGACCCCAGTAGAGTTTGGCAATCTGTTGATTGTCATATTGCTCTTACCTTACGTCTTTTGCAAATAGGGGATGTTGCGACCTATCGGCGGTTCCTTGGTTTATTGCCGTCGAACAATCTCTGTCCGTGGCTTCCTCGCAGACATCGTCGACCGCGTTGCGAGCATCGCCAGCCGCGTCTTAACGGGTACCTGATGCGTCTCTAGCCGAATCCTGAAGCTGCCTGGTTGCGTGGTCCAAATCGTCGTCGAGACGTTCGGTCGGGCCTTCTTGTTCGCGCGCGGTGAGTAGTAGCAGAGCTGTCGGTGAAGTTCCGAATAGACGTTTCATGGTTTGTTCTCCGTTGTGATTGGTTGCTACCCGGTCGTCGCAGTGGCGACTTGTTCGGGTAACTCGCAACAACGGTCAGCAGGCAAGCTGTCAGTTTAGTTGCACACCAGTTTATCCGTTGAGAATACTGAGCAGCGCCTGGCATTGATCCGCTGCCTCAATCCCCAGGTCGGTCAGATAACCGCCATCTTTCAGCGTGATCAGGCCTTTATCGAACAGGCGATTGGCGGCGGCAATATGCCCCGGGTCCGCGTCATGATGAATTTTGATTCCCAGCGTAGCGCTCTCGCGGGGAAACATGTTCAGCACTTCCATTTCCTGGACAATTTCAGTCGATAATTTCATGGCCGTTCCTGTATTGGTTTTTATTGGTGCAAAGAAGGCGAGGTGATAGCCCCGCCTTCTCGACCCACTTCAAGTGCAAGTCAAACGGCCGCCAGCGCCTGATCAATATCCGCCAGAATATCGTCAATGTGCTCGATGCCGATACACAGGCGGATCATTTCCGGCTTCACGCCAGCGGTGATTTGTTCCTGCTCGGTGAGCTGGCGGTGGGTAGTGGATGCCGGGTGGCAGGCCAGGGACTTGGCGTCGCCGATGTTCACCAGGCGCTTGATCATCTCCAGCTTGTCGTAAAACTTTACGCCCGCCTCGAAGCCGCCCTTGACGCCGAAGGTCAGCAGCGAAGCTGCCTTGCCGCCGCAGTATTTCTGCGCCAGGGCATGCATGGGGTCTCCCTTCAGACCGGCGAAGCTCACCCAGTCCACCTTGTCGTGTTTTTCCAGGTGCTCGGCCACCGCCAGGGCGTTTTCGCAGTGCCGCTCCATACGCAGGCCCAGGGTTTCCAGGCCCTGCAGAATCAGAAAGGCATTCAATGGCGCCAGCGCCGAACCGGTATTGCGCAGCGGCACGGTGCGGGCACGGCCAATATAGGCGGCTTCTTCCAATGCCTCGGTGTACACCACGCCGTGATAGGACGGTTCCGGCTCGTTGAGCAGCGCATAGCGTTCCTTGTGCTCGGCCCAGGGGAACTTGCCAGAGTCGACGATGATGCCGCCCAGCGAGGTGCCGTGGCCACCAATGTATTTGGTCAGGGCGTGGACCACGATGTCCGCACCGTATTCGATGGGCCGGCACAGCGACGGCGTGGCCACGGTGTTGTCCACGATCACCGCCACGCCATGCTGATGCGCTGCGGTGCAGATCGCTTCCAGATCGACAATATTGCCCGCCGGGTTGCCGATGGTTTCGCAGTACACCGCCTTGGTCTTGTCGTCGATCAGCCTGGCGATGGCCGCTGCTGAATCGTCCTCGGCAAAGCGCACCTCGATACCCTGGCTGGGCAGCATGTGCGCGAACAGGGTATAGGTGCCGCCGTAGAGCTGTGGCGTGGTGACAATATTGTCGCCGGCCTTGGCAAGGGTAAGGATCGAGTAGTTGATGGCCGCCATGCCCGAGGCCACCGCCAGGGATGCCAGCCCGCCTTCCATGGCCGCTACCCGCGCTTCCAGCACCGCATTGGTGGGGTTCATGATCCGCGAGTAGATATTGCCAGGTACCGCCAGGTCGAACAGATCCGCGCCATGCTGGGCATTGTCGAACTCGTAGGCCACAGTCTGGTAAATCGGTACGGCGACGGATTTGGTGGTGGGGTCGGTTTCATAACCGGCGTGGATGGCGAGGGTGTCTAACTTCATTAAAAGCTCCTTGAATGGGCAGGGGCGCAGATGCCTGGTGCGGCGTCCTGCATTTTTGTCCAGTGTACTATTTATTTGCTGCCGAGGGTGACAGGTGCGGCAAGTTCACTTCAAGTTCAGCAGATTCTCAAGACCAGGGAGGAAGCTCGACCAGGGTCTGTCTATCGAGCTATATCGAGCCTGCTGTGCATTCACGCTGACCCGTAGACGATCTCAGTCAGCGGGACCATCCGGATTATTCGGTTCTCGCTTGATGGGTGGATCGATCTCCCGGCGCGTTTTCTTTCCGGTTTCCTCGCCGCTCCCCGGCTTGTCGCGATCGTTCTTGTCGGGCTGCTCGTCGTCACGATCAACCTCGTAAGGGCTCCCGCCCTGCATCTCGCTGTGGGTAGACATAATTCCTCCTGAAGTTTCCTCGGAGTCTATCAGCAATGAGGCAAAGTTTAAGCGGTTGCAGTCGCCGGTGTCTGTCGCACTCAATTCTGGACAATGGCGGCGCGTCCGGCTAGCTTGCTTTAGAAACCACCCTAATAAACTGGCCAAATTGCTGGAACGCCCGTCATGCTTATCAACCGATCATCTGCCGCCACTTGTCTTGTGCTGATCGCCAGTCTTCACAGCCTGACCGGCTCGAACTCTGCCCAGGAGAACGACTGGATCAGCCTGTTCGACGGCCAAAACCTGGACAACTGGATCCCCAAGTTTTCCGGCTACCCGCTGGGTGAAAACCTTTACAACACGTTCCGCGCGGAAGACGGAGTGTTGCAGGTGAGCTATGAGGACTGGCCGGGCTTTAACAACGAATTTGGTCACCTGTTCTACGAGCAGCCTTATTCCCACTACCGTCTGCGCGCTGAATACCGGTTTGTCGGGGCACAGGTGGGTGGCGGTGAAGGCTGGGCCTATCGCAACAACGGCTTCATGCTGCACAGCCAGGACCCGGCGACCATGACGCTCGATCAGGCGTTCCCGGTGTCCATTGAGGCGCAGCTGTTGGGCGGCAATGGCAGTGATGCACGGCCCACGGCCAATGTCTGCTCGCCGGGCACTCACTATCAGTACGACGGCGAGCTATTCACGCCCCACTGCAAGAACTCTGTCTCGGAAACCTATCACGGGGATCAATGGGTAAGCATTGAAATCGAGGTGTACGGCGATGAGCTGATTCGTCACTACATCAATGGGGAGCTGGTGTTTGAGTATGCTGGTATTCAACTGGATCCCGATGACCCGGATGCGCAGCGGCTGCTGGATGCAGGTCACGGGCTTACGCTGGACGAAGGCTATATCGCTATCCAGGCGGAAAGTCACCCTACTGAATTTCGCAACATCCAGCTACTGCCCCTGGACCACTGACAGCACATTTATTTGCGTCTGACTATAGTGTGCCTTCGGCCAGCAATTGTGTGGCGTAGTCAGCCGACCGGGCGGTGAACGCCATATAGGTTAGCGACGGATTCTGGCAGGCAGCAGACGCCATGAATGCCCCGTCGGTAATAAACAGATTGGGCACGGCATGGGCCTGGCACCAGCCGTTAAGCACCGACGTGGCCGGGTCTCGACCCATGCGCGCGGTCCCCATTTCGTGAATGCGATTCCCCGGCTTGCTCAACGTGGCGTTGGGGTTCGACACAATGTCGGTGCAGCCAGCGGCGTCCAGCATCGCCACACCGTCCTTGCGCGCTTCTTCCATCATGATTCGTTCGTTGTCGCTGTAGCTGACATTGAACAGCGGCAGCGGGTTGCCCCAGCGATCCCGGGCTGAAGGGTGCAACCTGACCCGGTTTTCAGGGTTCGGTAGCTGCTCGCCAAACATCAGCATGCCGATTCGCCATGGACCCGGTCGTCGATGCGCTTCCTTGAAGGCGCGACCAATGCCCGGGATCTGGCCACCGGCGTTGTCCACCGGACTGGCACTGCCCTGAAAACCAAACCCGCGCAGGTAGGGTTTGTCCGGCTCGGTGATATTGGCATAGCGGGGGATATACATGCCGCCAGGCCGGCGCCCAAAAACCTTGAGATTCTCAAAGCCGGCAATGGTGCCGCTGATGCCGGCGGCACTGACGTGGTCCATCAGGTTGCGACCTACCTGGTCGGAATCGTTGGCCAGCCCGTTGGGGAAACGTTCTGACTTCGATTGCAGCAGGATCATCGCCGAGGCAATCGCCGAGGCGTTCAGAAAAATCAGTCGGGCAGTATAGGTGCGCCGCTCGTTGCTTTCGGCATCGACGATACGCACCCCGCTGATGCGGTTGCTGACCCCATCGTAGTCCAGCGCCTGGACGATAGCGTTGTGCACCATGGTCAGATTGCCGGTGCGCTGCGCAGCGGGCAGGGTGGCATTCAGGGATGAGAAATAGGCCTTGAAGGTGCAGCCGTGATGACAGCGATTACGTGCCTGGCAATTGCTGCGGCCAAGGCTGCGCTGTTCTTCGGTGGCATCGGTCAGGTGGGCGATCCGGGCACTGGTGATGGTGCGGCCGGGGAATGCCGTTTCTACCCGCGCCTTGAACGCTTTCTCGGCATCGGTGAGTTCGAAGGCGGGCTGGAACACACTGTCCGGCAGTTGTGGTAATCCTTCGGCCTGACCGGAGACCCCGATAAAGGTCTCCACCTTGTCGTACCAGGGGGCGATGTCATCGTAACGCACCGGCCAATCAATACCATGTCCGTCCTGCTTGTTGGCCTCGAAGTCCTGCGGGCCCCAGCGATAGGTCTGGCGACTCCACATAATTGAGCGGCCAGCGGTGTGATAGCCGCGCAGCCAGTCGTAGTCGGTGCTGCCGTCGGTTTCATAGGGGTGTTCGTCGTCTTTCACCCAGAAATGCTTGGTGGATTCCTTGATGGCGTAGGCCACGCCGCCATACTGCCTGGGATAGTGCTCGGCGATCTCGTCCTGGGGAACCTGATCCAGGTTTGGTGTCTGCCAGGGAGTAAGCTGGTCGGTATAGTCCCGCTCGGGGACGATCTCCGGGCCGCGTTCCAGCACCAGAACCTTGAGGCCCCGCTCGCACAACTCTTTGGCGGCCATGCCACCACTCATGCCGGACCCAACTACGATTGCATCGAAATCTGCCACCTGTGATCTCTCCCTTGTTTTACAACTGCCTGTGCTTTTTTGACTGGTTCCAGACCTTGCTCGATCAGGCCTCGCTCACTTCCACCGAAGGGTCCCAGCGACCCGGTACGGCGACCCATTTCAGTTCTTCCAGGGCGCCGCCTTCGGTGGCGAAATAGGACTGGGTGATATAGCCCTTTAGCCGGCGGTAGCCTGCCAGGGCGCCGCTGTTGCCGGTGAAGGCCTCGGCATCCAGTGCGGCCAGTACCGCTTCCGCCTGATTGGCATCCACGGTCAAATAATCGGCGCTGGCCCGTTGCGACAGGTCGCGGTCCAGCGCGGTCAGCGCCTGTCGATGGCGCTGTTGGGTGTCCGCATTGGCCCAGTCGGACATCAGCCCGTCGATGTAGCCAGGTACGTTCACGTCCAGCGCGCCCGGAGTCTCGGTGCGGGGGATGATCAGTTCGCTGACGCGCGCCAGCAGCGCCATTTCCCGTTCGCTATGGAAACGGCCGGCAGCGCCAGGGCGGGTGGCGACCACGTTGGCGGCGCCACCGCAGGCGGTGAGAGCGGCCGCGCCGCCCAGTGAGACAATGAGGCCCTGTAGTACTTCACGTCTGGTTGCCATGGGAGTGTCCTGTTGCGGGTTGCCAATGAAGGCTTCAGCCTTCTGTTCAGTATTGACGGTGTCAGTAGCGCAGCTTGCTCAGTGAATCGATGCTGCGCGCCACTGAGACGAGACCGTCTGCGGGACGATCGTGCTCCACGAAAAAATGCTCGAAGCCGGCGCGCTGCTGATGAGAAAAAATTGCCGCGAAATCAATAGTGCCATGTCCCACATCTACCATCTCGCCATTGGTACCCATGTCCTTGACGTGCAACATGGTAAAGCGACCGGGGTGCTGTTCGAAGTACGGGAGAGGATCGACGCCAGCGCGACTGATCCAGTACAGGTCCAGCTCCATGTCTACCAGTGCCGGGTCGGTCTGCTCGAGAATCATGTCGTAGGGAATCTGGCCGTTGCTTTCCACAAATTCAAAATCATGATTGTGGTAACCCAGCTTCAGCCCGGCGGCGCGCGCGGCTTCACCAGCACTGTTCAAGGTTTCGATCAGGCGCTGATAGTCGTCGTAGCTGCGCTCATTGGGCTGCAGAAAAGGAATGACGATATAGCGCTGGCCCAGGGTGTGGGCTGATTCAATCATCGCGCCAAGGTTGTCGCGCACCGCGTTCAGCGGAATATGTGCGGCCGGTGAGGTCAGCCCGTTGGCATCCAGCAGCGTGCGCACCTGGGCCGGGCTGCGCTCGAAGTACCCGGCGAACTCCATCTCCCGGTAGCCCAGCTCAGCCACCCTTGCCAGTGTGCCTGGAAAATCCGCCGCCATTTCGTTGCGTAGCGTGTAGAGCTGCAGGCCGGGGCGTTCAACCTGACGCGATTGGGCCAGGCTGGTGCCGAGCGGTGTGGCGGACAGGGCGAGGGCGGAGGTCAGGGTCGCCGTGCTGCGCAGAAAACTGCGGCGACTGTAGCGCCGGGGCTGCTGGGTGAGGTGCTGCATGGGTTTATGCATGGCTGGGCAATCCCCTTAGTGACGTCGTTGCTGGTACCGACCGGCGGTCATTGCTGACGCGGATCTGATTGTTCCTGGCTGGGTTGTTGATGCAGCGTTCTGTCGTTCTCTGGTTCTGATGATTTACCAGTGTCCCGGTCTCGCTTCCCAGCCATGTCGCCACTGGCAGCTTCAGGCCAGGTCCCGCCAGACATTGCCGTTTCGGGATGATGCCACGGCGGCGTCAATGAAGCGAACCCCTTTCAGGCCATCCCTTACCGAGGGCAGCAGGCTGGCTGCCACGCTGGCAGTGCCGCCTGAGCGCCGGGCGTCCAGCAGGTCGGCAAAGTCGCGGTACAGGGTGGCGAAACCTTCCAGAAACCCTTCCGGATGCCCGGCAGGAATGCGACTGGCTGCGCTGTTGCTGGCGCTGGCCCCGGCACCGGCCCGGGTCAGGGTCTGGCGCACGCCGCCGAGGGGCGTGAAGTGCAGGGCATTGGGTGTTTCCTGAAACCACTCCAGCCCCGCTTTCTCACCGTACACGCGGATGCGCAGGCCGTTCTCATGACCACAGGCCACCTGGCTGGACCAGAGCTGGCCTTTCACGCCAGCAGCAAAACGCAGCAGGATGTGGGCATTGTCATCCAGGGCCCGGCCCGGCACGAATGAATGCAGATCCGCCAGCAGCGATGTCACTTCCAGCCCGGAGATAAACTCCGCCAGGTGAAAGGCGTGGCTGCCAATGTCGCCAATACACCCCCCGGCACCCGCCCGGGCCGGGTCCGTGCGCCACTGCGCCTGCTTGCTGCCACTACGCTCCACATCGGTGGCCAGCCAGTCCTGGGGATATTCCACCTGTACCAGGCGCAACTTGCCCAGTTCTCCGCCGGCGACCATCTCCCGCGCCTGACGAACCATGGGGTAGCCGCTGTAGTTATAGGTGACGGCAAATAGCAGGTTCTTTTCCTGCACCAGTTTGGCAAGCTGCTCCGCCTCGGCGACGGTGTTTACCAGCGGTTTGTCACAGATCACATGGATGCCAGCTTCCAGCATCGCGCAGGCGGCGTCGAAGTGCAGATGATTGGGAGTCACAATCACTGCTGCATCGATGCCGTCGTCGCGCGCTGCTTCTTCTTGCGCCATTTCGCCAAACGATTCGTAGGCGCGATCTTCGGCTATGCCCAGCTCGGCCGCTGAAGACCGGGCCCGTTCCGGGTCACTGCTCAGCGCTCCGGCCACCAGGCGGTAGCGATCGTCCAGCCGCGCGGCGATGCGGTGGACCTCGCCGATGAATGCGCCCTGGCCGCCGCCCACCATGCCCAGTTTAAAACGGGTCATGACTCGATCCCGAGAATGCGACGATTGCTAGCATCGTCAGTGCCCGCGTCGGCGAAATCATCGAAGGCCTTGTCGGTGACGCGAATAATATGGTGCTTGATAAACTCCGCGCCTTCCCGCGCGCCGTCCTCGGGGTGCTTCAGGCAGCACTCCCATTCCAGCACCGCCCAGCCGTCAAAATCCTGCGCCGCCAGCTTCGAGAAAATGGCGCCGAAATCGATCTGGCCATCGCCCAGGGAACGAAACCGCCCGGCCCGCTCGACCCAGGACTGGTAGCCACCATAGACTCCCTGTTTGGCGGTGGGATTGAACTCGGCATCCTTAATGTGAACCAGCTTGATGCGGTCCCGGTATTCATCCATAAAGGCAAGATAGTCCAGCTGCTGGAGAATCAGGTGGCTGGGATCATAGAGGATGTTGGCGCGGGGGTGATTGTCCACCCGTTCCAGAAACATCTCGAAGCTGATGCCATCGTGCAGATCCTCGCCGGGATGAATCTCATAGCCAATATCCACGCCAGCCGCATCGAAGGCATCGAGAATCGGACGCCAGCGCTTGGCCAGCTCATCAAAGGCGGCTTCCACCAGCCCGGCTGGCCGCTGCGGCCAGGGATAAAAATAGGGCCAGGCCAGCGCCCCGGAAAAACTGGCGTGGCTGTTGAGGCCGAGCTGGGCAGACGCTTTCGCTGCCAGCATGAGCTGGTCCACTGCCCACTGCTGTCGCGCCTTGGGATTGCCGCGCACGGACGGGTCGGCAAAGCCATCGAACATTGCATCGTAGGCAGGATGTACTGCCACCAGCTGGCCCTGGATATGGGTCGATAGCTCGGTGATCTCGATGCCGTGTTCGGCGAGGGTGGCTTTTACCTCATCACAGTAAGTCTTGCTTTCCGCGGCGGTGGCCAGGTCAAACAGCCGACTATCCCAGCTGGGAATCTGTACGCCCTTGAAGCCCATGCTCGCCACCCACTGCGCCAGGCTGTCCAGTGAATTGAACGGCGCCTCGTCGTCGGCGAACTGGGCAAGAAAAATGGCGGGTCCCTTGATGGTCTTCATTGCGGCTTCCTGTAGTCTGGAGTCTAGAACTTGAGTCGGGATTGCATGAATGTTGTGGCCCGGTAGTGTTGGCGATTGTCGCCCGGCACCAAACCGGTCGACTCGCTTGCGGGTAATCCTGACTGCCCATTTTTACACACCGGCAAACTCACTGCAGTTCGGTAAGCTCAATGCGGCGAAACCGGATCGGCCCATGGTCGCCCTGCAGCATGATCGGTCCGGGGCTGGCCTCGTCACTGTTCAGTGCGCCACCGGTGATGCCCGGGATGATCTGATCCGCGACGACGGTCTGTCCATTGAGCACGATAGTGATACGGCGACCAACGAGGGTAATGTCCAGGGTCTGCCAGTCGCCGGCCTGCCCCGCGGCATCTAACCTGGGCGCGAGAAATCCGTAGACTCCGCCCATGCGCAGCGGATCCAGCGCCATGCCGGCGGTGTCCTGGATCTGCACCTCGTAGCGGCCGCGCAGGTAAACGCCGCTGTTGCTGCCCGCTGGGTAGCTGAACTCCAGCGACAGGGCGAAATCCTCAAATTGCTGATCGCTGATCAGATCGACACAGGGCGGCCGGGATTCCAGCACACCGTCAACGACCGACCAGCATCCCGGTCGTGACTCGAAGCGCGGTGACCAGCCAGTGAGGTCGCGACCATTGAATAATGCCAGCTGCTGGCCGCTGGACAGGTTGCCTTCTGCCTGCAGGACCGGCGCCTTGACGCCAGTCCAGCTGACGGTTTCGCCGGAAGCCTCGACCGTGGTCCCGGTCAATTGGCCGTTTGCCAGCCGTCCCGTAAAGGTGAGGTTTTCAGCCATGGGTTCGTACTGGACCGGAATCGCGAAGTGCAGGTTGCCGTCCTGATAATCCAGCTCAGTAATATGTCGCACGCTGCCGAAGCGACCCACGAAGCGGCCCATGAGCTGATCTTCCCGGCGCAGGCGGATCTCCAGCCAGGATGGATACTCGCCGTCAGGACCGTTTACGGTGAGATCCCAGCGGCCCAGCACCGGGTCGGCGAAGCCGGGTTCATTGCCCTGGGCTGCAAGTGGCAGGGCGACTATTGCCAGCATTAATAGCAGCGTGGCGTGAACAGCGGGGTGATGATTCATGGGCGAGAGGGGGTTCTTTTTTTGACTTTTAAGGCTTTTTTGACGACATTGGTCCGACACTATAATAGAACTCAGCGCTTGCCCGGAATTTTCTTTCGCGTTGTGCTCCCTGCTTTTTCTTTCGTCATGGAAGCGGTTGCAGCAGGACAAACAGTCCGGTCAATCCCCTGAGGCACAATAACAACAAGAACATACCACATGGCAGCCAACTCCAATCAGTTTGACGCAATCGTCGTGGGCTCCGGGATCACCGGGGGCTGGGCGGCCAAGGAACTTACCGAGAAGGGCCTGCGGGTGCTGATGCTGGAGCGTGGCAAGAACGTCGAGCACGTCAAGGATTATGTCAACGCCACCAAGGCCCCCTGGGAGTATCCCCACCGCGGCGGCCGCACCTATGCCATGGAGGAAGCCTACCCGGTTCTCAGGCGCGACTACCCGCTGAACGAGAAAAACCTGGACTGGTGGGCGTCCGATCAGGACAACCCCTACACCGAGATCAAGCGCTTCGACTGGTATCGTGGCTATCAGGTGGGTGGGCGGTCTCTGCTTTGGGGCCGGCAGAGCTATCGCTGGAGCGACATCGATTTTGAAGCCAATGCCCGAGAAGGCATTGCCGTGGACTGGCCGGTGCGCTATCAGCAGCTGGCCCCCTGGTATGACTACGTGGAAACCCATGCTGGCATTGCCGGTTCCCTGGAAGGGCTGGAGCAGTTGCCGGATGGCAAATTCCAGGCGCCGATTGCGCTGAACTGCGCTGAAGAAAAAATCGCGGAACGGCTGCAGTCCCAGTTTGGTGGCCGACGCCGCCTGATCAATGCCCGGGTCGCCAATGCCACCCAGGCGATGCCGGGACGCAGTGCCTGTCAGTATCGTAATGCCTGCTGGCTGGGTTGCCCCTTCGGCGGTTATTTCAGCACCCAGAGCTCTACTTTGCCACCGGCCATGGCCACCGGTCGCCTGACGCTGAAACCCTGGTCCATTGTCACCGAAGTGCTGTATGACAAGGATCGACAGCGTGCCACCGGGGTGCAGGTCATGGATGCCATTACCGACCAGGTGACCGAGTACGCTGCGCCGATTATTTTCCTGTGTGCCTCCACGCTGAATTCCACCTGGCTGTTGATGCGCTCGGCCACCGAGGTCTGGCCAGGCGGCCTGGGCAGCAGCAGCGGCGAGTTGGGCCATAACCTGATGGATCACCACTTCCGCCTTGGTGCCCAGGGTGTGCTGGATGAGCCGGACCTGGACGACAAATATTATTACGGACGCCGCCCCACCGGTTTCTATATTCCCCGCTACCGTAATCTGGTTGGTGAGCGCCGCGAGTATCTGCGCGGCTTCGGCTATCAGGGCTCAGCCAGCCGTCAGGGTTGGCAGCGCGGTATTGCCGAGTTGGGTGTAGGCGGTGACTTCAAGGACGGGTTGACCGAACCCGGTGCCTGGACCATCGGCGCCACGGCCTTCGGGGAAATGCTGCCCCAGCACCGCAACCGCATTACCCTGGATACCGGACGCACCGACAAGTGGGGACTGCCGGTGCTGGCTTTCGACTGCGAGATCGGTGAGAACGAGCGACAGATGCGCGTGGACATGGCCAACGACATGGCCGAGATGCTTGACGCCAGCGGTGTGAAAAACGTGCAGACCTACGACCGTGGCTATGCGCCCGGCATGGGCATTCATGAAATGGGTACGGCGCGCATGGGCCGCGATCCGAAGACTTCGGTGCTCAATGAGTGGAACCAGGTGTGGGATGCCAAGAACGTGTTCGTCACCGATGGCGCGTGCATGACCTCGGCGTCCTGCGTCAATCCCTCGCTGACCTACATGGCGCTCACCGCCCGGGCGGCGGATTACGCCGTGCGCGAACTCAAACGCGGCAACCTGTAACGGGATAAAGGCACATGACCACCACCAAAGCTGGACCAGAAACAATCACCCGTCGTGCAGCCCTGCAGCGGGTTGGTGCCCTGTTCGGTGGTGCGGCGCTGGTGGGCGGCACCGCGCTGCTGGAAGGCTGTGCAAACTACAACCCGGGGTCCGCGCCTGACCTGTTTTCTGCCGCCGACATCGGCTTGCTGGATGAGATCGCCGAAACAATCCTGCCCGCCACTGCCAGTCCCGGTGCCAAAGCGGCCGGCACCGGCCGGTTCATCGCGGTCATGGTCAATGACACCTATGATCCGGCTGAACAGGCGATTTTCCTGACCGGTCTGGAGTCGCTGCGCGCCGATTGCCTGAGCATCCATCGCGCCGCGTTTATGGATATCAGCCCGCAGCAGCGCCTGCGCATGGTCCGTAATCTGGATCGCGAGCAATACAACTACAGCAATGACATGGGCGACATGGCTCCACCCCACTACTTCCGTATGCTCAAGGAATTGACGCTGCTCGGCTACTTCACGTCCGAGATCGGTTATACGCAGGCCATGCGCTACATTGAAACTCCGGGGCGCTTTAACCCCTGCGTGCCGCTTAACCCTGGCGACAAGATCTGGGCGTCACACGCCTAGGGCACATGTCCGGCTTACATCCCGGGGCACTGTCTGAGCAGCCGCCCGGATTTAGCAGGCTGGAATAAACAAGGATCCCTAGTTCGGCCGATTCCACATGGATTCCAGCAGCGTGCTGTTCAGTGCTTCCTGGCCAGCCTGCAGATAGCCGCGCATGCGCGCCACCACCTCAGGAAATTCGCGTGTGTAACTGTAGGTCTCAGACGGGTCACGTCGCACATTGAACAGGAGCCCGTTGGGGCCATAGTAGGACTGCGGGTTGTCAAAACTTGGTACTGCCGTGCGATAGCGGGTTTCAACCACGAGTTTCCACTCGCCGCTGCGCACCCCGGCAATGCGGTCGCTGTCGAACAGGTACAGCGCCTCGTGAGGTGACGGTGCATTGTCAGTGAGCATGGTGAGAATATTTCTGCCGTCGATCTGATCCGCGGCGCTGATCCTCCCGCCCGCCAGTTCCACCAGGGTCGGGAATAAATCGATGTTCATGGCCGGCTCGTTGGAAACCGTGCCTTCCGGGATCATGCCCGGCCATTGGGCAATAAACGGCACCCGCTGCCCGCCTTCCCAGGAGCTGCCCTTGCGATCCCGAAACGGTCCCGGACTGCCTTCAAACCAGGGACCATTGTCGGAGGTGAACAGCACCAGGGTGTCCTCGGTCAGCCCCAGACGCTCCAGGTTCTCCAGAATCTCGCCCACACTCCAGTCGATGGTTTCCACCACGTCACCGTACAGGCCGGCCTGCGACTGCCCGCTGAAGCGATCGGAAACATACAGGGGTACGTGGGGAAACGTGTGCGGGATATATAGAAAGAACGGGTTGTCCTGATTCGCTTCCATGAAGCGGATTGCTTCCCGGGTGTAGCGTTCGGTCAGGGTACGCTGCTCCACGGGGTTTTCTATCAGGGTCTCGTCGCGATAGAGCTCCAGAGGTGTCATGTCATTGGAATGCAGCACTCCGAAAAACTCATCGAAGCCATGGCGGTTGGGCGACCATTCCAGACGGCTGCCCAGGTGCCATTTGCCAAACAGAGCCGTGCGGTAACCCAACTCACCCAGTGCCTCGGCGAGCGTGGTTTCTTCGGCTGCGAGATGAACATCGTTACTGGGACGAGCCACGTCGCTGACCAGCCCCAGCCGGATCGGGTAGCGCCCGGTGAGCAGGCCGCCGCGGGCGGCGGTGCAGACATTGGCGCTGGAGTAAAAGCTGTCCAGCCGCGCGCCACGTAGCGCCATGGCATCCAGGTTCGGCGTCTGGATCAGGCTCGAGCCATACACTCCCAGATCACCGTAACCAAGATCATCGGCCATGATCACGATAAAATTGGGCTGCGGGCTGTCGGCGGCGTGGATAGTCCCGGCCTGCCACAGCCAGCCCAGGGCCAGCATCACTACCAGTTTATGGGCTAGCAGCGTACTCATATCGCGGAACTTCATGGTCAGTCTCCTTGATCAGGCCGGCACCGGTACGGCCTCAGGCTCGGGTTGTTCACGAAACAGCAGGACAAAAAGCAGGGTAGTAAGCAGGGCAATCGCCGCCATCGTGAACCACAACCCTGCGTAGTTGGTGATCACTCCCGCCTCGCCAAAGAATGCTGCCAGCAGACCCAGAAATGGCCCCGCGAACACCGGACCGACGCCGAGAATAATAATGCCAAACACGGTCTGTGCAGAGTTGCGGATATCGGCATCCGCCACCCGGTCCACGTACATGAACGCCGAGGCAAAAAAGCAGGCATAGCAAAGCCCGTGCAGCGCCTGGCTGAATACGCCGATCATCAGCGGCGTGGTCCACAGCATTTGCCCGGCGGCATCCACCGACGGACCTGCGGCCTCCTGCAGGCTGAGCAGGCCCCAGATGGCATAGCGGGCGAAGTAGGCCAGCCCGCCGATGGCGATGGTCCAGCGAAAGCCAAGCCGCACCAGGAACATACCCAGCAGCCCCAGGAACAGGATTTCGGCGAACTGGCCAACGGTCATGGCCGGGCCGATGTAGGTCACCAGCATGCCCAGTTGATTCTCAAAGAACGGCCCTGTCTGCATGAAATACACCTGGTGAATGACCGAGATCGGCAGGGCGGCCAGCACCAGGATCGCAAACGAGCGCTGCGACAGCAGGCCAAAGGCTTTTTTGAACGCCAGTTTTTCCACGGCGTCCTTTTTTGGTGGGGTGTTGGGCAGCAGGAAACAGAAGCCAGCATAAAACATGGACAGCACGCCGGACACGATCAGGGTGTCACCCAGACGCGCGGTCGCGTCAGCCACCTCGTTACCCACAAAAAATGGCGGCAGCGCCTGCAACTGCAAGTCGCTTTGCAGCCACAGCATGGGAAATATCCAGCTTGCCGCAATCCAGCCAATGGTGCCCAAAACCCGTACTCCGGGCCACTCGCGGTCGGGGTCGTCAAGGTGAGCAAAGGCCATGGAGTTGGTGAGCGACAGGGTGGGCATGTAGAGCACGCTGTAGAGAATGGACAGCAGTAACCAGGCCGAAAAGCTCACCTGGAAGGCGGTGATGATCTTGACGATACCGCCCAGTATCAGCAGCACGGCGAGAAATTTTTCGGTGGAGAAATAGCGGTCGGCAATCTGGCCGGCAATAAACGGCGCGCTCACCGCGCCAATGGAGCCAGCCAGGCCCAAAATCCAGCCCACCTGCCCGGAGGTGAATCCCAGCCCGCCCTCGGCCACCGGCGACTGCAGGTAGGTGGCCAGCACCGGCAACCAAACGCCCCAGACCGCGTACTGGAGAAACATCATCAGCCGCAGGCGGCTCTTGATTCCGGTCATACTGCTGTTCCTTTATTCTGTAAACCTGATCTCTTGGTTCGTTCGTTGTTCGTTGTTGTCTGCCCAGGTGTTGGTGTCGGGTTAACAGTTTTTGGCCGGTCTCGATGGCCACAGACAGGCGGCACCGATGGCGCCACTGGCATCACCAAACTGCGGCCGAAGCAGCCGCGTCTTCAGGCCGGTGGTGAACACGTAGTCTTCCATATCCGGCAGCACCGTGTCATACAGCGAGTCAATATTCGACAGCCCGCCGCCGAGCACAATGGCCTCGGGGTCAATCAGGTTCACCACCGTGGCCAGGCAGCGGGCAAGCTGCTTGCTATAAATAGCGATGCAGGCCTGCGCCGCATCGTCCCCGTCATTCGCCTGCGCGGCAATGTCCACCGCGTCCGTGTCGCGCCCGGTCAGCTCCAGGAAGGTCTGCTTCAAACCGCGCCCGGACAGCACCGTCTCGATGCAGTTACTGCGCCCGCAGTGACAGACCCGTGGCTCGCCCACCAGTTCCAGCACTGGAAAGGGCAGGGGGTTGTGTCCCCACTCGCCGGCAATCTGATTCGGCCCGGTAACCAAAGTCTTGTTGATCACTACGCCGCCGCCACAGCCGGTACCGAGAATTGCGCCGAACACCGAGTACGCATCCCGGGCGGCGCCGTAATGGGCCTCAGATAACACCAGGCAGTTGGCGTCGTTTTCCAGGCGCACCTGGTAGCCAAGAATCGATTCAATGTCCTGCTTCAGCGGGCGGCCATTGAGGCACACGGAGTTGGAATTCTTCATCAGCGCCGTGTCGGCGGTAAGGGCCCCCGGGGTGCCAATGCCGACACTGGTGGGCTGGTCCAGTGATGACTGCAGTGTCTGCAGGAGTTCGCAAACGCTGGCGACAGTCTGCTCATAGTCTGCAGCGGGCGTGGCCACGCGCAGCTTGTTGAGTACCTGCCCATCGTCGCCGAGCACGATGCCCTCGATTTTCGTTCCGCCCAGATCGACGCCGATCCTCACCACACGCTCACCTCAGCTTTCTACCTTGCTTTCCTGCCTTACGTTGCCAGCGCACCGCGCGGCCGAAGCAGATTGTTATAACCTGCCACATTCAATCAACTTTGTTTGCTATCGCCTCGGTGAGCGCGTTAAACATCGCGTCCTGCACCACGTAGTCATCGGCCTGGTCTGCGTATTCACGGGCACTCTGCAAAGCAATCACCACATTCTCTGCTTCATTAATATAAATAGCCTGACCAAAAATGCCGATGGCCTGGTAGGTGTCGTCGGGATACAGCCACCAGAAATAGCCGTAACCGTCGTAGCCTGCAGAAGGCGTGGTGGATTCCGCCATCCAGTCGCCGGGCAGGACCTCGGTGCCATCGGCAAGCGTGCCGTTCTCCAGAGCAAACAGTCCGAGGCGGGCATAATCCCGCAGGGTGGCATTGATGCAGCAGCCGCCGAACTCCCCGCCGTTTGGCTCGGTAAGCTGCCAGCTGGCATCCGCTTCCATCCCAAAAGGTTGCCAGATTTTCTCGCTCAGGTAGCTGGACAGATTGTTGCCGATTGCCGAGCGCAACAGCGTACCCGCCAGATTGGTTTCGGCGGTGTTGTAATTGAAGCGCTCGCCAGCCTCAGCCACCCGGGGTTTGTCGCGGAGGAAGTCGTACAGACTCAGCGTCTGCCAACTGGCGGTGGCGATGTCCGAATCCGGATCGGCATAGTCTTCATTCCACTGTACACCGGAGGCCATCTGCAGCAGGTCTTTGATGGTGGTGTCGTCATAGGCTGAGCCTTTCAGCCTGGGTAGATAGTCAGTTACTTTCTCATCGACGCTGGCGATGTAGCCATCCTTGATGGCCGCGCCGTACAGCATCGCCACCACTGACTTGGCGATTGAGAACGAGACCCAGCGGGTGTTTTCATCGTTACCCAGTCCGTAGCGCTCATAGACGATATTGCCATCCTTGACGGCAATCAGTCCGGCGCTGCGATAGCTGGTGAAAAATTCGTCCAGGGTCATGCTGTCGCCGCCGGTGTTAATCTCTACTCCGTCGAGATCCAGCTTGCGTTCCGGCAGTGCCAGTACGTAGTCACTGGCTTTTATCTCTCTGGTGGGCGCGATCCTGTCGATATTGCGGAAGCCGGCGATCTGCTGATCCCCTTCCCAGAACAGCGCACCCGCCGAGCCGGAACTCACCGGTGGCGGCAGGCGCTCGGCATCGCTTGCCGGGTCGAGGAACAGTTCGGCTGTGTATCCCGGAATCGATACGGCGGAAAAAGCCAATACGCTCAGGATCAGGGTTGCTCTTGTTGTCAGTTTCATCTGCAAGCTCATTGTCGTTTTGAACATTACCTGCTCGCCAGGCAATCAGGGAATGATTCCGGCAATATAACACGCGAGACAACGCTTTATTGCCTTTGCGGAGTGATTGGCGAAGTCCCTGCAACAGCTATCGAAAGTTGATAGGATTTGCACCTGCGCACTGCGAAGACCCCCAGTTTCTGACACGTCTCAACCCGGACCTATTTCATGGCTCCCGACTCCGTGCCCAACGATTCCATGCCCCAGCTCTACACGTTCCGTCGCTGTCCCTATGCGATTCGCGCACGCATGGCGATCTATGCGGCGGGGATTCCGGTGCAGCTTGAAGAAGTCGCGCTGAAGGCCAAACCGGCAGCGATGCTTGAGCTATCCAGTAAAGGCACGGTGCCGGTGCTGGTGGATGACGGCAAGGTGATCGACGAAAGTCTGGATATCATGCTGTGGGCGCTGCAGCAGAATGACCCGCACAACTGGTACACCGCGCTGACCGGGGACGAAATAAAAAGCGGAATGGATTTGATTCGCGAGAACGATGGCGAGTTCAAGACCTGGCTCGACCGCTATAAATATGCCGACCGTCATCCGGAGTATGAGGAGGACTATTCCCGCGACCAGTGCGGCCGGTTCCTGTCTCGCCTCGAGAAGATTCTGCAGCAGCAGTCTGGATTGTTGAGGGCAGGGCCGGCATTTGCAGACGTGGCGATTTTTCCCTTCGTGCGCCAGTTCTCCATGGTGGATCAGCCGTGGTTCGAGCAGTGCCCGTACCCGGCGGTGCGCAACTGGCTTGGCGCGTTCCTGGACTCGCCCCTGTTCAAGCGTGTCATGGCTAAGCGTGTCATGGCCAAGCGTGTCATGGCCAAGCGTGCCATGGCCAAGCGAGCCGCTGGTCACTAAGCGCCTGATTGTCGATGCTCAACTTGCGCGGGGTGCCAGCGCTGCGTCGGCTATTCGCTAGTCCCGCTCCCACCACTTGTCGATTGTCGGGGGCTGCCAGTTCGACAGGGCGGCCAGCAGTGCTTCAGGGTCATCGCTGACAATCAGGTTGTCGCGATGTTCCTGTCGGACGAACTCGTGGGCTACCGTCTGGTCCAGAAAAGCCAGCAGGGAATCGTAAAACCCATCGACGTTAAGCAATCCGACCGGCTTGGCATGAAAGCGCAGCTGCGACCAGGTCAGCATCTCAAACAGCTCTTCCAGGGTTCCCAGTCCGCCGGGAAGTGCGATAAACGCATCCGCCCGCTCCGCCATGGTCGCCTTTCGGGTATGCATCGAATCCACCACCACCAGCTCAGTCAGGTTGTCGTGGGAAATCTCGAACGACATCAGCGCTTCGGGTATGACGCCAACAACCTCACCGCCAGCCGCGAGGGTGGCATCGGCCAGGGCGCCCATCACGCCGACGCTGGCAGCGCCATAAATCAGCCCGATCTCCCTGGCTGCAAGCAGTTTTCCCAGCGACCGGGCGGCGTCGCAATAGGCCTCCGACTTGCCCGGGCTCGAGCCGCAGTACACACATATATTTTTCATCCCGTGATGGTATCCCAACCCCGCGGGAGTCACTACCCGGCTCCGGCCTTCGCGTCCAAATGGCAAATATGAAATCATGAGGCTATGTCTGCAGGCGTCAAAACACGAATCCTGTTTCGCTCGAAACACCTCAATATCTACCTGGTGAGTTACCCGGAGGGTCATCAGGTGCGACCGCATGTGGATATGGTGGCACGCGGCAAGCTGTACAAACTCAACTGCGTGCTCGCCCGGCCACAATCCGGCGGCACCTTTGTGTGCGAGAAGAAGCTGTTTGACCTGTTCGGGCGGGTAGTCCTGTTTCGCCCTGATCTGTACGAGCATCAAGTGGAGAAGATCACCCGCGGCAAGCGTCTGTTGCTCAGCTTTGCACTGAATGTCTAGTGCCACGCCAGGGTGGAAGTGCCCCGTCTCTGACTCACACCGGATGGTGCGACCAGCTCATGGTCCCCGGCAAAACAGGGCGCGGCCTGGTTCGGCAACCAGCGCAGTGGCGATTGAAAGTCCCGTCGAGCTCGATCTGAACTGCCCGGTTCTGGCGCTCAGGTGAACCAGCGTTGTTGTCTGATTTTTGACCAGTGCCCACACAGCACGCAATCCCGCTGAATTCATGGACAGCCAGTCGCTGGCGGTTTATTCTGACCGTCCATTCCTACCGATCCGAGAGGTGTTGTTATGCAATACCGTCACCTGGGCCGCCTGCTGCTGATCGCGGCGAGCCTGTTACTCCTCGGTTGTGGTTCTGAAGAACCTGCGGTCTCCGACACATCCAGCCAGCCGATGCCGGCTGCTGACTCCAGTGATGCTGTGGCCGATCCAGGCATCCCCGAATACCCCATCGAAGATTTCATGAACAGCGTCTCCTATACCGGGGCCAGCTTTTCACCGGACGGCTCCAGCATCCTGGTTAGCCACAACCGCTCCGGCATCTTCAACGTCTACGCCATTAGCACCGACGGCAGCGGGGAAGAGCAGCTGACGTTCTCGGGCGACAACGCCACCCTGGCGGTGTCCTACTTTCCGGAAGACGAACGTTTCATCTTCACCGCCGACCAAGGCGGCAACGAGCTGAACCACGTCTACGTGCGTGAGCTGGACCGCACCGAAGTGGACCTGACCCCCGGCGAGAACCTCAAGGCCGGCTTCGCTGGCTGGGCCGATGACTATCAGTCGTTCTTTGTGCAGTCCAACGAGCGCGATCCGCGCTTTTTCGATGTCTATGAATATCAGGTGGCGGAGGGCTATCCCCGCGAGATGATCTTCCAGAACGAGGAAGGCTTCATCCCCGCCAACCTGTCCGGCGACGGCCGCTACCTCTCCCTGGTACAGCCCATCACCGCCAATAACAACAACCTCTTCGTCCACGATCTGCAGACCGGCGAGCGGATGAACATCACGCCCCACGACGGCGACGTGAACTCCGGCCCCAGCGATTATTCCCCGGACAACCGCTATCTCTACTACACCACCAACGAGGGCAGCGAGTTCCAGAAGCTGATGCGCTATGAACTGGCCAGCGGCGAGAAGGAAGAAGTACTGGCCATGGACTGGGACATCTACTACGGCGTGTTCTCAAGAGAAGGCAGCTACTTCATGGTGGGTGCCAATGTGGACGCGCGCACCGAACTGCACATGTTCGACGCGGAAACGATGCAGGAGATCGATGCCCCGGATCTGGATGGCGTTAACGTCACCTCGGTGCGCTTCTCCGAAGGCGACGAGCTGATTGCCATGTACGGCAGCGGCAGCCGCTTCCCCAGCGACCTGTTCGTGCAGGAAGTGGGCAGCGACAGCGCACCAAGGCGCCTCACCAACAGCCTCAACGAAAACATCAACCCCGAACACCTGGTGCAAGCCGAAGTCGTGCGCTTCGAATCCTACGACGGACTGGAAATCCCCGGCATCCTCTGGACGCCCCATGACGCCAGCACCGACAACCAGAAGCCCGCCCTGGTCTGGGTCCACGGGGGCCCCGGCGGCCAGACCCGCGCCACCTACTCCGGCCTGATCCAGTACCTGGTAAACCACGGCTACGTGGTCTACGGCATCAACAACCGCGGCAGCTCCGGCTACGGCAAGACCTTCTTCGCTATGGACGACCAGCGCCACGGCGAAGCCGACCTCGGCGACGTGGTAGCCAGCAAACAAATGCTCATCGACACCGGCGTCGTCGACCCCGAACGAGTCGGCATCATCGGCGGCAGCTACGGCGGCTACATGGTGGTCGCCGCACTCGCCTTCGAGCCAGAGGTTTTCGACGTGGGCGTCGACATCTTCGGCGTCACCAACTGGATCCGCACATTAGAATCCATCCCGCCCTGGTGGACCGCCCAGAAAGACGCCCTTTACTCAGAAATGGGCGACCCCGCCACCGACCGCGAACGCCTGGAGCGCATCTCACCGCTGTTTCATGCGGAGAATATTGTGAAGCCGATGATTGTGCTGCAGGGGGCCAATGACCCGCGGGTGTTACAGGTGGAGTCTGATGAGATGGTGGCTGCGGTGCGAAGGAATGATGTGCACGTGGATTATCATGTTTATCCCGATGAAGGGCATGGGTTTCGGAATCGGGAGAATCAGATTGAGGGGTATCGGGCGATTCGGGAGTTTTTGGATCGGTATTTGTGACGAACTCGTTAAGGTGCGCTGCGTTAGCAGCGTCCACAGTTGAACTGATGATTACGCGTCATTAACTTCAGATCTGGGTAAGTGGACTATTCTGAAAGACTTGCCTAGTTGGTATTCGAATTTGGGCGGCAGATCTCAGCCAATGATGTTTTGAACCCTAAACCAATCTTGATCAAGAAGTCTCTCCTTGGCCACAGCATTCTCTTCACCTCTGAGCTGAATTGGTATGACATTCAGTTATTTCTATACTCCCGAGCGCGCCACTGAATGAGGTCACGCTGGATACTTTTTTTGGCACCGACTGCAAAATAAATCCCGTACTAGTCTTTCGAGAAATCATTTAATTCGAATCTATGCGAAATTCTATCTTCTGGTATTTTATCCAATGCTCTGTATTCAGCGGATCTGAGCCGGGAGGCGTCATTAGCCCATGCAATGAATAGGTGCCTATTGGCAAGCCTGCTGGGAGTATAGAATCCAGCAACTGAGCTGCCATGGATGTTTCAAGATTCCGAGCAATGGCAAAGGGAGCCAGCTCATTTTTTTGACCGAATGATGCTTCGTCTAGGAATGACTGAAACATTCCATCCGGAAATTCAACAACGAAGTAGAGATCGGTTTCCCGAAAGCCAGCCACATATGCTTTGATGTCGATAGCATCGCCGACGCGAAAGACTTCGGCATTCATTGTGAATAGCATATCGCCAGCCGATGTCACCATGGGGTTTTCAATGCTTGGGCGGGTACACTGGTTATCCGCGATCTCTGCAGCCTCTTTAGAGGAGAGATTTTTCAAAAAAAAGACTAGGCTTTCCAGCTCGGATCCGTTCAACTGCGAAGTATTGCCATGTTTCCCATGAAGATCGGGATTCGTAAGTAAGTCGAATAAAGAGTCTTCGGATCCGTCGTGCAGATAAGGTGCCGAATTTGCAAGATTCAATAGTGTTGGCGTATTGAAGCTTGTTCCCTTGAACTCGAACGTTCCTCGTCCGGTACCTACATCGTGATTCAAGCCATCGGTGAAAGAAGGACCATAGTGACAAGTTGCACACCCGGTTTCTGCGCTGGAAAACACGGAATTCCCTGCCGAATAGAATGCAGCATCCTCGCTTGATAGCTCGCGCGACTGCTGAAGTGGCTGAAGCGAGTTCAGGTAGCTCGCCAGTGCATCGAGGTCTGAGGATCTGCCTCTATTGGGAGCTGCTGTGTCGCAGGTCGGCTCGCAATTGGAACCACCATCCGCGAGCCCCGTGCCAGCCTGAATATCACGGATGGTAATTTCTACATCCTGTAATTCATCAAGATCACCTGACCAATGAAAGGGTCTGGTCGCAGATAGCCCTAGCAGGCTGGGTGTATTTCGGATTCCGTCGCCGAAGAACCAGGTTCGGCGATCGTGTTCGGCGTCGAAGTGACAGGTGGAACAGGCGATCCATTGATCTCTGGCCAGCCTTGTATCGTCAGAACTGTTGAATAACATCTTGCCACGGTAGATTGGGTCTTCATAGTCAATCGCCGTTACTGAGATCGTGTCGACGGTGGTGAGGGTGACCGTATCGATCACAGAAATATTGCCATCAAGCGCGTTACTTACGTAGAGGCGCAATTCATCGTCAGACAATTTTAAACCTCGCGGATTGGCGCCTATCTGAATGTGACCAATAGCAGATCCAGTGTTGCTATCTATTACGCTGATGTCATTGCTCGCGGCATTGGCAACGTATAGTATGCCGTCGCTACTCAACTCAATATCTATCGGCAGGCCTACAGGCCTATCAACGATGTCGATAAACATTCTGTTTCTAGAGGAATTGATGCTGCTGGCGAGATCAACCTTCGAGATTACAGGGAAGACGGTGTTATCGAATATTAGTGCCTTGTTTCCGGCATTGGATAGAGTATGAGGCATGAAAGCCGCGCTGCGATCCGCATTGATTACGAAGGACTGTGATACATTGGCGGTGGAGATGTTGCCGATTGTCTCGATGACACGCAACGAAGCGGTATTGATAACAGTGACTGAACCAGAGAAGAAATGAGTCACATATAGGCGGTTATTCTCGGTATCAATTGTCAGTCCCTTTGGTGCTCTGTCGACTGCGATCTCAAGCATTGGCTTAAGTATCGATTGCGATACTACTGAGACGGTGTCCGAGTTCTGATTTGCGACATACATGAATTGCTCATCGACGACGAGCCCATGGGGTTGAGCGCCAACGTCAAAGCAGGCGCGCTGCTTGAACGAATCCATGTCGACGATCGATACGGTGGAGTCATCGCGATTAGTGATGAAGAGTCGCTGGTGATCCGTTGAAAGTGAGGCCCCTTGCGGTGCTGCACCCACTATAGTTTCTTCTGATAGCGTGCTGGCGCCCAAACTGACGCGGCTTACAGAATTGGTATGCAGGTTTACATTGATGAGCGTCTGCGTGCTCTCATCGATTATCAGCGGCGAACTTTTTTGCGGTTTTGCCAGAGCCGATTGCTGCATCGCTGTGGCAGCAACCATCAACGCTGCATATAACAGTGATCTTGCCAACATCAGTTAATACTTAGTTGCTTTTCCGCGATCGACAACCAGGTCGTAGGGTCTTCCACGTTTGCGCCTTGCGTGGTGAAGATAGCGAAAATCTTGTAAGTGCCGGTACTCATATCTGATGGTAGCGTCGTCTCTATGATCGGGTAGTTGAGGGACCCTGCACGCGTTTCGCCATTTCTGTAGGCGAAAATCTGATTCGGTGCGCTGATAGCGAAAGGTTCCTGAGAGAGAGTGACGAAGTTTCCGTCTGGAAACTGAATGACAACATAGAGATCGGCGCCTTCTGTATTGGTCTTGATTACATTAAGATCGATATCCAGAGTGTCTCCGCCGGTGAAGCTCTCCTGATTTAATGTAATCGCGTTTTCCAAGATCGCGGTGTAACTCGGTTCAATGTTGTAGAGAACTTCGCCTTGCAGCAGCAATTGTCTTGCCACGTGTGCTGGATTACCGTTGCTGTCGGTGCCGCTCATCAGGAAGCTCATGGTGACAGTGTCTGCGCCAGACCTACCGTCTCTGTCCACCAGGTCTAGATTGGGATAATCCTCATGTAATGTAGCCGCATCGTAAGTGTAGCTCATTTCGTTGCTATGGGATTGCTCCAGCAAGAAACCGGGCATTGTAGTCGTCTGATGCATGGCGGTGGCATTGAACCCGGCCGGCGCCTGCAAGTTGACGGTGATGGTTTCAGTGGCTGGTGCGCGAGCAAGTTCCGAAGCCTGATTGACAACGATTCTGTCTGCGAATTTGTCAACAGCGTAGAAGCTGAAACTGCCAGCGTCTGAACCGAGCACGTCGCCGCTAGGATAAGGAGCCTCAACTGGGCCTGACGAAGTTTCGCCGTCGTAGGTAACGGATACCTGTACATCCCAAACGCCCGACTCATCGATCAAGAAACTCGAATTGGGAATATAGAAGTAGCCAATTTTGTTGCCCGTTCCCGAGATCGTTCGCTGCTGACCAGAAGGTGAGGTGATGGTCATCTCTACACTGCCAGGCAGCGTTGGTGCTACTTGGCCCGAGAATACAGCAGTGTCACCTACCTCCAGTAGAGAGCCGGGCCTAACGCCAGTGAGATGAAGAAATATATCAATGTCTTCGCCCTTGAATGTGAAAAGCGGACCCCCGTCCGGTCCGCCCGAGGCGCCTTGGAAGGGTGGCGTCACTCTGCCTCCGACTGGCTCCGAGTTCGGTAGCAGGACGAACAGAGAGCCATACGCACCGTACTGATAAAAATTCTCACTCGGAGCTCTCACTACTGAACCGACAAATTGGAATTTGAAATCATTTGCAAGATCACCATTAATGCCATTACCTAGCTGATAATTGTATGAATCGTCGAATCGCCAATAGCCATTCTCGAAAGCACTCTCAGAGATCATTTCACGAACTCTGACGCCGGGTCTTGCTGCTCCTGTATATGCGTAGGCCCAGTAATTGGTATCAGCAGAAACCCAAGCCGGGCTCAATTCGGAAGCTGAAGAAGAGAAAAGTGGAAGTTCGCCCTTTGCTGCATCCCATCGCACCCGATCAGTAGTCGCCCCCTGCTGACTTCTAGGCATATGTTCGTCTGCACGTGCCTCAAAAAGCGTTGTTAACTCACCGCTTAAATCTTGTAGCGTTGCGGCAGGTACATCAGCAATATTTCGCGGTTCATTGAATGCCTCCTCCATCCACATGACATCGCCGGACTGGTAAGGAAATTCGAGATGAACTCCTACTTCATCATCATCACTCATGAAGAGCCATTGCGCATCAGGGCCACCACCGTCGAATCCACGACTGCCGTGCGCGATCAGCTGTGAATCAGGAGTTTCCACGACGCTGCCCCATGTACTGCTCCCCATCCAAAGAACGCCGTCTTCATCCACGAAGCTGGCAGTGTAATCAACGCGGTACTCGCCAGGCTGCGTGAAGACAAATGGTGTCTTTGAAGGCGCGAAATAGCCGTAAGAGTTTGCCATTCCTATGGCGGAGTGAGTTTGCAATTCTTCCACGTCAGAGTTTGGATAGTGTCTTAATGTCATCTCGACAGCCGCTGGAACGCCGGGCTGAACAATAAGCGTAGGCGCAAAGCTATCGCCTACTTCGAAGGGTGTGCTTGGAAAGACGCCTTCCTCAAAGTCGAGAGCTTTGGCGACCCATACTTCGTAGGTGCCGTTCAATGAGTATTCGTTCCCGAAGACATCCTCGATCGACCCGGTTAGCTTGATGTCATGGAGTCCGTACTGATCGAAACGAACGCGAAAATTCCCCTGGAGTGTTGTGAGGCCAAAAAACTGAGTAGGGTTATTACTATTAGGTGAAAGGGGCCCGCCATGCAGATTCGATATCGCTTGATAAAAAGCGCCTTTGGTTGCTCCAGAACCTAGATCCAGCACTGAGCCATCCGGACGAGTGATGATGATCGAATACTCTCCACTAGTGAAATCGAAGTTGATTGTTGGGGGGCTAGGGGTGCCTTTGTTCCCTGCGCTTATCATTGGCAAGAAAGGTTCGAGGCTGTAAGTGAATTTTTCGCCGGTGCGCGTATCGACCATGGGCAAGATGAATTCTTTGGAATTGATGATCATGTGACCGGCTATTCCAAAGCGACCCCTTTCTTCGATGCTAACAATTCCTCGGGAGCCTTGGCTCAGTGCATTCATTCCAATGACAGGAGCTAGTTTTCGTTCACTGAGTTCTCCGACTTGTATCTGACTGACCCATCCGGCTTCTCCGTTTGCGCTGGTGAACAGTCGGTCATTGATGAAAAGTAGTCCATCAATGTCTTCGTAGTAGAGATCATCGAATTGAGGCAGATAAGTTGAAGTTTCGAAGACGAGCTTGTAGACGCCATTGGGTAAATTTGCAGGGACTTCGTAGTTTATTTGCCAGGTCGAATCAGCCCTTCTCGCGTTAGCCATCGTTGAGAAAGTGACTGTGAACTCACCGATCATTACCGAATCGATTGATCGTCTGCGCTCGATAGGCAAACCGCTGGGGGTCAGGACGTGGGACATGGCTTCCGGGTGTGGACGCTCCTGATTGCCCTGATCATCGATTATTCGCTGTAAGAATAATCGGCCATTAACCTCAAAATTGGCGAGCGTGTAGTGCGATAAGTTGTGATCGTACAGGCTAGCCTCGCCGGTGAGAGTGCCAGACTGCCCCGCGCTCCAGTTTGTTTCTGGAATCTCTCCCGCGATCCATATTTTTGGTACTGACTTTTGTCCTATGCTCTCAATATCCACGAAATCAGGGCGTGCAATACTTGTGTCGCGTTTTCCGATAGTTGTAGCGAAGGCACCAGCAGATTCATTATTGAGAGGACTCCTCACCAGAGTGGCTGCGGCGGTCGGGATGAAGTAACTGCCGTAGCCGCGAGATTCATCGTTGTGATGGACGGTAATGTTGGAGCCAGGGGGGGCAAAAATCTCGCCGCTGAAGCTGCCGTCGGCGTTTGCTTGAAATTGCCGATAACCACCAGTCTGCAGATTGACCAGACTCACAATGGCATTATTCATCACGGCACCCGGTTGCCCGACAATTGTGGCGTCACCGAATTCATCTACGGCGTTTATTTCGATGAGAGTGGCATCGGGTGCGATTTCTGTGAAATAGGGATTTGTTGTAATGCCATTCGCAATGGCCAGAAATGGCAGACATGCGATCGTGAAGGCGGTCAGAGACTGAAGAATTCGGAACGACATTCGGGGCACCTGTTTGTTGATTTTATTATTGCGATGAGGTCCTTCTGAACTTTAGGAGTCCTGGCTAGAGAATAGCGCACAGGATGTATAAAAGTCATCTTTACAAATACGATGCTGTCCGGATCGCCGCCCGGGCAAAACTTATAGGACACCCATGCTTTCTATTCGGATCAAAATATCCGGGGAAAGCCCTCCACTTCATTGCAAGCCCAAATGATTTTGTTCCTCAGGTATATGTATCAGGCAGGGGCTATTCCAGGCGACTTAGCCTGTTTTTGGGGAGTGATTAATCAGGCGGCCAGCGTTTCTGTTCGCTGGTTTTTTTGGGCTTCAAGCCGCCGCAGTCCGTGAATGGTATTGATGCTGCGTTTCTGGATCGTCAGGGCCAGGTATTCCCACTCGTGTGGTGTGAGAGCCAGGGTGTTGAGTAGATTGGGTTCTGACGAGGCAATAAACCCCCGCTTGCTGTTCCTTACGATTCTGCCGGTCCAGTCCACCAACTCGAAATAGTCTTTCAGGTTGAAGGGCAGGGTTGCTATCGGCGCAGCATGTGCCTTGCTTTCGGAGAATGCCATCAACGGCGGTTTATCTTTAAGGCTTTTTCCGGCGACTTTCTTAATGCGGTCCTGAATGGACGTGAAGCTGGATTCTTTGAGATTTCGAGCAATCCCCGCCCTGATCGGATTCAAATCCACGTAGGCCATGGTAGATAGCAGTGCTTTTTCATCCAGCAAGGCTTTGGATTTGAAGCGGCCTTCCCAGAATCGGCCTTTACAATTGTCCTCGGCATTGGCTTTGCGGGCGATGTATTCATTCAGGCGCGCCATGAACCAGCTGATATCCGATAGCCTGACCCGCCATATACTCGCTAGCTCCTGTACTTTTCTCATGTCGGCCGGACAGAGTGATTCTCCCCCTACGTATCGCTGCACCAGCGTTGGGCCTTTGTGTATCGTCAGCCAGCGGGTTATAACTTATAGGACACCCAAGAACTAACAGGACACCCATAATTCTTAACTCGGGCAACATATCGAGAATAAGCTCAGCATTTCATTGCAAGCCCTGATGGTCTTGTTGCTCAGGTATATTTATCAGGCAGGGGCTTTTCCAGGCGATTTAGCCTGTTTTTGGGGAGTGATTACTCAGGCGGCCAGCGTTTGTGCTCGCTGGTTTTTTTTGGCTTTAAGCCGCCGCAGTCCGTGAATGGTATTGATGCTGCGTTTCTGGATCGTCAGGGCCAGATATTCCCACTCGTGTGGTGTGAGAGCCAGGGTGTTGAGTAGATAGGGTTCTGACGAGGCAATAAACCCCCGCTTGCTCTTTCTGACGATTCTGCCGGTCCAGTCCACCAACTCGAAATAGTCTTTCAGGTTGAAGGGCAGGGTTGCTATCGGCGCGGCATGTGCCTTGCTTTCCGAGAATGCCATCAACGGCGGTTTATCTTTCAGGCTTTTTCCGGCGACTTCCTTAATGCGGTCCTGAATGGATGTGAAGCTGGATTCCTTGAGATTTCTGGCAATCCCCGCCCTGATCGGATTCAAATCCACGTAGGCCATGGTAGATAGCAGTGCTTTTTCATCCAGCAAGGCTTTGGATTTGAAGCGGCCTTCCCAGAACCGGCCTTTACAATTGTCCTCGGCATTGGCTTTGCGGGCGATGTATTCATTCAGGCGCGCCATGAACCAGCTGATATCCGATAGCCTGACCCGCCATATACTGGCTAGCTCCCGTACTTTTCTCATGTCGGCCGGGCAGAGTGATTCTCCCGCTACGTATCGCTGCACCAGCGTTGGGCCTTTGTGTATCGTCAGCCAGCGGGTTATCACATCATCATCGGACCATTGTCGGCTTCTCGCCTGGTCGACATGCAGCACCAGGTGATAGTGGTTGGACATGACGGCATAGGCCGCGATATTGATGGCAAAGATGTTGGACAAAAGTCGTATGCGTTTCACCAGCCAGGGTTTGCGGTGGTTGAAAGATTGACCGGTGAAGCGATCCTGGCCACAGAGAAATGCTCGCCGCACACAGCGCGAGATGCAGTGGTAGTAGGGCGTGTCCTGCAGAGAAATGAGGGTGGATCGAGGTCGGGTCATAACCAATCGCTAATTTGTAGTTACAACTCAGTGTAGTAGTGATTCTCAGGATTGCCAGAAAGGTGCCAGAAAGGTGGGTGTCCCTGACACTTGAAAATCTATTGATCGGGTGAGCTTTCTGTCAAGCTAGCAATCCAGTAGCGCCCTTAGACCTGCTGTCTCTGCTAGTTTTGGTCGCCTTCCGGACCCTCTGTGAAAGAAACTGGACAGCCTTTCACCCTGGATATACCTTACGTTCTAATTATGACACAGCTTCTTGAGAATTGAGGAAGAAGAGGCTTGCCATCCCCAAGGCAGCGCTACCGCTAGACTCATCACTGCTTCACTAATCAAGATTTCTGATAAACTGAGATAGCTAACGATCACGGATTCACCGATTAAAGGACAAACGGATTGATCGAAGTCGCTTTGCTAACCGGTTTTCTATTCGCCTGTATATTCTGCGCAGGGTTCGCGAGCTTCTGGCTGACTGGGTTGCTATACGGTGTTACCAGAACGCCGTCGGTCTACTTTCCACCTTCGCTGGCCCTTAAAATGACTGTCGCTGCACTGCTTGGCACGCTCCTGATGGGGTGGGGTGCGATCATCACGGCTACTGCCGTATTCGTTCACGAGTTCAAGAAGCGCAGCGATTTTGTCATGTGGAAGTCAGTCATGGTAGGTGGCACGCAGTCCATATTCTGCTGTGCGGTAATGCTGTTCACAGCGTATTGGCTGTTGTTAAACACCGGCAACTGAGCAGCGGGGAGACTGATAGTCCAAGTAGCATATTGATCGAGTGAACTGATCGTCAAGCAACCAATCCAATAGTGTTCCTCGCGACTATCGAGATGCGGTATCTGCAATCGCGGTCCTGGACATGGAGACATACTCACCGGTCATGGTAAATACGAGTTCAAGCCTTTCCTTTGCGCTCGCATCCAGATAGGAAACAATCCAGTTCTGGCGGCCATTGATTCGCGCCACCTGCGCCCCTGCTGGTTCTTGCTCGGTCCACACCGAAGAGAGTTCGCCGGTATCAACGAGTTCCGAGAGTTTGACCTCTGCCGACTCGATCGCCGTCTCCTGCGTTAGCTGCTCCACCTCATCGTGGTTTGGGTGCGCCGAGAGTGCGGCGCTTACCATCAATCCTACGATAAACGCACAGACTCTGATTGAATTTATCATCGGTTTTTTCATTATCCCTACTCCATTCAAAATTTGTATAAACGTTTGTCGACCTACAGTTTTCCGATCACCTCATAATTCCCCATGGTCTGCAAGCTTACCACCACGTCAAGATCATGGTCATTGCGCCAATACCAGCCATGGGACCCGGCAAATGGTGTTGTCAGGGTTCCCTGCATGCTGTCGACTGTTGCCACGCCATAGCTTTCGAAATAGCCGCTGGTGTCGCCGTCCGGTTCTCCGTGTAAATCAAAATATAATGGCTCGGTGCTGCTCCAGTCGTAGTTTAGGGTCGCATACTCGGCCAGGAAAAACTTGAACTCGAGACCACTATTGGCAGGGATGACAATTTCGTTCACGTCCTGTCGGAAGGCAAGGTCACCGCTGCCGGGTCGACTGACTGGCTCGGGTGAGGCGGCGCTTGCGGCCAAATCGGTCAGGCCCAGCGCTGCGCCAAGGCCGGTAGGATCTATACCGAATTCGGCCGGAAGGACGGTAGAAACAAATAGCGCGATGGCAGTGATCAAGGCGGCAGCCAGCGCTTTCAGCAGACTTTTGGTGCTTAGAATCTGGTGCTGAAATTCAGCCATCGCTCATTGCTCTCCATCCATCTAGGTTTCTCGATTCGGATTTTTCCATGCGTGAGTCTTCTATCATGACCAGCTCAGGCAAGAAGATAGCCAGACAGCTGATAAAAGGTCAGTACAAAACCGCCAGCCATCAGCAGTACATTGCTAACCGCAGAAAACCTCAGATAGCTGGCATATCGCCGCCAGAAACTGAGTGCCAGAACGATAAAGATAAGCGCCAGGAACTGGCCGATCTCGACTCCGACATTGAATGCAATCAGATTCTCCAGCAAGCCCTCGTCAGCGAACTCAAAATCCTGAAGTTTGGTCGCCAGCCCGAAACCGTGGAAGAGGCCAAATACAAGAACTGCCGCCTTGGTGTTCGGCTGATAACCGAGCAGTCGCTGAAACCCGCCGAGATTGTCGAAGCCTTTATAAACAATCGACAAACCGATTATCGCATCGATGAGATAGGCATTTACTGCGATATTCTGGTAGACACCCACAATCAGCGTCAGGCTATGGCCTAGGGTAAAAAAACTTACGTAGATCAATACATCTCTTGGCCGGTAGAGGAAGAACAGCACGCCAACGAGAAAAAGCAGGTGATCATAACCAGTGACCATGTGCTTGGCACCGATGTACATGAAGGGCAGTATGGCCATTCCTTCATTGGTACTGAGAAAGCGCTGCGTACCTTCATCAACACCGTGGCCAAGCGCCACTGTCGGCAGTAGCGCTACTAGGCAGCAAAAGAAGAAAGAAATATTTCTGAAGCAGAAATATTTCGCTGAAATGATATTAGTCCGTTTGTTTTTCATTAGCGTGAACTAGCAACGCAATTTAAAGAAGCTGCGGTCCTGAAGCTGGTGCATGGGCACGAGTTATCCGGAAGTCAATATACAGGCGACAAATCGTAGCAGCGTCGAAGACAACTGGGAAGACGGCAGGTATCACCAAGGAAGCTAATCGTTTAGTAATCCAAGAGATTGTTTGATCCGGTAAGTGCTCGCCAGCCTATAAGCTACTGGTGCCCAGTGCCTTGATTACTAGTGTTTTTCGGTGTTACTCGTGAGGCGCATGGAACTTTGTGGATCAATAGGCCAGGGCGTGGGCTAACCGCTGAGCCTTCCACACGATGGCCCAAATACTTTTTCGCGATAGGTTTTTAATCGTGGTGTAATGTTCAGGCGTGCCAAGAACGAGCTGATATCCGATAGCCTGACTTCAGCCGGACAGAGCGATTCTCCTGTAGCTTTTCGCTGCACCACCGTCGGACCTTTGTGTATCGTCAGCCAGCGGGTTATCACATCATCATCGGACCATTGTCGGCTTCTCGCCTGGTCGACATACAGCACCAGGTGATAGTGGTTGGACATGACTGCATAGGCCGCGATATTGATGGCAAAGATGTTGGACAAAAATCGAATACGTTTCACCAGCCAGGGTTTGCGGTGGTTGAAAGATTGACCGGTGAAGCGATCCTGGCCACAGAGAAATGCTCGCCGCACACAGCGCGAGATGCAGTGGTAGTAGGGCGTGTCCTCCGGGGAAATGAGAGTGGACCGAGGTCGGGTCCTAACCAATCGCTAATTCGTAGTTACAACTCAGTGTAGTAGTGATTCTCAGGATTGCCAGAAGGATGGATGTTTCCTGATTCTAAGAAGGGTGGGTTAAGAAGGGTGGGTGTCCCTCTGAAACTTCTCCCCTGAAACTCTGAAACTCTCGAAGGGTGGGTGTCCCCCTGAAACTTGATAATTTGTGGGACGGAAGAGTTTGCTTGCGGTGTCGCTAGCGGGTAGGTTTACGCTTCAACTTCAATCAAGGAATTTAAGCATGGGGCCCAATGAGTTTCTGGAGAAGGCCTGGCAGGAAAACGGCCCCAAGCTGGTTTCCGGCTTTTCTCGCCCGGTGTTCCACAACGTGCAGGGAGTGCTGCGGGGATACAAGTACGACAAACGTGCTTACGGCGGCATGATTCGCCATACCGAGGCTGGCATGCTGTCCTGTTGGGCCGCGCAGATACCGCACAATGGCGTGATAGTGGAAATCGGTTGTTATGGCGGCTTGTCCACCAGCTATCTGCTGCGTGGTGCCAACGAGCGTGCCGGGCACGTCTTTGCCATTGATCCGTTTGCCCGTGATCTGGATGTGCAGGCCGAGCGCACCGACAACTGTGTGTCGCTGGAGGACAAGCCCAGCAAGGCGCTAGTGACTTCGCGACTTGAACAGAATGGGTTTGCCGGCACGTTTACTCTGATTGAAGGGTTCTCGGGGGAGGCCGCGCGGAACTGGGACAAGACAGTGGGCATCGACTTTTTGTGGATTGATGGCAACCATGAGCAGGCCTACCAGGATTTCAAGGACTTCGAACCCTTCCTCAATTCGGGCGCCCGCGTTGCCGTGCATGACGCGCACCCGCGTTACGGCTACGCGGCCGTGGTGGAGGACGTCAGAAAAATTTTTGGCGAGGGTCAATGGAATTGTATGGAGCACGTAAAAAGTATCATTACGGGGGTGCGGTATGAGGTTAAGTAGTAGGGTAAGAAGTAAAAACTAACAAAACTAACAGAACTAACAGGACACCCATACTTTCCTTATTTCAGAGAACAAAAAACTAACAGGACACCCATACTTTTATTACAGAGAACATGTCGAGAATACGCCCGGCATTTCATTGCTAGCCCTGATGATTTTGTTGCTCAGGTATATTTATCAGGCAGGGGCTTTTCCAGGCGACTGATCCTGCTTCTGGCGAATTTATAACTTTTTGTAATTTCCCTTATGAAAAGCAGGGTTTTCCTCTCTAAACGCTTGATTTCCCCGTGAAAAGCACCTAATGTCGCGCCTGCTTTCAGCTTGAGCCAGGCCTGGTTTGAGCAGGGTTTGGGTGTTGATCATTACCGGGGAATAGACATGACATATCACGCTGCTGGCGAGATCGGACCAGCCATGACTGGTCGAATTTCAGGTGTGCTGGCGAGCTTGTTGCTCGCGTTCTGCGTCAACCTGCAGGCGCAGGTTCTGACCGAGGAAGAAATCAAGCCCAGCACCACGGCCTTTCCGTTGGTCCAGGCGCCGTCTATCGATGGTGATGTGTTCAATGACCCGGTTTGGCAGACGGTGGCACCCACCAGCGGTTTCACGCAACAGCAGCCCAATGAAGGCCAGCCATCGTCCCAGCGTACCGAAGTCTATATCGGCTACACCGACACGGCGCTCTATATCGGCGTCATCGCCTACGACAGTGATCCCGAGCAGATTATTGTCGCCGACAGCCGCCGGGATTCCGATCTGGAGGAAACTGACAGTTTTCAGGTCATCATCGATGGCTACATGGATCGTCAGAACGGCTTTATTTTCGGCACCAACCCGGCCGGTGTCGAATACGATGGCCAGGTGATCAATGAAGGCTCTGGTTCTTTCGGCTCTGGCGGAGGCGGCTTCAACCTGAACTGGGATGCGCCGTGGACCGTGGAAACCGAGATTGGTGATTATGGCTGGAGCGCCGAGATGGAATTGCCGTTCTCCTCCCTGCGCTATGTCGGTGGCGGTGAACAGTCATGGGGCATCAATTTTCAGCGTAACATCCGGCGCCGCAACGAGGTGTCGTTCTGGTCGCCTATTGAGCGGCAGTTTAGTCTCAATCGTATTTCCGAGGGGGGCACCATCAGTGCCATCCAGGTGCCCTCCAAGCGTAATCTGCTGGTCACTCCCTACGTGCTGGCCAGCGCAAATCGCAATACGGCCACTATCGACGGTACCGACTTCAACGAAGAGTTTGGCTTCGACGTCAAATATTCCATCACGCCAAGTCTCACCCTGGACACCACTTATAACACCGACTTTGCCCAGGTGGAGGTGGACGATATTCAGATCAACCTCGACCGTTTCAGCCTGTTCTTTCCAGAGCGCCGGCCTTTCTTCCTTGAGAACGCCGGGCAGTTTTCCGTGGGTAACCCAAGGGAAGCGGAGCTGTTCTTTTCCCGCCGCATCGGGGTCGGCCCGGGTGGCACCCAGTTCCCGATCACCGGCGGTGCGCGCCTGACCGGCAAGGTGAGTTCCGATACCAACATCGGTCTGCTGGCGATGCGCGCCGAGGGCGTGGACGGTGCTGTTGCGCAGAATGACTTTACCGTAGCACGGGTGAATCACGAGTTGGGAAATCGTTCTACCGTGGGTTTCATGTACGTGGGTCGTGACGGTGACGGCTCGCAAACAGCACCCGGCGTTGAAGACACGAACCGCACCTTCGCGGTGGATGGTCGTTGGGGTATCGGTGACACCATACTGTTCAATGGCTGGGCAGCCAAAACCGATACGCCGGGGCTGGAAGACGATGACGGCGCATACAGCGTCAACGCCAACTACAACGATGTCAGCTGGACGCTTAGCGCCGGGTATACCGAGATCCAGCCAAATTTCAATCCGGAGGTTGGTTTTCTCGCGCGTACGGCCTATCGCAAGTACAACGCGTCGATATTCAATCGTTATCGACCTGACGACTTCATCGGTATCCTGGAATTGCGTCCGCATATTTCCTGGCGCCGTTATGACGACTTCAACGGCTTTACGGAAACCGAATTCACCCACATCGATAATCACTGGGAATGGCGCACCGGTGATGAATTGCACACGGGCATGAATCTGACTCGGGAAGGAGTCAAGGAATCGTTCCAGATCGTGCGCGGCGTGACGGTGCCGGTAGGTGTTTATGAGCACGAGGAAGCGCAGCTTGTCTTTTTCACCAACCAGGGGGCGCCAGCGAGCGTCAACATCCGCTCATTTATAGGCGGCTTTTTTGGTGGCGAACGGGTCAACGTGGAGCCAACCTTCCGCTACCGGGTCGGCGAAACCTTTAACGCCGAACTGTCCTGGAATCACAGTGATATCAGCCTGCCGGTCCCCGGTGGTGACTTCAAGGTCGACCTGGCACGGCTGCGTCTGTCTTACTCATTCACGCCCAAAATCCTCCTGCAGACCCTGGTGCAATACAACAAGCGCGACCAGGTGCTGGCCACCAACGTCCGTTTCTCATGGCTGCAGTCTGCCAATGCCGGTTTGTTTGTGGTCTACAATGAGGTGGATGAGGACGGCCTGAACTTACCCAACCGTATGTTTGATGAAACGGCGCGGGGACTGACAGTCAAATACAGCCGCATCCTGAACTGGTTTAATTAGCAAACAGGGACAGATTTATTGTTAACGAAGAGATTCTCCCGGGGAATAAATCTGTCCCTGTTTACTGGTCGCTGGACAAGCTGATCCCTGGGGGGTAGTTTTTAGAAAAATTCCCGGAGAGTCCGCCTACCATGAATCACCGCCGCGAGTTCCTGAAGTTTCTGGCCGCCAGCCCCCTGCTTACCAGCTATTCAGCCTTTTCCCAAGAGGTCGAGGAAACACTGGGCCAGCGCCTGACCGACCCCAGTGATGTTATAAACGTGTTCGAGATGGAGGCGGTGGCAAGCACAAAAATACCACCGGCCCACCTTGGGTATTTAAATACCGGTGTTGATAGTGATAACACCCTGCGCGCCAATCGCGACGGCTTTACCCGCTTTCAGATTCGCCCCAGGAGACTGGTGGATGTCAGCCAGACTGATACCAATGTCAACGTCCTCGGCAGCGAGGCGCGATCCCCTATTTTCCTTTGCCCCGTCGGCAGCCAGGGCGCTTATCATGCCGAGGCTGAGCTGGGAACAGCCCGGGCAGCCGCCGCCAGAGGGCATCACATGGTGCTCTCGACCCAGTCTTCTACGCCTATCGAAGATGTTATTGCCGCTCGCGGTGCCCCCATCTGGCACCAGCTCTATCCCACCACGCGCTGGGAATACACCGAGGCCATACTGCGCCGTGCCGAGGCTGCCGGCGCTACCGCCGTGTGCCTGACTATTGATCTGCCCGGGGGGCGTAATACCGAGACCCAGTCAAAGTTGATCCGTGAAGACAACCGCGCCTGTTCAAGCTGCCATACCGGCCAGTCCAAGCCTATCTTCGACGGTCTGAACATGCGTGGCGTTGGTCTCAACAACCCGGCTCTCACCTGGAGCGTGATCGGTCGCATGAAAGAGGCCACTAACATGGACGTGATCATCAAGGGCATTGAGGCGCCCGAGGATGCAGCCCTGGCGGTAGCCAACGGTGCTGACGCTGTGTGGTTATCAAACCACGGTGGCCGCGCCGTCGAAACTGGCCGCGGCAGTATTGAGTGTCTTCCCGATGTGGTCAGCGCAGTAAATGGCCGGGTGCCCGTCATCGTCGATGGGGGCTTTCGCCGTGGTACTGACATCTACAAGGCTCTGGCTCTTGGTGCCGATGCTGTTGGTATTGGTCGACCCTACTGCTGGGGCCTGGGCGCTTTTGGTCGGGCGGGAGTCGAGCGCGTGCTGGATCTGCTCAACCGCGAGTTGCTGATCGCCATGCGCGGTAGCGGTACCCCGACACTTGATTCTATTGGTCCTGACTATGTGCATGATGTGGGCCACAGAGTCCCGCGTGGCATACTTGGACGGGAAATGTTGTAGTCATGACAGTGTCATCCTGCCAAACAGATTCCTGTAACAGGGGCGCGAAAGCGAGCTCGTGGGTGTTGCGGCAAGGCCGTAAGCAGTGTTTCCAAAACTAAAACTGTACGCCATGAGTGGAGGTGAGTTCAGGTTTGAGCTCATCGCTGCGAATCGCGCCATTCTCGGTTCATCACAGCACTTTGATGACCGGACACAGGCGTTACTGGCCATAAATAAACTTCAGTCCGGAGATTTCCAGTGCAAACATGCACTGGACGCAAGTGGCAAACATTGCTTTGAGTTGCTGGCCAGTGACGGCTCGAGCATTTTGCATTCAGCTTCGTTTGCGAGCGAAAAGGCTGCCTGCGAGGCCAGGCAATTGCTAGAGCAGGTGGCTGCCCAGGCAAAGCTCATTGAACGCAATCAGCAGGTTAGAGGTGGTTAGAGGTGGTTAGGGGCTTTCAGTTTCCATTTTCACTTTTCATGTTTGGTGTCGGCTGCGGACCGCCGCTACCCGGGCATCGTCCAGTCAAAGGAAATAGCCAACCCTCGAACAGTAAAGGCTACGATTAATCCGGCTACAGCAGCATTCAGCCAGTGGGTATCCAGGGAGTTGACCAGCAGATAAGCTCAGGCTCCGGTCGCTGCCGCGGTGACCTGGATCTCCCGTTGCAGAATGATTGCGGGTTCCGCGCCAGCCAGATCGCCAATTATGCCCCCGCCAGAGGCTGTCACCACTCCTAGAACAATCGCCTCCATTGCGCCTGCCATAGTCCAGAGATTTGGCTGCGCCAGCTACGGTGACAAAGACCAGACCCTGCGCATCGAAGCACAGTAACAGTTTGAAGCGGGATTCGATGCGCGGCGCGGCAAGGTAGACGATGACTGTTGTAAGCAGGCAGGTTGCAAGATAGTTGGAGTTGATAATGCAGAATGCCGGAGCAGCAAGCACAAGCTCTCGAACGGTACCAGCGCCCACGCCAGTCAGCACCCCAAGCCACAAAAGCCGAGAATATCGAGGCCTTATCGCGAGGCTACCAGTGCCTATGATGCTGCGAAGAAAGCCGAGGCAAAGAAGTCGACAAAGGCTATCAGGTTATGGATTTCCATAGAAAATAGAGGAGGCTCAGATCTATTTTTTTTTAAGAGTAAATTGTCGGACACCAGCGGAAAATTAATCTTTCCCTAATGAAGGTGGCGAAGCCGCAAAAATAAGGTTCCTGGGGTCGGTACAAGAGGACACAAGCTCATGACGTGCAGGTTCAATCGTATCAGAGTGGTATCACAGTGACGTTTGCTACGTATCAAACCGGTATCACCTGGCCACGGCCGTAATACCAATCGACCCGTCGGCTGACTTGGGATGCGGCCTTTATACCCAGCCATCTGGACCGGTCAGAAGATCCGTCGCTGAAAGCTATGAACAGTGTTAAAAGGCAGAACGATCTGTTGAATGGCTAAAGTAAGTCCTGGGTGCAAGCTTTTACAAGTGAAGGCGCAGGGGCTGTGACAGGGGGGCTCCTTGTTCCCCCTTTCTTTTCATGCCATGCCAGGCCATTCCTTCTCTCAAATCCACCCACCGTAGCTGAGGTGGCCTTTGCCAACGGATACGCGCAGAGTCTTCAACAAATGAGTCGTCCTGTGCGTGCAAATCAATATTCCAGGCGGTCCTCATGGGATTTCTTTTAAGCCACCAGCACATCCTGAATGCCTTTTTAGCCGGCATGATGTTGATGCTATGAGTGACTTGGGGGAACGCCAGCGGGTTGGAGTATTCTGATTTTCTGAAATCAATTCACTCAACCCGCCAGGCTTTGCGGCCGAAGTGTCGGCGCATCCTCGCACCGAGAGGCATTAACTTGCTAGTCTCCGATCGTTGCCGCCCCGGCTAGTGAGACCTGTTCATCCTCAACACCCCGCGCACCACTGGAAGTAACCGCTCCAATCTGCTCGCCATCCAGCATTACGGGTACGCCGCCGGCGTAGTGGATGCCGCCTTCGATTTCCTCAATGGTTCCCGCTTCCAGGCGCCGGCCGTATTCGCCAGAGAACAGTCCGGTCTCGGTAACCACCTTGGCCTTGGCCATGGCGATCTCAAAGGTGCGGGCGGAAGCGCCATCCATGCGGTGCAGCATGACCGGTGTGCCATTGTGATCAGCGACGATGATGGTCAGGTTCCAGTCGTTGGCGCGCGCTTCGGCAAGCGCGGCATTCATGGCGCGCTGGGCCATGTCGTAGTCAAGCACTGTGGCGGGGGTGTCCTGGGCCAGGGTGGGGCCGGTCAGGCAGAGGGTGCTGAACAGGGCAAGGCAGGCAAGTGTGCGTTGAATCATGAAAAAACTCCTGAGTATCTATTGCGGGACAGAGAAAATAGCGCAGATTTGGTCCGCACGCGAGCCAGAGCCAGAGCCCGTGGCCGTCCTTGCGGTGCTAGACCGCCTGGATGCGATCAATCTCCAGCCGGAACGCCCCGTCGCGGCCGTCGTAGCACATCAGGCCGAGCATGGTGACCCGGGTCGGGTCCAGCGGCGGGCCATCCAGCCAGCGACCGCGAAAGCGCGGACGAAACGCCGTCAGCGCGATGGATACCTCACCCCAGGCATCTGCCGGTGGCTCGAAGTCTGCCCAGTAGGCAGTGCCGCGATCATCTTCCAGGCGACAGACATAGCGGCGACCATCGCCGCGGGCGTGCAGCACGATCTGCTGTTGATCGCTGAAGCCCAATGCCTCAGGTTGGGTGCGAATCGAGGAGAAGCCGCCGCCGTCGGTGTTGGTCACCCCGGTGAACACCAGAACGTCATCTTCCAGGCTGTAGCCACCGTCCGACTGACCGCCCATGACACCGTCGTTGACAACGTACCAGTCAAGCTGTGGATTTGCGGCATCGAAAAGCGTCAGGGGCATGGTTTATCCGGGCTGGGAACAGGTGGTGAACAGCAGCAGTAGTCAGCCCAAAAATACAGCAGTTCCCGACAGGAGGCGAATGTGGATTAGTCCGGGTAGCTGCTCGCGAGCGCGACCGCACACGCGAACACACGTGAAAGGATCCAAAGGCATCCGGTTTCCCTGGCCAATTGCCCTTAACTGGCAACAACAAGATTCGTAAAGATTGGATTCATAAAGACAAGACTTACAAATTGACAGCCCCAGGACCGCTGGTTAAGGTGCTTCATCGCTTCGAGAACAACGGCCTATGAAAACAATAATCCTCCCGGCGCTCCTGTCTCTGTTTTTGACCGCTTGCCTGACCGGCGAAAGTGACATACCTGCCCCCCGTACCCAACAAGTATTAGCCGCACCGGCTGCGGCCGTGGACGAAGACCTGCTGGGCAAGTGGGCGCGCAGCTGTGCGCTGTGCCATATCACCGGGGAAGCGGGCGCACCGATAACCGGCGACACGGCGGAATGGCAGCGTCGGCTGCAGAAAGGCGAGGACGCGATTCTGGACAATGTGCTCTATGGGTATAACTCGATGCCACCGCTGGGTTACTGCATGGCCTGCGAGATTCCGGATTTCCGGGCGATGATTGCCTATATGGCAGGGGCCGCGCCATGAAGCCCTTATCGCGACGTTCGTTTCTGGCCTCCAGTGTCCGGGCAGCGATGTTTGGTGCCTTTGCCAGCCGTGGGGCTGCGTTCGCCCAGTCGACGCCCTGGTCCAACTGGTCCGGCGGCCAGACCTGTCGACCAGCGGGTCGTTACGATATTGGCAGCGAGGAAGAACTGGGCGCGCTGCTGCGCAGCACGCAGGGACCAGTTCGGCCGGTTGGGTCGGGACATTCCTTCAGCGCGCTGGTGCCCACCGACGGCAACCTGGTGGTCATCGATCAACTGAACGCCATCGTGAGTCACGACCCGGACAAGCTGCAGGTCACGCTTGGCGCTGGCGCCCGGCTGGGTGATCTGGGCGCTCCGCTGCACGCCATTGGCCAGGGCATGATCAACTTGCCCGATATCGACCGGCAGACGGTGGCGGGGGCGATCGCCACTGGCACCCACGGTACCGGCGTCACCCTGCCTGCCCTGTCAGCCTACATGTCGGCGCTGCGTCTGGTTACCGCGGATGGTCAGGTCATGGATATTGATGGCAGCGACCCGGACCTGCTGCATGGCGCACGGGTCAATCTTGGCGCCCTGGGTATTGTCACCCAGGTGACGATGCAGAATCGCGAATCCTACAAGTTGAAAAAACGCGAATGGGCCGCGCCCACCGAGGACATCCTGGCGAACTTTGATGCACTTGCCGCCAGCCATCGCCACTTTGAAATTTTCCCGTTTGTGTACTCCGATTATTCCCTGGTGCTGTCTATCGATGAGACCGACGAGCCAATTGGCGAAGTGGCGCTTGAGCCGGAGCCCGGTGACGATGAGTCCATTGCCGAGGCACTGGGTCTGAGTGACAACCCGACGCCAGCGGAGCGACGGCGACAGTCCAACGCCACTGCCGCGCGTATCCAGCCCACCGAGTCCGTTGACCTGTCGTACAAGATCCTCTCCAACGTGCGCAATAGCCGTTTCAATGAAATGGAGTACTCGGTGGCGGCCGAGGTGGGCGCCGAGTGTTTGCGCGAGATTCTGCGCACCATCTACGAGCAGGAGATTGAGGTGAGCTTCGTGCTGGAGTACCGCTATGTGCGTGCCGACGAGGACTGGCTGAGCATGGCCTATGGCGATCATCCCCATGCGGCGATATCCATCCACCGCGCCGCCAGCGAAGACTACCGGCCCTACTTCAATACTATCGAACCGATCTTCTGGAAGTACGGCGGCCGTCCGCACTGGGGCAAGGTGCACAGTCTGACCCACCGCGAGCTGACGCGGCTGTATCCGCGCTTTCAGGATTTTGTGGAGCTACGCCGGGAGCTTGATCCCCAGGGGCGGATGCTGAATCCGCACCTGCGCACCCTGTTTAACGCCTGAGTTTAATTCTGAGTTAAAACCTGTATTAAAACCTCGGCTAACGCTCGAACTACGTCAGCCTCAGGCGGACATGCCCCGCGCCGAGATCGGCCATACCGCTTCGACGGTGTCGCCACGGACCGCATACATCTGATCGTAGAGATTCACCACCGGATCGCAGTGGGAGACGATTAGTTCCAGCTTGTCACCTACCTGGTAGCTTCGCGATGCATTGTCGCCGTAGACGACCCTGCCAAACTCATCGGAACCCGCGCTGTAGCTCATGTCGGTCTCGCCCTTGATGATCGGCCAGGGCTGATTGATGGTGCAGGACTTGGCGCCGGCGTCGGTGGTAGCACGCCCGGCAAACTGGTCGTTGAGTACCGTGGTCATAATGGTCAGAGAGGGAGCAAAGTCGGAATACACCTCGGCATCCTGCTCGCCGCCAATGGAGAGGTACTGGGCATCCATAAACACGTAGCTGCCCACCTGTACGTCGGTCATGCCGCGGATCTCATGGTCGATGTTGTAGGTGCCGGTGCCGCCGCCGCTAAAAATCTCGGTGTTAAGACCGGACCGCCGCATCAGATCGAAGGTGTCCGTGGCCTGTACCATCCGTTCCAGTGTTTCTGCCTTGCGGGTCTCGAAGCCAACCACATGCTGGGCCGCAGCGTCATAGCAGAGCATGCCACGCAGACGCAGGCCGGGGAGCTGATCCACCAGCTGGGCCAATTGCAATGCTGGTTGCCCAAACGGGATCCCGGTGCGTCGGATGCCCGGGTCCACATCGACCACCACGTCGGCCACCAGGCCCATGGCGACCGCCGCCTCGGACAGCAGGCGTGCGTTCTGCGGCGAATCGGTGGCCTGGATAAAACCCGGGCACTGGGCGCGCAGGCTCATGGCCCGGTTGATCTTGCTGGGTGTGACATTGCCGGTGGTGTTGAGTATCTGGTCGATACCGTTTTGGAACATGACCTCCGCCTCACTCACTTTCGCGGTGCAAATACCGACCGAGCCACGCTCCATCTGCTGGCGGGCGATAGTCGGGCACTTGTGGGTCTTGGCGTGGGGGCGACTGGCAATACCGTTGGCCGACATGGTGCTGGCCATGTGGTCGAGGTTGGCTTCCAGCAGATCCAGATCCACACACAGGGCCGGGGTATCCAGCTCCCATTTCGAGACGTTTACCGACATCTCGCCGTTGGCGTAGAAATCCCGCATCTCGGCGGCGGTATAGCCGCGTGCCAGGGAAGGTAGTCCTACAGCGGTAAGTCCGCTGGCTTGCAGGAATCGGCGTCGGGAAAAAGACTGGTTGTTCATGGCGGCCTCGCTGCGTCTTGGTTGCGCGTTATCCTCATCATACCCGTGAATACCAGGACCCGCTACAAGCCCGCAGTTGAGTACCAAAACCCCGTAGCGGTCTCAGCGGCACCAGAGTAATCCAGATATCACCAGTCAGGCCGCAGCCATTGATCTGTGGCGGCAGAAATGTAGTTAGCCCTGCGCCAGCTCAAGAGTCGAGCTCCGGTGTTGGTTTATATTGGTAGAGTGTTCATGGTTTCCAGGTTGAGACAGGCGTGACTATCTTGCCAGATTCTGAAAAACAGTTGACCGCGCAGTCGTCGGGCGTAGTGCTCTGGGGCTTCCCGGCTGTCTATCTGGGGTGGGCCTATGTGTGCTGGTTGCCCATGCTGGGGAGTGACTCTTCGGTCTGGGAAATGCCCAATCTTCTGTTTTTTCTGGCAGGAGGCGCCAGTCCGCTGGTAGCGGCATTTTTGGTGGTCGGCATTCAGGGCGGCAGGAAGGCGCAGCTGGCGCTGCTTCGTCGCCTGGTGGACTGGCGCCTGATCAGCGTGCGCTGGCTGCTCGTGTTGCTGAACTTCTGGCTGGTGTTCAACCTGGTCATGGCTGGCGCTGCTCTGCTGCTTGGTGTGACGGACAAGCCGTTTAACGTGGCCTGGGTTTTGTTGCGGGATCCGTCGGCACTGCTATTTCTCATCCTGCTGTCGTTTGTGTTTCCAGCCGTTGAGGAAATCGGGTTGCGCGGTGTTTATCTGGACGCGCTGCAGCGCCGCTACAGCACTGCCGTAGCGGCGTTGATCAACGGCGCCGCCTGGGCAGCGTGGCACACGCCCTTTGTCTGGTTCCCCGGCTATTATGCGAACACGACCTTTAACCCGCAGCTCTACTGGTGGCTGCCAATGATAGTCTGCACCACGATACTGATTACCCAGGTCTATCGCAGCACTGGTCGCAGTATTATTGCGGTTCTGCTGTTTCACGGCATGATGAACTTTACCGGCGAATTGCTCGGCATTTCCTCAGACATGTATCCGTTCCTGCTTTCCGGCTATGTGCTCCTGGCACTGCTGCTGCTTCTTTACTGGTCAAGATCCCGATTGGAGTAACTCGATGTTAATGATTTTACTGGCCCAGATTCTCCTGCCGCTGTTGTTGCTGGCCTGGCTGGCTTTTTTGCCAGCAGCGGGTTGGCTGGCCTGGGGCCTGCAAGTACTGGCCGTTGCCGCGGCACTGTTCGGCATGACTCTGGCGATGCTCTGGGCGATGCCGCCTTTCTGGACTCCCTATCTGTATTGGGTGTTGTTGGCGCTGATCGTGGCTTCCCAGTGGTGGCGTGGTCTGGTGGATGGCTCTGGCTTATGGAACACGGGGGTGCTGCACAGCGGTGCTCTGTTGTTGCTTGTTGCGCTTGGGATTCTGGGCGCCTATCTGGGTTTTACTGCGTTACAGGGAAGACAAATTCCCGACCAGGAGGTAATTGATGTCGCCATGCCATTTCCAGCCGGTGATTATCTGGTTGCCCATGGTGGGTCCAGGACCCTGGTCAACGTCCATCTGCAAACCCTGAACCCCGATGTTGAGCGGTTCAGGGCTTATCGCGGTCAAAGCCGCGCGCTCGATATTTTTCGGATTACGACATGGGGGTTCAACGTGCGCGGTCTGCGGCCGGAAGACCCGGAGGCGTATGTAAGTTTCGGAACTCCGTTGCTGGCACCCTGCGGCGGGCGCGTCGACAAAGTTGTGTCTGGCGTGCCCGATAACCCGGTGCCGGTGATGAACCGGGAACAGATGGCTGGCAACTATGTCGCCATCAATTGCGGCGGGTTCTATCTGGTGATGGCCCACTTTCGTCAGGATACGATTACGGTGCGTGAGGGGCAGGCGGTTGAGGTTGGTGATTTATTGGGGGAGCTGGGTAATTCCGGCAACAGCTCCGAGCCGCACCTGCATATTCATGCCCAGCGGGGTCTGCCGGAAGAGGCTCCGCTTGGAGGCGAGCCGTTGTCATTGACATTCAATGGTCTTTATCCAGTGCGCAATGCACGATTCAGAGTCCCGAATGAACAGTAATCCAGGCGAGCAATCCACAGTGCAGCATGATCAAGCTGGCATCGACCTGGATTCCCGGGCGTTGCTAGCGTTTTTTGTCATAAGTTTCGCAATTTGCTGGGGCATTATTGCCCTCTATGTATTCCTGCCTGACTTGATGGCTTCAGTGTTCGGTCAGCTGACCGGCAATCACCCGCTGTTTTTTACGGCGACCTATGCACCGGCTATTGCCGCACTGCTGTTGATTGTTAAATCTGCTGGCTTGCCAGGCTTGCGTCGTTTTCTGAGCAGGCTGTTGATCTGGCGGTGCTCTGCTGGCTGGTGGCTGTTTATGATTGTTGGTCTGCCGGCGGTATTTTATTTGGGGTTCGCGTTAAAGGGGGAGGCACTGGATGAGCCGTTCCCGTTTCCCTCGGTCGGTGTTTATCTGGTGGCCGTACTGCTGATGGCCATCAAGGGCCCGGTTGAGGAAATCGGCTGGCGGGGACTGGCCTTGCCGATTATGCAACGCAGGCTGGCACCGTTCTGGGCTGGTCTGATTCTGGGTATTATCTGGGGCATCTGGCACTTTCCGGCTTTCCTGCTGAGTGGCACGCCGCAAAGCAACTGGTCGTTCACGCCTTTTTTTCTTGGCGCAGTTGCCATCAGCATTATTGTCACGGTGCTCTTCAATAAGTTCCGTGGCAGTATTCTGCTACCCGCGTTTTTCCATTTCCAGTTGATCAACCCTCTGTGGCCGGACGCCCAGCCCCTCGATACCGTGTTACTGATTGTGATAGCGGGTTTTCTGACCGTGCGCCACCGAAGATCGATGTTCGCCTAAGGTGATGCAGTGACTACCGTTATTCCACCCGGCCAGGGCTAATTTAATCCCATGACTCCGAAGCGCGACTGCTATTGGAAGATGCTACCGCTGCTGGGCATGTTGCTGGTCTCCTGCGCCACCCCTCCCCATGAAGATCCCTATCGGCAAGACCTACTGCAAAGCCTTCTGCAAAATATCCGCGACGAATACGGGCTGCCGGGGATAACTGCGGCGTACATCTTGCCCGATGACACGGTGATTACCGCCGCAAGCGGTTATGCGGATGTAGAAAGGCAGCAAGTCATGAGCACTGACTCCAGAATGCTGGCGGAAAGCATTGGCAAGACCCTGGTGGCGGCAACCACCTTGAGTCTTTGGGAAGCGGGCGACCTGGACCTTGATGCGCCGTTATCTGATTATCTGGCGCACTATCCCTGGTATTCACGACTGGCCAATCACGATCGCATGACCCTCCGCCAGCTGCTGGGGCACCGCTCTGGCCTGGCTGACCATGTGTATACCGAGGCATTCGCGATGCAACTGGCACAGCGCTGGCAGGAGCCCGGCGCGTTATTCACCCCCATGGAACTGCTGCAGTTTGTCTTTGATCAACCTGCGCAGGGAGTCCCGGTCGAAGATTTTTCCTATTCTGATTCCGGCTATATCCTTATCGGGCTGGTGGTCGAAACGGTGAGTGGCCAGGACTTTTATAAAACGCTCAGGGCGAGGTTTCTGGAACCATTAGGGCTTGCTGCCACGGCGCCCTCGAATCAACGATCGCTACCGGGGCTGGCGGCAGGCTATACCAATGCGGACAATCCTTTGGGATTGCCGGCAAAATCCCTCACCGGGTCAGGAGCGATGGCCTGGCATCCGGGCCTGGAATGGACTGGCGGCGGTTTGGTCAGTACATCCAGGGATCTGGCGAAGTGGGGACACGCGCTGTTCAGCGGCGAGGTGTTAAGTGAACGGGCATTGGACGCAATGCTACAGGGACAGATTATTGAGGCCGCCAATCCCAGGAGTCAATATGGCCTGGGCGTGGCAATCTACAGTAGCGAGTCGCAAGGCGACGTGCTCGGTCATGCCGGCTGGATTCCCGGCTACGTTTCCAGTATGCGGCACTACACCCGGCACGGGATCACCGTGGCATTTCAGATCAATACAGACATTGGCCTGTCCGGGGGCGATGCCCATCGCCTTGCTGTTATCGAGGCCGCCCTGCTGAACAGGGCTCTCTGGGAATCCAGCCAACGGGTTGAAATTCGCGGTGCTGCCCGGAACTAAAACCAGTAGAGACAGTTGTAACTCTGAAATCTCGAATCCTGACACCCACAATCAGGCTGCACTATTGATTACCGATTACGTATTGGCCCCGCCGCTTGGGGCCCGACAGCGCAGCCCTGGAGGAAAGTACCCGATGGTAGACCGACTGAAGCAGAACGACATTGATGCACAGCTTGCTGATCTCAACAAGAATGCGGCAGGAGACTGGGCGCTCAGCGATGACAAGCTTACCAAGACGTTTAAATTCGATAACTTCGTGCAGGCCTTTGGTTTTATGAGCAGTGCCGCCATTCTCGCCGAGAAAAACGACCACCACCCGGAATGGTCAAACGTGTATAACAAGGTGGATATCGCGCTCACCACTCATGAGGCGGATGGCATCACACAGCGGGATTTTGATCTGGCCAATGCCTTTGAGGACCTTGTCTGACCAGCCATGCGGGCTCCCGCCGCGCGAGATCTGCTGAATCCTGTATACTGGCCGTCCGGCATCGAGTTCAGGTAACTCTATTCACCACCCGGTGCCGCACAAGGAGTTCATCTTGATTACCTTTCGAAACATACTCGCGCTGCTGGGGCTCTCCCTGCTCAGCTCGCTTTTAAGTGCCCAGGCCAGCGCTCAGGCAGCGACGGTGCTCTATAAAGAGCGCGCCGTGGAGCTGGACGAGGTCTTGCCCGATGCCACGGATCTCTGGGTCAAACCCGAGGATCTGACTCGCATCAACGATTTTGAACTGAAGCCGCAGGGCGCCTGCTTTGAAGAGCTTTGTGTCCCGGTGCTGCAGGATCGCGACAGCGATATGTACGTTACCCGGCAGAACCAGGGCTGGTTCAACGTCACCGAGCTGGCAGACAAACTGCAGCAGGCCTACGTGGTGGACTACCAGGACAGCGTCTGGGCGTTCGGCGAAATGCCGGTCAAGCGGCAGAGCTTTCTGCGCGGCGGTCAGGCACCGGATTTTGAATTGCCCGATCGAGACGGCAACCTGGTCAGCCTGTCGGATTTCCGCGGCAAGAAGGTGTTGCTGCTTACCTGGGCTTCCTGGTGAGGCTGTCGTTATGACGTGCCCGTGTGGCAAGTGATTTACGACGAGCTTAAAGACCAGAACTTCGAGATAATTTCAGTGGCCCAGGACTCCGGCGGTGAAGCCGATGCCGGGCCGATATTCGATGCTGCCGATGTGAGCTACACCGCCATCATTGATCAGAACCATCACATCAGTGCGCTTTACAATCTGGTGAATGTGCCTTCGGGCGTGTGGATCGATGAACAAGGCAACATCGCGCGCATCAATGAAGGGACCTACGCCAAGGAACATTTCGACGGTGCCTTTGGAACCAACGACTATGTCCCCATCGTGCGTGACTGGGTAGCGAAAGGCGCGGACAGCGACTATGTCTGGGACCGGCAGAAAGTCCGTGACAGCATCGTCCAGCGCACCCCGGAAGCGGAACGCGCGCAACCGGCATTCCAGCTTGGTACCTGGTATTTCCGTCGCGACAACGATGCCAAGGCGGAGCAGTACTGGACCATGGCCCAGGAGCTGGATCCCACCAGCTGGAACTACCTGCGCCAGGATCTGCAGTATGAAGAGGGCGGCTCGGCTGGCCCGGAATGGCAGCAGCGGCGCGAGCAGATTGAAAGCGCGGGTGGGTCTTACTATGCCCCGTTGGAGATCGAGCCGAATTGATGGGCTGACACTCAGTGCGGGAAACAATAAGCATAAATGCACGAGAGATGTGACGTGTTGATGTATTAGAAGGCCAGCAATAACCATGCTGGCCTTTTTTATTCTTCCTGAATTTCGTTTACCCTGCGCCTGTTTACCCATGAAAAGCATGGCAAGCACGTTGCAAAGCATGGCTGTTAACTTCAGTTGCCTTCAGTCATTGGCCTTCGATAGAGGATTTTAGAGCGAGGACCAGCTATGAGAAACCAGACGTTCTACTTTGCGGTGCTGTTGATGCTGGCCACCGCTGCCCCGGCGGCAGACAGTGACTCCACGCCACTGGCGATCAACCTGGATGCCGTGCAGTGGGGACCGCCAGGCGGCGGCGGCGGAGTACCACTGGGTACGCAAACTGCGCTGCAGCGGGTAGATCCCGGAACGGGTGGCGTGACCTACTATGCGCTGTTTCCGGCCGGCACCCGTTTCGACCGGCACTGGCATACCCACGATGAGTTCGTGTCCGTCATGCGTGGCGCCGTGACCCTGGAACTGGGCAGCGCAGTGCATGAGCTCAATGCCGGGGCCTATGTGGTGATTCCTGGTGGTGTTGAGCACTCCTGGCTGATACCAGAGTCCGGTGACGTGGTGATCCTGGTTAGCCGGGCCGGACCGGCGGACTTTAACTACACCGAATAGATGGCTTGGGCCACGGTCGTGCCGCAAATTGCCGTAAGTAGTCGGGGCGTGAGCGGCGAATGAGAACCAGAGGTGTTGACAGCAGAAGTGAACCAGAGGTGTGAAGTATGAGTCTGTCAGCGGACGTAGTTGCTTTCAGGCGCCAAGCTCAACGCGCAGCATCTCATCGCTGCCGGTAAAGGTCAGGCTGTAGACCTCCCCATCGCGCTCAATGTTCACCAGGTTGGTCTGGTCTGCCCACACATCGCGCAGCGCGAGGTTGATAATGGCAAGCGCGGTGATGTCCGCGTCGGCGGCGATTTCCTGGTAAACCCATATAAACTGACCGTCGACTTCTTCGCCGACATAGTCCAGCGCCAGGGTTCTGGTGTCGCCACTGGCGTAGGTGGCTTCCATGGCGAAGCGGTTAATCACGTAATTTCCAAACAGTTCGCGCGATTCGGATGACTCCATCAGCGCCAGCCGCTCGCCAAAAATCTGGCTGGCGGCATGCTCGGCGTCATGCAGGAAAAAGCGGTGCATGACTTCAATGTTGTTGGTGTTGGGATTGAACAGCACCCGGGTCACGGCGGATTTTTGCTGGTGGGCGTTGCCAGTCAGGGGTAACGCCACCAGCAGCAGGCTGGCGATCCAATGCGCGATGCTGTAACGACTACTCGTCATCGCCTTCTTCATTGTCGGCAGCATCGCTGTCTTCGTCGTTATCGTCAGTATCCAGCTCGGTCTTGATGTCCTGCATGATGTCGCGGTTGATCAGGCCGCTTCTGCCCTCCGACTTGAAGGACTCAATGCGCGAGGGAATGATGCGGCGCGGATAGTAGTTGTTCTCGATATTGACGTCGGCTGTTTCCTGCAGCGGATCGACAACAATACTGGCGACTTCCTTCTCGGTGACCACCAGTTTCTTCACGGCATGAGGTGAGCGTCGCCAGATTTCCGCAGGGATACGCATTTCCTCGCTGCTGCCGTCCGCGAAATCCATTTGCAGGATGATCGGCATCACCAGGCCGCCTTCATTGGTGAACTCCAGCAGGTAGTAGTTCAGATTCTCATCAACGGCGCGATCCAGCACCTGGCGCTCCCAGTCTTCCAGACCTTCGAGAAAGTTGTTGTAGCGATTGCGCTCAACATTGGTAACAGTGAACTGGTCGTTCTCGTCATAGAAGTCGCGGATATCGGTATTGCGCTCAACCCAGGTTTGCCGGCCTTCCTGACGATTGCGTTCGATGTAGACGCTGGGCGGCAGGGACTTTTCAAAGTCGCGCTGGCGAGCAAAATCGATGTCCGGGTTCTCGGTATCCATGCGCATCTGGTAAACCCGGTTCAGGGCGATGTCGACATGGTCGGTGGTGTAAAACCAGCCGCGCCAGAACCAGTCCAGATCAATGCCGGAGGCTTCTTCCATGGTGCGGAAAAAATCAGCCGGAGTCGGACGCTTGAAGGCCCACAGGCGCGAATATTCCTTGAACGCAAAGTCAAACAGCTCGCGGCCCATGATGGTTTCGCGCAGGATGTTGAGCGCGGTCGCTGGCTTGGAATAGGCATTCGGTCCCAGGCGCGGCACGCTGTCGGACTGGGTCATCACCGGCACCTGGTTTTGTGACTCCATGTAGTCGGTGATATAGCGCGGCTCCACACCCCAGGGAATCTCGGCATCCCATTCCCGGCCGGCCACGGAATCCAGGTAGCTGTTGAGACCTTCATCCATCCAGGTCCACTGGCGCTCATCGGAGTTGACGATCATCGGGAAATAGAAGTGGCCGATTTCGTGGATGACCACGCCGATCAGGAAGCGTTTTTCCGCCAGCGTATAGGTGCGGCTGCCATCGTCCTGCAAGGTGGTGCGCGGCCCGTTGAAGGTAATCATCGGGTATTCCATGCCGCCAACAAAACCGACGTTCACCGACTGGGCGGTAGGGTAGGGGTAGTCAAAGGAGAACCGGCTGTACACTTCCAGGGTATGGATGACCACTTCAGTGGAAAAATCGGACCACAGCGTACCACCTTCTTTCGGATAGAAAGACATGGCCATGACCAGTTCCTGTTCCGCGCCGGGCTGGGTATGGCCCTTGGCGTCCCAGATGAATTTGCGTGATGAAGACCAGGCAAAGTCGCGCACATTTTCCGCGGTAAAACGCCAGGTGGCAGTGTCGTCGCTGCCTTCGCGTTCATTTTCCAGTGCTTCTTCCGGGGTCACGATATACACCGGGCGCACCGCGTCTTCGGCTTCTTCAAGTCGGTCCCGTTGCTGCCGGGTGAGGACCTGATTGGGGTTTTGCAGTGCACCGGTGGAGGAAACGATATGATCGGCGGGCACCGTTATGGAGACGTCGTAGTCGCCGAACTCCAGGGTGAATTCCCCCGAGCCGAGAAACTCCTTGTTGGTCCAGCCCTCGTAATCGGTATAGGCAGCCAGTCGTGGAAACCACTGTGACAGGGCAAAGATGTAGTTGCCTCCCTCGCGTTCATCGTCGGGAAAATGTTCAAAACCACCGCGCGGCGAGAGCACGTTGCCGTCAACAATGTTGTAGGCGAAGTCAATATTCAGCACCACGACCTCGCCAGGCGCCAGCGGTTCCGCCAGGTCGACCCGCATCAGGGTGCCAACCACGGTATGAACCAGAGTGTTCTCCCGGCTGTCGGTGACCGCCGAAATCTCGTGACCAAGCTCGCTGTCTTCGTAGTATTGCAGCGCGCGTAGCTGATTCAGGCTGACTCGCGCCGGGCTGTTGTCGTCGGCATCGGGGCTGCTGCCATTAAACGTGCTGCTCATCACCGCCATGGAGTCGGAACGAAAGCGATTCTGGTCCAGCTGGAACCACAGATAGGTCAGGGTATCCGGGGAATTATTGCGGTAGGTGATGCGCTCGCTGGCGGTAAGGCGCTGGTTGTCTTCATCGAGCACCGCATCAATGCTGTAGTCCACTTCCTGCTGCCAGTATTGGTGGCCGGGGCCGCCAGCAGCATTGCGATAGACATTGGGTGTGGGCAGCACTTCATCCAGTTGCCGAAACTTGTCCTCGAAATTTCCCTTGGTCTGCTGGATGCCCTGGGCCATGGCGGGGGCGGCCGCAACCAGGTAAGTCAGGGTCAGCGCAAGGCCGACGATGTTGCTAACGCGCGTGTGCATGTTTGTGTGTCTCCGGGAATTTCGTTTGGATCAATGTGGCGATGATACCGCGAATGGGGGTTGGGTCACGACCGGGAAACGTGCCCGGGCCTAATGACTTTGGCGGATGCGTTCCGGGCCTGGCCCGATGGGCACCCCTTGCTGTTTGCAAGCGTCAAGGTTCACTGGCTTCGAGGTTCCGCCCCGGAAGCCAGGCATCTGGGTTTCATGTCCGAAATCGTCAGGAAACGCTCGAAACCCGCGTACTTGCCTGATCGAGTATTTTCATTGAGGAAACTGCGGGACAGCAGTGCCTATAGGGCACTATTATGGGCGGTGTGAACAATGGGCTTGATACTCAAGCCAACACCCTGATCCCTATACCGAGGGCTGATCAATGGTACGCACCCTGAGTCTGACCTTTATGGCGCTGCTGGCGTTCGTCATCGGCCTGTATGCCCTGGGCATGGCGCTGGTGCCGACCTTGCGCGGCGAGTTTGTGCTTGAGCTAATGGCCAAGAGCCCGCCCGGCGCCACGTTTCACTTCCTGCTCGGTGGCATGGTGCTGATTGCCGGTGCTTTTCAGTTTAGCCGCCGGCTGCGCAGAAACTACCGCAATGTGCATCGCTGGTTGGGACGGATGTATGTCAGTGGCGTCCTGATCAGCGGGCTGGCTGGTCTGTACCTGGCATTCTCTGCCACTGGGGGGGTCGTGGCCCGGTTTGGTTTCGGGCTACTGGCGCTGACCTGGCTGACCAGCACCGGGCTGGCTTTTGCCAATATTCTCGCCGGGAATGTGCTGCGGCATCAGCAGTGGATGATTCGCAGCTATGCCCTGTGCCTGGCGGCGGTGACCCTGCGTCTTTATATCCCGGTGTTTGCCATAAACGGCGTGTCCTTCGACCAGGCCTATCCGGCCATTGCCTGGCTATGCTGGGTACCCAATCTGCTGGTTGCCGAATGGCTGGTGCTGCCCAGGGTGCGCAGTGGCGGCAGCCATGAAATTCGGCAGGGTCTGGCTGCGGGGGGGAGTGCGCAGGGTTCACAGACAGCGGCACCAGCACAGCCCTAGACGATATAATGGCTTGTTGTAGTTCCGTGATAGATCCGTGATAGATCCATGATAGATCCGCGAAAGATCCGAGAATTCTGATCCCCAGAGAACCGGCAATGACTGCATCGCACAAGCCTCCCGAAGGTAGCCATAGCTACTCATTCCGGCTGGCTATTCCCGCCGAGAAGTACAAGGCCTTCTATCAGGGTCAGGTGCAGACCATTTCGGTGCAAAGCCATGATGGCAAGCGCATTCAGTTTCCGGCCAGTGCGGTCAGGCAGTTCCTGACTGCGCAGGGCATCTATGGCGTCTTTGATCTGGTAGTGGATCAGCACCATAAGCTCATCGGGCTGTACCGGAAATCCTGAGACGATGGCCCTGAGCCAGTAGTACTCAACAATAGCCCCGAACCGGTGTCGCTGCAGCGCACTGCTCGACGTCAGCTGATCTGGCTGTTTGACCTGGGTCACTGGCGATTATTGTGCCAGCCACGCCTCGGCGACAGCTTCTTCGCTGTGGTCAAAGGCCTTGATCTCCAGACCGGGAATGACCTTGCCTTCCAGCTCGGCGACGTTCTGGATCCACTTCTGATCGCAGACCACGGCGCATTTGGAAAAGCGGCCCAGCATGCGTAGCAGCTTTGGCATGCGTGAAACCTCGACGCCGATTGCGCCCATGGTGGGCAGGCGGAATTCGCCGATGCGGTAGAGCATTTTGCCGTTGTTGAAATTGGCGGACAGTTCCACCAGTTCATCCAGCACGCGTGACATTTCCTCGCTGTCAATCTGGCCGCTGAAATCCAGATCGATCCGCTCCGGGTTGACTGCTGTGATCTTGAGCATGGTAGATACCTCGCAGATGGGGACTTCATAATCGCAAGAGCAACTTTAGTGCATTGATTTCCATCAAGATATGCCCGGCGAGGAAATTTACCTGGCAAATAAAAGTCGCCGTGACGTTACTTTGCTCTCAGGATTTCATACTATCGAATCGTGTATTTGAGCCAAACAAACAATTCGGGAAAAACGAACTATCGATGTGGTTAATACTGAATTCAGGCATATGGACTTCTGCAATGGTTGCGCTAGGATACCAGAACAATAAATAGCCTGATGTTTAGATCTCGGGTTCGAAACACGCTCCAAGCCTCCAGGTTTCTGCGCTTCGCCGTTTGGCTTTGCTGCCACGGTTACCGGGTCAACCAGGGGGACTGTAGCCCACATCCGGTGTGGGGATTACACTTGAGAGTGCGCGATTTTATCGAACCCGTTCTACCAGATGCGCTTAAATTAACCCGCCGCATGGATGCCTGGCCCCTTACAGACAGTCGGGAATGAGGCAGATAGGTGTGCAACAGCTAGAAATGCAGCAAAGCATTTTTATCGCTGCCCAGCCTTTCGCTCAACCCCGTTTGCACTGAAAGCGACGGAGTCATCCATTAATAATCTGCTTGCCAGTTCCCAGGTGCGTTCCGCGCCAAAGCACTTTAGTTGTCCGCCCCGGGCGCAACCGCTATTAATTACTACATTGACCAGTCTGGTCCTGAAGCAGGATCTGTCGACCCTGGAAACCGTGCTGCGGCGTGGCTCGAGTCACGCCACCAACCCGCTCACCGCGCAGATCCTGATGCTCGAGCAGACAGAGCGCCGGCTCGGGGATCTGTGGGAAACCGATGAGTGTTCGGAAGCCGATATCGCGCTGGCGCTGTTGAATATGGTTTCGGCTGTGCGCTCCATCCACGTTGGTGCCAAGCCGCGGATGTTGTGCACCGATGCCGCACCAACTGTGCTGGTGATCAGCGAACCTGGCGAGTTTCATATCCTGCCAGCAGTGCTTGATGCGGAAGTGCTGTACCAGCGTGGATGGGTGCCGTATCTGGATTTTCCGGTCAGCAACCAGGCCCTGGTGGAGCGACTCAGCAGTGAGTGGTTCCAGGCGGTGGATATTTCACTCGGCGATGTGTTTCGACGGGAACACTGGCTGCAGCGGCTCGCCGAGACAGTGAGCGCCATCCGCGAACATTCGCTGAACCGTCACATCGCGATCACCGTGAGTGGCAGGGTGTTTCTCGACCGGCAGGGCCTGTTGTCTTCCACTGGCGCTGACCGGCTGGTGCTGTCCGCCAGCGATATCGAGTGGTCACTTACCGAAGCGCTCAAAAACCAGGGGCAGCCCATAAGACGGGTCAGTCACTGGCGTGATAGAAACACTACCCGGCTTGCGTGGTACGCCTGACCCCCTGCGGTCAGTTTCGCGACAATCGCTCCATCATGCCTTCTTGCCACGACCAGACAGCTGGCCTCCAGGCCTGGCCAGGTTGCGCTGTGCTGCAGGGTTTTCACCAAGCAGGCGAACGCACTGGCAGCGACGGCGTTCATTAAAAGCGCAGGCTGTGATTGCAGCAAGTCTTGCCCGATACCACGGATCGCTGGATCAAGCCCGGGAATCTGCCGCGCGCCAGTGGTTTTAAGCTGGAATCCCGAGTTGCCTGTTCTCAGCAGCCCTTTATCCCGGTGTTGCGGGACCGAGAAAGGGACAAGTAAGTCATCCGGCCCGTAAATGGGGGGAAGACGCGGGCAGAGATTTAGAGGCGTTGATTGTTCCGCAGTGGGATCCGAAAATAAATCAATCTGCTTCCGGTCTATGGAGAGAAACCAGTTAGCTGTGTTGCGTGTTTAGATGGGTCTAGTATGCAGAACCTGATCAGCCTGTTTTTCTTGTTTTCACTGGCGGAGCTTTCGCTGGCTGCCAGCTTCAATGGTTTTAATCTGGAAAACGCCACAATACCGAATGATGAAATTGTCTCTGGCGGACCGCCACGTGACGGTATTCCCGCGCTTGATTATCCCGAGTTCGAAATGGCTCAGGAAGCGGACTGGTTGCGGGAATCCGATCGGATTATGGGCGTTGCTATAGATGGTGAAGCGCGGGCTTACCCGGTGCGCATTCTGGACTGGCACGAAATTGTCAATGACAGGATTGGTAACCAGTTCATTGCGGTGACTTATTGCCCGCTGTGCGGGACCGGAATGGTGTTCGCGAGTAACGTCGGAGATCAGGCGCTGACATTCGGTGTATCCGGATTGCTCTATAATTCTGACGTGCTGATGTACGATCGCAATACTGAATCCTTGTGGTCACAGATCATGAGCGAGGCTGTCGCCGGCCCTCTTGTCGGAACCCCGCTACCGCAGTTGCCTGTCACCTACACCACTTGGTCGTCCTGGCGCGAACGTCATCCTGAGACCAAGGTTTTGAGCCGCAATACTGGTTTCAACCGGGATTACCGGCGAGGCCCCTATGGGAATTACGCGGCGACCAGCCGATTGATGTTTGACGTCAGTCATCGCCCGCCGCGGGATTATCACCCCAAGGAATATGTCCTCGGCCTTGAGATCAACGGCCAGTACAAGGCTTATCCGTTCAAGGAGTTGCGGGAACTGGGTCAGGCTAGCTTTTCCGACGAGCTTGGCGGGGAAGAGGTTACCATTGTCTGGGATGACGGCGCGGAAAGCGCGACGGTGCTGGACAACACAGGGCGCCAACTACCCGCAGTCACCGGCTTCTGGTTTGCCTGGTATACTTTTCATCCTGAGACTTTGGTTTTCAAACACGCCGAAGCTGAACAGTAACTCGGACTGTTTGAGATGGCAGAGGCCCCGAGTGCGGGGCCCTGTTCCCAAAAAACGACTACCGGTTTATTACCCGCAGGACAAATCGATCGGTATTCCGGCGCAGTCCTTCTGCGAATACGATCTGGCTACGATCATCGTCGATATTGCGCAGCATCTTGCCGCTGGCCTCAACGAGAAATCCGGCGGCCTGAGCATCGGCTACTACCTGCTTTTCCTCTACCCGGTGCAAGGGACCCGGCGCGTAGACCGGATGTCCAGCATGATCGATGATACCCAAAACCCCTTCCGGTTTGAGCACCCGGCGCATTTCCTGCAGGAAATCCTGTGCCGCATTGGGATTGTCGGAGAGGTAGAATTCGTGGAACTCAAGCGCGATGATAGCAGCATCCAGTGAATTGTCTGCCAGCGGCAATGCGTCGGGAGTGGCCATGATGATTTCCACATTGCCCAAGCGATTGCTTGCCAGGCGCTGCTCGATGGCGACTGAAGTGCGTGCGCCGCGCTCGCCGCTCAGCGCTGCTTGCGAATTCTGCATATAGACTTTTCCGCCGGGGCCTACGGCGTGCGAAAGTACTTCGGTGTAGTAACCGGCGGCGGCGATAAGATCTACTACCTGCATGCCGCGCTCGATTCCCAGAAATTCCAATACCTCCGCGGGTTTTCGGTTGGCATCCAGCTCCTTGTCGGCAGCCGGCCGTCCCGCAGCCTCCTCAAGAGTCGCTTGCAGTGATACAGCGTCCACCACCTGAGCCTCAACATTCAGGAGTGTCGCGCATAGTGCCAGCGGTAAAAGAAAATATTTCATTTTATTGTTATCTCCCTGATATTCATTGTGCCCTTCGGATTGAAGAACAAGGCAATAGTATCGCTTGCTTGTAACTGGCGACACGTGAGTGTGCTGGTACTTGTCGTTACAGGTAAAGCATTTTGCGCATAGGGACGCCTGTCGGCATTTCTGATCATTGTGAATAGGGTAATGCGTCCGGTTCTTCAACGCCGGAGCCCAGCGTAAATAAGGTATCTTCTTCGCGTAGCATGAATAAGGTCCAGCAGGCGGCCAGCATCGGCCAGGCGGCGAAGAACAACAGATTCCCGAAGCCCAGGTACTGTTGCCATGCAGACAAGGTGGACACGGCGTGGAGAAGAAGCACCAGCCCATAGGTCCACTTCTTGAACAAACCAGACATGAACCCCAGGATGAGTATCAGCTCCAAAGTGGCAAGCACGGTAAACACGGCAGGGCCCAGTCCCTCGATGAGGTAAAAATTATTGAACACGGCGGCGGCGTGTTGTGGATTAATGAATTTATCCAGCGTCCACATCAGCATGACGACGAAGACGCCCAGGCGTAGCGAAAACAGACAGTACTGTAGCTTTTGCGTTAAGTTATTGGTGGTCATAAACCCTCCCGTATTGCGTTATATTGGCGCTGAACAGTGTCTTGCATTGCATTCAGAGTTATCTGCATCAATTGCGCTGATCGAGAATTTCAAGCAGAACTTCCGGTTCGGGGCGGTTGGTGTAATCGGGATTGATGTCGGCATACAGTAGCCGAAAATCCTGGTCAATGAGCAACCGGGCTGGCATCGGAAGGCGCCAGCTGTCATCGCCATTGTGTGAAGGAAGGTCGATGCCGAACTCCTTGTAAATAGCAATGAGTTCCTCTGGCAGGTTGTAACAAAGGCCAAGTGACTCCGCATACTCGTTACCCCGGTCTACCAGAATGTCAAAATCGAGTGCGAGTTTCTCTTTGTTCTCCCTGGCCGATGGCTGGAGCTGAGGCGCGAGCCCGACCAGATTCGTCCGTCGCTCGTGCAGTGCCGGAAGAATGTTATTAAGGGCCTGCAGCTCAATGCTGCAGAATGGACACCAAACACCGCGAAAAACATTGATGACCAATGGGCCCTTTGCCAGGAGTTCTTCAAGACTAACTTGATTGCCATCCTGATTGGGAAGTGTGAAAGAAGGCAGGTGGTCCCAGATTTTAATAGTGTTGTCCAGAATACCGGATTGATAAAGCTCATTCGTTACCCGAGACATGGTTTCCTGGGCCTGCTCTGGAGCCTGCTGCTTGAATTGCTCTTTGAACGCATCGAGTTTGCTTTTGAGTGTCATAAACTGCCTCTTGTTGTTTAATCGCGTTCAGTTGCGAAATTATCCAGGGCGTAGCCTACTGCGCCAGGCCCGGATGGTTTGTATATTTTCTGGTTGCCTGTATGTGTTGTAGTCCCGTAAATCCAGGCGCGGCTAATTATTGGAATTGAAGCGCGAGTTGATGAAATTGAAGTCGGTATCGGAGGCATTGGTGTGGCAACCATGGCAGAAGGTCGCAAGGCCCGACGTGCCTGATCCGCGGTTTGATCCGTCGGCGCCCATGACGTACTCCCAGTCGGAGGTCTCAGGGGAAGTGCCAGCAGGCAGTTTAACCATAATTGTCAGATCTGCTGATTGCCGCTCCTGGTAGTCCTGTTCATTGCTGTAGGTTTCTTTAACAAGTATTGATCCGGCCGGGTAGGGGAATCCTGATTGGCCACGGTTGGTGGGCTCTGCTCTGGCATTGACATAAATATCACGATAGGCGCGAGTCCCCTCGTGTACTCCGCCAAGAAATCCCGTTGGATCGCCTGTGTTGGGCTCGGGATTGGCTTTGTACCAGCTTTGATAGTTGTCCCAGGACGAGGCATCCTCACCCAGTTGCTCTGATGTCGACATGCAGCCGACAAGAGCGATAGAGGCGGCGCAGAAAATAGCTATTTTGTGTTTCTGATTAATCATTCCGGTGATTCCTTATCTATACGGGTTTTACTAACGCCCACGTCAAGAAAAAGACAGCTAAAGAGTTCTGCCTAGCACGGTTGTGTTTGTTTCAAGTCATGAACATCACCCTGTAAAAGACCCTTAGATCGAAATTAGCTTTCAGTGCTGGGACAGAAATATTCAGGAATATCCGATTCGGGTTCCGTAGCACGAAGGGTCTTGCGCGAGAGAAATCCTTTGCGCTGCTAATACTCCATGACCATCTTCAATCAAAATTTATAACGTATACGGGTGAAATGAATTCTTTGACTGCAAGGTCTCTGGAGGGTAGTGAAGTTTCATTGTCGGCGGGGAATTGAGCATGAGTGTTCTGCGTTACAAGGCTTTAAGGATTTCTATCGCGACGGTTGGCAACGTGCTTTCCTTGTTGTTGGTCCCGCTTTTTGCTCTGGGCCAGCAACCCAGCTTTGACGGTCAGACATTGAATCTGCCCGCGGTGGCGGTAGAAGGGCAGCTATTCGCAGTGACACTGCGGCTGGATGAGAATGGCGAGCCAGCTGAATTTGTCCTCGATTCCGCCCAGCCTCTCGCTGGTGCTTCAGAGGGCGCAACGAGTCGATTTCAGGGTGACAGGTTGTCTATTGACTCACTGGCGTTTGCAGGTCAGAACTATCGTGTGGAGTTGTTGTTGGCCGGTTCAGAGCCAGCACGTTTTCAGATTGATGGTGTCGAATTGATTGCGCCAGCAGGTGATGGTGGGGGCGTCGGAGTGTGTACTCCTCCCGCGGTGGATCCGAGTCACGGGCCAAATAATCCGCCGGTAAATAACGGGTTCTCGATCAATACGGCCCGCTTGCTTGACGGCGGCCCCGCGCCGGATGGTATTCCCCCGATCGGTAATCCGCGTTTTACCCAGAATCCACAGCAAACCGACATCTTCCCGGATGCCCTGGTGATTGGTGTGAAAGTAGGGGACGAAGTTAGAGCCTATCCACACACTGTGATGGATTGGCACGAGGTGGTAAATGACCGCTTTACTGTCAGCGACCAGCCGGAGCCATATACACTTAGTTATTGTCCGCTCACTGGTTCGGCAATGTTGTGGAAAGGTCGAATGGACGCCGCAGATTCCACTTTCGGAACATCCGGTCTGCTGTTCAATTCCAATCTGGTGTTGTATGACCGGGAGTCAAGCAGCCTATGGTCGCAAATGTTGGAGCAAGCCATCAGCGGGCCTGAGGTTTTGACCATTCCTGAACGCGCCCAGGTGGTTGAGACCACCTGGGAAACCTGGTCGCGCATGTATCCACAGACCCTCCTGATGACCAGCGAGACCGGCTTTTCCCGACCCTACGGCACCTATCCTTACGGAAGCTTTCGAACAGATCAGTCATTAATCTTTCCAGTAGATAACTCAGACGATCGCCGCCTGCATCCCAAGGAGCGTGTGCTGGGACTTAATGTGGGAGACGCTTCCAAGGTCTATCCGGTTTCCCGGTTTGGTGCCGGAGTCAATTTGATCAGTGACCGCGTGGGTGACATGGATGTAGTCGCGGTGGGCAGCTCCGACCTGAACTTTGCCGTTGTCTACAGTAGCCAGCTTTCTGACTGCAGCGTACTGGAGTTCTCGCCCGTTCAGGATGCACTACCGATTGTCATGACTGATAACGAGGGCAATCAATGGGACGTGTTTGGTCAGGCCATCACCGGCCCACGTAGCGGAGAACAATTACAGAAAACCAACTCTTACATCGCCTACTGGTTCGCCTGGACAGCTTTCTTTCAGGATGCGGAGATTCACCAATGAGACGCCTGCTTCCAGTAATTATTTTTCTTTTCTGGCTGCCGGCCATGCCGGCCAGTGCGGCAACCTGCAGCTGCGCAGGGGTGCCTCTGCTTAGCGCCATGGATACATCGAGCACCGAGCCAGGGGATCTGTATATCAACCTGACGACTGAGAATCACGAAATCAGTGACCTGGTGCAGGGTAGTGACGAGATCACGGATGAAACTGGCCGCGAGCGCTCGTCATTGTCTCAGGTAATGTCCGCGTCCTACGGTCTTGCTGATCGCTGGGCGTTGTCGGGTCTCCTTTCCTATGTTGAGCACAGTCGCAGCGTAGGGAGTAGCTTTCTGGGTGAACAGAATTCATCGGGCCTGGGCGACGCGGTTTTGATGGTGCGCTATAGCCCGATGCTCATGACACCTTTTTCGCGTCATGAGCTGTCATTTGGACTGGGGGCGCGATTAGCAGTTGGGAAAAATGATGCCGGCGGATTGGTTCAGTTTTCCGAAGACATGCAACCGGGCGCCGGGGCGCCGGCGACTCTTGCCTGGGGCAGCTACAGTTATGCCTTTGATCAGGCTGGAACAAAAGTAGTCTCGACGTCTGCCAACTATACCTACAACGATTATGAAAACGACCGTAACTACACTTTCGGTGATGAGACCAATGTCGCGCTAGTCTTCAGTCACAGCCTCGGAACCAAATTCGGCTACTCGGCTGGCTTGCGCTATCGGCACACGGATCCTGACGAACGACTTGGTTTCGGAGTGCCGAATACAGGTGGTGAATGGCTCGACTTCATCCCCGCGGTACGGTACTCGTTTACACCTGAATGGACAGTGAGCGTGTCCGGACGATTACCGGTTTCCAGACAACTTAATGGCGCCCTGCAGTTCAGCACCAGCTATTCATACGCGGTGTCGATTACCCATGCTCTTTAGGCTGCCTCAACTCTGTATGGTTATCCTGCTCCAGGCTGTGCTCCTGTTGGTGACTTATGATGCCTAGAATGATTACTGCACTAATTCTATTGTTCTTGTCCTCAGCTGGGGCCGCGCAGGAACCAGCGCCGGATTTCAACGCAATCGATATACAAAGCGGCGAGCAGGTACGATTAGCAGACTACCGGGGGAAAGTAGTTTTTTTGGATTTCTGGGCGTCCTGGTGCCCCCCTTGCCTGGTTTCCCTGCCCGCCTATCAGCGCATGTATGAGCAATACCGCTCATCGGACTGGGCACTGGTGGCAATAAATGTCGACGAAGACACCGAGGATGGCCTTGAGTTCCTTGTAGATAATCCTGTCACCTATCCGGTAATTGCCGATCCCCGGGGGGATATTGGTATCCCGTACAATATTCGAAGCCTGCCAGTCTCTTATCTGATTGATCAGCAGGGTAATATTGTCGAGCGGTATCGGGGATTTGAGCCAGGTGACGAGGAGCAGATCCTGCAGGAGATTCGAGCTCTTATCAGCAACCATTCCGATTTGAAAGAATAACCAGAGGTTCCTTGGATACTGATGTAATCTGCGTATGCTGTAGCGCAATGGTGTCATTCAGGCAAGCTGGCTGACTACCTACTACGGTCCGACTGGATTGGTCAGAAGTCTGGTGGTGGTTGCATTCAGTCGAACCAGTCAGCTATTCCACTCGACCTGGTCAGCAATAATCTCGTTGTAGAATTCGAGATCGATATTCTTTTTCGCTACCAATATCAAATTTCCACTGGACATCGGGATGACCTGGCCCGAGTAGTTCTCGTCGCCAAATTGAAACTGCCTGCGCACTGGCTTGTTATTGATGACAATCACATTCACTGGACTGTCCTCTGTTTGCAGAATCAAGTGAGCGCTAGTATAAGCTGGATCAACTATGCAATTCTTCGCGTACCGAACTGGCGCCTCCGCCTGAAACTGGTCATCCCGAAGCCGAAATCCCGCGTTGTTCAATACGGAATTGATTTCCGAAAGGTTGAATTCTGTATTGAGTGAGCCTGCATTAATATATTGCAATTCCGGAACTTCGTGGCTGAGGTGCATGACGATCTGGCGACCAAAAGCCTGTTCCGCCACAGATGAATCATTCCCGATAAGCATCCCAACCGTCAGACCTACAACCAGGGCGACGCTGGCAGCGAGAGCGAGTGACTGGGTATTAGTTGTTAACCAGGATGTAAAACGGTTTTCCTTCCTGTTTGGGGTAGCCTTGGGAGACTCTTCATCGGCTATCCGCAATAGTCGGTAATGCAGATGCGGCGGCGCCTCTGTTGCGGTGAGTGCCATATCGAGCGCGTGGTTTTGCGCCAGAGTCTCGTTGAGTGCGGCTTTAAGCTTCTTGTCTTGCGCAGCGAGTTCCAGCAGATCAGGATCAGGCTGGTAGGCATCAAAACAGAGTCGTTCGCGAAATTTCTGTTCATTCATAGTAATAGTTTTACCATACCGTGTATTGGCTAGCTGCCAGCAGTGGGGGATTACGCAAATTTGTGATCATTGGACTGGGCCTCAGCTTCACTTTGCGCCTGTGGCTGGAGTTTTTCCATAAGTTGATTGCGTGCCCGAAACAGTCTGGTCATGACAGTATTGTTATTCAGTTCAAGTATGGCGGCAATTTCCTTGCCGCTGAATCCGCCCAGTACCTGTAGCAGCAACGGCTCTCGATAGTTCTGGTCGAGTTGCTCAATGGCCGATATTAGTTGCTCGTTCTCCAGTTTGTGATCCGGGTTCGCCGATCTGTCATCGGCTGGCACGGACAGTTCATCGATATCGCGCATGTCCGGGCGGTAGCGTTCAAACAGTCGGGCATGTTCGCGCCGCAAAATCGTAAAAAGCCAGGATTTTGCGGCTGCTTCGTTTTTCAAGCTATCCAAAGAGCGCCAGGCTCTGAGGAATGTTTCCTGTACCATATCCTCTGCCAAATGCGGATTCTTGCAAATCCATAATGAGTACCGATACAGGTCTTGGTGCAGGCTATACACAAGTCGCTCATAACGCAGCGTCTTGCTTATTACTGTCGAGTTCTTGCCAGAATTCATTTGCGCTTAATCTATCCTGATTTCATTGCTCGCTGCGCTGGTTTGCCCAGCGGAATTTACCTCCCTTGTGCTTTCCTGCCTTACCGGCTCGAGGTCTGCGTTTATGTTAGCTAATAAAACTGTTGTTATTATTACGCTCGCGCAATATGTATTGATCTTGCGGAATGCAGTGGCATGGGAGGCGACCCCGGTTCCGGTTTTATCTATGACGTTATCAGACTTAAGGCGGCCCGGTATTTGTGGGCAGTCGGCCGAGAAACCCTGACCGCTGCTCCTTCACTATGCCCTTAATTCGGCTTGGCGAACTTCAGGGTCATGCGGTCACTTTCTCCGATCGTAAGCATGCGGTCACGAAATCCACGGTTGAATAATGAGCCCCGCAGTGTCGGCGGCAGCGAATATACACCATCGGGATAGTCCTTGGTATCGGCCTGGTTGGCGTTGATGTCGGCCTGGTCAAGCAACACAAACCCTGCATTTTCCGCCAACTGAATCACGCGCGACTGGTTAACATAGCCGCTCTCTCCTTGCGGGTCCTGAGGGACAGATTCATCTCCGCGGTGATCAACAATGCCAAAGATTCCACCCGGTTTCAGCATTCGATAAAGGGCGTGAAAATAGTCCTGTGCCGGACGGTCATAAATCATGAATCCGTGGGCTCTGAACACCAATACCCGGTCGGCAGAGTTGGCCGGCACCTCGGGGAGCGGATCCGGAAAGTCGGAGTTCGAGCGCACCGGAATATAAGTGCCCCTGGCAGCGAGATAGGGCTCGAGAATGCTGCGATACCATCCGCCCTGACCTCCAGGCCAGATCTCAACTACTGTTAGATCTGGATGAACAGCAAAAAAGTCGAGGGTTTCAAGGGGATTACGGTAGCGGTTTCGGGCACGCAATTCGTCAGATCGCGCAGGACTGTCAATCAGTGACTGCAATTGGGAGCGGTCCGCAGCGGCAAGCAACTGTTCCTGTGCATTTGTATTGCCAAGCATGAACAGGCTGAGAGCTAGCACTGAAAGTCTTAACTTTCTGTTATTAATACATAATTTATATTTTTTAAACATGGGAACCCTGGGGCAAAGAACGTTCTTTATGTCGGCTTGCGAGCAATACCTGTAGCGGCTGGGATGGATTTTTTACGACCAGTCACTCACAGACCTGCCAATTGACATTTTACTTTCAAATTCTGCCCCAATTTGCAGTTCAGGTTGCACATGCTAAGCCACTGGCGAGGAACGCTCCAACTCCTGGATAACCGACTCGCAACTCTGCGCATGTCCCAATCCCCTGCGCAAGGTGGGGAAGAAGGCGGCGAATGCCACTGCCAGTGCGAGGTCGGTGAGCGCCGCCTCTCCCCAGCGTTGGGTAATTTGCTTATTCAATTCTACTATCCTTACCGCATCCTTTGTCATAACCGCATTAGCATAGTTTATTCCCAGTGCTACATCGTCGGGGATAACAGTCACGTTATCGGTCAGTACCGCCCGCAGCAGGCTGGCGTCCACTCCTGCCTCGCGCGCAGTGTTGATGACCAGGCGCAAGCAGGGGCCGCAATCAATGTGTTTCGTTGCTATCATCCTGGCCGAAAAATAAACCCTACCCGGTACTTGTTTGCGATATGCAGCAAGTGGCGCCGTCAGAAGATAGCGATAGAACGCGCCCGGTGAGAAGGCGGCCATATTCTCCAGATATTTAACATCGTAATCGTGTTTTTTTGCGAATCCTGCCAGTAGAAATTTTGCGATCTTCCGGTTCATAATCGATACCTGCCTGTTGCCTGTTGCCTGTTGCCTGTTGCCTGTTGCCTGTTGCGAGTAAGGAAAACCGTGCGTGCTCAGGGTGGGCCAAGTGGATCGGTGATGCTGATTTTGCTCAGGCACAGGGTTGCGATTATTGCTGGCAACACGATGAGCAGAAGATCCCGGCTCAGCACTGGATGCGGAGGCTGAATGGTGACCAACTCGACCAGATGTAATAAGCCATGCCCCCCAATAAAAGCCATAGCAAACCATGCACTTCGTAGTCTTCCAGCCGAAGGTCGTGTGGTCCCCACGAGCAGGGCAACAGCTGCGGCACTAAAGGCAATGCCGCTATCTCGAATAAAATGACCGTTATAGGTCCCGGTCTCACTAGCCCCCGGTGTGCGTAGATACCAGACTTCAGGCAAGATGAGCATGGTCAGGCCATTGAACAGATTGAATAGGGCAAATGCCCTGAGGAACAGAATCATAAGTCACCCTCCGTACTCACCGGACGAGATAGCAGCAGCAAGTGTGACCGATGACATGATGCCATGCCGCGATCTGCCAGCTGTCACACTTGCTGCTGCTATCTCGTCTAGGGAGCGTACTTGACGGGCAGGAAGGCTACCCAGCCACGACTACTGGAGAAGGTCTTGAATCGACTGGAGACAACATTAGCAGCCAAGCGGGGGAGATTAATCGGTCTTGCGTATCGCATGCTGGGCAGCCGGTCAGACGCAGAAGACATGGTCCAGGAGGCCTATCTAAAAATAAGGACGCTGCAACCGGAGACTGTTCGTGATCCGGAAGCCTTTCTGGTAACCACGGTTACCCGCCTGTGTCTGGACCAGATCAGGAGTGCGCGGGCCCGGCGCGAAGTTTATGTTGGTCCCTGGTTACCAGAGCCCATTGTTGACGCCGAACAGATCACACCGCACAGCGCCGGGGAATTAGCGGACGACCTGTCTTTCGCTCTATTGCTGAGCCTTGAAAAACTTTCTCCCAGTGAACGTGCTGCTTTCCTGCTGCACGATGTATTTGAGACACCTTTTTCGCAAATTTCATTGATTCTTGAAAAAAGCGAAACAGCTTGCCGTCAACTGGCAGCCAGGGCGAGAAAGGCAATCCGTTCAGCACGACCTTCGGTTCCGATTGGCGAGAAAGAGCATAGGATGCTGCTTATCAGGTTTTCAGAGGCTGCCAGAACTGGCGACACTGCAGAACTGCAGAAACTGCTGGCTGCAGATGCCGTTGCCTATACCGATGGGGGTGGGCAAAAGCTCGCGGCGCTAAGGCCGATTTTTGGTGCCGACAAGATCGCCCGGTTTTTTACAGGTCTGGCTCGCAAGAACAAGGCAGGCAAGGAAAAGGTCAATGTGAGCCTCAATAGCATAAACGGGATGCCGGGGATTGTTGTGCAAATGAATGAGACTATAGAGCAAACCGTGACGCTTGATGTGGCCGACCGAAAGATACAGTCAATCTATATAGTGCGCAATCCGGCTAAACTTCAAGCTGTTGGACAGTGAGCAATTCTGAACTCCGCACAAAATCACCGGTGGCAGTGATGGCCATCTAGTAGACTTCCGTGTAGTAGAAGTTTGTGGAGGCCATTCCTGGCCTGGTGGTGAGAAGCGTTGTTTTCATTACGAGATCAAGGCATGTGGCTCGCCAATGTTACTGGCGATGATTTCGAATACCCACAGCGGCGAGTTTCTTATTGTCGCCCACAGGTTTTGATCCTGATTCTGCGGCGCGTAGTGACGCATCACGTCGTCCCATGCAAACACCTGGAACTCTTCGGCAATGGCGCCGGAGTCCAGGGCAAGCAGGGTATGGGGAATCTTGAAGGTTGAGGCCCGGGAGAGTCGCGTGGTGGCACGTTCGGTGTTGTGAATCTGCCTGGTTGCCGTATCAAACCCGCCGGGAACCACAAAGGTGCCCTCGGCGTCATACTTGCTGAAGGTGTCGCCCCAGTTATCCTGAGTCATTACCCATTGAGGGTAATCTGACACGGTTATCGCCAGGCAGGTGAGCATCAGACGAATCACTCTCATGGGTATAGCCCAGTCGAAGCTGAGCGCCAGACAGAGTAAAAGCTGATACGATTTTTCTGGCTCCTGGTTGGCTTGTTGTTGCAACTGGCTGCTTAGCGCGGTTCTTGTCGGGCCGGGGTGGAGATGGGGCACTGCAATAGCCCGCCTGGGTGATTTCTGTGTACAGCTCAGCTATGGTATTGCCTGCTGTTAACTCCTTTCGCAGAGTCTTATGTTGCCACTCTCCATCCTCGACCTTGCCAATGTCACCCAGGGTAGTCGGCCCGGCGTCGCGCTGAGAAATTCAATTGACCTGGCGTGTCATGCTGAACAGTGGGGCTATGGCCGCTTCTGGGTGGCCGAGCATCACAATATGTCTGGTATTGCCAGTTCCGCGACCGCGGTGCTGATAGGTCAGATCGCGGCGGCCACGAAATCCATCAAGGTGGGCTCCGGCGGAGTCATGTTGCCTAACCATGCGCCGCTGGTGATAGCCGAGCAGTTCGGTACCCTGGCGGAGCTGTTTCCCGGCCGGATTGAATTGGGCCTGGGGCGGGCTCCGGGCACCGACCAGCTCACTGCCCATGCCCTGCGTCGCAACCTTACCGGCAACGTGGATGACTTTCCCAATGATGTGCTGGAGCTACAGCATTATCTTGACGACCCGCAGGAAGGCCAGGCTGTGGTCGCCACCCCTGGCGCCGGCACCAAAGTGCCGCTGTGGATACTCGGCTCCAGCACCTTTGGCGCCCAGCTCGCCGCGGCCCTGGGCTTGCCCTATGCCTTCGCCTCACACTTTGCGCCGCAGCAGATGATGGAGGCGATCCGGATTTATCGCGCGCGTTTCAGGCCCTCGGAACAGCTGGACAAACCCTATGTCATGCTCGGCTATAACGTCTGCGTGGCCGATACGGACGAAGAAGCCGAATACCTTCGTTCCTCAGGATTGCAGGCGGTCATGGCCCTGCGCGCCGGCAAGCCCATTCAACTGCCGCCACCAATCAGGAATTTCGACGCCACGCTTTCGCCCCAGGAAAAAGCCATGATCGACAACTGGGTGGTGTGTTCGGCGGTGGGTTCGCCGGCAACGGTAAAAGCGCGCATGGCGCAGTTCCTTGAGCAGACCGGTGCCGACGAGTTGATGTGTGTCTCGGCGATCTATGACCATGCCAAAAGACTAGAGTCTTTTCGGCGCACTAGTGAGCTGGCTGCAGAATTAGGTGGGGGTGCAGGCTCATTGGTAAAAGCACAGTCGGCCTGAATGACTCGCTGCTAAGGTCAGGGGCGGTAAGCTAGTCAGCGTAATAGGCTTCCCAGAAATGCCGCCGGCAGCTGGAGACATAGCGATCGTTGCCGCCGATTTCTACCTGTGAACCTTCGCGGATGGCCTTGCCGTTTTCGTCGAGGCGCAGCACCATAGTGGCTTTGCGCCCACAGTGGCAGATGGCTTTCAGTTCTTTCAGGTTGTCCGCCCAGGCGAGCAGGTACTTGCTGCCTTCAAAGGGTTCGCCCTGGAAGTCGGTGCGCAGACCATAGGCCAGCACCGGTATGTTGAGCTGGTCGGAAATCTCGCTGAGCTGGAAGACCTGTTGCCGGGTCAGGAACTGGGCCTCATCAATCAGCACACAATGCAGTCGCTCTTTTCTGAGCAGTTCCTCCACCATATCCAGGATATTGGTCTCGTTGTTGAAGGTCTCGGCATCGGCCGCCAGCCCGATGCGGGATGCGATCTTGCCGATGCCGTAGCGGTCATCCATCTCCGGCGTCAGAATCAGGGTCTGCATGCCCCGTTCCTGATAATTGTAGCTGGATTGCAGCAGCGACGTGGACTTGCCCGCGTTCATCGATGAGTAGTAAAAGTACAGCTTGGCCATCCGGCAAGATTACCGTTCGCCAGCACGGGGAGCCAGTGCTGGGGAACAAAAACCTGGTGAAGGGGTCAAGTGCCTGGGGTCAGCGTCAGGGTGGCGGGCAGCCCGGCGATTCATATCAGTTATTGTTTGTTAACTACTGGGGAAGGAATATTTCGTGCGCTCGATATTGCCAGAGGCCGGCCAGCGCTGGGTGATGGTCTTGCGGCGGGTGTAGAAGCGAATGGCATCCGGGCCGTAGACATACAGGTCGCCAAACAGCGAGCGCTTCCAGCCACCAAAGCTCTGGCTGGCGATGGGCACCGGCAGGGCAACGTTGACGCCCACCATGCCCACCTGGACGGTGTCGGTGAAATAGCGTGCGGTTTCGCCGTCGCGGGTGAAGATACAGGTGCCGTTGCCGTACTCGTGGCGGTTGATCAGGTCGATCGCGTCGCCAACAGTCGCAACGCGCACTACGCATAATAGCGGGCCGAATATCTCGTCGCGGTGGATGCTCATGTCTTCACTGACGTGATCAAACAGGGAGCCACCGATAAAGAATCCCTGCTCATGTTCCGCTACCTTGAGGTCGCGGCCGTCCACCACCAGGCTGGCACCGGCCGCCAAACCTTCATCGATGTAACGGTGCACGCGAGCAAGGGCATCAGCAGTGATGAGCGGGCCCATGTCGTTGCCGGTATCGGTGCCTGGGCCGACGCGCAGCTTCTCGATTTTTGACTTGAGTTTCTCCACCACCTGGTCGGCGATATCGTCGCCGATGCACACCGCAACAGAGATGGCCATGCAGCGCTCGCCGCAGGAGCCGTAGGCGGCACCCATCAGAGCGCTGACCGCATTGTCGACATCGGCATCGGGCATAACCACCGCATGGTTCTTGGCGCCGCCCAGGGCCTGCACCCGCTTGCCGTTGGCGTTAGCCTTTTCAAAGATGGACTGCGCAATGGGAGTGGAGCCCACAAAGCTTACCGCGGTGATGCCAGGATTACTCAGTAGCAGATCCACGGTGTCTTTGTCGCCATGAACAACATTGAATACCCCATCTGGCAAGCCGGCCTCTGACAGCAATTGCGCAATCAGGTGCGACGCGCTCGGGTCACGTTCGGAAGGTTTTAGAATGAACGTATTACCGCAGGCAATCGCCATGGGAAACATCCACATCGGAACCATGGCGGGGAAGTTAAACGGAGTAATGCCGGCTACCACCCCCAACGGTTGAAACTCGGACCAGCAGTCAATGTCGGTACCGGCGTTTCTGGAATGTTCGCCCTTGAGCAATTCGGGGATGCCGCAGGCGTATTCGACCACCTCGATACCGCGGGTCAATTCGCCGCGGGCGTCGTCCAGCACCTTGCCGTGCTCGGCGGTAATCAGCTCACAAATCCTGTCGGCATGTTGCTCCAGTAATTGTTTGAAACGGAACATGACCTGGGCGCGCTTTTGTGGCGGGGTGCTGCGCCAACCTGGAAACGCTGCCTGCGCGGCCGCGACGGCCTCCGCGACTGTTTTCTCGCCGGCCAGGGAGACGACCTTGCTGACGCTTCCGGTGGCCGGGTTAAACACCTCCCCCCGGCGCTCATTGCTGGCATTGCTTACTACGTCGCGACCATTGATGTAGTGGCCCAGGACCGGCAGCTCGGTCACGGTGTCAGTGGATTCAAGCGAGCTCATGCAAGACCTCTCCCACGGCGTTAATCAAGCTGTCGATCTGCTGCTCACTAACCACGAAAGCAGGTGCCAGCTGAATGGTGTCGCCACCCCAGCGCACGTAGAAGCCTTTTTCGAGACATTTCAGTCCTACCTCAAACGGCCGCTTCAGGGGTTCCCCGGGATAAGGCGCCAGGGACAGTCCGGCAGCAAAACCAAAATTGCGAATATCGGTGACATGGGGCGCGCCTTTCAGGCTGTGCACCGCCCGCTCAAAATAAGGCGCCATTTCCTTCACCCGCTGCGGCAGTTGCTCCTGCTCAAGCACCTCCAATGCAGCCAGGCCCGCAGCGCAGGCCACCGGGTGTGCGGAGTAGGTGTAGCCGTGGGGAAATTCCACCATGTAGTCAGGGCCGCCATGTTCCATAAAGGTGTCGTAGATATCGGATTTCACGACCACTGCGCCCAGTGGGATGGTGCCGTTGGTAATTTGCTTGGCCAGGCCAAGTATATCAGGGGTGACGCCAAAGGCCTCGGAGCCGGTATAGGCGCCCATGCGCCCAAGCCCGGTGATCACTTCATCGAAGATCAGCAGAATATCGTGTTTGTCGCAGATCTCCCGCAGCCGTTGCAGGTAGCCTTGCGGCGGTGGCAGCACGCCGGCGGTGCCGGAAAGGGGTTCCACGATCACCGCGGCAATATTGGACGCATCGTGCAGCAGGATCAGTTCTTCCAACTCGTCGGCCAGGTGTGCGCCGTGTTCCGGCATGCCCCTGCTGAATGCATTCTCGGGCAACACGGTATGGGGAAGATGGTCGGCATCCACGGTCTGGCCGAACAGCTTGCGGTTGAAGCCGATGCCGCCGACGCCAATGCCACCGTAGTTGACGCCATGGTAGCCCTTGATTCGGCCGATGAATTTGGATTTGCCGGGCATGCCCTTGCTGCGCCAGTAGCCGCGCACCATTTTCAGGGCGGTGTCGATGGTTTCCGAGCCGGAATCTGTGAAGAATACGTATTCGAGGCCGTTAGGGGTCAGCTCGACCACTTTATTGGCCAGCTTGAAGCTGAGCGGATGGCCATACTGAAACCCCGGCGAGTAGTCCAGTGTGGCTATTTGCCGGCTTACGGCGTCAGTAATTTCTTCGCGACCGTGACCCAGGCCACAGGTCCACAGGCCCGACAGGCCATCGAAGATTTGCCGTCCCTTGTGATCGGTATAGTAAACACCCTGGGCAGCCACCATCAGGCGCGGGTCCTGCTTGAACTGCCGATTGGCAGTAAACGGCATCCAGTGGGCCCGCAGTTCATCGGCGGTGAGCATGGCAAATTGCTCGGAGCTGGTTTCGCTGTTTCCGTCAGGCATGGGTAGTTCCTGCGATTCGGTTAGTAATGGCATCGGGGTCGGCGTCCTGCAGAGATTCAAGTTCCTCCAGGCCCTCCAGGTCCTTACGATAGCGCATTTCCAGGTCCGGGTCAGGCCATAACAGGCTCACCAGATAGGCAACCAGCAGGGCCGACAGGAACGAGGGCGGCATGGTTTCCAGCGCGGTGAAATATGGACCCACCGAGGCAAACTCCTGGAGCACAAACTTGCTGAAGATGGTCATGAAAAAGCCGGTGAACATGGAGGCGATGGCGGCGCGTTCGGTAAAGCGTGGCCAGAACAGGGACAGGATTATCATCGGGCAGAAGGTTGCGGCAATACCCGACCAGCCAAAGATCGCAAACCAGAACACAGTGCGGGTCGGTGACACGATGGAGACGAAGACCGCGAGGCCCAGTGCCAGTATTGCCAGGAGCAGCGTGGTGCGGCGGCAGAAACGGGCGGCGTCGCTGTCCGAGAGCAGGGGGTTGTAGATCTTTTCGTAGAGATCGTGAGTGATTGAGCCGGCGGCCATCACCAGCAGGGAGGAAACCGTGGACATAATGGCCGACAACACCGCCGCGACATAAATGCCTACCAGCCAGGGTGGAAACGTGTATTCCACCATCTCTGACAGCACATTCTGGGCGCCGTTACCCAGCACGGTATCCGGCTCCACACCTTGACTGGTGAACAGGTAGCGGCCCAGCACGCCGATACTGACGGCGGCGGCATCCACCAGCAGGGTGAACAGTACCGCCACCCATTTGCCACGGGCAATCTGTGCTTCGCTGCGGATGGCTATGAGGCGAGCAAACACCTGGGGTGAACCCAGAAAGCCCAGTCCGATTAGCGCCATGCCCACCACGACCGACAGGTTCATCAGGGTAAAGCCGCCGGGGCCCCAGAAATTCACCAGCCCCGGGTCGATGGCCTGCAGGCCAGCGTAGATATCGTCAGCATTGGACAGGGTGAAGTACGCGACTACCGGCAAGGCCACCAGGCACACCAGCATCACCGCGCCCTGGAACATGTCGGTCCAGGCAGCGGCCAGGAAACCGCCAGCAATACAATAGGTCGCGACGATCGCAAAGCCGGTCACGGCGCCAGTTAGGTAATTCCATTCCAGAAATGACTCAAACGCGGAGCCGGTGGCGTCGATCTGTGCAGAAATATAAATCAGAACAAAGATAGACAGAGCCATGGCAGACACCACTCGCAGCAGGTGCGAGCGCGCCTGAAAGCGGCTGACCAGGTAGTCGATGACGGTCATCGATTGATAGCGATCGGTAAGTCGCTTGAAGCGCGGCGCCATTACAAACCACGCGACCGCCACGCCCGCCAGTTCGCCCACCACGATCCAGTAGGCTGAGAAACCCAGCATCGCGCCCATGCCGGTGACTCCGAGCAGCAACCAGGCAGATTCGCCTGTGGCCTGGGCCGAGAATGCGGCGACCCAGAAACTGAGGGTTTTACCGCCGATGACGAAGTCGCTCATGTTCTTGATGCGACGTGAGGCGAGATAACCGAGCAGAATCAAGACACTGAAATAGAGAACGATGGCGGCGTATTTTTCAAACATGGCAGCTGTAAGCAGAGGATTTTCTGTGATCATACCTGCTCTGTTGACACAATACATCTCGGAACCGGGCTTTGCGGCGGTTGCGGGATAGGGATATAGTGGGTATCGAACATTGGAGCATTGGAACAGTAGTTGAAAAACCAAAAGTCCGCGCTGATTGCAGGATCGAACATTTTTGCAATGTGAATCAGCGCAACAATAAATTATGACAGGAGGCAGTCCGTGGCACGTTTCTCCCGACGCAAGTTTATAGGTTCAAGCACCGCGCTCGCTGCGGCCGGATTTGGTCTTCCTGCCCAGTCTGTACTCGCCGCGGCCAACAGCGCACCAATGGCGGGCGCTGCACCCGATTACGTGGTCATAAATGCCAGGGTCTTTACCATAGATTCCGCCCAGCCGCGCGCCGAAGCGTTTGCAGTGAAGGGCGACCGCTTCGTCGCGGTGGGCTCCAGCAGCGACATTCGTAATCTGGCTTCCGCACAAACGGAAATTATTGATGCCGAAGGCATGACCGTGGTGCCTGGCTTTATTGATGCGCACTCGCATCCTTCTGGTGCGGGAGTGAACGAACTGGTACAGGCGAATGCCGACCGACGCTCTATTGCCGAGATCCAGAGTGCGCTGGCAGCGCAGGCGCAGACTGTACCCGAGGGACAATGGGTAAGGGCGTTCAAATACGACGACACCAAGCTGGCGGAAGGACGCCCCCTGAATCGTTTCGATATCGATGAGGTGGTACCCAATCATCCGGTGGTGGTCAGGCATCGTGGCGGTCATACCGCGGTGTACAACAGCATGGCACTGGCCCGGGCAGGTATTACGTCGGAAACGCCGGACCCCGAAGGCGGACGTTTCTATCGCGACAGCAGTGGCAGGCTCACCGGACTGGCGGCCGAGACTGCCAACTATCCGTTTCGCGAGTTGATCCCTTCTGACTCTACGCGGGAGCAGCGACGCGAAGGCGTCAAGCTGATTACCGAGTTGATGACCGCGGCGGGCCTGACTTCTGTGCACCAGACCGGCGGTGGACGCAACGACGTGATTGCTTACCAGGATGCGCGGGACGAAGGCGGTATGCGCTTTCGCATGAACCTGTTTCCGCGCGGCAGATTGTTTGATGACCTGGTCAACGCCGGGGTGCGTACCGGGTTTGGTGATGAGGTTTTCCGAATCGGTGCGGTGAAGTTCATGGCCGATGGCTCAGCCTCGGAGCGCACCATGTACATGAGTACGCCTTATGAAGGGCGGCCTGACGACTTCGGTCTGCTGGTGATGAGCCAGGAAGAAATACATGAGTCAGTGGAGAACGCCCACCGCAACGGCTACCAGGTGGCGGTGCATGCCAATGGCGATCTGACCATTGAGTATGTACTCAACGCCTACGAGCGGGTGCAGCGTTTGTGGCCGCGTAGCGATACGAGACACCGTATCGAACACTGTTCACTGGTTAATCCGCGTATTCTGCAGCGCATCAAGGATCTTGGCGTCATTCCGGCGCCGTTTTATACCTATGCGCACTATCACGGCAACAAGTGGGTGGATTACGGACAGGAAAAAATGCAGTGGATGTTCGCCCACAAGTCCTTTCTTGATTACGACATCCCGGTGGCGCCTGCGTCTGATTACACCCCGGGTCCTTACGAGCCGATGATGGCCATTCAGAGCATGGTTACCCGCAAGGACTTCGAGGGGCGGGTGTGGGGTCCAAACCAGCGCATCACTGTCGATCAGGCCTTGCGCATCTGCACGATGAATGGTGCCTACGCGTCTTTTGAGGAAGACATCAAGGGTTCAATCACCGCGGGTAAACTGGCCGATTTTGTGATCCTGGCTGACGACCCCCACGACAGCGATCCCGACCAGATCAAGCACATCGAGATTGTGCGCACCGTGGTGGGCGGCACCACTATGTACGGCGCCTAGCCTGTCGCGGAAACTTCGCGCGCCATGACCCGGCAGCACGGAGCAAACCGGGCGATGTCCACAGGACAGGAATACGGCGCAGACGGCTATCTGTGCAGGTCATCGGCAATAACAGGCTGACAGAAAGGTCGATAGATAGGGCGACAACAGGAGCAAGCCATGAAAACCAGTAAGCCACCTGCCGGCCTGACGCGGCGAGATTTTCTGAATGGCTGCGCCGTCAGCCTGGCCGCTGGCACCACGTTGTCGCCGCTGGAATTGCTGGCCCAGGGCGGGCTGGACTCATCAGCGCTTCCTGCGGATTATTACCCACCCACCCTTCAGGGTATGCGCGGCAGTCATGCTGGTTCTTTCGAGATTGCCCATGGCATGCGTGACGGTGGGTCGTGGCAGGCGACTGATTCTGGTGAGCCCGAGTACGACCTGGTGGTGGTGGGCGGCGGTATCAGCGGCCTTTCGGCGGCATACTTTTTCATCAAGCAGAACGGGCCGGACTCTCGCGTGCTGGTGCTGGATAACCACGATGATTTCGGTGGTCATGCCAAGCGTAACGAATTCTGGCACAACGGCCGGATGTATCTGGTCAACGGCGGTACCCTCAACGTGGAAGCGCCGTCACAGTACAGCACGGTGGCCGCGGGCCTGTTGTGGGAACTGGGCATTGACCGTAACCGCTACTTCGAGAAAAACCACGACGTATTTTCCTTCTACCGGGATCTTGGGCTGCAGGGCAGCATGTTCTTCGACCGCGAAAACTTTGGCGAGGACAAACTGGTGGTGGGCTATGGCAACATGCCAATTGAGCAGGCCATGGCCCAGGCGCCGTTGAGCGATAAGGCAAAACAGGACGTGATCCGTCTGTATCGCGGCACGGAAAATCATTTCGAAGGTCTGAGCGCCGAACAAACCCGGCGCCGGCTTGCGCAAATGAGCTACAAGGACTATCTGTTGAATGTGGTCAATTGCAGCCCGGAGGTCGTGAAGCTATTCCAGTCCAGTTTTCACGGCTCTTTCGTGGTGGGTCCCGATGCCATCCCGGCCATTTATTATCGCGATTCGGGTTACCCCGGTTTCGCGGGGCTGAATCTGGAAGATCTGCCCGCAAACCTGTTGGCCAACGAGCCCGGCGGGCAACACGGCCGCGAAAACCAGCAGCGTGCTAACCAGGGTGATGCGGATATGTATTTTCCCGATGGTAATGCCACCATCACGCGGCTGCTGGTTCGTGCGCTGGTTCCCGATGCCGTCGCGGCGACAGAGATGGAGGATATCGTGACCGCACAGGTCGACTATCGGCAACTGGATCGCGCCCAGCACAATTGCCGAATCCGCCTGAACAGCACCGTGGTAGATGTGCGCCATGTCAATGACCAGCAGGTGCAAACCAGTTTTGTCACCGACGGGCAGGCGTATTCGGTAAAGAGCAGGAACGTGGTGATGGCCTGCTGGAACACAGTCATACCCTACCTGTGCCCCGATATCCCGGCGCCGCAAAAAGAAGCGCTGGCCTATGGCATCAAGTCTCCCCTGGTCTATACCGGCGTGCTGCTGTCCAACTGGCAGTCCTTTGTGGACACCGGTATTTCCGGTACCCGGGCGCCCACCAGTTTCTTTTCCAGTATGGGTTTGCAACCCTCGACGCGGATCGGCGACTACGCTACATCCCGTGACCCGGCTGATCCCATCGTACTCAGGATGTCCGCCTATTTCGATGTGCCTGACAGTGACCTGTCGCGTCGGGAGCAGCACCTGCAGGGTCGGCAGAGACTGCTCAATACACCGTTTTCCGATTTCGAGTCAGCCATTCGTGATCAACTCACCCGGGTACTAGGCAATGCCGGTTTCGATCACCAACGGGATATTCTCGGTATTACCGTCAATCGCTGGCCGCACGGTTATAGCTATTCCTACAATCCGCTGTCGGATCCTTATGAGTGGGCGTATTCCACAACTGCCGAGCGTCCGGCTATTGTCGGTCGCCAGCAGGTTGGTCGTATTACCATCGCCAACGCCGATGCCTCCGCCAGTCCTCATACCGACGGTGCCATCAACGAAGCCTATCGGGCAGTGAACGAACTTCTGCAAAGCTGAACGCACACCTGATGCCTTTTTACGATGCCTTCTTACGAGGTGGGTAGTAGTACCAGGTTGCAGCCACCGCCAGGCCGAAGGTGGTATAGGCGAGGGTGAAGACCCAGGGGTCGGCCCGGAAGAAAATCAGGCGGTGTAGCCAGTATTCTATAAAGCTGCCGGAATACACCACGTCCCCGGCACGCTCCCGCAGTGCCATTTCCCAGGTGGTCAGCGGACAGACCACGCCCAGCCAGGCCTGTGCTGCAACAATACCAATGGCAAACAAATGCAGGCCGCGGAACCAGCGGTTGCGGGTCCATTGCCAGTGGCGCAGCATTCCCACCACTGTCAGCAGCAGCCCAAAGACCACGAAGGCCACAATCGCGGCGTGCAGGATCAGCAGGGCATCGGCGGCCAGTTGATACACCAGACGTTCGTCCATTCCTCCAGTCCATGACAGCTAAACAACAACCTGTCAGGTGAGTCTATCTTTTCAAATTGAGCTACCAGCAACGAGGTTAATCGTTCGTGTTGTTGCCAGCGCGACGCTGTGCGGTCAGGCCAAACTCCATAGTGAGCCTGCCGTCATCGCTCAACTCACTAATTTGGGGTTCATCGGTCACGGTGCGTGTGGCCACATCCAGACCCTGCTCGGCAAGATAATCGGTGACTGCTCGCGCGCGGCTTTCAGCCAGAGCGTTCATATCCTGTGGGGAAACCGGTTCGGCTTCAGCCAATCGGCTGCGGATTTCCTGAACGTAGGCCGGCACGTCCAACTCGTTGCTGGCAGTCAGCGCAGCGGCAAGATCCACCGGCTCACCGGCTGCCGTTTGTTCAGGCATCAACATATTGGCCTGTTGCAGTTCTTCCAGTGTAGGCGCCAGTGCTGCTTCCTGATACAGGCGCTCGACAATCGCACGACGCCGGTCCGTCAATGAACCTGCGTCCTCGGAAGTCTGCTCCAGCAACGTGTTGATGCGATCCCTGACCGACTGCTGCTGCAGCGCGGCGCGGTCGCCCTGACCCTGCATCGGGGCGACTTCCAGCACCAGTTCGGGCCGTTGGGTCAGGGCCGACACCAGCTGCTCAAGGATCTGCCGTTCCGGTGGTGCGATGGCACTGCTGCCAGGTTCAAACTGGATCCGGTCGAGCACGCTGTCACCACCGCCCACCAGACTGCCCAGCAACCGAAACGGTGCCGACACGATATTGCCAATCACATTGCCAATCGCGGTGCGGATCGCCGGGCCCAGGTCAAATTCCGGATCGTTGATATCGCCGCTGACCGGTATCTCCAGATCGATAACGCCGTTGCTGTCTTTAAGCAGCGCAGTGGCCAGATCCAGCGGCAGGTTCATGGCACCCGGTTGTTCAACACGTTCACCCAATTGCAGATTGCGCAGTACCACCTGATTGTTGGCGGCCAGGATCCCGGAGTTCACGTCGTATTCAAGATCAATGTCCACGTTGCCTGCGGCGATTTCGCGCCCGGCGAATTTAATGGTGTAGGGTGATACGGAGGGCAAATCGAGATTACGGAACTGCAGTCGCACCTGGCTTTGCGCGGTAATGTCGAACGGATTCAGTGCGCTGGATAATTGCAGCTGTCCAAATTCATCCACGTTGCCTTCCAGGTCGAGACTCAGCGGTTCAGTGGACCGGGTGCTGAAGCCATCGGCGCTGCCGTTCAGCTCGCGAATGTTGGCGTTGAAGACTATCGGCAGATCGCGGTCGGTAAAATCCGAGCGTCCGTCGTTGACTGTGATTCGACCGAGGATGATATCCAGGGGCAAGGCCGCAGTGCTGGCGGTAGCAGGCTGCTCTGCGGTCTCGTCTGGAGATACTATGACTGGTTCCGCTTCTTCCACTTCTTCGGCCACTGTCTTTATGCTGCGCCCGATATTCGTGCTGCTGTCTTCGTTGATCACCACGCGGGCAAACAGTTGGTCCAGAATCAACTCGGAGACCTCCAGCGTATTATTGGCCACCTCCAGATCAATACCATCAACCGCGATGCGATTCCAGGCCAGAATGGTTTCTTCCAGCTGCTGGTCTGATGTAGCAAACTCCAGCAACTCCACGCCGCCCTGCAGGCGAAATACTTCTTCCGGGTTTACGCTCAGTGCCAGATCTGCGGCCAGCGCTCCGCTATCCAGATTCAGAAAGGTGAACTCCGACAGGTAGGGCTGTAGCGCGGTGAGATCCAGGGCGGATATCCGGGCGTCGGCCTGCAGTCTTGGTTCCGGCAGGAAAGCGCTGTCACCATCGATTGCCAGCTCGCCACCGGAGGCAGGCGAAAGCTGTAGCGATAAGGGGATGGTCGTTCCTGGTTGATTATTGATACCGGTGATTTGCAGCGCGACGGATGTCGACAGTGAGGAGGCGTCGGCGATGGCGTTATCCGTGAAGCCGAGCTGGCTGTCTGACAGATCAAATTTATCCAGCGCCAGGCTCCAGCCATCGGTGGTGTCGTCTGTGCTGGCCTCAGGACTTGTTGATGGTTCAGTGCTGGTTCCATCGCCGGCGATGGCGTCCAGCATCTGCTGAACATTGAGCTCGCCACTGGTGTCGCGAGTGACCTGGACGCCCAATTGCGAGATCCCGATCGACTCCAGCGAGGCGGTATTGTCCGGATAGCCCAGCTGGCCGTTATCCAGCCGCACCAGTCCGGCGGTCAGAAACGGTTCTTCGCGGCCCGCCTGGGTCACCGCCAGATTGCTCAACTCAACGCCAATGCCATTCAGGTTCAATCGGATAGCGTTTTCCTGAAAGTCGAGATCATAGTCGGTGGAAAAGTTAAGGCGGCCGTCACTGAGTGAGAAAGGCAGATTCTGCCGCACATAGTCGTCCACCAGATCCAGGGTGAAATTATTCAGAGTGACCTGACCCCTAAGCTCCAGCGGATTCAGCTGCAGGCCACCGCTCCATTCCAGTGTAGCGTCGTTCTCAAAGCGTAGCAGCACAGACTTTGAGGCGCTTCTCTCCTCGATCGATGACAGACCGTCGATTTGCGCCTCTGCCAGGGTGAGCACGGTGTCAAACGGTTCGTCCGGTACTTCGTCGCGGAAATGCAGATTGAGATTGTCGAGCCGGGTGGCGTCTACCTCAAGCGGAATAATGTTGCCGGATTCATCGCTGGCAGCTGGCTCTGGTGGTTCCGGCTCGGCCTGTGGCGCGGCACTGGCCTGCCAGCGCTGCGCCAGCATCGTGGCCGTGTTGTCAGCAGCAGTCGTGCGAGTGAAGTACAGGTCGAGATCCGCAATCCGGAATTCGGCAAAGTGCAGTTTGAGCAATGCCAGGCGCAGTGGTGAAAAATTGGTGCGCAGCAGACCCAGCTCGACAAGCGGTGCCTGATCGGTATCAATCGCGCGCAGGTCTTTCACTTCCAGCAGCATGGTGAAAGGATTGAAATAGAGCCGCTCAATGCTCAGCTCGAGATCAAGCCGCTCGGCAGAAAGCCTGGTCAGCTGCCGCTCGGCAACCCAGGGCACAAGGAAGAAGCCAAGCAGCGTGTAAAATCCCAGTATACCGGTGAGCCAGAGCGCCCATTTGGGGATGGTCCGACCATAGAGAGTCAGCCCCTGGCCTGGCTTGCCTGAATCCTGCTTGCTGTCCTGCATGATGCCCCTCGACTTGATTGGCGGTAAATTGTGTGCCGCGATCCTGGTGGCTGAGAATTTAGTGCGTCTTGTTTATAACCCATTGCCCCGGATGATCGCTGCCCTGGTTAAGGGAAGCAAATCCGGGGTATTTATTCTTATGGGTGCGTGGCTCGGGGGCAACTCGTCAAGGACTCAGAGTGATCGCTGATTGACCCGCTGGCTGAGCTGTTCGGCGGTCTCTACCCGTTCCGAGTAGCGGTCAACAAAGAGATCCTTGTTGCCACGCAGCAGCAGCGTGAACTTCATCAGTTCTTCAATGACGTCGACGATGCGATTGTAAAACGGAGAGGCTTTCATGCGGCCGTCGTCTTCGAATTCCAGGAACGCCTTGGGCACGGAGGACTGGTTGGGAATCGTGACCATCCGCATCCAGCGACCCAGGACGCGCATCTGGTTCACCGCATTGAACGACTGCGAACCGCCGCTCACCTGCATCAGGGCCAGGGTCTTGCCCTGGGTCGGCCGTACGCCGCCCAGATTCAGCGGCACCCAGTCGATCTGGCTTTTTAATATTCCGGTCATGGAGCCGTGACGTTCCGGCGAGCACCAGACCTGACCTTCGGACCAGATCATCAGCTCCCGAAGTTCGGCAACCTTGGGATGGCTTTCATCCTCGGCGTCCGGCTGCGGCAGACCGCGGGGGTCGAACACCCGGGGTTCGGCGCCCAGGGCCTCGAGAAGACGGACACACTCTTCTATTACCAGCCGGCTATAGGAGCGCTCCCGCAGCGAGCCGTATAGCAACAGGATGCGCGGCTTGTGGGTCTGCGGCTCGGCCTGGAGCTTGTTCAGCTCGGGGACGTCGAGGTGTTCCTGATTGATATTGGGAAGGTCCGTCTTTGAATCGTTCATCGTGTTCCTTTTCTATCGGTCTCTACATCAATCTGTCGGTGAAGGAGTCGGGGGCAAAACAAGGGCTTGTTACTGGAGTCAGAACAACGCCACAACAAGCATCACCAAGGTGGCGAGAAAACCTGCAGCGAAAATAAGCGAGCGCAGCATATAGACGCCACTGGCGTAGGCGGGCACATAGAGGATACGCGCAACAAGGTAGGTCCACGCCGCCATTTCCGTGATGCCGTTGGACGCGCCGCTCAAGGTCACCACCAGCACCGCAATAGTGAACAGCACCAGGTTCTCGGTATGGTTGTTCATCGCCCGATACAGCCGCCCGGCCAGGCCAGAGGGCTGACGCTGTTGGTCCCGGGGGCCAGCGGTGTAGCTCACGCCCAATTCGAGGTTAACCGGTACTGCCATCAGCACGAACTGGACATACTGCAGCAGTGCCGCATAGCCCAGTATTTGTAATTCGGTAGTCATGATTGTGTTTTCTCCTGTGTACTGGTGAAAGCGGCGCTCCGGTATAGCTGCGAAAATTCGCAAGCCTGGCGGGCATCGACAGTATTATAGCGTTGGCTTCAGCCGCGATGCTTGTACTGGGTCGGGCAATAGCCACGCTCGATTCCCGCTGGCCGCAGTTTCCGGTGCTTGGTGTTCCGCCCCGATACGCGCTTGCGCCACAGCCGGAAGCTGCCCGGTTTCAGGGATTGGCGCATGAACTCAATCACCTGCGACTCATCAAGACCAAACTGATATTCGATGGCTTCAAACGGCGTCCGGTCTTCCCAGGCCATTTCGATTATTCTGGATTCCTCGTCTGACGTGAACTGCACTGCTGATTACCTGTTTTGGCTGTAACCAGCACTACGACGGCATCCGGCGGGAGGTTCAAGTGGGGCTGGGCCTGGGTGGCCGGCAGAGAGTAAGCAGTGAATGGGCTTACAGGAATTGAAACACCGAGTTCAGGCTGCGAGCGCCCATCAGCACTGTAATTGCGACCACGGCGCCGCCCAGGGTGTTCTGCCAGCGGCTGTTGACCAGGTCTCCCAGCTGGCGGCGGCGATTCATCATCACCAGCAGGACACCGGCAATGACTGGCAGCAGGATACCGTTGGCGACCTGCGCAAACTGAATGATCAGCACCGGGTTCAGGCCCAGACTGGCCACCAGCACCCCGATCAGCAGGATCGCCTGCCAGACCCTGCGCATGCGCGTCGAGCTGAGCTCATCTTCCCAGCCCAGGATGCCACGGGTGGCATAGGCAGCCGCCAGGGGTGCAGTGATAGCCGACGAAATACCGGCGGCGAGCAGTCCGGTGCCAAGAAACAGCCCGGCAAAGGGGCCCAGCAAGGGTTCCAGCTGCACGGCCATGTCGGCAGCCGACGCGATGCCGGGCCTGCCAAAAAGAGAGGCGGCACTGGTAATGACGATACTCATGGAAATCAGCCCACCGATCAGAATGGCGGTAACGGTTTCCGCGCGCAGCTCGCCCAACTGCTCCGGGTGCTGATATTTCTGGCGCACCACCGCAGCATGGAGAAACAGGTTATAGGGCACCACGGTGGTACCGATCAATGCCACTACCGTGAGCCACTCGGCAGGCTCGGCCCGGGGCAGCAATAAACCACCCAGCACTGCGCCCCAGTCCGGCTTGACCAGAATCGCGGTGCTGGCGAACACCAGGCTCATCAACACCACCAGGGCCAACAGACAGCGCTCAATGGTACGCGTGCTGCGCGCCCGCAGGATGAAGTAAGCCGCGATACCTGTGAACACCGGCACGATGGAAATGTCGCCCAATCCGTCGATGTGCAGGGTCATGGAGAAGGCCAGTTCTTCAAACCCCAGCGCGGCCCCGGCGATATTGCCGCCCTCGTAGGCGGCATTGCCAATGACAATGGCGCATAAAACCAGTATCAGCGCCAGAGTGCGCCACAGCGGGTGGGCAATTTCTGCACGCATGGCCTCGGCAATTCCCTTGCCGGTGATCAGTCCCAGCCGCGCACTCATCTCCTGCAGTATCAGCGTTGCGAACATGGAAAACAGCAGCGCCCACAGCAGGGTGTAGCCCGAGTTAACCCCGGCCAGGGTGCACACCGTGACCGTTCCGGGGCCGATGAAGGCAGCGGTGATAAGAGTGCTGGGGCCGAAGTAGCGGCGCAGGCGCGAAGAGATGGCGCCAATCACCGGGAAGGGCATCCTGTGTTATTAGCGATCGGCACTAGACTGTATCAGGCAAGTAGTTTGCCTCGGGCCAGATGGAATTGATTTCCTCCGCCTGCTGCTCGGCAGAAAACCGTTCCCAGGTAATGCCGTTAACGTCTTTGTCCTCAGAGAACTTGGGCGCGTGTGGATCTTCCCAGCCCAGGTGGCGGAGTTCACCCGAAGGGACGCTGTCATCGTGGCGGATAGAAAAATTCAGGGTCGGAGTACGCCACAGTGCATATTCGTTTTCTATAAAAGAACAGGGCTCGGCGCCAAGGCGTGCGCTATAGTCCGCAATAGTGGCGCCGATGTCGCTGGTGGCGATGGCGATGTGGAGTTTTTTCATTGCGATCTCGTACGCAGGTTAACAAGGGTTACGGTCAGCCACAGTGTAACAACCTGGTCGAAAGTGGGAACCAATAGTTATCCTGCCCGGATCACTTGCCTGGTTACTGAAATAGCCCGGCATCCAGTGCCCACACAATCCCTCCGAGTGCCGACGCCCAGAGACAACAGGCAATTGTATCCAGCAGCGAATAGCGGATTCGATCAAAGCCACTGATACCCAATGCGGCCGGAATGAGACTGCGAATCGCCGGAATAAAGCGGCCGATAAAAATGGCCCAGGACCCCTGACGCCGAATCATGCTTTCGGCGCGTGCCAGCCGGTCCCGATGTTTTTCGGCCAGGCGCAGGTGGTGCAGTCGCGGCCCCAGATAGATGCCCGTGTAGAACCCCACATGGTCGCCGACCATGGCGCCAGCCATGGCCAAAGGCACTATCGCCTGGAGCGTGGCGATACCGCTGCTGAACAGCGTGGTGCAGATTACCAGCAGAAAAGCGCCCGAGATCAGCAAGCCGATGCCGATGCAAGCTTCGGCGAACGCAAACAGCGGCACCAGGATAAGGGCAAGCTCGGCATTGGCCTGCATCCACTCGAGGATCGATTGTTGGATGTTATTTCTCCTGCTGTCCGGCCCTATTTGACCGTTTAGGTTTACGTGATTTATGCGGCCTGGCGGGGCTGCGAGCGAACCAGTTGCGTCAGGTGAGCGCCAGGCTTTCAGCAGTCACTGGCCTGTCTCTGGTTCTTATTTTGATTGGCTGGTTTTATACTGTCTTTCGCGCTGGCTGTCGAAAATCAATTGCTTGCAATGGACTGACCATGAATCGAATCCTCATCGCTACAATATTGTTAATCCCGTTTGTCGCAACGGTATACGCACAAAGTGTCTACGATGAGTCAACCAATCAGCTCTCGGTGCCAGCCATCAAGGTAGGCAACACAGTCTACACCGATGTGGTGATCACTGTGGGCGAGGTGCTGTCGGTTGCAGGGTCCTATATTGATGCCAGCGCCACTTATAATTTGCAGGCCGCCTATGATCAGCTCATAAGCCAGCCGGAATCTCGGGACTTCGAGCTCACCGGCGAGTCAGAAGGCATATCGGTTACCGGCACCGGCACCGTGACGTCCGGTAGTCTGATGCCGGGCATGTTTGAAGGGATGTCTGCCCAGGTAAGAGCGATTGATTCGAGCTTTGTGCTGGAGGTGTTTGGCAGCGAGACACCGTTCAGTTCATCCAGCCTGTCCTACTATGACAGTAGCAACCGGTTTCTCGGCAGTGACGGGGAAGGCTACGAAGTAGTGGATACCTACTACGATCTGCCGGTGGCGGCGAGCTCAGGTGACACCGGTCTGATCTACCAATCCACCCTTTACACCGATGCCTCGAAATCAACAGTGGAAGGTAAAAATACCGTCACCTACACCACAACCCTGGATTCCGACAACACGCTCACCCTGACGGTGATTTCGGTGCTCAAGGATTTGTCCGGTAAAACGCTGCAAACGATTACCCGTCGCTGGCGCATATTCGCTGACAACAGCGTCACCAGACTCGGTGAGACGCTGCTGGATTCGTCGGTGTTTCTGACCATCACCTATCAATAGCTTGGTTAGTGTCCTGTTAACTGGCTCGATTACTTGCGCAATAAGCGATGGAACTATGAACTACATTCGCCCCAATTCTTTATCTGTAGCCCCGGAACTGTTCGAGTTTCTGGACCGTCAAGCCGCCCCTGGTACCGGAATTGACCCGGCGCACTTCTGGGGCGAACTCGAGGCGATTTGCGCAGAGTTCGTGCCGCGCAACAAGGCGCTGCTGGCAACGCGCGATCGGCTGCAGGAAAAAATAGACACCTGGCACCGGGAGAACCCTGGCCGCCATCGCCAGCTTGAAGACTACGCGCGCTTCCTGGAGGAAATCGGCTACCTGCAGGATGAGGGCGCTGATTTTGAAGTGACCAGCAGTGGTGTTGATCCGGAAATTGCTGAACTGGCGGGGCCACAACTGGTGGTTCCCATCAATAACGCGCGTTACGCCATCAATGCAGCCAACGCGCGCTGGGGTAGTCTGTACGATGCGCTGTATGGCAGCGATGTCATTGGCGAGGATAATGGGCAGGAACGTGGCCGAGGCTACAATCCCAGGCGCGGCGCGGCGGTCATCGACTATGCGGCGGATTTCCTCGATGCGCATTTCCCTCTGGAAAATGGCAGCCACCGGGCGGTTACCAGTTACCGGCTTGAGCGGGGGGAATTGCTGGCCGATCTGGATGAGGGGAAGCCGACCGGATTATCCGACGCCGGTCAACTGGTTGGCTATCAAGGTGATGCGCCACAGCCCGCCAGTGTATTGCTGTGCCATCACGGTCTGCACATCGAGATTCAGATTGATGCGGATCATCCAATCGGTGCCACCTCTCGAGCCGGTGTAAAAGACATTCTCATCGAGTCAGCACTTACCACCATCCAGGATTGCGAAGACTCCGTGGCCGCGGTAGATGCGGAAGACAAGGTAGGGGTCTATGCAAACTGGCTGGGCCTGATGAAGGGTGATCTGTGCGTGGAATTTACCAAGAGCGGGGAGCTTGTCGAACGGCGTCTCAACCCTGACCGAAGCTATGCCACTGTGGACGGTGGCGAGATCACACTTTCTGGTCGCAGCCTGATGCTGGTGCGTAACGTGGGACACCTGATGACCTCTGATGCCGTCTTGCTGGCGGACGGCAGTCAGATACCAGAAGGCATACTGGATACCTTGTTCACGAGTCTGATCGCGATGCATGACCTGAACAGAGTCGGGCCGGTGCAGAACTCGAAAACCGGCAGTGTTTATATCGTCAAACCCAAGATGCATGGGCCGGAGGAAGTGCAGTTCACGGTTGATCTGTTCGCCCGAACAGAGCAGGCGCTTGGGTTGGCGCCGAACACCCTGAAGCTTGGCATCATGGATGAGGAGCGCCGCACCTCCCTGAACCTGAAGGTCTGCATGGCCATTGCCCGCGAGCGACTCATCTTTATTAACACCGGTTTTCTTGATCGCACCGGGGATGATATCCACACCAGCATGGAAGCAGGGCCGGTGGTGCGCAAGGCCGATATGAAAGCGGCGCAGTGGATCAGCTGTTATGAGAATCGCAATGTCGATGTCGGGCTGGCAACCGGCCTGCCCGGCCACGGTCAGATCGGTAAAGGCATGTGGGCCATGCCCGACGAAATGGCGCGCATGATGCGCGAAAAAACCGGCCACCCCCAAGCCGGCGCCACCACCGCCTGGGTGCCGTCGCCTACGGCAGCAACGTTACACGCACTCCATTATCATCAGTACTCAGTTGCCAGCATCCAGCAGAAGCTGCGGGCACGGCCAATGGCATCCCGTGAGGATATGCTGAGGATTCCAGTTGTTGAAAAGGCGGCGTGGTCAGACACCGAGATTCAGGAGGAACTGGACAACAATATACAGGGCATTCTCGGCTACGTGGTGCGCTGGATCGACCAGGGCATCGGCTGCTCCAAAGTCCCGGATATCCACAATGTCGGTCTGATGGAAGACCGCGCCACCCTGCGTATTTCCTCCCAGCACATCGCCAACTGGCTAAGGCATGGGGTTTGCACCGAATCGCAGGTCATGGCGACACTGGAGCGTATGGCAGCGATCGTAGATCAGCAGAATGCCGATGATCCTGACTATCGAGCTATGGCGCGAGATTTGGAGTCGAGTATTGCTTTTCAGACGGCGCGGGATTTGATCTTGTTGGGAGTTGATCAGCCGAACGGGTATACCGAGCCGTTATTGCACGCGAGGCGGCGTGAGATTAAAGGTCAGAACGTTAAAGGTTAAAAGTTAGAGGCTAAGGCCTAGGCGCTTATTGTGTTGACTGGTATTCCGCCTCAATGACTTTCCCGGCCCGGGAAAAATCCCGCCGCAACGCGCTTTCGAAGCCCCGCCTGACAAAAAATGCCAGCAGTCGCGAAGATGACCGGTAGACCACGGAGGTCGTTAACCCAGTGGTGTCAGCATCAATAGCGGTGAGTTGATATCTGGATATCGAGTAGTCCAATGGCGCTTCGAGGGTAGAGCGCGCCATGTCCACGAAGTAGGCATAGCCATCTGGCGGTTCGAAGCGCAGAAACCGCTGCACCAGTGTTTCGCTGTTTTCCATGGTGATGACCCGATCAGAACCAGGAGCCAACTCTCCGGCTCGGGCGGAGTTGGAATGATCGAATCCGACTTGATTGGCATCTGATACGTACTCGTCTACACGCTGGGTAAGAAAATCGAAAACGAACTGCCGCGGGGCCTTGATCGTCAGTGTGATCTCGCTGTCGGGATCGGACCGGGTGCGTGCCAGCTCGTCGGCAATGAATTGTGGTGAGAATTCCTGCGCCATGGCTGGAATAGCCTGCAGCAGCATAAGGAAGCCGGGCAGCAGCCGAGCGCAGGTTGATTTTACAATTCGCATAAGAGTTCTAAGACGCGAGAGGGCGCAAGGTATAAAGATTTTTCGTTGAACGATTTGTTCCAGAAGGTTTTCCAGGCTAGTAGGCTTTCTTGATCAATCCCTCCAGGCCAGAATACTTGTCTGGCTGCGTCGCGGCAAGTCTCGTGCATGTGGGGGCAGACCCTGAGATATCCCCAGTAAATCTGCGATTATGACACTGCCTCTGGGTTGAACTGGATTCTGTCTAGTACGCTTAGTAACTCTTTGTCCGGTAGCCGAAAGTGCTTCTGAGCTGCAAGTAGCCTGCCCATAAAGATTGATGAGTATGCGGGTCTTTTACTTGATGAGTTGACACGCAAGCGGCGTGCATATTCAGTATTTTGGCCTGCAGTACCAACACACCAGAGAACGAACTGCGCCAAAGAAGCCAAGAGGCATAAAACGGCACGCCGCTTTGCATTCATCCGGCTGCGTTGCGACATACCCAGGCCATAACGTACTGCTTTGCAGTCGCGGAACCCTTCTTCAATTTGCATTCGGCGACGATAGATACCGGTGAGCTTTTTGGCTGCGCGATCTTTTAACGATAATGAACAGACCAACAGCCAGGGCTCTCGCTCACGGCTGGCATGGGAATGGCTTCGTTTGGATTGGCGTTGGGTACCTGTGTAAGTCAAATCCTGTCGCCGTTTTTTGGGCTGGCGTATCAGTATCAATCGCGATGGTAATGGGTTGCTGCGCACCCAATCAATCTGACCCAGGTCTTTCGCTTGTGTTGTAGCCTGATTATAGAGTCCTTTTGCCCCAAACCATTGGGTCGGATCGTCGTTGAAAGCGATAAAATCACGGCTTCTGATTCGGCCTATCCAGTGCCATCCGAGCTTCTTCTCAACATAGCTGTAGAAAGGTGTCTTGAAACCAGAATCTGCCACTACGACAGGTTTACAGCACGGAGGAACCAACGTGGCCAATTCATTCAGAAATTCATGTTGTGTCTTGCGGTTACCCAGCTTTTTGCGTGGGTGTACCTCTTCGTAGAGAGTTAGGCTGCGTCCGCCTACCGGAATCGCAGCTCTGAGTAATTGCCAGCCTTGGTCAGCGCACAGCGGAGACCAGTCGATCAGAATGATTGGTTCGGCCATGTTTTTCAGCAATTTACCAGTTAAAGCCGAATAGATTACCGGTAACTCCTGATGAAGGAATGAGTTCGACAATAGCCGATCTACTCGTTTGATCTTATGTTTGTCATAAGCGTTACCGGACATTCCTCGACCAACAGAAGTCACTGTCGCTTGGGCTCCTTCGATCAGTGACTGGACTGTGAGCCAACACGTATCGAGCCGGGTCGCATGAATATCATGGCAGCGCTTGCCGAGAGATTTATGTAACAATGTGCGGGCATACATGGTGCGTCTCCTGAGATTTGGCGATCTATTGGAGAACTTTATCGTGCCATGTATGCACTCTAATTAGCTTAACTTGTTATTTATCCTCAATATTTCATGGGGATATCTCAGGGTTTGTCCCCAATTGAATAGGTCATAGGCTGGCTGATACGTTATAATTTCCGCCCTTATCGAACGGGCCACGGCCTGTTGCGTAATTCGAACAGTTCAGTCCACCAAACAGGTTTCAGGTTGATCACATGAGTAACTATGTCCCCCTGCAGAATGACAAACACGCTAACCTCAAAGTCCGCGCTTCGAATGATTTCAGGCGCTTTAATGACCAGCACTTGATTCCCATAGTGATCCAGGATTTCTTCGGGCTGGCGTCGGAATTCCCTCTGGTTTTCGTTGCCAGTCAAAAAGATGGGAACCTGGTTCCGGTAGCGATGATGGGCTTGCGTGAAGGTGTCAATCTGTACTGTCAGGAAGAGAGTTACCCGGCCCAGGTAGTGCCGCTGGGCTTTACCACTGCGCCCTTCAGCCTGACCGCTGCCGATCCGCAGGGCGACCAGTTCGCCCTGCTCATCGACGAGGAAAGTCCGCTGGTGAGCGAAACGGAGGGGGAGGCTCTATTCAGCGAACAAGGCGAGCGCACCGCTTATCTGCAGGAACGCCTCGATGCCATAGAGCGGATCAGCCAGCAGAGTAACCAGACTCGCACCGTCTGCAAACTGCTCAACGACCTGAATTTGCTGAAGACCAAACAGCTGCAGCTGCGCATGGGACCGGATGCCCCCAGCTACAATATTGATGGCATTTACACGGTGGACGAGCAGGCGCTGAATGCCCTGTCAGATGAGCAGTATCTCGACCTGCGCAAGAAAGGCGTCATACCACTGATCTACGCCCACCTGGCCTCACTGCAACAGGTGCGCCGTATCCTGAAGAAGCAGGATGAAGCGGACCGGTCCAGCTCCGCTGCCTGAGCCCGGGGAAACGGCAGCAGCAGGGGACACAGCAGCAGGGGACACTAATTAGTTTAATAGCTTAAGAGAATCGCCGGCTGAGTAGGCTGATCGTTAAGTTATTAAACTAGGGTCTTAGGAAGCAGATTGACTAAATTGGGTTCTCTCTTAAGAGTCGCAAAAGCGTTTTGTAGACGTTATCACGACGATGGTTAAATCGAAATTCAGTCTCTTTTAGGTGCAGATAGAAGGTCCTCTTCGGGATACCTTTGAACTTGGATAGACGGAGTTTCGCATAGGCCCAAAATGACTCGATCCCGTTGATATGTGCTTTGTCATTTGCGAATTCGTTTTCGGCGTGACGAACTCGGTGGTGTTTGGCATAGCCGACATCTACCAGGCCATCATAGCCTCGCCAGCCGTCTGTGTGCAGGATGCTATCTAGACTCACTTGCCCTCTAATTACTGGTAAAAGAGAGCGTTTTCGAGCATTCGGGACGATCTCGGTGAAGACATGACCATTGCGCTTGAAGATGCCAAACACGATGGTTTTACCGGCTGCGCCTCGTCCACGTTTTCCTCGGATTCGAGTTGGACCAAAGTAGGATTCGTCCATTTCGACTTCTCCCGAGAACGGAGATTGTTCTTCGCAGAACCGGGCAATTCGAGCACGTATTTTGAGGTAAATAGAGTTAGTAGATCGGGTACTTAAACCAGTCAGTTTCGCAGTATCCGATGCCGAAAAATCCATGGCAAACGCCCTAAGCAATTGCCTGAATTTGGCCTCACTGATTTTTGAATTTTTATAGTAACGGTTTTTACCGGTAATCATAGGCTCAGACGCATGTTAGCATGCGATCTGCTTCCTAAGACCCTAAACTATTAGTGTCCCCTATGCATAGAAAAGAGTGAATTCAGCTGTAAGGGCAATTTGAAACGAGCTAGTCACCAGGCTTGTGCGTCGTACCATCCTCTTCGTGCTTGTCCATGTGCGCATCCTTGAGAATTTCAATACCACCATAAGCCGCAATACCCGCCACGCCGGCACCCACTATCAAGTCAGGTAAGTTGTTATCGGTAAGGTAAATCAATACGCCAGCGATAATAATTCCGCCGTTGGCGACAAAGTCGTTGAAACTGAAAGTGATGGCAGCCCTCAAGTTAACGTCTTTGTCTTCGAGGCGCTTCAGCAAATAGAGTGACAATAAATTGATCACAGCGGCAATGAGCGCCATGGTAACCATGGTCCAGCCAATAGGGTCTGAGCCCGACAGGAACCGTCTTGCTGCATCAATGATAACCAGCCCTGCAAAAACTAGCAGCACGGTTCCTGATACTTTCGCCGCGCCCCGTTTCCATGCGCGAGACCGGGTCAGCGCCAGTAGACTTAAAGCATAGACTGCGGCGTCCGAAGTATTATCAAGTCCATTGGCAAGCAGTGCGCTGGAATCGGCAATGGCACCGCTTACCAGGAAACCGGCTGCAAGCAAGGCATTCAGAACCAGGACGATCCAGAGGGTTCGGCGTTTACTGGGCGAGTCTAAATCTATTTTTTCGTGCGTCATCTGCCTTATCCAGTTGCTTTCATATTGCTACTTCGAAAATCACTTTCATGCGTTGTCGCGAAGCCGATATCCGACAGGCGATGTGCATTTAGCTTTCTTTCGCGGCCTCGGTCCCGCTTTTCATATTCTTGTTAAAGATTAGATACAATGCGGGAAGCACAACAAGAGTAAGCAGTGTCGACGAGATAATGCCGCCAATCACAACAGTTGCGAGCGGCCGCTGAACTTCCGAACCAATACCTGTATTTAGCGCCATGGGCACAAAGCCAAGGCTTGCTACCAGAGCGGTCATTAGCACTGGCCTCAGCCTGGTCATTGCCCCTTCGGTTATCGCCAGTATCAGGTCGCGCTTCTCGAGCCACAGTGTTTTGATAAACGACAGCATCACCAATCCATTGAGTACTGCGATCCCCGACAACGCGATAAATCCGACGCCAGCGGTAATAGACAGAGGCATACCTCGGAGCCAAAGACTTAGTACGCCTCCAGTGAGTGCCAGCGGTACGCCGGTAAAGATCACTAGAGCGTCCCTGAATGACCCGAAGGCAATAAACAGCAATCCAAAAATCAGGGCCAGAGTGGCCGGGACCACCAGTGACAAGCGCTGACTTGCAGACTCCAGTTGCTCGACGGTGCCCCCGTACTCGACAAAATAGCCGGGCGGCATTTGCACTTGTTCTGCCACTGTCTGCTGCACCTGCTGCACGAAGGAACCCAGATCACGGCCGCGCACGTTGGCACTGACCACAATACGTCGCTGGCCGTTTTCTCTGCTGATCCGGTTAGGTGAAAGCACCGTTTCAATACTGACAATTTCTTCGAGTGGCACATAGCCTGCGTCGGTTATGCTGCTATCTACTGGAACCGGTAGCCGTCGCAGCTGGTGCTCATCGGAGCGAATGGTCTCCGGAAGGCGCACTACCAGAGGAAATCGACGATCACCTTCGTATATGAGCCCAGCTTGCTCGCCGCCAATGGCTGCCGAGATAAGACTTTGTACTTCTTCAATTGTCAGGCCATATCGCGACATCATTTTGCGTTTTGGCGTAATGGTGAGCATCGGCAAGCCCTGAGTCTGCTCGATACGGGCATCTGCCGCACCCGGAATAGTATCAATCACGTCAAGAATATCATTGGCGGTTGTTGCAAGGGTGTCTAGGTCTTCCCCAAAAACAAGAATGCCGAGATCCGACCGGACTCCGGAAATCAGTTCATTGAAGCGCATCTGAATCGGTTGGGTTATTTCATAAATCTGACCTGGTAGCCTTGTGACTGTTTCCTCCATTTCTGCAACGAGGTTGGCTTTTTCCTTATCGGGATTGGGCCATTCGCTGCGGTCTTTGAGAATGACGAACGTATCCGCGATACTTGGCGGCATTGGGTCAGAGGCGATTTCAGGTGTGCCGATACGGGAAAAGACCTCAGCTACTTCCGGAAAACCTAGAATTTGCCGTTCCAAACTATCCTGCATCGCGATGGATTGCTGCAGACTTGTGCCCGGAGTGCGTAAAGCCTGAATAGTGATGTCACCTTCATCCAGCTGTGGAATGAACTCCGACCCCATAGTGCTGGCTAGCCACCCCGAGGTAGCGGCGATCACAATCGCAAGGCCAGCAACCAGCCAACGGAAGCGCAATGCCAGATCGAGAACCGGTCTATACGCCATTTCCGCCCCGCGCATGACCATATTCTTGCGTTCCGACACTTTGCCCCTGACAAAAAGTGCCACTGCCGCCGGCACGAAAGTCAGGGATAATAGCATTGCAGCAAGCAACGCCATGACAACAGTGCTTGCCATGGGGTGGAACATTTTGCCTTCAATTCCAGTGAGCGAAAAAATGGGCAAGTAGACAAGGGTAATAATAGTAACGCCAAACAGACTGGGGCGAATGACTTCACTGGTGGCTTTATAAACCACGTTCAGACGCTCCTTTAACGACAGAGAATCTTTGCCATCATAGGCCAGACCCAGCCTGCGAATGGAGTTCTCCACAATAATCACTGCGCCGTCGACAATCAGACCAAAGTCGAGGGCACCCAGACTCATCAGATTGGCGGAAACGCCAGTTTCAACCATGCCGGTAATGGTCGCCAGCATCGTAATGGGTATGACCATAGCGGTAATCAGTGCCGCTCGGAAGTTGCCAAGCAACAGGAGCAAAATAATGATGACGAGTAGAGCGCCTTCCAGCAGGTTGGTCCGCACGGTCTCGATGGTTTTGTCGACAAGATCGGTTCGATCGTAAAGTGCTTGTGCGGTCACTCCTTCCGGGAGTGAGGCGTTGATTCTGTCGAGTTCTGCGGCGACCCGGCGGGCCACGCTGCGTGAGTTTTCACCAATCAGCATGAATGCAGTACCCAGAACCGCTTCTTCGCCGGCATAGGTCGCCGCACCGGTGCGCAATTCACGGCCTATGGAAACTTCGGCCACATCGTTCACGCGAATTGGTATACCGTCACGATTGGCGACCATGACATCGCCAATTTCTGCCAGCGTTTTCAACTGCGCGGGTGAGCGTACCAACAACTGCTGACCGATTCGCTCGATGTATCCGGCGCCGATATTGGCGTTGTTTTCCCACAGCGCGTTGACGACATCGTGCATGGACAGATTCCAGCGTAGCAGCTTGGCCGGATCCGGGGTTACATGGAATTGTTTCTCATAGCCACCACTGGTATTAACTTCAGTTACGCCGTCGACCAGTATCAACTGGCGTTTAATGATCCAGTCCTGTATTTCACGCAGCGCAAATAAGTCATAAGGTTCACCATTGGCTTGTCGTGTGCCTTCTTCGGCGCGCACGACATACATAAAAATCTCACCCAGGCCGGTGGAGATCGGTCCCATCTGTGGTTCCAGCCCGGGCGGCAGCTGGCTCTTGATTGGCCCCAGTCGTTCATTGACGAGGTTGCGCGCAAAATAGATGTCCGTGCCTTCTTCAAAAACGACGGTTACCTGCGAGAGGCCGTAAGCTGACAGCGAGCGCGTATAGGACAGACTTGGCAGACCCGCCAGCGCCGTTTCGATAGGGAAGGTCACCCGCTGTTCCGCCTCAAGGGGAGAGTAGCCGGGCGCTTCCGTGTTGATCTGTACCTGTACGTTGGTGATGTCTGGCACTGCGTCAATGGGCAGGTTCTGATAGTTCCAGATGCCATAGGCGCACACAGCAAGCACGGCGACGAGAACGACCCATCGATCCCGAATCGCGCGATTGATAATTTTTTCCAACATGATCCAGTCTCCTAGTGGTCGTGTTCCACACCTTCTTTCTCAAGATCAGCTTTGATCAGGTAGCTGTTTTCAACGACATAGTGTTCACCAGCAGACAGACCATCGAGAACTTCGGTAAACCGCCCGTTGTTTCTTCCCAGGATCAACGGGCGCGGCACGTAGTGATCACCGTCTTCCACAAACACAACGCTGCGGTTCTCATAGAGTTGGATGGCATTGTTGTCCACGAGCAGATCGACTTCGGTTTGCTCGATAACTACCTGTCCTTCGACCAGCAGACCCGGTGACCAGCGCCCCTCTGGATTGGCTAGTGGCACCCGAGCCACCAGCGTGGGGGAGTTGGATTGACTTGGATACATGTAGCTAATTCGGCCATCGTCAGACAGGTGTTCCATAGTGATGTGCACGTTCATACCACTTTTGACGTACCTGGTATCGCCGGGGAACACAGTGAAATCGACCCAGAGCGATTGATAGTTGGCGATGGTCATTAAGGTCTGATCCATCGCTTGTTCACCCGGATTAGCATGCTTCTCCACCACAGTGCCGGTGATCGGCGCGAGAATGTCAAAAGCCTGCAAACTGCTGTTGGCTTCGATTGTGGCGATAACTTCACCGGCCTCAACCCGGTCGCCAAGCGCTGGATTGATGCGCTGAATCATCCCCGGGTAGCGAGCTGAAACGTGGCTGACCAGCTGTGGATCCGGCATCGTCCTGCCGAACAGCTGCAGGGTCAATTCAAGGTTGCCACCGCCCGCAATAGCGGTGCGTATTTCAAGCTCATCCGCCATTTCGGGCGGTATTTCCGCGAACTCGGCATGGTCCTCTTCATGCTCTTGTTCGGCAGCGAATACCGCCATTGGCAATCCCGGTAGCAAGAGGCTGAGGGCAGCTGCCATCGCGGCATAGTGTAGGTTGTGTGATAGTTTGAAGTGGTCCATGGTGATCTCCAGATTACTGGGCAAGCAGCGGCTGGCCGCTGAGCCTTTCAATTTCTGCTCGTAACTTGTGTGCCCTGGTGGCGCTATTGATCAGAGCCAGTTCGGCATCGAGGTATTCCTGTTGTGCTGAAATCAGCTCAAGATAGCTGTAGGTGCCATTCTCATATGCTGCACGCGACTGCTCCTGAACGTCCGCCAGACGCGGAAGAATTCCGTCACGCAACAAGTCAACCTCGGCAATGGTTTGCTCAAGGCGTTGATATAGCGAAGTGATTTCCGCCTTCAAGCGGTTCAGGGTAACGGCGCGTCGAGTTTCCACTTCCTGCAGCCGGGCGCGAGCCTCTCGAATCCTCCCCTGCGCCCGGGATTCCGCAAATAGCGGCATACTGATTCCGACAGTGAATGCCGTATCGTTGATTTCCCTGAGATGACGAATGCCTGCTGACCATTGGATGTTGGTTTGTGCAAGCGAGTTGGCTTGCCGTAATTCGGCTTCGCGAAGGCGTTCCTCAGTAGCGTAAATTGCAATATCAGGATTGCTGTCAAGGTTCGTCAACAGTGCCTGAAGCGAGCCCGGCTCGCCAACAACCAACAGATTGGCATCGACGGCATCAAACTGTGGCTCACTGCGACCCCACATTGACGACAGTCTGACGCGGGCACTTTCCAGCAACGCGCGTGCCTTGGCTTCGGCAGCTTCCGCGCGCAACCTTGCCGCCTCGGCCCTATCCTGTTCCAGTTGTGGTGATCGTCCCGCCGCAACCAACGGCTCCAGCAAGGTAATGGTCTGGACGGCAATTTCTGTCGCTCTGCGCTGCAGATTGACCAGCCCCTGGGCGGACACGACATCAATAAATCGCTGAGTGGTCTCGCCGAGCAGATCAAGCTCGACAACCCGCTGCTCTGCTTCAAGCATGTCGAGGCGTCGATTGCTTACGCCCAGCCGCGCCTGACGTTTGCCGCCGAGCTCAACAACTTGAGACAGGCCAATATTAATCTCCGGTGCTGAAAAATCCTGCCTGTTTCCGGTGCCAAGAAACTCCTCGATGCCCGCGTTGACGCGCAGTGGAGGTGTCAGGTTTGCCGATTCACGCTCGCCAAGCAAGGCATCCTCGCGCAGTGGAAAGCTGCGCAAACGAGGGTTGGATTGCATGACATTTTCATAGGCGTCACGCAAATTTATAGTGTCGGTCACTGCTTCCTGCGCAATGGCCGAATGACTCATGCTAGTAAGGAATAGCGTGAGCAACAGATTCCTGAAGCTCATACGTTTGTCTCCCGAAAAAATCTGACGAACGCCGATACACCGACACGGAGTATCGGGATGGCTCTTTAAAAAAAGGAGGTCAGACTAACTCAGGAGGTGCCCGGGAGGGCGGGAGAGACCGTGATGATTGTTGTGGCGGAACGACTTGTTCCGGCGGCACCTTTGCGGGGGAATAGCTTGTTGCTGTTAACGAAAATTCAGCAGGAAGAATAGCCGTAGAATCAGCCGTATGTTTGGCGAGTTTCGCCAGCACGATTTCCAGCGACAGTTCCGTTTCAATGTCTGCTTTGTTGCTGTCATGCCCGGTTTCGCCAGTATCGTCGGAATGTGTTTCCTTCGATTCAAAATGGACTGACACTGGCGCTTCGTCACCATCAAGGCAGTAGCGAAGATGGATATGGGAGGCCGAGCTAAGGACGAGTAAGAGCACGGCAGCGAAGGCCGGTACAAATCGTATTGTGGATAAGCTCTTGGCGTGATGCATACTGAAACGCTTAGTCAGATTCAATGTCTTTCGCTCGGCCGGTGTTCTGACCCATAATTCATGCCCGTCAACTGAAGGGTCTTTGGTTGCTTGTAAACAGAGTAACAAAATTTGCCTAACAAAGATGTGATTTTTATTTTCAGGCTATTTTTAACTGAAAAACAACGAGATAAGTCAACGTTTTGTGCGCTTAGCAGCATCTGAACACAGCTTGCTCAGTTTTAATCGGCGATCAGTCGCAGCTATGGTCATGATTAGCAAGATCAGTACCGTTTTCTCCGCAACTGCGTTTTTGATCGTCGCCATCATGGCAATGCTTGCCTATTCCATTGTCAAGCCAGCGAAGCGTTTATGGCCCCCCAGCGGCCCAGAAATCCTGGCAATACTACCGGGCAATAATAAATAGTGTGGTTATTCACGCTCCTTGCTTTCAGCGGCCTCATTGTTGTTGGGTTGCTTGACTGGAACAGCCTGGACTGGCCGCCTGACCTGCGCTGGTTTTTCGGAATAGTGATGATTCTGGGCGGCAACATTTTGGCCTGGACCGGTGTCTGGCAGTTAAGTATGACAACGACATCAGGCAGCAGGGGGACCCTTGGTGACAAAAGGGTTGTATCGCTACAGCAGAAATCCGCAGTACCTGGGTGACATTATCATTATTGGCGGGTGAGCAGTGCTTTCCGCATTCCTGTTGGCTATTTCCTTGTGCCTTGCAGGAACTATCACTTTTATCTTGGTTCCCTTTGCCGAAGAAACCTGGCTTCTAGAATTGCATGGTGACGCTTATCGCCATTATTTTAGGCGGGTTGGCCGATTCTTTGACTTCCGAGCATGACCAAAGGCTCTATTAATAATTTACCGCCATTAGATATTGTTGTATCAGTCAGCACGATCCTGTGATGGATCTAGGTTATCCAGCACATGGCTTCGTAAAAATCTGCTGTGGGACTGCCACTGTCCTGCGGATTTTGAAATACAAATTGGATGGAACAATCGAGTAAGCGATTCCGAATAGGCCTCTGCGCGTGATATAGCGCGAACGCTGGTGCAATATTATTGGAAGTTTTCGCGTGCTGTGACGTTCTCAGTAGTATAGGTAAGACAAGTCTTGTTGGTTCACGCTCAACGTTGCTTGACATTCGGGTAGGTCTAAGTGATTTAATAAGCGACTAGTAACAAAGGACCAGACACAGTTCAATGTGTAAAAAAGTTCTGACCAGTTTTCTCGTAATTATCTTGGTGGCTCCGCTAAATGTTGGCGCAGCTGCCTGGATGGCTATGAGCATGGGCAATTCAGAGCAGCACGTACAGCACATGACTAGCCCGGGCGGTGATCACAGCGCCCAGGTGGGTGCTGCAAACATCGACTCGTCGGACCTTACCCAGTCTTCGATTATGCATGAGCACGATGCCTCTGACTGTGAAGAACACTGCGCTTCCTGTACCAATCACTGTTCCAGTCTGGGAATCGTGACCTCGTCTTCGGGGCTGTTTGACCCCGAGCTCCATGTGACCGGAGTCTTCTCCGGTACTGTCTCAAGCCGCCTTGAGCTCCTTTTCAGGCCGCCGATCCTCGCCTGAGGGTCAGTGGGTCGATTCAAGACTCGGGGCTGCCAGCTATTTAGCTGGCAAGTTAGCGTCCTTTTCTATTGTCCTGTTATCGCTGACGGCAAACCGTTTGTGATAGCCCATCCCCCACTGATCCTGATCCTGGTTTAAAGAATCTCTGCCTGGCGCTTTCTCGCGCCAGCAATGAACCCGATTAGGAGTAACTAATGCAGCACACAAACTGGCGCCAGCGACAGCTGACAGCGCCAACGGATCTTACCGTCAGGTCGAGACGGCGTTTTGTTCAGGGGCTTGCGGCCGGTGGTGTTCTGGGCGCAGTGCCATTGGGTCAGCATGCCTATGGTCAAGGCTCGCTTCCGGGAAATACTGATGTGCCGGTGCTGAGCGGGACTACGTTTAATCTCACGATTGACCGATTGCCCGTAAATTTCACTGGCGTTACGAGAATGGCAACTGCCATTAATGGCACGTTACCGGGGCCGACTCTGCGTTGGAAAGAAGGAGATACGGTCACGATCAATGTGACCAACCGGCTGTCAGAAACCACGTCGATCCACTGGCACGGAATGATTCTGCCCTACGACATGGACGGCGTGCCAGGTCTGAGCTACCCAGGGATCCGTCCCGGTGAGACCTTTCAGTATCGCTTCAAGGTTAAGCAAAGCGGTACGTACTGGTACCACTCACACTCCGGCTTTCAAGAGATGACCGGGATGTATGGGTCAATCATTATCGATCCAGCCCAGGAAGATGTGTTCAGGCAGATCGGGATCACGTCATTTTGCTTTCGGAGTGGACCGATGAAGATCCGCACTATGTTTTTCAGAAACTGAAAACCATGGGCCATCTGTATAACTTCAATCAGCCAACACTGCCCGGATTCCTTGAAGACATTGCCAGGGACGGGATGCAAGCCGCATTTAGCAGGCGTGACATGTTTAACGTGATGCGAATGAAGCCTACTGACCTTGCTGACCTTTCGGCAGAAACTCTGACCTACCTGATGAATGGCGTTACACCCAGCGGGAACGGCACGAAGCTGTTCAATCCGGGCGAGACAGTGCGACTGCGGGTTATCAATGGGGCCGGTAATACATTTTTCGATCTGCGGATTCCCGAATTGCCGCTCACGGTTGTACAGGTGGATGGCATTGATGTGGAACCGGTAACCGTTGACGAATTTCGACTTGGACCCGGTGAAACCTGCGACGTGGTTGTAAGACCCGTTGCCGATGCCTATTCGATTTTTGCAGAAACCATGGAGCGATCCGGGTTTGCCCTGGGCACGTTGGCGACCCGGCCGGGGCTTAGGGCGCCAATCCCGGAGCCACGCCAGGTCCAATGGCTTTCCATGACAGACATGATGGGCAACATGAATACTATGTCGGGGGCCGATCACGACATGGGGCACATGCAGCACGCGAATGGCCATGATGCCATGAACACCATGAATAGCCCCGCAGTTGTCGCTCGCCATGCCAGTTCCGAATATGGAGCGTCTACGGATATGCGGGTCGATAGCCCGCGAACCAATCTGGACGATCCGGGTGTGGGCTTGCGTGAAACTTCACGCAGAGTATTGACTCTGTCTGACCTTAGCTCACTGGATGGTGAGGTCGACAAGCGAGAGCCCGGTAGAGAGATAGAACTACACCTTACCGGAAACATGGAGCGCTACAGCTGGTCTATCGATGGACTTGAATACGGAGACTCGACTCCGGTCCATTTTCACCATGGCGAGAAACTGCGTGTTCATCTGCACAACGACACAATGATGACCCATCCGATGCATCTTCATGGAATGTGGAGTGACCTGGAGGATGCGGATGGTAACTATCTGACTCGCCGTCACACCATCCCTGTGCAGCCTGCGCAGCGTGTCAGTTTTAGCGTCACAGCAGACGCGCTTGGTCGCTGGGCCTGGCACTGCCATTTGCTGCTGCATATGGATGCAGGGATGTTCAGAGAAGTGATAGTCGCATGAAGTATTTCAATGGATTGCTCAGTCTGATTTGCTTTTTCCTCTTAAGTTCATCGTTGCTCATGGTGGCGTCTACTGCCGCTGCCCAGGATCATTCGGGCCATGCCCAGGAATCGCTTGCAGTAGAGCAGGATCATCCTGCACACGGAAACATGCAGACTCATGCTGGTCATGAATCCGAACACGACGGTGCCATGCCTATGGACACAATGCAGATGGAAATGCTTGACCAGTCCAGGAGTCAAGCCCCAAGAGATCCGCATGCCTATTCTGGCGGCTACACGCGTACCGAGGGCCCATACTCATTGCCAAAGTCCCAGCAACTGGAGTTGGCAGACGAAGCTATCCTGAGCGGCATCTGGGTGGACCGGCTAGAGACACGGCAAGGTGATGCTGAAGACTTTCAGGAGCTGGTGGGCCAAATCTGGTTTGGAAACAGCTATCAGCGCGTTGTGCTGCGCACCGAACTGGAACGGCGCGATCAAACTATTGAAGAGTCGAGAACTGAGCTGCTGTACACGCGCGCCTTTTCGCCATTTTGGAATCTCGAAGTCGGCGGCCGCTACGACCACGGCGACAACGCGCATCGCGAATGGTTCGCAATCGGCGTCGCTGGATTGGCGCCGTACTGGATCGAATTAAACGCAACGGCCTACATCAACCCTGAAGGCCATACTGCCGCTACCGTAGAGGCGGAGTACGATTTGTATCTCAGCCAACGCCTAGTCCTGCAGCCCAGGGTGGAAATGGATTTTTATGGCGATTCGGATCTAGAGGCAGGTCACGGTAGAGGTTTATCCAAAAGCCTGATGGGTTTCCGATTGCGTTATGACTATGACCGTCAATTTTCGCCGTATATCGGTTATGAAAGGGTGCACCGTCATGGTGAGGCAACGGATATCTTTAAGGCATTCAATCAACACCGCGAAAACCAGTGGCTCGCTGGGTTTCGATTTTGGTTTTAGACTGACAAATCTTTCACTGGAGAATCTAGATGAAGAAATTATTGCTGTTAATCTCGCTAAGCTTGTTATGGGTTGGAGCCGCATCTGCCCACACGGCGCTGTCAAATTCCTCGCCGTCCGATGGCGACGAGTTGTCCCAATCACCAACGAAGATTGAGTTCGAATTCACGGAGTCAGTTCGCTTGCTGCGTGCTGATCTGCTGAACGTTCAGAGCGAGTCCCAAGTGCAAGTGGATATTGGTTTTAAAACGCCGTCGTCAGCGGCAGAGCAACATTCTGTAACTGTGCCCGAATTGTCACCCGGAACCTATCGAGTTGATTGGTCAGTGATGGGTGCAGACGGACACCCAGTGCGTGGTGCGTTTTCATTTGAGATCAAGGCAGCGGCAGAACCAGGTTCTGATGCTGAAAAACATAGCCATGACGCGCACTGAATCAAGGCGCTTACGAAGAATAGTTCTGGGATAGTCAGTTAATGAATTGGTCCATCTTAAGTGTTGCCAGCAAGGCTTTTTACCTGGCAGGCATGGCAGCCGTTATCGGTGGAAGCGGCGCTTATTTACTATTTCTGTCGGCGAACCTGATTCTGGTCCGGAAGATTGTGTTTTACGTCGTTGCGGGCTCGGTTATTGGACTGTTCGGGTCGACAGGCTTTTTCATGTTTCAGGTTGGGGTGGTCAATGGTGCAGGACTCCAGGGAATGTTTGACTGGGCCATGGTTAAAACACTATTCGATACGAACCTGGGTACGGGGACAGTCGCTAGGCTGGTAGGTTTCCTTACGGCCGGTTTTGTATGGATTATTGTCTGGTATGACAGCAATGACGAGCGATTGTCTCTTTCGAATCCGCTAATGATTCTGGCACTGTTGATTTTAAGCGCTGGAACATTTGCGTGGAGTACGACGCTGACGGGGCACATATCTACTTTGGCTTTGGGTACCCGCATCGTGCTCGCCGTGCACATCCTGGCTGTACTGTTATGGATTGGTTCTCTGTGGCCTATGCGGGAAATTTGTAGCGCCAGCGACCAGGACACACTCTCCCTGATTATGACGCGTTACGGGAGGATCGCTGTATTTATCGTTGTAGTGGTGCTGTTGTCTGGGTTCTGGATGATTCTTCAGTTGTTAAATGAGCCCCATGAGATCATAACGACCAGTTATGGACGGGTTCTGTCATTAAAGCTTTTGGGTGTAGCAGGACTCCTTGCAATTGCCGCGCGGCACAAGTTCATCCTTGTCCCCGACCTGAATAAGACTAATGGTGCTACAAGACTTCAGCGATCAATCGATATTGAAGTCATCATTGCGCTGTTGGTCGTACTTTGCACTGCTGTAGTAACTACGGCTATTGGTCCTGCAATGAATGCCTAGAGGTATTGACCTGTGAGTAGCTCGTAAGTTTAGAGTGACAACGTGGTTTTTGGTCCTAGGAGTTAATGTCAACTTGAACCGTAGTTCTAATTCATGCAGTGTGACTGCAAAGCCTTGCCGGAAAACCTGCGGTCGTATACTGGTATTCGAATTGCTTATAACAGGCGAGAACTGAAATGAAAGTCGTTGAACTCGCAAGAAAGGTGTCAGTCACGCCAGATTCGGTTCGCTATTACACGAGGATAGGGTTACTGGAGCCGCATAGAAATCGCGCGAATGGGTACAAGGACTACAGTCTTCGGGATGAGTCCAGGCTCAGGTTTATTTTAAGTGCAAGACAGTTAGGTTTCAGTATCCAAGACATTCAACAGATTGTAGGGGTTGCTGATAAGGGTGACACACCCTGCCCTCTCGTGCGCGAACTAATCGCACAACGCCTGGCTGAAACGGAGAAGAACTTCGCTACTCTTTTAAAGCTTCGGGAGCGGATGAGTTTGGCAGTGACGCGATGGGCACAAGAGCCAAATAAGGAACCGACGGCAGACATGATTTGCCACCTAATAGAAGACTTTGAAACCAGCTAGGTTCTATACAGTGAGTTAGTGAAGCTCTATTCACTGCCTTGTGTTGGTTGGGAACTTACCCAAAAAATAAACGTAAGCTACGGCAGAGTTAGAATCTGAGAGCGCTGAGCTGAGCCCTGGAGATTGGAAGCCTATGGATAAAAAAGAACACAACTCTCATCAACGGTCGACCCAAGATGGTTTGCTCCAGGATCCAGTCTGTGGGATGCAGGTCAAACCGGGGTCCGACTACCAGTTTGACTACGATGGTGAATCATATGCCTTCTGTAGCGACCACTGCTTACAGAAATTTACTAAAAATCCGGAACAATATTTGAACGCGTCGGATGAGCCGGAGAACACTACTGACAACTCGAATGCCTGGTACACCTGCCCCATGCATCCCGAAATCAGGCAGATTGGGCCGGGTACTTGTCCCAAGTGCGGTATGGCGCTGGAGCCGGAAACGCCGAGCCTTGACGATGAGGAAAACCCGGAATTGGCAGACTTTCGCCAGCGCTTTTGGCTGTCGCTACCGTTTACGCTGGTTGTATTTGTTTTGGCCATGTTCGGTCACGGACGAGGCTGGCTCCCGCATGGGTGGCAACCCTGGGTCGAACTCGTGTTAACCACGCCAGTGGTGTTGTGGTCCGGGCTGCCGTTCTTTATTCGAGGCGCTCAGTCAGTAATTAACAGAAGCCCGAATATGTGGACGTTGATAGGGCTGGGTACGTCGCTCGCCTATCTCTACAGCCTTGTCGCAACTGTTGTGCCGGATATATTTCCTGAATCATTTATTACTGATGGACAAGTTGCTGTGTATTTCGAGGCTGCTGCCGTCATTATCACGTTGACACTGCTTGGGCAGTTGATGGAGCTGAAGGCAAGAGAGAAAACTTCAGCGGCCATCAAGGCATTGCTCGACCTGGCGCCAAAAAAGGCAAGGCGCATCAATGACGATGGCGAAGAAGAAGAGGTCTCTATCGACAGTATTCAGGTGGGAGACCGATTGCGCGTTACGCCAGGCGAGAAAATACCGGTCGATGGTGTCGTTGTAGAAGGCCGCAGTTCCGTGGATGAGTCCATGTTAACCGGAGAACCCTTACCGGTTGGTAAAGAAGAAGGTGACAAAGTAATCGGTGCTACACAGAACACCAGTGGCAGTCTTGTTATCCGATCCGAATTGGTGGGCGAAGATACCACTCTGTCACAGATTGTTCAGATGGTGGCGCAGGCCCAGCGTTCTCGAGCGCCGATGCAAAGATTGGCTGATATTGTCGCGGGTTATTTTGTGCTCATCGTGGTGGCGATCGCTGTGCTCACATTTTTTGTTTGGGGATTATTCGGTCCACAGCCAGCCTGGGTATACGGACTAATTAATGCAGTAGCAGTGCTGATTATCGCCTGTCCTTGTGCGCTAGGTTTGGCAACGCCAATGTCCATCATGGTGGCGACAGGAAAGGCGGCGAACCACGGGGTGTTATTCAAGGATGCAGCGGCCATTGAGTCACTGAAGAAAATCACCGCAGTTGTGGTTGACAAGACAGGCACGCTGACTGAGGGAAAGCCTGTATTCCGTGAAGCTGGAGCCATAGGTGAAGAAGATAGCGATTCGATTCTCCAATTGGCGGCCAGTCTGGACCAGGGCAGCGAGCATCCACTGGCCAAAGCGATTGTTACAGCAGCACGTGAACGAGAACTGAAGCTGAGTTCTGTGGATGAGTTTGATTCTGCCAGTGGTATTGGCGTAACCGGTGAAGTCGATGGCAAGAAACTGGCACTGGGTAATACAACATTCATGAAGCAGATGGATATTGATATTGAGGAGGCAGCGGAGCTTGTTGAGGGAATGAATCGTGAAGGTGCAAGCATCATCTATTTGGGAAGTTCAGGGAAATTACTCGGAATTCTTGCGGTCGCTGATCCGATTAAAGCAAGCACTGCCGAAGCAATTCAGGCGTTGCATGGGCGTAATTTGAAAGTAGTTATGGCGACGGGTGACGGGGAAGCTACAGCCAAGGCTGTTGCTCGTGAGCTTGATATCGATGAGGTCCACAGTGAAGTCACTCCCGAGGACAAAATGAATCTCATTGAAAAACTACAGCAAGAGGGTCATCGCGTGGCGATGGCAGGAGATGGAATTAACGATGCTCCAGCATTGGCGAAGGCCGATGTCGGTATCGCCATGGGAACGGGCACTGATGTAGCCATGAGTAGTGCACAAGTAACCCTGGTCAAGGGTGATCTCAGAGGAATAGTGCAGGCACGACTTATCTCTGAACAGACAGTCATCAATATGCGCCAGAATCTCATTTTCGCATTAATGTACAACAGTGTTGGTGTGCCTATAGCGGCAGGTGTCCTGTTCCCATTTTTCGGAATATTGCTTTCCCCGTTGATTGCTGCGCTTGCAATGAGTCTGAGTTCGGTTTCTGTTGTCGGCAATGCTTTGAGACTAAGAACACAGAAGATTGGTTAATACATTTGCAGAAGTTTAAGTTGGGGAATTTGATACGAGCAAATATTGGCTCGCAATGTCAATCAGATTGACCAGGAGGATTCTATGAAGCTCGATGCAGTGAAATTTGGTCTGGCGGCAGCCTATGCCGTCATAATTGTCTGGGTGTTCTGTACGATTCTAGTCGTGTTATTGCCCGGCATGTCTATGAGTATGGGTGGCTATATGATGCACGCCGACTTTAGTGGCATGGCATGGCAAATGGGAATGACGGGATTTATAGCCGGCCTGATTTTGTGGGCTGTGACGGCTGGAGTATTTGCCTGGTTGTTAGCGACAATCTACAACAAGTTGGTGTAGCTATATGAATGTCTCATTCTGGTCCAGTAAACATGGTTTTGTGGCATTGCTATTCATTGCCGCAGTTTCCTATTTTCTATTGATAGAGCATCGCCAACATTTTTTTGAGTGGCTTCCCTACTTGATAATTCTTGCCTGCCCCGCGATGCACTTGTTCATGCATCATGGTCATGGTAGCCACTCGCATAGGAATGACGGCAGTAACTCAAATAGCAACGCTCATGGTTCTGGAAATAGAGCCGGTTCCAATGATGAGCGAGTTCACTAGGAGTCTTGGCGTACGTTGTGATGGAAAGTCAATCTGATTATGGTTTGTGGATGCTCGTGATACTGAATTCGGCGATATTTATCTTCTTCGCGTTCAGTTTCACGAAGCCACAAACGAAGACCGACTGGCGCAGTTTGGGTGTGTTTTCTGCATTCATTGTGGCCTTGTTTGCAGAGATGTACGGTTTTCCTCTGACAATCTATTTTCTGTCAGGATGGCTCAGTGAGCATTATCCAGGCACCGACTTTCTTGCCCATGAGAACGGCCATTTACTGCATACGCTATTGGGCTTGCAGGGTAATGCGCATTTCGACGTGCTGCACATTGCTTCCAATGTGCTGATTATAGCTGGATTTTTTATTCTGGCCTCTGCATGGAGTGTATTACATAGTGCTCAAAAAGCGGGCGAACTCGCTACCTCGGGTTGGTATGCACGATGTCGCCATCCCCAGTACCTCGCCTTCATTCTTATCATGTTTGGCTTCCTTATGCAGTGGCCAACAATACCCACGCTGATCATGTTCCCAATACTCGTAGTGGTTTACACGCGATTGGCTAAAAAAGAGGAAAAAGCAGCTGTTCTGGAGTTTGGGGAAGAGTATTTGGAGTATAGAGCGACCACGCCAGCATGGATACCAAGGCTGAAGTATGAGTTTAGAGGCAGTCACTAGTTCTAGTGGTAGCAGTAATCGGAGATTGGTTTTTATGTTGGCTCGAATTCACAAATAATGTCACGCAATGCTTGATAGTGTCGCTATTCAAAAACATGCAAAATGTAAATAGGTGCCAAAGTGTTCAAAAATATATCAGAGATCAAGGCTTTAAGTCAGAAAAGAGCTCTGTCATATAGCAGAAATATATTTCTATTCCTTGTTGTTCTAGTCGAATCGGTGTCTTTGAGCTTCGCTCAAGAGAACCTCAGCCTGACACTGGAAGAAGCTATCGAATTGGCTGTGCAGGGCGACGATTGGCTACTGATTAATAGGCAGGAGGAGGATGCTTTGCTGGAAGAGGCCGTTGCCGCCTCTGAGCTGCCGGATCCAAAAATGATGGTAGGACTCGCCAATCTACCGCTTGATTCATTCGCTTTTGAACAGGAGCCTATGACTCAGTTTCGATTAGGAGTTAATCAATCGTTCCCTCGTGGTGCTACCAGAGAGTTGCTTAGTAAGAAAATTGGTTTGCAAAGCCAGGTAAATCCTATCCATCGGGAGAATCGCGCAGCTAATGTCAAGCTTGAGGTGACGGGTCTTTGGCTCGATGTCTATTTGGCGGCACAATCAATTTTACTAATAGAGAACGACAGAGACCTGTTTGAGCAGTTGGTTGATATTACCAGTGCGCGCTACACATCCGCTGCAGGACTGTCGAGGCAACAGGACCTGATTCGCGCCGAACTTGAATTGGTGAGGTTGGATGAAAGACTGGCTGCGTTGAGACAACGACAGGAGAGCAACAAGCAAAGGCTCGCGGAATGGCTGCCTTATGAAGTTGTCTCATTGCCCTTTAATACAGAACTACCGGAGCTGGAACCTTCGGAAGCAGGGCTCAGTAGTTTAAATCAGGCTGCTGAGTTTTTTCGGGATCATCCCATCATTAGAGCAAATGAAAAACAAATTGAGATTGCTCAGACACAGGTCGAAATTACTCGACAAAGTTTCAAACCCTCGTTCAGCGTGGGTGCAAGCTATGGATACAGAGACCGTTCGCCACAAGGAATAGATCGGGATGATTTTGTTTCTTTCGATCTAAATTTCGACCTGCCCATTTTTACCAAAAACCGGCAAAAACCAAGATTGCGAGCCAGCCAGTACCGGGCATCGGCGCGACAAACTGAGAAAATGCTACTGATCAAGGAATTGTTTGCGCGCTATCAAGAAGCGCAGGCACAACTTGAGATGCTGGATGAGCGCAGAGCCATATTTAACGATTCCTTGCTCTCTCAATTGTCTGATTTGACCGAGGCAACCCTATCCTCCTATACCGCAGACGAAGGTGATTTCGAGGAAGTTATGCGTGCGTATATTGCCCAGCTCAATGCCAATATAGAGTTGCTACAGCTCGATATTGACCGTCTTAAAGTGATTTCATTACTTGATTACCTGGCAACCAGATCAAATTCCGAGGTGAATCTATGAACAAAACTCAAGTGTTGCCCTATCTGTTCACCGGATTGCTGGGCAGTGTTGCCGGTGGGGTGGCGGTCTACAGTTTGAACGCTGATAACGGTACCGTTGAAAGCCAGGCAGCAGAGCCGCTCTACTGGGTGTCTCCCATGGACCCTACCTATCGGCGGGATAGTCCTGGAACATCACCGATGGGAATGGAGCTGGTGCCCGTTTTTGCGGGCGATGACTCGAGTAGCCCTGGCACTGTCACAATATCTCCCCTGGTTGAGAATAATTTTGGAGTTCGCACCGCGCTCGTTGAAAAAGCTTCATTTAAAAGTACGATCCGCACCGTTGGGTATGTCCAATTTGACGAAGACAGGTTGGTCAACCTGCATCCCAGAGTCGAGGGTTGGATCGATGAACTATTTGTCAAGGCACAGGGGGAGTTCATAGAGGAAGGGGAGCCGCTCTATTCTATTTACTCCCCGACGCTAGTCAATGCGCAAGAAGAGTTGCTACTCGCCATGGGCCGCGATAACGACAGATTTGAGATCTCGGCAGAAGAGCGATTGCTGGCTTTGCAAGTGCCACAATCCTTGATTGATGAAGTGAAGCAATCCCGGCGCGTTTTCAGGAATGTCACAGTCTATGCGCCGCGTAGTGGTCTGATTGCGAGCCTGGGGGTTAGAGAAGGGCAATTTGTGCAACCGGGCAACCAAGTTCTGTCCATAGGGGTACTCGATGAAGTTTGGGTGATAGCAGAAGTATTCGAGCGTCAAGCGAATCTGGTATCGGTAGGTGACCCCGTAAACATGACCTTGGACTATCTTCCAGGCAGAAATTGGCAGGGAGTAGTTGATTTCATTTATCCAACACTGGACGAGCAGACAAGGACGGTGGCCGTGCGATTGCGATTTCGTAATCCAGGCCAGGAGTTGAAACCCAATATGTTCGCTCAAGTAACTATTCAGCATAGTGAAGACGGCGAGCAAGTATTGCTGGTTCCTCAGAGTGCGGTCATCCGGACAGGAACACAGGATCGAGTCGTGCTGGCTTTGGGTGAGGGGCGATTCAAGTCGGTGGAAGTGGCTCTTGGGCGCAGCGGTGATCAGAATATTGAGATCTTGGCGGGTCTTCAGGCCGGTGATCGAATAGTCACGTCTGCACACTTCTTGCTGGATTCGGAATCCAGCATTACTTCTGATTTCTTGCGAATGTCGCCAGATGGGGCAATGTCCAGTGATGAAATGGAAGCAATGCCAGATACTACTGAGGCTATGGCAGCTGAAGCAATCGAAGCTACGAGCGGCCGTGGAGATTTAGTGTGGAGCAGTGGTGTTGTGGAGCATGTAATGGAATCAGAGCGGATGATCTCTATTACGCACGCACCGGTGCCCCAATGGGAATGGCCGGAAATGACCATGAGTTTTGAGTTGGCAGAAGACATTGATACTGCGGAAATTGAAACAGGTGGAGAATATGAGTTTCAAATGAACCGACTTACTGGGAACCGAATAGTCATAACAGAATTGAATACAGTTGATTCGGTTCAATAGATCTGGGTGTTTAAATGATCGAAACCATAATACGTTGGTCCATCAACAATCGCTTCTTCGTGTTGTTGAGTACTGCATTTCTGTTAGCCTTTGGAGCCTATGCGCTGCAGCAGACTCCAGTTGATGCACTGCCAGATCTTTCGGATGTGCAAGTTATAGTCAAAACTTCATACCCTGGCCAGGCGCCACAAGTGGTAGAAGATCAGGTGACTTATCCACTTACTACCGCAATGCTCTCGGTGCCAGGCGCGGTTACCGTACGTGGCTATTCCTTCTTTGGCGACTCCTTCGTTTACGTAATATTCGATGATGATACTGATCTCTACTGGGCACGTAGCCGAGTGCTTGAATACCTCAATCAAGTAGCTGGAGATCTACCTGCAACTGCGGAACCTCAGCTGGGGCCTGATGCAACAGGGGTTGGTTGGGTTTATTTGTACTCACTGATAGATCGCACGGGGCAAAATGATCTTGGTCAACTGCGCAGCATTCAGGACTGGTTTCTAAAATACGAATTACAAACCGTGCCTGGAGTTTCTGAGGTCGCAACTATTGGCGGCATGGTCAAGCAGTATCAGATTCAGGTTGACCCGGAAAAACTCAGAGCTTTCGGGATGCCTCTGAGTCATATCCAGATGGCCATCCGACAGGGCAACCAGGAGTCTGGCGCGTCTGTCGTAGAAATGGCAGAAGCTGAATATATGGTTCTCGTAGACGGCTACCTATCTACTATTGAGGATCTAAAAAATATTCCACTTGGGATGAATGAGAACGGCACGCCAGTGCTGTTGAAAGACATTGCAGAGATAAACCTGGGGCCGCAGTTACGCCGGGGAATCGCAGAACTAAACGGAGAAGGAGAGACAGTTGGTGGCGTCGTCGTTATGCGCTTTGGAGAGAATGCCGCAAACGTGATTGATGCGGTGAAAGCCAAACTTGAGGAACTAAAACAGGGTCTACCGCCGGGTGTGGAAATAGTAACTGTATACGATCGCTCAGACTTGATTGAGCAATCTATCGACACACTGGTGGTACAGCTGTTGCAAGAAATTGTAATCGTTGCGCTGATCTGCTTTTTGTTTCTATTGCATTTCCGCTCTTCGCTTGTCGCTATCCTGAGTTTGCCAGTAGGCGTCCTGGCAGCATACATAATTATGTATTTTCAAGGTATTAACGCAAATATTCTTTCCCTGGGCGGCATAGCGATTGCCATAGGGGCGATGATAGATGGTGCCATCATCATGGTTGAGAACATGCACAACCAGATGGAGCGCACTCCTTTAACCGATGCGAATCGCTGGCAAGTAGTGACACAATCCGCGCTGGAAGTCGGGCCGGCGTTATTTTTCAGTCTGTTGATTATCACCGTTAGTTTCATCCCTGTGTTTACCCTTCAGGCTCAAGAAGGCCGTATGTTTACGCCCCTGGCGTTTACCAAGACCTATGCGATGGCAGCTTCGGCGCTTATTGCTATTACCCTTGTTCCTGTGCTTATGGGTTACTTTATCCGTGGAAAGGTCCGCAGCCAGAATAAAAACCCGATTAGCAGAGTTTTGGTCAATTGCTATCGGCCGCTTGTCCAAATAGTCATGGCGTATCCGAAAACGACGCTGGTGACTGCCTTTGTCATCACTCTCATTGGTTTTTGGCCCTCCACAAGAATTGGCAGCGAGTTCATTCCGCCTTTGGATGAGGGAGACTTAATGTATATGCCCACAACCTATGCTGGTATTTCTATAGGAAAGGCGCGAGAGATTCTGCAGCAGACAGACAGATTGATAAAGACCGTGCCGGAGGTCGAAACTGTTTTTGGCAAGATGGGTAGGGCAGAGACGGCGACAGATCCTGCGCCACTGACCATGATTGAGACCTTCATTCAGTTGAAACCTCGGGACGAATGGCGGGAAGGCCTCACTACTGATTCCTTAATTCAAGAGCTCAATTCACTTATCACCGTGCCTGGATTGACTAACGCCTTTGTCATGCCGATCAAGACTCGTATTGATATGTTGGCAACCGGAATCAAGACGCCGGTCGGCATCAAAGTTGCGGGTCCGGACCTGGCAACAATACAAAGTATTGGTAGAGAACTGGAAAGTGTCATTGGGCAGCTGCCAGGCACGACGTCAGTTTATTCAGAGCGAGTAGCTGGTGGCCGGTATATCAAGGTTGATATTAAGAGAGATCAGGCAGCGCGACACGGGCTCAATATTGCAGATATTCAACAGATAGTTGCCACAGCCATAGGCGGTATGAATATTAGTGAAACCGTTGAAGGATTGGAACGTTACCCAATCCGATTACGCTACCCCCAGGCATACAGAGATTCTGTCCAGTCAATTTCATTGCTCCCTCTCATGACCGCCAATGGTCATCGAATAGCGTTGGCCGATGTGGCTGACGTGTATATCGAAGATGGGCCGCCAGGTATCAAGAGTGAGAACGCGCGCCTGAATGGCTGGACTTTTGTTGATATTCAAGGGGTAGATGTAGGCACCTATGTCTCGGCAGCGCAGGAGGCTGTGAATGCCCAATTGGAATTGCCACCTGGATACTCGATCAATTGGTCGGGCCAATATGAGTACATGCTACGAGCCGCCGAGCGACTCAAAATAGCGGTCCCATTGACTCTCGCTCTCATAGTGATTTTGCTTTATGCCCACTTCCGAAGCTTTACTGAGGTGGTACTGATCCTCGGGGCCTTGCCATTTGCTCTAATAGGTGGGCTCTGGCTTATGTACCTGTATGGTTACAATTTCTCAGTCGCCGTAGGAGTCGGGTTTATTGCTTTGGCCGGTGTGGCAGTAGAGATAAGCGTGATTGTGCTGGTCTATTTGAATGAGTCCTACAGAAGCATGTTAACGCGATGCAAGGAGCAGTCCCGTAAGCCTGATGTGGAAACACTACGGGAATGTGTAGCCGAAGGCGTCGTCAATCGAGTGAGGCCTGTCATTATGGCTGCCACTGCAACCATCGCCGGATTGCTGCCGATATTTTTTGGCAGTGGCACCGGTTCTGAAGTGACAAGCCGGATTGCGGCTCCAATGGTCGGCGGCATGCTTTCGGCAATAATTCTGACTCTGCTGGTGCTGCCTGTTGGTTACTTCTTGTGCCGTCAATATCAGCTGGGGCTATTTGGTGGCCTTAAAGAATTGGCGCCAGGTAAGACAGCAAGCAGTTAGTGGATAGGCCATTTTTAGAACTGAAGATTAGCTGTGCGATCGATATGTACTTCTATTTATGGAAATAAAGTATGACTGGGAGTAGAGGGCGTGAAGTTGCGTTGTGCGTGGCAGCGTATTTTGAATGCCAACGCCAAATACTCTGGGGGCTGAGTCTGAGTAAAGACACGCCAACGTTTAAAAGCTGTGAAGTAGCGGATCAGAATACTTTTAGCTACTGATAACCTGGTGGTGATTTTATTTCCATGCAGTCTGAGTGGTAATCCAATACTAAACTACAATATGGCGAGACAGACGCTCGTCAAAAAAAATTAAGCCGGGGGGCGTATTATGCAAATTGAATCTTTACGTGATGTGCTGCATTGGGCCAGGGAATATCATCAGCACGCACAAGAGTGCGCTCAACACTGCAGTGATTCCGGACAATCTGAACGCACCAGACTCCTGCTGCGATACCTTGCTGATCATGAAGCGCAACTTGTAGCTACGCTCGATGCATTTGAAGAGACCGCAAATACTAACGCATTGAATACCTGGTGTGCGGAGTATCTGCAAAAGCACCCGGTTGTGCCTCATGAAAACTGCATCAAGCCACTGGCTGATTTGTCTGCCAACGAGATCTTTCTCAGTGTTATGCATCAACACGAGCAAATTATGGATTTATATGAACATCTTCTGGGTCGGTTGCCGGCCGGACATGCGGCAGATTTGTTGAAAGGATTAAGAGAGCTCGAAGAACACGAGGACATGCAAATGGCGAAACATTATCAGCAGTTGGAAGACTTGTAGTAAAACAGCGATAGGTCTTTGGGTCAGACTGCAAGACTCGCAGTGTTGTGGCGCAGAATGTCTGATTGCAGGAAAAAGACTTGAACCGTCTCACCGTCTCGGTCGAATCGGGACGTGGGAATTCTACCGGGAAATAGGAAGATAAAAGGAGAAGAGTATGTACTATTCAGTAAAACCCTTTGCCAAGGGCTTGGCGCTGACCGTCCTATTAGCAGGCTTGTCTCATCATGCCGTGGGGCAGCAACACGGGGGCGCAGACAGTGGTCATGAGCATTCCGGCGAATCCATGGGCATGATGAATCAGGACCAGATGATGGCCATGGATCAGCATATGCAGGACATGCAGTCTTTGATGGCCGAGATTCGCGAGGAAGACGATCCTGAACGTCGGCAGCAGCTCATGCAAGAGCATATGCAGCAAATGCAGAGCAGCATGGGAATGATGGAGGGCATGATGGCTGGCGGGCCGGATAACGCCCAGACGGATTCCAATGCCTCTTCCATGCAGAAGATGCAAAACCGGATGGAGATGATGCAGAAGATGATGAGGCAGATGATGTCGCATATGCAGCAGCAGGGAGCTGCTGACCTGGCCGACAATTAAATGCTTTCGGAAGCTGGTGCCGGTCGCGCTCAGGCCGGCCAGTTTTCCTGCAGCAAGGCACGCTTGCCGGGCTCATCCAACCAGTCATTGACATTGTCAGACGGCAGTCTTACTTCCCTGATGCTGGACCAATAATTGGCGAGTTCGCTGTCCAAGTAGAGAAATGCTACTTGTTCTTACGATATTTCGTCCTCGGGATAGACGGCGTCTGCGGGGCATTGCGCTCCACATGATGCGCAATCAATACACTGGTCGGGATTAAGACAAATTCATTCGGTCTTTTGTAGAGGCATTCTATGGGGCACACATCAACACAATCGGTGTATTTGCGTTTACTACAATTTCCGCCAACCGCATAAGTAATAAACTAGCCCTCACATTGAAAATCCAGTTCGCTTTGGCGATAGAACCACTATACGGGATAAATTATGAATGAACATGCTCATCAAGATCGAAGCTCACACTACAAAAAGGACAGCCTGAGCCTGTGGGGTGCTGTCTCAATGGGGACCGGAGTCATGATAGGCGCCGGAATTTTTGCTTTGACCGGCCAAGTTGCGGAATTGGCGCGGGACTGGTTCCCATTGGCTTTTCTCCTTGCTGCGGTAATCTCGGGTTTTTCTGCTTATAGCTACGTGAAGATGGCCAATGCGTGGCCTTCTGCCGGTGGTATTGCGATGTTTCTCGAAAAATCATATGGGCGCGGGACCATCACGGCCGTTTGTGCGCTGCTTATGTATTTTTCAATGGTGATCAATGAAAGTCTTGTTGCAAGAACATTCGCAACTTACAGTCTTCAACTTACTGGCACCCAGCCTGAAGGTTGGATGATTCCTTCTTTGGCCGTGGCGGTGCTTATATTCGCGTTTGTCGTGAACGTACTGGGCAACCGCTTTATTCAGACGTTTTCGTTCTTCATGGCGTTTATAAAAATCGGCGGCCTGGCATTCCTCGCGGTAGGCGGTTTGTGGGCTTCAGGGCTCACGTTTGAGGCTATCGCCTCTCCTCGCGAAGATACCACGTTTTCCGGGTTTCTGGGTGCGGTAGCACTTGGGATTCTTGCTTATAAAGGGTTCACGACTATTACCAACAGCGGCTCAGAGATTAAAGATCCGCACAAGAATGTAGGGCGAGCTATTGTCCTATCCTTGGGAATCTGCGTTTTGGTTTACATGCTGGTTGCCTTCGCGGTGGCGGGCAACCTCACTGTAGAAGAAATTGTTGCTGCAAGAGATTACTCATTAGCCGAAGCATCTCGTCCTGCTTACGGAGACCTGGGGCTGCGGGTTACTGTCATCTTCGCAATCGTAGCAACGGTATCTGGTGTCATTGCCAGTGTATTCGCTGTGTCTCGAATGTTGGCCATGCTTACTGATATGAAGCTAGTTCCTCATAGTCATTTCGGGATGCCAGGCAGCATTCAAAAACACACGCTGGTTTACACGATTATTCTGGCAATCATGTTGGCAGCCTTCTTTGATCTAAGTCGTATAGCTTCTCTGGGCGCAATATTTTACATTCTGATGGATATTGCTATCCATTGGGGCGTGCTTCGCCACGTAAGAAAAGAGATTGACGCCAACCCTGTTGTCCTTGTCACGGCAATAACGCTCGATGTAATAGTGCTGATTGCTTTCTTATGGGTTAAGTTGCAGTCTGACGTACTCGTTATTTACGTCTCCGTGCTGGGGTTAGTATTTATTTTTGCCGCGGAGCGATATTTCCTTTCATATCAGAAAGACAATGCTTCGTAAGTCAATCCCCAGCGTAGTACGTACTATTATTTTCATCTCATGTAACCATGCAAAATAGGATATTTACTGGCATATCGATCTACGTTGTTGCTTTCCTTTTGCACTTCGTGTGGGAGATGTGGCAGGTACCATTTTTTGAGGGAATGTCCAGGGCTGCACACTGGGATGCGCTTTTGTTTTGTACACGGGCATCGCTTGGTGATGGTTTCATAACACTGGTAGCTTTCCTGGTGGCCTCCTTTTTGGCCGGCTGGAGCGAGACTGGAAAATTCAGGTTCATGCTCAGGGGATGGCTAAGTTTTATGGCAACGGGGCTGTTGCTTACAATTGTGTTCGAGCTATTAGCCACTAAATATCTTGATCGCTGGCAATACAGTGACTTGATGCCGGTATTGCCTTATCTGGAGGTTGGGCTGGTGCCGCTCCTGCAATGGTTGGCACTGCCGCCTCTTTCTTTGTGGCTATCCTTGATATTTCTGCGCGGGCTGACGGTTGGCAGAAGCCAATGACAAACGAGAGCGGCCTTTGTTCCATGCATTTGATAGTGCCCCAGTGTCTCGGAAAGAGTGCCATCCTTTGGAATAATAAGTTAGCTGGATTTCTTGTGTGTCCAATTTACTCGCGTAGGGCTCAATGATAGGCTGAGAAATCTGCCGATATTTTGAAGAATTGGACAGAGATGGAGGATTGAAGCACGGCTAATGCTTCTCATACTCCGGGTCTCGGCATTCACTGCAAATGTCCTTTTCGGAGGTAAAAGAGATAAAGCGTTTTACTCAATTCATTACACTTGCTGTGCTCATAGCGGTTGGATCAACCAGTTTGGCGCAGCAGAGTGGCTCGACGGACGAGTCGATGGATCGACAGACGCGGGCAATGCGCAACCACATGCAGGCCATGCAGGAGCAGATGAGACAAGTCAAACAAATTACGGACCCCACGAGGCGCCAGGAACTGATGCGGCACACATGCAAAGTATGCACGAAGGCATGATGATGATGGGCGAGATGCACGAGTCCCGGCAGAACATGATGTCGCGCGGCGCCACGCAACAGCACGAGATGGATTGCGCGGCGAACGACGCGCAATGCCAACGAATTCAGTTGTTACAAAATCGCCAGCAAGCGATGCAGGAGCGCATGAAGATGATGCAGCATCTGCCCGAGCAGGTTGAGCAATAGCAAGTGAGCGAGGCGGTGCGTTCCAGCCAGACGGCACGCCCCACCCTCGCATCGAGAGAGGTCAGATAAATGAACGACTGGCATGGAGTGGGGCATATGGGTGGTATGTGGTTTTGGTGGTTACTGGGTATCGCGATAATTGGCGTCGTGGCGTGGGCGCTCATCAAACCGTCATCTCGGCTGGCGGGTGATAAGGGTTCTACCCCTGAAGAGTTGCTAAAGCGTCGCTACGCGGAAGGCGACATTGACAAAGAAGAATACGAAGAGCGCCTGCAGGACCTTCGAAAAAAGTAGACGAAGAAACGGCCGATAACACTGTCTGAAGACAAGCTCGGCACATGAACGAGCCCGTCGGCAAAAAAGACAACATGATCGAGCAACCATTCAGGATTGTACTGGACTCGCAGTGATCATCGCGGTAATGATCACAATACTCTTATATGCGGGAACTCTCGCCGGTCATGGCTATGCGGCACGTGTGCTTGCCACCCGGTTGACAGGCACCGGCATCACCGAGTTCGTCGTGCTGTGTTTTTTGCTCGGGATACTTCATATTGTGCAAGTTGGGAGACAGGAGGGGACACTATGAACCTCCCCCAGTTTAACGGACACCTTTAATAGGCGACAATCTCGCCAAAGGAGTGTCTGAATGACCAGGATAAGAAAGCGATTTACCAAGGAATTCAAGTTGGAAGCAGTCCGTAGACTGCGGGAGTCCAAGCGGCCAGCCAGCGAATTGGCGATGGAGTTGGGAATCCGTCGCAATCAGTTGTACAAATGGGCAGAAGCTCTTGAGAAAGAAGGCGGGGATGCCTTCCGAGGCAGTGGCCGCCCCAAGAAAGAGTCGCAGTCGGAATTAAGCAGCCTGCAACAAGAGAATGCCCGACTTAAGGAAGAGGTTGAGATTCTAAAAAAGGCGGCGGCGTACTTCGCGAAAGACCTGAAGTGAAGTACGCCTTTGTTAAGGAGCATAGCAGCCAGTACAGAACCAGCTTGCTGTTATCGGTTCTGGGCGCTTCTAGCAGTGGCTACTACACCTGGCTCGGCCGCGAGCCCAGTGCAAGGGCTCAGGCAAACAGGGTGTTGACGGAGAAGATCGCTGCCTTTCACAAGGCAAGCCGTGAGACTTATGGCTCTCCGCGTATCCATCAGGATCTGGTGGCCAGCGGTGAGCGAGTTAGCGTCAACCGGGTGGCTCGCCTGATGAAGCGGCAAGGGATACAGTCCAAGGTAGCGAGGAAGTTCATTGTCACCACGGACTCAAGGAACACCAGGGCGCCTGCGCCGGACCGGCTACAACGGGCTTTTCGCGTGGAGCGGCCGAACAAAGCCTGGGTCTCGGATACGACTTTTATCCGGACCCGGCAGGGCTGGCTATACTTGGCTGTGGTGTTAGAGCTTTACTCTCGGCAGGTGATTGGCTGGTCGATGGGCAATAAGAACAGCAGTCAGCTGGTAGAGGATGCTCTAACAATGGCGCTTTGGCGTCGAGGCGAGCCCAGAGATATCGTAGTCCACTCCGACCAGGGAAGTACTTATGCTTCAGGTACCTATCAGCGCTTGCTTGCCCAGAATGCGTTGATCTGTAGCATGGGACGCAGAGGCGAATGCCTGGATAATGCTGTAGCAGAGAGCTTCTTCGGGACTCTCAAGAATGAGCTGGTGGACCATGAAGACTACCGGAGCAGATCAGAAGCCAGGCAGAGCGTGTTCGAATACATCGAGGTGTTCTACAACCAGAGGCGTCGCCACTCGACATTAGGCTACTTGAGCCCAGCAGAATATGAGCGGCAAAACGTCTCTTAATAAACCTGTCCGATAAACCGGGGGAAGCTCACTAATAGTTTAATAGCTTAAGAGAATCGCTGGCTGAGTAGACTGATCGTTAAGTTATTAAACTAGGGTCTTAGGAAGCAGATCAGCTAAATTGGGTTAGTTCTCAAGAGCTTCAGTAGAGTTTTATAGACGTTAGCACGGCGATGATTGAAACGAAATTCAGTCTCTTTAAGATGCAAATAAAACGTTCTTTTTGTGATGCCCTTAAACTTAGCCAATCGCAGTTTGGCGTAAGCCCAGAACGATTCGATCCCATTGATATGTGCTTTGCTGTTAGCAAATTCAATCTCTCCATGAAGGACTCGATAGTGCTTTGCGTAACCGACATCAACTAGGCCATCGTAACCGCGCCAACCATCGGTGTGGATTATGCTATCCAAGCTCACCTGGCCACGAATTACCGGTAAAAGAGAGCGTTTCTTAGCATCGGGTACAATTTCAGTAAAGACACTGCCGTTACGTTTGTAAATGCCAAATACGATAGTTTTGCCGCCTGCACCGCGACCTCGTTTGCCTCGAATTCGAGTAGGCCCGAAGTAAGATTCGTCCATTTCAACATCTCCAGAGAATGGAGATTGGATTTCGCAATACTGGGCAATACGAGACCGAATTTTGAGAAAGATTGAATTGGTTGATCTAGTGCTTAACCCAGTTAGTTTGGCCGTATCAGAGGCCGAGAAATCCATAGCAAAAGCCTTCAGTAACTGGCGAAATTTGGCTTCACTGATTTTTGAATTTTTATAGTAACGATTTTTACCGGTAATCATAGGCTCAGACGCATGTTAGCATGCGATCTGCTTCCTAAGACCCTAAACTATTAGTGTCCCCTATTGCTCTTCTCAAAAAGCAATGCCATCACTGAAGGCTTCCACACCAAGATGGAAATGATGACCCGCAGAGCCTACGGGTTCAGAAATTTTGCTAACTATCGATTGAGAGTCTTAACTCATTGTGGATGGGATGGCATTATTAGGAGGTTTAACTGAACTGCAGCCCATCCCCCGTTAATGGGGGAGAGCCTAAAAATGGTGGGCCCACCTGGACTCGAACCAGGGACCGACGGATTATGAGTCCGGCGCTCTAACCAACTGAGCTATAGGCCCTTTTTGGACTTCGCCTGAAGCCCGTATGCTTCGTTACAGCACTTGTCCTCACTCGATCACGTACCTGATGTACGCTCACTCGCTCGGAAAGTACTGAGCCTCGCCTACGGACTTCAGGCTTTGCCAAAACTTTGGACTTCGCCTGAAGCCCGTATGCTTCGTTACAGCACTTGTCCTCACTCGATCACGTACCTGATGTACGCTCACTCGCTCGGAAAGTACTGAGCCTCGCCTACGGACTTCAGGCTTTGCCAAAACTTTGGACTTCGCCTGAAGCCCGTATGCTTCGTTACAGCACTTGTCCTCACTCGATCACGTACCTGATGTACGCTCACTCGCTCGGAAAGTACTGAGCCTCGCCTACGGACTTCAGGCTTTGCCAAAACTTTGGACTTCGCCTGAAGCCCGTATGCTTCGTTACAGCACTTGTCCTCACTCGATCACGTACCTGATGTACGCTCACTCGCTCGGAAAGTACTGAGCCTCGCCTACGGACTTCAGGCTTTGCCAAAACTTTGGACTTCGCCTGAAGCCCGTATGCTTCGTTGCAGCACTTGTCCTCACTCGATCACGTACTGGGAGTGCGCTCACTCGCTCGGAAAGTACTGCGCCTCGCCTGCGGACTTTAAGGCTCTGCCAAAACACGTTGAGCAGCGTTGGCACTTTCGGCAAACTAGTAGAAATTTGCTGACCGCTGAATAGCGAGGCGCGCATTATAGCGCTGCTGGGCGCCGTGCTACCATGCCTTCAATAACAAAAAGAGGTATTGCCGTGACGCTGACTCGCCAACCTTTCCTGGCTCTCCTGACCTTTTTCGTCCTGTTTTCTGCCGGCTTCTGGCCTTCAGTGGCCTTGTCGCAGGATCCGCCGCAAGTCACCATCACTCGCCTCGGTGATGGCCCGATTATCACCCCGGACATGGACGCCCGCATGGGCAGCAACATCCAGGGCCCATCGCTGATCCGGGTGCCGGACTGGGTGGATGAGCCGCTGGGTGAGTATTACCTGTATTTTGCCGATCACCGGGGCGAGTACATCCGTATGGCCTACGCCGATGATGTGACCGGGCCATGGACAGTACACACACCGGGCACGCTGACCCTGGAAGACTCCTATTTTCCGACTACCTGCCCGCCCTGTGCCCAGTCACCGGGGCGGGAGGGCTCGCCGCTGTATGCCCATATTGCTTCGCCGGATGTGCATGTGCGCGATGATCTGCAGCAGATCGTGATGTATCTGCACGGCCGTGATGTCGGACGGCAGGTGACCCGGCTGGCGGTTTCCCGGGACGGCATTGATTTCCAGGGTCGGGAAGAAATCCTTGGCCGGCCTTATTTCCGGGTAATCGAGCACGGGGATTACTTCTATGCGCTGGCCATGCCCGGAGTTTTCTACCGGTCCCAGGATGGACTCACTGCTTTTGAGGAAGGGCCGCAGTTTTTCAACGCCGACATGCGCCACTCGGCGCTGCTGGTTCGCGATAACATCCTGTATGTGTTCTGGACCCAGGCCGGGCACGCGCCGGAGCGGATCCTGCTGACCAGGATTGAGATGGCTGGCGATTGGCACAGTTGGCAACCCTCCGAGTCGGTGGAGGTGCTGCGACCGGAAACGGTGTGGGAGGGGGCAAGTTTGCCAATTGCGCCATCACAGCGGGGACATATTGATGAGCCGGTGAATCAGCTGCGGGACCCGGCTATCTTTGAAGAAGACGGCAAGGTGTACCTGCTGTATTCAGTGTCCGGTGAGCGGGGTATTGCTATCGCGCAGGTTGAGTTCCAATAATTAGGGTATTAGTTAGGTTATTGATCGGTCGATGTTAAACCGACGCTCACAGCAAGCTGTGGGGTCAACCAAAGGGTTGTCCTGCAAACGAAAAAAGCCCGGGCTCATTGAGTCCGGGCTTTTTTGTGTCTCAGCGATGGGCGCTCGGGAGCGCCGGTGCTGTTGTGCTTACTCGTCCAGGAACGAGCGCAGGTGATCCGATCTTGTCGGATGACGCAGCTTGCGCAGCGCCTTGGCTTCGATCTGGCGAATACGCTCACGGGTCACGTCGAACTGTTTGCCCACTTCCTCAAGGGTGTGGTCGGTGTTCATGTCGATACCGAAGCGCATGCGCAGCACCTTGGCTTCGCGGGCGGTCAATGAACCCAGCACTTCCTTGGTGGCTTCGCGCAGGCCTTCGTCGATAGACGAATCGACCGGTGAGTCCACGGTGGAATCCTCGATGAAATCACCCAGGTGCGAATCTTCATCGTCACCGATGGGGGTTTCCATGGAGATCGGCTCCTTGGCGATCTTCAGTACGCGGCGCACCTTGTCTTCCGACATGTCCATGCGCTCGCCCAACTCTTCCGGCGTCGGCTCGCGGCCTTTCTCGTGGACCATCTGGCGGCTGATGCGATTCAGCTTGTTGATGGTCTCGATCATGTGCACCGGAATACGGATGGTACGCGCCTGGTCGGCGATGGAGCGGGTTATTGCCTGGCGAATCCACCAGGTGGCGTAAGTCGAGAACTTGTAGCCGCGGCGGTATTCAAACTTGTCTACCGCTTTCATCAGGCCGATGTTGCCTTCCTGAATCAGGTCCAGAAACTGCAGACCGCGGTTGGTGTATTTCTTGGCGATGGAAATAACCAGACGCAGGTTGGCTTCCACCATTTCTTTCTTGGCACGGCGGCTCTTGGCCTCGCCGATGCTCATCTGGCGGTTGATGTCCTTGATCTCGGAAATCGTCAGGCCGGTTTCTTCTTCCAGCAGGCGCAGTTTCTTCTGCGCGCGAACCACTTCGGTCTTCACATTGACCAGCAGTTCAGAATAGGACTTCTTGGCCTTGATGTGCTTGTCGATCCACTTTTCATTGACCTCATTGCCGGGGAAGGACTCGATAAATTCCTTGCGCGGCATATTGGCGCTGCGCACACACAGGCTCATGATGGTGCGCTCATGGCGACGCACGCGGGTCAGCACCGCGCGGATGTGCTGCAGCAGGGGCTCGAACTGACGCGGGGTCAGTTTGAAGCTCTTGAACAGTTCGCCGAGTTTCTCCAGTTCGCCCTGGGCCTTCTTGGTGTCACGGCCGCTCTTGCTGATGGTTTTGGATGTGGCTTCGTATTGCTCGCGCAGTTCGGTAAAGCGGATGCGGGCTTCTTCCGGATCCGGACCTACTGCTGCTTCATCATCATCATCACTGTCGTCCGAGTCATCACTGGAATCGTTGTCGGAGTCATCGCTGCTGCTGGCGGACGAGGACTTGCTGTTGTCGTCGTCATTGTTGCTATTGTTGTTATTACTATTGGCGGTCGCCGGGAATGCGTCATCAGCGGTGTCGAGATAACCGGTAATGAGTTCGTTCAGGCGCCGCTCTTCGCTGTCGATCAGTGCGTACTCGTTCAGCACATGCTCGACGGTGCCCGGGAACAGGGCCATGGCCTTCATCAATTCACGCAGGCCTTCCTCGATACGCTTGGCGATCACAATCTCGCCTTCGCGGGTAAGCAGTTCCACGGTACCCATTTCACGCATGTACATGCGCACCGGGTCAGTAGTACGCCCGGCTTCATTTTCCACCGCGGCGAGGGCGGCGGCTGCTTCGGCGGCGGCGACTTCGTCATCGCTATCGCCGCTGTCGTCGTCGTTGAGCAGCAGGGAATCAGTGTCCGGCGCGGCCTCGAAGACCTTGATGCCCATGTCGTTGATCATCTGGATGATGTCTTCCACCTGATCCGGATCGGAAATGGATTCCGGCAGATGGTCATTCACCTCGGCATAGGTCAGGTAGCTTTGCTCCTTACCTTTGGCGATCAGTGCCTTGAGACTCGACTGGGGTGCAATTGTGGTAGTTGTGGCCATGAACTCTCGACTTCCTGGGGCGCACCAGGTAACTAGTGTGAGTGAATCCGCTGTGGGTCTGCGCGTCTTGCCAGTACTCGGGCCGTGATTTTTGGCCGAGTAAAAGCCAGCCGGGCATTATAGCGGCGGTCTTCAAGTATGTATATGCGTTTGCCGGAGGATTAGACTGTAATAGCGGCTGTTCAGTTGCGATCTTTTGCCGCAGAAACCCGCGATTTCAACTCGCTCTTGAGCTGCACCAGATCCAGCTTCTTGCGGATATCCGACAGTATGCTGTCAATAATCTGGCCAAATTCCCGTTCCATGCCGTCCAACGGCGTGATTTTCTCCGCTTTTAGCAGTTGCGTGAGCTGGCCGCCCAGGCTGGTGCCGTAACAGTATCCCAATAATGTGTATGTCTCTGTATGGGGGTCAGATTGCACCATTTCAATGAGGGCCAGCAGCAGTTGCCGGCTTTCATCTTCAGCGGCGCACAATGGGCTGAGGTCCTGCTCGAGTGTGAGCGCCAGTTCCGGATTGCGTAGTAGCAGTTCAATGGCTTTCAGGCTGTTGGGTCTGCGCTGCAGTCCAGGCCGGGCGGGCTGCCGGGCACGGGCGAAGCCCAGGCCCGGCATTGCCGTTTCAGGTGCATGTGGCGGCGGCGCGTCAAGCCCCGGGGGCGGTGGGGCAAATGGCGGCGCGGGCGGTGTTTCGGACTCGGCCGGTTGTTCCTTGAGCAGAGCGTCCATGGACTGCTTGTCTACATTAAGGGTCTCCGACAGCCGGTCCAGCATCAACTGGGCAAAAACCCCCCGCGGCAGCGTGCGCAGCAGCGGTTTGGCCAGGTTGCTGAGTCGTGCCTTGCCCTGGCTGGTTTCCAGGTCTATATCTTCAGCCAGCTTGCGGTAGAAATAGTCCTCCAGCGCCGTGGCTTCGGCGACAGCCTGCACAAACGCGTCCTGGCCGCGCTGGCGCACATAGTCGTCCGGATCCATGCCCTCTGGAAGGAACAGAAAGCGCACCTGGCGGCCATCTTCCATTTGCGGCAACGTGGTTTCCAGTGCCCGCCAGGCAGCCTTGCGACCGGCTTCGTCGCCGTCAAAGCAGAACACCACTTCCTGGGTCTGGCGGAATAACCGAGCCAGGTGCCTCTCGCTGGTGGCCGTGCCCAGGGTGGCCACGGCATTGCGGATGCCGCTCTGGGCCAGGGCAATGACATCCATGTAGCCTTCTACCATCAAGATGCGCTCAAACTTGCTGCCGGCGCGTTTTGCCTCGTACAGACCGTAGAGCTCTGAGCCCTTGTGGAAGACGGGAGTTTCCGGTGAATTCAGGTATTTGGGCTTGTCATCCCCCAGCACCCGGCCGCCAAAGGCCACGGTGCGGCCGCGGCTGTCGCGGATAGGAAACATGATGCGGTGGCGGAAACGGTCGTAGTAGCGCCGTTCGTCGCCGTCTCGGGGGTTGTCCTTCTGGATGATCATCCCGGCCTTCAATAAAGCCTGGTCTGCTTCGTCGCTGCCGCCGATCGCCTGTAGCAGATTGTCCCAGCCGGGCGGGGCGAAGCCGAGACCGTAGTCGCGGGCAATTTCGCCGCTAAGGCCGCGGGACTTCAGGTAGTTAACCGCCTCGGCTTTCTGGGCATTCTGACGCAGTTGGGTCTGGTAGAAGCGGCTGGCCTGGTCGAGTACATCCAGCAGTTTGTTGTTCTCGGAGTGGCGCCTGGCCTCGGCTTTGGATTCTTCCCGCGGCACTTCCAGGCCGGCATCCCGGGCCAGGGACTCCACGGCAGCCGGAAAGTCACTGCCGTCATAGTTCATCACAAAGCCGATGGCGTTACCGCCGGCGCCACAGCCAAAGCAGTAGTAGAACTGCTTCTCCGGCTGTACCGAGAAGGACGGGGTTTTCTCGTTGTGAAACGGGCAGCAGGCGGTGTAGTTCTTGCCCGCTTTCTTGAGATTCACCCGCTTGTCGATGACCTCGACAATATCGACCCGGTGCAGCAGGTCATCAATAAACGATTGCGGAATGAGTCCGGCCATGGGCTAGGGCGTCCGGCGTAAGCGAAACGGTTAATAGGGGTGAACCAATCCATTATTGTAGCGGATGGTCGGGGGAACTGCTTGGTATGGGCGGATCGCCGGGGCTGGCCTGATGCGCCTGTTGACGGGCGCAGCGGTCGAGAGACAGGCTGCTAAGGCGACAATAAGGCGAGCCCCTAGCCGAGGGCAGCCTTGACCTTTTGGCTGACCACGCCCATGTCGGCGCGGCCTACCACTTGCGGCTTCACCAGGCCCATGACCTTGCCCATGTCCTGCATGGAGGTGGCGCCGGTGCTTGCCACGGCTTCTTTCACGATGGCCTCGATCTCGGCCTCGTCCAGTTGCGATGGCAGGAACTCCTGAATCACCTCGATTTCCGCCTGTTCCACGGCGGCCAGCTCGTCGCGACCGGCATCCTGGTATTGCTTGATGGAGTCGCGGCGCTGTTTCACCATTTTGTCCATCATCGACACGATACGGGCATCATCGGGATCAATGCGCTCGTCTACTTCCACCTTTTTCACTTCCGTGAGGATCAGGCGAACCGCACCCAGGCGCGCTTTGTCCTTGGCGCGCATGGCGTCCTTCATGGCTTCGGTCAGTTGCTGCTTCAGGGGGCTGTCAGGCATGGGAATTCCAGGGTTCGATTCTGTTTTGGTTTTCTGTGGGCAATAAAATGGGGTCAGGATCTAAATACAGTACTGTATTTTTACCCTGACCCCAATTATTTTGGTTCGGCGCCTGCTGGAGGCAGGTGGCGCCTGCAGCGAGCTAGCAAAGACGCCTAGTAAAGACGCTTTGTGCGACGAGTTTCCCGCGATAATTTCTTCGCGTGACGCTTCACGGCCGCTGCGGCCTTGCGCTTGCGCACGGCTGTGGGCTTCTCGTAGAACTCGCGGCGACGGACTTCGGCGAGAACGCCGGCCTTTTCGCAGGAGCGCTTGAAGCGGCGCAGAGCGACGTCGAAAGGCTCGTTTTCCTTCAGTTTTACCTGGGGCATGCTGTAAAAACACCTACCTTTTAAAATATGTTCAGTTGCTTGGTTCTGGCCGGGAGCCCGCATAAAACGGAGACCCTTTGCCAAGAGGTCGCGTATCTTAATGGTCTCGCGCCCTAATTGCAAAGAATTCGAGGTGTTTTGAGCCTATTTCCAGGTGCGATCTGGTTAGTGCAGAGGTCGTGCGCCAGATAGGGCTTTCCGGACCCGCCGTAAACCCTTCCATGGGGGCTCGAGTTCGGCATCCATGCCTCACACGGTCCGGAAAGCCCAATCTGGCTCCCGCCCCCGCGACACCGTGCTGAATTCTGGAAGTCTTCGAATGGAAGCCAGAATCAGCTCACTAATTGGTTGTAGCAGTGTGGAGTGGGCTGCGAGACAGGCGTGGGCAGGCCAGACCTGTTAGCCCGTGAGCGGTAATATGGACGTGTATAGTTCGAGGCGGGCTCGGTCGCGACATTCCTGTCGCTCACGGTCCTGAAAGCCCAACCCGCCCCGCACCCCCGCGACATTGTGCCAGCCGAGGCTTAAAGACCAGCGCTTGTTCCTGGAGCAGAGAAAACCTTTGAGTTTTCCTCTTGGCGCCGGGGTATTACTTGAATTCTGCAGGATGTGATTGGGAAGGCAGGGGGATGGCATTTCCAGACCGTGTGAGGCAAACGGTTTTGCAGGCGAAGACTGCTGCGCAGACGAACTACCTCAAACTGTGATTGAGGGCTGGGCCCGGGTCTATGGCGTGTCGGGAAATGCCATCCCCCTACCTCCCCAGGCACTGAGCCATCAGTTATGGCAATAGTTATCCACTTGGGAATTACGTGTGTTATTTGGCATGATAGCGCCTCTTTTGGATATCGGTGGATTGCGTTGATTGTTCTGGGGATTGAGACTTCCTGTGATGAGACCGGGGTGGCTGTGTATGACAGTGACCGGGGCTTGCTGGCGGATGCGCTTTACAGTCAGGTGGAGATTCATGCCGCCTATGGCGGGGTGATACCGGAGCTGGCGTCGCGGGACCATATTCGCAAGACCTTGCCCCTGGTGCGGCAGGTGATTGCCGAGGCCGGGATCAAGGACAGTGACATCGGCGGTGTGGCCTATACTGCCGGGCCTGGCCTGGTGGGAGCGCTGCTGGTGGGAGCCTCGGTGGGCCGCGCGCTGGCCATGGGCTGGGGTGTGCCGGCCATTGGCGTGCACCACATGGAAGGGCATCTGCTGGCGCCGATGCTGGAAGCCGAGCCGCCGTCGTTTCCGTTTGTGGCCCTGCTGGTATCTGGAGGTCATACGCAGTTGGTGCGGGTGGACGGTATTGGTGAGTATGAACTGCTTGGCGAGTCCCTGGATGATGCCGCCGGCGAGGCATTCGACAAGGTGGGCAAGATGCTGGGCTTGCCGTATCCCGGTGGGCCGCATGTCGCACAACTGGCCGATGACGGGGTCGAGAAGCGGTTCGTGTTTCCGCGGCCGATGGTGAAGCACCCGGGGCTGGAGTTTAGCTTCTCGGGGCTCAAGACCTTTGTGCGCAATACCATTGCCGAACATACCGATGCCGACGGCAATCTTGATGAACAAACCCGGGCGGATATTGCCCGCGCTTTCCAGGAGTCGGTGGTATCAACCCTGGCGATCAAGTGCAGTCGGGCGCTGAAGCAGACCGGGCTGCAGAGATTGATTATCGCCGGCGGAGTAAGTGCTAACACGCGGTTGCGGGAAGTGCTGGCGGCCGCGGTGGCGAAAGTGCACGGCCGACTGTTTTATGCCCAGCCCAAATACTGCACCGATAATGGTGCCATGATCGCTTACGCTGGCTGTCAGCGTTTACTGGCGGGACAGACGGCGGATCTGGCCATTGCGGCGTATCCGCGCTGGTCTCTGGAATCCCTGCCACCCCTGAAATCCGGCACAGCACCGGCGGAGAATTAATGGATATTGTCTACATTCGTGACCTGCGTATAAAAACCATCATCGGGATATATGACTGGGAGCGTGAGCAAGAGCAGATGGTCAGTGTCGATCTCGACATGGGGACCGACATTCGCAAGGCGGCGGCCAGTGACAGCATTGACGATGCGCTGGACTACAAGTCGGTGGCCAAGCGGCTGATTGATTTTGTCGAGCACTCCGAGTTTCTGCTGGTGGAGACCCTGGCGGAACGCATCTGTGAGATCGTGCTGACTGAATTCGCAGTGCCCTGGGTGCGCCTGCAGTTGGGCAAGCCGGGTGCCGTTACCGGCTCGCGAGACGTGGGCGTGGTGATCGAACGGGGCCAGAAGCCTGATTGACCTATGTAATGGGTTGCTGGAAAAACCTTAGAGGATAAACGTGCCAGTTCTCTCTCTCAGTATCGGCAGTAACGTCAACGCGTCGGTAAATGTGCGTCGGGCGGTGGCGGCCCTGCGCGCGCATTTTGGCGAGCTTGAGATGTCCACGGTGTATGAGAGTGAGGCGGTGGGTTTTGACGGCGACAACTTTCTGAATCTGGTGGTCATCACCGCAACCAATGAATCCCTGGGTGCCATCAGTACCTACCTGAAAGACCTGGAAGACCAGATGGGGCGCGATCGCAGCAAGCCCCGTTTTTCCGGTCGCCTCATCGACGTGGATATCCTGACCTATGGAGACCTTGACGGGAAACTGGACGGCGTTGAATTGCCCCGTGATGAAGTAACCCGCAATGCCTACGTACTGCGCCCGCTGGCCGAACTGCTGCCCGATCAGCAGCATGGGCCCAGCGGCAAGACCTATGCGCAGCTTTGGGAAGAGTATGACAAGTCCCGGCAATCGTTGTGGCCAGTGGCGATGGACTGGGCGCAGGGCCTGGAGTGAGGGCCTGGAACAAGTGCTTGTAGCAGGCGCTTGGCCAGCGTCTAGGCAGCATCCATGCCCAGATAGCCCGGCAAACCGGCGATGCGCGTCAGCCAGCTGTTAACGGCCGGATACCCTGCCAGGTCGAAACCGCCCTCATGGGCCACGTGGGTATAACCATACAGCGTGATGTCCGCAACGGTCAGTTGCGACCCGACAAGAAACGGCGTTTGACCAAGCTGCTGTTCCAGCACCGCCAGCGCCTTGTGGCCGCCCTCCTGCTTGCTCTCGTACTCCGCCATTCTATCCTCGGGCAAGCCCAGATACTTGTTGATGTAGCGCGCCGTGGCGATAAACGGTTCGTGGCTGTACTGCTCAAAAAATTGCCACTGCAGCATCAGTGCCCGCTGGTAACGATCATCGGGCAGATAGTCTGTGCCTTCCGCCAGGTAGTTGAGAATGGCGTTGGACTCGGCCAGGTAGCGACCGTCATCCAACTCCAGCAGCGGGATCTTGCCGTTGGGGTTTTTGCTCAGGTAAGCAGCACTGCGGGATTCGCCCTGCAGAATGTCGATGTGCTGCCAGTGGTGGGGAATGTCGAGCAGGCTCAGCAGCAGTTTGATCTTGTAGCAATTGCCCGACTTAATATCGCCATAGACAGTAATCATTCCTGTTTTAACACTCCCGGACTAGCCAATGCTGCGTCCGCCATCGACCTTGATGACCTGGCCATTGACATAGGCGGCGTCAGTGGCGAGGAACCAGGCAAGATCGGCAATCTGTTGGGCATCGCCCAGTTCACCCAGGGGAATGGTTTTAAGCATCGCCGCGCGCTTTTCCAGCACCACCGGATCGCTGTCGTCGGACATGTTCGGTGGCCAGAGGATGGCGCCAGGTGCCACGCCATTGACCCGCACGTGGGGTGCAAGCTCCAGGGCCAGTGAGCGAGTCATGGCCTTGAGACCCGCCTTGGCAATACTGTAAATGGAATAGCGGGCCAGCGGTGCATCGGCATAGGCGTCAACAATATTGACGATTGCCCCGCGCCGATTGATCAGTTCACCACTGAGGGAATGGCTGAGGAAAAATGCCGCACGCAGGTTGCTGTCCACCAGGTCATCCCATTGGGTCTGCGTACATTCGCCGAAGCGGGTAGGGTAGAAAGAGGAGGCGTTGTTGACCAGCACATCAAGCTGGCCGAAGGCGCTAAGTGCTTCCTGGCCAAGACGGTCGACATCCACACGACTGGTGAAGTCGGCACGCAGGCAGACGGCTGAATCGGGCCGGGCAGCATTGAGTTGGCCTTCCAGGGACTTGGCTTCAGCCCGGGAATGATTGTAATGAATTACAACCCGAAAACCCTGGCGATGAAATGTCTCGGCAATACAGGCACCAATGCGTTTCGCAGCGCCGGTGACCAGGACGACTTTGGATTCTTCCATAGTGGGTTCCTTTTCAGCGATCATTGTCTGCCCGGTGCGCGTTTGTCAATCGCCTGCGAGAATGGAGCGCCCTATACCGGTGCTGGACATGCATCAGTCATTCGTCAGTCAGTGTTGAGTGAGTCGGTGACCGCACCAAGCCGCGCCCGATAAACTGCTTCTCGGGCATCCTTGTCCGGATTACCAGCCACCACCGCGCCAGCATCAATACTGGTGGCTGCCTGCAATGCTTTGAGCAAGTACTGACGCTGGGGATAGTCACGCTCTTCCAGACCAGTGCGCCCGCGCGCGTCTGCTTCACAGGCCAAAAGGAATTTATCCAGGCGCTCTGGCCGGCGAATGGCATCAAGCGATTCCAGCAGCTTCAACAGCGTGGAGGGTTTCAGTTCGCTGATGCGGTGCAGTTTGGTGTGATGCTCGCAGACCAGATTGGCAAGCGCGGCGTGTTCTTTGGGTACCGGCAGACGAGCGTGTATTGCCGCGAGAGGTTTCAGGCCGAGGGATTCGTGGCCGTAGTGGCTGGGCCACTTCTCCGGGTCGGTGATGGCTTTGCCCACGTCGTGCACGAGAGTGGCATACAGCACGGCGCTATCGCTGGTCAGTTTACGTGCCTGTTCCAGGCACATCATGGTGTGGACGCCGGTGTCGACTTCGGGATGATATTTGGGTGGCTGTGGTACACCGAACAGGGCATTGACCTCGGGCAGTATTACCTCGAGTGCATGGCACTCCCGCAATACTCCCACGAACGCCTGTGGCGAAGGCTCGGTGAGGGCGCGTTCCAGTTCGGTCCACACCCGTTCTCCCACCAGCGTATCCAGTTCACCACCGGCCACCATGTTCTGCATCAGGGTCATGGTTTCCTCGGCCACGGTAAAACCCAGATGGGCAAATCGGGCAGCGAAGCGCGCTACTCGTAATACCCGCAGTGGATCTTCACTGAAGGCAGCACTGACATGGCGCAGCTTCTTGTTGTGGCAATCCGTCTCGCCACCATAGGGATCGATCAGCTTGCCGGTTTCGTCCTGCGCGATGGCGTTGATGGTCAGGTCGCGGCGCTGCAGGTCTTCTTCCAGCGTCACATCCTCGGCGGCGTGAATCTCAAAACCTGTGTGACCTGGCGCCACCTTCCGTTCCGTGCGCGCCAGCGCATACTCCTCGGCAGTCTCGGGATGCAGGAATACGGGAAAGCCTTTGCCAACCTGGCGAAAGCCAGCATCGAGCATAGCCTGGGGCGTGGCGCCCACGACGACCCAGTCCCGGTCCTTGACCGTAAGACCCAACAGTTTGTCGCGCACAGCGCCACCGACGAGATAGTGTTCCATAGTAGTGTTACGGTGCTTTTCAGGGCAAAAATCAGACTATAGCAGATCGACCGGCTAGTCTTTGCTGGACTCTTTACTGGAGACCCAGAACAGCTTCTTGTCTTCCAGCCGCATGGCCGTCAGTTCGCGCCCCCAGACATAGCCGGTGTCCAGGGCATAGACATGCGGGGTGTTGGTTTTGCCTTCCAGGGCGGCCCAGTGTCCGAACAGGATCGACGTTTCAGGGGTGATCTTCTGGTACTCAAACCAGGGCCGAAAACCCTCTGGCGCAGCACACAGACCTTCCTTGATATCCAGGCGCAGGCTGCCAATGTCGTCGCAGAAGCGTACCCGGGTGAGGTAGTTGGTAATGGTGCGCAGGCGATCCTGGCCGGTCAGTTTGTCGCTCCAGCGAATCGGCTCGTTGCCGTACATCGCGGTGAGAAACTCCCGATAGTCCGGGCCTTGCAGTGCCAGCTCGACTTCGGCAGCCAGCTTGAGTGTCTTCTTCAGCGACCAGCCCGGTGCCACGCCAGCGTGCACCATGAGAAAGTTTTCGATACCGGTCCTGGTATCAACAGAGTCGTAGTAGGCCAGATCTTTCTGCCGCATCCAGTCGCAGAGCGCTTCGCAGTCTGGCGCTTCCAGCAGTTCATCCAGGCTGTCCTTGCTGCTTGCCCGCGCGCAGCCTTCGAAAATGGCGATGAAGTGCAGGTCATGATTGCCCAGCACCACGCGAATCGAGTCGTCGATATCGCTCAGATAGCGCAGGGTTTCGAGAGATTTGGGGCCCCGATTAACCAGATCCCCGGCGAACCACAGGATGTCATCCGCCGGGGAAAAGTCGATTTTCTTCAGGAGTCTGCGCAGAGCCTTGTAACAACCCTGGATATCTCCAACTACGTACGTGCTCATGAACAAACCGTGCTGCGTTGATGCGCAGCCAGTATAACACTGTGCCCGGCAGCCGCTATGACAGCGGGAGTGCTATTCAGTCGGTGAGCGTTCCATTCCCGGCAGCAGCTTCCGGGGTGAATCCCTAGTGAATCGTGTGCGGGCGCGCCAGCAGAAACGGCGGGATCGCCGCCTCGAATGTGTGGCCGTCGGCGCTCTGCATTTCATAGCTGCCCTGCATGGTGCCGAACTCGGTGCCGATGATAGCACCGCTGGTGTAGTGGAATGACTTGCCGGGTTCGATTTCCGGCTGCAGGCCAACCACGCCGGGGCCGCGCACTTCCTCGACCCGGTCGTTGTCATCGGTAATCTGCCAGTGGCGGTTGAGCAGTTTGACCGATTCGTCACCGCGGTTGGTAATGAAGATTGTGTAGGCAAAAGCATAGCGACCGTGTTCCGGATCAGACTGCTCTTGCAGGTACTGGGTATCGACCTTGATGTCGATTTGATCCTGATCTGTAGATGCTTTCATGGTGTCAGACATAGCTTCGGGTACCTCAGTGATGATCAGCCTGGTAAATGGCTTCACTGATTAATACGTAGTCTTTAAGCGTCAGGTTTTCCGGACGCAGGCTGGTGTCGATGGGTAAATTCGCCATCGTCTCAGCAGACATAATGGCCTTTAGACTGTTTTTCAAGGTCTTGCGGCGTTGATTAAACGCGGTGCGCACCACGGTTTCCAGCAGTTCCGGGTCGCGGGTTTGTACCGGCATCTCCCGGTGTGGCGTCAGGCGGACAATCGCCGAGCTGACTTTGGGGCGAGGTGAAAACGCCGCCGATGGCACATTGAATAAATGCTCTACTGCGCAGAAGTACTGCAGCATCAGTCCAAGACGACCGAAGTTCTTGTCGCCGCTGACCGCCGCCATGCGCTGCACCACTTCCAGTTGCAGCATGAACACCATGTCGTGAATCAACTCGTGCTGTTTCAGCAAATGGAACATCACCGGGGTGGAGATGTTGTAGGGCAGGTTGCCGATCACCCGCAGGCTGCGCGGTTTGGCGTCCAGGGACGTCAGGTCGAATTTAAGTATGTCCTGCTGGTGAATACGGACCCGTTCATTGTTGCTGAAGCGCTGTTCCAGGTAGCGGGACAGATCGCGGTCCAGTTCCACGCAGTCCAACCGTGCACCGCTGGCGGCCAGGGTATCGGTGAGCGCCGCCTGTCCCGGACCGATCTCCAGCAAGTGCTGGTCCGGTTGTGGATTGATGCTGTCGATGATGCGCGCGATCACATCCTGATCGTGCAGGAAATTCTGCCCGAAGCGCTTGCGCGCCTGGTGCATCAGGCCGTTATCCAGGCGGATCGCCGGATTTTTCATTGGTTTTTTCCTTCGCTCAAGGCTGTCTTCTCGCGCTCAAGGCTGTTTCTGAGAGCTCAAGGCTGTTCCTGAGCTCAAGGCTGTTTCCAATTGCCAGCCATCTCGATGGCAGTGGCGATGGCATGGTAGAAGCTGCCGGTGTCGGCCTTGCCGGTGCCGGCCAGGTCGAGAGCGGTGCCGTGATCCACCGAGGTGCGAATGATGGGCAGGCCCAGGGTGATATTGCTGGCGCGGCCAAATCCCTTGAACTTGAGAACCGGCAGACCCTGGTCGTGGTACATGGCCAGTACCGCATCGGCGTGGTCCAGGTAGCGCTCGGTAAACAGGGTGTCAGCAGGCAGCGGGCCAGTCAGGTGCATGCCTTTGGCCGTAAACGCCTTGATCACCGGGTCAATAATGTCGATTTCCTCCCGGCCGAGATGGCCACCTTCCCCGGCGTGTGGGTTGAGTCCGCAGACCAGCACTCGCGGCTCGGCAATGGCGAACTTGTCCTGCAGATCCCGGTACAAAATGGTGATGATGTCGCCAAGCAGTTCTCGGGTGATGGCACCAGGTACCCTGGTCAGCGGCAGGTGAGTAGTGGCCAGCGCTACCCGCAGTCCTTGAGTGGCCAGCATCATTACGGTCAGGTCCTGCTGGCAATGCTCGGCCAAGAATTCGGTGTGGCCAATGAACGGATAGCCCGCGTCATTGATCACACTTTTTTGCACCGGCCCGGTTACCAGCGCATCCAGATCGCCGCGGCGCACCAGGTCAACCGCTGTGCGCAGGGTTTGCAGCACGTACTCGCCATTCGCCACGTCGAGCTTGCCGGGGGTGACTTCATTGCCGAGTCGGACCGCCTGAATAGTCAGCTCGCCAGGCTCGCTGGCACGGGCCGGCAGGTCGGGATTGAAGGCGTTGAGGGTAAGCGGCAGCTTCAGGATTTTGGCGCGGGCGGCAATCAGGTCCGGATCAGCAACCAGCACCAGCTCGGCATCGGCCGGCGGTTGTTGGGCTATCTGGATACAAAGATCAGGGCCGATGCCGGCGGGTTCACCCGGGGTGATGGCGATGCGGTGCGTCACTGTGTTTTGAACCTCTGATCGTTATTCAACGATCTCGACGAACGCTTCCTCACGGATTTCCAGCAGCCAGTTCTGCAGCTCAAGATCAAACTTGCGGTTGCGTAGCGCGTTGGCGGCCTGGCTGCGGGTGTACTGACGGCTGAGGTCGGTTTCGCGACGATCCAGTACCTCGGCAATGTGCCAGCCGGTTTGGGTGCGGAACGGCTCGCTCAGCTCACCGACTTCCAGCGTATCCACCACGTCTTCCATTTCCGGCGGCATACCGCCTTCGTTGATCCAGTCCAGGTCGCCGCCGGCAACGACCGAAGACGCGTCGTCGGAGTTCTGGCGAGCAAGGCTGGCAAAATCTTCGCCGTCAAGAATGCGCTGGCGCAGCTCACGGATCGCCGCCAGGGTTTGCTCCTCGGTACGGATTTCGTTGGGTGACAGCATGATGTGGCGCAGGTTGGTTTGATTGACCATCTGCTCGGTGCCGCCGCGCTTGTCGGCAAGCTGAATGACGTGGAAACCATTGCCGGCCTCAATAGGGCCCTGTACATCGCCTACCCGCATGGTGCCGACCACGTCCGAGAACAGATTCGGCAAGCGCGCAGCCTTGCGCCAGCCAAAGTTGGTGCTGTCCAGCTGATAGGGGCCCTGGCGAGCAGCCTGGCTGCCTACCGACGGCAGGGACTCGCCGTCCTCAATGCGTGCCACCAGGTCGGCAGCATAGCGCAGCTTGGCTTCCCGCTGCTCGGCGCTGTCATTGGCTGTAATCGGTACCAGCAGGTGATCCACCAGGTAGTCGGCGGCCATCACTTCGCGGCCCATTTCGGAATTCAGGAAGTTGTCGATTTCCTGCTCGGTCACGGCGATGCGCTGATTGACCATGCCGCGCTGCAGTTCCTGCATGGATAGCTGACGACGCACTTCTTCGCGGGTCTGCAGGTAGACGCCGGCTTCTTCCAGGGTGGCGACGTACTGATCGAAGGTCAGGCCGTTGTTCTGGGCCATATTGCCCAGCACCCGGTTAATGGTGTCATCGTCGTAGCGGATGCTGACCCGGTCGGCCAGTTGCATCTGGATGTTTTCCAGGATCAGGTTGTCCAGCACTTCTTCGCGCAGCTGGCCTTCTGGCGGCAGCGGCTGATCGTTGGCCTCGGCCTGGCGGCGGATCTCGGACAAGCGTGCATCAAGCTCGCTGAGCAGCACCACGTCTTCATCGACAATGGCCACTACCTTGTCCAACAGCTGCCGCTGCTGGGCCTGGCCGTCATCGCTGAACAGTAGCGCCAGCAGGCATAAAATGGCGGATACGAAAGCCGCAGGCAGGAAACCCTGCCACCGTGATTCGGGTCTAATAATCGTCATAATTGATTGAAATCAGTTGAATTCGCTGTCTCGGAAACCCCAGATACCGTCCTGTAGCAGGGTACTGAGGCCACCGCCGGCAATATTGCCCAGCCCGTTGAGGGTAAATTGGACAAATATTCCGCGGTTAGGTTCGCTATTAGGAAGAAACAATTCATTTTCGTCAACCCACTCCCGGGCCACGAGGCGGATAGTGGCGCAGCAGTTGCGCCACTGCAGGCCGGCAAAGCTTTCCAGATTACGTTCATTGGCCAGGTCATAGTTCCAGCGACCCAGCAAGGTCCAGTTTTCATTCAGCGGCCAGACGCCGGATACGTCGGTTTGCTTGATGCGCGGGTCGATTCCCGGAGGCACGAGGAAAAACGGTGAATCGATCAGCAGTCGGTAGCGGTAGGCGATATTAAACAGGTGATCGGCGTCGCGCTGGTAGCGTAACTGGACATTGGCCTCATCCAGGTCTTTCCGGTCCTCATTCCACTGCACATCGGTGCTGAAGCGCCAGGTATCCCGGAGGTTCAGGGCTACTTCGCCCACCAGGGATGAGGTATCGGTGGTAGTGGCATAACGTGGCTGCCAGGCCTGCAGCGGATTGCTCAGCCCGACCCGGCGGTTCTCGAAATACTGGATTTGCCCCAGGCTGAAGCGGGCCTGCTCCTGGCCGCGGTCGTCAAGCAGGCGCGTGGTCAGCGCCAGTGCCACCTGATCGGCATCGCCGATGCGATCTCCGCCGCTGAAGCGGTCATCGCGAAACAGTTGGTTGAAACTGAAGTTCAGCTCAGAGGTATCAAACAGCGGCAGGTCGCTTTGATCCTGGTACTGGCTGTTGAGGTAAAAAACCCGCGGCTCCAGGGTCTGACTGCCGCTGCGCCGGTCGCGCTCGAACACCAGTCCGGCATCCAGGCTGTACACCGGCACCCCCACGTCGGGGGCTTCCCGGGTGCCCAGCGCCTGGTCCTCGAGGCGATACTCGGTATATTTGTATTTCGCGCTGCTGCGCAGAAACCAGCCCGGGGCTTCCAGGGACCAGTTGAGCGCCGGCTCCAGATTGACCCGCTCGCCAGTCACCAGGGCGCCGTCGTCAATCAACGCCTCGGGTAACAGGTTCTCGTTGAGCTGTCGGTCAAAAGAAGTGACCTGGCCCGTTAATCCCAGGCGAAAACCGCCAAACAGGTTGGCATCGGTGTCGAAGTAGAACTGGGGCAACCGGTCGTAAGGCTTGTTGATGTTCACCGCGGCAGCAAACGGATCAATGATCTGGATGCGCTGCAGATTGACCCCGGCACGCAACCAGTTGGCGCGGTAGTCGATGCGCCCCTCGCGATTCAGGTGGGTCTGGCTGGTTACATTCAGCCCGGTGCCGGCCAGGTCATAGAAATAGTCGTTGTCGCTGACCGCGTTGTAATCTACAAAGGTGCTCCAGTTCGGTCCCAGCGAGCCTTGATGGTCAAAGCCGATGTACCAGCGGTCTTCGACCGGCGGTGATTCACTGAACGGCTGGTCTTTCAAGGCCGGGTCAAACAAATCATCACCGGCCAGATGGGACATGTTCAGGGTATTCATGGACCAGCTGGCGAGATAGCGTGCTTCGGCGCTGACCATCACGCCGCGATCAGAAATCACGCGCGGGGCGACGGTGGCATCGTAGTGGGGTGCCAAATTGAAATAGTAGGGCAACTCGAAGTCGGCACCCCCGGTTCGCGTATTGCCAGTACTCGGTGCCAGAAAGCCAGAGCTGCGTGCCTCGCCAAGGGCGAATCCCATGGTAAAGGGGTAATAAAACACCGGTACATTGCCAAGCCGCAGGCTGACGTCCCGGGCATAGCCGCGACGGTTTTCCTGATCGAGGATGATATTCTCGGCGCGCAGGGTCCAGAATTCGCTGCCCGGTTCGCAGCGGCTGAACTGGCCATTGTCGATACTGATCAGGTCTGTTTCACCGTCGTACACGATGCTGGCGGCAGAGCCGTGGGCGCCGAAATCATGCAGCACGTATTGCGCTGACTCGATCTGATTGCTGTTAGTGTCGCCGTTGAGGGTGGCCGAGCTGCCGTTCAGCAGCAGACCCGGTTCACGCAGTTGCACGTTGCCTTCCATCAGCACGGTGTTGGCGCTGCGGTCGATACTGGTAGTGTTGTCATTGGTGATGCGGCGATTGCCCTGGGTCACGATAATGTCGCCACTTACCTGGATCAGGTTCTGGGTAACTTGAGACAGTCCGCTGGCGGCCTGGAATTCGGTGTCGGCATTACCCGGGTCGCCGCGGTCTGGGTCATCAGTTGCCAACCCGGCCAGCGGGTCTACAAACAGCCCGCAACAATAATAGGGCAGTGATTCTCTCTGGCTGGCGCTTAATGCCTCCACCGGCACCCAGTCCAGCGGGTATTGACTGCCAAAGGCAGCCAGGTCCGGTTCGGCGTCCGGTTGCTGCGGCGTGGTCGGTGATTCGGTATCGCTGTTTTGGCTGTCGTTTTCTGCGGGCGGGTTTGCTGCGCTGGAATCCTGTTCGTCGCGGCCCTCGGCAGTATCGGGCTGCGGCCGGGGTATTGCAGGGGACGGGGCCGGGGAGCCGCTGACCTGTTCACACACCCAGCCAGTGCCGCTGTCGTTGGGGCGACAGGCGAACTTTGGCAATTGCGCAGCAAGCGTCGCTGGAGTCAGGCTCAGCCATAAACCGGCCGATACAAGCAGGGCGACATGCGCAGTGAGCGGTCTGGGATATGAAAAGCTAAGCGCGGTGAACGCCATGACTGGCTCCGTTCAGTGGCGCTGGAAACTGCAGGGCCTGACCATAGTCGATCTAGCGAATGAGTCTGGCGATTATCGATTCGGCGATAAACAATTGCTTGTCAAAACCGATTAACAGGATAAGCGCGAGAATGCGCGGCCGCGATGCTGGCCGCTGACGAAGGCATAATAATGGATTGGGGTTTGATTTCAAAGCACACAAGGCAGGCCTGGACGCCAGCCCCTGCCGGCCTGCGGGCCCGGTGCGGTGTCCCGGTCTGTATCAGGGACAATGCATGACGGATGCCAGGCAGGCAGAACTGGGCCGGTGGCTTGCGCAGACCAGCGCCGGGGCCAATACCACGGCGGCCAGCATCGCGCTTGCCGTGGTCAGCGGCGACGCCAGTTTTCGGCGCTATTTTCGCACCCACCTCAATGGCCAGTCGCTAATCGCCGTGGACGCCCCGCCCATGTTGGAGGACAACCCGCGCTTCGTGCGCATTGCCGAGCTGTTTCAGGAGGCTGGGGTGCGCACACCTCAGGTACTGGCCCAGGATTTCGTGCAGGGATTTATGCTGCTGGATGACCTGGGAGATGAGCTGTACCTGGATAGCCTGCTGGCGGCACAACAGGATCACAATCTCGCCGTCGCCGACGAGCTGTACCGCAAGGCAATTGATACCCTGGTAGATCTGCAGCAGGGAATCGATAAAAAGCGACTTGACCCCTACAGCCGAGACGAGCTGCATGCCGAGCTGACGCTGTTTGATGAATGGTTCTGCAGTCAGCTTTTGGGTCTGGATCTCAGCGCCGCCGAGGAGCAGTTGATCCAGACGACTTATCGTCAGCTGGAAGATGAAGCTCTCGGCCAGCCGTTCGTCGCCGTGCATCGCGACTATCATTCCCGCAACCTGATGATTGTCAATCCGGGTCCCGGGGTCATCGATTTTCAGGATGCGGTTGCCGGCCCCTACACCTACGACCTGGTATCACTGCTGCGCGACTGTTACATCCGCTGGCCGGATGATCAGGTGCTGGTCTGGACGCGCTACTACCATGAGCAGGCCAGTGCCCGCGGTGTCATTGCCGGGATCGATTTTACGCGCCTGCAGCGGGACATGGACCTGATGGGTCTGCAGCGTCACCTGAAAGTCATGGGGATCTTTTCCCGCCTCAGTCTGCGGGATAAAAAACCGCGCTACCTGGCCGATATTCCACTGGTCATTGATTATTTTCTCGACGTGGCGGCGGCTCAACCGGAGCTGGCTGACTTCGTCGACTGGTTCCGGCAGCGGGTATTACCCGCCGCCAACAGGGAGCTGGATCTCACTACCCGGACCTGACCCATGCGCGCCATGATTCTCGCGGCTGGCCTGGGCAAGCGTATGCTGCCCCTGACCGCCGACGTTCCCAAGCCCTTGCTGAAAGTGGGCGACAAGACCCTCATCGAACATCAAATCGACAAGCTTGTCGCCGGCGGCGTCTCCGGCATTGTCATCAACCACTTTCACCTGGGCGGTATGATTGAGCCGGTAGTGGGCGATGGCAAGCGCTGGGGAATCCAGATCACCTACTCCCGGGAACCGATCCTGCTGGACACTGCCGGTGGCATTATCAAGGCATTGCCAATGTTGAAGGATGACAGCTTCATCGTCGTCAACGCCGATGTCTGGACCGATTTTGACTTTGCCCGCCTGCGGCCGGTGGACGGCACATCCTGTCTTGCCCACCTGGTGCTGGTGGCCAAAGCCGAACACAACCCGGACGGTGATTTCTTGCTGGACGACACTGGCCTGGTCAACGACAAAGACCAAAGCCAGGACAGCGGCCTGACCTTCAGCGGTATCAGCGTAATGCACAAAAATCTGTTCAAAGGCCTGCCGATCCAGCCCCGCTCCGTAGTCCCGCTGCTCAAGACCGCCATGGCCGATGGCAAGGTGAGCGGCGAGCAATTCGACGGAGTGTGGATGGATATTGGAACACCGGAGCGATTGGCCGATGTTAATAACATGGGACCCGCTGACTGATTCAGGGGGTCCCAAGGTAAACCAATCTGGAGACGTACACTGATGTTGAGCCGAATCAAATCCCGGGAATACCGCAAAGCCGTTGCTGAGCGCCTGGCTGGCAAGTCCCCTGATGGGCCGCTGCCGGAGGGCGGAAAAACCCAGAGCCTGTTCGTGCGTGCGCTATTTACCTTAATGGGTCGCCTGGCGAAGCTGGATGGCCGGGTTAGCGAAGAAGAAATCCAGTTCACCACCTCGGTCATGCGCCAGCTAAGCCTGAGCCCCCACCAGCGCCAGTCGGCTATCGACTGCTTCTACCTGGGCAAGCTGGAAGCCACCAATGTGATGCCACTGGTGGAACAACTGGCATCCAACCTTGGCCGCGGCAGCGAACTGTCTCGCCAGTACCTGAAAACACTTTGTGAGCTGACCTACAGCAAGGGCAGTATTCGCCTGCGGGAGAAACTGCTGTTGCGCGAAATTGCGGAAAACATGGGCTTCAGCAAGGCGCAACTGCTCACTATCTGCACCGAGATTCAGGTGAGCCGGGGCAGCCACTTTGTCTACAAAGGCGGTCTCATCAGCCAGGCCTACCATATCCTCAATCTGGCGCCGGATGCCGATGACTGCGAGATTCGTCGCGCCTACCGGCGCATGATGACCCGCTGCCACCCGGACAAGCTGGCGGCGCGGCCCGATTCCGGGGATGCGGTGCGGCAGGCCCAGGAGCAGTTCATGGCAGTCCGCCACGCCTACGAGACGATATGCGGATTCCGCAAGACCGTTAACTTCTAAAGTTTTTTGGCTTCAGCTTAAAACCGCTGCGTTTGGGTCGGTGCCACCGGCTCCCACCCCCGAAACATTCTGCAGCATCTGGCTCGAACCCCATCCGGAACTGTTAAAGTCTCAATCTGCAGCGAATAAACCAGCGTGTATTCAGTTGGTTCTGATTGAAGAATTCTTTGCGGAATCCTGGTGATATTAAGAGGGTGTCCCTTCGATTGGGCGTGACCAGGGCGCTACATTTCCAAACCTCGAGAAGTCCAACTTCAGTTAAGTACTCGAACTTCAAATTTCTCGTCGAATCAGAGGGGGGCAGAGGGCAGGAGGCGCGTTTCAGGACCGTGAGCGACAGGGATGTCGCGACCGAGCCCCCAGGGAAGGGTTTACGGCGTGTCCGGAAACGCGCCTCCTGCCCTCTGGCACCGTGCACTGACCAATCGTGAGTCCAATTACGCCACTGAGTCGAGTTCAGGACAGGCACGGTTATAACAGGTAGAATAGCGCCTCAAAAATTCACCGCTGCCCGTTGATTGTTATGAAAGATTACCTGATTGCTCCGTCTATTCTGTCTGCCGATTTTGCCCGTCTGGGTGAGGAGGTGGATAACGTGCTGGCTGCGGGAGCGGACGTGGTGCATTTTGATGTGATGGACAATCACTATGTGCCGAACCTGACCATTGGGCCGATGGTGTGTCAGGCGCTGCGCAAGCATGGCGTGAAGGCGCCCATTGATGTGCACTTGATGGTGTCGCCGGTGGATCAGTTGATTCTTGATTTTGCCAAGGCCGGGGCCAGCTATATCAGTTTTCATCCGGAAGCGACCGATCATGTGGATCGCTCTCTGCAGCTGGTGCGGGATCAGGGCTGTAAGTCGGGTCTGGTATTGAATCCGGCGACGCCGATTCATTGTCTGGAATACGTGATGGACAAGCTGGATGTGATCCTGCTGATGTCGGTCAATCCCGGCTTTGGTGGCCAGAAATTTATTCCATCGACGCTGCGCAAGTTGCAGAAGGTGCGCAAGCTGATTGATGACAGCGGTTACCGTATCCGCCTGGAAGTTGACGGTGGGGTTGGCGTAAATAATATTCGCAAGATCGCCGACGCCGGTGCCGACATGTTTGTGGCCGGGTCTGCGATCTTCAATAGCGATGACTATGCCAAGACTATCCAGGCGATGCGCGCCGAGCTCGGCCAGCAGGCCAAGCCGCACCACTGAGCACTGCTGCCGGATCAGCATGAGGTCCTAATATGCAATCGATCATGAAGCCCAGCCATGAAGCGTGAACAGTTCCAGCAGCTGGCCGCTGACGGCTTTAATCGCATCCCGGTAGTGCGGGAAATTCTCGCTGATACCGAAACCCCGCTGAGTACCTACCTCAAGCTGGCCCGCGGTCAGCACAGCTATTTCTTCGAGTCCGTACAGGGCGGTGAAAAATGGGGGCGCTATTCCATTATTGGCTTGCCCTGCGAGACCGTGCTGCGCGTGTGCGGCAACGACGTTACCGTGGAAACCGGCGGTGAGGTGGTGGAGTCGGTCAGTTCAGAAGATCCCTTCGCGTTCATTACCGACTACAAGCAGCGCTTTCGGGTGGCGCCGGTGCCGGATCGGCAGCGCTTTGCCGGCGGGCTGGTTGGCTATTTCGCCTATGACACGGTGCGCTACGTGGAAACCAGCATTGGCCCGGCCCACGGTCGCGATGATATCGGCACCCCCGATATTCTGCTGATGGTGTCCGAAGAAGTGGTGGTGTTCGACAACCTGCGCGGCACCATTTCCCTGATTCTCAATGTCGACCCGGAAGCCAGCGATGCCTATGATCGCGCGCAGGCGCGCCTGGATGAGCTGCAGGCCCAGTTGCTGCAGCCTGCCTCGATGCCGGCTCTGGCCAGCGCTGGCAGCACTGACAGCGATGCCTTCAGCCTGCACTTCGCCCAGGAAGATTTTAAGCAGGCGGTGGCGGCCATTAAGGAATACATTGTTGCTGGTGACGTGATGCAGGTGGTGCTGGCACAGCGCATGTCGGTGCCGTTTAGCGGCGATCCGATGAATGTTTATCGCGCCCTGCGCTATCTGAATCCATCGCCGTATATGGTGTTTTTCGACATGGGCGATCACCACGTGGTGAGTGCCTCACCGGAGATTCTCGCGCGGGTGGAGTCCGGAAAAATCACTGTGCGGCCGCTAGCGGGCACTCGCAAGCGCGGCGCCAACGAAAAAGAAGACCTGGCGCTTGAACAGGATCTGTTGGCGGATGCCAAGGAAATTGCCGAGCACCTGATGCTCATCGACCTGAGTCGCAATGATTCGGGCCGGGTGTCGAAAACCGGCTCGGTACAGGTGACGCGCAAGATGTTCGTGGAGCGCTACTCCCACGTCATGCATATCGCCTCCATCGTCGAGAGCGAGATGCGTGACGACATGACCGCCCTGGACGTACTCAAGTCGACCCTGCCGGTAGGCACCCTGAGTGGGGCGCCCAAGGTGCGCGCCATGGAAATCATTGATGAGCTGGAGCCGGACAAGCGCGGAATTTATGGCGGCGCCATGGGTTATCTGGGTTGGAATGACAACATGGATATGGCCATCGCCATCCGCACCGCGGTGATAAAGGATCAAACCCTGTGGGTCCAGGCCGGGGCGGGGATTGTCGCTGACTCACAGCCGGATGCGGAATGGGAAGAAACCCAGAACAAGGCCCGGGCGATTGTGCGCGCCGTGGAACTGGCGGCGGCGGACCTGCAACTGGAATAATCGTTACTGGCTGATCTGGCGGTTGATGCCGCGTCTGGCTGCCTTGCGTTCGAACCCCCTTTCTTGTGTGACCTCAAGTCTTGCAGCACCGCAAGTCTTCTCCAGCCTGAAGCGCCCACACCCCCTGGCGTCTCAATCTCCCTTGCGTATTTTCTGGTAGGCATCCAGGGCGCGCTGGCGGGACTGTTTCAGGTCAACGATGGGTTCCGGGTAGGTTTTACCCAGTTTGATACCGGCGGCTTCCAACTCCAGTGGCGGCGCGTTGCCGGGGTCGTGGAGTAGCTTGTTGGGCAGCTCGGCCAGCTCCGGTACGAAGCGGCGAATGTACTCGCCGTCCGGGTCAAATTTTTCGGACTGGGTAATCGGGTTGAAGATCCGAAAGTAAGGCGCGGCGTCGGCGCCGCAGCCGGCAATCCACTGCCAGCCGGACACGTTGCTGGCCAGGTCGGCGTCCACCAGGGTGTCCCAGAACCAGCGCTCACCGGAGTGCCAGTGGTGCATCAGGTTTTTCACCAGGAACGAGCCCACCACCATGCGCACCCGGTTGTGCATATAGCCGGTTTCCCAGAGCTGGCGCATACCGGCGTCCACCAGCGGGAAGCCGGTTTCGCCGCGCTGCCAGGCGTCGAGATCGTTCTGGCTGTGGCGCCAGGGGAAATCATTGAACTGGGTGTTCATGTTGTCCCGCACCAGCTGGGGAAAATGATAGAGCAGGGAATAGGAGAACTCACGCCAGCCCAGTTCGCTGTGGAAGTGTTCAATGTGATTGGTCAGGCCCGATTCGCCGGACTGACGCTGTACCGCGTGCCATACCTGGCGGGGCGAGACTTCGCCGAAATGCAGGTGCGGCGACAAAAAAGACACCGATCGCCGGGCCGGAAAATCACGCCCCTTGCGATAGTCTTGCAGTCCGCTGTTGATAAAATTCTGTAGCCGCCGATGGGCGCCGTCCTCACCCGGCGTCCACTGCGCGGCGATAGAGTCATACCAGTTGATGTCGGGCATCAGGCCCAGAGCATCAAGCTTGTCTTTGTTCTGCTTACAGGGAGCGAGCTCCAGGCTGGCTGGTTTGCGCCGGGCTTCCGGGATTGGCGTGAGTTTCGCAGCGGCATTGCGGTAGAAAGGCGTGAAGACCTTGTAGGGCGTGCCGTCTTTTTTCAGGCATTCCCAGGGCTCGAACAGCAGCGAGCCATTGTGGCTGCTGACCTCAACGCCATCATCCTGCAGTTGCTGCTTGAGTTTCCTGTCGCGCTGGACGCGCCACGGCTCGTAGCAGCGATTCCACTGGATGGCGCCGATCCTGTGTTCCTGCAGCAGCCTGGGGATAAGGCTGAGGGGGTCGCCTTTGAGCAGCCAGAGCTTGCCGTCCAGGCTGGCGTCCAGTGCCGCCAGTGACTGGTGCAGCCACCAGCGGCTGGCGCTGCCCATGGCCCGGTCACCGGCGTTGTCATCATCAAGGATATAGAGCGGCAGCACGCTGCCGTTGCGGGCGGCGGCCACCAGGGCTGGATTGTCCCGCAGGCGCAGATCCTGGCGAAACCAAACAAGAGTCTTGGGTGTAGTCATGTCAGGCCTATACGCCAGCGCCGGCAGCGGCGATCAGCACGGTATTCAAGACAGTGCCAGGCGGGCTTGCTATGATTGGCGCTGCTCAAAACCGGGGTCCGCTGGCGGCAATGCTGTGGCTTCGGTGAGCAGATAATTCGTAATCCAGCGAGCAATCCGGACCGGGCGAATACCGTGCTGTTAATGATCGACAATTATGATTCCTTTACCTACAACGTTGTCCAGTATTTGGGCGAGTTGGGTGCGGACGTGCGTGTGTTTCGTAACGACGCCATTTCCGTGGCGGAAATCGAAGCGCTGTCACCCGATCGAATAGTTATCTCGCCGGGCCCCTGCACGCCGAACGAAGCCGGTATCTCCATGGACGTGATTCGCCATTTTGCCGGCAAGTTGCCGATCCTGGGAATCTGCCTGGGCCACCAGAGCATTGGCCAGGTATTCGGTGGCGACGTGGTGCGCGCCAGTCAGGTGATGCATGGCAAGCTGTCGACTATTCACCACGACAGCGCCGGTGTATTCAGCGGCATCGCGCGCCCGTTTGCGGCGACCCGCTACCATTCCCTGGTGGTGGACCGCCAGTCGTTACCAGACTGCCTGATAGAGACCGCCTGGACCGAAAACGGTTCCGGAGAGCATCAGGAAATCATGGGCCTGCGGCACCGGGAGCACGCCATTGAGGGCGTTCAGTTCCACCCGGAGTCCATCCTCAGCGAGCACGGTCACCAGCTGTTGAAGAATTTTCTGGAAGACGCCTACCAGCCCGCCTGATCCTGGTGTCAACAGAAGCAATACGGAGTAATCCTCATGGAGATAAAAGCGGCTATTCATAGCGTCATGCAGGGACGTGACCTGACCCGTGACGAGATGATCGCGGTGATGCGCGACATTATGGGCGGAGAGACTACTGATGCCCAGAATGCGGCTTTTCTTGTTGGGCTGCAGATGAAAGGCGTCAAGGCCGATGAGGTGCTGGGCGGTGCCACGGTGATGCGCGAGCTGGCAACTCCGGTGCGGGTCAGTGATCACACCCATCTGGTTGATACTTGTGGCACCGGCGGCAGTGGCTCCAGCACGTTTAATGTATCTACCGCCTCGGCGTTCGCCGCCGCGGCCGCGGGCGCACGGGTTGCCAAGCATGGCAATCGTGCCGCCACCTCGAAAAGCGGCAGTGCCGATGTGCTGGAAGCCGCCGGCGTACGGCTTGACCTTAGTGCCGAACAGGTTGGCCAGGCCATCGATGAGATTGGCGTGGGCTTCATGTTCGCACCGGCTCACCACAGCGCCATGAAGCATGTGATTGCCGCGCGCCGGGAAATCGGAGTGCGCACCGTGTTCAATCTTCTCGGGCCACTCACTAACCCGGCCGGCGCTCCACACCAGATCATGGGTGTCTACGATGCCAGCTGGATCGACATTATTCTCGAGGTGCTGCGCGAGCTTGGCAGCCAGCACGTGCTGGTGGTGGCCGCCGATGACGGTCTGGATGAAATCAGCCTGTCGGCCAATACCCTGGTGGGTGAGCTCAAGGATGGCAAGATCAGCCACTACTCAGTGCGCCCGGAAGACTTCGATATCGCCTCCCGGGATGACTACTCCATGCTGCAGATTGACGACGCCGAGTCGAGCCTGGCCATGCTTAAGCAAGCCCTGAGCTACGAACACCAGGCGGCGGGCGATATTGTTGCGCTTAATGCCGGTGCGGCCATTTATGCGGCCAACGTCACCGATACCCTGGCCAAAGGCGTGGTCGCCGCGCAGGAAGTGCTGAGCAACGGCGCCGCGCTGGCCAAGCTGGAAGCGCTGCTGGCATTCAGCGGAAAGGCGGCGGTGTCTTCGTGAGCACAATTCTGGAACAGATAGTCGCTCACAAGGCTGACGAAGTGGCAGACGCCCGGCAGGAGGTGAGCCTTGGCGAACTGGAGGCGCGTTTCCCCGATGCCGCAGACATGCGTGGATTTGCAGCGTCTCTCAAGCAGCAGGCCGAGGCCGGCAGGGCAGGAGTTATTGCCGAGATCAAGCGAGCCTCGCCATCAAAGGGCCTGATCCGCGAGGACTTCGACCCGGCGGCACTGGCGAAAACCTACCAGGCCCATGGCGCCACATGCCTTTCGATTTTGACCGATCGCAACTACTTTCAGGGCAGCAACGACTACCTGCTGGCAGGCCGTCGCGCCAGCACGCTACCAGTTATCCGCAAGGATTTTATGATCGACCCTTACCAGATTGCCGAATCCCGGGCGCTCGGGGCCGACTGTATCCTGCTGATTGTTGCAGCCTTGCAACAATCGCGTCTCGAGGAACTGGCCGCTTATGCGAACGAGTTAAAGCTCGATATACTGGTTGAAGTGCATAATGCCGAGGAACTGGAGCGGGCCCTGAGAATTGATGCCAATCTGATTGGCATCAACAATCGTAATCTGCATACATTCGACACCAGCCTGCAGACGACACTGGACCTTATTCCCCGGGTGCCGGATGACAAGCTAATCATCACCGAAAGTGGCATTAACACCCGTGACGACATCAGGATCATGATCGATCAGGGCGTATTCGGATTTCTGGTTGGTGAAACGTTTATGCGGGCGCCCGATCCGGGGCAGAAACTCCAGGAATTGTTTGCTGCTTACCTATAGTGACGATTATGTTTAGCTCCGACGAATCAGAAAAGCTGCCCGAGACCGACGCCGCAGCCGGACCACAAGGTCCGCCAGCCAAACCGCCTGCCAAGAAGGGCATGGCGCGATTGATTGCGGCAACGCGCTACTCGGCAGCTGGTATGCGTGCCGCTTTGCGCAGTGAAGAAGCCGTGCGCATGGAGGTAGCGGCATTCATCGTCATGGCTCCCCTGGGCTTCTGGCTCGGCAGTACCGCTGTAGAAAAAGTTCTGCTGGTGGGTTCCCTGGTGCTGGTGATCCTCATGGAGTTAATCAACACCGCAATCGAGAAAGTGATTGACCGGTTCAGCAGCGAGTACCACGAACTATCCCGGGTAGCCAAAGACATTGGCTCCGCCACAGTCCTGATCAGCATCGCCTTCGTCCTGTTCACCTGGGCCGTAATCCTCTACCCCTCCTGATACCCGCATCACCAGCGTTTCGCACCTGCAGATTCTTGCGAGCGGTTTGTTTCAGGTTCTTTGCAGAATTCCGGGGAAGAGTTATTGCTTGGAGTACATCACTGGCCTCGAGCGCGGCTGCGGGGAGGCAGGGTTGCCGCCCCGCCGGCTCGGCGCCCATCCTGGGTCCCTTCACTCCGGAAAAAGCCCTGGAAAACGGTCTTTTTCCTGCGTTCAGCGCCGGCCTTGACTGGCGGGTCGGCAACCCTGCCTCCCCACATCCGCTCGCCCAGTGACGGCCGGAAAATCGAAGCCCTCTTTTCACCTCTGATCGAATCACCTCCGGCCGAAGGGAAATCAAGCCAGCAAACAACATAACACCCATCAGCGCTCGGCGAGCGGATCCCACAGAACTTGATAAATACGCTGAGTGAGCACAGGGATGTGCGACGTGAGCGCAGCGAACGCGAGCCGGTTATTTTAAGGCGAAACCGCGTTTTGGCGCGAAAATAATCGGCGCCGTTGGGAAAATTCAGGGATGAATTTTCCCAACAGTAGGTAAAGAATCAGCGAGTGCCGTGCACCACGATGGTCTTGCCGGAGACGCTGATCAGATCCTGTTCCTCCAGGGTCTTGAGAACGCGACCTGCCATTTCCCGTGAGCAATTCACAATGCGGCCGATTTCCTGGCGGGTGATTTTGATCTGCATGCCGTCAGGATGGGTCATGGCATCCGGTTCCTTGCTCAGATCAATCAGGGTGCGGGCGATACGACCGGTGACGTCATAAAACGCGAGGTCACCCACTTTGCGCGTGGTGTTGCGCAGGCGATGGGCCATCTGCTGGCCGATGGTGAAGACAATTTCCGGGTGGGAGCGAATGTAGGTATTGAAATTGGAGTAGCTGATTTCAGCTATTTCACAGGCGGTACGCGCGCGGCACCAGGCGCTGCGTTCTTCTGCCTGTTCGAACAGCCCCATCTCGCCGAAAAAATCGCCGGGGTTCAGATAGGCAATGACTACTTCCTTGCCATCGTCATCTTCCAGGATTACTGACACCGAACCCTTGACGATGTAATAGAGCGTGTCGCACTTGTCGCCCTCGTAAATAATCGTCGCCCGGTTCGGGTAGCGTTTACGGTGACAGTGGGACAGGAAGTTATCCAGATCCTCTATGTGTGGCGTGATGGCCATGAGTGCCATGTGTAAACTTCCTTACTCTCTTGCTGAGAATTTTCTGTATATCACATTTTTCCGGCAATTATGAGATCACAGTCACACTAAGAATGCGAGTAGACGCTTACCCGGCTCCCGGCGCGCCCTGCGCGAGTCTGCCAATGTGAACTGTGTTACCCTTTCGCGGCCGATGCGGGGGGCTGTTAACGGGCCCCTAGTCTGTATCGGTAGTTTGCGGCTAAACCTTGATCGGACCGCAATGTCACCAGCTGATTAAACAGCAAATTTCTGCAGGACTGAGCAATGAAAGCAACGGTTAAATGGGTTGATGGGGTAATGTTTGTCGGCGAATCCGGGTCCGGACACGCCATGGTTCTGGACGGCGCACCAGATTCCGGCGGCCGCAATATGGGAATGCGTCCCATGGAACTGATGGCCCTGGCGGTCGGCAGCTGCTCGTCATTCGATGTGGTAACGATATTGCGCAAGGCGCGGCAGAATATCAGTGACTGCGTGGCGGAAGTGACCGCTGAGCGGGTCGATGCGACGCCATCAGTGTTTGCGTCCATGCATCTGCATTTCAAGGTGACCGGCAAGGATCTCAGCGACAAACAGGTGGCGCGAGCCGTGGAATTGTCTGCCGACAAGTACTGTTCGGCATCCATTATGCTGAAACAGGCCGGGGTGAAGGTTACCCACGACTACGAAATAATCGCCGACCAGGCGGATTCCCGCCGGCAGGACACGGGCGGCCAGGGGTAGTGGTTAAGAGTAGTGGTTAAGAATGGTGGCTAGATATGGTATGTGGATTTCTTCATCACCTGGGACAGGGCAGCCATAGCCTTGCGCACCGGTGTGGGTAACGGGGCACCACCGGCGAGTTCGGCGGTTTCCCCGTGGTGCCGCTCGTCGCTGATCATTTGCTCCAGTACCGCGCGGCTGCGCTGGTCTTCTGCTGGCAGTTGCTCAAGATGCTTCTCGAGATGCTCGCAGACCTGACGCTCGGTCTCGGCCACAAAGCCAAGACTCCATTTATCGCCAGCCAGACCAGCCGCTGCACCCATACCAAATGACAGGCCATACCACAGTGGATTCAGTGCGCTGGGCTGGCTGTCGAGGTCGGTAAGGCGCGCCTCGCACCAGGCCAGGTGATCCACTTCTTCCTGTGCGGCCTGTTCCATGGACTGGCGGGTTTCGCCCAGCTTGGCAGTCGCCGCCTGGCCAGCATAGAGCGCCTGGGCGCAGACTTCGCCAGTATGGTTAATCCGCATCAACCCAGCCGCATGGCGGCGGTCAGTGGCGCTCAGCTCCGATTCCAGCAACGGCTCGGCGGGGGAGCGGCGATGGGCCATGGAAGACCCCGGCACGCAGGTCCGCAGCGCCTGATCAACCTGGAGCAGGCAACGATCAACAAAAGTCAGGGGGCGGCGTTTATGCATTCAGTCATTTTCCCGCGCGATGGCACGATGGGCAATGTCTTTCCGGTAGTACAGGTCAGACCAGCTGATTTGTGCGGCCAGATCATAGGCGGCGCGCTGGGCTGCCAGGACGCTGTCGCCCAGCGCCGTTGCACATAATACGCGGCCGCCATTGGTAAGGATCAGGTGGTCTTTTTCCACGGTGCCAGCATGAAAGATTTTGCGATCCGCACTCTGGGCCTGGTCGAGACCGCTGATTACGTCACCTTTCTGGTAATCCAGTGGGTAGCCGCCAGCCGCCAGTACTACGCCTACCGCCGGGCGGGGATCCCACTTGGCCCTGACTTCGTTGAGACGGCGCTCCATGGCCGCCAGGCAGAGCTCGGGCAAGTCGGACTGCAGGCGCAACATCACTGGCTGCGCCTCGGGATCACCGAAGCGGCAGTTGAACTCCACCACGTTAATTTCGCCGTCCGGAGAAATCATCAATCCGGCATAGAGAAACCCCAGGTATTCATTGCCGTCGTCGCTCATGCCCTGCACGGTGGGGCGAATGACCTGCTCCATGATGCGCTCATGAATCTCGGCAGTGACCACCGGTGCGGGGGAATAAGCCCCCATGCCGCCGGTATTGGGCCCGCTGTCGCCATCATCCCGGGCCTTGTGGTCCTGACTGGTGGCCATGGGCAGCACATTGCGGCCATCCACCAGGGCGATGAAGCTGGCTTCTTCGCCTGCCAGAAACTGCTCGATGACCACCCGGTGCCCGGCATCGCCAAATTTATTGCCGGCCAGCATGTCGTTGACGGCGTCTATTGCCTGCTGCTCGGTCTCGGCAACCACCACGCCTTTGCCTGCCGCCAGACCGTCAGCCTTGATCACGATTGGCGCGCCCTGTTGGTGAATGTAAGCCGTCGCCGCTTCCGGATCGGTAAAGCTCAGGTAGGCGGCGGTGGGAATGTTATGACGGCTTAAGAAGTCTTTGCTGAAAGCCTTGGAGCCTTCGAGCTGGGCCGCGTTCTTGCTCGGGCCGAAGCAGGCGATTTGTCGTTCGCTGAAATAGTCAACGATACCGCCCACTAAAGGCGCCTCGGGTCCCACAATAGTCAGAACAATCGATTGCTGTTCAGCGAAATCCGCCAGCGCCTCAAAATCCATGACGTCGATAGCGACATTCTGCATCTTTGCTTCATGGGCAGTGCCAGCATTGCCCGGCGCCACGTAGACGGCTTCAACACGTTCCGATTGCGCGCAGCGCCATGCCAGTGAATGCTCGCGACCGCCGGAACCGATGATCAGAATTCTCATAACAGATATTCGCTGTGTCTTTTGTCTGGGAGTTTGGTAACTGGCCGGCAGTGAAATTGCCGCGTCAAGACGAAATCAGTGCCGGAAATGCCGCACACCGGTAAACACCATGGCCATGCCGGCCTCGTCGGCCGCGGCTATCACTTCCTCGTCGCGCATTGAACCACCGGGCTGGATAACCGCGGTAATTCCGGCTTTGGCGGCCGCGTCGATGCCGTCGCGAAACGGAAAGAAAGCATCGGAAGCCATGACCGAGCCCTTGACCTCAAGCTGTTCATCGGCCGCTTTGATGCCGGCAATGCGAGCGCTGTAAACGCGACTCATCTGCCCAGCACCAATACCGATGGTCTGCTTGTTTCTGGCGTACACGATGGCATTGGATTTTACATACTGCGCCACCACCCAGCTGAACAGCAAGTCTTGCAATTCGCTGTCATCTGGGGCGCGTTTGCTAACCACTTGCAGCTCGTTCTGGCTAAGCTGATGGATATCCCGATCCTGCACCAGCAGGCCGCCGTTGACGCGCTTGTAGTCAAGGCCAGGCGCACGCTCTGCCGGCCACTGGCCGCAGCGCAATACCCGCACATTCTGTTTCGCCGCGGTCACAGCAAGCGCCGCGTCGCTGATGGTCGGGGCAATAATGACCTCGGTAAACTGCTGCTCGACGATGCGTCGGGCTGTGGCTTCATCCAGCTCCCGATTGAACGCGATAATGCCGCCGAACGCGGATGTGGGGTCAGTCTGGAATGCCAGCTCATAGGCGTTCAGACATGACTCGGCTACCGCAACACCGCAAGGGTTGGCGTGTTTGACGATAACGCAGGCGGGTTCGGCAAAGGACTTGACGCATTCCAGGGCGGCATCGGTATCGGCGATGTTGTTAAAAGACAGGGCCTTGCCCTGCAACTGCTGCGCCGTGCTGATGCTGGCCTCGGCTGGCTCGGCCTCGACGTAGAACGCCGCCTGCTGGTGGGGGTTTTCCCCGTAGCGCATGTCTTGCTGCTTGTGAAACTGGGTGTTGAAGGTGCGTGGAAAGTCGCTCGCGGTGTCAGGGTCGTCAACCCGGGCGCCGAGATAGTTGGCAATGGCGCCATCGTAGTTGGCGGTATGTTCAAAGGTTTTGATCGCCAGGTCGAAGCGGGTTTGCTGGTCCAGCTGGCCGTTATTGGCTTTCAGGGTGTCCAGCACGCTGTCGTAGTCTCCGGGATTGACCACCACGGCCACGAATTTGTTGTTCTTGGCCGCGGCGCGCAACATGGTTGGACCGCCGATATCGATATTCTCGATCGCCGTGGGCAGGTCGCAGTCGGGATTGGCCACCGTAGCTTCAAAGGGATAGAGATTGACCACCACCATGTCGATGGGCGGGATGTCGTGCTCGGCCATGACCTCGGCATCGACGTCACGACGGGCCAGAATGCCGCCATGCACCCTGGGGTGCAGGGTCTTGACGCGGCCGTCCATCATTTCCGGGAAGCCGGTGTAATCGGAGATTTCCACCGCGGGCACGCCTTCATTGTTGAGCAGTTTGAAAGTGCCGCCGGTAGAAAGAATTTCGATACCCATTTCGTTCAGGGCCTGGGCAAAGGCCACGATGCCGGTCTTGTCGGATACGCTGATCAAGGCGCGCCGCACGGCAGTGAGATTGTCTGTCGTCATTAGTGAGTATTTATTGAGTGAGCGTCGGGTGCGTAGCGGGCGAATAGCTGTAGCTTACAACATGGGTTTAAAGTATGAGCTTACAGCATGCCGTAGTGTTTTAATTTGGTGCGAAGCGTACCACGGTTCAAACCCAGCATGATAGAAGCCTTGCTCTGGTTGTTGCCGGTAAACTTCATGACTGCCTGCAGTAGCGGTTCTTCCACTTCTGCCATGACCAGCTGGTGCAGATCGCTGACCGATTCACCGCCGATCTGTTCGAAATAGCGATCCAGGGCCTTTTCCACCTCAGACCTGAGGGTCTTGGATGTTGTTGAAACGATTTCACCTGTGTCAGGCGCTTCGAAGCTTTCGCTGAGGGCGGTTCCTTCCAGTTTATTCATGCCGCGATGGCTCCTTCATCGTGTTCCTCCTGGTGCAGTTGATCGAAGTAGTGGTGGATGTGCTGTAGCTGACCGGATGCAGATTCAATGCGATTGAATTGAGCCAGACAGTCGCGCGCACCCGGCAGGGGTTTCAGGTAGCCGATGACATGCTTGCGTGCATTCCAGACTCCGACCTTCTCGCCATAAAAGCGATGCAGTCTGTGCAGGTGATCGATAATAATTTGCTCGCGCTGCGCAAGCGCCAGGGCGGGCATTGGGCGACCGGTGCGCAGGAAGTGTTCGATTTCCTGGAAAATCCAGGGCCGCCCCTGGGCGGCGCGCCCAATCATCAGGCCGTCAGCGCCGGTGTGCTCAAGTACCGCAGCGGCCTTTGCGGCGCTGTCGATATCGCCGTTGGCAATCACGGCAATAGCTACTGCCTGCTTGATGGCGGCGATGGTGTCGTATTCCGCCTCGCCTTTGAAGCGGTCGGCACGGGTGCGACCATGAACTGACAGCATGCGAATGCCGCAATCTTCAGCGATGCGGGCCACAACCACGCCGTTGCGGGTTTCGGGGCACCAGCCGGTGCGAATCTTCAGGGTCACGGGAATGTCGACGGCCGCAACCACGGCCTTGAGAATGCTTTCTACCAGTGCGGTGTCACGCAGTAGCGCCGAACCGGCGGCTTTCTTCAGGACTTTCTTGGCCGGGCAGCCCATATTGATGTCAATGCCGTCGGCGCCGCGTTCGGCATTAAGTATTGCCGCTTCGGCCATCATTGCCGGGTCGGAACCGGCAATCTGCACAACAATCGGTGCATTAATTTCGGGACGGATTTGTTTGCGGCGGTTGCGGGCGTTATGCCACAGCGCGCTATTACAGGTGAGCATCTCACCGACCGTTAATCCAGCGCCAAGCTGGCTGCAGATTTCGCGAAACGGAGTGTCGCTCACACCCACCATCGGGGCCAGTATCAAATTGTTGCGCAATTGGTAGGGGCCGATTAGCTGCATTGCTGTCAGGAAGTCTGGGTGCGAAACGGCCGTAAATAATAGCCGGGTCACCATGGCAGTTAAAGGGCTTTTCTGAATTGTAAGCGATTAATTGCCGACTTGTTGATCTACCCGGAATTAATAGAGGTGCCCTTAACAAAAAATCAGGCAAGTTACCGTTGAGTGTGCAGCGTCACGGACGCCGAAACGCCAGTGTGTAATTGATGGCATCTTCTCCGGGGTCCATCAATTCCAGGTTGATCTGCACCGGGGTCTGCGGTGGCAGCAGCGTGCGTGAGCGCAAGGCTGGCGGTAAATAGTCGTCTGGTGCGAATTCACGCAGGGCGATGACGCTGTTGCTGGCGCTATTAAAACTTAACACCATGACTGGAAAGCGCTGTGCGAAACTGGCGGCGTTGCGAAACTCCACGCTTACCGACAGGGCATTGTCCACCTCGGGATGAGAGCGTACTGACAGATTGCTGGACTGAATGGCGTCGATATCGTTATACACGGGAAGTTCGCAGCCGGTCAGATTGCAGGCCCATTCATACACCGGGCGCACCGAAGCGACCTGGGCGTAACGTTCCAGTTCCTGCCACAGGTATTGGCCCGCCAGCATGATCGCAGCCACCAGTGCCAGAGACGCCCAGGCAAGCTGCTTGCCAAGACGGCGCTGCCGCCCGGTGAGAATTTCTACCGGGGTTGAAAAGGCGCCCAGGGACTGCAGATTTTCCTGGGGGATTGCTTCCAGGCCGTCCTCGTCCTGTAAATCGCTTTGCAGCGCACGGGCGCGAATAGCGGCCACACTCTGGTCGGGTTCCGCGCTGCTCTGTCCAGTTTTGGCTTCCGGCGCGGCACTGTCGTCGGCAGCGGCATCTTTCAGGGCCTCATCTGGAGTGCTGTAACGGCTTAGCTCAACATCTGGCTGTTCGCTGGCAACCGTGTCCATGTCGCTGGCCAGGGTTTGCTGGAAATCCGCTTCGTTCACCGTCGCATTGAATTCCCCCTCGATTTCTTCCGCCAGGCCGGTGCTGCTGGCAGGCGGCGGTTCTGGTGCGGCGGGGGCCCTGGCAGGCGGTTCATAGCCGCCTGGAGATAAAGAAAACTGCGCGTGCAGTTGAAACGCTTCTGGTGGGGTAGCAGGCGGTCCAGCCTGACCGACGTCGGTATTGGTGTGCAGTGCGTCCGGTTCGTCAGGGAACAGCGGCAGGCTACCGGGTTCGTCATCGGGGACCGGATCGGCGGTGTTCAGTTGCGTCTGCGTGTCCGCGTCAGTTTCGGCTGGCGCTGCGTTAATGTGCGTAGCGTTGTTTTCCGCTGTTTCTTGTTCCTCGTCCAGCGGATCGTCCGATGCATCTGCTAATGGAACGTCAGGTACAGCAATGATGCTGCCGCCGGCATGGCCGGTGGGCTGATTGGGCTCAGCGAGAAGTTCGGCAATCACTTCCTCCAGCGCCGGGTAGCCACCGGCCGCCAGGTGTTCGGCGACCGCTGGGTTCGCGGCCTGTCTGGCGGTTGCTTCGTGACTTTCGGAAAGCAATTCATCGATGACTTCGGCCATTGCCGGATAACCCCCGGCCGCCAGTAATTCAGCAGCGGGTTGCGGCGGGCCGGGATCCGGAGCCGGCATCTGGGCATTAGCCACCAGGGCCATGAATTCATCTTCTTCGGGTGCAACCTGAATGGTCTGTTCGGCATCACCGGCGGCGTCGGCCGCCAGCTCGGCGCTGTCCAGCGCCAGGTAATCCGGGGTATCGGGATCGTCCGGGTCCAGGCGTGGCTCGGGTATGGCTTCCGCGACTGGCGGTGCAGGGGTTTGCGGCGCAGCTACCAGTGCTGCGTCGGGCACGGATTCCTGTAGCGACTGACGGGTGAAAAAACTGGAAGGGTCGAAGTATTCCTGGGCAGAGTTACCGACAAATACCGATTCGTTCTCCGCCTCACCGTCGAAGCCGGTAGCCAGGAAATTCTCGGCGGCTTCGAAGACGGTGAGGCAGGCGCCGCAGCGGACTTTGCCCGCAGCCGATTCCAGCACTCTGGGACTGGTACTGAACGTGGATTCACAGGCAGGACATTGGGTGATGCGAAACGACATGACCGGTAACAACTCTTACGAGCCAGGATAACGATAGTCTGGCGATTGTAGGCTAATGGCGGTGACAGATCACGCCTTGCGCATGGCGTCCAGGCGGACCCAGTCTGCGGCAATAACCGGCGACATCAGGTCAAACTGATCCTGGTAGCAGGCGGCCACCTGGTCGATCTGGGATTCCAGCAGCCCGGACAACACCAGTTGGCCACCGGGCCGCAGCAAACCGGCAAACAACCCGGCCAGGGACATCAGTGGCGCGGCCAGAATGTTGGCGATCAGTATATCGGCTTCGGTGTCCGCCGGCAGGGCATCGGGCAGGTAGGCATGCAGGGTATCAAGGCTGACCCCGTTGCGCTGGCAGTTGTCCAGAGTGGCCAGAATCGCCTGGGGGTCGTTGTCTACAGCGCTGACCCGGGTGGCACCGAGCTTGGCGGCGGCGATGGCCAATATTCCAGAGCCGCAACCGTAATCGATTACCATCTTGCCGCTGACGTCAGCCTGGTCCAGCCATTGCAGGCACAGCTCCGTGGTGTGATGACTGCCGCTACCAAAGGCCAGGCCGGGGTCCATGAGCACGGTGACCGCGTCGGGATCCGGCGGCGGCAGCCAGCTTGGACAAATCCACAGCCGCTGGCCTATTTCAAGCGGTTGAAAATCAGCCATCCAGGCGCGTTCCCAGGCCTGGTCTTCGAGCTGTTCTACCGCCAGGCTGGCGGCATTACTGATGGCGGGATTGTGTTTGAACTGGTCGAGTAGTTCCGCGAGATCGGTGTCCGCGGCAAACAGCGCGAGCAGTACGCTGTTATCCCACAAAGGTGTGCTACCAGGCTCTTCCTGAAAGACCGGTTGATCCTCCGCATCGAGATAGCTTATCGATACAGCGCCATGCGCCAGCAGGGTTTGCTCCACGGGCTCGGCATCCGTCGAGCGCACCCTGATGGTTAGCTGTTGCCACATGAGGTCAGAGACCGAGCCGGGCTTCCAGGTAGTGAATGTTGACGCCACCTTTCTTGAAGCCGGCATCACGCACCAGTTCGCGGTGCAGCGGAATATTGCTCTTGATGCCGTCAATGAGCAGTTCATCCAGCGCAATTTGCATGCGCACCATGGCCTGCTCACGGGTGCTGCCGTGACTGATGAGCTTGGCGATCAGCGAATCGTAGAACGGTGGCACCGTATAGCCACTGTACAAATGGGAGTCAACCCGAATGCCGGGACCGCCGGGAGCGTGAAACAGCTTCACCAGTCCGGGGCTGGGAATGAACTTCTCGGGATCTTCGGCGTTGATCCGGCACTCCAGGGCATGGCCCCGTATCACCACGTCTTCCTGTTTGATGGACAGCGGTTTGCCGCTGGCAACGCGCAGCTGTTCCTTGACGATGTCGACACCAGTCACCATTTCGGTAACCGGGTGCTCGACCTGCACGCGGGTGTTCATCTCGATGAAATAAAAACGCTCGTCCTCATAGAGAAATTCCAGGGTGCCGGCGCCGCGATATTTCATTTTCTTGCAGGCCTCCACGCAGGTTTCGTGGATGGCGTTGCGCACGTCGTCGGGAATACCCGGCGCCGGGGCTTCCTCGATGACCTTCTGATGACGTCGCTGCAGCGAGCAATCCCGGTCGCCAAGGTGAATCGCATCGCCCTTGCCGTCACCGATTACCTGGATTTCAACGTGGCGGGGATTTTCCAGGAATTTTTCCAGGTATACGGTGCCGTCGCCAAAAAATGATTTCGCTTCGGACTGGGTGACATAGATGGCTTTCATCAATGCCGCTTCGTTGTGCACCACGCGCATACCGCGACCACCACCGCCGGCGGCAGCCTTGATAATGACCGGGAAGCCAATGTCGCGCGCCAGCTGCAGGGTGCGCTCGGTATCCTCGTTGATCGGACCGTTGGAACCCGGCACCGTGGGCACTCCCGCATCGCGCATGATCTCAATCGCCGATACTTTGTCGCCCATTCTGCGAATGGTCTCGGCATTCGGACCGATGAAGATGAAGCCGCTGTTTTCAACCTGCTCGGCGAAATCAGCATTTTCTGACAGGAAGCCGTAGCCCGGGTGCACGGCGTCGGCGTCGGTGACTTCCATGGCGCTAATGATGGCGGGAATGTTCAGGTAACTTTCGCTGGCGCTGGGCGGGCCGATGCACACCGACTCGTCGGCCAGGCGCACATGCATCAGGTCCTTGTCGGCCATGGAATGTACGGCGACGGTTTTGATGCCCAGTTCCTTGCAGGCGCGTAGTACGCGGAGGGCAATTTCACCGCGATTGGCAATCAGTATTTTATCTAGCATGGTGTTGAAACTCGGAGTTGGAACGCGATTGTTGCTGTGAATCAGACGATGGAAATCAGCGGCTGATCGAACTCAACCGGTTCGCCGTCCTCCACCAGGATAGCTTCCACCACGCCGGTGGCGTCTGCTTCGATCTGGTTCATCATCTTCATGGCTTCAACAATGCACACCACATCACCGGCCTTGACGTGAGTACCCACTTCCACGAACGCTGGCGAGGAAGGGGACGGGGAGCGATAAAAGGTGCCCACCATTGGTGAGTTGATCAGTTTACCGGTGGTGGCAGGCCGACTGGCAGCGGCCGGTTCGTCGGCTGCCACCGCTGCTGGCGCAGCTGCTGCGGGGGGCGGTGCTGCTGCCGGCGCCGCTACCGGCGCCGGTACGGAAGTTGAGTTGCGGCTGATGCGAACAGCTTCCTCGCCTTCCTTGATTTCAATCTCGGCGACGTCTGAGGCCTCCAGAAGCTCGATGAGTTTTTTAACTTTCCTGATATCCATAGTTACTTCCCGGGGTAGATATTTATTGGTTCAGTCTGCTGATTGCGGCCTGCATGGCCAGCTCGTAACCCTGGGCGCCCAGGCCCACGATGCTGCCCACCGCAATGTCGGCGAAAAAAGAATGATGGCGAAAGGATTCGCGGGCATGCAGATTGGACAGGTGCACCTCCACGAATGGCAGGGCCGTGGCTAACATGGCGTCGCGCAGGGCGATGCTGGTGTGGGTAAAGCCACCGAAGTTCACCAGCAGAAAAGCCGTGCCGTCTTCGCGAGCCAGATGCAGGCGGTCTATGAGTGCGCCCTCGTGATTACTCTGGAAGTGGGCGAATTCATGCCCGGCTGCCTGGCACTGTGCCGCCAGGCGGCCATTGATGTCGTCCAGGGTATCTGCGCCGTAAATGTCAGGCTCACGGTGCCCAAGCAGGTTCAGATTGGGGCCGTGCAGCGCCAGAATGCTAGCCATATGGTTAATCCGTTGTTGGACTTGTTGTTGCTTGCCAGTCGTTGCTTACTGGGTGTTTCGTATCAAGCGCCGCGCACAAGTGATGCAGCTGCTGCGAGTTAGAGTCCTTTTCAAAATGCCGGCCAGCGTCACCGGGACGCTCAGCCAGTGCCTCCGTTGACGCCGGTTAGGCAATTATCGGCGCATATTCTCAGAAATTAGGCTGATTTTCACCCGTTTTTTGCAAGATCGCGTCAGTTTGTCATAACCCGGGTCAGCGCGGGACCACGGTGTGGGCGCAACATTGGCTTGCAGTTGGGGCTGAACCGAGTTTGGCCGGGGTGCGGTGTGGACAGTGCGAGGTCAGGCCGGTGCCCGAAGCGGCCGTCAGGGCGCCAGAGGATAGGCCTGGCGCTGGGGCGGGTAGCAAAAGCCCCAGTCGGCGCAGCCCTGGTATTCAATAATCAGGGCGGCCGAGTCTGGCGTGGCCTCCGGCAGGCTCAGGGTCACGCTGACATCATCATAGTAGGCTTCGATATCGCCAAAGAACTGGTCGCTGCGGGGTAAGCCCGGGGGCAGGCTGAAGTCCAGGGGGCGGGCGTCGCTGGTAGCGGTGCGCTGCAGGCTGAACCCAAAGGCGTGTCGGTACAGGTAATGGCCGCTGGCGGGATTCCAGGTAATGCGGTACTCGCCAGGCGCGGTCTGGCTGACATAGAACGGGAAGGCCTCGGTCAGTGGCAATGGTCGTGGCCGGGTGTCCCCACCCGACAGTCGGCCCAGGGCGCTATTGCCTTGCTGTGCCAGGGCCGCCGAGGCAACAATACACACCAAAAGTGACGCCAGTAAGCTGCTGGCGGAGAATAGTGTGCGGCTGCTGCTGTGTTTGTTCATAACAGACTGTCCATGACAGATCAGAGTGCCGGAACGCCGGTTTCATTCCCGAAAACGATCAAACACCAGGCACGCATTGGTGCCGCCAAAACCGAAACTATTAGACATGACCCGGTTCAGCTCGATGTTGTCGATGCGCTCGCGGGCAATGGGTAGTCCTTCCGCCTGGGGATCAAGGTTGTCGATATTCGCCGAGGCGGCTATGAAATCGTGTTCCATCATCAGCAAGCTGTAAATCGCTTCCTGTACGCCTGCGGCGCCGAGTGAGTGGCCGCTCAGGGACTTGGTGGAATTAATGTGCGGCACCTGGTCGGGAAAGACCTTGCGGATGGCGTTCAGCTCGGAAACATCTCCGGCCGGAGTGCTGGTACCGTGAGTGTTAATGTAGTCGACGCTTCCTTCGAGACCTTCGGTGGCCATGCGCATGGCACGAGCACCACCTTCGCCGGATGGGGCCACCATGTCGTGGCCGTCAGAGGTGGCACTGTAACCAGTGAGTTCTGCCAGGATTCGGGCGCCGCGAGCCTGGGCGACCTCAAGGGCTTCCAGCACGACCATGCCGCCACCGCCAGCAATGACAAAGCCATCGCGGTCGGCGTCAAAGGCGCGCGAGGCCTTGTCCGGGGTGTCGTTGTACTTGGTGGACAGGGCGCCCATGGCGTCGAACATGTGTGACATGGACCAGTGTTCGGATTCGCCTCCACCGGCAAAAACCCGGTCCTGCTTGCCCATCTGGATCAATTCGGCGCCATTGCCAATGCAATGCGCGCTGGTGGCACAGGCTGAAGAAATCGAATAATTGACGCCCTTGATCCTGAATGGTGTCGCCAGGCAGGCGGACACCGAACTGCTCATGGTGCGGGGGATGCGGTAGGGGCCAACCCGGCGCATGCCTTTTTCACGCAGGATGTCGGTAGATTCCAGTTGGTCTTCCGGTGAGCCGCCGCCGGAACCAGCGACAATCCCGGTGCGCTCATTGGATATCTCGTCCTCGGTGAGCCCGGCATTGGCAATCGCTTCCTGCATGGCAATATAGCTGTAGGCGGAGGCGTCGCCCATAAAACGCAGGATCTTGCGGTCGATTAGCGCTTCGGTATCGATGTTGACTGTGCCGCTGACATGACTGCGCATGCCCACGTCCACGTAAGACTGGTTATGGCTGATGCCGCTGCGCCCTTCCCGCAGTGACTCCAGGACCGCCTGGCGGTCGTTTCCCAGGCAGGAAACAATCCCGATTCCGGTTACAACTACACGTCGCATAGTGTCCTCAATCCCTGGTAGGTTAAAACGCGTTTTCTGGCGTGAACAGGCCGACTTTCAGGGCCTTGGTGGTATAAATCACCTCGCCATCTACAGCCACAGTACCATCTGCAATGCCCATCACCAACCTGCGGTCGATGGTGCGGCTGATGGACAGCTCGTAAACCACTTTTTTGTTGGTGGGCAGGATCTCGCCGGTAAATTTCACCTCGCCAGCACCCAGGGCGCGCCCCTTGCCGGGATAGCCGCGCCAGCCCAGGTAGAAGCCCACCAGCTGCCACAGGGCATCCAGCCCAAGACAGCCCGGCATTACCGGGTCACCGGGGAAGTGGCAGGCGAAGAACCACAAATCGGGATGGATATCGAGTTCGGCAATAATCTGGCCCCGTCCGTACTCACCACCGTCCGCACTAATGTGCGTAATGCGATCCAGCATGAGCATTTCATTGACCGGGAGTTTCGCATTGCCAGGACCAAACAGCCTGCCATAGCCACATTCCACCAGCTGATCCATCTCGTAGGAGCTCTGGGGAACAAAGTTTTCGTTCCTTGCTTTCATTATCTCTCGTGCAGCCTGTGGGCCTACTTAACAAGGCCGGGAGTTTATCGTGAAGGCAGGAAATAATCGACCGCAAAGTGACGACCGGTCGCGGTTTCGTGTTGGCAGCCTTGATCGTCCTGCCAGCCCGGTGTGCTGGCGTGTGCGTTGCTTGAACGAGGCAGGCTATTATTTGCTACCATTGCTGCCTCCTGGCAGGCGGTACTCAGCATGTTAATTCCAGTAATTCTCGCCGGTGGCACAGGCACACGACTCTGGCCGCTGTCCCGGGCCGCGTTGCCCAAGCAATTTATTCACTTTCCCGAACAGAATTCCTCGCTGTTTCAGAATACCCTGGCGCGCCTGGCTGGTTTACCACAGGTGCGCGATCCGATTGTGGTCTGTAATACCGAGCAGCGTTTTCTGGTGGCCGAACAGCTTCGGCAGCTGGGCATGGACCAGGCGCGTATACTGCTGGAACCGGTGGGGCGCAATACGGCGCCAGCGGTCGCGATCGCCGCGCTGTCTGTGCTCGCCGATCTGGGGGATGATGAAGACGCCGACCTGCTGGTGCTGCCAGCAGACCACAACATCAAGGATGTAACCGCCTTCCAGCAGGCGGTGCTGGCTGGCCTGGAGTCGAGCGCTCAGGGGCGACTGGTAACTTTTGGCATAGTGCCAGGTAGCCCAGAAACTGGCTATGGCTACATCAAGGGTGGCGAAGCCGAGTCCGTTTCGGCGCCCCGAGACGTGGTGGAGTTCGTCGAAAAACCGGATGCGGAAACCGCCAGGGCCTATCTGGACAGCGGCAATTATTTCTGGAACAGCGGTATGTTTCTGTTCAGTGCCCGCACCTTCCTCAACGAACTGGAAGCCCATGCCGCCGATATAGCCAGTGCCTGTCACAAGACCTTTGCCTGCCTTGATGCGGGTTCCGATTTCCACACCCTGCCAGAATCCGAATTTGCTGCCTGCCGCAGTGACTCCATTGACTATGCAGTGATGGAGCACACCAGTAAGGCGGTCATGGTGCCGCTCGATGCTGGCTGGAGCGACCTTGGCGCCTGGGACGCAATCTGGGAATCGGAGGATAAAGATGCAGCGGGTAACGTCCTCAGCGGCGATGTTGTTACCGAAAGCGTTCAAGGCAGCTACATCCATTCCCGATCACGGCTGGTAACCGCCCTGGGTCTGAAAAACATGGTGGTAGTGGAAACGCCAGATGCCGTGCTGGTAGCCAACAAGTCGCGCAGCCAGGACGTGAAACTATTGGTCGAGAAGCTCCAGGACCGCCACCGCAGCGAGACTCTCACGCACACGCTGGTGCACCGTCCCTGGGGATCATTCCAGTCGCTGGCCAGCGGTTCCGGCTACCAGGTGAAACACATTATCGTTAAACCTGGCGCGGCGCTGTCCCTGCAGTTGCACCATCATCGTGCAGAGCACTGGACAGTGATCAAGGGCGCCGGAGTGGTCACCCTGGACGAATTACAGCGCGAGCTGACCGTCAATGACTCAATTTTTATCCCGCTGGGCAGCAAGCACCGATTGTCCAACAACACCGACGCGCAGCTGGAGATAATCGAAGTGCAAGTAGGTGACTATCTCGGTGAGGATGATATTGTTAGGTTCGATGACCTTTACGGGCGAACCAGTAAGGGCTCCTGATCTAAAGTGCCCTTGCTGTGCTATCCCTTGCTGTAACTAGTCAGGATTCGCTTCCCTAAACAAGCCAACGGATTAGATTATGTCTGCGATCAGAAAATGCCTGTTCCCCGCTGCCGGTTACGGTACCCGATTCCTTCCAGCCACCAAGGCTATGCCCAAAGAAATGCTGCCGGTGGTGACCAAGCCCCTCATCCAGTATGGGGTCGAGGAAGCCATGAGCGCCGGTCTTACCGGCATGGCCATCGTCACGGGTCGTGGCAAACGGGCCATTGAAGACCACTTCGATATCAGCTATGAGCTGGAACACCAGATCGCCGGCTCCGAAAAGGAGGCGCTGCTGGACGATACCCGGGAGATTATTGACAAGTGTACCTTCTCTTACACGCGCCAGGTGGAGATGAAGGGGCTTGGTCACGCGATCCTGGTAGGTGGCAATCTTATTGGCAACGAGCCATTCGCGGTGATTCTTGCCGACGATTACTGTGTCAATACCGAGGGTGATTCGGTGCTGGCGCAGATGGTCAAACTCTATGACAAATACCAGTGCAGCATCGTGGCGATCATGGAAGTTCCCGAAGAAAACGTCCATCGCTACGGCGTGATCGAAGGTGAGGAAGAAGAAGACGGTATCTTCCGTATCAGCAGCATGGTGGAAAAGCCGGCCCGGGAAGACGCGCCAACCAATCTGGCGATTATCGGGCGCTACATCCTGACACCGGATATTTACGAGTTGATTGAAAAAACTCCGCCAGGTAAGAATGGCGAGATGCAGATTACCGATGCCCTGATGGCCCAGGCCAAACAGGGTAAGGTCATTGGCTACCGGTTCAAGGGCCGGCGCTTTGATTGTGGCAGTGTCGACGGCTTCATTGAGGCCACCAATTTCACCTATGAACTGCAGAATTCTTAACTGAGTCCGAACTCATGACTGATGAAATCACCTGTTTCAAGGCCTACGATATTCGCGGCCGGATTCCCGATCAACTCAATGCGGATATCGCCTACCGTATCGGCAGGGCTTTTGTGGAATACCTGGCGCCCAAGCGAGTTGTGGTGGGCTATGATATTCGCCTAACCAGCCAGGAGTTGTGTGCCGCCCTGACCAACGGTCTGACCGATGGTGGCGCCGATGTGATTAACATCGGCCAGTGCGGTACGGAAGAGGTGTATTTTGCCACCTCGCACCTGGGTGTTGACGGCGGCATTGTGGTGACCGCCAGCCACAACCCCAAGGACTACAACGGTATGAAGCTGGTGCGGGATAACTCCAAACCGATCAGTGGCGATACCGGCCTGAAAGAGATCAAGGCCTTGGCCGAGCGCAACGAGTTTGCGGGCGACAATGCCAAGGGTTCAGTGAGCGAGCAGGACACCAAGCCGGCGTATATTGAACACTTGTTGGGCTATGTCGACGGAAACGCCCTATCGCCATTGAAGGTGGTTTGCAACGCTGGTAATGGCGGTGCCGGTCCGATCATTGACCTGTTGGAGTCCCATCTGCCGTTTGAATTTATCAAGGTCCACCATGAGCCCGACGGTAATTTTCCCAACGGGGTGCCGAACCCATTGCTCACTGAGAATCGCGAGCCCACGGTGGATGCCATCAAGGCCAACAATGCCGATCTGGGGATCGCCTGGGATGGCGATTTCGACCGCTGCTTTTTCTTTGATGCCAACGGCCGTTTTATTGAGGGCTATTACATTGTTGGCCTGCTTTCCCAGGCCTTTCTGGAAAAGGTACCGGGCTCGAAAGTGGTACACGATCCGCGCCTGATCTGGAATACGGTCGAGATTGCCCGAGCCTACGGTGGCCAGGCGATCCAGTGCAAAACCGGTCACGCGTTTATCAAGGAACGCATGCGCCGGGAAGACGCCATTTATGGTGGCGAGATGAGCGCCCACCATTACTTTCGGGATTTTTTCTATTGCGACAGCGGCATGGTGCCCTGGTTACTGGTAGTGGAATTGATGGCCAAGCAGGGCAAGACCCTGGCACAACTGGTGGATGAACGCATGCTGGCCTTCCCGGCCAGCGGTGAGATCAACAGCGAGATCGCGGACCCTCCGGCACTGCTGAAGAAAATCGAACAGCAGTACGCTATCGATGCCAACAGCATTGATCACACTGACGGCCTGTCCATGGCTTTTGCCGACTGGCGCTTTAATTTGCGCATGTCCAATACCGAGCCGGTCGTTCGGCTTAATGTGGAATCCCGGGGTGATGAGGCACTGATGCGGGCCAAAACCGAAGAGTTGCTGGCGCACATGTCTGCCTCCTGAGTCGTGAAGCCTGAGTATCAGCAAAGCGATCTGGAAACGCGGCTGTTCGTGTACGGCACACTGGCCCCGGGGGAAAGTAACGCGCATATCATGGCGGGGCTGAACGGCCGCTGGGAAGTGGCCGAGCTGCGCGGCTATGTCTACCCCGACGGCCTGGAGGCCAGCGAATGGTATCCGGCATTAATTCTGCCCGCCGCCAATGATGGCTCGGCGCCAATGGTAACTGGACGGCTGTTTGTCTCCGCGGACCTGCCCGAATTCTGGCCGCAGCTGGATGCCTTTGAGGGCGCCTGCTACCAGCGGGTGGTAGTGTCTGTGAAGGGTCGGGATAGCGGCGCAGTAGAGGCTTACGTTTATGAGCTGAATCAGCAGGGCGGGGCTCTGAACGGGCTCTAGGGTTGGCGCAGCCCCCGGCAACTTGTGTCCGGCCGGTTGCAAGCCGCAAGATAAGGAAGTAACAGATGGATCAGATCAGTTGGGAAGATTTTCAGAAAGTACAGCTTTGCGTGGGTACGATTACCGCGGTGGAGGAATTTCCCGAGGCGCGCAATCCAGCCTGGAAGCTGACAGTAGATTTTGGGCCCGATATCGGCACTCGCAAATCCAGTGCCCAGATCACTGATCTTTACAGTCGCGATGAGTTGCTGGGCAAGCAGGTTGTTGCGGTGGTGAATTTTCCGGCCAAGCAGATCGGGCCGTTCATGTCGGAATGTCTTGTTACCGGGTTTCACCGCCAGGATAATGCAGTGGTACTGGCAGTTCCTGAACGGGAAGTCCCAAACGGTGCTCGACTCGCCTGAGCCAGCAGCTGTTCCAAAGAACTGATCGAGCCATTGAAGCCGATCAGGGCGACCAGATCATCACCAGGCTGTGCTGATCACTGGATTTGTCGGTAAAGCCGTAGCGGCGGTGAAAGCTCACCGCCGGGTTGGTTTTTAATACGTTGAGTTGAACCGGCAGTCCGGCCTCTCTTCCGGCGTTCTGGATATGGCCCATCATCAGGCCACCAAACCCCTGTCCCTGAAATGTCGGCTCCACCATGATCATGTCCAGCTCGAGAGTATCTGGATGCCGGGCTGGCTTGCTGGACAGGTGATAGCTGCCGATGGTTACGCCGCTCAATTCCAGAATCTGGAAACCCCGTGCCGGCAGTGACGTGACAAAACCTTCGTGCTGTAGCAATTCCTCCCAGCCCCAGGCGGCGTCGATGTGATGCTGCATGGTGGTACGGAACAGCTGGAACAGCCATTGCTCATCGCTGGCGCTGCCGCGCCGGAAATCGATTGCCGCCAGGATCTCTGCGGGCATTGCAGTCATGAGCTAGCCGGCCTCGTTGTCAGAACTCGTCTGCAGCGGCCGTTTCCACTTCAGCCGTTTTTCCACGGCGTGGATCAAATAGCCGGCCAGGTCCTTGCCGCTGGTGTTTTCCACGCTGCGCAGGTCCGGTGAGGCATGGACTTCCAGCACCAGTGGCCCGCGACTGGAGCGAATAAGATCAACGCCGGCGACTTTCAGACCGAGCGCCTTGGTGGCTTTCACCGCCAGCCTGCGCTCGGCGACGCTTAGCCTGGTGGCGATGCTGCTATTGCCACGCTGCACGTTGGCGCCAAATTCATCCATCACCGAATTGCTTTCCACGGCGGCTACAGCCTTGCCGTCCACCACCAGTACTCGCACGTCCTTGCCACCGGCTTCCTTGATAAACTCCTGAATCAGCAGGTTGGCGTTGACCGATTTGAAGGCGCTGATGACCGATTCTGCCGACCTTTCCGAGTCGGCCATGACCACACCATCACCCTTGAAACCCTGGACCATTTTTACCACCAGCGGAAAGCCATCCACCATGGCGGTCAGGTCGGCAACATCCATTGGCGTATTCGCGGCAGCGGTTGCGGGTAATTCCACGCCGTCCTTGAGCAGGGTCTGGGTAGCCAGCAGCTTGTCCCTGGTCCGGGCCACTGCGGACGCCGAATTGAGCGCGTAAATTCCCACGCTTTCAAACTGGCGCAGCAGGGCGCATCCGAATATTGAGATATCCGGCTTAATGCGGGGAATTACTGCGTCAAGGTCATTGAGCGTACGTCCGCGGCCGAAGTGAATCTCCGGGTTCTCGGCATCAAACTTCATGTAACACTGCTTGATATCGATAAACTGTATCTCATGACCTCTTTCTTCTGCGGCCTCGATGATGCGTCGGTTACTGTACAGGCGTGAGTTGCTGGCCAGCAAGCCGAGCTTCAGTCCCTGAAGCCGCTGCGACGATTGCCCGTAAAGTTTCTCGATCTCGGCCGCGTCCACCGTGCCGCACAACAGTTTGTCGGATGGGTCCACCAGAATTCTGCCCAGCATCGCTGCGCGACCAAGCAGCATGCGATAGCCCATGGAGTCGCGGTTGGCCAGGGTGACTTCGATCTCCCAGCTCTGGCCGGACAGGTTCAAGGTGGTCTTGATCACAAAGCGCTTTTCCGCCACGCCGCTGGAGCTTTTCACCATACGCCGGTCAAATACTTTCGATTCACAGCGCACGATGACCTGGCGATTGTGCTGAATCGGGTGCAGCTCATAGCTTACCCAGGATTCCCCGGCGCGCTTGAAGCTGCGAATATTGAAGGCATGTAAAGACGAGGTTTTCGCCCCCGAATCCACCCGGGCCTTGACCGCGGGGATACCGAGTTCGGGCAAACCGCACCATTCTTCGCTGCCGACAATGATCTTGCTCTTGCTGGTCCCTGCCATGGTTCAGTGTTTCCAGTTATCGATTGTGTTGATCAGGCCTGAAGCGGACGCGTCCAGTGCCGTGCGCTGCGTACTGTCGGTCAGTGCCGTGAACAGGGTTTTGGACAATCGCTTGCCCAGTTCCACGCCCCACTGGTCGAAAGCATTGATATCCCAGATGACGCTTTGTGCGTAGACCTTGTGTTCGTACAGGGCAATTAACATCCCTAGTCGATACGGATCGAGGTCGGCCAGCAACAAGGTGGTGCTGGGCCGATTGCCTGGCACCTGCTTGTGCGGATTGCTCTCCTGCGGCGTACCCTGCATTAGTGCCAGACTCTGGCTCAGGCAATTGGCCAGCAGATGCTGGTGTGCCTCATCGGCGCCAGCGACGCCAGGTTTGGCCACAGCGATAAAATCCACCGGGATAAATTCCGTGCCCTGGTGAAACAGCTGAAAGTAGGAGTGCTGCCCGTTGGTGCCGGTGGTGCCCCACACCACCTCGCCGCTGGTCCAGTCGATCGGGTTGCCGTCCCGGTCCACGCGCTTACCCAGACTTTCCATGTATAGCTGCTGCAGATAGCTGGGGAACTGGGCCAGGGTCTGGTAGTAGGGGACCACTGCGGTGCTGTGCGCCCGGAAAAACCCGGTGTACCAAACGGTGAGAAGCGCCATCACCACCGGCATGTTCTCCCCCAGCGGCGCCTGCCGGAAATGTTCATCCATGGCGTGGGCGCCAGCCAGCAGCTGACGGAAGTTATCCATGCCGAGGGCCATGGCGATGGGCAGACCGATTGCTGACCAGAGTGAATAGCGCCCACCGACCCAGTCCCACATGGGAAACAGGTTCGCCTCGGGAATGCCGAATTCGGCTGCGGCTTCAAGATTGGTAGTAATGGCCGCAAAGTGCCTGGCAATCCCTGCCTCGTCGTTGCCGGCGGCCAAAAACCAGCGGCGGGCGGCGGCGGCATTCTGGTGAGTCTCAAGAGTGGTAAACGACTTTGACGCGATAATAAACAGCGTGGACTCCGGATCCAGATCGGCTACCGTGCGCTGAAAATGTACCGGGTCGACGTTGGAGACGAAGCGCACCTCAAGTTCGCTGCGCGCGAATCGTCCCAGGGCCTCACTCACCATTGCTGGTCCCAGATCGGAGCCACCAATTCCCAGGTTCACCACCGCGGTAATTGGCTTTCCCGAGTGACCGCGCCAGTCGCCGTTATGGACAGCGTCGACAAAATCTTCCATGCGCTGCAGCGTGGCGATCACTTCCGGATGCTGACTGACTGCCGCCGGCTGGCGCAGGGCCACGTGCAGGGCAGGGCGGTCTTCAGTGTTGTTGATGGCGTCGCCGCGAAACATGGCTGCGATGGCATCCTCGAGCTGGCGTTGCGCCGCCAGATCCAGCAGGCTGGCGCGGGTGTCAGCATCGAGAAAGTGTCGGGAATAATCCAGCAGCAACCCATCCAGCTCCAGGGAGAACTGCCGGAAGCGCTCCTGATTGCTGGTGAATAGCTGGTTGAGTTTGAAATCGGGCTGCTGCAGGCGAGCGGCATGCCCTGACAAGGCTTGCCAGGCGGGGAGATCAGTTAGACTGCTCATATCAAGGTCGGGTCCTGGCGGCGCTGCGCCGTCGACGGGAAAAACACCTATCATGCGCAATCGCGAGCGCACAATTCAACCCCGATCAGGGGCAGGCCGGGGCCATTGGACACCGTCAGCGCAGGCGGGGCAAGTCCGCTGTCCGCGTGGCCTGAAGCCGTTCGAATGGTGTTGAAGCGCGGTTTTATTTCCGGTACTATGCGCCGCCTGATTGGGGTAGTAGACTGGTCGGGTTCGCTATAGCTCAGCCGCTGCGTAGAAAGAAGCAGCTGACAGAGTCAGCGGTCGTAGTAAGGGCTAACGAGGTAGCCTGCCAAATCACCTCATAGTGCCGCTATAGCTCAGCCGTGGTAGAGCAGCTGACTTGTAATCAGCAGGTCCCGAGTTCGACTCTTGGTGGCGGCACCATTTTTAAGATCCAGCATCTTTCCGATCCACTGCAAAGACCGGCTCTACCCCATTAACGGGGGATGGGCATTCATGTTTACCCGATTGATTATCCCATCCCACCCACAGTGGGTCAGTACTCTCAACCGATAGTTTTCAAAGTTTCTGAAACCATAAGCCCGTCTCGAGATCATTTCCATCTTGTTATGGAAGCCCTCGGTGATGCCGTTGGTTTTACTGAATCGCCACATTGCGACGATGGGTTCCATCCAACTGGTCAGCGTCTTTGCCAATGCTCGCAGCGGGCTGTGCCGCAACTGCTCTAGCAGTTCGAAATACTGTGGCAGTTTCGCCTTCATACGCCGAGCTGTGAGAGTTTTGAGCAGCATAAAGCTGATCAGCTTTTGTTTCGCCTCATACAGTGCCTTTAGCACTGGGTAATCTGCCAGATAATTCATGAGGTTTGCATGCTGTTCGGCGCTGAGTTTCCATTGATGTCGCCGCATCAGACTGAGCAGACCCCGGTTCTTCCGGCCCTCCGGGTGGACCTGTTGCCAGACCTTCAAAAAGTGCTGATTGATCAGCCGAACCACGTGGAAACGGTCTGCCACAATCGTTGCACCAGGGAAGTAACGCTGGGCAATTGATCGGTATGTCTCGGACAAGTCCATGACCACCACCTGCACATTGCTGCGCCCCTCGAGGCCCTTTAAATACGGGCGTAAACTGGGTTCTGAGCGCCCCAGCCTCACATCAAATACCTTGCGTCTGGACAGATCTACAAAGGTGGTGGCATAGCCCTTCTTGCGGGTAAAGAAATGCTCATCAATGCCTAGCACTCGCGGACAGGGTTGGTTGATCATCTCAGACCGCTTTCTTCCAAGGTGATGCTGATACCAGCGCTCCACAGTCGCTGCGCTGATCTGATGGGTGCGCGAAAGCTTGCGAAGCGTAACCCCGCCGTCGTGGGCTTCATAAACCTCCAACCGAAAGGCTTCCGAGGCGCGGTAGCGTGGCCGGATCCCGGTGAAAGGATGGCGGAAGTAGCGCTTGCAATTCTGACAATGGTACTTAGGCACACGGAGGTGCAAAGTCATCACCTGGTTGCCCTGGCGGGTGTGCTTTACTGTCCGCTTGTGGGTGGCCTTGATCCTCAAATCCTTGCTGTGGCAGTGCTTACAGGACGGCTTGCTGTAAGGTCTCGCCCATGCCTCAATACCCTTGCTGCGTTTTACCCGTTCAACCTGTAGGCCAGGTATGCCTATAATCATTCCTGCGTGGGACATCGGTGTGCTCTCCATTAAAATGATCTTCGCAAAATCAGTTTAATGAATACCGGTGTCCCCCGTTAATGATGAAGAGCCCAAAGACCTGCTGAATGCAGCAGGGCCCGTCTCTCTTGAGATTGGGACTCTTGATGGCGGCACCATTTTTTCCACCCAGCATCAAACCATGCCACTGCAAAGACCTGCTGAATGCAGCAGGGCCCATCTCTCTTGAGATTGGGACTCTTGGTGGCGGCACCATTTTTAAGATCCAGCATCTTTCCGATCCACTGCAAAGACCTGCTGAATGCAGCAGGGCCCGTCTCTCTTGAGCTTGGACTCTTGGTGGCGACACCATTTTTCCTTCAAAACTTCGCTTGAATGTCTACTGCAAAGGTTTCTTTAAGGAAACAGGGCCTCTCACGCTCGGCACAAAAATCCCTAACTCCAGAGCTGGTTGCGACCACAACCGTGTCTTGCTGTCATGTTTTGCACCCTTTTCGTGCGCCTGCTGGGCGGTAACATGGGGAAAGTGCGGAGCTCAGCTCGGGTCATCGGCCCAATGCACTATCATTTGGCATTTTATGACGGATATTTCCGCCTGTTTGACGGAGTTTTCTGTCGAAACACCAATGGTTTGCAAGGTCGAGACAATTTCATGACGAAATCATGGCAAAAATATAGCAATCGCACCAAAAACGAGTAAAATGCACGCCGTTCATTTCGCGGGGGTGCACAAAAGTTTGGTCGCAGGAATCTGGTCACGGCGAAGGACGCCAAGCCAGGTTTTATTTGCGTCAGGTTCGCAGTAGGCCACAACCCATGTGGTCAGGACTCCAATGACGGAAACCGCGAATCAATCCCCGATCGAAATTACCAAATCGAGCTGGCCGCATTTGTGGCTGGCTTTAAACCATCAGAAATGATCGAAATTTAATTAAAAATCCGATCAAAGGAGATTCATGTCCATGCGACAGAAAATCAACCTTCGTCGAGCCATCGCTGTTGCGGTCGCGCTCGGTGCCGGCGCCCACACGCCGGCTCTCCTGGCCCAGGACGGCCAACTTGAGGAGCTCATCGTCACCGGTTCGCGTATAACCAACCCGAACCTGACCCAGTCCAGCCCGGTGGCATCTATTGATGCCGGCACTATCGAGCTGCGCCAGGTCAACGTGGTCGAGGAATTCCTGCGTGAAATCCCAGGTGTTGTGCCGAGCATTGGCGCGTCGGTCAACAACGGAAACGGCGGTTCTACCTTCGTTAACCTGCGCGGCCTTGGCAACAACCGCAACATCACGCTGCTCAATGGCACCCGTGTTGTACCAGCCGACCTCGAAGGTCGTACCAACCTGGACGTGATCCCGGTAGCGTTGATTGAGCGTGCTGACGTGCTGACCGGCGGTGCCGGTTCTGCCTACGGTGCCGACGCCATTGCTGGTGTGGTTAACTTTCAGACTCGCACCGATTTCGAAGGCCTGGATATTCGCCTGAGCACCAACGACACCTTCGAAGGTGGCGGCGAAACTGACCGGGTTGACATAACTGTTGGTGGCAACTTCGATGGTGACCGCGGTAATGCGGTAATCAGTATGGGTTACACAGACCGCGCCGCGCTGTTCCAGGGCGATCGTGACTTCGGTGTGAACAACATTTCTTCCACTACCGGTAACGCCGGTGGTTCATCCACCACGATCCCGACCCGCTTTACATTGCCGGGTGCAGACCCTGCAGATATCGCGGGCGTGGTTCCGGGTTACAGCTCTGGCTTTCTGCAAATGAATGAAGCCGGTACTGAGCTGGTGCCGTTTTTTCAGACCTTTAACTTCAATCCGTTTAACCTGTTCCAGCTGCCTCTCGAGCAGTACCGTACTTTTGGCCAGGTGAACTACGAGATTGCCGACAACGTCGAATGGTTCTCGGAAGCGCTGTTTGTCCAGAGCACCAACAGCACTATCATCGCGCCGTCAGGCACCTTTGGTTTTTCTGCGCCGACTCCACTGTCCAATCCGTTCATCCCGGACACAGCTCGCAACCAGATCTGTGGCTCCCTGGGAATCAGTGCCGCCGACTGTACTGCGGCGGCAGCGGCTACCGATCCCAGCGATCCGGCCTACCTGGATCCCACCATCAACTACGCCCGTCGCATGATTGAGCTTGGTCCGCGTACCAACGAGCGCCAGACTACTCTGTGGCAATTCAAGACCGGCGCCCGCGGCGACATTACCGACTCTCTGTCCTGGGAAGTGTTCTACGCCCGCGGCGAGTCTGACCTGCGCAGCCAGCAGGGCGGTAACGGTACCCGAAGCCGTCTGACCCAGTCGGTCCAGGCCACCAGCATGACTGAGTGTCTGGATACCTCTGGCGGTTGTGTGCCCATTAACCTGTGGGGCCCGCAAGGCAGCATAACGCCTGAAGTGGGTCAGTTCCTTGATGTGGGTAACGGCAGTGCCGAGTTCACCGAACTGGAACAGTATCAGGCCTTCATCACCGGCGACCTGCCGTTTACCGTGCCCACCACTGATGTGCCGATTTCCGGTGTGTTTGGTTATGAGCAGCGTGAATACACAGGCAGCATTCAAAGTGATCTGCTGAGCCAGACTCCTGGCGAGGTGCTGGGTAACGGCGCTGCTGACCCCAACGTAACCGGTTCCTACGATGTGTCTGAATTCTTCGCAGAAGCTAACGTACCGCTTCTGCAAGGCGAGTCTTTCGCTGAAGAGCTGACACTGCAGCTTGGTTTCCGTATCTCTGACTACTCCACTACTGGCAACGAGGACACCTGGAAAGTAGGTGGTACCTGGAGCCCGATCGAGAGCATTCAGTTCCGCGGTAACTTCCAGAAGGTAACCCGTGCGCCGAACCTTAACGAGCTGTTCGAGCCACAGATCACCGGCCTGGATAACTTCAGCTTCGACCCCTGTGCAGGTTCTGCCCCGACCAACAATGCCGACCTGCGTGCGGTATGTCTGGCCCAGGGTGCCCCGGCTAACACTATCGGCGGCATCGTGGTTGACCCGGCTGGTCAGGTGAACATTACCAATGGTGGTAACCCGAACCTGGAAGCCGAGGATGCGGAAACCTGGACTATCGGTGCGATCTTCCGTCCGGAGTCTGTCCCCGGTTTGTCGATCACAATCGACTACTACGACATCCTGGTAGAAGAAGCGATCACCGAGCCCACAGCCGGCGACGTGTTCGAAGGCTGTTTTGGTCCCGGCTTCGACAGCGGCAACCTGGCCATCAGTAGCGCATCAGCCTCTGACCCAGCCTGTACCAGTATCCGTCGTAACCCGGAAACCGGTAACCTGTTCGGTAACGTCGCCACTACCTCTGGTCTGCCATTCTTCGTGAGCAACCAGGGTACCCTGGAGACTTCCGGTATCGATCTGACTGTGGATTACACCTTTGATCTGGCTAACATTGGCGCGCTCAACTACAACGCCACTGCCAACTGGACCAACGAGTCTCTGTTCCAGGCCAGCCCGACTTCCATCAATCGTGAGTGCACCGGCTTCTACAGTATCAACTGTGATTCCATCCAGCCGGAGTTCATGGCGAACCAGCGTTTCACTCTGCAGAGCACGGTTTTTGAGCGTGATGTAGACGTGTCCCTGCTGTGGCGCTACCTCGATGAGATGAATGCGGAGCCGTCTGTTGCAGGTAACTTCCTGCCGCAGTTCACCTCCATGGACGCTGCCAACTACTTTGACCTGACAGTACGCGGCAACATCACCGAGCAGTTCGAGTTCACCCTGGGTGTTCTGAACCTGGGTGACCGCGAGCCTGATGTAGTGGGTTCCAATATCGGTGCGACTGCGTTCAACACCGGTAACATCTACCCGTCTACCTACGATCCCCTGGGTCGTCGCTACTCCCTGACCCTGCGCTATCGCATGTAATCAGGGCTGGCGGATCTAGATTCGCCGGTACGTAAAAACGGAAAGGGCAGGCTTCGGTCTGCCCTTTCTCGTTTCTGGCTGTCGGTTTTTCAAGCGCGCGCATAGCAACCCACTCGACCGGCTGTGCCTGACATCAAATGCCTGGCTGCCGGACCGACGCTGTCTTGCTGTCCCCAGACGATTCCACTATTCTTCGACTCTTTTCCGCGGTTTTCCGCGCTGCTCATCTCCGGGATTTCATGCTCAACGACGCCGATATTCGTGACCTGGTGAAAACCCATGGCGCCGCAGTCAATGCTGGCCGGTCCATCAAGCAGCTAATTGAAGATGGCGAGATCCCGCGCCTGAAAGGCTGCACGGTCTTACAAGGCAAAGTATCGGATTCGGTTTTTGGTCCCGAGTTGCAAACCCGCAACGGCAAACCGCTGCGGCTGATGTACCGCAACAACCGGATCTCCACCCACGATGTGAATCGCGGCGCGATTCCCTTCAAGGACCAGGTGCTGGCCCTGAATCACGATTACATGCTGAATCTGGTCAGGGACGTGCTGGGCTCATCGCAGTTTCTGGTGGCAGACCTCAAACCCACCTCCACCGTGATTCCTTCCGAGAACTTGACGCTGATCAAACTGGAGAACGTGCTGCGCCTGTATATGGCGGAAAGCTCGACGTCGACATCCCTGTATCAGCACTGGCTGACAGCCAAAGAGGCGGGCCAGGCGGTGCTGGATTACGCGGGGCACCGCCTGCAGGTGGACGAACTGCAGCCCAACGGCCGGTTGCCCTATCTGATGGATACCCCCAGTACCAAGGATGAAGCCGACGCCACCATTGATGCCCAGTATTTGTTCGACAACGGCATCTGCAGCGCCGGGCAGTATGCGCAGATCCGCAACGCCTCGATGATGGCGTTCGGGATGGTGGCGCAGCACATGAAATCCCGCGGCATGGTGCTGGTGGATACCAAGACCGAACACGGCATTAACAGTGATGGCAAGATTGTCGCTGCCGATGAGCTGTATACCATGGATTCATCGCGCTACTGGCGAATCGACGAGTCGGGCGCGCTGCTGGTTCGTGACGGTAAGCCGGTATCTTTTTCCAAGGAGTTCGCACGGGGCATGGTGACTGAAAAAGATCAGCAGTTCTCTGCAGAGCAGGTCAATGAAATTGCAGTTCGCTATATTGATGGTCTCCAGTATTTGACCGGTAAGGCGTTCGAGCCAGATTTGCGGCCGCGAGATCAGCGGCTGGTCGAATCCACCAATCTGATTCTGGATGCTTTACTTTAAGCAGCTTCTTGCTCCGCATCAGCAACCGATATCGCTCAAGGAGTCTCCTAATGAGTTTTGCCTGGCGCCTCTCATTGTTGCCAATAATATTATTGTTGGCGGCCTGTGATTCGGCTGAGCAGCAGCCGGCAACAGAAGCCGTAACGCTTGCTGACTACCAGCGTGCCGAACAGTTTCTTTCTCCAAATACCGAAGATCTGGTGGTTGACGATATCGAAGCCATGTACTGGCAGGACGGCGATCGCCTGGTGTATCGCAAATCTACTGCCCAGGGTTCGGAGCTGGTTATTGCCGACCTGGTCACCGGCAGCAAAACCGGACTGGTGGATCCAATTCTGCTGGCCAACGAACTGGCCAATTTCAGTGATGAAGAAATTGATCCTTCCGATCTGGAACTCAGCGCCATTGAGTTGAACCCCGGTCTCGATGTCATGGAGTTCGACTTTGAAGGTGATCGCTACCGGGTGCAGCTGGGCAATCTGGAGCTGCAACAGATAGAGGACGTTGGCGATGATGAGCAGCTTTCCCCGGACGGTACCAAGGCCGCCTACATTGAGGACTACAATCTCTGGGTCCGCGATCTGGACACCGGTGAGCGTACGCAGCTGACCTTTGATGGCAGCGAGCATTACGGCTACGCCACCAACAACGCCGGCTGGATTCGCGGCGACGAGCCGGTGCTGAAATGGTCACCGGACTCCAGCAAGATCGCCACCTTTCGTCACGATGGTCGCGAAGTTGGCGAGATGTATCTGTATACCACCGAAGTCGGACACCCGGAGCTGGATGCCTGGAAATATCCGTTACCTGGTGATGAGCACATCTTTATGATCGAGCGCCTGGTTATTCACCTGGAACCTGAGCCTCGCCAGGTGTGGCTCGATCTGCCACCAGACCCGCACCGCTCGACCACCTCCGATCATGTCGCCGATTTCGATGGCACGTTCCTTGATGTGCAGTGGAGCGAGGATTCAACACGGCTGGCTTTTATCTCATCATCTCGCGACCACAAGTCGGCTACCTTGCGCATTGCCGATGCCGACACTGGCTCAGTGCGTCAGGTGTATAACGAAACGGTGCCAACCTATTTCGAAAGCGGTGTGGGTGATGCCAACTGGCGCCTGCTTGACGATCGCGGAGAGTTTCTCTGGTACTCGGAACGCGATAACTGGGGGCATCTTTATTTTTATGATCTGGAGACCGGCGAGCCCATCCAGCAGCTGACTCAGGGGGACTGGGCGGTGCTGCGGGTTGTTCAGATAGATGCCGACAATGAACAGATCTACTTTCTTGGCGCCAATCGCGAACCAGGCAATCCCTATTACCATTATCTGTATCGAGTGAATTTTGACGGCAGCGGTTTGCAGAATCTCACTCCCGAGCAGGGGCATCATCGGATTAACTGGTCCGATTCCGGCGAGTATTTTGTAGACAGTTTTTCCACGCCCACTCGCCCACCGCAGTACGTGATCCGCAGTCGCGATGGTAGTCTGGCTCTGGAGTTGGAGCGCGCCGATATCTCGGCGCTGGAAGCCGCTGGCTGGGTGCCGCCGCAGCAGTTTGCTGTCAAAGCGCGGGATGGGGAGACCGATCTGTACGGGCTAATGTACCAGCCCAGCAATCTCGATCCGGGCCGCTCTTATCCGGTACTGAATTACCTGTATCCGGGGCCACAATCCGGCAGCGTGGGCAGCCGCAGTTTCCAGGCTGCAAGGCGCGACAAGCAGGCGCTGGCCGAGCTGGGGTTTATCGTGGTGGAAGTCGATGCCATGGGAACGCCCGGGCGTTCCAAGTCCTTTCATGATGCCTACTACGGCAACATGGGTGACAACGGGCTTCCCGACCAGATCGCTGCGATTCGCCAGCTCGGTGAACGTTATCCGTACATGGATCTTGATCGCGTCGGCATCTGGGGACACTCCGGCGGTGGCTTCGCGTCCACCGCAGGCATTTTGCGTTACCCGGATTTTTACAAAGTTGCGGTCTCCGGCGCTGGCAATCATGACAATCGCAATTACGAGGACGACTGGGCCGAGAAATGGCAAGGACTGCTGGAATACGAGGCCGAAGTGATTGCGGGGCAAGACTTGCCCGCCAGTAACTACGACAATCAGGCGAATCAGCTCCTGGCGGAGAACCTGCAGGGCAAACTGCTGCTCGCCCACGGGATGCTTGATGATAACGTGCATCCCTCTAACACCTTGTTGGTGGTGCAGGCACTGATCGAGGCTGAGAAAGATTTCGATCTACTGCTTTTACCTGACGCCCGACATGGTTTCGGAAACCGGCGCTATTTCATGAAGCGTCGCTGGGACTATTTTGTGCGTCATCTGAAGGGCGTTGAGCCGCCGGATTTTCGCTTTGCCGATAATATTCCCTGACGGCTGGGACAAATTGTCCAGACTCGCTAATTGACCCGGTCGCTTTGTCCCGAGCCGGTTCTGCCCGGCGACGAGCCGCGGTACAGTACCCGGTCAAATTCATATTTTGGCATGGTTTACAGTGCGCAGGCGCGATTTCTCGGTCGTGCGGCGTTAACTGCAGCGCCTTGTCTTCGGCCGGATTTCGGCGCGATTATCACGGTCACATCAAATCCTGAGGGCTTATAGCGTGTTAGCTAATCTCGGTATCGCAGGCATGCTGGCTGGCGGTGTCGGTATTTTTTTACTGGCGGTAGGCATGATCACCGACGGGCTCAAACTTGCAGCCGGGTCGGGGCTGCGCAGTCTGCTGGGCAAATGGACCAGCTCACCTGTTCGTGGGGTCTTTACCGGTTTCCTGATTACCGCCGTGGTGCAGTCATCCAGCGCCATCACCGTGGCTACTATCGGCTTCGTCAATGCCGGGCTTATGACTCTTACTCAGGCCCTGGGTGTTATTTTCGGTGCCAATATCGGCACCACCATTACTGGCTGGCTGGTGGCAATCATCGGCTTCGAAATCAATATCAGTGCGATTGCCCTGCCCATCATCGGCGTCGGAATGCTGCTGCGCCTGACTGGAGGCCAGTCCCGAAGTGCGGCGATAGGTACAGCGCTGGTGGGATTTGGCCTGTTCTTCATCGGCATCCAGGTACTCAAAGATGCCTTTGAAGGTATCGTTGCGACCCTTGATATGGAGCGCTTCACCCTCGAGGGCTTGCCTGGATTGCTGTTTTATCTCGGCCTTGGATTTCTGATGACCGTGCTTACCCAGTCATCCAGCGCGGCGATAGCCCTTACTCTCACCGCTACCAGTGGCGGTTTGCTCGGCCTCTATGCCGCCGGGGCAATGGTGATCGGGGCCAATGTGGGAACCACGTCCACAGCCGTGCTCTCGGTGCTTGGTGCCACGGCCAGCGCCAAGCGGGTCGCTGCTGCGCATGTGCTATTCAATAGCATCACCGGTCTGGTTGCCCTGATTCTGTTGCCGGTCATGTTTTATCTTGTCAACAGTATTGCCGAGCTCTTGAACGTGGAAGCCATCCCCACGGTAACCCTGGCTTTGTTTCACACGGTGTTTAACGTTCTCGGTGTGGTGCTGATGCTCCCATTCACCGCCAGGCTTGCGGCCTTTCTGGAGCGTCAATTTACTTCTCGCGAAGAAACCCGGGGTAAACCTCGCTTCCTGGACAAAAATATACTCGCCACGCCTGACCTGGCATTGAATGCAGCGGTGCTTGAACTTGGCCACCTGGCTGGCCTGACCCGGCAGCTCTGCAGGGAGAGCGCAGGTGGAAAAAGCCAAACAAGCGACAGGCATGCGAAAGATAAGCAAACAAAAGACAGGCAAGCAAAAAGTAACCCTATCGCGCTGCACGTTGCAGTCGAACAGCTGGCCATCAGCATCGGCGAATTCGTCATGCAACTACAGCGAAGCTCAATTCCGAAAAATGTGGCTGAGACCTTGCCGACCATCCTGCGCAGCAACCAGTACTTTCTCAATGCCGCGGAGCTTGCCGTGGAAGTACAGTCATTGGCTCCACGGCTGGATTCTATTGATGATCCCGAGATGGTCGTCACGAAATCCGGTTTTACCCAGGAAGTGGATTCACTGCTCACCCTGGTGGATCCTGACAGTCCCAATTTTTCTACAGAAATGCTCGCGCAAAACCTCGCTCTATTAAAAAAACACTACGAACAGCAGAAGGAGGATAACCTGCATCGTGCCCTCGAGATTTCACTGTCTGTCAGAACGGTCTCCGAGTTGCTCGAAAATAACAGCAACGCCCGACGTATGGTGGCCCAGTTTGGGAAAGGTGTTGCTACGCTGGTGGATCTGCGGGAACAAGTGCGCACAGGCGACACGAAAAATGAGGAATTTCACGAGTTCACGGATTCCGGAAGCTGACAGGGATTGGCAGGCAAGCAATGCAGAAAGTCGATCATGATTGCTGCCTCGCTGTCGGTTTTGTCGCCGGTTTGCAATTACCGGCCAGCCTGCATAAGCTAGCTATTCAAAAATACCGGCGGTGCTGTGAACTCACCGCGTGTCAGGCGTTCTTAAAAGCGCCAGCTATCCCATTTATTTGTACAGGTAAATCGCCAGGCCAGCCATCGTGATGGAAGAAATAGAACAGGCGCTGGCGGCCTTCGCCAGTTTTATGTGGGGGCCGCAGCTGGTGGTGTTGCTGGTGGGTGGTGGCCTGTTTTTTATGCTGCATTCGCGGCTCGCGCATTTTCGTTATATCGGCCACGGTGTGGCGCTGCTGCGCGGCAAGTACAGCAGTAACGACGATGTGGGTGGTGACATTACCCACTTTCGCGCGTTGGCCACGGCGCTGGCTGGCACCATCGGGTTGGGCAATATTACCGGGGTGGCGGTAGCCATCACTATCGGCGGTCCTGGTGCCGTGTTCTGGATGTGGGTCACGGCCCTGGTAGGAATTTCCACCAAGTTTTACACCGCTTCCCTGGCGATCATGTATCGCGGTTACGATGATGCTGGCAAGCTGCAAGGTGGCCCCATGTATGTAATTCGCGAGGGGCTGGGTAAAAAATGGATGCCCCTGGCCTGGCTGTTTGCTATTGCCGGCATGTTCGGCACGCTGCCGGTGTTTCAGATTAACCAGTTGGTGCAGATTGTTCGCGATGTGATTGCGGTGCCCGCCGGAATCACCAGTGCCGACTCACACTTTGGCTTCGACCTGACCATGGGCATCATGCTGACCGTGGTGCTGTTTACCATTGCCATCGGCAAGGTCAAGCGGGTTTCCGCGGTGGCGGCCTATCTGGTGCCGATTATGGTGGTGTGCTACTTCGCCATGACCGCGATACTGCTGTTGCGTAATGCCGGTGAAATTCCGGCCATGTTCGCGCTGATTTTCAGCGATGCCTTTTCTGGCAATTCGGTTGCCGGCGGTGCCATCGGTGCAGTCATTCTTATCGGCGTGCAGCGTGGCGTGTTCTCCAACGAGGCAGGGATCGGCACCGAGTCACTGGCGCATGGCGCGGCGAAAACCAATGAGCCCGCGCGGGAAGGGCTGGTGGCCATGCTGGGCCCGATTATTGATACCCTGATTGTCTGCACCTGTACCGCACTGGCTATTCTGATCACCGGCGTGTGGCAGGGTGACGCGGTTGGCGTCACCATGACTTCGATGGCCTATGAGCAGGCGTTTCCCGGTTTTGGCGCCTATATCCTCGTGGCCATGGTGTTGGTGCTCAGTACCACCACGGTGTTGACTTATTCCTACTACGGCAGCAAGTGCATGGCGTTCCTGTTTGGTACCCATGCCGAGAAGTATTACTTTGGAGTGTACATGGCGCTGATTACCGTTGGCGCGATTGCCACCCTGGATGCAGTGATCAGTCTGTTTGATGGCGCCTATGCCACCATGGCAATTCCCACCATGATTTCCACATTTCTGCTGGCTCCCAAAGTGCGCGACGTGGCACGGGATTACTTTCGAAGGCTTGATTCCGGCGAGGTGGATCGCGAGTTTGAAGCAGAACAGGCCGCCCAGGAGATGGCAGGAGCGGTCAGGGACTGAGGGTTGCGGCGGGCTAGTGAAGCGCCGCGGCGAATGGCGGGTCGATTCAATCGCGTCGCGCCATGCCTGTTCAGTGTCGGATCAGTGTCTGACTAGTGGATGGTTTGTTCCGGCTTCGGTGGCTCGTCGCTCAACGTCGGTTTCACCGCATCTTCTTCCGGCGATACATAACTGCGAGTGCTAACCGGGCTTTCCAGAAACTTGCCGAGGTTGCCGAGAAACTCTTCCATGTGCTTGGTCTGGTAGTGCTCTTCCAGGCAATCGGCGCTCTCCCATTCCTGCAGCAGGATTAGTTGATTGGGATTGGTGATGCCTTCGAAGTATTCATAACTCAGGCACCCTTCCTCCTTGCGGCTCAGTCGCACCATATCTTTCATCAGACGGATCGCATCGTCTTTGGTCTCGGGACGCAGATGAAATGTACTCTGTACCATGATCATAGTGGGGAATATCCTCGAAAAAGGATGTTTCATTATACCCACTCGGCGCTGAAAATCAGCCTGTGGGTACGAATTGTCACATTCGCAGTGATGTGGGTCGCGCCGTCGCCAGACGACTGAATCTCAGCATCGCCGCAGGTTACTGATTTTTATTGACTATTCGCGCCTACCACCAGGGATAGAACGGTGGCAGATCCTGATCCAGGCGGTCGCTAAACCGGGGCGGGCGCTTGTCCAGAAACGCCTGCACGCCTTCTTTGCCGCTGGTCTGGCTGGTGTAGAAAATGGCCAGGGAATCCACTTGATGGGCGCTAAGCGGGTGGGGCTGGGCGGCATTGCGGTACAGCATCTGGCGCGTCAGCGCCATCGCCACCGGGCTGTTGCCGGCCAGGCGCCGGGCCAGCTTCTGTGCCTCGGCGAGTAACTGGTCTGCCGCGATCACCCGATTCACGAAGCCCTTGTTCAGCAATTCATCGCTGTTAATCAGGTCGCCGGTGTATAACCATTCCAGCGCCGTACCCATGCTGACAATGAGCGGCAAAAACCAGGTGGAGCAGGCCTCGGGAGTGATGCCGATCTTGTTGAACACGAACCCCACCCGCGCCTTGTCGCTGGCCAGCCGGATATCCATGGCACAGGTCATGGTGGCACCTATGCCCACCGCCGCGCCGTTGATTGCTGCGATCACCGGCTTGCGGCATTCGAATATGGCCAGCGCCAGTTGCCCGCCGGTATCACGAACGCCGCTGACAATGTCCGGGTCGTCCAGACGCTCCTGCATGTCGGTCAGATCCGGTTTGAGATCCTCGTTCAGACCGAACACATTGCCTTCGCGGCTCAGGTCCATGCCGGCGCAGAATGCCTTGCCGGCGCCGGTTACCACAATGGCGCGGACGTCCTCGTCGGCATCCGCCTGCTGAATCGCCCGCACCAGTTCGTCAGCCATGTCGAGGTTGAATGCGTTGAGCTGGTCGGGTCGGTTCAGGGTGATGGTCAGGACATTGTGGTCCACTTCATAGCGCAGGGTAGTGAAAGCCATGGGGTTCTCCTGGAATTCATTCGGTATGGTGTCGCCCGACTGGAACAGGGTCGGGGTGAGATCAGGCGGCGGGCTGGCTGACGGGATTAACGGGGTGCTTGATCCGGTATAACTCCACTTCACCCTCGGCCAGCATTTGCTGCAGATCAAGGTCTTCCTCGCGGCAGGTGACGACGGCGATATGCACGTTCGCAGCCAGTTGTTTGCCACGGTATTCGAACTGGTCGCCGGCCAGGGATTTGCGAATCTTGTCGACCACCACCTGGGCGCCATCCTCATCCACGGCGGGCAGCAACATGCGAAACTCCTTGAGGCTGGAGCGGGCCAGAATATCCTCATGCCGGCGACGGTCGGTGGTAACCATGGCGAAATGCCGCAGCATATCGTTGGCTACCTTGTGGCCATGTTCCTTGACGATATCCTCCATGTTTTCAACCTCGATAGTCAGTAGCGTGACCGGTTGGGAATAGCGCAGGGCGACACCAATAATACGCTGTGCGACCTCCAGAAACGTGCGGTGATTGAGAATGGTGGTAATCGGGTCGTAGAGGGAGTTTTCCTTGTGCTCCACCGTCAGCTCTTCCATGGTCATGATGATGATGGCAAAGGCAAAAATGACGGTGGTGAAAATAGAGCCCAAAAACAACAGCGACAGCCCGTCTTCCGGTGTCGCAGCCAGTTCACCGGTGCGCACCACCATCAGGATGAATTCGGTGACGGCGTTAAAGCCGAACAGCATGATGGCCAGGAAAGCGCCGAAGTTGCCACTTACTGACATTACCGGCCGCAGGCGGCGCTCGATGCGCAGGCCATTCACGGTCAGGTAAATATTGGCCAGGGAAAACAACACCATCAGTGTGCTGTAAATGCGAATGCGCAAGACCATGTTGTTGCTTACTGCCGAGAAGTAGTAAATGGCGCCAGCTGCGAGCAGGAAAGAGACCAGCGCAAACAGCGGCAGGCGCGAATCCTCCTGATTCCAGAAGCGCGCCAGTCCCATCAGGATGGGAATACGGCCGCCGAGGATCAGGATATTGGCCAGCACCACCGACAGCAGCGGATCGAAATTACCCTGAGTGCTCAGTAGCACATAGCCCAGGCTGTTAATCAGGAAACCAATGGCAATAGACAGCAGGCCCGGGATATGCCGGTTGCTGGCCCAGTTGACGAACACCGCCAGGCAAGACACCGCGGCCACCAGGGTCAGCGTAAAGGCCAGATTTTGACTTTCCATAGTTGCTCCTGACGGTGCCAGTTGCTGCTGACAGTGTCGGCTAGATCGCCGATGCCTGCTTCAGAGCGGCGATTTCATCCTCGCCAAACCCCCAGTCGCCCAGTATTTGTTCGCTGTGTTCCCCGGCCAGGGCGGGGGCTGACTGAATGCTGCCTGGCGTGCGGCTGAAGCGCGGGGCTGGCGCGGGCTGTTGCACGCCTTCAAAGTCCACAAAAGTCTGTCGCGCCTGGTTGTGCGGATGGTCTGGCGCTTCGGCCAGATCCAGAACCGGGGCAAAACACACGTCGGTGCCTTCCAGCAGCTCACACCACTGGGCACGCGTTCGGGTCTTGAACAGGGCGGTCAGTTTTTCACGCTTTTCCGGCCAGGCGGACTGGTCAAGCTGCTCCTGAAAACTGGGATCGGTAATACCGCATTTTTCCAGCAGCAGAGCGTAGAACTGTGGCTCTAGGGAGCCAATACTGATGTATTTGCCGTCACTACACTGGTAAGCACCATAATAATAAGCACCGCCGTCCAGGCGATTGCTGTAGCGCTCCGCGGACCATTGCTGCATGGCCATCAATCCATAAAACGGAGTCAGCAGGCTGGCGGTGCCGTCGGTCATGGCGGCGTCAATTACCTGGCCCGCACCGGACGTGCTGCGCTCTACCAGAGCGGCCAGGATCCCGGCCAGCAGATACATGGCACCGCCGCCGAAGTCTCCGACCAGGTTCAGGGGCGGTGCAGGCGGTCGATCCGGGTAGCCCATGGCACCCAGTGCACCGGCAATGGAAATATAGTTGATGTCGTGACCCGCGGCCGCTGCCAGCGGGCCGGATTGGCCCCAGCCGGTCATGCGCCCGAAAACCAGCCGTGGGTTGCGTGTCAGGCACTCATCCGGACCCAGGCCCAGCCGTTCCATGACCCCCGGACGGAACCCCTCTACCAGCACATCGGCTTGGTCTACAAGCCTTAGAGTTGCGTCCAGAGCATCCGGATTTTTCAGATCCAGTGCCAGCGAGCGGCGACCGCGATTCAGGGTATGGGCCCGGTGCCCCTGGCCTTTGTGTGCCAGGCGATCAATGCGAATCACCTCGGCGCCCATGTCGGCAAGCATCATGGCGCAAAACGGGCCAGGCCCGATGCCAGCCATTTCGATGACGCGAATACCCTTGAGTGCTCCCATGATGATTCCCTTGATTTGCAGCGCTGCTGACAATTCCGTTGTCCGCCGCAGTGCTGTTTGGCGGCATTGAAAGCCCAAGAATAATAGGGGATTCACTGGCTAAAATATAGCCGGTGTTCGACCCCGGTGGGCGGTTTCCCTTTTCCCATTTGATGGATTATGCTCACCTGCACAGCGATTGCGAGCAATCGCTCGAAATTCACCGTCAACGCCCCCGGCGCTTGACGGCTGGTACTGGAAAACGCTTGCAACAAGGCGCACAAGGACAATGGATTTACAGAACAAGACTGCATTTATAACCGGCGGTGGCTCCGGTCTGGGATTGGCCACTGCCAGATTGCTGGTAGCCAATGGGGCACGGGTTATGTTGTTTGACCGCAATGCTGACGCGCTGGGCGAGGCGGCCGCGGAATTGGGGGATGCCTGTCGGGTGCATGCCGGTGATGTGGCCGACGAGGCCGCGGTACAGGCGGCGGTGAATGAAGCTGTTGCGGCATTCGGGACAATCCATATCAACGTCAATTCTGCTGGTATCGGCGGTGCTGCGCGCACGGTGGGCCGCGATGGTGCCATGCCGCTGGCCAAGTTTGAGCACATAGTGCGGGTCAACCTGATCGGCACCTTCAATACGCTGCGTCTGTGCGCCGAGGTGATGCAGGGCAACGAACCGCAGTCTGACGACGGTGAGCGCGGCGTGATTATCAACGTGGCTTCTATTGCCGCGTTCGACGGCCAGACCGGACAATCCGGCTACGCGGCCAGCAAGGGCGGCATCGTGTCCATGACCCTGCCGATAGCCCGTGACCTGAGCAAGCTGGGCATCCGTGTCATGTGTATTGCCCCGGGCGTGTTTGAAACGCCACTGCTGGCCGGCGCGCCGGAGGAAGTACGGCAGCCGTTGATTGCTATTACCCAGTTCCCGAAACGTCTGGGGGAGCCGGATGAATTCGCTGCCGAGGTGGCGCACATCATCAACTGCAGCTACCTGAACGGAGAAACAATCCGTCTGGATGCGGGTATCCGCATGCCGGCCTGACACGGATTCAATTACCGGCAATCAGCTGGCGCCAGTGACTATCCAGCCACAAGTATTGGCTGCAATTATTGCCTGTAACTATTGCCTATAACTATTACCTGTAACTACACAGCAAGGGGAGAGCCAGCATGGCTGACGCATACATAGTCGGAGCGGTACGCACCGCCACCGGTAGAAAAAAGGGACGGTTAAGTCGGGTTCATCCGGTAGACATGGGTGCCATGGTGGTCGACGCCCTGGTGGACCGTACCGGCATTCCGGTGGATCAAGTGGATGACGTGGTGTTTGGCGTGGTGATGCAGATTGGCTCTCAGGCCAGTAATCTGGGGCGTAACGTGTCCCTGTCCTCCAAGCTCGCGCTGGAGGTGCCGGGTACCACTGTTGACCGACAGTGTGGCTCTTCTTTGCAGGCTATTCAGTTCGGTGCCCAGGCGGTTATGTCCGGAACCCAGGACGTGATCATCAGCGGTGGCGTGGAAGCGATGAGCACTGTGGAGATCGGTTCCAATATTCGTGATGGCCTGGAGCATGGCCGTGGTGTGCCCAAGGGTGATCGCCTGGAAGCCCAGTATCCGGGTATCCAGTTTAGCCAGTTTGACGGTGCTGAGCTGCTGGCGGAGAAATACCAGATCACCCGTGAAGAGCTTGATGCCTTCGGTCTGGCCAGTCATCAGCGCGCCGCCAAAGCCACCGAAGCAGGCTACTTCAGGAATGAAGTGGTGCCAGTCAATATCACTTTGGAAGATGGCAGCAGCGATGTGCACGAAATTGATGAGGGCATCCGTTTCGATGCGTCGCTGGAAGGACTGCAGTCCCTCAATACCCTGCGCGAAGACGGTGTCATCACCGCCGGTACCGCCAGCCAGATCAGCGATGGCGCCGCGGCGGTGATGATTGCCAACGCCGATGCCGTGCGCCGTCTCAATCTGCCGGTGCGCGCGAAAATTCATTCCCTGGCGGTAGTGGGTTCTGACCCGGTTATCATGTTGGAAGGTCCGATCCCGGCTACCGAAAAAGTGTTGGCCAAAGCCGGGCTCAGTATTGATGACATTGACCTGTATGAAGTCAATGAAGCGTTTGGCTCGGTACCGCTGGCCTGGGCCAAAGCGCTGGGAGCCGACCCGGAAAAGCTTAACGTCAATGGTGGCGCCCAGGCCCTGGGGCATCCGCTGGGCGGCACTGGCGCCAAGCTGATGACCTCGCTGGTGCATGAGCTTGAGCGTCGCAATGCACGCTATGGTCTGGTGGCGATCTGCGAAGGTGGCGGCACCGCCAATGCCATGATTATTGAGCGCATGAATGCGCTTCCCGGTTGAGGGTGTTGTTGCCATGAGTCTGCATGAAGTAGTTTCACCCTGGATGGACGATGAACTGCGTATGCTGCGCGACGCGGTGCGCCGGTTTATCGAAAGGGAATTTACGCCCAACAGTCCAACCTGGGATAAACAGGGATTTGTGGATCGCGAGGCCTGGCTAAAGGCGGGTGAAGCGGGCTTGTTATGCGCCTCGATTCCCGAGCAATACGGCGGTGGCGGCGGTGATTTTCGTCACGAAATGGTGTTGGTGGAAGAATTTTCCTATGCCAATATTTCCGGGTTTGGCAACGGCGTGCACTCGGGCATCGTTGCCCACTACATCAATTCCTACGGCACTGAAGAGCAAAAGCAGCGCTGGCTGCCGCGCATGGCCAGTGGTGAACTGATAAGCGCTATCGCCATGTCTGAACCAGGCACCGGATCGGATCTGCAGTCCATTGCCACCACGGCAATCAGGGAGGCAGATGGCTATCGTCTGAACGGGCAGAAGACTTTTATCACCAATGGTCAGAACGCCGACCTGATTTGTGTCGTGGCCAAGACTGACCCGTCGGAAGGTGCCAAGGGCATCTCATTAATGATGGTAGAGGCTGCAGAATCCGAGGGCAAAGCCGGTTTCACCCGCGGCCGTAATCTGGAAAAAATCGGCCTCAAGGCGCAGGATACCTCCGAGCTGTTTTTCGATAATGTCCTGTTGCCGGAAGAAAACCTGTTGGGCGGGACTGAAGGGCGCGGCTTTGTGCAACTCATGGAGCAACTGCCCCAGGAGCGGGTTATAATTGCTGCTGGCGCTTGTGCGACCATCGAGGCAGCGCTGGAATTGACCAGCCAGTACGTGAAGGAGCGCAAGGCCTTCGGCAAGCAGATTCTGGATTTCCAGAACACCCAGTTCAAATTGGCCGAGTGCTATACCGAGGCGCGGCTGGCGCGGGTATTTGTTGACGACTGCGCCATGAAACTGGCGGAAGGCAAGCTGGACGACGCCACGGCGGCGATGGCCAAGTGGTGGGTCACCGACAAACAGTGTGAGATTGTCGACGAGTGTCTGCAGTTCTTTGGGGGCTATGGCTACATGATGGAATATCCGATCGCCAAGATGTATGTGGATAGCCGGGTGCAGAAAATCTACGGCGGTAGCAATGAAATCATGAAGCTGCTGATTGCTCGGAATATCTAGGTTTTGCGACTACTGCCCTACAGTGTTTCGTCCTGGGTCAGGCGCAGCTTTGGCAAACCCAGGGTTGTTGTAGTTCTGGGCATGCCGCGCAGCGGTATGAACTTTATGGCTGCGGCGCTGCAGCAGGCGGGACTGGACCTGCAGGGCTCCGTGCCTCGCACAGCTGATTCCAGCAGCAACGATTCACCGGTGATGGCGCTTAATGAGGCGGTGCTGGCGGAGTCCGGCGGCAGCTGGGAACAACCCCCGGAGCAAGTGGAATGGAGCGGCGCACAACTGGCGGCGGGTAAAAAGCTGGTTGCTGACTGCGGCGGCTCAAGGGTCTGGGGAATCAATGATCCGCGCCTGTTGCTGACTCTGGACGGCTGGCAGGATCTGTTGTCGGCGGTACAGCTGGTAGGGGTATTCCGCCACCCGCAGGCGGTGGCGAAATCGTTGCAGGCCAACTGCGACATTGCCAGTGCAGAACAAGCCATGAGATTGTGGCTGGATTACAACCAGCGCCTGCTGGCAAGGTATCGCTCAACACCTTTTCCGATACTCAATTTTGATCCACTGCTGGATAACCCCGATGCCCGGGTTGGCAAAATAGCCAGGACTCTGGGGCTGCCCCGGCCCAGGCGGGTTCGCTGTTTTGATCCCGCGCTGATCAACCATCGCCCCGACAAAAAAGGCGTGCTGCCGGCTGATGTGCAGTCCCTGTATGCCTCGTTGCAGTCTGTCGCATTCCTCTAGTGCAGCAATGCTGAGCGTTGCATAATCACAACAACACTGACACCCATAAACACTGTTAACTGACAGGCTCTGGGATTGACCAGGGTTCATAAAAAAATCATGAGGCACACCATGAGAGTACTGCCCACCGCCCTGGCCGTCGTCGCCATGGTTCTTAGTTACGCCTTACCCGTTGTTGCCCAGGATGCCGGCTATATCCCGCCGCGTACCGCATTTGGTGCGCCGGATCTCCAGGGCACCTGGTCCATCGCCACACAAACCAATCTGGAGCGTGCCGCGCGCTATGACGGCAAGCTGGTGATTTCCGAGGAAGAGGCGCTGCAAATTGAAGCCCAGGTCCGGGCCAGGAACGAGGCGTCCAACCAGCCCAGCGACCCTGATCGGGAAGCCCCGACGGCGGGTCGTGGCGTGGGCGGCTACAACACCTTCTGGATGGATCCCGGTGAGCGGCTGGCAACGGTGAGCGGCGAGATTCGCACCTCTATTATTGTTGATCCGGCGGATGGTCAGCTGCCCTACAGCGAACAAGGGCGCGCCAACTTTGCCGCGGCCATGGAGCGCCGCGGCGGCTATGATGGACCGGAAGTACGACCCTTGGGGGAGCGCTGTACTGTGGGTTTCGGTTCTACCGGTGGGCCCCCCAAGCTGCCGGTGCTGTACAACAATCTCACCGAGATTGTCCAAACACCAGACTACGTGGTGCTGCTGGCAGAAATGAACCACGATGCCCGCATCATTCGACTCAACGCGGACTTTCTCGAACCACCGCAGTATCAGTGGATGGGGGATTCCATTGGTTATTACGAGGGCGATACCCTGGTGGTGGAAACAACGAACTTCCACCCGCAGCAAAGCCTGCGTTCGTCGCTGGAGCACCGCTTTTACGGCTCCCAGCAGATGCACGTTACCGAGCGTTTCACCCGGGTAGCGGATGACGCGATTCTCTATCAGTTCACGGTAGAGGACCCGGAAAACTATACCCAGCCCTGGAGCGGCGAACTGCCAATGAACCTCACCGACGATGATGTGTACGAATACGCCTGCCACGAGGGCAACTATGCACTACCGGGTATTCTTGCCGGTGCCCGGCGTGCCGAGCTGGAAGGGGAGGACTACGCACCAACGGATTCTGGCCAGTAACTGGACTCGTTACTGCGTCTGGTTGGCGAGCAGCAGGTAGTAACAAGGTTGTTCGCGCATTGCCGGGAATCCTGACCAGGTTTTGATTGTGGAATTGTTTGTTGTGCCCATCTGAAGGCTGTGGTCGCGCCGGGCAGGCGGGGCGGGAACCCTGCCTCTCCGCAGCCGCGTTCGAGGTCAGTAAGTTACATGACCAGACACCCCACGCAATTGGTCTTCTCATCGTTCTTCCCGGTAAATTTGCGATGAACCATAAAAAAGGGTCCCTCGGGACCCTTTTTGACTTCGACTTTATGCTTTTACAAGCTGTGACGATCAGCGCTGATCGGGCAGCTTGTAGCCATCCTGTTCCATGTTGGCGCGGATGGTTTTCTTGTCTACCTTGCCGGTGGGACCAAGGGGCAGGGCATCCATGGCAATCACCTCATCCGGGAGCTGCCACTTGGCAAACTTGGTCGCACAGTGGGCGATTACCGCATCGGCATCCAGCTCCTTGCCTTCGTTCAGTACCACCAGGGCCACCGGTCGTTCATCCCACTTGGGATGGGGCTGGGCCACCACGGCAGCCATGGCGATCTCCGGCAGGCCAACAATATGGTTTTCCAGGTCAACAGACGAAATCCACTCGCCGCCGGACTTGATCATGTCCTTGGAGCGGTCGGCAATGATCACGTACTGTTCGGCATCGATCTTGGCGACATCACCGGTTACCAGCCAGCCATTATGAAACTTGTCCGGCTGCGGGTCGTTATAGTATTCCGAAGCGATCCAGGGGCCACGAATACACAGCTCGCCAACGGATTCGCCGTCATGAGGTACCGGGTTCCAGTCCTCGTCAAAGATTTCCACTTCCAGGCCCGGCATGGCCAGACCAGCCTTGGCGATGTTTTTGAATTGCTGGTCCTCATCCAGGTCAAGATGGGAGCGTTTGGACTGCTTGCGGGAGATCGTGCCCAGGGGATTGGTCTCGGTCATGCCCCAGCCCTGGATCATTTCGATCTTGTAGGTATCCCAGTACCAGCGCATCATCTCCACCGGCGGTGCCGAACCGCCACAGGTCAGTCGGCCCAGCTTGCTGAGATCATATTTTTCTGGTGCCGCGGTCAGTGCTGCACGCACGCCCTGCCAGATCGTCGGGACACCGGCAGAGATGGTGACATCTTCTTCCACTATCAATTTCAGAAACGCGTCAGGCACCATAAAACGGTGTGGCATGACCTGCTTGCAACCCAGCATGGAGGCGGCGAACGGCAGGCCCCAGCCCATGGCATGGAACATGGGGACAATGCCCAGTAGTGAATCCAGGGACGACAGGCCGATGGAGTCGGTCAGCGACTCGGTCAGGGTGTGCAGGTAGGTAGAGCGGTTGGTGTACATCACACCCTTGGGCTTGCCGGTGGTGCCGGAGGTATAGCACAGGCCCATGGGAGCGGTTTCATCGATATCGGGCCACGGGTATTGAGTGGGCTGGTCCTTGATGAACTCCTCGTAGTCGACGGTGTTCTCAAAGCTGCTTTCGCCACCTTCTCCATGCCGGCAAATGACGATCAACTCGACACAGTCAATTTTGCCTTTCAGCGGTTCCAGCAGCGGCAGCAAATCCTCGTCAATAAACAGCACCCGGTCATTGGCGTGATTGATAATGTATTCCAGGTCGGTGGGCGACAGGCGAATATTGAGTGTGTGCAGCACCGCGCCCATGGAGGGAACGCCCTGGTATAGCTCCAGGTGTCGGTAGTTATTCCACATGAAGCTGGCGACGCGATCGCCGATCTCAATGCCGTGGGCCTTTAAGGCGTGAGCCAGTTGATTGGCGCGATCCCAGGTTTGCTTCAGCGACTGCCGATGCATGCCGTCTGCCTGCATGGTAACGACCTCGGCCTCCGGGTCCAGTTGCGCGCCCCTGCCAAGAATCCGTGACATTAGCAGTGGTGTGTTTTGCATGGTCATGCTGGTAGTTCCCCCGTTAAGCTGGTTTTTCTAAAGTGGAAAAGATGCACGGGAGCATATCTGATAACTGCGCGACAGTTCAATTCGTGCATTTCGCAGCTATTTTTCGCCTATTCCGGCCTTTTTATCGCCGACCCACGCCCAGGGCGGAATGACGCGGCGAGCCTGCGTTGATTACCGCGCTGCCCGGGGCTATTCTGCACGGCAACCAGCACAATACAGCGCATGCCAGAGAGCATCATCCAGAGTACAGCGGAGTCAGGCAGATGATCAGTGCCAAAGAGCACCCAAAAAAGACCATTGAGGTCAACGGCAAGACCATGAGCTATGTGGAAATGGGGGAGGGCGATCCGATTGTCTTCCAGCATGGCAATCCCACGTCCTCCTACCTGTGGCGCAACATCATGCCGCACCTGCAGGACCAGGGCCGCTGTATCGCCATTGACCTGATCGGCATGGGGGATTCGGACAAACTACCGCACTCCAACCGGGACCGCTACACGCTGCTGGAACACCGTGACTATTTCGACGGCGCCCTGCGGGCCCTGGGTGTACAGTCCAATGTCACGCTGGTTATTCACGACTGGGGCAGTGCGCTGGGTTTCGACTGGGCCAACCGGCACCGCAAGGATGTGTTGGGAATCGCCTACATGGAAGGCATTGTCATGCCGCTAAGCTGGGATGACTGGCCGGAGGCCGCCAGGGGAATATTCCAGGGCTTTCGCTCGGCGGCAGGTGAAGACATGATTCTGGATAAGAACCTGTTTATCGAAAGAGTGTTACCTGGCTCTGTAATTCGCGAACTTGGTGAGGAAGAGATGGCGGTGTATCGACGGCCGTTCCTCAACCCGGGCGAAGATCGCCGACCGACACTGTCCTGGCCGCGGCAGATTCCCATCGCTGGGGAGCCGGAAGAAGTAGTGGCCCTGGTGCAGGATTATGCGGACTGGCTGAGCGAGTCGAAAGTGCCAAAGCTGTTTATCAATGCCGAGCCCGGCGCAATACTCATCGGCCGACAGCGTGAATTTTGTCGGCAGTGGCCGAATCAGCAGGAGGTGACCGTGGCGGGGACTCATTTTATCCAGGAAGACTCGCCCGATGAGATCGGCCAGGCGATCGCGACCTGGCGACGTAAGCTGGTCTAGCTGGCAGCGGTTTGATCCGCGGCTGGATACCGGCACGTAAAGACAGTTCGCCCCCAATAGGCCAGCGCCCGCCACATGAATGCTTCTGTTCCCAACCAACATCGCCTGGAAGGCAATGTTCGGCGCTTTATCCTGTTCCGGCTGTTCTACTCGGCCCGTTTTTACTACCCCGTGTTCACGGTTTTGTTCCTGGATTATGGATTGAGTCTGGAGCAGTTCTCCATTCTCAATATCGCCTGGGCCATTACCATCGTACTTGCGGAAGTGCCATCCGGGGCCCTGGCCGATGTGGTGGGCCGCAAAAAACTGGTGGTGTACGCTGCTGCGCTGATGGTGGTGGAAATGGCGCTGATCGCATTTGCTCCCATGGGTTCCTCGAACCTGCTGTTTTTGCTGTTTCTCGGTAACCGGGTGTGCTCCGGGCTGTCGGAAGCGGCGGCCAGTGGCGCCGATGAGGCGCTGGCCTACGATTCACTGAAAAAACTCGGCCGGGAAGACGAGTGGTCGGCGATTCTGGAAAAGATCAGCATTGTGGTGGCTATTGGTTTTTCCACCACCATGATCCTCGGGGCGTTTGCTTACGATCCCGCAATCGTTAATGGCCTGCTGGGTTTTTTCAACGACAGCTGGTCACTCAGTGAGCAGACCGTGATCCGTTTGCCCGTGGTGCTTACCCTGATGACCTCACTGATAGTGCTGGTGACTGCGCTGGGGCTTTACGATCTGGACAAGGATGACGAGCCGGACACCAAGGAGACCGGCGAAGCCCTGGCTGAAGACCTGCGCGTGGTAGCCGGTGCCTTCAGGCAGATTGGGGCGGCGGCTCGCTGGACTCTGGGCCACCGTTTTGTGCTGTTTGTGATTCTGGCTGCCCTGGCGCTGGATTCCGTGGGGCGGCAACTGGTGGTGCTGTCCAGTGAGTACTGGCGGGCCATCGATATTCCTACTTCCTGGTTCGGGTTGGTCGGGGCCGGGATGTCCCTGGCGGGCATCATCAATGCCCGCATTTCTCGCTATATGGTTAACCATCAGCCGCCGTTCATGAACTTTCTCTGGCTGTCCGCAATTCTGGTGCTTGGCCTGTCTGGCGTGGCCCTGGCGATTCCCTACTGGGGTGTGCTGTTTGCGTTCGGTGCGTTTGCCATGATGGGCATGGTGCAGTTCCAGTCCAGCTTCTATATCAATCGCGTCGTGGACTCCAGGCAGCGCGCCACGGTGCTGAGTTTTCGCGGTCTGGCGCTGAACCTGGGACTGGGTCTGGCGAGTTTGCTGTATACCGGACTGGTGGCCGGGCTGCGCGCCGGGGCCGACCCGGCGCTCAGCGACGCAGCGGTAGAGGATCAGGTGTTTGTGGACGCGCTCGCGGCCTTCCCGGTTTACTACCTGGTGCTGTTTGCGGCGCTGATAGTCGCCGCTCGGTTGCTGGTGAGCAAGCGCAGCGTATTCTTCGAGCGGCCCCGCAAAAAAATAAGCAAGGAAGAAGCTGCTTCAGAGTCGTAAGCGGACGGTGTATCCTTTTCCGGGTCAAGGACTCGCATTGCAACCATGAAACCTAGCCGATTCCAGCCATTTGCCTCGTCCGCCAGCTCGCGAACCTGCTGCGCTGTTTTGCTTTTACTGGTGTTGCTGACACCAGCCGGGTTGCTGGCCGCCGAGAATCCCGGGGACGCTTTTGCTGGTCACTGGGTCATCAATGAGGAGTTGAGCGACAACACCGACGATCAGGTGGAGGAGGCCATCGAGGCCGGCGGCGGCAAGGGTGGTCGTGGTCTGTTCAACAACCAGGAAGATTTTTACCGTGGTGGCCCGCCATCCCACGAGTTGTATGACCGCATTTCCTACGATGATGTATTGACCATCGCCCATGATGCCCCGGAATTTCGCTTCACCTATGAAGATGAATTTGAGCGGGTGTTGCACACCGATGGCCGGCGTCGCCGGGTCTCGGCCGCAGATTTTTACAGCGAAGGAGGTTCTGACTGGTCGTTCGGCTATTTCGAGGGTGATACGCTGATGGTGGAAGGTCAGCCCAGGGACGGAGGATTCACCATCGAGACCTATACCCTGAGCGCAGACGGTAATCGCCTGCGGATCGTCATGACCATTCAGCCGGATTCGTTCCTGGTGCCCATCGAATTGACCCGGGTTTTCGACCGGGCCCCTGACCCCTGACCTATAGCATCGGCATTCCCAAAATGCCGCTGCTTTAGCAGTCATAGCCGTTCTCGGCAGCCCCCTACGGCATTTACTGTCGATCCGCTTTCCACGTTTTCCTGCCAGCTCTGGCAGTGGATTTGCCCCTTTTCTGGCTGCACGCGCAGCACCCGCAGTTCACCTCAATGCAAATAGGAATAATTATCATTTGCATAAGCAATCAGGTTCGCTTACTATTTTGGCCTGCGACAAATTGCCGCAGAGCATATTAACCACACTGGTCTGTCGGGTTGGTGAACTGGGAGATTACACGGTAATCGCCACCTGGTTATCAGATCCTTTCACTCATGCGTCAGGCCACCGAGCAGTGAAGCGAGTCATGACCGAATCCGATTCGAAATCAGTCAGCCGACCATTCGGTGCCGGGGAATCCGGCGACCTGGTGAAAAGTCGGGAGCTGTTGGGCGACCGGCGATATCTCACCATCGAACACAATGGCGAGCGCTATCAGTTGCGGATCACCTCCAACAACAAACTGATTCTGACCAAATAGGAACGCCGCAACCGGCAACCAGACCAACCAACTCACTATTTCCTCAGGGCTGAACCGTTCGCCCTGACCGAGTCAAGCCAGCCACCGCGACATCCGCAGGCAGCTAGCCAGACTCTCCAGACTCACAGGAGAGCCACGCTATGCCTAGCGAAAATACGCTGGTAAGTACCAGCAAAAATCCAGAACCAGCCACTGCCATCGCTGCACTTCCATCCTGTTCGCACCGCGCCCTGGCTGTGTTTGCGCTGTCCGCCCTGGCAACGGCGGTAACCGGGGCCAGCCAATCCGCTCTGGCCCAGAGCAGTGCCCAGCGCGTCGAGGAAGTTACGATCTCTGCCACTCGATTACCGCGCAGCATTGAGGATATCGCCGGCACGGTGACCCTGGTAACCGCCGAGAATCTGGATCGACAAATTGCCAACGACCTGGAAGATGTAGTGCGCTTTCAGCCTGGCGTCAGCATGGACACGGCCACGCGCGGTGGAAACCAGGGTTTCAGTATTCGCGGTATTGGCGGAAACCGGGTGCTAACGGTGATTGATGGCGTGCGCGGCAACGATATCTATGCCGCCGGGCCGTCTTCCTACGGGAAAGACAGCTTCGAGCTGGACACGCTGAAGACCGTGGAAATCATTCGTGGTCCAGCCTCGGTGCTGTATGGTGCCGACGCCATGGGTGGCGCGGTCATTCTCACCAGCAAAACCGCTCGCGACTATGTGCAGGGCGACAATGGTCAATATATTGGCCTCAATACCTCGGCCGCCGATGCCGACGCCCAGTACAAGGCCGGAGTCACCGCCGCATGGCAGCAGGGCGACCTGGGTGTTTTGGCGCAGTTTACCCATCGTCGCTTTGCGGAGCAGCAGGTTAATGGACCGGGCCGCCTGAATCCCCAGGACGGCGAATCGGATAGCTTCCTCCTCAAGGGCTTCTGGGATCTGGCGCCCGGCCAGCAATTGACGCTCAGCGCCGAGCAGTACCAGGACCAGAACCTGATCGATGTGCAAACGGATGTGCAGCGCTCGGTGACCAGCTCACGCGGCCGGGACGAGACCGAACGTCGGCGTTTTGGCCTGATCTACGATCTGGAAGCCAACACCGTGCTGCTGGACAGCCTGCAGCTGGTGATGAATTATCAGAGCACCGATGCGCTACAGAATACTGTTCAGGAACGCACCAGTTTCTCGTTTTTGAATCCCCGTGATCGCTCCACGTTCGGCGGTACTCGCGCAATTCGCGATACCGACTTCGAGTTTAATCAGGCCACCCAGGCATTAAATCTGAATTTGCAAAAAACCCTGGGTAGCGGCGCTGTCACTCATTCGTTGGCCTATGGCCTGAATTACGACGAAACAGAAACCGAGCGACCGCGCAATCGCTGTGAGGAGAGCCTCAGTACCGGCGCTACCACCTGCACGATCTCCGCGTTTCCATTCGCACCGCCGGAGGTATTTCCCAACAAGACATTTCCGGATTCCACCACCACGCGCTACGGGGTTTACCTGCAGGATGAAATAACCGTGGCCGGGACGGGCCTGACGCTGATTCCCGGGCTGCGCTACGATCGCTACCAGCTGGACCCGCGCGTCAATGACCCCTTGCTGGACGGGGCGGGCGACATTGAAAACTTTGGCGGTTTCTCCGTTGTCCCTCTTGATGTCGACCAGACCTCGCTCAGCCTGGGCGCCCTGTACGATCTTAATGAGACCTATTCGCTGTTTGCCCAGTATGCCGAAGGCTACCGGCCACCCAATTTCGATGAGGCGAACCAGGCCTTTGTGAACCTCGGCTTCGGCTATGCCTCCATACCCAATCCCGATGTCCAGCCGGAATCCAGCCGCGGGCTAGAGGCGGGGCTAAGGGCCAGTTTCGCCAACGCTTTCGTCAGCGTGGCCGCCTATCACAACAGTTATGAGAATTTTATCGAGAGCACGTTTGTTGGTGTGGAAAATGAGATTCGACTGTTCCAGGACCGCAATGTGGGCGAGGTAACCATTCGTGGTGTCGAGGCGAATGCCAATGTTTATCTGAATGAGCAGTGGCAGGTACGAGGCTCGCTGGCCTACTCCCGCGGCGACAACGAGATCAGCAACACACCGATTGATATGGTTGATCCGCTGACTACAGTGTTGGGCCTGAGCTATGACCGCCCCAACGGCCGCTGGGGCGGCGAACTCATGCTGACGCTGGTCGGTGAAAAGGACCGCGTTTCGGCGCCGGACGTGGCTACGGCCGACGCCTACTCCGTTGTCGATACGGTTGGTTACTATAATCTTGCGGAGTCGGCGACCCTGCGCTTTGGCGTCTTCAACCTGTTGGATGAGCAGTATGCCCGCTGGGGTAACATCCAGGGGCTTCCAGCGGACGACCTCGAGCAGATAGCTAATGCCCAACAGCCTGGCACCAACTTCCGGTTGGGTCTGAATATCGAATTCTGATCATTCCTCACTACGGAGAAATAAAAATGTCATTATGGAATGTGTATTCTATACTTACCCGCTGCTCCGCATTCTTGCGCCAGGCGGTACTGGTATCAACGCTCGGCGTGCTGCTGGCTGGTTGCGCGAGCAGCGCCAGCAACAGCGATACCGCAGGCAGTGAGCCTGTGGAGTTCGGGGTGTTGGTCATGGCTCACGGTGGTGGCGAGGAATGGGATGCGGCTGTGGAATCCTCGCTGGCCCAACTCAAGGCCCGCTATCCGGTGGCGGCGGCGTTCGGTATGGCCGATGCAGGCAGCATGGAACGCGCGGTGCGCGAACTGGAAGCCGCTGGCGTGGATCACGTTGGTGTGGTGCGGATGTTCATCTCCGGAGAAAGTTGGTACGAGCGCACCGAACAAATTCTGGGGTTGAACGATGGTGCTCCAAGCAAGGCCGAAGCGATGGCCAAGATGGCCAGCGAGCCAGAGCGGCGCATGCCCATGGGTTTCTGGCAGATCGATACGGACCTGGAATTTCACTTGAGCGAAGAAGGTTTGGCGGATGCCGAGGAAATGGATCAGGTGCTGCTGACGCGAATCCGCAACCTGAGTCAGAACCCGGCCGAAGAAACCGTCATGGTGCTGGCCCATGGCCCAGGCGATGATGCCGAGAACGCGCGCTGGATTGCGCGGATCAGCGAGCGTGCCGAGCTGGCCAGAAAGCAACTGGGCGTGGCCGATATCAGCGTGTTTACCTTGCGCGAAGACTGGGAGGACAAGCGTGAACAGGCCGAACAGCAAATTCGTAGCTACGTGCAACAGGCAAGCGCCAGTGGCAAGACGACGCTGGTGGTGCCGTATCGGGTGATGGGTTTTGGTCCTTATCATGGAGTGCTCAGCGGGCTTGACTATCGCGCCGACGAAACCGGCCTGGTACCCCACGATAATGTTGGCCTGTGGCTGATGAATCAGGCTGGCGATCTGCAGCAGCGGGCGAACCGCAAACAACGCCGGGTTATGGCCAGTTCTCAATAACTATACGAGCAGTAATGGCTAACAGCACTGTCGGGTCGTCCGGGGAAGGCGGCCCGCGGCAAGCCCCGGGTTGGATCCTTCCCGGGGCTTTTTTGTGGCCACCATTTTTTGTTCCCAGGTCGGTTTCCAGCGGGTACCAGCCAGGCCCCGGATGCGCTAGTCTGCGTGTCCTGAGCGCCTGACTTTCACTACTTATTCTCATCAATAGCCTATTCCCATGGATCAGTTCAGCATTGATCTGCAGGTCCGCGACTATGAATGCGACATGCAGGGCATCGTCAACAACGCCATCTATCAGCATTATCTGGAACACGCTCGACACTGCTTTCTTGGCAGTCGCGGTCTCGACTTTGCGGCCCTGACCCGTGCCGGTGTCATTATCGTGATTGCCCGGGCCGAGCTGGACTACCTGCAACCCCTGCGCGCCGGCGATGATTTCAGTGTCAGCGTTGCCTGTTCGCGACCCAGTCGTGTGCGGCTGCAGTTTGACCAGGTAATCACCCGGCGGCAGGATGATGCGCCCGCGCTGAACGCGCGATTGATAGCGACCGCGGTCAATGACCGGGGCCGACCGTATTTCCCCGAAGCGCTGCATGAGTTGCTGACGCCCGGCAGTGGCGCCTGATGATCGCTGGCGGCGGGTTTGGCCGGAAAATGCCAGCAGCAAGCCAAAGCCGTGACTGGGAAGAGTTTCCGGCTGTCTGGAGCGGGCAATGTGGACATTGTGCTGGAAATTGCGCCTGAACTATTACTGCCTGAACTATTACTGCATGAACCATTATTGATAGGGGCGACAACCCGTCAAAATGGACAACAGTCCTGGCCAGAGATACCGTCAGTTGCTCTCACACCCATAGCCCCGCTAAACGGCGCATCCAGCTCTTGATTATAAGTCTTGCTGAACGTCTTATTCAGGTAAGGTTCAGGTGGCTGAAGGCAGCCTTCGTGCCTGCGTTCGGCCTTGGTTCTGCCAGAGTCGGAATTTTCTGAAATTGCGGGATAGTGCCAGTTTTTCTGCGCCCACGGGCGGAGGCGAACAACAAAAAAATGAGACTAAAATCAACACGGTTGCGGCGAATTGGCGCGGCCCGGTTGAGATTTGTTCGCGTACTGGCTGTTTACGTATGAGCAAGAATAGTGAAGTCAAACCAAGGGAGACTCGAATGACCTACAGGAATTGTTTAGCCGCCAGCATTGCGCTGGCAGTCGCTGGCATGGCCAGCCCGGCCATGGCTCAGGACCAGGAATCCACCAGCCGACTGGAAGAACTCGTGGTGGTCGGCACCCGGATCGAACAGCAACTGGGCTCCATTCCCGCTGCGGTCAGTGTCGTCAACATGGACGATATTCAATTGGGTCGCCAGATGTTGAGCCTGGATGAATCACTGACCAGGGTGCCGGGGCTGTTCATGCAGAACCGCTATAATTTCGCCCAGGACCTGCGTGTATCTATTCGCGGATTCGGAGCCCGTGCCAATTTCGGGATGCGCGGCATCAAGGTTTTCTCCGACGGTATTCCGGTTACTCTGGCTGATGGCCAGAGTGGTACCGATGACCTGGATATTGCCTCGGCCCAGAGTGTGGAAGTGATTCGTGGCCCCTCTGCTGCGCTGTATGGTACTGCTTCCGGTGGCGTCATCGCTTTGACCACCGAAGAGCCCACAGAGGAACCCTTTGTCGAAGCCAATCTTATGGGCGGCGAATTCGGCCACCAGAGAGCTCAGGTTAAAGCCGGTGGTCAGACCGGGCGCCTGGGTTACCTGGTGAATGTCTCGCATCTGGAGATGGACGGTTATCGCGATTACTCCGGTGTGCAACACAGCCTGATCAACAGCAAGTTCCGCTATGACATTGACGCCAACTCCGACATTCAGTTGATTGCCAACGCAGTCAATTCACCCTATGCCCAGGATTCCGGTGGTGTCACCCTGGCAGACGTGGCGGCGGACCGCACCGGTGCACAGGCCCGAAACCTGAGCTCCAATGCCGGAGAGGCATTTGACCAGCAACGTCTCGGACTGGTGTACAACCGTCAGTTGGATGCCAGTTCTGATCTGACGGTTCGCACCTATACGGCCTGGAAAGACTTTGAGGCATTTTTGCCCATTGGCACCCATATTCCGTTTGTCGGTAATGACGGAGTCGTGAATTTTGACCGCCACTTCTTCGGGGGTGGTTTCCGTTACACCCATCGCGGTGAACTTGGTGGGCTAGCCAATATTTTCACCATTGGCGCCGATGCCGATTATCAACGGGATGACCGCCAACGTTTCCTGAATAACGCTGGTGTGAAAGGTGATCTGACGTTCAATCAGGAAGAAGAAGCTGAAGCCAGGGGCATTTACCTGCGCAACGAGACGGCCTTGAGCGATAGCCTGTCACTGAACGTGGGTGGCCGTTATGACAGCATCGATCTGTCAATCAACGACCTGTACCTGGTCAACCAGGATCAAAGTGCCGAACTGGATTTCAATGAGTTCAGCCCGTCTCTCGGCCTGGTACTGCGCGCTAATGAGCAGACCAGTCTCTATGTAAATTATTCCGAGTCCTTCGAGACACCAAGCTTCACTGAGCTGGGTGGCCCGGCGCAGGATTTCGACGTGAGCCTGGGTGGCTTTTCGAATGTCAATGCCCAGCGGGCGGAGAACTTCGAGGTCGGTGCCAAAGGTACTTTTGCTGGCGGTGACGTCTATTACGATCTGGCGCTGTATACCATGGACGTGGAAGACGAGATTGTGAACGTCACCAGTATCGCCAACCGTGCCTTCTTCGAGAATGCCGATACGGATCGTCGCGGTTTTGAATCCCAGATCCAGGCGCAGCTGACGGATCGCTTTGAAGCGGTAGTGGCCTACACCTATTCCAACTTTGAATTTGACAGCTTCACCGGTAATGCGGCGGCTGTCGGCCAACCGATTCCGGGTATTCCGGAGCATCAGTTCTTTGCCGAGCTTTCCTATACTCATCCCTCTGGCGCCTACGTGGTGCTGGACGCCTTGAATGTCGGCGAGTTTACGGTCAACAATGCCGGTACCACAAAGGTAGATGATTATCTGGTTTCCAATCTGCGCTTCGGTTCATCCTACGATTGGGGCGATACCAGCATCGCACCGTTCATTGGCGTGAACAATCTGTTCGATGAAGACTATTTCTCCAATGTGCGCATCAACGCCTTCGGCGGCCGCGCCTATGAACCGGCACCTGAACGGCATATCTATGGTGGATTCACCATGCGCTTCTGATCATCAGAGTTTGTAAGCGCCTGAACAAGGAAAGGCGGTGGGCAAAACCCACCGCCTTTTTTAATGCCCTCAGAAAAAAGCAATGGGGTGAGTCTGATCGCCCGTCATCCGGTTGCAGTGCATTCTCAATTTCAGGCGATTAAGCCGAAGGTGTCTGCATTAATGGCTACACGAGGAGTACGCGAAGCCTGCGCCCTTTTGCTTTGTTAAGATGACAGTTGAACCTTGGCGGGCATGAATCGGCAGCTGGGGATGAATTGCCGCGCCTGACTGCTACCGCACGAGCAACACAGGGGTGGGAACCCTGCGTTCCCGTCGCTGCGTTCGACGCGAGTGATCTACATGGCTATGTTAACCACACAAAAGTACTTTCCCGTAAATCTTTGAAGAACAAAAAAAACCCCTGCGGGGAACAGGGGCATCAAGGAGACTAAGCACTCGCCTGTTGGGGCACAGACGATACTTTATAGACCGCAAGCCCATTGAATTTACTTCATTCCGTTTATCGCGGCAGGAGATCAAATGAACGACGCTGTTTACCCTACTGAACGTCCCGCTGACCTGGAAACCCGCCTGCGTCAGGCCGAACAGGACAAGGCCGGTCAGTATGACAAGCGCACGGAACACCTGGGGGCGGACGGCAGGGCAATATATGTAAACCGGTTGGTCCTTGAGGATTCACCCTACCTGCTGCAACACGCCCATAACCCGGTTGACTGGTATCCCTGGGGCGACGAAGCGTTCGCGGCGGCGAGAGCCGAGGATAAGCCGGTTTTCCTGTCCATCGGCTATTCCACCTGTCACTGGTGTCATGTCATGGAAGTGGAAAGTTTCGATGATGTCGAGGTTGCGCGTCTGCTCAACCGGCACTTCATCAGTATCAAAATGGACCGCGAGCAGTATCCTGATCTTGATGAGCTCTATATGACCGGTGTGCAGCTGGTCAGCGGCCATGGCGGCTGGCCCATGTCCAGTTTCCTGATGCCCGATGGCCGACCATTTTTCGGTGCCACCTATTTCCCGAAAGCCGGTTTCATGGACCTGCTCAACAAGGTCGCATCGGTTTGGTCCGGCAAGCGGGAAGAGCTGGAAGCAAGCGCTAAAAGTGTTGCTGAAGCCATCAAACGGTTGTTGGCAGCAAGACAACCCGAGACCGCGCTGGCACCGGACCTGGCGCAAACCATGGTGGGCGCAGTTCTGGACCGTGAGGACCGGACTCTCGGTGGCCTGGCCGGTGCACCAAAATTTCCCCAGGAACCGATTCTGCTGTTTCTCCTGGATCATGCGGAGCGGCTTCAGGAGGGCGGTCACCAGGAGAGTGGCGCCTGGGATTTCGTGCGCCGGGCCCTGGACGGCATGGCGGCGGGCGGAATTTACGATCAGGTCGGCGGCGGATTTCATCGCTACAGCGTCGATTCCCAGTGGCTGGTGCCGCACTTTGAAAAGATGCTCTACAACCAGTCGCAGCTTGGTCTGGTGTATTTGCGCGCCTGGTTGCACAGTGGCGATGGCTACTACCGGCGCGTGCTTGAGCAGACCCTTGATTACGTCGTTCGGGAGATGCAGTGTCCGGAAGGCGGGTTTTACTCTGCGACCGACGCCGACAGCGAAGGTGCGGAAGGCACGTTCTTTGTCTGGACCCTGGATGAATTGCAGGCAGTGCTGGACCCGCAGCAGTTTGCCTTTGCCGAGCAGGTGTTTGTGCTCAGTGAGCGGGGTAATTTCGAAGGCGCGAATGTGCTTAGTCTGAAAGACCGGTTACCGACCCTGGCCGAAGATATTGGGGATGACTTCTACGCCAGGCTTGACCAGTTGCGCTGCAGTCTCTACGGGCACCGGCAGCAGCGTGAACATCCATTGCGGGACGACAAGCTAATCGTCGCCTGGAATGGCGCCATGATTCACACTCTGGCGCTGGCCGGATTTCATTGCGCGCGACGCGACTGGCTGCAGGCGGCGGAGCGGGCCGCGCAGCGGATACTGGAGAACAACCGCAACCCGGACGGCAGCCTGCTGCGCATCAACCTTAACGGTACCAGTTCCATCCCGGCCCAGCTTGAGGACTATGCCAACCTGATCGCCGGGCTGATCAGTCTGTACGATGTGAGTGGCACCTCGACTTGGCTGGAACAGGCTGTTTCCCTGAGTGAACAGGTGCTAGGTGATTTTTATGAAGCTGATGCCGCCCGACTCTATCTTGGACCGGCCCAGCAGCAGGGGCCGATGCTGGTGCGCTCCAGTAATGCCGGTGACGGGGCAACGCTGTCGCCGGTGGGCACCATGCTGGCCAATCTGCGGCAACTGGCGGCGCGTGTTTGGGGGCTGAATGGACCGGTGCATCAGGACAGTACAGCGCTGCGCTTCACTGAGGCACGCAACCGGCTGTTGGCAGCGTTAAGCGCCGAGGTCAACAACCAGGCACTGGGACACACCAGTGTACTGCGGGAATTTGGCTGGCAGAGCGAATCCCTGCCCGAGGGGATTGGCTATGCCGCCGGTGGCCTGGCGCGGCTGGTATGCCGGACTGATGCAGTGCATGAAAATGACAGTTCAGTTAAAGCGCTGACTATAGAAATAGTCCTGGCACCTGGTTGGCATATCACCGCTGGGGGCGGCAATGATGACAGTTTTCAATCACTGACCGTGTCGGTCAGTGAGGGTGGCGGCTGGCAGGTGGATGGCATTGATCTGCCAGCTGCCAATGACCAGGTTGAACTCGGGGATAGCGGCAGTATTGCGGCCTATGGTAACCAGGTAGAGATCCAGCTGCGCTTGAGAGCGCAGCCACAACCCGTTGAACCACTGCCGGCAACAGTCCAGGTCGGCCTGCAGCTGTGTGAGCAAGGCCGCTGTCTGCTACCGGAAACGGTCTTGTTGCGGGCCTGAATACCGCGCCGGAACTCAGGGTCGAAAGCTGGCCTCGGCAAAGTCCTGCGGCAGGTGGCGGGTGAGCACTTCCCGGGCCTGTGCGCGCCGAGCTGGATCGAGACTGAACACCGATTCAAAAAAGCTCAACACCGCGACCTGGGTAATCATCTGCTGACGCCCTGGGTGCAGGGCCGGATCCAGGCTGTCCTGGCCGCAAATAGCGGGCAGGTCGCGATTCATATCGACGCCTTGTGCGACGCTGCCCAACTCGGCAAATACAGCATTGGGATCTTCCCCCAGTGCCCCGAGTACGGCAGCACAGCCGAGGGTGTCGGGATTATTCATGAAGCGAAAGGTGGGTTCCGCGACGCCAACGAAACCCAGATGCGAACCACCCTCGATACCTACCAGGTCGGCAGTGGGGGCGCGGGCCGGGACGTCGGCAGCATTGCGTCGGAATTCGATCAGGGCATCGGCGGTACCGGCGACCGCCAGGGTGGGAATGGACGCGGTGGTGAAAAATTCCGGCGTGAATGGGGCAGACGGTCCGGCGATGGCCACTGCCGCCGCAATGCGCGAGTCCCGCATTGCGGGATGAAAACTTGCCAGGTAGGTGGTCAGTCCGCCCAGGGAATAACCACTGAGCCCGATACGGCTGGTATCCACAGTGCCGCTGAATGGCTTCTCGGCACCACGCAGGGCAACAACCGAGTCGATCAGAAAGCTGACGTCACCAGGCTGATTGACGACGTCCTGGGCGTTAGCGCCGCCGGGGGCGCTGGCCGAGGTAAGCGGGTAATCGGCCGCCACCACCAGGTAGCCATAACTGGCCAGTAGCTCGGTGAGATAGGGCATTTCTGTCCGCGTGGAGAGAATACCGTGGCTATGCACAATCAGCGGCAGGTCGCCTTCGAAGTCCACGGGGTACCACAGGGTGCTGATCAGGGTTCGCTGCGGGCTGCCCGCGGCGCCGCGGTTTTCCGGGGTGCTGCGGGATTGATCCACAAACACCGTGTCCACAGTGGCAACTTGATAGGGGCCGGTCTGCAACCAGTCAGCGCTGAGCGAATCGCGGGGCGGTCGCTGCGGACCGCTAGCGATGTAGACCGCCAGCCCCAGGACCAGTAATAAAACCAGCGCACCGGCGAGTAGTTTTAGGATTTTCTTGAGCATTGCTGTCCCCCGAAGCCCGGTCCTGAACCTGGCCTGTTGCCTGAATGGATTGCTTGATCAACTGCCTGAAGTGACCGGGCGATCCTTGCACCCGGTTGAGGTCAGGGGGTTGAGGTCAGGAAAGAGTATAGCCAACCGCCGCTGGGCCGTCGCCTCGCGGATCAAACGCTGACCTGATTCACCAGCCAGCAGCACGCCAGCCAGACTGGCACGCCAGATGCCCGCCAATCCCGGTTTGGTGCCCAACGCGCTGAGAACCAGTCGGCGCGGAATCTTGCCCCACAAACAGATCATCAGCAAGCCAATCAATACACCTCAACAGATAGTACTCACCGGCTCGCAGACCGGGCTGGGCGGCGAGTCGAGCCAGTCCAGGCCGGCGGTCAGGCCGGTAACGGACCAGTAACTGCCTGGTGGGCCATGCGCAAAATTCGGTAACTAGGAAGCGCATTTCACGCATGACCCACTAGTAACTTTGCACTGTACTGCTCAGCAGTTGCGCCAGAAACTCGGGGACCACTTGTGAGGCCGGTCCATAGAGGTGCCGGTCAAACTGTGACCCGGTCTCTTCCAGATTCAACTCCACTGTGTGTGCCGCAAAGCGCTTGGCGGTCTGGTAAAACCCTGATGCCGGGTAGACGTTGCCGGAGGTGCCGATGGCGATAAACAGGTCGCAGCTCTCCAGGGCGTCAGTGATGCGCTGCATATGCAGCGGCATCTCCCCAAACCAGACGATATGCGGACGCAGATTGCCCGGTGACTTGCAGCATCGGCATTGGGCATCGAAGTCCAGGTCTGCGCGCCAGTCAAACACCATCTGCGTATTGACGCAGCGTGCCTTCAACAGTTCCCCATGCATATGCAGCAGATTACGGCTGCCGGCGCGCTCGTGCAGATTGTCCACATTCTGGGTTACCAGCAGAAAGTCACCGTCAAAATCATGCTCAAACTTTGCCAGGGCAGTGTGCGCCGCATTGGGCTTGATCGGTTCAGACAACAATTGCTGTCTTCGCCTGTTGTAAAATTCGTAGACCAGCGGCGGGTTACTGGCAAACCCCTCCGGGGTGGCAACGTCTTCGATGCGGTGTTCTTCCCACAGGCCATCGCTGGCGCGAAACGTCTTGATGCCGGATTCGGCGGACACGCCAGCGCCAGTGAGTACGACAATGGAACTGATGGAATCAATACACCCGGATGCTTCATTCATGGCGTAATGCTATGGCCTGCGCCCTGCAGCGTCAAAGCGTGGCGGTATTTTATCGGGCCAGGGTTTATAATAGGGGCTGGCTCTATCGGGAATCGAGAATCCGTGGAGGGTCCGAGAATCCTTTCAGGCGCTTGACATGCCCAGCGTTAGAAAGTGGTCAGGAAAGTCATCAAGAGAGAATCATCATGGCAACCAGGATAGGCAACAAGGCTCCGGCATTTACCCTCAAGGACCAGGACGGCAACAAGGTCAGTCTCAAGGATTTTCAGGGTAGAAAAAATGTGGTGCTGTATTTTTATCCCAAGGCCATGACCCCGGGATGCACGGTGCAGGCCTGCGGTTTACGCGACAGCAACAAGCAGCTGGCGAAGCTGGATGCGGTGGCGCTGGGCGTGAGTCCGGACCCGGTAGAGCGGCTAAAAAAATTCGCGGACAAGCAACAGCTGAACTTCACCCTGCTGTCCGATGAAGATCACGCGATTGCCGAAAAATACGGCGTATGGGGTCTGAAAAAATTCATGGGCAAGGAGTTCATGGGAATTATTCGCACCACGTTCATTATCGACAAGGAAGGGCGGTTGCAACAGGTGATGGACAAGGTGAAAACCAAGAGCCACCACGACGACGTGCTTGCCATTCTCAAAGCGCTTTAGTACCAGCCGCGTCCAGCGCTTCTAAACCCGCCCGGACAGCGTACACAATAAGGTGTGTCCGGCGCGCTTTCTGTTTATTCTGGGCTGTTCACTTTGAACGGTTCACTCAAATAAAGGCATTACCATGCTACTTAATTACCGGCAGTACTCCAGCGAAGGGGAGCCTCTGCTTATCTTGCACGGCTTGTTTGGGAGCCTCTCAAACTGGGGCTGGCACAGCAAACAGCTGGCCAGGGATTTTGCTGTCTACGGCGTTGATTTACGTAACCACGGCGATTCGCCCCACGCCGATGCTATGGATTACCCAAGTATGGCGGCGGATGTGAAAGAGCTGCTGGAACATCTCGGTATTGCGAGCTGCGCCATCATCGGCCATTCCATGGGCGGCAAGGTGGCCATGCAGCTGGCCCTGACTGAACCACAGCTGGTGGATAAACTGATTGTCGTGGACATCGCGCCGGTGACCTATACCAGCAAGGCGGATGGCCATATGAAAGTGATGGCGGGCATGCGGGCGTTGAATTTGTCCATGCTCGGTAGTCGCGCCGAGGCGGAACAGTTTCTGGAGGACTACATTGAGGACGAGGCAACCCGCAAGTTTGTCGTCACCAACATTGTGCGCGACTCAGGCGGGGGTTATCGCTGGCGGTTGAATCTCGATGCCATTGAGAATCAGTACGATGAGCTGCGTAACAAGCCGGTGGCGGGCCAGCCCTATCAGGGGCCCACGCTATTCGTGCGCGGTGATGAGTCCAATTACGTGCGCAAGAAACACGAGGCCGAAATTCTCGAGCTGTTTCCCCAGGCCGGGGTCAAATCGATTATGGAATGCGGGCACTGGCTGCACGCCGACAAGCCAAAAGTGTTTCAGAAAATAGCCCACAGTTTTCTGAGTGCTGCTGAGGTCAACGGCGAGAGTGGTGACGAGTCGGTGCGCAGCGAGGTGGTGGGATGACCCTGCTTAGCGTCAATGTCAACAAGATTGCACTGCTGCGCAATTCCCGTGGTCACGACTACCCCAGCGTGGTGGATTTTGTCGATACCGTGATTCGGCTGGGGGCGCGTGGCATTACCGTGCACCCGCGTCCCGATGAGCGGCATATCACCCGCAAGGATGTCCTGGGGATCAGCCATTTTCTGCGCCTGCATCCTGAGGTGGAGTTCAATATTGAAGGCTACCCGTCGCCGGAGTTCATCCAGCTGGTGCAGGAAGCCAAACCCGATCAATGCACCCTGGTGCCGGACGCGCCGGGGCAGCTGACCTCCGATCATGGCTGGGATGTGCCTGCCAATGAGGCGCGCCTGAGAGAGGTGCTGGCCGAGCTGCGTGCAGCACAGATCCGCAGTTGCCTGTTCCTTGATCCGGAGCCGGAGCGGGTGGCTGCGGTCAAGTCGGTCGGTGCGGATCGCATAGAGCTGTATACCGAGGACTATGCCAGAAACTTTGGTCTGGAGTCCGAGGGCGAAGTCTGGCAGCGCTATGCAGATACCGCTGCCGCAGCCACAGCGCAGGGTCTGGGCGTCAACGCCGGGCATGACCTGAACCTGGACAATCTGGGGCGATTTCTGGAGATCCCCGACATACTTGAGGTGTCTATTGGCCATGCCCTGGTGGTGGAGTGCCTGCACCAGGGTGTGGACGCCGTGATACCTGAATATCTGGCGATTACCGGGGCTTGAATCAGGCTTGTGGCGGAACCGGGCTGAAGCAGCGCGCCATTCAGGCGTAATTCAGCCCTGTCCCGCTAATGTTAACTGGCGCTGATTTCATTGCCGTGAAGCTGGTACACTGAAAATGCGGAGGTTTATCATCCATGCCCAGTCGCAGCCCCCTAGCATTGTTAACCCTGCTCTTTCTGCTGGCGCTGCCCACAGTAGCCGTTGCCACAGCCTATGAGCTGTCCCGTATTGCCAGCGAACTAACCCATGTCAGCCAGCAGATGGCCCACGAGCTGCGCGGCGGATTTGGCTATTCCAGTATTCGCTTTTCCGCGGACCGTCTCGCCCAGGAAGCCGAACAACTGGTGGAAGCCATTAGCCGCGGCCGCAATTCCTCCCACGTGCGGCGCCAGGTGGATGATGTGCGGCGCCGCTATCTGGAGCTGGAAGAAGCGGTACTGCGCCTGGACAACGATGACCAGAGTCAGATGCTGCTAGCCCGCATGGATCGAGTGTCGGCGCTGTATGAGTCGATGAACGCCGAGTTTTACTACACCGGGCGCCAGTTCCCGCCGCAGTATCAGCAACTGCCGCAGCCGATCATTGTCCTGCCACAGACCCGCCATGCGCCGCGTTATCCCCTGCAGCCGACCCAGGTCCAGCCAGGGCACAGCCATGAGCGCTCTCAAGCGCGGCCCAATCGCTTTGACTATGGCCGCATCACTACCTACCGGCAACAGGGGTCCATCCACCGTAGCAAGGTACTGGAGCGCCAATCCCGCCAGCGGCAACAGCTGGATCTGCACGGCAGCGGTGAGCGCTACGGCATCCGCCGTACCGAGACCTCACGCGGCAATCATCACGACGCCAGCAACCGCGATTAGGCCCCCGGTTTCGCGCCCGACATGTATTCCACCTGTCCCAAGTGCGGTTTCCACAATCCATCTGCCAATGCCGTCAACGCTGACCAGTGTGCCGCCTGCGGCCTGGTGTTCAGCAAGTGGCTGCAAAACCTGGTGAGTGAGGGCTCGGCTGCCTCGGCCACGGCGCCCAGCCAGAAAACAGGATCGGGAATGTCGGTACCAGTGACCCGGTTTTTTCTGCCGCGACGTGCTGGCGTTGGCAAGCTGGAGCTGACTGGCTACGCCGTGATCTGGGGAATGCTGCTGCTCTGGGGGCTGGACTTCATTGCCATGGATTTTCGTAGCAACGCCATCGGTCAGAGTTTTCTGCACAACATCAATCTGGTATTTCACGAGGCCGGGCATGTGCTGTTTCGTCCCTTTGGGCGCAGCATGATGTTTCTTGGCGGCAGCCTGTTCCAGGTTTTGCTGCCGCTGTTGTTGATGCTGGCGTTTCTGGTGAAGAACAAAGATGGTTTTGCGGCGTCGGTGTGCCTGTGGTGGGCTGGCCAGAGCCTGATGGATGTGGCGCCCTATATTGCCGACGCCCGCGCTCTGCGCCTGCCGCTGTTGGGTGGCGGCACCGGTGCGGATGCGCCGGGCATGCATGACTGGGCGAACCTGCTGCGGCCGCGGGGTTGGTTGCAGTACGACATGCAGATCGCCAGCGCGGCAGACACTATTGGCTCGGGAATGCTGTTGCTGGCCATGGTCTGGGGAGCGTTGATGCTCTGGCTTTACTACCGTGGTGAGCAGCAGGATCAGGTTAGCCGCTGAAGTCTGGTAAATTGGCTTCGGGGATTATCAGCCGGTGCTGCAGGAAAGTGGAATTCAGTCGTCGAGATGGTCTTTGAGCAGTGGTTGCAGGGTTGGCCAGACATTGTCGAGGATCATCGCCTGGGCCTCGGCCCGGGGATGGATACCGTCGTTTTGCATCAGCTGAGGCTGCTGGGGAATGCCATCGATCAGAAACGGCACCAGCGCCAGGTTTTGCTGTTCGGCGATGTCGCCGAACACCTGGTAAAACGGCTCGGTGTAGCGGGGTCCGTAATTCGGGGGAATCTGGATTCCGGCCAGCAGCACCTGGGCGCCGCTGTCCTTGATCATCTCCACCATGGCCAGCAGATTGGCCTTGAGATTGCTTACCGGCAGGCCGCGCAGGCCATCATTGCCGCCCAGCTCGAGGATTACCAGGTCAGGCTGGTAGGACTCCAGCATGGCTGGCAGGCGCGCCAGGCCGCCACTACTGGTTTCACCACTGACACTGCCGTTGACTACCCGGTAGGGCAGATCCTGCTGGTGTATTTTCTGGCGCAGCAGGTTGACCCAGCCCTGTTCCTCGGCGATACCGTAGGCGGCGCTGAGACTGTCGCCATAGACCAGTAGTGTGTGCGGCTGCTCGGCGCCGGTGAGGCTCACAGGCAGCAGCGCGGCTGCACTCAGGAGCAGCACTGCCAGTAGCCGGGCAGGTAGTTGGCCAGGTAGCTGGGTAAATGGCCGGGTAAATAGTCGGGTAATCAGGGTTTTCATCGAAATTCGTCTTGTTGCCTGTTCCGTCTGTGTTAAACCGTGAAACTGCGCTCAAGCGTAGTGTATCTTCATTCGCGGGTGCAAGGCGGCGGGCCGACTCGCGACCCAGGGAATTTGTCTATAATGCAGGCCGCTGTTACTGCCAGCCAACCATTACGACCACAGCCACTGCAGCAGATTGGAAAACTTCATGATTCAGGTAAAGGACTTGATAAAACGCGTCACCACCAGTGAAGGCGTGCTGACGATACTGGACGGCATCAACCTGGAAATAGGCGAGGGTGAGGCAGTGGCCATCGTTGGCGCCTCCGGTTCCGGTAAATCCACGCTGCTGGGCCTGATGGCCGGGCTCGATGCCGCCACCTCCGGCGATGTGCTGTTGGCTGGTAACTCGCTGGCGGCACTGGATGAAGAGCAGCGGGCGTTGCTGCGCGGCGAACTGGTTGGCTTTGTCTTTCAGTCCTTCCAGTTGTTGCCCAGTCTCACGGCGCTGGAAAATGTCATGCTGCCGATCGAACTCAAGGGTGACGAGCAGGCCCGCGACAAGGCGCGCCGCCTGCTGGAGCGAGTAGGCCTGAACGAGCGTTGGCATCATTATCCGAATCAGCTGTCCGGCGGTGAGCAGCAGCGGGTTGCCATTGCCCGAGCCTTTGCCAGCCAGGCACCGATTCTGTTTGCCGATGAGCCTACCGGCAATCTGGACACCACTACCGGGCAACGCATTATTGATTTGCTGTTTGACCTGAACAGCGAATTTTCCACCACGCTGGTACTGGTGACCCACGACGAGCGCCTGGCGCAGAGGTGCGGGCGCATTATCCGCCTGGTGGCTGGTGAAATCGTCAGCGATGAAAAAACCGAGGCCGCCACCAGTGCCTGATTCCGGTTCGGTGGTGTCAAAGAGGCCCGGCCAGGCGCATCTGTTTCCCCTTGCCCTGCGCCTATTGTGGCGAGACTGGCAGGGTGGCGAGCTGAAACTGCTGTTTCTGGCCCTGGTCATGGCGGTGACCTCGGTAACCGGCATTGCCCTGTTTACCGACCGACTGGAGCGGGCCCTGCTGATGGAATCCGCTAACATGCTGGCGGCAGACCGCGTGCTGGGCAGTCGCGATGAGCCACCGGAAGCGATAATCCAGGAAGCCGAGGCTCGCGGATTGCGTACGGCCCGTACCCTGTCCTTCACGTCCATGGCTTTTTCCGATACCGGCAACATGCTGGTGGCCGCCAAGGCAGTCAGCGATGCCTATCCGTTACGCGGAGAGGTGATTATTACCGAGGCGGCGTTCACCCGCGGCACACCGGTGCAGTCAGGGCCGCCGCCAGGGGAAGTCTGGCTCGAATCCCGGGCTCTGCCAGCGCTGGATATCGAGGTCGGTGATTCGGTTTATGTGGGCGAGGCGGAACTCACCGTCGGGCAGATCATCATCGCCGAGCCGGACCGCACCGGCGGCAGTATGATCGATAACGCCGGGCCGCGCCTGATGCTGCACTGGTCCGACGTGCCCGCTACCAATGTGGTGCAACTGGGTAGCCGGGTCAGTTATCGCTATTTGTTTGCTGATGACGACCTGGGTGAGCTGAATGCTTTCGAGCAGTGGGTTCGCGAGGAGTATGATCGCCAGTACTACATCCGTGATGTGCGCGAAGAAAGCGAAGAAGTGGCCGAAGCGCTGGACCGGGCCGAGTCGTTTTTACTGCTGGGTTCGCTGTTTGCCGTGTTGCTGGCCGGGGTTGCCATTGCCCTGACGGCCAAGCGCTACAGTGAGCGGCATTACGACTACGTGGCGATTCTCAAGACTCTGGGCTCTACCTCCCGCCAGATCTCATTTATCTATCTGAGCATCCAGCTGGTGCTGGCTGTGCTGGCGATGGTGCTGGGCTGCGCCCTGGGTTGGCTGGTCCACCAGGGCATTCTGATGTTGCTGCAAAGCGTGTTGATGGTGGAATTGCCTCCCGCCGGCCTGCAACCCTATGTTATTGGTTCGCTCACCGCGGTGGTCTGTTTGCTGGCTTTTGCACTGCCGCCGCTGCTGGCACTGCGCGAGACGCCACCACTGCGGGTGTTGCGCAAGGATCTTGACCAGCAGACTATCGGCGCCAATGTGCCCTATGCTTTTGGGATACTCGGCGCTATTTTTCTGGTGCTTTGGTACAGCCAGGATCTGGTGTTGACCTCGGTGCTGGTGTCGTCAGTGGCCGGTATCGCACTGTTACTTTCGGTGATCTCCTATGCCTTGCTGCAGTCCAGCGGCTCTGCCGGGATGAAGGCTGGCAATGCCTGGAAGCTGGCAATGACCGCGGCGCGGCGTCGCCGCCGTCAAAACGTGCTGCAGGTGATGGTGTTTTCCACCACTATCATGTCGCTGCTGGTGCTGACCTTGCTGCGTACCGACCTGATTGACGAATGGCAGGCGCAACTTCCCGAAGACACGCCAAACCATTTCATGATGAACATCACCGCGAACCAGATTCCGGGGATCGAATCTTTTTTCGCGGCCAACGATATCGAAGGAAACGCTTTTTATCCGCTGATTTCCGCGCGCGTGACCGCCATCAATGGCGCCGAACCCGACGTGGAAGGCGATATGGATGATGGTGAAAGCAATACGCTCACCGAATCCACAGCGCGGGAAGAGACAGGTAGCCTGGAGCCATCCGCAAACGAGGGCGGTTTAGGCGCTGGCCCGGCTGAGGGTGCTGCGGATGGAGAAGAAGATGGGGGCCGTGAAGTACGCGGCCGCCTGGGTCGACGGCAAGTGACCTGGGCTACCGACCTGCCCAACGACAACAACGTCACCGCCGGCAACTGGTGGGGAGAAAACGCCGAGCCCGGCTATGTCTCGATCGAGGAAGATTATGCCGATTGGCTGGACCTTGAGTTGGGTGATGTACTGGAATTCGAGGTCAATCAGCAGACCGTGACCGCCGAGGTGAGCAGCTTTCGCAGCGTACGCTGGGACAATATGCAGCCCAACTTCTTTATTATTTTCTCACCCGGCACCATCGATCACCTTGGTGCGACATTCCTGTCTACCGCGCGCATGGAGAGTGAGCAGAAGGTGCTGCTTAATGATCTGATTCGCCTGTTTCCCACCATGGTAGTTATCGAGATTGATGCGCTCATCGAGCAGATTCAGAACATCATTGCCCAGGTCACCTCGGCCATTGAGTTGATTTCGGTGCTGGTGCTGGTGTGTGGCGCCCTGGTGCTGCTGGCCTGCGTCAATGCGTCCCTGGACGAACGCTTCAAGGAGAATGCAATTCTGCGTACTCTTGGCGCCGGCCGGCGCCTGATTCTCAGCAGCCTGCTGATCGAGTTTGCCTTTATCGGCGCGGTAGCCGGGGTGATTGCAACCATTGGTGCCGAGGCCAGTCTGGCCTACCTGCAGGAAGAAGTATTTAAGCAGGACTTTTCGTTCCACTACTGGGTATGGCTGGTGGGACCGGTGGCCGGCATGGTGCTGATCGGTTTGCTGGGCCTGGCATCAACGCGGCAGGTGGTCAGCATCAGTCCGTTGAATGTTCTGCGGCGCGCGTGATCTGAGATAGACCGGCCTTTTGGTGCATTTTCAATACCCGGAATCACCGGCGAAATTCATACACACCACCTCCACCTGGCCGATATAGGTCCCGCCAAACAGGACCGCATGATTGAGCAGGTGGTAAAGATTGTAGAGCGGGGCGCGCTCGCGCCAGCCGGGTTCCAGCGGGTTGAGTTCTTCATAGACGTTATAGAAATCGTCGGTGAATCCGCCGAACAAGTCGGTCATTGCCAGGTCTGCCTCCGGCCAGCCCCAGTAGCAGGCCGGATCAATCAGGCAGGGCTCGCCGTTTTCATCGCTGTGGGTATTCCCGGCCCAGAGATCACCATGGAGCAGCACCGGTTCCTGGGGTGGGATCCAGCGGTCCAGGTTGGCGGCAATGTATTCAATGCGCTTGATCCAGACGCGCTTCAGAATGCCTTCGTTGAAAGCCCTGGCAGCCATGTGCAGCAGGCGATGCTCGGCAAAAAACTCAAAGCCATCGCTGGTGGTCGCATTGATCTGTTCGCTGGGCCCGCAAAAAGTAGACACTGGGTAACCAAACTGCTGCTGTTTGGCCTGGTGCAGTTGGGCCACGCCTTCGCCAAGCGTGCGGTAGAAATCAGGGCGGCGTACGCCGTTGCCCAGATCTTCCAGAAGAATCCAGTTGTCTTCGGCGTGAAGTAATTTGGGTATCCGCAGACTGGTGTGTTCTGCCAGTGCTTTGAGGCCCTGGGTTTCGGCACTGAAGAAAGCCGGAATCATCGGTTCGCGGGTTTTGACGAACACACTGCGGCCGCGATCCAGATGGAGCTGGCCGCAATTGATGGACCGGCCTTCGGCAAATGCGTCGTCGCGTACGACCCGACCATAGCCGTTGTCCAGCAGCCACTGTTGTATTGCCAGCTTCATGCCTGAAGTCTATGCCAAAAACCCGTTATAATCCCATTATATTCTGAATGTCAGGAGTGAGATCAGGAGTGAGAGTCATGCAAGCCAGAGCATCTGCTACATATGGCGTTATGCGCGTCCTGTTACTACCAGCACTATGGCTGTTAGCCATGGTGGTCACTGTGCCGGCCGCCGCGTTTTCCCTGGACAGTGTTACCAGTCGCGAATGCGTACGCGGCGACTGCCAGCAGGGTGAAGGTACCCTGGAGCTGAAAACAGCCTGGGGCGAAGGTTTTTATCGGGGTGGTTTCGAGGACGGTCAGTTTCATGGCCGTGGTCGGCTGGAATTGCCGATCTCCTTTCTGGCCCGGGAAATTTATGTCGGCGAATGGCGCGAAGGCGAGCGCAGCGGCCGCGGCAAGCACTGGAACGGTGAAGGCAACCTGTATATCGGTCAGTGGCGTAATGACAAGCGCCATGGACAGGGCTCGTATTTTTTCAACCTGCCGCGCTGGGAAGAGAATCGCCATACTGAATTCTGGTTGAAAGACAATACTGAAAACTACACCGGCGAGTTTGTAAACGATCATTATCAGGGTGAAGGTGTGTATCGCTGGCCCGACGGCCAACGCTATGAAGGCAGCTTTTTTGCCAGTGACAAGCATGGCCCTGGAGTTTTTTATTACACTACTGGCGTTCGGCGTGAGCAGTTCTGGGAATACGGCGAGTTGATCCGGTAAGGCGCTGATGCTGGCGCCCTGCAGAGTTTAATCCACCGGGATTAGTTAGCCGCCGGTGTTCACCACGGTTTTTAGTAATAGCTTGTTAGCTACAGGAACAGATTGTGGATCTGGAATCATTACGTCGGGATTATCTGCGCGGTGGGTTGGATTACGGGGATCTGGAGGCAGACCCGTTCCGGCAGTTTGAAAAATGGATGCAGCAGGCGATCGACCTGCAGTTCTCGGACCCAACAGCGATGACTGTCGCCACCGTCGCGGCGGATGGCCAGCCGAGCCAGCGGATTGTGTTGCTCAAGCAGTTCAATGACCGTGGTTTCGTGTTTTACACCAACTTCAACAGCCGCAAGGCGAAAGAGCTTGATGCCAATCCGCGCATCAGCCTGCATTTCCCCTGGCACGAAATTGACCGACAGGTGAAGGTGTGCGGTACCGCGGAGCGACTGCCCACGACTGAATCACTGAAGTATTTCGTGTCGCGGCCGCGCGACAGCCAGCTTGCTGCCCATGCTTCACCGCAGAGTCAGGTGCTGACTTCCCGGGGCATGCTGATGAACCAGTTTGAATCCATCAAGCAAAAGTTCAAGGCGGGCGATGTTCCGCTGCCGGATTTCTGGGGTGGTTACCGGGTCAAGCCTGCCGAGATCGAGTTCTGGCAGGGCGGTGCCAGCCGGCTGCATGACCGCTTTCGCTATACGCTGCGGGACAACCAGTGGCAGATTGATCGCCTGGCGCCCTAGCGGGCTCTCTATCAGCCCCCATTGGCTTGGCTAGGCTGCTTTCCAGGCCTTCAGCTTTTTCTTGGCCAGCACTTTTTTCAACCGGGCATACTGGGGCAGGCCCTTACGGTACACGGGATAATCCTCGCCAGCGATCAGTGGCGCGAAATAATCCCGGGCCTGGTCGGTGATATGAAAGCCGTCGCGGCTGATGTAGCTGCGCGGCATTTTCTTCTCCACGTTCGCCACGTCCGACAGCCGCGCTTCACCGATGCGCCAGGAATACTTCTTGCCACTGCCGCGCACAATGGTGGGCATGACGGCGTTTTTGCCGGCCAGGGCAAACTCTACTGCAGCTTTGCCCATTGCATAGGCCTGCTCCACGTCGGTAGCCGACGCAATATGTCGTGCCGAACGCTGCAGATAGTCGGCTACCGCCCAGTGATATTTATAGCCCGTGGCTTCCTTGATCATCTCGGCAACGTAAGGTGCCACGCCGCCCAGTTGTACATGACCAAAGGCATCGGTGCCGCCGGCGTCAGCCAGGAAGCTGCCGTCCTTGTTCTGTGCCCCTTCCGAAACCACGATGGCACAGTAGCCGTATTTCCTGACGCTGCTTTTGACTTTTTTCAGGAACCGGTCCTTGTCGAAGGCTATCTCCGGAAACAGGATAATATGCGGCGCATCGCCTTCCTGCTCAGAGGCCAGGCCGGCGGCGCCGGCAATCCAGCCAGCGTGACGACCCATCACTTCCAGCACAAACACCTTGGTTGAGCTTTCGCACATGGAGGCCACATCGAGACCGGCCTCACGAATCGAAACAGCCACGTACTTGGCAACCGAACCAAACCCGGGGCAGTTGTCAGTTATGGGCAGATCGTTATCCACGGTCTTGGGCACACCGATACAGGTAATGGGAAAGCCAAGCTCCTGGCTGAGTTGGGCAATCTTGTTGGCAGTGTCCTGGGAATCACCGCCGCCGTTGTACAGAAAGTAGCGAATATTGTGGGCCTGGAACACGTCCATCAGCCGCTCGTATTCCCGCTTGTTCTCGTCATAGGATTTCAGCTTGTAGCGGCAGGAACCAAAGGCGCCGGCGGGAGTGGAACGCAGTGCGGCAATGCTGGCGGCGGACTCCTTGCTGGTATCAATGAGTTCTTCGCGCAGGGCCCCGACAATGCCGTTACGACCGGCATAGACTTTGCCGATCCGGTCCTTGTGCTGGCGCGCCGTTTCTATGACGCCGCAGGCGCTGGCGTTAATGACCGAGGTGACACCGCCTGACTGGGCGTAAAAAAGATTGGCCTTGCTCATGTTCTGGTTCCGGGGTCTGGGGAATGGGAAATAGTAAATAGTGGAGTATGGTTGGCTACCAGGCGGAAATGGTACAAGCTGCTGCCCCGCCTTGCCAGTGACGAAACATCGGTGCCACAATCGGATCGCCAGGCCGCATTGGTCAGATCAGGTCAGCGATTACCAGGCTGGTCTCAGCAGGGCGTCGGCGGCGCCGTTAACAAGGACTCAGTGTTATGCAACGAATTATTGTCGGCCTGTCCGGCGCCAGCGGTGTGATTTACGGAATTCGCACGCTGGAAGCACTGCGTGAGTTTGCCGACGTGGAAGCGCACCTGGTGCTGTCGGATTCGGCGCAGATCAATATCGCTGTGGAAACCGATTATTCGGTAAAAGAGGTCAAGGCCCTGGCTGACCACGTCTACAGCAACAAGGACGTGGGCGCGGCCATTGCCAGTGGCTCCTTCACCACTGCCGGTATGATTATCGCTCCTTGCTCAATGAAAACCCTGTCGGCGGTCGCCCACGCTTATGCTGACTCTCTGCTGGTGCGTGCTGCGGACGTGGTACTCAAGGAGCGGCGCCGCCTGGTGCTGGTTCCCCGGGAGACCCCGTTGCATACCGGGCACTGCGAGTTGCTCTACAAGGCCAGCCAGTTGGGTGCAGTGATTGCCCCACCGATGCCTGCCCACTACATCAATCCGGTATCCATCGATGACCTGGTGAACCACCACGTCGGTCGTTTGCTGGACCTGTTCGATCTGGATGCCGGGCTGGTGAAGCGCTGGCAGGGTGTTAGGAAAGAGGGAAGCTGAGACGCAATTGGCAGACCGGGAACGGTTTTCCGGTCAACATGGACGGGTATGATGTTGGGCAATCAGCCGCAGCGCCGGTTGCAGTAAGCAATGCCAGAGTTCTGATAGTTTCCCGGCTTGTGCCCGGAATACTGGTAGACAGTCAGTCGATGCCTCTCTACCCTGAGCCAAGGACTGGGACCGGAAACGGGGCCCAAAGAATCAGTGGTTTGACGAATTGCAGAACCAATTGTCGAAAGGAGAGACAAGCATGCTATCCAAAGATACAAGCTTTGCACGCTATTCACGCCCACTATGCTGGATAGTCGCGCTGATATCCTTCCTGGTGGCGGTGCTGACGTTTACCGGCACTTCCAGCAATGCCATGTTGCTGGGATTTTTGTGGCTGGCGGTGGCAGCGGCATTTTGCCTGTCCGCCCTTTACCTGGGCGGTGGTCAGTCGGATCATTCCTCCAGTAATGATTCCGGCGGCGAGGGTTAGGGAATTCCCTATTAATCCGCACTTCCCGAGTTGCCTTGGCAATAGTGATTCACCAGTTCCCCCAGGGTATGGCTAGCCGCATCCTGCTCCGACAGGCTGGCATTGGCAGCCACGCGCTGCTGTAAGCAGGTCAGGTTGCCAGTGACGTCCACTCGGGCGTCACCAGTATTGCTCGCGTCCCCGCTGCTGGCTGGCGCGCTTACCGCCCGCAGCGTCTGTAATCTGTCCAGCTGTAGCCTTTCACTCGCAAGTTCGCAGGCTTTTACCTGCTGCCGCAGTTCTTCCATCCCGTTGCCGTGGTCCGCGGCAGGACGCTGATGCTTTAACCAGCGCCGGGTTCGCCGCAAGGGCGCAACAACCTGTTCCTGCCACAGACGCGAAAACTCCAGGGCTCTATCCATCAGCGCCGCGTCGATCTGACCGTAATGCTCGCCGTACCACAGACACCACAGCAACAGGTTTACATCGAAGTCATGCTCATCCTGCAAACGCAGGCACAGCGTTGCGATTTTCGGCTGGCCATAGACCGCGACGGCAAAATTCCACAAACTTGGCGGGTCTTCGGTCATGACTGTTGCATTACTAAATGGTGGGTAGCCATGGCGGGTGATGAAAAGTGTCCGGGTGGTCGATAAAAGATAAACAGAGAATTGACAAGCGCAGGGCTGGTGACAAAAACCCGCCAGGTGCGCTAATACATTTTGGGAAAAGTACCTGAATGGCGAGCTGTGGTCGAGTTTCCTGAAGCGCTGATAGGGGCTCAGCAGGAAAAGATCACCTGTCCCTTAATCGTCCAGCTTCGGTATCAATTTAAAACTGAGCTGATAGCGAAGCGTTCGCAGTGCAGAATTTACGGAAAACATTCAGGGAGCCTCTGATCAGAGTGTCCCTCGTGTCCAGACTTGCAGGTGCACGCACTCTGCGAAATGGATTTTTGTGATATAAAATTGCGAGCTAAGCAATGAGGTCTGGCTATGCACATTCATATACTCGGTATCTGCGGCACCTTTATGGGCAGCCTGGCGCTATTGGCCAGGCAGTTGGGCCATCGGGTCAGTGGCAGCGATGCCAACGTCTATCCGCCCATGAGTACCCAGCTCGAGAACCAGGAGATTAAACTGAGTGAAGGTTATCGGCCGGAGAACCTGCAGCCCCGGCCGGACCTGGTAATCATTGGCAACGCCATGTCCCGGGGAAACCCTGCCGTTGAATATGTGCTTAATGAGGGCATGGATTACGTTTCCGGTCCGCAGTGGCTGGCCCGGGAAGTGCTCCGGCATCGCTGGGTATTGGCGGTGGCCGGTACGCACGGTAAAACCACGACCAGCGCCATGCTTACCTGGATACTGCATTACGCTGGCCTTGAGCCAGGCTATCTGATCGGCGGTGTTACCCAGAATTTTTCCCAGTCAGCCAGTATTGGCAAGTCAGATTTCTTTGTTATCGAAGCGGATGAGTACGACAGCGCATTTTTTGACAAGCGATCCAAATTTATTCACTACTCACCGCGTACGGCGATTATCAATAATCTCGAATTTGATCATGCCGACATTTTTGATGATCTCGCCGCCATCGAAAAACAGTTTCACCATCTGGTGAGAACCATTCCCGCGACTGGCTTGATCATCTCGCCCTACCACGACTCCAATATTGAGGCGATGCTTGCCATGGGTTGCTGGAGTCGCCGGCAGCTGGTGGGCATTAATCTGCAGGAAGAAGTGTGCAAGAAGCTGGCGGCGAACGGTGGTGTGTTCTGGAACGCCAGCCCCGGAGATGAGAGCGGCAGTGCATTTCAGTTAATCAAGTACGGGCAGGGCACCACCGGGGAAGTGATGAACAAGGCTCAGGTAAACTGGGGGATGACTGGTCTGCACAATGTGCGCAATGCGGTGACCGCCATTGCCGCTGCCCACCACGTGGGTGTGGATGTGGCCACTGCCTGTGAAGCCCTGTGCCAGTTCCAGGGTGTCAAGCGTCGTCTGGAGCTTCGCGGTACCGTTGAGGGGGTCAAGATCTATGACGATTTTGCCCACCATCCCACGGCCATTGAGGCGACGCTGAAGGGCCTGGCCGCACGGATGCGCAATGAATCCCCGGACGGGCGCCTGATCGCAGTGATTGAACCGCGTTCCAACACAATGAAGATGGGGATTCATCAGCACGAATTTAATCTCGCCTGTGAGGCGGCAGATATGGTGATCTGGTTTCAACCCGAGGACTCTGGCATCGACTTTTCCAGTCTGCTGGCGGAAAGTGCAATGCCCAGCTACGCTTTCGCATCCATCGATGAGATCACAGCGTATCTTGAGGAGAATTGCCGCGCCGGTGACAACGTGGTAATTATGAGTAACGGTGGTTTTGGCGGTATCCACGACAAGCTGCTCAAGGTGCTGGGCCAGAGTCCTCTCTGATCTTCAGGCAATCGTCATTGAGCCAGCAGCCAGGTCTGGATGCTGTCTGTGGATTACTCCCGGCCGCTGCTTATCACCACTTTCGTCACTCGCGACGCGGATTCCGCGGTGAACATCCATCTTCCCGATTGGTCTGATTCGACATCCAGCATGCAGCATACCGACCGCAACGAAATTCCCCTGTTTCCGCTCAAGGTGGTGGTGTTTCCGGGTACCCGTCTGGACCTGCAGATTTTCGAACGTCGCTATATCGATCTGGTCAGCCACTGCATGCGCACCGGGACCGGGTTTGGGATCTGCCTGCTGCGCTCTGGTGAAGAAGTGATTCGCGAGGTTGGCAAACAGACCATTCACCGGGTCGGCACCTATGTAGATATCGTCGACTGGGACCAGCTCGAGAATGGTCTGCTGGGTATCACGGTACAGGGACATGCCAAGTTCATTGTGGAAGACTGCTGGCAGGCCGAGACCGGTGTGTTACAGGCGAAGATCAAATTCAGCGAAGTAGACGATGTCGAACGCGAACCCATTCCCGTGGATGAGCAGTACACGGCCCTTGCTGAGCTGCTGGAAAGCCTGGCTACCCATCCCATGGTGCAGCAGCGCGCGCAGAAAATTGACTATGAAAACCTGCGCGATCTCGGTTGGCGACTGGGTGAACTGCTACCCATTGAGGTGGAGGACAAGCAGCAGCTGCTGGAGCTTGAAGATCCTTCCCAGCGCATTCAGAAGATCGAGGAACTAGTAGCTTACCTGGCTAATGAGAGTTAGATAAGCTCTGATCGAACCTGCCAATGCTCTGGCCTTCAGGCGGCACCCCGGACTGCGTTATCATCCCGTCAGTCGCAAGGCGACAGACGCAGTAATTAACGTGCATACAGCGACGAGCAATCCATGCTGGCTCAATTTTTCAATACCTCCGATTGGACCCACGAACAGTGGCTGGCCGCCTGTATCCTGGCATTTATCGTGGTAACCGTCATCGTGGTACTGTTTCGTATTGCGGCTCTGGTGCGTCTGACCCGCAACAAGACCTACCGGCCCAATCTGCGCCCCCTGCGCCGCGGGCGGCAACGATGAAGCTGTTGCTAAGCCTGTCAAAGCCAGTCAGTTGGCTGCTGTTGCTGGCGTTGCTTGGTACGGCGTTGGTTAGCGAGGCCATTATTATCCGGCACGATGTGGGCTCCAGCGACTATCTGGTAAATCAGGTGGACTACCCGGCGGTGTTTTTTCTCGAGCAGCAGGGCAGTCGCCGGGTTTGCGCCGCCACGGTGATTCACCGGCGCTGGGCCATTACTGCTGCCCATTGCAGCGAGGAAACCATGCTCGGAGAAACCGTGGCCCAGGGGCGCCGTTTTGGTGTCAATGTCGCCAACCGGATCCGGGAGATTGATTTCGTGGCAACCCATCCCGACTACGATCAGGACTCGGCGAGCGATGTCGATCTGGCACTGCTGCGCTTTGCCGAGGAGTCTGCCGTGCCGCGTCCGTTACCCATTTATCGCGAACGCAATGAAATTGGCCAGGTCGCCCGCTTGCTTGGCTGGGGCTTTTTCGGTCTGGGTACTACCGGTCGCCAGTACGATGATGGTCGCCTGCGGCTGGCAGAGAACCGGATCAGCGAGTCCGCCCGCCGGCTGCGCCTGAATTTCGATGATCCACGGCTGCCGGGTAGTGACAGCCTGCCCCTGGAGGGGACCTTGGGGCTTGGCGATAGCGGTGGACCGGCGCTGATCGAATCGGGTACCGGGCTGGCCCTTGCTGGCGTAGCCATTGGCGAGCTGCGCGATGCGAGCTACTCGGAAGAAACTCAGGGGCGCTATGGCGCGGTGGCTATCTTTGAGCGCATCAGCGAGCACCTCGACTGGATTGAAGCCATTGTCGGCAGTGCCTTACCGTTTGATAGCTAAACGCCAGCGTCGTCCTGGTTGGGCGGGGCAGCTGCCTCCGGCGCCGCTCCGCAGTAACTGCTAATTCCGGGCAGCAGCTGGCTGCTGCGCCCGCTCAGGCGATACGCCACCAGTCCCGCCCATTCCTTCAGCGCCGTGTTCAGCTCCTTCAGGTTGTCCGCCAGTGCGAAACGCAGGCCCCAGACCGGTGCACGGGGAGCGCGGTGGTCCACGGGGTAGGGATAGACCGGCCAGTCGCGCTGGCAGAATACCCCCACCGCCCGGGGCATATGGTAGGCCGAGGTAACCAGGATCCAGTTCTGCAGACCCGGATTGTTGTCTGACCCTGACCTGGCCACCAGCGCCTGGCTGTTGACCGCATTCTGCCAGGTATTGCGAGACTCGCTTTCAAACAGCACAGCGCGCTCGCCAAGACCCAGCTGCCGGAACAGATAGGGCGCATAGTCAGCTTCCCGCCACTGATTCTGGCCAAGTTGGCCACTGCCGCCGGTGTAAACCAGCTGCGCTGCGGGATAGAGGCCAGCCAGGTAGGCCGCGGCCACGACTCGCTCCCCGGCGTTATTCAGTTCACCCTGCTGCCAGGATTCGGAGAGTACCGGGTCAATGGCGCCGCCCAGTACGATAATGCCCGTCGCTTCAGCCGGCAGGGCAAGGTTGGCGGGAAAGCGATTCTCCAGCGGCGCCAGCAGCCACGGCCCCAGTGGCAGAACGCCCAATACCAGCAGCAGCAGAGTGACCAGGGACAACAGCCGACGTGCCAGTCCGAGACGGCCCAACACCAGGGCCAGCCAGCCAAGCACCGCCAGTAAGACAATGAAGTTGTCCGGCGACAGCACTGTCGTGAGTACTTTCGAAGCGGTGAAGAACAGGTTATCGGGCATAGGCCAGGCCAGGTTAAAAGCTAAAAAGAGTTATTGCGCGGGCACTTGACATTAATTTCGGCCAGGCGGCGCTTTCTGCCAGTCAGGTAATCTGAATCCAATCTTGCTCAGCCTGGCGCTTGTTGTGGCAAGAAGACAGTTATTTGCTACCATCAGGCTCCACAACCGAATGCTTCAGGAGGCCAATATGACGATTCAGGTAGGTGACAAGCTGCCCGCGGGCAAACTCAATGTTATGGGCGCAGAAGGCCCAACAGATATCAGCACTGACGAGATTTTCAGCGGCAAGAAAGTGGTGCTGTTCGCGGTACCTGGCGCGTTTACCCCGGGCTGTTCCCTGACCCACCTGCCGGGGTTTGTGGTGAAAGCAGATGAACTCAAGGCCAAAGGTGTGGATACCATCGCCTGTCTGTCGGTTAACGATGCCTTCGTTATGGGCAAATGGGGAGAAGATCAGAACGCCGATAACATTCTGATGCTCGCCGACGGCAATGCCGACTATACCCAGGCACTGGGTCTGGAAATGGATGCCAGCGGCTTTGGCATGGGCACCCGTTCGCGGCGCTATGCGATGATTGTTGAGGATGGCACCGTGACCCATCTGGCGGTGGAAGAAGGCGGCGGTGTCGACGTCAGCTCCGCAGACTCGGTGCTCGCCGCGCTCTGAGTACGGCCTCGGGTAATCGATCAACTCCAGGACAGCAACCGCTAGCAGACAGGATCCGGCACTATGAAGACCTACTTTCTCGACTACCACGATGGCGATACCGAGCTGGAAGGCTATGTCGCCTATACCGAATCCGATGCCCAGAAACCCCTGGTGTTGGTCGCCCACGACTGGACCGGCCGCCGGGAACTGGCCTGCAAGGCGGCAGAAGACATGGCTGCGCTTGGCTATGTGGGCTTCGCGCTGGATGTCTATGGCAAGGGCATATTTGGCAAGGATGGGGACGTGGAAGGCAATTCCGCGCTGATGAACCCCTATGCCTCTGATCGGCATCTGCTGCGCCGCCGGATGAAGGCTGCCCTGGTGGCTGGACGCAACATCCCCCAGGCAGACGCCGCCCGGGTTGGCGCCATGGGTTACTGCTTTGGCGGTATGAGTGTACTGGAACTGGCGCGTTCGGGCGCGGATGTCAAAGGGGTGGTCAGTATTCACGGCATTGTTGCAGCTGGCGAGGCCGACAACGAGGCGGTGAAGGCGAAAGTGTTATGCCTGCACGGGCATGATGACCCGATGGCGCCACCGGATCAGATTCTGGACTTCGAAAAGGAAATGTCAGCGGCTGGAGCTGACTGGCAGATCCATGTTTATGGCGGCACCATGCATGCATTTACCAACCCGGGTGCCAATGACCCGGACTTCGGCACTGTTTACAATGAAGTTGCCGCGCGCCGGGCCACCCAGTCATTGCACAATTTCTTCCACGAAATATTCTGACCGCCGATCTTGCCATCATTTCACAACCAAAATAACAATCAGAATCAGCAGATAAGCTCACCATGAATGCCACTGCCGGGTCAGACTCGGCCGATACCTCAGCAATTCCCCTGTACAGTAAAATTGGTCTCTGGCTGGGCCCGCTACTGTTTGTTGCCATGCTGCTGTTTGTTGATCTGGATCCGGATCACCCGGAGGTGACCCGGATGGCAGCGGTGATCCTGCTGATGGCGATGTGGTGGATCACTGAAGCGATTCCGCTGGCAGCCACCGCATTGCTACCCATTGTCCTGTTTCCGCTGCTGGGAATCATGCGCGGTCGCGAGGTTCCGGCGGGAGTCGACGTCAGCTATCCCGAGGGCGTCAATCCTGCCCAGGTGGATGTGGTTTTTGCCAACGTCGCCAATCAGTACATGGACTGGATCATTCTGCTGTTCATGGGTGGTTTCATGATTGCCGCGGCAGTGGAAAAATGGGATCTCCACAAGCGCATCGCGCTGCACATACTGCGGGTCATCGGCGGGCAGCCGCATCGGCTGGTGCTTGGCTTTATGCTTGCCACTGGCTTTTTGTCCATGTGGTTGTCCAATACCGCCACGGCGATGATGATGATGCCCATGGGTATGTCGCTGATTCTGCTCTATGAGGAATTGAATCAGGCTGCGGTATCGCGCGGGGAAGTGGTGGATGAACGCGCCAGCAATTTTTCCCTGACCCTGTTGCTCGGTATCGCCTACTCGGCATCTATTGGCGGTTTTGCCACACTGATCGGCACGCCGCCAAACGGGATACTGGTTACCCAACTATCCCAGCTGTTCCCCGAGGGGCCGGGCATCACATTTTCCAGCTGGATGATATTCGCGCTGCCCATGAGCGCCTGTTACATGATGCTGGCCTGGGTGCTGCTGACGCGTTTTGTGTTTCCGTTGCCCGCCGAGACACCGTTTAGCGGCAAGGCCTTTATTCGCAGTGAAATCGACAAGCTGGGTCCCATGTCCAGCGCAGAGAAGCGGGTTGCCGGGGTGTTCTTCACGGTTGCAGTATTGTGGATGACCCGTAAAGAGCGTCTGTTCGGGCCCGACGTTGATGTATTTGGCTGGAGCTATTATCTTGATCGTCTCTTGAGCAGCCTTGGCAGCGATCCGGTGGGCTATCTGATCGACGACGGCACTGTGTCTATCGCCATGGCCCTGACCCTGTTCATGATTCCGGCGGGTAAGGCCAGCGGCGAGCGTCTGCTGAACTGGGATGATGCCAAGCGCATTCCCTGGGGTATCCTGCTGCTGTTTGGCGGTGGTCTGGCCATTGCCAAGGGGTTCACCACGTCGGGCCTGTCCACCTACATTGCCAGCCAGCTTGAAGTGCTCATGGGTGATGCCAACCCTCTGGTGATTGTTATGAGCACGGTGGCCTTTATTACCGGCCTGACCGAAGTGGCGTCCAATACCGCCACCATATCACTGTCGCTGCCAATCATGGCCAGCCTGTCCCAGGCCATTGGCGTGCATCCGTTGCTGCTGCTGATCCCCACCACCCTGGCGGCTTCCTGTGCCTTCATGCTGCCGGTATCGACCCCGCCCAACGCCATTGTCTACGGCTCCGGGCGGGTCCCGATTATGAAAATGGTGGTAGCGGGTATCTGGCTGGATCTGCTTTCAGTGGGGCTGCTGACCGGCTTTGTCTACACCCTCGGCCACCTGGTATTCAATGTGCTCGGCGCGGTTCCACCGTGGGCAATACCCTGATATTGCTGCAGAATTACCCCGTTTTTAACCCGCAAAACCGTGAAACAGTTATTTTTGCAGCTTCGCGATTGTGGTAACGTTGGTCATTGGGTTGAAAGGCCCAGTTTATCTGGCGTCCGCAGCAGCAGGAATACGCTAACGATCGCAGAAGCGATCGTAGAAAAAACAAGCGGTGGGCGAGAACAATAACATCCGGTCAGAATTGATCCGGACCAGAATATTCCGGGGCATTGCAGGCAACTTGGCGCGCGTGACTGGCGCGCAGAAGTGGCAAATTCCAGGCATGAACGAACATCACTCTATCAACGACGAGTCAGAACTCACCTGCCCGGCAGGTGATGATAACTGCCCCAATATTTCCGAGGTCAAGAAGCTTCGTGAAGAGGTGAAGCAGTTGGCGGCGCTGGTACGTACTGACGAACTCACCGGGCTGTTCAACTTTCGCTATTTCACCCAGGCCCTGAGTCTGGAGATGGAGCGTACTCGCCGCTCCGGTCAGCCAACCTGCCTGATCATGTGCGACCTGGACCATTTCAAGGACATCAATGACATGCATGGCCATGAGGTGGGCAACATGGTGCTTTCCCATGTTTCCAGCCTGATCCGCAAGACCATCAGACGTCTCGATATACCCTGTCGCTATGGCGGAGAGGAATTCGCGCTAGTCCTGCCCGATACGACCTTGCGCCAGGGCGTTCGCTTTGCCAACCGCTTGCGCCTTATTATCGAAAATTCCCCGCTTAAAAGCGGCGATTTTCTGCTTGGCATTGAAGCCAGTTTCGGTGTTGATGTGTATATGCGCGGTGAAGAAGTGACCGAGAAGGAATTTGTTGAGCGCGTCGATGGTTTTCTCTACGCCGCCAAGCAGAACGGCCGCAACCAGGTCTGTCACGCCGCCTTTGATCAGCGCACCGAAGGCGCTGACAGCATCGGTATCTAGTGGGCCATGCGCATAATTCGGTAACTGTGCGCTTTGCCAGAGGCTTCAGCTCTGCGTTGGGAAAGCTTGAAATAGCACCACTATTCCCGCGCTTCCCCGTCTTGATCTGAAGCCTCTGGCTGCGCTTCCTAGTCACCGAATTTCACGCATGACCCACTAGCGCCGCTTAAATCCGCGGGTTCTCGGCCGCCATGCGTTCGATCTGCTCCGCCAGGTGGAACAGTATTGCCGCGGTGGCACCCCAGATCCGGTAATCCTCGTACAGCACCTCCAGTATTTTCCGTGGCTGATCATTGTAGGTCATCACCGAGCTGCGGTAGGCGCGGGTATCAAGCAATACGTCCAGTGGTACCTGGAAAATATCCGCAACCTCGATTGGGCACGGTACAAAATCAATCCCGTCATCAATCACACCTACAATCGGCGTAATTCGAAATCCTGAAGGCAGCGCCATGTCTCCCAGCTTTCCAATAACCTCCACCCGGTGACGCTCCAGACCAATTTCTTCCTCGCTTTCGCGCAGCGCCGTGGCGATGGGGTCAACATCCTGTTCCTCCCAGGAGCCGCCGGGCAGGCTGATTTGACCGGCGTGGCTACGGAGATTTTCCGAACGTACGGTTAAAACCACCTGGCTGTTATGGCCTTCGCGCTGCCGGGTCACTGGAATGAGTACTGCCGCGTGGCGCAGTGACTGGCGGGAATCCTGCAGCAGGCGATTCACGTCGGCATCGGGATGGGGAATAGGGGCCGGGTCAGCCATACTGGCCGCCTGGAAGTAGCTGAGTAGGTGTTCGAATCGAGGTGGGCTCTGGGAATCGGCCGCCATCGCTCGGTCTCGTGGTTGCTTGTTAGTGAAAAGTTCTTGGTTGAACAGAATAGTCCGGAACCGCAATGAAAAATGCCGGCGGGTGCCGGCATTTTCCAAACTGCTGCACCATGTATCAGGGCACGGTGCACTATAATACTACAAGTCCGGGCAATCATGCTGAGGCCCGTTTCCGCTTATCAGCTCTAGCGGAAGTCCCAGGTCGCTGCGAAGAACGCCCGCGCCGGCTCGCCGGGAAAATAACGGTCACCGGTAAGGTGGTCCAGTCAGCTCGCTCGGCATAACCCTCATCGGTGATGTTCTTCAGATTGCAGGTTATCGTTCATCTGCTACTGGGCACGCAGGTTAAACAGATCGTGGCCCTCGTCGCGCGCAGTATTCTCCGGATTGGTGAAATCATCGGTTCGGTCGGCAGGTCGCGTGTCGCGGCAGCGATTGGGTCGCATACTGTCCAAATTGCTGCCCGCTTGACCGGATCGGCCAGCCCGGCCGGGGCGCGCCGGTCATTGCTTGGCAGGCCTATGGCGGCTCACGTACACTTGAGCCCTGTTTCGCCCCGATCCTGGCCGGATTGGAGCAACAACACCCGGCTGCGCCACCATAGCGGGAACACCATCAGGGGGAGCGATGCGCACCAGAGTCACTGAAATACTGGGGATCGACCACCCGATCGTCCAGGGCGGCATGCAGTGGGTCGGCCTGGCGGAGTTGGCATCTGCAGTGTCTAACGCCGGTGGCCTGGGTATTCTCACCGCACTGACGCAACCTGACCCGGCGGCGCTGGGCGCGGAAATCGCCCGCTGTCGTGAGTTGACCGACCGACCCTTCGGCGTCAACCTCACTATCCTGCCTACTATCAAGCCAGTTCCCTACCAGGACTATGCCCAGGTCATCGTTGATAGCGGCGTGAAGATCGTAGAAACCGCCGGTCGCAACCCGGAACCCTTTCTGCCGCTGTTCAAGCGCGCTGGCATCACTGTGATCCACAAGTGCACCTCAATTCGCCATGCCCTGAAAGCCGAGCGCATTGGTTGTGACATGGTCAGCGTGGATGGCTTTGAATGCGCGGGTCATCCTGGCGAGGACGACGTCACCAACCTGATCCTGCTGCCGCTGGCTGCGCGGCGCCTGAAGATTCCGTTCCTGGCCTCGGGTGGTCTGGCAGACGGGCGCGGCATGGCGGCCGCGCTGGCCATGGGCGCCGACGGCATCAACATGGGCACCCGCTTCATGGTGACCCAGGAAGCCCCGATTCACCTCAAGGTCAAGCAGGCCATGGTGGATGCCTCGGAGCTGGATACCGCGCTTATTTACCGGACGCTGCGCAACACCGCCCGGGTATTCCGCAACGGTGTTGCCGAGCAGGTGCTGGAGATCGAGTCGCAACCGGGCGAAACCCGCTTTGAGGATATCCAGCCGCTGGTCGCAGGAGCCCGCGGCAAGGAGCTGTTGACTTCCGGCGACCTGGAGCGCGGCATCTGGTCGGCGGGCATGGTGGTAGGCCTGATCGATGATATTCCTACCTGTGCCGAATTAATCGCGCGCCTGGTGCACGACGCCAAGGCCATCATCAATGAGCGCCTGGCAGGCATGTGCCAGGCTGATGCGCCCGGTTCACAGCAGGTGGCCTCATGAATCTTCGCGACAAGGCGGTGGTAGTCACCGGCGCCGCCAGCGGTATCGGCCGGGCGCTATGCCTGCGATTTGCCAACGAGGGTGCCCGGGCAATCATCGCCGCTGATATTGATCATGCCGGCGCCGAAGAAACCGTGGCGCTGATTGTCGGCCAGGACAGTGTTACGCAGGCCCAGGCAATCCGTTGTGATGTATCCCGGGAAGACCAGGTGCAGGCACTGGTGTCCGAAGCAGAATCCAGCTGCGGTCAGATTGACCTGTTCTGTGCCAACGCCGGAATCTTTACTCCCGGCGATGAGCAGGTTGCCAACGCCGATTGGCAGCGCATCTGGGATATCAATGTCATGGGCCATATCTATGCCGCCCGCGCGGTGCTGCCGGCAATGCTGGCCCGTGGCGAGGGTTATTTGCTGACTACTGCGTCGGCAGCCGGCCTGCTCAACCAGGTGGGTTCGGCACCCTATGCGGTCACCAAGCATGCGGCGGTGGGCTTTGCCGAGTGGCTGTCGATTACCTACGGCAACCAGGGCATCAAGGTATCCGTGTTGTGCCCGCAGGCGGTCCGCACGGCGATGACCGCGGGCGGCGGGGGGGTGGCCGCCCTGGACGGCATGCTGGAACCGGAGCAGCTGGCAGACAGCGTTATTGAAACCCTGGAAGCCGAGCGCTTTCTGGTGCTGCCGCATCCTGAAGTGCTTACCTACATGCGCCGCAAGACCGACGATTACGATCGCTGGCTGGGCGGGATGCGCCGCCTCAATGATCGCTTCGTCGATGCTTATCGTGAGCGCCAGCAGTCAGGCAATGAAAGTGCTGATCAGCAGCCGGATGAAGATTGACTATCCGATCCATACACAATTCCTGTTAAATTCAATGAGACCTGACCCGTTATGAAATTGATGTTCTCTCAGGCGACTGCTGGAAGACTGGTTCGCGGCTTCAGCGTCCCACGGCTGATGGCGCCGGCGTTGCTACTGATGCTCACCGTCTTTGTTTGGGACCAGGCGAGCGCGCAGGAAACCGTGCAGCTTGCCGACGGCAGTGAGCTGCAGGTATTTCTGCTGCGCCCGTCGGAAACCACGACTGAACCGAGCCCGCTGCTGATCCTGATGGGTGGCGGCACCGGGAATCTTGGCATTTCACGCGACACTTCCATGTGGCTCGGCAGCGGCTTTGCCCGCCGCGGCTGGATGGTTGCGGTGCCTGTATCCCCGAACAATCGTGCGTTTCGCGGTGGTGGCAATAATGTCCTGATTCCCGATCTGATCAGGGTGCTGCAACAGCGCGACTATATTGCCGGGGGCAAGGTGCTGCTGGCTGGCATCTCCAATGGCGGTCTGTCAGCGCTGGAGATTGCGCGCCGCAATCCGGAGGATTATCTGGGGGTAGTGGCGGTCCCCGCCATCAGCCGCTCGGTAGTGGACAATGAACCCCTGGCGGGCTTTCCGGTGTATCTGCGCATCGGCGGTGCCGATCAGCTGGGTTGGGCTGATCGCTTCGCGGATACTGTCGATGTGATGACCAGGGCCGGTGTCGATCTGGACGCGGCCATTCTGGACGGCGCACCCCACATGTTTCGCATGGACTGGGATTCCCTGGAACCCTGGCTTAAAAATATCTGGCCGGAGTGAAACATCCCCGGCGTTCGCGCATTTCACAAACAGATCAACTAAGATTGCAATGAAGAGAGCAACAAAGACTTCAACGAGGAGATAGTAACAATGCATAAACTGGCACTTGTAACCACCCTGTGTGGCCTGCTCTGGACCCCGATGGCCGTCTCACAACCAAATGCCACCATAGAGCAACTGGGCTGGATGACCGGCAACTGGGCTGGCATGCTCGGTCCCAATCAGCTGGAAGAAAACTGGATTGCCACCGAGGGCAGCTCGATTGCCGCCATGGTGCGCATGACCGGCAACGATGCCACCAGCATGTTTGAAATGATCACCATCGAAGAAGCGAACGGCACTCTGGTGCTGCACATCCAGCAGTTCGACCCGGGTTTTGAGGCCCGCACTGCCGCGCCACAGGAAATGATCCTTGAAGAAATCACCGCCAGCAGTGTCAAGTTTCGCGCCGTGAGTGAAGGTGGAATGGCCAGCCTTGGCTATAGTCACCCGGATCCAGAGACCTTCATCATCCATGTCGGTCGCCCGGACGGCAACGTGCTGGATATACCGCTCAAGGCGCGCAGCATCTGGTAGTCAAGGGTTCCCTAGTTGGCCGCCTGGTCAAACAGTTCCGGGTAGCTGATAAACCGGGTACAGGCGTTGAGCTGACCGCGCATTTGCCGGTGCAGTCTCAGCTCGGCATCGAACGGGTGAATGCCGATGCGCAGCGGTTTGCCGCCCAGGGTTGCCGATAGCTGGTTAATATGATTCCAGATACCGAGGCTGGCAGCGCGCCAGGCGGTGTCCGCCTCATAGCCGCTTAGCGGCAGGCGCTGGTAGCGGCCATTATCGCTATCCAGTACGCCGTCCAGAAGCTCGACGCAGGAAAATGGCAAATCCCTGAGGTCCGATTTCGGTAGCTCGCCAAGCGCCCAGGCTGGCGGAACGTAAAGCGCCGGTGGGATCAGGTCGTGGCGCGCAAACCAGTCGTGGCAATCACAAATCAATTGCGAAATCTGATCGCGACTGAGGCTGAGATGTTCGGCGGCCAGTCGCGACAGCAGCAGGCTGTGCAATTTGTGATAGAGCGTGCGGGGCGGCTCGGCGCGGTGATGCCAGCCGTGGCCAGCCAGGTGAATACCCTGGTTCTGCCACTGACGCAGAACCTGGAGATCTGCCTGCGACCACTGTTTCCCCGGTACTACCAGTAACGTCACGGTATCTACCCGGGCGGCGTCCAGCATCGCCAGCAGCCGCCGGCAATGTTCCAGGGTCTCCGGCATCACATCATGAATTGACACCAGGCCGGTGAGGCCCTGTTTCTCCATCAACCCTGTTTCATTCGTGATCGGCATGCATCTCGGCAAACAGGCCAAGCCAGCCCGTTACCGCCTCGTTGTGGGCCGCCAGCGCGGTTTCCATGGCAACCTCGGCTTTTTTCTGGCGCAGGCGGACATCCAGTTCGCGAATGCGGGCAATCGCGTCAGCCGGTTTTTCCTCTTCGGGGAACTGAAACAATCCCCTGGCAAGTGCTTCCCAGCTCAGAATACCGCAGTGGCTGGATACCAGTACCAGCCGTCGCCGGACCATACCCTCAAGGGCGATAGTGCCAAACGCTTCCAGATGAGACGGCAGGATCAGCATATCGTGACTGTCGATAATATCGACAATTTCTTCACGGGGCAGATGTCCCAGAAAAGACAGGTTGCCCAACCGGCTACTGTGCTGCTCAATGTCTTCGCGTAGCGGACCGTCTCCGGCGATCGAGAAACGGATATCAGGAAAGCGCTCGGCACACTGGACCAGGCCCTCGATGTTTTTTTCGGGCGCCAGACGCCCGGCGTACAGAACCGAATCCAGGCATTCTGGCGCGGGCTGTACCGGTTGTCGCAGAAAGCGGCTATCCAGTGGCGTACCCATCAATGACACCCGGGTGCTGGAAAGATTACTCGCCGACTCAATCATGCTCTTGCTATTGACCACCACGCAGGCGGAATACTTGAACAGCAGCCAGTTCTGAAATTCCATGTAGCCACGGGTCACGCCGCCCAGCACCCGTCCCCAGTACATCCTGCACAGGTCTTCGATCAGGGTATGGAAACCGGCAATTAGTGGCACATCCAGGCGCCGCGCCGCATACAGGGCCAGCAGACCGAACGGACCATTGGTGGCGGCAACAATGACATGGGGAGCCTGCTCGCGTATCTCCCCATAGACACTGGTGGCATGCGGGAAGATAAGCTGCTGGGTGGAATCTCCAGGCAGTGGCACCTTGAATCGCGAATAGTGATCGCCGTCTTCCGGATTGGGGGTGAAGTAACGAATACTGGCGACATGGTCCTGCAGGTGACTGACCAGGTCGCGGTAATAAGCATCTACCCCATTGCGATCCTTGAGGGCATCTGACACCACGGCGATCCGCAAATTGGCAATGTCGTCCGGTACATGGCGCGTTTGTTGTTGTTCTGTCATCGTCAGCTTCGGATACGTTGCGGGTCAGGTGTTTCAGGCAGCGCCAGACCGATGGATTTTCGGCTCGGTGCTGGCGTGTTTCCAGTCAGGAGGCGGGTTGGGTCAGGTCAATCAACCCGTCTGACTGCAGGTGTTGCTCCCGGGAATAGTAGTGAACAAAGCGCTTCTCGTAGAAACTGCGATCGCTGGCGCCGCGAGGTTTGAGTCCGTCATTGCGAGTCTGGTAACGTTTCGCGTCCTCGTGAAGTTCCCCAAGTCGCTTCCGGTAATCAGCCGTGGGCTGTTCACCAAAATGACTGTATAGGGATTCGACGGTAGCAACAATATCGTGTTCAAGGGTTTTCATGTGCACCACCGGTGCGTCCGTGGGGAATCCTTCCAGCAGGTGTCGATAATAGTCCGCCATCATGTCGGTCAGCATGGTCGGCAGCTCGCCCTGCATCAGGTCCAGCTCGAAAAAATCGGCACCGGACTGAATGGAGCCAAGCAAGGAGGGCACGGTCTTGTCCGGTTCACGCATACACACTACAAACTCGGCATCGGGAAAGTATTCGTGCAGGGTCACCGGCCAGGACGCGAAGGCGGCGTTCTTCGACAAATAACGCTTGTTGTGGCCGAACACTGTCATGTGCTTTTGCAGGCAGGCCCGGTAGAACGTCATGATCCGGCGCCGGTCCCGCGCTGAAGCTTCCCAGTCAAAACGCGCCAGCTGCCAGATGTGCCGGGACTCGGTGAACGGCAGAAACAGAATAAAGCAGGAAAACATGGGTAGCAGTAGCAGGTAATCTTCCTCGGCCGCCTCAAGGTCCATGTCGTGTACACCCTCAAGCCCCTTGAACAGTTTCTTTTCCAGCCACTTGATCAGCCGCCACCCTGGATTACCAAGTCGAGCGTCAAGCCAGCCCACTGCCAGCCAGAATTTTTTCTGCACAATCGATGGCGCCAGAAATACTTCCCAGGTGCGCACACTGGTAAAGCGTGCGCTGTCTTCCGATATCGTACGATGTAAAAAGGTGGTGCCGCTGCGCGGTACGCCTAGAATAAACAGGGGCCGCTGGATAACCGTGCGCTTGTAGCCCGGAAACAGCAGTTCATCGAGGAACAGGCAAAACCAATGCAGTAGCCAGATCGGGAGAAACAGCACATAAAGCACCAGTCGCAGCAACCGACCGCGCCAGCTCAATCTGCCGAGATTACGCTGTCGGCCGAGCGACTGCAGGCAGAGCTTGAAATAGAGCTGGGCAGAAAAAAGGAACGCTGAGAGCATGGCTGGTCAGGTTATGTCATGGACATTTCATGGCTATGACAATAGCCCGCGCCCTCGGGCGGGGCAAGTCTGCCAGCGGGTGGTAGCACGCAGCTTCAGGAGTTATTGAGCAGTTCCACCCAATTGCCGTCGGGATCAGTCACGATGGCTATGCTGACCCCGGGGCGGATGGTTTTCTGCGCCACTACCACTTCTTGCCCGGCAGCCTGAACGGCATTCACTGCGGCGTCGAGGTCGGTTACGTGCAGCGTCAGATAACGCAGGCCGGTGGCGCCGCGAATACCGCCCGGTGCCGCAGCCACGCTGGGGCGGGGTTCGGTTTCGATGATCTTGAGCACGCTCTCACCCACCTTGTACCGGTGCATTACCCCGCCGCCGGGCATATCGATGACAGCCGCCAGCGGCAATCCCAGGGTATCCTGGTAAAAGGCCAGCATGGGCTCAAGATTGTTGGTGATGATGCCCAGGTCCAGCGCCGGTTTTTGCAGTTCTATTGTCATCGGCCGGTCTTCCGCAGTCTGCGCACTCAGGCGGCGCCCATCAGGGATTTCACTTCGAGGAATTCCTCAAATCCTTCCAGGCCCCACTCGCGGCCATTACCGGACTGTTTGTAGCCGCCAAAGGGGGCATTGAAATCCGGTCCGGCGCCATTAATGTGCACCATACCAGTGCGTAATTGCCTGGCGACCTGCTGCGCGTGGCCTGGCTCACCGGAGACGTAACCGGACAGACCGTATTCGGTATCGTTGGCAATGCCCACCGCCTCGGCATCATCCTTATAGCCGATGATGGAAAGTACCGGGCCGAAAATCTCTTCGCGGGCGATGCTCATGTCGTTGTTCACATTGGCGAAGATGGTTGGTTTGACAAAGTAGCCCTTGCTGATTGCTTCCGGTTTACCTGTGCCGCCGGTAACCAGTTCGGCCCCTTCATCGATGCCTTTCTGGATCAGATCCTGGATTTTGTGGTACTGGGCCTGGCTGACCACCGGTCCCAGGCGGGTGGTTTCTGCCATCGGGTCGCCGACGCTGGCTTTGGCCGCAGCTGCCTTGGCGATTTCCATGACCTCAGTCATGCGCGACTGGGGCACCAGCATCCGCGTCGGAGCGTTGCAGCTCTGGCCGCTGTTGGCAAAGCAGCTGGCTACTCCACCGGATACCGCTTTGGCAAAATCCGGGGCGTCGTCGAGAATAATATTGGCAGACTTGCCGCCCAGCTCCTGGGTGACTCGTTTGATGCTGTCGGCAGCGGCCCTGGCTACCTCGCGCCCGGCCCGGGTAGAGCCGGTAAAGGACACCAGGTCGACGTCAGGATGAGCCGCGATGGCGGCGCCTACGGTAGGCCCGTCACCATTGACCAGATTGAATACCCCCGCTGGAACGCCAGCATCGGCAATGATTTCCGCCAGCAGATAGGCGCTGATGGGAGAAAGTTCACTGGGTTTGAGCACCATGGTGCAGCCAGCGGCCAGAGCCGGTGCCACCTTGCAGGCAACCTGGTTCAGCGGCCAGTTCCAGGGCGTGATAAACCCGCAGACGCCAATGGGCTCTTTCACTACCTTGGTACTGCCCCGGGTTTCCTCAAACGGGTAATCCTCAAGGATTTTAATGGCGGTCATGAAATGCGCCATGCCGGCACCCACCTGCGCGGCCTTGGCGAAGCCCAGCGGGGCCCCCATTTCGCTGCTGATGGCTGCGGCGAGTTCGTCGCCGCGTTGCTTCATGCCCGCGACTATCTTGCCCAGCAGTTCCTTGCGTTGTTCTACAGAAGTCTGTGACCAGGCAGGAAAGGCCGCGCGGGCTGCCTTCACCGCAGCGTCCACATCGTCGCCGTTGCCCAGGCTTATGGTCGAGATTACTTCCTCGGTGGCCGGATTAATCACATCAAGGCTGCTGCGGCCGGCTGGCTCGATCCATTCGCCGTTGATGTAGAATTTCTGGTGGGCAGAGGTCATGGCCTTACTCCTGTTGCGGTCTGTTGAATTTGATTACACTCAGACGCTGTTGATCGTCGGGCGGCCAGTATAACCGACGGGGCATGGATTCTTAAGGTCGCAGGCCCGGGGCCTGTTAGCAGACCGGGGAACGAGCAGGGTTCCCGGGAAGCGGGTTTCCCCACGGAAGGTATCTCAGGAACAAGGTGACCACGAAGCATATGTTTTCCGCAATTACCCGCGCACTCGGTGAACGACTGGCGGCCTATCTCAGCAAGACGCTGCCCGGCTATCGCAAGCTGGACACCGTCCCCATAGAAAAAGTAATGGCAGTGCTGCGCCGTGGCGACATTCTGTTGATCGAAGGCAATAGCCGGGTCAGTGTGGCTATAAAATACCTTACCCAGTCATCCTGGTCACACTCGGCCCTGCATATTGGCGATCAGGGTGACAGCGTGGCCGATCCGGTGCTGCTGGAAGCTGACCTGAGGGAAGGGGTTCGCCTGGTGAGTCTGGAACACTACCGCGATTTCAATATCCGCATTTGCCGCCCCCTGAATGTCAACGCCAAGGAGATCGACTCCGTCATCGACTTTGCCCGTTCGAAGCTGGGCCACCGCTATGATATGAAGAATGTCCTCGACCTGATGCGCTATCTGATTCAGCGACCCGCTGTGCCCAACCGCCTGCGTCGCAGCCTGATCGGTCTGGGAAGTGGTGAGCCCACCCGGGCAATCTGTTCGACGTTGATCGCCGAGGCGTTCCAGAAAATTCGCTACCCGATACTGCCTCTGCACAACGGGGAAGTTGGCGAGAATGGTGAAGTGCCGGAATTTTACAGGCGCCATTTCACCCACTATACGCCGCGGGATTTCGACTTGTCTCCTTACTTCAGCATCGTCAAACCGAGCATCGAGGCCGGTTTTGATTTTCACAGTATGAACTGGGTGGCGGCGGACAAATTACAGGCTCTGAAGCAAGGCCAGTCATCGGATCAGCTGCGCAATGCCGGGTCAGATAATCCCCATGAGTAGATCCATGGCGGCCTGGAACTGCGGGTCAATGCGGCCGGTCTGCTGGCGTGGGAACGGGACTTCGCGCTCCGGTCGATAACCCTGGTCTTCCAGGGACTGATCATCTACCAGTAAGTCGCTCGCAGGCCGGTACTCGAAGCCAGTTTGGCCGACGTCGGGCATCCAGTCGCCCAGCTGCCCGGCGGTGCCATCGCCAAGGCTGATAACCCGGTTTAATTTGTCCCACTGATAGGCGAGCAGCTCGGCACCGCCCCGGGTCCGGTCATTGATCAGTAGCGCCACGGGATTGCGATAGGGCGCGGTGCTGCTGCGTGGTGCCGTCTGGACTGGTATCTGCAGCCAGTCTGGAGCCGTCGCGTCGCTATCGCCGGCAACGCTCAATTGATAGCTGTCGGAAGCGCCTCTGTAGAGCAACTCCAGTTGCGCCGGATCACTGAATCCGACACTGTCCCGCAGGTCGAGAATAATGCCGTCGCTACCGCGCAACTCGCCGAACAGTTGCTGGTAGGCAAGCAGATCTGCTGTGCTGCGGGACACCACCCACAGGCGCAGGTAGCCCACTGTCTTGTTGCCGGCCGGAAACTGCTGCACAGAATTACGGGTGGCGGTGCGATAGCTGTCCAGCAGGGTTTCGAACACCGGCGACACGCTGACTTCCAGCTCCTGGTCACCACGCTGCAGCGCCAGCAGCACTGGTGCTGGCCTGCGTGCAAATCCCGCCGGAGCCTGTTCGCGGCTGTTGAAACTGAACACCGGGTGGAACGCCTCGCCATCGGCCCGCAAGATCACATCACCACGGTACAGGCCGGCGCGATGAGCCGGGTAGTCTTCCAGAATGGCAGTAATCAGGAAGCCGTCTGCCAGCGCCTGGCCCTGGATTCCGATGTGGTTAAGTGCATGACGTGCCGCCGGTCGCTCTGCCTGCAGAGCCTGCTGCAAATAGTATTCAAGATCACCGGTGGCAAGGGTCTGGCTGTGGCCGGACTGCACCAGCATGATGGTTAGCAATCCAAGCGTCGCGCGGAGCATCATGCGCCGATTACCTCCAGGGCGCGCTGCGCTGCCGGGCGTTGATAGTGGTGGTCGCGCAGGGCGATAAAACGATCTGGTACCTCGAACTCGAAACGCAGTGCCCAGTTAAAGGTATGGGCCAGAAGAATGTCGGCAATGGTGAACTGCGAACCGACGGCAAATTCGGTGTCTGGCAACAGATGCTCCAGGGAAGTGACCGCCTTGGCGAATTCGTATTTTGCGGTTGCCAGCATCTGCGGAATGCGCAGCTCTTCCGGCAGGGCAAAGCGGTGCTTGCCGTTGCTCCACAGCGGTTGCTCCAGTTCTGCAAGCACGAAGGTGGTTAGTTCATCGAGCCTGGCGTAGACGTCCATGCTGCCATTGGGCAGTAGACCGGATTCAGGCGCACAGCGGCCAATATAGTAAAGAATCGCGACACTCTCGGTGAGTATCAGGTCGCCATTGACCAGTGTAGGCACCTTGCCCTGGGAGTTCAGGGCGAGATAGTCAGGATGCTGGGCACCCTGTGGATCATCCGGCCCGCTGCGCATGGTGATCGGGAGATAGTCGTAGGCCAGGCCAGCTTCCTCCAGTGCCCAGAGACAGCGAAACGAGCGCGACTGCGCCATGCCGTAGAGTTTGATCATGTTGTTTGTCCGGATAAAAAAATGGTGTGGTCGCTCTCACGACTACACCATTTTAGTCAGACGCAGGGCGCATTGCACCCGGCGTCTGCAGGTTGTGACTGGCTTTCAGTCGATGGCGAAACAGTAGTAATAGCCGTTGCCGCCGGTGCCCACCAGGTCGGACTGGCTGCAGCCGCGCGAGCCATGGGCGCTGTTCCAGGAGGTGGGATTGGCGCCACCGCCGGTGCGGTCGAAATGGCCGACCTGGGCGGTGCCCTGACCACTGGATGTCCAGTTGTTGCAGGTGTGATTGCTGCCGTCCTCGACTTCCCGACCGTCCAGGGTCGAGCCGGTGAGGATGTCGTGCTGGTTCGGGGAATCACCGCGGCCGTTGACCATGTTGCCATCCTCGGTCAGACCGGTCTGCTTGTTCAGATTATTGTTGGGTCCGTGCAGATTGTTCACGTTCGAAGCAATCTCGACACCCTCGGCGTTATACCACGGTCCGAAACCAATTCGCTTGCGGGCATCGACGGCTGGCATGCGGGCGGTGGCGTGGGCAGACAGATAAGCGCGCCAGGTCTTGCCGGATGACCCGGCGTCTTCGGCCAGGGCCTGACAGTGGGCGTCGGCGCCAGCAAGTCCACCGAGATCGGCGCCGTTACCGGAGCCAACACTGGTGATGAAGAAACTCATTTCGTTCTGCTGTGAATTGACCGTGCTGGTAGTCGCTGCAGCAGCGCTGAGCAGGGCGGCGGAAGTAAAAAGCAGTGCTTTGTTCATCGATTGTCTCCTTGATTGACGCCTCGATTGTTATTGGTCGTTTGGTTTAGTTTGCCAGGGCCATGGCGGTGAGGGTGCTGCCGGTTTGCAGAACCAGATACTGTTTGCCCTGATGCACCCAGGAGCTCATGCCGTAACGGGCAGCGCCCGGTGCTTCAACACGGGCCAGTTCCTCTCCGGTTTGCTTGTCGACGGCAAACAGGTGTGGCGTGCCGTCGCCGGTGACATTGCTGTAGATCAGCATGGTGTCGGTAACCACCAGTTGGCCCACAGCGCCGGAACCGGTGTTCCCAAGTTCGACACCTTCAAGTGCTGGCAGGTCTTTGATGCGGTCTGGTGTGTAGCCAGCGGGAGCCATCCACAGGTGTTCACCGCTGTTCATATCGATCGCAGTAATGCGGCTATAAGGCGGCTTCCACAGGGGAATGCCAGCCGGATGCCGCGGTCTGGGTCCGCCGCTGGCGGCGGCGTACTGCGACAGGGTGATGCCGGTAGGCTCATCGTAGTAGGTATCGGCTTCCTCACCGGACACCAGAATGCGCGAGCCGCAGCTGTAGCGGGACATCACATACAGCACACCGGTATCAGGGTCGGCGGCCGGTGGATGGGTGATATTGACCGCACCAGACGGACACATCAGGGCCGCCAGCTTGCCCGATGGATGGTCACGCTGAATGGGTGGATTGAACACCGGCCCCATGATGAAGTCAGACACTGCTGCCAGGGACTGTTGGCGTATCTGGGGCGTGAAATCGGCAAGCAAATCGGGTGAAGAGCCGACATATTCGAACGGTGCCGGTCTGGTGGGAATTGGCTGGGTTGGCGAGAGCTGTTCGCCTGGTACCGTGGAGGCGGGCATCGGGATTTCTTCGATGGGCCAGACAGGTTCACCGGTAGCGCGATTGAACACGTAGGTATAACCCTGCTTGGTGGCCTGGGCGACAATAGGGGTGCGGCCCTGGGTGGTTTCCACATCCAGCAGGATCGGCGCCGTTGGCGTATCGTAGTTCCAGATATCGTGGTGCACCATCTGGAAGTGCCAGGCGCGCTCGCCGGTTTCGGTGTGCAGCGCAATCAGGCTGGTGCCGTATAGATTGTCGCCGGGATGATGGCCGCCATAGTAGTCGATGGTGACTCCGTTGGTGGGTACGTACACCAGATTCAGATCCGGATCGGCAGACAGTGGCGCCCAGGAGGAGATGTCGCCGGTGTATTCCCAGGCATCGTTTTCCCAGGTTTCGTGGCCATATTCTCCGGGTTGGGGAATAACATTGAATTTCCACTTGAAGGCACCGGTGCGGGCGTCATAAGCAAGAATGTCACCTGGCACGTTTTCGATGCGCGACTGGTGGTAACCCTGTTCTGCAGAATTGCCGACGATGATTGTATCGTTCACCACGATAGGCGGTGATGAGGCGGTAATATAACCACGCTCAATCGGCAAGCCTTCATAGGGATCATAGGGATGCCCCAGGTCCTTGAGCAGGTCTACCACACCGGTGCGGGGGAAGCCTTCTATCGGCACCGGTTCTCCGAAGCCTTCCAGGGGTTTGCCGGTTTCGGCATCCAGCGCGGTGAGAAAAAACGCCGGCGAGACAGTGTAGATAATGTCGCGGCCATCGAGATTGGCATAGCCGACGCCCTTGCCGTAATCGGCACGCATGGAGTATTCCCAGCGTCCGGTGTCGGGTTCGCGATAGGACCAGATGGTGGTGCCGTTAGTGGGATCGATCGCCACCACATGGCGGCGTGGTCCGGCCACGGTGTACAGGCGGCCGTTGACGTAGCTCGGCGTGGAGCGGCCGCTCTGGGCCTCAAAGCTGGCCCCGTCCCAGGTCCAGGCAACTTCCAGGTCGGTAAAATTCTCCGGGGTGATCTGGTCGGCCGGCGTGGAGCGAGTGTGGGCGTAATCACTGCCCAGTGTCGTCCAGGGAACCGTATTCTGGGCGTCGTCCTGCGCCATGGCACAACAGGCCAGACTCAGCGCCAGTGCGCCGATTGTGGATCGAGCAACCGTTCGAGTTTTTATAGCTGTTGTTTTTATCATTGTCAGGCACCTCTATGACTGGGCACTCGCTTCCCGGCAGCAGCCGCCATGACGGGGCTGGCCGGACTTTTCAGGGTAACCCAGCCGGCCCGGTTTGTCATGGTGCGGGGGATCATAGAGGCCGCAGTACGGCGGCTGTACCCAGCGGCCCCCAGGGTTTCTGGTAACCTGTCTGTTAAAAGTTTTATCGCGGATTTTCGGAGAAGAAGAATTATTTGTGGTGTCCACAGCCCTCTAGATCACTGACCTCGAGCGCGGCTGCGGGGAGGCTGGGTGTCCGCCCCGCCGGCTCGGCGCCCATCCAGTCTTCGCTTCGCTACGCCGGGCGGACCGTTCGGAGCCGCTTCTCAGCGCTGGTGTAAGCGACATAAAACTGTGGGACAGCAGTGCCTGGATTACGGTCTTTTTCCTGCGTTCAGCGCCAGCCTTAACTGGCGGGTCGGACTCCCTGCCTCCCCACAGCCGCTCGCGCAGTAACTGCCGGTAAATCGAAGCACTGTTCACACCTTGGTTCGAAAGGTAATCAAGTCAGCAAACAGCGTAACACCCGTCAGCGCTCGGAGTGTCGGCGACAACCCCCTCCTGCCCGGCGCGACCACAGTCCAGATGGGGGCAACAAACTGTTCCACAATCAGAGTCTGTTTACGATTCCCGGAAATCTGCGATGAACCTGTTAAGAACAGCTCCGGCCCGCGACGCTAATCTGCGCTGTTAATCAATCAAAGGAACCTGCTGGGCCCGGGAATACTACCGGGCTCTCGGTGCCGTCGGCCGCCACGCTGGTAACGCCGAAGAAGTAGTTATCAATGACGATGTTTTCCAGGGTGAAGCTGTCGACGTCGCCGGCACTGCGCGACCATTGCCAGACCGGGGAGGTGGTGAGTCGCCAGTGCACGCGGTAGTCCACAGCGCCGGGAACCGGATCCCAGCTCAGGGTAGTGCTGGGACGCACGGCGCCGGCAATTTCCACATTGGCTGGCGGTGCTGGCGCCTTGGCCATGGATGCCAGGGTGACTGCATTGAGGGCAGTCAGCTTGGCGGCATAGTCAAAATTGACGTGTTCGATTGTGTCGCCGTACTGGATACCATCTTCGACGCGAATGTCCTGATGTTGCTGGGTATAGTTTTCATTGGTTTCCATGATCCGCACCGCCGGAAAACCAGCCTCGTTAAACGGCCGGTGGTGTCCGCCACGACCAAAACGGTCCAGGCGATAGATCATCATCACATCCAGGTTCGGGATATAGAGATCGGCCATCTGGTCCACGTAGCGGGCAATGTTGCGCGAAGGTGAATCCACTTCGCCGCCCTGGAAGCGACGCTGACGTGCTTCATCGGCGGTTTCCACATAGCGGGTACCCTCAGAAAAGACCCGCGCGGTGGTGTTGTTGGTGACCCCGTTAACGCCAGTAATGTTGCCGATCATGTCGTTGTTGAGCACCGCATCGAGATTCCAGTCATTGGCAATGGCGTACTCGGCGAGAATGGCGCCGCCATACAGTCCTTGCTCCTCGCCGGACAGCCCCACAAAGGCAATGGAGCCGGGAAACCGGTATTGACTCAGCACCCGCGCCGCCTCAATGACACCGGCCATGCCGGAGGCATTGTCATTGGCACCGGGAGAGCGCGACTCAAAGTTCAGCGGATCGCTTACCCGGGAGTCGATGTCGCCGCTCATCAGGGTGATGCGGTCGGGGTCTTCAGTGCCGCGCAGAATGGCGACCACGTCGAGTACCTCGGTTGGTTCGGGAATACGGTTACCGGACACCACGTCGCTGACCGTGAATACTTCCAGACAACCGCCGCAGGCGTCAGAGATGCGATTGAATTCTGCTTCGATCCAGCGCCGTGCCGCACCAATACCGCGCACGTCAGATTGGGTTTCCGACAACGTATGGCGGGTGTCAAAGCTGACCAGGGTTTCCACGTCGGCACGAATGCGCTCGGCCGAGACAGCGGCGACAATGTCGTGCATCTGGGCTTCGCTGCTGTGGGCAGCAGAAGCCATCAGGCTGAAGCACAGTGCCGCGCCCAGTCGCGGCAGGAAGGTGAACCGGGTGCAAACGCGCGCAAACCGGTGGTGGGCGATGGCGGGTGTTGAGTCTGAATGCATAGTAAGTCTCCTTGTCTTACTATGAAAGCAGAGCCCCGCCGAATAGGGAAGGGGAACTGACTCGATACCACTGCGCCGTTGTCGCGCTTGGCAGTAGCGCCCGACAGACTCCCGCAGAGCACCGGTAGAATTAATCAGAGGTTCTCTAGATGCATGGCCCACGATACGGAACATCGAAGGCAGTGAACCCTGACGCTTGCTAACTGCCGGGCGGACCGCTCGGAGCTACTTTTCAACGCTGGCTAAGGGGCATCAAACTGCGGGGCTGCAGTGGATTAGATGCGGTCTTTCAGTTTCCGGTCAAAGGCTTTGACTTCACGTCCCAGGCTGGCCCAGTAGTCTTCCATCTTGTGCTGCAGGGAATGGAATGACTCGTCGCCCGCTTCCCGCATCTCGTGAAAAATGCGCTTGGTGTCGTCCTGCAGATCTCGAATCTTGGCGAACGCTTCGTGGTGTTCGTCATCAAGTTCGTGTTCCACCTTGTCAACATGAGCTTTAAGGTCGTTAATCTCCGCCGAAAGCTCGTCCAGCTTGTTCTTTATTTCCTGTTCATACTTTTTGCGACTCATGGGCTTCTCCTCGGTGTGAAGCATGGTCCTGAATTCCAGGGCCATCGCCTCGGGCATGGTTTCTTGTTACTAATCTACCGGAAAACGGTAATGGCTGCATTGATGCGAATCAAGCGGGTATCAGACTGCGTTACCGCGCAGATTGGAACAGGGTCGAAGCTGAACGGCTGCGGAAGAAGGTGGTGCTTCGTGACACGCTCTGACCTCAGGCCCGACCCGCAATCGCAGATCCGGGTCGTGCGCCTGTGCAGCAGCTGTGAAAGATGGTTGGGAACTTCGGGGGCCATGTGATCGTAGGCACACCGACAAGGTGATAGACGCATTGCTGAATCACCAACTTTGTTACGATAGTAAGTGTCAAAAGTCCCCGCAAGGAGGTAACACATGGGAGTCTTGAAGAAAATCGCCGGGATGGCCGCAGTAGCCCTGTTGTCGCCAGTACTGGCCGCACAACCCGCTATATACCAGAACCAGACCCTGACCATCCCCCAGGGGGCGGCGCTCGGTGACGGCGATCCCGTCTATTTTGAAAACATTCAGCTGGTCTTCGATGCGCAGGGGTTTTTCACCATCGCCGATGCCGAAGAGCGTCCGCTGGTGAGCGTATCGGAAGTGAGTATCAGCATCATGGAATCGTTTCCCGTGCAGGTCAGTGTCAACGTCAGTGGCAACAAGTCGATACCATGCGTAGAACTGTTGACCCCGGCTGTGGCGGCCACCGAAGGTGGTTTCACGGTTACGCTTGCAGAGAGTGTGCTGGGCCCGGCGGACGAAACCTGTATCGCCGTGCTGGATCCGTTCGAAACCACCGTTTCGTTGCCGGTTGAAGGTCTGGATGCCGGTACCTATACGGTAAACGTCAACGGCGTTAAAACCGAGTTCACGCTGGAGTCTGATAATCCCTGACCGGTGATTGTCATCAGACGAGCTGAAAACGAGCTGAAAAAAAAGCCGTTACCGAAAGGTAGCGGCTTTTTTGCTATGAACACCTTGCTACAGACAGCGCACTTCTTGAGCGGGTACAGTGCCTGGTCACTGTTTTTACTGGCAGCGCAAGGGGCCAGTTACCACTCATACTGCAGGCGGCCAAATATATTCTGGCCCTGGCCAAACATCCGGCTGCCCTGGGGAACTATGCTATTGCTCACGCGGTTGAAGCCGCTGAGATGATCAACGTAATCCCGGTCAAAGATGTTCTCGGCACCGGCAGCGATTGTCATGTTGTCATCCACCAGCCAGGTCAGGTACAGATTGGTCAGTGAATAGCCGCCGGTCGGCACAAACGAGTTATTGGGGTTGCCGGGATCATTGGTGTTGGTAGCCGAAAGGCGATCCTGGTTGTCCATCAACACCTGCTCGAGCTTGGCCGAGAACGTCGGCGTTTCGTAAAACAGCGATATCCGTGCGTTGTCAGGGTTAACCCGGTAAAGATTGTCGTCTATGTCCTCGCGTTCGCCGCGTACCGCCGAGGCAATTGCCTCGACGCGCCAGTTACTGTTCAGGCGAAAGCCGGCGGTAAGATCGATGCCGCGAAACTGGGCCTCGGTGTTGGCGAAGATCAATGGCGTGGGGTCGCCATTGGCGTTGCGGCTGACACCAATCACCGCCATGTTGGTAGCCGGGACACCCTGGATATAGTCGTCCACGTTGCGTACGTAGAAACGTGGGGAAAAATAGAAGTCGCCATAATCCCAGTCGAGACCAAGTTCAACCTGGCGCGCAATTTCCGGTTCCAGGTTGATGTTGCCCACGTAGTTATTACCATCTCCGATTCCGGCATTGGCTTCCAGTGGAATCCACAGGAAGCGTTCCTGGTAAATAGGAGACCGGGTCTTTTGCGCCAGGCCCACTTCCACCACCAGATTGTCGGTGGCCTGGTAGCGAGATTTCAGCACCACATCGAGGTTGTCATCATCGGCAGTTCGGTGGCTGTTATTGAAGTTCTGGCGCAGCATCCAGACCGCACGTGGCGGGCTACCCATGGGCCACATGGCGGGGTTCATATCCACCAGTCGGGCCGGGAACGCATCCACCTGCCCGGTAGACATTGTCACGTCCGCAAGCCGGGCACCGGCTTCCAGATAGAGTCGGTCGCTGATATTGGCTGACCACTCTGCGAAATAAGCCAGGCTTTCCACGTCGGTGTCGTTGAAGTTATTGACGAAAAACGGCGCGAAGTCCTGATCATAAACCGTGGCATTGTGCACGGCATCCTTGCCTTCCAGCCCAACCAGCATGGTGCCACCGGCCAGCGCCCAGTCGAGGGCGAGCTTGAAGCCGCGCTCCTCACTGTCGGTGAGCACGTTGCGCTTGTCGTCACCAACAAAGGGGGGCAGCGGCAGGCTGGAAAAATCCGGCGCCGGGCGCAGCAGGGAATTACTCATGCCATGGTCGATTTCCGAGCCGTAAATGCGCGCTTCGATGCCGACCCCGCTCAGCTGGGTGCGGTAGCTGAAGTTCCAGACCTCGGTTTCAAACCAGTCGATATCCATTGGCAGACTGGGCGTGCCGGTGTCTTCGGTGGCAATTTTGTGCACGCCCATTTCGAACTGGTGAACGCCGCTGCGCAATCCGTAGCCGAAACCATAGACAGCACGTTCGTACCGGGTAGTTGCGACCTCGCCCAGAGCAGAGTCGTAGTTATCGCCATCATCGAAGGAGCCGACCACATAAATACGCTGGTTCTCGGAGCTGGCGCCAAAAATACCCGAGGCGCTGGTGCCTTCATCCACGCTGCCAAAGGCCAGCTCCGTGTCGCCGGAGAACTCCCAGCCGCCGTCACTGTAATCCGGCCGCTTCCACAATGCCGTGGCGGCACCGCCGATGCCGCCACCAGTGGAAATCGAGGCAATGCCCTGTTCCACCACCAGCTCTTCCATCAGGCCCGCAGGTATATGATGCAGCGGCGGGGCCATCCAGTTTGGTCCACCGCCGTGGATCAGCATGCCGTCAACCCGGACGTTGATGCGCGGGCCGGACATGCCACGGTATTGAATCTGGCCGGTGAGCGGGCCGTTATTGGCGGCGGCGCCGCCCGGCACCTGGGCCATGAGCTTGGCTGGATCCACGTTGGAGCCGCTGCGCTGGGCAGTGAATTCCTTCTCGATGAATTCCGGTCGGCCAATAACGGTGATTTCCTCGACCCGCTCCGCACTGGGCTGACCGTAGAGGCTGCCGCTGGCCGCCAGTAACGGTGAGGTCAGGGCCAGGGCGGTGAGTAACTGCTTGTGTTGCACGGTAATCTCCCTTGTAACGCTTGTTATTTTAATTGGCTGATAACAGTCGAAAAGTATAGGAATTCACCCGGGGGGTGTGACACGCGGCAAATTGTCGCACCCGGATTCGGCCAGTGTTGACCAGACGCTGGAATAGTGGCTTTGAAACAACATGATAGGGGCCGCTTTGCGGGCTGTAAGCCGGGTTGCGCGGCGACCGGCAATCATTCAGTAATGATTCATGTCAGAATGCCAGACTAAGCGGTAGAAGGCGGGCCGGTCCTCGTCATGACCGTCAGGAAACCGGTTGCTGCGCCCAACGCGATCAATCACTATCATGCCTAATTTATTTGCCAACATTATCTTTTCGGCGCTCAGCCAGTGGTTGCTGATTGCAGCCTGCTTGCTGCTGATCTGGTCGCCAGTGGCAGCGCAGGACGCGCAGGACGCGCAGGAGGCCGGGACGCCGGAGAGCGAGGAGTCAGTGGCCCCTGACCCGGAGCAGGCCGCCCGTCTGCAGGCCCTGGCGGCCCGGCGCGTTGAGCTGGAACAGGCGCTGGAAGAACTGCGTTTCGATGCCGGTGTCTACTCGCCGGTGCTGATGGAAGCCTATTCCGATCTTGGCGCGCTCTACACTGAACTGGAAGATTTCGACAGCGCGGTGCGGGTCTATAACGACGCCCTGCAGATTGCGCGGATCAATAGCGGGCTGTACAGCGAGCAGCAGCTGCCGCTGCTGGAGTCACTTATCGACAGCCAGCAGCAGCGCCGCGACTGGCAGGCGGTTGATGATCTGGCCCATCTTCACCTGCACTTGCACGAGCGTCTCTACGCGCGCACTGATTCGAGCTATCTCGACGCAGCCCAGGACTACGGCGCCTGGCGGCAGCGGGTCATCAATCAGAATTTACTGGATCAGGGGAACCAGGCCCGACTCAGCGACGCACGCAATTTAAGCCAGTTCTATGAGCGGCTGCTGCTCGATCTGGATGCTGCCGCTGAGCAGGGGACGGATACCGCTCAGGCCCGGGTGCTGGCGCTGCTGGACGGCAAGACCGAGGCCGATCTGACCATGGCCCGGGCGGTGGCCAACACGCCTTATACCTACTTCAACGGCAACGCCAGTCGCTATGTCACCCAGACTCGCTGTCGAAATGTCACCAATGCCCAGGGCCAGGTGGTCCGCCAGTGCTATCAAGTACAGGTTGAAAATCCCCGTTTCCGGCAGTCGCAGCGGGATGCCAAGCGTTTTGAGCTGAGTCGCTACCGAAGAGAGATCGAGCGCAACCTGGAGCGCATGCAGGCGATTCATCAGGCGGAAGACAGGTTGAGTGCAGCCGAGCGCCAGCAGCTTGAAGAGCGAATTTCCACGTTACGCACTCAATCCGAGCAAATTCGCAGCAATTCGCGAGATTTATTGCGTTTTTGATAAATTTTCCTTGATTGCTGGCGAGCATTCCCGACCCGGGCCGAGGGCTGCAATGCAGCTGTTGTCAATGCCACACTGCCATGGTTTCGCTGGCAAATAAGCGGCGAACCGTGTACAAATTCAGAACCATTCTCAACTTCAACAATGGAGTTAATCGATGCTAAGACTGATGCGCGCTAGTCTGCGCCCGGTGCTGGCCCTGCTTCTGGCAGTTGGCTCGCTTGGCAGTCAGGCGGTGCTGGCCCTCGAAGAAGGGGACAAGGCACCGGACTTTCTGCTTCCGGCCTCAGACGGTGAGAACTACAGCCTTTCCCAGTTTATCGGCGTTCGTCCGGTGGTGATTGCTTTCTTCCCGAAAGCCTTTACCGGCGGCTGAACCATGCAATGCAAGGCGCTGCGTGACAGTGCCCGGGAAATTCAAAGCTTTGACGTGGCCTACTTCATGGCCAGCGTTGATACCCTGGAAGACAATACCGCGTTCGCCAACGAGCACGACGCGAATTTTCCGATTCTGGCCGACCCGGAAAAGGAAATGACCGCAAACTACGGTGTTCTGGGCGGCAGTGGCTTTGCCAATCGATGGACGTTTTATATCGATGCGCAGGGCACTATTGTCAAGATTGACAAGCAAACCAATCCGGCCACGGCCGGGCGGGATCTGACCCGCACCATGGAGGAGTTGGGCTTTCCACGCGAAGCGGACTGACCCGGACAGCTCTATCCTGAGAAGTTCTGTGATGGTGTCCCGGCCGCAGGTCGGGGCACTGTCAAAACCAGATCCAGCCAGTTCGCCAACTCCTGGCGAGAATCCGTACTGCTCTCAGCAAACTGCGTTTGCGTGAATAAGCTGCACTGCTGATTAGCCCGTTATGCTAGCGCAGCCCGCCCTGCCGCGACCCGTGTCGTTTACCAGCGGTAACGCGCAGACCGTGAAAATTCTGGCCGATGCTGGCAATTCCATGGCAAAGGAATGACTTTTTTACCCGCGGCCCAGCCATTTATTGAGGGGCTTTGGGCGCTATGCCAGAATAGCTCTCCAGCAGCAGTCGGGAAGTATTTCTATGTCTAAGTCAGGTCTCTGGGCTATCGCCGCCGTGGCGGTATTTACGCTTTTGGGATTGGTTTACCTGGCGATAAGCTGGGAGGCACCGCAGGGCACTACCACTGTGGTCCTGCCGACCCCCGCTGCGGAACCGGAAACGCCGCCGGATCCGGAATCGAACGCGCCGGGTGCAGAGCCTGGCTCCAATCTGCCGCGTATCAGAATTCAGCCGGAAACACCGCCGCCTGCCGTGGCCGATACCGAAGTGGAAGTAGCACCGGCGCCCACTGAGGTACAGCCCGAGCCTGAACCTGAGCCGGACGCCGGGCCCGCTCTGCAGTTGCCCAGCCTCAGCAACAGTGACAGCTTTGTCCTGAACCAGATCCGAACCTTGCAAAATGGCGCCGCCCTGGTGGAATTGCTCAGCGACGAACAACTGGTGCGCAGTTTCGTGGTGCTGGTGGACAACGTCAGCCGTAACAGTTTTCCGCAGACCGCTTTGCCGTATCGGGGCATGAGTGAAGAAATGCCGGTACGCAATCTCGATGACAACCTGTTTGTTATGGAGCAGGCTGCCCATGGCCGTTTCGACGACATTATTGATACCTTTGTAGCGGTTGATGCTGGCGCCACCATGGCGCTGTATCGCGCTCTGTCACCCTTGTTTCAGCGAGCCTACGCCGAGTTGGGCTATGGCGACGCCAGTTTCGATACCGCCCTGGCGCGAGCGATCAACAATATCCTGCAGATGGAAATCCCGGCAGGCCCTTATCAGCTGGTCAAGCCATCGGTCATGTATCTGTATGCCGATGCCGATCTCGAGAACCTGCCAGCGGTGCACAAGCAGCTGATTCGCCTGGGGCCAGAGAACACCGCGCGGCTCAAGAACAAACTGCGACAGTTTGCTGATCGTCTGCAGTGACAGGACAGCAATCAATTGAGCAACAGGTTTAGCAACAGGGTTTTGGCAACAAGATAGAGCAATAACAGGGTGAGCGAGCAGATAGCGGTAACAATAATCACGCAGCTCGCTCGAATTTTCAGTTGAAGGACTTATTCCATGGCGCAGTCACCCCTGGTTAGCGTTGATTGGCTGGCGCAGCACAAGGCAGATTCCAATCTGCTGGTGCTGGATGCCTCCGTACCGCCGGTGGTGCCGGGTTTTGAATCCCTTAATGCCAGTGGACCATTAAAAGTCATTCCTGGCGCCGGGCGCTTTGACTATGACCGGCGGGTTTGCAAGCCCGACACGACATTGCCGCACATGATGCCCAGTGCCGAACTGTTTCAGGCCGAGGTACGCAAGCTGGGGGTCAATCGCGATTCCCTGATTGTGGTTTACGATGATGTGGGGTTGTACGCCAGCCCGCGGGCGTGGTGGATGTTTCGGGCCATGGGCCATGAGCAGGTATGGGTGCTGGAAGGCGGGTTGCCAGCCTGGCTTGAAGCTGGTCACGAAGTGAGCGATCACTATCGCGCAGAGCCAGGTGATGGTGACTTTGCGGCCCGTGAACAAGCCGGTTTGATAGTGGACGCAGAGGCAGTATTGAAAGCCCTGGATGATCCGGATACCGAGGTGCTGGACGCGCGATCTGTGGGACGTTTTTATGGGCTTGAGTCGGAGCCCCGGCCGGGGGTACGCGGGGGCCATATGCCGGGAGCGAAAAACCTGCCCTGTAAACGCGTGCTGGACGGTAGCTATCTGAAGCCGGTGCCAGAGCTCCAGGTCATGCTGGGCGAATTGGCCGCTCCGCAACAAACCGTGATTACCAGCTGCGGTTCCGGGATCACTGCCTGTATTCTCACTCTCGCCGCGGCCGCCGTTGGCTATACCAGGCTGGCCGTCTACGATGGTTCCTGGGCCGAGTGGGGCATGCCCTCGAAGCTGCCAGTAGTGACCGAATAGCAGGCACACTTGCATTGCTGGTGGCGGCTATTACAATCGCCGCTCCGTTGATCCCGCGCCGGTTTTACGTTCCGGTTAGCCCAGGAGATGCCGCATGAATGCAGAAAACGAGCGCGTCGTTGTTGCCGCGCTTTACCGTTTCGCCGACTTTCCCGACTATGAAACTTTTCGCCAGCCGCTGCTGGACCTGATGCAGGCCGAGCAGGTGCGCGGAACGCTGTTGCTTGCCGCCGAGGGCATTAATGGCACTATCGCCGGCCACCGTGCTGGCATTGACAAGGTGCTGAACTGGCTGCGTGCCGATTCGCGCTTTGCCGGACTCGATGTCAAACAGTCCAGCAGCGACGAGAACCCTTTCTACCGCACCAAAGTGAAGCTGAAAAAAGAGATTGTCACCATGGGGGTTGCCAACATTGATCCCAGGCATACTGTGGGCACCTACGTAGAGCCGGCAGACTGGAACGATCTCATTAGCGACCCCGAGGTGCTGTTGCTGGATACCCGCAACAAGTACGAGGTAGAGATTGGCAGTTTTGAAAATGCCGTCAATCCGGAAACCGATTCCTTCCGTGAATTCCCGGAGTACGTGAAAAAGCACCTGGATCCGGACAAGCACAAGAAAGTTGCCATGTTCTGCACCGGTGGCATTCGCTGTGAAAAATCCACTGCGTATCTGAAGCGGCAAGGCTTTGCCGAGGTTTATCATCTCAAGGGCGGCATCCTGAAATACCTGGAGGAGGTTCCGGCAGAGCAGACCCGATGGCAAGGCGAGTGCTTCGTATTCGACAACCGTGTTACAGTCAATCACCAACTCAAGCCTGGTCAGTACGATCAATGCCACGCCTGTCGCATGCCGATCAGCGAAGCCGACAAGCAGTCCGAATTCTATGAAAAAGGGGTCAGCTGTCCCTATTGCTATAAACAGCACTCGCGGGACCAGCGCAGCCGTTACGCCGAACGAGAGCGACAGATTGAACTGGCACGCCAGCGCGGCGAAGAACACATAGGCTATCCCATGCAGGAAACAATTGAACAACGCCGCCGCCGCAAACTGGCATTCAAGGAGCGGCAGCGACGCAACAATCTTGCGCCGGGGACTGGTCATTCCGAAATCAAGCGACGCACGTGACGCACAAAGCGTACGGGGCGAAAAGAACGAAAGCAGCAGAAGGGGTAAGCCTTGAAGTATCAGACTCTACACAGCGGCGACAGCCTGCCTATGGTTGGCCTGGGTACCTGGAAATCGGATCCGGGCACAGTGGGTGAGGCCATACTCACCGCCATCGATCTTGGCTATCGACACTTCGATTGCGCTGCCATCTATGGCAATGAAGCGGAGATCGGCGCGGCTCTGGCGAGTGCCATGGCCAGCGGCGCAGTGAGTCGCAATGAACTCTTTATCACTTCCAAGCTATGGAACAACGCGCACCGTGAGCAGCAGGTGCAGCCGGCGCTGGAAAAAACCCTGGCCGATTTGCGTCTGGACTATCTGGACCTGTACCTGATGCACTGGCCGGTGGCGGTCAAGGAAGGCGTGGCAATTGCCAGTTCGGCCGAGGAATTCCTGAGCCTGGACGAAGTGCCGCTGTCAGAGACCTGGCAGGGGATGGAATGCTGTGTGGATCTGGGCCTGGTGCGCAATATTGGCGTATCGAATTTTAGTGCCAGCAAATTGGCTGGCCTGATGGATCGTTGTCGCCTCAAGCCGGCAGTGAACCAGGTGGAGGGGCATCCGCTGCTGCGGCAGCAGGCGTTGAAGGATTTTTGCGATGCCAATGGTATCGCCATCACTGCGTATTCACCGCTTGGCTCTGGTGATCGTCCCGAGCAGATGAAAGCCGCCGACGAGCCAGCGCTGCAGGAAATTCCCGAAGTGGTGGCAATCGCCGCGGCGCATAATATTACGCCGGCCCAGGTATTGATTGCCTGGGCGGTTAATCGCGGCACGGCGGTGATTCCCAAATCGGTGAATTCCGAGCGTCTGGCCATGAACCTGGCTTGTGGGGACATTGCCCTGACGGCAGAGGATATGCAGAATCTCAACGGCCTGGACCGACACTTTCGTTATGTCACCGCAAAGTTCTTCGAATTGCCCGGTGGGCCCTATAGCGCAGCGGGAATCTGGGACGAGTAGTCGCTCAGGCCCGGATTGGAAAACCATGCAAGGCAGCTGATGGGCCAAGACCGTGAGTGATTCAGGATTATGAGTGGTAACGACTCCCCGCAATCAATGCCGTTGGTGAGCAGCCCGTTCGCTGAATTCATTGGTATTACCGTGCTGGCCGCGGAAGCGGGGAAGGCGCGCTGCCAGATCACCCTGCAGGCCCATCACCTCAACAATGGCGGCCGTGTTCACGGCGGAGTGCTAACCGCGCTGGCCGATACCGCCGCTGGTCTGGCGGTGCGCTCCCTGCGCCCGGAAGGCCAGCAATCCGCCACTACAGATCTCAGCATCGCGTTTATCCGACCTCCTTTAGGCTCATCTATTATTGCTGATGCCGGCGTAATTCATGCCGGACGCCGTTTATACCGGGTTGAAATAAGCCTGTTCAGCAGTGACAAACTGGTGGCGCGCACTACGGCGACCTTCATGTTGACCGCGAATCCCTCCGGAGCGTGATTCAGGTCGCATTTGGTGCTGCCTTACTGGTATTTAATACCTGTCAGTCAACGAATTAGGCCTAAATGACTGGTAAGCTGACAGGCGTCTGTATCCAGGGCGGTCTGATTGGCAGGCAAGACTACTGGCCGCGCAGGCGGATGGAAAATCGGAGCGAGCGATAATGAACCAGCTATTACATTCCAGGACCGGGTTTCGGAGTTGGGCAATTAACCTATGGCCAATGCTCGCACTGGGCGCGGTGTTCATGGCGGGGTCTGCCCAGGCGCAGCTCACCGAACTGGGTGGCACTTCAGCCAGCGGCGCGGCTTCTTCGGCGCTGTTTTCAGGTGGCGTGACCGCCGATGAGGGGGAAACCCACGGCAACACTTTTGGTTTCAACGAGGTGGTGGATGTGGTGGCCGAAATTCGTGTCGAGGCTGCCCATATCAATACCGTTGGCAATGTATATGTGGTGGTGGTCGTGGACGGCGTCTTTTTTATGGGGCTGGAATCCGGTGCATTTGTGGTCTGGGACCAGCAACCCGCGAATCTGATGCCACTGCTTTCCGGCCAGACCTTTCCGCAGTCGCTGACGGTGCCGATCATTGAAAATGTCGCATTCGGGCCGGCGGGTGTTGCCAACACTACGCTACAGCTGTTTCTGGCTTACGATACCACGGCAGCAGCGGGGGAGTTGTACTACAGTCCTGCGCCGCTTGCCTTTACCATTCAGGCCGAACAAACAGACCCAGCCAGCCTGACTCTCTACCAGCAAAACATTGCCGGACCGATCATTCAGGCCCGCTGCACGCAATGTCATGTTCCCGGCGGTGCCGCGACTGGCTCGCAGCTGATTTATGAAACCGGCACTTCCGCCAGTGCCCAGCTGGCCAACTACAATACCCTGGTTGCCTATATCAGTTCCGGGCGAGCCAATATGCTGATAGGCAAGCCGTCGGGGTCCCAGGCCCATGGCGGTGGCGTACAATTAGCGCCTGGCAGCAGCCAGCTGCAGGCCTGGACCGACTTCGTGACCCAGGTCACAAGCGAGATTCCATAGCGGTCACAAATCTGGGGTAAAACCGGGAAAACTGGGGTTATTAGCAGGTGACAGCGCGAATCCCATGCCGATACACTGAAAGCGAAACCTCAGGGAAAACTGGTCAGCATGGCAAGTATAGAATCATTTCTGGACAGGGATTTGGGCCTTACGGTAATCACCGTATGCGGCGAACTCAAGGCGCCGGAAATCCCCAAGTGCATTGATCACTACTTCAAGGGCAACCGCAACAACATGGCCCTGTTTGACTTCAGCAATGCCAGTCTGGCCGACCCTGACCCCACCGTACCCCGTCTTGCGTTACCGGCAAAAAAGCGCATCTCCCGCAAAGGGGACCGCAAGGCTTTTGTTTTCCCCAGGGACATTGAAAAAGACCTGAAACCGTTCCTGATGGACTATTGTCGGGTCGAGGAAACCGGGTCCAAACTGGATGTGTTTGCCAGTGTCATTGACGCCAATCGCTGGCTGGTCAAAGACCAGGATGCCCATCGGGAACCCAAATTCCCGCCTGAGGCCAACAACTGAATCAGGCCACGTAAACGGTTTTGGCGTTCACAAATTCCCGGATGCCAAGATAGCTCAGCTCCCTGCCATAGCCCGAATCCTTGATGCCGCCAAACGGTAGCCGGGGATCCGACTTCACCAGTTCATTGACGAAACAGGCGCCGGCGTGGAGGCGATCCTCGGCGATCTGGCGGCCTTTTTCGATGTCGCGGGTAAACACCGCAGCGCCCAGACCAAAGGGACTGTCGTTGGCGATCCTGATCGCCTGTTCTTCGTCACTGGCAGTGATGATGGCCGCCACGGGGCCAAACATTTCTTCATCATAGGCCGGCATGCCCGGTTTTACATCGGTCAGCACTGTGGGTGGATAGTAGGCGCCCTTGCGGTCCGGAATTTCGCCACCGATCTTCAGCGTGGCACCCTTGCTGACGCTGTCCTTAACCTGGCGGTGCAGGTCATCGCGCAGATCTTCCCGCGCCTGCGGGCCAATGTCGGTGTCGGCATCGGTAGGGTCGCCCAGCTGTTTTGCCGCCATCGCCTTGACGAATCGTTCGGTGAATTCTTCAACCACCGACTCCACAACAATAAAGCGCTTCGCGGCAATGCAGCTTTGTCCGGCGTTGATCAGTCGGCTGGCGACACAGGTCTCGGCAGCGGCTTTGATGTCGGCGTCTTCAAGCACCACATAGGCATCGCTACCGCCCAGTTCGAGCACCGACTTTTTCAGCATCTCGCCTGCTTTGGACGCCACAGCCCGCCCGGCCGGCGTGCTGCCGGTCAGGGTTACCGCATGAACTTTCGGGTTCTCGATGACCCGCTCTACCTGCTTGCTGCCGATTAACAGCGTGCGAAACAAGTGCTCCGGGCAACCCGCTTCACGAAACACCGCTTCAATAGCCAGAGCGCAACCGCTCACGTTGCTGGCATGTTTGAGTAGCCCCGCGTTGCCTGCCATCAGGGTCGGCGCAGCAAAGCGAAACACTTGCCAAAGGGGAAAGTTCCATGGCATGACCGCCAATACCGTTCCCAGCGGTCGATACACAATACCGCTGCTGCTGGCGTCGCTGTCGATGGGCTCCGGGGCCAGAAATTTCTCACCGTGTTCAGCATAGTAGTCGCAGACAAACGCACATTTATCCACTTCGCCCTCAGCACTCTTGAGCGTCTTGCCCATTTCCCGGGTCATCAATGACGCCAGGTCCCGTTTCTGCTTCTTGAGTACCTCGGCTGCCCGCTTCAACAGCGTGGCGCGCTCCTCGAAGCTCGAATGCTGCCAATCGAGGCTGCACTGGTGAACCTCATCGATTATGGAATCTACGGTCTTGTCGTCCATGGCGTCATAGGTCTTGATGGTCTCGCCGGTGGCGGGATTAACGGATTGCAATGCCATTGTCTTCCTCGTCAGGTATTAATCTGGATGTATTTGCTGCCAGGGCTTGCCGGGCGAAATCGATCGCCGGGCTTAACGATAGTCTGGCTGCGTCTGGTACTACAAATTTGGGTATACGTGTCATTGATGTATTACACGTTGGCGCCGGTTTCCTGGTGCAGCTCTGCTGTTTCGCATTCGCCCTCCAGCTGCGCTATCGCTTCCTCGGTGGTCAGGACTCGGGCATAGCGGTCCTTGCTGGTGAGCAATGTGGCCTTATGTAACTCCTCGGTAATCGCTGCGGTACCGTCAGAGATCAGATGCACATCAAATCCCAGGTCGGCGGCACTGCGCACGGAGCTGCTGACGCATTCGTTGGTGTATACGCCAACCACGTAAAGTTCGGCGACCTGCATATTGCGTAACAGGTATTCAATATTGGTAGATACGAACGCGCCACTGGCGGTCTTGTTAAGTACCACTTCGTTTTTCTGCGGCTTCACCTCGTCGAGAAACTCCGCCAGCTTCGAGCCAGGCGGGGCGTGCAGTCCCAGGCGTTTGTGCTCGAGGCTGCGGTCTCGCCCATCTTCGGTCAGTGACTGGATCCGTGTGTGCACGATCTCAAATTGCCGGTCACGAAAGAAGCGCTGCAGTTTGCTTACATTGGGAACCACAGTTTCCCGGAGCGTTTTCAGATAATACTGGATTGCGGCTTCGGATACTCCCGATTTACGGTGATTTTCGAATACTCCAAAACCTTCGCTGCAACCCAGGTGCTGCAGATCGATACACAGCAAACAGCGCTGCCGGGGCAGATTGCGGGTGCTGTCAGAGCCGCTAATACCGCGCAATGTGGGTATCGGTTCGAAGGCCTGTCCATGCTGTTTCCGTTGCTTCATTGCAGCGCTCCTGTTGCGTCCATTGCGGTATTGTCCAACTCCTGCCGATCGTGAATTCGGGTACCAGCGGATAATTGCAGCAGTGCCTGTAGCTCATTCAGATGGCCGATGACTGCTGGCTTGCCGGTACGTCGGGTAAATGCACAAGCGGCATCCACTTTGGGTCCCATGCTGCCGGCATCAAGTTTCAAGTCAGAAAGTTGCTCGGGTGTCACCCTGCCCAGTGGGCTACTTGCAGTTATTTTGTCCTTGTCATTGTCGACCCGGCTGGTTGCCACGTCATCCGGTGGCCAGTCCTCGTATACACCATCGACGTTTGTTGCCAGCACCAGCAGGCTGGCGCCAAGTTGTTCGGCTATCAGGGCGCTGGCCAGATCCTTGTCAATGACTGCTTCCAGCCCGACATGGGCGCCGCTTTCATTCCGCGTTACCGGAATACCACCGCCACCAGCACAAATCACTACGCTGCCAAATTCCAACAGTGCTCTTATGGAATTTATCTGTAAGCAGGCGGTTGGCGCGGGAGACGGCACCACTCTGCGAAACTGCTGCCCGTGCTGGATAAATTGCCAGCCGAACTCTGATTCGAGGCGTCGGGCTTCTTCGGCGCCCATCCAGCGACCAATTGGTTTGGTCGGCGTTTGCAGAGCCGGGTCATGCCCATCTACCTCCATTCGGGTCAGTACCGAAACACTCTCCCGTTCTTCGGGCAGATAGTCGGCAATGGCCTGTTCGATCTGGTAGCCAAGCCAGCCTTCCGTTTCCGCACCCAGTACATCGAGGCTCTGTCGTTCTCTGACGGACTGGATCTGATTGAGAAAGCCAACCTGAGGCCCGTTGCCATGAGTGATGACCAGCCCTTGCTTTGCAGTCTTGGCAATTGTCTTGCTGACAGATTGCAGTTCTATTGATGCGCCAGGTGACTCAGTATCGCCGATCGCGTTGCCACCCAGTGCAACCACAACAGGACCCGAAGAGCTAACCGCTGGGGTCCCGGATGGTTCCCGTGTCCCAGGGCTGTCGATACCTGCTTGTGATTTGACCGGTGTATTCATAGCTACAATAAAACACGGCCTACAGAAGGGCGCAACGTCCAGGCGTTTCCGGGGTGTCCACCATCGCATGCGGCTGCTGGTTGCGGGCCACTACTGGGCTGGTTGTCCGGATCGTGCTGCGCACCAGGTACACCCCGCACAGCAGTTACAATTTGTTTACGAATTGTTTACGAAGTGACGCAGGCGCCCGGCGCAAATAAGAGCTATCTATTGTGGCGGAGCTTGCTGGTAACAGAAAGCAAGGCAAGGCGCGCTGCGCAAGCCCGGTCCAGGAAAGGTTTCACAGGCACAGGGTTGCGGTCTTGCCTGCAGTACAGCGGCTGCCAGAATTGTTCCACGGATGCCGCCAGTTATTGTGGTGTGTATTGACAGGTTTTGACTGCGAGCAAACCGGCCTGTCGCTTGAGAGCAGGATGGGCTTTTGCTAGTTTTCTGACCGGTAAATGCGTTGCAGACCAAGGGGCTGCTCCTGACCATGTGCCTGGGCGAGTCAAAGCTTCTAACCTGATTGCCTTTCACATGGCTGCCTTTCACATGTCAGTACCGAGTACGCTGTGACATCTGCTCGCATCAAGAGGTTCGCAATATTTCAGGGAACCTTGGTAAAAGAGACGCCCATTGTCCGGAGGACCAATCGTGAGACACGAACCAGACAACTTACTGCTAACACTTTGCTCAGTGTTGGGATCGTTAGTCCTGGCGCTGACCAGCATCAGCGTGGATGCGCAGTCGGAAACAGGCGATGGCGATCTACCGGATTTTTCTGACGTCCAGCAGCAGGCCATGGAGTTGAAACAATCGGTTCTGACCTATGGCGAGGGCCAGCGGCAGGCATTAATCACTGAAACAGAGGCTGCACTGGCTAAATTTGATCAGCGAATTGAACGCCTGGAAGCGACTCTTGCCGAGCGGGAAAGCGAGATGAGCAGCGCTGCCGAGCGTTATGCCAGTAACCTGCTGAAAACACTCGAGCGACAGCGCGCCGAGTTCAATGAGTGGCTTGCCACCCTGCAAGCTGACTCCCGAGGGACATGGGATGAAGTCATGCACGGCTTTTCCAATGCCTACGATGAGTTCTACAACTCGTGGGAAAATCTCGAGTCAGAGTTTGGTTCGCGCGGCTATTAGGTTGGCTCGTTTTAAGCTGGTCAAATACTGGAGGGTCAGACTGCCGACCATAAAAACCTGGCCAGCGTCGTTGCTTCCGGGCGTGAATCGAATAGCAGGCAGGGTGGAACGCGTCACCGGCTAGTCTTTACTGGCCAGTGATTCCAGGGCGGCAACTACGTCAACAAGCAGATTGGTGTCGCTCTGGCCCATGTTTTCTTCAGTGGCCTTGGCTAGCTCCTGCTCGTCCACTTTCCAGGACTCGAGGATGCGTTGCTTGTCATCGGTACTCAGGTCGGTGTGACCGAGTACATCCGCTGGCGTCGTAAAGTGTTCTGCCGGATTGTTGATGAAGTTTTTAATTTGTTCGCTGTCGGTTGGCATGGTTCCTCTTTCACTGGTACGTGTGCTGGTGAGCAAAAACCTGAGACCTGCAGAGAGCTTACCACAACTCAGGGCGCCACTTTAACGGCCGTCAGCCTATCCAGTCGTTGAGGTAGACAATGGACACATAGCGCGCGGTCTTGCCAGCGCCAACCAGAACCACAAACAGCCACAGCCGGACTTTCATGATACCCCCGACGAAGGTCAGGGCGTCGCCGCCAATAGGTAGCCAGGCCATCAGCAAGGACCAGAATCCATAGCGGGCATACCAGTCCTGGGCTTTCTGGATCTGTTCTGGCTTGAAGTAGAACCAGCGGCGATCCTGAAAATGCAGCAAGTAGCGCCCCATCACCCAGTTCACCACGGCGCCAAGGGTATTGCCGAGGCTTGCTACTGCGACCAGCAGCAGGGGATCACCGCCCTCGCGCAGCATGGCAAACAGCACCACTTCCGAATAGAAAGGTAAAATCGTAGCGGCCAGGAACGCCGAGGCAAACAGGACAAACAACGAGGTCAACATCCCTGGCACAACCTCAGCCAGCGGAACAGGGCAAGCTGTTTCGGCAAATAGAACAAGTACTCCGGGTGCCACTGTACCCCAATTACCGGTCTGGCGTTGGTCGCCTGAATTGCCTGCACAATGCCGTCGAGGTCGCGACCAACCACGCGCAAGTTCTGGCCGACGCGATCAACGGCCTGGGAGTGCAGACTATTGACGCGCAGTAGCGGTGATTTCGTGAGGGTGCAAATCAGGCTGTCTGGCTCCAGATTAACACGCTTGGTGGGCAGCAACCCGGGCCGGTTGCGGGTGCGCTTGCGCAGCGGGCGGATGTCCTGGTGTAGCGTGCCGCCCAGCACGACGTTGATAAGCTGTGCACCGCGGCAGATACCCAGCATGGGGATCTCCCGCTCCAGTGCCCACTTGATCCAGCGAATTTCCAGTTCGTCGCGGGCCGGGTCCGGGCGCACTCGTGCGCTAATATCATGGCCGTAGTGCTCAGGGGACACATCGTCGCCGCCGCCGATCACCAGCGCCTGTAGTTGTTCCCGGGGCGGGTCATGGCGAATACTGATTCGCGCGGCTCGCGCGCCCACCAGTGCCAGTGCCAGGCGAGTACAAATCCAGCTGGGCGAGACGCGCTTGCTGTTGCCGGTTACGCCAACCGTGAATTTTTCAGCCATGGCTCGATAATCCTGATCCATTCGCCGTGATCGATGCCCAGGATGGGTCGCCAGCGGGCTAAAAATTTAAGTGACAGGGCTTCCAGGTCGCCGGGGCGGTTGGCCAGCTCTTCAACCAGCCACCACAGGTTCCAGGAGTCGGCCAGGCTCCAGTCGGGTTTGCCCAGCAGACAATTTGGCAGCCGGTAATGAAAGGTCGGCCGGGCCTTGATGCGGGAATCCTCAACCGTGGCCTTGACCCGCTGTGCATCGAGTTCGGCAAACAGCGGCAGCATATCCAGGGCGCGGTTGCGGGTTGGGTTGTGGTCCAGATAGTCATCGATAACCTGGTTCAGGTCAGGTGCGTCAGATTCCAGAACCCGTTTAAGATAGGCATCTGGATAGAGATCGATGAACGGTGTCAGGCGCCTGGAAATATCGACGTTATGAGCCTTGACCAGCCACCATTGCAACAGGCAGTAGGCGCGCAGGTAGTTGTGCACAGTGGTGGCGTCCAGCGCCGGCAGTTCGGCATTGATGTGCACACCAAATGCCGACATCAGGGAGTCGTGCGTCCCACGTGCACCTGCCTGCTGAAGACCGGTGATCAGGGCATCCAGTCGATGGAGCTCATTAACCGGGATTGGCGGGCAAACGATTTCCACCGGCACGAATGGGCTGGCCAGATCACGCAGCAATTCCAGATTTTGAATGTTAGGGTTTTCGGCACTGGCTGCCTGTTTCAGATATTCCCAGTCCAGCTCCACGCCGAACTCGCCCAGATCATCGACCGCAATGGTCTGCTGGGCTGTGGACGCATAGGTTTGATTGCCACCGAGCGCGTCAAGCACGGCCTGGCCAGCCTCGCTCAGGCCGATACCGGAAAACTCGAGCTCGAAGCCGACGGTTCGAACTTTTTGTTCGCTGTTGTGCAGCAGTGATGGTTGTTTGAATTGGATAGTGTTGATCCGCTTGGGTTGTGATCAAAGTACGCAGTCTAACAGAATACGGCGCCAGGGCAGGCTGTGGTTGTGGGGCTCTTTATTGCAACTACCTTAACCTCAGGTCGCGCCGGGCAGGAGGTGCTTGTCGCCAACGCTTTGCGCCCGTCCAGTCTTCGCTTCGCTCGGCAAGCCCGGATGCCTTCACTCCGAAAAAAGCCCTGGGACTACCACTGCTGTCCCACAGTTTCTCAATGAAAATACTCACTCAGCTTAAGCGCTGGTGTTTCGGGCATTTCCTGATGATTACGGACATGAACCCTGGATGCCTGGCGCACGGAGCGAAACATCGAAGCCAGTGAAGCTTGACGCTTGCAAACAGTGAGGGGCGCGCGGTAGTTAGCTTGTGCCGCTGCAATAAGGGACCTACGCTGAACGGCGAAAAATGACCGTTTTTCAGGGCATTTTTCAGAGTGAAGGTACCCTGGAAGGGCGTGGTCCGCAGCGGCACAAGCTAACTGCCGGGCGGACCGTTCGGAGCCGCTTCTCAGCGCTGGTGTAAGCGACATAAAACTGTGGGACAGCAGTGCCTGGGACTACGGTCTTTTTTCTCCATTTAGCGCTGTCGCTTTTTTGTTGGCCACAAGCCCCTCCTACCCGACACTCCGAGCGCTGATAGGTGTTACGTTGTTAGTTGGCTCCACCTTCCTTCGATCGAAGGTGCGAACAGTGCCTCGATACCCCGGTTGTAACTGTACGAGCGGATGTGGGAAAGCCTGCTTCCCCGCAGTCGCGCTCTAGGCCAGTGAGTTACACGGCAGTGGTTTACAAGGCTGTGTAGACCACAATCAATCGTACTTTTCTGGAAATCCGCAAAGAGCCATAAAAAAGCCTGTCATGCAGTAAAAAATTAGCGCACAAAAAAGGGGACGCCGAAGCGCCCCCTTTTGATTTGCTCAAGATAGCCGGCCAGCAAGCTGGCTGGCATCAAGCGTCGACCTAGAAGTCGACGCGGAAGCGGGCGTAGTAGAACGCGCCCTCAATACCCCAGGGTGTAGACCCGGTGAAGGTATTACCTGAATTGATGGTGCCATCCAGGTTATCGATATCGATTGGAGCATCCTGATCGAAGACGTTGTTGGCGCCAACGATAAAGGTATAAGAATCCGCAAACGTGTACGCGGCTTCCATATCGAAGATCGTTTCACCACTGTAGCAGTTATCGCGGAACTGACCGAAGGTGCAATCGATGGTGTAGTTGGTGCCATTTGCTCCACGATCGGTCGGGTCATCCTGCCAGTCGGAGGATACCCAGTCATCGTAGTAGCTGGCACGCGCCAGAAAGCGGAAATCGCCCATGAAGTGGCTGTAGGTGAACACACCGCGGTTATGCGGGTTGAAGTTCTCCAGGTCCACAACACGGTTGCGGTTTACTTCCTGACCGGCGTTATCCACTTCGGTCTCGGTCCAGTTCCAGGCGGCTACCAGGCTGCCGGAACCGGCGTTGCCCCAATCCAGGTCCCAGGTACCCACGATATCGATACCCTCAGTAGTGGTCGCGAAGTCGTTGGTATAGAAGGAGATGGAGTTCAGGTCTGCCGCACCGGGTACACCCAGTTCCTGCAGACACAGGGCCAGGTTGCCGGCCGGGTTGGCACGTGTGTCCGGGCAGCTCACGCCGGCGGGCACAGGTGCGCCACCGATCTCGATGGTACCGGTCTGGGCAATACGGTTTTCCAGTTCAATGTTGAAGTAATCGATCGTCACATTGATGTCCCGAGTTACGTCCCAAACCAGACCCAGGGAGAAGTTGTCAGATTCCTCAGGACCCAGCTGCTGGCCGCCCAGGAACTGCGCGATCGGGTTGGTAGGTGGAATTTGACCGCGCTGCTGCAGTTCACCGTCGATGGTAGTAGTCGACACCTTGGTGACGTTTTCCTGGCCTGGAGTCGGCGCCCGGAAGCCGGTGTTGAATGAGCCGCGTACTGCGAGGGTATCAGTCAGCTCGAAGCGACCACCGATCTTAAAGTTGGTGGTGGTGCCGAAGCTCTCGAAATCCTCAAAGCGCACCGCAGCACTACCGGTGAAGCGGTCGGTAATATCGGCTTCAGTATCCAGGTACAGCGCGTAGTTGTTACGTCCCCAAAGACCAGCCTGTGACGGGCTAAAGCCGGCGAAGCCGTGTGCGCCGATGCTCAGGTTGGGCAGCGGTGTGACGCCGTCGGCGTAGGTATTAGAGCCGTTCACGTTCTGGAATGCATAGTCTCCAGCTTCCCAGGACGCGGTTTCACCAATCAGTGTTTCGAATATCTCGTCACGGTACTCGGCGCCGAACGCGACAGTGAGGTCAGAAGCAAAACCGTCAACCGGCATCAGGTAAACGAAGTCGGCATTCAGGTTGGCTTCGGATTGCACGTAGGAACCCAGATCGAAAAACTGCTGCAGTTCGCCATTGACAATACCGTCGGGCCCAAGAGACGGGTTCCAGGTATTGTCCAGGAAGAACGAAACCTTGTTGCGGCCATAGCTGGCGGACAGGTCATAGCTCAGTTGTGAATTGATATCGCCACGGACACCACCAACGATGCTGGCGTCCTTAACCCGGCCACCGAAATTAGGCGTATAGCCACCCGGTCGCAGCTGGTTCATTACGAAGCAGTTGTCCGGCAGATTGGCCAGAGCGGTGGCATCGGCAGCCACTTCGGCCGGATCCAGGGGTACGCCGCTAGCACCGGAGCCAGGGCTCGGCAGAGCGGGGCAGTTGGAGGTCACATTGGTCTGACCCGGACGGATGGTGGTATCCACCACGGCGCGAATGCCATCGTTGGTGTAAACACCGCCGCGGTTGTTGGGGTTGCGGTAGAAGAATCCACCTTCTGTTTCCCGGTTGCCGAAGTTACCGAAGGCATACACTTCCTGGGTATCAGATACACGGATACCGGAATTGATAAAAATATTATAGTTATCACGGTATTCCGGGGCACCCCAGATCTGTGCGTAGGGCTGGTCAATATTGGCCCGCTGCTCGGCGTTGCCGCTGGCAATCAGGGTCGCCGCGTCGGTGCGCTGGGTGGAGCGGCTGGTGGGATCCTGCTCCATCCACTGGGCGGTAACATTGGCAAAACCATTGTCACCCAGGGGCAGACCAAAGTTGGTCGCAATCTGGGTCATAGTGCCGTCGCCTTCAGCGAACTCACCGGTGCGGGCTTCCAGAGTGAAGCCGTCCGGGTCATCCTTCAGGACGAAATTCAATACACCAGCAATGGCATCAGAACCGTACTGGGCAGCGGCACCGTCACGCAGCACTTCGGTCTGGCGAAATGCCAGGGGCGGAATCGCGGAGATATCAGCGCCCTGTGAACCAGCGGCCAGCGAGCCACCCAGTTCGGCAATTACGCCGGAGCGGTGACGACGCTTGCCGTTCACCAGTACCAGAATGTTATCCGGCGGCAGGCCGCGCAGAGTCGCTGGTCTGACCAGCGTCGCTGCGTCGGAGATAGGGAAGCGATCGACGTTATAGGAAGGTACCGTGGTACGCAGCATATCGTCGAGGTCGGCATAACCCATGTTGACGAACTCGTCGCCGCTGATTACGTCTACAGGCACCAGTGAGTCGGTCGCGCTGCGCGCCTGCCGGCGGGTGCCGACAGTCACAATTTCTTCGATATCGCCAGTTGCATCCTGGGCCAGGGCCAGCGGTGTGTAGGCCGCCGGAGCCAGCAAACCAAGCGCAATAGCGGTCGGTAGGACCCTTCTTGCCAAATTTGGTCGTTGTTTCATTTACTTCCCCTTTCAAGTCATTTGTTAGACACCACGCCCAAGCGCAGTTTTTAGTCTGACACGATTTCACTGCCCGATAATGGAGCGACACCCGGTTGTGCAAACCAGTTTGGGTCGATACCGTGGGTCGAGCAGGTGTTCGTACCCGAAGAATATGTTTCGACCTCTTAAAAGTCCAGCCAAAACGCACGTAATCAGGGCTTTGACGCCCTTTTTAAGGGCCGATTCGTCAATTACTGGTTCGGTTGCCAGGGTTCGGCTCAGCAGCGGCCGATAAAACCGCCGATTCTGTGGTGTAACTAGCTGAAATGCGGGCAAAAAAGGTGCTGAGGGACAAATTCCGCCGGATTTATGCCAGTTGGCGGGGCGGTAAGCAGGAAAACGGCTGCGGCTAACAATAGCCCAGATTGAAGCAGGTGCCGGAAGCCTGCCAACGAATCGGGGGTTCGTGATTCTGGGCTTGCAGAATGTAGGTGACACCTGCCAGTGGCGTCCCGTCATAGGGCCACAGCACATAAATCATGCCATTCAACACCAGCACCAGGGGCTCTGCGGGCCAACCCCATTCCAGCGGCGGAATGCCGTGCTGGCCAAAGCGAAAATCGTTTACCGAGTTCACATTACCGCGGAACGCAGCCACTTCGATTGCAGTTCGGTGAGGGCTTACTAACAGTAGAGCCTCTGAATAGCGGGCCCGCAGCGAGTATTGCTGGTAAACGGGCACGGCTACGGAGGCTAGCGTGCCGATGATGGCAGTGACTGTTAGCAGTTCCAGCAGGGTAAAGCCGCGTTGAGCGGCAGCGTATCGGGCCATCGGTGACGTTTCTGATTATTGGTGTTGCCGATTATAAATAACTGGCCGCCAGGGGTACCAGCAACAACAGGGACAATCAGGGGAATAATGCTGTTCTGTGACGGGCGCCGCGCAGCCCGGCATTAGCCAGCGAGTTGCTTGCTCACCGCGCGGAACGAAGCGCGTACCCCGTTCATCAGGCCGCGGGCGATAACCCAGCCGCCGAGACGCAGCCGGTCGGTGAGGGACAGTGCGGCGCTGGCCTGCAGGTAACGATCACCCGATCGGGGCCAGCGCCGTAGGGGGAAGTGGGCAAACCTTGACGATACTTTGCCCAGTAGCATGGCGCCGATGGCCAGGAAGACAATGCCGGGTATGATGGGCAGAACCAGTCCAATCACGCCGAACAGCAGACAAATGCCCGCCGCAATCGCATACAACACACGCAGCAGCCAGTGGCTGGATTGGTCAGGTTTAGTGGCGTAATTCATGGGTGTTCCTCGCGGGTCAAAACAGGGGCTGTTATTGGACTGTTTCGGGCAGCAGCCACTCAGGTCGAAGCAGCAACCGTGCCACTTCGCAACTGCCTGAAAGTAATAGAAAAATATCGGGAAGAGTGATAATCGCTGGCGGCCCGCACCAGCTATTGGTCAATTTCGCCAAACGGCTGGCGAGCTGCTACCAGGAAACCCAGTCATTCACGTTGCCTTCCTGGCAACTGGGTGGCACAAACTGGATTCGGTCCTGAGTGTTGTTCACCGTGCAGCGGAACGCCAGATTGTCGGCATCAACCCGCTTGATCTGGAAATGCAGGCCAATATCGGAGTTCAACCATTCCGGTCGTCGGTAGGCGCGCAGGGCAATCACCCGGTGCGGGCCCTTGGGCTGATACTCGATACTCTCCCACATCTCATGGGGGTTGCCGAACAGGGTTTCGTATTCCCAGTAGGGGCCGCCGTGAATTGTGCCGTCCGGTGGCGGCGCCGAAGGAATGTTACTGGTCAGGTCGCCACGCTCGTAAAACTCGGTTTCCACGCGGCGGCGCAACTCGCCGAGAATCAACAGGCCCTCGCTGACCCGGGCCTGGATGGTGTAGTTCTGCATGTAGGGCACCGCCACACTCAGCAGCACGCCGATGATGGCGGTCACGGTTAACACTTCCAACAGGGTGAAGCCTTGCTGTTGGCGATGCATTCCGGGTGACTGGAAACGTTGGCGGACCATGGCTTGGACTTATTCCACCAGAATGGGCGTCGGGTTGCTGCGCCGAATGTAGATGTCACTAACGCCAAGGGCGGATGGCTGTGGATGACGAACAATTACGTCGCCATCCTGGCGTGCCACCTGGAGCGGTGCGTCGCTGTCCGGGCAGCGCAGGGTGGTGTTCGGTTGCTGGCCATTGCTGAACTGCATGGCGATTTCCCAGAATACCAGCATGCAGGCCTCGATCTGGTTGCGGGTTCGTTCCTGGGCCACTATTTCCTGTTGTCCGAGCATTCCGCCGCTACCGATGGACTGGGTAATCTGGTAGACGATCAAAATGCAGCAGGCTATAACAACCGCCATCTGGATTTTTTCATTGCGCGCGCCCCTGTCGGGCTTGCGGCGCAACTCAGCTTTGGGTAGTGCTCGTTGCCGCTCTTCCTCCTCGCGCAGCAGGCCAGCCATGGCGCCACCATTACCGGGTGATTTGTGCTGCCGGGTTTTTTTCTCGGCCGCCGCGGCCAGGCTGCCAAGCCGTTCGCATTTTTCGCAGTACACAGCCTCTGTTGCAAAGCGCGCACAGATGCCGCACAAGGCAGCATTGCACTGCGCGCAGATTCCAATCGCGGCGACGGAGGGGTGGTTGTCACATTTCACGGTGCGTGCCTTGCTGGATGCCGCTGGAAGTCATTGATTATTATTGCTGGGCAGTAACGGCAGGAATATAGCAGAAATATCAGAACACGATAGCCGCCTGGCGGGCAATCCCGGGTACGTATCCGGAAGCCAGAAATAGTGTGGGACAGGCAGTACCAGGCAGGGTGGCGGCTGGACTTGCGGTTTGGAAAAGAGCGCGCTTGATAGCCCCGGCGGCGGGCGCCGCCGGGAGAAATCAACAGCTACCATGCACAGCAGGGCAGCGGTGAGGGTTGTCTAGTTTTGCTCCGCCGCATTGGCGATGCTGGCATAGACTTCACTGCTGCCATCTTTTTTGATCAGCAGGATGTCATAGGGGGTAAAGCGGTTGCCCATTTCCATTCCCGGACCGCCGATCGGCATGCCGGGTACCGCCAGCCCCAGAGCGCCGGACGGCGGACTGGACAGAAACCGGGCGATGAATTTCTCGGGGATATGGCCTTCAAACAAATAGCCGTCGCGGCTGACAGCGGTATGGCAGGACTGCCATTCGGGCTTCAAACCAAGCTCGGCTTTAACCGCATTCAGATCGCTGGGGTGGAAGACCTTGGACTCGTAACCATGGCCGGTCATATGGTCAATCCAGCCCTGGCAGCAGCCGCAGGTTTCACTCTTGTAGACGTTCAGGGTGATGTCTTCAATGGACTGGGCGCTGCCCAGGGGCGCAATCAGCCACGCCACCAAGCCGAGTATGGAGGCAAAAAAATGGCGGCGGAAACTCAGCCTGATCTGAAAAATGTCGCGTTTCATGACAATCTCCCGGTAATCGTTGGTATTGACAGCGGTGGTCCGCTTGGGTCTCACTGCTTTAGTATGCTTTGGTACTATACCCGGTCTATCGGGTAGGCGCACCTTGAACCCGGTCGAGGCCAGGCCGGATGCGTTCGGCTGCAGTTTCTCGGCGATGGCCAACGGTGGCCAGACTCGATGAACGGCGCTGGCGGCCTATCCATCATCCGGTCATTGAGCCGGGTACTGTTACTGACTATGCTGACAAAAATAAGCACGAGTACAGCTAATGACATCCAATTCCAGCAGTGCGGCAACCGACGCTGGCACGCTCACCGATCCAGCGTCCGGCTCCGCCGACCCTGACGCGACGCATTCGGCACCGGTTACCGGCAAGGCCCGAATTCAGTCGATCGATACCCTGCGCGGCGTGGCACTGTTCGGCATCTTGCTGATGAACATCGTGGCCTTCGCCAATCCCTTTGCAGCCTACCTCGATCCGCGGATTGATGGCGCTGGAGAAGGCATCAATCTGGCGACCTTCATGGTCGTGGATATTTTCGCCGAAGGCAGTATGCGAACTATTTTCTCCATGCTGTTTGGTGCCGGGATGCTGATTTTTCTCAACAAGCCCCAGGCCGATCCCGAATCCGTGAAGTTGCTTTATTATCGGCGCGCCTTGCTGCTGGTGGCATTCGGTTTGTTTAACGCCTATATCCTGCTGTGGCCAGGTGACATTCTTTATGCTTATGGCATGACCGGCCTGGTGCTGTATTTTTTTCGCAATCAGTCGGCGATGCGGTTAGCCCAGTATGGCGTCGGAGTGTTGCTGCTGTTGGCTGTGATCCATGGTGGGATGCATTACCAGGGGCGGGCATTGGGAACCGAGGTAGACCAGATACAGGCGCTGCCTGTGGGCACGCAGCTGAGCGCTGAACAGGCAGCTACCCTGGAGGCCTGGCAGACCTTTCTGGAACAACAGTTCATGACGCCGGAGTTGGTTGCCGAGGAAATGGCCATCAAGCAGTCTGGCTACTGGGCAAATTTCTGGCACGCAGCAGAAAGCAACATCTTTATCCAGACTTTTGTCTTTATTATCAATTCGTTCTGGGATGCGCTGGCGATGATGCTGCTGGGCATGGCATTTATGAAATGGGGAGTTTTTGACGGCTCGCGCAGCATGCGCTTTTACTTAGGCCTGTGTGCAGTTGGGTTTGGGATCGGGATTCCTCTCAATGCCTGGGAGACTTTTACCTACGTCAACAGCGGATTTGAGCTGTACTGGTCTGCATTCAACCGCCCCACTTACGACCTGGGCCGGCTAAGCCTGGCGCTGGGCTATATCGGGCTGGTGATGATTATCTGCAAGGCCGGGGTGCTGGAGCAGCTGCGCGCCGGGCTGGCCCGGGTCGGCCAGATGGCGCTGACCAATTACCTGAGTCAATCGGTGATCTGCAACCTGATCTTCCTGGGTGTTGGTTTCGGACTGGCCGGGGAGCTGGAGCGCCACCAGATTTACTATGTGGTATTTGGCATCTGGATCTTCCAGCTGCTGTTCAGCATCTGGTGGCTGCAACGCTATCGCTTCGGTCCGGCGGAATGGCTGTGGCGCAGCCTGACTTATCAGCAGAGGCAGCCTCTGCGTCTGGCCTGACCACGCGGTCGCCTTGTGCTGCCCAATACCATCCCTTACCATGCGCCCCGGTTTTGGGGTTGTCGGTTAGCCAGCCGCGTTGCGTCGCTCGGCTGCTTAATACCAGGTCAGCGCTTCTCTGTTCCGGATTTCTGCAAGGCCATTGCGCTTTTTGTCTAGGGATTATGCTTTTCGACCGTTTACATTTTAATCGTCAGACGCTGCGCGAATTGCTGGTTATTGCCCTGCCGATGGTGATTTCCCAGGGCACCTTCGCGGTGATGATCTTCACCGATCGCTATTTCATGTCGCAGATCGATGCCACGCACATGGCCGCCGCCCTGGGGGGTGGTGTCGCGGCATTTTTCAGCTTCTGTTTTTTTTCCGGGCTGTTCTCTTACGCCAACGCCATGTCTGCCCAGTATCTGGGCGCCGGGAGTCCGGACAAATGTTCGCGGGTGGTTACCCAAGGCTGGATTCTGACCGCGGCATGTTCACCGCTGCTGGTGGCAATCACCGTGCTGGTAGCAGATATCTTTGCTGCCATGGGTCACGATCCCGCCCAGGTAGAACTGGAGCGGGGCTACTTCTTATTGCTGATGATGGGTTCGGTAGTGACCCTGGCGAAGGTATGTATTTCTTCTTACTTTGCCGGCATTGGGCGCACTCGGGTGGTGATGATTTGTGATTTGTTTGCGCTGCTGATCAATATTCCGCTTTGCTATGTGATGGTGTTCGGCCACCTGGGGCTGCCTGCCCTGGGCATCACCGGCGCCGGTCTTAGCACCATCATTGCCACGCTGGCGGGCTTGCTGTTGTTCCTGGGGTTTTACTTTCACAGATCTCACCGGGAACATTTCCAGGTGCTGCAGTCGTTTCGCTTCGATGCGGGCATCATGCGTCGTTTTTTAAGGTTGGGCCTACCCTCCGGGATCGAGATGTTCCTCAATGTTGCGGCCTTTAACCTGTTCCTGCTGATGTTTCAGTCCTATGGCGTTAACCAGGGTGCGGCGGCGGCCATCGTATTCAACTGGGATATGCTCTCCTATATTCCCATGGTAGGGCTGAACCTTGGTGTGCTGAGCATGATCGGGCGTTTTGTCGGCGGCAACGACCTGGAGCGGGCCAATGAAGTAATCACCAGCGGCTTTATAGTCGGTCTGGTGTACTCGGCGGTGCTGGCCGGGTTGTTCGTCACCCTGCGCTACCCGCTGGTGGATATTTTTACGCCGCCGGTGGGCGATTTCCGTGAAATCCGTGAACTGGCCGCCTATATGATGATTGGTCTGGCCAGCTACGCCATGGCCGATGCCATTATTCAGGTGTGTGGCGGGGTGCTGCGTGGCGCCGGTGATACGCGCTGGGTGATGTGGGCTTCGGTCTCCCTGCACTGGATTATGCTGGTGTTGCAGTACCTTATTATCCTGGTGCTGGACTACGGGCCGCGGGTGTCCTGGCTGGCCTTCGTCGCCATGATCCTGGCGATCGCGGTGGTGTTTGTGGTGCGTCTGCGCAGCGGCGTGTGGCGCGATCCGGAGCGCCTGCGACTGGTAATGGCGGAGTAGCGACAATCCGGTATCGGGCGCGGCGCTGGCCTGCCGGACCCGGCCTGATTTCATTCTCTGGCAGCCGTGCCTGTTATTATTGCTGCTCACAAGCAAACGAATTATCTGCGAGGAACCCCAGCGTATGGAAATGCAGTCCGAACAATTTATCCCGGCCCCGCGCCAGGACGTCTGGGACGCCCTCAATGATACCGAGGTGCTGCGTCAGTCCATGCCTGGTTGCGACAGCTTTGAGGCGACCGGGGATAACGAGTTCGACGCCCGGATTACCACCAAGGTGGGGCCGGTCAAAGCCCGTTTTAAATTCAAGGTGCAGCTGACCGACGTGGCGCCGCCGGTGGGCTACACTATTCACGGTGAAGGTCAGGGTGGGGCCGCAGGCTTCGCCAAGGGCGCGGCCAGTGTGCGTCTTACTGAAACAGACGGTGGCACCCTGCTTGGCTACAGCGTGCAGGCTAAAGTTGGCGGCAAGCTGGCGCAATTGGGGGCGCGACTGATCGATGGCGCGGCGCGAAAAATGGCCGATGCCTTTTTCGGCAACTTCATTACTATTGTCTCCGGTGAAGCGCCGGATGCCGATTCTGAAAATGAAGACGACAATGCAGGTGAATCGCAGGAGTGAGTGGGGGAGTGAGTGAAGGAGCAAGCGAAGGGCCAGCGGCTCACTCTTGACGCTTTCGCAGCGATTGCTGACACTGGCCATTGCCAGCCCGGATTAATAACAAGGAATTCTGATGACTGCGCTCAACATCACTGTCAACGGTGAACCGGTCTCCGCCGAGGTAGAGTCACGAATGCTGTTGGTGCAGTTTCTGCGTGAATCGCTGCAGCTTACCGGAACTCATGTGGGCTGTGATACCAGCCAGTGTGGTGCCTGTGTGGTACTGCTTGATGGCCGGGCGGTGAAGGCCTGCAGTATCCTGGCGGTGCAGACCGAGGGTGCTGAGATCACCACTATTGAAGGACTTGCCGACGGTGCCAGCCTGCACCCCATGCAGCAGGCATTCATGGATAACCACGGCCTGCAATGTGGCTTTTGTACTCCGGGCATGATCCTCTCGGCCCTGGACATGGTCTCGCGCCACGGCTTTGAGCTGGACGAGGCCACGGTGCGCAACGAACTTGGCGGCAATATCTGTCGCTGCACCGGCTACCAGAATATCGTCAAGGCGGTACAGGCAGGTGCCAGGCAAATGGCGGATCACAGTTAGCGGCATCTCTATCAATCCAGACCAGTCTCTGCGGGCGATTGCACTATGTATGAATTTACTTACCATCGAGCGATAACAGTTGCGGAAGCGGTTGCCAAGCTGGCCGCGTCCGGCGACGGAAAGTTTCTCGCCGGTGGCCAGACCATGTTGCCCACCATGAAGCATCGCCTGGCCAGCCCGGAGGATCTTATTGATCTGGGCGCCATTGCCGATCTGCATGGCATCGATGTCGATGCCCGGAGTGTGACAATCGGCGCCATGACCCGCCACGCGGAAGTGGCTAGCCATCCAGGTATAATCGAAAAAATTCCGTCACTGGCCAATCTGGCCGGACACATCGGTGACCCGGCAGTGCGTAATCGCGGCACCCTGGGTGGCTCCATAGCCAATAACGATCCTGCTGCCGACTATCCAGCGGCGATTGTCGCCCTGGCCGCAACGGTAGTCACCAATCAGCGCGAGATACCCGGAGACGATTTCTTTACCGACATGTTTGAAACAGCGTTGGCCGAGGATGAATTAATTCTGCGGGTACGGTTCCCGATTCCCCAGGCGGCTGCCTATGCAAAATTCGATAACCCCGCATCCCGCTATGCCGTAGTCGGTGTGTTTGTCGCCAGTACAGGTGAGGCGATTCGGGTTGCGGTGACCGGTGCCGCTCCCTGCGTGCACCGCGCCCTGCAAATTGAGGAAGCACTGCGCTCTGGTTTGAATCCGGATGCTATCGATGCTGTCAACATCGATGCTGGCGAGCTTAACAGCGACATTCATGCCAGTGCCGACTACCGGGCGCACCTGGTCAAAGTCCTGGCAAAACGTGCCGTGGTGTCCTGCCTTTGAAGTGCACGTCTTTGACTTTCACGTTATTGAATAATACAGCAGTGAACAACACGCCATGAGCACCCGCCAACCTGACTCCATTGAAGCAGTGACTGAACTGCTCCACTCGCAACGCTACCTGGCCGACCGGGCCCTGGCGACCACCGTATTTCTGGCGCTTAAAATGCAGCGACCGCTGTTTCTGGAAGGCGAGCCGGGTGTCGGTAAAACCGAGTTGGCCCGGGCGTTGGCGGCCGGCCTAGACCGCCCGGTGCTGCGCCTGCAGTGCTATGAGGGCCTGGATATTGCCGGCGCTGTTTACGAGTGGAACTATGCCCGGCAGATGATCGAAATTCGCCTGGCGGAAGCTGCCGGTGCCACCGCGGCGGCAAACCGCGAGGCTCTGGCCAGGGACGTGTTTTCCGAGCAGTTTCTTATCGCGCGACCCTTGCTCCAGGCGCTACAGGGACAGCCAGGCAAGGCGCCGGTACTGCTGATTGATGAACTGGATCGCGCCGATGAACCGTTCGAGGCATACCTGCTGGAATTACTCTCGGACTTTCAGATCAGCATTCCCGAGCTTGGCACTATCAAGGCCAGTGAGCCGCCAACCGTGGTCATTACCTCTAATCGCACTCGCGAGATCCATGACGCCCTGAAACGCCGCTGCCTCTACTACTGGGTGGATTATCCGGATGCCGAGCGGGAACTGGCGATTCTGCGTGAGCGCTTACCGGATATCTCCGAGCAGCTTGCCCGACAGGTGGTGGCTTTTGTCCAGCGGGTTCGCCAGGAGGATGTGTTCAAGGCGCCAGGTATCGCAGAAAGCCTGGATTGGGCCACAGCGCTGGCGTATTTGCAGGCTGGTGATCTGGAAGCTGATCTGGTGGACACCACGCTGGGCGCGTTACTGAAATATCAGGATGATATTGAACTGATTCGCGGCGACAACAGCGCCCGGCTGCTGGCCCAGGTAAAAGCCGATCTGGCCCAGCCGTGACGCCATGGTCGATGACGTTATCGACAGTGAGTCCGGCAATCCCAGCGAGCAGGGTTTGGCCACTGGTATTCTGAATTTCGCCAGGCTGCTGCGCCGTGCCGGCCTGCCGGTTGGCACTGGAGCCGTGCTTGATGCCCAGCGCGCGGCCGCCCTGGTGGGAGTGGGGCGCCGGGATGATTTTTACACCTGCCTGTTTGCCCAGTTTGTGCATCGCGCCGAGCAGCGATCGCTGTTTGACCAGGCCTTCCGGCTTTACTGGCATGCTCCCCAGGAGTTGGACAGTCTGCACGCTATGGCTGGGCAGCAGGCCGTCCCTCAGTCTGCTGACAACCTTGATCAGTTGAGCCGGCGTCTGGCAGATGCACTGGGTCTGCAGGCGGGAGCGGGTGGCTCGCTGGAGAAATCGCTGGAGTTGGAAATCGGGCCCAGTGTCTCGGCAGCCGAACAACTGGCGACCAGAGATTTCGAGGCCATGTCTGCGGGCGAATTGCGCATGGCTGAAACAATGGTGAAACGTCTCAGCCTGTCGCTGCCCTACGTCAACAGCCGGCGGTTTGCCGGCGCCTCCGCTCGGGGTCGCCTGGATGTTCGCGCCAGTTTGCGCGCCAGCTTGCGCCGTCCCCAATCTATCCCGTTACGCTATCACCAGCCCCGGCCGCGTCCGGCATCGTTGGTGGTGCTGTGTGATATCTCCGGGTCCATGGCTGGTTATTCACGCATGTTCCTGCACTTCATGCATGCCGTGCTGAATGCACGTCATCATAGCCATGCCTTTGTATTTGGCACGCGTCTCACCAACATCTCACGGCAACTGCGTCACCGTGATGTCGACCAGGCGCTGGCCAGAGCCGCCAGGCAGGTGGATGACTGGTCGGGAGGAACCCGCATCAGTGCCTGCCTGCGACAATTCAACCGTCACTGGTCGCGTCGCGTGTTGCCGCAGGGTGCCGTGGTGCTGCTGATTACCGACGGTCTCGAACAAGAGGTAGGAGAGGGGCTGGCGCGGGAAATGGAGCGCCTGCGCAAATCCAGCAAACGCTTGATCTGGCTGAATCCGCTACTGCGCTGGGATGAATTCAAGCCGCTGGCCAGTGGTATTCGCACCATGCTGCCGTTCGTGGACGAATTCCGTCCCGCCCATAACATTCGTAGCCTGGTTGAGCTGGCCGGGTTGCTGTCCGGCCCCGCACAGCGACCGGGGTGAACAGTGGTCAGCAGTGTTGTCTCTGCAAAGCCCGTTCAATGGCGTTTTGCAATTTGTCGAGGTTATAGGGTTTGTCCAGCAGGTCGAAATTCCGGTCCTGCCGAGCGGGAAATCCGCTGCTGTTTTCTCCGTAGCCGGTGCTTATAACTACCGGCAGGTTCGGGCAGTCACTGCGGCAGAATGCCAGCAGTTCCAGACCGGTCATACCGGGCATGGAGTAGTCGGTGATTAGCAAATCCAGGCTATCAGCTTGCTGGCTGATGACAGTCATCGCCTCGCGCGGGTCAGAGCAGCTGATACATTCATGTCCCAGTTGCTGCAGCATTGCTGACACCACGTCCAATAACTCTTTCTGGTCGTCGACGACCAGAATGCGCTGGCCGTGGGTCGCGCTTTTGTTGTCAGCCCGGCGTGGTTCCTTGGCGGCACTTGGGGTATCGGTTCGTGGCAACCAGATTTGCAGGCTGGTGCCGTGGTTGACCCGGGACTGCAAATCTATGGCGCCATCGTGGTCCATAATAATACCGTGCACGATAGCCAGACCCATGCCGCTGCCCAGTTGTTTGCTGGTGAAAAACGGATCAAACACTTTAGGGCACCTCTATTAATTCAGACAGGTCTCTGTCCTTCAGACGGCGCCACTGACAAGGCGTCGTTCCGCAGGCGTGCCGTCAGCCCGTCAAGGAACGACAACGCGGTCAGGGGTGCCGTCTGAAGGCCCCGCAGGGCGGGACCTGTAAGCCCCTCCTGCGGCGTTGCACCCCTTGCCAATAGGGCTCGCTATTGACTGCGGGCTGCGCCTTGCAGCAGGGGCTTACAGACTCCCGCAGAGACTTGTCTGAATTAATAGAGGTGCCCTTTACTTAATGCCTGTTCAGAGATGCCCTTGCCGCTGTCTGTGATCTTGATACAGACATAGTGTCCCGGTTCGAGGTGGCCATGGGTAGCGTTGTGCGGCTGTGGTAATTCTCGCGTGAACACATCAATTGCAATGTGGCCTTGCTGTTCCGGCAGCGCTGCGCTCAGCTTGATCCTGTCCGGCTTGCCGGCTTCTACCAGCCGAATGCTCTCTTCCACCAGGCGGCGGACGTCAGTTTCGCTGCGTTTGCCGGTGGACTGGCGCGAAAATGTCAGGATTTGCTGGACCAGGTTGCGGGCTTTCTCCGAGGCAGCCATCTGGCGATTCAGCAGGCGCAGTGCATCCGGATGCTTGCGGAAATCCAGTCGCAGCATGTCGGCAATTCCCATGATCACCGTGAGAATGTTGTTGAAGTCGTGGGCAAGGCCGCCAGCGAGGGTGCCGAGAGATTCAAATTTCTGCGTCTGGCGCACCTGTTCTTCCAGTTGCTTGCGTTCCGCCTCGCCCTGTTTGCGCCGCCTGATGTCGCGGGTGACGCCGGTCCATTCCTGGCGACCATCGGGCAGGGTGCGGGTGGGTTGAATGACAATCTCGGTCCACGCCCAGTCTCCAGATTTACGTTTGAGGCGCACTTCACGGGTGATAGTGGCGCTGCGGTCTGCCAGCATGGCGCGGTTAAGGGCCGCAAAATCTTCCCGGTGCATGAGTTCCGACACCGGGGTGGTCTGGCATTCTTGCGGTGTATAGCCGGTGATCAGCTCTACCGAGGGGCTGCAATACTTGACGTAATTTGCTCCTTCTTCCACTACCCAGATAATGTCGGCGACGTTGTCCGCCAGCAGGCGATAACGCGCCTCGCTGTCCCTGGCCAATTGCTCGCTGACGGCGATACGTGCCTGGGCGTTTAATGAGCGCCGATACATCCAGACCATCACAACCAGGCCCAGCGCCAGCAGCAGAATGAGATTGATCCCCAGGGCACTCAGGAACGGGTAGTCGGACCACAGGCTGGGAGGTTCGCCAACCAGGGTAAAGCTGCCGTCAAGACGATTCACCGGCAGGTTGAAACGCTCGATAGCCGCCCAGTTCAGGTAACTAGACGCGTCTCCCGAGACGGTTTGTGGCGCGCCACCTTCAAGCAGACCCAGGGCCTGACGGGCCGCGCTGTTGGCGTAATCCGTGACGGACGTCATGTGCCCGCCAGTGACGCCGTATTCGAATTGCGAATCGTAGAGTCCAAAAACCGGCACGGCTGACATCCGGGCGAGCACGCGCAGGGAGTTGCTGCGTACTGGCCGACGTTCCGGACCGGAGGCGTTGAACGGCAACGTGAGCACCGCTGACGTGGATGGCAGCTCAGCAGATTGCGCGGCAATTGCCTGTCTGTCGACGCCGACGTGGTAGTTAAATTGCCAGCGCTGCGTATAGGCTGGGCCTATCTCGCGAAAGCGCTCCAGGTAAACCAGGTCGCCGTCGCTGTTGCCGACCACGACCTCGACTGTGTGGATATCGGGCAACAGGGTGTCGATCATTTCCAGGGTGCCTGTCATGGCCGGACGCCAGGCGGACAACACCACCGACTGCCTGACCGCGGGATCATTGGGCAGCGTGCTTTCGTCGGGTAGCACCAGCAGTGATGGCACTTCGCTGCTGATGGGTAATTCATAGAGAAAGTTCACGGCGTCGGGTTGGACTCCGACAATCAGGTCAACATCCTGCTCGCGAATGATGGCGTCAATATTGGCCAGCGGGCGCTGACGGGTCTGTCCGGAAAGGGGGCGGTTCAGGCCGAGGTACTGGGATGAAACATGGATTTCCTGGCCCGCGATGCCCTGAATCGTGTCGGCGAACTGGCGATCGAAATCATGCTCCCAGTAGTCGTTCTTCCAGACGCCATGAAGAATCAGGATGCGGCTGGCGCTTGTGGCATTGTCCAGCTGGGCGTGGGCGGAAACTGTCATCAGCAGGGTGAGCGCCGCCAGTATCGACATTCGGCGTGAGCAGCGTACTCGCCAGGTTAGGCGATACATGCAGGGATTTGATGTCAGCGGATCCATCATGGCAGCTGGCGGGCATTGAGGTAGTTGAACGTTTATTATAGATGGCTCGATGGGGGGACAGAACAAGAGATAAAATGAGAGCGCCATGTCTCACAGAAAGCAAAGGCAACGAAATACTGTGGAAAACATCAGGTTTAAAGATTGCATTGATATGCGGTCGTGCTAAGGTTTACAGCTGATTTATCTGTTGTTTTGGTGCGCCAGCAGGCACGCATGCCTGGTCAAGGTTGAGGACCGATAGGATGATCTACGAAGTCGAAGGCGACATCATGCTTACCCGCGCCCAGGTCATTGCCCAGGGGGTCGCAACTTTCGATCCCATGACCCGTGGTATTGCCCGCAAACTGCATGAGCGGTATCCGGTAATGGTGGAAGAGTTCAATGCCTGGTGCGAGCAGGAAAAGCCGGAACCGGGTCAGCTCTGGCTCTGGGGTGACACCGGGCAGCAGCAGGTGCTCAATCTTATTACCCATGAAGGGGACGAAGACCCCACTCGCCCGGGTCGCCCGGACAAGATTGCCGTGCATCGCTGCTTGCGCAGACTTAACCGGCTGGTTGCCGAACAGCGGCTACCGTCCATTGCCATGCCACCCATCGCGGCCGGAGAGTTCGGGCTGGACTGGGCGGAAGTACGCGGCATGATGCATTCCCAGCTTGGCGAGTTGCTAATCCCCCTGTTTGTTTACGTCAAGGAGCTGGATGGCCAGGTTGCCCATGAGCCTGGACTCTGAGCCGTGCAGGCTAAGGACTCTCTGATTAATTCAGACCAGTCTGAATTAATCAGAGGGTCCCTAAGGTCTGGCTGCGACCAGTCCATCCTGATTTGCTTGTGATAGCCTCTGGCGCTGGCTACAGTATCTGACCACATCGACCAGAACTTCGGCGGAGGAGCTCCATGAACAAGCGTTCGAATCCATTTTCATTGTCCGCTATCAAGACAGCGCTGGGGCTGGGTCTGGCGGCCCTGTCGAGTCTGGCACTGGCCCAGAACAACGCCGGCACGTTGCCGGAAGGCCCGGGAAAGGAGCTGGTGCTGGATGTCTGCTCAACCTGCCACAGCCCGGCCACCATTACCCGCGCCGCTGGCTATGGATCGGCAGACGAATGGCGGCGGGTGTTTTCCACCATGGTGGACCTGCCCAATGCCCAGGCCAACACGATTGCCGAGTATCTCGCCGAGCACTTCCCCGAGGATCCGTCGCGACGTCCCACCCTGGTGGCCGGTGATACCCGCATCGAGATTACCGAATGGACCGTGCCTACGTTGGGGCAGCGTTCCCGGGATCCCATTGAGGCGCCGGATGGCTCTATCTGGTGGACCGGTATGTGGGCGTCTCTGGCGGGTCGCCTCGATCCTGAAACCGGGTATATGGAAGAATTCAAGCTGCCGCCAGATGCCCGTCCCCATTCCATCGTGCCCGATGCGCAAGGCAATATCTGGTACACCGGCAACAGCAACGGCACCATCGGCAAGCTGGATCCGGTTACCGGGATGATCACCGAGTTTGAAACCCAGGCTGGCGATCCGCATTCAGCGACTTTCCATCCCAATGGCAATCTCTACTTCACGGCCCAGCGCGCCGGCATGCTCGGCCGCCTCGACCCGGAGACCGGCGAGCTGGATGAGATCAATGTGGAACCGCGCCCCTACGGTATCAAGGTGGATCAGCAGGGCACTGTGTGGGTGGCGTTTAACGGCACCAACAAGATCGGCGCGCTTGATCCCGACTCCATGAACATCCGCTACTACGAGGTACCCAACGAGCGCACCCGGATTCGCCGCCTGGATATCGACAGCAACGGCATCGTCTGGTTTGTGAACTCCACCCTGGGCAAGATCGGCCGGCTGGATCCCGAGAGCGGTGCAATCAGGCAGTGGGATTCCCCCAGCGGCGCCGATTCCCATCCTTATTCCATGGCGGTGATAGATGACGTGATCTGGTACAACGAGTCGGGAATGCGGCCCGATGCCCTGGTGCGTTTCGATCCGCAGGATGAGTCGTTTCAGAGTTGGGCGATTCCATCCGGAGTAGGCATTATTCGCCACACCTGGGTAACGGAGGAGGGGAACCTTCTTATTCACCAGAGCTCAACGAATCAGGTCGGCCTGGTACGCATCGATTAGGTTTTTGTGTATTGGTGGCGGTTAGCACTTTTGTTATTGGGACGCGCTGGCTGCAAGCTTGAATTACTGCGTTGAAGCCGAAATTTGGTTCGGTCACTTACTAATGTAAGCTCCCGACCCCAATTTCGACTTCGCCTTGTACTTCAAGCTTTCGCTCAGCGCTCGGGTTGTCACCCGGCTGCGGGGCCACAGTCTTTATTTAATTTTGGATTGGGACGCGCTGGCTGCAAAGCCGGATTACTGCGTTGAAGCTGATTTCCGACTCAGTCACTTACTGGATGTAAGCTCCCGAGCCGCAAATCAGCTTCGCCTTGTACTCCGGCTTTTCGCTCAGCGCTCGGGTTGTCACCCGGCTGCGGGGCCACAGTCTTTATTTAATTTTGGATTGGGACGCGCTGGCTGCCAAGCCGGCTTGCTGCGTTGCAGCTGATTTCCGACTCAGTCACTTACTGGATGTAAGCTCCCGACCCCAATTTCGACTTCGCCTTGTACTTCAAGCTTTCGCTCAGCGCTCGGGTTGTCACCCGGCTGCGGGGCCACAGTCTTTATTTAATTTTGGATTGGGACGCGCTGGCTGCCAAGCCGGCTTGCTGCGTTGAAGCTGATTTCCGACTCAGTCACTTACTGGATGTAAGCTCCCGAGCCGCAAATCAGCTTCGCCTTGTACTCCGGCTTTTCGCTCAGCGCTCGGGTTGTCACCCGGCTGCGGGGCCACAGTCTTTATTTAATTTTGGATTGGGACGCGCTGGCTGCCAAGCCGGATTACTGCGTTGCAGCTGATTTCCGACTCAGTCACTTACTTTTCGTACCTCCCTCCACTAATTTCTGTTTCATCGGTTATTCGCGCGTTCTTTGATCGCTCGGGTAGTGGTGCTTGCGCATGCTGCAATTACCATACAGCGTCTGTTTGTATCTGCGTTGCTGGTATTGTGGGCTGGTTCGGTTTTACCATGGCGCGGAGCGGGGCGGTGTGCCTTCGGATAGTTTTTGATTGGTGGCGAACCGCCGGATGAATTGTGAACCCTTTGTTTATAGTGTCCTGGTGAGCATTACTTGAGTATCGAGCAGACACTGGCGGACGCGGTGCAGCATCAGCGGGCGGGTCGTTATGCGCAGGCTGAGCAGCTTTATCGGCAGGTGCTCAAGGATGAGCCTCGGCATCCGGTGGCGCTTAATTTGCTGGGGGTGCTGGCCCATATGGCCGGACAGAGTGATGTTGGAATCAAGCTGATTCGTTCAGCGCTGGATAGTGAGCCGGGCTATGTGTCTGCCCATAACAATCTCGGTAACGTGTACCGTGACCTGCGCCAGTTTGCGAACGCGGCGGATTGCTATGCCGAGGCCCTGAACATCAACCCCGATTATTCTGCCGGATACAGCAACCTCGGCCTGGCGCAGCAGGCGCTGGGCGAGCTGGAGGCAGCGATTACCAGTTTCCGCAAAGCGCTGTCCCTGGATCCGGGCCTGGTGGGCTGCCTGATCAATCTTGGCGGCGCCCTGGGTCAATCCGGTAAGCCTGAGGAGGCGATTGGCTGCCTGCAGCGCGCCCTGAAGTTGACACCCGATGACGCCCAGGTGCACTACAATCTGGGAGTCGCTTTCAGGCAGGCTGGCAGATTGGCCGAGTCGGTCGCCGCGCTGCAGCGCGCCGTCGAATTAGCGCCCGATCTGGCCAAGGCCCACAGCAGTCTCGGAATCGGCTTGCAGCGCCTGGGTAAGCTGGACGCCGCGCTAGCAAGCTACCGCCGGGCGCTGGCACTGGTCCCCGACAATGCGCACTATTTATGCAATCTGGCGAGCGCTCTGGAGCTGCAGGGGGATCTGGACGCCGCCCTGTCCAGCTATCGCAAGGCGCTGGCAATCGACCCTGATTTGCACGAGGCGGCGGGGTCTATCGGTTCAATCCTGCTCGCCCTGGGTGAGCTGGAAGAAGGCCTGGACATGGAGCAGCAGGGATTTGGCGTGGTGCGCTTTGATCTGCAGGGTGGCGTGAGTATTCACTAGTTCCGTTAGCGCAATGCTCAGCAGCCAAGAAAAGTAATAACAAAATTAATAACAACAGGTGTTACAGCATCGGGGGTGGCGCATGGCTATGCAGATTGAACGGGTCGCGATCACAACAACGTCGCAATGCCCGCATTTTATCGGTAGCTGGCAATTAGCGCCGCTGACACTGTGCGATGAACTGATCGGCTTTTTCGAAAAACACCCGGAAAATCAGGCGCAGGGCAAAACGGCTGGTGGCCTGAACACCGACGCGAAGAAATCCCTCGATCTCACCATCCGGCCTCGAGAGCTTAGCCGCGGGGATCATGAGCCGGTGCGCAACTACCTCGATGCACTCTACGCCTGCTATCAGGACTATACCGCGCAGTGGCCGTTTCTGCAGGGCATGATGCCCCGCGCCGAGGTCAGTTCCTTTAACATCCAGCGCTACGAGCCGGGTGGACATTTCCTCAAGGTCCATTCCGAGCGTACCACGCTGGCTTCGGCGCACCGGGTCCTGGCCTGGATGACCTATCTGGACGACGTGACCGACGGTGGTGCCACCCACTTTGTCCACTATGGCCTCAGGATCCAGCCGGCCCGTGGCAGGACCCTGATCTGGCCTGCGGAGTGGACCCATGCCCACCAGGCAGAAGTGCTGAATTCCGGGGCCAAGCACATCATCACCGGCTGGATGCACTTTCCCCCGCGCGCCACCGGGAGTGATTCAGCGCCCTGACCAGTACACCCGGTCCCGCCTATATCCCGAAGTTTGTGTTTGCAACAGAGTTTTACTGTGGTCGGTCAGTGTTGGCGCCCGGGAGGGATTCCCGTTCCGCAATATTTCGCCTGCTAAGCAACCGACCGGGCGCATAATTAATGGGATAGCGTGTGATTTCCCGGCAGCTTTCGGAGGTGATAAAAAACCAAGGTTAATGCTTGTGTAACATCTTGTTGCAGACTATCCTCTGTGCTGGAATCTCGAGAGCCTCCCGGTTTTTTCGTGGGTTTCACTAAAGGACCAGTAAAAAAGTCCGGCTAATCGATAGAAAATGATAGAAAAAGATTAGATAAGTACGAAAAAAAACTAGCTAGAAATACCGCAAGACAATAGAAAAAAGAAGCTTCTTAACTATAAAGAAAAGATGGAGAGATCATATGCAGTATAGGATCCCACACAAACGCAATCTGCTGTGCGCAGCAGTTTCCATGTCACTACTTCCCCTCTCGGGCCTTTCGGTTGCGCAGGACACGCAAGTCGAAGAAGTTGTGGTCACCGGTTCATTCATTCGCCGCAGTGAAGGTTTCACCCAGGCGTCTTCAGTAACTCAGTTAAACGCCGCCGACCTGGAAGCCCAGGGTACCCTGAACATCGCTGAGGTGGTTCAGAACCTGACTTTCGTTAACGGTGCGTCTTCGTCCATTACCAATACCATTCAGGGTACCGACTCGCGGTCCAGCACCATCGACCTGCGCGGCCTGGGGCCACGCTCCACACTGACCTTGCTGGACGGCAAGCGTCTGGTTGACGAAAACGTCAACGCCCTGATTCCCACCATCGCCATTCAGCGCATGGATATCGTGGCCGACGGTGCCGCGGCACTGTACGGTAACGAGGCAGTGGCCGGTGTGGTCAACTTCGTACCGTACAAGTCCTATGACGGTCTGAAGATCGATACCTACACCGAGGCAGACTCCCGCGGTGATTACGATGAGCACTCCGCACAAATGCTGTGGGGCGGCGACATCGGTGATCTGGACGTGGTTGTTGCCGGTCAGTTCCGCCAGAACAGCCGCCTGGGCTGGGATGAGCGTAACCTGCTCGCCAACTCCGGTCTGACTATCTCCTCCAACGCACCAGGTAACTGGTCCGTTCCCGACCGTGATGCCAACGGCCTGTACACCGGTGAGTTCTCCAATGCGGTTGATCCGGCCTGTGCCCCGCGTGACCAGCGCACTGGCTACACGCCAGGCGTGGCAGCCAACCCCACTGGTAACCAGTTGGGTTCGAACTGTTTCTTCGATTTCGGTGACAACCGCTCCTACCGTGAGCCCACCGAAACTACCCAGTTCTATACCAATGCCACCTGGGATTACAGCGATGACCTGACCCTGTCCTTCCAGGGCTTCCGTACCCGCCTGGCGGAGCGCTCCTATACGTCTACCTCCAACCCGGGTAATTCCCGAATTGGTGAGCTGCCGGCAGTGCGCGGTGAAATCCCCGGCAACCCGTTCTTTGCCCAGGATGCCAACGGCAACCAGCTGTACGGTGTGGATGCCAATGGTGATGGCGTACCCGATCGTAACCCCGGTGTTGACCTGAACAACGATGGTTGGGACGACTATCTCGTGGCCGGCATCACCGACAACGGCATTCCGCTGCGTGAAGACGTGCGGGCGCGTACCCTGCGCCCGATCAACAAGACCCACACCATCCACGACGGTCTTTCTCCAGACGCTGATAACCTGTCCGACAGCGTCGATCATATCTCCCGCTTTACCTTCCAGGCCGACTTTACGGTGCCGTTTCTGGATGGCTGGGAAGGCATGGCGGCCTACACCCGCAATCAGCAGGAGCTGATGTTCACGTCTAACCAGAACTTTGACATCACCGCGATGCAGCAGGGCGTTAATTGTGACGTCGTGAACGATCGCGACGCCTGCTACAACCCGTTCTTCGTCACCGATCAGGCCAACAACAATTCCATTCATGTAATGAATGATATTGCTGCCCGTGATACCGAAATCGAAGCCAGTGATCTTGATGTGATCGATATCGTACTCAACGGCGAAGTGCCGCTGGGTGGCTGGGAACTGCCGGGTGGGCCAATAGGCGCAGCCATTGGTTATCAGCTGCGCGATGAGTCCTATACCAACGTTCCGTCGCTGGTAGAAATTGCCGGTGACACCTGGATCGGTGGCACCAACAAGGAAATCATCACTTCCGGTAGCCGGGAAGTCGACGCCTACTTTGCGGAGTTCTCGCTGCCAGTTCTCGATACCCTTGAGGCGCAGGTTGCGGTTCGCCGTGAAGAGTTTTCCACCGGCCAGTCTTCGACTGACCCGAAATACGGCCTGACCTGGCTTGCCACTGACTGGTTGACCCTGCGGGCCACCCAGGGTACTGCGTTTATCGCACCGACTCTGGAGCAACTGCTGGACCCGATCACTTGTGGTCTGTCCACGGTTACTGACCGCTTCGGTCCCCATGATGCGTTTACCACAGCCTGTTCCGGTGGTAATCCGAACCTGGAGAATGAAGAGTCTGAGTCGCGCTCGTTTGGCTTCGATGTCAATGTCGGCGATTTCAGCATGTCTCTGACGTACAACAAGACAGAGTTCGAAAATCGCATCATTAACACCGGCGCCCAGGACATCATGGCGCTCGATTTCGCGAACTTCCGGGCTGCTACCGGTTTTTCCGGCGATGGCCTGTCTGCGGATGCCAAGCCGAGCATCGAGCAGTTAGAAGCCTGGGTAAACAACCCGGCGTCCAACAAGGACATCATTCGTGACCCGAACAACCTGCAGACTATTCTCCAGGTGAACGGTCTCGGTGCCGGTAACGCCGAAACAGTTGATGTGACTGCCTACGACCTGCAAGCGACTTACACCTTTGGTTTCAACAACTGGGGTGATTTCCGCATCGGTCTGCAGGGCACTTACATTGATGAGTTCCTGTTTCAATCCTCGCCGGATGATCCGATCACCGACGGCGCTGGCAAGTACAACGACCAGACTGGTGCCGCGCCAGAGCTTCCCCAGATCAAGGCCAACCTGAATCTTGGCTGGACTATGGGTAACCACTCGCTGACCACCATCACTCGTTATATTGATGACCTCAACTACGACGGCCCGCTGTTCACTCACCTGGACTTCTTCGCCAATACCTTCCGCCCGGGAAATATTGCCGAGACTGGAGTCAATGCGTGGACGCAGCTTGATGCCAACTACACCTACCGCGGAATCAACCTGTGGGATGGTGAATTAAGCTTCACTGTGGGTGGTCGTAACCTGACTGACCGCGAGCCACAACGTTCGCCGGAGTTTGCTGGGGTACTTGGTGGCCTGCACGATCCGCTGAACCGGGTGTTCTTCGCGCGAGCTGTCTACGACTTCTAACGTTTGTTGGAAGTTTGAAACTGGAAAAGGGGCCTTTGGGCCCCTTTTCTTTTGTCTGACATTTAAAGCCCGTTACCGAATCGCTCACCCAAACAATGCGCCTATCCTCACCGTGTCGATTGGCATCACTTGCGGGGGCTTTTGTGTTATGGTTTTCGGCCTGTGGTAGCGGGGCTCTCGCATCGAGCACACCGGGCGCATCGGAACTTCCACTCTGTTTTTGCCAGGTTTTTAAAGGCAAGTATTTTTTAATTCCAGGTAACTCCCGGCTTATTTTCAGGGCTCTGATAATGGCTTGAGAGAGGCTGGCCCAGAGGAATTTCATGCAGATCGTTCCCCAACCTTTATTTCCGAGCATGGTCTGGACCACTGTGTTTGATGACCATGCTGAATTCAATGCCCGACTGTTGGCCCAGATCCACGATATGCGTCGGGAGAACCCGGCCGGTGTTGCCAACACCAATGTCCACGGCTGGCAGAGCCCTAATAATCTGCAAAAACTGGAGCAGTTCCGCGAGATGAACACCCGCATTCTCCAGGTCTGCGAACGCATCGCCGAGTCCCAGCAGTTCAATGACAACCTGGATTTTGATTTGCAGGCCTGGATCAATATCAACCCACCTGGCGCCTCTAACAAGGTCCATTATCATGCCAACTGCCACTTCAGCGGCGTGTACTACATCAGTTTGCAAGCGCCGGAATGCGGCAACATATTTTTTCGCGATCCCCGTGTCGCCTCCCGGATGCTAACCTACCCAACCAGTAAGCCTACCGAATTCACCACCAGTGAGGTGCGAATGCGACCCGAAGAAGGCCGCCTGTATGTGTTCCCGGGGTGGCTGGAGCATGGAGTCGAAGAGAATCAGAGCGATCAGGACCGGATTGGTATCAGCTTCAATGTGCTGGCGGTCCAGAAGCCAGCCCCTGAAGGTCAACCAGCCTAGCGCAGGCCCAGCCTGGCACCACTCATGCCAGTTAAACCGTCAGGGGTTTTCCGCGGAGAGCAGGGTAAAGAACAAATTCTCCGCATCAGTCAGCCGGAGCCTCAGATCGCGATAGGCAATCTCCCCAGCAACGCTTAGTTCGGGAATCAGTAACTCACCAGTGCCGTCGTCAAACTGCGCCATCCCGTCGACGGCTTCCAGCAGCGGCGTAACAGTCTCCGGCTGCACCTGAAGTACCGGTATTGGAGCCGCGGTTTGCAACTGCAGCGAGACTTGCAGCAGGCCTGCTGCGCCAGCGTTTACCTTGATAGTAAGTAAACCGGATTCCGGCTCAAAGGTGTTCGCCGCAGCGTCAGCGCCTGGCGGCTCAACCTGCATGGCCGCTTTCACCACGTTGTCAGCATTGAACAAACCGCACTGTACAACCTCAATTCCAAAATAGTTGATGGTGGGTACGCTCGGGCTGATGTTCATTGGCACGCGCCAAAGATCAGCGATGGAGTCTGCGGTGCTGAATCCCTCCACGATTTCGCCAAACACTATGGGTCGAAGCGCCGGCTCGTACAGGCTGTCATTGTTGCCGAGGTTGATCACCCATTGACTCCCGATTGCACCGGGGTCCTCAGTGGTGGGCACCATGGCAATGGTGCGCGTGCTGTTCTGCCGCTGACCGGATTCAACCGGCGCCGTGGCGATCGTCGGTGCCAGGACCGGTCCGGCACTGCAGGAGTTGTAGAAAAACAGGCCGCCGGCGAGCAGCGTGGGGCTGGCAAAGTGAAGCATGGTGAATTGATAGGTGCCAGCTTCGAGGTTGGCGAGGAACTGGGCCACAGTGGCGGGAACCTCGTCATCGTACAATTCCAGGGTGAATTCACCAAGATTGGATTGTACCAACACCCGGGTGCCACCCTGTGCTGAGGCTGTAAACAGCACCAGAGGCAGGATAAGGAAGCTGGGAAGAAAGCTAGCAAGAAAACTGGAAAGAAAACCACGCTCTGTTGGGTGCCAGGAGCGACAGAAATGATCAGATGTTTTGCGAATTGTCATGGCGGGATTTTAAGCCAAGCTGGGCATTGAGGCCAACCTGGCGAACAGCGAAAACCGGGTGCAAGTGCCGTTAGTTGCAATCTGCCACTGGATTTCGGGATTTTTTACTTGCCTGTTAGCCTGCAGTCCAGTCTTCGTCGCGCGGTGAATACAGTGTTCACAGCTAATCCCCGGCCTGCTCAGGGAAATATTCCTGTTTTGATTTGTACCACCCGAACAAACTGTAGCGGGACGTGCCAGCATAGGGCTTGACCTGGGTAACAAGGTGCAGACGTGGCACCTTGAACATCACCAGCTGATTGAATCTTGGAGGCACGATCTGCACGGGTTTGCCCTGTTTGTTGCAAAACGCGAAGTTGCCTCCCCAGTCTTTGTTCCAGCCCTTGCTTAACCCGAGCACGTGCGCTGCGATGCGTCCCTGGCCAGGACTTTCATCCATATGGATCGACAGGTGGTGGTGCCGATCATAGCGCGACGCCCAGGTACTGACTTCACGGCCGCTGTCATCGCCAGTAATCTGGGCCATCAATTGTAAATATTCGTCGCTGTTAAAGTAACGATAAATCTCGGTCAGTATCCGGGTGTCTTCCGGGGTTTCTTCCAGTCTGGCGGGAATGGTGTAGCGGCAGTAGGCAAATGAAAAGTCGTTGTCCTTTAGCTGCGCCATTTTTGGCACCAGCCGCTGTATTTCCCGCGGGGTCATGCCAGCAAAATGTTGTGGGTCGATAATGCCGACCCGGTTGGTTTTCAGCGCGCGGTAGTGAAATTCCCAGGGGACCCTGTTTTTGAGGCTTGCAAAGGCGGCCTCGGCAACATCGTCGCAGAGCAGGTTACGGATAAATACCGACCCGGTTTCCACGTATTCCTGGTGGAGTGCTTCGACATCCAGAGTATTGATGATTTGCATAGCAGTCGGTGTGATCGCCGCTGTCTAGTTCTGCAGTTGCGCGCGTCTGGCGCGCAGCTGGCTGAGGATGCCGGCGATCTGAGCAAATTCAGGGTTGCTCTGGGTCATGGCTTCCATTTTTTCCTGAAGTAGTTGGTATTCCGGCTGGAGGGCACTGCGTATCGCCCGCTCCGGTTCCACCACCCCGGCATTGAAACCAATGGTGTTGGCATTCTCGGCCCGTGCATCGATCATAAACTGGGGCTCGCAGACCCGCACTGAAATATTGGAACCGGTCGGGGTCTCGCGGCGACAGGTGATTTGATAGTCCTCGTCGTCGACATTGGCATTGAAGATCGCGTAAAACTGGTCTTCCGCTTCTTCAATAAACTGATTGACCTCGGCACGATTCAACTCGGCGATAACTATCACTTCGCCGCCGTCATCCTGAGCGTCGGCAGTTAGCCAGGTCTGGGTTGAAACGGAGAGCAGCAGCGGGAGAATCAGGAGGAGCTTTGGAAAGCCAGGTGCAAGAGTGGGCAAAACGCGTCGCATGGGAACCTCCGTTGTTCGGAACAATTTTTATCAGACCCTCATTCTACTCCGCAATGCTGCAATTTTGCATTGAAAACCGGCCACCAATCACCATCCCGATGCTGGGCCGGCAGCCGCAGTCTGCGCCCACGGTTCCAGCATAAAAGTTATATTTATCAGTGCTATGCGAAGGTTTGGCGTGGCTGTCGCCAGTCGCCAATCGCCTGGCGAGGCGTGATCCGGCTGGCACTTAAATGCTGTATTTTTTTATCGAGGCGACGTATCTTCAACACTAACCACTTTTTCAGCCAGAGGCAGTTTATGAAACGCATCATGGTGCTTGCCAGCGCATTGTTGACTCTTGCCGCCTGCCAGACGAGTGACATCCCGGATTTCGAACGGATGAACGAAGCGGAACTGGCAATATACAACCAGGGTCGTCCGGTGTCACAGATGATTGTCTGTACTGACGACTCCCGGTCCTTCAGTCGTGTTCGCCGACGGCGTTGCATGACCGTGGAGGCCGCGTACGGTTCCGAGGCACAGGCCCAGCAGATGGGCGTTCTGAATAACATACCGGGTTTCGGCAACGCCGAATAAATTGCCGGTGCGCCCAGGGCGCAGACCCAGTCGATGTTTTACTCGGCGGCGCGCAGCATGAACCTGCTGTCGCGGGAGTCGACTAAATCGAATTCCAGATTGCGATAGACAATCTCGCCGGCAACGGCAATCGTAGGCAGCGTCAGTCGGCCGCTGATCCGGTTGTATGTCGCCATATTAGGCACCGGTTCAGCCAGCACTCTCGCCGTTGCCAGCCGCGGTGTCATGGACGCCCGTGCCGCCCGGGCATCCACATCAAACTCGATTTGTCTGAATCCGTCTTCACCCAGGTCGATATTCACGCTCAGGGTTTGCGTGGCCGGATCATAGTGCGCAGTGGGCGCGAACCGGTCATTGCTGATGACGGACATGTACATTAACACCAGGTTGTCACGACTGAATCGTTGGCAATCAACGTTAGTTTCCAGGTAATTGACCGTGGGTGTTTCCTCAAAAAAACCGAGGCGCACCGGGTTCGCGCTGGCGATCCGACTGACTACCGCGAGACCGTCACCCAGTATCTTACCGAATACCGCATAGCCGCCATTAAGCGTATCAAGTGACGGGGAATTGCCAATGTTGATCAGCCACTGGCTGGTGGCTGCATCGGGTTCAGTGGAAGGATGCAGCGCTGCTATCGTGCCGCTGCGGTTCGACAGCCCGGTCATCTCGAGGGCAATCGGTGCGTCGCTGGGTATTGGCTCCGGTCCTGTATTGCAGCTGTTATAGAAATAGCCGCCGCCACGAATGGTTGCTCCACCGCTGGCGCCATGCACGAACGAATTGTTGTAGCGGCCGGTCGTCACATAATTCAAAAAGTTGCTGGCGGTGACCGGCGCGGCCACTTCATCCACCTCAATGTAAAAGTCCCCTAATGAGGTTTGTACTGCCACGATGCTGCCGGCATCAGCTTCGGACATCAGCAGGTGGTATCCCAGCACCAGGTAAAGCACCGGCGTGAGCATTCCTGCGACATGTCGTCCTGTTGATGGTCCCGTGTCTAATGGCATGACAACTCCAGCGCTGATCCGTAGTGAGCCTTCAGTCGAGTGTTCTTGAAGTGACAATTATTTTCGTGGTAGCCATCAAAATATCGCACAGAGCAGACAGGAGTGCCAGAACACTGGCGGTCCTGGTTTCGGCCGCGCTTGCTGAAAGTCTTTCCAGACCCGCTGATTGGCCTGGACTGTTACCAGAAACGGCAGGAGATAATGGCCTGGACGCCGCAGCAATCGGTCAGGGCCGGGAATTCAGTGTCTTGACAAGCTCCGGGTGACAGTTCATTTTGCAGCATCTGTAGGGGCGCGTGTTGCGGCCCGATGATGCCCGTCTGGACTGCGTTGCTGAGTGGATTTGACGCCACTCGCTATCGCAGTTCGCGCCTGTTTAAAGTGAGGTCAACGAATGAGAATAACGTCTGCTCTTGGTACCGGTGCCGCAGGTCTGATCCTGTCACTGGTTACCAGTATTACCGCCACCACTACCCTGGCTCAGCCCGGTGCCGTGCAACCAGCCGCCCACGCTGGCCAGCAGCCGGTCAACAATCTGCCCAATCCCTACGAAACTGACCGCAACTGGGGCACGCTGCCAAACGGCCGCTCCTGGGGTTCGGTGAGTGCCGTCAATATTGATGTGGATGGTATTCATGTCTGGGCTGGTGATCGCTGTGGCAGCAATTCCTGCGCCACCTCCGATGTGGATCCCATGGTCAAACTCGACCCCAACGGCCGTGTTGTCGCTTCTCTGGGCGCCGGACAGATCATCTGGCCCCATGGCATGGATGTGGATGCCGAGGGCAATGTCTGGGTCGCCGATGCGCGGCTGGCCAATGATCGCGAACTGGCGGCCAACCCCGATGCCGCGAACCACGGTTCTGCGGTGCTGAAATTCAGCCCTGACGGCGAATTGCTGCTGGTGATCGGTACCCCCGGCGAAATGGGCGATCCGCCCAGGGCGCTGACTGAACCCAATGATGTGCTGGTGGCGCCCAACGGCCGCATCTACATTGCTGAAACCCACAGCGCCCAGTTCCAGAATGAACCAGGACCGAATGCCAAGAGCCGCATTACCATCTGGGAGCCAGACGGCACGTTTGTGCGTTCATTTGGTGAATGGGGGTTCGAGGACGGTCAGTTCCGTGCACCGCATTCCCTGGCTATGGACTCCCAGGGCCGGCTGTTTGTCGCCGACCGTGGCAACAACCGCATCCAGATTTTTACCCAGGACGGCGAACACCTGGATACCTGGTATCAGTTCAGCCGCATCAGCGGGCTGTATATTGACCCGAGCAATGATCTGCTCTATGCCATCGACTCGGAGTCTGACCCGAACTACAACCCCGGTGGCTGGCGCAAGGGCCTGCGCGTGGGCAGCGCCCGCAGCGGTGAGGTCTATTATTTCATCCCCGAGCATGTGTCCCCGGAGCGTTCCTCCGGCATGGGCGGCGTCGGCTCCATGGGTGAAGGTGTTACCGTTGACGTGAACGGCACCGTCTATGCTGGCGAGGTTGGCCCTATTCAGGGGATGACTCGCTTCGTGCCGCGGCTGATGCCCTGACCGGAAACGTGATCATGGTGCCAAACGGCGCGGCTCAGGCTGCGCCGTTTTCGTTTGGCTGCAGAAGCTGGTGTGGTATCCGGCTAACTGGCGGCGGGCGAGCCTGATCGAACCTGATCAAGAACAAGCCGATAGACGAGCGGAAAACCCTTAAGGAGACTGACCCAGGTATGAATGCTGTAGTACGAGATTCAGTGCTTTGTTTACGAAGTGTGGTGAGAAGCAGGGCGGATCATGGAGTGCGAAGTATAGCCACCTTGATTGCTGCCGGTTTGCTCTGGATAGCCCTGAGCGGATTCGCGCAGGCGCAGACTATCGTTCAGGTCGATACCAGCATCGGTAGTTTTTCTCTGGAGTTGTATGATGATGTCGCCCCGGTCACCGTGCGTAATTTTGTGAACTACGTAATCACCGGGCGCTATGACGGTACCTTTATCCACCGCAGCGAGCCAGGGTTTGTCATCCAGGGCGGCTGGCTTACCCCCGGTGAGGAAGAGGTAATTCCGTTTCAGCCTATTGCCCTGGGCCCAACCATCGTCAACGAATATTCGCGCTCCAATACCCGTGGCACCATCGCCATGGCGAAATCGGACGGCGACCCCAATAGCGCCACCAGTCAATGGTTTATTAATCTCGATGACAATACCGGGCTGGACACCAATAACGGTGGCTTCACGGCCTTCGGTGAGGTGCTGGGCGACGGCATGGCGATCGTTGACGCGATTGCTGGCCTGCAGCGCGGCAATATCGGCGATTTTCCGTTTTCCTTTCCGATCATCAATTACGATGGCGCCAATTTTACGGCCACTAATCTGGTGTCGGTCAACATGACGGTTGTAAACGGTGCTTTCCAGCTTTCCAATCGCCTGGAGCCTGCCGGCGACCGGGTCTCTATCAGGGTTGCCGGTGGCGCCGCGGGCAATGCCGAGGTGGGCCTGCGCATCCTGCAAACCGAGCCGGAAGTCATTGTCGAAGTGGATACCGACAGCATTGTGCCGCTGGACACCGTGGAAACCGGGTTTTCGATCTTTGATCCTGCCAGCGGACAACTGCTGATTCCAGAATTGGCGGTCGGTGGTGAGGTGGCTTTTCGCAATCTGCTGTTTAATTTATCCGATGCCGCAAATCTGCGCTTTACCTTGCAGTCGTACGAGGAGTAACTCACAGCGGCGATCCAAGGGGGTCCCATGCTAGTTCTGCACCATCTGGACAATTCACGCTCCATCCGCATCCTCTGGCTATTAGAGGAGATGCAATTGGAGTATGAACTCCGGCAGCACCAGCGGGATTCCAAATCCGGTCTGGCCCAGTCAGACCTGAAACAGCGCAGCACCCTGGGCAAGGCGCCGATGCTGGAAGACGGCGACCGGCTTATCCTCGAATCCGGCGCGATTATCGAATACCTGCTGGATCACTATGGCGACGGCAGCCTGCGGCCCCCGGAGAAATCCGAGCAGCGGATTCACTACAATTACTGGCTGCACGCTGCCGAGGGGACCTACATGAATGTGTTAACCCTGACGCTGTTTTTAAATCGCATGGACAGCGGCGCGCCGCTGCTGTTCAGGCTGTTCGTAAAGCCAGTGACCAACACCGTGCGCCGCACCTACCTCAATCCCTACATGGCAGCCTGTATGACGCAACTGGAAGCACAGTTGGGTGAGCGCACCTGGTTTGCCGGGGATACGTTTTCCGGTGCGGATATTCAGATGGGATTCGTGATGACGGCTCTTTCTGCCCGGGGCGGGCTGGGTGAAAACTATCCCAACTGCCAGCGCTGGCTAAAGCAGGTGCAGGAGCGCCCCGGCTATCAGCGCGCCATGGCGAAAAATGGCCCCATGGAGCTGGTAACCTAGCGTCTTCTTTGCTCCATCACGTCCAGGTTCATCGCGCAGTTCCGCAAATTGTGTCCATCGGGAAATGTGGTCGCGCCGGGCAGGAGGGGGTTGTCGCCAACGCTCTGCGCCCTTCCAGTCTTCGCTTCGCTACGCCCGGCAAGCCAGGATACCTTCGCTCTGAAAAATGCCCTGAAAAACGGTCATTTTTCGCCGTTCAGCGTAGGTCCTTAATTGCATCGGCAAAAGCTAACTGCCAGCCGCCCCTTGCCAAGTGCAAGACTCAACGTTCACTGGCTTCGCTCGCGCACCCGGTGCTGAGCAACCAGGATTCATGTCTGACACCAGGAAGAAACACGCGAAACACTGGCACTTACCCTGATCGAGTATTTTCGTAGGGGAATCTGTGGGACAGCAGTGCCTGAACTACGGTCTTTTTTCTCCGTTTCTCCCCGCGTCCGAGCACTCCTGTGTGTTACGTAATTTGTTGGCTTGGTTTCCCTTCGATCAGTGGTGCAAAGGGAGTTGGGAAAGGGGTTGCTAAGAGGGGTGTGAACAGTGCCTCAAAGTCCCGGCCGCCACTGCACAAGCGGATGTGGGGAGGCAGAGTGTCCGAACCGCCAGTTAAGGCCGGCGCTGAACGCAGGAAAAAGACCGTTTTCCAGGGCTTTTCCGGAGTGAAGGGACCCAGGCTTGCCGGGCGTAGCGAAGCGAAGACTGGATGGGCGCCGAGCCGGCGGGGCGGACACTCTGCCGCCCCGCAGCCGCGCTCGGGGTCAGTGAGTAACATGACTTGGTAGACACACAATTGCTCTACCCCGGAAATCTGTGATCGACTCTTTTTTGGCCCTTGGCCTATAGCACTGTAGCGGTCAGACCGGGTCTTTATGCGGCAGTCGGCAGCGTAGCGGCTGGTTCACCCGATCTGCCCATCACCGCTGCATTGACCGCCGAATCCATATTGCGCAGGGTCTTGCTCGTCGCGTAGAACACCAGCACCAGCACGATCAGCAGCAGCGACGCACCCAATACGGCGCTGGCCGCACCGACCCGGTCTGCCGCCAGGGCCATGGGGAATACGCCGAGTGGGGTCAGTCCGAAGGAGAGCATCATGAAGCTGCTCATGCGACCGCGCATACGGTCTTCCACCAATAGTTGGATCGACGCGTTGTTGACGGTTTGCGCGGCATTGGCAAACAGGTTGGCGGCCAGCAGCGGCAGCAGCGCCCAGTAGAAATTCGGCGTCTGGGTAAACACCCCAAGCAGCAGCGCGAACGCCAGGGTACTGCCCAGCATCAGGTTGAGCCGTTTGATGTTGTCTCCCCGGCGTACGATCCAGACCGCGCCAAGAACCCCACCAGCGCCCCCGGCCGCCATCAATATCCCCACGCCGCCTTCATCGGCGCCCCAGTTCTGCTCGGCCAGTACCACCAGGAGATTTTGCACTGGCATGGCCACGAACATGGGTAACAGGCCGAACAGCAGGCATATCAGCACCGAGCGGTTGTCGCGGATATAGCTAAAGCCCAGACCGATGTCCGCCAGCAGGGGTTTTTTGGCGGCACCGCTTTCGTCAGAGTGACTGCGGTCAACGCCAAACATACAGGCAATGGCAGCCAGGTACAGGCAGATGGAAAGTTCATAGGCAGCCTGGTAGTCAAACCGGGCAATGACCAGACCCATGACCGCTGGCCCCAGCACCCGATTCAGGTTCATGGCACCACTCTGGAAGCCCATGGCGCTTTGCAGACGTCGCGGTCCAACTACTTTCATGGTAATGGCCATGCGCGCAGGCATAATGAAGGGCAGGGCGCAGCCGGCCACGAAAGAGGTGCACAGCATGTGCCAGAACTGCAGTTGACCGGTCAGCAGCAGCACCAGGACAAAAATTTCATTGGCGGTCATCAGACACTGCCCAATCACCACCAGACGCCGGCGCTCAACGCGATCGGTGATCGCGCCACCCAGTACCGAGGCGAAAATCATCGGTACCGCAACCGCCAGGTTCACCAGCGCCAGCGCGGTGGCCTGGCCGGTGAGTTCCCAGGCCAGCAGGCTGCGGGTAAGCATCTGCCCCTGCATCGCAAAGAAGAAAAACAGATTGCCGAAGAACAGCCAGCGAAACTGGGGAATAGAGAACACCGCCAGGGCACCTTGCGGCGTTGGGGGCTCGGTGTCGCCTGGACTGTGGTTGGAACTGGTGATAGCAGGCTCCTGCGGTCGGGGCGGCAGTATAGCGGAATAGGGTCATTGGGCAAGCCCGCACCCCGGGCGATCGGAATGCCGGGGCACTATAGTCCTTTGTACGTTCGCTGTTCCTTTGGCAAGGCTGCCAGGATCTGGTCCAGGTTGGCTGCGAACTGCGGATCTGCGCGTAGCTGTGCCAGCGGGTGTAAATAGATGCGGATCGCGAAGATGATGGCCCCGGATCGGGGCAGCCGTCGCAGGGTTTGCCGTTCGACGCGCCAGTGGGTTGGTCTACCCGCGGGGTTGGCTGGATCTGACTCCCAGTACAGCTCATTGCCAGCCTGCAGCGACCAGTTATAGCGCAGCAACGGCTTACCGGGTTTCAGTGACCTGAACAAGCGGTCGACTCGGCCGGCAAGCTCCGCCTCATAGCCCGGCACCGGGTCATGTATCCCACTCAGGCTGCGGCCGATCTTGCTGGCTGGGTCCCAGTTGGATGGTGAGCAGACACTGGCTGCTGTCAATTGGTAGCCGCCATCGCGTTGTTGCAGGACACACAGATCCTCCTGGATCCAGAGCGAGGTCTGCCAGAGGTTCTCGATCTCCAGTGGCCAACTCAAACCTGACTGGCGGTGGGTCAGGCAGTCTGTACTGACTGCGTAGTGCTGCTGATGGTCCGCCTGAAGATGGGCCAGAATCGTGGTGCCCAGTTCAGTCAGCGCTGGTTCGCAGCCAGGCAGGGTTTGGCAAACCGTTTGTGGACGGATTTCCTGCTGCTGCAGTTTGTGGGTATGGAACTGCGGAAAGTCGGCGTCCACATGCAGCCACCGCCGGGGGTCCAGCGGCTGCAGACCCAGGCGCAGCACCGTAGTCTGGCCTGGCTCCGGAAAGTAAACGGGATCAACCCGGGTGCGAAGCTGCATGGCGATCCGCGTGGTCAGAGTTCCAGTGGCTGGTCGACACTGGTGGCAAGGCTCTGCAGCCAGTTCTGGAATGGTTGCCGGTAGTGGATGCCGGTGTCAAACCCGTTTGGATCGGCTTCGGGGAGAATCGAATAGCCATCACCGCCAGCATACATAAAGCTGTTGACCAGCACGCGATAGGTTTGCCCGTCGCGCAATCGCGCACCGCTGTCGGTAAACTGCCAGCGGTTATTGCTTTGCTCAACGCCCGCGACAACCGGGCGGCTGCCTGACGCCAGAGCGGTGCGGACCTCGGCGCCGGTGAGATTGAGCGCCACGATGGTATTGTCAAAGGGCATCATCGCTACCAGCGTCCCGATATCGATCTCGCCAGCTGGCAGATCAATGCGAATGCCGCCAGCGTTGCTGATGGCGATATCCGCGGTGGGGTCGTGCCATAGCCAGCTTTTCACAATGGCCTGATTAAGCCCGCCTGCGGTACGTGACACTTCCCTGGCGCTATAGGCCACAACCTTGGACAGTGCCGCCTCAATGGTGCCTGACCAGTCGCTGATCAATGTGGTGATGCGGCTATCTGCAATCGAGCCCGTGTTATCCCGGGTTGCAAAGTTCACTTGCTGCAATGCTCCAGTGCCGAGGTCGACAGTAAATGAGGCCTTGGCGTAGCTGCTAAAGTGATAACCGCCCCCCAGCAGCACAGTTTCGCCACGCCGTGAGGCTTCAAGTTGATTGCAGTGCCCGGCTCCTACCAGATCCAGCTCCAGGTCTGCGGTGGCATTGATCAGCGGCGCCAGTTCGTCGATACAGACATGGCTGATGACGAACAGCAGATCGATGTCCTCGCGGCGAACCTGCGGAACCGTCTCCCGCAGCGCTGTCTCATAGTCGGTAAAGTCCAGCTCGGCAACATGTATTGGGTTCGTGGTGGTCGCGGTGTCCCGGGTGGTCAGACCGACGATGCCGACACGCAGGTCACCGACGCTGGCAATGCTGTAGGGCAGTATGCCCAACTCGCCTGGAACCTCGCCGCTCTCTCGCCAGCGGGTGTTGGCGCTGAGATAGGGAAAGTCGGCCTCGGCCGCGCGGGCCTTCAGGACCTCCAGGCCAAAATCAAACTCATGATTGCCCACCGCCGAGGCGTCGTAATGCATGGCATTCATCACCTCAACCATGCTTTCGCCCTCGGTCCAGGTGGAAATAGCCGGACCGGTCCAGTTGTCACCGCCGCTGAGAATCAGGAACGGGCCGTTCGGGTAATAGCCTTCCTGCTGCTGCCACAGGGCATAGAGATCAGCAGCCCCCTTGCCCGGGGCCATGCCTGCCATCCAGCCGTGTTCATCGTTGGTATACAGCACGGTGATCGTGCGCAGGCCCGAGCGTTCGCCGGGCAGCGCACAGCCGGTTAGCAGCGTGGCAAGGCTCAGGGCAAGCACATAAGTGAGGAGTCGGTAGTTCATAGAGTAAATTCTAGCAGCCTCGGGTGACAGTTTGTTAACTGTCTGCCGGTGACCGGGCAGCAGGGCTGGCCGGATCTGTGCGGCGCGCTGTGTACGCTCTGACTTGTTCCCGGATTCGACCCGCTATCCCGGTTGCAAGCTGGTGGTGATCAATGGCAGCCTCGCACTAACCACAGTATCCCGGGATTGTGGAGACCTGTTGTGGGTATTGCCATTCGGGGTTTCTGGTCAGATCAATGGGGGGCAGAAATGGGAGTATCTTTGGCTGCAATTCAGGGGATTCGTTAACACAGGGATAGAGGTGCCCATAATAAACAACCAACAAAATAAAGAGTTAGAAAAGAAAAAAGAGAAACATCACAACTGATTTAGCAACCAGTTGTTTCAATAAAAAATTTCAAAGATTCATCAGGAGTAATTGTTATGGTCTCCAGCTTACTGAGCACGTTTCGCTATCCCACCCTGCTGTTGGCGCTGCTTTCAGCCGCCACAGCAACTGCACAAACGGAGACTCCCGCCACAGTGCCGGACTCGTTCGTCGGCACCTATACTCTGAGTTATGACCTGATCAACAACGGCGGGCCATTCACAGCCGGTCAAGAGGTAACCCTGGTGCTTCATGCAGACAATACTCTGTGCATTGCTGGTCAGTTACTGAGCAATCCGGTGTTTCGTAACGGCAACCAGGTAGAAGCTATCTGGAAGGATGAAGCCAGTGGCTATGAGATCGCGGTGTCCAATTTCACCGGGTCATTCAATGAGGTCAATGTTACCGGGTCGAATTTCTCGCCGTTCTATGGTCAGCTTAGCGGTAGCAAAACCAGTGATTCCACTACCTGTGGTGCCAATGGTGGCGGCGGCTCAAATCCACAGGTAACCACCAACATGAACGCGATTTTTGCCGCAGCAGAATCCAAGCTGGCGGCGATTTTCCCGCCAGGCCAGCAGACCCAGTTCCAGGATCAGTATGTGTATCGCTATTATCCAAACACCGGCGTATACCTGGCATTTGCCGACAATAATGTATATCTCCTGGGGGGGCAGTTCGGTGGTGCGATCGTCAGTGTCGGATCCATCCAGTTCGTTCTCAATGAACTGGAATCCCTGCCTGATCCGGGTACCGGTAGTGGTGGCAGCGCAGAGCTATGGGATTTGACCATATCCGGAACCTTCGATACCAGTTTTGTTCAGGGGCTGAGTTTTTCCGGGATCACGTTGACAGACATACCGGCACCGGACCTGAGCAATACCCAGGAGATTAACGAAGAGATATTCACCACGCTGGAAGGTGTGGCTAGTGGCATCAGCTCCATCAGCATTACGGTGGTTGAAAATTCAGCCAACCGGCGTGCCTTTGATGTGAGTTTTGCCGCCACTACGCAAGCGGGTTCGGTGAGCTACAATCTGAGCTACGTGTACACGCGCTAATCGCCGGTCGCAGCCAATAAGGAGTTAAAAAGGGTGTCATGGCACCCTTTTTAATCGGGTATTTGGTATGTTTTTCTGATCCCTGCGCGCTTTGATTCTGGTGCGTACCGGCAAGCTGCCAGCTAGCTTTCCGGGGTGAAGGAAAACCGCGGCAGGGTCTGTCCGTCCCGCTCAATCTCCTCCAGAAACATGGTCAGCGGTCGCACCCAGAGATCGAAGTCACCATAGAGGGTGCGATAGACCGCCATCGGCTCTTCGGTTTCGCTATGTCGGGCAATATCGATCAGTTCGTAGTAGGGCCCCTTGTAGTGCCGATAGCGTCCCAGGGGAATCGGGTCGTAGCCGGTGATCTCGGCGTGTTTTCTGTCAGTTGTCTTGTCGGTCATGGTATTTCCAGTGTTCTGTTACCGGGGCGGCCGGTCTCCGGGCGGGCGCGGGCGACCCGGACCGTCCGAACCATCCCGGGTGCCGCGGCGGCGCACAAAATCCCGGGCGGACTGGCGCTCTTCCGGCGTCAACTCAGCCAGGATAATAACGGTCTGCTCCTGGGTTGCCTGCTGATAGCGACTACTGGCCTCGCGCAGTTCCGCGAATGCCTGCTGTAGTGCGGCAGCATCGAAGTCAGCCGCTGCCATGAGTTCATTGACCTGGCGCTGGCTGGCGAAAACGGCCCGCCGCAGGGGCAGTATCTGTGCTGCGCTGGCGCGCAGCTGATCAGATAGCTGTTCGCGCCGGTTCTCAGACAGGTCGCGCACAATCCAGCCGAGGTTCGGCGGCAGCGGCCTGCCTTCGGGACGCTCCGGCATCTGCGCCATGCGGTAGCCAATTCCGCCGATAAGAAACAGGTTTACGGCTACCGACAGGAGCAGGGCAAACAGCAGCAAGCGACGCCTGATCATAGCTCAACCCGGTTTTCAGTGTAGTCGGTCAGGGAAATCATCGCCAACTCGTCCTCCCAGTTTTCGGCCGCCTGGATGTCGGTGGTAATACCGAAATTGAAATAGTTACCCACAATGACGCCGAATAGCAGGGGGAGACAGGCGGCGGTGGCTGGCCGCCAGAATTCGCCGATACCGCGGTCGGGAATGATCCAGTTCAATAGTCGATCCACCAGCGACAGCCTGGGCTGGGGAAGCGGCTGTTGCGCCACCCGCGCCGCCAGCCCGGCAAAGGTCGGCGTGGGTAGATCGCCCAGCAGGGCATCGACCCGGGCCTGCTGCAGCAACAGTCGCGACGCGTCCTGATCGGCTGCGAGCAATGCCCTGGCCGCAACACGCTGGGCGGCTGGCCAGGATTGCAGATCGCTGCCCCGGATTTCCAGTAGCTGAATGAATTCGTCCTGTGTCATTTGGTGTATACCGTTCGGTCTGGTTTCGTCATTGGTTTCGCTATCAGTTTCAAAGTGCTGCCTCGTTGGCCAGCGTTTCTCGCAAGGTCCGCCTGGCTCGGGCCAGGGCAGATTCCAATGCCTTTACTGACAGCCCCATGATAGCAGCGGCCTCCTGGTTGGAGAATCCGCTGAACGTGCACAAGGTCAAGGCGCTGCGCTGGTTTTCCGGCAAGCCATCAAGCGCCTGTCGCAGGCGCAGCATCTGTTTGTTGTGAGTCTCCGCGGAGTTCAGCTGATCTGCACAATTGGGCTCATTGCCGTCCGTTTCCCGGAGCGGATGATCCAGGGTTTGTTCATCGCCCTGCAGTTCAATTCGTCCCTGTTTGCGCTGCAAATCAACACACAGATTGTGAGCGATGCGGTGTAGCCAGGTGGTCAGGCGTGCCTTGTCGGGCTGCCACTTGCAGGCATTTATCCACAGCCGCAGAAACGTTTCCTGGGTGACATCTTCGGCATCAGCCTCGCTACCCAGCAAGCGATACGCGTAATGACTGATGGCCTTGCTGTGTCGATGTACGAGGGATTGATATGCCTTCCGGTCACCCCGGCATACTGCATCCATCCACTCTTCATCAAGGTGTTCATCGGCCATTACGCGCTGCTTGTTTCCCGTCTGTTCTTCACCCTCCGAGTCAATCAGAGAGTCCCTGGACTAGTTGTCGTCCGATTCTCCGCGCCGGCCGTCTCCACGTCTACCCTGGCGTCCCGCGAAGTCCGGGCCGCCCCGACGTCGTGGTCGCAGCTCCGCGCCACTGATCAGGCCATTATTGTCGCGGTCGAGCCGCAGAAAGCCGTGTTCCTGCATTTCCAGTTCCGAGACCAGGCCATCGCCGTCGACGTCCATTTCCAGAAACTGGGCGCTGATGCGCTCCTCCATTCTGGCCTGCATGGCAGCCAGTCGCTGTTCATCAATATCCCGATTGCGAGGTCCCCCGTCAGGACGGGCGCTGAGCAACTCCTCAAGGCTTAGCAATCCATCTTCATCGGCATCCGCACGGCTGAAGCGGCGCGAATCTGCCTGCTGGTATTCGGCAAAGCTGACGGCGCCGTCGCCGTTGGTATCCAACTCTGCCAGCGGATTGCGCCGCTTAGGTTCATCTTGAGCCAGCGCGCTGATGCTGATGGTGGCCAGCCCGAGGGTAAATACTGCAATGATTAGTCGCATAGTGTTCTCCAGGGTGTTTTTCAATTTCTTGTCAAAGGTATGTTTCAATGGCTTGTACGGGAAGCGAAGCAAAACCAGTCGCGTACTGCAGCGACCGTCGGGTTGCCCAGGTGTGGCGATCCTGCGAGTCGGGCAATCGGTCTGTGCAAGCCTGGGACCGGAGTGTAAGCTACAGTAGCGTCTTGCCCGGCAACAATGCGCCGCGAACTCATTGATAAAGCCAACTAAAAAATAACAACTAAAAAGGTGTCTCTTATGTACAACCACGTGATTGTTAAACCAGCGATCCAGATGCTGATGGCCAGTCTGCTTGTCCTGCTGGCGAGTGCCGCCTGGGCCCAGGACTATGTATTGGATCCTGACTGGCCAAAGCCGCTTCCGGACGATATTGAATGGGGGCAGGTGCCAAATGTCACTATTGATCAGGATGGTTATATCTATGCGTTCCATCGTTCAGAGCCACCGGTGCTGAAATTCGATAGTGAGGGCAACCTGGTTGATACCTTTGGCAGTGATTTCGTCAATCGGCCGCACGGCTTTCGGGTTACGCCCGATGGCGAGATCTGGGCGACCGACTATCATCGGCAACAGGGTCACACGATCACCCGGATCGATACCAACGGGCGTATCCTGTTGCGCCTCGGCGCACGCGGCTTTACCGGCAATGGCCCCAATACCTTCAACGGTCCAGCCGACGTGGCACAAGCACCTAACGGCGATTTCTTTGTTGCCGACGGGCACTGGAACAATCGCATCGTCAAGTATGATAACAGCGGCCGTTACCTGATGGAGTGGGGTAGCAAGGGTGCCGGGCCGGGGCAACTCGATTTACCGCACTCGATCGTGATTGATCGTCGCGGGCGGGTCCTGGTAGGCGATCGCAGCAATCACCGTATTCAGATCTTCACCCAGAACGGTGAGTACATTACCGAGTGGGATCAGTTTGGCTGGCCCAGCGGGCTGTTTATTGACGACAATGACATTCTTTACGTAGCTGATTATCAGGACAAGCTGGGAGTCACCTATGGTAGCGCCGACGATGGCACAGTCATGGGCTTTATTGGCGGCACGGCGCCGGAAGGGGTAGTGGTGGATGCCGAGGGCAATGTGTATGTTGGTGAGGTGACCGGCGGCGAAAACAGCGAGGGCCGGATCATCAAGAAGTTCCTCAGGCAGTAAGGAGTGCAACTGTTGCGCCAGAAATTGCTCCGTGTACAGCGTTACGCTTATTTGCTAATCTGCTGGCAATCATAAAGGAGCTGGTTATGACCAGTAACACTAATAACAAAGCCCCTCATAATGCCGCAGCGCAGGATGATCAGCGCGACGCATCGCTGCCCGAGAATCCCGGCCGCCGTAACCTGCTCAAGGGTGCCGGTCTGTTCGGCGCTGCCGCGGTAGGATCGACAGCCACCTCGAATCTGATCGCCGCAGAGTCATCCTTCCCGGTTAACAACAACCCCGTGGTGCGCGAGGCATTGGAAGTGCTCACCGCTCGTGAGGCTGAAACGCTCGAGGAGATTTGCGACTGCCTGATTCCGGCTGACGGAAATGGCCCTGGTGCCCGGCTGGCCCGCGCGGTGCATTACATTGACCGATCCCTGGCGAGCCACAATCGACAGGATCGAGACCATTATCTGATCAGCCTGACCGCGATTGACGAATATGCCCAGCAAACCCGCGGCAAGCCTTATCACCAGTGCCGCCGTGATGTGCAGAACTCAATTGTGCTCGCCCTGCAGGAAGGCAAGGTGCCAGGTTGCTCTCCATCAAGTAGTGGGTTTTTTAATCTGGTGCGGAACGACACCATTGACGGTACCTTTTGTGATCCTTACTACGGTGGCAATCAGCAGTTCGTGGGCTGGGACATGCTGCGCTATCCGGGAGTCAGGTTGTCTGCCTCGGAGGCCGATGTAGCCCTGGGTGGTGATTTGCGCCCCAGTCACCAGTCTGCCTACGATCACCGGACCTACACCAAGCTGGCCCTGGGGCCGGACGTACCCGGCGCCCAGGGCGGCAGTCATGCCTAGACGCCTACCGAAAACCGATGTGGTGATTGTCGGTCTGGGTGCAGCAGGCGGCGTCGCCGCGTTACCGCTGACCAGTGCCGGGCTGAAAGTGGTTGGCCTCGAGGCCGGCGGCTGGTTGGGCACACGGGATTTTGCTCCGGATGAGTTGCGCAACACTCAGCGCAACTGGCCGCAAATAGTCCAGAAGTGCGCCTCGGAGGCTCCTACCGTCAGGGCCACACCGGACATGCAGGCAGTACAGGGCAGTCACCCGATGATGAATGCCGTGGGCGGTACCACCATGCACTACTGGGCACAGAGCTGGCGCCTGAATCCCTGGGATTTCAGAGTGGTCAGCGCGACCCGCGAGCGTTATGGCGATCAGCGTATTCCTGCGGGCAGCACCGTTGAAGACTGGCCTTTCGATTACGCTGAGCTGGAACCTTATTACGACCAGGTGGAATACACCGTGGGCATCTCCGGTCAGGCGGGCAATGTTCGCGGCCGGATCAATAGCGCGGGTAATATCTTCGAAGGAGCGCGGCAGCGTGAATACCCCATGCGCCCGCTTCGAGCATCGCCGTTCACCGATTTAATGGGTGAGGCGGCACGCAGACTGGACTGGAATCCGTTCCAGGGTCCGGCGGCAATCACCACTGAGCTCTATGATGGCAGGCCGCCCTGTCAGTACCACGGTTTCTGCAATAAGGGTGGCTGTCACGTCCAGGCGAAAAGCTCTACCGCTTTTACGACCATTCCCAAGGCCGTCGAAACCGGCAATCTGGACGTGGTGACGTTTGCCCGGGTGACCAACATCGTCACCGATAACGACGGCAAAGTGACCGGTGTTGACTACGTGCGCGGCAACGAGACATTTTTCCAGCCGGCCGACGTGGTGCTGCTGGCCAGCTATGCCTATGAAAACGTGCGGCTGTTGTTGATGTCGAAGTCCCGGGCCTTTGCCAACGGTCTGGCCAACAACGCCGGTCAGGTGGGGCAGCACTACATGACCCATCACCAGGGCGCACCGGTCACCGCGTTGTTCGACCGCGACCTGCACAACTGGTACGGGCTTCCAGCCCAGGGTGCGGCGATTGACGAATGGGCCGACGATAATTTCGATCACAGCAATCTCGATTTTATAGGCGGCGCTAATTTGTGGGCACACACCGATCGCAAGCCAATGAGCGCTGCGAAAATGAGTACCTTCGGAGAAGTGCGAAACTGGGGCTCTGACTGGAAAGCCTTTATCAGCAAGAATGCCGACCGCACCAATTCCTCCTATATTCAGAAAACCACGCTGCCCTATGTGGGCAATTATCTGGACCTGGACCCGGTGGTCAAAGACGCTATGGGGATGCCGGTGATTCGTATTACGGCCCGCTACCGCGACAACGAAAAGCGCATTGCTGCCTTCGCTCAGGACAAGATGGAGCAGTGGTACCGTGAAGCCGGTGCTATCAAGGTGGTCAGGTCCGGCCTGGGCAATACCATGGGCGCCAGCACTCATGCCTATGGCGGCACGCGGATGGGCAACAACAGCGAGACCAATGTAGTGAACCAGTGGGGCTTTGCTCACGAGGCACCCAACCTGGGGATCCTCGGTGGTTCTGTCATGGGCACCAGCGGGGCGCGCAATCCGACGCTCACCGTCCAGGCCCTGGCCTGGCGCACTGCCGATTACCTGGTGAACAACTGGCGCTCGATTACCGGCTGAAATCAGGTCGACCCTGCGCCGGGACAGGAGGGATTGCCACCAGTCAGCAGCGGGTGTTAGGCGCTTAACGCGCCTGCTGGGGGTCCGTCGCTGGTTATTGCGAGGCTGACAGTCATCGCCGTGCAGCCCACAGTCCATGGGGCAAGTGGCTTGACACTTCAACAGGGTAAATGGTTATATCGTCGCTCCTTCGGGGGAGTATCCGAACATAAAAGCAAGAAAGGAAAAGCTATGAAGAACCTCTGGCTGCTACTGGCAACTTCAGCGTTTCTCGCCGCCTGTTCACCAGGTGACACCACCACCGATTCTCAACCTGCCCAGGTTGCTTCCGCAGCCGAGTCCAGTGCCAATGACATTCCGCGTGGGCCGAACGGCAAACCGGATCTGAACGGCATCTGGCAGGTGCTGATGAATGCCAACGACAATCTCGAGCCGGCACCGCCGCAGGCGGCTTACGATCTGGTACCCGGAGATTTCGTGCCGGTTCCGCATCCCGACATCGTCGCCATGGGCGCGGTGGGCGCGGTCCCCGCCAGCTTCGGCGTGGTAGAGGGCGGCACTATTCCCTACCTGGCAGATGCCCTGCCGCGACGTGAGGAAAACCGTGAAAACTGGTTGCAAAATGACCCGGAGATCAAGTGCTACATGCCCGGCGTCCCGCGTGCTACTTACCTGCCGCATCCATTCCAGATTTTCCAGAGTGAGAGCGCCTTCTTCATTGCCTACTCATTCGCCGGCGCCGTGCGCAACGTGTTTCTGGAAGACCCGGGTCCGGCACCGCTGGATTCCTGGATGGGCCAGTCCTTCGGTTACTGGGAAGGCGACACCTGGGTGGTAGAAGTCACCGGCCTTGATGATCGCACCTGGTTCGACCGTGCTGGCAACTACCACTCTTATGAACTGAAGGTCACCGAGCGCTATGACATGGTTGATGACAACGTCATCATGTATTCAGCGACCATGGAAGACCCGCAGGTGTTCGAGCGTCCCTGGACCATCAGCATGCCGCTGTACCGTCGTCTTGAGGAAGGCTTTGAACTGCCACAGTTCAAGTGTGTGGAATTTGTCGAGGAGCTGATGTACGGACAATACCGTCGCGGCGGTGAATTCGAACAGCGACTTCGAGAAGAAATGCAGCAAGATCAGTAACTTGCGATTGCGAAACTGATTGGACGGGGCAATGTCCAGATTTGGTATTTGTCCCGGTCTTTCGCTAGAATGAAGTCAGTCATCGCAAAGCATTGGGCCTGACCGGTTAAATCCGGTACAAATCACGGTGAAACGCACGGTGACAAGCCCAAAGAGATGCAGCAGCCGATTCAAGTCAGCTACTATTAAGGTAGGTCTTGACATGATTGCCGGGCTGGCAAAGGACACTAACTGCCGAAAGCTCTGCAAGCTGGCAACCAAACGATTAATTAGGGGTGATTCTATGAAAATGAAACTTCTGGCTCTGGCCGCAGTAACCGCCGTTGGCGTGGTTGCCATCAAGCAACCGGCGACCGCGCACCACGCGTTCTCCGCTGAATTCGACGCCAACCTCCCGGTGCGCCTGGGCGGTCCGATCACGCGGGTAGAGTGGATTAACCCCCACACCTGGATTCACCTGGACAACAACGATCCAGAATCCACCCGTGATCCGGGCCCGTGGATGGTAGAAGGCGGCACGCCGAACACCTTGCTGCGTCGCGGCATTAACCGCAATTCACTGCAGCTGGGCACCGACATCATTGTGACTGGTTACCAGTCCAAGGACCGCCTGTGCGAGCCGACCTGCCGCGCGAATGGCCGTGACATTACTTTCCCGGACGGCCGCAAGCTGTTCATGGGATCGTCAGGTACTGGTGCCCCGCGTGACGGATCGGATCCGACTGGTAACTAGGCGATACTCTCTAGTTGTCTAGCTGCAAAAAGCCCGGTCTTCACCGGGCTTTTTTTTGCTTGGACGCAGCGGCTGCGGAACGCCGGGATCTTCGTTGCGGGATTTTTTTGAGTCAGTCATTTACTGAAAGTAAATTCCCGGCCCAAAAAAATCCCGCGCCTTGACCCGACGCTCCTCGCTCGCTGCTCGAGTCATCACCCTTCGTTGAGCTCCACGCCTTGTCAAAATCCACAATCTTTGAATTTATAACCTAGAAAAAGACTGTTCACTCTCCGGCTTGGGGAAGACCTTGGTGGGGTTTCGCCAGGCAGCGTAAAAGAGCCAGCGCCGAGGGAGTGAAAAAGACCTTGGGCTTTTTCGCGAGTGAGGGCATCCCGGAGGGACGCGGCTCAGCGCCTGGCGAAACTCCACCAAGGTCTGACCGCAGTCCAAAAATATCGAAGACCGGTTGAGAACAGTAGTAGTCAGTCCGCAGCGGGATGCCGTCTTTTCAGGTAGTAGCCGCGGTCGTGGGCTTTGCGATGTCGCCAGATCTGATGGAAGTAGTCTTGCCTGCGGAAATAGTGTGTGACCAGCGCGCGGCGAGTCATTGTTGGATCATTGATCTTGCTCCCGCCATGCAGAAGTTGGGAGTGCCAAATCAGCAAATCTCCCGGTTCGGCATGAAAGGTCTCGGGTTCTATTTTGCGCTGCTCGATTTCCCTTTGCATATAGCCAGTAAACTCCTGGCTTTCACCCGGTAGAGCTTTGACTCCACCATTGCTATAACGGTAGGCAGGGATATTGTGGCTGCCGGGATAGTAAACTACCGGACCGTTGCTGTCGGTTACCTCATCGAGGGCTATCCAGCTTACTACAAGTTTGTTCTCAACCCTTGGCGTCATGTATTGCGAGTCAACGTGAGGGCTTTGTTCTGAGCCGTATTCAAAATTCAAGCTGTTGCAAATCAGCGGGTCGCCATCAAGCAGAACGCCAAGAACGTCGCAGAGTTCGGGGGCAAGACAAATAGAGCGGACTAACTCGCTATCCAGATACAGATCATTGAGTTTGTAAGGGTATTGACGCGCTCTTGCGTCGACATTTCGGAAGTGCAGCCGTTGCTGCTCCGGCCGTTCTATATAGGCATCGATTGTGCAGTGCCGGGAAGCCAGGTCTCTGCATCGCCAGAGCTGGTCAAGAAACTGGTTAAGCGCCCGCACCGCTTCGGGGTCGAAGAAACTGCGATACACAAGAACGCCGTCCTGCCGCCATTTATCGACATCCGCTGAACTAACAGGAAAACTTAACTCTGCCAGGTTTGTCATGGAATCCAACTACTTCTACTTCTACTTCTACTTCTACTTCTACTGCGCAACCGGGTCTAACACCCGCTCAAAATCACCGCCGTCTCTGAACACCGTTGACGTCTGATAGAAACCGGCAGTGTAAAGCCTCACCGTGACCGTGCCTGACCCGCGGTTTTCCCAGAACCAGCCGTGAATCCCGGCAAAGGGCGCATGATAGGAGCCCATGCGGCGTTCGGCATTGCCCTGCTCGAAACTCTCGGCGTATTCCTCGCCCAGACCCGCCGGTTCAGCGTGCATATCATAATAGAGCTCGCCGTCTGCGAGCCAGCTGAATAGTAGTGGGGCGTCGAAATCCATCAGGTATTTATATTCCACTGACTGAAACGGGCCCAGTTCGAACTCCACGAAGTCCTCCCGGTGGACCTCCAGTTTTTCCTCCAGCGGCAGTTCCCGGGACAGGGCATTGAGCCCCAGTAGTTGGCCGGTACCCAGCGGATCGATGCCAAACTCTGCTGGCAGGATGGCTACCAACAGCACTACCAGTGCCACACCGAGAGCGATGGCGGTGGCGATAAGAATATTGCGTTGCGAAGGCGGTGAACCAGTCGCTGCTTGATCGGATAAAGACATATCTTGGAAACGTTGCCAGTGAAAATTGTGGTTTAAATTAATAGCCTGAATAGAAGATTCGGATTAGCGGTTCAATAGGGCGGCTGCAAAAGATAAGCACTGAGTTGGAAACCCGTCAGGAGAAAACCACCAGTCATCAATACTGTGTTGGTAACAAATGCGTTGCGCAAGTAGCTGGCGCTGGTGCGCCAGACGCTGAGCGCGATGAATACCGCAGACAGCGCCAGGATCTGGCCGATTTCCACGCCTACGTTAAAGCTGATGATATTCGCCACCAGACCGTTATCAGACAACGTAAATTCCTGCAGTTTGGTGGCCAGTCCCAGGCCGTGAAACAGGCCGAAGACAAACACCGCGACACGGGTGTTGGGTTCAAACCCGAGAAAGCGCTTGAAGCCATCGATGTTTTCGAATGCCTTGTACACGATGGACAGGCCGATGATGGCATCAATGAGATAGGCGTTGATCTGGATATTGCCAAGTACGCCCAGCAGCAAGGTGATGCTGTGGCCGATGGCGAACAGGGTGACGTACTGCACCACATGTCGCGGGCGATAAAGGAAGAAAATCACGCCTACCAGGAACAGCAGGTGATCGTAGCCGGTGACCATGTGCTTGGCGCCCAGATAGATGAATGGAAACACTGCCGGGCCATCGATGTTCTGCACAAAATTGGCGTCGGAACCCTCGATGGTGTGGCCAAGCACGGTGCTGCTGGCCAGCAGCAACAGCAAGCTCAGCAGGCTGAACGGGATGCGGGAATGGGAGCGCAGTCTGCCCATGATCGGCCCTTGAAGGCTTATTCTTCTTCGTCGAATCGATTGAGAATGTCGGGATTATAAGCCTGGTGACAGGCGGTACAGACGCTGTAAAGCTGAGCGCCGGCCTGGAAGAATTCTTCCTTGTCCTGGGCATCAGCAGCGGCCATGGCACGCAGCCCCGCTTCACTGAGCCCCTGGGAATAGATCACCCAGGCATCGTTGTCTTCGCGGCGCGCGGGCAGCGCCAGTGAATTGCCGGTTTCAACCACGATTGCCGCCTGCGATTTGACGTAGGCCCAGCCATCATCCGTGGTTGGGTACAGCTCTTCATAGCCGGCGGCATCAAGAACCCAGCCACCGGAATCCCACAGCACGTCGGAAGCAGGCTCCAGGACCATGGCCATCAATTCCTGCATATTCAGTGAAGTGTTGTAAATTGACGCCGCATCGTCGTCCTGCTCGCTCGGGTTCTCTCCCGAACAGGCCGCTAGCAGGAGTGTCAGGGCGGGTAGAGCGAGCCAAAGGCATGGTTTTCGAATTGTCATCTGGAGTCCTGTCGTGTCACCCTTGATAATTGTGTCTGGCTATTAACGAGAACGCTTCGCCAATCAAACGTTCCGGTTGTCAGCTCTGACGCGGTAAAACTGCCAGCTGCTGGAACCCGACGAGGCAGCAAGTCTGCCTGATTTAAGGTCGTATATCTAGCGCTCGGCGACGGGTGTGCCCCAGGCTGCGGCACGCGTCAGACGGCATGCCAAACAGGCTGTTGCCGTCGTGTTTGTGGGCGCCGACCGAGGAACATTGAGACAGGAATTTAACCCCATGAAACTGACCGTTCATCGCTTGAATCTGATGCTGCTGGCTATTTTGCTGGTCTGTGGACTGGCGTTGGTGCCCAGCCTGGCCAGTGCTGCCGAAGTATCAATCATGGCGACACCCGACGACGGCCTGCAGCCGCGTCTGGTCACCGATGCCGGGGGTGGTATTCACCTGCTGTATTTCAAAAAGCGCCTGAACCGGCCAGCCGCCCGGGAGGGCAGTCTTTATTACCGCCAGTACGATGCCGAGGCGGGGCGCTTTGGGGCGCCGGTACGGGTTTCCAGTCAGGCATTCAATGTCCAGAGTTACGCCATTGCCCGCGCGTCGCTGGCTATCGACGGCCAGGGCCGTGCCCATGTTATGTGGTACCTGCCCCGGTCTTCCGTTTATTACTATACCCGCTCGAATCCCCAGCGCAGCGCCTTTGAGCCGCAGCGCTCGATGGTCAGTGAATTCGACATTGGCCTGGACGCCAGTGGAGATGTGGCTGCCCACGGCGACCAGGTGGCGCTGATCTGGGCGGCGGGCGACCTGAGCTTTGAAGAGCGACGCGCCGTCTATGGCCGGTTTTCTCACGACGGCGGTGAAACCTTTGGCAGCGAGATGCTGATCAGCAATCCCGATCTCGGCGCCTGTGCCTGCTGCTCCCTGGCAGCTGACTACCAGGATGACAGTCAGCTGCTGGTAGCGTACCGCTCGGCGATCGATGGCGTGGGTCGGCACATGCAGCTACTGACGGTCGACGGTGTAGACAATGCCCCCAGCGGTTCACGCTATGGTCCGGTGCACAAGTTACAGCAGTGGGAGGCATCTTTTTGCCCACTGAGTACCAACGACATCAGTACCGACCACGAGGGCGGGAACTGGCTGGTGTTTGAAACCGAAGCACGCATCATGCTGATGGGATTGCCGGACCAGACGCCCATGCCGGTGGCAGCACCGTTCACGGAAACCCGTCAGAAGCATCCGGCGGTGGCTGTAAACCCGAAGGGGGAAACCCTGGTGGTGTGGGGCGAAGCAATCAGCCACACCCGCGGGGGGCGACTGAATATGCAACTATTGACTGACGGGCAATCGGTCAGTGGCTTTGAGTTTGCCGAGCAAATCGAGATTGGTGACTTCAGTTTTCCCGCCGCGGCGGTGTTGCCGGATGGCAACTTCCTGGTGGTTTACTAGTCTGATGGTTTGCTAGTTTGCCGTCAGACGTTACGGTGGGTTACTGAATCAGCCCGTAATCCACCGGCAGCTGCAGCTGCTGCCTGAGCAGTTCCAGCTGTAGCTGTTGCCAGCGCTGCTCGGTTTCCCGGCGCACGCGCTGGTGCATCTCGCTAACACTGCCGCCAGAATCAGATTGTGGCATCGGCCTGCCTGACCATTGCCCGGCAAGTTCGTGCTGGGTCCCGCTGGCCTGCCGGAGCGCTGCGAAGGCATCAAACACATGCTCGGTGCGCAGCCGCAGGGAGTCGTCTGCGCAGTAGCGTTCGGTGTCAATCATGCGCTGCAGATTGCGGTCACTGTGCGCTTCGCGGTCAGCAGTGTCGTTGTCGGCGTTGTTTACGAACTGGTCCCGCCACTGCCTGGCATGCTGGCAGTCGGCCAGATAGCTGGCAACCGGCTCGCCATCAATGGCATTCATGAACTGCACGCAGCTGTCAGCCTGTGCCAGCCCCGCAGCCACGGAAGCCGAGTCCGAAGTCAGCGCGTCAAGGCAGGATTCAGCCTGGGTATCCAGTGCCCGAAGCTGGTCAGCTGCACGCTTGAGGTGTTGCTCGACGTCGCTGGTTGGCGATTCCTGGCCTAGCGCGGGCGCAGCCAATAAGCACGGGAACAGACACAGGAGCAGCGCGCGGCCAAATCGCGTCGCGCGCTGAGTAGTTTTTCTAGTCGTAAAGCTCAAAGCGCTTTTCCCATTTCTTGAAGCGTTTTCTACAGTACTTGTCCAGTTCTTTGTAGGTCGAGAAAAAGTGTTCGCTGGCTTCCGGTATTGATTCGTCGTATTCACAGAAGTCGTTGGTGTACTCGCGGCATACCCAGGGACGCCTGTCGTAAATACCACAGGCCCCGTTGGGCAGCAGGTGATCGCAGCGGCTGCTGATGTGCAGGAACCAGCCGTCAGCATCCTTGAAGATGTTGATGTTCTCGTGGGAAATCTGCCAGAGCAGGTGATCGAAATCTTCCTTGCTCTTTGGCGTGGGGATTTTCTGATTGATGGAGTTGCAGCAAAGCGACTTCTTGCACTTTCCACACTTGCCGTCGACCTTGATTGCGCCGGCCTTCTTACTGTCGACGTCTTTCAACTTGATGGAATTCTTTGCGTTCATACTGCGTCCCGAAAATTGATTGATGGCCTGACGGTATTCATTCTAGCACCGCTGTACCTTGAGATTGAATGGGGGGATTGAATGGATAGTCGTGAATTGAGTGAGGAAATTGTGCATTGCCCAGTGCTGCCTGCTGAGATGCACCATTGGCTCATCCAACCTGCTTAATCGTCCGCTGTTCGCCAGACTTTACTTTGGCCACGCCGGTAACGAGAATAACCTTTCAATTCGGCACATCAGGCAATAACAATGTTGAATAACAGCCACTCCCACGCCGCCGCGCAAAAGTTATCAACTCGCTTGTCAGCGACGACCAGTAGCTGGCGCGGACTGTTGCTGGTAAGCCTGCTGCTGGGGCTGCTGTCCTGCTCCCGAGAAACGCCGGTGCCGACCGCCGGTAGTGACATTCCTGTCTCGCTGACTCCCCAGATACGGTTGCGCACCGTATCGACCCAGTCGTGGCTGGTCACTGGCGGTGATGTGCTGGTGGAGGTGGAGTTGAGCGGTGAGCCAGCTGAGCAGTCAGGCAGTACGGTACCCCGGGTTTTTGTTAACGGCGATGACGTCAGCACCGAATTTGTGCAACTGAGCTCAACGCGCTGGCAGGGCATGGTGCGCGACCTGAACGACGGCAGCAACATGCTGACCGCTACCTTGCCCAACAGCGATACCAGCGCTCGTCTGGAGATAAGCAATTACCCGATTAGCGGCCCGATTATCTCCGGGCCCCATGAGTCGCCGTATTATTGCCAGACCGGCGAGTTTGAACTGGTGGCGGGTGGCACTCTGGGTCCGGCACTTGATGGTGACTGTTTGGTCGACACGCGCATCGATTACGTCTATTTCTCGGCCGCTGCCGATGGCTTTGCGCCCTACCCGCCAGAAGACGATGCAGACATTACCGTGATCACTGATGACAACGGAGATGAAGTCCCCTACGTGGTGCGGGTGGAAACCGGCGTGGTTAATCGCGCCGTGTACGAAGTCGCCATGCTGCATCGTCCGGAGGACGGACCGGTCACTCCCTTCAGTCGCAGTCCGGCCTGGAATGGCAATCTGGTGTACACCCACGGGGGCGGCTGTCGCTCGGGGTGGTACCAGCAGGGCAGCAGCACTGGCGGCGTTATGCGCGATGGTTTGCTGCGCATGGGTTATGCGCTGGTATCCGCGAGCCTGAATGTATTTGGCCAGAACTGCAACGACCTGCTGGCCTCGGAAACTCATATCATGGTCAAGGAGCGCTTCATCGAACACTATGGTGAGCCGTTCTACACCATTGCTACGGGGGCCTCGGGTGGTTCCTATCAATCGCACCAGACCGCTGACAATTATCCCGGCGTGTTTGACGGCATTATTGTCGCCGCCAGTTTTCCCGATGTAACCTCGGCCACAATCTTTACCCTGGCCGATGCCCGCTTGCTGCACTTTTATTTCGATGCGGTAAATCCGGACGGTTTTGATCGCGGCGAGCAGCAGGCCGTGGCGGGCTTCGGCTCCTGGGGATCCATTGCCAATCTGGCGCGTGGCGCGGCACGCCTGGATCCGATCTTTGACCCCGAGGCAAGCGCCGAGGAGCAAGGCGGGGAAGTCAGCCTGGCGGCGCTGGAAGACCGGCGCTATTCGCCGCAGAATCTGAACGGTGTGCGGGCAACGGTGTATGACCACACGGTGAACGTCTACGGCCAGTTTGATGGCACCCGCATCGCCCGGCGGCCACTGGACAATGTTGGCGTGCAGTATGGTCTGGGGGCGCTGAATAACGCGCTGATTACACCCCGCCAGTTCATCGATCTGAATCGCGATATCGGTGGTTTCGATTACGACATGAACCATGTGCCGGAACGTCACATGGCGGATGGACAGGCACGTAAGCTGGCTATAGAGTCAGGTCGCATTCTTTCTGGTGGCGGCGGGCTCGCTGCCACGCCGATTATTGACTACCGGTCTTATACCGACGACCGGGAAGACGGCGACATTCACATGATCGTACACCAGTTTTCCACCCGGCAGCGGCTGATCGAAGCCAACGGCCACGCCGGAAATCATGTCATGCTGGTGGGTGGGGACTGGGGCTTCACCGAGGATGAACCTGACCTGGCAGAGCTGTTCCGGCAAATGGACCGGTGGCTGACGGCCATCAAGACCGACAGCACCGATCTGGAGGCCGCAGAAAAAGTCCTGCGTAATCGTCCGGCGTCACTGGTGGATGCCTGCTGGGACAATCGCGATGGTGGTCATGAACGCATCGAAGAAGAGCAAACCTTCATTGGCGATAGTCTGTGCAACGCGCTGTACCCGGCCTATCCTACGCCGCGACACGTGGCAGGTGCACCGCTGGCCAATGCGATCGTCAGCTGTCGCCTGCGTCCGCTAAGCGAATCGGACTATGCGGTGAGTTTCACTGAGGAGCAGTGGCAGGAACTGCAAACGGTCTTTGCGGCCGGGGTCTGCGACTGGTCCTACGGTGACGTCAGCGCCGCGGCTCACCAGGGCGGCTGGATTTCCTTCGGGCCTTCGCCGGTGAACCGGCTCAGCGATCACGCCGCTCGTTGATCGTCAGCCGGTAGTGGCGCACCGGTAGCTGCCGGTGCCGGACGGTATCATTGCCGGGCTTGGCTTGACCGGGAATCAGGATGTTCGGCAGCCAGCAACTGGCGCAGTTCAATGCGCCTGATTTCCCGCATCAGTTCCAGCTTCTGCATCTGCTGCCAGCCGAGCACCTTGATGACCACGATAACGCTCAGGCAGACCTGGATGGCCAGCATCCAGGACAGGCTCTGCTTGATATCAGCGCTGCCGTGGAACTGGATAAAGCTGTAGATTCCGGCCACCGTAACCACCAGGCCAAGAATCCACATGTACCAGGTCATCCAGGCCTGTTTACCCCGAAATGCCATGGCCAGCATTTCCCACAGACTGGCCTGCTTGCCCGTCTCTCGCATTGCCTCATGCATTGCCTCATCCATGGCCCGCTGCTCGTCTTCCGGTCGGGTCTTGCGCATGTCGTCGTCCAGTTTGCTCATGATCGATCCTCCAGATTTGCGTGAATCTGTTTGCATGTGTCGTGCCGCCGCGATTCCAGGGTGCCCCCCCGGCAGGTCGAGCACGGCGCTGATTCCGGTCAGGGTTAGCTACTGAAAAGGTAGCGGTTGAACAGCCGGGCGGCGAGCTGCGGCTATGAATTGTTGGGCAGGCGCTGCGCGTAGAACAGAAAACGTGACTGCCACAGCCACAGTATGCAGGGCTTGCTGGCTGCGCAGCACCCCCCCTGGACTGTAAATCCGGTGTCGGTCGTCCATGACAGTGCTTGCCAGCCTGTTCAGTCCTGTGGTCGCCAACCATCACCCGGTTCACGGCGGCCGACTTGCGCATCAGATGATGCTGGTTTACCTTCAAAGCATACCCAACGCTGGCAGTAGAGCATGATTTCATGCGTGCTGCATTGCTCCAGGCCAGCGATACCCGGACGCTGCGTGGGCTTGCCGCGCAATCCCGCAATCGAGTGGGCCGGTACAAGAATCATAATCAGAACAGCTTGCGGAGAGAGACCATGCGATTTGTTAATACCCTACTGACCCTGTCGGTGTTTTGTGCAGTCGGTACCAGCTACGCTCAGGACTACGAGCCGCCGCGCACCGCCTCCGGCAAACCCGATCTGCAGGGCTTCTGGACCAATGCGTCGCTGACCAGCATGCAGCGTACGTCTACCTATGCCGAGCAAGGACTGATTATTGCCGAGGAAGACCTGGCGCGCCTGACCGCGAATCATCACCAGAATGTGCGCCAGGCAACCGATGACGGCCTGGTGCAGGGCGAGTTGCTGGATGGCTCGGACCTTGGCCAGGGCCGCGGCTACAATGCTTTCTGGGTCGACCCGGGCACCCGCTTTGGCCAGGTACGCGGTGAGTACCGAACCTCCTGGATTACCCGTCCCGAGAATGGGCGGATTCCTTTTTCAGAGCAAGGCAATGAGCGCCGCCGGGAAGCCCGTGCGCGTTTTTCCAGCAATGATGGACCGGAAGGCCGGTCCCTGGGCGAGCGTTGCCTGATCGGCTTTGGCAGTACCGGCGGACCACCAATGAACAACGTGCTGTATAACAATCTTTACCAGATTGTGCAGACCGATGACTACCTGATGATCATGGTGGAAATGGTGCACGACGCACGCATTATCCCGATTGGTGGCGAGCACCGTCCGGATGCCATGGATCAATGGCTGGGAGATTCGGTGGGCTATTGGGAAGGCGACACCCTGGTGGTGGAAACCGTCAACCTGCATCCCCAGCAGGCGCCACGTAATGCGGCACCGCTGTCCGACCAGGGCAAGATTATCGAGCGTTTCTCACGCTACTCCGATGACCAGATACTGTATGAGTTTGAAGTGACCGATCCGGTGTACTACACCCAGACCTGGGGCGGCGAGATGAGTTTCAATGCCACCGACACCCGTCCCTACGAATATGCCTGCCATGAAGGTAACTACGGACTTATTGGTATTCTTGCCGGCGCCCGGCGTCAGGAACTGCAACCGTCCAGTGAGGACTGATACCGGCTGCTGTTCGAAATAAAAAAGGGCCAGTTGGCCCTTTTTTATTGTGCTGGTCGCAGTGATTATTCAGCGCTTGCCGATTGTTCCCGGCGCCGAGTGTTCTCGGTGGTTTCCTTGTCCCAGAACATGGTCATCTCCATGAACATGAACGAGGCGGACCAGGTAATCAGTGACAGGCCGGTAATGGCCTCCAGCCCGGCCAGAAATCGCAGACTCCCAGTGGGCACGATGTCGCCATAGCCCACCGTGGTGTAGTTGATAAATGAGAAGTATACGCTGTCGACCAGGCTGCCGTTGAAGCTGCCGGTCAGATCGCCGAACCCGCCCTGATGGACCATAAGGTAGAACGCCACACCAAACAGGCCGACTTCGACGATGTGGGCGCAGATCGTGCCAAACACACCAAATACCACCCGCAGCCGCAGGCGTATCCGCATCTTTGGGATAATGTTGGACAGCAGCCGCAGGATTTCATAGTGGATGATAACCGTAATGGCCACGAGGGAAATGTTGATGATCAGGGCAGCCAGCAGCATAGGATAACAACAGGTGAGGCAGGGCTCAGTGGGTCAGGGAATAGATCAGGTAGTTGATGCCAAGTTGATAGGCTGAATTTGCATACTGGGTTGGATACCACTGGTCATAAGTATGCTCCCAGCCATCACCCATGTCGGAGTTCCAGTTGATCAGCACCATCACCCGCCCGTCATCGTCCAGGATGGCATGATTGCTGGCCACGTCGTAGCCAGCCTGGCCAACGCCGCGACGGCCGCCCCGGCCCGGAATCATCTGCGGCCCATCGATATCGTAGAACGTGTGGTAGATCTCATGGTCGGCATGGAGTTCCACCAGTTCCCGGTCGGGAAACAGCATCGAGAAATCCCGGTAAAACGCATCCCACTGTCGGTCACCCCAGAAGTCATCAATCAACAGAAAGCCGCCGCGCAGCAGATACTCGCGGAGGTTTTCAGTTTCTGCGGGGGACAGGGACAACCCGCCGTTGCGGCCCATTTCCAGAGCATACAGGAATGGGTAATCAAAAATTTCCTCGTCGTCAAAGCGCAGAACGATGGGTTCGCTCATGACCCGGACGTTGGTGAGACGGGCCACACCGCGCAGGAAATTTTCGTCCGATGCCGGAAAGTCGGTGGCCCAGGGACCGCCGTAGAACCCACCTTCGTAATAGCTGTCGTAGCGAATCCGCACGAAAGCGAATTCCCCGGCAATGTCATACAAGTCATCGTCGCTGGGCTGCGCTGCCACGTGGCTGCAGGCCAATGCTGCCATCAGCATGGGCAGCAGTACAAACCTGGCCGGGCAGCGATCTCGGGGCGGTGCTGGTGCCGTATGTCGGGTCATGGGGCGCTCACGGTTCGTTACTAGCTGTTGCAGGGCCCAGGGACTCTCGGGTGTTCAGGATCAGGGCCCAGTGAGTAGCGACAGTGTGTATCGACATAGTGCTGAGTTCAAGCTATTGTGCGAATTATGCCCTCAGAGGGCGGCTATCATGATGCCAGCCATACAATGTCAACGATCGGCTCACCTCGCGACCAGGTTTGTCCCGCGACTGTGGTCAGGCTGTGCCCTTTGTCTGGCCGCCATCATTCTGCCTGCCACGGCGCTGGCGCAAGATGCCGTTACCCTGAGCAACGACACCCTTGCGGCGCTGGCCCGCTATGAGCGGCAGCTGGAAGATCTCGAGACCCGCTACGACAGCTACCACGCCAGCCTGCTGGAACCACTCCAGGCCATGGAGGCCCTGCTGGATGAACAGGGACAGTACCAGCAGGTAGCCGAACTGCAGGACCGCCAGCTGCAGCTGTTGCGCACCAGTCTCGGCTTTGAGCATCCGGACCTGGTTCCGGTGCTGGAAGGGATGATTGCCACCCAGATGCGACTGCGCAACTGGAGTCAGGTTACCGACCATCTGGAACACATTCGCTATCTGCAGTCTGTGAATCATGGCAATGATTCGGCGCAGGTGCTGGACGCCTGGCAGCGTCAGGCGCAGTGGCAGCTGAATCAGGTCTTTCTTGACCGGGAAGTGGATCGCGCCAGCCTGGTGCTGGATGCCCGGGACATCTTTGATGACACCCTGGATCTGGCGGAAGAGAAGTATGGCAAGGATGATCCAGCCCTGGTGCCCTGGCTTTATCGCCGGGCTCTCAGCCTTTACTACCAGGTCGCGCTATTGAATACCGACAGCGGCCTGGCTGGCCGTACCATAGAAGAAGTATCCCGCCGGGATGGTATGACCCGTCTGAATTCAGCTCGCCAGGGGCGTGTTTTTTCGCCGCTGGGCTTTGGCTCGGCAAACCGGATCCCCGTTGTTGACGGTGACGAACCGGTTGGCGTTGCCTATCTGCGCCAGGCGCTGAGCTTTATCAATGACATCGAAGATATAGCGCAAGCGCATGACGACGCGGAACTACAGGCCCTGACGCAAATTTACCACGGCGACTACCACCTGCTTATGGATCGCAGTTCGGGGCAGCGCGATTATCAGGACGCCCATGAACAGCTGGTGGCTATCGGCATTGATAGCGAACGTGTCGACCGCTTCTTCGCCCGGCCCATGCCAATACCCCTGCCGGAGTTTTTTACCAGTTTCGATGCGATGGAGCGCTATCAGCAGTCGCTGTACGCAGATCTGCCTGGCGCGGAAGAAAATATCGCCTATGTCGGTGTGTTCACCGCCTGGGATGAAGATGTTGCCGAGGTTGCCCTGCCGCAGCCACCAGCACGGTTCCCTCCCATGCAGATAAACAGCAATGAAGTGGAGCTGGAATTCCGCATCAGTTCGAGGGGCCAGGTCTCTTCAGTCGATGTTATCGAAGTCTGGCCGCACGAGCGGGAGACAGATCGCAAAGTTGAGCGCAAGGCCTGGCGGGCAGCGCGTCACATGCAGTTTCGGCCGGCCTTTGTCGATGGTCGCAATCAGACTACCCAGGATGCCCGCATACGTTATCGTTATTTCGTGCGTGAAGAACCCTGAGCCAGGCAGTTCGCTTTGTTCGTGATGATTTCGCAATGGGTCGGCCTGGTAGTAGAATCTGGCCAGCGATTGCGTTCGCGCTAACATTTTTATTCAATCATTCACGCGAGGGAAAGCCCATGAGTTTGCGTCGAAATTTTTCCAATCAATTTAATGCCCTGTTACTGATGGGTTTTGCCTTACTGGTCGGCTGTGCCAGTTCGAGCGATCCGGCGCTGGATATGGCGGCGGTGGAATCGGCGCAGATCCTGAATCTGCGGGCTCCGCAGGCCCGTGTGCTGGCCAGCGGGCAGCCCAGCGTGGCACAACTGGAAGTCATGGCCAACGCCGGAGTGCGGCATATCGTCAATTTGCGCACCCCTGAAGAAGAGGTGGATTTTGATGAGCAGGCCACGGTCGAGTCCCTGGGCATGCGTTATTACTCGCTGCCGGTGTCCGGTGCCGGGGGCATAGACCGGGCCAACGCATCCCAGCTGCAGGAGATTCTCGATGCCACTGCCGGAGATCCCATACTGATTCACTGTGCCACCGGGAATCGGGTGGGCGGCCTGCGTGCCGTGCAGCATTTTGCCGCCAACGGTGATACTGATGCCGCGGTCAGTGAGGGCGAGCGCTGGGGCCTGACTTCAGAGCGCCTTCAGCAAATGTTGCGGGAATCGGCATTGAACGAATAGCCGTACTCTCGGTCAGGCACTCGACTCGATCAAGCACAACAGATGGACAAGCGCGCTCATTCGAGCGCGCATTTATTTCAGGAGCCAGATATGAACGACAGTACCGCCACCGATAGTGGCCATTCCACCCTCAAACTGCCGCTAACCATTGTCGCCGTGGTCTGTTTCATAGCCGGCCTGGCCCTGGGGCTGCTGGCGTTGGCCGGACCGCTGGCAGTGTGGCTTGGCATGGCAGATTTCCGGCTTGGTTTTGGCTTTCTGCAAATTGTAAATGGCTGGGCAGACTGGATTGCGGGAATCACGTTCCTGGCTGGTGTCGGTATTATTGTCGTGGCGCGTCAGCGCTCACTGGCGGCTGGCCCCAGGCTGGGTGGCCTGGCGCTTGCTGGCTGTGTCATCGCCGCGCTGGCCTGGTATGTTCCAGAAACGTTTCGTCCACCGGAAGGAACACCGCCGATCCATGACATTGCCACCGACCCCACCGATCCATTGCAGTTCGTGGCCATCGCGCCGCTGCGCGCAGATGCAGCCAATAACATGGACTATGGCGTGATGCCGGGCATTGATTCGGTGCAGCAGCATATCGACATGCAGACCAGCGCCTATCCCGACATTGTTCCGCAGGAGTTTGATGCCAGTCCGGAGGAGATTTACCAGCGGGCCCTGGATGCTGTCTCCACCCTGGGCTGGGAACTGGTTGACGCCGACCCGGATGCCGGTCGTATTGAAGCTACGGACACCACGTTCTGGTTCCGCTTCAAGGATGATGTGGTGATTGAGGTCGACACCGGCGCCAATGGCCAGACTGTGCTGCAGGCCCGCTCACTGTCGCGGGTGGGGCGCAGCGATGTGGGCAAGAACGCCGCGCGGCTGCGGGAATTCTTCAGTCTGATCTCATCCTGAGAGACAGGACCCGGGCAGACAGGGTTCTGGGAAAAACGATTCTGAGAAAAACGGATCTGAGTAAAAGGATCCCGAGCAGCGTACCGATCGGCAGCCTGGACGAGATTACTTCTCGTCCAGCTCGCTGACGATCTCGCCCAGCACATCCACCACTGCCGGGTCGAACTTGCCGGAGCGGACATACTTGCCCAGCTCGTTAAAGGCCGCATGGCCATCCCAGGGGTCGCGGTAAGGGCGCTTGGAGGTGAGGCTGATGTAGGCCTCGGCAACGGCGAGGATACGTGCTCCCAGCGGAATGTTGTCACCCTTGATTCCGGCCGGATATCCCGAACCATCATAATTCTCGTGATGGCATTCGATCAGCTCCAGCATCTTTTCGTTCTCGAAGCCGGCGTTGCGCAGCTTGCGCACGCCTTCCCGTGGATGCATGTGGATATGAGTGAAGTCATCCTCAGTCAGGCCGCCATTACGATTGAGAATATTCTCGGGCACGATGGTCTTGCCTATCTCCGACAGGTAGCCAGCTTCCAGAATGTCGTGCTTTTCCTGATCAACCAGTTTCATGCGGTCGGCAATCAGGTAGGCAGTGATACCAATCAGGCGTGAAAAGCCTACCGACCCATCCAGGCACTCCACCGGCAGCACCATATCTTCCGGGTAGGGTACAAACTTTTTGAGCTTGGGCTCCAGGTCCTTGAGCAGCTTGCTGGGCAGCTGGGGCGCTCTATCCAGCGGATTGCGGAAGCCGACGATCTCGTACAGGTGCACGGTTGAACGCCGGCCGCGAACCGCCAGGTCACGATGTTTGTCCAGGGTTACCGCCACTTCCGCATAGGCAACCTTGGCGTCGGAGTTGTCCGGCTCCATTTCCATGGCCTGTTTCAGATGCATGTGCGCCTGTTCCGGGTCATTGGCTTCACGCAACAGTTTGGCCACGGCGATGCGCAGGTCAACCTGGCGCGGGCTGGACTCGATTTGGGTCAGCAGGGCGTTGATCTGATCCACCAGCCCGGGGTTGTCGGAGTTGGTATAGGAAGACAGGCCAGACACCGGTCGGAACTCGAAAATCTCGCCGACATCCTTAAAGGTCGCTTCATCAACAGTGACCTTGCCTGGCTCGCACATGCTTTCAATACGCGAAGCCAGGTTGACGGTGTCACCAAAGGCGGTGAACGATTGCCGTTTGGAACCGATGATGCCGGTCGTGGCCACACCGGTGCTGATACCGATACGCAGCTTGAACGGATAGTTCGCCTTGCGCATCCGTTCCTGCATCTTGAAGGAGCAGGCTACGGCCAGCAGTGAGTGTTTTTCGTAACGGATTGGGGCGCCGAACTCGGACATGATGCCATCACCCATATATTTGTCGATATGGGCATTGTACTGAAGCAGAATGTTCTCCATGTCTGCCAGGTACTTGTTCAGTTCAGTAATCACCACTTCTGCTGAATGTTCTTCGGAGTAGGCGGTAAAGCCCTTCAAATCGCAAAACATGACGCTGATGCGGCGATTCTCGGTGCGAATCCGATTCTCGATCATCAGTTTCACCACCGCAGGGTCCATGGTGGAGTAGAGCGCTTCCTCTACTTTTTCCTTGTGGGCGCGAATCGACTTGGTTTTTTCTTCCAGTGCGCGAGTACGTTCTTCCACCTTGAAGTCCAGCTCGGACTCAAACTCGCGGATCGTGCTCATGGTTTGTTCCAGCAGCTCTGCATTACCGCTGGCCTCGGCCCGCGCCTTCAAAGCCTCGGTCATTTTTTCCTGCAGTTCGCGGTGGGTGAATCCGACGATGACCGCGGTAAGGATGAGAAAGCCCGCCCAGGTGAGAATGGATGCCCACAGTCCAAAGACATCAATATTGCCGGTGAAGCGGTCCGGGTAGAGGGAGGCAAAGATGACAATGACCAGGAAGGTGAAAAATGCACCCAGCACACCGGAGCGGATACCCAGGTAGTAGGAACTGAGTAGCACCGGCAGGTAAAAGAAATTCAGAAACGAGAGCTTGGCTTCAACGAACCAGACGATGGCGCTGACCACGACCAGAATAACCAGGATAAAGACGCCTTCGAAGTTATCGATCAGGTATTGTTTCAGAGCTTCCATGATTTAACGAATTCCTTGACCTAGTAACATAGCGCCCCCGTTCCCCGGCAGGTTCGTGATGCTGAGGAGTATTTCCGGAAAAGAGCGTGAGAGTATAGACGGGTCCTGTGATTTTTAAACTTGTTACCCGGGACAACCTGCGGACTGCAGGGGCTAAAACCGGGTAGATTTAAGCACTTTTGCCGAACCCTAACAACTGCTAGAAGACTTCTGAAAGGCATACTTTGACCTGGTTCTCGCCGCCGGGAAAGTTCTGCCTGCCGGGGCTGGAATACCGGATCGGGGTCCCGATCGGCTGGCGGCCAGAAGCCGTTTTCATGGCGACCGAATACCGCCGGGATCCGTTTGTCCAGCCTTTCTATCTGTTCACCTCCTATTGCCCCCGAGACTGTTGCAAAGCGTGGCCCGCACACTATATTTGGTCGGACCAATTTGGTCAGACCAAAAAACCGGACCGCGATGACCGCTACCACCACAATCAGCCACGAGATTGCCGCCACCTTGCGCGACGAGATCCTGCGCCAGCAATATCGCAGTGGCGAACGCCTGCCGTCAGAACGTGACCTTGCGGGGCGTTTTGCTGCCAGCCGCGGCGCGGTACGTGAGGCGCTTTCGCAACTGGAACAGCTGGGCCTGATTACCATTCAGCCCGGTGGTGTGCGCATCAAGCCGATCGATGCCGCCAGTATCGCCATCCTCGGTCCGCTGCTGCGGCTTCAGGAGCAGCCGGATGGACACCTGATTGACCAGTTTCTGCAGACCTTCGCTGCGCTGGCGGCACTAACCGCTCGCGAAGCGCTTACCGTGGCCGACGATGCGCAGTTCAAGCAGATGCAGACGCTGGTGGCGTCGCTGCGTAAACACAGCAATGAGTTCGACTCCTCACAGCAGCACTGGGTGGCATTTCTCGAATATCTGGCTTCGGTCGCAGACAACCTGGTAGTGCGGCTGATTAATAACGATCTCAAGACCCAGTTTATGACCCGTATGGTCAAGGAAGACGTTAAACCGGCATTGAAGAAAAAGACGGTCCAGGACGTTTTGCAGAAGTTGTCCAGGGCTCTGGATAGCAGAGACCGGGAGCAGTTTGCCAATGCCGTATTGCGCTACTTTGACGAGTTACGCGCCGCGGTGAATCAATACCTCGACCAGCGCCTGGCCGGATAAACAAATCCCGGGCAAGCCATGGAAAACGCAACAGGAGTAATGCAATGAAGCGAATCGTAGTCCCCATAGCCATCCTCGGGGGGTGTTTGCTGTTTGCGTTTTATCTGGTCCGGACTCCTACCGAGGTCAGCGAAACGTCCCCGGAGGTGATTCCGGTGTCAGTGCGCGTAGCCGAAGTGCAGTACGAGTCCGTGCAGCTGGTGGTTGAATCCCAGGGCAAGGTGCAGGCCGCCCAACAGGTCAGCCTGTCAGCCGCCGTGGCCGGCCCGGTGGCATGGATTTCGCCGGATCTGGAAGCGGGCGGCTACGTGGAGCAGGGGCAGCCATTGCTGCGCCTGGAAACCAGCGATTTCGAGATTGCCCTGGCCAGAGCCGAGGCCACGCTGCAGCAGGCACGCGCGGAGGCGCAGCATTCCGGTCAGGAACTGGAGCGTTTGCGGGAAGTCGCCGAGCGGCGTCTGGCCAGCGAATCGCAGTTGCAGAATGCCCAGCGCCAGGCGCAGGTAGACCGTGGCCGACTGGCAGATGCCGAGGCCAACTATCGCCAGGCGCAGCTGGATCTGGAGCGTGCGGAAATGGTGGCCCCGTTTAATGCCGTAGTGCAGTTGCGGGAAGTCGAAGTCGGACAATATATCAATCGCGCCCAGAGTATCGCGGTACTGTACGGTGCGGACGTGGCGGAAGTACGGGTACCGCTGGCGATTCGCCAGCTTGGCTATCTCAATGTTCCGCTGGCCAGCCGTGGCGAGATTCCGGCTGAACAGGCGCCGGATGTCACCCTGACCGGAATCTACGGTGGCGCCGAACAACAGTGGCAAGGCAAGCTGGTGCGCAACGAGGCCTCCATTGATCCCAACAGCAATACCGTGCAAACCATTATCCGCGTACAGCAGCCGTCAGGAGACGGTCAGCTGCCGCTGCCGGTTGGCCTGTATGTGCAGGCCGCCATCGAGGGTCGCGAGGTAGACGATTTGGTCGCGTTGCCGCGCTCGGTAGTGCGCAACAATAACCAGGTACTGGTGGTGGATGCCGAGAACAAGATGTATTACCGGGACGTGGAGATTTACCGGCTGGAAGAAAATCGCGTCCTGATCAGCGGCGGGTTGTTGCCCGGCGAGTTTATTTGTACCTCTCCGATTCAGGCAGTGGTGAACGGCATGTCCGTGCAGCCAATCGTGGAGTCCCTCACTACCAGCCAGGCCGCGCGCTAACAGCAGCCGCTAACGAGGAGCGATTGACTCTTGAGAACTCCGATTACATGGTTTGTCAAAAATCCGGTGGCGACCAACCTGATGATGTGGCTGTTCCTGGCCAGTGGCTTTGTTGCCTATCTTAATCTGAACCAGGAAGAATTCCCGGACATCGACTTCGGGATCATTCAGGTCAGTGTCGCCTACCTGGGCGCAACTCCGGCCGAGGCGGAGTCCGCCGTGTGCCTGCGTATTGAAGAGGCTTTGGAAGGTGCCGAGGATATCGAGCGGATGACCACCACTGCCCGCGAGGGCGGCTGCGACGCAACTTTGGAACTGACCAGCGGTGCGGACCTGAATCGGGTGCTCAATGATGTGAAGGGCAAGGTAGACGCCATCACCACATTTCCAACCGAAACCGAACGCCCTATCGTGCGTGCCTTCACCGCCAGCGGTAATGTCATGACCCTGGCGCTGTATGGCAACACCGATGACCGCAGCCTGAAGCAGGTAGCGGAAGATATACGCAATGACATTCTCGACCTTGACGGCATCTCCACGGTCAATGTGGAATACCTGCGCCCTCTTGAGATTTCCATCGAGGTCTCGGAAATTACCCTGCGTCAGTATGGCCTGACTCTGGACGAAATCTCGCGCGCCATTGACCGCGCTTCACTGGACCTGCCGGGCGGTACCCTGCGCACCGAATCCGGAGAGATCCTGCTGCGCACCAAGGGTCAGGTGTACAACGCAAGCGAGTACCGCGACATCGTTGTACAGTCATTCCCTGACGGTACACAGATTACTCTTGGCGATATCGCCACCGTGCGTGATGGTTTCGAAGAAGGCTATCTGGACGCCCGGCTTGACGGCGAGAACGCCGCCATCATTGATGTGCTGCGCGTGGGCGATGAGGATATCGTCAGCTCCGCCCGGGCGGTGCGCGAATGGATGGCCGCCACCGAACTGGATCTGCCCCAGGGTATGCGTCTCAGCGTGGTCACGGATTCAGCCGTAGCCACCCAGGAGCGCATCGGTACGGTTGCCTCTAATGCCTATACCGGACTGATCATGGTGTTGATCATTCTGGCGCTGTTCCTGCGCTTCAAGGTGGCTATCTGGGTCGCCGCCGGCATTCCCATTGCCATAGCCGGCGCCCTGAGTCTGTTTCCCACCGTCGGTCTGACGATCAGTTCGCTGACCGTGATGGGCTTTATCCTGGTGTTGGGCATCATCGTTGATGACGCCATCGTTGTCGGGGAACGCATTCACGCCTTCGAGCGCAAGGGTATGGATTCGGAGACGGCCGCCATTGAGGGTACGATGGAAGTTTCGGTGCCGGTGATTTTTGGCGTTGCCACCACCATTGCCGCATTTCTGCCGATCCTGTTGCTGGATGGACAAATGGGCGCGTTTTTTAATGCTATTGGCGCCGTGGTGGTATTTTGCCTGCTGGCCAGCGTTGTGGAGTCGCAGCTGATTCTTCCCGGGCACATTGCCCATCGCAAGACCAGTGGTTATTTCGGTGAGGGCAGTTGGGTCGTCAACCACTGGCAGGCGCTGCAGGGCAAGATCGCCAGCGCCATGGAATATTTTGCCGAGCACACTTATCAGCGCGGCCTGAAGAAAGTCCTGAAATACCGGTATGCAGCCTGGGCAACCGCCACCGGCGTCATCATTATCACCGTGGCGCTGTTGATGAGCGGCCGGGTGATCTTCCAGTTCATGCCCTCGGTGGAGGGAGACGTGATCTGGGGCAGTATCCAGATGCCGGTAGGCAGCCCGGGCCAGGTGACCGAGCGCTCTGTGCAAATACTCGAAGACAAAGCCCGGGAATTGCGCGCCGAACTGGAAGCGGAACTGGAGCAGATGCAGGCCAATGGCCAGGCACCGCAGTCAACCGAGCGAGTGGTAGACAGCGTTCTCACAATTATCGGCGGGCGCGCTCCACGGGGTGGGCCTTCCAGTCCCGGCCGCGGTGGCTCCGGCAGCAGCGAAGTGGCTGAGGTAGTAATGTACCTGACGCCTTTTCATGAGCGCGGGCAGATGAGTTCGGCGGACATTCGCGATCGCTGGCGCGACAAGGTGGGCAACATTCCCGATGCGCTGGAGCTGACCTTTGTCTCTGATTCGTTCTCTGCCGGCGAAGCCATTAATTTCCGCCTGGAGGGCCGCAACGAGGAAAATCTCAAGTTTGCTGCCACCCAGTTGCGCGAAGAGCTGGCCCGCTATCCCGGGGTTTTTGATATTTCCGACTCCTTCCGGGCCGGTAAGCAGGAGGTCCAGATCCAGATCCTGGAGCAGGGCAAGCTGCTGGGCCTGACGCTCAATGATATTGCCACCCAGGTGCGACAGGCATTCTATGGTGCCGAGGCGCAGCGTATACAGCGCGGATCCGACGATATCCGCGTGATGGTGCGCTATCCGGAAGAAGAGCGACAGTCGCTTGGCAATCTGGAAGATCTGCTGATACGCACGCCTTCCGGTGCGGAGGTCCCGTTTCTGAGTGTTGCCAGTTATTCGCTGGGCAACGGCTATTCCAGCATTAACCGCCAGGATGGTCGGCGAGTGATTACCGTGCGCGGTGATATCGATCGCACGGTGGTCAAGCCGGAAGAAATCCGCGGTGAGGTTATTGCCAAGTATCGCGACCAGTGGGAGCGGGAGCTGGACGTGGAAATGGTCCTGGGCGGTGAGGGTGAGCAGCAGATGCAGTCGCTGTCGGATTTATTCTCCACGTTTCCGCTGGCAATGATGGTGATCTTTGCGCTGCTGGCGATTCCGCTGAAGTCTTATACCCAGCCGCTGATCATCATGAGCGTGATACCGTTTGGCGCCATTGGTGCCATCTGCGGGCACTTCATTATGGGCGCCGACCTGGTGTTCTTCTCCCTGCTGGGGATTATCGCCCTGAGCGGCGTGGTGGTGAATGCCAGCCTGGTGCTGGTGGTGACCATTAATCGCCTGCGCGATGAAGGTGAAGGTATGGTGCGTGCGGTATCAATGGCCGGGGCGATGCGCTTTCGGCCCATCATTCTCACCTCGGCCACCACCTTTATAGGCCTGGTCCCGCTGATGCTGAATGCCAATCCGGCCACCTTCTTTATTATTCCGATGGCCATCTCGCTGGCTTTCGGCGTGCTGTTCGCCACCATCATTACCCTGTTTCTGGTGCCGAGCCTGTACCTGATTCTGCACGACTTTATCGGTCACACCGACACCCGTGAAGAACGCCACCTGGCTTACCAGCACCAGCCAGGCACCAGTTAAGCGGGTATCGCCTGGTTGGGTCGCCTACAGCTTGATTGCCAGGCGAATACGCTGGATAGAAATATCTTCCCAAACCCCTTCGGTAACGTAGGGGTCATTGAGTAGCCACGCATCCAGCTCCTCGCGTGAATCAAATTCCACGTACATGGTTGAGCCGATCATTTTTTCGTTGTCGCCCAGAATGGCGCCGCCAGCGATCAGGTGACCGCGATCGCGCAGTTTGGAGGCGCCTTCCAGGTGGGCTGGCCGCGCCTTTTCGCGGCGCTCGGCGGCCTTGGGGTCGGTGCCATCGTAGGCGGTAATCATGAACTGCATAGCTGAATCTCCCGGAGTATTTTTCGCTGCATTCAGGCTGTGAACTGCTGATACAGATCGATAAACACCGGCAGCAGTGAAGCCATTAGCAGCAGCGCCATGGTGATATTGAAAATGCGCACGCTGCGTGGTTCTTGTAACACGCTTTTCAGCGCTGCGCCAAACCACAGCCAGAGCAGGATACAGGGCGCACCAAACACCAGGAATATCAGGGCGATGGTAAGTATCTGTAAACCATAGTTCAGGCCAAGTACGGTGTAGGTGACCGTGGCACCCACCGCCAGCGCCCAGGCTTTCGGATTTACCCACTGAAACGCTGCGGCCTGCAGGAAAGTGAAGGGTTTGCCGGCCGTCACTTTCATTTTGGTGACCGGGGCTGAGGCGATCCTCCAGGCCAGGTAGCTCAGGTAGGCGGCCCCGGCAATCTTCATCCCCGTATGCAGTATTGGCAAGCGTTCAAACAGCCCGGCCAGGCCCAGGCCTACCGCCATCACCATGGCCGGGAAGCCGAGACAGATGCCGAAGTAATGCGGCAGGCTGCGGCGTATCCCGTAATTCAGTCCGGACGTCATAATCATCGTATTATTCGGGCCAGGTGTCACACACGAGACAATGGCAAACAGGATTATAGCGACGAATTCCATGGCTATGCCGACAACCTGCCGGGAGTCAGCTCTCCAAGATGTTGACCGCCGGACGCGGCGATTGATGTGGGTTTATTCGGGCGCCGCAGCGCGCCCTGGGCTCATATCAAGAGAGCTCGGCAGTATCGTGACTCCAGCCATGGCAGTCAAGTTTCCTGCCCCCGGCCCGATGGTTAAGACATGCATTCGCAGCCGTGAATGCGCAGTTGCCAAAAACCTGAGAATCCCATGCTGCTGGACGCCTTTTTACCCATCGTCATTGTTATTGTGCTCGGACTGGTACTGTCACGTACGCCGCTTGGCAGCGGCCCGGTCTGGGAATTGCTGGAGCGGTTGACCTACTACCTGTTCTTTCCGGCCCTGCTGGTGCTGCAATTGTCTGCTACCCGGGTAGTGATGGACGGGGTGCTGGAGATTGCCATGACCCTTGGCCTGGCGCTGTTCGTGCTTACCATCCTCATGGTCGGGTTGCGCAAATTCATTGCTCCCGAGGCGGCAGCGCTGAGTTCGGTATACCAGGGCAGCATCCGCTTCAATACCTATATTGGCCTGGCGGTGGTGGGGGCCCTGTATGGCGACGACGGCTTGCGATTGGCTGCCCTGTGTCTGCTTGTTTATATACCGGCCGTCAATGTCCTCAGCGTGATCAGTTTGACCGCCGGCAATCAGGACAGTAGCAAGCGTATCCTGGTGGCGGCGGGCTCCGTGGTCACGAATCCGCTGGTGCTGGCCTGTCTGTTGGGGCTGCTGCTCAGTGAGGGTATCGTCCGGCTGCCGGACCTTGCCTATGAGGTGCTCGAGATCATAAGTGAGCCAGCGTTGCCTCTGGGACTGCTCGCGGTGGGTGCCGGTATTCAATTTATCGCCCTGGGACAACAAAGCTGGCAGCTACTGGTGGCGGGATTTAACAAGCTGTTGGCCTTCCCCGCGCTGGTGCTGGCGGCTTGCCTGCTGTTTGCCCTGCCCAGGGACCTTGCGCTGGTGTTGTTGCTGCTTACCGCGCTCCCGGCGCCGCCCTCGGCGTTTATCCTGGCCCGGCAGCTGGGCGGCAATGCCCCGTTGATGGCCAATATCATTTCCCTGCAAACCGTGGCCGCGTTCCTGGTCATTCCACTGTGGCTGGAGCTGGGTGAGCGTTTTCTGTGATCTGCTCGCGCGGTTTGACAGTTATCTGAGTATGACTTCATTGCGGTACTGGATATGACACCGGGGCAAAAAGACTTCTGGTTTCTCCCGCTTGGCGGCTGCGGAGAAATCGGTATGAACCTTAATCTCTACGGCCACGCCGGCAAGTGGCTGATGGTGGATTGCGGGGTCACCTTTGAGAAAAACGGGCAGGGCGCCGGTAATCGGGTTGAGATGCCGGACCCGGTGTTCATAGCCAATCGTCAGGAGTCCCTGCTGGGCATCGTTGCTACTCACGCCCATGAGGATCACATCGGGGCCCTGCCCCATTTATGGGAGCAGTTTCGCTGTCCTATCTACACCACGCCGTTTACGCGCAATGTGCTGCTGGCCAAATTCCGCCAGTTTGGTATCGATGCGCCAGTGATCACCATTGGCAGCGAGCAGCAACTGGAGCTGGGACCATTTCGATTGCAGTGGCTGCCGATTACCCATTCCACGCCGGAAACCCACGCGCTGCTAATTGAAACCGCGGTTGGTCGGGCCCTGCACACCGCCGACTGGAAGCTGGATTCGGCGCCGATTGTTGGTGCCGCGATTGATGAACGGCAGTACCAGGCACTGGCCGGTCCGGGGCTCGACGCCGTCATCTGCGATTCCACGAACGCCACGCAGGCAGGCCATTCCACCTCCGAGTCAGAACTGTTTTCAGGCCTGCTTGCCGAGGTCAGCAAGTCCCCGGGGCGCGTGGTGGTGGCCTGTTTCGCCAGTAACATTGCCCGGCTGCAGACCCTGGGCAACGTGGCCCATGTGTCCGGGCGCTATATTGGCTTGCTGGGGCGCTCCCTGCTGCGCATGGTGGGCAGCGCCCGGGCCTCCGGGTATTTGACCGAGAATTTTAATACTGTCGATGCCATGGACCTGGGCTATCTGCTGCCGGACGAAGCGTTGATTCTGGCCACCGGGTCGCAAGGTGAGGCAGGTGCGGCCCTGGGTCGACTGGCACAGGATACCCATCCCGACGTCAATCTGGCCGCGGGCGATCATGTCATTTTCAGCGCCAAAACCATTCCCGGAAACGAAGCATCGGTGGCCAGCTTGATCAGCGCATTAACGGCGCGGGGTATCCGCGTGACCCACGCCGATCAATCCAGCCGACTGCTGCACGCCTCGGGACATCCCTGCGCCGAGGAGCTCCGGCAGATGTACACCTGGACACGACCGCGTCTGGCAATTCCGGTTCATGGTGAAGCGGTGCACATGCAGCGTAATGCGGAGATCGCCGGACAGTCGGGTGTCCCCGAGCGGCTGGTAGGTACTAACGGCGACCTGTTTGACCTGTTACAGTATCGTCGCTATCAGGCCGCTGCCCCGGTGGGGCGACTTTGGTACGATGAGGATCGTCGGCGGCTGGAAAAAGTTTCCAGACCGGATTGCTGATTGGCAGCAGCACTGCGCTGGCAGTTTCCTCAGTTACCACCGGTTTTTCTTGCGCGTACACTGCAGCACTTACAGCCGTCTCATTAGGGATGATCTCTTGTAGGAAATTGGCCTACGTGTGGAGACGCATTGAACTTGCTAAAGTCTCTCACGCTTATGCTCGCTAGCTATTATCAACTGCAAGCCAAATCGTCCAGGAGCAGGAAACGGGATTCCAGCCATGGCTAAAGCCAGCACCATGACGCAGGACGCGTCGACTCGGGACCGCAGCATTCGCACCCCGCTCATATTGCTTTCCCCGGTGGTGGCGCTGGTCACAGTCACCATCGCTGGCTACTTGTATTTCAGCCAACAGCAGATTCGCTATGAGTTGCGCGATGACCAGTTTCGCGCTGCCACGCAGCTGGCCAGCGCCTGGCGCCGCGAGCAGGCGCGCATTCAGACAGACCTGTTCCTGCTTTGGCTGTCGGTTAACGACCTGCGCAGGGCAGATAGCGATGCCGACCAGTCGGCAATCGGTGCTGTGCTCGGTGAGTTTCTGGCGGCGCGCCAGGATCTTGCTGGTCTGGCGCTACTGAACGCCGAGCGCGGTGAGTTGCTGGTTCTCGGGCGTGATGGCAATCCGGAGTTACTGCCAGTTGGGCGCGCTTCAGGCAATGCCACCGTGGAGGAGTTGCTAACGCTGCGCGAGGCCCTCCTGGGGCGGCCACTGGGTAGTCGCTTTCAACAACTGTCGATCGGCTCAGCCCAGCCGCCAGCGCCAGTGCTTACCTCGCTGTTGTCGTTGCCGGTAGCTAACTCGCCTGCTTTGTTCACCTTCATCAGGCCCGAATCCCTGCTTGAGTCGCTGCCCGTACCTATGCTGGGTGCTGCGCACTACGGGCTATTGGGCACCGATGGACGTCTGGTGGCGCATGGCAATAGCAGCGCTGGCTGGCAATTAGCCCGCGGCAATGGGGCTGGTCAGTCTGTAATGCCCGTGGTCGCAATCAATGCGGCAGATTCTAACTCGCTTGACCTTCCGGAGGGGGTGTTGGGTTTGTCCCGTGCCTGCGCCAGCCTGGCCTGCTCGGGCGAGGTGGGCGACAGCTTTTTTGTACTTGCCGCGTTTGTACCGGCCACGGCACTGTCGCCATTCGGCTTGCTGGCCTCGGCACCCGGACGCTGGCTGCCGATGTTGAGCCTGCTGGCGGTCGTGGGATTGATTTCCATTGTCGGCGCCTGGTTTCTCGGCGCCACTATCACCGCGTTGCGGGACAAGGAACGGCGCCTGCGCCAGGCAACCATGCTTCAGGATGCCTTTTTCGAGCGCAACCCGGAGATCATGTTTGTCAAAAATCTCGATGGCAGTTACTCCCTTGCCAACCAGATGTGCCGCAAGCTGGCAGGGCTGCCGGACACCGACTTTACCGGGAAATCCAATATTGACGTGTTTCCTGAAGAAGCCTCGATCGCCATGGAGCAGCAGGATAGCCAGGTGATTCAGAACCAGGAAGCCATGGAATTTCATACCCAGTGGGGCCGCGGTGAACGCATTACCTATTACAAGACGCTGCGTTTTCCCATGTACGATGACAACAATCGCATGATTGCCGTGGGTGGTATAGCCAATGACATTACCGATCAGGTCTCCAGCCGTCACGCCCTGCTGGAAAATGAACAACTGCTCAGGACTTTCATTGAGTCAGCTCCGGATGCGGTGCTGATCAGTGACATGGAGGGTCAGGTGACCCTGGTTAATCGCCAGGCTGAACTGATCTTTGACTATGAGCGTGAGGAAATGCTCAACCAGTCGCTGTTTGACCTCATTACCGGCCTCAATAAACAGCGCATCAAGGAGGCTTTTGACAATGCGGTAGGCGGCGGTACCGAGGTTTTCCGTGAGGCCATGGAGTCCACCGGGCGGGGCAGTAACAATCGCCAGTTCCCGGTTGAATTTTCGCTGGCACCGGTCATCACCAAGGAAGGCGCGTTGGCGATCTGCCTGCTGCGCGATACCAGTGAAAAAGCATTGATGGAAACCCAGTTGCGGCAGAGTCAGAAAATGGAAGCGGTGGGCAAGCTTACAGGCGGAATGGCGCATGATTTCAATAATTTGCTGGGCATCATTATTGGTAATATTGCCCTGGCGCTCAGACAGTTGCCGGATGATGAGCGCTTGCACAAGCGCCTCAACACGGCCATGAAGGCAGCCGATCGCGGTGCCGAGTTGACCAAGCGAATGTTGGCCATCGCCCGTCGTCAGCCGCTACAGCCCAAGCCGGTAGCTATCAACGCAGTTATCGAAGAGCTGGCGCTGATGCTGCCCCAGACTCTGGGTTCTGATATTGAAATGGAATTACAACTGACCCCTAATTTGCCCCTGATTCTGGTGGATGAATCAGGTTTCGAAGGCATGCTGCTGAACCTGGCGATTAACTCCCGTGACGCCATGCCGGACGGCGGAAAGTTTTCGATACGCACCTATCTGAAAGACCGACGCGCCCTGGAGCAGGTATTGCCCCAGACCCGCATACAGGACCACGAGTTCGTGCATATCATGGTCAAGGACTGCGGCGCAGGCATGAGCGAGGAAGCCCTGAATCGTGCCTTCGAGCCGTTTTTCACCACCAAGGAGAAAGGCAAGGGCACCGGTCTTGGCCTGGCCATGATTTACGGATTCGTCAAACAGTCGCGAGGATTCGTGTTCATTGACAGCAAGCAGGGCAAGGGCACAACCATCCACATCTACCTACCCATCAGTAAAGATACTGATCTGGTCGCAGAGGAGTTTTCCGGTGACTCGGATCAGGCACTGGAAGGCCAGGGCCGCACGGTATTGCTGGTAGACGACGAAGAAGAGCTGGTCCAGATCGCAGAAAGCTTTCTGGAGGTGCTCGGTTTTACGGTACTGACCGCGACCAGTGGCCAGCAGGCCCTGAAGCAGCACACCGCGGCCGATCGGGTGGATTTACTGCTCACCGACGTGGTGATGCCCGGCGGTATGAATGGTGTTGCTCTGGCCCGTGCCTTGCGTGAGCGGCAGCCGGATCTGCCGGTACTCTATGTCTCGGGATTTCCATCGGGGGTCATTGAGGAAAACTCAGGTACCACCCTGGATGCGCCACTCCTCCACAAACCCTACAGCCTGGCGGCCTTGACCCGTGCTATTGCTGAGATATTGCCCGCAGTAGCCTCGAGAAGCGTCTGAATTAACAGGGTTTTCTTTAATGATATTTTCTGTTTTGTGAACCGGTTCACGGATTGCAAATCGTCCCACGAGTTTAATAGCAGACCTTGAAAGAGTATGGCCTGACGGCTGGTTAATCTGGCTTCAGATACACAATCTGGTCTGAATCTCCGGGCGCTAACAGGCAGGAATCTGGCATTCACAACATGATTTATCTGGTGCACTCACAGCCGATGGACCCCATTAACAAACAATTCCAGGACATCGCTGACGTCACGGAAATTGGTGCGTTGTTGCGGCTGGCTCATCGCCACCGCTGGAATTTCAGCTATACCGTGGAGTCGGAGCGCCGTCACGCATCCCACAACACCGAGCTGGTGGCGGTTAATAGCGAGGGGCGCACCATGACCGTGGGTAGTGAGGTCAAGTATTCCGGATTGCAGCCCGAAATGCCGGTTAGCTTTCGCGCCCAGAGTGGTGGCATCAGCCTGCAGTTTGACAGTGAAATGATTGGCGTGGGGGGTAATGCGCTGTCCAATCGGCTGTTTTCCGAGTGCCGGTTTCGCTTCCCTGAGGCGGTCAAGTTCACGCAGCTGCGCAAGGCTATCCGGGTAGACTGCGAGTCCATCGACGATATCAGTGTCACGGTGTTCGCCAACGGAACCCGCCTGCAGGGCAAAGTGGCGGATCTGTCCACCACCGGCACCAAGATTCGCTTTCAGGGCAATCTTTCCTACCAGTTCAAGAATTCGCGCATTGTCACCGATTGCCGGATGCGACTTCCCGATGGGACAATGCTGGAAGCTCGGGTGAAATTGCTGGGCTTCTTTTATGATCGCAAGCTGGATATCTCTTTTCTGCGTTGTTACTTCCTGGAAATCCGGGAAGACCGCGAGGTACTGCTGGAAGAGCTGATTCAAGCCGCGCTTGCCGACGGCACATCCCTGGCAATGAATTTCTGAGCAGCAAAGCTGCTTAATCGTTTAATCCCCACCGCTCGTTACTGGCCGCAAGGCTGATTCCCCCGCATCTCATGAGCCGGCCTGACAAACATCAAGCTGTTTGCCTTTTCTGTCCTGAAACTGTCACTTTAAATGGTGCGTCGCGCATTTCCGGGAGTTGTGAGCTGACTCTACTTGTGGCGATTGAGGAACTGTTAATGTACACATCGGGAAGCTTGCCCGCGTCAGGGTGCTGATGGGGGTTACGCTGTTTATCACCGCTATTTATTACCAAAGTCTGTTGGCTTGAGTTTCATTGGATTGGAGGTGCGAAGAAGGTTGCGATGTCCCGGCAGACTCTGCTGAAGCGGATGTGGGGCGGTAACCCTGCCTCCCCGCAGCCGCGCTCGAGGTCAGTGATTTACATGGCTGTGATTTACATGGCTGTGATTTACATGGCCATGAATTACGTGGCGATGGACACCACACAATAGTTCTTGCCCGGAAATCTGCGCAGCACCATGTAAGTCAGGGAACCGCTGAGCAATTCAACCGAAGCTCTGCAGGCCTCTTCGGGCGCCACTGCGTCGTTGCCACGGTTGGCAAGGGATGGGCCATTTCCGGTGCACGACGCCGGGCAGTCGCGGCTGACAGACTTCCGCAGGGCAGCGGTAGAATCGATCAGAGGTTCCCTAGTATGATAATCGGATAACAATCCAGCTTTTGGTGACGGTCGCAGTTCAGATCTCCGGCCCACCAGCCGTTAACTTTCGCAATGCCATTATTCAATCTGACATTCCTTTCGCTTGCTCTGGTCCTGGTACTGAGTTCCTGTGCCGGATCCCTTGGCGACGGGGAAGGTCCGGTGAATGCAAATTACTGTGACAACTTCATGATCTACGATATGTGCGCCCGCGACGCCAACCGCGACGGCGTCGTGGATTTCGTCTATTTCGAGGATACCCAGGAAGTTTTCATGTATCGGCCCGGCATGGGTCGGCGCATTCCGCGAAATCTGGGGCGTCATCAGTGCGCTATGGAAATGGATGAGGATCTGGTGGCAACCACCAGTCGATTGTTATACATCGACGATGAGACCCCGTTCTTTGAAAAGCAGGATATTCGCGGTTCAATGATGATCAAATACATCGCCTATATGCCGCGGGTCACCGCCTGTAATATGCGGTCCGAGCAGGCCGCTGAATCCGAATAGCGCTGCATTGGATCCGACGCTGTACCGAGCTGCTGGTTTATGGGCGCCACGTCCGGAAACCATGTCATTGAAATACTGAGCTACTCTGATCCAGAATCGTTTTTTTAAAGAACCGACAGACTCCCGCAGAGCACCGTTAGAATTGATCAGAGATTCCCGGATCAGGCTCAAGCTCGAACTGCTTTTGAATAAAAATCGATGAAAGCGGGTCTAAAGATAATAGCGCAACCATCAATTAATCGCCAACCTGGATGCTGATATGCAAAGACACGTAATGATTGTTTCTCTAGCCTCAGTTTTCGGGATTTCCCTGCCTGCACTCAGCCAGGCCCAGGATTGGTCAATCAGCGAAGTGTTCACGAACTCGGATGGGGATGTGCAATACGTAGAGCTGTCCAGTGACAGTTCGGACCAGGGCGCGCTGTCTGGTCTGACTATGGTGAGCATGAATGACAACGATACTCATGAATTCGTTCTGGACAGTGACCTCGCCGGCGAAACAGCCGGCGCGAGCCTGTTGCTGGCCACCAGCGGTTTTGTCAGCCTGACCGGATTGACTCCGGACTATACCCTTCCCGATGGGTTTGTCCCGCTGCCTGGTGGTAGCCTGAATTTCGCACAGGAAACCGACACGCTTGAGTACGTTGCCGGGCAGATGCCACTTAATGGCGTTCAGGCTCTGAGCGGCGATCTGCTACCGGTAATTCCGGGGCCGACTAATTTCGCCGGCTTGTCCGCTTCAGTGTCTGTAGATCCGGTTACCACCTTCGATGCCAGCGATAATTCCATTAACGTACCGGTGCTGGAGGCCCCTGGTGTAGGGGTAGGCAATGTGAATTTCAGCGTCAACCTTGAGTCGCTGGAATTCACCTTGCGCGATGACTTCTTTCTTTATGGCAGCGGTATTACCGCTGGCAATGCTGGCGCAGAATTTCAGAATGGTGCGGTTCTCCATATACCAGCCCTGCGTTTCGGAAACGAATTGTTCGAGGCCAGTCTGACTATTCTTGGCGATGACCCTATCACTTTCGGCAATCCGGAAGTTTTGAGTGTGGTACCTGTGCCTGAACCTGAGCCAGACTCTGACACTGACGAGCAGAGCATTACCCGTGGCATGAATATTTTCAACGCACAGTGCCAGCAGTGCCATGGTAGCAGCGGTCAGGGCGGCATCGGGCCAAACCTGATTAACAGCAGTTTCAATACCTTTGTTGCCCTCCAGAATAAAATCGATACCGCAATGCCGCGTAACAACCCGAGTGCCTGTACCGACTCTGACGGTTCAACCTGCGCTACGGATGCAGCGAACTACATTCTTAACGTTTTCCAACAAAACGGTAACTGACTGACTGAAGTGCCAGGCACTATTGCATGTTCGCGCTGATTTGTAATTCAAAATCAATGGCTTCCGCCACGCGCAAACTGCCACCCAGTGCCGAGAAGGGGGACAATTCCAGATCCTCGTGTTGCAGTGTGAAGTTGGCGGTGATGTCCAGTTGCGAATCGGCTATCGTCACCTGGGCCGGGAGTTCCTGGCTGAATGTCGCGCCCAGAAAGTTAATGTCCACGGCGAGTAACCAGTCGCTGTCATCGGTGCTCACGGGCGCAGCGATGATGGATATTTCGCCAAACTTAGTGGCGTTGAGAACATCAGCGCCGAGCATGTTTTCCCGGGTGTCCTCAATGGCGGACTCGCCCGGCTGACTTTCAAATCCCTCGCCGGCACGATCCCGTTCGGATTGATCATCAACAACAAAGCTGCTCACGGGAAAAGAAAACCTGGCGCTGGAATTCAAAGGATTATCTGCCAACTCGATTCGTCCGTTGATGGCTCGCGTATGGATGACGTGGTTATGGCCCAGGCGCGCCAATGGCCCGGCCCGGCCCACGTACACCCGCAGGATCGAATCTCCTGAATCAATGTTGTAGTCTGTTTTGGACTCAGCAGGTTGCCCGAAGGCAGCTACTGTAATCAGGCTTGCCCAGATCAAACTGCCTATGGCAATAGTGTGGAATGTCATATTCGCCTCCAAGTGCCGAACCAGGTTACCTGGCCCAGTTATTCTGTCTGGCAATATAACGCGGGCCTGCCAGGCCAGACCAGTTTTCACTATACTCGATCTTTGCGGGGAGTCTCCATATACCCGGGTCCTCTAGCCGTTCCGGAAGTCGATAACAGGTCATAGAATTGGCACGAGACAGCAAACCTGTAAGCGAAGTCGCATTAACTGCGTTAGAGCCTTATAACAATGCCGATCACAGGATCAGCACCGATCGGGAAAGTCCTTATGCCACTAACAGTAAAATCCGCCAGTTTGATCGCCACGCTGGTATTTGCGGCGTCACCGGGACAGGCACAAACCAATCTGAGCACCCAGGAAATAGTTGAGTTCGACAGCCCGGAGGGTTGGGCCATGGCGTACATGACTGCCTCGTCCCTCAACCTGGGGCAGATGCCCCCGCGTTCCACCAGCCTGGGAGATTTCGTTTTTTCCGCCGAGCTGGGTTCGATTCCAGCGCTGAATGAAGACCAGCAGCAAGTGGGGTTTGGTGGCTTTAAGGATGAAGACCTGAACAAATCGCCCGTGTTCGGACGGGCCCGAGCCAGTCTTGGCCTGATCTGGGATGTCACCGCCGAGCTCTCGTATACGCCACCACTGAAAATTGATGGCGCCAAGCCTGACGGGCTGTGGGGTATTGCCCTGTCGCGGCCACTGCTGGACCTGGGCGACTGGGGATTTGGCCTGCGTGTGTTTGCCCAGGAAGGCGAGGTGCGTGCGGACGTGACCTGCAGCGCCGAGGTCGCCACACAACCCCCGCAAACTGTGGCAAATCCATTCGGATGTACGGCGCCGTCTAATGATCGTATGGTGATGGATCATTACGGGGCCGAGGTTATATTTTCTCTGGTCGAACTGCCGTTGGGCATTCGGCCCTGGGTCTCACTTGCAGTGACCCGGATGGATCCGTTCGTGCAATTGGAAGCACAGCTTCTGGGTTCGCTGGATCTCTCCACCCTCGACAGCAAAGGCACCACGGAAACTGTCAGTGTGGGACTAGTCTATCGGGTTAATGACAGCTGGCGCATTAACGTGGCTTCTTCCTATACGCCATTGGATGTCAATCGTCCGCCCGGCAACCCGGGTGGACAGGACAACTTCTGGAACCTGAGACTGGGCCTGGCCTGGGACTTTTGAGTCTTACCTGGCAAAGATAACTTCTGCGTACATCGAAAGTGAGCGGTATGTTCTGATACCGTCAGGCCGCTAGAGGCAACTTATTCTGGCGCGCCGTTATCCTGATCGAGTGGCGGCAGCCGGAAACCATGAGTGCCGTAGTGCGTGACCGGTATCGCGTCCGTGACGTGAACCGGAAAGCCCAGTGCGGCCAGGCGCCGACACATCCAGTAATCTTCCGATAAATACACGCCATCCTCCACGCCCACCTGGAAGACATCGAACATCTCCAGGTTCCCCAGTTGCGCCTTCGGATCATAGCCCGGGTCGTTGTAGTAGATGCGGCCATCGGCACGGGCATCTTCCACCAGCGCTTTTACCGCCTTGCGACTCAACAGAATGGTGGCCGTACCAAGCTCACGAGTAATATATAAATTGGCTACGACCTGTTGTTCATACTTTCCCGAATTGCTGCGGGTTCGGCCTTCGGCATCATAGGCCTTGGCGGGCACCGCGGCGCCAACCACATCGAGGTTGAAATCCAGCAGCGTTTTCAGGCCGGTAGCAGGCAGGTGGATATCGGCATCGAGGAACAGCAGGTGAGTGAATTGCGTGCGGTGATGGTAAAAGTAGGAAATCACCGTATTGCGCGCCCGGGTAATCAGACTCTCGTTGCCCAGTGAGGCCAGTGCGAAATCCAGACCCTGTTTCTGGTAGTCGAGCAGGCTGTTCATGTATTCCAGGTGTACCATTCCTCCATAGGCCGGAGTGCCAATCAATAGTCGCATGGTGATTTTCCGCAGCGTTTTTTGAGACGGTTGAGACGTTTATACGATATTCGGCCATGCCGGGAAAACCCCAATGGCTTGGAGAGCTTACCCGGCTGGGTCATAATGCTGGCACAGTCACCGATATCGGGAATAACAACATGAATGGTTCCAATCTGGCAGTCGTACTGTTGCTTGGCTTGCTGCCTGGTCTGACTGCCACCAGCGTCAGCCAGGCGCAAAACGGGCAACTTGATGCGCTTATCGCCCAGCGTGCGGCGGCGATCGAAGACAAGGTCATCGCCTGGCGCCGGGATATTCACCAGAATCCGGAACTGAGCAATCGCGAGTTCCGTACCGCAGCGCTGGTGGCAGACCACCTGCGCAGTCTGGGCCTGGAAGTGGAAACCGAAGTGGCGTATACCGGCGTCGTGGCGACCCTGGAAGGCGGCCGACCCGGACCGGTAGTGGCGCTGCGCGCCGATATGGACGCCCTGCCTGTCGTAGAGCAAACCGATTACCCGTTTCGCTCTACGGTGCGATCCACCTATAACGGTAATGATGTCGGCGTGATGCACGCCTGCGGTCATGATACCCATGTGGCTATTCTGATGGGCGCCGCCGAAGTGCTGACCTCCATGCGCGAGGATATCGCCGGTACCATCAAGTTTATATTCCAGCCCGCCGAGGAAGGGGCGCCGCCCGAAGAAGGCGGGGGCGCCAGGATGATGGTGGACGAGGGCGTGTTGCTGGGACCAGACGTGGACGCCATCTTCGGACTACATATCAGCCAGAGCTATGCGGTAGGCGAAGTGGGCTTCCGCTCGCTGGGTATGATGGCCAGCGCCGAGCGATTCGACATTACCGTTAATGGCCAGCAGACCCATGCCGCTCGGCCCTGGATGGGCGTGGACCCGATTGTGGTCAGCTCACAGATCGTCATGGGCCTGCAGACCATCGTCTCTCGCCAGGTCGATATCACCAGCGCCCCGGCAGTGGTGACCGTGGGCACCATAGATGGCGGTGTCCGCAATAACATCATTCCCGATTCCACCACCATGACCGGCACCATCCGCACTTTCGATCCGGAGATGCGTGACACTATCCATGAGCGCATCCAGCGCACCGTCACCAATATTGCCGACAGCGCCGGTGCCGGTGCCGAGTTGACAATCTATCCTGGCGTACCGGTTACCTTTAATGATGCCGAACTGACCGCGCAGATGGCGCCGACTCTGGAACGCATCTATGGCGAGGCGAATGTCTTCGAATCACCGCGCATTACCGGTGCCGAAGATTTTTCGTTCTATCAGGAAGAGGTGCCGGGATTCTTCTTTTTCATTGGCGGCCGGCCGGTGAACGTGCCAGCCTCGGAAGCGATCCCCAATCATTCGCCGCGCTTCTATATCGATGAGGGTTCATTGCTGCCAGCGGTGCGGGCGATGAGCACCCTGGCGGTGGATTACTTAAGCGATGCGATCTAGAACCTTTTAATAATTGTACCGGTGTTCTGCGGGAGTCTGTCGGGCGCGACCGCCAGGCGTCACGGGCAGGGAATGGCCAACCTCCTGCCAAGCGGGACAACCACGCACTGGCGCCCGACAGGCCCCGCCCGGAGGGACCTCTGGACGAGCCCACTGGCTTTGTTGCCTCGCCTTGACAGGCCGACGCATGCCGGCGGCAAAGCGCCTCGCCAGTCATCTCGTCTGGAGACCAGAGCAGCGGCAGAATGATCCAGAGGTTCCCTGGTTCAGTCGGAACTGATGCGCAGTTCCAGAACCTGCTCCGCGGATGTTTCAGGCCTGCCAGTTCGCGGCTGGCGCTTTTTAAGCCACATGTAAATGCCGGTTACAAACAGGCCGGTCATAAGCAGGCCGCTCAGAAAGACCAGGATACGACCGGGAAGTCCCAGTGCGTCACCGTTATGCAGCGGAAACATCCAGCTGAGCAGGGTGCTGCCAGCAGGCAGGTCGCGGGCATCCCAGACCTCCAGAACCTCACCGTCGTATTGATCGATATACACGGTGCTGGCGCCATACTCGTTCCACCATTCCTCCGGGTGCATAAAGGTCACCCGCCAGGTTGCTTCCGCGTTGGCAGGCAGATAAAGACGCGCCATACGCGAATCAGGAAACACCGACTGGCCGATTGACGCAGCCTCATCAATAGAGATTTCCCCGAGCCCGGGCTGAGACACCGGGTCAGGGTCCTCGCGCACCGGCAAGACAGCAGCAACTGCAGTCTCGAACGGGTCATGCCAGACAATCTCGATGCCGGTGACTGCCAGCAGGATAAATACCGGTAGCAGATAAACGCCGGTGGTCTTGTGCAAATCGTAATTCAGGCGAAAGGCTCCGGCTCTGGACCTGATAGTAAAGGCCCGGCGCCATTGGCGCTGACCCTGGCTTATTTTGGGCCACCAGATGACCACGCCGGTCAGACAGAAAAACAGCAGGCAGAAACCCATCACGCCGACCACCAGCTCGCCGGCCGGACCGGCCAGGAAAGCCAGGTGCAGGTGATAAATCCAGGTGACCGGATACTCGCCCCAGATCCGCACCGCAAGGGCTTCACCGGTCCCGGGATGGACGCTGACCTCAATCGGCCCCGCCGCGTCTTCAGGTGTGGGAAAGCGGATAATGTGCGGCGCGCCGCTGTGACGACCCAGCATTAGCCGCGTAGGCTCGCTGCCGTTGTTGACCGCGGCGCGGGCGTTGTCCAGCGCCAGTTGAAACGGTGCCAGTTCAGTGACCGGCTCAAAGTCTGCCGTGGCCGGTGTCAACAATTCGTCCAGTTCCCGGTCGAATACCAGCAGGCTGCCGGACAGGGCCGTCACCGCCAGCAGCACACCGAGGGTTAGCCCGGTGTACTTGTGGAACAGGATGAACAGTTGACGCATATAAACGATCTCTTGCAGGTTACCTGACGCAGGGATTTGGAAAGTCAGGTCTAGAAGTTGAGATTGTAAGCCAGGCTAAAGCTGCGCCCGATACCTTTAAAGTTTCGGCCATCATTGCCCAGTGTCTGGGAAAAATAAGTGAAATAGTCGGTGTTGGTCAGATTTTGCAGTCCAAGACGCAGCGAGCCGGGCCCGATGTTGTATTCACCAAAAAGGTCCACGGTGGTATAGCCGTCAAAGCTATTGGTTGTCACGCCGGCAGCATTGTCGAAGTCACGATCCGCTAAATAGTTCACCTGCAGGCGAGAGGACAGATCATCACTCCAGCGTCGCTCCCAGCTCAGGTTCAACCGGTTCGGCGACATGTTGGCCCCGCTGAGATCGGTATCCACCGCCCCGTCATCGTTGGCGTCATACTGGCCGTCGGTGTAGGCATAGCGCAGACCCAGGGTGTCATTGCTGGTGGCGAACCACTGTGTGCGAAATTCAATACCGTCGATCTCGGTTCTTTCACGCTGCACGCTAAAAATCCCGTCGGCATTGGCCTGCAGACGCTGGCCGAGATCGGAGTCTGAGGTGTAGTAGCTCAGCTGTGCCGAAACCACCTGGTTGTCGAACTCCACACCCAGCTCCGTGTTCTCGGTGATGATTGGCTCCAGATTCAGGAACGTTTCCACATCCTGATTGGGAACGTTGATACCACGCAGCACGCGGCCGACGTCGGGCATTGAAAAGCCTTCCGAATAATTGGCAAACAGGCGCCAGTTTTCACTGACATTGTAAGTGGCACCGATATTGCCAAGGGTCTCACTGAAATCGGGTTCACCGCCGGCAACAAACTGGCCGCCGTTGTAGGAGAACAACGTGGTGAAGTCGTTCACTTCAAGGGCAGCTCGTTCATGACGAACACCGACCGTGACAGTCAGGTTTTCGATACCGGTGTAGTCAGCCTGGGCAAAATAAGAGAAGTTGTCGTAGCTGGTCTCCGGGACCCAATTACGTCCGGTTAATACCAACTGCTGGAAGGTTTCATCATTGAGGTAGTCAGCCCCATAAACCAGGCCCACCGGCAGGCCGCCCAGTTCATCCAGTGCCAGGGTGAGTTTGAAGCCGCGCTTGTCAGAGTTGTTTTGCGACTGATCGTACAGGTCCGTACCAAAAGCCGGGTCCTGAAACGTGCCAAAGGTGCCGCCGCCGTAGGTGCCGGCGAAAGACTGATCAAATCCCTGCAGGCGCATTTCGTGGCCAAAAAAATCTTCGTTGGTGTAATTGACACTGAACATGGTGACGTCGTTGCTGACCGGCTCACCGGGTATGGTGCCGGGTTCGGCGGTAGTGGGTATACCTGCGGAAATGTCACCATTGACAGACACCCAGTCGCTATTGCCTTCCAGATTGAAATCGTTGACGGTCAATTCCAGGCGCTGGTCATCCCACTCGTAGCCGGTCTTGAGGAACAGGTTCAGGGTATCGGCATCCATGGTGTCGCCCTGGGCGTTGTCGAATCCGATCAGTTGGCCGTTGGCATCGTAGTCCACGCCGGTGGCGCGATAACTGACACTGGCCAGCAGGTCGACATTGCCACTGCGGCCGGACAGGCTGTAATTGCCGCCATAACCGAGGCTCTCGCCGAGATCTTCTTCCTGGCCAAAAGACTCCAGGCGCAGGCTCTGCTGCCACTCATTATCAGGGCGCCGGGTGATCAGATTGATGATGCCGCCGGAAGCGCCCAATCCATGAATGGCATTGGCGCCATGAATCACTTCTACGCGCTCCAGCATCAGTGGGTCGATGGTGTGACCATCCCGTGACCCGTCGCGGAGCGGATTGGATTGCGGAACACCATCGACCATGTAGAGCGGGGACCGACCGCGCAGGCTCTCACCGAAGCCGGTCATCTTCTGGCGGCTGGGAGAAAAGCTTGGAATCAGATTGCCGAGAATCGTGGACAGGTCGTTATTGATATTGATCTGTTGATTAAGCTCCTGCGCGTTAATCAGGGTAACCGTATTGGGTATCTGGCTAAGCGGGGTGTTGGAGCGGGTGGTGGTGATGAGGATTTCTTCCATCACGCCGGTATTGTCCTGGGCCAGGGCGGCGCTGCTTAGTCCGCCTAGTCCGAGACAGACCGCCAGGCTCAGCAGATTGCGTGCAACGGCAGTGGAGGGTAGAGAATGTGCGGTAAAGGTGTTGGGCATGGTTTGGTCCTGGGCAATTTTGTTTTTAGCAATCGGGTTGGTACCGGTAATGGTCTGGGTGGCGCCTGGAGAAGGCGGCTCCTGGATAGTGGGATCGAAATTTAGCATAACGCTAATGGTGGAGTAAATAATAATCATTCTTATTTAGAATGATGTGCGGCCGGCCGCTGGAGGACCCGCCTGCGTCAGGCGGACGGGGACACCAGACTCACGAGCCGTGAGGGGTCAGTTTCAGGGTTGGGTGTTGGAAATCCACACCGTCTGATACGGCTGGAGCTGCAGCTGCTGGCTCTGATCCTCGTAGCGCTCGCCGCTGATCAGGTCGTGCCAGACATCGGTGCCAATCAGGTTGATGTCCGACAGGTTGATGGTCTGAATTCTGTCGGTGATATTGCTGAGTGAGAACACGCTCTGTTCGCGATCAATGCTCTGTCGCCAGAACGCAAAAACCTCGGTGCCCAGATGCAGGGTGAACTGGGTGGCGTTGGGGTGGAAGGCAGTTTGCTGACGGCGAATCTTTATCAGTCGCGTCATTTCCCTGAAGATCGCCCCGTGATGACTGTCGCTATCCTTCAGACAGTCTTCCAGCTCCTGCTGCTGCCAGATATGGCGATTAATGGATCGTGGCCGGCCGGTATGCTCCACGCGCCGGTAGTCATTGCGAGATCCGAACAGGCTCTGAATATACACCGCGGGAATGCCTTCCAGGGCCAGCATGATGGTGTGGGCACAGAGAAAGCGCTGGATTCCCAGCTCGTCTTCACCGCTGTGCATGGTGCCTTTCAAAGCATCCGCCAGGGTGATGTTCAGCTCATAAGGTTTGTCATAGCCTTCACGGGCCCGCCGGTAAGTTACGCGGCCGCCGAACTCCTTGATCGCCTCCACCATCTGGGTGCGCTCATCGTCGCTGAGCAAACCGTCGAGTGGCCGCAGACCAATGCCGTCGTGAGAAGCAATAAAATTCAGGTAGGCGGTGCCGTTACGGGCAGGCGGCATACTCATCATCCAGGTCTTCAGGTGCCGGCAATCGCCGCTGAGCAGGGTGAATACCAGCAGCGGCGGCAAGGAGAAGTTGTAAATGACATGCGCCTCGTTGGCGTTGCCAAAGTAGGTGAGATTCTCCCGGTTCGGCACGTTGTTCTCGCAGATGATAATGGCTTCCGGCGAGTTGTGTTCAATGAGTGTACGCAGCAACTTGATGATTTCGTGAGTCTGCTGCAGGTGGACGCAGCCGGTGCCAATTTCTTTCCAGAGAAAGGGCACCGCATCCATGCGAAATACCGTCACTCCATGGTTAAGGTATTTGCGAATGATGCGCACGAACTCCACTAGCACATCAGGATTTCGGAAGTTGAGATCTACCTGGTCGGCACTGAATGTGCACCATACGTGACGGGTGCCATCGGCGGTTTCCACCTCGGTGAGCAGCGGGGAATTGCGCGGCCGGACGATCTTGCTGGTATCGATATTCGGGTCGGCCTCGACAAAGTAATCCTTGCCCGGGTCGAGTCGCTTCTTGAAATTATCGAACCACAGGCTGCGCGCCGACATGTGATTCAGCACCAGGTCGGACATGAGTTTGTAGTTCTTGCTGATGGACTCGATGTCGCTCCAATCCCCCAGGGCGGGATTGACTTCCAGGTAGTCCATGACCGCGAAACCGTCATCGGAACTGAACGGGAAAAAGGGCAGGATGTGAACGGTGCTGATTACGCCATCGAGATGGTTATTGAGAAATCGTTTCAGGGTGTGCAGTGGTTTCTCGGCATCATTCTTGATGGTGTTGCCATAGGTAATCAGCAGGCAATCGCTTTCACTCCAGTTGTTGCTGTGCGGAGTTGGCGCCTGCAGGTTTCGGCCCATGCCGATTTCGGCCACCAGCCGATCAATCAACCCGGCATCGAAAGCATCGCCGTAAATGACTCGCAGGTGTTCGCCGATTCGGCGGCGGAATTCCTTTTCTAGATTTACTGCTTCATCCATAGGGCTCAGTTTTTCCCGTACTCCTGAAAGTCTTCTTCAACGGCGGCTTTGAGCTGTTCCAGAATATCCGGAATGGCGCTGATAACGCGATTCCAACTGGGAATAAAAGGCTTGTCCATGGGACGTTCAAGGAATTGATCGCCGGCAACCATCAGATTCTTGGCAAACAATTCAACTGCCTCTTCTTCCATGTGCCGGTCATACTCGAGGCCGTTGATTCTAGCATCGTTTTGATAGGTGTCGACGAAGTCCAGGGCGATCCGGTAGTAGCTTGCCTTTATGGTGCGAAATTTTTCAGTTGAAAAAACTTCACCATTGGTGGCCAGCTTCCGGTATAGCGCCTTGGCTATGTCGATAGTCATTTTCGACAGGCCCTTGTCCCGGTCTTCGATGGACAGGTCCTGGTGCTTGTGGTCATACACATCGGCTATGTCTACCTGACACAAGCGGTTGGTGGCGTAGTTGCGCTTCATCTCGGATAGCACGCCAATTTCCAGGCCCCAGTCACTAGGGATTCGCAGGTCATTGATCACGTCGGAACGCATGGAAAACTCACCGGCCAGTGGATAGCGATAGCTGTCCAGGTAGTCGAGAAATTCGCTCTGACCGCAAACTTTCTTGAGGGTGCGAATCATGGGCGTGACGAACAGGCGCATGGCGCGACCACCGATCTTGCGCCCGGCGATTCTGGAATAGTAGCCCTTGCAGAATTCATAGTTAAAGTTCGGATTGGCCACTGGATAGATCAGGCGTGCCAGCAGGCTGCGGTCATAGGTCAGAATATCGCAGTCGTGCAGTGCCACCGCTTCGCATCGGCCCGAAGCAAGAATATAGCCGTAGCAGTACCAGACATTTCGGCCCTTGCCCATTTGCATGGGGGCCAGCCCGAACTCTTTGAGCTGCGCATCAATAGCCTTCAGGCGCGGACCGTCATTCCAGAGAATCCGGTGGTGCTGCGGAAGGCGAGAAAAGTAGTCCAGGGCATGCTCAAACTGCTGTTGGTCAGCCCGGTCCAGACCGATGACGATTTCATCCAGGTAGGGGACCTTGGTGATCTCGTCGATGATGCCCGACAGGGCAGGCCCTTCCAGCTCTGAAAACAGGGATGGCAGCACCAGACCCATGGGCCTGGCTTTCTTGAACTTTTGTAGCTCCTGTTCCATGTCGTCCAGCGGACGTTGGCCGAGATTGTGTAGCGTAGTAACAATACCGTTCTGGTGAAAATCACCCATGGTTCAACTCCCATTTGCAGCGAGACTGCCGCTGTCCAGTAATTGCAGGATTTCCAGCATGGCATCCTTCCAGCCAGCCGGGCCGGGACGGCTGGTACGAATAATTCGATTAGGTTGGTGCAGTGTGATGCGGTCAGACTTCGCAGACTTAATAATGACTGCCACATCTGCCGCTTCGAGCATGGCCGCATCATTGGGGCTGTCGCCCAGGGCCACGGTGATGACCTCCGGGTCAGCGGATTGCTGTTTCTCCGTTGAGTGTTCCCGCGACTGTTGTTTTAACCGATCTCTTAGCCAGGTCATGGCATTGCTCTTGTCGTGCTGGCCCTGAATGCTGAGAAAGCGTCCGCCTTCCAACAGGGACAGATCCATCCCGGCGAGCTGCTGCTCGAACTGCTGGCGGCTGGATGCCGCACCGCGCCACAGGATGGGTTCACTGAACTGCCGTTGCCGCGCCAGATCAGCCTCCTGCTCTTCCAGCCCGGTGAGTTCGCTCACCTGTTTTGCGTTCCAGTCGGCAAAGCCTTCGAACGGGTAGTCGTGCTGTTTGCGCAGGGCGTGTACCTGGGGTAGCCAGTCAGCGCGCAGGGCGCCAAACACTGTCGCCTCGTCAGGCGTGGTCTGGTTCGGGAAAAACAGCGCCGCGCCGTTTTCGCAGACAAACGGCGCGGTAAGCGACAGCCGGGTCTGCACCGCCTGCATCTCGGCGGCAGTCTTGCTGGAATTCAGCACCATGAGGATCTGTCGCTCTCGCAGTGCGGCGAGCGCGGGTGCGGCGGCCGTAATGGAATAGCTCTCGTGTTCCATCAGGCTGCCGTCGAGGTCAGTAAACACTAACAAACTCATGGTATTGTCACCGGGATCGTATATTATTATCTGCCTTCCTTGATTCAAGAACTGCGCCAGATCGGGGACTGTTAGCAGGTTTCTGGACAGACTCTCGGGTGCGTCTTCAAGTTATTGTATTTGCAGGGAAATAAGCGGCTCTCCTGGGTGTTGAAAGGGCACTGCTGGCGCAGGTCCGTGCCATCCGTTGGTGCACTGCGGCCAGGCGCACCAAAACAAGGCATCCCGCGCCGGATTACTATTTGTCGCCCGGGGCTGCCTGCAGAATTTGCCAGACGCGATTGGCGGTGATTGGCATGTCCAGGTGCCGCACACCATACTCCGCCAGGGCGTTCACCACGGCATTGACCACCGCCGGCGGGGCACCAATGGCGCCGGCTTCCCCGGCACCCTTGATACCCAGCGGATTGGTGGCACAGGGCACTTCATTGCGCTGAAAGCGAATCATCGGCAGATGATCGGCGTGGGGCATGGTGTAGTCCATAAAGCTGGCGGAAACCAGCTGACCACTGTCGCTTTCATAGGCACAGTATTCCAGCAGGGCCTGGCCAACGCCCTGGGCGATACCGCCATGTACCTGGCCTTCCAGTAGCAGCGGATTGATGACGCGACCAAAGTCATCCACCACCGTGTAGTCGACGATTTCGATCACACCGGTGTCGCGGTCGATTTCCAGCTCACACACGTGGGTACCATTGGGGAACGTGGCCACCTCCGGCGCAAAGGTTTCCGCCTCATCAAAGCCGGGTTGGTCTTCTTCACTGGCGGCTGCTGCGACGGACTTGAACGACTGGATCCGATCGGTGCCAACGATGCGGAATTCGCCGGCTGTAAATTCCACATCACTGACCGCGCATTCCAGGAGCTCTGCAGCCTTGGCTTTTGCCTTTTCGATAATCTTCTCGGACGCCATGCCGATGGCCGAGCCGCCCACGGGTACCGATCGGGATCCCATGGTGCCGCCACCGGTAGCAATCCGGTCGGAATCTCCCTGCACAATGCTGATGTCGTCGAATGTCAGACCGAGTCGTTCACAGAGTATTTGCCGGAACGCGGTCTCGTGGCCCTGGCCATTGGACTGAGTGCCGATATAAAGGGTGACATGACCCTGGCCGTCAACGGTGAGGCGAGCCTGTTCCGGGGCGCCGCCAGCGCAGCGTTCAATATAGCTGGCCATGCCGATACCACGAAGCTTGCCCGCGGCGCGGGCCTGCTGCTGGCGCTGGGGAAATTCATCCCATCGGGCCAACTGCATGGCGTCCTCCATATTCTGGCAGAAATCGCCGGAATCGTAGGTGGCGCCCAGCGCCGTGGCATAGGGCATCTGCTGCGCAGAAATAAAATTTCGCCTGCGCATTTCATCCGCAGAAATGCCAAGCTCGCTTGCAGCAACATCTATCAATCGTTCAATGGCATAAATAGCTTCGGGACGACCGGCGCCACGGTAGGCATCGACTGGAGCGGTATTGGTGAATACTCCCTTGACCTCAACGTGGGCGGCAGCAATGTCATAGCAGCCCACCAGCATTGCCGCGCCAGCGTCGGTGGCCACGAACGGTCCGGCCTGGGAGAGGTAGGCGCCCATGTTCGCAGTAGTCTGGACCCGCAGGCCCTTGATGCGTGCGTCCTTGTCCAGCGCCAACTCCAGCCGGGAGATATGGTCGCGGCCATGAGTATCGCTGACAAAGGCTTCGCTGCGCTCGGCGATCCATTTCACCGGCCGGTTTAACTGACGTGCGGCAAACAGGGTGGCGACATATTCGGGATACATGAAAATCTTCATGCCGAAGCCGCCGCCCACATCGTGGCACAGTACGTGAATATCCTGCTCCGGCACATTGAAGATCTGGCCCGCCAGCATGCGTCTGAGCATGTGCACGCCCTGACAGGAAACATGCAAAACCAGGCGGCCATTGTCGATATCGGCAATCGCACCGCGGGTCTCCATGGAGTTGGGAATGACGCGGTTATTGACCAGTTCGACATTCACCACCCGGTCAGCGGCGGCAAAAGCCTCGTCGGTGGCTTGCCGGTCACCAGCCTGCCAGTGGAAGCACTGGTTGTGGGGCGCGGATTCCCAGATTGGTGGTTGCTCGCTGTCCAACGCGACGCCGGTTTCCACCACCGCATCCAGCGACTCGTAATCCACCCATAGCTGCTCGGCGGCATCAATTGCCTGGCTACGGGTCTCGGCCACCACCAGGGCCACGGGGTCGCCCACAAAGCGCACGATTCCGTTCGCCAGGGCGGGTCGCGGCGGTTTGTAGCAAGACGAGCCGTCAATGTTGCTGGTGCCGACGTTGCAGGGCAGATCGCCAATGTCCGCTGCGCGCAGATCGGCATAGGTATACACGCCGAGTACCCCGGGCAGGTCACTGACTGAATCGGTATCGATTTCCAGGATGCGGGCGTGGGCATGGGGCGAGCGGACAAACACACCCCATGACTGTCCGGGCAGCGCCAGGTCTTCAATGTACTGCCCCTGTCCGGAGATGAAGCGCCGATCCTCAACCCGGGTGGCGGCCTGGCCGATTCCAAATTTTTCCATGCTGAAGGCCCTTGATCACTGGCATCTGACCGGTTCAGCTTACCTTATGGACCGTGCCCAGTGGAACCGTGGCTGCTGGAAACCGGCAACTGTGGCGCTGTGTCGAATCAACCGGGTTCATCCCCTATAATGGCAGCATGATCGCTACGCACAGACTGTCTTGAATAAGTCATCTACCCCTCAGGATCCGTTCCGTAAACCGGCATTGCCCCTGGCTTTCCTGGGGGGCTTCATCGGACTTGTTCTCAGTTACGGCGTCCTGTCCGGGGATAATCAGGGCCAGGTGAACCTGCTGTTTCTGTTGCTCCTGTTCGTGGTGGTTCCCATGTTCGCCCTGTTGCTGAGTCTGTTGCTGGTTGTTCGTCCCGGTGGCCGTGGTCTGGTGGGCTGGATACTGGAAATGCCGTTCACTTCGCCCCGACTGCGGCGTGAGTATCTGCAGCGTGATCTCATCGGCGACCGCAAAGCCTGGCTGGTCTATCAAACCCAGTTCTTCAGTCTGGGTTTCTCGCTTGGCAGCCTGTTTCTTTACCTGTTTCTGTTGCTGGCGACCGACATCAGTTTTATCTGGCGGAGCACACTTCTGGAAGCAGAACAGTTGCTACCGGCGCTCAATCTGATTGCCTTACCGTGGGCGTTCTGGGGCGAAGCGCAGGCTTCTCTGTCCTTGCTGGAGCAAACCCGGGATTTCCGGCTGTTGCCAGCCGATCAGTCAGAGACGGTGGTTGGACTATGGTGGCGCTATGTACTGGCAGCGCAGGTCTGCTATAGCCTGCTGCCGCGAACCCTGTTACTGGTACTGGCAGGCTACGTCTTGCGCAGACGTGGCGACCGCGATCTTCAGCCGGGGATTTCCGGTGACCGGATCAGACCGAAGCCGATGAGCCAGCCGCTGGCGGAGCTTGCCGGGGAGGCCCCCAGGGGAGGTCAGTTGCTGGACTGGGCTGGCTTGCCGGAGCATATTGCACAGACAGTGAATAGCCGGTATCAGCCCCGCAGTGGAATTCAGAGTGTCAAACCTGACACTATCTACGCTGACCTTGATGCAGCAGGAGCAGATGTCGCTATCGTCGTTCTGGTCAAGGCCTGGGAGCCGCCGCTCGCGGAACTTGCTGATTTCCTTAAAACAATACCTGGTGCGGCTGGCCGAAACCGGCTGCTGCTGCCGCTGGACTGGAACAGGGACAAGCTGCAGGCAGTAAACAGCAGCCATCTGCAGGAATGGCGACGTTTTGCCGCGACGCTGGAGACCGGAGAGAAAGGCAGGAAGCCACCTTGGCAAGTCCTGCAATTGAGGCAGCAGCCATGAAGCCGGCATTCGCAGTGGTAGGACATCCCAACAAGGGCAAGTCATCCATCGTGAGCACCATCGCCCGTGATGACAGCCTGGCGATTTCTGCACAAAGTGGCACTACGGAGAAGGTGCAGGCAATTCCGGTAGAGGTAGGTAGCAGCCAGTTTACTCTCTACGACACGCCCGGTTTTCAGCGGCCCACGAGGGTGCTGGCCTGGCTGCAGGAACGGGCGTCTTCGGCAGACGCCCGTGCCGACGCGGTTAACAGTTTTATCGCCAGTGAACAGTGCCGGAAGGAATTTCCGGAAGAGGTCATGCTGCTGGAACCCATCATGGCGGGCGCCGCTATTCTCTATGTGGTAGACGGTTCGCGGCCCTACGGCGCGGAATACGAAGCGGAAATGGAAATACTGCGCTGGACTGGTCAGGCCAGCATGGCGCTGATCAATCCCATCGAAAATGAGGATCATGTCGGCGCCTGGCAGCAGGCGCTGGGGCAGTACTTCCGGGTGGTGCGCGTGTTCAATGCCATGCAGGCAGATTTCGACAAACTGGTTTCAGTGCTGGAAGCTTTCAGCCACATCAAGGAAGAGTGGCATGATGACATCGGCCAGCTTATTCAAGCCTACAAGAGCGAGCGTGCTGAGCAACTGGACAAGGCTGGCCAGTTGCTGGCGGAGTTATTGATCCGGGTCTGTTCCTGTCAGGTAGCGCAGCCAGTACCGGATAAGTCTGCTGCCGAAAAACTGAAGCCGGTTCTGGAAAAGCAGTTCCTGCACGAGGTCTCCACCGCCGAACAGCAATGCCACCGCAAGCTGCGCGACTTGCTGCACTACGACAATCTGGAGTATTCGGTGACCGACCTTGTTGTTCCCGATGAATTGTTTGATACCGAGAAATGGATTGTCTGGGGACTCAACCGTAAACAGCTCACCACCGCTGCTATTATGGCCGGCGCCGCCACCGGTGCTGTGGTAGACGTGGCACTTGCCGGCAGCAGCCTGATGCTGGGCGCACTGGGTGGTGGTTTGCTGGGAGCAGCCAGCGTCTGGCTCGGTGCTGACCAGATCGCTGAATTTCGGTTGCAGGGACTGCCTGTTGGCGGATACGAGGCGCGATTCGGTCCGGTCCGCAACCGTAATTTTCCTTATGTGATCATCGCGCGGTTTCTGTTTTTGCTGGACGCTTTAACAGCGCGCACCCACGCCAGTCGTGAAACAGTCCAGGTTCAGGAGGGAGACCTGGCGGCCCGAATTGAAAATCTTGGAGCTGAGCAACAGCGCCGCTTACATTCGGTGATGGATCGTCTAAGTCAGCAGAAACCGGTTGAGCAGCTCGCAGCCAGCCTGAAACCACTGCTCCAGATTAGAGGTATTGATGCTCAGTGAATACGCGGATCTGGCTGGAATAAACCTGGATTTACTGCTTTTTGGTTAATCAGGATCTGGCTTTTATTGGCCCCTATGATTTCTCTACCTCTGTTCAGTTTTGTCGATATTTTGCTCCGTATGATGGTGCTCGGTCAGTTGTTGCTGCTGGCCCCGCTGCTGCTCCGGGAACCTGCGTCGACGGTGCGCAACTTGCTGTTTGCAGGTGGGTTGAGCGTTGCTGGACTGGTCATGCTGACGGCACCGATCGCTGATGAGAGCTATGGATTGTTGCGTAACCTTCTGCTCTTGCTGACCGACGCCTTCGCCTTTATTTTCTGGCTGCTGATCCGCTACCTTTTTGATGATGACTTTGAACCCAGGCGCTGGCCGGCGGCGGTCAAGTTAGGGCTCGCTGCACTCGGAGTAGTCTATGTCTATGCATTGGGTTTGCGCGCTGGTAATACAATTCTGCACGACTTTATTCATGCCTTGGGGCTTTTACTAATCCTGCATGCTGGTTTCATTACACTACGTGGATTCACTGCTGATCTACTGGATGGCCGACGCCGGTCAAGGATCACTGTAATACTGGGTGTCAGTTTGTATAGCGCAGTGCTGGTTATTTTTGAGTTGGTTGACGAGCGTTTTCGCAATGCCGCGATTTTCGGACTCAGCAACGCCACAGTTCTGCTTCTCGCAATTACGTTTGTTGTTCCCCGGTTGTTCCGTCTGGAGAGCACACGGGCGAAAAGCGTTATTGGACATAAAGGATTGGCTCTGGGGGCTGAATCCGGTACGCAGGCAAAGGGTCGTGGAACTGAGACGACGTCACTCACTCCTGCAGATGTAGCGCTGGCACAGTCTCTTGACGAATTCATAGCGGAGCGAGGCTATCAACAAAATGGGTTGACTATTAAGACGCTGGCTCGTCAATTGGCTTGCCCGGAGCATCGCTTGCGGCGACTGATCAATCAAACCCGCGGCTACCGGAATTTCAACAGCATGCTTAACGACTTGCGAATTGGGGACGCCACAAACCAGCTTGCAGATCCTGCTCATGACGCTTTGCCGATCATGAGCATAGCACTGAATCTGGGCTACGATTCTATCGGGCCTTTCAATCGCGCGTTCAAGGCCAGAACCGGCCAGACTCCTCGAGAATTCAGGAGCGATGTTCAGAATCGGCGCTAGTTTTTTGAAATCGGCAAGACCTTGGTCATTCTGGACAGGCATGCTTGCACGCTTCTGAATCATCTGAAGGGTGTTTGCCGATATGCTTGTCCGACGCGTGTTTGTTGCCGTAGTTTTGTTATTGATTACTGTTGTTTTATATCTGCTGTGGCCGATCTACGGTTTTGTGGCAGAGTCCAATGCGCTGCTGCGGAAACCCTGGGCCTGGGAAACTGTGCCCGTTGCCAATTCTTGTCAATTATCCAACGTTGCTGCCGCGTTCAAGGTTGAAGCTGATCAGGCCTGTTCGCTCCTGCTGGCACGGCAGGAGCGTATCCGTATGCCCTCCATTTCTGCCGCTGTCGCGATCGACGGGGGGCTGGTTTGGAGTGCTGCCGTCGGTTGGTCTAATCTGCGTGACAAGGTCCTGGCGACACCCGAAACGCTGTATCGCATTGGGTCGACTTCCAAGCCCGTGACCGGGACGCTACTGGCACGCATGATTGATGCCGGTTTGGTGAAGCTGGACGAACCTGCCAGTGAATATGATGATGCCTTGCCTAACCCAGCGTGGTCTCAACTCACCCTGCGCCAACTCGCCTCGCATACTGCCGGTTTGCCCGAATATGAAACTAATCGTGACTTTCTCGGCGTGTATCACACTATGGCACTCAGGCGTCCACATGGAAATGTGCGCCAAGGTCTTGGGCTATTCGATGACAATCCTTTGCGATATCTGCCAGGCAGCAACTTTGAGTATTCCTCATTCGACACGCTGTTGATAGCAAATTTGCTACAAAGTGCCGGTCAGCAACCCTTTGAATCACTGGTGCAGGAGTGGGTGCTTGAGCCATTGTCACTAAGAACCCCGGTTCGTGATCACCCCGCACCCGAGCGGGCGAGCTTTTATCAACTGGATGGCAATCGCGCGCAGTTGTGGCGACCTGTCGACCTCAGCAACAAGTTGCCTGGTGGCGGGTTTACGGCACGACCTGAGGATCTGGCAAATCTGGGCTCGGCCTGGCTAGACCCTGATTTTATTGATCCGCGGACGCGCAAACAATTCTGGTTGCCGCAGAAGCTCAACAATGGTGAGGTCAACGAACAATCCTACGCGCTTACCTGGCGATGGAATGAAAGTGATCACTATGCTCATCATGGCGGCGTGTCTAAAGGCTCCATGGCATGGCTGGCAGTTTATCCGGAACACTCATTGGTGATTGCCATGGCCACCAACACGACTCTTGATAGGTTTAGTGATTTTGCCGGTCTCCAGACTTCGATTGTCGAGCTATTTACTGCACGCCAAAGGCAGTGATGACGAAACTGAAACCTGGCAAGGGGGATTACTTTCGCGGTTGCGATTGCATATATGCCCCAGGTCAGAAGTCTCCATTAGGGACTGCGGGATGCGCTGTAGCCAGGCGACCCCGGCCGGCGGTGTGTAATTAGTAGTGTGATCACTCAATACCACAAATGTGGTTCCAGACCATAAAACCGCGCCAGCTGTTGATAGAGTTCCGGGTGTTCGCTGGCCATTTCCCGGGGGCGTTCGAGAAATGTTTCCGTGGCTACCGCGAAAAACTCCGCTGGGTTGGTGGCACCATAAATATCCATCAGACTGGGTTCGCGGTGCATGGCCTGACGCTCCAGCGCCTGGTATTCACGGCTGAATGTTTCTGCCCAGCTTGAGTAGTCGCCGCGCTTGCCGAGCAACGGTGCGCCATTGGTGGAACCGGATTCGCTGTCAAGCTGATGGGCAAACTCGTGGAACACCACGTTGTAACCATCATGGAGGTTGGCCACACCCTGAGCCACCTGGTCCCAGGCAAGTACTACGCGGCCATTGCTCCAGGATTCTCCTGCCAGCACCGTGTGGTGCTGGGACACCAGTCCGAATTCATCGCGCTGGTCATGGGCGGTGATAAAAGTGGCGGGGTAGACCAGTACGCTGCGCAGCTCCGGGTACGGTATCCCTTTTTCGTTCAGAACCAGCAGGCAGGCCTGGGCGGCAATTACCAGGCGGATTTCATCATTGATTTTCTGGCCCGCACAGCCTTCGAAATGCTTGTCCGCCAGAAATAGCTTGATGTGGTTGGTCAGGTTCTTGCGCTGGGTGTCGGTCAGTTCCGGATAGAACGCCAGCCGCTCGCGCAGCAACTGAATCCAGGGGGCGGGAAAGGGCTGGGCAAGCAGTCGTCTGCGGCGTTGGCCCGGCCAAAGCAGCACGTACCAGCACACCGCCAGCACGATGAGTCCCAGCGCAATCAGGGTGATTATGGAAACTGTATCCACGACCTGGGGAGCCTTTGATTAACTCAATTAGGGGTTTGCGGGAGTCTGAAAGTCCCTGCGGCAAGGCGCAGCCCACGGAATATCGGGAGCCTGTTGGCAAGTGGAACCCGGTAGCAGGGGCGTACAGACCCGGCCCTGCGGCGCCGTCTGCAGGGCTGAGACATGTGTGAACTGATCACAGGGCACCTTGGTCCTGGCTCCGGTCCTGGCTCTCGGCAAGCTCTGCTACACCGAAGGCGACCAACTTTTGCAGAGTCTCCTTAATCTGTTCATTGTTCAAGTCAGAAAAATGGGTGCGGTCTACCGGGTCCCCCGCCAGCAGGCTCTGCAGTCCCCTCAGGGCGGCGGCGGGAAAGTGGATATCACCACCGGCGCTGACCAACACCACGCGGGTATCATCGTGGCGCAGCAGCCCCTGAAAGTGAGTGCGCAGCGTGTAGACGCCCGCGGCGATGTCATCCGCAGCGGTACTGCTGCTCAGCAAGCTACCGGCGAGGTTGGGGCGCCGGCCGCGCAGAAATTTCTCGCGCATCAGTTCAAACGGCTCCTGGAAGTCAGCCTCTTCACGAAACAGATCCAGCAGCTCCTGAAACTGCTGCATTGCCTGCGTGGTGTCATAGTCTGCATCAGTATAACCGGGTGGTAGCAGGCGGCGGAACGCCGGATGCCGCAGTGCCATTTCTGATAGTGCTTCCAGCATCAGGTCGGCCCAGCTCTGGCCTAACAGGCCTACGGTGATATGCAGGGAAGGCTCGCTACCGTGGGACTCGGCATCGTGCATCAGGCCCCGGGGAATGTAAACGCAATCTCCGGCGCGCAGTATGAATTCGTCTTTGGGATGGCCTGGCTTGTGTTCCGCGGCGCGGAATTTTTCGCCGCGATACGGGTTTTCTACCGGGCGTTCATAAAGCCGCCAGCGCTTTTCCCCACTGACCTGCATAACAAAAACATCATGGTCGTCGTAGTGGGTACTGAACCCCTGGTTATTGGCAGGAGTCAGGTAAATGTTGGTTTGTACCCGAGTGCTGAATACTGTTTCCAGTGCCCGGCAAAAATCCGCTAGCGGCCCGTGACTGAGATGCATCTGCGGCAGGATGATGGTGGCGCCGCGCTGGTAGTGGTGCAGTACCGCGCCGCGATCAATGCTGCCGTCGGAAAACGTGAAAAAGGAGCGCTTGAGGGGCGGCTGCTTGCGCGCCATATCCAGGGATCGTGGCGGCAGCTCGGAACTGGCCAGCAACTCATCGATCCGCTTCAGGCTGAGCAAGTCGGCAAAGCGCGCACTGTCCTGGTGAGCACGGACCAGCGCCTGCTGCTCATAATAGTCAGCGAAGAAGCGCTGTGCTTCCTCGCTACCCAGCAGAAATGCCAGCGGGTCCTGTTGCCATGCTGTAGCTGTCACCGGGTGCTATCGGCTAGCCGCGACCGGATTGGTCGCTGGAGTCAGTACTTTCGCTGCCCACGCTGGTCTGGTCGCTGGCATCGCTATCGGTACGACCCGACTGATCGCTGTCGGTACCTTCTCTGGCTTCACCGAGATCAGACTGGTCGCTGGCATCAGTGTCTTCGCCGCCAGCACTGCTGCCACTGCGTCCGGACTGATCGCTGTCCGTGGCTTCGCTGGCATCACCCTGGTCAGACTGATCGCTGGCATCAGTGCCTTCGCCGCCAGCGCTGCTGTTATCGCTACGACCGGATTGGTCGCTGTCGGTGGCTTCGCTGGCATCGCCCTGGTCAGATTGATCACTGGCATCAGTACCTTCACCGCCAGCGCTGCTGTTATCGCTGCGACCGGACTGGTCGCTGTCGGTGGCTTCGCTGGCGTCGCCCTGGTCGGATTGATCACTGGCATCAGTGCCTTCACTTCCGGCGCTGCTGCTATCGTTGTCGCTGCGACCGGATTGATCTCCGGTGTCGGAGGCGTCGGTGGCAGTTTCATCGCTCTGGTCGGACGCGTCCGTGCTTTCCTGGGCCAGGGCTGCCGGGCCTAGCAAGGCAGCGCCTGAGGCGATGACTCCGGTGACCAACTCCATGAATGAACGGCGCGTGAGATTGGTTTTCTTGCGCATGGTTTGACTCCTGTGGTCGCCATTTATCTGGCGCTGTTTTCAAGCTGTTGACAATAATTCGTCGTGGTAGTGGCCAAGTGTAAAACATCACTGCCCGCTATCCGCCGATCCTGCACTTATTCATCTATTCAAGCTGTGGTGCTGCCCTGAGTATTTACTACAGTATTAGTCTGCCGATGCGCCAGCGGGCCTGCTGGCCCTGTTGCCTGACGATCAGATCGGCATGGTCATAACGCGTTGCCGGAACCTGGAGCCGGGTTTCATATTCCTGCTCACTGCCCTTTTGTCCGCTAACGGGTTCCAGGCGTTGCAGCGGTTGTTCGACAAACCCGATTTCCAGTGCGGAATTTCCGGACTGGCTGACCCGCACCGGCAGTGCTTTACCGGCTCTGACAGTGCCACGCGTGTACAGCCGCACGTGGGTATCACCCAGCTGGCGTTCACCCCGATCGATCCAGTCTGCCGGCATCGCCTCGTAGCCAACCGCCAGATACAGGGCAATGGCCACCGGGAGCAGATTCAACCAGCGCCAGTGACCCATGGTGCGCCACCAGTCCTTGAAGAAGGTCAACTGACTCCTCCAGCTACCCAATCCGGGTCTTTGCTGGCGGGCTGGGCTTGTTGCTTCGCCGCGGTCGTTGCCGGCTTTGTCAATCGCCGGGCGTAAATCATGATGCCGGTTACCGTCAACGCCGACATGGCGGCGCCCAAAATAAACCAGATCACCTGAGTCAGGAATCCGCCGAAGTAACCGAAATGCAGCGGGTCGGCCGCCTCTGATATGCGCGTATAAAAATCAAGTTGCTCACCGGTGTATTGTCCTGCCGATTGCAGAGTTACCGGATCTACGTAGACCGTGTTGGCCCGCGGCCTTACCAGCCAGGCAGAGTGATCTCCCTGAATGGCCAGCGCGCCGTTGCTGTTGCCGGGAAACAGGATCCGGCGAATTTCAAGCGCCGGGAGTTCGCGACGTGCGGCGGCAATTGCCTGCTCCAGTGCCGCGCCGTCAAAACCATCAGGCAGAGACTGGTTGCGTTGCTGTACTGCTTCCGCTCGCGGAAACGGCGATCCCCGCAGCCCCATCTCCTCGGCAAAATAGAAGACACTGGTCAGCGCTATCAGCGCGATAAACCAGCTACTCCACAAGCCTGCCAGCCGATGCAGGTCACCCAGCCAGATCCGTGATTTTCTCTCAAACCGCGGCCGGCGAAAAAATCCGCGCCAGAATTTCTTGTATACCACCAGGCCGGCGACCAGGGAAATCAGCAGCGGCAGAGCCAGGGCGGTAACCACCGGGACACCAATATTAATAGGTAGCATCAGGTGGCGGTGTACGTTGCGGAAAAAGCGCTGAACGTCATAAAACGACGTAGGACCAAGAAAACTGCCATCGACTGGATCAAACCAGAGATAGGAATTCTCCCGCCACTCGGTCACTACCGTGGCGCTCAAGGCAAAGGCATTGTTGTGGTATCGGTTCAGGCTGATCAGCCTGGCTTCCGGGTACACTTCCTGCAATGAGTCATACGTGTCGCCCCAGGCTACTTCCTGCTCGGGTATGGCGGCAGAGGCGCGCATCTCGGGGCGCAACAACCAGTCGATTTCGTGACTGAATACTGCCACGGTACCGGTGATCAGAATAAAACTCATGAACAAAGAAAGCTTCAGGCCAATCCAGGAGTGGACCAGGAACCAGAGCCGGCTCGAGGAGAATTTTGCCATCTAAACCTTATACTTACCGCCAGTAATCGGGTCGCCAGTATCCCCAAAACACGGACTTGTCGCAAGTGATAATGAGAATGATTGCCATTTGGCTCCGCAATTCCCTGCTCGCTCGAGGACTGTGGATCCTCGATTCACCAGAGCGCCTGCCACGCTCATAAGGCGCCAGCTTCGCCAGTGGTGGCCTGTTACTGATTTAAAGCAGGCAGGAGACAACTGAGTGGGCCAGCAATTTTCCCGATACCAGCACCAAGAGTCCTGGCATCACGGACATCCGTCGGCGCCGTGATCCGCGACTATCAGTGCAGTTTCTGCTGCGACCTGTCCCCAGCAGGGCGTGGAGGTTGCGCAGTTTGGAAAGCCAGGCTCTGCAACTGGCGCGCCCAATGCTCCCGCAAGCGAATCGCACTGTTGGCCAGGGCGCCGGAGCTGGTTGCAGTAGCCGCTTCCAGAAGCTGAAGATGGTGCGTGATCGCAGCGGCCAGACTGCGGGTTCGCTCAACGGTAAAGCGGGTCATCAGGTACAGCAGTGATGCCGTGAGATTATCCAGGTAGTCCGGTTGCCCGGGCTCGAGTTGATCAGGTGTGAACATGGCGATACCCCTTTGCTTGGCAATCAAATATAATGATAATCATTCTCATTTGCAACGGGGTGAGTAGCCTGCTTGTGGTAGTTGGTTGGCAGCGGCACGAAAGCGATTAGCCAAAGGTAAAATGGATGGGTTCCGGCTGCACAGTGAGAGGTAAGGGGGAGGCTAGTGAGGGGATAGGTAAAGGGTACATCCAATTACGGTGCCAGGTTCAGGTGAGCTTGAACGGCCTGGCTGGCTTCAGGTGATCCGGCAACGGAAACCGGGATGGATGCAGCGTGTGCGCCATGATCTCCAGGCTGTCCACCAGGCGCGGGCCCGGACGGCTGAAATAGGCGTTGCCGTCGGTATAGAAAAGATTCCCGGACTGGCTGCAGGGCAGGCTTTCGATCTCTGCGATGCCGGACAGGGCCGGCAGATCCTGTTCGGTGCGTGGCTCCTCAAAGCCACACTGGGCAACAAACAGCACATCGGGCTGCGCGGCTATCAGTTGTTCCGGTTGAATAGTGCGCGACGGCTGGTGCTTGGTGCCCAGGCAGTCGATGCCGCCAGCATACTCGATCAATTCCGGGGTCCAGTGTCCCGCATTAAAAAGCGGATCGATCCACTCCAGAAATGCTACCCGGGGTCGTTCCCTGGCAGGGATCGTTGCTGCGGTTTCGCGGATGGTGGCCACGCGTTGGCGAAGCGTCGTGAGAGTTTCACCCGCCTGTTGCTGATGGCCGGTTTCTTCACCAACCAGGGCGATGGTCTGAAATACTTCTTCCAGGCACATGGGCTCGAGATTGATAACTTTCGGGTTACCCGGCAACAGGCAGGCAGCCGCATCCACTTCACTGGCGGCCACGGCGCAGACATCGCACAGGGCCTGGGTCACAATCAGGTCCGGCTTCAGCTGGCGCAGCAAGTCCAGGTCAAGGTGATAAAGCGCCTGCTCGGTTTGCAACTGCTCGCGCACCAGACGGTCGATTTCCTTGCTCGGCAGGCCGCCACCAATGGCGGAGCGCGTGACGTGGGGCAGCTTGCGCACTGACGCGGGGTAGTCGCATTCGTGACTGACGCCAACCAACTGCTCAGCCAATCCCACCAGGGCCAGAATCTCGGTGGCGCTGGGCAGTAGTGACACGATCCGCATGGCGGGTTCTCCTGTTATATGGCTGCTGCGCAGCCGGGTTAACTGCTACCGGCTGTGTCCCATCGCAAAATCTACATCGGCGAACACAAAGCCGTCCCGTTCCACGATTTCGCCGACGTCGACGGGAATCGTTTTGCTGAACATCGGGCCGGAATAAACAAAGCTGTGAAATTCGCCGTGTTCCCCACAAGGGTCAACGCTGGCAGGCAGTTGGTCAAGTAGTCCCCGATCGAACTTGCGACCGACAAAACTTGCGGACATTTGCTCCGGGTCGACGCAGGTGATGACTGCTTCCAGATCCGCATCTGTCATCTGCCGCGCCAGGTCGCGGGTTGGCTGTTGCCAGATCGGGAACAGCAACTCCAGGCCGATGTTTGCCATTTGCGTCTGGCGATAGGCGCGAATGTCCTCCAGGAATAAATCTCCAAACGCCACGTGAGTGGGCCGAAACTGTTTTTCCATGCTGGCCAGGGCCTCGCCCATGATCTTTTCGTAGTCGGCATTGCTGCATGGCCAGGGTAGAAACACAGGAAACAGCGGAATATCCGCGGCCCTGGACTGGGCTTCCACCAATGCGCGCCGGGTACCGTGCATGGCAACCCGGTCAGAGGCCTCATCAAAGGTAGTGAGCAGGGCCACCACCTCCAGGTTCTGCTGGCGCAGCGTATGCAGCGTCCAGGCTGAATCCTTGCCGCTACTCCAGGATAGTATGACGCGGTCGGATTCAGGCATTGGCGAGACGTCCGTGGGTAAAACGCAGTCCCTCGAACAGCCCGAAGAAGATCACGCTATAAAACGCATCACCGGCGACGGTTCTGGCCAGATACGGCAAGCCGTTGGCATAGCAGGTGATCAGCCCGCTCAAACTGTGCTCATAGTAGGCCCACCAGGGACCGAGATTGGATACCAGGTAAAAGCCGATGGCGGACGCCAGGATGGCGATGGGAAGATTAGTGAATTTGGCGCGATTGCGCAGCACCAGGCGGCCGCTTAGTGACGACAGCATCAGCCCGGCATACACGAACAGCATGACGCCAAGGTTATAAAAACCGGGGCCTGCCAGATCACTAATCAATGCGGCGGCAATTGGTACGAGCAGAAATAGGCGTTTGTCCAGATAGGCGCCGGCGAACAGGCCGATAGCCGCAAGGGGCGTAATATTGTCCGGATGCGGCAACAATCGGCCAAGGACCGCGACTGCGACAAGAAACAGCAGCGCCTGTTGGCTGGTCAGCCAGTGTTTGAATTTTTGCAGTGAATGGGTATCGATTTGCATGGTTTTAATCCTCAATTAGTTCGTGGCGGCGTTAACGGCAGCCTAGTCAAAAGCATCGGGGTTTGCCTGCGCTGGCTGGCGCTGTCGGCCAAAGGCCATGAGCGCGCCGGTATAGGTCATGTAAATCAGCAGCGCGAGGCCTCCGAGCCCGAGAATGCGATCGGTCCAGTAAAAACCAGTCCATTCCAGATAGTGAATGCTGTATATCCGGTCGATCCAGCGACTGTCGCGACCGTTCTGACTAATCGCCAGAGTATCCCAGGCTATGTTGATATTTACGCCGGTATCGGTTCGTGCCTGGCTACCGTCAATTGCGACAACCCTGCCATAGCGGTCCGGGTTAAAAGCGAAAGCATCCTGCAGCAATCGGGTCAGGTCATCCTCATTAGGTGGTGACCACGATTGACCTGTTTCGGCATGTCGATGCTGCCAGCCATCCTCGGTCTGAACGATCAAGTGATCGCCAAGGACGCTGCGGAAATAGCGCAACTCGCGCCAGCCTTCCTGTGGCGCGACAGGCATGGCCTGGGGCAGGGCATACCGACGAACCGGGATGCGCTCATAGGCTTCGGCAAAACCGGGCCGGACCAGGAAAAACACACCGGTAGCTGACCAGGCGAAGAACGGCAGCAGCAGGATGATGCCGATCAGCCGGTGGCGACGATTCAGGGCTTGACGTTGCATGACAGTATGCGGCAGCGACTCCTGGTGATAATTGTAAGTATTGTCAGTGGTTCTGCACCGGAGGTCGGAGCGGGGCGCCAACCTCAAGTGCAGGATGAGATACTTACAAGGCACTCAAGCGAAAGTTCATGCCGATGTAGGCGGCACTGCCAGCGGTGTTAAAGCCAATAACTTCCTCGTACTGCTCATCAAACGCGTTTTCAAAGCGCCCGTAGATGCGCAAGCTGTCAGTGAGCTGATACGAAGCCGTCAGGTCGAATACGCCGAAGTCTTCCAGCGGGCCGCTGGTATCCAGCGAATCAGCCTGGGAGCGGTAGAAGCCATTGACGTTCAGCCGTCCATCCATGCCGGTATATAAAACGCCAACATTGAACAGGTTTTCCGGGCGGCGCAGGCGTTGGCTGCCATCGGGGCGCTCGGTGTCGTTGTAGGTGTAGTTACCGTTCACGCGCAGCGACTCGTTAATGGGAATCTCGGCGGTCAGTTCCACACCTTTGGAGGTGCTGGTGCCGATATCCTGGAGGTAACCGCTAAACGCAGCCAGGTCAAAGAAAATAGCGTTCTCCACGTCCTGATCAAAGTACACGGCTTCCAGACGCAGGTTGCCGGTGAAGAATTCAAGGCCAGCTTCCCAGCCTTCGCTTTCTTCCTGTCTCAAGTCGACGCTGGATGCTGGCGGAAACGCAGAAGGGCCGCGGTTGTATTCGACCTCGTAGGGGCTCGGTGCGCGAAAACCGGTGCCGAGCGCGGATTTGAATTTCAGCGTGCCGTTGCCCATGTCGATGAGGTAAGCACCGCTCACGCGGTAGCTGGTGTTGGTACCGAAATCATCATTGTCATCGTGGCGCAGGCCGGCAGTGAAGAACAGGTTGTCGGAAAAGTCGCTGAGGTATTCTACAAAGACGCCGGTGTTGTCGCGGTCGCGACCATTGTTTACATCTTCCTGCTGATCGGCACCGAACACCAGATCGAAGCCAGGCAGGTCAGTGGCAGAGCCAATGTATTCGATGCGCTCCTGTTCGCCAATCGAGCCGAACGTAGGCACGCCGGCCGTAAAATTCTGGCGGTCGGATTCGGTGCTGGTGTAGGTGAGCAGATGATTGAACTGCTCGCCGCCGTACTCAATGCCAATGTGCGACGCGCTCAGGTCATAGTCATTGCTGCAATCATGGACCGTCGCAAAGGTGACAGGATCGAAGCAGCCATCAAACTGATTGGCGCCGTCTACTTCCCGATGCACCAGATCAAGGTGCCACTCGTCACTTAGATCGAAGCCGAGGCGCCCATGGACGCTGGTGTTGTCGTAGCCGTCATCATCCATCAATACCGTGTCGGCGTCGCGGGTATTGAAACCGTCGGTTTGGTAATCGGCCACCGACAGAAAGTAGTCAACTGCGCCGCTGCGTCCGGCAACGTTGCCTGATAGCTGCTGAGTGCCGAACTCGCCGGCCTGGGCGTCCACGCTCGCAGAAAATCCCTCATCAACGCTTCGCGTGCTCATATTGATTACGCCGCCGGCGTCTGCGCCATAGGCCAGCCCTTGCGGGCCGCGCAGAATTTCAATGCGGCCAATGCCGTCGCTAAGCAACTGTGAAAAGTCGGTGGCAATTTGCGGCGCGCTGGAGTCCTGCAGGCGCATGCCGTCCAGATAGGTCAGGGTTCGAAAACCTTCCTCGCCGCGGACCCGCACGGTGGTGATTTTGCCAATTCCGCCATTGCTGTTGGCGCTTACCGCGGGCATTTGCCGGAGCAAATCAGTTATCGACAGATTGCCGCGGGCATCAATCTCGAATTCATCCATCACCGACACCGACGTGCCGATCTGCCGTAGCGGTACCGGGACGCGATTGGCTGTCACCACTATTTCGTCGGTGACAGCATCATTGGGCTGGGCGACCAACGAAGTCGACAGACCGGCCAGGCCAACCGCTATGAACAGACTGGATGAACGTCGTTTGAAGGATTCAGATCGTGTTTCAGATACTTTTCCAGTAGCGTTTTTAAGCGCTACGGATACAGGTTGTACAGGGACAGGTACTACAGATGAGCATGAATCGCCCGGATAAGTGCTAGAGGCACAGTCAATCGTTGTCATTATATCTTCCTCATAGAAAATCAATGAGGCAGAGGCAGGAAGTAGCGAGACGCGTGCGCGGGGCAGGAGAATCAACTACCGATGAGCCCTCCGCTGCATCGTGGCCGGCGTTTGAGCAATGCTCAAAACTTGCCGGGTTGCTCTGCGTCAGGCCGGTGTCGGGCTCATACACCAGTCGCAAGACTGGGTAATTACCGTTGCGGGGGCAGCGCCGGAATTCCCTTGGGGCGGTGCGAATGCACTGCCTGGTCGGGTCACCGGACTTCCCGTTTAACCATTGTTCTACTCAGACAAAATAACGCTGAGATGAAAATGGCACCTGAAACAGGAGCGACAAGCTTACGGTGCCAGGCGATCCAGGTCAAACCAGGGCTTGCTGGGCTGCTGGGACTTGCGGCTCTGGAGCGGAGAAATCCTGTGACAAACTGAAAGTGACCGTGCCGTTCGTGTTAAATCCTCGGCAGGGGTTTGGTATGCTTTGCTCCTATCTTCAGCGAATCTGCGGTAAGCCGTGAATCCGTTGCCACCGCCAGTCGGTCAGGCAACCCAGGATGCGGCGGTCGGCCCAGAGATAACGTGTTCTTCAGAGGTAACTGCATGGCTCTTTCACTTCGCCGCTTCAAGGCCGTATTGCTCGTTTTCATCAGCACCGGGCTGCTGGCCTGCGCTGCCACGCCCCCGGAGGCGCCGGCAAGTGATTCTGCTGGCGGCAATGAAGCTCCGGTCCTGACCCTGACCGGTACCCCGTGGCAGCTGGTGGAAATCCAGTCCATGAATGATGAGGCATTCCGGCCACTTGAGGTCGAGATCTATACCTTGCGCTTTGGCGAGGACGGAGCGCTGGCGGTGCGTGCCGACTGCAATCGCGGCTCCGGAAGCTATGAGCGGCAAGGTTCAAGCCTGGAGTTTGGCGACATTGCCCTGACCCGCGCCATGTGTCGACCGCAGTCGCTGGCCAATCGCTTTATGCGAGAACTCGGCTACGTGCGCTCCTTCGTGATTGAGGCCGGTAACCTGTACCTGGCCACCCAGGCGGATGGTGCGATCCTGGAATTTGAGCCAGCGCCCAGGCCAGTTGCTGAGCTATATCAATAGATGGCACATTAGCGCTGGTCATTGACTACTCCCCGGCGTTATTGTCGAGGTGTGTACTGGTGACGCGTGCTGATAACAAGCACCGTTAGATAATCGATAAAACGAGGGGAAGGAATCATGTCCAGAGAAGCAGGTGATCGCTATCGCTGTGAAAAATGTGCAGCTGAATTGGTGTACGAGAAGCCTTGTCCCTGTGGTGACCAGATGCAGCACTCGGAAGTGTGCTGCGGCGAGCAGATGACAAAGGTTAGCTAGCCAGTGTTTTACACTGCCTGATTGATGGCAGTATCCTGGCTGTAATCAGAAGAACAAGCCGGTGAGGCAGCCACGCGTCTCACCGGCTTTTTTCATTGCCTCACTCAACCACCAGCGGCTGGGTCCAGGCCATCTCCACATCTCCTGGCGCGAAGGGGTTGCCGTGCGGCTGGCTTGACGTGATACGGGCGCGAACATAGATCTCGTCGCCGGTCACATTATAGCGAGCGGCAGTGCCGGTGACGGTCTGCAGCACTTCCCCGACTTCGTCACTGTAGCGAATCCGGTGCGGGTTCAGGTTTTCACCCCTGCCATACCTGGCCGGGATTGATCGCTGTCTGCCTTGCAGGTCTGCGTCTTTCAACGTGCCAATGAACTCGATCGTGTAATCGACACCTGGGCGGGCATCAATGGCCAGGTCAATGCCATTCCCATCTACAGCAAGACGCGATAACGACACGCCGGTGCTGTTATAAAAGTCGCCGCGTTTGATGGCGGCGGTGATCTCGTTCGGCGTCAGCCAGCGTGATCTGACCATAATCCAGCCCCGGCCAGGGTTTGTTTCACCCAGGCCCCAAACCGCGTATTCGTGGGCGTCATCCACGGCCACTCCATAAATCACCGAGCGATTCAGCTCTCCAAGGCGTTTGGATAGCACGATATCCCACATGCGCTCGGTACTGACATGGTAGTCGTCGCCGTAATTTCGCACGCTTGAATGACCATTCCATATTTCGAAGAAGCCATCGCCGGGTTCATGATCCAGGTAGAAGAAATCCTCCGGCGTCTGGCCCCACACAAAATTTGGGTGATTGAGGTGCATCAGCATGGGCTGGCCGTAGCGGTCCGACTGCGCCATGACGGCATCCAGGTTATTCTGGATGGTGTCGCTCATGTTCTCGCCGCCCTGCGGTTCGATAAGCTCAACCAAGTTGATGCCATTGGCGTGCATTGGCAGGCCGTTGTAGCTATCGGTAATCTCTTCGCCGCGAATAAAGATAAACTCTTCGGGTTCCTCGAACAGGCTGCGGAATTCATCCAGGGTCTTGAGTTTGACCTCACGACCACCGTCCACGGTTCGCGTCTCTACCCACTGCTCACCGAAGCGATCAACATACTGCGCATAGGCGTAGTGCAATTGGGTCACTGCGCGGCGGGTATTGTCAATCGGATACCATTTGACGCCCTTCTTCATGATGTTGTGATCGCTGATCACCAGGAAGTCATAGTTATGTTGTTTGTACCAATCGGCTATCAGCTCCGGCGGGGCATCCCCATCGCTCCACCAGGAATGGGCATGGGTATTGCCGCGCCACCAGCGTGGTTCCGATTCAAAGCTGCCGCCATCAAGTGACTGGCGGGTCTGGGTCGCTGTGGACTGTCCGTGGCAAACCACGGACAGGGACAGAGACAGGAAAGTTACCAGACTCAAAAGTGTTTTCATTGCGTTCACCTCGGCTCTTGGTCGCGATTAAAAGGAGTACTCATACTGAACCCAGAACGAGCGTGGTTTGCCATTCCAGCCGTAGAAGTAGTAGTAGTCGGCGTCGTCAAGGCCAATCTCGCCGCGTACACCCGCCCGGGATACGCGTTGATCTCCAAGCCCGGCACGCTCGAAGTAATCTTCATCCAGCAGGTTTACCGCGCGGAGCAGAAAACGGTGTTGCCGGTCTTCGCCGAGGTAGTACTGTGCAGACCCGTTCATCACCATATAATCGCCAAAGTTCAAGTCAGGAATAAGACGATTGCCGTTACCGTCCACGATGCGGCTGGCACGGGTGTTGGCATAGGCCCACTCAGGTCCCTGCCAGGTGGTATTGAGGGCAAATACCCAGCGGTCCGTAGGGGTATAGGTAAGCAGCAGGGACGCCGACCACTCGGGGCGCTCGGAGGATTGCCGGTCGGCAGCAGTGCCAGCTGTACCGGGAACGATAAAGTCCAGAGTCTGGCCGCTGCCGTCGGCTCGAGCCTGCTGGCCGAAGATGGGATTCGGCTCGAGCGACTCCATGTCAGTGAACGTGAAATCGGCCTGCCATTGATCGAAGTCGAACGCGACATCGAATGTCAGGCCAGAAATATCCTGCTCGCGGTTGGTGTTGAAGAACGCCACCTCGTTACGGTCAATGCCACTGGCCAGTGCAAATTCACAGAAGGCTGTAGGCGGCTTGATGTTAGGATTAATATCAACTGGCAATACGTCAGGGTAGTTGATACACACGTTCTCAATTGCCGAGGAACCGAACTGATTGTCAATCAGGGTGTCGAAATAGCCTACTTCAACATTGAACGTGCCGCCGAACGCGTTGCCGTTGACACCGGCACCAAGGCTGTAAGTTTCGACCCTCTGGGTTTCCAGATTGGGATTGTTGACGGTGTTGGATCTGAAGCCCGCTTCCCTTAACGTTGGCTGACTGTAGGAAGTACCGCCATTGGATCGGACGTAGAAGCCGCCCGGTAGCTCCTGGCGAAAGCCGTATTTCCAGATGTTTTCGTCATCGAAATTTTCATTGAAATCCTGGCGGACGGAGACCGAGAAATTGGTTTGCACGAAGGCATCGGAGGTAAATCTTAATTCCCCGTAGACACCAGTAGTGCTCACCGAGTCATTAGACATACCATAGGCTGGATGTGAGCCGTCTTCGTATGTAGTGTTCTGCAGGCCTAGTACGCCCTGGAAGCTGCGATTGAGGTCGTATTTGGCGCGCATGTTAATGCCCCAGTCATTGTAGCCGGCCTTGAACTGATCTTCCTCGCCAAAGCCCTTGGTCGGAGCGCCGGTGCCAAAGCCAGCCGTACTCTGGATGACATAACCAATCGGTGCGCCAATCGGAAAGGGGTTGTCGACGGTGCCATAGGGGTTGCCGTTGTCGTCGACATAGTAACCAGTCTGGGCGGCCGTGGCCGCGCCACCCCGGTTACCAAAAGGATTGGTGACGCAGCCTGCCGCCAGGCCATCGACGTTCGCGGCAAACGCCTCGAATGCAGCAGCGTTGGCGAAGCCGGTGATGCCCATATTTGTGGCCTGGTCCTGAAACGCCTGCGGCAGGTCACCGAGTCGCGGTGTATTACAAATACGCGCATCCAACTCGGTATTCCAGAGTCTGGGGTTGGTGTAATAGGCTTCCGCTTCGATTCGCAGATCGTCGGTCAGCTGCGAATAGAAATCGAAATCCCACATAGGGAATTCGGTGTAGTTGGGCTGGTAGATCGTGAACGGTGGAAAAGAATCGCGGAAGTCGATGGTGGAATGCTGATAGCCAGCTCGGAATTGTGTCTCTGAATTGATTGCCCAGAGATATTTCATCCCGAGATTGTTATAGCTGTAAGGGAACTAGTGGTAGCCACCCAGCGCGCGAACATTGTCGGTGTAGGACTCGGGACTGAAAATTTCGTGGGCATTGGTTTCGTAAGAGCGCCCGAAGAACATCAGATAGTGGTTGGAATTCTGGCCCAGCGGGAATTTAACATTGCCATACATCTCCCGGGTCCGAAAATCACCCGCATAGATACCGACTTCACCGCTCATGGTGTCACCGACCTCGGGCCGTTTGTAGATTACATTGACGACACCAAGACCACCGTTGCCGCCAAAGTAGAGACTCTGGCCGCCGCGAAAAATCTCTACATTTTCAATCATCCTGGGATCAACCGAGGTAGCGCCCCAAAGACTTTCCAGCGGCGTGCCCCGGTCAAAAGTCGGAACACCGTCCAGCAGCAGCAAGGTGTCGCGGTCCGTGCCGCCATCAATACGAATGGTGAATTCTCCCTCGTCGGGTGAATAACCAATGTTTGCGCCGCGAATGAGACCGGACGCGAGCTCGCCAAAGTTGGTGAAACCCCCGGTTTCGATTTCGTCTGAGCTGATCAGCTGAATCTGTGTGCCGAACCTGGATTGATCGATAGCCAGATCAGTCACGCCACCACGACGTACCTGGCCTTCCACTACAATTTCCTGAATGTCGGTTTCCTGTTGCGCCCAGCCGATCTGGCTGGTAAGGAGAACGCCACTAATGGCTGTGGTGAGTAAGCGTGGTTTGAATGGCGTAAGTAATTTGGTAGTACGAACTGAATGATTCGCAGCGCGGTTACGCATGATTGCATGCCTCCAGATAGACAAGGTGGTTTTGAATCTGGGAGGCTAGTCGCTGTTTGTTTCGGTTATGAGTACGCGCTGTGAAGCTTTTATGAAATATTTTTTATAGTACGCACGTATAATTGAAATATTTGAGAAGAGCTACATTTATAGTATTTGACATATAGTTTTAACAAAAACCAGATGCGTACCGAAGCTGTCATTTTTCGGTAATGTTACCAGTCGATGCTATGATTTTTGGCGCTAGCTTGGTCAGTGAAAACATGGAAGGAACAAGTCGCGGTGTACGAATGACCCTGTGGTATTCGGCATGAGGAATAGCAATGCCCTAGAATGGGTTGGCGCTGCCAGAAAGGATAATGCTGATCTGAATCTGCTAGGCAGGTGGGCAGGGGTTTTAATTTAGAGGGCAGGGGCTTGACTAAAAATGGCTGAGGTATTTTTCTGCTCACTGCCCTGATCAAGAAGTCAGCGGAACGCCATCGGGTGTAACCGGCTTTTTTCTTTGAATCGATTCAGATCGTTTCGAATAGTATGAAAATTAATGCGATCAGCAGCCGCCTTCCTTCTGTAGTCTCTCACACTCGGCACAAACCCTTCCATCACCCTTGCCATTGACACGGTGCTCCAGCGGAATGGCCTGCGCGTCCTTGCAATTCCCACAGACGTGATAAACGTCAGTTTTTTTGCGGCTGTGAAAAGGAGTGGAAATTGACATGATTGGCACCTGTTTTTAAAGTGAGCCTTCAAGCGAACAAACAGGCAGTAAATGTCAAACGAGCTCTGGCGCGTGAAACATCCCGGGCTGGGATTCGCGAGGTTTAATCCGATATCCTGATGCTTTCGTGTCGGGATTTTTGGCGACGCTTGCCTTTTCTGATGAGTTATTCGCGATGTTGTGCTACCCGTTGTTCCACGCGGCGATTAAACAAACGAAGCGCCAAAGAATCCAGCGGCCATAACACAAAGTAGATAAATCCGGCAGCGACTACCGCTTCACCATCCACAAACAGACCGATCAACACCGAACCGATTGCGAGCAGTACCACAAGGGTCCAGCTGAGCGTGTTACGCTGGCAAAACAATATCTCCTGGTAATTCAGATCCAGCTCTTCCCGAAAGCGCAGGGCATTCTGATACAGGCAAATAATAATAATCGATAGCGCGATCAGCCCCAGAGAGAAATATACAAACAGATCGGCAACGCTGTTGTTTTCCCAGCCTGGAGTGTCAAACACGTTAATTCCCAGTGCGCCGCGACTGAGATAAAACACTGTCGCCTGGACCATCAGCTTGATGGGATAGACGAAGATCAATACCAGCATCACCAGACCGAGGCTCAGAAAGACGGTAGCCCCGTCCTGCAGGCCGAAGGTACGTGACCAGGTGGCATGGGCCAGCCACACCGCGCCGATGATTGCCGCGCTGATGATAAACGCCGGGATGTCCTGGGACAGGGCCAGAAGCTCCGGCGGGCTCTCGGGAATTTCGTCAATGCTGATGACCAGCATGGTAAAGGCAAACGCGAAGGCCGCATCGACGAAGGTCTCAATGCGAGTCATGTTTTCGCCGCGCAGAATTCGGCCCCTGCTGCGCCGACAGCCAGCCAGAAACTCCGGTGTGAGTTTTTCCATAAAACGCCCGCCGTGGTTGTGGTCAAAGCTTACCCGCTTGGCCGGGCGCTTGCCACCAGAGAGCAACTGACCGAGGGGGCTGCGGTACATCGCGGTACTTTCATGAAACAATGGTTATGAAAGATTCGTCATAAACGAATCGTCATTAACGATTCACCATGAAAGAACTGCACTGCTGAACAGGTCGTTAACCGCTCTGGCGCCAGAAATCCCGGTTGCGCTTGACGATGCAGCGACTCATCGAGCTGTAAATTCATTCTTACCCACGAAGGACAGACCATGACCGACAGCAAGGACCCGGCCCAGCCCAACCAGCCTCCAGGCTACACGCCGCCGAAAGTCTGGCGCTGGGAAAACGCCAGCGGCGGCAGTTTTAGCAAGATCAATCGGCCCGTCGCCGGTGCTACCCACGAGCGTGACCTGCCGGTCGGCCGACATCCGTTGCAGCTGTATTCCCTGGCAACTCCCAATGGCGTGAAGGTTACTGTGATGCTCGAGGAATTGCTGGCGCTTGGGCATGCAGGTGCTGAGTACAACGCGCATCTGATCCGCATTGGCGATGGCGATCAGTTCTCCAACGGTTTTGTAGCCATCAACCCCAACTCCAAGATTCCGGCGCTGCTTGATCGCAGCACCGACCCTGCCACACGGGTGTTTGAATCCGGTGCGATTCTGTTGTACCTGGCCGAGAAGTTTGGGGCGCTATTGCCGAAGGATCATCACGCCCGTACCGAGTGTCTGTCCTGGCTATTCTGGCAGATGGGCAGCGGGCCCTATCTAGGCGGCGGCTTCGGGCATTTCTACGAATACGCCCCGTTCAAGATTCAGTACGCCATTGACCGCTTCGCCATGGAAGTCAAACGCCAGCTCGATGTACTTGACCGACGCCTGGCGGACAACGAATACCTGGCCGGGACGGAATATAGCATCGCCGATATTGCTATCTGGCCCTGGTACGGCGCGTTGCATAATGGGTCGGTCTATGACGCCGCCGAATTTCTTGAGACTGATTCATATCAGCACGTTGGCCGGTGGGCAAAGCAGATCGCCGGGCGTGAGGCGGTGCAGCGTGGGCGCATGGTGAATCGCACCTGGGGCCCCCTGGAGCGACAGCTGCACGAGCGGCACGATGCCAGCGATTTTGAAACCCGGACCGAGGATAAGTTACAGCAACAAGAATCGGGGAATGATCAACCCAACGCCAAGAGTCTCAAGGATCAGCTCTGAGCGTATATCCTGCTCGACGCTGCCAGGGCCTGGATGATGCAATGTTGTAGTGGCGGAGCGCTAACCAGTTAGCGGCCAGCTGGGTTCTGGTTTTTAGTGCGGGTCCTGGGCATCAATCAGCGGGTGTGGGTTAGGCTGACTACCCGGTTACCGCTGTTATTCCTCAAGCAGCCAGCGTGTCGCGTCTTCCATGCTGCGAAAAACACGGGTTTGTGATTGCACGGTTTCCTGCTCGTTGTACACCTCAAAAATTCGCAGGACACCATAGGTCAGGTCGTCGCTGGCGACTAATGCAATCCGGCCGGGATTGGCAAAGGTAGTGGCTGAATGCGCGGCAACCTGACGCAACTCATCCTGAGTCTGATTAATGACGATATCCCGCATGTCCCACAGGCGAAGGTCCTGCGGGTAGTTTTCGGCAAGTTCCCGCAGGATAGCCTCGACCGCGTCGATATCGGGCGCTTTTGTGAAGTGCGCGATAGTGATGCCGTTTTCGACTCGAAAAGTACAGTAGTCAGACATGCGCTGATGGCCACCTTCTGGGCCAATAATCCAATTGACCCTACAACATTGATTCGACCGGCACGAAGTTCCGAGAGACGGTATTGCTTGTAGCCGACTCTATCTATCCCGCGTCTTGGGGGATTGTGTTTCGGGGACTGTAAGCGTCGCACCGTACTGTTATTCAGCCTGCCTGAAGCAGCTAATCCTGATAACGTGACTGGTCGGTATATTTCCAGTCCACGGCACCAAAAAACATTTCATCCCAGCTTTGCAGGCCCCAGGGAACTGAGCGTGCCGGGTCAGGGTTCATGAGGTTTTGCTCGGAATTGTCAAAAGCACCGGATGCGGTAATCTTCGTTCCGGCTGGCACAAAGCGTGGTTCCTTCAAGGTGTAGGCCAGCTGCCAGTTGTAATTGTAGTTGGCGATGTTCAGCATCTCTTCGCTGCTGCCATCCGGGAACGTGGCGGTAAACCGCATGCGCTTGCCGCGGAAATGCATGTGCGGCGTAAAGCTGTAGATGTAGGCATCGTCCTCAATGGTAATGGTTTGGGACATCTCGTAGTCGGGATCGAAGGGTGGGATGTTCTGCCAGGTAGGCGTGAAGTGACAGGCACATTCACCGCTCATGCGCTCTTCGGGCACAAAGCCCCTGGGATAGAACCAGACGCCAATGCGGCTTTCGTCCACCGACGGACGACCATTGGTGGTGTAGTGCATTTGCATGGCAATGCGTGAGCCGGCCTTGAGCAGGCCGCCGGTGTTGGGCAGTTCCTCGCGGGGCGCTTGTCCGGGAATATAGGGCGCGATGCCGGGGCGGTCTGGATCGCCGCCCAGCAGGGAACCGCCGCGGGTCTGGCCGGGCGGGATAATGCTGTGCAGGGTGTGATGCAGCACGCTGCGATCGCCAGGGATATACTGACTGGCGCGTACCCAGCGGTCTTCATCCAGGTCCACGTCCACCACCACGTTGTAGTAGTCGAGTACGCCGGTGGCGGGTACTTCCTGCGGCGGCACGTCGATCACCAGATCGGGCTCACCGAACGCCCATTCCGATTGCGGCCAGGTCAGCGCGGCCAGCGGATCGCTGCCGCCGTCGTGCGGCGCACCGGCGTCAATCCAGTGCACCAGCGCCTGGGCATCGGCATCGGCCAGCACCATGTCGTTGCTGAACTCGCCGACATGGGGATCAATCTGGCCGGGCGGCATGCGCTTGGTCATCAGCACTTCGCGGATCATCGGCGACCAGCCCTTGACCATGGTATGGCTGTCCATGGCGAACGGGGCAACGCCGCCCTCGCGGTGACAGCTCGCACAGTTTTCGGCAATGATTGGGGCAATGACCTCGGCATAGGAGGGCACGGACTGCTGATGGGCGAGTTTGGCTGCGTAGTCGATGGGCGTGCCTGCGGAGCCGACACCCTGGGCAGCAATCGGGGTGCCGTTGGTAACAGCCTTTAGCGCGTCTGCCAGCTGCGGGCCAACCGAGCCGCGATAAGTCACCGTAAAGCTTTCGGGGTCATAGACCAGTACCTCCGCGGTACGCTCGACACCCAGGGTTTCCGCTACCAGTTGCGCATCATCCATCAGTACTGGTATGGCGACTCCGGCGCGCTGCATTTCAGCGTGCACGGCATCGCGATTGTGCTTGCCCATGGCGTTGAGCAGAAAGAACTGCAGGCCCTGTCCACTGAACTGATCTGCCAGATTCGCAAAGCCGGGCAGCGCGGCCTGCACCGCGTCGTCGTTGTTGGCCTGCACCAACAAGACAATCGCCTGGTGATCGTCATACCAGCTCATGTGATGGAAATAGCCCTGATCGTCCAGCAAGGCAAAGTCGCCGACTCGCTCCTGGGCGCTGGCAGACTGCCCGGCAAGGCCGGTGAGTCCAAACACGAGACAGACCTTAAGTGCTTGAATCGAATACATTTTCATTATTATCCCCCAGCGGCGAATTGCACGAATGGCCACCATTATGGGGTAATTTTCAGGCCGCAACCAGTCCGCCCCGCGGAGCGAATCGGCGGGCAAGAAGGTCAGTAATCTGAAGGTAAAGCGCCCTGGCCAGACGGGTACTCAACCAGGCCAGAACAGCGGCAAGATCACGGTGATAAAACAACGTCCGCGATGATAAAAAAAGGCGAAGTAATTTGCTCTCAATCGAGTCAAATCACTTCGCCCAGAGCTTATTGCCGGATCGCACCTGAAGTGTTGCTGGCAAGAAGCAGTGCCCGGGTTGCCGGGCGGCGACTAATTTAGTGTCAGGTCTAGAAGTACCACATCAATCGGCCATAGACGTTGCGGCCCAGTCCCGGCATGCGACCGCGGGTGGCGATGTCGGGATTGAAGGCGCGGTTGTAGGCCGCCAGGTGGTCGAAGTAATCCTCGTCCGCCAGGTTTTCAATGCCCAGGCGCAGCTCTGCGCCCGGTGCAAACTCGATCAAACCAGACAGGTTAACCAGGGTGTAGCCATCTGTGGTCTGCTCCAGATTCGTCACCGCGATGCGATCCTGATCGGCATAGGTAATGCCTTCCAAAGACACCAGCCAGCTGCTGCCCTGGTAGTCCAGAGCAAGAATCAGATTGTCCGGCGACACCCGATACAGATTGTCGTTGATATCGTCACGCTCGCCGCGTACCAGGTTGGCGATGGCGCGCAGGGTGAAGCGGTCGCTCAGATCGTAACGGGCTTCCACATCAAATCCGTAGAACGTCGCCTCGGTATTGTTGAACTGCAGGGGGTTCGGTGCGCCCATGCCCATGTTGCTCATCATCATGGCCAGGTTGTTGACCGTCATGTTGGTGGACGGCGTGCCCTGGATAAAATCGGACACGTCCTTGTAAAAAACGCGCGGATACAGCGCGAAATTCTGCCCATCCCAGTCAAAACCAAATTCCAGTTCGTGGGCCACTTCCGGCTCCAGATCAATTCGGCCCACGTAGGTCTTGCCGTCAGCCATGCCACCGGTGGATTCCATCGGTGACCACAGATAGCGCTCCTGGTATGACGGCGAGCGAGTCTTGCGGGCGGCACCCAAGTACCAGATCATGCCGTTGTCGGTATCCATGCTCAGGCGTGCAAACCAGTCGAAATTATTGTCGGTTTGATCACGCTGTGAGTTGTTGAACTGGTTGGCCAGCATGGCGGACATGTTGTTCATCATCACCGGCATGCCCGCTGGTACATTCATCGGGTTGAGGTTGGAGCCGATATCGCCGGCGTCCATGCTGACCCGGTTGTAGCGAACTCCGGCATCCAGTCCCAGGCTGTCGTTGATAGCCAGGCTGCGCTCCACGAATGCACCCAGCACATCCCGGGTGGTGTCGTTGAAGTTGTAGAGAAAGAACGGTCCGGCATTGGGATTGGTGACTATCGCCTCGTGGGTGGTGAAGTGTCCATCCAGGCCGTACTGCCAGGTGCCGTTGTCGGCGTACTGCTCATAGCGCAGATTGAAGCCCTGGTTTTCACTGGCGGCAAAGGTCTGCCGGTAGCGCATGGTACCCGGGGACATCATGGTGTCCTGGGGCGGGCGGCGCAGATGAAAGTTGGTCATCCAATGCTCGTTGTCGCTGCCAAAAAACTCGGCGGTAAGCTTGCCGCCGACCCCGTCGTAAATATATTTCGAGCGAAACAGGTCGCTGTCGATTGACTGAATATCCATAGGCAACGCCGGCGTGCCGGCATCGCCGGTATTGTTGCGCGCCACATCGATGCTGAATTCATGATCGCCGGTCCGGAAACTGTAGCCCAGGTCGAAGCGCTCGCGTTCGTATTCGCTGGGCACAATGGTGCCGCCCGGGAATTCAAGATCGTCGGCGTTCTCGTTCATGACGAAGGCGCGAAACAGGTGGTTGCGATTAGCCAGGGAGAAAAAGCCACTGGCCACCATGCCTTCGTTGACGGTCTGGGTGCCGAAATAAGTGCGGCCGCCAAACTCGAAGTCACTGCTGTTGCCAAATTCGCCGGAGTAGGTGTTGGCCTGGATATAACCGCCGATGGTTTCCTGTGCAGAGCTTACCGGCGCGATGCCGCGGTTGATGGTTAGCGACTCCAGCAATGCCACTGGCGCGTAGGACAACGGCGCATCCATGGCGTTGGGTCCGGCGCCACTGATCTGGGCACCGTCCACGGCGACGCTGATCCGGTCGCCCCACATGCCGCGGTACTGGGCGATACCGGTGAGCTCACCGTTCTTGTTGATGTTGGCGCCAGGCATCTTGCGCAGCATCTGCGCGGTGTCGGCCGGTGCTACCAGGGTATCGTCGGTGACAACCGTGTGGCTGTCACGCACCCCCAGCACGGTGATTTCGGTGATTCTCTGGGTGTCCTGGGCCAGCACTGGCGGCACCAATGCGGCGCTGATTGCAAGACTCAGTAATTTGCGCATGTTCTCTCCACATAAAACTATTGGGTTTTGTATAGGGCGTATTATGGAGGCATTCGCAGCACTCATCCTGCGACATGATGTCGCAGTTGCCGCGATTTCACGTGTTGACTGGCAGTTAGTTGATGTAGATCAAGAAGTGAATAAGCTGAGAACAAAGCGGGCGCGTAAGAACGGTCTACTCATCCATGGCTTCGGCAGAGTTGTTTCTAGATTCCTGATTGGCCCGGGGCTGAAGCAGGCCGCGTCTTGCAAACCAGATCTCCAGCGGATAGGTCACCAGTGGCGGAATCGCGGCCAGGATAGCCAGCAGGCTGGCCCAAAACGGCCAGCGCAGGCGATGGCCAGTGAAAATGGCCGCGGCGAAATAACAAAGAAACGCGGCACCATGCAGACGGCCGAATAGCCAGACCCCGGAGTCAGTAATTTCGAGGGTGTATTTCAGCAGCATACCGATTAGTAAACCTGACCAGGTGAAGGCTTCGATACGGGCGGCAAAGATGAAGACGGTCTGGATGGCGGGCAAGAGCTTGGCCTGACTTGAATAGAAAGCTTGGAAGCAGCGTGATCGGAATATAGCCAGATCGGTTGCCTGAACAACCACGGGATCGAGGCCGTAGTATGCCGACCGGAGGCGGGCGGTTAAAGGAGTTTTTCTCGCGAGAAAAGGCTATGACCAATGTGCCAAGGGTTCTGATAGGATTGGGTATTACCAGTTGCACACCATTGCGATACGGCTTTACCTGAGGGCAATCATCATGACAAAAACAACAATCGAGCCGGTGGCTGGCAATGGTTTGCTCAGCCGCCGCCATCTACTTGGGCTAGGCCTCGGCGGACTCGCTGCCGGTGCCGCAACCACCGTGGCCGGGGCCGATGCCGGCCTCAGCTTCAACATCCCCAGCTGGTCGCGCCAGCCGGGTCCCGGGCCCAGCGCGAATGGCAGTACTTCGCCGCACACTGCGCACATCCAGCGCATGGCCGGTGGTCCCAATCCTATTTATCCGGGCGGCGGCGCCTCGCGCACACCGCTGCAGCATCTGCAGGGCACGATTACTCCCAACAGCCTGCATTTTGAACGGCATCACGCCGGGGTGCCAGCCATTGATCCAGAGCAGCACCTGCTGGTGCTCAACGGGCTGGTGGATCAGCCCTTGGCGTTCCGCTACGAGGATCTGCTCAAGTACCCGATGGTAAGCCGTATCTATTTTCTGGAATGCTCCGGCAACAGCGGCGCACTGTTGCGCGGCGGCAATGCCGACGGCACCGCCCAGAGTCTGCACGGGCTGGTGTCTTGCGCCGAATGGACTGGCGTTCCCCTGCGCGCGCTATTGGAAGAAGCCGGCGTTCAGCCCCAGGCGAGCTGGCTGGCTGCAGTAGGCGCCGACGCCGCCAGCATGGGTCGCTCGGTACCGCTGGAGAAAGCGATGGATGATGTCATGGTGGCGCTCTACCAGAACGGTGAGCCGCTGCGCCCGGAGCAAGGTTATCCCATGCGCCTGTTTGTACCTGGCTGGGAAGGCAACATCAGCGTTAAATGGCTCACCCAACTCAAGCTGCTGGACGCACCGGCGCAGTTTCGCGATGAGACCAGCAAGTACACCGATACGCTAGCGGATCGCAGCAGTCTGCAGTTCACTTACCCGATGGGTGTGAAATCCCTGATCACTTCACCCTCGGGCCAGATGCATCTTGACCAGCCCGGCGTCTACCAGGTGACTGGCATTGCCTGGTCCGGCCACGGCGCGATTCGCCGGGTCGAAGTCAGCGCCGACGGCGGCCAAACCTGGGCCGATGCGGAAATTGATTCCCAGGTGCATGAAAAGGCTCTGACCCGCTTCCGGCTCCCCTGGCAATGGCAGGGCGGCGAGGCAGTGCTGATGAGCCGTGCCATCGATAGCGCCGGCAACCGTCAGCCCAGACGCGAAGCAGTGCTGGCCGAACGCGGCGCGATCAGTTTTTATCACAACAATGGTATCCAGAACTGGGGTGTGAGCAGTGCCGGGGAGGTGAGTAATGTTTACGGCTAAAGCGATGGTGCAGGCTTTGCTGGTCGCTGCAGTCAGCGTGCCTGTGATGCTGGTCAATTCTCAGGAAACCAGCCTGGGCATACCCGTGACCGAAGCGGATCTGACTGGTTTTGATCTGGTGGCGCCACCGAATGGCTCCGGCTATCCAGCAGGCAGCGGCACCGCAGCCGAAGGCCGTGAAGTATTCAACCAGCGCTGCGCCGCCTGTCACGGCATGAATGGTGAAGGCACCAGTGGCAACACGGTAATCGTGGGCGGTGATATGGACTCGGAAGAACCGCCACTGCGCACGGTAGGCAGCTACTGGCCCCATGCCAGCACCCTGTTTGATTTTATTCGCCGCGCAATGCCGGCGGATGCGCCGAAGTCACTGACTAACGAAGAGGTTTATCAGGTGACGGCGTATGTGTTGTATCTGAACGGCATTGTTGATGAGTCGAGCCGGCTGGATAGGGAGAGTTTGATGGGGGTGGTGATGCCGAATGCGGATGGGTTTATTGATCGGAGTAGTGTGCAGTAGCATACGAGCATACGGGACACCCACAACTTAACAACTTAAAGGTTTCTGAGGATAACGTTGCTAAATTGTGGGTGCCCCTACCTACTACCTATCCCCTTGTCGTTTTAAAAACTCAAGTAGCCAAGCAGACCAATAGAACTAAGCAGATTGAGACTACAGTGGATGGCTATTCCCAATCTCAGGCTTCCCGTCTTCCAAACCGCAAAAGAAATTACCAGCGATACTGCAAAGATCCCAAGGTAATTATGCGGCTGCCAAAAATGATATAGCGTAAACAGTGCAGCATTAACCAGCGGGGCGAGCCAACCCAGAGCGCTCATGTTGGGTAGCAGGTAGCCACGAAAATAGAGTTCTTCCAGTATCGGGGCGACGATGCCATCGCTGATAATGGCTAGCACGACCGTAAATAATAAAAGGCGCGGTGCGGCCTGTTCGAAGCCAGGATTGAAATACCAGTCTGGTAGCCAGTTGAACAGGGTGTCACGCAGTACGGTGCCCGCAAGGTAGGCCGGAGCATAGAGTGCGATAGTGAGCAGCACGCAGCCCAGAAGCAGCAGCACAAAACGCTTTACTCCAATGCTGTTTCCCCAGCGGACAACACCGTTGAGGCTGGCTCGCCCGTTGCGGCGGTAGCCTTTGCTGTAGAGATGACCCAGGATGAGCAGAGGCATGATGGTTACCTCGCAAAGTAGCAAAACCACGAGTGAGGGAAATCCGAGAGAGATGGCATAGGGTGCGAGCGCAATATATACAATTACGATAGGCACACCGACGTAAAGGTGGGCTACCAACATGTACCAGAGCGAGCCGATATTCAGCGGAGTGAAGGGCGGGCCAGGGTGGGTGCCTGTGACTTGCGAGTACTCCATGAAATGCCTCCTTTATACCTACATATTAGTATGTATAAATGCGAAAAATATTAATCCCGGCTCGCGAATCCATTGAGTAGCAAGTCGGCAAAAGCAGATGCCTGCTGCTTGATTGAAAATGCTTTCGGGTTCGCGAGCCAGAGTTCGATAAGACCGTTTTGATACGCGAGAAACGCGCGCGCCAAATTTGCAGGGTCGGCGTCTGAGCGGATCTGACCCTGCGCCATGCCTTGTTCCATGTAACCTGCAATAGCCTTGACCAGACCCACGGCCTGCTGACGGCCGCGCATCTTGATGGGCTTGAGTCGTTGTGTCTCCTGGGTAAGGACGAAAGCCTTTCGGAATCGAGTGTCGCTTTCCAGTAGATCAAAACTGGTCAGTAAAATGCGTTCGAGAATCTCCGTAAAAGAACCCCCGCCCGCAATTGCCAAATTTATGGCTTGCTGCGCGTCTTTTTCAGCGTCTTCTATGACCGCCAGGTACAGGTCGGATTTACTGACGAAGTGGTGATAAACGGCGCCGCGGGTGACTTTTGCTTTTTCTGCCACTTCTTCCAGCCGAGTCGCCGCGTAACCCTTGCTGCTGAAAGCGCTCAGGGCCGCATCAAGTATGTCTCGCCGTGTCTGTTGTGCTTCGTCTTCTGTTCGTCTCATGACAACCTCTTGCATACATACTTGCATGTATGTATAAAGCAGGCAAGAGTTTGGGTATGTTTTTTATGGCTGGGGGTTTTGCCATGCTGGTTAAAGCGGATTGCAGGCTCGATTATCCAGGGCTTTTGAGCATGCTATCCAATACGCCCGCAGCAGTCTGTGCCAAAGTTCTCCATGCCTTTGCTTACGCCCAGACCTTGCGCCCCAAATAATGAGGCAGGGAGAATTATGGAACACCAATGTAACCTTGGTTGGTTTGGGTCGTCCAAGAGTGGAATTCAAATAATTAATTCACGGTAGCCGCCTATGATTACCCGGCAATCGAGCGCTCCTCGTCCTCTACATATAACCGCGCTAATTATTCTGTTGTTTACGGCCTGCAGCGAACCCTTGCCGGAGCAACACTACGGGCTGTGGCAGTTTCCCAATTCCATGTATGTCAGCGTGCGCCAGTCCGGCGATGACGGGCTACGCCTGCGAGTCTACGATAACGGGGTTACCCGACGTTTCACCCGCAATGACGACGGGTTTGTTTCTCAGCCCGGGCTGACTGACGACATGCTGGCCAGCGCGACTCTTGGTTTTCAAGACCAGCGGATGATACTCACCCGGGCCGATGGCGAAACAATGACGGCGACGCGGATCGCGGTTCAGGAGCAGGAGGCCGTCGTCGAGCACGATGGCAATTCCCTGTATACACGTCTGCAGCTTCCTGAAGGAGAAGGTCCGTTCCCAACCATGGTGTTGGTACAGGGTTCTGGCGATGACGCCGCCACGCTGAGCTACAGCAACGGAGATTTTTTTGTGGCCAATGGCATAGCGGCTGTGGTGTACGACAAGGAAGGCACTGGCCGTTCCTCGGGTACCTACAATCACAATTTCTCAAGCCTGGCCGATGATGTGGTGGCTGTAGTGGAGTGGGCCGCACAGCAACCGGGAGTGGATGCCGGGCGTATCGGCGTCACTGGATACAGTCAGGGCGGCTGGATCGCACCCCTTGCTGGCTCTCGTTCCGAGCTGATCAAGCTGGTTATCGCCAACTACGGTATGATTTCTTCTGCCCGGGAAGAAGAGCGACTGGAAACCGTGGCCACGATGGCGCGCCGTGGCTATAACGACGAGTCATTGGCACAGGTGGCCGAACTCTCGGAAGCCAGTATCGATATTATGAACAGCAATTTTCAGGAGGGTTGGGAGCAATTTGACGCTCTGGTCAACAAGTATGCCGATGAAGCCTGGATGCAAGCCCTCGACGGCACTACGATTGCTGAATTTATGGTCTACCCGAACTGGGTTGTGCGCCTGGTCGGGCCCTACATGGGGCCGCCTGGGCTAATGTGGGATTACACGTCCCATGACGCGCTGGACACGCTGGCATCCCGGGCAGTGCCGGTGGTCTGGATGATAGCTGAACAGGACCGCAGCGCCCCGAATGAGTCAACACTGGCCGAGGTTCGTCGGCGGATGGCAGCCGGTCAACCGGTCTACTTGACCGTTTTCGAAGGTACCGATCACGGGTTTACTACTTTCCAAGAGAATGCCGACGGCAGTCGAACCCATGGCAACTACCATACCGATTATTTCCGCACCGAAGTCGATTGGGTCCAACGCCTGTTGGTCCATTGAGCGTTGATTCTGCGCAGTTGGTCCAGGCGTCAGAGGGTGAGGGTGACTTGATCGAGTAACTTTTAAGTCCAAAATCAATTTAGCCTGTCCCGCTGATTTCTGGTGCTGATAAGGCTCGCAATGAGTGCACCGCTGTGCTGCTGCATCATTATGGCTCAGCTTCCCCGGTCGGGGTTTAGCAATTCAGACCGGCCCAGACCGCCTCGCCGCTGCCTCAAGTCAACTGCTAGTGCGCCTGATATTCAATTATTTACTGCCATATCAGATAGTTGTGGAAGCAGTCGGCACCTCTGGTCTGGACTGCTGCACGGTGAGTGCACGTCCGCCGGACGCGCAGAGTACCCGGTACATTTCCTGCATCAGGGAGTTGTTTAACGCGTATTAGCGCGAAACAACAATCTGGAGAGCGTATTCATGAGCCGCCCCCACCACTTGACCAATTTCACTGTAAAACCGGCGCTGCCGGCCATGTTCCTGTTGCTGCTGACCCTGGTGTCCTGCAGCGAAGAACCAACAAACTCAGGGGCCGTTTCAAGTGCTCCTTCGGCCTCAATGCCCGGAGGTAACGTTGTGGCGTCTGAGGCGAGTCTGGGCATCCGTCCGGTGGCTGATGAGGTCGTGTCGATCGACATGTCCCGGATTCATCACCCGGACCTGCCGGAAATCTTTTCCTATATCGATGCCAACATCGACTCCCACGTCATGAATCTGCGGCGCTGGATTCAGCAGCCCAGTATTTCCAACACTGGCGAGGGTATTCAGGAATCCGCCTACATGGTGGAAGGTTTCTTCGATCAACTGGGCTGTCAGACCACCGAGGTCTACGACGTAGGCATTACCGAGTGGGGCGCCCAGGGCAACCCGGTGGTATACGCGAACTGCGACGAGGGCAAGGAAAAGACCGTCGTGCTGTACTGGATGTACGACACCATGCCGGTGACCCAGCCAGACCTGTGGGTCGCACCGCCGTTCGAGGGCCGCATCATCGAGCAGGCGCCGTACCCGAAGGTGATGATGGGACGGGGCGCCAACAATTCCAAGGGGCCGCAGATGACCCAGCTCAATGCGCTGATGTCCATCAAGGCGGTGACCGGAACTCTGCCGGTGAATCTGATTGTCGTGGCCGAAGGCGATGAGGAACGCATGTCCATCGGTTATCGCAAGTTCGTGCGCGACCATCCGGAACTGTTCGAAGGCGCTGACGCCATGTACCGCTTCGGCCGGCAGGGCAGCATCAGCGGCAGCTCCGAAGGCAGTGTCTTCGTCGAGCTGATTACTTCAGGCGAAGCCTGGGGCAGAGGACCCACCTACAGCAATATTCATGGCGGGCGCAAACGCGCGGTGGATGCCCCGGCCTGGCGACACATCAAGATGCTGGAAACCCTGGTGGATGAAACCGGCAACCGGGTAATGATCGACGGCTTCTACGACAATATTGAACCGCTAACGGAAGTCGAACTGGCAAAGCTTCGCGAAGCGGCGGAAGACATGAACCTGGAGGCTTCGGCGGAGCGCCTCGGGGTGGCGCGCTACATTTCCGATGATCCCTTTGAAGTTTTGAAGATGGCGCGCTACGGGCAGTCGATGAACCTGGACGGCATCTGGGGCGGGAATATGTTTGAGGGTGGCTCCGGCGCAATCCTGCCGAACCGCATCGTCTCAAAGCATAACTTTCGCTATGTGCCAAACCAGGACGGCATGGACATCGTCGACAAGCTGCGCCGCCATCTGGACAGCCACGGCTATGAAGACGTGGAAATCAATGTGGTGGGCGACGTGCCCTGGGCCAAGATGCGCTACGACACCGAGATCGCCGAGGCGGTAATGGACACCTTCGACACCTTCGGTATTCCCTACGACGATCCCATTCAGGAAATGGAATCGATCATCGCTGGCCCCTACTGGCCCGCCTATCTGTTCGCCGGCGACGTGCTTGATATACCCATTGTCGGTGGCAACGCCGGCACCGGAGGCAATTCCCACGCGGCCAACGAATTTTTCGTCATTGAGGGCGCCGCTAATGTCTACGGCATGGCCGGTGGCGAAAAATCAGTTGCGCTGGTGCTTTATAACTATGCGGGGCTTAATGAACCGACCGGCAACTAAAGTGAGAATCAAAGAATGAAGAGGGGGCGGAGTAAAATGATTTAGGGCAGCAGTTGCCCGATCAGGCTACTCTGGCCCCATTGACCTATTCCAGAATAATACGCTACGAATCCCTGGCCGTGCTGACACTGTATTCGAGTACTTCGTCTTTGGAATAGAATACGATACCCCTGCCCTTCAGGAACTCGAGCTGGCCATCAACTTCTCTTAGTTCGATCCAGGTTTGCTCGGTCTTGAAGGTATCGGTCTCGTCAATCACATCCAGTTCATCGAGAAAGGAATCATCCAGGAAATCGAGTTCGCCTTTTAATGTTTCCCGGTCTACGGCATCAGGCTCGTCTTTCTTGTTCTTCTTCGTAGCTTCAGGCTCGAATATATCCACGTAAGCTCGCTGCCAACTCGGAACATCACACTGCCAAACCTTCATGCCGTTCATGTCGGTTTCTTTCATTTGGATGCGCGCGAAATTCGCGCTCATGCCTCTGGCGTCAGCCGCGGTCATCTTTGCGCGTTCGAACTGACCCTCGTTTGCGTTCGCCCCATACAAGACCATACCGATTGCCCTGGCTCCGGTAAGCACTACTTCGGTAAGGTCTGAGTAGGCGGCTATCACGAAGTCCATTTTTGTAGCGCTAAAGTTAGCGTGCCCCGAGATGTCGCTGCCAAACAGGCGAGCTCCCCGAATATCGGCCCGCTCGTCTTTGTGGCGGTTGATCTCCCGCGCGTGGTCGTTCTGTGACCGTCTGTCCTGGCCGGAATGCAGATGTAAGCTGCGCAGATCGAGTCGCGACAGATCGAGGGAATGATAAATGCCGTATTCGTCCATGTAGGAGAAATGGCGATTGAGGGTGTTGTCCTCCAACGCCTCTTTTAACTGGACAGGAATGCTCAAGACTTCATTCGACTTAAGCTGACTCTTCAACGGATCCAATTGCGCTATTTTTCCATTGAACCTGTCGATCACTCCTTTCTTTTGAGTCTTGCCTGGCAGGGCTTCAGGGTTTTCACTGTCTACTCTCAAGCCTTCGATAGCGCTTGCCGCTGCACACAGTATCTCGTGAGCTTGCTCACTCAGAGCGCGCGAATTGTCTGTGTAGCTAAACGTCACTGGCTGGCCGACGAAGGCGTCGGTTCTCTCTACCGCCTGCACCCATTTATCGGCCCTATTCGCACTCGCAAAATCGTGCAGAATATCGACGAACAGGCTTCTGGCCAGCTGCAATCGCGTGCGTTCGTCATCGTATATTCTCGATTCCTTCAAGTAGTCGGGCATTCCCAATACAAATTCAATCAGCTGCAAAAGCGCCGGGATTGTGCCCAGGTTCTGTTCGCCCAGGCTCTCGAAAAGTTCAATCTCGCTGCTGAATATTTTCTTGCGCGAGTCGCCGGTGTCATCGAGCAATTCACTGAGACGCATCAACATGCGTCTTCGTTCCCTGGGTAGGGAAAAATAGGCCTTTGCTTCTTCGATTTGCGAGCGAATCTCTGCCTTGATATCGGGCACGAGCGTTTCCGCTTGTTTACGCTGATGAATCTCACTGGCCTCGTGCACCAGGGTGAGGTAAAGAAAATCCTCGACCGATTCTTTTCCGCGACCGCCCTTTGCATAGAGGCGCTCGATTATCTTGCGCATCCAGCGTTCATTGTTGCCGCGCTCTTCTTCGCCGTCGCGCAAATGGAGGACGAGCTCTTCTTCTCCATCCTTCCGTTTAATTCTGGACACGCCAGCAGCCGTGATCATGTTTCTGGACCAGACTATGCGGTAGCGACCGTTGGAGCTATTGAAGAAGTGATTATGGATGATGCTGTCGAGGTTCAGGCGGGAATGGGTATGCTGATTTGTTTTCAGGCGGCCCATTACCACTTTTACCAGAGATGGCAGCACCCATGCCTTGGGTATGGGTGGATTGCTGTTCAGGTCGTCAAGCGTGCCGCTAGCGCCTTTCCTGGCGCCAATGAAATTTAAATCGAGTGCTGTCTGCGTCATGGTAAATCTGGGAGAGTGTTGGTCTACCGAAGCTTGTTGGCGATTGTGGGATAATTCCTACCCCGATTCAGGATGATAGACTAATTTACTAGTAGAAGGGCAGTAATTTCGAGGCGGGCCATTCAGTGTGGAATCAGGCAGGCTGTAGGCAGGGGGTTGGGTTCGGTTTAAGGTGTGGTTTGAGGTATCGGAGGGATTAACAGGTCTGGCTTTAGGGTCTGGTTTAACGTGCCGGAGGGATTAAACATTAATCCCTCCGACACCTTGTATTGAGGATTATTTCCCGTTGTTGGAATACTCGGTTCCATTGATAGGAATCATCAAGTGGGCGCCGGAAGTGCCCGAACGCATCATCCAGGGTGTTCCCTTTCCGGCGAGAGAGTTATCACGCTGCGAGCCAACTGGCATGCCAAGTTCTTCGGCACTCGCGTTTGGTAGTGAAACAACCATCAAGTACTGAATACGATTGGGAGTGTCAAATCGACGATAGGCTATCGATCCGAACTTGCGAGGTGGAATTCGGCCTTCGTCTTCTGCTTTTTGCATGGCCATTTGTAATTCGTCGCCGTCAAGGCCTTGCGCTGACAATTTAGCCTGCAGGTCACGACGGGCTCGCAGTGAAACCGGACCGCAACGTGTGAAGCCTTCGTCGTCAGTTGGCGAGCATTCGACATGGTTTGTACCAACTTTCAGAGTGACTCGATTTCCGTTGTCATCATAGGTGTAGACGGTCGCGTCTGCGCGCAGGTCCATCGGTAGTGGTGACAGGGCTTTTTCGATTGTCTCTGCATCAGATTGCGCAGCCACCTGGGCTGATGCCAGCAGTGCTGCTGTAATGAGACCTAATGTGTTTGCTGATTTAGACATTTCTTTCTCCAACTCCTTTTAATTTTGTTATTGATCTTGAGAGGGTTCTTTATTTCTCTTGCTTTTGATCAGTATCGCGCTGTTCAGGATACCCTCATAAGCCATGGCACCGGTAATATCATGCAAATGCCAGTTTATCCAGATAGCGACCGGAAGAGAGGCTATAGACTGTAACCGGGTATATAACACCCCATGCCTCAAGCTACGCCACTATATTATGGATTTGAGGGGGTAGCATACCTTTTCTTGTTATGGGTAAAACAGCTGACCATTTGAAGTTGCCTGCTTGATGATTGCAGCTACGGATTGAGCGGTAATGCCCCGGTCCTGGCACTACGTTGTGGAAAGCCATACTGATTTTTGCTCGTATTCCATCTGTGGGGGTTTTAGTTGTCGGAGGGATTAACCTGTAATACCTCCGACCCCCTTTCTACCTCTGCAGATCGTAGTGGCTTAAGCTGTTAAATGGTGGGTGCGGCTCCCCCATTTTTTCGGAAGGTTTTATTAACAGGCGTTTCGCCGCTCCTACTCTGCCGGGTTCAAGTATCCCAGCGTCGCGTGTCGGCGGTAGTGATTTCGGTGGCCCATCTGCCTTCACTGGTCCTGGCGCGGCTTCGGCAGCGCTATCTGGAAATGCTGCTGGTGAACGGGTCGCTGCCCCTGGTATGCGGCTAGCAATTCCGAAAAGTCGGCATTCTGGCTGCTATGGGCATCCACTTCCGGGCTGACGTGGTCTGGCATGTGATTTACGGTGCCGGGCCTTTCTAGTACTGTTGCCGTATCAAGTAAACCTGTCACTATTTACTCACCTATTTACTTACTATTTATCGAATATAGACACCACACTTATGACATCCAGGAAGTCCAAACCAATCTATATCTCCTACGCGGGTCCGTCTTTGCTGGAGACGCCGCTACTGAACAAGGGCTCGGCCTTCACTCCTGAGGAGCGTCTGGGATTCAATCTGATCGGGCTCTTGCCCCCGGTATACGAGACTATCGAGGAGCAGGTCAAACGCTGCTATCGGCAGTACCGGAGCTTCGCGGAGCCCATCAACAAGCATATCTACCTGCGCGTGGTGCAGGATACCAATGAGACGCTTTTCTATCGGTTGCTCAATGAGCACCTGGTGGAGATGCTGCCGGTTGTCTATACCCCCACCGTGGGAGACGCCTGTGAGCACTTTTCTGACATCTATCGCCGCGCCCGGGGGATTTTCGTTTCCTATGATAATCGCCATTACTTCGACGAAATTTTGCACAGCGTTACCAAGGACAAGATACGGGTAGTGGTTATTACCGACGGCGAACGGGTGTTGGGTCTGGGTGACCAGGGTATTGGCGGCATGGGAATCGCTATTGGCAAACTTTCGCTCTACACCTCATGTGGGGGCATCTCGCCCGCCTATACATTGCCGGTGGCATTGGATGTTGGCACTAACAATCAAAAGCTATTAAACGACCCTATGTATATGGGTATCCGCAAACCCCGCATCAGCGCTGACGAATACAATGTATTCGTTGACCAGTTTATTGACGCTTTACAAGAGCGCTGGCCGGGCGTGCTGATTCAGTTTGAGGACTTCGCCCAGCCCAATGCGATGCCACTGCTGCAACGTCATCGCGAACGGGTTTGTTGTTTCAATGACGATATCCAGGGCACCGCTGCGGTGACTCTTGGCACCCTGTTGGCTGCATGCCGCAAGAAGGGTGAAAAGCTGGGAGATCAGATGTTTGTTTTTCTCGGCGCAGGGTCTGCTGGTTGCGGCATCGCCGAACTGGTAGTCACCGCGATGGTTGGCGAAGGCATGGCCGAAGCGGATGCCCGGGCCCGGGTCTGTATGGTGGATAAGTACGGGCTGGTAGTCGACGACATGGAAGGGCTGATGGATTTCCAGCAAAGGCTGGCGCAAGCGAGAACCCATTATGCTCACTGGAGTCTTGAAGCTGGGCACGGGAATCCACGCTTTATTGATGTGATCAATAACGCCAGACCCACAGTGCTGGTTGGCGCGTCGGGTATTCCGGGATTGTTTAGCGAAGAAGTCGTCAAGGCGATGTATTCCCATTGTCCCCAGCCGATTATTTTCCCGCTGAGCAACCCTTCGCGCCAGATAGAAGCCCACCCCAAAGATGTGATCGAGTGGACGGAAGGTAATGCCATTGTTGCTACCGGCAGCCCATTCGACTCGGTAGAGTACCGGGGCAAGACCTACGAGATATCACAATGTAACAACAGTTACATTTTTCCTGGTATCGGGCTCGGGGTCATTTCCTGCTACGCCAGCCGCATCAGCGATGAGATGCTAATGGTCGCCAGTACAACCCTGGCCGAACTGGCGCCAGCATCAAATAACCCGGAAGACGGTATCCTGCCGCCACTGACTTCATTGCAGGAAATCAGCATGGAAATTGCCTTTGCCGTGGCGAAAATGGCAGCAGCACAGGATCTCTGTCTGAAATTAACCGACGAGGAGATTCAGCAGTCTATCGACCAGAATTTCTGGTTGCCGAAATACCGCGAGTACAAACGGGTAGCCATGCGGGCACGTTGAGGTGCAACCAATATGAAGCCTGTATTTTTGCTCTTGTATCCTGATGGTCGGCTGACCAGGTTTGTACAGACGTTGTCCGCCAGGCAAGTAAGGATGGATTACTCTTGGGTGTTATAGCCTGCGGGTCAGATTATTGCCTTGCCTAGTGATTGTTGGCTCGCTCTCAACTGTGCTAACCAGTGCGCTGCCCAACAAGGTATTGCAGGTGTTCGATACTGGTCCCGCAGCAGCCACCCAGAATCTTCACCCCATAGTCGCGATTAAATCTCCCCATCAGCTCGCCCCACTCGGCAATGCTGTCCACGTGTAAATCAGCGGCATTTTCAAGGTCGCAGTGATCCAGTGACGAGGCATTGGCCTGAAAACCGATCAGGCGGGCAAGGGTGCCGGGCGACAGGGTTTGCGGATTCAGGAAAGAGGGATGAGCGCAATTAATCATATAGCCCAGCGGGCTGTTGGGGGTCTTGTTGTCGATCATGTCCACGGCGGCCGCTACTGACGTCCCATCGAGAATGTGCCCATGACGACCAATGACGAAACTGATGATATAGGGACGGTCCGTGGCCGCCATGGCCCGGGCGATGCCCAGCGCCTCCTGGACATTGGGCAGGGTGACGGCGATCAGAAAATCCACGTCCGCTGCGGCAAGCTGCTCAATCTGCCAGGTATGGTAGCGCTCGGCCTCGGCAGCTGAAAGGCCCGCCTCGGGCGTGTAGCAATCGTGTTTGCAGCCAATCATGCCGCCAATGCGCACCCGGTCGTTGCTGCGGATTTCTTTTAGAAAGGCGACGGCATCCTGATTTATCGCTGTGCTGATTCCCGCCTGCTGCACCCGTTCTTTACCGGCTCGCCAGGTGGGCGTACAGGCAATAAACGGCAGCCCGGCCTGCTCGGCCAGGTCCATGTACTGTCGGTACAGCTTCGCCATGATGTCGCGGGAGGCTGGGTCATAGATCAGCGGCGCGTTGACCAGAATATCGTCCAGCTCAACCTGCCCGGATCGCCTGAGCTGCTCGACGATGGCGGCTTCCATCAGGATCAGTGAATTGTTGTCTAGCAAGTCCTGCATAAAAGAGTCCTGGGTAAAAAGCTGAGTTCGTCCTGCTCAGTAATCGAGCCACTGCATAAACGCGATCGAGGCCGCGATCATTCGTTGTCTCGGTGTTTCCAGCAATGCCGCATGATCGCCGCCCGCCAGCACCACCCATTGCTTGTTGGGATTGGCCAGCTCCATGAACACCCGGGCATGGGAGTCGGTATCGGCCAGCGGATCAAATTCGGCCTGCAGTAGCAGGGTAGGGACCGATACTGCGCTGGCGTCCAGGGCATTCCATTGCTGCAACTGATTCCAGTCCGCCCGCACCGGGTCGGCGCGCAACGCTTCCTGAACATAAACGGCAATGGCCTGCTCGCTGATGGCACCGTCGACAATAAAGTCCGAGGCCGCTGCCTCGGCGGTGGTGGGATTGCGCGGCGGCTCGGTGACGCCGGCCGGGTCGGCGTATTCGGTATCCGGGCGCACTGGATAGCCAAACAGGGTCAGGCTGCGAAAGTGCTCGGGATACTCCTGCGCCGTGAGCTGCGCGATCATCGAGCCATAAGACCAGCCCCAGACATCAATGGCAGCGCCGGTGCGTTCGCTCAGCCAGGCCAGAACATTGGCCAAGTCACGGGCCGCCTTGTCCGGCGTATTCCAGCCACTGGCATCCCGCGGCGTCTCGCCATAGCCCCGGGCATCCAGGGCCCATACTGAATAACCCTGCTCGTTAAAACCGTCCATCAGGGAGAGGTTTTCACCTGGGACCTGCAGGTCAAAATCCGGTACGGAACTCCAGGTGCGGCCGTGGTGGAGCAGGATGTGGCCCCTGGGATCGGAGACGGACTTTTCCCAGACCGCCATGGGGTGGCCGTTGGAGTCGACGGTGTGTTGGATTAGTTCGGCTGCGTGGGCAGGGGCCAGAACAAGGAATGTCAGTAGTCCTGCGAGCCAGTGAATCAATACTTGGTTTGGTTCTCGTGATAGTTTCATGGTGCTTTCGCTTGAATGATCAGATGACTAGGACACAACAGTTAAGGTAAGCAACTTGCGCGGTATGCTTTTTCAGAAAGACTACTTTAAGCTATATGACGAGCGGTGTCCCGAGCGGGATACCGCTTGGGCGTAGACGCTATGATTGGTGACAAGCAAGCCTGTTCGCTATAGGCTGGATTGACTCAAGCGGGTGTAACTCAGTTGGTAGAGTTCCAGCTTCCCAAGCTGGCTGTCGCGAGTTCGAATCTCGTCACCCGCTCCACGCATTGCAAACAGGCGCAGGGTTAGTTCATTCACGCTCGGAGATTGTCCGGATAAGATTACTCTAAACCCATTTATCCGAGCCTTTTGATCCAACCCCATTGATCCCGAACATACTAATAACAAAAGGAATAATTATGCTCAGGAAATTCAGATTTACTTCCAGTGCTGTATTTCTGATGGCCTTTGGCCTTCACATCAGCGGTGTGCATGCACAATGGGATAGCCTTGTTTTGCCCGACCCGATCCCCGCACATGAACTGCCAGCTGATATTGATCCGGTATCGCTCGCGCGATTACCACAGGTGCAAAGAGGGGATCTGGATGACTCAGGAAAGCGCGCTTTCGATACCTACGTCAGCCCAGGCACAGGGTATGAAACGGGTCTGCGAGGCCCAGTCGGCATGTGGATGCATAGTCCAAAGCTGGCCGAGGCCATTTTCGATGTGCGCCAAAGGGTTCGCTATGGGACCGAAAAGGACCAGAGGATCACGGAACTCATCATATTGAGCACGGCGAGGGAGATCAGTAATCAATACGAATGGAGTGCCCACGAACCCTTGGGAAGGGCTGCGGGGCTGGAAGAAGAAATTATGGAATTCCTCAAGTGGCGACGACCAATGAGTGAAGCCGAGGGCATAGAGGGATTCGGAGAGACAGAACAGGCCCTTGTACAATTTATTCGTGAACTGGTTGGGGACCGGGATGTGAGTTCGGAGTCCTTCGCGCGCCTGCATGACATCTTCGGTGATACCGGTATTACGGATATTGTCGGGCTGGTGGGCTATTACAGTTTCGTGGCCGTGACATTGGATGCCTTCGACTTGCAGAGAACACCGGGGAGTGAACTGCTTTTGCCGGTTGCTGCGGACTCATTGTGATGATCGAAGTGCTCTGACTCCTTTGGCGAGATTGTCGCCTATTAAAAGTGTCCGTTAAACTGGGGGAAGTTCATCGTGTCTCCGGTGTTTTAATTTTGAGTTGACGACTGATATCTGATTTGCTGAATAGTAAATGAAATCAGCATATTACGTGTGGTTTGGGTTTCCTGGGCCGCATACTCACGTAAACTTTATCCCCCTTAATGAGTGGTATATTATCGGGACAGATAAACAAATTTCGCACGGGGTATGTCCATGGCAAGGCGCTCTTCCGGTTTACGGACAGTTATACGTGTTGCTAAAGCTTTTGATAGAGCGGCCAAGCAGGCAGAAAGAGACCGGCTGCGCCGAATTCGTGAAGCTGAAAGAGATGAGAAAGCAAGAAAACGGGAAGAACAACGACGAGTTAAGGCTCTAGAGAAGGCTGAAAAGGACCGCGTAAAAGCAGAGGCAAAGGCTGCAGCACAAGCCTTAATAGACGAGCTGAGTGAAGCGAAACGTTTGTATGAAAGAAGGGTAAAAGAAAGGCAGTTGGCCAAAAAGAAAGCAATATCTACCTTTATGAGATGATGGAATGAATTGGGAAATCATAGGAAGCGCAGCAGTTGGGTATGCACTATCGCTATCGCTTGTTTACTTCCTTACCAACCGCAAAGCGAATAGGCGACTAGAGGAGTTTAACTCTATACGTCATGCCTTGAATGAGACTAATCAGCAAAGAGTGGATGCGACGTCTGCGCTTCAGCAAGTGCAGGAACAATTAGAGAAAGCCAGGAAAGAATTTGTGAACCTGGATGCTTCTACCAAAGACCTTCAAGTATTGCGGGACAATTCCCAGGCGCTAGAAGCCGAATTAGAGAAAAATCAGAAGGCCCTTGCAGAGATAGAACGGTTAATCGAAAGTCATAATGAATCGGTAAAAGAGAAAGAACGGCAGCTAGATCAAATCATGGCTCATGTTGACCTATACAGCCGTGTTGAAGAATTTGTAGCGTATGGGCACTACGAGACGCCAGAGTATATTTATGAAACAAGTGAGAGGTTTGCGGCAGAAATAAAGTCTATACGGATTAAGCAAAAAGAAATGATCAAGGCAGATAGTGCTTTTATTAAAGAGGGAGAAGTTGAACTAACAGGCGATGCGCGTATTGATAAGAAAATTATTGATGGGCAACTAAAGCTAATAATGCGAGCTTTTAATATCGAGTGTGACTTGTTAATCGGCAAAGTAAAACCCTCCAGTTTGGAGCGAACTCTGAGCAGAATCGAAAAGCTTGCCAACGACCTGGAAAAAATGGTTGCTTCTCTCAGGTGCGGAATAAGCCTTGAATATGTCAAGTTAAAGTACGAAGAATGTGGACTTCAGTACCAGTTCACTTTAAAGAAAAAGGAAGAGCAGGAAGAGCAAAGGCTTATAAGAGAGCAAATGCGGGAAGAGGCTCGTGCTGAGAAAGAATATCGAGATGCATTGGCAGCCGCAGAGCGAGAAGAAAAGCTTTACAGAGACCTGCTTGAGCAAGCTAAAAAAGCACTAGAAGAGAGTACGTCTGAAGAGCGAGCACTTGCAGAGGCGAGGATCGCAGAATTGGAGTACCAGCTGGCAGAAGCTGAAGCCAAGGAGCAGCGTGCTAAGAGTCTTGCAGAACAGACAAAGAGAGGCCACGTCTATGTGATAAGTAATATCGGTTCATTCGGAGAAGACATTTACAAAATTGGTATGACAAGGCGTCTAGATCCTCTGGACCGAGTAAAGGAACTGGGGGATGCAAGTGTACCGTTCCCATTTGATATACACGCGATTATATATTCTGATAATGCGCCTTCCATGGAGGCTGAGCTACATCGGAAGTTTACACATAATCGGGTTAATGCAGTTAACTTGCGTAAGGAATTCTTCCAAGTAAGCCTTGACAGAATAGCGAAAGCAGTTACAGAAATCGATGGTGAAGAAGCAAATTTTCAGACTACCATCGTCGCAGAGGAATACTACGAATCGAAAAGACTAAGAGAGCAAAATGAAAGCGGTAAGGGGACACTAATAGTTTAATAGCTTGGAAAATGGCTCTTTCTTGAATCTCTGCCTATCTTTAGGGTATGCCAAGGATCGGTAGATTGCACATACCTGGCGGTTACTACCACGTCATCGGCCGCGGGTTGGAAAGACGTTATATATTCAAAGCCAGAATCGATAAGCTGGATTTCCTTGCTCGCATGGGGGACAACCTCGAACGAGCCAATGCACACTGCCTCGCCTGGGCATTGATGTCAAATCACTACCACTTCCTCGTTCAAGTCGGCGAGGAGCCTTTGTCGCGGCTGATGGCACCTGTTCTAGGCGGGTTTGCCAGCAGCTACAATCGCCGCATTAAGCGCTGCGGCTATGTCTTCCAAAACCGCTACCAATCCATACTTGTTGATGAGGACTGCTATCTTCTTGAACTCATCCGGTATATCCATCTGAACCCCGTTGTGGCAGGAATGATCACAGATGTGTCAGGGCTAAAGGACTATCCCTGGACCGGACACGCCGGGATGACCGGCAAGCACCGACAGACGTGGCATTCAGTCAATGCAGCACTGGCATATTTCGGGGCCAAGACCAGACAAGCCAGGCCAGCTTACGTCCGCTACATGCAAGAAAGCGAGAAAGACCCGCAAGACACCAGTTTTTCCGGTGGCGGCATGATCCGTAGCCATGGGGGGTGGGAAAGCATTGAGCGCCTGAGGAAGGAGCATATCGCTTGTATTGGAGACGAACGGATTTTGGGCTCTAGCGAATTTGTAACATCAGCTCTTAGACAAGACAGCCTCTGGACTCAACAGCCGACCAGATTGGCCAATGCTGGATGGAATATCGAGAAACTAGCAGAATGGGTTTGTCACTCTACTGGAATTGATCAGGATAATTTATTGTTAAAAGCGAGAGGCGGGAAACTCTCCGAAGCCAAGTCAATCTTGTGCTATCTTGGTGCGAGGGAACTGGGTCTCACTATCCGCGAAATTGCTGACTTCCTATCCATCAGTCAGCCATCGGCTACCGCCTGGGTCCGAAAAGGCGAAGCCCACTGCAAAGCAAACGCAATTACACTTGAATCTAAAACCCGTTAAGCTATTAAACTATTAGTGATGAGATGGACGCTCCCAACCGGCGTCGCAATGCGCCAAACTGAGTGTGCGTAAACACATTTCAGTTAATAAAGCAGGAGCGTCCATCATGGAGCATAATAAGTTAATCGCTATCGACCTGGCAAAGTCTGTATTTCAGGTCTGCATGCTTGGCAATGACAACAATATCATTTCGAATAAGAAGCTATCTCGCAAAGAGCTGCATCAATTCCTTGCTCAGCAAGAGTTAAGCACTGTTGCCATGGAAGCGTGCTATTCCTCACACTACTGGGGAAGAATCTGTCTGGAGCTGGGCCACGATCCCAAGTTAATACCAGCCCAGCACGTAAAGCCCTTTTTACGTGGCAATAAGAATGACGCCAATGATGCCCTGGCTATCGCCGAGGCAGCAAAGCGGCCTGGATTGCGCTTTGTACCGATTAAAAGTAGCCAGCAACAAGGCCTCCAGTCCTTGCATCGTATCCGTGAAAGGCTGACGAGTTCCCGGCGCAACCTGTCGAACCAAACTCGAGGTTTGTTGAGTGAATACGGCGTTATCCTGCCGAAGGGTTATGGTCCGTTCAAAAAAGGCTTGGCGGCTGCACTGGACGATTCCCGATTATCTGATCTACTGAAACAGCAACTACAGTGCATCTATCAGGAATTCGGACAACTCAGTACACGCCTTTTGGAGCTGAATAAGCAGATTTGCGCCATGGCAAACCAATCATCCGAGTGTCAGTTATTGATGACGATACCAGGCATAGGTCCGATTATATCGACCGCCATGGTGGGCAGTATTGATGTGAAGAATCATTTTCGATCTGCACGAGAGTTCGCTGTTTGGTTGGGCCTTACCCCCAGACAATCTGGCAGCGGAGGGCGCTCAGTCATGCTGGGAATTACCAAGCGCGGTGATCGCTACCTGAGGAAGCAGTTGATTCATGGAGCACGGGCGGCCATGCGTACTTGTCGAGGGCGGGATGATCAATTCAGCCAATGGGTCAATAGCTTGATTGCGCGCCGTGGGCTAAACAAAGCCTGTGTTGCTTTAGCACACAAGTTAGCGAGGCTGTCGTGGATATTGTTACAGCGTAAAGAACCTTTTGCTTATGGCGTAAGCTTACGATGGCAAATGAGTAGTTAATTCTGTTTTGAGCAGTCACTGACATGATGAATTAAACAGGTAACCCGCCCTGGCTCAAGCCTGATGGGGACAAGGTCTTCGAGACCGTTTCAGTGTTGTAGGCGGCCAGGTGCGGATCTCATCAGGGACCTGAAGTGAGAGAATACTTCTATTTGAGTCCGGATATATGTCAGCACTGCCTTTTCTCATTCACAGACTGCCGAAGCAGACGACAAAACTACAATACCGGTTCTGAGGGGGGGGATGATCAGGGCCGCGGGTTAGTATTGTTTGACATCAGCGGAGCGTCCATATATGTCCCCCAGGGTTTCTGGCGCAGCTTTGCTGCGTCCGAGTGCTTTGACTTGTTAACTGCCGCCCGATCTAATCCGCTGTATTTCATCTATGAATTTAGAGGTGAATGTCTCTGACCTAATATTGTCACGATGTAAATTGCCATCTGCGATATCTAGAACTACTTGCGCACATTGAATGAAGCTTTCGGCAAAGTTGTTGTCATCCCACAGCAATTCAAGGAGTGAGTTGCAGTATCTAGCCATGTCTTGTGAATTGAGTCTAGGTAGGCTCCTATCTGCGTTAAGCAGACGAAACCCAAGCAATAAGTGATATCTTGCTGGCTTTAAATCGGCAGCTATAGTTTGACTCCTGTAAAGATAATCTAACCTATAGTGTGCGAAAGCTGACAAGTAGTAGACTTCAAGCTTATGCTCGGAATTAAATATATCGTCACCAATATTTCTTAATAGTGTCTTGTAGTTTCTTGTAGTTCGATGTGGTAATTCTTGGAATATAGAAGCAAAGGCCCTGACCAAAGTAGTCATATTGATGACGCGAACTTTTTCCACACTCGATTCGGCAGCGTACTGCCTAGACCGCCTTTCATAATATAACTTCTTCTTCCCATCAAATGTTGGGAAGAATGCTTCTAGCTTCTTAGGGAAGTCAGAAAGTGCGAAAAGTTGATCTTCAGAGACAGGTGTTTGCCTGTTAGTCGATTTGATAATAGTGTTTTTGATATTTTCATCAGTAGTTGCAATCAGGCGCATAGGAATCATAACCTGATCAGAGAGATGTTCTTTTGCTTGATAGAGGACATGGCTTGTTTGGCAGCCGTTAACAACTTGATAATCATCGATACGGAATTTGTTACCTGTAGGGTTAATGTTTTTGCACACTACCGTCACACCATTATTCATAATAGGGAAGAAATACCTTTCTTCTTCATTTTCAAGTGTGCTCATCATTTCACTATTAACGGGATTCCATTCTTGCCAGTCCCTCACGTTATCAAAAAACAGGCTGCTGATTATTTCTTCATTTGTATTTTGAATTAATTTCAAATATTCCGTTGCAGGTAGCAACCCCAAGTAAGCCTGTTCCACTCCATTTATGTCAGGAAATGTTGTCCGTTCGGAGAACGTGATTTCTGTGGATATTGCATTCTTTGATTCTTGAAATAACTCTTGAAGTTTATCAGCGCCGTAACAATCGAAACTTACTTCTCGGAAGATACTAAGCGAATCTAGATCCGCTTTTACTGAGTCTCTACGTGCAGATAAGTTTTGATCATCGGTCCAGGTCCCTGTAGTTGCATAATACAAAAAGCACCTTGGATTTCCTTTGCGGAACAAACTACTTTTAGAATAAATCTCATTTGCAATTCTAAATTTCAGCGCAACATCGTCATTTTGTGGAAGCGTAGGCTCTTCAGAAAAGAAATCATTTGCTCCGTAGCCGAACTGTCCGATTTTAGCAGTACTAAATCCACTACTTCTTTCTGACTGTACTAGAACAAAGGTAGCGTCTAAATATCCATTGGTTGAGGCTAAATCATCAATTTCCTCTGGATCATTCACTATCGATCCATTGACTATAATAGTTATCGCATCGATCCCCGTATCGGCACCTTCACCTACAACCACATCCTCCGTTTGGAAAGAGTCAGTAAAGTGCTCAGACGTTATTAAATAAGCTGTAAAATGCTCAAATGCCTTATCTTCGGGTAGTGCATTAAGCCCGTTCTCGTCAACAAACTGACTAACAAGGGATTTAGTTATTCTATCCATTTACAACTTTCCTATTCGGTATTCTTTGCTATTAGCACTAAGGCAGTTAACGCCGCCATAAAAGGCGAGCGACTTGTTGCGAGTCCAGCGCTGCGAGCGCGATTTTTACAGGCCTTGTTAAAACGCTCATTTGAATAGGTTCTTGAACTTCGTCTTAAGTTCTTTCTCTAGTTCGTCTTTGACTAGTTCTACGCCTTGCTCTTTAGCAACCTCTAGAACAGAGTCATAGTCGTTTAGCTCTCCACATTCTGAGCATTTGATCATATCTCCCGACTGACATTCTTGGCCTTCTTCGGTCTTTAGTGTAGCGTTACAAAATAAACATTTAACTTCAATTGAGTAACTCTTATCCATTACCAGAACCCTGTGCTAGATAGCTAACTATCAAACCCGCTAAGGCAATGAAAGAGCCTAAAAGCGCAAATAGGCCTTTGTGGTCTTCAATATAGTCAGAAACTTTTTTGGGTAACGGGCGGCTTTCTCTAAGCTCTTCAGATTTCCGTTTTGAAGTGGCAACGCCCATCCCTTTTGATGTTAGCTTTAGTCCATTATGGCGCCCGCTTCCAAGATAGGCATGTTCTAACCATTCTCTCGCATAGCAGCGATCAACAATTTGTTTGAGATCATCTATTGAAGGCTGCTCTCCATAGCGGTCATAAAGCTCCTCTACCAGTTTATGGTCTACATCAAAGTGAACATTGCTATGCCTGTTCCCATTTTCTTCGCAAAACTCAAGAACATGTATCAATAATTTGTATTCGTCCATAGATCTCGACTTTACGTGAGTTTTAACGCCCGGCTCTGCGGCTGACAAAAGTGGCGATGCTTTTGCGGAGCAAAAGGAGTGACACTTTTGGCAGTCCGACAGAAGCCGCTTGTTATGTTCTTAATATTCGTCGTAAAAGTGATAATGTGTTTTTTGGCCGGCCACAATCTTTGCCACATGCTCCATGTTTTTCATGTGATGATGAGAATGATCGCTATTAAACTCCATTCCTCCAGACCATGGATCAGCAACCTCTATAAGATCACCCTCAAACCACTTAATACCCCGTAGCTCTATTTCTTTTATGCTGTGGGCATCTTTGTTCGCTAAATACCAATCATTAATTCTGTCATCTACCCAGCCATGTAACTTCCAAAACACAGGGTTTACATGGCTTGAGTAGCTATCACCAAGCCAGTTGTAGTTTGGAGAATCCCATATATCATTGATATCTGTATCGGGTCGTCCCATTCCTTGTTCCTGCTTTCCAGTCCGCGCGTCCCATGGTCTATCACACCATCTCATGTGCATATTGTTGTGTATTGTGCTCTCCAGCCTTGCCCCCAGTTCACCAAGCGGCATTCCTTGCAGGTATCGAAAGTCTCTATATTTTGATTCCCACTCCCTCATCAAAGCGTAATAATAGTAATCTTTTTTTAAATTCGACAACGTCCTTGTATAGGAATCTCCGTAGATTTCCCAAGCTTCTGGCACTGGGTAATCTTGACTGGATGGGTTCGGAACTCGTCTCCAGCCTTTTACAGCTTCAATTTGTGATCCATCCCCGCCATTGCTCTCTGTAATATCTTGGACTGCTTTTATCATTTGCCTATGCATAAACAGAAAGTCTGTTCCAGCACCATTACGAATATCCCAACCACTCGAATTAATTGCCGGCCTAGGCGGTGCCCATTTACATTTTTCTACTTCTTTTTTTTGTTCTTCATCAAGGGCTCCAAGTAGCCATGTGTTTCTTAGCTGATGCCAAAGATAGTGATGCAGGCGTGTGGCTCTGCTGGCCATTTTCTCAATTACTTTAGGATGTAAACTCATAATCTAGCTCCTCTTATTGTTTTACTGCTATCCATGAAGCGACCAAACCGGCCTTGGATTGACCATTTGAGTGAGGTGCAGTTCGGACAATTGAACCTACAATAGATGGTCTTTCATCAATGCCGTTTGGCCATTGAGGAGCTAAAAAACCATGATAGTCGTAAACCCACTCGTCTCCTCCAATTAAGCCTTTACCTTGAAACACGATTTCATTGGGGCTACCAAATGAGCACCTTCCACTTAAGGCTAACGACCATCCTTCACCACCTAAAGTCCCTTCAACCACACCAAAAGGTGCTTCTGAAAAGATGAGGTTTCCAGCCCCAAATCTTAAATCATTGAATTCAACTGATAGGTCCGGATCTCTCAAAAAACTTCGATATGACCAGTTTCCTAAAAATGGATTATCTTTCATTACATTCCTCCTTGAGGTTAATAGAAGTGGAAAACATAACGCTGTGCTTTGCGGCTGGTTCGGAGCGCAGCGGAAAACCAGTCCGACAACAGCACCTTGTTATATGCAAGCCTGCTAATTTTCATCTGTACCATCTACAAAACCATTCCAGTCGAATGGTATACGCAAGTACTGCTTATTATTGAAGTATGAAACACCAGATAGCTCGGGTTTTATAGAGGTATCAAACAACAGCCTTACTTCGTTCTCACATGAGAACTGTGTACGAACCACTGCGGCGCTCGCTGCTAGCATGGAACCAGAACTCTCCATATGATTTATAAATACGGCCGGGTTTTTCATTGCCTGAATAAGGGCTGGATTTTTATATTTAACATCAATAAGCCAAGTTCGATGCATATAGAGGCGATCACTGGTTGTCATCAAACGATCGAGGAGCTTTCCTACGGTAGTAGTAATCCTGATTGCCTTTTTTCCATGCGAGAAACTGCTCCAATCGGTCGGATTATGATCTGAGCGATCTGTCCAGCAAAGCGCGTAAAGTGACCTAACTACAGAACCGTAATCAATTTTCCCTCCTGTCACTGAGTCTATACCCGTCACATCTTCAAATGGATTCTCTAAAGGATCATTCCAGATGGTTGAAGAAGCCACAGGGAGTGTCAGATAACCTTCTGAAACATCTTTATCGTAGAAGTCTTTTTGAAAGATCCTGTGTATCTTGGCGGCGGGATCCAAGCCAAAAGAGTTTCTTAATTTGTATTGCTCAAGTGCCTCAGGAGATGAAAGGTCTTTACCTTGAAAATCCAACTGCCTAATTTTACTTTGAGCTTTTTCAAACTCTTCAAATTTATTCATTTATAGTGCCTGATCAGATAGAGCATATAACAGTCTATAAAAAGAGCCCGAGGCCTTTTTAATATATTAGAAGGCCAGCCTTTTAATGCTCTTATGATATTCGTGGTTATACCATATCCAGCTGATTTCTCTACATGATTATGGAACAAAATTTCCAGCGAGGATGCGGAAAGAGCTTCGCGCTCTCTAACTGGCATTGCCTGGATCGTGGATAGTTGGGTGGAGAGTGCAGAGTACTTTGATCTGACGGAGAAGGCGGAAATCAAATGCGGTGGGGTCTGCAAGAAAAAAGCCCGGCTCAATTTGCATGAGCCGGGCTTAAGGATGGTAGCTATGGGTGGACTTGAACCACCGACCCCAGCATTATGAATGCTGTGCTCTAACCAGCTGAGCTACATAGCCAAAATTTCTGCTGCGGCTTCCGATGGCACTTCATCTGAAAATTTTATTTTGGATTTTTGTCCTCGACGTACTTTGTGTACGCCTGCGGAAAAATCAAAAATAAAATTTCCAGCTAAAGCACCCTCGAAACCCTCGCGACGAAATTTAAACCTTTTTAGTGCGCTGCAAGACGGCAGCACGTCCTTTCCAGGTTTTGTATCTTTCGCCATTTGCCAGGCCCCGGAAGGGCCAGAGCGGGAATTCTAGGTCTTTCGGGTGTCTTTCTCCAGATCGGCTCCAGACCGGCTGGAACCCCCGAAAGGCCGCGAATTTTGGCCAGTCAGGGCCTATTTGTCAAGATTCAGTCGCTTAAAAACCTATTCAGGCGCTGTTCCATGGCTTCCAGCTCAGCTCTGAGCTGATCCCGCTCTTCCAGCAGGTTCACCACCATGGCCACGGCGGACCAGTCCAGGTCCAGATCGCGCTGCAGGCGCGTGGCGCGGCGGATGACGCTGACCATGGTGATGTCGAAGATCCAGTCTTCCGGGCGCTCGCCCTCGGGCCGCACGATGCCCAGTTCTACCAGTTCCTCGCAGGCCTCTCTTGGCAGGTCCAGTTCGGAGCACACTTCGGTGAGTCTTAGCAGGATGTACTCGCTCATGACTTACCTCCTTTACCGCCCATTGTACTCCTTGGATTAAAGTCTTTGTGCTGCGCCTGCAGTTTTTCCCACAGCTCCCGGGCCTCGCTAGTTTCCTGCTTGTCTGGCATCACTACATTGAGGATGACATAGAGGTCGCCGCGGCCATTTTTGGTGGGCAGGCCGCGGTCTTTAACCCGCAGGCGCTGGCCGGTCTGGCTGCCGGGCTGGATGGTCATGCTGATCCTGCCATCCAGGGTGGGTACCGTGACCTTGGCGCCCAGGGCTGCTTCCCAGGGGGCGACGGGCAGGGTGAGATGCAGATCGTGGCCGACGGCGTCGAAATCCGGGTGGGGTACCAGCTTGATCTTCAGGTATAGATCGCCAGCGGCGCCCTTGCCGAAGCCTGGGCCGCCCTGGCCTTTGAGGCGGATGCGCTCGCCGTGGCTGACGCCTTTCGGGATCTTTACGTTGAGGGTTTTCTTTACCTGCTCTACGCGGCCGGAGCCGTCGTATTTCGGCATCTGGTAGCTGATGGTTTTCTTTTCGTCGCTGAGGGTTTCCTCGAGAAACACCGGCAGGTCGATTTCCACGTCCTGGCCGCGGCTTGATCCGAAGTCCTCGCTGTTGCCAAAACCACGGCTGCCACGCTGCTGACCACGACTGAAGCCGCCGCCACCAAAGATATTGGCAAAGAAATCGGAAAAATCACCGCCGTCCTGGAACTCAAAGCCGCCGGTATTGGCGCTCTGCCAGCCGGGTGGGGGTTCGAAGGACTCGCCGCCGCGACCGCCGTATTTGCGCAGCTGGTCATACTCGGCGCGACGTTCGTCACTGCCCAGCACTTCCCAGGCCTCGGACACTTCCTTGAACTGCTTCTCGGCGTCGTGCTCGGCGCTCACGTCTGGGTGATACTTGCGCGCCAGCTTGCGATAGGCCTTCTTGATGTCGGCCTTGTCGGCATCGGGCTTGACGCCGAGGATGTCGTAGTAGTCCTTGAATTCCATAAGTTTGGACTGTGCTCCTGGTCCTATCCATATAGGTATACGCGATAGATTGGGTCATTGCCGCCTATTCTCAAGTAATGCCAGGGTCACGCCTTGAGTGAAGTCAACGACTCAGGTGTTTGATATCAGATCTCAGCGAATTTATGCGAAAACCGGGCAACACGCCAATCAGGGACTATAGTTTCGGGCGGCATAACAGAAAGGACACACAGGGAGCGAGTAAGCATGATGCTTGATACCTGTAACGTATCAGGTTACATTGGACTTGGAAGTGATTCTCAGTTTCAAGCCTAAGGGACTGGAGCGCTTTTTCGTCAGCGGCTCAACAGCAGGTATCCAGGCTGATCATGTGCGTCGCTTGCGTCTCGTCCCTGGGCGACTAAACGTAGCACAAGAGATTCGAGATATGGATCTTCCCGGGTTGTTTTTGCATAGGCTCAAAGGAACACAAAAGGGCGGACCGTTCGTGCGCTGGTCAGTTCGCATTAGCGCTAACTGGCGTGTGACCTTCAGCTTCCAGGACCGTGATGTGGTCGCAGTGGATTACGAGGATTATCACTAGTCATGTCAAAAACCATGCACAATCCACCGCATCCCGGTGAAGTTTTACGAGAGCTTTGTCTTCAACCGCTAGGGCTTTCGGTAACTGAGGCGGCGGACGGCCTCGGCGTCAGTCGCAAAACGTTGTCGGCAATTCTTAATGGGCGCGCCGGCATCAGCCCCGAGATGGCTATTCGTTTGTCCAAGGCGTTCGATACCACGCCGGAAAGTTGGCTGAATCAGCAGTTGCAATATGACCTCTGGCGAGCGCTGCAGTCGGAAGCGGACATCAAGGTCAAAAAATTGAAGGCGGCGTGACCGGCGGGCGACAAGGTCCGCGCGCGATGAACAGGCCACTGTCCGCCGGACTCAGCGTAGCAGCCACAACACCAGCGACAGACTTACAATCGAACACAGCGCCGACAGCAGTGACCCGGCAGCCACGGTGCCGTGGCCGGTCTGGTAGCGATTGGCAAACACGTAGGCGCTGATGCCTACCGGCATGGCCGATGCCAGCACGCCGGCTCTGGCCCAGAGTGGATCGACGTCGAAGACATGAAACATTGACAGCCACACCAGCACCGGCAGCAGCACAATATTGATCAGAGTCATCGCCAGTGCCGGGGCGACCGCCTGGCGGAGCTGGTATTGCTGCAGGGACATGCCGAGCACAAACAGCGAGGCGGGCACGGCGGCCCGGGAGAGCAGTTCAATGCTGTTGAACAACGGGTCCCAGACCGGGATACCGGCGGCGTTCACCGTCAGGCCAAGAATCAGGCTGCCGGTGATGGGGCTGCCCAGCAGTTGCTTGAGCAGGCCGCGCACCGCATGGGCGACGGTGCCGCTGGACAGATGCTGGCGTTCAGCGGCGATGGTGCCGACCGTGAACATCACCAGGTTCTGGATCGAGATGATGAAAAACAGCGGCACCAGCCCTTCTTCCCCCAGCGCCTGGGACACTATGGGAATGCCCACCACGGTGGTATTGGAATAGGCGCAGCCCATGGCGAACACCGCTTGCTTCTCGGGGGCATAGTGAAACAGCCAGGCGGCCACCAGCAGGCCCAACGCAAACACACCCAGCACCACAAGGTAGTACGCGGCAAGGAAATCCAGTGCCGTGGCCAGCTCAAACTCCGACCGGGCGGTGCTGACGAACAGCAGGGCAGGGATCAGGATACTGAAAGTGAACCGAGCCAGGGTGTTGGCATCTGGTTTACTGAGCCAATTAAACTGGAGGCTGCCATAGCCCAGCAGGGCAATAGCCATGACCGGAAACAGAACTGAGAGTATGAACATACTGGTGACTACGAGGGTTCGGCGTGGCGCCGAGTGATCAGTGCCCGGCCTGCTTTCAAAAAAGACTGGTGACTTTAACCGCTCAGAGTGATTCAAACAAAGAGATGATTAAGATAAGTAGAGGGGCGGCAGTAGTGCGGGCTCGGCCGCTGATCAATCTGTAATCAACTGCTGTCACGGTCTGCATCCACATGCATCGTCCAGAGTAAGCTGCTTGAAAAGACCCAAATAGGGGTCTATAGTACCCAAATTGGGTATATTTATCAGCTCCCTGTAAAGGCATTCCGTTTTGACCAAATCCATCGGTGATGCGTTGTTCACTAAAACGCAGCGCAAGATTCTGGCGCTGCTCTTCAGTCGTAGCGATGCATCTTTGTATAAAAATGAAATCATCCGTCGTGCTGGTATGGGGCGGGGAACTATCGCCCGGGAGCTCGACAATCTTGTGGCGGCGGGGATTCTGAGCGCTGAGAAAATGGGCAATCAGACCCGGTTTCGCGCAAACTCCGCTTGCCCGGTCTATAAAGAACTGCAGAGCCTGGTGCGCAAGACATTTGGTATCGCCGAGGAAGTGGCCGCCGCATTGGCCCCGCTGGATGCGAAGATTCAATACGCCTTTGTCTACGGATCGGTCGCCAAAGGTGAGGAAACAGCAGAAAGTGACCTGGACCTGATGATCGTCGGCCGGAATATCGCTTATGGGGACGTCATGTCTGCGCTACTGAAGACAGAAAAAGCACTGGGGAGGACGATCAATCCGACTGTGTATACGTCCGAAGAATATAACAAGAAGCTCGCACAGAAAGATTCATTTCTGAAACGAGTGCTGGCTCAACCGATTCTCCTGGTGTTGGGGTCGGCAGATGCCGTCTGACGAACTCGACAATCTGGTAGCCATCGGCCAACTGCATCGGGAAGCAAGCAATGCGGATGAAATTCGCAGCCTGGTGGAATCCGGGCGGGATCGGCTAAGGGATGCAGAGAGAAAAGACTTATCGTTCTCCAGTCGTTTCGACCTTGGTTATAGCGCTGCCCATGCGCTTGCACTTGCTGCCCTGCGCATCCATGGGTTTAGGTCATCCAACCGCTATCAGGTGTTTAACTGCCTGGTTCACACAGCACAGCTATCGCCCGCCGAGGTCCGTCTGCTTGGCGAATGGCATCGCCGTCGGAACATCGCGGAGTATGAAGGCGGTCTGGATGTGGATGGGCCGTTTCTCCAAGAATCACTGACCGTTTCGGCTCGCCTGTTGGAGAAAGTCGAACAGCTGCTTCAAGACGTGCAGACGTAGCCTGGATTATTGGGGAGGTGTCAGACGTTGAATCTGAAGTGAATAATATCGCCATCCTTGACTATGTACTCCTTGCCTTCCAGCCGCCACTTGCCCGCATCCTTGGCACCCGCTTCCCCGTTGTTATCCACAAAGTCCTGATAGCCAGTTACCTCGGCGCGGATAAAACCCTTCTCAAAATCGGTATGAATCACTGCCGCAGCTTGCGGCGCGGTGGCGCCTTTTTTCACGGTCCAGGCGCGGACTTCTTTCGGGCCGGCGGTGAAATAGGTTTGCAGGCCTAACAGTTCATAGCCGGCGCGAATGACGCGGTCCAGGCCTGGCTCTTCCATACCCAGGTCCTGGAGAAACTCCATTTTTTCCTCGTCTTCCAGCTCGGCAATTTCCGATTCCAGCTTGTTGCAGATCACCACCACTTCGGAGCCTTCGCTGCTGGCGATGTCGCGCACCTTGTCCAGATGGGGGTTGTTCTCAAAGCCGTCCTCGGCCACGTTGGCGATGTACATGACCGGCTTCAGGGTCAGCAGGTGCAGTGGCTTCAGGCTGGCCAGGTCTTCCTTGGTCAGCTCCGTGGTACGGGCGGGCAGAGCCTGGTCCAGGTGGGCTTTCACCTTTTCCAGCACCGCCACCTGCTTCTGGGCATCCTTGTCGCCGCTCTTGGCCACGCGGCTGGCGCGGTCCAGGGTTTTTTCCACGGTTTCCAGGTCCGCCAGGGCCAGTTCGGTGTTGATGGTGTCGATGTCGGCGCCGGGATCGATCTGGTCCGCCACGTGAATCACGTTGCTGTCTTCAAAGCAGCGCACCACATGGGCAATGGCGTCGCATTCCCGGATATTGGCCAGGAACTGGTTGCCAAGACCCTCGCCCTTGGAGGCACCGGCCACCAGGCCGGCGATGTCGGTGAATTCCACGGTGGTGGGAATGGTCTTTTGGGGTTCAACAATCCCGGTCAGCACGTCCAGTCGGGAATCGGGAATCGAGACGATGCCGGAGTTGGGTTCGATGGTGCAGAACGGAAAGTTTTCCGCGGCAATGCCGGCCTTGGTGAGTGCATTGAACAGCGTGGACTTACCGACATTGGGCAGACCGACGATTCCGCATTTAACTGACATGGGTGGAAATCCTTAACTTGTTTGGCTGTCTGGAGGGGTCCGGTTCAGGCTGTGGGGCTGGTGTGCAGCAGGCGCATGGCGGCTTCCCATTCGCCGTTGACTGCTTTCGGCATGACCCGAATGGCGTCCTCGATATTGGTCATAATCGCATCTGCTTCAGATCGCGACGGATCGTTTAAAACATAGTTCGCCACCATGGACTTGTGGCCCGGGTGGCCGACGCCGATGCGCAGCCGGTAGAAATCCCGGTTGCCGCCCAGGGCGCTGATGATGTCGCGGATGCCGTTGTGACCGCCGTGGCCGCCGCCCTGCTTGAAGCGGGTGACGCCCACTTCAAAATCGATCTCGTCATAGGCCACCAGCATGTTGGCCGGGTCGATCTTGTAGAAATTACAAACCGCAGCGACGGACTTGCCGCTGCGATTCATAAAAGTCGTGGGGAACAATACGCGCACGCTGCGCCCGGCAATATCGATGCTGCCGAACTCGCCAAAGAATTTGCTTTCACCACGCAGCGTGCCGCCAAAAGCCTTGCACAGGTGGTGGAGGAAAATAACGCCGGCGTTGTGACGGTTGGAATCGTGTTGCGGGCCTGGATTGCCCAGGCCCACAATCAATTCCAGCGGATGATCGCTCATCGCGAGATCCCTGACTGAGCTTACTTGTCGTCTTCTTCAGACTCGTCGTCAGCTTTCTCGTCCTGCTCGGTGGGTACTTCCGCATCCGGCACTTCAACAGCCGTATCGGCCGCTTCCACTTCTTCTTCGCTACGCGGTGCCTGAACGGCAACTACTGCCAGGTCATGCTCTTCACCGTGGGACAGCTCGACGCTTGCCACGCCTTCGGGCAGCTTGAAGTCAGAAATATGCAGGGCATCGCCGATATCCAGGTCCGCCACGTCCAGCTCCAGGTACTCGGGCAGCTTGCCCGGCAGACAGATAATTTCCAGCTCGTTCATGTTGCGGATCAGGTTACCGCCTTCCAGACGCACGCCCTTACACTTGTCTTCATTGAGGAAGTGAATCGGGACGTTCACGGTGATTTCCACGTCGGCGCGTACGCGCTGAAAGTCAGCGTGCACGATAAACGGCTTGGCCGGGTGACGCTGCAGGTCCTTGATCACCGCCTGCTGCTTCTGGTCACCGATATTCAGGGTGATGATGTGCGAGAAGAACGCCTCGTTTTCGGTGGCGTGAAAAATATCATCGTGGGGAATAGTCAGCGACACAGGGTCTTCATTGCCACCATACAGTACGGCGGGAATGGCTTTGTCCAGACGACGCAGGCGGCGGCTCGCACCTTTCCCCAGATCCGTCCGAACCGTACAGTTCAGTTCAAAATCAGCTGCAGACATGATTGTCTCCTTGAATAATCCAGCGCCAGCTTGCGACCAGCCAACGCCAGAGTGAAAAAAAGACAGTGTCCATGTGGAGCACTGTCCCTTGAGTTCCATAACCGGGACCGGTTGTTCCGTCGGTCCTGCTTACGGGAATTTTTTCTGTTACCAAACCTGTTTGTTATCGAAGCGTTTTCGTCAATGCTACGTGTTATCAAACATCGCACTGATGGACTCTTCGTTGCTGACCCGCCGAATGGATTCGGCCAGCAGCTTCGCCATCGATAACTGGCGGATACTTTTGCAATCTCGCGCCGCCTGACTCAGTGGGATGGTGTCGGTTACCACCAGCGCATCCAGACTGGAGCCGTTTATATTCTCAATTGCCGGGCCGGACAGTACCGGATGGGTACAGTAGGCCATAACCTTGCCGGCGCCGTGTTCTTTCAGTGCATCTGCCGCCTTGCACAGGGTGCCGGCGGTATCCACCATGTCGTCAACGATCAGGCAGGTTCGGTCGCTGACATCGCCAATGATATGCATGACCTGCGCTTCATTGGCGGTGGGCCGGCGTTTGTCGATGATCGCCAGGTCCACGTTTAACTGTTTGGCCACGGCGCGGGCTCTTACCACACCGCCGATGTCCGGTGACACCACCATCAGATTGTCGTAACCCTGACGTTCAATATCGTCGGTCAGCACCGGTGATCCGTAGACGTTGTCCACCGGGATGCTGAAGAAACCCTGGATCTGCTCGGCGTGCAAATCTACCGTCAACACCCGGTTCACGCCCACGGCGCTGATCATGTCCGCTACTACCTTGGCGCTGATCGCCACCCGGGCCGAGCGTACGCGTCGATCCTGGCGGGCGTAGCCAAAGTAGGGGATTACCGCAGTAATCCGGTTGGCCGAGGCCCGGTGCAGGGCGTCCGCCATGAGCAGCAATTCCATGATGCCGTCGTTGGTGGGCGCACAGGTGGGCTGAATCACAAATACGTCCTTGCCGCGGACGTTTTCATTCAGCTCTACCGAGATTTCTCCATCACTGAACTTGCTGATACTGGCATAGCCCAGGGGCACGCCGATATTCCTGGCAATGGCATCCGCTAACGCCGGATTAGCATTGCCACTAAACACCATTAAATTGTTTGCCACGTGTCCTTCCTGATTGGCGGGTGTGCTTCTGGTCTTATTCTTCTGCCTGGCTGTTCTGGCCTGCCAGGCTGCAGTTGACTGAGGCCTGGTCACCGCTTACTGCGCCTGGCCTGGAAAATGGCTGGGGTGGCTGGATTCGAACCAACGAATGCAAGGATCAAAACCTTGTGCCTTACCACTTGGCGACACCCCAGTGATCTCGTGTTACGAGCGTGCTCATTTTAATCGCCGGTGGTGTTTGAAACCAGCGAATTGACTCCCTGAGCGATAAATCCGTGCCAATCGGCCGGTAGCTGATCGAGCACGCTTCTGGCGCTGGACTGATCGGCGAAGCTGGCGAACACGGCAGCGCCGGTTCCGGTCATCTTTGCCGGGGCGTACTGGTCAAGCCAGTTGAGCGCCTTATCAACGTCTGGGTAGAGTCCGCGGGTGACTGATTCACAGTCATTTCGGGAGCTGCCCGCCAGAAAGTCGGCCATTCTGATGGCAGTTGTGTTCCGTGTCAAATTTTCCTGCGCGAAAATCTCTGCGGTAGATACCTGGCAATCCGGGGCGATTACCAGGTACCACGCGGGAGGCAGCTCTACCGGCTCGAGCTGTTCCCCGACGCCTTCTGCCCAGGCGGAATGCCCGGCTACGAACACCGGCACATCGGCGCCCAGCTCAAGGCCCATTGCTGCCAGCTCAGCTGCGCACAGATCGAGGCCCCACAGCTGGTTCAGTGCCAGCAGGGTGATGGCGGCGTTGCTGCTGCCACCGCCGAGGCCGCCGCCCAGGGGGATATGCTTCTCCAGCCGGATGCGTGCGCCCCTGGGCTGCTGGCTGCGAGCGCGCAGCAGGTGTGCGGCGCGCAGGATGAGATTGTCATCCAGGGGCAGGTCGGTCACCGTCGAGCCGGCTTCAAGGTGCAATGACAGGACCGGTTCCGTGCGTTCCTCGAACTGCAGCCAGTCGCCATAGTCCAGCAACTGGAACAGCGTCTGCAGGCTGTGATAGCCATTGGCCTGGCGGCCGGTGACGTGCAGAAACAGATTGAGCTTGGCAGGTGATAGCCAGCGACGGGGGGAACTGCTCATTGCTGTGCCGGGGTTCCGGGTCCGCGGGGTTCAAGATCAAGGGGGTCCAGGTTCCAGTCCAGCCCCACGAAGCGCAGCCGCACGTCATCCCGGGGGCGGCTGACATCGACGCGGCGCGGCAGGGACAGCTCGGCATACTGGCGCATATCGCTGTATTCCACGGTCCAGCCGTCCTGGGTCATGCCGGCAAGCTGGTTGAGCTCATTGAACTGCAGATCGGCACTGCTGGCAGGAGCGGGGATGCCCTTGATCCAGTACTCCAGATAGGACACCGGCAACTCGTAGCCGAGCTGATCAAGGATCAATTGCTCCGGGGTGTTGGCAGTTAATACCTCGCCGTCCTGCTCCAGGCTTACCCAGCCGGGGCGTCCATTAATTTCGGTATTGCCAGCATTGAACGTGCCCCACAGCCGGATGTGGTAGCGCTCCTGCTGCTGCTGCCACTGGATTCGGGGGGTGTGGGATTCCTGCTGGTAGCGGACATTGACCCGGCCACGCAGCTGCCAGGTTTCCAGACCCTGAAGCTGGCGACGCAGCTGGGTCCAGCTATCGGACTCCCCGGCCGGGGGCGCCAGGTTCTGGCAAGCGCTGAGCAGGCCCATCAACAACAGCGGCAGCAGGGTTCTGGTGGTCGGGGATGGTGTTGCTGCTGATTGCTGCGGGCCTGAAAATCCGCCAGCGCTGAAACTGCCTATAAAGAGAAGCAAGACACTCACCGGTCTGGTATCAAGCGATCCATGACCTCTTCGATCAGCTCGCTGTCGGGACGTTCTTCCAGGGCTTGCTCCCAGACCTCGATGGCTTCATCGCGGCGATCCATCTTCCACAGGACCTCGCCCAGGTGGGAAGCGACTTCATGATCGGGAAAGGCCGCGTAGGCCCGGCGCAGGTTCTGCAGTGCGTCTTCGTAATTGCCTACCTTGTACTGCGCCCAGCCCAGGCTGTCGATGATGGCCGGGTCGTCGGGCGACACGGCGATGGCGCGCTCCACCAGTTCCAGGGCTTCTTCATGGCGTTCGGTGCGGTCGGCCAGCATATAGCCCAGATGATTGAGGGCGCGGGCGTCGTCCGGCTGCATGCTGATGATTTGCCGCAGGTCGCGCTCGGAGGCGGCCATGTTCCCTGTCGCATCGTTGAGCAGGACGCGGGCGAATAACAGGTCGGTTTCATTGGGGTACTTGTTCAGCGCGTTATCGAGCAGTTCCCGGGCGCGCTCGGGGAGTCCTGCCTGGATCAGCAGACTGGACTCCACAGTGGTGAACAGGATTTCCAGGCGCGGTTGGCCCCGGGACTGCGACACCAGCCAGGCATGAGCGCCCTGCAGGTCACCGGTGGCAATCGAGAGTCGAGTCGCCTGCTGCTGGGCATTCAGGTAGTTGTTGGTGCCGATGCGTACCTCGCGGTAGTGCGCAATGGCCTGCTCGGGTTCGCCTTGCTGCTCATGGATAAAGGCAAGGTAGTAGTGGCTTTCATCGGCGCGCTGGTCGACGCCCACCAGACGGGTAAAGATCTCGGCGGCCCGATCGTAGTTTTCCAGTTCCATGTCCAGCAGGGCCATGGAGTACCAGGTCTCCCAATCTGTGGAATCCTGATCCACCAGGACCTGAAACTGGTTGCGCGCCTCGCGATACTGTTCCATGGCGACCAGCTGTCGGGCGTAGGCGAAGCGCAGGGTACGATTGTCCGGAAACTCGTTCACACCCTGACGCAGACTGCGCAGGGCCAGCTCCAGCTCGCCGAGGCTGTCTTCGATCTGGGCACGCAGGCGCACCAGCCCCGGGGCATTGCCATGCTGGTCCACCAGTGCCGCCAGTTCGGTTTGTGCCTCTGCAAAGTGCTGATTCTGGGCCAGCAGCTGCACCAGGGTCAGGTGAATGGAGCGTTCCGTGGCAAACTCGCTGCGCAGGTCGCGCAGATTCTCTATCAATTGCTCACGCTGTCCCAGGCTGAGCTGCCCGGTGCGGGCGGCCAGCGCGGTAAAGTCGAATTCCGCGCCCAGATCCAGCACCCGCGCCATGTGCGAGATGGACTGGTCAAAGTTCCCGGTTTCGAGGAATTCGTAGGCGAGCAGCAGGTGCGGCTGGGGATTGTCCGGTTCTACCTCGCTCCACAGCAGTCCCAGCTCCAGCAGCGCCCGGGTATTGTTGTTGGCGGAGGCAAATTGTACCGCCCGGCGAATAATACTGGGGTCGCGGGTTGCAAAGGCGAGATCGAAATAGGATTCCGCCGAGTCTTCCATGTGCCCGCGGGCAGCGCCAAGTTCACTGATTATTGCCTGGTAGAGCTGTTCTTCGGTGAAATTGCCGTATTCGATCTCCTCGGGTTCAGGCTCGGGTTCCGCGCGTGGCGGGGCCTCCGGGGTGATCGCGCCAGCGTCTTGCGCCGTATTGGCGGCGGTGGTGGCAGTCCCGGATTCCGGGTCTGGAGTGGTAGAACTGGCACAGCCAAGCAGGGTGGCTGCCAGAAACCAGGCTGAAAGCCAGACTTTCAGCGATTTAGCGGAAATTTTTCTCATGTGCGGCATTGTAACAGCAACCTGGATATCGGCGATAAACACCTGTTCATACGCCCCTGAACTGTGGCCTGGTCCTGCGGACCGTCGGAATTTCCCCACCAGTGAGCATTTTGATTGGGGTCGGCTGGCGATTTGTCGTACCATATCGAGCTTTTTATCTGACGCGTTATCTGTCTGACTCTCTAACTAAATAAGACTGGACCCAGGGCTTTCATGGCACTTTTCCTGGTTGGCATTAACCACACCACCGCCGACATCGACCTTCGCGAGAAAATCGCCTTCCCTCCGGAAATCGTAGGTGAAGCCCTGCACGACGTGGTGGGCCTTGCCGAGGTCAACGAGGCGGTGATTGTGTCCACCTGCAATCGCACCGAGCTGTATCTCGACTTTAATGATGAGTCCGAGCCGTCGGCGGAGACCGCAGAAAACCGCAAGCTGGTGGATCGCCGCCAGTTTGTGATGGACTGGATGGCAAAGTACCGCAATCTCAGCAATGAGACCCTGGCCAACAGCAGCTACTTCTATGGCGACGAGGAAGTGGTGCGGCATCTGATGAAAGTCTCCTGCGGCCTGGATTCCATGGTCCTCGGTGAACCGCAGATCCTGGGCCAGATCAAGTCGGCGTTTGCCGTCTCCAAGGATCTGAACGTGGTTGGCGCGTCTCTGGGTCGTGCCTTCGATAATGCCTTCACCATTGCCAAGCAGGTGCGTACCGATACCGCCATTGGTGAAAACCCGGTGTCGGTGGCCTTCGCGGCGGTAACCCTGGCCGAGCGCATCTTCTCCCGGGTGGGCAGCCTCAAGGTGCTGTTGATCGGTGCCGGTCGCACCGTGGAGCTGGTGGCCCGTCACCTGCTGGACCGTGGCGTGCAGGAAATTGTGGTTGCCAATCGCACTCTGGACAATGCTATTGAACTGGCCTCGCGTATTAAGGGGCATGGCTGTCTGCTGTCGGATATTCCTGAACAACTGGTCAATGCTGACATCGTGGTGTCGTCCACCAACAGTCAGTTGCCGCTGCTGGGTAAGGGGACCGTGGAGCGGGCCCTCAAGTCGCGCAAGCATCGGCCCATGCTGCTTATTGACCTGGCGGTGCCCAGGGATATTGAGCCGGAAGTAGGTCAGGTGGCCGATGCCTACCTTTACACCGTTGACGATATCAGCGATGTCATCGAGGATGGCCAGAAGAGTCGCGCCGAAGCGGCGGCCCAGGCCGAATCGATTATTGAGCGCGGTATTGCCGAATACCGCGAACATTTGCGTTCCCTCAACGCGGTCTCGACCTTGAAAGCGTTTCGCGCCAAGGCCGACACTATTCGCGCTACCGAGCTGGAGCGCGCCTTGAAAGACCTGGAAAAAGGCGAACAGCCCGAGGCCGTGCTGAACAGCCTGGCGCGCTCGATCACCAACAAGCTGATTCACTCCCCCAGTGTGCAGATGAAGAAAGCCAGTGCCGAGGGTAACAACGATCTGGTGAAGCTCACCCAGCGGCTGTTCGAACTGGATGACGACTCTGATCAGTCGCCCTAACCTGCCATGAAAGAATCCATTCTCAACAAGCTGGACAATCTCCAGGATCGCTTTGGCGAAGTCGAAGCGCTGCTCAGCGATGCCGATACCATTGCCGACCAGAACAAGTTTCGCGAGCTGTCCAAGGAATACTCGGAGCTGGAAGGCGTCGTCAAACACTACAACCGCTATAAACAGGTGAGCGACGATCTGCAGCAGGCGCAGGAGATGCAAAAGGACAGCGATCCGGATATCCGCGCCATGGCTGATGATGAAATCAGCTCTACCAGCGCAGAACTGGAAACGCTGGAGCTGGACCTGCAGAAGCTGCTGCTGCCGAAAGACGAGAAAGACCGCTGTAATGTCTACCTTGAAATTCGCGCCGGTACCGGCGGCGACGAGGCGGCGATATTCTCGGGCGATCTGTACCGCATGTATTCACGCTACGGTGAGCAACAGGGCTGGCGCGTGGAAGTGATTAACGAGCGCCTCGGCGAACACGGCGGCTACAAGGAAATTGTGGCCCGTATCGAAGGCGACCGGGTCTATGAGCAGCTGAAGTTCGAATCCGGGGCGCACCGCGTGCAACGCGTGCCGGAGACAGAAACCCAGGGGCGGATTCATACTTCCGCCTGCACGGTGGCGGTGATGCCGGAGCTGGAAGAAGTGGATGCCGTGGAGATCAACAAGGCAGACCTGCGGGTCGACACCTTTCGCGCCAGTGGCGCGGGCGGGCAGCACGTCAATAAAACCGATTCGGCGATTCGCCTCACCCACCTGCCCAGCGGCATTGTGGTGGAGTGCCAGGATGAGCGCTCGCAGCACAAGAATCGGGCCCGGGCGATGTCCTTGCTGCAGGCCAAGCTAATGGACCAGGCGCAACAGGAACAGCAGCAGGAAGAAACCGATACCCGACGCAAACTGGTGGGTAGCGGCGACCGCTCGGAAAAAATTCGTACCTACAACTATCCCCAGGGCCGGGTGACCGACCACCGCATCAAGCTGACCCTGTATAACCTCAATGAAATCATGGCCGGCGATCTGGGCGACGTAATCCAGCCGCTGATTCATGAATACCAGGCCGATCAACTGGCTGGCCTGGCCGGCGAGGGTTAGCGATGGCAGTCTCCATTGCCAGCGCGCTTGCTGAACAGGCTCAGCAATTGGCGGCAGTGAGCGACAGCGGACGCCTTGACGCCGAACTATTGCTGGCCGACGTGCTCGACAAGCGCCGCGAATACCTGCTCAGTCATGGTGAACAGGAATTGGATCAGACCACCATCGCGCAGTTTAGCCAGGCGCTGGCCAGGCGCAAACAAGGCGAGCCGATTGCCTATATTCTCGGACGTAAGGGATTCTGGGATTTCGAGCTGACTGTAACGCCAGCGGTGCTGATTCCGCGTCCGGAGACAGAATTGCTGGTTGAGGCGGCGCTGGAGCTGACCGCGGCAACTGCCAATCAGGTTCTGAACATAGCAGACCTCGGCACCGGCAGCGGTGCGCTGGCCATTGCCTTGGCCCGGGCTAATCCGCAATGGCAGGTCGCTGCGGTAGACAGCAGCGCCGAGGCCCTGAGTGTGGCCCGCGCCAATGCCAGGCGCCTGGGTGCGGAGCACATCGAATTTTTCCAGGGCAGCTGGTGCGAGCCACTGATCAAGCGCGAATACACGATTATAGTGGCCAACCCGCCTTACGTGGCTGGCGATGATTCACATCTGATGCGCGATGGACTGACCTTCGAGCCTCATCAGGCACTGGTGGCAGACCGGGAAGGCCTGGCCGATCTGGAGGCAATCATCAGGCAAGCGCCGCACTACCTAAAAAGAGATTCCTGGCTACTTTTGGAGCATGGTTTCCAGCAGGGAGCCGCGGTGGCTGAATTATTGTGCGCCGCAGGCTATCGGGATATTCACTGCCGTCAGGATTATGCTGGCCAGGACCGCATGACCCAGGCTTGCTGGCCCGGGACGGATGAATCCGAAAACTCGAGGACTCAGCCATGAAAGACGAGGAACTGCTGCGCTACAGCCGCCAGATCATGCTGCCGGAAATGGATGTCCGCGGGCAGCAGAAACTGGTGGATGCCAGCGTGTTGATCGTCGGCATGGGTGGTCTGGGCTGCCCGGCTGCGATGTATCTGGCTGCCGCTGGCGTTGGTCACCTGCTGATTGCCGATGACGATACCGTGGAGCTGACCAACCTGCAGCGCCAGATCGCCCACGGCGAGGACAACCTCGGGGAATTGAAAGTGGCGTCCGCCGAGCGCTCCCTGCGCTCCCTCAATCCCGGTGTACGGGTTACTACTATCGCCGAGCGCCTGCAGGACGACGCCCTGGGCACTCTGGTTGCCGATGCCGATGTGGTGCTGGATGCCACCGATAATTTCGCCACGCGCTTTGCCATTAATCGCGCTTGTGTGCAGCAGCGCAAACCGCTGGTATCCGGCGCGGCAATTCGCATGGAAGGGCAGGTGGTGGTTTTTGACTCGCGCGATCAAAACAGCCCCTGCTATCAGTGCCTCTATGGCGACAGCGGCGAGGAGGACAGCAACTGTGCCACCAATGGGATCATGGCGCCGGTGGTCGGGATAATTGGCGCAGTGCAGGCCCTGGAAACGATCAAACTGCTGGCCGGTATCGGCCAGCCACTTACCGGGCGCCTGCTGCTGCTGGACGCCATGACCATGCAGTGGCGGGAAATGAAGCTGCCGCGAGACCCGAAATGCGCTGTCTGTGGTTGATTCGCGGTTGCTCCGCATTGCAGACACCCGGTCATATCGCTATCATGCTCGCGCATCCTGCCCCCTGAAACCAATTTATGAATAAAGAAGTCGACAGCAAACTCCTATCGTTTGATACCCTGGATTTAAAGCAACCACTGCGCGATGCCATTCGCGAACTGGGATTCAAGTACTGCACGCCAATCCAGTCCCAGAGCCTGGTCTATACCCTGAAAGGGCTTGATGTGACCGGTCGCGCCCAGACCGGTACGGGCAAGACCGCGGCATTTCTGATTACCATCATTAATGACCTGCTTTCCAATCCAATCGAGAACGAGCGCTTTATAGCCGAACCGCGTGCCCTGGTAGTGGCGCCGACTCGTGAGCTGGCTATCCAGATTGCCAGTGACGCCCAGCTGTTAACCAAATTTACAGATCTGCACACCGTGACTCTGGTGGGCGGCGAAGATTATCAAAAGCAGATGCGCGCGCTGGAATCCAAACCGGTGGACATCGTGGTTGCCACGCCTGGTCGACTGCTGGATTTTGCCTCCAACGACAATCTGTACCTGGGGTTGATCGAGCTACTGGTGCTGGACGAGGCTGACCGCATGCTGGATATGGGTTTCATCCCCCAGGTGCGCCAGATCGTTTCCCGAACGCCGAAAAAAGACTGCCGACAAACCCTGTTGTTCAGCGCCACGTTTACTCCCGATATTATGGAGTTGGCTGATCGCTGGGCAGTGGACCCGGTAATGGTCGAAATAGAGCCGGAAAAGGTAGCCGCCGATGCGGTCAATCAGTTGGTTTATCTGGTCACTACCGACGACAAGTACAACCTGCTTTACAACCTGATTACTGAACCGGGCACCGACAAGGTCATGGTGTTCAGTAACCGTCGCGACCAGGTAAGACGCCTGGCGGACAATCTGCATCGCAATGGCATTGAGTGCGGGATGCTGTCCGGCGAGATCGCTCAGAACAAGCGTATCCGCACCCTGGATGATTTCAAATCGGGCAAGACCCGGGTGCTGGTCGCCACTGACGTAGCAGGTCGCGGTCTGCATATTGATGATGTGACCCACGTGGTGAACTACAGCCTGCCGGAAGAAGCGGACGATTACGTGCACCGGATTGGACGCACTGGTCGTGCCGGGTCGATTGGCACGTCAATCAGTTTTGCCTGTGAAGAAGATTCCTTCCTGGTGCCTGCGATCGAAGAAAAGCTTGGCACCAAGCTGAAGTGCATCCATCCGGAAGAGCGGATGCTTGAGAAAGCGCCGCCGTTCTCGCGCCCGTCGCACTTTAAGGAAAAGCCCAGCTCTCGCACCGGGGGGCGTGGCCGAACTGGAGGTGGCGGTAGTGGTGGTAGCGGAGGACGCGGCAGGCGTCCTCGCTAGAAGCTTCGCGAGCTATCGTATTGGAGTTTTGCTGGCGGGTCAGGCCGCGGTGCGAAATTCCACAACGTCGGTTTCCACACCACTCATTCCCGACATAATGGCTTTCGCCTGCTCTTCCTGATCATTGTCTTTGGAATGAATAAAGAGCAGCAGGTGACCCTCTTCCAGAAATGCCTGCAGACGCTGCGCATCGCTCTCGCTGATTATCGTGCTTGCCAGGGCACCGACTCCACCGACGGCAGCAGCGCCCGCTGTGGCAGCGCCCACCGGTCCGGCGATAACTGCCGCTGAAGCAACCACGGCGCCGCTGACAGCAGCCGAGGCAACCACTCCCAGTCCACCCAGAAACGCGCTGGCGCTGGACTTGGCGGACTGCTTTTCAATGAACCGGTATTCGGGCTGCTCGTCCGAGTCGGGATCCCAGGCCACCTCTTCATAAAGATCGTGTAGCTTGTCGGTGATAGCTGTGCCTTGCGCCATCAGTCCCAGATCCTTTTTCTCGAAACCGCATTGCTTGAGCTGTGCGATTGCTTCCTCGATAGAGCTGCCTTCAATAAAGACACCCACCACGTTGCGATATACGGCTTCCTTGTCTGGTGTGCTGGATGTTGCAGTCATGTCATACTCCTTAACCTGAACTGGTATTTCTGGTTGATCGTAATAAACCGTTACGTATCTCGCAAATCGGCAGATCATCTGTACACAGCTGTTACGTATCTGTTACCAAGCAGTTAACTAGTGGGCCATGCGCAAAATTCGGTAACTGTTCGCTTTGCCTGAGGCTTCAGCTCTGCGTTGGGAAAGCTTGAAATAGCATCACTATTCCCGCGCTTCCCCGTCTTGATCTGAAGCCTCTGGCTGCGCTTCCTGGTCACCGAATTTCACGCATGACCTACTAGCCACACGGAAGTCAAGCATGCACAAGCAACTGTACGAATACCTCTTCAGTGACGAAGATGCACGAGCGTGCAAGGATATTCCCGAAAAAGCCTGCAATGACCAGCCGAAAAATTTTTTTGTTCATGTTGCATCACTGTCGCTTACCAAAACCGGCGATCAGTTTATGGACCCGAAAATTACCCTGTCCTGGCTGCTGACCACGCTTGGCGCGCCTTCCGTTTTTCTTTCCCTGCTGGTACCGATCCACAATACTTTTTCCCTGCTGCCACAGATGCTGGTTGCCTACACCATTCGGCGGGCTCCAATTCGCAAGTTCTACTGGAGTGCAGGATCCGTAGGGCAGGGACTGGCTCTGCTTTTAATGTGTTACGTGGCACTTAACTTCGATGGCTTTGCGGCGGGTCTGGGAATTATTCTGTTGCTGCTGTTCTTCAGTCTGTCGCGCGGGGTGTGTTCGGTCGCCCAGAAAGATGTGCTCGGCAAGACAGTGGCCAAAACCCGGCGCGGCCGGGTCAGCGGCTTGACCGAATCCGTCGCCGGGGTGTTTACCATTGGGCTGGCCACTTATTTGCTGTTCAGCAGTCAGCGGACCGTGGAGGTCGTGGTGGTGATCCTGTTTATTGCTGCGTTGCTTTGGCTGGTAGCGGCAGCGGTATTTACACTGATGGCCGAAGAGCCGGGGGCAACGGCTGGCGGTGGCAATGCCATTGAGGCGGCGGTCAGCCAGTTTTCGGTGTTGCGCAAGCACGGTGAATTCAGAAAATTCGTCGTGGTGCGCTCGGCACTGCTGGGTTCCGCGCTGTCGGCTCCCTATCTGGTGGCGCTGGCCCAGCAGGACGCCGGCGATGCGCTAACCGTGCTGGGCAGTTTGCTGCTGGCTGCGTCCCTGGCGAGTTTTGTCAGCGGCACCACCTGGGGCGGACTGGCGGATCGGTCCAGCGCCCGCTGCATGACGGTGGCCGGCGTGCTGGCGGCAGCTGCCGGATTTGCCGCCATCGTCCTCGCCAGCCTGGGAGTTGCCAATGTCAGCGTGTTTGCCGGCTGTGTCTTCACCCTGTATCTGGCCCATGCGGGAGTCCGGGTAGGGCGCAAGACGCACCTGGTTGATATGGCCAATGAAGACAATCGCAGCACCCTGGTGGCGGTATCCAATACCATGATCGGTGCCATGTTGCTGGTCTTTGCCGCGGTTGGCGCGTCAGTGGCTCAGCTTCATGCCTATGCCGGCCTGGCGTTTTTTTCGGCACTGGCGCTGCTTGGCGCACTGTTGGCCGCCAGCCTGGAGCCGGTGCAGGATGACTAGTTGTCGCTGTCTGAGGGATCAGGCGAGTAGTTCTGCGGCGCAGAGGTCTTGCTGCGCCGGGCGCCCGCCGCTGCCAGAATCTCGGCGTAACGTGTGGACTTGCGGTGCCGGGAAACCAGATCCAGAAAACTGCTGCCGTCTTCCAGCGTGACATTGAGATCGCGCCCGTCTTCCACAAAAAAGGGAATGAAGCGGGCGAATAACTCCTCGGTCATGCCGCGGTAGGCCTTGAGCAGGATGCAGTAGTCCTGGGGCATGCCTTCCGGTGGCTCCAGTCCAAGGAACGACTTCAGTCGATCGTCTGACCATTCCTCGTTGCGCGTTGCGATCTGGGTACGTTCGGCGCCACGTTTTTTTCCTGCCCTGGCTTCCTGGCCTTCCGTTCCCTTGTCTTGTGCTCCTTCCTTTGCCTCGTGCTTTACATCATTCACTGCATTTTGTCCCTGAGAAGCTTGTTGACCTGACCAGGATTGGCCTTGCCCTGGGAAAGTTTCATGGCCTGACCCACCAGGTAGCCCAACACCTGCTCCTTGCCATCCCGGAATTGCTGGACCTGCTCAGGATTGTTGGCGATCACTTCGTCCACCAGCGCTTCAATTGCGCCGCTGTCGGTAACCTGTTTCAGCCCCTTGCTCTCAATGATGGTGTCCACCGGGCTGCTGTCTTCCAGCATGGCTTCGAACACCGTCTTGGCGATTTTGCCGGAAATAGTGTCGTCCTTGATGCGGGCAATCAGGCTGCCAAGGCGTTCGGCACCAATGGGGCAGTCATTTATCTCCCAGCCCTGCTTGTTCAGCAGTGCCTGCAGCTCGCCATTGACCCAGTTGGCGGCAAGCTTGGCATCGCCACCGGTGTTTGCCACGGCTTCAAAATAGTCCGCAATTTCGCGGCTGGCCACCAGCACGCCGGCGTCGTATTCGCTCAAACCCAGTTCGCTGATAAAACGGGCTTTCTTTTCGTCCGGTAGCTCCGGCAGCTCGCTGCGAATCGCCTCGATGAAGCTGTCGTCGATTTCCACCGGCAGCAGATCCGGTTCCGGGAAATAGCGATAGTCGTTGGCGACCTCCTTGCTGCGCATGGAGCGGGTTTCGTCAAGGTCGGCATCGTAGAGCCGGGTTTCCTGGACGATTCTGCCACCGTCCTCGAGAACATCCTGCTGGCGCTGCACTTCGTAGTTAATGGCGCGTTCAACGAAGCGGAAGGAATTGATGTTCTTGATCTCGGTGCGGGTGCCCAGTTCGGTTTCGCCCCTGGGCCTGATCGAAACATTGGCGTCACAGCGCATGGAGCCCTGGGCCATAATGGCGTCGGATATGTCCAGGTAGCGGATCAGCGAATGCAGTTTCTTCAGGTAGGCCACGGCCTCCGCGGCGCTGCGCAGGTCCGGTTCGGATACGATTTCCAGAAGTGGTGTGCCGGCACGATTGAGGTCGACGCCGGTCATGCCATGGAAATCCTCGTGCAGGGACTTGCCGGCATCTTCTTCCATGTGCGCCCGGGTCACGCCGACGACTTTCTCGCTGCCGTCGTCCATGATCACCGTCAGCGAGCCTTTGCCCACGGTGGGAAAGTCGAGCTGGCTGACCTGGTAGCCCTTGGGCAGATCAGGATAGAAATAATTCTTGCGGTCGAATATCGAGCGCTTGCCAATCTCGGCGCCGATGGCCAGCCCGAAGCGCACCGCCATTTTCAGCGCTTCGGCGTTCAATACCGGCAGGGTGCCCGGCAGCGCCAGGTCAAAGATATTTGCCTGGGTGTTGGGCTCGGCGCCAAATTTGGTCGACGAGCCGGAGAACAGCTTCGACTGGGTTGATAACTGAACGTGTACCTCGAGACCGATCACGGTTTCCCATTCCATGTTCAGGCCTCCTTTTCTGTGTTTGGCATAGTGGGCTTGCGGCGATGCCAGTCAGTTTCCAGCTGGAACTGATGCGCCACGTTCAATACTTTCGATTCGGCGAAGTCGCGGCCGACGATATGCATCCCGGTGGGCTGGCCGCCAGGCAGGCCGGCAGGAATGGAAATGCCCGGCAGTCCGGCCAGATTCACCGCGATGGTATAAATATCTTCCAGGTACATGGCCACGGGATCAGTCTTGGCGCCCAGCTCGAAAGCGGTATGCGGCGAGGTCGGGCCGATCACCACATCGACCTCAGCAAAGGCCTTGTTGAAATCGTTCTTGATCAGGCGGCGAATTTTCTGCGCCTTGCGGTAGTAGGCGTCATAAAAGCCTGCTGACAGGGCGTAGGTGCCCACCATGATGCGCCGCTTCACCTCGGCACCGAAACCTTCGCTGCGGCTGCGCTTGTACATGTCTTCCAGGTCCAGCGGATCCGCGCAGCGGTAGCCGTAGCGCACGCCATCAAAGCGCGACAGGTTGGCTGACGCTTCCGCGGGGGCGACCACGTAATAGGCCGAAACCGACAGATGATTGTTGGGCAGGTCTATATCCTTGATGGTGGCACCGAGCTTTTCGTAAACCGCCAGCGCCTCGCGCAGAGTCTGCTCCACCTCGGCGTTCAGGCCCTCGGCGAAATGCTGCCTGGGCAGGCCGATCTTCAAGCCTTTAAGAGAGTCGCCCAGCATGGCGGTATGATCGTCCACGGCGCGATCAATACTGGTGGAATCCTTGTCATCCAGGCCGGCCATGGCGTTCATCATCAGCGCCGCATCCTCGGCGCTTTTGCACAGCGGTCCGGCCTGATCGAGGCTGGAGGCGAAAGCAATCATGCCCCAGCGGGAGACCCTGCCGTAGCTGGGCTTGAATCCGGTGATGCCGGTAAAGGCGGCTGGCTGGCGAATCGAGCCGCCGGTATCTGTGCCGGTGGCCATGGCGCACAAATCTGCAGCCACCGCTGCGGCGGAGCCACCCGAAGAGCCACCTGGCACTCTTTTGGTGTCCCAGGGATTGCGGACCGGGCCAAAATAGCTGGTTTCATTGGATGAGCCCATGGCGAACTCGTCCATATTGGTCTTGCCCAGCATCACCGCGCCAGCGGCATTGAGGCGCTCCACCACGGTGGCGTTGTAGGGCGAGACGAAATTCTCCAGCATCCGCGATCCGCAGGTGGTGGTGACCCCTTCGGTGCAGAAGATGTCCTTGTGGGCGAGCGGAATGCCGAGCAACGGAGAGTCGTTGCCAGCGGCGCGCGCGGCGTCGGCGGCCCTGGCCTGTTGCAGGGCACTGTCGCTGCATACCGTAATATAGGCATTCAGTACGTCATTGTACTGGTCGATTCGCGCCAGGAAGGCCTGGGTCAGTTCGACACTGGATATCTCACCAGCGGCCAGGGCAGCGGATAATTCTGCGACCGTTTTTTCAATCATTGGCAATCCATTTTGCGGTTAAGTCGGGCCCAGGGGGTGTTGCCAGGGGGCGGGCATGGCGGGTCTTGTTCGATCACCCTGTTCAATCAGCTTGGTCAATCACTTCACTCAATTACTTTGGGCACCAGATAGAGCCCCTGGTCAGCCTGGGGGGCGAGGGCCTGCAGCTTGTCACGCTGGTTTACCTCGGTGACCACGTCGGCTCGCAGGCGCTGCACCACATCCAGCGGATGCGCCAGCGGTTCGACGTTATCGGTCGACACGGTCTGCATCTGGTCAATGAGCGACAGAATGTCGGTAATACGCCGGGTTACCTCGCCGACATCGTCTTCCGAGATGTGCAGGCGGGCAAGATGGGCAATCTTCTCCACTTCGGACTTGTCCAGGGCCATGGCGTTACTCCGCTTCCTGTGAGCTGGTTGCTGATCGTGATTCGGGCCGCTTCCGGCTGCTTGGGCGATGACCGGGAAAGGCGAAAAAATCGAGGCAGGACAAATATTTGAAGCCCGCCACTTGCTCAAAACCCCGACCGTTGCTAGAGTGCGCTAAATCGCGCGAAGGCGGAATTATACTTGAATTTTGCCTACTTACGTCAATGTAAGAGACATTGGCAGACACTTCGCGATCAGGACACTGCAGTAACCAGTCGGGATCGGGAATCGCTAGACAAGGCAACGGGTTGACGGGCGCTGGCAGTCTGTCTGACGTGCTTTTTGTTTTCTTACCTTGTTTTCAGCCCCTGACTGGCGATGAAGTGACTTTTGCAGGGTCAAATGCTCCAGGAGATTCCATCAGCCCATCCATTTCTCGTGCCTGCCGATATTAACAACCTCGGCTTCGCGCTGACCTGTCAGTAGGTCCTGAATAAATAGGTCCTCAATCATCAGGCGAAATTGCCGTCTAAATAACAAGGCTTGCCGGGAACGGAATCTTTACTTCGAGGTAATCACGAATCCATGTTTAAAAAAATAAGGGGAATGTTCTCCAATGACCTGTCTATCGACCTGGGCACGGCCAACACCCTGATTTACGTGCGCGATGAGGGCATCGTCCTCAACGAGCCGTCGGTGGTGGCAATCCGCACCCATAACGGACAGAAGACGGTGACCGCGGTCGGTGCCGATGCGAAACGCATGCTGGGCCGAACACCGGGCAATATCACCGCTATCAGGCCGCTGAAAGACGGCGTGATCGCAGATTTTCAGGTCACCGAGAAGATGCTGCAGCACTTTATCAACAAGGTGCACGAAAACAGCTTCTTCCCGCCCAGCCCCCGGGTTCTGGTTTGTGTACCCTGCAAATCCACCCAGGTTGAGCGTCGTGCTATTCGTGAGTCTGTGGCCAGTGCCGGGGCGCGCGATGTGCGGTTGATCGAGGAACCCATGGCAGCCGCGATTGGCGCCGGCTTGCCGGTTGAGCAGGCCAGCGGTTCAATGGTGGTGGATATTGGTGGTGGTACCACCGAGATCGCCATTATTTCCCTGAACGGCGTGGTTTACTCCGAGTCGGTCCGGGTCGGCGGAGACCGCTTCGATGAGGCGATCACCACCCACGTGCGACGCAATTACGGCAGCCTGATTGGTGACGCCACTGCCGAGCGCATCAAGAAAGAGATTGGTTGTGCCTATGTCGGCAGCTCCAATGAGATTCGCGAGATTGATGTGCGCGGACGTAACCTGGCAGAAGGCGTACCGCGCAGTTTCACCCTGAACAGTGACGAGATTCTTGAAGCGTTACAGGAGCCGCTGACGGCTATCGTCCAGGCGGTTAAAAGCGCCCTGGAACAATCGCCGCCGGAGTTGGCATCTGACATCGCCGAGAGCGGGCTGGTACTTACCGGAGGCGGGGCCCTGTTAAAAGACCTGGACAAGCTGCTGTCGGAGGAAACCGGCCTGCCGGTTATTGTCGCCGAGGACCCGCTGTCCTGCGTGGCTCGTGGTGGCGGCAAGGCCATGGAATTGATGGATTCCCACGACATCGATCTGCTGAGCCTGGAATAAATCCAGCTCCGCTTCACGGTGGCCCGGCGGCACCCGCCGGGCAGCCCGTCTTGCGTTGCCATGCTGGCGGTTCGGACTGCGCAATCCCGCGATCCGGGCCGTGGGGCCATCTGGCAATAGCCACTTATCCGCGCTACAGTTGAGCCCCTATCAGTCACGCCATTTGGGCTTTCTGCTGAGGTGAGCCAGACATCGACAAGACCCTGTTTATAAAAGGTGTGGCCCTTGAGTATCGGGCGCTGGCCTTCCTGCTCCTCTCCGTGTGTATCATGTTTGCTGACTATCGCTTTGGCTACCTGGAGATGGTCCGCTATGGCCTGGGATATCTCACCACGCCGGTCTACTGGGTGGCCGATATTCCCACTCGCGTCTCGTTCTGGGTCGATGACGTATTCGTCTCGCGGACTGATCTTCTGGAAGAAAACGAAACCCTGCGTGAGCAGTTGCTGGTGGCGCAACGGGAGCTTCAGCTTCTGGAGTCGCTGGCCAGTGAAAACAGTCGTCTGCTGGAATTACGCGAGGCTACCGAGGTTATCGAAGGCGAGGTCATGCCCGCCGAGATAATTAATGTGTCTCCCGACCCGTATTCCAAGCGCGTGCTGATCAATCGTGGTGCCGAAGACGGAGTCTTTGTCGGTCAGGCGCTGCTGGATGCAAACGGTTTGATGGGTCAGGTAGACGAGGTGCTTCCCTATACCAGCTGGGTGCTGCTGATTACCGATGCCCAACACGTTACACCGGTTGAGGTAAACCGCAATGGCGAGCGGGCGTTGGCGCGCGGCAGTCGGGGCACCAGTTCAGAACTGGAGCTCGAGTTTGTTACCCAGACCCAGGATATGCGTGCCGGTGATTTGCTGGTGAGTTCTGGAATGGGTCAGGTGTACCCCAAAAACTATCCGGTTGCCGAAGTGGTCAGTGTGTATTTTGATCCCGGCCAGGATTTTGCAACGGTGCGTGCTCGCCCACTGGCGCAGATGGCCAGCACGCGCCACGTTATGCTGGTATTTGAAAGCCAGGTGATGCTCCTGCCCGAGCTGGACCTGACTGAAACCGGGGCGGAATTGAAAGCTGACAACACGGTCAGCGAAGCTCTACCCGAGCCAGCTGCAACCCAGCCCGACAGCGTGGATCCATGAGCATGGTGATGCAACAACGTGCCCATGCCATCTGGGTGATCTTTTTCACTTTCTTTTTTGCCTACCTGCTGGCCATCGTGCCGTTTCCCGACTGGGCCATGAACTTTCGCCCCGAGTGGGTGCCAATGGTGCTGATTTACTGGGTTATGGCACTTCCGTATCGGGTCGGCATCGGTTCGGCCTGGTGTGCCGGGCTGGTGCTGGACATCCTCGAAGGATCAGCCCTGGGCCTGAACGCCATGGGTCTGGTGGTGATCGCCTACGTCACCCTGAGCCTGCATTTGCGATTGCGGATGTTTTCCCTGCTGCAGCAGGCGGGTCTGGTGCTGGCGCTGGTGGGTTTGAATCTGTTGCTGACTCACTGGCTGCAGATTATGACCAACCAGACGGCTACCACCAATCTCTATTTCCTGTTCAGTGCTTTAACCAGCGCTATAATATGGCCATCACTGTTTCAGCTGATGCGGCATATTCGCCGCAGTTTTGATGTGCACTAGTGACTGACGTGCTGCATACATGGCAATACCTCGACTGATTCTTGCTTCAGCTTCTCCGCGCCGTCAGGACCTGCTGGTTCAGATCGGCGTCCAGTTCGATGTCCGCGCTCAGGATATCGATGAGACGCCCCATCCCGACGAAGCCCCCGAGACTTACGTGCAGCGCATGGCCGCCGGGAAAGCCGCCGTGGCGCTGGCTGCCTTCCCGGAAGCGGTGATACTGGCGGCGGATACCACCGTAGTGTGTGACGATCTGGTGCTTGGCAAACCGGTTGACGAGGCGGATGCCGTTGCCATGCTGAGTCGCCTGTCCGGCCGCGAGCATCAGGTGCTAACCGCGGTGTGTGTTAGCGACCGCAGGCAATCCCAACAGGCACTGAGTCGCAGTACTGTAAACTTTCGATCCATCACTAGCGATGAAGCCAGGCGCTACTGGCACAGCGGTGAACCCAGGGGCAAGGCCGGCGCCTACGCGATTCAGGGATTGGGTGCGGTGTTCGTGGCCGGGCTGCAGGGCAGCTATAGTGGTGTCATGGGATTGCCGCTGTTTGAGACTGCTGAGCTGCTGGCAAAGTTCAAGCAGCCGGTGTGGCAGCCAGCAGATACTGAGGAGTCGCGGTGAGCGAAGAAATACTGATTAATGTGACGTTGATGGAAACCCGGGTGGCGCTGATTGAAAATGGCCTGCTGCAGGAGATATTCATTGAGCGACACAATAGCCGCGGTCATGTCGGCGATGTGTTCCGTGGCAAGGTGGTGCGCGTGATGCCGGGCATGGAAGCGGCCTTTGTAGATATCGGGCTGGAGCGCGCAGCGTTTATTCACGCTTCCGACATCAGCCCCATCGACAAGGATGGGTTTGAGGTGCGCGACGGCGATTCCGGCGCCATCCATGAGCTGTTGCGCGAGGGCCAATCGCTAGTCGTGCAGGTCGCCAAAGACGCGATCAGTACCAAGGGGGCAAGACTCACTACTCATCTTACGCTACCTTCCCGAAATCTTGTGTTCATGCCCCGCAGTCAACACCTTGGTATCTCCCAGCGTCTGGAGGACGAGGCCGAGCGGGAGCGGTTGATGGCGGAATTGCGTACGGTACTCGAAGAAGAGCAATGGGATGAGCGCGGCGGTTTTATTATTCGCACCGCCGCTGAAGGTGCTACTGCCGGGGAACTGGCCGAAGATGTCCGTTTCCTGAAACGGCTGTGGGTCAAGGTGGAAGAGCGAATTAATCGCAACGACGGTATTCGCGCCGTGTATAGCGAGGTGCCCTTGTTCATGCGCACCGTGCGCGACCTGATCACCCCGGCCGTGGAAAAAATCCGTGTCGACAGTGAGGTCACGTTCACTGCTATCAACCAGTTCCTGCAAGACTTTGTGCCGGAACTGGAAACCAGTGTGGAATGCTATCGTGGCGACCGCCCTGTATTTGATCTCTATGGAATAGAAGACGATATCACCAAAGCCCTGGGTCGTCAGGTGAAACTGAAATCCGGCGGTGACCTGATCATCGACCAGACCGAGGCGATGACCACCATCGATGTGAATACCGGCGGATACCTGGGTAGCCGCAACCATGCAGAAACCATTCTTAAAACCAACCTTGAGGCGGCGACCGCCATCGCCCGGCAACTCCGGATACGGAACCTCGGTGGCATTATTATCATTGACTTCATTGATATGCTGGATCCAGAACATCAGCGCCAGGTGCAGCGGACCTTTGCCAAGGCGCTGGAAAAGGATCATGCCCGTACGACGATCACTGGCATCTCCCAGCTTGGCCTGATTGAAATGACCCGCAAGCGCACCCGGGAGTCGCTGGGGCAGACGCTGAACAGCCCCTGCCCGATCTGTGAGGGTCGCGGCACGCTCAAGTCGCCGGAAACCGTCTGCTACGAAATCTTTCGGGAAATCCTGAACGTGGCCCGAAGCTACGAAAACGATGTGCTGCTGGTCATGGCCTCGCAACTGGTCGTAGACCGCCTGCTCGACGAAGAGTCGGACACCCTCGCTAATCTGGAGGAATTGGTCGGCAAGACGGTCAAATTCGAGGTGGAACCTATGTATACTCAAGAGCAGTTTGACGTTGTGCTCTACTGATAACTCTTCAGTTGCGGTTAAGCCGTCCGGATTTATACCTGCAACCATAGCATCACCCGGCGCCTGCTCCGTGGCGGTTAATCACTCAACCAGCTGGCCAATGCCAGCGAGCTAAGCTGACATCATGTTCACCAGGATTTTCAAGAAAATCTATCAGCAAGTCCTGTTGCTGGCGGTGGTCGCATTGGTTCTGGTGGCCGCATATGTCAGTGCCGGGCGCGAGTTCATGCCCGGCGTATCCGGCTACAGTGATTTTCTTGAGCAGGAAATTCGTGAGGCCACCGGACTGCCGGTCAGTATCGATTCCCTTACCGGGGATTTTAACGGGTTTAATCCGGAAGTGGATATCTCCGGCCTTCGCCTTGCGGTAGGCGAAGATGGTGCTGACGACAGCGCATTGTTTTTTGACCGGGCATCTATCATTGTCGATGTGCCGCGCAGTATCTGGCAGCGGCGCTGGGTTCTTGATCAGTTTATTGTCGAGAGACTTGAGTTGTCGGTAGTGCAGAATGAGTCCGGCGGTTGGCGACTCGGTTCCATGAGTGCCGGCGGCGGTGGCTCGACCGGCATTAACGATTTGTATGAAGCGTTTCGTCGAGTGTCACGACTTGATCTGCGCGACGTCGTAATCAATGTGGAAAACAATCTCGGCGATCGCTACCGCCTCACCAATGGCTCGGCCACAATCCAGAATCGCGGGCAGGACCACTTCATCCACATTAACGCCTCTCACGATGGCGCGGCACGACAGCTCCAGGCATCCATTGAATTGCGTGGCGACCGCCTTGACAGTGTCGACGGCAGCCTGCATTTCTCGATGCCGGTCGGCGATTACAGTTCAGTTTTCCGCAGCCAGGTCATGGGCGATTTCACCGTTCAGGAAATGCTGGGTGGCGGCGACTTCTGGATGCAGTTGCGGGATGGTCAGTTAACTGAGTCGGTGGCCAGCATCGACGTTGAGGCGATCACGCTGTTGATGCCTTCCTCTGAGCAGCTCACTCTGGAAGCTATTCGCGGTGATGCCCGCCTGCGCCGGCAGGAGAACCCCGAGCCTGGCACCGGAGTTAATCAGCAAGGGCTGATGAGTGGCACCTGGTCACTTTCTCTCAGCCAGTTGACCATTACCCATGATGATCACTACTGGCGGCCGTTTGATCTGCACGCAACGCTGAACCCGCAACAGAGCCTGGCGCTGCGCAGCGATGCCATCAACCTGTCTTTCCTGGCCGAAGTTGCGCTGAATACCGGAATGCTGGATGCCGGTGCCAGAACCGAGCTGCTTGGCTTTGCTCCGGGCGGTACGCTGCGCAATCTTGATCTGTTCGTACCGCTTGATAGTGACGATGCAACTCCGCTCAGCGTCCGGGGTAATCTCGATAATGTTGAGATCGGGTCGGTTCGCGGTTCGCCCAATATGTGGGGCATTGATGGCTACTTTGAGGCGCTGTTCGATTCCCGGGCGCAGCAGGTCAGCGGCAGCATCGAAGTGGAGTCGGATAATTACTCCATGAATATCCCGAACGTATTCACCCGGGTCTGGGACTACGACTATATCAACGGGCGACTGGATTTCCTGGTGGATCTGAGTAATGGCCAGGACGTGCGCCTGCGCAGTGGCATCGTGGTGGCGGAATCTGACGCGGTGGACGGCCGGGTTCAGTTTCAATCGCGGATCCAGCAGCTTGCCGACGGCGGTCGCGATGCGCAACTGGACCTGATCATCGCGGCCTCCCGTGTCGATGCCGAACTCAAAAGTCTCTATTTGCCGGACGGGCCGCGAATCGATCAGGGTTTGCGCAACAGCATGGAGTTTCTCGACCGGGCTATTCTGGACGGAACCGTGTACGACTCGGCGGTGGTGTTTCGCGGCAATACCCTGCCGGGTTCCAGTGATGCCACCAAGACCTTTCAAAGTGCTTTTCAGTTGCGGGAAGGGTCTTTGGAGTTCAGTCCGGACTGGCCGCAGCTCGAGCGTCTGGCGGCGGTAGTGCTGACCAGCGATAACAACATTGATATCGCGGTCAGCAGCGGTGACAGCCTTGATATCACCATGGGCGCTGCTGCGGGCCTGATTCGCCGCGATTCCGAGAATCAATCCTGGCTGACTATTAATGGTGAAGCCGAGGGTCAGACCCAGGCCGGGCTGGACTACCTGCAGGCAGCACCGCTTGCGGAGAATCTGAAGTCAGCGTTTGCCGATTGGCAGGCAAGCGGCAATTTCACGTCTGACATCGAAGTCCGGGTACCGTTGAATCAGCCTGGCAGGGAACCCGAAGTGCGGCTGGACATGGACATTACCGGTAATGACCTTGCGATTAACGACCTGGATCTGGCGGTCGCCGGTCTCAATGGTCAGGTGATTTTCGATACGCGCACCGGACTTGAGCCCAGCACCCTGACCGGCGAGATGTTTGGCGAACCGGTTACCCTGGATCTGTCTTCAGAGATGCAGGGCGGCCAATTAATTGCACTGCTGATTGACGGCGAGGGCAGCACCACGCCAGCGGAAATGATTGCCTGGCCACGGCAGAGCGAATTTGTGCGCGATATTTTCCGGCGTGCCCAGGGTAAGTTTGACTACCAGGTGCAGGTGCGTATCAACCAGACCGGTAGCACCGCCGCGGGAACGGCTCTGACCCTGAGCAGTGACTTCACCGGTCTTGAGCTGACTCTTCCCGAGCCATTTGCAAAAACCGCCAGCACCGCGCGGCAGTTGAATCTGGAGATTGATCTGTTCGACACCAGGGAGCTGCTCGAAGGCCAGTATGGTGAGGAATTGCGCTGGCGCCTGGCTATTCAGGATGGCCAGCTTGGCGGCGGACTGGTCTATGTCGGACCAGACAGTAGCGAGTTTGAGCTGCTCTCGGAGAATACTGCGCAGGGCCTGGCGGTGGCAGGCAATATCGCCAGGATCGAACTGGAGCCCTGGATCGGCTTTCTGGATTCGGTTGGCGCCACCGGTGGCGGCGCAGGATTCAACCAGACCCTGAATTTCGTTGATGTCGACGCAGACATCCTGTCGGTTTACGGCCAGGAGCTACCCGGTGTTGGCCTGCGCATTGAGCCGGACAATGCGCAGCAGGGCTGGCGCACGGCCCTGGAGGGGGACGCCGTGGCCGGTACAGTCCTGATCCCCTACGATGCGGAAGACTACCTGGATATTGATCTGACCTATCTGCACCTGCCTGGCGAGTCACAGGAAGAGCTTGATGCCGGGGAATCACTGGCAGAGCTGGCGGACGAAGATTTCGAAACCGAACAGCGCATTGATCCGCTGGCCGCTATCGACCCACGGGAGCTGCCCCTGATGCGTTTCGCCACTGACGAGTTCACTATTGGCGAGCGCGGATTTGGTAGCTGGCAGTTCACCCTCAATCCCACTGCCGAGGGCGCGGAGTTTGACGACCTGGCCTTTGATTTTCGTGGCCTGCGGCTTGGCCAGGATGAGCCTGGGGAAGAAGTGGAGCAACTGCCCCCACATTTCAGCTGGCGGTACGATGGCACGGCCCACCACAGCGAGCTGACCGGCGTGCTTACGGCGGATGATATCGGCGATGTTCTGCTTGCCAATGGATTGGCTGCCAGTCTGGTGAGCAATCGGGCGCGGTTTGTCAGCGAGGTGGACTGGCCGGGATCACCGGCGTTTTTTTCCGGTGATCAGCTCAGCGGTCGACTCGATATGCTGATTGAGAATGGACGCTTTTTACAGGAATCGGGTGGCGGGGGAGCTCTGAAGCTGGTCAGCATCATTAATTTGAGCGCCATCATGCGCCGCCTGCGTTTCAGTGACGATCTGTTGAGACGTGGCCTGGCTTTCGATGAAATTACCGGTGATATGGAGTTGGATGACGGTGTCGTTACCATAGCGGATCAATTGGTGATATCCGGCCCCAGTAGCCTGTATCAGATCACCGGCTCAATTAACCTGGAGGAAGAAACCATTGATGGCGAGATGTTTGTCACGTTGCCGGTTAGTGACAACATTCCCTGGCTGGGACTGCTGACGGCAAATATTCCGCTGGCGGTAGGGGCCTACTTGTTTGACCAGATATTTGGTGATCAGGTGGACAGCCTGACCAGCGCCGTGTACACCCTGGAAGGCCCCTGGGATGGGCTGCAGCCGGAATTCAAGCAGGCCTTTGGCTCGCCCGAATCCGAATCGGAGCAAGGGCCTGCCGGGCAACCCGGTGCCCCTCAGTAAGAATTCTTGTCTATAATGGAATAGATAATACAGAATAATCTGTTAAGAATTAATACAAACTTGTAACAATTGCCGGATGCGTACTGCGCGAATGCAATTGGACTTTTTGCCGGTAACCCCTTATCCTGTTCCATCTTATGCGTACTTAAACGCATGTCTATACTGTCACTTTTGTTAAGCGGATTGCTGCAACAGGCGCAATGCCTGTCCTCTGGAGGAGTCGGTGCATTCATCGACTGCAAATTCTCTGGAGCAATGCGCTTAACAGTACGTGATGGTGTCTCGAGTCAGCGCGATTACAAAACAGTAACAAGGCTGACTGCTTTAGCTGCGGCTTAGCAGCGAACAAGATAACTAAAAATTAGCGGCACCGACTGATTTCAGTATGTCCAGGCAGCTCACGCGAGCGCTGTTTGTGCACTCAGGGCATTATGCCCATCAGTCAATCATTCATGTTCGCGGGGAAAGGAGCTGAAGACAATGAGTCATAGCATACTCAAAGAGTTAGACAGGGATCAGGATTACGGCAGCGATCCAACTGAGATTCGCGAGACGGATACTTACGCCGAAGAATACGTACACAAATTTGTCAACAAATGGGATGAATTGATCGATTGGGACAAGCGTGCCGAGGCTGAAGGCAATTTCTTTATCGAATTGCTGCGCGCTCAGGGTGCAAACAAAATTCTTGATGTGGCCTGCGGCACCGGGTACCACTCGGTACAGCTTCTCGAAGCTGGCTTCGAGGTTACCAGCGTGGACGGCAGCCCCACCATGCTGGCCAGAGCATTCGAAAATGCCAAGAAGCGTGGTCATATCCTGCGTACGGTGCATGCCGACTGGCGCTACCTGAACAAGAGCGTGCATGACCTGTATGACGCGGTTATTTGCCTGGGTAATTCCTTCACTCATATCCATAACGAGAACGACCGTCGCAAGTCGCTGGCCGAATACTACGCCACATTGCGTCATGACGGCATCCTGGTTCTCGATCACCGCAACTATGACGCCATTCTGGATGAAGGCGCCAAACCCATGCGTAACTATTACTACGGCAGCGAAAAAGTCACTGCGACGCCAGAGTTCGTCGATGACTCACTGGCACGCTTCTGCTACACCTTTGACGATGGCGACTCCTACCATCTCAATATGTTTCCCCTGCGCCAGAAGTATGTGAACGGTTTGATGAAGGACGTTGGCTTCCAGAAAATCACCACCTACGGCGATTTTCAGGAAGACTACAAGGATAACGAACACGAGCCGGACTTTTTCGTCCACGTAGCATCCAAGAAATACGAAGAAGAACCGGAGAAGTAAAACAGCGATGAGTAACCAATATTCAGAAGTTGTGCAAACCGCTCAGGAGTACTACAACAGCGATGATGCGGATAACTTCTACTTCCATATCTGGGGAGGAGAAGACATCCATGTCGGCATCTACAGCGATGACAAGGAGCCTATCGCGCAGGCTTCCCAGCGTACTGTGGATACCATGGCGAAATTACTCGGCGACCTGCCCAGTGAGGCGAAGATCATTGATCTCGGCGCTGGCTACGGCGGTGCGGCACGCTACCTGGCAAAACGCTTTGGCTGTAAGGTGCACTGCATCAACCTGAGTGAAACCCAGAATGTGCGCAATCGAGAGATTACCAGGAAGCAGGGCCTTAGCGACTGGATCGAAGTCACTGACGGGGATTTTGAGCATCTTCCTGACCAGGATGCCGAGTACGATGTCGCCTGGTCGCAGGATTCGTTTCTGCATTCCGGTGCCCGGGCGCAGGTCATGGACGAAATGGATCGCGTGCTGCGATCTGGTGCCAAAGTAATATTCACCGATCCGATGCAGGCCGATGATTGCCCCGAAGGCGTTCTCAAGCCGGTGCTGGACCGGATCCATCTGGACAGCCTGGGATCACCCGGCTTCTATCGCGAACAGGCCAGGCGCCTGGGCTGGGAAGAGGTGGAGTTCGTCGATCTCACCGAGCAACTGGTGAATCACTATACGCGGGTTCGCAAGGAGCTGCAGGGGCGGCGGGATGAGCTGAAACAGCACGTCTCCGGCGCTTATATCGAGCGCATGATTGAAGGTCTGCAGCACTGGGTAGACGCTGGCAATAACGGCTACCTGAGCTGGGGCATCCTGCTGTTTCGCAAGCCTTAAAGCATCAGAATCGCCCGATTTCGATGCTGGTTAATGCGGCGCGCCAGGCGCGCTGCATTGGCTTTCGGGGTAGCAGTTGCGAGACTGTTCCCAGGCCATTTTGCTGGCCAATTCCTGATTACTTGGAAACCACAGGCAAGATGATTGCCGAGGGCCGCTGGGCATCGAAATACACGGTGTTGGTGGCTACTTCCGGCGCTGTGCTGGTGTCATCCAGAGCCGCGCCATTGTTGGGATTCACCGCAAACCGGGGATAATTACTGGAGCTGATGTGAATGCCAATGCGGTGGCCTTTCTCGAAGGTCTGCGCCGTACTCCACATGTTTATCAGCAATTTCTCAACCTGACCCGATTCTGCCAGTTGTACATCATCTGCATCCTGGCCGTCGCGAAAGCGCATGCGAATCGGATAGTCCAGGATCAGCGCCTCATAACCATCCGGATAGATATCTACCAGCTTCACCATGAAGTCGGTGTCCCTGGCGCTGGTGGCGGCAAACAACTCCATGTCGATGTGCCCGGCGATGACCAGGTCTTCTTCCAGAACGGGAGTGGCGAAACGCAGATAGTCTTCACGCTCTCCGATTTCACGCTGGTCGCGCGGTCCCACGTCGCGCCCGAGATTCTGGCCGCCCACTGTGGGTACCGGGTTGGCCGGGTCAAAGCGGTAAGCGACTGATGCTGAATCTGCATCCGGCGCTGTGGTGTCAATGCCGCCATCCGGCTGCAGATAAAAACGGGTCTTCTGGTGCGGCGGCGGCCAGCTGTCGGCCTGTATCACCCGGTTCAGCGGTGACGGATTATTCTTGCGCGCCGCGGCCATCATGTAATAACTGACGGGCGGTTCGTCCATGATGCCGTTGTCGATATCTTTCAGCCAGTAGTCCCACCAGCGCAGTTGCTGCTCAATATCGCCAGCAATCATGCCGCCACCGGGGTAAGCCAGGTCGCCCTGCAGGGCCCCGTGCCCGAATGCGCCCATGAACAGTTTCTGCTTGCCGCGCGCCTCGGGATGCCCCTCGTTCTGCAGATACAGGAAGTTGTACAGGGAGCCTTCGGCATAGATATCGTGCCAGCCGCCAACGTTGTAGATCGGAATGCTGACATTGTGGCGATGGAACAGGAAATCCGTGTCCCGCCAGCCCTGGTCAAGCACGGCCCGCGCCTTGTAGGCGGCGATACGTTCCTCGCTGATGCCCTGGCCGCGCAGCCAGCCGCCGGAGTGGCTTTCCTTGAATACACCGCCGACAAAGCGGGAGCGATAGAACAGGCTGTCCGGGGCCACGGTGACGTAGGCCGCCGTGAGATGTGGTGGTGCGGCGGCAGCGGCCAGATTTGCGGTGATGCCTGGCGCCGAGGTGCCGAAAATCCCGACCTTGCCGTTACTCCAGGGCTGCGCCGCAATCCACTCAACGGTGTCATAGCCGTCCGACATGTCCACCTCGAAGGGTTGGTCAACGCCTTGTGAGGCATAGCGCCCCCGGGTGTCCTGTGACACCAGGGCATAGCCGCGCGAATTATAGGTGGCTGCTGACCGGTCAGCGCCGTTCTTGTTGTAGGGCGTTCGGGTCAGCACCACCGGCCAGGGACCGTCCCCGTCCGGCAGGTAAAGATTGGTGGCAAGCCGAATGCCGTCGCGCATCGGCACCATGACTTCCTGCCGGTTGTCCTGGGCCAGTCCTGCCAGACTGGTGCCAAGCAGTAACAGCGCCAGCAGCAGGGCGGCAAGCGGATGACGCGGGCGGGTCAGGGGTAAATTCATGGTCAGTCCTTGATTGCTAACTATTATTGAGCTGTGTGCAGTGGATAAGCCGTGAGTTGAGCGTGCCGGTGAACACCCTGGTCGCCGCTCAGGTCCACGGCATCATGGGACACGGGATGAGGCGCAGCCAAGGCCTGGTTAACGCACAGGCTGATCATAGGACGTTGCCCTGCGCAGCGCAATTTGGGCCGGGGCCGCCAGGGTCGCGGTTTCTGTGGCATACTTTCGGTCTAATTCAGGCGGCTCAGTTCAAGTCGCAGTCCAGGCAGGTGCGTATTTATGGCAGCCAAGGTCGCAGCCATCCAGATGGTGAGTACGGCAAAGGTCGAGGAAAACCTGGCAGCCGCCGGACGGTTGCTGCAACAGGCGGCGGAGCGCGGCGCCGATCTGGCGCTGCTGCCGGAGGTGTTCGCCGTGCTGGAAGGCGGACCCATGGCGCCGTTCGGCGAGGAGCAGGGCAGCGGCCCGATTCAGGAATTCCTGGCGGCGCAGGCAAAGGCGCTGGGAATGATTGTGATCGGCGGGACCATCCCGCTATTGACCCGGCCCGGGCGCTCGCCAGATGCGGCCGATTACCGCCTCACCGACGGGCGGGTGCGCCCGGCATCGCTGGTGTATGGACCCAGCGGCGGGTTGCTGGCGCGCTATGACAAGATTCACCTGTTTGATGTCACCGTTGCCGACCAGCAGGCTGCCTACTCCGAATCCCGATCCTATGAGGGCGGTGAAGAGATCGTTAGCCTGGACACCGGATTAGGCCACCTGGGGCTGTCGGTATGCTATGACCTGCGTTTTCCCGAGCTGTATCGACAGCTGTTCAGGCGCGGGGCGCAGCTGGTCACGGTGCCTTCGGCATTTACCCGGGTCACCGGCCAGGCGCACTGGGAGGTGTTGCTGCGCGCCAGGGCCATCGAAAATCAGTGCTATATTATCGCTGCCAACCAGGGTGGCAGGCACAATGCCAAGCGCGAGACCTGGGGCCATTCCATGATTATTGATCCCTGGGGGAAAGTGCTGGATGTGGTGGCAAAAGGCGAGGGTGTCGCTATCGCCGAGATTGACCTGCAGCTGCTGGACGACATTCGCCAGCGCATGCCTACCCATGAGCAGACCAGGCTGTTGGACTGAGCGTTAGTGGCTCACTTTGAATATCTCGCCAGTTCTGCCGTGCAGCAGCGATTCCAATTCCAATGCGAACCTCTTTCGGGTGATTCGCCGGTTGAGCAAACCAGCCGCCTTCGGCTATGATGCGCGGCCTTTCCAGTCTGGCGCACTCGACCGCCCTTTGACCATGAACAAAAGCCTGATCAGCAATCTCCTGGCCGCCGCTCTGGCAGGTACAGGTCTGCTTGCCTCGGGGCCATACCAGGCCTATGTCCTGAATACCGGACTGTTTGCCCTGTCGGGCGGCATCACCAATTGGTTGGCGGTGCATATGCTGTTTGAGCGGGTGCCGGGCCTGTACGGCTCTGGCGTTATCCAGCTGCGGTTCAATGACTTCAAGGTGGCAATTCGCAACCTGATCATGGAGCAGTTTTTCTCCCGCACGGACCTGGATGCGCATTTCCACGAGTCCCTGCAGACCTCGGACCGCCTGACCGCGAAATTGGAAGAGGCGATCGACGAGCTGGATCTGGACGTCGCATTCGATTCCCTGCTCGATGTCATTATGAACTCATCCTTCGCCAGTATGCTGGGCATGATTGGTGGGCGCGATGCGCTCACCAGCCTGAAACAGCCTTTTGTGGAGAAAATGCGCGGCTATCTCAAGCAGCAGCTGGCTGGCGGGCGGTTCGAGGCGCGGCTGCAAACCTTGCTGCGCGAGGCGCTGGACGACCAGGCTATTCGCGAGCGGGTAGCGCAGTTGATCGACCAGCGCCTGGATGAAATGACCCCGGCCATGGTCAAGGAAATCGTGCAGCATATGATCCGTGAACACCTGGGGTGGCTGGTGGTCTGGGGTGCGGTCTTTGGTGGCGCCATCGGGCTGATAGTCACGCTGCTGAGTAACGGACTGCCGATTTAGCTGCGCTATCGAGCCGGGGAAATCCCGGGTGGTCTGGATGGCAATGTATTTTGTGTGCTAAAGCTGTTTTTAGCCTTGTCAGCCTGTCGCTTGCGCACGGTTTAGTTGACTTTACATTCAATATTCATAATGTGATGTCAAGTGTTTTATCCGTTGAAACTGCGTTGCCGGGCTGGCTTTTTTAAATCGAACCGTTTAGATTGTTTTTCAGCAACCGGGCATAAACCTGGTCGCAGTGCACCACTTCCACAAAGTCCGCACTTGACAACGCTTTGACAGGCTTTTCTTTGTCGGGCTGTCCGATCGGTAAAAATATTTATCTGACGGATGTAAATCCAGTTTTCCTGTAATACAATAGCGCGCTTTCAATTTCGGGCCCCGTCGTTATTGGACAAATCATGCAAGATTATGATGTCCGAACGCAGGCCACACTGGGCATCTGCGCTCCAGCTTACAAGCGTAGAATCTAACTCACAGATTTAAATTCAGAAGCAACGGTACTGAGAACAATATGGCAAGACCAGTCGAATTCGATGAAGCAAAAGTTTTAACCAATGCAATGGAGCAGTTTTGGAAGGAAGGATACGAAGCCAGTTCGGTCCAGAAACTGTTAGACTGCACGGGCATTAACCGCGGCACCCTGTACAACTCGTTTGGCGACAAGGACACTTTTTTCAAGTCCTGCATCGACCAGTACAACAAAATTCTGCAGCAGCAGATCAACGACTCGCTGAAGAATAATGCGCTGGGTCCCTGGGAAGCCATTGATGCGCTGTTCGAGGAAACCCTGGTCAACGTGACCAACAAGCATCGCAGCATGGGCTGCCTGCTGGTGAACTCGCTGTGTGAAAGCATCAATTTCAATAAGGATATGAAGCGCATCGTCCGCAGCTCACTTGCTGCGCTGCGCAAGCCGCTTCTGGCGCGACTCAAGGAAGCCCAGAAGAAAGGCAAGCTGAAGAAGGGCGTCACCGCCGAGTTTGCCGCGGATGTGTTGATGAATACTCTGCACGGTATTCGCGTGAACTCCCGCGATGGCAAGAACAGCAAGCAGCTCAATGAGCTGGCCAAGTTCAGCATCAATTCCCTGAAGAAGTAAAAAACCCGTAAATATTGTGGGTTTCCCGGCCGGAGATGCCGGCCGGGGCCACCCCACAGTCACACCGGGCCCGTCTGCCGTGTTGCTTCTGCATCCGGCATTGCTATACTCTGACTCGAACTAAAATCAACAACTCGCGCGGCCGAAGAGCCTCGGGGTATCAGGGCAGGTAATCAGGACAAGCACATGAAAAAAATCTCCGGCCGCAAATCAGAAGATGACGCCAAAATTGACCTCACGCCAATGCTGGACGTGGTGTTCATTCTGTTGATCTTCTTCGTTGTCACCGCCACGTTTCTGTCGGAAACGGCGATTTCCGCTGCCAGCAGTGACAACAACGAGAACGAGCCGCCCCCCGAGGATACGGACGACCGCAATATCCTGTTCGAAATTGGTCCGAACAACGAGATCATTCTGAACGGTAACCCGCGGCCGATCATCCAGACCCAGATTCGCTCCAATATTGACCGCCTGAAGGCCGAAAATCCCGCGGCGTCAGTGATTATCCAGCCAGATCCCGCGTCCAGCGCGAATACCCTGGTGATGATCATGGATTCGGCGCGCGAAGCTGGCATGGCCAATATATCGATCGTCGAACCTCGATAGATCAGCGCCAACGCGCTTCCAGAAACGCATCATCGCAAGGTGATGCGTTTTTTTGTTGGCTGGGGATAATTTTTCGTCGGCCACCTGATGGCCTTCAGTCCAGCCGAAGCCTGGGCTTTGAACCACCTGTGAACAGCAACCCGACCCGCCATGAAAAACCGCTGGAACCAAGCCACTGCTGATGCCCGGGCCGCAGAATCTGAACTGGGACTGCGGGTCTATACTTCCAATCTGTTAGGCCAGGAGTCAGACCTGGTGCTGCACGGCGGTGGCAATACCTCGGTAAAGGGGCAGCAGCGGGATATTTTCGGGGACCAGGTCGAGGTGCTTTATGTCAAAGGCTCGGGCTGGGACCTGCGTACGATTGAAGCGGCGGGCTTCCCGGCGGTACGGCTGGAGCATTTACTGCGCCTGGGGCAGCTGCCGGCGCTCAGCGACACCGACATGATGCGCCAGTTGCGGCTCGGGCTGCTTGACCCCGGCGCGCCAACGCCCTCCGTGGAAGCCATCCTCCATGCCCTGATTCCGCATCGCTATGTGGACCACAGCCATGCCGATGCGGTGGTTACCCTCAGTAATACCCCGGACGGCGAGGCCAGCCTGCGCGCGATTTATGGCGATGAAGTGCTGATCCTGCCCTATATCATGCCCGGTTTTATCCTGGCCCGGCAGGTCGCCGAGGCTACCCGGTCGCTGGACTGGACGCAGATCCGCGGCATCGTGCTGCTGCATCACGGTATTTTTACCTTTGCCGACGATGCCAGAACCAGTTACCAGACCATGATCGAGCTGGTCAGTCGTGCTGAAGACTGCCTCGCACAACAAGCCCCGGATTGCCTGGCACAGGGCAGTTATCAGCCCGATAGCGAAGACTGTCTCAAGCTGAGTCAATTGCGCCAGGCTGCCGGTGAGGCATTCGGCGGACCGGTGTTGGCGCAACTGGACTTGTCAGCGGGCGCCACCGGCTTTGCGGCGCGCGCTGATTGCGCCGAGATGATAACTGGCGGGCCGCTGACGCCCGATCACACCATTCATGCCAAGCCCTTTGGCGCGGTTTATGAAGCCGACCCGCTTCCCGGTCTGGCGGCATTCACCGCGACTTACCAGCAGTATTACGCCAGCCACGCCGGTGCCGGGCACCAGTGCCTGGATACCATGCCGCGCTATGGAGTGTGGCGCGATCGCGGCATGGTGTACCTGGCGGCCAATCCCAAGCGCCTGACTATCGTCAGCGATATCAGTCAGCACACCCTTGCCGCCATGCAGCGGGGAGCGGCGCTGGGCGGTTGGACGAGCCTGCCAAGAAACGAGTTGTTTGAGGTTGAGTACTGGGAACTGGAGCAGGCCAAACTGAAATCAGCAGGCAGCAGACCGCCATTTGCGGGCAAGGTGGTGGTGGTTACTGGCGCCGCCTCCGGCATTGGCAAGGCCTGTGCTGAGCTGTTTCTCGAGCAGGGCGCGGTGGTAGTGTGCCTGGATATCAGTCCGCAAGTGAGCGACCACTTCGACCAGCCAGCCGCGTTGCCGCTGCAGTGCGATATCACCGACCAGTGCGCCGTGACGGCTGCCCTGGAGACCGCCATCATCCGGTTTGGCGGCATTGATGTACTGGTCAGCAATGCCGGGATGTTTCCCGCCAGCGCCGCGCTTGCCGATCTCTCTGATAGTGTCTGGGAACAGTCCCTCGATCTCAATCTCAGCGCGCCGATGCGCCTGTTGCGGGCCTGTATTCCCTATCTGCGGCACGGTTTTGATCCGGCAGTGGTGTTTATTGGCTCCAAGAACGTGCCGGCACCGGGACCAGGAGCGGCTGCCTATTCCGCCGCCAAGGCAGGTTTGAACCAGTTGATGCGGGTGGCGGCCCTGGAGCTTGGCAGCGCCGGGATCCGCGTTAATGCAGTGCATCCAAACGCGGTGTACGACACCGGACTGTGGACCGACGAGGTGCTGGCGGAACGCGCTGCCCATTACAATTTGTCGGTGGCCGAGTATCGCAGCAACAATGTGCTGCGTACCGAGGTGTACTCACGAGACGTGGCGCAGATGGTGCTGCAGATGAGTGGCGCCGGGTTTCGCTGTACCACCGGCGCCCAGGTGCCTGTGGACGGCGGCAATGAGCGGGTTATCTGATGCGGCAGCCAGGCTGACCCGATGAGTGATTCCCTGCCTGCACAAAGTATCTGGTTTGATGATGCCAAGGATGTGGTTTGCATCATCGACCAGACATGTCTGCCGCACCGCTTTTCGGTGCTGGAGCTGGCCAGCCTCGATGACGCCTGTGATGCCATCGCCAGCATGCAGGTCCGTGGCGCACCGCTGATCGGTGTCACCGCCGCCTATGGCGTCTATCTTGCCCTGCGCGCGGACCCTGGCGCCCTGGAGCCGGCTCTGGCGCGCTTGCAGGCCACCCGGCCAACGGCGGTCAACCTGGCCTGGGCTCTGGCGCGCTGTCGACAGCATCTGGCGCCTCTGGCCGTGACTGCGCGACCGGCCGCGGCGCTGGCCCTGGCCCGTGCCATGGAAGGCGAAGACAGCGACACCTGCGCCGCCATTGGCGAACACGGTGCGGCATTGCTGGCTGAGCTGTGGCAACGCAAAGCTGCCACCGGCGAGCGTCTCAATGTGCTGACTCACTGCAATGCCGGCGCGCTGGCTACGGTGGCGTGGGGCACAGCATTGTCCTGTCTATAAGGCTGCCGACCGGGGTCTACCGGTACATGTCTGGGTGGATGAAACCCGGCCACGCAACCAGGGTGCCGCGCTGACCTGCTGGGAACTGGCCCGCTACAATATTCCCCACACGCTGGTGGTAGACAACGCCGGTGGTCATTTAATGCAACAGGGGCTGGTGGATGTGTGTGTGGTGGGCAGTGACCGGACCGCCATCAACGGCGATGTGTGCAACAAGATTGGCACCTACCTGAAAGCCCTGGCGGCGCACGATAACGGCCTGCCGTTTTATGTGGCGCTGCCCCTGTCCAGCATCGACTTTGCCCTGTCCAGCGGCGATGCCATTCCCATTGAAGAGCGTGCTGCCAGTGAAGTTACCCACGTGCCGGGGGTGACTGCAGACGGGATGCCGGGTCAGGTGCGAGTGGCGCCGGATGGCGTGGCGGTCAGCAACCCGGGGTTCGATGTCACGCCAGCGCGGCTGGTGACCGGGTTGATTACCGAGCGGGGCGTGTTCGCTGCCAGCCGCGACGCACTTGCCCCATTGGCCGCCCCTCAGGGCGGTGACTAGCCTGGCGGCCAGGTGAACTGACGGTCGCCAAGTATATGCAGGTGCAGGTGAAACACCGTCTGGCCGCCCTGATCACCGGTGTTGATGACGTAGCGAAAGCCGGATTCTGTCAGGCCCTGCTCGGCGGCGATCTGGTTGGCCACCAGCAGCATCTTGCCCAGCAGTGCCTGATCGGTGTCTTCGGCGGCGCTGACGGCATGCAGATGTTTGTTTGGAATCACCAAAATATGCGTGGGCGCGGCAGGATTGATGTCGTGAAAGGCGTACACCTCGTCGTCGGAGTACACCTTGCTGGAGGGGATATCCCCGGCGATAATTTTGCAGAACAGGCAGTCATCAGCCATGATTCACTCCCAATAGTCGTTGCTGATTAAGAATTTATTCATGCGCGACAGTGTATAACAGCCGAAATCCCGTGACATGACCCTTATGAAACACTCCTTGATGACACTGTTCCTGCCTCTGCTGTGCGCCCTGGCAGTATTGGCCCAGGCTCAGGAGCCGATGCCGCGGTACGGTTACACGGTGGTCAATCGCTTCCCACACGACATTAACGCCTTCACCCAGGGACTGATATACCACGAGGGATATCTCTATGAGGGTACCGGCAAAAACGGCCAGTCATCGCTCAGCAAGATCGATCTCGAAACTGCCGAGGTGCTGCAGTCGGAACGCCTCAGCCAGCGCTACTTTGGCGAAGGCATTGAAGTCGTTGAAGACCGGATTTATCAGCTGACCTGGCGCTCGCACATGGTGTTTGTTTACGACAAAAACAGCTTTGAGCAGATCGGCTCACACTACAATGCCAGCGAAGGATGGGGCCTGGCTTTTGACGGGGAGCAGTTGATTCTTTCTGACGGCAGCGACCGGCTGACATTTCTGGATCCGGAAAATTTCGCGCCCCAGGGCAGTGTCCAGGTCACCCTCAATGGCAATCCCGTCGCCCAGCTTAATGAGCTGGAATATATCGATGGTGAGGTCTGGGCCAATGTCTGGCAGACCGATTTTATTGTGCGCATTGACCCGGCCACGGGCAATGTCAATTCCCTGGTCGACCTGACCGGCCTGTCGGGACAAACCCGGTTGGGCAGCAATGAAGCGGTACTGAACGGCATCGCCTGGGATGAGCAAGGCCAGCGTCTGTTTGTGACCGGCAAACACTGGGCGCATTTGTTTGAAATTGAACTCACCGGACCTCGCTAGTCAGTTCCGCCATGTGGTTGCAGAAACAGGTCAGCCTGGCACCCAAATCCCGCGGCTTCCATCTGGTCACCGATGAACTGGTGGCGCAGGTTCCCGAGTTGGAGGGCATCGCGGTAGGGCTGGCGCATTTTTTTATTCAGCATACCTCTGCCTCATTGAGCATCAACGAAAACGCCGACAGTTCTGTGCGCCGGGATATGGAGACCCATTTTCGGGTGCTGGTTCCGGACGAGGCCAGCTACTACGAACACACCTTTGAAGGCCCAGATGACATCACGGCACACATCAAGTCATCGCTACTGGGCGCGAGTCTGACCGTGCCCATCAACAGTGGCCGGCTTTGCCTCGGCACCTGGCAGGGCCTGTACTTGGCAGAGCATCGCAACAGCGCCGGTGCGCGCTCGATTGTGGTGACGCTGAACGGGTCGGCGACCAATGACCTCTAGCCCGACAGTCAGTCGCGCGACACTGCTCAAGCTGCTGGTGTTGCTGGCCGTGTCTTCACTACTGCTGTCCTGCGAGGCCGTGTCCTATTATGCCCAGGCGGCACGGGGCCAGATGGCCATCATTTTTTCCCGCCAGGATATTCAAAAGCTGCTGGATTCAGGATCCCTGGCGGCCAGTCAGGAAGCCAGCTTTCGTGAGGTGCTGGCAATTCGCGAATTTGCCACCCGGGAGCTCAAGTTACCGGTAGCTGAACATTATTCCACTTTCGTTGATCTTGATCGCGAACACGTGGTCTGGAATGTTTTCGCGGCGCCGGAGTTTTCCACCGAACTGCGCACCTGGTGCTACCCCATTGCCGGCTGCGTATCCTACCGCGGTTATTTCTCCGAGTCCGAGGCCCGACGCTTTGCCGACCAGCTGAGGGATGACGGTTTCGATGTTTACCTGGGCGGCGTAGATGCCTACTCCACGCTCGGCTGGTTTGAAGATTCCCTGTTAAGCACCGTAATGCGCCGGGAATCCCACCAGCTTGCGGGCCTGATATTTCACGAGCTGGCCCATCAGAAGGTTTACGTGCCAGGTGACACAACTTTTAACGAAAGTTTCGCGACCGCGGTAGAGCGTGCCGGGGTAGAGCGTTGGCTGCTAACCAGTGAACAGGACGGGGTGTTGGTGCAAGCAGAGCTGAACCGGCAGCGCCAGGCGCAGTTTGTCAACCTGGTCAGTGATTACCGGGAACAGTTTTCGGATTTGTACCAGCAGGATTTGTCGACCAGCGATATGCGTGAACAGAAAGCGGCGTTACAGGAGCGAATGCGCGCTGACTATCGGCTAATGCGCAGGCAGTGGGACGGTTATCGTGGCTACGACAGCTGGTTTGATCGCTCACTAAACAATGCGCAGTTGGCGACAGTCAGCTCCTACAACGATCTGGTGCCAGCTTTCACTGCGCTGCTAACTGAAGCAGGCGGGGATTTTGCCGCGTTCTATGGGCGGGTGGCGGAGATAGCCAAACTGGACAAGGTTGAACGCGACGCGCTGCTGGCGACTTACGGTAGCTGATTCAGAAGTTCCTGGCGCAACGATTCAGGGGCGAGCCAGGCGGCGTTCCAGAGACTCCACCAGGTTGGAATAAAAATCGGAATCCGGATTTCGGGTCATGGCCTCACGATAGGCCGCCAATGCCTCATCGAAGCGCTTCTGTTCTTCCAGAATGCGTCCCAGACTGCGATGGAAAAACGCGTTGTCAGGCTGGGCATCAACCGCTGCCCGGTATATTGCTATTGCCTGGTCCGCTGCACCGGCATTGTTATAGGTGTTGGCCATGATGTGCACCTGGGAATCGTCATCCGGTACCAGCTCGATGGCGCGCAGATCGTAGGCTAGCGCCGCGTCATATTCGCCATCCTGGCGATGCAGTTGACCCAGGGTTTGCACGGCGGCAATCAGGGCGGCGCTGGATTGTTCCTGTAGCGCAATAAATCGCGCCAGCAGGGGTTTGGTTTCCTCAAAGCGCTCAAGAAAGTAATACAGGTTGGCGAGATTGCGCAGCGCCTCGGCCAGGTTTGGATCGGCGCTGATCGCCTTGCGGTATTCCGCAATTGCCTCGTCATAGCGCTGCAGGTTGCTGTAGGTGTTACCCCGGCGCAGCATCTTGCGCGCCAGTTCGGCATCGATAGTAGCGCCGGAGCGTTCCACATCCAGATTACCATAGCGCTCCAGGACGTTACCCGTGCCGGTATCCTGGGCAACGACAGGCACGGTGCCGAGCAAACCGGCAACAACGATGAAACAGTGCGTTTTCAGGCGCGGGGTTCGCACCAGCAAGGAAATACCCGGAAGTGAGCTGAACAGGTTCATGGTTTCTCGTGATTTACAGCTGACGGACCGGACTATAACCCAGCCACTATCTGGCATCCAGCCACGTCCACGGGCGCTAGCCAAGATTGATCCTGGCCGCAGCGGCACCAGTGGCAGTCACGCGACCAATCACCGTCGCCGCGTCATATCCCGCCTTCGCCAGGTCCGCCAGACAGGCCTGAACATTGGCGGCGGACACCCCGAACAACAGGCCGCCGGCGGTTTGCGGATCGAACAACAGCTGCACGCGCGGATCGTTAAGCGAGGTTCGACCAAAATTGATCGCGTCGCTGGCCAGGCTATTGTCGTGATGCAGGGAACTGGTGATGTCGGCGCGCAGACAGTCCAGTGCGCCATCCAGAACCGGCAGGATGGCGGTGTCCAACTCCACCTCGACGCCCGGCGCCAGCATTTCCAGCAGGTGTCCAGCCAGGCCGAAGCCGGTGATGTCGGTGCAGGCGGTTGCGCCATGCCCGGCAGCCACGCGACCCGCCTCGCGACTGGATAACAACATGCTGGCGAAGGCAGCCTGCATCCACTGGTGTCGCGCCCGGTAGCGCATGTCCGCCGCCAGCAGCGTGCCGGTACCCAGTGGCTTGGTAAGTACTAACATATCGCCCTGTTGCAGCCCGGTTTTATGCAGCAGGGTCTGGGGATCGGCTATTGCATTGACGCACAGGCCGAACTGCAGACTGTCAGCCTCAGCGGAGTGTCCACCTTCCAGCGTACAGTCTTCTGCCGCCAGTACGTCACTGCAGCCCAACATCAGTTCCGCTAGTTGGGCCTTGCCCAGTGCCGGTGTGGCGGGGGGCACGCCCACCAGGGCCTGCGCCGACTGCGCACTGATCCCCATTGCATGTATATCACTCAAACTATGGTTGCTGGCGATACGCGCAAACAGCCATGGATCATTGACGAAGGCCTTCAGGAAATCGACGGTCTGCACCAGTACTCGCCCGTCACCCAGGTCAATAAGGGCGGCGTCGTCACGAACGTTACCACCGGTGGTGTCCCGGTTCGGCAGTTCGCCGAGCACCGCGCTGAGGGTTTGGCTGGCGACCTTGGCTCCACATCCGGCGCAACGCAGCGCATGTTTGCGCAGGCGCTGCTCGGCCTGTTTATCCACCAGGCCGGGCGTCAAATCGAAATCCACGTCCATTTCCGGAAGCTCGCTGAATTTTTTGATGAAGCCGCTATCGATGCGATGCTTCAGCCGCCAGGCCAGCTTGCCCTGGTAGAAAAAGCCGCCGCGTGACGCCAGGGCACTGCCGTTACTCAGGCTCATCAGCGCCAGGGCCTTGCGCTGTGGGTAATACTGTTTGAGCTCCTTACCGCGGGCATAAGCGACCAGGTTGTCCGCCAGCACCTTGCCCTGGCGCACCGCATAGACCCCCGATTTGGGGCGCAGTTCGTGGCGCACCGTGGCCATGTCACCGGCGGCAAAAACAAAGTCATGACTGCTGGACTGCAAGGTCTGGCCCACTTCGATGAAGCCATCCTCGCTGATTGCCAGGCCCAGTTGCGCTGCCCATTGCGGCAGGCTGGCACCGGTGGCGTAAACCATGGCGTCGGCAGCCAGATGGGCAGCGTCCTTGCAGACAACGCGTCTGGACTCGAATGCTTCGACCTGGTGGTCCAGCAGCACATCGATGCCCCGGCGTCGCAGTTCCGCCAGAGCAAATGCCCGGGTCTTGTCATTGTGGCCGCTCAGCAGGGTCGCTGCACCACACACCAGGGTGATTGCCATCGCCGAAGGCTGATCCGGGCTGCGTCCCAGATCAAGGTTGATACGGGCCTGGGCGGCCAGGGCGAATTCCACGCTGGCAGGGCCGCCGCCGACAATCACCAGGTGGTAGCGGCCGCCGTCGCTGGTCAGCGCCGCGGTGGCAGCGCCGCGAATGTCCTGCCAGCGGCGGATGAAGGTATCAATGGGTTTGATGCCCACGGCATGTTCCCGGGCGCCGGGAATAAGCTGGGCATTGGGCCGCGAACCGATATTCAGGGACAGCACATCGAAGCCCATGGCTGGACGCGGACCCAGCTCGAGTTGTTGTGCCTGCAGGTCAATGCCGGTCACCTCGGCCTGGATCAGGCGCACGCCGGCGAACTGGGCCAGCGGCCGCAAGTCGATGTGCATCTGGTCCGCACTGTAAACTCCGGCCAGAAAACCTGGCAGGGAGCCGGAGTATGGCGTAACGATGTCGCGGCTGATCAGGGTGGTCGCCAGGCCAGGGACGGGCCGCATGGCCAGCCGCCGCAGCACTGCCAGGTGGCTGTGCCCGCCACCCACTAATAGCAGGTGTTTTACGATTGGGGTGGTGGGTTTCATGCTGGTCGGCTGGTTTCCAAGGGGTTCTGCTCAAAAGGCGATCGTTAGATGGCAAGAGTTAAGGAAGTGGCTGGTCGCGGGCCAGTTCCGGTCATTGCTGCAAGACTTGCGCCTCGGACAATGCGGTAATGCAGTACTGCTGGCTGTCTGCGCACGCTCTTATCCAGACAGGCAGGCCATTCTACCGGGGTGAGGGCTGGGTACAAGACTGTGACCTCGCGGCCGGATTCCGTTAAGCTAGTAATTCGTCGTCAGGCCGGTGGCCTTAAGACAACAAGTAGACTCTGGCGGATCAGGCCCGTCTGACGACTGATCTACTGCTTGATCACAGTTACTACATCACACTACCGAATTAACACAGTTAATCGAATGAATAAGGAGCGAGAAATGGTTGTTTTTCCTGGCAGGTCACGAATCCGGCGCGCACTTTCCCTGCTGACCCTGGTGCTGCTGCCGCTGGTGAGCGCGTCGGCGCTGGCGCAGTGGTCACTGGACAACGAAGCCTCCAGTCTCAGCTTCGTCACGATCAAGGCTGATCATGTTGCTGAGGCGCATACTTTTGATCAGCTTTCCGGCAGTCTCAGCCGCAGCGGCGAATTGAGTGTTGAGATTCTGCTGTCCAGCGTCAACACCATGATACCGATTCGTAATGAGCGCATGCAGGCCATGCTGTTCGAAACCAATATATTCCCGGCGGCAACGGTCAGTGCCGAGGTCAATGTGGGCGACCTGGCGGGCATGAGTGCCGGTAGTCAACGCCGGCAGGCAGTGCCGTTCACTCTGAATATGCACGGCATGGAACAGACCTATACCGCAGACGTAATGGTTACTCGCCTGGCGGGTGGCCTGCAGGCAACCACGCTGAAGCCGATTCTGGTCACTGCCGAACAGTATGGCCTGGTCAGTGGCGTGGACGCGCTGCGCGAAGTCGCCGGGCTTCCGAGTATTTCCCGGGCAGTACCCGTTACCTTCAGTCTGACTTTTACCGAGTAATGTTTCGGGCACGGTGATGCTGGTTGCCGGTCGACCGGCATCACCACAGCCTATGGTCAGGTCAGACAGTACAGGCGGTAAGAAACGCGATAATCGAGTCACTATCTCAGTCCATTAACCAGTTTGTTCTGCAACTTTTTTAGTCCTTCAACCTTCTTGGTCATGTAACTACCTTGGGCGCACTCTCGATACATGCCGGTGCCAGGGCGCGCCGCCGGATACTCGAGCAGGGACTGCATCCTGACCAGTTCCGGGTGATGGTGGGTGCCTCTGGTGGCCCCAAGTGGTTTGTGCTCTACGGCCTGGATCGTTACTTGTTTGGCGAGTTTTTCGCCGCTCGTCAACAGCCTCTGTATACCCTGGGTTCCTCTGCCGGGGCCTGGCGTCTGGCCTGCCTGTCCACGGCTGAACCCGTGGCGGCCATTGAACGCCTGGCCGAACTATACAGCCATGAGCGCTATTCAGCGCAGCCCACGCCGGCGGAAGTGAGCGGTCAGGCGCGTACTATGCTGGGTAAGGTCCTCGGCGAGCAGGGTGCTGAGCAAATCGCCGCCAACCCGGTGTTTCGTCTGCATATTGTTGCCGATCGCTTTCGCGGCCTGACTGCCGCAAGCCCAGGCTGGCAACAGGCCGCCGTGCTTGGGGCGAGCGCCGCCTGTAACAGCCTGAGCCGGCGCTCGCTGAACTGGTTTCTTGAGCGTACCCTGTTTACCAATCTGGGTGACTCGTCTCCCTGGTCCAACCTGTCCGACATAGCCACCGCAACAGTTCAGCTCGAGTCGGGCAATGTAGTGGATGCCCTGATTGCCAGTGGTTCAATTCCTTTCGTTCTTGAGGCGGTAAAGCATATACCCGGAGCCAGACCAGGCCTGTACTGGGATGGTGGCATCAGCGACTATCATTTTGATTTGCCGTTTCTGGAAGACAATGAACTGGTGCTGTATCCGCATTTCCAGGGTCGGGTGGTGCCCGGCTGGTTTGACAAACACCTGCCGTGGCGTCACGCCAGCGCCCGTAATTACGACAATGTGGTATTGCTGGCACCATCACCGGATTTCATTGCCAGCTTGCCGCAGGGTAAGCTGCCGGATCGTAATGATTTCAAGACCCTGGACTATGAGCAGAGGGTGGCGGTTTTTCAGGAGGTGCTGTCGCGCAGTCAGCTACTTGCGGAAGAATTCGCAGCACTGGTAACCAACGGCGTGGAGGAGAGTGCCATTCAACCAATCGGTAATGTACGATGAGTGGCACAATGATTTGATAGTTGATCTATGATCCTGATGAACACACACAGGCGACAGTTACAGACTCGCCAGACAGAGTTTTACCTGGCACGCTGCGGCGCGATAACTCTATTGCTGTTGTTGCAGACCAGTTGTGTCGCCACGGTCGTTAACACTGCTGTGGAGACCACGATTGCCGTTGCCAAGGTGCCGTTCAAGGTGGCTGGCGCCGCGGTGGACGTGGCGATCCCTGATAACGACAAGGATAAGAATAAAGATGACGACGAAGAGGGACACTAAGCAGAGATGGACCCACAGGACTACGAAGTCCCCGAAACCTTTCGGCACTGGCCCGGCGACCCGGCCGAAGACGCCCTTGGCCCATTTTTCTTCATGATGGATGAAGGGCAGCCGCGTACCGCGTTTCGTGCCGTAGCGCGGCACTGCAACGCGCACCAGACCGTGCATGGCGGCATCCTGATGGCATTCGCGGACTACACCCTCTGCCTGGGTGCCAATGGCGGTGAGCAGGAATCGGTGGTGACGGTGAGCTGCAGTAACGAGTTTATTGCCGCGGCGAATCAGGGAGACCTGATACAGGGCAATGGCGAAGTGATTCGGCGCGGCGGCTCACTGGTGTTTGTGCGCTGTACGCTGCAAGTGGGAGATACCGTTGTTCTTGCCAGCAGCGGCGTGATCAAACGCTTACGGCAGCGCTAGCACCGCTCAGCTCTTGCTCTGCTTCACGCCCCGCTAGCCACCCAGTTTCTCAGCCAGTTCAGCTTGAGTTTGAAACACAAAGTCCGGCGATTCCAACTCCAGCTCCTTTAGTGAGCCAAAGCCCCAGCTTACTGCAGCGGTCATCAGACCATTGGTTTTTGCTGCAGCAATATCCACGCCCCGATCACCAATCATGATGCTGTTGGTATCGATGGTGCCTTCCCTGAGCAACTCTTCCAGCTGCTGATATTTCTTGACGCCGTAGTCGGGGCCGCTCACAAAGCTGAAGTATTTTTGCAGTTTGAACAGCGACAGAATCTTGACCGCGTTCTGCTTCAGTTTGGAGGTGCAGACTCCCATGCGAATGCCGCGTTCATGCAGGTGGCTCAGCATTTCAGTGGTACCGGGATAGAGTTCGTTTTCAGCGTAGCCAATCTGCGAATAGCGTTCGCGGTAGCGGTCCACCAGTTCATGGATCAGCAGTGGGTTGTCGCCGCCAGCAAACAACTCCAGGGTTTCCTCAAGCGGCGGGCCAATGCGGGAGCGGATTTCGCGTTCGGTGCGTGGCGGTAGACCGGCATTCACCAGCGCGAAATTCATGCAGCGATACGTACCGCGAAACGGGTCGCTGAGAGTGCCGTCCAGATCGAATATCAGGGTATGGGAAGATTGGGAAGGCAAAATACTATTTCCAAATTAGCTGACGACCGGATAATCAGCCCCGGTCAAGCTGGTAGACACGCGCGGCGGTGCCGTAAAACAGGTCATGTTTTTCGGCGTCCGTGTACTTTACGGCAATTTTCTTAAAAGCATTGAATAAAATCTGGTAGCTAATTGACAGTCTGTCCACCGGGAAATTGCTCTCGAACATGCATCGGGCAGGCCCGAAGCAGTCGATCATATGCCGATAGTACTTTTCCTGGACGGCTACAAATTCGTCCGAGGTGGGTGGCCGACTGGCACGGTCCCATCCGAAGCCGTTGTCTGGCATGGCAAAACCGCCCAGCTTGACATAGACATTCTCACAGCGTGCCAGCTCCGCCATGTCTTCACGCCATTGCTGAAATATGGCATCGCGGGCGCCACGGTAGTTGCCGACTCCAAGCGGCGTGCCAAAGTGATCGAGAATCATGGTGCATTCCGGCACCGCCCGCGCCAGGTCAATGAAATCCTGATTCTGGTGGTGGAAGTGCCAGGTATCATAGGTGAGTCCCAGCCTGCCCAGTAGCCGAAGACCATCCCGGAACGATTCTTTACCATAAAGATAAGGCGGCGCATTGCCAGGAATAAGCAAATCACCGGGACGCTTGTCGCGCGCCCCGGCATGGCGAATGCCGCGCAGCTTTCCGTCGCAGATTTGGGTGTGCTGGTGCAGCACTTCGTCTAGCAGATCGGCCTGGTGCGCCAGGGTCAAATCGGCATGGGCAACAATGCCGGCCACTTCAGCAGACCCGGTCTGGGCCGCGCTCTGGCGTGCCAGGTCGGCGATGTAGCGGGTTTCTCCGGTCGGTCGCAAATGCTCGGGTCCCGCGCGCAGATAAAACGCGCGGCACTCCATAAACATGGTCTTAACCACATTGTGACCGCTGCCGGTGTCGGCCCACAGTTCCGGCAGCAGATAGTTACGCCCGAAGCGCTTTTTCCACAAATGGTGGTGCGGATCGATGATTGGCCGTTCCGGCTCAATGATTGCTTCGCTGACCTGGGCAAGCCAGGCATCAGAGCCGGGCTCCGGGGATGCGGAATTGAGTGATGCCATAGTGAGCTGTTGGTTGTGTATTTATCGACAGAAGCCAGCTTAGCACGGTCGGGCTGCCAGCCGACCTGGTGCATTGTGGATAGCGTCTGCGGCGATGGTGTAGTATGCCGAATCCGTTATTCGGGGTGATTGATTCAAGGGCACCTCTATTAATTCAGGCACGTCTATGAATAAAGGGCACCTCTATTAATTCAGACAGGTCTCTGTCCTTCAGACGGCGCCACTGACAAGGCGTCGTTCCGCAGGCGTGCCGTCAGCCCGTCAAGGAACGACAACGTGGTCAGGGGTGCCGTCTGAAGGCCCCGCAGGGCGGGACCTGTAAGCCCCTCCTGCGGCGTTGCACCCCTTGCCAATAGGGCTCACTATTGACTGCGGGCTGCGCCTTGCAGCAGGGGCTTACAGACTCCCGCAGAGACTTGTCTGAATTAATAGAGGTGCCCTTAACAGAGGTGCCCTCAAGTCAGGATCTGATTCTGGTGTCAGCCCCGGGAAAAGTGGCAATCCGATAATAATGATTACAACAACAGTAACAACGACCAGGAGTGCTCCATGTCCGTGACTTCGGCCATTATCATCCTCTACCTCGGCTTTTTTGTCGCTTTCGGCATGTACCTGAACCGCACCAAGGGCAGTGCCAGTGACTGGGCCATCGGCGGCGGTACCATGGGGGTGTTCATGCTGGCTGCCGGTGTTGCCGGAACCCGAATCGGCGGTGCCGGCACCTATGGCGTAGCTGGCGATGTCATATCCGAAGGACTTGGGCATCTCTGGTACGGCGTGAATTCATTCGCCGCCCTGTTCCTGGTGGGGCTGTTTTTCGCCATTCCCTATCGTCGCCTGCAGGTGGTCAGTGTCGGGCAGGTGTTTGATTACCGGTTTGGCTCCTATCGGTGCCAATGGCTCACCAGTCTATGTGTGCAGGCGGAATACCTGGTGATCAATATCATTGAACCTTATGTAATAGGTTCGATTGTCAGCGGCGTCACGGGTTTGCCGTTTGTGGTGGGCGTCGCCATCGGTGGCTTCCTGATTGTGCTGTTTACCGTCACCGGGGGACTGAAAGGCACGGCGTTCGCGAATATCGTGCACTGCACGGTGATTATTTTTGGCTTGTTACTGGTGGGTGTGGTGGCAATGAACAATCTCGGCGGCTGGGACGCCGTGGTGGCCACCACCAGTGAACAGCTTGCAGCGGCCAACCGGGATGAAACGCGCTGGTGGAGTTTCACCGGTATCGGCTGGGCGACAATTATTGCGCTGTTTATTTCTGCGACTATCCATACCCCGGCGGCGTCGGTGTACGCCAACTATGCCAGCTCAGCGGCGCGCCAGGACTATTTGATTCCAGGCTTTTTTCTGGCCGGCGTGGTAGCGGCACTGATGCCGGTTGTGGCCGGCTTTATCGGTATTCTCACTCTGGCCAGCTATGGTGCGGAGAGCGGTTTGTCCAGCTACCTCAATATTGCCCAGCTGGCCATCGATACCGGTCCGATCCTTGGCGGTATTGCCCTGGCAGCGGTGCTCGCAGCGGTGATTTCTTCCGGTGCCCCGATTTTGCTGGCCAGTTCAACCATGTTCGTGAACGACTGGATACCTGGCAGCAAGCACTTCGACAGTGATACCAAGCTGCGCGCCTACAAAGTGGTTACAGTGGTTTACGGGACTGCGGCGGCGGTAATAGCCTGGCTGGGTAATATCAGTTCAGTGCTGCAGCTTTTGTTATTGGGTTTTGCCATGGTGGTGCCACCGGCGATTGCCGTTGGCTACGTATTCTACTGGCGAAAAACCACGGAGCTTGCCGTGTTCTGGGGAATGGCCACCGGGTTCGCCAGCGGTCTGATCATGTGGCTGTTCAACACCTTGTTTGATGGCCCCGAGAACGCGACCGCCGGAGGCTTTGCCCAGTTCTGGTATGAGTTGATCCAGTACCTGGGGGAGTGGCGGGATCCGTCATTTCTGACCTTGATGCTGCCGTTGGTGGTGATCCCTGTCATTTCGCTGGCATTTCCCAATCGCGAGTCAGACGAGGAGCAGGCGGACGCGTTCTATAAACACCTCGGTCGGATGCAAAAGAATTTCGACTGGCGTTGAGCGTGCTATTGATTATTGCCTTGATTGCTCAATGGCAGATCCTATCGCTGTAGCTGACCACTGGCCTGAATAACAAACGGGCCAGGTGTCCGATAGCTTTGGGCCAGCAATCGGCACAGCTCTTCGGCGCTATCCGCACGGGCTCCCGGAACTCCAAAACTGCCAGCCATAGCTACCCAGTCGATGGTCGGGTTGCTGATATCGAACAGGCTGGCGGCAATTTCTCCGGGCTGCTCGATACCGAGCTTGGCGTATTCCACATTGAGAATGTTATAGGTGTTGTTGGCAAAGATCACCGTGGTGACATTCAGCCCTTCCCGGGCCTGGGTCCAGAAACTCTGATTTGTATAGGCCGCGCCGCCGTCACCCAGCAGGGCGAGCACGGGGCGGTCGGGGCAGGCCAGGGCGGCGCCGGTAGCACAGGGGCCACCCTGGCCAATCGCGCCGCCAGTCAGACTGAGCCAGCTATTGCGGGCACTGGACTGGCAGAACGGATAGGCGGAATTTCCACCGCCTGAATCGGTGCAGACAATTACCTCTTCAGGCAGGGTTGCGGCGATCGCCTGGATAATGGATTTGTTGTTCAGCTCGCCGGATGGCTCTGCTACTTCCTGCTGCTCAAAGCGGGTTACCGGATCGGTACTGCAAGACAGTCGATCGGCCAGGCGGGCAAGGGCGTCGGTGGCGTCCTGTTCCTTGAATGATAAGCGGTGCACCTGACACCCTTTGGGCAGCAATTGACTGGGTACGCCCTGGTAAGCAAAGAAACTGGCGGGGACTTCACCGCCTACCAAAATCAAGTGATCGATACCTTCAAGCGTGGCCAGTATCTGTTCCGGGAAATAGGGCAGGCGCTGCACGGCAACGCGCCCCGGACCGCCATCGACCCGGCCCGGGAAAGTCCCGTTGAATAGTTTACAGCCGGTTTTGCCGGCAATGCGGCTGGCAAATTCCATGGCGGCCTGTTCGGTGCCGTGATGTTCCAGAAGCAGTGCGGCCTTGCCGCCGCTTTTTAAAATCCCGGCAACAGCTTCCACGGCCTGTTCGTCAACACAGCTTCGCTGTGGCAACGGGTTGGGAACAACCGGTCCGCTGGATTCACCCCAGGCGGCATCGGCGCCAATGATCAGACTGGCTATCTGGCCGTCGGCTCCGGGTGTTTGCCGCAAGGTTGCAGTGAAGGCATCGGCGCCGTCTTGCGCCAGGGAAGCGGCGGTGCTGTCGGATTTTGTCCAGCTTGAAAAATTCCGTGCCAGGGTATCGATATCGGATGTCAGCGGTGCGTCGTAGCCCACATGGTAGTTCGGGTGATTGCCGACAATATTGATGATTGGCGCATTGGCGCGGCGTGCGTTGTGCAGGTTGGCAATGCCGTTGGCCAGGCCCGGGCCCAGGTGTAACAGGGTGGCTGCCGGCTTGCCGGTCATTCGGCCGATGCCGTCAGCAGCGCCGGTGCAGACGCCCTCGAACAGGGCCAGCACCGATTTGATCTGCGGCACGGCATCCAGCGCCTGTACCATGTGCATTTCTGAGGTGCCTGGGTTGGCAATGCAATACTCCACACCGCAATCGGCCAGGGTCTGGATCAGTGCGGTTCCGCCATTAATGGTTTCAGGTTGACTCATGATTTCGGGTCTTCTGCTGCTGATTGTGGTGGCTATCGGGCGTCTTCGGGCCCGGCTGCTGAGGCCGGTACCTGCGCTGCGAAAAGGCGGCTATCATAGCATCTGCGGAGGCAAACACTAATGGTCGATAAACAGGCGCAGCAGCATTTCTGTGACCACGCAGTCGAGCTGCTGCAGGGGTTGGGGCCGGTGTCGGCACGGCGCATGTTTGGCGGCCACGGCCTGTTTCTGGATGGCCTGATGTTTGCCTTGATTGCCGACAATGAGCTGTATCTGAAGGCCGATGCCGAGTGCCGTGAGGTATTTGTGGAGCTGGGTCTGCAGCCGTTTACCTACTACAAGCAGGGTAAGCCAATGGCCCTGTCGTACTATCAGGCTCCGGACAGCTGCCTGGATTCTCTCGACGAGATGACGCGCTGGGGTAATGTCGCTTTCGCGGCGGCGGTGCGCGCATCCCGCGGCAACAAGCCGCGCGCCAGCACTCCTGTCAAGCGCCAATAAATGCGCTACACTCGCGCCTAGCAAAGTAAATATGCCAGCTGTAACAAGCGCATTGGGGGAACAATGAAACCAGTACTAGCAAGCATCATCGCGGCAACGGCCCTGTGCTCAGGCCTGACGCAAGCACAGGATGACTACGAGGTGCCACGCACCCAGTGGGACCAGCCAGATCTGCAGGGCGTATGGAACTTCAGTTCCGTAATCCCCATGCAGCGCCCGGCCTTTTTTGGCGACAAACAGACACTGACCGACGAAGACATTGCCGCCCTGACCGCGCAGACCGAAGCCGGACTGCAGGCGATTAACAACTCCGGCGCTGGCGGCTATAACACCTTCTGGACCGAAATGGGCCATGGTAACGATAATCGCACGTCACTGATTGAGTATCCCGTGAACGGCAGGCTCCCGGAGGTTCGCGAAGGCGTGCCGGTTCAGCGTGGTGGGCTGGGACCGGATGAGCCGGGCGAGCGACCGGTGCGAATGATTGTCGGTGGCATCAGCAAAACGGGCCCTGAAGATCGCGGACTGTCAGAACGCTGCCTGGTGGGCTTCAACGCTGGTCCACCGTTCACACCGAATCTGTATAACAACAACGTGCAGATTATCCAGAACCGTGACCATGCGGTGATCATGACCGAGATGATTCACAATGCGCGCATCGTGCCGCTGGATGGCCGACCACCTCTTGATGCCGCCATTGAGCAGTGGACCGGCGATTCCCGCGGATACTGGGATGGCGATACCTTGGTTGTGGAAACCCGTAATTTCAGCAGCATGACGCAAAGCTTTTCGCCCTACGGTACCGGCGAGAACAAGCAGCTTACCGAGCGCTTTACGCGCACTGGTCCCTATACCGTGGAATACGAATTCACTCTGGAAGACCCCAGCACCTTCGAAGACAAAATCGTTGCCATGATTCCCATGTCCAAGGTCGACGGACTCATGTACGAGTATGCCTGCCACGAGGGCAACTATGGCATGGTCAATATCCTGCGTGGCGAGCGGATGGCTGAGCAGCGGGCTGACGAAGCAGGGCTGTAGCCTGGACCGTCTGTCACCACAAAAAAGGCCGGTATTTACCGGCCTTTTTTGTGATTCATCGTTCATTTCCAGGAATTGTGACCAGGTTCTGGCTGTGGAGATTGTGGCACTGCTTGTTGCGCCTATCTGTTGAGTGTGGTCGCGCCGGGTTGGCGGGGTGGGAACCCTGCCTCCCCGCAGCCGCGTTTGAGGTCAGCAATTGACCTGGCCAGGTACACCACAACCAGATACGCTCCACCATGGTTGCTCCCCGGAAATCTGCGAACAACAAAAAACAACCAAAAAAAGCTCCCGGAAATGATTGTCCTGCGCGAATAGTGGTTAACCAGGAACCGTGATTAGCAGCAGATTGGCTGGATCAAGGGCTGGCAGATTCAGATTCAATTCAGTCAGCGTGGCATACCTTGACCGCGTGGTTTGGTTGTTTGGCAGTCTGTCTCCTGGCAAACCCACAATTTGTCACCGCTGAACGTCCGCCACACCAGTGCCCCCATGCTCGTTCGGCGGATGATCATGGGGGCATTTCCACTGGGTCTCGTCGCAGTCCTCGTTCGGGCGTCCTGCAGGCAGTTGCCCGCGGCCGTCATGACCAGCTACTTTCCTTCATGCTTCATGCTTTCGCCATCGACTCCCAGGCCGCGATCATGTCCTGGCCACGGTCTGTTCTCGCCAGTCTTGATCAAAAGTAAATCTTTGATAGTATTCAGATTTTGCCAGAGCCTTGGCACATGGCGAGCAACCCTGACTAATGAAGTCCCTCCGCTCTTTGCATTGCAGGCGTCCTGACCCGTTGTCGGGCACTTGCCCGAGCGCGTGGCCGGGTATGCTTCGATTGCCGCTCATTATCCTGCTGCTGGCGTTGAGCTTGTCTGTCTCGAGTTTGCAGGCGCAGACTCCAGGCTCACCTGCGATTCCCGATTCCCCGATTCCCGAGTACCTGGTTCCCGAATACCCCACTTTGCTGGCGGACGACTATCCGGTGCCAACCGATATGAGTGCCGTGCATTTTTATCTCATCACCGTGGATGTCGGGAATAACGTCTACGATAACTTCGGGCACACCGCGCTGCGAGTCATAGACCAGAACAGCAACACCGATCTGGTATTCAACTGGGGCGTGTTCGATGTCAGCGGCGGAGCGGTGTCGTTCTCCTATAATTTCTTCAAGGGGATCATGCGCTATCGCCTGGCTACCAGTACGCCGGCTAATGAGTTCGCCATTTACCGGGATCAGCAGCGCAGCGTCTGGCAGGACAAGATTAATCTCACCAATCCGGAAAAAGAAATTCTCTACCGCCGTCTGCTGTGGAACCTGGAAGAGGAGAACCGGCAGTACGACTATCACTATTTCTTTGATAACTGTACGACCCGGGTACGTGATTATCTTGACGAGGCCACCGGCGGGCGAATCGGTCAGCATTTTGATGGTGAGACAACAGACACCTTCAGAGACCAGGTACAGGCACATTATTCATCCCTGTCTTTGATCAGCCTGTCTCTGGATGTATTGATGAACAGCAATATTGACCGTCGTGTCACGCAGTGGGAGGCCATGTACCTGCCGCTGGAACTCAGGCGGTCCCTGGCGGAGGTCGGCTCGGATGTGGCTGTTAACGGTGAGCGTCAGTCACTACTGTCTGATTACCAGGTGATCATGGACTTTCCACCACCGATGCAACAGACCGACGGCTATCAGGTCGCGTCGGTTGTGCTGCTTGGTCCTGCGCTGCTGCTGTTGATCCTGTTAAAGCGTATTCCCCAGTCTTATTTCGCCACCCACTCACGAGTGGGACTGAAAATGGCGCCGCTCAGTTTCAGGTTGCTGGGGCTGATGGGACTGTTGACTGCACTGTTCAGCGGTATCTATGGCATCCTGATGCTGGGCAGCTGGTTTGTCTCAGATCATCTGGATCTGCATCACAACATGAACCTGTTACTGTTCTGGCCCACCGATATTCTCGGCGTGCTGGTCGCGCTGCGCTGGCTGCTGTTTTGCCGACCGTGGCCGCTGACCCATAACACCGGCCCGTTCATTAATTACTACATTCTTGCCCATGTCGTGGCCATGCTGGTCTATGCGGCGGTGGCGTTTACAGACATGTCGGCCCAGTCGATTACCGATATCGCCCGGTACGTACTGCCAGGGTTTTTCCTGTTTACCGTGCTGATGTGGATCGTTGGCTTCGAGCCTGCCAAACCAAAGAACATGTTTTTCTGAGCCAGTAAATCTGGCGCGCTCTGCGGATTAACCCAGCTGTGCCTGCGCTGATTGTGCCCATCTGTGGGTGTGGTCGCCGAGCCGGCGGGGCGGGAACCCTGCCTCCACGCAGCCGCGCTCGAGGTCGGTGATTTACAGGGCAAGGTACACCACACAATTGGTTTATCCGTTATTCCTCCCATTGCTTCTCGCTGGAGGTTTTCGAAAAGCCAAAAAAAAGCCGGGGCATGCCCCGGCTTTTTTACTTTTACACGTTGTAACCAGTTACATATCGACGATCTCGACCCGTCGGTTGCGCTGGTAGGCAGCCTCGGTGGTGCCGCGATCAGCAGGACGTTCTTCACCGTAGCTCACAGTCTCAATCTGTGAGCGTGAAGCGCCGTTGACGATCAGGAAATTCAGAATGCCGTTGGCACGGCGTTCACCCAACGCCAGGTTGTATTCACGGGTGCCGCGTTCATCGGCGTGGCCTTCCAGGCGAATACGCTTTCTGGGATTCGATGCCAGGTCGCGAGCATGAAAGGTCAGGACTTCGCGGTCTGCCGGTCGGAACTCTGCAACGTCAAAATCGAAGTAAAAGACCCGTGTTGCCAGGGCTGAGCGCATCATACGCTCCTCGGCGGCAGCGGCACGGGCGCGCGCGGCTTCTTCCTGTTCACGGGCCAGACGGGCCGTGCGCTCTGCTTCAGACTCGGTTTCCATTACCTCGTTGCTGGCACCCGCTTCTACATCCTCACCGGATGAGCTACAGGCAGCCAGACCACTGAGGGCCAGAATCACCAAAGCCAATTTTGTTAGTTGCGTTATTTTCATGGCAGCTCCTGCTTAAGTATCAATGCAAACTGGTAAGAATTTACGTGTAATTTTTACGTGCAATTACAGTACCTTAAATTGTGAGCGAAGCATACCGCATAATTTCCGGCAAATCTATTGGCGCGCAGCAAAATACTGCCGCCCGGGGTTCGTTAAACTGCCCGTGAAATGGCGGTTGTGAGCGCCGGGTTACAAACCGAACAACCGCTCGATTTATCTTATCAAGGGGCGGTAATAATGGTACCCTGCGGAACGATTTACCCTAGACCCGACTCTGTCTTGCTGACAATGCTTGCCCGGCCCGTTGCGCCGCGCTCGCAAGTGCAGCAAGTCGACCCACCGAGAACTCAGGAGAGACCCCTTGAACGCAGACTTTACCGCTCAGGAACTGGATTTTCAGGAACAAGTGCGCAGTTTTCTGCAGAATGAATTTCCCCCTGAATTAAAGGCCAAAGTTGATGCCAATATCCGGTTGAGCAAGGAAGACCTGGTACGCTGGCAGAAGATCCTCTACCAGCAAGGCTGGGCGGCGCCCAGCTGGCCGGAAGAGTACGGCGGTCCTGGTTGGACCGCCACCCAGAAATATATTTTCGCCACCGAGATGGGCCTTATTGGCGCGCCCGAGCCGGTTCCTTTTGGCATGAAAATGGTGGCGCCGGTGATCATGGCCTATGGCTCTGAAGAGCAGAAGCAGCGGTTTTTGCCGGATATTCTGGCCAGCAACGTCTGGTGGTGCCAGGGGTACTCCGAACCCAATGCCGGTTCGGATCTGGCATCACTGAAAACCGCGGCGGTGCGCGACGGCGACGAGTATATAGTCAACGGTGCCAAGACCTGGAATACCTACGGTCAGTACGCCGACTGGATCTTCTGTCTGGTGCGCACCGACAACACGGCAAAGAAGCAGGAAGGCATTAGCTTCCTGCTGATCGACATGAAGACCCCCGGCATTTCCCTGAAGCCCATCGTCCTGCTGGACGGGCATGCCGAGGTGAACGAGGTGTTTTTTGATGACGTGCGGGTTCCTGCGGAAAACCTGATTGGCGAGGAAAACAAGGGCTGGACCTACGCCAAGTTCCTGCTCACCCACGAGCGCACCAACATTGCGGGTGTGCCGCGCAGCATGCGCCGCCTGCAGGCCTTGAAGCGCACCGCTGCAGCGACCGATGACGGGTTCGGCGGCACCATGCTGGATAACCCGGCCTTTGCCAGAAAGCTTGCCGAGGTGGAGATTGAGCTGCTGGCCCTGGAGTATTCGGACCTGCGCACCCTGGCGGCACTGAGTGCAGGCAAGGCGCCTGGCCCGGAGTCTTCCATTCTCAAGATTGTCGGCACCGAGTTGGCTCAGCAGATGGACGAGATGTTCGTGGAGCTGGCTGGCTACCACTGCCTGCCGTTTGTGCCTGACCAGTTCGAAGAAGGTTTTCAGGGCGAGATGGTGGGCCCGGGCACCACGGCTGCAACCGCGCTGACTTATTTCAACAATCGCAAGCTGTCGATCTTTGGCGGCTCAAACGAGATTCAGCGCAATATTATCTGTAAGGCAGTGCTCGGACTGTAGCCCTGGCGGCATAGTCGGCCGAGACACACCAGACGAATTCAGAAGAGGAACCGACGTGGATTTTTCCTATACCGAAGTACAACAGATGCTCAAGGACCAGGTGCAGCGCTTCGTCCAGAAGAGCTACGACTGGGACGCGCGCAACAAGATTATTGCCACCGAGGCCGGCTTCAGTGCTGAGAACTGGGCGCTGTTCGCGGAGCTTGGCTGGCTGGCGGTCCCGTTCAGCGAAGACGATGGCGGTCTGGGCGGATCGGCCGTAGACCTGATGGTAGTCATGGAAGAGTTTGGCAAGGCCAACGTGGTCGAACCGTTTCTGCCAACTGCGGTGCTGAGTGGTCGCCTGATCGCCAGGCTGGCCGACGGTGAACGCAAGGCGCAGTTGCTGGAAGCCGTCATGACCGGCAGTACTCAGCTGGCCTGTGCCTATGCCGAAACCGGTGGTCGCTATAACCTGGCGCGCGTTGCCACCACTGCGACCCAGGACGGCGATGCGCTACTGCTCAATGGCGAGAAGGTTGCCGTGCTCAACGCCCCGAATGCTGATCAGCTGTTGGTAGTGGCCAGGGAATCTGGCGATGAGCGAGACCGTGAGGGCATTTCCCTGTTTTTGGTTGATGCCGATGCCGAGGGTGTCCATATCAATGGTTTTGCCAATATCGACGGCAAGAAAGCTGGCGTGGTGAAGCTGGATAACGTCAAAGTCAGCGCCTCCGAGCGGCTGGGTGAGGCCGGCGCCGCGCTGCCGGTGCTGGAAGAAGTTGCGGACCTGGCAACGATCGGCGTCAGTGCTGAGGCCGTTGGCGCCATGGAAGCGCTATTGCAGAAAACAGTTGAATACAGCAAAACCCGCAAGCAGTTTGGTGTCCCGATTGCCACCTTCCAGGCGCTACAGCATCGCATGGCCGACATGTTTATCGAATGCCAACTGGCGCGGTCTATTGTGATAATGGCGGCAATGAAGCTGGACAGTGACGCGGATCGCACCGAGAAAACTCGTGCCGTCTCGGCGGCCAAAAGCCGGGTGAGCAATGCAATTCATCTGGTTGGCCAGGAAGCCATTCAGATTCACGGTGGCATTGGCACTACCGAAGAGCTGGACGTGGGCCATTTATTCAAGCGGGTCACCGCGATTGATGTGATGTTTGGTGATGCTGACTATCACAGCACGCGTTTTGCTTCCCTGTCGGCCGGGTAAGTTGCAACAGTACTAATGAGTGAGCTGATTCTGGTTCGTCACGGGCAGGCATCCTTCGGGGCCGATTCCTATGACAAGCTCAGCGAACTGGGTGTCACCCAGGTGCAGCACCTGTGCCGACACTGGCAGACGCTGGGTGTACAGTTTGACCAGTTATACAGCGGCACCCTGTTGCGGCAACGGGAAACCGCTGCCGAATTGCAGCCTTTGCTTGCGGGACAGAACGTCCAGCCCCAGCAAATGGCGGCGCTGAATGAGTACAGTGGCGATCCGCTGATCAAGGCTTACCTGCGCAATCATGCCAGTGATGAGGGGTTCGATCCGGCACTTGCCTGGCCGTTGCAGGAAGAACGGCTGTTTCAGCGAGTATTTGAGGCCGCTACCGCGCGCTGGATCAACAATAATCTCGAGCCCGACCCGGAAGATCTGGAATTCGAGTCCTGGTCACAGTTTCGCGAGCGCGTGCACCAGGCCATCGACGGGATAATGGCGCGGCATCAGAACGGTAGCCGCGTTCTCATTTCCACATCAGGCGGCGTCATCGCCATGACGCTGCAGCGCGTGCTGGAAATTCCCGACCGGCACGTCATCAGCACCAACTGGATGGTGCACAACTCTTCGGTTACCCGCATCAAGTATGGGGGCGGCAAGATGTCCCTAACCCAGTTCAATTCCCTGCCACACCTGGAAAAGGTAGACTTGCAGACGCTGATAACTTACCGCTGATTAAGGATATTGGTCGTGAATACAATGGACCTGGTGGATCGCCCGGGAGAAATACGGCAGGGAGAAGAGCTGAATCTCGAGGCCCTGAAGGCGCACCTGGAACCGGTGCTGGGTAGCAAGGCAGCCGGTCTCACGGTCAAGCAGTTTCCCGGTGGCCACTCCAACCTGACCTACATGCTAAGCAGTGGCGATGAGCAATGGGTATTGCGCCGGCCGCCGTTTGGCAGCAAGGTCAAATCAGCCCACGACATGTCACGGGAATACCGGATACTGTCGGCTCTCAAGAATGTTTTCCCCTATGGGCCAGTGCCTATTCATTTCTGCGACGATCACAGTGTCATTGGCTGTGATTTTTACCTGATGAACTATATCGAGGGGCTGGTTATTCGTCGTGACTATCCTGCGGCGCTGAATCTGTCACCCGGTGAGATTCGTCAGCAGCTGCTCAATTTCTTTGATGTTCTTGGCGATCTGCACTCAGTGGATCTGGTGGCGGCAGGCCTCGATACTTTTGGTAAGCCCCAGGGCTATGTGCAGCGCCAGGTTGACGGCTGGTGCCGGCGCTGGGGTGATGCAGTGACACCTGACGCTGTGGATTGCGATGCCATCATGCAGTGGCTGCAGGACAATATGCCAGCGGAAAGTGGCAGGGCCAGTGTGATCCATAATGATTACAAACTGGACAATGTGATCTTTGATGTGGGCGATCCCCTGAAGGTTGTTGGCGTGCTTGACTGGGAGATGGCGACGGTGGGCGATCCGCTGATGGATCTGGGCTGCACCCTTGGCTACTGGACCCAGACCGACGACCCGGATTTTTTCCGCGAGTCGCGAACCATGCCGTCCGATGTGGATGGCGCGCCAACCAGGGTCGAGGTTGTAGCGAGATTTAGCGAACGCACCCGCCTGCCAGTGGACAACTTTGCCTTTTATTTCTGTTTCGGATTGTTCCGGCTCACGGTTATTGGTCAACAAATTTACTACCGCTATTACCATGGATTGACCAAGGATGAGCGCTTTGTTGGTTTTCTGAAAAAGTCCGTTGCCCTGAAGAAAATGTGCGACCTGATTATCGCTGGCAAGATTCAGACCTGAGGAAAAGAAATGACCCTGGCTATCACCGATTTATTCAACGTCAGTGGCAAGACCGCAATTGTAACCGGCGGCTCCCGCGGTATTGGACGGATGATTGCCGAGGCCTACGTCAGTAATGGCGTCAGGACTTACATTTCGGCACGCAAGGCAGAAGCCTGTCAGCAGGCGGCGCAGGAGATGGCCCGGATGGGCGAATGCATTGCTATTCCGGCGGACCTGTCCGACAGTGATGGCCGTAAAGCATTTGTCGCCGCGATCCGGGAGCGGGAATCCAAAATAGATATCCTGGTCAACAACGCCGGCGCCGCCTGGGGCGCCGCCTTTGAGGACTATCCGGAGTCCGGTTATGACAAGGTAATGGATATCAACGTGAAAGCGGTGTTCATGCTGACCCGGGACCTGCTGCCAGAGTTACTGAAAGATGCCAGCACCGAGCGGCCGAGCCGGGTAATCAATATTGGCTCTATCGATGGCCTGCGGGTATCCGGCACTGATAATTTTGCCTACGGCGCCAGCAAGGCTGCAGTGCATTTTCTGACCAGGAATCTCGCTCTGCGTCTGGCGTCCAGAGGGCTGACAGTCAACGCCATTGCCCCCGGACCATTCGAGAGCCGGATGATGGATCACATGTTGCGGCAATTCCGTGACAAAATCGAAGCCGAGAATCCGCTGGGACGCATTGGTTCTCCGCGGGATATGGCGGCGCTGGCGCTGTATCTGGCCTCGGATGCCGCCAGCTACGTCAATGGCCAGGTAATAGCCCTGGATGGCGGCCGCCACCTTGGCGTACCCCAGGGCTAGACCGCTACGCGTCTTGAGTGCCTTTGGCTGCTGTTAACCGCTGCTGCGCTTGTTCCGCGGTGCTTTGGCAGGCTCAAAGCATGCCAGCAGTCGATAAATCCGATTTGCTTCTGCGGGTGGCAATGTTAAGTTTAGCGGCCGGTCCCGGCACCCAGTCACGCCCTCGGCCATGATCGGTCGCCTCGCGCAATGATCTGCGCAGTCTGGAGAAAAGTCCGGATAGCGGCCAAAGTAGGTCCAGAGCACGACGGGCATCAGCAACGGAATAATAAAGCAGTGCAATCCAAGTCAGCAAAACCAGCTAAAGTTCATGGCCTGCCCAAAGCGGTGATTGCCGCCATGGCGTTTATCAGCGGCTTCAGCATCATGACTATCGAGATGCTCGGAGCGCGCATTCTGTCTCCGTATTTTGGTGGCAGTCTGTCGGTATGGGGCAGCATTATTACTGTATTCATGCTGGCCCTGTCGGTGGGCTATCTGATGGGCGGTCGCCTGTCCACGCGCAACCCTAATGCTGTGACCTACGCGGTATTTTTCATGGCCGCGGCGATCTTCTCGCTGCCGCTGATCCTGCTGGCTGACGCGATAATGGAGCCGATCTTTCTGACTATCCTGGATCCGCGCTACGGGTCGCTGGCAGCGTCGGTGCTGCTGTTTTTTATCCCCACTGCTATTCTGGGCATGATTTCGCCCTACTCGGTGCGTTTGCTGGTGGAAACCCATGAGCACAGCGGCCATATGGCGGGGCTGCTGTTCTTCGTCTCCACCATTGGCAGTGCGCTGGGCACCCTGGGTACCAGCTTTTATTTTGTGCTGTGGTTCGAGGTGAACCAGATTCTATGGGGTGCAGTGCTTGCCCTGTTGCTGGCTGCCGCGACCATACTGATTACCAATCAACTACTTTTTGTCCCCACTCCCAAATCTGATGCGACCTATGCAAAAACCAGCAAGACTGCTTCCTAGCCTACTTCTTGTGTTACTGGCGGCGACTACTACGCCACTGGTGGCGGAAGTTATTCATGAAGAGCGTTCCCGTTATCGGGATATCACCGTGACCGAGGAAGGTGGCCGGCGCTGCATGCTATTTAACGTGCATCGCGGCGATCGTAACCAGACCTGCATGTTCGTGGATGACCGGGACCGGCTGGTGTTTGATTACACGCGTATGAGTTTCGCGGGTTTGCTGCTCAATCCTGAGCCCGATAGCGTGCTGGTGATCGGTCTGGGCGGCGGCTCCATTCCCATCGCCTTCGCTGATCTTTTCCCGCAGGCACGCATTGATGTGGTGGAAGTGGATGAGGCCGTGGTCCGGGTGGCCAGGGAATTCTTCCAGTTCAATGAGACCGAAAATATGCGGGTGGTTGTGGAGGATGGCCGACCATTCATCAAGCGCGCCGGACTCAGGGGTGTCAGCTATGATTACATCGTGCTGGATGCTTTCAGTGGCGACTATATTCCCGAGCACATGCTGACCCAGGAGTTCCTCGAGGAAGTGAAAACCATAATGACCGAGGACTCGGTCCTGGTGGCCAACACTTTCTCCACCAGCCGGCTGTATGACCACGAGTCGGTAACCTACCAACGGGTGTTCGGTGAGTTTTTCAATTTCAAGCTACCCACCTCGGGTAACCGCATTATCATCACTCAACTGGCACCACTGCCACCCCGCGGGCAACTGGTGACCGAGGCGCGCCGTCTGGCTGACAGCGTACGCAAGTATGGGGTTCCGTTACTGGACTATCCGCGTCGCCTGTCCACCAGGGTTGACTGGGATATGAGTCGCCGACTGCTTACCGACCAGTATTCACCGGGCAATCTGCTCAACGCGAACTAGCTACCGGCTGACTTGCTGGTTCAGACACGCTCAGAACTAATGCGCGCCGATCAGTGCGCGTACGCCTTCCAGATCGACAATCTCGATTTCCCGATTGCTGACCTTAATCAGGTCTTTGCGCTGCAGGCTGGTAAAAATGCGGCTGACGGTTTCTACCGTCAGGCCGAGATACTCGCCAATGTCGCCGCGTGTCATCGGCAGCAGGAAGCGTATCGGAGATAGTGAGACCCGCGCATAACGCGCCGACAGACCCAGCAGGAATGAAGCGGTTCGCTCCTCGGCTGTATAGCTGCACAGCAGGGTGTGGATTTGCTGATCCTTGGCGATTTCGTTGCCCATAATGGCAAAGAAATGGTGCTGCAGGTTGGGCAGCTGATGGCTCAGTTTCTCCAGCTGCGAGAAGGGAATCTCGCAAATCGATGAGTGCTCAAGGGATTGCAGGGAATTTGCGTAGTGCTTGCTGGCAATGCCATCCATGCCAATAATCTCGCCGGGCAGGAAGAACCCGGTGACCCGGCCCTGGCCGCTGTCACTCAGGATATAGGATTTGAAGCTGCCGGAGCGCACGGCGTACACCGACTTGAAGGGATCGTTCTGACGGTAAAGGTGCTCACCTTTCTTGTAGGGGCGATTGCGCTCAACGATTTCATCAAGCTGGTGAATTTCGGTCTTGTTGAGCGCGATGGGCAGGCAAAGTTCGTTCAGCCTGCAGCTGGCGCAGGAGATTCGGGTGTTATGGGGGCAGACCTTGTCGTCACTGTCGCCAGCTATCAACCGCGACAAATCCTTGCTTTCCAGGTCTTTGGGGAACTGCGTTGAACTCATGTGCCTTGTCCCTCGTGATATTTACCAAAGTTTGCCACTTATGGGCTGCGCATACAATTTTTTGACCTGCGTCAAAGGATGCTGGCGGCAGGTTGCCAGGGGCGGCTTCCTTGACGTGGAATGATTGCGCTGCTGGTGTTACGGCCTACAATGAGGTCTACACAGCAAGCCCGGATAACCCCGGGACAGGAGATGGGCATGAACATGGAGAAGATTCTGGTAGTTATTGAGGCGGACGCCGAACAGCAGCCAGCCCTGCACCGCGCGGCGCATCTGGCGCGCAAATTCGGGGCCGAACTGGAGTTATTGTTGGCGGATTTTTCCGCGTACCTGGAAGACGGCTACTACTTCGATCCGGTACAGGCCAAGGAGTTGCGCTACGCCCATGGTCAGCAGCGTCTTGAGGAACTGGAATCTCTAGCCGGGCCGCTGCGTGAATCGGGCCTCGAAGTGGCGGTCACTACAGCCTGGGGTAACCCGCCGCAGGATGAAATCATTCGCCGGGTTAAGGAGGTCTCCCCGTCGCTGGTGGTCGCCAGCACCCGGCATCACCATCAACTCGCCCGATTGCTGCTGTCTAATGAGGACTGGGAACTGGTGCGCTACTGCCCGGTTCCGCTGCTGCTGGTGAAACAGGAAAGCTGGTCAGATGGCCCGGCGATCATCGCGGCCGTCGATCCAGACCACATTCACGATAAACCCGCGGAGCTGGATCGCAAGCTCATTGCCGCTGGCCAGGCTATAGCCAGTGCAACCGGGGGCCGCCTGTCGCTGTTTCATTCGGCGTGGCTGCCGCCGCTGGCCGGAGCTTTTCCGCTGCAGCCGGATCGCGACGAGGAGAGTCGCAAGCTCACCGACCTGGCGCAGGCAACCGGGGTGGATGAATCAGCCTGTCACTGGTCAGCAGATGAGATTACCCGATCGCTACCGGCCCTGGTGGAAGAACAGGGGGCCAGTCTGGTGGTGATGGGGGCGGTTTCCCGTTCCCGCCTGGATCGGCTGTTGATTGGCAACACCGCAGAACGGCTGATGGATCGCTTGTCCTGCGACGTGCTGGTGATCAAGCCGGATCAGATGCCAGCAACCAGCCAGGTGCTGATCTGAGATTGCCTCCAGTCATTGGCAATTAGTCATCGTCCTGGCCAACGTGGGCGACCAGGACGTCGCAGTTAGCGCCGTGCAATACCTTGTTGGCAGTGGACCCGAGTAGAATTTTCCAGCCGGAGTGGCCGTGACTGCCGATTACGATGGCGTCAGCCTCGAGTTCCACGGCGAGGTTGCGAATCTCCGGTGCGGGTGAGCCCAGCAGGGTATGCAGGCGATCCTCCCCGAGTTTGATTTCACCGCCCAGCTTGGCCAGGCGCTGTTCTGCAAAGTTGATCGCTTCCTGCTGCAACTCACTGATGTTTACCGCATAGATATCCATGCTGTAGGCGGCGGCCACCGGCTCAACCACGTGCACAAGGTGCAGGCTGGCGCTATCGCCAGCGAGTTCCGCTGCGGTGTCAATCACGGTCTGGGTATCGTTGGAAAGATCAACTGCGACCAGAATCTTCTTGTACATGATGGTTTCCTCATTCGACTTCGGCGCGGGTGCGCCGCTGTTGGTCTTGCTTGCTGAGCAGGGGTTGTTGGTTGCGCTACTTGTCAGCACCCATCCCAACTCTAGCTGTCATCGTGCGCGAGCCGCTTGACCTGTGTCAAGACTGTCGGCTTGCGCCTGGCAAGTATAGCGCGTAAGTCTGGGACCAAAGGCTAAAGATAGGGCGAGAACAGCCAGGCCAGGGCGTTGCGGACTTTTATCCAGGCCGGCAGTTTTCTGAGGCGCTTCTCGTCCAGCAGTCGCGCCTCGGCCAGGCAGTGATCAAAATACTGTGCCAGTTCGCCAACGAACTTTTTATTGAAGACTTCCACCACCAGCTCAAAATTCAGGCGCAGGCTGCGGGGGTCAAGATTGGCGGAACCGATCAGCGCGTAGTCATCATCAATCAGGATCGCCTTGGTGTGGATAAACGGTGCTGGCTGTAGATAGACTTTTAACTCCCGATCCAGGATGTAACGCAGGTTGTGCAGGGCAGCCCAGTGCGCCAGGTGAATGTTGGTCTTTTCCGGCAGCAGGATCTTGACGTCCACGCCACGCAGTTCGGCGGCAACCAGCGCGCCAACCAGGTCAAAACTGGGCAGGAAATAGGGGGTCATGATCCAGATTCTCTTCCGGGATGTGGACATGACACCCACCAGCAGTTTGGTCAGTTTGTCGAGGTCATCATTGGGGCCGTCGGGAATGAGTCTGGTCCAGACGTCTGATTCAGTCTTGTTGCGATTGCTCGGTGTGAATGGCTCCGGGTCGGTAATATGATTGGCATGGTACCAGTCCTTGAGAAACGCCCGTTCAAATTCATCGACGATCTTTCCGGTCAGGCGAAAGTGCAGGTCTCTGGCACACTTGTCATTGTTCAGTAATTCAACCAGGTGGCGATCACCGATGTTCTGGCCTCCGGTGAAGGCGGACTTGCCGTCCACCACCAGGATCTTGCGGTGATTACGCAGGTTAATGTGCAGCGATGGTGGGATCAGGGTAATGGGATTAAAGACCACATATTTGAGACGGTGTTTGCGCAGGGTGCGCAACACCGAAGGTGGATAGGCAATCCCACCCAGCCCGTCCACCAGGATGCGGACGTCCACGCCGCGATCACGAGCATCGCAAAATGCCTTGACGAATTTTTTACCGGTCTCGTCGCGCTGAAAAATGTAGGTGGAACAGTAGACTCGTTTACTGGCCGCGCCGATGTCTTCGAGCATCGTCGGATAGGAAGCCTCACCGTTTTCCAGAATGTCGATTGAATCGCAGGAGCGCAATCCGATGTCAGTGACTGATTCGCCGACCATGGAGCGTGGCCGGAGCGAAGTGCCGACAGGCTCGGAAATTGCCTCCGACTCATCGACCGGGGTGCTGGCCTGATAGGTCTCCCGGGCAGTTTCGCGAATCCGGTTGATACCAAATATCAGGTACAGAAGTGGCCCGGTAAAAGGCAAGACCAGACTGACAGCGATCCAGGCCAGGGCCGACTTGGAGTCGCGCTTGGTCATTAAGGCGTGGGTCGCTGCGGTGGCGGCCATGCCCAGGCCCACCAGGGACAGGATTGCACCCAGAAGATAGTGCCAGTTGGCGGTCACGGGGATGACTCCGGGACGTCGTTGAGTTCGATGTCTGCGATCACCGCACAATGATCAGACACCTGGCGCCAGGCTGAATCGGCCATGACCTGAATGCTGCTAACCGAAAAGCCGCGCAGGTAAATGCGGTCCATGGGGAGCATGGGCAACATGGCCGGATAGGTAGCTGACAGCTTGTTGTTTATGGTCTCACCTGCCTCCACAAGCCCACAGGTATCTTTAAGGCGGCGGTGGGCCGAGCGGCGCCAATCGTTGAAGTCTCCGGCCAGAATCAGTGCTTCATCATCAGGAATGGTATCCTGAATGTGCCTTATCAGCTGGCTGATCTGGGCCTTGCGCTCGCTTTCGAGAAGCCCCAGATGCACACACAGCACATGTACACGGTTCTCCAGCAGTCCGTGCAGGATGCCGCGCTGGGAGAAGCTGAGACGCGAGATGTCCACGTTGTTGTAATCCAGGAACGGCAGTTCACTGAGAATGGCGTTCCCGTGGTGGCCGTGCTGGTAAATGGCATTCTTGCCATAGGCGTAGTGATTCCAGACCGTATCTGCCAGAAATTCAAACTGATTGGTTTCCGGCCAGCCGTTAATGGCCTCCCGGTGCCGTTCGTTCTCACCAATGACTTCCTGGAGAAAGACGATGTTACTGCCCGTTTCACGTAGATTGTCGCGAATCTTTTCCAATGTAAAGCGGCGGTTGCCCATGGAAAAGCCCTTGTGGATATTGAGAGTTAAAACCTTGAAATTACGCATCAGTCCTTCAGACTAGGCCTGTTGCCCGGCTCGGAGTTTGTTAACGGTGTGTTGACATGAGTCAAGCAGCATTATTCCAATCCCCGTACTATTAATCCATGAATCAATCCAGACATCATAGCGACTCATCAGTTTGTGTTCGCTGGAACTAATCCCGGTATTGACCTGGAAGCGAGGCCTGATATGGAAACCAAGCAACTTGAACAGATCAAGAAAGATTTGACCAGCCGCAAGGCCGAGCTGGAGTCGCGTCTGGAGCGGACCCACAAGCACATCTTTCACAAGGATGCGCCGGTAAGCGCCAACTTCAGTGAGCAAATCAAGGAAACCGAGAATGATCAGCTGGTGATGGCCCTGGAGGCCGATGCCATTGAAGAGCTGAAGCAAATTTCCCGGGCCTTGCAGCGTATCGCCGATGACGAGTATCAGGAGTGTGCCCGGTGTGGTAATGACATCGGTGCCGAGCGGCTGGCAGCCATTCCCTATACCGACCGCTGTATCAAGTGTGCGGAGTGACTGTGGGCTCCCGGGGTCCCGCTGGGCAGTAGCCGCTCATGGCGTCATTCAGATGGTCTTGACCAGATTGCCACAATATTTGCAAAAGCGGGCGTCCATGTCATGACCGATGGCCTCGCAGCTGCTGCAAACCCGGTTCTCATTTTTTCCTTTTCTCGCGCGTTGCTGATACTCACTCATCAGCTCTGCGCCGATGATTCCTGTGGGTACGGCTATGATGGCGTAGCCGCAGATCATCGCCAGGCCGGCAATCAACTGGCCGAGCGGAGTTTGCGGAGCGATGTCGCCATAGCCAACTGTAGTAATCGTCACAATCGCCCAGTAAATAGATATGGGGATGCTGTCGAAGCCATGCTCGGGGCCCTCAATAATAAACATCAGGGCGCCAAAGATGATGATCAGGGTAAACACCGAAAACAGAAATACGAATATCTTGCGCCGCGATTCCAGCAGGGCGGTATACAGCAGATTTGCTTCACCCATGTAACGGAACAGTTTGAGAATTCGAAAGATGCGCAGCACGCGCATGATCCGGATAACGATCAGGTACTGGGCGGAGGGAAAAATCAGCGCGATATAGGTGGGCAGAATAGAGAACAAATCAATCAGGCCGTAAAAGCTGAACAGGTACTGCCGCTTTTGTTCGGCGCTATAGATACGCAGCGCGTACTCAATTGTAAATAACGCGGTGAACAGCAGTTCCAGTTGCAGCAGCAAATCACCGTAGCGCTCGTGATAGGAGGCAACGGAGTCCAGCAGTACGGCAATAACCGACACCACGATCAGGCAGATCAGAATTACGTCGAACCACTTGCCCGCCTGGGACTCGTAGCCGAAGATCACCTCATGGATTATCTGCTTTGCGGTTCTGTTTTGTTTCGCTTCAGCCATAACCCGGTTTATGTCCTGTTTGTACCGGTAAAGTCCTACGGCTGGCGATTACAGTCCAACTCAGGGTTTGAGAACCAGAACATCGCAAGGGCTATCCTCCAGAATGCGTTCCGCGGTGTTGCCGACAATAGCCCGCTCCAGAACATTCCTGGATAGTGCGCCAATGACCAGCAGATTGGCATTAACTTTCTTTAGATGATTGATCAGGGAAGGGGCGAGGTCACCTTCACTCAGCTTGATATTCCCAGGATCAACGTTGTAATCCTTGAGCAGTTCCATCAATTTGCTTTCATGATGTTCGCGAATGCGGTCCAGGTGTTCGCGTGAGCTACCGCCCATGGGAAACAGGGTGCTGACAAACGGGTAGTAGGAATGGAACACACAGGGTTTCATGCCCATGGTCTTGCTCATTTGCATGGTGGCCGCCAGCAGCACGTGATCGAGCTGTGACTGGGCTGCTTTGCTGTGCAGCGGGTCAACCGCAGTGACCACGACACCATCGTCGGTCCAGACTCTTGGTTTGATCAGCATCAGCGGGGCCGGGCACTTGCGAATCAGTCGCCAGTCGGTGTTGGAAATCAGTGAGCGCTCCAGCACATTGTGGTGATGTGTGCTCTTGATGACCAGGTCGGGTTTCAGCGTCGCAACTTCGGCGATAATTGCTTCGGCAAGATGGTGTTGTTCCTTGAACCGGGAACTGACGTCTATCCCCTTGTCGCGAAACTTGTCCTCAGCCCGGGTCAGGATCTTGGTATAGTGTTCTTTAAACAGGCGGCGCTGATTTTCAAAGAAATCACCGTCGACTCCTTCGTACACGTAGGAGCCCTCAGTCAGGGTGTTCTCATTGTTAACGAACAACAGGACGCTTGCCTTGGTAGCCTCGGCAATGTCCAGCGCACGGTCAACGGCGGGGTCATTTTCGACTGTTGGATCAATGACCAGAAACAGTGATTTGATCGCTTCCATAGTTTCTCCCTGATGCCTGGTTGCATCGCTGTGAATGGACCCGCAGAACGCGACTAAAGCCCTTCTGGTTATTTCAGCGAGTCTTCCACCTAATCATAGCTGGCAGTGGCGTATAGCGTCCAATGGCGCGATCAGGGTGGCCCAAGCCATCTCAACAGCCCTGGCGCCCAGGTCCCTCGCGACAGGCTTGTGAAGGTCTGGTCAGACAAACCAGGCGCACGGCCAGCGCGGGCTGACCCGGGTGACGCCTTGATCCGGATCAGGCGAGTGGGGGAGTCGGGGCAGGATTAAGCAAAGGTTCCCTAGCTGGCGCCCTTGATCATATTGCGGGCAATAATGATTTGCTGGATCTGGCTGGTGCCCTCGTAGAGCCTGAACAGACGCACATCGCGATAGAAACGCTCAACAGCGTATTCGGCCATATAGCCGGCGCCGCCATGAATCTGCACGGCGTGGTCAGCGACGCGGCCGACCATTTCCGTGGCAAAGTATTTGCAGGCAGAGGACTCGGTGCTGACATTCTCACCTGCGTCACGCTTGCGGGCAGTTTCCTGAACCATACACTTGGCCGCGTAGGCCTCAGTCTGACAGTCGGCCAGCATGCCCTGGATCAGTTGCTGCTCGGCTATTGGCTTGCCGAACTGCTTGCGCTGAATGGCGTAGTCCAGGGCGTCGGCAATGAGTCGTTCGGCGACGCCGACACTGACGCCGGCAATGTGCAGTCGTCCACGGTCCAGAACTTTCATCGCGGTGATAAAGCCTTCGCCTTCCTCGCCAATGATGTTTTCAGCCGGAACTTTGACGTCTTCAAAAATCACGTCACAGGTCATTGAGCCCGATTGCCCCATCTTTTTGTCCACCTGACCAAGGGTGATGCCCGGGGTGTCCTTGTCGACGATAAAAGAGGAAATGCCACGAGCGCCTTTATTGTCCGGATCGGTGCGTGCCATAACGTTAAAGGTATTGGCAACGTAGGCATTGGTAATGTAGCGCTTGGTGCCGTTGAGAATGTAATGATCGCCGTCACGAACCGCCGTGGTTTTCAGTGAAGCGGCATCGGAACCGGCGTCCGGTTCGGTCAAACAGAAGCAGCTGATCCATTCACCGCTGGCATACTTGGGCAGGTATTTTTTCTTCTGCTCCTCGGTGCCGTCGAACACGACTGCGGCCGAACCGATGCCGTTATTGGTTCCCATAATTGAACGGAACGCCGGAGAGGTGCGTCCCAGGGCAATGGCCACCAGAATTTCTTCTTCCATGGTTAGACCCAGGCCACCGTATTCTTCCGGAATGGTCAGGCCGAACAAGCCCAACTCCTTCATCTCCTGAAGGATGTCATCAGGCAGCTTGCCTTCTTCTGCCATCTGGTTTTCGGCAGGTACCAATCGCTCGCGTACAAAGCGCTCAATCAGGTCGACGAGTTGGGTGATGGTTTCCTGGTCACGAATCATGTTTCTGCCTCAAAAAATCGAGCTCGTAAGCTATCATAACCCCCGTCCTGATGCGACAGGATGGGGCTTCGTATATCCCTGTAAGGCCCGCATTTCGCGGGCTGTGCCTGGCTGAAATCGCTATGCTAGAATGGCCGCCCCTGCTGGCCTCAGTACGGTTTTTTGCAGGGCTGCACGACTCCCGCCAGGGACGCCCTGGCAGCCCTCGGTATACACACAGCATTCACATCCAGACGGATACAATCAACAAGAGATTAATGCATGGCAAGTCAAGAACTCACCGAAGCCTATATTTATGACGGCGGCCGTTCCGCATTTGGCCGGCACGGAGGTGCGCTGGCACCGGTGCGGCCCGACGATCTGCTCGCCCATATCATCAAGTCAGTGGTGACACGCAACTCTTTTGCCGCGGAAGCTTATGAAGATGTCATCATGGGCAACACCAATCAGGCTGGTGAAGACTGCCGTAATGTTGCTCGCTTTGCCTCGCTCCTGGCCGGGATGCCGGTGGAGGTGGCTGGCCTCACCGTCAACCGTCTTTGCGCATCCGGTTTGGCTGCCGTGCTGCACGCCGCCAATAGCGTCAAGCTTGGCGAAGGCGACCTGTTCGTCGCCGGTGGTGTTGAATCCATGAGTCGCGCACCGCTGGTGCTGTCCAAGGCCCAGTCAGCGTATGACCGCGGACAGTCTATTGCCGACAGTACTCTGGGTGCGCGCTTCACTAATCCCGAGTTTGCCCGCATGTACGGCACCGACAGCATGCCGCAGACTGCGGACAACATTGCCGCGGATCTGGATATTTCCCGCACTGATTCCGATGTCTTCGCCGCCGCGTCACAGGCCAGGTACGAAGCGGCCCGGGCGGATGGTTTTTTTACTGACGAAATTATTCCCATTGATGTGCCTCAGGGACGCAAGAAGCCGCCCCTTACAGTGGCGGCCGATGAGCATCCGCGGCCCAGTTCCGATGTTGCTGCCCTGGCCGGATTGCGCACCCTGTTCGAAGGTGGCGTGGTAACTGCGGGCAACGCCTCGGGTATCAATGATGGGGCCGCCGCGTTGCTGGTTGGCAACCGGGCAGTGGGTGAGAAATACGGCGTTAAACCCCGCGCCCGAATTCTGGCCGGGGCCGCCGCTGGCGTTGAGCCGCGCGTCATGGGGCTGGGTCCGGTCTATGCCATTCGCAAGGCCCTGACCCGGGCTGGTCTTGAATTGAAAGACATGGATATCATCGAAATTAATGAGGCTTTCGCCACCCAGGTGCTGGGCTGTCTGAAGCTGCTGGAAGTCGATTTTCAGGACTCCCGCGTGAACCCCAACGGCGGAGCGATCGCGGTTGGCCATCCCCTCGGTGCATCCGGTGCGCGCATCGCCCTGACCACCCTGCGGCAGATGGAACGCAGTGGCGCTCGCTACGCTGCCGTGAGCCTGTGTATAGGTATCGGGCAAGGGCTGGCTGCCATTATCGAGCGCCTCGACTAGGGGCTGTCCGTAAGCATTATGAACGCAGGCTCGTCCAGCGACCGAATCAGTAACCGAATTAAGAGAAGGAAAGACTATGTCAGACGTCGTTCAGTATGAATTGCAAGACAATATCGGCGTAATCAGCGTCAACAATCCACCGGTCAATGCCCTGGCGCAAGTGGTTCGAGAGGGCATTCTCAATGCGGTCATGACTGCCCAGGACGATGCCAGCGAAGCCATCGTGCTGCGCTGCGAGGGACGCACCTTTATCGCCGGTGCCGACATCACCGAATTTGGCAAGCCACCGAAAGATCCCTGGTTACCGGAAGTCCTGAGTGCCATTGAGAGTTCCAGCAAGCCGGTGGTCGCCGCCATTCATGGCACGGCACTGGGCGGCGGTTTTGAAGTGGCCCTGGCCTGCCACTACCGATGCGCGATTGCCTCGGCCAAGGTCGGCCTGCCGGAAGTAAATCTGGGGCTGTTGCCCGGGGCTGGCGGCACCCAGCGTGTGCCGCGCATCGCCGGCGTGCCCGCGGCACTGGATATGATTACCACGGGCAAGCCGGTCGCCGCGCCCAGGGCGAAAGACATGGGCCTGATTGATGAAGTGATTGCAGGCGATGACCTGGCCGCGGCTGCAGTGCAATACGCCAAAGATCTGGTAGCCTCAGGCGCCCCGCTCAAGCGCATCCGCGACATCAGCATTGACCCGTCCACTATCGAGCCGGGATTTTTCGATCAGGCCAGGCAGCGACTGGCCAGGCGTGCTCGCGGACAGATCGCCCCGGACCGCATCGTGACTTGTATTGAAGCCGCGGTAAATCTGCCGATGGACGAAGGCTTGCAGAAGGAGCGAGAGTTGTTTCAGGAACTGGTGCAGTCACCAGAATCGGCGGCGATGCGGCACGTATTCTTCGCCGAACGGCAAGCCGCCAAGATCAAGGATTTGTCCAAAGACACCCCGAAGCGCGACATCAACAAGGTGGCAATTATCGGCGGCGGCACCATGGGCGGCGGAATCGCCATGTGCTTTGCCAACGTTGATATTCCAGTGGTGATGGTCGAGGTGGATGATGAGGCGCTGAAGCGCGGCCTGGGCATCGTCAGGAAGAACTACGGGATTACCGTCAGCAAGGGCAAGATGAGTGAGGCGCAGATGGAATCGCGCCTGCAGCTGATTAGCGGAACCACTGACTACAGTGACATCAGTGATGTGGATCTGGTCATCGAGGCAGTGTTCGAAAACCTGGATCTGAAAAAAGAGATTTTTGCCAAGCTCGACCAGACCTGCAAACAGGGGGCGATTCTCGCCACCAACACGTCCTATCAGGACGTCAATGCTATCGCGGCGGCCACGTCACGTCCCCAGGACGTGCTGGGCATGCACTTCTTTTCCCCGGCTAATGTCATGAAATTGCTGGAAGTGGTGCGGGGCGACGCGACCGCCGATGACGCACTGGCCACCGCCATGCAAATCGGCAAGAAGATCGGCAAGGTCTGCGTCATGTCCCGGGTTTGCTATGGTTTTATCGGCAACCGCATGCTGGGCGGCTACGGCCGCGAGGCACAGATGCTGCTGCTGGACGGCTGCACCCCGACCCAGGTGGACTCAGCGCTGGAAGACTTTGGTATGGCCATGGGGCCCTTGGCCATGGGCGACCTGGCGGGGCTGGACGTGGGCTACAAGGCGCGTCAGGCGCGTACTGATCTGCCCGACGATCCGCGGCTATATCGCATGGGTACGGTGCTGGTTGAAATGGGTCGTCATGGCCAGAAAACCGGCTCCGGATTTTATCAGTATGATCCGCAAACCCGTGCCCGTCAGGCAGATCCCGAGGTGGAGTCCCTGATTCAGCAGGAGGCAGAAAAGCTGGGTGTCGAGCGGCGCAAGATCAGTGATGAAGAAATTCTCGAGCGCTGTTTCTATCCGCTTATCAACGAAGGTGCGCTGATTCTGGAAGAAGGCATTGCCCAGCGACCCAGCGATATCGATGTGGTGTACGTGTACGGCTATGCATTTCCGGCGGCCAAGGGTGGGCCGATGTTTTATGCCGATAGCGTGGGCCTGAAAAAAGTGTACGACAAGATCTGTGAATTCCGCGACCGCTACGGTGAGCAATACTGGAAGCCCGCGCCGCTGCTCAAGGAACTGGCCGAGAAGGGCAGCAGCTTCAGCGCATGGGCGGCAGCGCAAGACTAAACTCATCACAACCACCAACTGGGAATTCTTATGATCTCTTATCAAACTGCCACGCCCGGAGCGCCGCTGGTGGAAACAACCACCGACACGCCGGTTCCCGGCGGCAGCGAAGTGTTGTTGAAAATGGTTGCCTGCGGGGTATGTCATTCGGACATCCACCTGCACGATGGCGCCTTTGAACTGGGGGGCGGCAAGCAGCTTGACGTGGGCCGTCAGGGTCTGGTGCTGGGGCACGAGATCTTCGCTGAAGTGGTGGCCTTCGGGCCCGACGCCGAAAACGTCGCACTGGGCGATCGCCGCGTAATCTATCCCTGGATCGGCTGTGGTACATGTCCCTCATGCCAGCGCGGCGATGAGCATCTGTGCACCCCGGGACGCGCCCTTGGCATCGTGGTCAACGGGGGGTTCGCTGATCACGTGCTGATCCCGCACTCTCGCTATCTGTTCGACAAGGGTGATGTTGATGACGGGCTGGCTGGCACCTATGCCTGCTCAGGACTGACCGCATACAGCGCGCTGAAACAGGTCGGTGAATTACACGCCGGCGACGAGGTCGTGATCATTGGCGCCGGCGGTGTTGGCATGATGGCGATACAGATTGCCCACGCCCGCGGGATCGATCCAATCGTGGTGGATATCGCCGAGGACAAACTGGCGGCCGCCCGGAATCTTGGGGTCAAGCGCACTTTCAATTCCAGCGATGCGGCAACCGCCAAAGAGATTCGCAAGGCGACCAGTGGTGTTTATGCCGCAATTGATTTTGTCGGCGCCGAGGCCAGCGTGAATTATGGCCTGTCCTGTCTGCGCAAGGGTGGCAAGCTAATCATCGTCGGTCTCTACGGTGGTGCTTTGAATATACCGCTACCGTTTCTACCCATGAACGCGCGGATTATTCAGGGCAGCTACGTTGGCAGTCTGGCCGACATGGGTGAACTTATGGCACTGGTTCGCGCCGGCAAGATTGCCCCGATTGCCATTCAGGAGCGGCCTCTGGCCGAGGCCAGCCAGGCGCTGGCAGATCTGAAAGCTGGCAAGGTCAGCGGGCGCCAGGTGCTGGTGAATCATTCATAAGCCCGGCTGTGCGGTAAATGATGCGCTGTAGATAAAGCAGGAGTTCAAGTTGAGCAGTTTGCAGGATTTTCGTGACAACACCCGCGCCTGGCTGGAAGAAAACTGCCCCCAGTCCATGCGCACCACCATGGTCGCCGATGAGATTGTCTGGGGCGGCCGGCAGGCGACTTTTAGCAATCCGGACAGCAAGGTCTGGCTGGAACGTATGGCGGAGCGGGGCTGGACCTGTCCAACCTGGCCAGCGGAGTATGGTGGTGGTGGGTTAAGCAAGGACGAGACGGCAATTCTGCAACAGGAACTGCAGCGCATTAATGCGCGCCCGGCGCTCACCAGTTTCGGTATCTCCATGCTCGGTCCGGTGTTGCTGGAATACGGTACCCACGAGCAAAAGGCCGAACACATTCCAAAGATCGTCCGCGGCGAGATTCGCTGGTGTCAGGGTTACAGCGAGCCGGGTTCCGGTTCGGATCTGGCCAGTCTCAGCACTCGCGCCGAATTACAGGGCGATCATTACCTGATCAATGGCTCCAAGGTCTGGACTTCCTACGCTGACCAGGCCGACTGGATATTCTGCCTGGTGCGCACCGATTTTGAGGTGCCCAAGCATGCCGGTATCAGCTTCATACTTTTCGATATGGCCAGCCAGGGCGTGTCGACACGCCCGATCCAGTTGATCAGCGGTGCTTCGCCGTTCTGCGAGACTTTTTTCGACAACGTCAAAGTCCCGGCGGGTAATCTGGTGGGAGAGGTCAATGATGGCTGGTCTATTGCCAAGCGCCTGTTGCAACACGAACGCACCATGATTTCCAGTTTTGGCCTGGTCAGCGGTCAAACTGATCGCGGCGGCGTGACTTCCACACTGGATAGTGTCGAGCAGGCGGCCAGGCACTATCGCGGCGATACCGGGCGGCTGTCCGATCCGGTGCTGCGCGATGACATCGCCCGGTTCAAGATCGACAGCGATGCCTTTGCCTACACCTCGCAGCGGTCACGGGAAGAAACCAGGCAGGGCGGACCCAACGCCACTTCCTCAATGCTGAAGTACTATGGCTGCGAATTGAACAAGCGACGCTACGAACTGTTGTTGCGCAGTCTTGGTGGCCAGGCATTGGGCTGGGAAGGCGATGGTTTTGATAACAAAGAGTTACAGGTGACCCGTGAGTGGCTGCGCTCAAAAGCCAACTCGATTGAAGGCGGGACAGCTGAAGTACAGCTCAATATTATTGCCAAACGGGTATTGGGACTGCCAGACCTGTTGAGTCTGAGCAAGAAGCAGGGGTGAACATGGAACTGGTTCTAAGCGAAGATCAACAGATGTTGCAGGAAGCGGCGCGTAACTTTTGTCAAAAACACGCGTCAATTCCGATGTTGCGTCGCCTGCGGGATAGCCGGGACGAAACCGGCTTCGATCGGGACATCTACCAGCGCATGGTGGAGTTGGGCTGGACTGGTATGAGCCTGCCGGAAACCTATGGTGGCTATGCATTCGGGCATGGTGGACTGGGTGTGGTGCTGCAGGAAACCGGCCGCACGCTCACCAGCTCGCCCCTGATAGCCTCAATACTGCTGAGCGCCAATCTGGTGAACGCGCTGGGCAGCGAGGCCCAGAAGCAGGCGCTGCTGCCCGGGCTGATTGCCGGTGAACGGCTGATGGCGGTGGGACTGGATGAAACCCCGTTTCACGATCCGCTTAAAATTCGTACCCGGGCGAAAAAGAACGACGGCGGCTACCTGCTCAATGGCAGCAAAACCCTGGTGCTCGATGGTCATGTGGCGGACCAGTTAATTGTCATTGCCCGGACAGGGGGTGACGATGACGGCGCTGATGGCATCAGCGCCTTCCTGGTGGACCCTGCTGCACAAGGTGTATCGGTGACGCGGACCTGGATGTTGGATAGTCGCAATGCTGCACATGTTGAACTGAGCGAAGTTGCGGTGCCCCAAGCCAATCGTCTTGGCGGCGAAGGCGACGTCTTTCCGGAGCTGGATCAGGTGCTGGATGTGGCCCGCATCGGCGTGGCAGCGGAGATGCTGGGCAGTATCGAAGAAGCCTTTGCACGAATCGTTGACTACCTCAATCAGCGCCAGCAGTTTGGCGTATTAATCGGTTCGTTCCAGGGGCTGCAGCACCGTGCCGCAGACATGTACAGTGAGATCGAGTTGTGCAAGTCCCTGGTCAGGGCGGCTCTGGCCAGCCTCGATGACCAGGAGTCTTCTGCGCAGCAGCGCGCCAGTCTTGCCAGCGCCGCCAAGGCCAGGCTCAGTGACGTGTTTGAGCTGGTCAGTAACGAGAGTATTCAGATGCACGGCGGCATTGGTATGACCGATGAGTTCGATATTGGTTTCTTCATCAAGCGGGCCCGGGTGGCGCAGCAGTTTCTGGGCGATGCGGCGTTTCATCGCGATCGTTACGCCACGCTCAACGACTTCTGAGCGGCAGCCCTGGGTTTTAGTTGCGATTTTCAGCGCTGGTTTTCTGCCACAGGTTCGCGCGCTTCCATGCCGGTGTGTTCTAATTGACAGGTGTGCAGGATTCGGCTGAAGGTCAGGGCATGGATATCAGACTGCGGGAATTTTATGAAACCGGTGAGCAGGTCAACACCGAGCCTCGGGTTGTGGTGTTCGAGGATTTTCTCAGTGAGCTGGAAATCGAGCAGCTCTTGAATGCCGCGCAGTCCAAGCTGAAACAGGCCCTGGTGAGTTCCGCCGATGCCGGGGTGGAAAGCCCCGGGCGTACCGGGCGCAACTGCTGGATTCCCCACGGCTACAATGCGGTGATTGAGGATCTGGCGCAGCGGGTTGCGGACATCGTCGGCATTCCCCTGGAATTTGCCGAATCACTGCAGGTGGTCCATTACCAGCAGAGTCAGCAGTATGCTCCGCACTATGATGCCTGGGATGCCGCCACCGAGCGTGGACAGCGCTGTATGGCCAAAGGCGGCCAGCGACTACTGACCTGCCTGCTGTATCTTAACGAGCCAGACTCCGGCGGCGGCACGTCGTTTCCCAATCTCGATATGGAAGTGCGTGCGCGCAAGGGCCGCATGTTGCTGTTCCACAACTGTCACCAGGGCAGCACGGTTCGTCATCCCGATAGCCTGCACGGTGGTATGCCAGTGTTGCAGGGAGAAAAGTGGGCCTGTAATTTCTGGTTCCGTGAACAGCAGTACCAAACCAGCGTGCGCCCCCGTCGGGCTGCACCGTCAGCTACCCCGAAATTCAAGCGGGTGATATGAATGTCAATGGACGAATCGTTAAACGTTTTTGATGAGCCACTGGAAACTTGCGGCAGCGAGCCGGTAACCGGTTTCTTCCGCGACAATTGCTGCAATACCGGCAGTGACGACGCAGGCTCGCACACCGTGTGTGTGGAAGTTTCCACGGAGTTTCTGGAATATTCCCGGTTTCGCGGCAACGATCTGATGACGCCGCTACCCCAGTTCGGATTCCCCGGGCTGCAGGCCGGGGACCGCTGGTGTTTGTGTGCGGCGCGCTGGCTGGAAGCCTATAAGGCGGGAATGGCCCCCAAGGTATTCCTCACCCGGACCCACAAACGGGCCCTGGAAACCATCGACATGGCGACTCTGAAAAAGTTCGCGGCTGACATCAACTAGTCAGACCTGTGCCTGCCGGGCCTGATCAGTGAACTGTTCACTGCCGCCAGCAGTTCGCGGCGGGTGAACGGTTTGCGCAGCAGGTTTTCCCGCCCCATACCCGCAGCCACATCCCGCTCGGGAATATAACCAGAGATGAACAGCAATGGCAGTTTGGCGTGGTCCTGTCGAATTCGCGTGGCGAGTTCCTGGCCACTCATGTCAGGCATGACCAGGTCAAGAATTACCAGGTCGAAGGCGGTGCTAGCGGTGCTGATCATGTCCAGCACCTGCAGTGCATCGCTCTGGATACTGACGGTGTAGTCTTCCAGTTCCAGAAATGAACTGATTGTTTGCAGCAGGTCTTCATTATCATCAACCACCAGGATGTGAGCCGGTCGGGCTTGCTGATTCCGGTGGCCTTCAGTTTCTGATTCAGGCCCGGTTGGCGATGGCGCCAGCGACTGTTGCGTCGCCCGGATGCTTTCTCCCCGAGCGGCGCCAGGTTCAGGCTGCTGTCCAGTCGGGGATTGTTGCGGCGGCAATTCCAGTTGCGGAGAGTCTTGCAGCAGCGGCAGGTAAATATTGAAGCGGCTGCCCTCACCGGGAGCCGAATCCACCGTGATAATGCCGTTGTGTTGAGACACGATGCTGTAACAGTTGGCCAGTCCCAGGCCGCTACCCTGCTCCTTGCGTTTGGTAGTGAAGAACGGTTCGAAAATACGGGGCAGGGAGGCATCATCGATTCCGCTGCCGTCATCGCTGACCTGGATCAGGGCGTAATCCCCGCGCTGCAGTTCCGGATAGGAGTTCAGTAAATCTGCGTCCAGTGCTGTGCGCTGCAAGCGAATCTGAATGTGGCCGTCACCACTTATTGCATCCCGGGCGTTAAAACACAGGTTAAACAATACCCGTTCCAGCTGTGAGCGATTACCCTTAACTGACAGTGGTCCGGCGCTCGCCGTATAGTCCAGATTGATATTCACTGGCAGTGATCGCGCAATCAGGTTCGTGGATTCAGACAACATCTGGTTAAGATCCACCGGGTTCGTGCTAACGCTATCCTGTCGGCTCAGGGTAGACAGACGCCGGGTCAATTCAATGCCGCTGTTCACCGCTTTGCGAACATTCTCCAGGCGCTGGTCCTGGTCGCTGCGCCCAGACTTGCCAAGCAGCAGTTCGATATTGGCAAGAATGACCTGCAGCAGATTGTTGAAGTCGTGGGAAATGCCCCCGGCCATCTCACCGACGGCGCGCATTTTCTGGCTATGGGCAATCTGTGCTTCCATGGCTTTCTGCTCGGTAATGTCGCGGCCTACCGCCACCACGCAATCGATTTCCTGTCGATTGTTAAATACCGTTGAACTTGACCATTCAGTCCAGCGACCGTTCGGCTCCAGTCGTACGCGCCAGGTCCGGGCGGGGTGTTCCCGCGGTGGCGTACCTGGGAGAAACGCCCTGCGAATATCCTGGCGGTCACTTTTGTGTACCAGGTCAAAAAAGTCCACGTCCTGCAGTTGATCTTCGGTTTTGCCCAGAAATCGGCAGAAGCTCGGGCTGGCGTAGAGCAGTGCGCCGCCCGGATCCAGTTTAATAATCAGATCGGATTGATTTTCGACCAGTAGACGATAGCGAGCCTGGCTGTCTTCCAGATAGTCACGGTTGTTGAGCAGGGCGCGAATAACCAGGGCCAGCAGCAGTACCAGCAACAAACCCACCGTTAACCAGAGATTTTCCGACAGTGAATGGATGGCTCGAAATTGGTCCTGGGAAGGAGCGAGCTCCAGAATCCATGGCCGCCCGGCGACATCGACCTGATTACGGGTGCTGTAGCGCCAGGAAGTGTCCGGGGTGCTCGGTACCGATTGAAAGATCTGGCGATTGTCTTTTTCGAAAATTCGGTAGATAAACTGATCTTGCAGATCCTGCTCGGAAAAGCAGGTGGCCAACAGATCGTCTACCCGAAAGACGCCATTGACAAAGCCCAGTGCGTCGCCGGATTCTGAGCGAATCTGGTTATAGATCGCAAACCCGGCCCCTGACTGGAGCAATTCCAGTGTGGTGGTACGCTGCAGACGACCGGTTTCCTGCGCCAGGGTCAGGGTGACATTGACTGCCGGGCTGGGATGCTGAGTCAGATCAGCACCCAGGGCCTGCTGGTTGCCTTCAAGAGGATAGACCTGGCGAATGGTGCGGGTCATGTCCACCAGGTTCAGCGCCTGGATGCCGGACAGAATGCCGAAAGTTGAGTCGGCTACCAACTGCCAGTTGCTCTCCACGCTCTCCCAGGAGTCCCAGCCATTGGTGAGCTGGTTGATCAGTGACAGACGCGGGGCAATGCAGGTCTCCAGCCGGAGCTGCAGCTGTTCGCCGGTGATCCCGGTGATCAGGGCCATGTCCTCCAGCTCGCTGCGGTCCATAGACCGGTCCAGAGCCCAGACCATGGCGGCGCCGGAGACAAAAAAGGCCAGAGCTAGTAAATTATTCCTGATCATGTAGGGTGGCTGTCAGGTGTCATGGATTAGTGCGATAACCAGCCTGTCTGGATACGTTGTAGTGTTAAACCTGGTGTCAGCGGCCATGGTTCGCGCTGTGCTTGAAGCGCGTCACTGATTCAGACAGACCTCTTCCTGAGCAGCAATAGTCCACCGTTCGGGAATAGCGGATTACGACGCCAGTTGCGTAAAACTGAATGGATTAACGGGAATAAGTCAGGCAGGTCTAACAGCCAGAGGAAACAACTATGCAAGCCAATGAGTCGACAAGCAAGCGCCGCCAGTTTCTCAAGTCTTCAGCACTCCTGTTTGGGGCCGCGGCAGTCAACCTGCGCGGTCATGCCCAGTCCGGCCGCGGACACGGGGCAGCGACTATCAATCGCAGTGACTACTGGGATCAGGTCCGGGCGCAGTTTACTTTTTCCGAGGCGGCGGTCCCCATGAATGCTGCTAATTTATGCCCGGCTTTCCGGGCGGTGACCGATGCCGCCAACAATTTGACTGAAGATATCGATTTCGACTGTTCCTTTAATAATCGGGCCAAGTTTGGTGAGCTGCTGGAACAGGCCCGGGCCCTGGTGGCCGCGCAGTTGAATGTCAGCAGCGATGAGGTTGCGCTGGTGCGCAACACCAGTGAAGCCAACAACATCATTAACAACGGCCTGGCGTTGGAGCCCGGTGATGAAGTACTGCTCTGGGAGCAGAATCATCCAACCAACAACGTCGCCTGGGAAGTGCGTGCAGCTCGTTTTGGCACCCGGATCCGGAAAGTGACGACTCCGGTAGCGCCTGCTGACCCGCAGCAGCTGGTGGATGCGTTTGTCCGGGAGATGACCCCCAACACCCGGGTGCTTGCCATTACCCATGTGTCCAACGTCAGCGGTGTGCGCCTGCCGGTAGCCGAATTGGTGGCGGCAGCCCATTCCCGCGGGATTTATGTGCACGTGGATGGTGCCCAGACCTGGGGCGCCATGGCCCTTGATTTACAACAACTGGGCGTGGATTCATTCACTGCCAGCGCGCACAAGTGGTATATGGGGCCCAAAGAAGTCGGACTGCTGTACGTCAGGGAAGACAATATTTCGCGCATCTGGCCGTCGGTCATCGCCCCGGGCTGGGGAGATGATATTGAGGCTGACCCGGTAGGCGCGCGGAAATTTGAATCTCTGGGTCAGCGGGACGACGCAGCCCTGGCAGCGCTGGCCCTGACTGCCCAGCTGCATGACCAGATTGGCCCGGCGCGAATCGAGGCCCGGGTTGCGGAATTGAGCAGTGCCCTCAAGCAGGGGGTGCTGGATGCCGGCCTGACCCTGGTGACGCCCGCCGATCCGCAGCTCAGCCATGGGGTTTGCATTACCCAGGTGCCGGGTAACGCTCGCGGTAGCCTGGCCGATCGCTTATACACCGAATACGGTATCGCCGGGGCAGCCACTGGAGGCCTCAGGCTCTGCCCTACTATCTATAATACCCACGGCCATATAGAACGTGCGGTTACTGCCTTGCGCGAGATGCTGGCGTGATCTGTAACCACTGGTGCGGCAAGCGGGCAGCGGTCGTGATTGATCATGCTGACATTCGAGGGGTGAGCCACTACGAGGGGACCGCAAATTGCTTATATTTGCCACTGTTAATTGCGCTACACTGATCGGCTCACTGGTGTGATAGCTGATAATCAGCACCGATTGGTACTCAAGCCAGGATCCGGAAAACCGTAATTAACAGCCATGCCCGCATTCCCGCTAACAGTCCGCGTTAAAAAATTTATCCGCTATTGTCACTGCCGCGTTGCGCTGGCGCTGCTGGCAGGTATCTCGCTGCTGGCGATGAATCCAGCGCTGGCGCAAACTGACGGCATTGATCGCATTCTGGTGATGCACGGGGTCTGGGAAGCAGGGCCATGGGACCTGGATATCGACCGCGGTATCGTCGATATGCTGAATCTCAGTGAAGACAGTAGCGTACAGGTGTCTTTCCAGTACCTGGGCATTGATTCCGGAGCTGACCCCCAGCGTCTGGAGGAGATTCGTACCAATATCGAATCCATGATCCGCCAGCAAGGTATCTCCATTGTCGTGGCGGTACAGCCAGTCGCCAGTGAATTTCTGCTGGCGCTGGATATTCCCGAGTCACTACCCGGACTCTTGCTGCTGCCCAATTCAGCCACCATTGAAGCGGCCCGCCAGCGCGACAACATCGCCGTGGTGGAATCGGCGTTTCGCGGCGCCATCGATCAGACTCTCGAGCAAATGCTGACCCTGCGTCCCGGCACGGAGACCATCACTGTGGTAGGTGGCAACAGCGGCGACGATATTATCTATGTAGATTACATCCGCGAAGTCGCCGCCGACTATAGTGACCGGGTCGACTTTGATTATCTGATCGGCGTCCCACCAGAGGTTCTGGAGCAGCGCTTGGCGAGGCTGGATTCCCTGGACACCGTCTTGTCCTTACCCTTCAGCGCCTATACCGACGCTGATGGGTCACTGGCGCCGGTTGGCTCTATCTATCTGGATCGTATGATTGATTCAGTCCCGGCGCCACTGTTTGGTATTTATGACCGACTGTTGGGGCAGGGCCTGGTTGGTGGCGCGCTATCCAGTACGGCTGGCTATTCCGAAACCGTGGGTCGCCTGTTGCTTGACTACCTGGACAGCGGCGAATGGGCTGATTTTCTGACGCCTGGCGACGCGATTACGCTGTATGACTGGAATGAGGTGAATGAGTGGAATCTTGATCTGTCGCGCCTGGATTCCCCCTATCAACTTATCAATGAACCAGAAACCCTGTGGGACACCGATCCCATCCTGGTCATTTTATTTGTCAATGTGGTGTTGGTGCTGCTGCTGGCTGTGGCCGTGATGGCGTTGCTGCTCAGTCGTTCTCGTCGTGCACAGGTGGCGATTGCCGACAGTGAGCGTATGGCGCGCGAGAACGAGCAGAGATATCGTCTGCTGGCCACCAATACTGTTGACGTGATCTGGACCTGGGACGCCCGGACCGAAGAGGTTACCTATTGCAGTCCGTCGATTGAGAAACTGACGGGCTATACGCCCGCGGAGTTTGTGGCGAAGCCACTGCGCGCACACATGACTCCGGAGTCATTCCAGCGCTGCATTGCGCTCTACCAACAGGGGCCAACATCCAGGGAGCAGCTGATCGAGGTCGAACATATAACCCGATCCGGTGAAACGGTGTGGTGCGAAATGTCTGCTCATCCAATTTATACTGACATAGAAGATGACACCTGGGTCGGTGTTACCCGGGACATCAGCCGGCGCAAGGCCGAGGAAAATCACCGTGCCCGGTTGGAAGCTTCGGTGCGACAGAACCAGAAATTTGAGTCACTCGGCACCCTGGCCGGTGGTATTGCCCATGACTTCAATAATGTCCTGGGGGTGATGATGGGGTTGATTGATTTGCTGGCGGATGAATCGCTGGACCGTCAGCAGGCCAAACCCCTGATTGAGAAACTGGACAGCTCCGCCCAGAAAGCCAAACGCCTGGTGCAGCGCATTCTGACCTTTGCCCGGCAGCGGGAAGGTGAGAAGCAGGTGATGGACTTGTCTGCACTGCTGCGTGAGAGTGTCGAATTACTGCAGTCAGCCACGCCAGCCAATATTAGCCTGACTACCGACATTCCGGAAAAACCAGTCAAGGTCAATGCCGATTATACGCAGCTGGAACAGGTAGTCCTGAATATCGCCACCAATGCGATTGATGCCCTGAAGCAATCCGGGGGCTCGATCCGTTTTCGGCTTGATACCCGGCAGTTTATCGATGCTGCAGACTATGCACACGGCCGCGTGAAGCCGGGTAGCTATGCGCGGTTGTCGGTTGCAGATGATGGTGTGGGAATAAGCGCCGTGGCCATGGATCGCATATTTGATCCGTTCTATACCAGCAAGGAGATGGGTAGTGGTATGGGCCTGGCGATCGTGCGCAGCATCATTGTCCACCATGACGGCGCCATTGATCTGCAGTCTGAGCCCGGCAAGGGCACAACCTTTGAGGTGTTGCTGCCGTTGTCCGCTGGTGAACTGGTGAGCGACGGACTTTACGATCCGGCACAGTCTTCCGGCAGGCGTCTGCATACACTGGTGATTGACGATCAGGAATCTGTACTGGATACCGCGCGCATGATGCTCGAACGGCTGGGCCATGAGTGCCAGGTGTCCGTTGATCCGCTGGCGGGCATGGAGATTATCCGGCAGCGCTTTACGGAACTGGATCTGGTGATCACCGATTACTCCATGCCCAAGCTCAACGGCATGGAGTTGGCCGCGCAGTGTGCCCGTGAGTACCCCGAGTTGCGGGTGCTATTGAGTACCGGCTATGGTGATTCGCTGCCGCGGCACACGGTTCTGGCCAACGGCCGGCCTCTGAAGATTCTCCACAAGCCCTACAGTTTCAAGGAACTGCGGCTGTTACTGGATGAAATGATGCGCGACAACGAATCTGTCTGAGAGCGCGGAAGCGAGTTTTAAACAAGCTTTCTAGCGAGCCCCGAACAGGTTTTGCAGCTCCCGCTTCGAGAACGGTTTGGCGATAAACCCGGTGAGGCGACTGCGGACTTCGGGTGTGCTTACTTCAACTCGACTGAAGCCGCTGGTGAGGTAGGTATCCGCGTTGATACGGTCCCCAAGGCGATCCAGCAGCCGCAAACCGTTGGCGCCCGGCATCTGGTAATCCAGAATCAGTGCGTCGATCTCATCGCCGTACTGGCTGACCAGACTCTCGGCCATGTCCACATCCTGTGCGGTCAGCACCCTGAGGCCAAGTTCCTGCAGGTAGCGGCTGGCCAGGTCGAGCACCGGCGCTTCGTCGTCCACTATCAGTACCAGTCGGGGCCGGGGGAAACGCGGCAACCTGAATTGCTGGTTTTCGGGTAGTGCCGCTGGGAATGCTATCCGAATCAGAGTGCCGTTATTCACTGTACTGTCTACAAACAGGCAACCCTCATGGCCGCGGACGATTCCCTGGACCGCTGCCAGGCCCAGTCCGCGCCCGGTGAATTTGGTGCTGAAATAAGGATCAAACATGCGTTCCTGGACCTCGGCGCTCATGCCAGCCCCATTGTCCTGAATTTCCAGCACCAGATAGTCACCCGGTTTGGCCGGTGTTTCGAATGCGCTTTGCTCAATTTCGTGACTGGATACGTGCTGCTTTCTGGCGCTAATCTCAATCCTGCCTTCGGAACTGCCGGACTCTTCGATTGCCTCTACAGCGTTGGCAACCATGTCAGTGAGTAGTTCGCGCAGTTGTCGGACTGAGCCCAGTAGCGGCGGCAGATTGGGTTCAACCTCTACCACCAGTTGACAGTTTTCCGGAACCGTCAGTTCGGTGCTGTCGATAATCTCATTCAGATTGCACTGCTGCATCACAAAGTGTCCGTTCCCGGAGTAGGCCAGCATTTTTTGGCAGATCTTGGCGCAGCGCCGGGATGCCGTGCTGATGCTGTCGAGCTTGCGTTGCTGCTCCGGGTCGGAAGTCTCGGTTCTGAGCAGTTCGACATTACCGGAAATCACGGTGAGCATATTATTGAAGTCATGGGATACGCCACCAGCAAGATTGGTCAGGCTGGCCAGACGGGCTTCCAGTCGGGTATTCAGGTCGGCAATTTCCCGGTTGCGGGTTTCCATTTCCTCCACGGTCGGCGTCGCAGTAATTTTCGGAACCAGTGGCCACAGGGCAATAGCAGTGGCGATAGAGACCGCCGCCGTGGCCAGTTTGGCCAGACCCTGAATGAGATAAATTGGCTCCCACACCACGATTACGCCGATCAGGTGGGTGATGCCGCACAGCAGAATAAAGGCTACGAAAAGCTTAAGGAACCTCTGATCAATTCTACCGGTGCTCTGCGGGAGTCTGTCGGGCGCTACTGGTAGGCGTCACGCGCAGGGAATGGCCAATCCCTTGCCAAGCGGGACAACGACGCAGTTGCGCCCGACAGGCCCCGCCCGGAGGGGCCTCCAGACGAGCCCACTGGCTTCGTTGCCTCGCCTTGACAGGCCGACGCATGCCGGCGGCAAGGCGCCTCACCAGTGATCTCGTCTGGAGGCCAGAGCATCGGTAGAATTGATCAGAGGTTCCTGAAGAATACCCTGGGGAAGGTCCGGCCGTTTGCGCATCAGCGCGACCAGGGCTGCCGGAATGGAAAAATAGGCCAGGGCAATTAGCAGGTCAGAGCCCACCTGAAGTAGCAGCATGTCCCAACGCCACATGTAGCACATGCCGTGGGGCATAAACGCGTCAAATTGGGTCATAAACTGCACACTCCTGCTGATTGCATCAATGGGTTGGATTGCTGAATTGAGCCAAATTGCGAATTACAATGAGGAACTGCGAGCTGACATGCAAACCCGCCATGTGCCACAAAATTCATTGGATATTAGGTAGTAGCGAACTCTCCGGTAACCTGGGATTGGTCGTCGGGAGGAAAGAACAAGCTTGCGGCAAGTCGACAAAGGGCCAACAAACTGGTGAGATTTTGGTTCCCGGCCAGTTGCGGCTGCTGTACAAAGAGGTCTGGCTGCTGCCATTGGATGGCATTCAGCGGATGGCATGAATTGTTGATGGAGTAACAACGACTACAGTGATTTCTTATCTGGATTTATTCTGGGCGTGCCTGCTGCTGGGGCTGCCCCTGACCGCATTCAGCTGGCTGGTATTTGCCTGGCTGTTCTCCAACATGGAAGTGGACCGCAAGGCAGATGGCAAAACGCTCAGCGCCAGCCTGAAAAAACTGCGCAAGGAAAGCGCAAAGAAAGCCGGGCCGCGCAGCCGGGCAGAGTTTGTCTATGACAAATGGATGTGGTTCGGTGGCGGCTTTTACGGGCTGGCCGGGGTATGGACATTTGCCGTGATTGAGATTCGTCAGATGATCGGTTTTGTATTCGACTTCGCCAGTTGGGGCGAACTGATGGATGACGGTTTTTTGAGCTTCCTGATCGAATTCGTATTAAATCAACTGATCAATATGTTGCAGGGGCTGATCTGGTTTTCCTACTGGCCCGCCGAATCCACGTTGCTGTGGATACTGGTGGCCTACCTTGGCTATCTGGTGGGCATTGAGCTGGCGCGGCGTAGTGTGGTACTGCCATTACCGGGTTGGATACGTGTGCTGGACTTTAAACGTTCTCCGCGCAGCTGGTTCAACCGCCTGCGCCAGCGATTCAACCGGGCAGCAGACACGGAGCAGGCCGAGGACTAATGCTATCCTCAGCGCCACTTATCAGCTCACAGCATTCATAGCTGGTTATCGCGCTTTACTGGGCATCGTAGTAATCGTGCAGTCCCTCGGTAAACTCGATACGCACTCCCTGGGGGTCGGTGATGAACGCGATCGCCAGCCCGATTGCGGGAATTTCGCGGTAGGGGACATCGAACTCGATGCCCCGCGCTTCCAGCTTCTGACAGAAGGCTTCCAGGTTGTCGATCTCAAAGCCGATGTGGTCAATGGCCGCGCCCTGGGTTGGCTGGCGCTCCTGGCGCGAATTGGCAAAGCTCAGGTTCATGCCCGGGACATTGGTCGTGGTGCTGATGCTGCCGCGGGGACGCACCTCCAGGTCAAACAGGTCTGTGTACCAGGCGAGCAATTCGTCGGCTTGTTGTGAATAAAAATGCACATGGTACCCGGTGATTTCCTCATGCAGGGCCTGGTCTTCCTGTAGTTCAACATAGACGCCGTCCGGCAACATCACATAGGCGTTGGTCTGGCCTTCGGCGCCGGTGAATACGCTGCCCACTTCCAAGCCTGCGCTTCGCCATTTGTCCATGAATGCGTTGATGTCGCGCACCTTGACACCAAAGTGATCCATGACTGTTTCCCGTGAGCCCATGCTTGGCTCGCGTTCTGTGAAAATCACCACCACATTCGGCATGCGCACGGCGGTCAGCGGTCCGCGCGTCACCACCTCAGCGCCGAAATGCTCGGTCCAGATTGCCGTGTGCGCGTCGATATCGGCGACATTCAGATGGATGTGGCCATAGGTCAGGCCATCGATATTGGGGGTGGCCAGTTGGGCCTGAGCTGCTGTAGAGGCGGCGGCGAGCCAGAGTATTGTCACAGCTCGCCAGAGTCTGGATGTTGTCGCATGCATGGAAAATACCTGAATAATTGTTCGGGTTTGTCTATTGTTGGTTATTGCGTTGCTTGCTGGGGCTGAAGACATTGGATAGAGGTCTTTTTCGGATTGCTATTCCACTATCGCCTGGTAGATGCCGTTGCGCAGCTTGGCGTAGTCATCCAGCCCGTTGGTGGGAATAAGCTGGGTCAGATAAACCACCACCAGATCTTCTTCCGGATCCACCCAGTAGGTGGAATGGTACGCGCCACCCCAGCCATACTCACCTTCGGAGCCCAGAGAGCCCCGTGCACCGAGGTCGGTGACCACGGAATAACCCAGGCCGAAGCCAACCCCGTTGCGAAACGGTATATCGCCAAGGTGATTCACGGTCATCAGCTCAATGGTCTTCGGAGACAGGATGCGTGTGCCATCCAACTCGCCGCCATTTAGCGTCATTTGCAGAAAGCGCGCGTAGTCAGTAGCTGTGGATAGCAGGCCAGCACCGCCGGAAAAGCTGACGTTGGGCCCCTGGCCCTGCACGTACAAGCCCTGACTCTGCATGCCGTCAGTGGCGGCGATAGCCACCACCCCGCCGTTGCTGCCCGGCCGGTACACCGTGGCGAGGCGATTCACCTTGTCTGCCGGCAGGTAAAAATGGGTATTGTTCATTTCCAGCGGTGTAAAGATTTCCTGCTGCAGAAAGCTGGCCAGATCCATACCGCTGGCCACTTCGATAACTGCGCCAAGAATGTCGGTACTGTAGCCATAAATCCATTCCTCCCCGGGATGCTCATCCAGGGGTAAGGCAGCCATGCGTCGGATTGATTCGAGAATAGGTTCGTTCTTGTTGGCGAAATACCAACCCTGGAAGCCGGCGTCGGCCCAGGCCTGTTGCGCGGGACCACTGCCGTAGCTCAATCCGGCGGTATGGGTGAGCAGCTGGCGCAGGGTAATCGGGCGGCGGGCAGATTCCAGGGTATAACCGCCGCGGCCGTCATCCACGGCTACCTGAACATCGGCCCATTCCGGGATATAGCGGCTGAGGGGCTGGCTGATGTCCAACTGGCCGCGTTCGTGCAGGATCATGATGCCGGTGCTGACGATAGCCTTGGTTTGTGAGGCGATGCGGAAAATCGTGCCAGGTGTCATTGGCGAACCGACCGCGATATCGCGCATGCCGTTGGCGGCGGAATACACCAGGCGCCCCTCACGCAGTACCAGGATCACCTGACCTGCCAGCTGCTCATTATCCACATAGGATTTCATGGTGCGGTCCAGAATCTGCAGCCGCTCCGGAGACATACCAACCCGGTCGGCGCGAATCCGGCTGAACTCGGCGGCCTGGGCCGGTAGTTGGGAAGTAGCGGCGGTAAGGGCTGCCAGAACCAGCAGTACAGTACGCAGGCAGGGGCCAATCGACGGCGGGATGCGAAGGGTCATTGTTATTATTCCTTTTTTGTGGACTGGAGCGGGTCTGAAAATCAGGCTCTAGTATAGCGCCGGGTCCGCACGGCAGGTCAACTTTCAGGCGGTCAGCGCAGGTCCCCGCCAGGCTATCCATATTAGTTAAAAATCGCTGTGAAATCATGGCCATGCACCGGACTTTGTGGTTTTCGGCGGGTTTGTAACCGGCCAATGGGAGCGGTGAAGCAGTTGACTTGTCCGGTAAGCTGACGCATGATCGCGCCATGACAACTAACCCGACACTGTTCTGGTGGCCCGATTTAAACGGCTGCCAGGAGAAAAAAGACTAATCATTTCTCTGGCCGCCTCGGGTTATGGCGGCCTATTGCTCGACAATTCCTCTCTACGCTCGCCATGAACCCTCGCTGTCAGCAAGGAGCATTTCATGGTGACGACAACTTCCACACGCCAGCTTCAATTTCGCACCGCCGGTGGCGTTGGTGTACGCCGTAGCGGTGTGACCCTCGACTATGCCAGCGCCAGCCGCAATCTGGCGAAGTCACTGAATGACCAGCGTGGCGTACTGCTAGCCTCGGGATTCGAATACCCTGGCCGCTACAGCCGCTGGGACATTGGCTTTATCAATCCGCCAGTCCAGATCATTGCGCGCGGTTATCAACTTGAGATTCAGGCGCTGAACAAACGCGGCCGAATATTGCTCCCCGAGATGTGCGTGGCAGTGTCCGGGCTCGATTGCGTGACAGAATTACTTGTAGATACGGAACAACTCTCCCTGCGAGTGATTCCGGGCCGGGAGATCACCAGTGAAGAAATGCGCAGCCGGCGACCCAGTGTATTCAGCGTACTGCGCAGCATTGTTGCGCATTTTCGCAGTGACCAGGATCCTTATCTTGGTCTGTACGGCGCGTTTGGCTACGACCTGACGTTCCAGTTCGAGGATGTGCCGCGCTTTCAGCAGCGCGCTTCCGATCAGCGTGATCTGGTGCTTTACCTGCCGGACCAGATCACGGTGACGGACCACCGCAGTGAAGAATCGGTGTGTCTGAACTATGATTTTAACTGCCGGGCCGTCGGTGGCGGTGCGCGGACCGAAACCACCGGTGGCTTTCAGCGCCGCGGTGAGCGCGAGGCGTTTGCACCGGGCATCAGTGTGCAGCGTGCCGGTGATCATGAGCCCGGAGAATTCACATCCCAGGTGCAAAGGGCGCTTGACTACTTTCATCGCGGCGATCTTTTCGAAGTAGTGCCAGGCCAAACATTTTATGAGCCCTGCAAGGATTCTCCGGCCGATGTGTTCCTGCGGCTACAGAAAGCCAATCCATCGCCCTATGGTGCGCTGATCAATCTTGGCGAACAGGAGTACCTGGTGGCCGCCTCGCCAGAGATGTTCGTGCGCGTGGACGGGCGAACTATCGAAACCTGCCCGATTTCCGGCACTATCGCCCGGGGCGCCGACGCCATTGCCGATGCTGAACAGATTCGCACCTTGCTCAATTCCCGCAAGGACGAATCGGAACTGTCCATGTGTACCGACGTTGATCGTAACGACAAGGCGCGGGTCTGCAAGCCAGGCACTGTGGAAGTGGTTGGACGTCGCCAGATCGAAATGTACTCGCGCTTGATTCATACCGTGGATCACGTCAAGGGTGAGCTGTGCGACGAATTCGATGCGCTTGATGGACTGCTGGCCCACACCTGGGCGGTGACGGTTACCGGCGCACCCAAGCTCGCCGCCATGCAGTATCTGGAGCGCTTCGAAAAATCCCCGCGACGCTGGTACGGTGGCGCCCTGGGACATATCGGCTTCAATGGCAACCTCAATACCGGGCTCACGCTACGCACCATGCGCATCAAGAACGGTGTCGCCGAAGTGCGCGCCGGGGCGACCTTGCTGGTGGATTCCGACCCCGAAGCTGAGGCCGCCGAGACACGGCTGAAAGCCTCGGCATTGATCGCCGCCATTCGCGGTGACCGTCCTGCCACGGGCGAGACCAGGCGTTCCCCGGAGCTGCAGGCTGGCGCCGGCCTGAAGGTGCTAATGGTGGACCATCAGGATTCGTTCGTGCACAACCTGGCGGCGTATTTCCGCTGTTTGGGCGCGCAGGTCATCACCTTGCGTGCGGAGCCAGCGCGCGCCTATCTGCGCAACCAGGCAGTGGATCTGGCGGTGCTGTCTCCGGGGCCTTCCAGGCCTGAAGATTTCGCCATGTCCGATACCATCAGCATCGCTCTGCAGCGACAGGTACCGCTGTTCGGTGTCTGTCTGGGATTGCAGGGTCTGGTGGAACACTTTGGTGGCAGTCTGGCTACTCTGGATTATCCGATGCACGGCAAGCCGTCATTGGTGCATCACGATGGCAGTGGCTTGTTCGCTGGCATTGAGGACAGTTTTAACGCCGGTCGCTACCACTCCCTGGTGGCACAGCAGGTGCCGGAGTGTTTGCAGGTTAACGCGCGTACCGACGACGGACAGGTGATGGCGGTGGCCCATCGTGAGCTGCCGGTCGCCGCTGTGCAGTTTCATCCGGAGTCGATCATGAGCCTGGAACAACAAGTGGGACTCCGACTCATTGGCAACGTGTTGGCCGGGCTTGGTGCCAGCCAGTCACCCGCCATGATTGCAAACGCGTCAGGTCAGGACCTTGGCTAGCCCGAATATTGCACCAGTCCTCCTACTGCGGCCGCCCCAGGGCACGCCCTCCGCGGCTTTCGCTCGGTCGAAGTGCTCGACGTACCGGTCAAGTACGCCTGCGCGCTTCTCGGTCGCTAAACCCACGGATGCCGCACCCTGGAACGCCCTCGCTACGGACGACTGGTGCAACATCCGGGCTAGGCGGCTATTCCAGCGGTAGTTCGTTCTCGAACCAGATGGCCAGGCGCAGACCGGCAAGCCCCAGGCGCAGGCGCGCCAGACGCTGCATCTGCTCGATATAGCCAGCGTCGATCTGTTGCTCAGGCAAGCGCTCGGCACCGCGAGCATCGGCCTGTCGGATCGCTTCTTTCATCGCCTCGGTGTACACCACTGTCTGCAGTAGCTGGCGAGACTCGGCCATCCAGGCCGTCCAGTCGGACGCAACGCCCTCAATTCGTGGCGTGCTGAACCCGGACACGCCGGCCAGCACGTCCGGCAGACTGTCGGCGACGCCGAAGTCGCGCAGGGCACCGTCCCAGTGCGCATGCAGATTGCGCTCACCAACGGGGATGCGATTGCCGCCCAGATCACCGCCAGCGAAGATTTCTGCCGAGTAAAGGGAGCCGGTGTGCATTGGCTGGTGGATATCCCCCATCAAGTGCAATACCCAGCACAGGGCTACGGCGCGTTCGGCAGCGGGCAGTGTCGGATCGCTCAGTAGCAGAGTGTTGTAATCCAGTGCGGTAACCACGTTGTCTGCTTCTGCCTGGGTGTCGACCAGGCCGGATGGTGGACCCTGCATGTCACCAAATGGCGCGACATTCACGTAGACATTACCCTGCTGCAGCGCCGACCCGCGCACCCAGGTGCCATCGATATAGTGCCAGGTGGGACGGTTGTAGCGCTGTTCGGCTGCCTGCGGCAAGCCGCGGGCGATATCCGGCCAGTAGGCGGCCTGCCCGAGCAACCACTGCCCCAGTTGTTCAGCGTCGTCCTGGTCGACGAAGCCGGGAATCTGGTCGAGAAAGTCCTGCCGATAGCGAGGGTGGGCAGCAAGAATATCCAGCAGTTCGGCTCGGGTGTCGGCACTGATGAATTCCAGCGCCACCGCTGCGGTCAACCGATGACCAACACTATCCCAGGCCAGTGCTGAAAGCGGCAGACTGCTGGTGATGAGAATGAGAATAACGGCAGGCAGGTGGCGGCTAGTGGGCATGGTGTTCTCCGAAAAGCGGGTTTGAGCGGGAGGATAGCATCGCAAGATGACGTTTTTATGGACGCCTCTATTGATTCTGAAGGCCCCTGCTGCGGCATTGCATCCCTTGACAATAGGGCTCGCTATTGTCTGCTGGCTGCGTCTTGCGGCAGGGGCTCACTGACTCCCGCTGAGACTTGTCTGAATTAATAGCAGTGACTTTATTATAGAACAGGTGCCGCAATACGGTCAGACTTCAAGCCATTCGGCACGGATTGCATGCGCCGCTGCCAGCTCATCGGGAGTGCCGCTCCAGACGATTTTCCCGTGCCCCATGATATGCACGCGACGGGAAATCTTCAGTGCGATGGTGAGTTTCTGTTCCACCAGCAGTATGGACACGCCGCGGCGTGCAATTTCTTCGAGCAGGGAGCCAATCTGCTCTACCAGGCGCGGTGCCAGTCCCTCGGTGGGTTCGTCAATCATGATCATGTCGGGATCGCCCATCAGGGTGCGGCACATACAGAGCATCTGCTGCTCGCCGCCGCTCAATACCCCGCCGTGAACATCGGCGCGTTCGGCCAGGTTAGGGAACATGTTGAATACCTCGTCCATGGTCCAGCGGCCTTCGGTGTTGGCGGATTTCATACCCAGCTGCAGATTCTGCCGGACCGTCAGGGTTGGAAAAATATCACGATTCTCCGGCACATAGCCCAGGCCCAGGTGTGCTATTTCAAAGCTCTTCCTGCCAGCGATTTCACTGCCTTTGAATCTGATAGAACCATGGGGGGGCACCTCGCCCATGATGGTTTTTACGGTGGTGGAGCGTCCCACGCCGTTGCGTCCGAGCAGGCTGACAATTTCCCCCTCCGCGACGTCGAAGCTGACCCCTTGCAGAATGTGGCTCTTGCCGTAGTAGGCATGGAGCTCGGTCACTTCAAGCACTGACAACCACCTCGCCCAGATAGGCTTCCTGGACCCGCGCGTTGCCGCGAATATTGGCCGGGCTGTCGCTGGCGATAATTTCGCCATAGACCAATACCGAGATTCGGTCGGCGACATCGAAGACAATATTCATATCGTGCTCCACCATTATCAGGGTCTTGCCTTCGGTGATACGGCGAATCAGCTGCACTGCGTTCTCTGCTTCTGAATGGCTCATTCCGGCCACGGGTTCATCGAGCATGATCAGGTCGGCGCCTCCGGCCACGGCAATCCCGAGCTCCAGGGCGCGCTGCTGCGCGTAGGCGAGTTCACCGGCCGGGAAATGGGCTCGATTCGCCAGGCCTATCTGCTCCAGGACGCTCATGGCTTCTTCATTCAGTCGTGTCTGGCGGCCCAGAAGCTGCCAGAAAGAGTAGCCATATCCCTGGCTCCACAAAAGCGCGCAGCGAATGTTCTCAAACACGCTGAGTCGGGGAAAGATATTGGTAACCTGAAAGCTGCGGGCCAGACCGAGGCGGTTAATCTCATAAGGAGCCTTGCCATGAATGGGCTCACCTTTAAACTTAATGGTGCCTGATGTCACACGGTAGCGACCGCTGATAAGATGGAACAACGTGGACTTGCCGGCGCCGTTTGGCCCGATAATGGCGTGCTTCTCACCCTCCTGGATGTCAAGGTCGACGCCGCGAATGATGGCGGTTTCACCAAAACTTTTGGTGACACTGGAAAGGCTGAGCAGGCTCATGATGGCGAAACCTGCTGTTCCGGTTCCGGGCCGTCCACGGGCAGCGCGTTAGCCTGATCCCAGGCGGCGCGCAATTGCGGCAGCGAGCGGCGAGTTGCATAAAACGCACCGGTGACGACGGCCAGCAGCAGCACCCAGTGAATTATCGAGTCGCGCTGCAGTGCCAGGCCGAGTACCTGAAGACTATGGTCGGTAACATGGCTGAGTTCGATCATTACAATGCTCGTGGCCAGAAACACGAGGGCTGGAAGGCCGGTTATACAATAGGGCAGGACCAGGGTTTTTAGCGTGCGCTGCTGCCAGGCCAGCTGATGCATCATGATGAAACCGGCAAAGCCGCGGGGCAGAAACATGACCGTGAGGACAAACAGGATTCCCAGGTAGAGCATCCACAGCTCGGTGTAATTGCTGAGCAGTGAGTTCATCAGGGTCAGTACCACGGCACCGATAATCGGGCCGATGAAAAAACCGAGTCCGCCAATATAGGCCATCAGCAGGACCCGTCCAGAGGTCACGGCGTTGAGGTTTTCTTCGGTAATGAACTCGTAGTTCAACGCGAACAAGCCACCAGCAACGCCAGCAAAGAAACCGGCGGCTGAGAAGGAAATGAAGCGAATCCAGCGTGCGCTGTAGCCAATAAATTCCGCTCGCTCCGGGTTGTCACGCACTGCGTTGGCCATGCGGCCAGCGGGCGTCTGGGTAAACAGGTACATGAACAGCGTGGCAACGAACACCCAGCACGCGGCCAGGTAGTAGATCTCCACATCCTGAAAGAACTCCACACCAAACAGCGGTGGGCCGTAGGTGCGGTCACCGCCGATACCTGCTTCACCACCAAAAAAGCCGACAAAAATAAGCGACGAGGCGGCTATCAGTTCGCCCACCCCCAGGGAGATCATGGCAAACACAGTGCCCGCCTTGCGGGTGGAGAAGCTGCCGATAAACACGGCCGCCAGCAAGCCGAACAGGCCGCCGATCAGCGGAATCCAGGCTATGGAAAAGTACAGGGTCTCGAATTCGATGAGAATCAGCGTATGCACTGCCAGAAAGCCACCCAGACCGAAGTACACGGCGTGCCCGAAGGACAGCATGCCGCCCTGGCCCAGCAGCATGTTGTAGGACAGCGCAAAAACGATGGCGATAGCCATCTGGTTGAAGATCGAGATGGCGAGTACCGAGTCGTACAACTGCGGCAGAACCAGCAGCACTGCCAGGTAGGCAAGCCAGATCAGGGTTTTTTTCAACAGGGCCATTATTGCTCCCGTTTGCCCATCAGGCCGGTGGGCCTGAAAATCAGCACCAGCACCAAAAGCAGGAATGGCAATAGCGGCGCGATTTGCGACAGGGTCAGGGTCCACAGATCGTTGAGCGGATGGCTGCGTTCAAACTCAACCCCCAGCAGTGCCAGCAGGTCCGGCATGCCCAGATCCGAGGCAATGGCATAGGACTGCAGCAGACCGATCAGCAAGGAGGCGATAAACGCGCCGGCCAGCGATCCCAGTCCGCCAATAACCACGATCACGAACACAATACTACCCAGCACCAGCGCCATGCCCGGGAAGGTGGTCAATACCGGACCGGCAATGACACCAGCAAGACCCGCCAGGGCGGTGCCAACCCCGAACACGCCCATAAAGATCAGCGGCACGTTGTGGCCGAGGTTGGCAACAGTATGCGGATGGGTGATTGCTGCCTGGATGATGATGCCAACCCGGCTGCGGGTCAGTACGTAGTAGAGACCGATAAATATCGCCATGGAAATGAAAATCATGAAGCCGCGGTAGGCTGAAAATTCCTGACCGAACAGAGTGAACAGGGGGAAATCCAGCAGTTCCGGAGACTGGTAATTCTTGGTATCTGCTCCCCAAAAAAACTGCACGGCTTCTTCGATCAGAAAGGCCAGGCCGAAGGTAAAAACCAGCTCCGCCACGTGGCCGGATTGATGTACCTTGCGCAGTCCGTAACGCTCCACCAGGGCGCCGAGTACACCGACTATCAGCGGCGCGAACAGCAAGCCTCCCCAGAATCCCAGGGTCAGGCTGATGGAGTAGGCAAAGTAGGCACCCAGCATGTAGAAGCTGGCATGGGCGAAGTTCAGCACCCCCATCATGGAAAAGATCAGCGTCAATCCGCTGGCCAGCATGAACAGCAACAGTCCGGTTACCAGACCATTAAGGGTGGCAAAAATCAGAATTTCAATCATTGGGTTGGGTCGGCTTCCGTTCCGGCAGGCATTAGGGCACTACGCTGCTGTCTGCACTACCGGCGGGGTCTGCGCATGCGGCAGCTGGTTTCGATCAGTGTCTCTTCTGGCGGTACGCTGTAGACGCGGCGCAGGCCAAAACCGGAATTGTCGGCATCAAACTCAATTCCCTCGTCGGTATGTTCGGAGACTATCAGCGACTGGAACAGCTGGTGGTCATCGGGGCGCATCCAGGCCTCGTCACCGGTCAGCGTGGTGAAGCGCATGTCTTCCAGCGCCAGGGCGATATCGTAAGGATCGGTACTCTGGCTTTCTTCCATTGCCCGAACCACCATGGACAGGGCATTAACAATCCGCGGCTGGGTAATGTCACGGTCCGGGTGAGCCGCCTTGAAGGCACGGTTGTAGGTCCGGCGCTCCTCGGTCGGAGTAGGGTTGGAGATTTCATTGTGTACCAGGTGAATCTGGCCTTTGCCGTCTTCACCCAGAGTGGCGGTGATGCCGTCGTAGGCCGCGTAAAAAGTGTAGATGGGGATGTCCAGCCCGGAGTCGATGATGGAGCGTGCCAGCGACACCATGTCGGCACCGAAGTTACCGGTCAACACCGCATCGGCGCCGGATGAGACGATTTTGGTCACGTAGGGGGTGAAGTCTTTCACCTGGCCGATGGGATGAAATTCATTGCCGACGATTTCCACGTCCGGTCGCTTTTGTGCCATCAGGTCAACGGTTGTATCGGCAACCACATGGCCAAAGGAATAGTCCTGGCCGATGATATAGAGGCTGTTGATGTCTTCGTTGGCAGCGATGAAGTCAGTGAGCACCTCCAGTTTCATGATGGCGTGAGAGTCGAAGCGAAAATGCCAGAAGCTGCACTCGGCGTTGGTGAGGATCGGGTCGACCGCCGAGTAATTGATCTGCAGGATTTCCTCGCCCGGATTGCGTCGGTTGTGCCGGGTCACGGCGTCGTTCAGGGTATTGGCAACTGCTGAGCTATTGCCCTGGAAAATAATGCGGATGCCTTCGCTGATGGCGCGGCGAAACTGAATCTGGGTTTCCGTGGGGCTTTGCTTGTTATCAAACGGCACGATCTCTATCGGTCGGCCACCGAGTACACCGCCCTGGGAATTAAACAGGTAATCCGCGGCAAACTGCAGTTGCGTCAGTCCGCTGGTCCCCACCGCGGCGAAGGTCCCGGACAGTGGATCAATAAAAGCGACTCGCACTGGTTCGGCTTGCTGGGCGCGAAGTTCGGAGTTGGCTGCTACCATAAACAGCAGGACTAACAGCAGGGCCAGGATGGGCTGGTATGGACGGTGTTGGCCACGAGACGTGCGTTTAGCCAGGGAAGTGCTCATAGGCGGGCTCATTGTTATCGGAACCTCTGATCAATTCTGCCGGTGCTCTGCGGGAGTCTGTCGGGGCCTCCAGAGCAGCCCACTGGCTTCGTTGTCTCGCCTTGACCGGTCGACGCATGCTGGCGGCGGGTTGCCTCGCCAGTGACCTCGTCTGGAGGCCAGAGCTTCGGTAGAATTGATCAGAGGTTTCCATAGTTGTCCGGTAGATGATCGGCTGCCCTGATTAGTCATTGCCATGATGCCAAGTGACTAAAATGATTGCCGAAAACCGGTCATCCGGCAGCCTGCGGAACACTGACGTTACCCCAGTCGGACAGGTGAATCAAGGCGTCAGGGCCGAACTGCAGTTGCCGGTGGACCGGTGTTTTCCGTGCCCCTTCAGTGCTGTTTCGAGGGGCGCAATGTCAGTGTAATAACAAATTAGAAGGATTCTATGAGTCGCCTGAAACCGAATGCCGAAAGCCTCGAATTTAATGCTATTCGCGCCAGTGGTCCTGGTGGGCAGCATGTCAACAAGGTGGCGACCGCGGTGGAGCTGCGCTTTGATATTTCCGGTTCGACGCTGCCGGCAGCAGTCAAGCAGCGCCTGCTGGATAGTCGGGACCGGCGCGTCAGTGGTGACGGAATAGTGGTGATCAAGGCGCAGCGTTACCGCAGTCAGGAGAAGAACCGTCAGGATGCTCTCGATCGGCTACAGGGCTTGATTGATGCTGCGGCCACCACAGACAAGCCGCGCAAGCCCACCAGACCCGGCCGCGGCGCCGTGGAGAAACGAATTCGCGAAAAGAAAAAGACCGGCGACAAAAAGGCCGCACGGGGGCCGGTGCGTAGCGACGACTAGCGTCTGACCCATTGACTGCCGGGCACCGTGTTGCAGTGCCCTCGCAGCAGGTTCATGTCAGCACACCCGGTTCAGCACACCCGGTTCAGCGCACCCAGACCAGAACTCCAGTGCGGGAAATCCTCAGTACACCTCAAACAGGCCGGCCGCCCCCATGCCGCCGCCAACACACATGGTGCAGACCACGTATTTGGCGCCGCGCCGCTTGCCTTCAATCAGCGCGTGTCCGACCATGCGCGCACCGCTCATGCCGTAGGGGTGACCAATGGATATCGCGCCGCCATTGACGTTGAGCAGTTCATCGGGGATGCCGAGCTGGTCGCGACAGTAAAGCACCTGCACGGCAAATGCCTCGTTCAATTCCCACAGGCCGATATCCGCCACAGACAGGTTAAAACGCTTGAGCAGTTTCGGGACCGCTTTCACCGGGCCAATTCCCATTTCATCAGGATCGACGCCCGCCACGGCGATACCGCGATAGGCGCCCAGGGGTGACAGGCCTTTTTGTTCAGCCAGTTTGCTGTCCATCAGCACGCTGGCAGAGGCGCCGTCGGAAAGCTGACTGGCATTGCCGGCGGTAATCACGCCGCCGTCGAACACCGTTTTCAGGCCGGCCAGCCCTGCCAAGGTGGTGGTCGGCCGGTTGCCTTCATCTTTGTCCAGAGTCACTTCATGGACACTTTGTTGTTTGGTTTCTTTATCCAGATGCAGCATCTTCGAGGGCAGGGGGACAATCTCGGCGTCGAAGTATCCAGCCTGCTGCGCCGCCGCAGTGCGCTGCTGGCTCTGTAGCGCGTACTCGTCCTGTTGTTCGCGGCTGATACCATAACGCCTGGCGACTACCTCGGCGGTTTCCAGCATCGACATGTAGGCGTGCTCGGATTTGGCAATCACGTTCGGGTCCTGGGCGCGGTAGCTGTTGCGGTGTTCGTTCTGCACCAGGCTGATGGATTCCAGTCCGCCGCCCACTACGATCGGCATATTGTCCGCTACAACCTGCTTGGCGGCCGTGGCGATCGCCATCATCCCGGATGCGCACTGACGATCAATGCTCATGCCGGCCACCGAACTTGGCAGTCCGGCAGCGACGCCAGCGGTGCGGCCAATGTTGTAACCGCTGCTGCCTTGCTGCATGGCGCAGCCCAGAATCACGTCATCCACTTCGCCGGCTTCGATGCCAGCGCGGGCAACCGCATGGGCGATGGCGTGACCGCCCAGGGTAGGGGCATCAGTGTCATTGAATGCGCCGCGATAGGCTTTACCAATCGGGGTGCGCGCGGTGGCGACGATAACTGCTTCTTTACTCATGCATTACTCCAGTAGGCCGCGGTGCGAGACCGCGGTAGTCGTGGTCGATTGTCGAGCGGCTGGCGGCAGGGTGTCGCTCAGCGCTTGACCACCAGTGCGAGGACATTCTCGGCTGCATCCCTGGCCAGCGCAGCCATTTCCGCATCGCTGCGGTCCTGTATCGGATGGGGCACAAAGACACTGGCCGGGTGAATGCCCAGTGATTTTCCCTGTGCAGCGGCGGCGTCGATGAATTCGGTTGATGCCACAAACCCGGCTGGAATTCCCCGGCTTTCAAGGTCCAGTATGTCATGCAAACTGCACGACGTGCAGGAGCCTCAGTCAGCCAGCCCCTCAATGACCGCATCACATTCGCTGCTGATGCGCTGATTCAAATCGCGTGGCGCGACCCGGGCAAAGGTGGGTTTGGCATAGCGCCGAACCGTAGCTCCCATGTCGCTCAGAATTTGTTCCACCTGGTCCAGAAACTGCTTGCCCCGGGGTTTGGAGATATCGAGCAGGCCGATAGTCGCGCCAGCCAATGATTCCAGTCGCGGCAGAAGCTGCTTTTCAACCGGATTTAGTTCGGCGGTGGGGTCAAGCAAGACGCTGTCAGTGGGGTTGTTGTTCATGGAACGTACCTCCTGGTTTAAGGGTCTTTCGGTTCAGGGCCAGTCCGGTTCAGGCTCAATCCGGATTGTTGTCAATTTGTGGTTAAGGGTCAATCGCGCTCGATCGGGTAAACAGGTTCAGATACCATCTGGCTGCCGCGTTCTCCGGAAGCTACCCAACCACTGATGATTGCGGAGAACATGCCGGCGCTACCGCCAGTGGTAACAATGTGTAAGCCATCGTCGCGGAATTTGTTGAGCAGTTTGTCTTTCAGGTTTTCTGGCATGCCTTCGGCCATACCGTCTACCCCTGGCAAAAGCTGGGCGCCAGGTGTCATTAATTCATCATAGATGCTGCGCTTCAGATCCTGTTTGCTCCATCCGGCTTCACGAAAAACGCGTCGGTGCTCCTTGCTGACCACCAGGATTGCATCGGCCATACCGAATCGTTTGACGTGCGCCACGCTGCGCAGGCTCGAGGCCATGCTCCTGGCGAGCGATTCCGGAGTGCGTGACAGCTGGTCCAGTATTGGCTGCAGGCCTTCACCGGCAAACAGGCTAACCACCGAGTCCGTGCGTTGATAGCCACGGTCTTCGGCCAGGCTCGACCAGTCCGGGTCGGACTCATCCTCGGCGAAACAGTAGGTGAACTTGCCAGGATTGCCCATGGTAGCCCGGTCAATGCCGCCGGGTACGCCGCCCCCGACATTGCGTATCACCAGCTGCAGGGCGCGGCCAATCGTGGCGCTGGCGCGATTGCCCTGGCCGAGAGCGTTGATGCCGGTATTGATACCCAGGTGGCGCACCACCGGCCCGTTGACGATAACCACCGGTCCGGAAAAATACGTGGTGCACAGCAGGCCGTGCATGCAGAAGGCATCCTGCAGGGCGGCCTTGACGGCGGCCAGGACGGCGGCAAAGTAGTCTGGTGTGCAGCCAGCCAGTACCGCATTGATCGCCAGCTTTTCGATGCTGAGCGGGACATTGTCCGGTGGTACTTTGCCAATGATTGCGTCCGCCGGATGACCACAATCCTTGAGCATGCGCATGACCCTCAGGGGGGTGGGCGGCACCACCGGCAGTCCGTCACTCCAGCCTCGTGCGAAGCAGGCCTCTATCGGGTCTTCATCATCAGCAACTGAAATCGATCGGGCAGCGAGCATGCTGCCACCAAAGCGCAACATGAGCTGTTCTTCCATGCCCGGATCCATGGTCATGGAGCCACATCCAGGCTTGAAGTCAGCCAGCTCTGCGCCCAGCTTCTCCAGCCCGGTGAATTGCTGCCAGGCGGCTTTATCCCAGCCCGAGATCCGGCTTTCTTCCTGTTGATCGGCATTGAAGCGGATCAGTGTGGGCACGATCTCGATGGCTTGGTGAAAAGAAAATTCCAGGGTGGTGTCGTCCTGCACGCCGGGCAGGTCGGCGGGAAATGCGGCGTCGTCCTGGGAATAAATGGCAAGGTTTTCCTTCAGCTCGGCGGCCAGCTGCCTGGCTACCGGTTCGATAAGTGCGCAGGTGGGGCAGGATTTTTTCAGCACCAGCGCATAGCTGGGTGCGGTTGTTATGGTGGCGGACAAGGGTTCACTCTCCTGGTGGAGCCAGGTGACTTTGGGTGTCACCGGAGTGTAGCGCATGGCTCAGGCGTGGAGAAGCTGGGCTGACTTCTGGCAATGCGCCGGGCTGGCGCTTCAGTAGATGAAGCCCAGGGTACTGATGCCTACCAGGATATTGATAATCATGAACACCGACGAGGTGCGGGACATCACTTTCCACATCTGAGGGCCTTTGTAGGCTGCCCGAATGCCTACGATCAGGACAAAGGTATAGCCCAGCATCAGGGCGACAATGATCAGGTATTGAAACCAGTTCTCCTGGTCGACGGCGCGGCTGCCGAAAACGAAAAACAAACTGCAGCCCACGAAATAAAGGGCCCAGTAAGTGATGGCCAGACCATACTCGCCGGATAGCAGGCGGGCCAGAAAGGAGCGATTGTCGATCAGTTCATGGTTGGCGGTCATAGTCGGGGCCGTAGTTGGGAACTTATGGTTGGAAGCCGGTAATCACAGTTGCAAGCTTTCTGCGTGCCCAGAGTATTTCCCCGGCGGCTGCTGCGCAGGCAGTGGCGCCGACTAGCCGCAGCGCAGCAAGTGTAACCCAGGTTGCAGGTCCAGAAAACGCAATGCATGGACCAATGCAGGGAGTACCAGGCGCGTTTGCCCGGAGCCAACAAGCCCGCAGTCGTGAACTGTGCACGCGGTCACCAAACCGGCGTTAACTCCCGCAAATTTTGGGTACAAGGGTTTCGACACGCTTGCGGGAAAGCACTATGATGCAATTGCAGTCAGGGAACAGTGCCGATTCACGACGGCTGTCCCAGCTGACGCAGCGTGCACTGCCGGGGCAGTCAGATTGGCTAACCGGAGAACGCTGGCATCACCGCGATTATCAGGCAACTTAATTACCGGGGATATCACGCCCTAACCAGCATCGCCACTATGGAATTTAGCAAACAACTCGATAGCGCTCCCTTGAGCGAAGCTTTCAGCTTCAGCAAGGAAAAACAGCGTGCATTGTATGGTTTGCGCGGCATTCTCTCTGGTGTAGTCGCCGACCAGACGCTTAATGAGAAAGAACTGTTGTATCTGGATGCCTGGCTGAAATCCCAGCAGCATCTGGCGGGCGAGGACGATGTCCGCCAGTTCCTGGTTCAGGTTGGGGAGATCGTCGCTGACGGCAAGGTAGAGCCTGATGAATTAGCCGGGATGCAGGAGCGTATCATGACGTTCATCGCCGCGACCGGTGAAGAACGGCAAAGCAGGGTCGCCCAGGGTAATGAGCTGATGGGATTTCTCACCGGTATTGCCTCAGATGGGGTACTCAACGACCAGGAAGTGACCGCCCTGTCCGACTGGCTGGACAAACACAATGCGGTACGTGACACCTGGCCGGCCAGTATCATCGTCGACCGTTTGAACAATATTCTCGAAGATGGGGTGATCTCGGACGAAGAGCGTGAAGACCTGCTACAGACCCTGCGCGGTATCTCTGCGCCCACCACCAATCCGACCGGAATCAGCTATGAAGCCTCCACCGAGGTCTGGGAAGATGAGGTCGAGCACATCGACATCCCCGGCAAGCTGTTCTGCCTGACCGGCGATTTCGTGCTGGGTGACCGCAATACCGTGGATACCCTGTTGCGCATGAAAGGCGCGGAATTATCCCCCAACGTCACCAGCCGGGTGGACTATCTGGTGATTGGCACCCTCGCCAGTCGCGACTGGCTGTATACCAGCCACGGCCGCAAGATCGAAAAGGCCCTGCTGCTGCGCCGCGAAGGCGCCACCATCACCATCATCACCGAACGCTCCCTGCTGCGCTTTCTCAAATAGACGTTACCGGACCCTTCCGCCTGTCCCCCATCATCCCGCGCATTGCTGCGGCCGCCTCCGGAAAATCGGTTGTTTGCGGCTGTTAACCTTTTGGCCGATAGAGGTCTCTAAGTAGAGCCTGAAAACACAATTCAGATCACTGAGAATGTAGATTGTGCGCATAGGGTCAACGATCGGGGTCTGAATCGGTGCATGTGGGAGAGCCCTTGCTACAGGAAACAGAAGCAGAATTGATTCGCTCAGCTCAGGCGGGCAATGCCGCGGCCTTTGAACGGCTCCTGCGCAGCACCGAGCGACAGATGCTGGCGGTAGCGGCGGGCTTTGCGTATACGCCTGACGATGCCAATGACATCTACCAGGACGCGATGCTGGCGGCATTTCGGGCGCTGCCCCGCTTCAAGCGGGAAAGCAAATTTAGCACCTGGCTGCACACCATTGTGGTTAACACCGCCTTGTCCAATCGGCGCCGACTGAAGCGCACCTGGCAGAAAATGGCGGCTGTCAAAGCAGATTACGAACAGCAGGAAACCTACGTGGAAACCCGCACGCCGGAGGTGAACCTGATTGATGGCGAATTGAATGAGCAGATTAACCGCGCCCTGCGCAGGCTCACGGACACGGAACGCATGGCGTTTGTGCTCTGCAATCAACAGGGATTCAAGATTCGCGAAGCGGCCGAGATCATGTCCTGTTCGGAAAACTCGGTGAAAGTGGTCCTGTTTCGGGCCCGGAACAAACTGAAGACGATGCTGGCGGAGTTTTACTAGCGTGGTTAATGAGAGCCGAAGACAGCGTTTATACAAGCCAGCCAATGCGATCTGGTCAATGAGAGCAACCCATGCCAATGAATGAGAAGCGACAACAGCAGGTAATCGACTACCTCTACGGTGAGATGGATGCGCAGCAGCGAATCGCGTTCGAGCGTGATCTTGCCAATGACCCGGCCCTGCAGGCGGTATTGGACGGCGAGCAGCAGCTTGATGCGGCCCTGCCGCCTGGCGTCCAGCCACTCATCGATGAAGAACGTTTGCAGGGCAATCGCTGGCAGTTGCGCCAGCGGCTGCTGAAAGAATCGCGGCAGCGCACGGTATTTACCGGTTGGCTGCAGGCCCTGCGGGAACGTCCGCTTACCCTGGCGCTGCAGGGCGGAGCCATGGCGATGACTTTTGTGCTGGGTCTACTGGTGGCAACGCCGTCGACTACGCCCGGAGCAGATTTCCCGGTGGGCCCGTCGCTCCAGCAGGCAGCCTCGCCGCTGGCGTTGGTCAGCGATGATGATTTCGAAATTTACCAGCTACAGGTAAACAGTTTTAATGCGGCGACCGGGGAGATTGATCTGTCGTTCTCCCTGGCATCGGAAACCCGCTTGACCGGCAACGTTGCCGACCAGGGTATTAACCGGCTGATGGCAGTGGCGCTGCAGGATGACATTGACAGTGCTGCCCGGCTCGACACCATCCACGCGCTGCGGGCCGTGTCGGCAGGCAATGACGTCTACGAGGCGCTCATTCAGGTGCTGGTCAGCGATCAGAATCCCGGGGTTCGCTATCAGGCGGTACAGGCCCTGGTGAATCTCACCCATGAAGAGCGAGTGCGCGACGCGCTGCGCTATGCGTTGCAGCAGGATGTTAATCAGGGGGTGCGGGTGGAAGCGTTCAACGCCCTGGCAGAATACCGCGACCCGCAGACCCTGCAGGTGTTTCGCGAGCAAATGGAAAACGACAGCAACGAGTATATCCGTACCCAGGCGCGCAGCATCGTCGAGTCTGTGGACAGCGGTGATCAGGACACATTTATTTACTGAAGGATTTTACTGTGGGTTCTCGCCGCGGCGGGACCTGGTCAGGTTCAAGGTTGAATGAGGGGAAGTCTATGACTGGCAATCGATTAATGGCGAAAATTCCTGGCCTGTGGGCGGCGCTGCTGGTGCTCGCTGTCCAGTCCGGGACACTGCTGGCGGCGTCCAGCGACGATATTGATCAGGAGTTTGCGGTAGCACCTGGCGGCACGCTGACGGTCAACAGTGACTCCGGGCCGATTGAAGTGCGTACCTGGGAGCGCAATGTGGTGCGCGTGCAAATCCGCAATAGCGGCGGCTTCGAGCTGGATGTTGCCCAGGAAGGCAATGACGTTGTGGTGATCGCCGATCAGGAAGGCAGACTGTTCGGCTTTGGTGGTTCGAACATTCGTTTCGACATTGACGTACCCAGGCAGTACAACGTCGACCTGGAGACCGGTGGCGGTAGCATCGAAGTCGGAGATATTGCCGGTGATGTGCATGCCGATACCAGTGGCGGAAGCATTTCCATTGGCCGGGTGACCGGCGGCGACGTGGTGGTCGACACCAGCGGTGGCCGCATTACAATCGCCGACGTGGATGGCAATGTCAGCGCCGACACCTCCGGCGGCAGTATCAGTATCGCCAATGTCACCGGCAATGTGGAAGCGGACACTTCTGGCGGGTCGATCCGCATCGGCAATGCGGGTGGTGATATCTATGCCGATACTTCGGGCGGCAATATCGAGGTGGGGGAAGGCGCCGGCCGCGTGGAACTGGACACCTCCGGTGGGACTATTCGTGCCGGCTGGGCCATGGGTCCGCTGATTGCCGATACCTCCGGGGGGAATATTTTCCTCGAGGGCAGTGAAACCAGTGTCGAGGCAGATACCTCCGGCGGCAATATCGAAATTCGCCGCAGTAATGGCCCGGTCTATGCCGATACCTCCGGCGGCAGCATCACGATCCGGCAAAGCCGCGGGCCGATTCGCGCGGACACCGCCGGCGGCCGGGTGGAAGCCGAACTGCTGGCATTCAGTGGCGCCCGCGACGCCACGGTAGAGCTGGAGTCATCTGGTGGGGACGTCATCGTCCGGATTCCAGCTGACCATGGGGCACGTATTGTGGCGGATCTGGAAGTGTCGCGACGGGCCCGGGGAGACTACAGAATTTACACTGACTTCCCGATAACCATACAGGAAGACGGCAATGGCAATATCCTCGGCCGCGGTGAGATAAACGGCGGCGGCGACCCGATCTATCTGGAAACCCAGAACAGTGACATCCACATTCTGGCGATCGACTGACCAGACAGTCGGTTGCCAGTTCGGTGACCGGCAAGGTTTTCTGCGCTGGCAGCCAGCCCACCATTTCCAGGCTACCCGCCAGCATATTGACTAGACCGACTGGTCAGTTCATGCTTCGTTCATGGTTGCAAAAACTGCCAAAGACAAGGTGCTCGCCGCAGCGCAGGAATTGATGACCGGCCGTGGTTACAGTGCAACCACGGTGGACAGCATCGTGGCCCGCGCCGGAGTCGCCAAAGGCAGTTTCTACCACGCCTTCAAATCCAAGGAAGAGCTGGCCCTGACGGCCCTGGAAGGGTACGCCGCCAGTACCTGGAAAGTGCTGGCCGCCGGACCGTACCGCGATCTGGACGATCCGGTGCGGCGCGCCCTGGGTTTTGTGGACTACCTGATTGCAACGTCCGATTCGCTCTGGTCGCGCGGCAGTTTGCTGGGCAGCGTAGCGGTGGAAGTCGCGCAGACTCATCCCAGCCTGAATGACCGTATTGGCGCATTATTTGACCGATTCGAGGAGAAGTTCGTGCGGCTGTTCCTGCCGGCACTGACTGCCCGGGACGTCACTGAGGTGAGTGCCAAGGCGCTGGCGGTCCATCTGATGGCGGTCATCGAGGGCTCGATTATCACGGCGCAGTCCCATCATTCCGCTAGCCACCTGCATGACGGCTTGCAGCATTTCCGGCGCTACCTGGCGTTGTTGCTCCGCGAACCCAGCGTTTGATGTCCCCAGGTATTACTAACTAGCTGAATATAGTCAGTTCATTAAAAGTCAGGGATTAATCTGACTGGTCAGTCTAGTGCTGCTGCTGGACAATGCCAACAGTGTAGTGCCGCTTACAGTAAAATGCGCGACCCATGTCCAACCCAGAAACTATCAGTTACGGATTGTTGCTCCGCCGCGCCTGGCCCATCATCCTGGCCAATGCGGCGGTGCCGCTGCTGGGACTGGCTGATACTGCAGTTATCGGCAATGTGGGTAGCGTCTCCGACCTGGGGGCGATCGCCTTTGGCAGCCTGATCTTCTCCTTTGTGTACTGGAGCTTCGGATTCCTGCGCATGGGTACCACTGGTTTCACCGCCCAGGCCGCAGGTGCTGGCGATGAGCAGGAGGTGCGGGCGGCCCTGGGGCGGGCACTGCTGATGGCCGGGGTGTTGGGGCTGTTGCTGATTGCCTTGCAGTGGCCTATTGGCGCGGCGGCCTTCGCCCTGCTGGACGGCAGCGCCGCGGTGGAATCCGTGGCCCGGGATTACTTCGAGATTCGTATCTGGGGGGCGCCGGCCACCCTGGCGGGTTTCGCCTGCATGGGCCTGTTGGTGGGCCTGGGCTACAGCCGGCAGGTTCTGGCCCTGCAGATCTTCCTCAATGGCCTGAATATTGGTCTGGATGTGCTGTTCGCCGGATTGCTGGGGCTGGGGGCGGTCGGTATCGCTCTGGGCACGGTGATTGCAGAGTGGAGTACGCTGCTGTTTGCCGCCTGGCTGCTGCGCAGGGACCTGCTGCGCCGCGACGCCAGCCGGCCATTCTGGCCCTGGCAGCGGATTATTTCCCGTGCCGCTGTCAGACAAACCGCGGCTGCCAATATCGATATCATGATCCGCACCTTGCTGCTGGTGTTCTCCTTTGCATTTTTTACCAATCAGAGCGCCGGTTATGGCGATGTGCTGCTGGCCGCCAATCATATCCTGCTGCAGCTGATTTCATTTTCGGCGTTCTTTCTGGATGGCTATGCGTTCGTCGTCGAATCGCTGGTCGGTAGCGCCAAGGGCGCACGCCAGTTGACGCGATTCGACATGGCGGTGCGCAAGTCCACATTGCTGGCGCTACTTTCCGCCATGCTGCTGGCGGCGGCAGTGTTCTGGCTGGGTGGCACTGCTGTGGCACTGTTGACCGATCTGCCGGCAGTGCGCAGCGCGGCACTGGATTTACGCTGGCTGGCGGCGCTTTATGTGCTGGTTTCGTTCGCAGCTTTCCAGCTGGACGGGATTTTTATCGGTGTGTCCTACACCCGGGCCATGCGCAACGCGGCATTTCTATCTTTGGGCTGCTTTCTACTGGCGTGGTGGCTGCTGAGTGATGCCCTGGGGGTTGTCGGATTGTGGTTGGCGATGATTGGCTTTGTCATGGCGCGAGCCGCTGCACTGCTGTTGTATTACCCGGGCCTGCGACGCAGTGTAGCGCCGTAATCCGGGGGTCAGGGCGTCAGGGAAGCTGCTGGTCGTCATTGGGCAGGATATGGGGTTCCATATCCAGGCTGATAATCTGTTGGCCCAGCAGGATGACTTCGCCCCGGTAGCGTGCCTGGCCGGTGGAGCTGAACTCAAACTGGTAACGTCGCCGCAGGACAAGCACACCGCTGGGACTGCGTACCACCCACAGGCCACGCAGCACCATGGTTTGGTCCAGCAGCTGCAGGGCCTGTTGTCGACAGACCCGGTTGACCTGTTGCAGGGCCAGGCTCTTGATCCGGTCACTGTGCCACCAGAAGGCCAGCAGCGCCGCTACCAGTACAGACCAGAACATAAATTCAAGGGACAGCACGCGACTTTACTCCACGGTTGGCTGGTGCTCGCTGCGTGCGGCAGCGGGGCGCAATCGGAAATTCCTGATTATTACTATTGGTCGGTAATAATGCAGAAAAAGAAAGGTTTTTCGCAGGTTTTCGGGAAAGAACATTGTGTGGTGTTCATTGCCAGATAAGTACCTTGCCACGTAAATCTCTGACCTCAAGCAGAGCCTGGCCACAATTCACGGGAAAACACGATGAACCAAAAAAAGGCCCCGATCCACGGACCGGGGCCTTCACTAGTTTGCCTGTTATCGCGTCTGGTTGCGATATTGGCTCGCGTTATTAGTCGCGATAAGAGCTGGTTGGCGGCAACTGGGATCCGGACAAATCGGCCGGGATGCTGCGTTCGCGGACTACTCTATGAGTCAGAGTGCCAATGCCTTCGATAGTGGCGCTGATGGTTTCCCCATCGATCAGGTAGCCGGAGCCGGTGGCGCGCTCGACACGACCCGCACCGGTGCCGCCTGAGGTGCCGCTTTGCATGACATCGCCGGGGAAGACAGTGATCAGTGAGGTTGCGTACTCAATCAGCTCCGGGATGTTGTGGATCATGTCGCCGGCGCGGGCTTCCTGTACGGTCACTCCATCCACGACCGTGATCTGGTGCAGACGCTCCATGGGATCGCCATAAAATTCCTTGGGTACGATCCAGGGACCATGGGGCGCAAAGGTGTCGTGGCCCTTGCCGACGAACCAGTCGGAGCGCACGCCGTAGCCGCCGGGCGGACGGCCGCCGCGGTCGGAGACATCCATAGCCACCATGTAGCCAAATACGTAGTCGTAAGCGCGATTGGCAGAGACGTACTTGCCAGAACGACCGAACACGATAGCCATTTCCACTTCGTATTCAATTTCGTCGCGGCCGTAGGGCATGATGACGTCTTCGCCACTGCCGATCACGGCGCCACGAGTCGGCTTCAGGAACAGGTAGGGCACACCGCGGTTCTCACGGCGCTCCCGGGTGCGGGCCGCCAGTTCATCGGCGGTGCAGCCTTCGCAGGCGTGAGTGTAGAAATTCACTGCCGCATTCATGATCTTGCTTGGGTACTGGATCGGCGCGCGAATATCCACGTCCTCGACGTCGTGGATGTAGCCCGGCATATCGCGACCGCTGAGCATGCCTTCCTCCACCAGCCAGTTGACGATCTCGTAGACCCGGTATTTCAGGCCGTAATCATACTGTTCGATCAGGCCCAGCATGTCGTTCGGCATGTCGACCGACGCGTACCGGGGAATCAGTTCCATGGCCTGGTTGGCGGCGGCCAGATCAACGATCAGGCTGTCATCGCGCATTACCAGCCCGACAAACTGCTCATAGTCCACCGCAAAAGTACCGACTTTATAGGGCTCGGCCGGCTCCAGGTCGACCTGGGCCATACCCGGTGCTGAGAACAGCCCCAGGGTGACGATCAGGGACAGAGATAGAAGGGATCTTTTTATCATTGGTTCACTCCCGCAATGAGTTCGCTGCATGCGTTATATGTAATGTAGGTTGGCTGGGAATTCAGGTCGGCACCCAGCTTTGGATACCGGGTTGCTATTGTTATTGTTCGAAGCCAACATCTTGCCAGCAGCGTCAGCAAGACACCGTGCAAGGCCGTCCAAAGGTATCTCTCCGAGGGGTAGATGTCCAGTACTTAACCGGGGTGTCAGCCCAGTATCAGCAATCGCGGGGCCGCCCGAACCCGGCTGTTGGCGCGGTGCCCGGGCAATGCTGACTCGAGCGGATGCTCGGTGCTATTTGGTAGCGGCGTGTTCGGCGTAGCGTTTGATGTGCGGCGCCAGGATTTCCAGGGCGGTCTGGTTGCAGGCGGGCAGCGCTGCCTCGCTGATTTGCAGCGGCGTGGTGCGCTCCCCCCAGCGGATCAGCCCGGCACCCCAGGTGAGCCCGGCCCCAAATGAGGCTGTCAGCAGGTAGTCACCGGATTTGACACGGCCTTCTTCCACCGCTTCAGCCAGGGCCACAGGAATGGTGCCCGCCGAAGTGTTGCCGTATTTATGAACGTTGACGAACACCCGGTCCGGGTCGACCCCGACCCGTTTGGCAAGGGCGTCCAGGATGCGCTTGTTGGCCTGGTGCGGCACCACCAGTGACACGTCATCCATGCTCAGTCCGGTTTGTTTCAGGACATCCTCACAGGCCTGAGACATGGCCTTGACCGCGCGCTTGAAGACTTCCTGCCCCTCAAAGTTCCAGCCGATGTAAAGAAATTCATCACTGAGCCGTGAATAGGCGGAGCCAAGATTGGTTATCTGAATGGCGTATTTGGCGTCCGCCTCGCAGCCAATGCTGGCGGCAAGCAGGCCGACCTCCTGGTCGGTTTGCTCGATTACTACCGCCCCGCAAGCGTCGCCGAACAGCACTGCAACGTCGCGGCGGCTCCAGTTCATATAGTGGGATATGAACTCACCGCCAATTACCAGTACCTTCTTGTGGGCACCGGTTTTGATCAGGTTGGTGCCGATATGCAGTCCGTACAAGAAGCCGGTGCAGGCCGAGTTCACGTCGATGGCCGCAGCATTCACGGCGCCCAGGGCATCGGCAATCAAAGATGCAGTATTCGGGCAGTAGCTGTCGTTGGTCAGGCTGCCCAGCAAAATCAGGTCCAGTTCTGCTGGGTCCAGATCGGCGGCGGCCAGCGCGTGCTGCGCCGCCACCAGCGCCATATCGGAGAAATTGCAGTGGCAGATACGCCGTTCCCTGATACCGGTGCGACTCGCTATCCACTCGTCCGACGTGTCCATGAAGGTGGTCAGGTCTTCGTTGGTGAGAACGGCTGGCGGTACGCACTTGCCCCAGCCAGTGATTTCGGCGTGATACATTCAGACTCTCCGGCGCACACGACTTCCGGCTCATGCCGATGGGCCATGTTGCTTTGTAATACTGTGGGTTCAGTCCTGTTTGTCTGGTCAGGCGGATGGGTGACCGGGTCAGCGCTGAATAACGAGTCTATTACTCCCTTTGAGAAACCTCGTAGGGTGTCGGACCAGACTAGTGACTGGTCGCTGACAATACTGCAGCTCAGCTTCCTGCATGACTTCGGTGTCAGTCCATGTCGCTGTCGCAGGCCCGTGAATTGGGGTAAGTGACTGACTGAAAACGATTATCCGCCTGCTATTGTTAACCGGGAAAGAATACTCGATTTTACTCTGGCAGGATAGTGCGCAGACCAGTGCTCCGCATTGGTTGCATCAGGAAGATGGGAGCGCGGGAAGAATCTGCGGCTGCTGCGGTCTACTGTTCGGCACAGGCAGTGGCGGCAGCTGGCAACGGCTGAACCGCGCGGCTACCGATTGCAGAAATGTCATAGCGCGGGTTATTGCGTGAAATAAAACGGACACTGGAGAAGCATCATGCGCACCCCGCAAGTCATGTCCTTGCTAGTTATGTTTGCCATGCCAACCCTGGCGGCTGCAGATTTTGATCACCACGCCTGGGAGCAGCTGCTGGATGAGTATGTCCAGGAGTTTGATGAAGGCCTGGCCACCGCAGTCGACTATGCCGGCATTGCCGGGGTGAGATCGAGACTGACTACGTATCTCGATTCGCTGGCGGCGGTGTCTCGGACAGAATTCGATAGCTGGGCGGAAGCGGAACAACTGGCTTTCCTGATCAATGGCTACAATGCCTGGACCGTTGATCTGATCGTATCCGAGTATCCGCAGATCGATTCTATTCGTGATATCGGGTTTCTTCCGGGGGCGGCATGGCGCAGAAATATTGTCAGCCTGTTCGGGGAGCAGGTGTCACTTGATGATGTGGAACACGGCATGATTCGCGGCTGGGACAGGTATCACGAACCGCGTATTCACTTTGCTGTTAACTGTGCCGCGATTGGCTGTCCGGCGCTTCGTGCTGAGGCCTATACCGGTGCCAAATTAGAGTCCCAGCTCGAAGACAGTACTCGATTGTTCCTGTCAGATCGCAGTCGCAACTACATCGAGGGCGCTGCAGTCTATATTTCACGAATTTTCGACTGGTACGAAGAAGATTTTGAACAGGGGTGGTTGGGCGTGAGCTCCGTGCATGAATTCCTGGCGCGCTACGCTGATGCTCTGGACGCAGGCCCGGAGCAGCGCGCTGGCTTGCAGCAGGAGTCGTTGCGCATCCGTTATCTCGATTATGATTGGGGGCTGAATGAATTGCCTCGTCAACGCGACAGCGAATGACGTCAGGGAAATGGCAGGCTTGCCATGGTTCTTGGCAACCAAATAAACTTCGTAACAGCGGCATGCCCGCAGGTCTGATCCCGATTGCCGGGCGTACTGGGTGCTAGTTCGAGTACCTTCCGTCATACTACAGCGTCATTCTGAGCCTTCCATTTTGAGCCTTGCCTTGCGATACAGACAGTTTGCGCAGTCCGCGCTGACCCTGCTGGCGTTTGCCGCGTTGTTTGTCGCGTTGACCCTGCCCAACAGACTGGAGTGGATTACTCCGGCCGCGTTCTACTATTTACCCCTGGAGATGATGCTGATTGCACTGTTGCTGCTGCTGCCGGGCCGTGCCGGTGGTATCAGTCGGGTGCTAGTCGCAGTTCTGTTGGGGCTAAGCGTGGTACTGCGCGGCGCCGATTTGCTGGCCCATGAGATTTTTGCCCGGCCGTTTAACCTGGTCTTTGACAGCCACTTACTGGCGGATGCCAGTCACTTGCTGAACGGCGTATTTGGCGCCGTTTTCACAGTAATAGCTGGTGCTGCGGTGCTGGGGGCGGTCACTGTGCTGTGCTGGTTGGTGTTCAAGGTGCTGGGTCGCATCCAGCGCTTCCTGCGCAGTGCTCCCAAGCCCAATACCGCAGTTTTCGCTTCGCTGTTGCTTGGCTGGGTGGTGCTGAACGCCGTCAATTGGCCAAGGGCCGGAAACTTCGTCATTGATCAACTGGTGATTCATGCCCGAACCACGGCAGACAGCGTGCGGGACATCCGGCGCTTTGCAGGAACGGTCAATGACGACTACTGGTCGCAACGAGTGGCGGCATCGGAGAGCCCCGATCCCGACCTGTTTTCCCGGCTGCAGGGTAAAGATGTTTATGTGGTGTTTGCCGAGTCATACGGACGAGTGCTGCTGGAGCGCGAACCGTTTGTCGACTCGGTTGTGGCCACGCTGGGCGATGCGCAGCAGTCTTTGACTGAGGCAGGTGTGAAGTCGCGTAGCGCTTTTCTGGATTCGCCCACCGTCGGCGGGCTGAGCTGGCTGGCACATGCTTCGGTGCTGTCCGGTGCCTGGATTGACAGTGAGACCCGCTATCGCACCCTGATGCTGAGCGAGAGAGCGACCCTGAACAGGCTGTTTCGCAGTGCCGGTTGGCGCACAGTGGCGGCGATGCCCGGAATCAGCATGGCCTGGCCGGAAGGGCAGTATTACGGCTATGACTACATCTATAACGCCCATAACTTCGGTTATGCCGGTCTGCCATTTAACTGGGTGACGATGCCCGATCAATATGTGCTGTCAGCCCTGCACGAGCGTGAGCGACGTGGCGACGCGCGCACTCCGGTGATGGCGGAAATCGCGCTCATTTCCTCTCATGCGCCCTGGACGCCGGTAGCAGAGTTGGTGCCCTGGGATCAGATCGGTGATGGCCAGATTTTTGATGCCCAGGCCAGCGCCGGGCTATCCCCCGAGGAGGTGTGGCGCGACACCGACAAGATCCGCGATCACTATCGTCGGGCTATCGAGTACATGCTGGAGACACTGGTGTCCTATGTTGTGAACTATGGCGATGAGGATCTGGTAATTCTGTTGCTGGGGGATCATCAGCCTGCGCCGCTGGTGTCTGGTGACACGCAAGGCAAACAGGTGCCGGTGCATCTGATTGCCAAAGACCCGGACGTGATCGATGCCATCAGTGGCTGGAATTGGCAGCCAGGCATGATTCCCGGTAGCGATGCGCCAGTATGGCGAATGGACACCTTGCGCGACCGCTTCGTGCGCGCCTTCTCCACCCAGCCAGCCGCTGGCGAATGATTCTGAAACTCGCCGCTCTGGCGACGAACTAACTGACCGGCAGGGCCAGAAAATCCTGGTGTCCCACCTCGCAGGTGCCGGTTGCCACATGTTGCTCACGAAACAGGCGCCAGTGCTCCAGGGCCTTTTGATCAAGGGCGGGGTCCTGGCGCACGGCGTCGTATATACCACTGATTAATGCAGCCAGCATGGCGCTGTCTTCCCCGGTTAATTTCCAGGGGCTGTTGCCGGTGGTCACCTTGAATCCCGCTCGTTCAAAAGCTGCGGTCATGGCAGTAGTGGCATCGGGGCCCAGAGCCGGGCCCATTCCCTTGTCGCGGCGCTGGTCGCGATTGAAGGCCTTTAGCACTTCGTTGTCCAGCGGATGCGGCGGCGTCCAACTGGTTCTGCCATCGTAGTTGAGCGCCGCATAGACTGCTGCGGTCACTTTGCCAGGCAAGGTAGCCTGGGCTTGCAAGGCGTCCACCAGACTGTCCACAAATCCGGCAGAGACCAGGTCAAACAGTGCCGAGGCGGTTACCATCCTGGCGTTCTGTAGCGGCAGTGTTCCAGGTTGTCCGAAGTCAGCCCGGCAGGTTTCCAGCTGCCACTGCCCACCGTGTCTGCGGGCGGCTTCAGCCAGCAGCACCGGGTCGTGATCAACCAGGCGCCAGGTAACAGCAGCTTGTGGCGCGTCGAGTTCTGTGGCGTCCGGCACCTGCTCGTGGCTGCTGGTTCCGTTGTCGCGGTGCGCGGGAAGATATTGACTCACCGCGCGCAAGGTAGAGCCGGTACCGGCACCGAGATCCACAGCCAGGGGGGCTGTACCGGTGCCGGACAATAACCACGTGAGCGCGTCGGCCAGCAAATCCTGATTGCGGGCGTGCCGATCTGCCGGTTCACGCAAGTCTAGCCAATCAATACTAAAACCGCTCATTGCTGCCGAACCTCTTTAATTCGTTGCGCCACAACAAGCGCACTATCGGCCCAGGTAGGCAGTGTGCTGGCGGCTTCTCTGGCGCCAGAGCGCAAGCTGCATCGCAGGTGATGGTCGGTAATGATGTCGTGCAAGGCCCTGCTCAGGGCCACACTGTCATCCGGCGGTACCAGCCGCCCCGCCGCGTCCGGGACCACCTCAGGTACGGCGCCGGCCCGGGCGGCGATCACTGGCAAGCCCGCCGCGAGTGCTTCGGTAAACACCATGCCATAGCCTTCAAAGCGCGATGGCAGGACGAATACGTCAGCCTGCAGATACTCCGGACCCGGGTCTGCGACCTTGCCGGCAAAGTCAATGCGCTCATCCAGTTGCTGCTGTTTGACCTGGGTTCTGAGTTGCTTTGCCCAGCGCGGATCAAATTCGTCACTGCCAACAAAGCGAGCTACCCACGGCAGTTCGCGCAGCTGTGCCAGCGCATCGATTAACACATCATGGCCCTTGCGTTCGGTCAGCGAAGCCACGGTCAGCAACCGGACCGGATTTCCGTCTCCGCTTGCGAACGCAATGCGGTCAGTTCCCGGCACGGCTACCGTGATGCATTCTGCTGGCACTGAAAACTGCTCTGCCAAAAGCGTTGCAGTGTAGGGACTGGTAACCACAACCGCGGCGGCGCACTGCAGGGCAAGACGCTCGGATTGCATGAAAGTTTGCTGCTGCCCGGCATCCAGTCCGGATTCAAAAGCCAGCGGATGGTGGCACAGGGCAATGATTCGCAAGCGCCTGGCTTCTGCTGCTGCGAGTTCGTCCAGTACGCCGAAGGCGAGTCCATCAATGATGACGGTCGCTGAGTCGGGAAGTTGGCCGAGGATTTGTTCGGCGTGGCGCAGTGTCTCTGGATTCGGACGAGGAAAGCCGGGGCCCAGGGAGACTGGTTCCACTTCCAGACCCAATCTGCGTAATTCCTGAATCAGGCGGCGGTCATAATGATAACCACCGGTAGCTGTATCCAGTTCACCGGGATAGGCAAAGTACAGCGTGGCAGCATTCACGGGTGAGATGATCTGTTGCCCACAGGCCAACGTATCCAGCTTTCAACGCCGCTCAATGGGGCTCGATCAGCGTCGAACTTGCTTCGACCTGAGGGCCAGAATAACATGATCGGTCGGCTCCATACCTGAATACTGAGGGCATGATGACCAAACTAACGGTGACCCGCAAGGTCAGTACGCGTATACCCACCGCCTATGGCGATTTTCAGCTGGCCTATTTCAGCAATTCGCTGGACAGTAAGGAGCACCTGGCGCTTTATATGGGCGATCCCGCCAGTGTAGATACGGCGCTGATTCGGGTTCACTCGGAATGTTTTACCGGTGATGTTCTCGGCTCACGTCGCTGTGATTGCGGTGAGCAGCTGGATCGCGCCATGGCGATGGTGGCAGGCGCGGGAGTTGGTGTTATTCTTTACCTGCGCCAGGAAGGCAGAGGTATTGGCCTGCTCGAGAAACTACGGGCCTACAACCTGCAGGATGAAGGATTCGATACCGTCGATGCCAACCTGATGCTCGGTCACGAAGCGGATGAACGTGACTATTCGCTCGCGGCTTTAATGCTCCAGGATCTCGGAGTTAATTCCGTGCGCCTGATCACCAACAACCCGGCCAAAATAATGGCCCTGCGCTCTGCCGGTATTGAAGTGACCGAGCGTGTTTCCGTGGAAGTGCCAATGAATTCCGACAATGCTGGTTACCTGTTGACCAAGGCGCAACGCATGGATCACCTGCTGCAGCTCGAGCCGGTCAGTACGTGACCCCATGGAACTCAATCGCCGCATCGAGCAGTGGCTGACAGGCGCACAGGAACACTTCCACGCCAGCCATACCGATGCGTCGCAGCCTTCTTCACACCATTCGTGTCCTTCACGCCCCCATGTAACCCTCAGCTATGCACAAAGCTGGGACGGCAGCATTACTACCTGCCCCGGTGAAACCCTTTCCCTCAGCAGCGATGCTGCAACGGAACTCACCCATCAGCTACGTAGCCTGCACGACGGAATTCTTGTTGGTATTGGCACGGTGTTGGCTGACAATCCCAGGCTCACGGTGCGCGCCTGGTCAGGCAAAGATCCGCAACCGATCGTTCTCGACAGCAAACTACGGATGCCAGCATCGGCTAGGCTCTGTCAGGATGTTGGGCGGCGTTGCTGGGTGGTGACCACTGTCGAGTCGGGCAAAAATGCCGAAGTATCCAGTAGCGATTTCGAGTTGATAAGCGTCGATGGCGATGATGCGGGCCATGTTAATCTGCACTCGGCATTACTGGCACTTCACGAGCGCGGGATCCGCAGCCTGATGGTCGAGGGTGGCGCAGCAGTCATTTCCGCGTTCCTGCGCGCTGGACTCGCCGATGCCATCGTGCTGACCGTGGCGCCCTTGCTGGTAGGCGGTTACAACGCTATCGACCGCCTGTGTGATGATGGCAAGTCAAGCTTCCCGCAGATTTCGCCGCTTGCCAGCGAGCAGATCGGCGATGAGATGATTGTCTGGGGACAGTTACATTACGGCGGTACGTCGACATGAGCAAAGCAGTTTCCAGTCAGATTTCCAACGACACCGTAACTGCATCGCAGCTCTGGTTTGTGGCGCCCCGGCAGGTGGAAATTCGCGAAACACAGCTACCACCGCTGAGCGCTGATACCGTACTGGTTCAGACCCAGTACTCGGCTATAAGCGCCGGTAGCGAATTACTGGTCTACCAGGGGCTGTTGCCGGATGCCATGGCTCTGGACAGTTCACTGGAATCGCTGCAGCAGCAAAGCAATTATCCCCTGCAGTATGGTTATGCCTGCGTCGGCAAAGTAATTGCGGTCGGCGAAGGTGTAGAGGCTTCCTGGATAGGGCGCCAGGTGTTTTCCTTTCAGCCCCATGCCAGTCATTTTTGTGCGGCCCCGGACCAGCTGATCGAAGTACCCGCAGACATATCTGCCCGTGACGCGGTGTTTCTACCGAACATGGAAACCGCGGTTAATCTGGTGCAGGACGGACAGCCGTTGCTGGGCGAGCAGGTTGTCGTGCTGGGGCAGGGTATCGTCGGCTTGTTGCTGACCGCCATTCTGTCGCGATTTCCGCTGGCCGAGCTGGTTGCCATCGAGACCAGGCCAGAGCGACAGGAACTGGCCCGTAAGCTTGGGGCAGACAGCGTGCTGGAGCCAGACGCGGCTGGTCCCTGGCAGCAACAATCCAGCCCGGACGGCGCGGATCTTGTTTTCGAGGTAAGCGGGCAGCCAGAGGCGCTGAATCTCGCCATCAACTTGAGTGGCTATACCAGCCGTGTGGTGATTGGTAGCTGGTATGGGAGCAAGACTGCAGCCGTGCAGTTGGGCGGTGAGGCACACCGCAATCGCCTGCAAATGATTACCAGCCAGGTGAGTACCCTGGCGCCAAAACTCAGCGGCCGCTGGGACAAGCAGCGTCGCTTCGAGTTAGCCTGGGAGTTGCTGCGTCAAATAAAGCCCGAACAGCTGATCAGTCACACCGAACCATTGCGTAATGCCGGGCAGTTGTATGCCAGTCTTGAAAAGCAGCAGCCCGGGTTGGTGCAGGCAGTATTTGAATACAGTATTTAAATACAGCGAATGCAGTAAATGAATGATGTAAACAAGGATCTCGTATGTATACCGTAGCCGTGACCAAAGACTTTATTGCCAATCACTTTTTGATAGGCGGCGACTGGGGAGATGAAAATAATCCCCATGCCCATCATTATGTGCTGGAACTGCGTATCGAGAGCGAAGCGCTGGATAAGCACGGCTACCTGGTGGACATTGTTGAAATCGAGGCTGCCCTGGATGAACAGGTGGCCTATTTTCGTGATGCCATGCTCAATGACAAGCCGGAGTTTGCTGGCCTCAACCCAAGCCTGGAACATTTCGCCCGGATCCTCAGTGAAAAACTGCTGGCCGGTTTGACGCCGCCAGGTAATGGTGCGCTGACGGTGAAGCTGTGGGAAAACGAGAGCTGCTGGGCCGCCTACCGCAAACCGTTTGGCGAAGCATAAAGCGCGAATCATCGAGAGCGAAAAACGCAGGGCGAGTTATAAAGCGAGTCGGAGTGACACTGTAGGACCGGTGGATAAAGTCAGCCAGAACCAGGGCCAGCTTGTGGTGTCAATCCCGGCTGGCGGGTTCAGGTTGGCGTTTAAAGCTGCCCATACAGACAAAGCCAATCAGCAGCATGACCGCATCGCGCAAGCGGCTCAGGGCAATCAGCCCGCCAGCGGCAGCCAGTGGCAAGCCAAGCAGGCCAAACGACCACACCACTGAGCCTTCTATGGTTCCCAGGCCACCCGGAACCGGTAGCAGCATGGCCAGTCTCATCGCCACCATGATCAGCACGATATCGTTTACCGTTGGGTTCAGCCCCAGGGCGTGTAGCAACACCGCCAATTCAAGCAGCAGTGACGACCAACCCAGCAGCGACACCAGTATGGCCAGGCCGATTGTGGCGCGGTGAGTAGTAAGGGCTTGTCGGAGTAAACCAATTAGTGCCAGGTAGCCTTCTCTGGCAGTGGGCGTCGGCTCTTTGTCGATGTTCACTGCGTCGCTGTTTTTCCTGTCAGTGTTCGCCATCCCGCCCCAGTGGCCAGCAAATCGCTGCAGGCGATCAGCCAGCCAGTCTGGATGCCGGATTGCCAGTGCCGCCATGATCAATAGTGCCGTAAGCGCCAGAGCCAGTAGCACGGCAGCTTCGAGCCATTCTCCGGCTGGCCCCATGGCGCTCAGCAGGAGCAGCGTCAGACCCGCAAGTAACACCGCGAAATTGGTTGCGGTTTCCATAAAACGCTCCATGCCAAGCGCGGCAATTGCCTGGTGCAGCGCCAGGCCGCAGGATCGGTGCAGCCAATAAAGTTGCAGGGGCTCGCCGCCAAACTGTGGACCGGGAGTGACAAAGCTGACCGTGCTGCCTGCTTGCCGCAGTCGAAACAGGGTAGCCAGCGATAACGGGCACTGAATGGTGTGGGTCAGAATTTGCCATCTTGTGACCGCCAGGTAGAGTATTGCCAGATTCACGACTATCCAGAGCAGCAGGTCACGCCAGGCGATTTGCCCAATCCGGCCCAGCATCTCGGATAGAGGCAATTGTCGAAGCGACCAGCCCAGCAGCGCCAGTGCCAGTAGCCAGAATATCAATCCCGGAAGACGGCGGTTCATGGGGTTTCCGCTTCTGGCTGCGTTGTAAGGCGACCGCTAACGTGGAGCCAGTCGCGGATAAATCCCAGCAGCAGGGGGGTCATGAAAACCACGCCCAGAATACGGGTCACCTCACCGGGAATGGGCGGCCACAGACAGGTTGCCACCAGCGCCATCTGCCAGCCGGCCAGGTGTCTGCGCAGGCGACTCGGTGGCAGCGGGTAGAGCGGTTTCTCGCGCTGGCGTCGCCAGAACATGCCCAGCTGAAACAGGTAATAAGCGACACTGACCAGCAAATAGCTGGCATGGAGCTTGTCGATCAGAACCGCCAGCAAGGGCGCAATCACCAGCCCCAATGCATCCAGCTCATTATCCAGTCTGGCGCCCAGCTGGGTGATTTGCTGTTGGCGTCGGGCCAGCAAACCATCCAGGGCATCGCCAATGGCGGCCCCGGTATAGAACACGGCCGGCAGGTAGGTAAACAATCCACCATCGAGCTGCTGACTGATGGCCAGAAAGCCCGCGGTTGTCGCAATCAGGAAACCGCGCAGCAAGGTGAGCAGGTTACCGTGCCCGAGCTGTGCATAATACCGGTCACCGTCCAGGCTGCAGTTGAGATGCAATTGTCGGGATGTGCGCCACAGCACGGCTATCCAGCAAGCCAGGGTGGGCAGTAACCAGCTGATCGCCAGCTCGGTATTGTTGTGCTGACCCAGAACCCAGCTGCCAGCCAGAAGCAATCCGCCGCCTGATACCGCAATTCGGCGCAATTCCCGGCGTAGAGCGGACTCCTGGGCTGTTGTCTGTGATCCTTTCGATGCGATGATGGCTGCCTCCTTGAGTCCGTATCGCTGCGCGGGTGCTATGGCCCTGGCTCGACCCGGGCTGGTTTCAGCGCAGTATACGTCTGGCACCGTCTTCGCGACCATTCGTAAGCAACCGCAAAGATTTCTCACCAACCGATATATCAGCCCGGGAGGCTGAGTTTGGGGCGGAGCGACCAGCGCCGGGGTAGAAGAAAACGGCCTGCGAATCATAGCGTTGAACTGCCATGCTCATAGTTTCGTATACGCGTGTTTGGTCGTTCTGTTAACACAGCAGCGCTTTCACCATAGATGGTAATCATGTCCAGGAACAGACCGCGAAGCGGAAGGCGTTATCTCATTTCGCTGACATTGGCGCTGGTGGTTGGCGCCTGTGGTGGGGGGGTGGCGGCTCAGCCATCTGCTATGGCAGGCAGTCCCGCTGGCGAATTCTCGCGCCAGTGGCTTGTGGAGCAGGCCCGGATTCGCTCGACCGAACCTTTCTCCGTGCCCGAGCTGGCGCCAGGAAACCCACTGCGTGAGCTGGGCTACGATGACTACCGGCGGATCTTTTTCAACACTGATGCGGCTATCTGGCGGAGCGCTGGCCACCGCTTTCAGCTTCAGCTTTTCCATCCCGGATTTATCTACACCCAGCCAGTCGCCATTCACCTGGTGGACAATGCTTCGATGCGACCGCTGCCATTCGATACCGATCTGTTCAATTACCATTCCAGTCTGGCCCCGTTGGCGCAGGACTTTGCGCAGTTTGCGGATGTGGGCTATGCCGGATTTCGCGTCCATCACCCGATTAACACGGCTGACTATTACGACGAATTTCTGGTGTTTCTGGGCGCCAGCTATTTTCGCGCTGTTGGCGCGGAACAGTTCTACGGACTGTCTGCACGGGGTCTGGGGGTTAACACGGTGGGCCCGGGCGACGAGGAATTTCCGCGCTTTTCGGATTTCTGGATTGAGCAGCCCGCCACTGAAAGCGAGTTGATCACTGTTCATGCCTTGTTGGACAGTCGGTCTGTAACCGGCGCTTTTCATTTTCAGGTGTCACCAGGCGCTCCGACGCTGATCGATGTCGAGGCCACCTTGTTCCCGCGAGTCGATTTGCCGCGAGTCGGGATCGCGCCATTGACTTCAATGTTCTTGTTCGACGCCACCAACCGGGACCGTTTCGATGACTATCGCAATGCCGTCCATGACTCTGATGGTCTGCAGATTCTGCAGGCAAACGGTGAAACCGTATGGCGGCCCCTAACCAACCCGTCTGACGTTCAGGTGTCAGCATTTCAGGCCTCCGACCCGGTTGGTTTCGGCTTGCTTCAGCGCCATCAGCAGTTTGCCTACTTCAATGACGACGAAGCGCGCTATGACAAGCGCACCTCGCTGTGGATTGAGCCAGTGGGCGACTGGGGCGAAGGCCATATAGAGTTGCTGGAGATTCCCACTGGCGTGGAAACCAGCGACAACATCGTTGCCTACTGGCAGCCCAGCGCCGGGCTCGAGGCTGGCAAGGCTCACCGCTTCAACTATCGAATGTACTGGGGCGAGGAATCACCAATCTCTGCCGACGCTGGGCGCGTGGTGAACACCGCCGCTGGTGCCGAACATGGCAGCGAGCGATTGTTTGTAATCGACTACAGCGGCGGTGACCAGATTCCAGATGTGACATCTGACCCGGATGCGGTGCTGATTCACGCCACCACCAGCGCTGGTGCTATTACCAGTACCAGCGGTACGCTGGTTGAAAATACCGGCAACTACCGGGCGTATGTGCGACTGGATCCGGCCGGAACAGAGCTGGCGGAGTTACACATCACGCTCGAGGTGGACGGCGAACGCTGGGGTGAAACCTGGCTTTATCGGTGGACGCCATGAACCAGGTATTGGCCACAACCCCGCCATCGGCACCGTTGCCGATGCCGACCCAGCTGTTGTCACAGCGCCCCGAAGGACGGATAGCCGCCGAGCAGTCGGTACCGGTATTGGCTCGCTTGCTGACCTTTGGCGGGGCACTGCTGCTAACCGCGCTGGCGGCGCGGCAGATGTTTGCCACGCTTCCCTTGAGTGAGTATCAGGCATCTCTTGGCTGGGCAAGCGCCAGTCTCTGGCTGGTACTGGTGCTGTTTACGATTACCTTCGGCTGGGTCGCACTGACCGCCATGGCGGCCGTGGCGGGTGTCTGTTTTGGCAACGATCAGCGCCGCGCCGCGCCTGATGTCCCGTTGCGAGGCAAAACAGTACTGTTGATGCCGGTGTACAACGAAGATCCCGCCAGTGCCTGCGCGGCGCTGGCGGCCATGGCCGAAGAACTGCAGGCACTGCAACTGGCTGCCAATTTCGAAATATTCATTCTCTCGGACAGTAACGAGCCGGAGTTATTGCCTGCCGAGGCGGCCACCGCGCACGCCCTGCGTGAGGAGCTGTCAGGCATCATGCCCGTCTGGTATCGCCGCCGACAGCTAAATACCGCCCGCAAGGCCGGCAATATCCGTGATTTCGTGTGCCAGTGGGGCGATCGCTATGACTACATGGTAGTTCTGGATGCCGATAGCCTGATCGCCGGTTCAACGCTGGCGGCGCTGGTGCGCGAGATGGATGCTGACCCGCAGACCGGCATCGTGCAAACCCTGCCGCAGCTTTATAGCGGCGAAACCCTGTACGCGCGTATTCAGCAGTTTGCCAGTCTCGCCTACGGGCCGGTGTTTGCCCGTGGGCTCAACGCCTGGCAGGGACAAGACGGAAACTACTGGGGGCACAATGCCATCTTGCGAGTCCAGGCCATGGCAGAATCCGCTGGCTTACCGAATATGCCCGGGCCGCGGCCTTTTGGCGGCGAGATTCGCTCCCATGACTTTGTTGAGGCGGCCCTGATCAGACGCGCCGGCTGGTCAGTGCGCATGCTGCCGGGATTGCCGGGTTCCTGGGAAGAGTGCCCGCCTACCTTGTTGGACGCCGCAGTGCGCGATCGGCGCTGGGCACAGGGCAATGTTCAGCACTTGTCGATAATCTCCGCCAACGGATTGCGCTGGCCGAACCGTATGCACATGCTAATGGGTGTGCTCAACTACGTCACCTCGCCACTGTGGTTGATGATGATCATGGTTGGCTTGCTGCTCAGTATCCAGTTGGATTGGTTACCCGCCATTGTCGCTGGCGCAGACGAAACCACATCGGCATTGCTGCTGTTCGACGCGGAGCGCATGACTGGACTCTTTATAGCCACCATGACGCTGTTGCTGTTGCCGAAAGCACTGGGTGTGCTATCCGGACTTGTGCAGGGCAGGCAAGCACGCGGAACCGGGCTGCTCAAATTCCTGGTTAGCGCGTTTCTGGAATTACTGGTTTCAGTTCTGCATGCGCCGATTGTGATGATGCTGCACAGTGCTCATTTATGGGAAATTGTGCGCGGCAAGGATTCCGGCTGGTCGGCCCAGCAGCGACGCGCCCTTGCTGTCCCCTGGCGAGACCTGCTGCGCCGCCATGGTAGCCAAACCCTGCTCGGGGTCAGCATGTTCCTGTTGCTGGTCGCGATAGCCTCGCCATTACTGGTGTGGATGCTACCGGTTGTGCTGGGGCTGATGCTGGCTATCCCTTTATCGGCACTCAGCGGCAGCCGGGCGCTGGGGAAAAAACTGGCCACCTGGGGCTTGCTGGTGACGCCGGATGAGCAGTCGCCACCGGTAATCATGCAGCGGCGCGACCATTATATTGAGCGGCTTACCGGCACCCTGATTCAGCCCGGCGACTGACTATACACACTGGATCTGCTGCCCTGGTCGTCGGCTGCGCGTAGTGACAACAGCCCCCACTGTGCTAGGCTTCGAGGTGGAAGAGAATCGTCCCCGGTGGGGCGCCCGGACTTCAAACCCGGTGAAGTTTGTTACAAGACAGGCTTGGTGGGTTCGACTCCTGCCTCTTCCGCCACTAGCCCTTCCAGCATAGTCCAGCCAAGTCCGGCTAACCCACTGAAACCCCGAAAATAATAGTCTTTTTTGTCCTATTAGGTCCGGGCTGGTTTCCTGCCATCCAGAATTTGAAGTAACATCCTTTGTAACACCCGTTGCGAAGGAGTCGAACCGGATGCCCAAGCAGGTCGTTCCGCTGACCAATACTAAAGTCGCCAATGCCAAGCCAGGACCTAGAGAATACAACCTGGCCGATGGCAAGGGCCTGTATCTCCGGGTTAAGCCCAATGGCACCCGGTCATGGGTTTTCAATTACCAGGCGCCATTCACCAAGAAGCGATCGAACATCAGCTTTGGAGTTTATCCTGCGGTCTCGATAGCGCATGCCCGCAAAGAACGTGAAGTTTGCCGGGAGCTTCTTGCCCGTGAAGTAGACCCGAAGCACGCACGCGCCGAGCGCCAGCAGGTTGAAGCGCTGGCGCATGCCAATACGCTGCGCGCCGTCGCAGAGCGGTGGTTCAAGATCAATTCGCCTGAATTGACCGCCGGCTACGCCGAAGACATCTGGAATTCCCTGGAAAACCACGTATTCCCGAAGCTGGGTAATCGACCCATGCACAAACTGCCACCAAGAGATGTCATTGAACTGTTCGAACCACTCCAGGATGCGGGCAAGTTGGAACTGGTAAAACGACTGTGCCAGCGCCTGAATGGAATCATGGACTATGCAGTGGTTGCTGACATTCTGGAAGAGAACAGGCTGGTACGGATCGGAAAGGCCTTCAAGAATCCCAAAAAGGTGCACTTGCCCTCGATACGACCAGATCAGCTACCTGAGCTCATGGCCGCGGTTGACTCCGCGTCCATTCGGCTGGTGACCAAAGCACTCCTGCTCTGGCAGTTGCATACGATGGTGCGGCCCTCAGAAGCTGCCGGAGCTAGGTGGGACGAAATTAATTTAGAGCACCGAGTCTGGGTTATACCTGAAGAACGGATGAAGCGCCGCCGTGAACATATTGTTCCGTTGACCAATCAGGCTATAGAGCTACTGAAGCAGTTGGAAGCTGTGAGTGGAAACCGAGAGCATCTATTCCCATCTGATCGAAATCCCAGGCAACCTGCAAGTAGTGCGACCGTCAACATGGCCTTGCGGCGCATGGGGTTCAAGGGGAGGCTTGTTTCTCATGGTTTCCGGGCATTGGCGAGTACGGCTTTGAACGAAAAAGGCTTCGAATCTGATTTGATTGAGGCGGCTCTAGCGCACCAGGACCCGAATGCGACACGAGCCGCATACAACAGATCTGACTTCCTTGAGCGGCGTCGGGAGTTAATGGAGGCTTGGTCTGCTCTCATTGTTGAAGCCAGTGAGGGTGGCTGATTGTCTTGTGCCTCAAGAGCACTGTCTCGCTAGTTCCTGGTTGCTCTGAGCAATTAGGCGGGATACGCTCTCCGAAGTTCAGCCTGCTAGCCATCTAATTGCTGGCGCACCAGCCATAGACTTCAAGTGGCTTTCTAAAAAACAGAAGAATCAAGAATGAATACCGAGAACCACTCCCAGACGGCAGCCTTTCTATGGTCAATCGCTGATTTACTACGCGGCGATTTCAAGCAATCCCAGTACGGCCGCATCATCCTGCCCTTTACCCTGTTGCGCCGCTTGGAATGCGTGCTGGAACCCAACAAGGCCAAGGTGCTGGAGGCAGCGAAGCAGCACCAGAACCGCCCGGATCACGCTAGGGAACAATTGCTGCTAAAGGCAGCCGGCCAGCAGTTCTTCAATGCCTCACCACTGACCTTGGCGACGCTCTCGGATACTCAGACTGCTGATGACCTGCTCAGCTATGTGCAGTCTTTCAGCAAGGATGCGCGGGAGATCTTCGAGCACTTTCACTTCGAGGATTTCGTCCAGCAGCTGTCGACCGCCGATCTGATCTACCAGGTGGTGCAGCGCTTCGCTGCCGTGGATCTGAGTCCCAAGCGCATTACTAATTTCGGCATGGGCATCATCTTCGAAGAGCTGATTCGCAAATTCGCGGAAAGCTCCAATGAGACTGCCGGTGAGCATTTCACACCCCGGGACGTAGTGCATCTGGCTACGTCCCTGGTAATCACAGGCCAGGATGACAAGCTCAAGCCTAACCGTATCGTTACTGTCTATGACCCCACTGCCGGCACTGGCGGCTTTCTTTCTGAGGGGGATGAGTACATCCAGTCTATCAGCGAGAAGGTGACTGTTTCGCTGTTTGGTCAGGAGCTAAATCCGGAATCCTATGCCATTTGTAAAGCCGATATGCTGATCAAAGGGCAAAACGTCGAGAACATCAAGCTGGGCAATACGCTGTCTGGTGACCAGTTGCCCGGCCGAGAGAATCATTTCGATTTCATGCTCAGCAATCCTCCATTCGGGGTGGAGTGGAAGAAAGTGCAGAAGCAGATTGTCGATGAGCACAAGCAGAAGGGTTTCGATGGCCGCTTTGGCCCGGGTCTGCCTCGTGTCTCCGACGGCTCTCTACTGTTTCTCTTGCATCTGGTGAGCAAGATGCGCGATTCCCGCGAAGGCGGTTCCCGTATTGGCATCATCCTGAACGGCTCGCCTCTCTTTACGGGGGGTGCCGGTAGCGGCGAATCCGAGATACGTCGTTATCTTCTACAGCATGACTTGGTGGAAGCCATCGTCGCGCTACCCACTGATATGTTCTACAACACGGGCATCGCGACCTATATCTGGGTCCTGTCCAATCACAAGGCCAAAGAACGAAAGGGCAAGGTGCAGTTGATCGATGGCAGCAAGCATTTTGCCAAGATGCGCAAATCCCTGGGCAGCAAGCGTCAATACATCAACGACGAGCAGATCGAGGAGCTTGTCCGCCTCTATGGCCAGTTTGAGGAAACTCCCCAGAGCAAGATCTTCCCTATCGATGCCTTTGGCTATCGCCGCATCACAGTGGAGCGCCCCCTGCGCCTGAATTTTCAGGCCAGCCCCGAGCGCATCGCACTGGTGATGGAAGAAAAGGCAATTCAGAAGCTGGATGAAGGGACTCGCAGTATTCTTGAGAAGGCGCTGACGAGTCTCGATGAAACAGAGCTTTACCGCAACCGGGACCAATTCACCAAGACTTTGAAGAAGGCACTGTCGGATCACAGCATCAAGCTCAGCGCACCGCAATTCAAGGCGGTACTGAGCGCCTTGGCCGAGCGCGACCCGGAGGCAGGCATCTGCGAGAGCAAAGGCAAGCCCGAAGCCGATACCGGCCTGCGCGATAACGAGAACGTGCCCCTGGGCGAGTCAATACATGATTACTTCGAGCGTGAGGTCAAACCCCATGTGCCCGATGCCTGGATCGACGAGAGCAAGACCGATCCGCTGGACGAGGAAGTGGGCCTAGTCGGTTTCGAGATTCCGTTTAACCGGCATTTTTATGTGTTCGAGCCGCCAAGGCCACTGGAGGAAATTGATCGGGATTTGAAGGCTTGTACTGATCGGATCAAGGGGATGATTGAGGAGCTGTCGGCGTGAGCCTATCTACCTACTCTGGATACTTAGGAAATGATATTGCTTGGATTGATAGCTTACCAAAACATTGGTTATTGAAACGTTTCAAACAAGTCTTTTCAGAGAGAATTGGACGAAGTATTAACGGCGCTGAAGATTTGCTGTCTGTTTCCGAGTACTACGGGGTTAAGCCAAGGTCCGAAACAATCGAAGATGGGGAATACATCAGCCGCGCAGAGTCGCTTGAAGGTTACAAAATTTGCCATAGAAACGACTTGGTTATAAACATCATGCTCGCTTGGAAACGGGGCTTGGGTTTCGCTTGGCAAGATGGAATTGTTAGCCCTGCATACAGCGTGTTTCAGGTGATAGATTATTCTGATCCCAAATTTCTCCATTATCTGGTTCGTTCAGATGACTACATACGGTACTTCAAGGCGTATTCATCAGGAGTCATAGACTCTCGACTTAGATTGTACCCAGAGACCTTCGGTCGCCTATATGTTGGAATTCCACCCGTTGAAGAACAAATCCAAATCGCCCGCTTTCTGGATTACGAAACCGCCTGCATCGACGCCCTGATCGAAGAGCAGCAGCGCCTGATTGAATTGCTCAAGGAAAAGCGCCAGGCCGTGATTTCCCATGCCGTGACCAAAGGCCTCGACCCGAATGTGCCGATGAAGGATTCCGGGGTGGAGTGGCTTGGGGAGGTGCCGGAGCATTGGCGCGCATTGCGATTGAAGCATGTGAAATCGAATAAACCATATGCGTTTGTAGATGGGCCATTCGGATCAAATTTGAAAAGTCAGCATTTTGTAGATGATGGTGACGTTTATGTAATCGAAAGTAATTTTGCAACGTCAGAGAAACTTAACCTTAGTGAATTGAAGCGAATTAGTTCTGACCACTTTGAATCCATAAAGAGGAGTGAGGTGCGAAGTGGAGACATCGTAATTGCAAAGATCGGTGCTAGGTATGGAATGTGTTCAATACTACCCGAGCTTGATAAACCTGCCGTTGTGTCTGGAAACTCAATGAAACTAACTATTAATAATGAATGTTGCGAAACTAAATTTGCAGTTTATGTACTTCGGTATTTGAAAGAGCGCGGAGCGATCGAAGATATTGTCAACATGACAGCGCAACCTGCACTTTCCCTCGGTGAAATGAACAATCTTCCTTTTCCACTTCCTGGGCTGCCTGAGCAAGCAGAAATAGTTGAAGAATTGGGAAAAAAACTTGGCGAATTTGATGCACTTATATCCGAGTGCACAAACTTAATCTCGCTTTCAGCAGAAAGACGTTCAGCACTGGTCTCTGCTGCCGTCACCGGTAAAATCGACGTTCGCAACTGGCAGCCTCCAGCCGACACAAACAAGAAATCAGCCCGTCAAGAGGCCGCCCATGGCTGATAGCCGGGAACTCCAATTCCAGCAGGACATCATCGAAGCCATGCTGCCTAATGGTTGGCTTACTGGGCCTGCCAGTGGCTATGATCGCCAGAGCGCACTTTATACCGAAGACCTGCTAGCCTACTTCCAGGAAGCCTGGCCCGAGCGCTGGGAAAAATTTAGCAAGAATAATCCTAAAGACCCCGAGAAAGTCCTGGTTCAGAAAGTCGTCCGTGAGCTGGAAAAACACGGCACCCTGGATGTACTACGTCATGGCTTTAAGGTACCGGGCGTCAAGATCGATCTGTGCAGCTTCAAACCCGACCACGGTATGAACCCGGATACCGAGCGGCGCTATCGGGCCAATCGCCTGCGAGTAGTGCAGGAGGTGTCCTACTCACCCCATTACCGAGAGGGCCACTACAACCCGCGCCTGGATCTGGTGCTGCTCGTAAACGGCATCCCAACTGCCACCCTGGAGCTAAAGAGCGAGTTCAAGCAGTCGGTGGAGAATGCCAAGCGTCAGTACCGCTATGACCGGCCAATCAAAGATCCAGTGACTCGCAAGCCGGAACCGTTGCTGACCTTCAAGCGAGGTGCCTTGGTGCATTTCGCCGTCAGTCAACAGGAAGTGGCCATGACTACCCGTTTGGCAGGCAAGGACACCTTCTTTCTGCCCTTCAATCAGGGCACGGAAGAGGGGGGAGCCGGGAATCCACCGGCAGCCGATGAAAACCACTATGCCACTGGCTATCTCTGGGAGCGGCTGTTTCGGCCCGATGCCTGGCTCAAAGTGTTGGGCCGCTTTCTGCATCTGGAGAAGAAAGAAACTGAGGACTTTGAGGGCAACAGGAAGGTCAAGGAAACTCTGATCTTCCCCAGATACCATCAGTGGGAAGTGGTGAACAAACTGATTGGCACCACCCAGGCTGAAGGCCCTGGCAAGCGTTACCTGGTGCAACATAGTGCAGGCTCCGGCAAGTCCAACTCCATCGCCTGGTGCGCCCATCAGCTTGCTGCACTCTATGACGAAGACGGCGACAAGCTGTTCAACTCAGTGATTGTCGTCACCGACCGGACTGTGCTTGATAGTCAGCTTCAGGAAACCATCGGCCAGTTCGAGCATGCCAGCGGTGTGGTGGTGCCAATTAGTCGCGACATTGGCCAGAAGAGCAAGTCCGAGCAGCTCGCGGACGCACTAGGAGGCCAGACACGCATCATCATCGTCACCCTGCAGACCTTCCCGGCTCTGTTCGATGCCCTGGACAAGCGTCCGGAGCTGGCAGCCGGCCGCTATGCTGTTATCGCCGACGAAGCTCACTCCTCACAGACCGGCTCCTCCGCCAGCAAGCTCAAGGCCCTGCTGTGGAGCGATTTCGATGAGAAGGAAGAGATCAGCGCCGAGGAGCTCCTGGACGCCGCCGTGGCTGCCCGAGCGCCAAGCGAGCGCATCAGCTACTACGCCTTCACCGCCACCCCCAAGGCCAAAACCCTGGAGCTGTTCGGTCGCCCACGGGATCCTGAGTCGCCACCCGGCAAAGACAACCTGCCCGAGGCCTTCCATGTCTATTCCATGCGCCAGGCTATTGAGGAAGGCTTCATCCTGGATGTCCTGGTGAACTACGTGACCTACGATACAGCCTGGCGGATTGCCCATCCGGAGGAGGATGACGAGGAGGTAGATAGCAAGAAAGCCCGCCTCAAGTTGGCTCGCTGGGTGCGCCTGCACCCCTATAACATCAGCCAGAAGGTGGAAGTGATCGTCGAACACTTCCGGGAAAACATCCGCCACCTGCTCAATGGCCAGGCCAAGGCCATGGTGGTCACCAGCAGCCGCCAGGAAGCCGTGCGTTACCAGCTCGCCGTGCAGAAGTACGTCAAGGATAAGCAGTACGACGATGTCCACGCCCTGGTGGCGTTCTCCGGCTCAGTGCCGCCAGATGAGGCCATTCCGGAGGAGGTTACCGAGTCCAGCAAGCTACTCAACCCGGATCTGAAAAGCCGGGATCACGCCAAGGCCTTCGACACCGGCGACTACAACGTCATGATTGTCGCCAACAAATACCAGACCGGCTTCGACCAGCCCAAGCTGTGCGCCATGTACGTGGACAAGAAGCTGCAGGGCGTGGATTGTGTACAGACCCTATCTCGACTGAATCGCACGTTTGACGGTAAGGAAACTTTCATCCTGGACTTCTTCAACGACGCGGCAGATATTCTCGAGGCATTCAGGCCGTACTACAACAAAGCCGAGCTCAACGATGTCACTGACCCGCAGAAAATCTACGACCTGCAACGCACTCTGGATGCTGAAGGTATCTACCACTGGGAAGAAGTTGAAAAATTCGCCCTGGCATTCTACGACTCCAAGGCGGCCAGCTCTAAACTGAGCTATTACTGCCAGCCAGCAAAGGAACGCTTCGCCCATCGTTACAAGTTCTCCATGGAGAATCGCAGGGAGGCGCTGGACTATAAACGAACGGCAGAGCGCAACGGGGATGAGGCCGGCCTAAAAAAAGCCGAGCAGGCGCTTAAGGATGCCGGTGAGCAGATTGACCAGCTGGATCTTTTTCGTAAGAATTTGATCAGCTTCGTCAGGCTATATGAATTCCTCTCCCAGATCGTCCCTTATGAGGACAGGGAGCTAGAGCAGTTCTGCGTCTATGCTAAACATCTGTACCCGTTGCTCCGCATCGATCGACTCGACGACGACAAGGTCGACATCGGCGAGTTGGAGCTGACACATTACCGGCTCACGAAGCGGGCCGAACATCGGCTGAAGCTAAGTGATGAGGAAGGCGACTATGGCATCGACCCTGCTACAGGGCTTGGTACGGGCAAGCCGCACGATCCAGAAAAGAAGCGGCTGTCTGAGATCATTGAAGTGCTGAACGAGTTGTTTGGGGCTGAGGTGACTGATGAGAATCAGCTGCATTTTGCCAATGGCATCGCCAGTCGCTTAAGACAGGATCAGTCAGTGATGGATCAAGTCAGCAACCACACTCCTGAACAGGTAATGCAAGGGAATTTTTCAAAACGGGTACTTGATGCTGTCCTGGATGCCATGAATGACGATGAAAAGCTCTCTGAGGAAGTGTTGTCCAGCGAGGAGAAAACTAGGACGTTTGCGCTCGTTATATTAAGGTTGTTAGGCAACACGGGTGAAAAAAATGCCGAGAGTCCTGTTCATGCAAACGGCTAGGAGCGCTGCAAAGAAAAAGATAAGTAAGACTATGCGCAATAAAATGAGGCATCGGCGCCAGAAGGCAACATGGATGAAAGACCAATTGTCGGCGTTCATTTATTTTAAGACTGAGAACCGAGTCGAGCAGTTAGTTGCAAGTGTCATAGATCAGATCGACTGGAAGCTCAAACCGGTTAACATGTTTGAGAAAGTATTAGAGAGTTTTGGTTACGAGCGGAAGGATATCAAGATTCTCTGGATTGAATTTGAAGAGTTTACATCCGAAGACGGATTTGAGGAATCGGATAGAAGCGTCTCTCCTTCTTTTAAATATTTTGATCCAGTGTATGGGGCTGGAACCTCACCGGATAAATATAAGTCCTATCCGGGAGGATCCCCAGGGTTAGGCAGGCGTAAAAGCTAAAGGGTAGCCGAATGTGTGTCAGCACTCGCCGATGCGCAAAAAATGTTCTAGTTGAAGCGTATTGTTAGGTACTTAGTGCCCTATCTTGTTGGAAGAAAAGCTGGGGTAAGACGAGACCACTTCTAAGCAGGAGCGGCTGCGGGCCAGCCGAAAAGCGTGGTCTGTCTCCTATTTGCCCTAACACTAGTTTCCAATTTTTCAGGAAAATTGCCAATGATAAGTAAAGAGTATTTCTCGCGTGCGGCCAGTGATATAGGGTTGCATGGAGACAATGACATGCTCCCATTCGATTTGGATACAAAGTTCATAAAAGCACGAGCCGAGGAGCTTTCTGAAATAGCTTCTGCTTATTGCGGTCAACTGCTCGCTGACAGCGAGAAGAACAACAAAAGGAAGATAAGGGCGCTAAGTATACATAGCGAGCGGTTGTTGGCTCCTGCCGGACATAGTGGATTTCGGATTTCAACAAAAATACACCCATTTTGGACAGTTTACTTTAATGGGTTAGGCGTGTTCCTGGCCGAGAAACTAGAACCAAGCCGGTTTGAGAACGTCCATTCATATAGATTTATATCTCAGCAAGGTGGTGAGCTGTTTGATAGATCTCGTTCTTGGAAACAGTTCCGTCAGTGTTCCGCTGAATCAGCTATCGAATCAGGGGAAGACGCAATCGTTGTACAGACTGATATCTCTAGCTTCTATGAGCATGTATCCCACCACTATCTCGAAAACCAAATATCAGACATTCTTAATGGAGATACACGTATCGGATCGCAGATAGTAGCTCTCCTTAGTAAATTCTCAGCAGATCGCTCATTCGGGCTCCCCGTAGGTGGGCAGTGTTCGAGAATACTTGCGGAGTTGTTCTTAAACTCAATAGATTCGACCTTGAATTCTCATGGCATACGATGGTATCGATTTGTAGACGACTACGTTCTAATTTCAGGAGCAAGCGGCGGCGCGTACAACGCATTGGCGGTTCTTTCAGAGTGTTTGGCTACATACGGTTTAACCATCAACAAATCAAAAACATTTATCCTAAGCGCAAAACACTATGCCGAATATGTCGCAAATCAAACCGGTGATAGTGACGATGACGAGGGAAGGTTGAGAGAGATAGATTTACACTTTGATCCATACTCTGACAATCCTGCTGTTGACTACGATTCATTGAAATACACAGTGGAGAGTATAGATATCCAAAAATTACTGAATCGAGAAACTGAGAAATCAATACCAGATACATTTCTAATGGCTCAGATTGGGCGCACATTGCGACTCCAGGAGCCAGAAATCGCTGAGCAATTGATTACAACTTTGTTGAATAGGAGGAACCTGCATTCTTTTCGAGCCTCCTGGTCGACGATAATGCGAGGAATTTCGGCGATCAGAGATAGTGAAGACTTTGTTCGGATTCACGCCCATATTGATCAACTACTCGACTTGGTTCCTACTCATTCGCCACACTTGTTGCGCGCCCATACAAGTCAATTGCATTACTTAAGAACTATCCGGTTCGCGAAAACAACAGCGCGATCCATTTATATAACACAAACGTTTAATAGCACTCACTCTGATTCCATTAAAAAAGCATGTATTGACTGCTGGAGACACTGGAAGGATAGAGAGGCGTTCACCACGCTTCAGGCAAAATGGAATGAATTGTCTCCTAATTGTCAGCGTATGCTTTGGCTTTCTGCAGATGTATTCGGAGATCAGGGAGAAGGATTTAAGCGGTCAAGAACTGCGAATACCGAAATGTCATGGGCCCTCGGCATTGAGCGGCAGCAATCCCCAGCGTTTGCGGCACTATATAGGAAATGGTGTGATGACCAAGCCGCTACTACATGATCCTCGCGCAATAGCCCGGAATGTACCTGGCATATTTGATATTCTGTTTCCTCAGCTTACGCCTGGAATAGTCGCTCACTTAAATAGAACTTCGGAAGTATTCAAGACGGGTCCGATTGACGAAGGATTAGTCGCTGAATGCTCATTGCAGCATGCAATGTTGTTTGAAATTTCTGTGGCTGCCGGAGAGTGCTTGCTGAGAACAGGAGAGATAGACTGGGGTCAGTCATTTCGCCTTGCATTAGAGAGGCAGCGCAAATATTTTGATGCGGATCTGCCCGCTGAGATGTCAAATCAAGATAGAGCCGTATCAACGCTGGTAGCTCGTAATATGGTAGAGATGATAAGAGCGTTAACTTTCAATTCAGAATCAGGCGTCGACGTATCTCCGTATATTCCTGGCTGCAAATGGTGTGACTCTGGTACTGGAGACTTTTCATCTTCGTCAACATTGATCGAAGTAAAATGCACGCACAGAAACTTTACTGCACCCGACTATCGGCAGTTATTAATTTATTGGTTGCTAAGCTACTTATCAGAAATTGAAGGGAAAGGGCAAGAGTGGAGTTACGGAGTACTCTTAAATCCGAGATCCGCTAAGTACGTAACCATTGATTTCACTGATCTGATTGGCTTAATCGGCGGCGGAAGATCAAAAATAGAGATATCAGAATTATTTCTTTCTCTGCTAGAGCTTTCCGATGAGCATTAAAAAATATTCAAGTTTTACGAAATAGCTAAGTCGTGTATTGGAGTAAAAAGCTGTTCTCAGGTTGAGGCCGCTCTACGATTCTAGGGGTTCTGGCCAGCCTGATTTCCATTGGCCAATGCCTTTCGTTTTGTTGGTCATCGTGATCAAAACGAGGTTTATTCATAGGAATTCGGAGAAGGGTTAGACTGGTTGTTTACTGAGCAAGTAATACCAAAAAATAGTTTAGAACCAACTTTTGTCGACTCCTTCCGGGCATCCTGGATAATAATATTTTGCTACGCGGATTTAGGGCGGGTCGGTGTTTGGGCTCTGGAAGCTTTATTACAAGATCTAGGTATTTCATCTTTTATGCGGGGTTGGCGAATCCATTCTTATAGAGTTTGGAAAAAAAGGAGTATTTTGTGCAAGTGAAGATCGGCTAATTACTGTTCGTTTTCAGACAATGATCGGAGATCTAAGGCTAGCTTAGGGTCTAGGCGGGAGTCAGAAAACGGTTTCAGATTCACTATAGAGCCATTTAGGCCCTAATTGAGGGATACTCTGAACAACACTTAGCTTATAGAAGTCAGGGGGCTTGAGCAGACCAGTAGAAGCTTGTGGATTGTTTTAGCTTTAGATAAACTTTCGCTCCCCTTGGCAACTGTCCTCCCGATTTAGCCGGGGCGGAAAGATGCTTCAATATCAGGCACTTATGAGTCATTCCGATTTCGCTAGAATCGACCAACTGCTTCAGTATTCCCTTCTTGTAGCCGGGGAAGAAGATAATCCTTTCGACCGTCAGCTAGGTCCAATCCATCTTATAAAGTACGTTTACCTAGCTGATCTTCTTTACTCACTGCGCAGGAATGGCGAAACGTACACGTCCGTACACTGGCAATTCTACAAATTTGGGCCTTGGTCTCACGAAGTTAACCGGCGCATTGAAGAAGCGCTGGTACAAATTCGTGCGAATAAGTCTGAACACGAAAGCGACTATGCGGGCAAAGAAGATTGGATTCGCTGGGAAATATCAAACAGTGATGCGCTTCGAGATCTGGGCAACGCTATTCCTGTCGTTATCGCAGCGCCATTGAGAAAGCTGATACACCAATATCTGAAAGATACCCCTAAATTGTTGGATTACGTGTATCGCACCCCTCCTATGCTAGGAGCCGCACCAAACGAGTTCTTGGATTTTAGTGTCGTGGGTGAGGTTGAAGATGTTGCGATTCCAGCTGAGACTAAATCTGTTAGTAACAAGAAGAAAAAGCGTTTTGCCGAAAAAATGCGGGAATTACGCGCTAGAGAATTTACTCATATGTCCAGTAATCTGGTTAAACCCATTACAAATCAGCGCCATGATGAGATCTTTGAGCAGGGCCAACATTGGCTTGATTCTCTAGCTGGCGAGCCATTTCAAGAATCAACCTTGACCGCTAGATTCGACCCTGAAGTGTGGAAATCAAAAACTAGACGAGATGATGACATATCCTGACGATTGCCTTCAGAGCTCTATTTCGTCTGATTGGTGGTTAAAGGATCAGGCTACCAACGTCCACCGTGGCGCTCTTGTCTTTGCTTTCGCACCTCATGTTGACCAAGTTCCCTATACATTTGAACCCATTGGAAGAACGAGCGCCGAAGAACATGAAACGGCGGCCATTCGGGTCACTCCTCTTGCCATCAAAGCTCCAAGGAGAAGGACTGAATTACCAGTGGCCGCCATGTCTCTGCATGACGGTGAACTCTGGGCCGCTTACAAAGCCAAAAAAAGGCCATGTTTGGTCCTGGGAGAACTTTCGCCAATAGTTGACAAATCTCTGATTCGTGGCAAGCCCAAGAGAAGCATCGCCCCAACAATCTTGTGCGCTCCGTACTACGGGGCAACAGGCGGGGTTAAGAGGGCGGGTTACAATGAGGAATTCATTGAGCGCGTCAGACATTGTGAATATCCCCAGTTTCTTTGGGATGTCCTCCCTCATGACCGAGGTGAGGAATCGATTTTGCGTCTAGATCATTTGCAGCCTATTGGCACCCACTACAACTCGTACCAAATGTCTGGGTTTAAGCTATGCGCTGATGCGCTCGAAATTATGGACGACCTCGTAACTTGGCTGATGAGAGGTGGGGTGAGTGACGGTGGGCGAGTGGCCGCCTATAGGGAACTCGTGGAAGAGATATTCAGCTAATTCTTTACTTGCTAAGTATATTGAGGGGTAGAAATGACTGGGACCATTAATCAGGATGGAAGCAACTACAAGGGGTACGCAGTTGTTAGTAATGCAAGTGCAGGGGACCTGGATAATGGCCCCTGGCGCGCAACGTATTCAATACATGAGCCTGGTGGCGAATTGGTCAAGGAGGGTCACTGTGAGGGTGAATTCGATACTGAAGCTGCTGCCCGGGCATGCGCTATAGAGAAAGCGCATGACTACATTGATAAAATGTCCGACGGTTAGCGTAATGACTTCATTTGGCAGTCAGCGCTAGGTTGAGAAGCTAACAGTCACATGGATTCGCTTCCCTTTCTCAGGAATCAGTTAACTGAAGTCGGACTGGGTTTAAATTGCCGGATTGCAAATTGAAAGAATGGTTTAGCAACAACGGATGTAACAATTTAGATTCGATTCGATAAATAATAGTTATAATTAACAAGTAGTTAGTTGTGAAACACGACTCCTGCCTCTTCCGCCACTAGTTCTCCAGCCAAACCGTCCCTCAGTCAAATCGACCGCAAGAACTCGCTAGTGACTACAAATATCGAAGCAAAGCCGCAATCTGGCCTGAAGTGGATTACATTCTCTATATTCGTATAGCCTGAATCCTTTTGATTCGTATTTTTCTCTGCTGCCTTTGTAATAGAAATCATCATAACTGAGGCCAACTTGACACCTTGAGGAAAGGATAATCGGGATCCGCCTGGTCCAGCTTTCACTCAGGTAGTCGATCAGGCGATTAGCGATTGATCCGGTACCCATTCCCGCGATCACTAATCCGTCAATGCCCTCCAGGTACTCTTCAGGAAGATGTGGAGACACTGTCATGGTCCATATGGGGACTTTTATGCTGTACAGGCGTTCGTGGTCAAGGTTGTTGTACGTTTTGGTGCGAGTAATTGTGTCATAGTAATAAATGACCTCATTGCAACGGGTTTCCCCGATTGGGCCAGGATGTGAACGAAATGACCCGATGAGAGTGCTATCATCCTTGCGTACATAGCGGGCTAAATGAATGCTGTCATTGAGATATACCAGAACGCCTTTGTTGTTCGATTGCCGGGAGGCCGCGATTTTGAGTGCTCCAGAGTAATTGGCAATACCATCGTAGCCAGTTATATCGCTGGGTTTCATAGCGCCTGTTACTACCACCGGTTTCGCCACGTCAAGTAACAAGTCGAGTGAATAAGCCACCTCTTCCATGCTGTCGGTCCCGGTTATCAGGACAATACCGTCATAATTATCAATTTCTGTGACAATTTTTTCTTTTATGGAAATAAGGGTTTCAAAGATCATCTCTGAACCAGGTTCTTTTCCTGTCGCAAAGAATTCAACGTCGCCTGAGAAGTCAGTTAGATCAATCAGTTCTTGAGCTGATAGTGCAATCTCCATTTTTCCAGACACTTCTTTCTGAAAAATTGTGCCACCAGTGGTGATAGTTAATAGTTTACTCATGGAATCAACCCGCCTTGTTAATGCTTTACTGGAATCTTGTGCCCCGTCCGGCGTTGGTTGAGCCGATTGCCCATGGTAATGAGCTGATTGCCGAACTCACAGCTGAGACAAGGGGGCGACTATACGTAGAGGACTTTACCCGATGAACACCCGTGGATGGACTTTCTTCAAGGCTTTCCTGCAGTCGCCGAAGGTCGTGGCTTCAATGGTCCCCAGCTCGCCCTATCTGGAGCGCCGTGTGGTGCAGGCGGCTCGTCTTGATATCGCGCAGACGGTAGTGGAGATCGGCTCGGGCACTGGCGGTACAACGCAGGCCTTGCTGTCCGCCATGGGCGACAACAGTCGCCTGCTCGCCATCGAAAGCACAGCGGAGTTCGTTCCCGTCCTCAAGCAGTTGGACGACCCGCGACTGACCGTGGTGCATGGCTGTGCCGGCAATCTTGTTGATGAAGCAAGAAGGCACGGTTTCGATGCACCGGATGTGGTCATCTCGGGGGTACCATTCTCCACCCTGCCGGAGCAATTGGCGCGGCGGATTGTCGCCGATGTGCATGGAGCGCTGCGCGTGCAGGGCAGATTCGTCGCGTATCAATTATCCGAGCGGGTCAGTGACTATGCCGGTCCGCTGTTCGGCCAGCCGCGTATCGAGCAGGAGCTGCGCAACATCCCGCCGCTGCGGGTGTTTACCTGGGTGAAGCCTGAGGCGGCCCTGGCTGCATAGCTCAGCGCCGAACAGCCAGGGTGAAGCTGTTATTTCTACACTGCGAATCTTCGGGTTGTCAGCGTCTAGAGAAAAATCGCGGAAAAGATAAAAAAGAAGAAAATCGACAGGGCGGCGCCTACCGGCAGGGTGACCAGCCAGGAGACGAAGATTTTACCGACCATACCCAGATTGAGCGCGCCGATACCTCGTGCCAGGCCGACTCCGAGTACTGCGCCTACCAGGGTGTGGGTGGTGGACACCGGAATACCGGTGCCCGAGGCGATGACCACGGTGGTTGCGGCAGCCAGTTCGGCGGCGAAGCCCCGGCTGGGGGTGAGTTCCGTGATATTGCGGCCGATGGTGGCGATAACCCGGTAGCCCCACATGGCCAGGCCGGTGACAATACCGCCACCGCCGAGCAGCAGAATCCACATGGGCAGCGGCGACTCGGTTTCGAACACGCCACCGCTGGCGATCACACTGTTGACGGCTGCCAGCGGCCCGATGGCATTGGCCACGTCGTTGGAGCCATGGGCAAACGCCATGGAGCAGGCGGTGAAGATCATCAGCACGCCAAAGACCCGTTCGACATTGCGGAACCGGTCATCGTCGTCAATCGGCAGATCGGGGATGCGGCGCAGCATGAAGATGCCCACCAACATGGTAATGACGCCGATTATGGCTGCGAACAGGGTGCTCTGCAGGAACGTCACTTCCAGGCCAACGTGGCTCAGGCCCTTGACCAGCGTGACCATGGAGATCACAAAGCCCACCAGAAAGATATAAAACGGCACATACTTCTTGGCGTTGGCAAAGGGGTCATCCGTGGACAACACGAGCTTTTGCACTGACATAAACAGCAGAAAGGCGATGGTGCCGGAAAACAATGGCGAGATGACCCAGCTGGCAACAATGGAGCCAATCTGTCCCCACATCACGGAATCCAGGGAAATGCCGACTACCGCAAAGCCAACAATGGCGCCGATGATGGTGTGGGTGGTGGATACCGGCCAGCCGAACTTGGAGGCGATCACCAGCCAGATACCGGCCGCCAGCAATGATGACAGCATGCCGAACACCAGCAGTTCGGGAGATTCTTCAAAACCCGCGGTCTCGATGTCGATAATGCCGCTGCGGATGGTTGAGGTCACTTCGCCGCCAGCCAGCCAGGCGCCGGTGAACTCAAAGATCATGGCGATGATGATCGCCTGTTTGATGGTGATGGCTTTGGCACCCACCGAAGTGCCCATGGCGTTGGCTACGTCATTGGCACCAACACCCCAGGCCATAAAGAAGCCGAATACACAGGCCATGGCCAGCAATAGAAAGCCGTATTGGGAGATTATGTCAGTCATCAGGGAGCTGGCTCGGGGTCCGTAGCGCTAGTTTTCCAGGTGTCAGTTCGCCATCAACAGCAGGACTTGCCCACCGATTCTCAGGGAAGTGCCGGTGATCTCGGCAAGTCCATCGGTGAGCCGGTACAGAAACATCACATCTACTGGCGGCAGTTCGGATTCCAGTTCGAAGAGCGTCGCCCTGAGTGCCATCTCTTTGGCCTCACAGAGTTTCTCCAGCTCGTCGAGACCGTCAATCATGTTGTCTACGAGCTCTGCTTCCTTGCCGCGAAATCCGGTTTCCAGCAGCTCGTCCAGTTCATTGATGGTTCTTTTGGCCCGATCAGAGATATCCAGGGTGGTAGCGAAATAGGCTTTAATACCGTCCTGCAGGGTTGGGGGGACGGTCATTTTCCGGGTGACCAGCAGGCGGGCCAGGGATTTGCTGTGATTTGCCAGCTGGTCCTGGAGGCGTAATAGCTCCAGCAAATCCGCTCGCGCGAACGGTAGAAACAGGCTGCGGGGCAGGTGGGTCTGAATGTCCCGTTTTATTTCATCGGCATCCTGCTCACCCTCAATGATGGCGTCAGCATGACTGGCGGCCTGCTGCCAGTCCTGGCTGAGGCTGGCATTGAGCAACTCGCCCAGCATTGCCACGCATTCCTGACTTTTCCCCATGTGTTGCTCAATGGGCTTGATCGGGGAACGGCCAAACAATGCGCCAATGGGATTCGTCATTTGTTTTTCTTACCCGGTGTTTTGCACGCGCGATATTAAAACACTCCCGCTGCGTCAGGACCAGACTAATCGGGCAAAATAGGCCGCAAAATTATGACGAGATTGTCATAATGAGCGCTGCGATAAGCTCGCGAATTCGGGTGCCAGAACCGCCAAATGACTCTTCAGCAATCGCCGCCATCTTGCTATGTTGCGCAATCGGGCGTGCATCTGTGCTGGCCGGACTTTACGTAACCTAATTCAAGCAACAGGGCACGATCACGCGCTGCAGGCGCAATACATCGCCAGTGTCCGGTCACTAACAGAAATCAGGAAAGTAGTAGATGATCAAGATCAAATTTGTTGAATATGATGGAGAGGAGCATTCGGTGACGGTGTCCCCCGGGGGGAGTGTGATGCAGGCGGCGGTCAGCAATAGCGTACCGGGGATTGATGCGGATTGCGGCGGTGCCTGTTCCTGTGCGACTTGTCACGTCTATGTGGCGGAGGACTGGATCGACAAGCTGGAACCCATCAACCCCACCGAGGATGCGATGCTGAGTCTGAGCTCTGATCGGCAGGCCAATTCCCGGCTGTCCTGCCAGATACAGGTCACGGAAGCCCTTGACGGGCTGGTGGTGACAACACCGGAATTTCAATATTAGATGGTTGCTGCTGGCCGTAAATGCTGCGCAATCAGCGCGCCATTTGCGTGAGCCACCGTTGAGCTATCAGAATTGAGTTGCAAGAATAGAGCCACCAGGCAAGGCAGGTTCCCGATGACAGATTCAGAGCAGCAGACAGGTCAACACAGTCGTTGGAGCATGGTGGGCAAAGACCCCTACTCGCTGCCGCTGGACGAGATTGACCTGTCCCATCCGGGGATCTGGCAGGCCAACGAATATCTGCCGTTTCTGGAGCGACTGCGCCGGGAAGATCCGGTGCACTACTGTCCGCGTTCAGCTGTGGGGCCGTACTGGTCGGTGATGAAATACAAGGACATCATGACCGTCGATACCTCGCCGCAGATTTATTCCTCCGAGCCCACCGTGGGCATCGTCGATACCTACGAGGAGTTCACGCTGCCCATGTTCATCGCCATGGATCCGCCGAAACACGATGAGCAGCGCCGCATTGTGCAACCGGTAGTGGCGCCGGCGAATCTGAAGCAGCTGGAAGGATTGATTCGACAGCGGGTGTGCAACATCCTGGACGATCTGCCTGTTGCTGAAGAGATTGACTGGGTCAAGCATGTCTCGATCGAATTGACCACGCAGATGCTTGCCACGCTATTCGATTTTCCGTTCGCGGATCGCCACAAACTCACCTACTGGTCGGACGTGGCGACTGCGATCCCGGGGGGAGGGGTAGTGGAATCCCAGGAAGAGCGCTGGGCCGCGATACAGGAATGTCTGGCTTATTTCACCCGGCTCTGGAACGAGCGTGTGAACGCCGAGCCAGGCAACGATCTGGTGTCCATGCTGGCCCACGGTGATGCGACCCGCAATATGCCGCCCATGGAATACCTGGGCAACATTATTCTGCTGATCGTGGGGGGCAACGATACCACCCGCAATTCCATCACCGGTGGCGTGCTGGCATTGAATGAGAATCCGGGGGAATACGACAAGTTGCGCGCCGACCCGGGACTGATCCCGAATATGGTGTCGGAGATTATTCGCTGGCAGACACCGCTGGCCTACATGCGCCGCACCGCGCTGCAGGATACCGAGCTGGGTGGCAAACAGATCAAGGCGGGCGACAAGGTTGTCATGTGGTATGCCTCGGGCAATCGTGATGAAGAAGCCATTGAGCGTGCTAACGAATTTGTGATTGATCGAGACAAGGCGCGACAGCATCTGTCATTCGGTTTCGGGCTGCATCGCTGCATGGGCAATCGTCTGGCAGAAATGCAGCTACGTATTGTCTGGGAAGAAATACAGCAGCGTTTCAGTTTCGTGGAAGTGGTAGGTGAGCCGCAGCGGGTCTATTCCAGCTTTGTCAAAGGCTATACCAGTCTGCCCGTAAAACTCCACGCGGCCTGATTCCTGCCCAATCGGGTCCTGGCTGGTATGCCCTGAAGCTAATCATCATCCTCGACAAAATAGAACAGACAATCCTTGCGCGCGATTTCCGGATTGGACGTGACCATAAACAGTTTCAGGCGCTGGCGGGGGTATAGTTCCTCGCCTTCCAGGCGAAAGTAATCTGACACACACTGTTCGCCATTGATGCGCTTGGCTGACAAATTGGCGGGCAGTTCTCCAGATACAAACCCCAGCAGGTTCTCCGGGTCTACAAAACCAAAGTTAAAGTTTTCGATATCCGGCAGCAGCGTTACACCGTCGCGTACCAGTCGGTGATCGCCAAAGGCGATGTCGCTGCCCGCTACCAGTTCCATACGAATCGGGTTGTGAAAAAACTCCAGGGTCATGTCCGAGTGGTCATTGCCCAGAACATTATCGATGGTCATGTAACGAATCAGGCCCTCGGTGGCCAGCAGGTTGGATTCGCGGTCCTGGGCGCCACCGCATTCGATGGTCACGGTTGGCATCATCGCATCGCTGACTTCCATCAGTGCCCCCAGTCTCAGGTCGGTGACAATCAGCCGATGAGTGAACAGGGACACCAGTGAGTCATGCAGCTCATCCATAAACGTGGTCACACCAAACGAAGGGCTGGAACCGGACGTGTTGTGGATGTCGATCAGGCTTTCAGGTGATAGTCGGGCCAGTTCGCCGAGCAGTGCCTGAGCCAGTTCGTCTTCATCCGAATCATCAAAGGGCGCATTGAAGCAGCGATTCAGATCCTTGTGGTGGGGCAACATCCGATAGATAAAGCCGGGCGACTGCTTGGCGGCATCCACGTTCAGGATGAAAAAGTGCATGTCGATTAGCGGACGGATTTTCTGCCTGAGCACATCGTGGATGGCAAACAGGCCGGAGGGTTCGTTACCGTGCAGCAGGGTGGCAACCGCGCGGCTGCGCTGACGGTTCTTGCCGTGGATATGAATGTGCGTCGGGCCGGGCAAAGCGCGCAGGAATTCTACCGCGGTGGCGCCAATGTCCTCAGGGCCAGGATTCACCAGTCGGTGGAACAGAGATGAAGGCTGCGGGGCGCGCTCGGCGGTACCGGTCACTTCCATTGCGCAACCGGGATATTCTCAGCGGAGTTCTGGGCATACTGACGAAACATCTCCGTAAGGGCGTCGCGCTTGTGCATGTCCTTGCGCAATTCCTGCACTTTGTTCAACTGCCATTGGGCGCCAGTTTGCCGCTGTGCCAGCCGTTCTTCGATGACCTTCAATAGCGGCATCAAATCCTGCTCAACGAATCCCATGGCAGCCAGGTGCTCGGGAAGTCGGGGCAGTAATTTTTCCAGAATCTGCGGAACGGAAAAATACTCCGGCTGGCTTTGCTGCAGGGATGGCCAGAACAATTCGGCGTCCAGCCCTTTCTGCGCGGCCCGATAAAAATTTGCTGTGCAGTAATTAAAGGGTATTGCCGGTAGCAGCCCACGTATTTCGCTCTGCATGGTTTTAGCCAGGCCGATAGCCAGGGCGGCATTGGCGAGCATATCAACCAGACTTGGGCCGGCAGGTAGCGAGCGCATCTCGATGCGCAGGTGGCCGTCTCCATGCGGGTCGTATACCGGCCGGTTCCACCACCAGATGGAACCCTGGTGCAGGCGTAATTCATGGAGCGATGGGGTACCGCCGCTTTTGGCGACAGCGACTGAATCTTCGGCATTACAGTCGGGCAGGATAGGGCGGTAGAGCAGTGCAGCCTCGGCGAACAGTTCCAGTGCACCATCACGAATCCAGTTGGAGCCGAAATTCACCCGGGCAGGAATGGGGTGCAGGGTGTCCTTGGATCGACTGTCGATAGACTGCTTGAATAGTGGAATCCGGGTTTCCTGCCAGAGGCGATGACCAAACAGTGTGGGTGAGTTGGCGGACATGGCGACCACCAGGGGAGTGACCAGCTGCACCGCGTTGTAAAAATCCGAGAACTCCCGAGGTGGCACCCGGAGATGGATCTGAAACGAGGTGTTGGCACCTTCGAGGGTGACATCGTCCATCGCCAGCTGCAGAGTTTCTTCGCCCTCGATGGCGATCGTGAACGGACCACCGCGGATTTCGGTCAGCGCGTTGGTCAGCGCCTTGAAGCGCTCCAGCGGCGTCATGACATGGTAGCCGGTGTCCGATTGTTGCAGGGTTGGCAGGATGCCGATGGGCACCACCTTGCCATCCCACTGCGCGGCACAGGCATTGATCTTGGCCAGCGCCGCCCTGGCTTCTTTGTCGGTGTGGGTGAAGCAGCTGTCTTTCAGCAGGCAGGGACTGAAGTTGTATTCGAGATTGTAGCGGTTCAGTTCCAGAGTCAGCTGCGGATCATTCAGCTGATTGCGAATCTCCTGGTTGACGAGTAGCGGCTGTCCCTGATTGTCGACGATGTACAATTCCAGCTCGGCGCCAAACGACAGATCGCCCTCGCCAAAGTCGGGGCGCGCCAACACGATTTCCAGGGCTTCAAGATTGGCCCGCAGGCGCTTGCTGAAATTGTTGAATTCGTCGTCGGTGAAATTTGCGTGATCGAGTTCGAGTCCCATTCCATCATCCAGGCGCCAGGCAAAGCTGCTACTTGGTAGAGTAGCAGCTTTGAATTAAACCGGTAAAGGAATAGGAGGGAATAGGAGGGAATAGGAGGGAACAGGGGGGCAGTAGCTATATGAGGCTCTGGCGAGTGACTTAAATATCCTCGGCGGTGGGAGACAGCTCCCCGTAGATATTCATGGTGGGCAGCCCGGGTTTGAAGTCGATGTGGCACCCCTCGCAGACTTCAACGATTTCGTCCCCGGCGCGGCTGATCAGTTCAACGTCCTGAGAGCGCGCAGCATTCACAGCGCGGCCGGCAACCGCAGACAGCTGCTCTGAATACTCCTGCCAGCCCTCACGTTCGGTCCATTGGCGGTCCACCGGGCCGGTACCGGGAATCGTCAACAGGGCGCCGCCCACCTGCAGCTGACGTGCCAGGTGTTCGAGTTCCCGCCAGTCACGGTCGGTTTCGGGATTACGCCAGGCCGCTACCCAGATCGGGTCTGCGGAATGGTTTATCAGTGAAGCCATCACCTCGTTGATGCTGATGGGCAGCGTGAATTCTTCATTCTCAGCCTGGTTCGATGGGTTGCAGCCAGCCAGTAGCAGCGGACCCAGCAGCATGGCGAGCAATGGCGTTTGCAATCGTAATTTTTTTGATCCGGTCATGGCGAATGTTCTCTTGGGGATGAGCTTTCGACCAGTGTGCGCCGCCAAAGTATCGTGAACAACAATTTGCTGAGGCTTGATTGATGCAGGTCAAAGGTCGCCTTTGGTAAGCTTCCCGGGTCGTGTCGCTAATGATCAGCCAACGCGCAAAAAACGGAAGTTAAAGCGGCAAACAACGTGGTTTGAAGGCTCAGGGCTGGTTCGCTGCTTGCTGGCTGCCCGGTTTTCTCAGGAAGCGCAGATTCTCATCCCGCCGGGTAAGCCCCACCCGGTCGAAGTGTTCCAGTATTTCGATGCACAGATTTCGGCCGATGCCGGAAGCATCGCGAAACTGGATTACAGAAAAGCCGCCATCGGTTTGCTGGTCCGCCAGTTGCCTGGTGAAACGGGCCAGGTCATCCAGCGTCTCCGGAAGAAAGTGGCGATTATCGGCAACCTTGATGAGCCGGCCACTGCGGCAGGCCTGCTTGAGAATAGCTTCAATCTGTTTCAGGGGCATGCCGGTACTGTCTACCAGTTCATGGGTTCTGGGAGGTATCCGACCTGCCTGGGCCAGCAAGGGTTGGATCTTGCGGAGAAACAGTTTTTCTTCCGGGCTGGCTTCGTGCCGGTGGTCAGGCAGATGCAAATCGCCGCCGGTTCTGTGCAGCAGTTCCAGCGCGACCAGCTTGTCGATCACGGCCTGAAACAAGGTCATTGAGTACAAAAACTCACTGTCCCTGAACAGCATCGTCTCACTGACTCCGGGCTTGTCTGGTTGTTGCTGATGGAAACTGCGGACCTGGCTGAGTACCTTTTTTGCCAGGGCTTCAAAATGGGCACGTGAAAATAAGTAGGCGTTATCTTCACGGTCAGCAACAGAGCTTGTCTTGCTGCCACCGTCGTGGAGCGCAATGATGATTTGCTCGAGGCTGCCGGCCTGCATGCCGGAGTTGCTGCCCACGCCAGTCAACGTAAAAAGCTGGAACGGCTCTGTCGCTACATTGCTCGGCCCGCTATTTCAGAGAAACGCCTCTCCGTGATTTCCAGCGGTAAGGTGCGCTATGAGCTGAAGACGCCATTTCGCAATGGGACTACTCATGTGATCTTCGAGCCGCTGGACTTCATTGCGCGTCTGGCAGCTTGTCAGCTGAGCGGACCTTGGCTATGGCTAGAGAATTAGTGAATTTGATCGAATTAAGGACTAGGTATAGAGTCAATACTTCCTATACACAAGTCAAAAACCGGGGCAATTGTAAGATGTAAACAGAAAGCCAGGACTGATAGTCTGTCCTGGCTTTCTGAAATCGTTGTAACAATCGGGATAGATGTTAACGAGCTATCCTGGTTCTTATTTTCCTAGTCGAGCAATGTGCCATCGGGCCAGGCTGGGCCGGAGCGGAGCTGGTTCAATGACCTGTGGCCGCGGTACAGGAATTTCTGCACGCGCTTACCTTCGTAGGTTTCGGTGGTGTAAAAATTGCCTTTGGAGTCGCTCACGATACTGTGGGTCCCGTAAAACAGACCAGGCTGGCGGCCGCCCTCGCCCAGGACATACATGACTTCAAGCGAGTCTCGCTCCAGGATGTGCACCACCATATTGGAACCATCTGCGAGGTAGATGAATTCCTGGTCATCATCCGAGGAGAAAGCAATATCCCAGGTGGCGCCAGCGCCGATTGTGTTTGCTGCGACCTGGGCTTCCTTAACGAAAGTACCATCAGGTCTGAAAACCTGAATGCGATCGGCTCCGCGGTCACAAACGTAGATCAGACCATCTTTTGATGGTTCAGCGCAGTGTACCGGTCCGACGAATTGCTGCGGTAAAGGCTCACCAGGGGTGTACACGACACGACCGTCTTCCGGTCGGTTACCATAAGCGCCCCAGTAACGCTTGAAGGCACCGGTCGTTGTATCAACCACGGCGACCCGCTTGTTGCCATAACCATCGGCGAAATAGGCTTCATTGGCGTCTGGATCGATGGCGATCTCGGCGACACGGCTGAAGTGGGAGGTGCTATTGCTGTCGACATCCTCCCCGGGCAGGCCGATTTCGCGCACGAAGCGACCTTCACGAGTGAAGACTAGAACGTGGGAATCGCCACCGCCGTTACCGCCTATCCATACATCGCCATTGGGGGCGATTTCGATGCCGTGATTGGATGACGGCCAGGTATAACCCGACCCCGGCCCCCCCCAGGCGTTGACAACTTCGCCGTGGGGATTAAATTCGATAATTGGAGGCGCGGCCGTGCAACAAGCGGCGATGCCATTGTCGAGGCCGATCTCCTGCGTGGCAAAATTGCGTTCGTCGTTACGGTGAACGATGTAAACATGATCGCGAGTATCGACCGCGACGCCGATGGTGCTGCCCAGAATCCACTTGTCCGGCAGCGGTTGCGGCCAAAACGGATCCACCTCAAAGTAGGGCACCAATCGTTCATGACTGTCGGCCACCGCGCTTTGTAAATACTGTTGGCCCACGCCCATCGCAATCAGCAGCGCCGCCGCCACGCAGAGAGTTAGCAGGGACTTCTTTGTCTTATTCATGGAACTGCCTTTTATTGTTATGAAGTATTTGGAAAAGCAGACACTCTTAGACCCATTGAGCGACATAGTCGCCTAACAAAAACATCCGTTCAACTGAGAGCCCTGCTCCTGACTTAATAAACCAACTGCCTGCTTCTTATGTGGTTAAGTTATGAGTCCCCGTATACGCTCAAAGTTATTGCACATTGACGGTCATGAAATCGTAGGTGGACTTGCCGCCATCGAAGGCATGGACCTGCAACTGGTACTCGCCTGGTTCGGAGAAGGTGATTTCGGTGGCAGCGCGTCCATTGTTGACTTCCGCAAAAAGCGGCTCGGTTACGATATCCGCCGGTCCTCGCCAGACGCTATAGGACACTGTCAATTTGTCCTTCGGTGCCTGTGGCTTGACCTTCATGCCGCGTACATTGGTTTGCAGATGCGGGACATTGGTAGGGATTTCCAGCGCGGTTTCCGGTCGGGTCAGAAGGGGCGTGCTGTTCCATTCATTGACCGAACTGGGTTCTTGCCCTTCCATTTCATGATCGTGAGCCGGGAGGCCATCGTCTGTCACCGAAGCGGTTAATGTCAGCTTCCCTGGCAATGTGACCGACATGACCGATGTAATATTTAGTTCTGGAGGAGCATTGGCAAGCACTGCCGGGTCAGGCTCATAGCCACCGTATTCGTCGATTTCCCACTCAGGCTGCAGCCAACCGATAGCTTCCAGCGTCTGTCCCTGTGACGTCAGTCGCCAGACAATTTCACGATTGCCGAAATCCGCGGGTACATTTATCGAAAATATATCCCTGTTGTTTCTAGTCTGAAAATAAGTGGGTTGGGTCTGAAGGTTATCCAGGCCCGCCATATCGATGAAGTTGTCAGCCCCTATGGGAATATGCAATTTCTCGGAGTAGTTTCGGTTCAGATAGCCGAAATGCATATCAAAAGAGCCGTCATCATTTCTTGACCAACCCTGGAAGATAGGCTGGATGGTCTGGCCGTTGTCATACTTGAGTTGATAGGGTAAATGAGACCGTTGCGCCGTTGCCGCCTGGAAGTAGCTGGCAAGCGCCAACAGAGCTAAAAATCTGATAAGACCATTTATCGCACGCATTTTCATGGCAATTTCTCCGACATCTGAGCAGGCCGCTTAGCGGATGGTCTGTCGATAGTCGCTATAAACAGGCCGCTGTTCTATTAATGTCATGTTAATTTATTACTGTTATAGAATGGAAATTCCTGTAATTCTGGAGCAATGCCCATAAGCGGATACCTGTTCAGCAAAGTCCGGGTATCCGCTTCTGGCTGCGCAGCTACTGTCCAGACGAAGCAACCTCATTCATCGTACTGGACTGCTTTGCCTTGCGGCGCTCTATTTCGGCCACGTATTGCTCATCGGTCATTGAGTACCAGCCGAGCCAGGAAAAACTCATTTCATCGATAGTGCGTCCACCATCCCCGGTCCAGTTTCTGGCGTCGTGGTTGCCCGGGTTGGCTTCAGTATTATCGAAATAACTGATGACATGCGCCACAGTGCCGGCTGGAACCAGTGGTGCTGCATCTTCGTCGTAGTTGTAGATCGTGTGCCAGTTGTAATCCCAGTTTGCACAACTGATCATTTCGGTCTTGGCCGTGGAACCTTCAGACGGATAGATTAGCTCCAGACATTGGTAAGCTCCCAGGCCATGCATGTGCGGCTGAAATGCAGTAATGGTGGCGTTGGTATGAAAGTAGACATAGCCATCGGTGCGAACGACCTCGCCTGCTGGAATATCAATGAGGCTTTGACGCTGGGCTAACTGCTTCGACCAGCGGCGGTATTCGGGCACAAAGCCTTCCGGGTAAAATACGATGCCCAACTCAACCTTGGCGTTAGTCTCCACACCCACCGGGTGCATATGGTAGGAGAGACGAACATCGCTGTCAGGTGCGAGCAGGACTCCGGAGTTATCCGGGTAGATTTCGGCACTTTTACCGGAGGCATACTCAACCAGAAACTGGTCATTCTGTGGATTATTTCGGTCACCTGCGCTTGAGGCATAGGACAACGCGTGATGCACTACGCGGCGGGATGCATCATCGACTGTGCGGGTCTGGATGGCTTTGATATAGCGACCGTTACGCATTTTACCGACCAGATCATCAGAATAAATATCGCCGTACAGGTCGGGGCCACTGGCCGGAACCGTGTACTCCCAGGACACGACCACGTCCGGCTCCCCGATGCTCCACTCACCGGCATCGGCGAATTGCAAGGGAGCAGGCAGATCAGCAGGATTGCCTTCGGGTGATCCGGCTTCCACCCATGCGGAGACCAGCGCAACCTCTGCATCAGTCAGTGATCGATCATTCTTGAATTGCTGAATCCCGATATTGCGGTCAATATGCCAGGGTGGCATTTGCCGATTAACCACTTTGTATTGAATCAGAGGCGCCCAAGGTTTGACCTGGTCATAGGTCATCAAAGACATAGGGGCGACCCCTTGGTCCCGATGACAGTTCTGACAGTTCTCCTGAAGAATAGGCATGATGTCACGAGAAAAAGTGACATCCTGGGCGGACGCTTGGGCAGATATCAACCCGCAAAGCAGAAATACTGCTATTCCAAGTGCAGCAGTCGAGGTGGCTCCCCGAGGTGCTGTTTTACGGCCTAGGGTAACTTTCATTGCGAAACTCCTGAGGTATTTAGCTACCAGGGTTGGTGGTTGGATGGTAGATCAGAATCGCTTGATTGGGGTTTAACCGCTGAAACACCCACGCAGACTTCCTTAATTCTTACAATTAAATATAAGTATTATAACTTATAGTTCATTGAGAAATTGCCACTAAGCGTGGCGGCTGTCAAGTCGCGCGTGTTGGTAGAAAGCCTCAATTCATGGAGCCCCTGAAATTTCAAGCTAAACCATCAGAGAGATTGAATATTCCTACACAATTTGATGGTACTGGTACCTTCGATACAAGCCGCTATTGCTACCTTGATATTTGTTTGCTGTCATGAGCCTGGCCGTACCCCATGATCAGAGCAATGCCTGATGCGGGAATCTGATTTCATCATGCTGCTTCTCTGGCAAACTCCGCGGGCGGTTTCTTGCCTAAGGATCGATGCGGTCGTTCATGGTTGTAGTGCGTTCTCCGGGTTTCGATAATCTGCCATGCCTCGTTCAAATCAGCGAATCAGTGCTGATTCACTGTATCTGGAGCGAGCATCGGCACTCTTGGTCGAGTCAGCTATTTACGTCGCTTGGTGCGAGCCTGGAGCCCTGCCTCGCGGTATAGCCGATAAGTAGGCTTCGGGTTGATCACCTTGCCCGGCGCATGTCGTGTAGCGTTGGATAGCCGTACCGAGGATACTGCTCCGCCAGAGATCGCAAGGCTGTTCGCAGTTCCCAGTCATCTCGGCCCTTCAAAGGGCGCCAAACTGCAAAACGGCTGAAGTTTATGATCCGGCAAGCCCGTCGCTCGCTCACTTGAAGGCTCTTCAGGTGCTCCACGACTCGTCGCCGCTGGCGAGCCGTCACCAATTTCCCTCGATAACTTCTTTTATGACCACTTTGTCCAGTTCCGCTTCGGCCAGGAGGCGTTTGAGTTTCTGGTTCTCCTGTTCCGGTTCACGAAGTCGCTTCGCTTCAGAAACCTCCATGCCTCCGTACCTGGATTTCCAGCGGTAAATGGTGTTCTCAGCGATGCTATGCTCTCGAGCCAGGTCGGGCACTGATCGGCCTGCGTCATGAGACTTCAATATCGCAATGATCTGTTCTTCGGTATAGCGCTTGCGCTTCATATCGGGATCTCCTTTTGGATCGGTTATAAGGAAATCCCACATTCAGGGTGGCTCGAATTATGGGGGTACGGTCACAGTAACAGCGGACCCAGCAGCAGGGAAAGCAGTAGCGTTTGCAGTCGTAATTTCTTTGATCCGGTCATGGCGAATGTTCTCTTGGGGATGAGCTTTCGACCAGTGTGCGCCGCCAAAGTATCGTGGACAACAATTTGCTGAGGCTTGATTGATGCAGGTCAAAGGTCGCCTTTGGTAAGCTTCCCGGGTCGTGTCGCTAATGATCAGCCAACGCGCAAAAAACGGAAGTTAAAGCGGCAAACAACGTGGTTTGAAGGCTCAGGGCTGGTTCGCTGCTTGCTGGCTGCCCGGTTTTCTCAGGAAGCGCAGATTCTCATCCCGCCGGGTAAGCCCCACCCGGTCGAAGTGTTCCAGTATTTCGATGCACAGATTTCGGCCGATGCCGGATGCATCGCGAAACTGGATTACAGAAAAGCCGCCGTCGGCTTGTTGGTCCGCCAGTTGCCTGGTGAAACGGGCCAGGTCATCCAGCGTCTCCGGAAGAAAGTGGCGATTATCGGCAACCTTGATGAGCCGGCCACTGCGGCAGGCCTGCTTGAGAATAGCTTCAATCTGTTTCAGCGGCATGCCGGTACTGTCTACCAGTTCATGGGTTCTGGGAGGTATCCGGCCTGCCTGGGCCAGCAAGGGTTGGATCTTGCGGAGAAACAGTTTTTCTTCCGGGCTGGCTTCGTGCCGGTGGTCAGGCAGATGCAAATCGCCGCCGGTTCTGTGCAGCAGTTCCAGCGCGACCAGCTTGTCGATCACGGCCTGAAACAAGGTCATTGAGTACAAAAACTCACTGTCCCTGAACAGCACCGTCTCACTGACTCCGGGCTTGTCTGGTTGTTGCTGATGGAAACTGCGGACCTGGTTGAGTACCTTTTTTGCCAGGGCTTCAAAATGGGCACGTGAAAATAAGTAGGCGTTATCTTCACGGTCAGCAACAGAGCTTGTCTTGCTGCCACCGTCGTGGAGCGCAATGATGATTTGCTCGAGGCCGCCCGACGTAAGATTTCGGCACAGTCGAAATTTATCGAGTTCGATACCCCCGGGAGCTACCTCAAGGGCAGCTTCCAGGGCAGTTCTGTCATTGGGCTGGTGCAGCGCGTCCAGCAGATCCAGCCGCTCCCTGCTGGCTCGTTTGCGCCTTGGTACGAACGTATCGACGACCACACCGCCACCCAGGGTTTCTCGACCGGTAGGGTCGCGAATGATGAACCGGTCACCGTAATGACAAAAAAGGGATTCCTGGCATCGTAGCTGAAAGAACTGGCTTTCGCCGCTTCCCAGCTGCCTTAGATTCACCTGGTAGTGGGCGGCGCCAATGTGCAAGTGATAAGGTACTCCCGGTTTGGGCGCTTGCGGCGACAGCCAGTGCAAATGTGCGTCAAAACGCAATGTCGGATGATGCAGCGCGCGCTCCAGCAGCCAGTCACCGCGTTTCAGGTCTTCCCTGGACAGCGTGGACAGGTTGAGTGCCGCGCGTTCACCGGCCCCTGTACCGGCTACCGATTCCTTGTCCACCCGCAGGCCGCGAATCCGCACATCGCTTCCGGTTCGGCTGTGGGTGACGACATCGTCCGGCCGCGCCTTCCCGGCGATCGTGGCGCCGGTGACTACCGTGCCGATGCCCTTGACCGAAAAGCTGCGATCAACCTGGAAACGGAAGTGTCGTTCGGGATCAGCCGCATTGTACTCATGCCTGGTTGCCGCGGTCTCCAGTAAGCACTGTCTGAGCGTATCAATGCCAGTATTACTGATGCTGGAAGTAGGGACTACCCTGGCGTCAGCCAGGCTGGAGTCACGCAACTCACTGGCAATCTCATGTTCCAATTGGGTTACGGTTTCGGAATCACAAAGATCGGTTTTGGTAATGGCCACCACTGCTCTGGAGACATTGAGCAACTTTAGAATGGTGATGTGTTCCCGGGTCTGCGGCATGATGCCGTCGTCTGCCGCGACGACTATCAGGGCAAGGTCAATGGCGCTCACCCCAGCGAGCATATTGTGGATGAAGTCCCGGTGTCCGGGAACATCAATAAAGCCGAGCAGGCAATGCTGTTCTGGACTGGTATCCGGCAGAGGCCAGCGGCTATAGGCAAAGCCCAGGTTGATGGTCAGGCCACGGGCTTTTTCTTCGCCGAGTGTGTCGGTATCAATCCCGGTCAGTGCTTTGACCAGCGCGGTCTTGCCGTGGTCTACATGACCGGCAGTCGCTATTATCAGGCTCGATTGCTGTGCACTGAACGGCGCGCTATCTGGGCTGGTTGATTGCAATGGGAATTAGCCACATCGGTGCAGTATGAAGGTAAAAACCCGGGAGCTGGCGTGCTGCCTAAACGCGCTCACCATCTGAGCTGATCAGGCTCAGTCAGATGGCGGGCTGCGGTCTATTGTATTTGATTATGTGATAGGCAAATACCGCGACGATCGCCAGCATCACCACAAATCCGGCATTCAGCGCGCCACTAGCCAGGTTGACAATACCGAAGCCAATGGCGCCGGTCATGAGCGCATAGTAGCAAAATGCCAGCAGGGTCTTACGAATGACCGCGCCCTCCTGGCCCACAATTCCGGCAACCGCTGAGGCGGCAACCACATTGTGCACGCAGATAATATTGCCGGACGCGCCGCCAACCGCCTGCAGGGCGACAATCCAGGTGGGATCGGCCAGGATCCGTTCTCCCACGCCAAACTGGAACAGGGAAAACATCATATTGGACACCGTATTGCTGCCGGCCACGAAAGCCCCCAGGCCGCCGATGAAGGTGGCGAAGAACGGCCATGCCGAGCCGGCAATATTGGCAACACCTTCCGCCAGCGCGATAGGCATCTGCTCAAAGCCGGCGGCGCCACCGCTGGTATTGATGAACACCTGGACCATGGGGACGGTAAACACCAGGGCAGTGGATGCGGGCAGCAGCGTTACCAGCGACGCACCGAATCCTTGTTGATACTTGCGCAGCGGCAGGCCGTGCAGGCCGATGGTCACCAGTGAGGCGATAATAAAAATAGTGCCTGGTGACCACAGCGGCTGAAATGAGGCGGAAATAGTGCTGCCAAAAATGGCTGGCCATGCCCAGGTCAACAGCGGATGGTCGGCGCGCAGCAGCGCTTCCAGGTCAAGAGTCGGCAGGCGCGTCAGAACCAGAAGTCCAGCGACCACCAGATAGGGCGACCAGGCGCGGATCAGTCCCATGTCCGGCAGTTCTTCCTGCGCCGGGTCGGCGTTCTGCAGCTTGCCGGTCCAGTCCTCGGGCCAACGTGAGCGCTCCTCGAATTGCCACAGCTCGTCCTTCTCCGGCATCAGGAATCCGGAGCGGGCCGCAGTGACTACCACGGCCAGGCCGATCATGCCGCCAAACATGGAGGGGAATTCCGGGCCCAGGAAAGTGGCCACCAGCAGATAGGGGATGGTCATGGCAAAGGCGGAAAACAGTGCGAAGCGCCAGACCTTGAAGCCATCAGCGAAAGAGCGATTGGCGCCAAAAAAGCGGGTCATGGTGGCGGTTACCAGCAGCGGCACAAAGGTCCCGGCGATGGCATGCAGCAGCGCGACCTTGACGGCGATGTATTCCAGAAACTGGCTCCACTCTGGGTAGCCGCGGGACACGGCGTAAGCGGCCATCTCCGGATCTGCCGACAAGCCGCTGCTGACGCCGACCAGGATCGGGGTGCCCATGGCACCAAATGAAACCGGGGTGCTCTGGATAATCATGCCGGCCACCACCGCGGCCATGGCCGGGAAGCCAAGGCCTACCATCAGCGGGACCGCGACGGCGGCAGGGGTGCCAAATCCGGCAGAGCCTTCGATAAAGGAACCGAATAACCAGGCAATGATGATGACCTGAATGCGGCGATCCGGGGTGATGTCGGAAAAGCCCTTGCGGATGACCAGAATGGCGCCGCTTTGCTGCAGGGTGTTCAGCAGCAGGATCGCGCCGAAGATGATGTAGATCAGGGTCCCGGCAACGATCAGGCCGTTGACGCTGGCGGCCAGGACCTTGGTTGTCGGTACCTGCCAGATGCCCAGTGCCAGGGCGGCCACCACCAGGTAGGCAATGGGCATGGCGCGGCTTGCTGGCCAGCGCAAACCGACCAGGAAAATGGCAACCGAAATAATGGGCAACAGCGACAGTAGGGCAAGCGTGCCAGTATTCATAATTATTGTTCTATTGGCAGAGCAAGGAGGCTGTGAGCTTAACAGATAAGAAGGGGTACGGCATACGTCTGGTGCGCACGGGACAGCAGGAGCCAGAAGTGGAATAATGGCCGGGCAGCCCGTTGTCAGAAGTTCCGGGCAAGGATTTAACACCAATTATGGCCCGCCAGGGCCTGCCAGGGAGACCGCCTGTGGAGCTTTCGACCATCATTGTCCTGATAATCATCGCCGTGCTGTTTTTCTACGGTGTCGGTATTTATAACCGCCTGGTCAGCCTGAAAAACCGCTACCAGAATGCGTTTGCGCAAATCGAGGTGCAACTGAAGCGCCGCTACGACCTTATTCCCAATCTGGTGGAAACCGCCAAGGCCTATATCAAGCATGAGCGTGAGACCCTGGAGGCAGTCATTCAGGCGCGTAACGAAGCCGCTGCCGGGCTGGCCGCGGCCGCCTCCGATCCCGGTAATGCGACAGCCATCAAGGATCTGGCGGGCAAGGAAGATGCCCTCACCGGCGCCCTGAGCCGCTTTAATGTGGTGATGGAGGCCTACCCGGATCTGAAAGCCAATCAGAACATGATGCAATTGAGCGAGGAATTGACCGCCACCGAGAACAAGGTGGCCTTCTCTCGTCAGGCATTTAACGATCAGGTTATGGCCTACAACACCTACCGTCAGTCCTTTCCCCCGGTGGTGTTCGCCAACTTTTTTGGACACGGCAGTGACGCCAGCCTGCTGGAATTTGAAGACAGTGCCGAGATTCAGGAGGCGCCCAAGGTTTCGTTTTGAAGCCGTTGGACTCGCCTGAGCTTTGCCAATGAATTTCTTCGAATCCCAGGATGTCGCCAAGCGCAACACTGGGCGGCTGATCGCGCTGTTCGCGCTGGCGGTGATAGCGCTGATTGTGATCACCAATTTGCTGGTCATGGTTATTTTCGGGCTGGCCGCCACACCAGAAGGCGAACCTGTAGCCACCCAGCTGCAACTGTTTGACTGGGAGGTTTTTCTGGCTATCGGGCTCGGGGTCAGCGCCGTGGTGCTGTTCGGCAGTCTTTACAAGATGGCCAGCCTCAGGGGTGGCGGTGCGCGCGTGGCTGAGATGATGAACGGCCGCTTGCTGGTTGCTGAAACCGATGACTTTAACGAGCGGCGGATCCTGAATGTGGTGGAGGAAATGGCCATTGCCTCTGGCACACCAGTGCCGCCGGTGTATGTGCTTGAAGAACAGGGTATCAACGCGTTTGCGGCTGGTTACTCACCCAGCGACGCAGTGATTGGTATCAGTCGCGGCGCCATGGAAACCCTGAGCCGCGATCAGCTTCAGGGCGTTATTGCCCACGAATTCAGCCATATCCTGCATGGTGACATGCGCATTAATATCCGTCTGATTGGCGTTCTGCACGGCATCATGGTGCTGGGCATCATCGGCTACTACCTGCTGCGTGGCGGTGCCCATGCGCGCCGCTCCAAGGATTCCGGCGGCATTGTCATGCTGGGGCTGGGCCTGGTTGTGATCGGCTTTGTGGGGACGTTTTTTGGCAACCTGATCAAGGCTGCCGTCAGTCGCCAGCGGGAATATCTGGCCGATGCCTCGGCAGTGCAGTTCACCCGCAATCCGGAAGGCATTGGTGGGGCATTGATGCAAATCGCCCAGCACAGCAAGCATTCCTATCTGGAGCACCCCGGCAGTCGCGAAATCAATCATGCGCTGTTTGAGGAGCCCGCGAAATTATCGTTCCGGGGGCTGTATGCCACCCATCCACCCTTGGCCGAGCGTATCTCTGCGATTTTGCCCAACTGGGACGGCAGCTATGACCTGATTCATCGTCCGCCGGTTCAGGAAGCTGAGCCGGGCCCGGATTCCGGGGCGATGGCAGACATGGCAGACAATCAGGAACAGGATAAACGCGCCGCGGCGTTGGGCGTACTCAGCGGTGGAGTCGGAGTGTTGGCTGGCGGCGCCATGATTGATCACATCGGCCAGCCCCAGGCGCAGCATCTGGCCTACGCAGGGTCGGTCCTGGCGGCCTTGCCTGGCAGGCTGCTCTCAGCAGCCCGTGAGCCTTCAGCGGCGCGTGCCCTGATCTACCTGTTAGTCCTGGACGAATCAGCGCCGGCACGTAGCGCTCAGCTGGAGCATCTGCAAAAGGCTGCCGATGCGGGTGTTTATCAAGAGCTGAACTTGTTGCTCAAGGAAAGTCTGGTTATTGCAGCCGAACAGCGATTGCCCCTGGTGGAACTGGCGTTGCCCAGTTTGCGGCAGCTGTCAGAGCATCAATACCAACTGTTCAAAACCAATTTTGACACCCTGATTGCACTGGATAACAAGATCAACCTGTTTGAGTGGTGCCTGCAGAAATTTTTGTTTCATCATCTGGAGCAGGCTTTCTCTGACTCGAAACCCGCCAAACTTGGGCGTACGCCTCTGGCCCGCTGTCAGCACGAGGTCGCGATGCTGCTTGCGGTGGTGAGTCACAGCCACAAGGAACGCGTTCTGGATGCGGGCGAGGTGTTCGCCAGGGGAGCCGCCGAGCTTGATATGGATCTGGCGATGCCGGCGCTCAAGGACCTGAGCTATTCGCAACTGGACGCTGCGCTGGAGCGGCTGGCTACCGTCAAGCCGCTGCAGAAACCGGCACTGCTGAAAGCCTGCGCGGCCTGCATACTGGCCGATGACCAGGTGGCGCCGATCGAGGTGGAGTTGCTGCGGACCGTGGCGGCGATCCTGGATTGTCCGATGCCGCCACTGGTGCCGCAGAATAGTTAGCTGTTGCGCAACTGGGCCTGGGCTGCTGCCAGTCGGGCGATAGGCACCCGCGGCGGCGAACAACTCACGTAATTCAGCCCGGCGCGGTGACAGAAGTCGATAGATGACGGGTCGCCGGCATGCTCACCACAGATGCCCAGTTTGATATCCGGGCGGGTCTGTTTGCCTTTTTCTACGGCGAGATCGATCAATTTGCCCACTCCGGTCTGGTCGAGATTGGCAAAGGGGTTCTGGTTGTAGATCTCCTTGCGCTGATACTCGTCGTAAAACAGACCCATGTCGTCACGGCTTAGCCCCAGCGTTGTCTGGGTCAAATCGTTGGTGCCAAAGCTGAAAAAATCGGCTTCCTGGGCAATCTCGTCCGCAGTGATTGCGGCCCGCGGCACTTCAACCATGGTGCCGACGATGTAGTTAATCTTCACCTTGCGGCTGGCCATAACCTCTTTCGCGACCCGGTGCACGGTTTTTAGCTGATCGGCCAACTCGGCGCGGAAACCCACCAGCGGAATCATGATTTCCGGATTCACCTTAAAGCCTTTTTTGCTTTTCAGGACCTGGGCGGCCGCTTCAAAGATTGCCCGGGTCTGCATCTCGGTGATTTCCGGATAGAGAATACCCAATCGACATCCGCGGCAGCCGAGCATGGGGTTTTCCTCGTGCAGGGCCTTGATGCGATCGATTACGAAATCAAACGGTACGCCCAGTTTTTCTGCCAGCTGACGACGCACGACGTCATCATGAGGCAGGAATTCGTGCAGGGGCGGATCCAGCAGGCGGATCGTCACCGGGCGGCCGCTCATGGCCTTGAACAGACCCACAAAGTCCTTGCGCTGGAACGGCAGGAGCTTCTTCAGGGCCGCGCGGCGCTGGACCTCGTCCACCGCCAGGATCATCTGGCGCATGTAATCGATCCGGTCGCCGTCGAAAAACATGTGCTCGGTGCGGCACAGACCAATGCCCTCGGCGCCAAAGGCCACCGCCTGCTTGGCCATGGAAGGAGTATCGGCGTTGGTGCGCACTTTCAGGCGACGGTGCTTGTCAGACCACTTCATGACGGTCTGAAACAGCTCATAAGTGTAGCTGTTGCCGGGCTTGAGATTACCTTCCAGGACACGTTTGACCTCGGAATCGGCGCTTTCAATCATCCCCTTGTAAATCACACCGGTGCTGCCATCAATTGAGATGTAGTCGCCTTCCTTGAGCACGTGCTTGCCAGCGGTGAGCGTCTTTTTCTCATAGTTGATCTGGATGTCGCCAGCGCCACAAACGCAGACTTTACCCAGCTGGCGGGCAACCAGGGCGGCATGGGAAGAAACGCCGCCGCGTGAGGTGAGTATGCCCTGGGAGTGGAGCATGCCCTTGAGGTCATCGGGCGAAGTCTCGGTGCGACACAGCACCACCTTGTTGCCGCGCCGGGATTCAAGTTCCGCCGTGGCTGCCGAGAAGGCGATACGCCCGGTACCGGCTCCCGGGCCAGCAGGCAGCCCCTGGCCGATCTGGGTGGCGGCTTTCAGCGCTTTGGGATCAAATACTGGAACCAGCAGCGAGTCGATCGATTCGGCGGGAATCTTGAGCAGGGCTGTCTGCTGGCTCATTAACCGTTCTTTCTGCATCTCCACGGCGATTCGCACCGCCGCCAGACCGGTGCGTTTGCCGTTCCGGGTTTGCAGGATGAACAGCCTGCCATTTTCAATGGTGAACTCGAAGTCCTGCATGTCCTTGAAATGCTTTTCCAGCTTCGCGCGTACCTTTTCAAGGTCCTTGAAACTCTTGGGCATGGACTGCTGCATGTGGGCAATGTCCTTGGGCGTGCGCACGCCTGCCACGACATCCTCGCCCTGGGCATTAATCAGGTATTCCCCGTAGAAAACCTTCTCGCCATTGGCTGGGTCGCGGGTAAAGGCTACCCCGGTGGCGCTGGTATCACCGGCATTGCCGAATACCATGGCTTGTACGGTGACGGCGGTACCCCACTCGGCGGGAATACCATATTGCTGGCGATAGATAATGGCCCGGTCGTTTTTCCATGAGCCGAATACCGCACCAACGGCGCCCCACAGCTGCTCCATGGCGTCCTGTGGGAAGGCAGAGCGAGTATGTTTTTTGATCAGGGCTTTGTACTGCTTGACCAGCTTTTTGAGGTCGCCGGTCGACAGTTCGGTGTCTGATTCGACGCCAAGCTTTCTCTTCAGCTTGGCGAGTATGGCGTCAAAAGGCTCTTCATCGTCTTCATTTTTGGCGCGCACGCCCATGACCACATCACCGTACATCTGGATAAAGCGGCGATAGCAGTCCCAGGCGAAACGTGGGTTATCAGAGACTTCTGCCAGCCCTTCGACGGTCTCGTCATTGAGGCCAAGATTGAGGATGGTGTCCATCATCCCCGGCATGGATTCCCGGGCTCCAGAGCGGACCGACACCAGCAGGGGGTTCTTGCGTCCGCCAAATGACTTGCCCAGCTGCTTCTCAATCTCGGCGATGGCCTTGCTGACGTCTTTCTCCAGAGTCTTTGGGTAGCGCTTGTCGTGATCGTAGAAGTAGGTGCAAACATCGGTGCTGATGGTGAATCCAGGCGGTACCGGCAAGCCGATGGCAGCCATTTCCGCCAGATTAGCCCCCTTGCCGCCGAGCAGATTGCGCATCCCGGCGTTGCCATCAGTCTTGGTGCCAAAAGCGTAGACGTGTTTCTGTGATTTATTGCTGGATTTGGGCGAGGAGGAAGATTTGCGTGTTGTAGATTTTGTCATTGATACCTACTTACATTCCCAGAGATTGCTAACGAATAATTGTATGGGTGATGGCCCTATTCGGGACTTGGAAGCGTTCCGGCCTAATCGGCCCTGAGGGGCGAACTGCAAGCGCAAAACACGACGCGAAGGGCCCAGACGAGTGGCCGCACGCGGGATGAGGAGGATATAGCACCTGCAATCCAAAATCCAGCAGCGCCGGAGTCGGTGCTATTGGAAGGGTAGGGTTGGGCGTCCTTGCCCGGCATGGTAAAAGCTTTGCCTGTGGGTCGAGGTTCTAAGCTAATTCCATATCAGCTTTACCAGCACGAATGTTTTCAGCCCTGTTTTTAGCAAATGTAGTAGCTCGCTTCTGGCGTCGCAGTAATTCGAAGAGATATTTGTGGAAATTCAACACAATCTTCCATCGAGTAGTGTAACTAACTTGGATGTTGTTGTGGGTTCTGCTCTCTGATGTTTGAGTAGGTGCTCCTTCATAGAGCTTTTCTGGGTAAGCCATGCTCATGAATCGGTCCATGCTCTTGTTCTTCGCATTTCTCATAAGCAGAACGTAGTTTTTACGGCAAGAAAAAATATCAGCGACTAAGCGAAACCAAACCCGTAATTGAGAAAGAGGTGTTTTCAAAGCAGGTCCAATCCAAAGCCCATTTACTTCCATGAACTCGAACTGTTCGTTTTGAAAGAAAGCATGAGTTCTTTTGACTGCGTCAGGAACGAAGAGCAAGCTTCGAAAAGCCGGGCGGGTTACTAACATATATCCCGCTACCAATTTATCGGATGAATAAACTCCTACCATTTTGCTCTTGGAGGCATACTCATAAGGAAGTCGGACACCAGTATAGTTTTCAACTTTGCTAAGGAATATTTCCAGGTCACTTTTCTTTTCTAGAACTTTAAAGACTAACTTTTCCATCCTTTAATCCTCGGTAAGAACATGCCTACATCTCGGCGATAATTATCGTACTCTCCCGAGTACTTGCTTTTTGAAATTGTTTTTTCTTCTTGTGTCGCAGTGACTATGTAAAAAACCAGTAAGTAGGCTAGAGTAATCCACAGCAAGATGGAATGAAATAAGATTGCGCTGCCAATCCAGATAAGTGCATATGAGACGTATAAAGGATGTCGAACGAACCCATAAGTACCAGACGTGATTAGTTGCTCGATATTGTTGCTAAACGCATAACCCCGTGTTCGCGCCCCAGAAATAGTGACTAGAAATAGAACAAAGCCGGATAGATACAATAGGCCGGTTAGCAGACCTAGCAGATAATTGATCTCACGAGCATTGAGATAGTGATAGTAGGTCGAGTAAATGTGAAGGACTGCAATAGGATCGTACAAATAGCTTGTGTTTTTCGCGGCTTGTGAGTCAATTTTGAAATATTTGAAGCGCGCCCATATGAACGCAATCATTATAATTGTGTATTCCACGCTCAGAATAATTGATATTGCTGACATTGATATACTGTTAAAGAAAACAAACTTTTAGCCGCCAATCCGATTAGCTATTTTCTTTAATTGAATCGCCTCCGAATTAGTTTGTCACTGTGGTTGTGCTTCAGCTGCAATTTCTCTGATGAATGCGGCTAATTGAGATTGCAAGAGTGAGTAAAACCGAAACAGCCAAATATTCCGATTATTGCCAGGAGCACTCCGAGGATTTCAAGAATCAATTAAGAAATGAGGCTAACCGGGCTTTGTTGAGTTGGCCAGCTCGAACCGCCGCAATCCTTTGTTTGTTGTCTTCGCTGGTTACCTTCACATATCAGTCCGCCGAAAGTAATCCGTTCGCAATATACACTATGCTGCCGTATTCGGCAGTATTTGGTATCGTTCTTCTATACCCCATTGGTACGTTTATTATCTCCTCCCTGGAGAAGCATAGTTATATAGTGATAGACGCACTGTGCTTGGCTGGCATGCTTGGTTTCTGCTTAACGGTTCATTTAATTTTCTTGGGCGCTGAAACACAAGAGCAACTGTTAAACAATTTTCAATTATTGCAAGGTCAAATCGCTTTTGTTCTAGCCTTGGGAACTGCATTCGCGTTTCATTCAAAGTTCTGGATATCGATAGCTAGAAACGCGTTCTTTTCGGTTTTGGTAGCCGGAGCAATTTACCTGATTAATCAAGAATTTTTCTTCCTGAATGTATTGCCCTTGCTTGAAGGGTTTTTCATGGGGACGATGATCAACTGGGTATTTTATGACGGGATAAGAACCCGTTTTTACTTAAAATCCACCGACGCCGACACACGCCAACACCTATACAACCAACTCTCCAAGCTTGTCTACCCGCATCAATTGGAACGTATCAAGCTTGGTGATGAACTAGAAAACACTATGCCTCTTAAAGAGGGTAAGGCGATTGTAAACGTATTTGACGTGCAGCGCTCCAGTGAGATCAGGCATGAGAGAACGGCTGAGTTCTTTATGGGATTATTTCAGTCCTTTCTGGAGATTTGCATGGAGGGTTACGAGCATAATCCACTGCGATCCCAGGCCTTTCGGTTGAAAGAGACCGGTGACGGATTCATTAGCTCGGTGGGCTATCCCTTTCTGCCGATTGATTCGCGGTCGCTGGCGGATAGCGCCGTGGCTACGGCGCTGCGGATGTTTGATGCGTTTAACAAGGAGGTCGAGAAATTTAACTATTCCCGGCCCATCAAGGCGGCGATGGGGCTGGCCTACAATTCGGTTCAGGGTACGTTTCAAAGTGGCGGTATTCGCTCGTATGATCTGTTCGGAGACGCGCTTATTCAGGCTGCCAAATACGAAGAACTGCGCAAGCAGGCTGCGCTGTGGGAGATTTTTTGCCGTCATGCAGAAGAGCAGGGTATGGAGAATTTTAATATCCTGATTGTCCAGGAAGTGGTCTACAATTCCCTGTCCCCAGCCTATCGCGATCTGTTTATTGAAATTGATCTTGCGGATAAGAGTCTGATTGAAAAGGATTTTCAGATGATGTACGACAATGATGCCAAGTACATCTACTTCCATTTGCTCAATTAGCCAGATCCTGGGCTATTCGGAATCCGTTGCCAGCACCACCCCTTCCAGCCCGTCCGGACCTGTCATCACCGAAATTTCTATAGGGCGGCAGCAAACTTCGCAGTCTTCAATATAGGATTGGTCGCCGGCTGAGCAGTCGATTATCAACGTGATGGGTTCCCCACAATAAGGGCAACTGCGGTTGATTGTCTCAGTCATCATTCCGGCTTATACCTCGCTCAGCAATGGCTGGTCAGCGAAGAAAGCCGCGATGTTATCCATTACCAGTGTCCCCATGGCGCGTCGGGTTTCAACAGTGGCGCTGCCGATATGGGGTAGCAGAACAACAGTGTCCAGGCTCTTGAGTCCGACAGGAATCTGCGGCTCATTTTTATAGACGTCCAGTCCGGCTCCGGCAATCACCTTGTTACGCAAGGCGTCCTCGAGGTCCTGGTCATTCACGCTGGTGCCGCGGCCAACGTTGATGAAAAAGCCATTTTTACCAAGTGCGGTCAGCACCTCTGCGTTGATCAGATCTAGCGTCTCAGGCCCGCCGGGCAGCATGCACAGCAGTATGTCACTGGCCTGGGCCAATTCCGTCAAGCTCGGGTAATAGGTATGCGGCAGATCCGGCTTTGCTGAGCGATTGTGGTAGGCGATCTTCAGTTTGAATGTTTGCGCCCGCAGGGCGATCTCCTCGCCAATTCTGCCCAGACCGGCTATGCCGAGTGTTTTTCCGGCGAGGCTGGTTCCAAACGGAAACGGTGCTGCCTCCCAGTCGCCGCTGCGTGCATGCTGGTCGGCGTTAATCAGATTTCTCGTGGTGGCAAGAATCAGGGCGATTGCCAGGTCGGCAACCGAATCGTTCAGCACATCGGGGGTGTTGGTGACCTTGATACCCTTGCTGCGGGTCTTTTCAAAATCGATACCGTCTACACCGACCCCGAATGCCGCTATCAGTTCCAGCCCATCCAGGTCATACACTTGCGGATCACAGTACCAGGAGGCGCAGGCAGCGGCGCGGCACTGGCCTGTCATACCCGCAATCACCGCAGCGCGTTCGTCCTCGGCATACTCCCACAGGTGGCAGGTGTCATACATCTCATCCAGCCGGGCCACTGTTTCGGCGTGGAAGTTGGCAGTGATAAGTAGTTTTTCCTTGTCGGCCATGGGGCTGGATTTCCTGAAAAGAGGCCCTGTGATGAACCCCTGCAAATTGCTGTTTCTTATGGAGTTTGCCTGAATCAAGGCACAGCTTGCCATGATACAGAATATTACGTAGATTGCCGATTACATCCCAGTCAACTCGTGAGCGCTCCCGTCCCGGCGCAGCCACTATGAATTCCCCCAATTCCATTCTTCGCACGCTCCCGTCTGTAGACAAGGTTCTGCAATACGCAGAGTTAGCAGATCTGCTTCGCTCCGCCGGTCAGGAGCCGGTGAAAGCGGCCGCCCGGGAATTACTCAACGATCTGCGCTCCCGGCTCCGGGATCCTGTTCAGTCTCCGGGGTTGGTGGCCGAAATTACCGCCCCGGGGTTCCTGGCTGAGTTCTGTAGTCAGGTTCGAAGCAAGGTCGAAAATGAACTTTCCCCCAGCATGCGACCGGTCCTGAATCTCACCGGCACGGTGATTCATACCAATCTTGGCCGGGCGCTGCTGCCTGACTCTGCGGTTGAGGCAGTCAGAACAGCGGCCAGCCGGCCCACCAACCTCGAATACGATCTGGAACTTGGCCAGCGCGGCGATCGCGATAGTCATCTGGCTGCACAGATCTGTGAAATAACCGGTGCGGAAGACGCGACAATCGTCAACAACAACGCAGCGGCGGTAGTGCTGGTGCTCAATTCGCTGGCCGAAGGTCGTGATGTGCTGATCTCCCGGGGAGAACTGGTGGAGATTGGTGGTTCGTTTCGCATTCCCGATGTGATGCGCAGCGCTCATGCGCGGCTATTGGAAGTGGGCACTACCAACCGTACGCACCTGAGCGACTATGCAAATGCCATTGGCACCGAGACCGGTATGCTCATGAAGGTGCATACCAGTAACTACATGGTGCAGGGATTTACCGCCAGCGTATCGGAACTGGAACTGGCGAAATTGGCGCATGAGCATGACCTGCCGTTTGTTGCTGATCTTGGCAGCGGGACCCTCGTCGACCTGGCGCAGTACGGATTACCCAGAGAGCCAACGGTCCAGAAGCTGATCGAAGGTGGCGCAGACCTGGTTACGTTCAGCGGCGACAAGCTGCTGGGTGGACCGCAGGCGGGGATCATTGCTGGTCGCCGGGACCTCATCGCGCGGGTCAAGCGCAATCCACTGAAGCGAGCATTGCGGGTAGACAAACTTACCGTCGCTGCCATGAGTGAAGTCCTGGCGCTTTATCGTGATCCACAGCGGCTGCGTGAACACCTGCCGGTGCTCAGGATGCTGACGCGGGATCCTGAAGCGATCCGGGCACTGGCTGAACAGCTGCTCCCCCGGGTGCGTGCGCAACTGGATCATCTTGCGGAAGTGCGCGTGGAGGCGACCCGCAGTCAGATCGGCAGCGGTGCCTTGCCTTTGGATCTGCTACCCAGCCATGCACTGGTGCTGGCACCGAAAGCTGAAAAAGGGTCGACAGACCAGGCGCTGAACGATCTGGCCCAGGCGTTTCGACGCTTGCCAACACCGGTGATTGGCCGCTTGCACGCGGGCTGTCTGTATTTCGATTTGCGTTGTCTGGAGAACCCGGAGCAATTCCTGGAGCAGCTACCAGGCCTGGCACGCTAAACCCGCCCGGGGCGCGCTATTCGGCAATCGGAGCCGGCGAGTGGGTCACCACACCCCTGCGAAAAAACACCATTGAGGCCAGAGAGGCCAGGAACATCAGCGTCAACAGCGGGTAAACGGTGCCATTGAAGATCACTGCCACGCTCTGGGCGGCAATTGCTGAAAACCCCATTTGCAGGAAGCCCGTTAAACCCGATGCACTGCCGGCATATTGCGGGAACTCATTGATGGCGGCGGCCTGGGCATTGGGGAGGGTGATACCGTTGCCGAATACCGCCAGGGATATCGGGGCAAATAGCGCCCACGGTTGATGGAATCCAAGTACCTGTAGCGCAACCGCCAGGCTGATGCCAGCCAGGGCAATGGTCGCACCCAGCGCAATCATGCGGTTCACATCCATGGAACGGCCGTAATGGCGCGCGAAGTAGTTGCCACTCATGAAGCCGGCGGGAATCATGATGAAGTAATAGCCGTATTCCGTTGCCGGGCGGTCCAGCACCGACACCATGATTTCCGGTGCTGCCGAAATGAAGCTGAAAAACACCACCGAGACAAAGGCCACGCACAGCGCATAGCCTCTGAATGCCGGCGCTTTCAGCAGGGTGGCAAAGGTGCCGAGCATGGCGCTCACGCCGGCAAACGGCACCGGTTCCTTGAGGGTCTCCGGCAGCTCTCTTGCCAGTAACAGCATGATCAGAAAGGTTGCTGCGGCAATGACCACAAACACCGAGTGCCAGCCGAAGCGAGTCATCAGTTCACCGCCAAGGGCCGGTGACAGCATCGGGATTACCACCATGACCATCACCAGGGTGGCAATGACCCGGGCGGCTTCCTCCGCCCCATACACATCGCGGACAATGGCTCGCGCCAGCACCAGTCCCACTGCTCCGCCGAACGCCTGAATAAATCGCGCCATGATCAGCGTCTCGATGCTGTTGGCGAAAAGGCAGAGCAGGGAGCCCCCCAGGGTAATGATCAGGCCGGCAAGCATCACCGGTTTGCGCCCGTATTTATCGCTAAGCGGGCCATAGGCCAGGGTGCCAAAGGCGATGGCAAGCATCGACAGGCTCAGGGTCAACTGGGCCACATCGGTGCTGACCGCAAAGGATTCCCTGATCACCGGCAAGGCGGGCAACAGGATCTGCATTGCCGCCGGTCCCATGGCAGAGGTGGCAGCCAGCAGCACAATCAGCCGCTTGGGCAGGGCGTTGATGTTCTGCTCGGTTGGTGTGGCCTGATCAGATTGCGAAGATTGCGAAGAAAGGGACGACAAAGCAGAGTCTCACCGGTACTGGTATAAATTGACAGACTCAGGGAAAGACCCCAGGCACTGTCCCGTACGACGCCTAGCGGCCGAGAAACGCGTCCCGGCTGGTGCGGAGATTGCTGTTCGTTTGCGAGCTGAGGATGACACTCGACCCCAGCAGTCGCGAGCGTTGTGCCTTGCTGATGTCGTAGCCAAGACCAAATAGCTCGCTGTGAAATTGGCGGCTGAATGCCGCCGCAACCGCTACTGCGTCGCCACTGCTGTCAGTGGCGGGATCAAAAGTATAGCACAGCAGTGCTTCTCCATCCGGGTTATTGAGGCAGGCGCGCAGTTCCGGGTTAGCGCTCACGGTGATACCCAGGCCGATCGAGTCTTCACGAAACCTCGGGGACCGCCGTAGTATCGCGACAGTGTCGTCAGCCAGCGCGCTGCTGTCAGAGCGAAATACCACCGGCAGGGCCACGCCAAGCCGGCGTACCAGCCCCGGATCCCACTGCCAGGCCTGTTGATAGAGTAGCAAGGCCTGATCAACAAGATCCTGACGCCAGGCGGCGCTGGCCATCCGCAAGGTGACGCGGGCTCTAACCAGGACCTCTGCTTCCGGCAGGCTATCCAGCGCCGAAGCACCGGCGCTTAACACCTTGCGGCTATTGCCGTTTAGCGCGGCAATTTCTGTTGCGTAGGCATGGTAATACCCCTCATTGAGCTGGAAGGCGCCATTGGCGCGAGCCCGTTCCAGCGCCCCGGTCATCACCCCGGTGCCTACCAGGCTCACCATGTCCTGTTCCAGCCACTCCGGGATATGCACGTCCAGCGGCGCATAGGGCCGCACGCGACTCTGCAGCACGTCAATGTCGGCAAACAGCGCCGCGGCGCGACGCTCGGCGCGCCAGGCATCCAGGCGCAGGCGTTGCGCGCGGGCCTGCTCCAGCCAGCGCGTGGCAAAGCTGTGGGTGGCGGCCTCTTCCAGCGCTAACTGATAGGCGGTGCGATTGGCCACCATGTTGACCAGCGCCGCATAGGAGTCCTTCTGGGCATCGTCGGCGCTATAGCTGCCATTGCGATCGGGTTGATTCAGTGCGGTCGCGCTGAGTTTGACGGCATCGTCCACGTAACCGGCCAGCAGCAGAAAATCAGCGCTCACCAGGAAATGCTCGGCACGATTCATAACGTTGACAATTGGCTCTTGCTGGTCACGCCATACCAGCATGCGGTCCAGTGCCTCGCGCGACTCGTCAAAGCGGCCCTGGCTCATCAGCAGGTAGAGTTTGTAAACCCAGGGATCGGCGACACTGTCAGGGTTGAGGGTGCGGGTGGCACGATCCAGATAGGCTTCGGCCTGGTCCATTTGCAGCAGACTGAGGGAGACCTCCGAGGCGTTGGTCAGGTACACGGTATCCACCGATTCGGTACGTCCAGCAATAGCCTCATCTTCATTGATGGCTCGTTCACAGGCGCTCATGTTCTCGATCGGCGCCAGGCTGGCCAGCTCCACGGCGCACAGGGTATTCCATGCCCGGGCCCGGGCCATGGTGTCCTGTGAAGATTCCAGGACACTGTTGGCACTGGCCCTGGCATCTTCATAGCGCTTCAGTTTGATCAGCGGCCAGCCGCGAAAGGATTCAATGTCCTGGCCATAGATCTGGTTAATCTGCTCGAGATAATCCAGCGAGGCTTGTTGATTACCCATCAATTGGTGCACGTAAGAGAGCTGGCTGATTGTCAGGTAGTGCCACTGCAGATTGCCTGATTCCAGAGCCTGATCCAGGGAGTTGTAGCCGGTGAGTTGTTCGGCGCGCTGCAGGTGAAACAGGGCACGAGGCAGGTTGCCCTCGACCGTGAACAGCACTTCGGCCAATGAGAATTGTGCGGCCGGGTTATCAGGCTGCGTCCGCACCCATTGCTCGCTGAGTTCCCGGGCTTTGACGTTTTCGTTCAGATTGAGCGCGTCGCAGACAGCCAGGGCGCGAGGATTGCGAATGTCGGAAAAGCCAAAGCACAGTGGCCTGCGCCCCTCGGGGAGCTGGATGCCGTCGAGCCCCTGGCCGCTGTCGTCCTGGTCCTGGGCGTGGGCTGGGCCCGTCAGGGCCAGGTACAGGACGGTGCATAGAGCGGGCAGCAGGCAGCGCCTCCAGCCGTCAGCAATGACAAACTGCCGGAGCATTATTTGAGTGTGCTCCGGGCCAGGATGTCCATAGGCTCGCGCATGCAATCGCCGAGCACCTTGCCTGAATCAGTGACACCCGGCGCCAGCTCGATACGATGGCCCAGCACCTGGGGTAGCAACAACTCGATGTCCTCGGCACTGACATAGTCGCGCCCGCGCAGCGCTGCAGACACCTGCAGGGCTGGCAACATCAGCACCATGGACCGGGTGGAGTTCCCCTGCAGTACCCGGTCGTCCTCGCGCAGGGCGCGGGAAATATCCACCAGGGCAGTTTTTACCGCTGGGGAAATAGCGACATCGGAGTCGATCTGATGGCGGGCTGCGAGCACCTGACTGCGGGTGACGGTAGCCAGTTTGGTGCTGCGATCACGGCGCTGTTTGTAGCTGTCAAGTACGCTGAGCTCGGCATCGCGATCAATATGATCCATGGTGATCTTGAACAGAAAGCGGTCCAGCTGGGGTGTCGGCAGGGGATAGGTGCCTACCAGGTCAAGCGGATTCTGGGTGGCGATGACGAAAAACAATTCATCCAGCGGATAGGTCACGTTGTCCACGGTAATCTGCTTTTCACCCATGGCTTCAAGCATGGCCGACTGGACCTTTGGTGAGGTGCGATTGATTTCATCTGCCAGGACCACGTGTGCAAACAGCGGGCCGTGACGAAAGTGAAAGGAGTTACTGTTGCTGTCGAATACCGGCACGCCGGTGACGTCTGATGGCAGCAGGTCCGGGGTAAACTGGATACGACGGAATGAGCCGATGTGCGGATCCACGTCCGAATCCGGGTCGTTGACGATGGCCTCGCCAAGCGCCTTGGCCAGCGTCGTCTTGCCCGAACCCGGATAGTCTTCGAGAAGAACATGGCCGTCGGCAACCAGGGCGACGATGGCCAACTCGATCACATCATCCCGCCCCAGCACCTGCTGCTTGACGGTGGTCATCAGCGTATTCAGCACGACGATGGCTTCGCTCAGACGCGAAGACTCAACGTCGTTGGTGGTTGTTTCCGGGGTCGACGTATCGACGTCGGCGAGAGTCTCAGAGGACATACACAGCTTCCTTGAATGATTCGTAACTGCCTAGCTAGCGGGACAGTAGCCAGGAGAATGGGTTGAGATAGCCAAGCAGCAGTTTCCATGTCGGAGAGTTTTCCCGGACTTCCGCGCTGACCGTAGTGGCCATCTGCTGCCATTCGTCAGCAGCCACTACTTCCCGTTGACCGGAGCCCAGTGCGGCAGACAGATGCGCCTGGGTCAGTGGCGCAAACGCCGGGCTCAGTGCGGTCACTCGGCGGGCAAAGGCCTCGCGACTCTCGCCGACCTTGCGCCGCAAACCGACCGCGGCCAGCCAGTCCAGTGCCGCACGATAGCTGTGGCGATACTGCAGTTTCGGATTGCCGTGGCCAGGCACCGTCAGTCGGTAAATCTTCACCAGGTAAGCACTGACAATCAATGCAACCAGCAGGGCACCAGCCAGGCGCAGCGCGGCAATGAGATTCGGGAACGGTGATTGTCTGGATTCCAGAAATTCCTCGAAAGCGGCCTCGTCACGCAACATGTCGCCCAGCAATTGCTGCAGTTCGTTTTGCGGATCAGTACTCATATCCACCAGGGTTTGCTGTGGCGCAGGATCAACAATCACCCAGCCGACTCCACGCAGGTAAATTTCGGGCCAGGCATGGCCGTGGATCGCCTGGATCAAGAGTGAAGAGCCGCCGCCCCGGTTGCTGGCTGGCACTGAGTAGCCAACGCCAACGCGGGCCGGGATGCCAATACTGCGATACATGTAAGTAGCGGCGAATGAAAAGTGCATGCAATAGCCGGTCAGATCGCCAAACAGGAACGATGCCGCCGGGTCGGTCTCGTAGGCATGATCATTTTTCAGGCTGTAGATGCCGTTTTCGTCGAGATAGGATTTGATGGCCCAGGCCTTGGCATAAGGGTCGTCCGCATATTGCGGACGCAAATTGCCGGTCAGGCGTGATGCCAGTTCTCCGTAACGTGGGTCATCTGGCAACGTCAGATACTCATCCCAGATTTCTTCCGACCAGTCCTCTCGGCCCAGTTCGCGCCCCAGCAGGTAATCAAAGTTGTAGGTGGGTGCCATGGAATAGCTGTCATAGGTGCGCTTGAAACGCAGGTTGTTCGGGTTGGCAGTATTTTCATAGGCAACCGGGCTAACCAGGCCAAACGGCGCCCGGTGCGGCACCAGCATGCCAATAGAGGCGCGCACCGGGCGGCGCTGATCGTCAGCCTCGGGTAATATTTCTGATTCACTGCGGCTGGCGGTGAAGTGCTCAATGAGGTCCCGGTCCATATCCTGGCGAGCCGTATAGTCGAGCATGGTGCCGTTAAACTGCGAGTAGGCAGACTCGCGGAAGTAATACGCGCCATTAATTGGCTCGTAATCGTCACGAAATACCACCACAGCTACCGGGGCTTCTTTGTCATCGGTGGTATTGTCACCATCATGAAAGGGATTGTCGTTGTTTGACCCGCTGCCGGTTCCGGCCTGGCCGGTCAGCCCCAGATCATTGGTCAATTGTGGCGTCGGCAGGCCGAACAGCTGAACATAACCCACCAGGGAAAAGCACAGCAGGCCAAGCACTACGAAGTGATAAGGCAATCGGCGATGATTGTTTTCGATCATCAGCAGCGCGGCAAGGGCCAGCACCGCGGCGCAGCCAAACGCCATCAGGATGGTGGACGGATCGATACCCCGGGTAATCGCGAAATCGCCCAGGAAAAACGGGCGGTGAATCATGCCGTTGCGGTGGGCGGCGAGGGTGACCACGATTGCCGCGGCGACAAAAATAATTTCGATAACCGCCCCGACTCCGGTGCGCCGGGCCAGGGTGCGAAGAGCTGCGGTGATGGCCAGTGCCAGGGTAAACCAGTGCAGGGACTCGCTGCTGTTAAATGCCCCGATCGGTGTCAGCAGTTCTGCCACCATGGCGCTCCGGGCCAGCAGTTGTGCCAGTACCAGTCCCAGCAACCAGACGCCGCCAGCGAGCAGCAGAACACTGCTGAGCCGCAGGCGTTTCAGCGGTTCCCGGTGCAAGCGTCGGTCAATCAGAAAGCTGCCAGCAAAGCAGCCCAACAGCGCAGCGACCGAGCCGGATAAAACCGTCAGGGACAGACTCAGCAGCCAGAAGCTGGAAGCGACGATGACCGCCCGCAGGCTGGTTGGCAAATAATGCGGGGCGGCGATAGCGGCGGGTTGGTGACTAGCGGTCAATGTGGCCATGCCGGTAAAAATGTCCTGAGTAGCTGGTTAGGTTGTTGCGGTACCCGGTTTCAGTGCTGCGATTACCAATGTGGCGAGGGTGCTGCGACTCGCCAGGAGCGGATTTGACCCCGATGGTCCTTTTCTCGGGAACTGGGCAGTTACTGCGAATACCTCACCAGGTTAATTTATCAATCTGCTTTATTGAACTATTGCCTTCAAGTACGTCATCAAACCCGGCGCAGTTGCCGGTCAAAGCAGTGTCCCGAGCGTCTTTCGATAATTAGCGTAGATTCTACAAGGTGACCTATATCGGTCAATAAGCCAAGTAGATCTGACCGCTTAATGCCGGTATCTGTCTCTTACTGCCTGGAATCCGGCGATTTCAGCAGCAGCCGCTGCCATAGGGGTACGGCCTGCAAATCACTGAATCCATCGGTTGCCAGTACCAGTGAAAAGGGACCGCGAAAGCGCTGCATTGATTTCTGCAACAGGGGTAACCAGTCCGCCTGCTCGGCAGCAGCAAAAACAATGCAGTGAGCGGCCGCACCGCCAGTGCTTTCGAGAATAAAGTCATCCAGGCCGTAGGGGTGCGGCGCCGCCAGTGCGCGCGAGCGGGCGATGGCTTCCAGGGCGCTGTGGATACTGTCGGTGCTGCCGGTGGTGCCATCGGCACCAAAACGCCAGTGCTCACCAAGGGCACCCTGTTCCAGAGCGACGCGGGCAATAGCGCTGGCAGCCTCGTCATTGCCGCTGGACAGCAGGTAGGCAATAGTTTTTTGGCTGTGGAACACGCTTTTCTCAGCCAGGCGTACGTTGAGCTGGCGATTGCGTGCGAAGGCTTTCCACATGATGTCGCGTACCGAGTCCCCTGGCGCGTAGGGGCGGATTTCCATCCGGTCACCGTCGGGGTTGCCTGCCGGATTGGGGATTCCATCCTCGGCGGTCATGGACTGCAGAATTGGCAGCGAACGCACCGTGTTGATCTGTGGCAGCGCGATACAGTGCCGGTTTTCCGCCTTGCGCCAGGAATACCGGCAGAATCCAAGTACATCGGAGACCGTGAATTGGCGCACTACGGTTTCAGACAGACAGCGTTTGCGCGGAATAATCTCTTCCACCAGGGTGCCGTTCTCTTCGCTGCGTACCCGGGCTTCCAGCTGATCAGGAAACACGACGGTCCAGGTAAGCTTGATCAGCGGAAAATAATTAAGAGCCGGAAGGGAAAAACCGGATTCATTGGGAAATCCACATTCGAGTCGAATTTCCTTTGCGGCAGGTTGCTGCAGCAGCTTCATCACCCGCCGCTGGATAATCACGCCACTGATCACCGTGCAGAACAGGGAGAACACCAGAATCGCCAGCGCACAAATGGCCAATGCGAACACCACCAGGTCCATTGCACCATAGGCAAATTCCCGCAGCGCCAGCGCCGCCACCAGCAGCGTCAGGGTTCCCTGCAGGGTAAGCGGGAAAGCGCCGGCCGCCGCGTGGATGGCACGATAAACCAAAGAGCGCTGGGGATGGAAGTTAAACGCTGGCATGAATCGAGGTTGCTGATATGGGCGCACAGTGTAGCAGTAAACTGGAGCACGCGTAGGCACTGATGGATTCGGTGAGGTGTTCGGACCGATGGCTCAGATCAACGCGCGATTAGCGTGGCTGGATGCTGATCCGGGTACTGACCGAATTGGCAATAAAGCAGTGCTCGTGGGCAGCATGATGTAAGGCATCGATCATCTGGTCATTAACCTCCGCGGAATCGGCAAGGGTGACAGCCGGCTGCAGGGTTACCTCGGTCATCGCCAGCCTGCCATCACCCCGGTCAGCCAGAATGCCCGTGGCCTGGTCGGTATAGCAGTCGATCAGCAGGCCCTGCCTGGCAGCGAAGGAAAGAAAAAACAGCATATGGCAGGAAGACAGTGCGGCCACAAAGGCTTCTTCCGGATCAACGCGCCGGCCATCGCTGTGGGGAAGCGGAACGATATGCGGCGATGCAGTGGCTGCAACCACAGTACCATCGTCAAAACGCCATTCGTGCAGACGGGAATACTTGTTGTCGGTGAACGTTTCGCCAGCCCGTTGCCAGACTATTGTTGCCCGATATTCTGACATTGACTCCGATACCCTGCTCAACTGGTTAACGATTGGCCCGATTTTCAATCAGTTGGTCAACAACGGCAGGGTCGGCCAGAGTGGTAGTGTCGCCCAGATTTTCCAGTTCATTGGCAGCGATCTTGCGCAGGATGCGGCGCATGATCTTGCCAGATCGCGTTTTCGGCAAACCGGGTGCAAACTGGACAATTTCCGGCTTGGCGAAGGCGCCTATTTCATTAGCGACGAATTTTACCAGTGCGTCGCGCAACTCCTCGGATTCCTGCACTCCCTGCATCAGTGTGACATAGGCGTATATGCCCTGGCCCTTGATGTCGTGAGGGTAGCCAACCACGGCGGCTTCGGCGACCCTGTCATGCAGTACCAGGGCACTCTCGATCTCGGCGGTGCCGAGGCGGTGACCCGAGACATTGATCACGTCATCCACGCGTCCCGTTACCCAGTAGTAGCCATCGCCATCACGCCGGGCGCTGTCACCGGTCAGGTAATAACCAGGATACGCTGAAAAATAAGTGTTGAGACAGCGTTCGTGATCGCCGAATACGGTACGGATCTGACTTGGCCAGCTTTGGCTGATGACCAGGTTGCCTTCCGCTTCACCGGTGAGTACATGACCATCGGCATCGAGCAACGCCGGATTGACGCCAAAGAAGGGCAGTGTAGCAGAACCCGGTTTCAAGTCGGTGACGCCCGGGATCGGAGTGATCATGATGGCCCCGGTTTCGGTTTGCCACCAGGTATCGACGACCGGGCAGCGCGACTCGCCTACCACCTGGTAATACCACTCCCAGGCCTCTGGATTGATCGGCTCGCCCACCGATCCCAGCAGCCGGAGTGAGCGCCGCGATGTCGAGGTTACCGGTGTATCGCCGGCCGCCATCAGTGCACGAATCGCGGTGGGGGCAGTGTAGAAAATATTGACCTGATGCTTGTCTATCACCTGCCAGAAGCGTCCCGCGTCCGGATAGGTGGGGACACCTTCAAACATCAGCGTAATGGCGCCATTGGCCAGTGGACCGTAGACAATGTAGGAGTGGCCAGTGACCCAGCCGACATCAGCACTGCACCAGTAAATATCGCCTTCGTGATAATCGAACACATATTTATGGGTAATGGCGGCGCCGAGTAAATAGCCAGCGGTGGAGTGCAGCACGCCCTTCGGTTTACCGGTAGAACCCGAGGTGTAAAGAATGAACAGCGGATCTTCGGCATCCATCAACTCTGGCTCGCAGAAATCCTCGGCTGCTTCAGTGGCCTGGTGATAGCAGATATCCCGGTGTTCCCGCCAGGCGATGTCAGCTTCGGTGCGCCGCACCACAAATACCGAGTGGACCTCGGGGCAGCTTTCCAGCGCCTTGTCGACGTTGGCTTTCAGGGGGATAAGACGGCCGCCGCGAACGCCCTCATCGGCGGTGATCACCGTCCGGCAGTCAGAGTCGAGAATGCGGTCTTTGATGGATTCTGGAGAAAATCCGCCAAACACCACCGAGTGAATCGCCCCGATTCGTGCGCAAGCCAGCATCGCGTAGGCTGCTTCCGGGATCATTGGCATGTAGATGCAGACCCGGTCGCCCTTTTTAACGCCACGGGTTTTCAATGCGTTGGCAAGCTTGCAGACCTGGGTGTGCAGCTCCCGGTAGGTTATTTTGCTGTCGGTGTCGGGCTCATCTCCCTCCCATATGATGGCTGTTTGGTCGGCGCGCTTTTCCAGATGCCTGTCGACACAGTTGTAACACACGTTGAGTTTGGCCCCGGCAAACCATTGCACGTCGGCTTTGTTAAAATCACCGCTGAACACAGACTTCCAGGGCTCGTGCCAATGAAGCAATTCATTGGCTTGCTCGGCCCAGAACTTGTCCGGCGCTTCTATCGATTGACGATAGAGTTGTTCGTAGAGCTCACGGTTAAGGTGGCTTCTCGCCGCAGCGGTGTCGCTGACCGGATAGAGTTTGTGTTGAGACATGTGTTTTTGTTCAGACATGAAAAGGTCCTGCCCAGCTGCGCTGTGGTGCTAGTCCATTAATGAGGCGATGAGGGGCACGCCCAGAGGGCAAATCAGTATGCCCTAAAGAAAATTGGCGCTCAACTCAGTGCCGGCACTTTCCTTGACCCTTACTCGTGAGTTCCCGTAACAGCCAGCCTGACATTGTCGATCAGTCGGGTAGGGCCCAGAAACGCTGCTGCGAGGATCACTAAATCGGTATCGTCCGCAGCGGCGGGCTGCAGGCTATCCGCCTGGGCAACTGTAAAGTAGTCGGGGCGCAGGCCTCGAGCCGCCAGGAACTCTCGCGCACTGGCTTCCAATGCTTGGTAGTCGCGATTGCCTTCCCGAATTTTTTGCGCTGTTGAGCTTAGGCATTCATAGATGGCGGCGGCAGTGAGCTTTTGCCTGGCGTTCAAATAGCCATTCCTGGAACTGAGCGCCAGTCCGCTGGTTGCGCGAACAATTTCAACGCCATTGACCTCGACGGGTATGCCAAGGTCGGCGACCATTTTGCGAATGACCAGAAATTGCTGGTAATCCTTGAGACCAAAAAATGCGACGTCAGGTGAGGTGAGATTAAACAGTTTGCAGACCACGGTTGCGACACCATCGAAGTGGCCGGGACGACTGGCGCCGCAGTAATTCTCGGAAACTCCTGGGACGTGAATGGTAGTTTGTTGATCCAGATTTGTGCCGTAAATTTCCTCCACGGACGGGTGGAACACGGCGTGGCAGCCCGCTTTATCCAACGCTGTCTGATCATCCGCCAGCGTGCGCGGATACGCCGCCAGGTCTTCCTGGGGGCCGAACTGGAGCGGATTGACAAAAATTGTAGTGACCACAAAATCTGCTTCTTCCAGGGCCGTCTTCACCAGATGCAAATGACCGGCGTGCAGGTTGCCCATGGTAGGCACCAGTGCTATCCGTTTGCCGGCGGCGCGCTGCTGCTTGATTTCTTCTCTCAGTGCCCTGGCGTTGGTGAAGGTTTTCACGGAATGTGAGTTCCCTGTAGAAGAGTCCGGTGCAGGAATGTGGCGGGTATGTGCGCATCGCGCTGCGCTGACCCCAAGCTAGTGGAAGCAGTGCTCATCTGCCGGGAACGACTTGGCTTTTACTGCTTGCACGTAGGCTTCAATAGCGCCGGGTATACCATTACTTGATTCGATCAGGAAGTTCTTTACAAATTTTGGGGTAATGGGCGAGACGCCAAGGACGTCATGAAGGACCATGATCTGCCCATCGGTATCAGGCCCGGCACCGATACCAATGACGGGAATCTCAAGGCTTTCGCTGATGGTGCGCGCCAGGTCTCGGGGCACGCATTCCAGGAGCAGCAGACTGGCGCCAGCATCCTGCAGCATCTGTGCTTCCTCAAGAATCAGCTGTGCCTGGCTGGTGTCCCGGCCCTGAACATGGAATCCGCCAATCCGGTTAATTGATTGCGGGGTCAGCCCCATGTGAGCACAAACCGGAATGCCGCGTTCTGCCAGCAGGTGAGTGGTATTGGCGATCCAGCCGCCGCCCTCCAGCTTAACTACCTGGCCGCCAGCGCGCATCAGGCGGGCAGCGTTTTCCAGCGTCTGGGTTTCCGATGCATAACTCATGAACGGCAAGTCAGCAATGAGCAGGGCCCCCTTGTTGCCGCGTTTGACGCATTCCACATGGTAAATCATGTCTTCCATGGTGACCGGCAGGGTACTGTCATGCCCCTGCAGAACCATGCCCAGTGAATCCCCGATCAGAATCACCTCCACGCCAGCCTCGCCAAGAATTGAGGCAAAACAGGCATCGTAGGCCGTCAGACAAGAGAACTTTTCACCCTGCTGCTTGAGTTTCTGTAGTGAAGTGATGGAGATATTCGAACTTTTGTTCTGGGCGCTCATGACTGGGCTCGCGTCACAAAGTGAGTTGGCTTGCTATTATGCGGCAGGCCATTGGGTGAATAAAGCCGCGATGATTCCGGGGGCCATGATCAGCGGGCCCCTAACCCCGGCGAGTGCTTACAGCAGCGACGGACGCGGGTTAAAGTAATGGGTGCCGCCGGAGATGGACAGGACCTGATCCACCAGTTGCCGATAGTCATCGTCGTTGCCTACCAGGTCGATTTCCTCGGTATTGACGATCAGCAGCGAGGATTTGCTGTAGAAATGGAAAAACTCCGTGTAAGCCGTGTTCAGGTTTTCCAGGTACTGCGCTTCTATAAGCTGCTCGGCGGTAATGCCTCGCTTGCGAATGCGGGTTAATAAGGTGTCTGTCGGTGCCTGCAAAAATATCACCAGGTCTGGTGTCGGTGCATCAATGGTGAGATGGCGGTACACATTCAGGTACAGCTCGTACTCGTCCCCGTCGAGGTTCTGCTGGGCAAACAGGCGATCCTTGTCGATCAGGAAGTCCGCCACCCGCACCGGCTCGAACATGTCATCCTGGCGCAGTTCCTGTAGCTGTTGGCTGCGCTGAAACAGGAAAAACAGCTGGGTGGACAGGGCGTGGCGCGGTGGATCCTGATAAAAGCGTTCCAGGAACGGGTTGTCTTCCGCCTTTTCCAGCAACAGGTCATAGTTAAAGGTTTCAGCAAGGCGTCTGGTCAGGCTGGTTTTACCAACCCCGATGGGCCCTTCCACGGCAATGTAGCGGGGCGCGCTTTTGCTGCTTGCTACTGACTGGCTCACCGCTGGTTACCTGATCCTTCGCTACCTGATCCATCGTTTCCAGATTTTTGCTTGCCTCCGCGTCGACGTTTACGCCGCCGTGATTTGTTACCATCGCCGGACAGTGCCGCAACCATTTCCTCCTGCTGATTTTGATCACTGTTCTGGAAAGTCGTCCACCAGTCGCCCAGTCCGTCCAGGTCTTCGCCTGACTCTTCGCGCAGCAGCAGAAAATCGTAGCCTGCGCGGAATTTTGGATGCCCAAAGGCACTGGCAACGCTGCGTTTGGTGCGGCGTTCCAGGCGTCGCTGAAGGTCCCAGATCTCTCGACTGCCGATCGTGAACCGTTTGGGAATGGCGGTATAGCCCAACTGATCGAAAATGATGTCGTTGGTAATTTGCTGGAATGTCAGGGGCGGTCCGGTGTCGTCACTGTCGATACGGGCTTGTCGAAGTTGCAGGCAGGGCCATAGTAGCGCGGCAAACAGGAATGCGGGAGTCACGGACTTGCCCTGATTGAGCCGCTGATCGGTATTGCGTAGCGCCAGGTTCACCAGCTTGACGCTGGGCTCGGGTGCGACAGCCATTGCTTCCAAGGTTGGCGTAAACATGAACTCGGCCAGGCCAGTTTCCTGTAGCAGCCGGAACGCATGTTCCGCCTGGCCGCAGGTAAGCAGCTTGATAGTTTCATCGAACAGGCGGGCAGGCGAGATGGATTCCAGTAGCGGTGCCAACTCAGTAATCGGATGGCGCGTTCCAGGCTCGATCGTGAAATCGAGTTTGGCGGCAAAGCGCACGGCGCGCAGCATACGCACCGGATCTTCTCGGTAGCGTTCCTCAGGGCTGCCGATCATGCGTAGCTGCCGCGCTTCCAGGTCTTCCAGACCATTACAAAAATCAAGGATGCGAAAGCCGTCAATGGTGTAGTACAGCGCGTTTACTGTGAAATCACGGCGCATCGCGTCTTCGTCGATATCACCGTAGACATTATCCCGGAGAATCATGCCGGTAGTGGAGTGCGCGGAGTCCAGTCCCCCGATTTCGCGGCGTGATGCCTGACCAGCGATCTCATTGGTGGCCTGGTGGTGGGCCCGGAACGTCGTCACTTCGATGATTTCACGGCCGAAGCGGATATGGACGATTTTGAACCGGCGTCCGATGATACGTGCATTTTTGAACAGGTTGCGGACATCTTCCGGAGTGGCGTCCGTGGCGACATCGAAGTCTTTGGGCTGTTTGTCGAGCAGGATATCGCGGACTCCGCCGCCGACGATCAGCGCCGCAAAGCCGTGCTCCGTGAGACGGTACAGTACCTTCAGCGCGTTCGGAGAAAGCTGCTTTCTGGAGATCGGGTGCTGGTCGCGGGGAATGAGCGTAGCATTCTCGATTCCCGGAAGTTGGTCAATTGCAGTCATTGATTGCCGTGATCTGATCCTTCATGCCCGTTTCATGTCCGTCATCGCGGGCCAACATGCCATCAGCAGGGTGATGGCATGGGCATGATACACAGGTCGGCGTAAATTGAAACCGAGGCTGGCACGTTGCGCCAGTGATGTCAGGGGATTGGCTGCCCCGGGACCACTGGTAAACAGACCGGGGCAAGGGCTTATTTGGAACCGGTGTCATGCAGGATAGTATTATCCTGTTGCGGAAATCCGCGACCCAGTGGCGGTGTTGCAGCAGGAGATAATGAAACAGGAGGTGGAGTTGGTCGAGTCTGGCGAACAGGGAAGATGGCCAGATATATAATGACCAGATATAAATAGGGGGTGGTTCTCACCACCCCCTATCTTAAGTCACGCTTATTATTATTGTTGTTATTACTATTGGTTATTTATTTATTATTTTTCTAAGTAGGGTGCCAACGCGGCACCACATAAAGCTCCAGGTGGTTATCTTGAGGCGGTGACCAACCGGGCCACACTACTTGCCACAAATCCGACCTTTTATTGTTAATTATTTCGATGCACTAATCTTAGTCGTAAAACTCAGTAATGCTATTTTTGTTTTTATTGTCAGTTATTGTTGTTGTTTATTGTTATTGTCACCCAACTAGGAGCAGTAACCGTGCCAACTAATTGAATATCATGTTTATCAATGACTTAAGTTTCCAGGCGTTCGTTTCGCCGGCACCTTTAGCAGCAATCTGTTACAGATGTTCTCTGAAATAGTGTGTAGAACGGTAGCAGTAACAAATATTTCAATTTGTAAATAATTCCCGCAAAGCCGCAAAAACCGGCACTGACCGGTTGCTCTTCGGTTGCTAATCGGGTTGGCAGGTCGGGAACGGGAATTCCCGCAGGCCCGGGAAGATCCTGGGTGAGGGGGTCAGATGGCCTGCTTCTTTTTGCGCGGGATGCCAAAGCGCTGGCGCCGCTCCCACAGACATTTACGCGAGATGCCGAGCTTCTTGGCCAGCTGGGTTTCATTCATGGTGTCCTGGTGTTCCAGCACGAAGCGCTGGAAGTAGTCCTCCAGAGAAAGCTCTTCGGCAGGGGCTTCGGCCGCTGGTTTTGCCGCGGCAGTCAGCTCCGGATCCTGGGCGGCCCGGGCATCAAGGTCGATTGCCAGCAGCTCATCACCGATGGTGTCTGTTTCCGCCAGCACCACTGCCCGCTCGATGGCATTTTCCAGTTCACGGACATTGCCTGGCCAGGGGTAATCGGCAATGGCCCGGCTGGCGCCGTCGCTTAATTGCAGCATGGGCGTCTTCAGGCGTTTGCAGGTGCGCTGCAGAATCGCATCTGCCAGCTCCAGAATATCATTGCCGCGATCGCGCAGGGGCGGTATCAGCAGCGTCATGACATTGATGCGGTAGTAAAGATCCTCACGGAACTGTCCGTCCTCCACCAGTTGTTTCAAGTCCCGGTGAGTTGCTACCACGAGACGCACATCTACCTTGCGTGACTGTACAGAGCCAACCTTGCGAATTTCGCTCTCCTGAAGAACCCGCAATAGTCGAGCCTGGGCCTCCAGTGGCAGTTCACCAATCTCGTCAAGAAACAGGGTGCTGTGGTTGGCGGCTTCAACCAGACCAGTACGCGTCGCGGTCGCACCAGTGAATGCCCCCTTCTCGTGGCCGAACAACTCAGATTCGATCAGGTTTTCCGGGATTGCGGCACAGTTCACCGAGATCATCTCCTGGTTTACGCGACTGCTGAGGTTATGGATAGCGCGGGCCACCAGTTCCTTGCCGGTCCCTGACTCGCCGTTAATCAGCACCGTTGAATTGGTTTTTGCCACCTTGCGAATCCGTCGAAACAGCTCAAGCATCTGTGGGCAGCTGCCAATCATGCCATGCACTGGCGGCTCGGCGTCGCTGTCTTCAGCCAGTCCTGATCGATCTTCCCGTTGATGCTCCCGAATTATTCGACTGACGGTTTCTATGATTTCATTATGCTCAAAGGGCTTGGCAATATAATCCACCGCACCCATCTTCATAGAGTCGATCGCGGAGCGGATACTGGAATAGCTTGTCATTATCAGAACCGGGGTTTTGGTCGCCTTGATCAGGTCGGTCCCCGGTGCGCCTGGTAAACGGAGATCGCTGATAATGACATCGAAGTCATCCATGTCGAAGTTGTCCAGCGACTCTTTGACTGAAGCTGCCTCGCTCACACGATAGTCATGACGTTCCAACAGACGCCGCAATGCACTGCGGATGACTGCTTCATCTTCGACTACTAAAACCTGATTCATCATTGCCTATTAACTGCTCAGTAAGTTGGTCAACGGGACGGGTCGGCGTCTACTTCGTCTTTCAGCCAGGGAAAGCGCAGCAGGACCTCGGTGCCCTTGCCGCTGATTTTGTCTACAGGACTGATTATATCAATTTCTCCCTTCAAATCTTCAACTATGCTAAATACCAGGGAAAGCCCCAGCCCGGTGCCTTCTCCGGCTTCCTTGGTAGTGAAAAACGGGTCGAAGATCCGGTCTTTGATGGCCGCCGGGATGCCGATTCCTTCATCGGTAACTGACAGTCGCACAACATCGCCTTCAATGACGGCGCGCATCTGGATGGTGCTGTTTGGCTGGCTGGCATCCCGGGCATTGTTGATCAGGTTGACCAGCACCTGAAGCAGGCGCTGGGCGTCGCCCTGAATGCGTGCCCTGGGATCACAATGCAGTTCGATATTGATGTCCTTGCTCTTCTTGTCCAGCGAAACCAGTGTCCGGGCTTCTTCCATGCATTCGGCTATCGACACCGAGGTTTGGTCGTACTCGGTTTTGCTGGTCCCGGTGTGTGCAAAATTCACCAGCGACTGCAGAATGCGTGAGGTGCGATCAGTCTGCTCGATGATTTGTTTGGCCAGACCACCAATTTCCTCGTCGCTGTATTCATCGCGAATCGTCTGCGCCAGGCAGGCAATGCCGGTAATGGGATTGCCAATTTCGTGGGCAACTCCCGCCGCGAGACGGCCGATGGATGCCAGTCGCTCGCTGTGAGTCAGGCCCGCTTCAAGAATTTCAGTTTCGGTTATATCTTCAATCAGGATGATCACCCCTTCATGAATGGTATCGTGCTCGCCGGTCTTTTCGATCTGCGCCTTGTGCAGGTTGACTGCCTTCTTATTGTCGTTGATCTCGAAATAATGCTTATAGGAATGGTCCGAATCTTCTTCCAGAAAATTCACCAGCAGTGATAACCAGGGTTCCTGTAGGTCATTTACCTGGGATCCAACCACGTCGGTGGCATCAATTTCGGTTATCTTCTCCAGCGCCCGATTCCACATGACGATCTCATTGTCGAAAGACAGCGAACACACCCCAAGGGGCAGGTCTAACAGTATTTGTCGATGATAGCGGCGCAGGTTGTCGAGGTCGGAAGCCATTCCCGAAAGGTTGCTTCGGTAGGACTCAATACGGCGTTCAATGATATTCAGGTCCGAGCTGCCGTGCTGGGAAACAATGCTGTAGGGCAGATAGCCGTCGATTAACTCGCGCGCGATTGAGGGACCCAGCAGTCCTGACAAATTGGCCTCCAGCCGAGCCCGCAACAGGCGCATGGAGAACGGCCGTCGGTCATGCATGTCAAGGCCGAGATCCTGCAGCGCCTGGGTAACCTCCCGGGTCGCAGTACTCTCACCCAGGGGTTTGCTCAGGCTCTTGATGAATTCCCTGGGCGATTTTGCCACCAGGCCGCTGCGTTTGCGCCGCTTGATAGTGTCCAGTGCACAGACGTCCGCGGAGCTACGTTCCTCGTCGGTAGATTCGGTCAGCATGGAAACGCTGATAAAAACCAGGCTGTTGGCTATCAGTGACAGAGCAGCGATTTCACGCCAGTTCAGTGCGACCAGTGACAACGGGTCGGAGTCGGTAAACAGTGGTATCAAGAGAAACAGGAACCAGATGGCAATACCGAGGGTCAGTCCTGAAATAAAGCCCTTCTTATTGGCCTGGGGCCAATACAGAATAGCAATAACACCCGGCAGAAACTGCAGGCCGGCAGTGAAAGCGACAGTGCCGATAATCTGGATTCCGGTGCGCTCTTCGGGCAGAAAGTGAAACACGAAGCCGGCCCAGATCAGGGCAGTGATCAGGGCCCGGCGATGCCAGACCAGCCAGCGGTAAATGTCCTGGTTGGCAGTGGGTTGATAGATAGGCAGTATCAGGTGGTTGAGACACATATTGGACAGCGCCAGGGTGATCACGATGATCAAGCCGCTGGCAGCAGACAGCCCGCCAAGATAGGCAATCAGGGTAATGACCGGGGCGTCATAGGCGGCGCCGATGATCACCGGAAAATACTCCACCGGGACAGTGGACCCAGCCTGAAGCCCCGCCCACAGGATCGGCAGAACCGGTAGGCCAATAAGTAGAAAGTACAGCGGCAGGCCCCAACTGGCTATTGACAGTGCTCGCTGACCACTGCACTCATTGAAAGTCACGTAGAACATGTGCGGCATGGCTACGGCGGCAGTAAAAAACAGCAAGGCCATGACGTGGAAGGAGCTGAAATAATCGGTTTCCTTCAGGCTGGTCAGCAGCTGGGGTTGGCCTCGCAGCCATTGCTCCAGGCCGTCAAACCCACTGAAGCCACCGTAGACAGCGAACAGCCCCACTACCAGGAAAGCAATCAGTTTTACCAGCGACTCGAACGCAATTGCCATGACCAGGCCGTCATGGCGATTGCGCCCGGTCTGCCGCGAGGTGCCAAACAAAATGGCAAACGCGGTAATCAGCACGCAAAACCAGAAGGCAATGGATCCCTCGGTCCCTTCTGCGGACAGCAGATTGGCGGTATCAGCTACGGCTCGAATCTGCAGGGCGATCAGGGGGGTCACTCCCACCAGTGTTACCAGCGTGGCAGCCGTTCCGGCCCAGGGTGAGCGATAGCGAAACGCCATCAGGTCAGCCAGTGAACTAAGTTGATAGGTGCGGGTCAGCTCCAGCAGTGGTTTCAACAGCAGTGGCGAAAACAGGAAGGCCAATGAGATGCCGATGGAGTGAGCAAGATAGCCATAGCCATCGCGCAGGGCATTGCCGATCGAGGTGTAGTACGCCCAGACGCTGGCAAATACCCCCAGTGACAGCACATAGACTACCGGGTGGCGTACTACCCGTTCCGGGATCATGCCGCGATCAGTGACAAATGCCAGGGCGAACAGTAATGCCAGGTAGCCACTGCCCAGGGCGAACAGCGTGGTGATTTCAAAATTCATCGCTGTCCTGTCGGCGGTGCGTCCAGATCGCCACACACACCACCAGGAAACCGATGATGTAGGGGCGAAACCAGGCACCATCCGGCTGATTAATCCAGTCGATACTGACCAGAAACAGCAGGTAGATGATAATGAGTAGCGTGAGAATGTAGCGGGGGATATACATGAACAGGTCTGTTACCCAGCGATTTCAGGGATGTTAGCCAACTTCGGTACGGCCTGTATATCCCAGTGTTCTGTGGCCCAGGCCAGCAGCGTGGGGCAGTCAGCGCCAGCCAGCTCGGCAGGCGGGCGTTGGCCCAGAAAGCGCAGTGCTTCCAGCAACAGGCGGGCGCCATTCTCGACATTGATTGGCTCAGCGAAGCGCTGCTTGCTCAGCTTCTCGCCGCGACTGTTAACGATGACCGGGATGTGCGCGTAGTGCGGTGTCGGATAGCCAAGCAGCGCCTGTAAATGGAGCTGCCTGGGGGTTGAGTCCAGCAGGTCATAGCCACGTACAATGTCGGTGACTTGCTGGAAGGCGTCGTCCACTACCACCGCCAGCTGATAGGCAAACAGCCCATCTTTGCGTTTGACCACAAAATCACCTACCTCGGTGTCGAGCTGTTGCTGGAACTGTCCCTGGATACGGTCGGTGAATGCCAGGCAGCGCGGGGTCACGCGCAGGCGTACCGCATATTTTTTCTCTCCCGGTTCAGTGCGCGTTCGACAGTGTCCGTCGTACACCGAGTCGAGGCTACGGAGCCGCTTTCGGGTACAGGTACAGGCAAAAGTGTGTCCTGCCGAGGAGAGTTTTGCCAATGCCTCCCCATAAGCGGCATGGCGTTCGCTCTGATAGAGCACCGCACCATCCCAATGCAAATGCAGCTCATCCAGCTGGCGCAAGATCGTGTCGGCCGCGCCTGCCGGTTCGCGCGGCGGGTCCAGGTCTTCCATGCGTAGCAGCCAACGACCCTCTTGGGTTCGAGCGTCGAGGTAGCTGGCCAGAGCAGCAATCAGCGAGCCCATGTGCAAGGGGCCAGTGGGTGAGGGCGCGAATCGTCCAACATAGGACGCTGCCCCAAACGGAGGGGGAGAATGATCAGTCATGGCGCGTCGGCTTGGCCGGTTTGCGGCAGACGCAGCAAACCGGTAACCGGTTCAGGTAATCAGGCTGATCAGGCGCTGGGCAGCTGCTAGCTTCCGAGCTGCTTTTCCTTGATTTCGTCGAGGGTTTTGCAATCGATGCACTTGTTGGCAGTCGGCCGCGCTTCAAGACGGCGAATGCCGATTTCAATACCGCAGGACTCACAAAAACCGTAGTCGTCCTGGACGATTGCCTCGATGGTGCTATCGATTTTCTTGATCAGCTTCCGTTCACGATCACGGGTGCGGAGCTCCAGGCTGAATTCTTCTTCCTGGGTCGCTCGGTCGGCCGGGTCTGGATAGTTTGCAGCATCGTCCTGCATGTGGTGCACGGTACGATCCACTTCCTGCATCAGCTGTTCCCGCCAACTCAGCAAAATCTTCTTGAAATGTTCCCGCTGCTTTTCGTTCATGTACTCTTCGCCTTTTTTCGGCTTGTACGGAACGAAGTTCTTCAGAACGGGTTGCGATTCAGTGCGTTGCGCGTTAGACATGATTAAAAATGCCTCTTAAAGCCCTGCTCCAACGCTTGTCAGTGCCAGCTTTCAGGCAAGCAAGCCACGCAGGATGCAGGTTTCATAATGCCCAGTCAGGGCGTTGAATTACCAATTTCATGGCTGCTTGGCAGCCGCTTGAAATCGGTGTTGAAACCGGTCCGGAGCCGGGATTTCTGGCACCGGATTTCAGAAAGCTGGGTAAGCTACCAGATTACGATGCGGTATTCCATAAAAAAAATGCGAATTTCACCTGGCCTGTCGAGCGCACCGAAAGCCGCGAATTGCCTATCTTGTGGCAAATTCTATCTTCTATAATAGTGACTTTTTATGACTACCATGAACAAACCAGAAGGGCAGCTTTCCGAGGCTTCCATTTGCCGTAACAGCAGTAGCCTGGACCGGGTCAATCCGTTCCGGGTCATGACCGTCATGCACCGCGCTGCGGAGTTGGAAGCAGCGGGCCGCCGCATCATTCACATGGAGGTGGGTGAGCCCGACTTCACCACTGCCGAGCCGATCAAGGAAGCCGCCAAGCAGGCCCTGGATCAGGGCTATACTCGCTATACTCAGGCACCTGGCATCCCGCTGTTGCGGGAGCGCCTGGCTTCCTACTATGCCGCTCAATATGGCGTGAGCGTGGACCCCGCGCGAATACTGATTACTCCCGGCGCCAGCAGCGGCCTGATGCTGTTGGCCCACTTGCTGGTGGAACCGGGCAGCGAGGTGCTGATCAGTGATCCGGCCTATCCTTGCGTACGCAATTTTATTCATTTGGTGCATGGCACCCCGACACTGGTTCCGGTGGGTCCTGATGAAAACTTTCAGCCCACCGTTCAACTGCTGGAGCAGGCCAGGTCGCCGGCAACCTCCGGCGTGTGGCTGGCTTCACCAGCCAATCCCACCGGGACAATCCTGGACCGTCAGCGGTTAACCGCGTTGTGCAACTGGGCTCGTGATAACAATCTGCATATGCTGGTTGATGAGATTTACCATGGTCTGCACTACGTCTCAGACCTGCCCTGCGTGCTGGAGATTGACCCCGAGGCGTTCGTGGTCAACAGTTTTTCCAAGTATTTTGGCATGACCGGATGGCGGCTGGGCTGGATCGTGGTGCCGGAACACAGTCTCGATAAAGCCAATATCCTCGCCCAGAACCTGTATATATCGGCACCCTCAATCGCCCAGTATGCAGCGTTAGCGGCATTCGAGCCCGAAGCTCAGGCAGTTTTTGAACAGCGTCGGGAGGCGTTTCGGCAGCGTCGCGATTACCTCTCCGGTGCCTTGCGCGAGCTGGGTTTCGAGCTGCCGGATTCGGTGCAGGGGGCCTTCTATATCTATGCCGATATCAGTCGCTTCAGTGATAACGCCGAGCAGTTTTGTCGCGACTTGCTGGAGCAATCCGGTGTGGCTATTACCCCGGGCACGGATTTCGGTGAGCATCACTGTCAGCGCTTTGTCCGCTTTGCATTTACTACCGGGCTGGAAGATCTCCAGGAAGGTGTGGCTCGCATGCGCAAGGCCTTATGTTAACTGACGCGCAGCAGACCTGATCATGCAATTTCCTGATCCCCTGCAGGAAGCGGTTTTGCTGCGTCGCTACAAGCGCTTCCTGGCCGATATCGAGTTGCCGGACGGCAGCCAGATGACCCTGCACTGCCCGAATACCGGCTCGATGAAAAACTGCCAGCAGCCCGGCAGCCGGGTCTGGTTTTCTTTATCGGATAATCCCAAGCGCAAATATCCTGGAACCTGGCAGGTGATTGAGGTTCAGGCTGGCAGGGACGAAGGGGCTGGAGGAAGCGTGGACGAGTGCGCGCTGGTGGGCATTAACACCGGCCTGGCTAACCGCTTGGTGGCAGAAGCCATAGACAGTGATCGCGTTGTCGAACTCAGGAATTTCAGCACCATGCGCAGGGAGGTGGCCTATGGCAAGCAGCGCAGTCGCATTGATCTGTTGCTGCAGTCTGACAGCGGTGTCAGTGATTGCTTCGTGGAAGTCAAAAACGTCAGTCTCGGTATGGCTGAACGGGTAGGGCTGTTCCCGGATGCCGTCACCAGTCGCGGTCAGAAGCATCTGCAGGAGTTAATCGACGTGGTTCAGGGGGGGCAGCGTGCGGTGCTGTTTTTCTGCGTCCAGCACACCGGCATTGAAGTTGTCCGGCCAGCCGATGAAATCGATCCGGACTACGGACGCTTGCTGCGCGCGGCGGCGGCGGCAGGCGTTGAGCTACTGGCCTACCGCGCGCGGTTTGATCTGGCGAATTCGCAGGTCAGTCTCGACACGCGCCTGCCGGTACAGGTCTAGACCGGCACCGGGATCCGCTCCCGGACCCGCAGAATCAGGCCGGACTGGGTGGCTGCAAATAGTGGTCTTCCACCAGGACAAGCCCGTTTTCTACCTGGAAAGGCACCGCCTGCAGGTGTTTGCCCTGACACGGCCCGACCAGACAGTGACCGTCGTCAATGCGAAACAGGGCACCGTGGGTTGAACACTGTATCAATTCCCCATCGGCGTCCAGAAAGCGGTCTTCTTCCCACTCCAGCGGCGTGCCAAGGTGAGGACAACGATTCCAGTACAGGAACAGCTGGTCGTCCTTTTTGACCGCGAACAGATAGCGGTTATTGTATTCCAGGCCTTTGGCTGTGCCTTCCTCAAGATCCTCAACGGCGAACAGGGTGATCATGCGCCCAGCCCCGCTGCGAAATCGGCCAACAGGTCCGCCTGATCTTCCATGCCCACGGAAAAGCGGATCATGTTGTCGGCAATCCCCATAGAGGCACGCCGCTCCGGGCCCATTTCGTGATAGATGGTGTGCGCAACCGGAATTGCCAGGGTTCGGGTATCACCGAGATTGCTGGATGCCACTACTACCTCCATGCTGTTGAGTACGTCGAAACAGTCCAGGCCGTCAGCCAGATCAATGCTGAAAATGGCGCCAAAGTCCCTGAACAGCTCTCGCGCACGTTGATGCTGCGGATGGGATTCCAGTCCCGGATAGTAAACGTTCCTGACGCCAGGATGCCGGGCGCAAAATTCCGCCAAGGCCATGGCGTTGGCGCAGGCACGGTCCATGCGCAACGGCAGGGTTTCTGAGCCTACCGCAAGGTGGTGTGCCGCTTCCGGGCCAAGGGAGGCGCCCATATCCCGTAGTCCTTTCTTGCGGATCTGGGTAATGCCCCAGGTGTTCACGTCGCCTTTTTTGTAGTTGTCGTAAATATTGTCAAAACGTGACCAGTCGAACAAGCCGGTCTCGGTGATGCTGCCACCCAGGGCATTGCCGTGCCCGCCTATGTACTTGGTTAGCGCATTGACGATCAAACTGGCACCCACTGATTTTGGTGAAAAAAGGTGCGGGGAGGTCATGGTGTTATCCACACAGTAGACCAGATCGCGAGCGGCGCAGAGTTCGCCGATAGCGGCGAGGTCGGCAATCTGGGTGACCGGATTGGCAATTGTCTCAACAAAAACCAGGCGGGTATTGGGCTGCAATGCCTGTTCGACATTGGCCACATCCGTGGCGTCTGCAAAGCTGACTTCGATGCCGAAATTCTGCAGGGTTCCCAGCAGGCTGTTGGTATTACCAAACAGGAAGGCGCTGGACACAACGTGGTCGCCAGCACGCAGCAATGACAAAAGGGTGCTGGCGATAGCCGCCATGCCGGTGGCGAAAGCGACAGTGGCGATGCCATCTTCCATTGCGGTCACGCGGTCCTGAAGGGCGGTCACCGTGGGATTCATCTGTCGACCGTAGTTGTAGCCAGCGCGCTTACCCTGAAAGACTTCCGCCAGGTGGCGGGCGTCTTCGTAAGCAAATGCCACGGAGGGATGCACGGGTTTGTGCAGCACGCCGTGTTCTGGATTACCGCGTCGGTCAGAATGCAGATTGGTGGTGAAAAAGCCTTTCTTGGCCATGGTTGTGCCTGGTTCAGCGATGCTGGGGTTGCAGGGGTCCGGATGCAGGCGGTTTTATACACCAGCGCCAGGGATAATTAAAGCGAGCCTATTGCTGCTGGTCGCGGCGGGTCTGGCAGGCGAAACACAACGGCGTGTCAGGTTGTGCTGCGAGCCGTGGAAAGCCGATATCCTCGTCACACTGTCGGCAATAACCGTATTCACCGGCGGCCAGAGCCGCCAGAGCCAACTCGACTCGCTGCAGGCGCTGCTGCGCTTTTTTCTGTGTGGAGATCGCCATCTGCTGTTGCTGCATGGCATCCATCCGCGACAGTCTGCCCTGCAAAGACTGATCCAGAGTGACCACGTCAGTGGCGCTCTTGCCACTGTCCAGTTGCGCGCGCAGGGCGTCGCGCATCTCGCCAAGGCGATCGCCAAGCAGGGTCAATTGCTGGTCGGTCAAGGCATCCATAGGCCGTGCAAAACTCGCTCCCTGTCTACAGGGCAGGCAGATTCTGGTACAGGGGCCGAGCCAGGATCAGCTGTTCGATCTCCATCAGTCTGGCCTGGTATTCAGGACTATTGCGGTCTGCATAGAGCGCGGCAAAATCATCTTCAGACAGTCCGTCCCGGTTGTTGCCGAGCTCTGGCATATAGTCGCTCTCCTCGCGCAAATTGGCCAGCCGTTGCTGCATGATACGCGCCGTCTCTACATCCCGGGTGGCATAACTGGCCAGCAGCACGCCGGCGCTATTGGCAGCCAGGTCAGAGAAACTGAAACCGCTGCGATAGCGCGCATCGTAGGCTTCCTTGGTGGTTGAAAGCAGCTCGGCAATGCCGGCACCGGCGGAAGCGGTAATGGCTGCCATGGAGACCAGGTGCCGGGCGAGATCCTGGCGGCGGTGCAGGCGCACCTCGACAAACTTGGCGGGCGGCAACCCGGCACCGATCTCAGGGCCAACCAGCTGGCTGATACTTTCGTCACTGACATAAATTGCGAGGGTTTGCAGCAGCGTGCGGTTTTCAGAGATCGGGTCGGCGCCAGCCAGGGTATGTTCCTGGGCGGTTCTGAACAGTGGCACCATAAAGGTGTTCAACGACACTGCCCGCATATCAGCCGGTATTGCTGCCGCCAGCAGGCTTATTTCACGATAATAACCGGTAATGCGTTCGCGGTCCGGGGCACTGATCAGGATCTGCTGGGCGTGCTGGCTGACCTGGTTCAGCAATGCCGGATCCCAGTTCATGGCGATGGTCATTTGCTGATCGCTGACGCGCACTTCGTCGATGGTTTGCAGGAACGCATTGATGTCGCTAAAACCCAGATCGGCGGCCGCCAGGTTGCTGCGCAGCCGGGTCAGCGCAAAATCCAGCAGGAAGTGCGGTAACTGCAGTGCGCCGGTCCGGACCGATTGCAGGTCCAGACGGTTGTCCCGGGCGGTGAAGTCCGCTTGCAGGTTGAGAAACAGCGGCATGCCAGTGCGCAGTATCGGCACACTCATCGCCGCATTGACCTGGCCTTCCTGTAGCGTCACCCGGGATGTCCAGTCACGGGACAGATTCAGGGTCTGGGCGGCATAGCGCAGTACCAGATTCAGGTCCTCGGCGCTGATTGACACCTGATGACGACCCGGTGCGCCGGGCGAAGGTGGCGTGGCGTCAACGATGAGTTGTTCTACCCGGGCCATTTGTCGGGTGGTTAGCGGCTCGCTGGCGGGAATAGAAGCCGACCCTTCAAGACCAAGCAGCAGGATAATGATTGGGGCGCTCACCAGCAGGATAACAGTGCTGTGCAGTAGGGGCTTGAGGATAGTGCTGGTGCGCATAAACAGGGTTATCCGATGATCCTGACCGGGCCCGGGTCAGGTGGCCCGGCAACTCGCTGGTGGAAAACAGGTAGCAGGGTCGTGTTGCGACGATGCCAGGATCGTATCCAGAGTTTGCGCCGTGTCACACACGCTGGGGCTTAATTATGACAAAGTCGACAGGAATTGGCGGCACTGAAGAAAAAATTTATTAATCAAGCGCTTGGCGTTACTATTAGGGTGGCTTGTTGGTCGCCAGCGCGGGATAAGTTCAGGCACAGTCATATTACAGCGTAATAAATGTTGGGCATAGCGTCCGCGACCACTCTGACCTCTGGGTTGGCCTGTCTTGCCGCGCCCGAACCAGGCCCGGCATAATGTTAGAGCCTGACTGGCAGGACGCGAATTGACGACCGAGGACCACTTGAGTCTGGTGTGCCACTGCCGCCAGATACCAGCTCAGTGCACAAGTAAAGCCGAGTCGCATCAGTTACAGAATCTAGAGCAAAGGAGCCAGTTATGAGCCTATACAACAGCCCGGCGAAGGAACGAGAGGAACAAAAATCCTGGCGTATCGGCGGCCGCTTGCTGCTTGCCACGCTGCTGGTGACCCTGCTGGGCGCTTGTAGCACCCAAAGTGCCCGTGATGCGGAAATGGCCGAACAGGAAGCGGCGCGGGTTGCCGCAGAGCAGGAGGAGGCCCGGATTGCCCAGCAGCGAGCCATGCAGCAGGAGCGGGAGCGCCAGGAGCGCGCGGCTGCGGAAGCGCGACTGCAGGCTCAGCGTGAAGCCGAACAACGGCGTCGCCAGGAAGCAGCACAGGCGCGGGCTGAGCAAGAGCGACGGGAACGTCAGGAAGCTGAGCGCCGTGAGCGTGAGCGACTGGCGGCGATCGCTGCCGCGGAAGCCGAGCGCCGGCAGAGATTACAGCGCATTGCCGAGCTGGAGCAGCAAATTGCCAGTGTTCAGGCGCAGGCGGCCTCTGACCAGGAGCGCGCCGTGCTGTTGCAGGAAGCTATTGTTGCCGCCGAAGACCTGCTGGAAGTGCTGACCGCGGAACAGGCCAAGTATGAAAACACCGACCCGCAGGGGAATCCTGTTGAACCGTTGGCCAAGGATCTGATCGCCGAACTGGAAGCACGCAAAAACAATCTCGTCCAGCAGGCTAACAACCAGTAATACTGTGTTTTTCAGTTGCTCAAGCGGTGCCGTGAATGGCTGGAAATATCATCAACTTCACTCGCCAGCGTGAAATTCACGAACTGAAGCGCAAAGAAGACAAGGTCGATGCGTTGCGTAAGGCATTTCGGCAGGCGCGCAGCGACGCAGCAGATTTGCCGAATGAAAAAACCAATAAAAATCGCAAACGCCGCAACAAACGCCCCAGAGAGTAAGCCTTTGCAACCGGCCTTCGGCGCCCCTTTTCGTCCCGCCATTTCTATCCCGTAACCCTTTTGAATACAGCATCTTAGCGCTCTGTATGCCAGTGTCACAGCGGTCGGTGTGCGCTTTGTTTGTCAGTCGCAGTGTGGTAAAGTGCGCGGCTTTCGACTTATCCAACAAAATTACCAATTACCACTCATAACTCGGGGAGACATCGATAAATGCCGGGAATAACAATTACGGTGACCACGTTATTGTCACTGCTAGGTCTGGCGATTGCTTTCTTTTACATGAAGAAAGTTACCAGCATTCCAATTGATCTGGGGCTCAATGAAAAGGACGGGGAGCGACTGAGGTTTATCCATGGCGCCATCGCCCGTGGAGCCATGGCGTTCTTGAAGCAGGAGTACAAATTCCTGGCGATTTTCATGGTGGTCTTCGCAGCCATCATCGCAATCCTCATTGATGACAGCCATACTCCTGACATCCGTGAGGGTATCTATACTGCCCTGGCATTCCTGTTTGGCGGCGCGATATCCATTGCCTCTGGTTACATCGGCATGATTGTCGCGACCCAGGGTAATGCCCGAACCACGGTTTCTGCCAAGAAAAACATCTCTCACGCTTTCGACGTCGCTATCAACTCGGGCGCAGTCATGGGCTTTGCCCTGGTCGGTCTGGCCACTCTGGGCCTGGTAGTAGTTTACGTGGTGATGAGTTCGTTACTGTCTGACCTCGGCCAGGAAAACAACCACATTTTGATGGAAGTGATTGCCGGGTTTGGTCTCGGTGGTTCTACCATTGCACTGTTTGCCCGGGTTGGTGGTGGTATCTTCACCAAGGCCGCTGACGTTGGTGCGGACCTGGTGGGTAAAGTTGAGCAGGGAATTCCTGAAGACGACCCGCGAAACCCTGCAGTGATTGCCGACAATGTGGGTGATAACGTGGGTGACGTGGCGGGTATGGGGGCTGACCTGTTCGGCTCCTGCGCGGAATCTACCTGTGCAGCAATGGTGATCAGTGCTGTGGTGTTTGCGGCTGATCCGAACGCTCTGTTGTACCCGATTCTTATCAGTGCCGTTGGTATTCCCATCAGCCTGTTGACGAAGCTGCTGGTGACTGTGAAAACAGAAGAAGACGTGGCTCCAGCGCTGATGAAACTGCTGATTATCTCCAGTGTTCTCATGGCGGTGGTGATGTATTTCTTCACCATGGCACTGATTCCGGGATCGTTCATTCTGAACGGTGAGGAATACACCAGCATGGGCGTCTACCTGTGTTTTCTGTCCGGTCTGGTGGCGGGTCTCGCGGTCGGTCTGTTGACCGGTTATTACACCTCGGATAATTACTCACCGGTTCAGGAAGTCGCAAAATCCTGTGAAACCGGGGTGGCCACCAATATCATTTATGGTCTGGCACTGGGTTATAAGAGCACCGTATTGCCCTATTTGGCTATCGCCGTCAGTATTTTCGTGTCCTGGGATCTGGCCGGCATGTACGGCGTCGCTATCGCGTCCCTGGGCATGCTCGGCACGCTGGTGATCGCCCTGACTATCGATGCTTACGGTCCGGTGGCAGACAACGCTGGCGGGATCGCGGAAATGGTCGGTCTGGACAAGGAAGTGCGCCGTCGTACCGATATTCTGGACTCCGCCGGTAACACCACTGCCGCAATCGGTAAAGGCTTCGCCATTGGCGCGGCCATTCTGACTTCCCTGGCGCTGTTCGCCGCGTTTATCACCGCGTCATCAACGCTGATGGGCGAGCCCATTACCATGAGTCTGCTGGACCCGGTTGTTTATACCAGCCTGTTTGTTGGTGCGGTAATGCCGTTCCTGTTCACTGCTATGACCATGAAGTCTGTTGGTAAGGCAGCCTTCGATATGATCGAAGAGGTCCGCCGCCAGTTCAAGACGATTCCGGGAATCATGGAAGGCACCGGCGAGCCTGACTACGCCGAGTGTGTAGCTATTTCCACCAAGGCCGCGCTGCGGGAGATGATTGCTCCCGGTGTGCTGATTATGGGCACCCCGCTGGTTGTCGGTTTCCTGTTTGGCGTTGAAGCGGTAGCCGGCGTCCTGGCTGGCTCGCTGATCACCGGTGGGGTGCTGGCAATTGCCTCATCCAACAGCGGCGGCGCCTGGGATAACGCCAAGAAATACATCGAAGCAGGCAACCTGGGTGGCAAGGGCTCGGAAGAGCACAAGGCTGCCGTGGTTGGCGACACCGTCGGCGATCCACTCAAGGACACCTCCGGTCCCTCACTGAATATCCTGATCAAGCTGTCAGCGATTCTCAGTCTGGTGTTTGCACCGTTCTTTGTGCAGTACGGCGGCATCCTGATGGGTTAGAAACTTTTCTGTTGAAGAGTTTGGTATTTTGAAGCACGCAGAAAAGGGGTCAAGTTGGCCCCTTTTTTTATGGTTCTTCGCAGATTTCCGGGAATTGTGACCAGGCTCCGGTTCAGGAGATTGTGGAACTGTTAGTTGTGCTCATTTTGTTGCGCCCAGCTGTTAGATGGGGTCGCGCCGGGCAGGAGGGGCTTGTTCCCAACGCTCTGCGCCCGTCCCCCTGTCTCTTTACAATAAATCCTTCACTGCGAAAAAAGCCCTGGAAAACCACTGCTGTCCTACAGTTTACCAACGAGGATATTCGATCAGCTTAAGTACTGGTGTCTCGAGAGAATCCTGCTGATTTCGGACATCAAACTTGGATGCCTGCTTACAAGGCGGAACCTCGAAGCCAGTGAACCTTGACGCTTGCAGACAGCAAGGGGCGGCTGGCAGTTAGCTTGTGCCGCTGCAATTAAGGACCTACGCTGAACGGCGAAAAATGACCGTTTTTCAGGGCATTTTTCAGAGTGAAGGTACCCTGGAAGGGCGTGGTCCGCAGCGGCACGAGCTAGCTGCCGGGCGGCCCGCTCGGAGCCACTTTTCAACGCTGGATAAGGGGCATGAAACTGTGGGACAGCAGTGGCTGGAAAACGGTCTTTTTTCTCCGTTCAGCGCTGTTGCTTCACTGTTGGCGACAAGCCCCTCCTGCCTCCCCGCAGCCGCGCTCGAGATCGGGGTATTAAATCGCGATGTATACGCCACACGTTGTTTCCCGGAAATCCGTGATAAACCTTTGTTGGCTGCCGCCAGCCGGGAAGCTCCGGCTCAGTTGCGGCGCGACTCAAAATGAAACAGGACCCACTCTTCTTTTTGATAGCGGATGTCAGATTGCAGATCTGACCAGGTGGTAATCACAGTTTCCACACATTGGTAGATACGAAACGAATCGGTGTCCTCAATGATCAGGCCACGCACCGATGGATTCAGCGTGTAGTTGGAGATTTCAACAAGTTTCCAGTTCTCCGCCATAGTCCTGGACACGCACTCATCGTTGTCGAGTAAATCTATGTACTCGAAATCGGTCTCCGCGTAGGCGCCGGGAGCGATACGCAGATCCAAATCCAGGCTCACTGCCGAGGCAGCCGTGCCGTCCTTGAGAAATGCCACCGAATGCAACTGAACCGCGCTGTCAGTCTGGTTGTTGACTACCACGCGCATGCCGTCGTCAGTGTTTGCGCCCCAGGCGCGGGAATAGATGGCAAACTTGATGTCCGACTCAGATTCCATTTCTGCCCCGATAGCGGCGGGGCCAAAGGCTTTCAGGAATGTCCCTGCAAGTGTACCAATAGCCAGAAGGCTGAGTGTCGTGATGCGCATGGTTTTATTCTAGCGGTGTGCCAATTGCCCCGCCAGCCTATTTTCTTTTGCCTGCAGATCAAAGATAATCCAGTGAGGCGTTGGCCGCACTTTACCCAGCGGTTATCTGTCACACTACAATCTAGTCGGAAAGTTTGAATAATCTCGACAAAATCACTCACATCGTCTGTATTGCCTCGGGTAAAGGGGGAGTAGGGAAGTCAACCACGGCAGTTAATCTGAGCGTGGCGCTTGCCAAACTGGGGCATAAGACCGGGCTGCTGGACGCCGATATCTACGGCCCCAGTATTCCGCTGATGATGGGAGTTACCGCTGGTACCCGGCCAGAGATCCGGGACCAGAAATACATTGTGCCCATTACCGCGCATGGCGTTGAATGCAACTCCATGGGCTTTTTAGTGGATCAGAAAACAGCCATGGTCTGGCGGGCACCAATGATCATCTCAGCGTTTAACCAGATTCTTAACGATACCGCGTGGTCCGAACTGGACTACCTGATTATCGATCTGCCGCCCGGAACCGGTGATATTCAGCTCAGTCTGGCCCAGTCTACCCGGGTTAGCGGGGCGGTTATTGTGACCACCCCTCAGGATGTCGCACTGCTTGATGCCCGTAAGGGAATCGAAATGTTCAACAAGGTGGGAGTCCCAATCCTCGGTGTTGTTGAAAACATGAGTACCCATGTTTGTTCGCAATGCGGTCATGAAGAAGCAATATTTGGCACTGGCGGTGGCGATCGGCTGTCGGCGGACTACAACACCGAGGTAATAGGACGGCTGCCGCTGGACTTGAATATCCGTGTGCAGACTGATTCCGGCAGCCCCGTGGTAGCATCCGATGCATCCAGCCCGTCTGCGCTGGCCTATCTGGAGCTGGCTAACCGGCTTGGCGCCATTGTTGGACAGGACAGCACAAGGGGCGCAGGGCCCACGATCTCGGTTAAAGATGACTAGGGAACCTCTGATCAGGATTATCGCAGAGCATCGGTAGACTTGATCAGAAAATCCCAGGAACCCCGGCACTCGCAATGTCGCGGATGCTGCTAATTTACCAACAAAAATTCTCATAAAAACTTGCTTGGGGACTCACTGTGGACGCAGTCAATGATTTTTTGATTTATCTGGATGGATTTCTCGGAAGCGCCATCTGGTTTCCATTTCTGCTGCTATCGACGGGTGTTTTTTTCACCCTCTATTTGGGTTTTCCCCAGATTCGCTACTTCAAGCATGCGGTCGGTGTTGTAACCGGAAAATTCGACAAGGAGGGTGCGCCAGGTGACACGTCTCACTTTCAAGCGCTATCGACAGCCCTGTCCGGAACAGTTGGTACTGGTAACATAGGCGGTGTCGCTCTGGCGCTGCATCTTGGTGGCCCGGCAGCGTTGTTCTGGATGTGGATGACGGCATTTTTCGGCATGACCAGCAAATTTGTCGAGGTGACGCTCTCGCACAAATACCGCACCCAGACTGACGATGGCACCATGGCTGGTGGTCCGATGTACTACATGGAAAAGGGCCTTGGCCTGAAATGGCTGGCGGTAATTTTTGCGGTCGCCACTGTGCTCAGCTCGTTTGGTACCGGCAACCTGCCGCAAATCAACAGCATCGCTTCTGGTCTGGAGAGTACTTTTGCGCTTGATCCGCTGATCACCGCCAGCGTGCTTTCCGTGCTGCTGGCTCTGGTAATTATTGGTGGCATCTCCCGTATAGCACACGTGGCTGCCACCATCGTGCCAACTATGGCGTTTATTTATCTGATTGGGGCCTTTGCGGTAATTATTCCCAATATTGCCAACATCATACCGTCATTCGTTTCTATCTTTGCTGACGCCTTCACCGGGTCTGCGGCCACCGGCGGTTTTCTTGGCGCCACTTTCGCCTATGCTTTTGATCGCGGGGTAAATCGCGGTTTGTACAGCAACGAGGCGGGTCAGGGATCAGCGCCGATTGCCCACGCGGCCGCCCGAACCGACGAACCAGCTGATGAAGGGATGGTGTCCATTCTCGAGCCTTTTATCGATACGATTTGTATCTGCACAATCACCGGCCTGGTGATTCTGTCGTCCGGGGTCTGGGCGGAGAAGTTTGAAAACGAATTCCAGCGGGCTGACATGCGCTTCGTGGCTGGCGTGTATTCCGAAGACAGCAGCGCTGAAGTTGAGGAATTGTTTGCGTTCCTGAATGGTGATGACAGCAATGCTTCGGCCTACAGTGGGCCAGTGCAACTGCAAAACGGAGAAGTTCAGAATAACTCTGACTTTACTCTGCTGCATGCGCGGTCATTCGCGGAAAATGCGCGCTTTAGCCGTAATGACGAGCTGGTAAGCGGAGTGGTTGAGGTAAGTGATGGCCAACTCGTCGATACCAGTATAGAGGTCATCGGTGATTCGCTACTGCATTCGGTGCCACTCACCACCGTAGCCTATACTCGTGGATTCTTTGGTGACTACGGGCAGTACATTGTCTCTATTGGATTGATGCTATTCGCGTTTTCTACCGCCATTGCCTGGTCCTATTACGGTGACCGGGCCATGATTTATTTATTCGGGCCCAAGTCAGTGTTGCCCTACCGGATTGTCTACGTACTGGGCTTTTTCTACGCGGCGCTGGCGGATACCACCATTGTCTGGAATGTCTCGCTGATCACTATCGTGCTGATGACCGTACCGAATCTGGTGGGGATACTGCTGATGCACAAGGAAATGCGTCAGACGGTGAATGAGTACTGGGAGAAGACCGAGCACGGCAAGCACGGAACCTGATTAACGACACCTGACTGAATGCCGGCATCATGGCCGGCATCCGGTCATTGTCCAGGGGTTCCCTAGCGGGGGACGTTTTCCCCGGGCAGGCGGATGTTCTCGACGATAGCCTGAACATCTTCCGGGGGATCCGCTGCGAATCGCGCCACGCCGAGGGCTACCACCAGGTTAATCAAGGTGCCAAGCGTACCGATACCTTCCGGTGATATCCCGAACAGCCAGTTCCCGGCGTTGTCGGCGGCGGGATTGATAAAGCGAAAATAAATTATATACAGCGCCGTGAAGCTGAAGCCTGCGATCATACCGGCGATGGCGCCTTCCTTATTCATCTTTTTCCGAAAAATCCCAAGCACAATGGCTGGGAAGAACGAAGCTGCCGCCAGGCCAAACGCAAAAGCCACCACCTGCGCCACGTAGGCCGGTGGATTGATACCGAAGTACCCGGCGATCAACACGGCAACAAAAATGGCCATGCGCGCGTAGAGCAGTTCCTGGCGCTCACTGATACCCGGCATGAAGCTGCGTTTCAACAGGTCATGCGATACGGCCGTCGATATAACCAGTAGCAGCCCCGCTGCGGTAGACAATGCAGCGGCCAACCCCCCGGCAGCCACCAGTGCCACAACCCAGTTCGGCAAGCCGGCAATTTCCGGATTGGCCAGGACCATGATGTCGCGATTCACTTCCAGCTCATTGACCTCGGGATCACCGACATACTGGATCAAGCCATCACCATTTTTGTCGTCAAAACTTATCAGGTTGGTATTTTCCCAGGTCGTAAACCAGGCCGGGACATCGGCATAGGCAAGATTGTCGACGGTACTGATCAGATTGGTGCGGGCAAATGCGGCAACGGCTGGCGCGGTGGTATACAGAATGGCGATAAAGATCAGGGCGAATCCCGCGGAGCGCCGCGCATCGCGCACGTTGGGCACTGTAAAGAAGCGAATAATGACATGGGGTAGTCCCGCCGTGCCGAACATCAAAGCGGCGGTGATAAAGAACACGTCCTGGGTGCTGCGCTGACCCTCAGTATAGATAGGGAAGCCAAGGTCCTCACTCATGCCGTCCAGCCGGTCCAGCAGATAGCCGCCGCCAAGTGACTCAGTCAGTTCGGAGCCAAAGCCGAGTTGGGGTATAGGCTGACCGGTCATCAGGATGGAGATGAAGATAGCCGGTACCATGAAGGCGAAGATGAGCACGCAATACTGCGCGACCTGGGTGTAGGTTATTCCTTTCATGCCACCCAGTACCGCGTAGAAAAACACAATCGTCATGCCAATCACTACGCCAGTGGTGATTTCCACTTCCAGGAAGCGGGAAAATACGATACCTGCCCCTTGCATCTGGCCGCAGACATAAACAAATGAAATGACGATGGCGCAGAATACGGCGATCAGTCGAGCCGATTGTGAGTAGTATCGGTCGCCAATGAAGTCGGGAACGGTAAATTTGCCGAATTTTCGCAGGTAGGGGGCGAGCAGCAGTGCCAATAGCACATAGCCACCGGTCCAGCCCATCAGGTAATAGGTGCCGTCGCGTCCGATAAAAGAGATCAGGCCGGTCATTGAAATAAATGACGCGGCCGACATCCAGTCCGCCGCGGTGGCCATGCCATTTGCCAGCGGGGGAACACCACCACCCGCCACATAAAAATCGCTGGTGGATCCAGCCCGCGACCAGATTGCGATGCCGATATACAGCCCAAAACTCAGAATAACGAAGGCAAAAGTCCAGATCTGCACGCTCATGGTGAGTCCTCGGCGCCGCCGTCTTGCGCAGCCTGTTTTGACTCCGCGTTTGACTCCACATTGTAACGGTCATCCAGCCGATCCATGAGCCGGATGTACACGTAAATCAGAATCACGAAGACAAAAATGGAGCCTTGCTGCGCCATCCAGAAGCCCAGCTTGAAGCCGCCGATGCGAATGGTATCCAGTGCGTCAACGAACAGGATGCCGCAGCCGAAAGAAACCACAAACCAGACAACGAGAAGAGAGGTAACGATACGAATATTGGCTTTCCAATATTCCTGGGCGCGGTGACTGGACATGGCTCTCCTTGGGATCTTATTGTGTTGTTATAGTGACCGTTTTTCTTGTTAGGGCCTATGCGTAGATAACAGTGCAGGCCAGGCTCCGGAGCGCAAAACAGCTGCTTGCGTAAAAAGCGCCTTGATACTATCACTTTGGTTTCGGAGCGTATAGCGACCGAAATGGTAAGCCTTGGTGCGTTATGCGGGGGGCAGGAAAGGGCGCAAATAGTCCACTATGCGCTGTTCTGCGGCCGCCTTTTTACTGTCAGTGGCGCGGCTATAATTGCGGTACAACTGGCGTAGTTCCTGCCGATTAATTGCCGGTATGGCGGCGACGAGCTGCTGAATTCCGGCATCCCCTTCCCTGAGAATGACGCTGCACCAATGCTCGGCGGTGATCTGTTTGTCATCGCTGGCAGAAACTTGTGTTGCTGGTTGCTGCTGGAGCAGGATTGCCGCTTCAATGGCTTCTTTATCGCAGTCGCGAATCAGGCGGCCAATATATTGCAGCTGGCGCTTCAGGGCGCCGTGTTTTTTCGGGATACGCTTGTATTCAGCAATTGCGACAAGCAGGGGGTCGGTTAGTGGTAGCTCTTCCAGCAGGGCGTCCGGCAAGGCGGTTAGTCGTTGCCCCAGCTCCTGCTGGGCATGGGCATCTTTCTTGCGCTGCGTCTTGCTGGGCAGATCGTCGTCTAGGTAATCTGGGTCATCGCTCATGGCTGGAGGTCGCTCGGCTAGAGATAGAAGGCTTCGGCCAATCCGAGGAAGGCGAAGAAACCCACTGAGTCGGTGACCGTGGTCAGCGCCACGGATCCGGCCAGGGCCGGATCAATCTTGATGGATTTGAGGAAGATCGGCAGATAGGCGCCTGCTACTGCGGCGGTGATCAGGTTAATCATCATTGCGGCGGCGATTATGTAGCTCAACTGGGTGTCGCCGTACCACAAAAACGCCACGACCGAGATGACCAGTGCCCATAACATGCCATTGAGCGAGGCGACCCCCAATTCCCGAGTCAGCAGCCAGCGACTATTGGATGGGCTGATATGCCCCAGGGCCAGACTACGAATGACCAGCGTGAGGGTCTGGGTTCCGGCCACGCCACCCATATTGGCGACAATCGGCATGAGTACCGCCAGATAGACCACCTGGTCCAGGGTGTCCTGGAACAGGTAGATCACCATTGAGGCGAATACGGCGGTCAGCAGGTTTACGCCCAGCCAGACAGCTCGGCGTCGGGCCGTCTTAAACACTGGCGCAAAGGTGTCATCTTCCTCATCGAGACCCGCCATGCTCATCAACGAATGCTCGGTACTGTCGCGTATGACATCTACTACATCGTCAATGGTGATGCGGCCAACCAGCTTGCCATTCCCATCCACAACCGGTGCGGATACCCAGTCGTGCTGTTCGAACAGTTGCGCTACCTGGGTGGCCGGCATGTCCACTGGAATCGCCTGAATATCTTCGCGCATGAGTTCCGTAACAGTGGTGTTAGGATCAGAGACAAGCAACGCGCGCAGGGGCAGAATACCCTGTAATTTGTCACGGCGATTGACTACCAGGATATTGTCGAACATTTCTGGCAGCGACTCGTGGCGGCGTAAATAACGCAGAACCAGTTCTACCGTATGATTGCGGCGCACGGTGATGGTGTCGGTATTCATCAGACCACCGGCGGTATCCTCGTCATAAGAGAGGATGGACTCGACCCGGTCGCGATCCTGCAGGTCCATGGCCTGCAATACCTCGGCAGCCACTTTTTGCGGTAGCTGCTGCAGGATGTCAGCAAGGTCGTCGTCTTCGAGGCCCTCGGTTAGTTCCACTACCTGGGCCGCATTAAGCTCACGCAGAATGTCGTTCTGCAGATCCTCATTGAGGTACTGAATAACCTCGCCTTCCGCATCCTTGTCGATGAGCTGCCAGAGCACGCCCCGGGTGCGAGGCGGTGAGGATTCCAGCAGGTGGGCGATACCGGCGGTAGGCAGTGTCTTGATCATCTGCCGCACCTGGTACAGTGAGCCACTGTCGATAGCCTGGGTCAGCTCCAGAACGGGATCGTTGCTGCTTGATGGTTCCTGTGGCTGAGTCATAGCGTAGTGCCGGGTGCGTAGTGCGGAGTAAGGTGCCGGGTCGCGGCAGATATACGCTGGCGCAATTCTAACGTCAATCACCAGGCATTAAAATTCACAACTTTGGGCAGGCTTGGGGAATAGCCTGGGGCAGTTCAGGGAGACTCGCCGAAACCATCTTCAACCAATGCGACAATGGCGCGCAAAGCCTCGTCTTCATCGGGGCCGGACACCTCGATTTTCAGCTCCGTTCCCTTGACTGCTGCCAGCATCATCAATGAAAGAATGCTTTTACCGTCTACCATCTTGGTTTGGCCCACGCGTATATCGCTCTCGTACTTGGCAGTAAGTTCAGCCAGTTTGGACGCGGCGCGGGCGTGGAGTCCGGCTTTATTGACGATGATGACGTTGGCGTGTTGCATGGCTTGTGCTATTGACCCAGTTCGCGGTGTCGGACCAGTATGCTTTTGATGTCGCCGGTAAAGCGCTTGCCCAGCTTCTCACACAGGTAAACCGAGCGGTGCTGACCGCCAGTGCAACCCACTGCGACGGTGATGTAGCTGCGGTTATTCTGTTCAAAGCGCGGCAGCCACTTTTCCAGGTAGGCTGCGATATCGTCGATCATTTCCTGAACCACTTCCTGGCTGTCCAAAAAACTGGCCACTGACTGATCCAGTCCGGTCAGTGGCCGCAGCCGGATATCCCAATAGGGGTTGGGTAGACAGCGAACATCGTAGACGATATCGGCATCAACCGGGACCCCGTTTTTATAGCCGAAAGACTGAAACAACAGCGCCAGTCCAGTATCGCTGTTCTCCACCACGCGCGCTTTGACAGTGTCGCGCAGGGTATGCAGCGACATGTTGCTGGTATCGATGCTCAGACTTGCGAGCACTGAAATGGGTTCCAGCAGCTCTGATTCCTTGTCGATGGCTTCCTTCAGGCCGGTCTGGTTATTGGAGAGCGGATGTTTGCGCCGACTCTCACTGAAACGTTTCAGCAGCGTCTGGGAATTGGCATCAAGGAATATAACCTCGAGTTGCAGGTTGCGCTGCTTCAGGTCGGCAATAATGTCCGGCACCTGCTGCAGGTCAGCCGAGATATTACGTGCGTCAATGCTGACGGCAACCTGGGGAATACCGGTGTCGTCCGCGGTCACGCGATCAGCCAGGGTAGGCAGCAGGGCGGCAGGAAGATTATCGATGCAGTAGTAGCCCCGATCTTCGAGGATGTGCAGGACAGTACTTTTGCCGGAGCCAGAGCGGCCACTAATGATAGTCAGTTTCATGACGCGCCAGGCAGAAGCTCCTTAATAGGTTATCGCGATATGGTACAGGTCTTCGTCATCCTGCGTCTGTCGCAATGTGTAGCAAAAGTCTTCGTCGTTGAATAATTCGGCCAGGTTTGCGAGGGTTTTTACGTGCTCATCGGTCTCTTCTTCGGGAACGATCAGGGCAAACAGGATATCCACCGGTTTGCCATCAATGGCGTCATAGTCAACGGGCTCATCCAGCGTGATTAACATGCCAATGATTCCAGGACACTTTGATACCCGGCAGTGGGGCAGGGCAATGCCGTGGCCGACGCCGGTACTGCCAAGTTGCTCTCGCGCCATGAGTGCGGCAAATACCTTGTCGGCGGTCAGGGGGCCGCAGTCCTGGGCCAGGTATTCACTGATGATGGTCAGGATTCGCTTCTTGCTGACCCCGGCCACGCGGCAGTGGCAGCGCTCCGGCGTGAGAATATCTTCGACTTGCATTACTACGACTACTCTTTACTGAAGTTCGGTGTTGGTTGCGGTTGATTGATGATGGCCATGCGGCAAGGAGTTAATCAGTCGACCAGGCGCTTGCGCTCATTTGACGGCGGTATGGAAAGGGATTCGCGGTATTTGGCAATCGTTCGTCTTGCTACATTAATTCCCTTTTCCTCGAGTAACTCCGTGATTTTGCTGTCGCTCAGGGGCTTGCGGGCATTTTCGGAGGCAATCAGTTTCTTGATGATGGCGCGGATTGCCGTCGACGAGCACTCGCCACCGCCTTTGGTGGACACATGGCTGGAGAAGAAGTACTTGAGTTCGAATATACCGCGCGGGGTGTGCATGTACTTCTGAGTAGTTACCCGTGAAATCGTTGACTCGTGCATGCTCACCGCTTCGGCAATGTCGTGCAGTACCAGCGGTTTCATCGCCTCCTCACCATATTCCAGAAAGCCTTTCTGGTGTTCTACGATGCGCGTAGCAACCTTCATCAAGGTCTCGTTGCGGCTCTGCAGGCTCTTGATAAACCAGCGAGCTTCCTGAAGATTATCACGCAGATAATTATTTTCATCGCTGCTGTCAGCGCGCTTTACCAGCGACGCATAGCTGTTGTTGATGCGGATCCGTGGCGCAGTTTCCGGATTCAATTCGACGCGCCATTTTCCACTTTCCGGCTGCTTGGTGACAATGACATCTGGCACTACATAGGTGGCAGAAGAGGCAGCTATATTGGCGCCGGGGCGTGGGTCCAGCCCTTCAATAATAGCAATGGTGGCGCGCAACTCAGGTTCCTTGAGCCTGGTCTTGCGCATCAGCTGGGTGTAGTCCCGGTTGCCCAGCAGATTCAGGTGCTCCCGGATTATCAGCTTGGCATTCTGGATATTCTGTTCCTGACCGGGGATCTCCAGTTGCGCCAGCTGGATCAACAGGCACTCGGCGAGGTTGCGATAGCCGACGCCAACCGGGTCAAACTGCTGAATTCGGTGCAGGACCGCCAGGACTTCATCCAGCTCAATTTCCGCTTCGGGTTCAAATGACCCATGAATGGATTCAATGTCGGAGGTGAGCATGCCATTGGTGTCGATGGCGTCAATTATTGCCATGGCAATGGCTTCGTCCTGCTCGGACATCGGGGTCAGGTTCAGCTGCCAGTACAAATGATCCTGAAGGGTTTCGTCAGCGGTGTTGCGGGATTCAAAATCGATGGAGTCGCCGTCGAAAGACGATCCGGATGAGTAGTTGCTGGGATAGATGTCATCCCAGTTGCTGTCAACAGACAGGTCGCCCGGAATGTCATCCTGCCAGCTGTTGTCATCGCTACTGTTGTCTGTCTGGACCTGCGAGATCTCGCTGGCATCGGATTTGAGTTTCTCAAATTCCGCGTCTTTCTGCGCGTCCTTGGCATCCTTGGGCTTGGTACTGGAGTTAGTGGCCGCATCATCGTCATCGCCACCTTCGATGAGTTCCAGCATCGGGTTGCTTTCCAGGGCCTGGTGAATCTCCTGCTGCAGGTCGAGCGTGGAGAGCTGCAGCAACTTGATCGCTTGCTGCAGCTGAGGGGTCATGGTCAACTGCTGACCGAGCTTGAGCTGAAGCGACAATTTCATGGGAAGATACAGCTATCTATTGGTCGTATTGCGGGACTGTGAATGTAATTCGTGTCGCGCGCCAGTGCAGTACACACCGCGCGTTGCTGGGCGCCAGTATAGCAAATATCGTGCCTGCAATGCATAGCAAAATCCACTCGCCTGGAAGCCACGAAATCAGGGTGTTACCCGCGAAAACAGGGAGTCCAAACCGGAGAGTTTATTTCTGCAATCGGCGGAATTTCCGGCTGGCAGACCGGCGTCCAGGGTGCACGATGGCAGTGGTTGCTAGAATCGAAACTGCTCGCCCAGATACACCTGGCGCACTCGCTCATTGCCAAGAATCGCCTCGGTATTGCCCTCGGCAATGATCTGGCCCTCACTGACAATATAGGCTTTGGCGCATATATCCAGTGTCTCCCTGACGTTGTGATCGGTCAGCAGAATGCCGATACCGCGCTCCCGTAAATGGACAATGATCTGTTTGATATCACTGACCGAAATCGGGTCCACACCGGCAAACGGTTCGTCCAGTAGAATAAATTTCGGATCGGTAGCCAGGGTGCGAGCGATTTCCGTGCGTCGGCGTTCACCACCGGACAGGCTCAACCCCTTGTTGTGGCGAATGTGCTCGATATTGAATTCGGCGAGCAGGGTGTTGAGTTTTTCCTGGCGTGCTTGGCGGTCCAGGTCTGCCCGGGTCTCGAGTATCGCCAGGATATTCTGCTCCACCGTCAGGGTTCGGAAAATTGAAGAATCCTGGGGCAGATACGACAGCCCGAATCGGGCCCGGTCATGAATCGGCATGGCGGTAATATCGGTTCCAGCCAGCATGATGCGCCCGGCGTCGGCGCCAATCAGTCCGACAATCATGTAGAAGCAAGTGGTTTTGCCAGCGCCATTGGGCCCCAGTAGTCCCACGACCTCGCCCTGCTCGACACTGAGTGAAACATCGCGGACCACTTCCCGGGATCGAAAGCGCTTGGCGAGATTGCTGGCGGTTAGCATTTCAGATTATCCATGAACTGGTCCTGACCTGTGATCATCAGTCATCGCTTGGTCGCAGAGAGCCCTGACACGGCCCTTCCGCCTCACGAATCAGATCCTGGTCCGCAAGGTAAACGATCGCAGCACAGTTCATGGTGGTATCCGGAGACGCGATCACTGCATCGCCAATTAGCTCGAGAACTGTGCCACCGCCGGCATCATCCTGATAGTAAAGCAGGGTGCGACTGCGGCCAGTGACCTGAGCGCCATCGCTGTCGAGCTGCTGCTGATAATTGACTGGCTGTCCCTGAACGGTAACGCGCAGCAACAAATTGGTTTCCACATCGTATTCAAAGGTGGCTTGATCGCCAGTGACCTGTAAAGTGCCCTGTGTCACTTTCACATTATCAGTAAGCTCAAGAATTCTGGTGTTGCCTTCTATACGCATGGTCGAGCCGCCGTCAGAGCTCCACTGCACTTCCTGTTGCCCGTCCGACTCCAGAGCCTTTCCAGGCGCAGACATGAGTGTAGCGATGCTGAAAACCGCCAGGAGCGATATTCTGAAGGAATTAATAGAGGTGTCCTTATGGTGCTGGCGGTACATAGTAGCCTTCACTGTCACTCAGGAACGTGATCTGGTCACGACTCAGGTCGGCGATCATGCCCAGTGATGTTTGTTCGATTGCTGTCGACTGTAGCACTACCTGGCGGTCAGTTTCCGCTGTTTCATTCGCTGGTGAAATGCTCAACCAGTCAGTCAGCAGCAGTAGCGAATTGCCAAAGTCATCCGTGCTCTGGATGCGGACGTTGCCGGTCAGGGTAATTAATCTTGACCCGTCTGCTGCGGTGTTCCGGCGCGCGGAAATGTTGCCGGAATCGGCGACAATATTCCAGTGTGACTCATTGTCACGATAAAGCTGAACTGCGGGGCTGGAGAGTTCGCTGGTGTCATCCTTGCGCTGCAACTGGCGTTCCGCGCGCAGCGTGTAGCTCACTTCACCCTGTTCGTTGTAAAACACCGTATTAATACCCTCGGCGATTGCCACCAGGTCTTCGGCCAGTGGCGAAAGCGGCGTTTGTGGGGCACGACTGTCGCCGTTGAAGCTGCTGACGATGAAGTACACAGCTACTGCCAGAACCGCGGGTAGCAGTAGAAAGGAAAGTCTGGGCATGCGGATGAATTCTCCTAATGGAACCTGTCGTCAGTTCTATCGCTGCTCTGGAGGCCCAGCAGAACACCGGTAGAACTGACGACAGGTTCCTTTAGAGCGTACCATGCCTGCCACCAATATGGCGTGGAACAGCGGTGTTCGCGTCAGGTCCAGTCCAGGTGTTGCTGATACTTGTCCTGGCAACGCAGGATAAAGTCGGCTATCTCGCGGACCGCACCTTCGCCGCCGCGAGCCACGGTAACGGCCTGCACGCTGGCTCGGACATCCGGGTGTCCGGCGGGTACCGAAAACGCAAGACCTACCTGGCGCAACACTGGCAGATCGGGAAAATCGTCGCCGGCATAGGCAATCGTCTGTAGCGGTGTGCCGGTGTCGCGAACGATGTCAGCCAACACATTGTGTTTGTCTTCGCGTCCCTGATACATCAGGGTAATGCCCAGGTCATTGGCCCGTTTGCTCAGCAGTTGGGATGTGCGGCCGGTGATAATGCCCACCTCGACTCCGCTGCGCATCAACATTTTGATGCCGTGGCCATCCAGGGTGCTGAAAGCCTTGATCTCATCGCCGCTGTTGCTGAAGTAGAGCTTGCCATCAGTGAGCACGCCATCCACATCCAGCAGCAACATGGTGATGTCCCGGGCGGCGGTTTCTACTTCGTTTTGGGGTTGATTAAACAGCATCGTTCATCACACCACGTTTGCCTGCAACAGGTCGTGCATCTTGATAATGCCAGTCAGCGGCTGATCCTGTTCCTTGACCAGCAGCACGTACACGTTGGCATCCTGCATGGCCTTGGCGGCTTCCACCGCCAGGGCGCCTGGAGCAATGGTCTTGAAGGTGGTGGACATCACTGCATTGATGGGGGTGTGCTGAATATCTTTGCCGGCGTCCAGTGCGCGGCGCAGGTCTCCGTCAGTGAAGACGCCAAGAACATGTGTCTGCGCATCAACTACTGTGGTCAATCCAAAGCCTTTTTGGCTCATTTCGATCAGGGCATCACTCAGGGATGTCTCGGCGGACACTGTGGGAATCTCATCGCCGCTGTGCATCAGATCCTGCACCCTCACCAGCAGGCGTCTGCCCAGTTTGCCACCGGGATGGGACATGGCGAAATCATCATGGGTAAAGCCGCGCGCTTCCAGGAGTGCCATCGCCAGGGCATCGCCCATCACCAGTGTGGCCGTGGTACTGGAAGTGGGTGCCAGCCCGAGGGGGCAGGCTTCTTCCGCGACGCTGATGTCCAGTGCTACATCGGCTGCCTGGGATAGCAGCGAATCGCGATCCCCGGTCATGCAGATTAGCGGAATACCCTTGCGCTTCAGGGCTGGCAGCAGGGAAGTCAGTTCCTCGGTATTTCCGGAATTGGAGATCGCCAGCACCACGTCGGTTGCGGTAATCATCCCGAGATCCCCGTGGCTGGCCTCCGCCGGGTGCATGGCCATGGCCGGGGTGCCGGTGCTGGCTAATGTTGCAGCAATCTTGTTGCCTATATGGCCGGATTTACCCATGCCGGTAACCACCACGCGACCGCTAGCTGCCAGGATGATTTCGCAGGCTTTCTGAAAATCACTGTCGATTCGATCTGCAAGGCTGGCAATAGCCTTCAGTTCGATATCGATGGTGCGTTTGGCGCTGTCGATTAGCGAGGGTTTGGCTACCATAGACTTATTGGCTGGATCGGTACTGATTAGTGTCAGACGCTTGTGCCCGACTGAACCTGGCTGACCATAACTGCAAGCCAGGCACAATATACTAGCAGGAATGCGATGCCGTTGGCGCGGCTGATCATGCGATTGCGCTTGATGCTCAGGTAACAGAATAAAGCCAGCAGCAGCGTCAGGCCCAATACAAACGGGTAGTCTCTGACGATCAGTTGTGCCTCTATCGGCCCGGCACTGAGCAAGCCGGGGAACGGCAGAACCACCAGCAAATTTAGAATGTTCGATCCAACAATGTTGCCAATGGCCAGCTCGTGATGATTGCGTAGCACGCAGGTGACCGAGGCAGCCAGCTCCGGCAGGCTGGTGCCCAGAGCCACGACGGTCAGTCCGATAATGGCAGTGGAGACGCCAAGGGTTTCAGCGATAGCCGATGCGGCCTGCACCAGAGCCTCTGCGCTGAGAACCAGCAAAGCCAGTCCCAGTATCAGGTAGGCAATTGCCTGGAGACTGTTGACGTTGGAGATTTCATCTTCGTCCAGTTCTTCAATGACGCCGGTTTTAACCCGTTTACGGAACAGCCGGTAACCGAAATAGGCGGTGATACCAATCAATACGAAGGCGTCGATAATGCCCAGATGAAAGTCAATCAGCAGTGCACCGGTCGTAAACGTAACCAATAGCAGTGCGGGTAATTCCTTGCTGATCAGGGACGTGGGCGGTCTTATCGGGCTAATGACGGCAGCGACGCCCAGGGCAACGCCAATGTTGAATAAATTGGAGCCCAGGGCATTGCCGATTGCCAGTTCGGGCTTGTCTTCCCAGGCGGAAACAGCAGAAGAAAAGATCTCGGGCGCGGAGGTGCCGAAGGCAACAATGGTGAGACCGATCATCAGGGGAGAAACGCCCAGGTTTCGCGCCAGGGCTGAGGACCCGAACACAAATTTGTCCGCCCCCCAGATCAAGCCGACAAATCCGAGGACGATGATAATCGTGTCGAGAAACATTGAGTATTGGAGCGCTGGTCTTGGGGTAAAGCGCCCAATTAGAAGGGTGTTTTAACTGCTTTGCAAGTAATAATTTATCGCGCTTTCCAATTGATGTACTATTCGCGTACCGTCCCGGGTTAAGTCCTCATTCAGTTCTGTTTTTCAATACTTGATAACGCTCAGAAACCGCTGTGGCTGGCTCAGAGCAGACATCCTCCGGCGTCAGACCCGCCCGGCTGCAAGTGAATAATTGGGAGATAAATTCATGAAATTGCTCAAAAAACTCGTTCTTGTCGTGAGCCTGGGCATAATCTTGCCCCTGCATGCACAGGACCGGACAGCGGTGGAGACAGCCGAACTTGGCGTCAACACGCTTCTAGAGACCGTGGCCGAAGCTCGCCAGTATTTCATGTCGGACCGTGACCGCTACTTTAGCGAGATTGAGCAGGTACTGGATACCTTTGTGGATTTCAATGCGGTGGCCGAAGTAGTGATGTCCCGCTACGCAAGCCAGGCCAGCGAGGTGCAGAAAGAACGCTTTGCCAACATTCTGAAATCCACGCTGACTCGATTCTATGGTGCGTCTCTGGTTTCCTACGAAGGTCAGGAACTGGTATTTCTACCAGCGCGCAATCCCGATGCAGACCCGCGTGCGGACAAAGTTGTCGGTATGGAACTGCGTGGCGATCAGACCTTGCGTTTGCAGTATCAGATGTTTCTCAATGAAAATAACGAATGGAAATTGAAGAACATCAGTCTGGCCGGGATCAATCTTGGCCGTCAGTATTACACACAATTCGCCGCGCTCATGTCCGAGCACAACAATGATATCGACGCCGTACTTGATAACTGGCAATAAGACAGGGAGTCATTTTGAATTCAGAACAAATTCGAGAGCTGTTGCAGGCTGAATTCCCGGAGTGCAAGGTCGCTGTAGAAGGCGGCGATGGCAAGTATCTGGTCACCGCAATTGGTAATTTTTTCGAGGGAATGAATGCCGTTAAGCGACAGCAGGCGGTTTATAAGGTTCTCAATCCCCATATCAGCAGTGGTGCCATCCACGCTGTGTCCATGCGCCTGCTAACGGAAGCGGAAAGCAGCCCCAGCTGACCGCGGGCCTAACGAGTCTAGTACAAATACTATGGATAAACTGATAATCAATGGGGGCATCAACCTCGAGGGTGAGATTCGTATTGCCGGTGCCAAGAACTCAGCGCTGCCCATTCTCGCTGCGACTTTGCTTACCCACGACACTGTACAGGTCTGTAATCTTCCCCACCTGTACGATATCACCACGATGCTGGAACTACTGGGCTGCATGGGTGTGCAACCGGTGGTTGATGAAAAACTCAATGTTGAAGTTGACAGCAGTACCATCAAGCATTTCAACGCGCCCTACGAGTTGGTCAAGACCATGCGGGCATCTATTCTTGTGCTCGGGCCGTTGCTGACCCGGTATGGTCAGGCGGAGGTGGCACTGCCAGGTGGCTGCGCCATTGGCAGCAGGCCAGTCAATCTGCACATTAACGCCCTGCAGGCCATGGGCGCCGACATCGTCGTCGAGGATGGCTACATCAAGGCATCTGTGGACGGCAAGCTGAAAGGCGCGCAGATTTTCATGGACCTGGTGACCGTGACCGGTACCGAGAACATCATGATGGCGGCTACTTTGGCCGAGGGACGTACGGTCATTGAAAATGCGGCCCGGGAACCGGAAGTAGTGGACCTGGCCAACTGCCTGATAAAGATGGGCGCAAAAATTAGCGGTCAGGGCACCGACACAATCGTGATCGATGGTGTTAACGAGCTTCACGGCTGCAGCTATTCGGTGATGCCCGACCGGATCGAAACCGGCACTTACCTGATTGCCGCTGCCGCGACCCGCGGTCATATCAGAGTAAAAGACACGCGTCCGGATATTCTCGAATCCGTGCTCAGCAAGCTGGAGCAGGTGGGCGCCGAGATCAAGGTAGGTGACAACTGGATCGAGCTGGATATGCGTGGCAAACGCCCGAAGTCGGTATCTCTGCGCACTGCGCCCTATCCGGCGTTTCCTACCGATATGCAGGCCCAGTTTACGGCCCTGAACTCCATCGCCGAAGGCACCGGGTCGATTACCGAGACCGTATTCGAAAATCGGTTTATGCACGTACACGAAATGAACCGGATGGGCGCCTCGATTCGCGTGGAGGGCAACACGGTAATTGTTGATGGTGTAGAATCGCTAAAAGGTGCGCCGGTTATGGCCACCGACCTGCGTGCTTCAGCCAGCCTGATTATCGCCGGACTGGTTTCCGAAAATGAGACCAGTGTTGATCGCATCTACCATATCGATCGCGGTTACGAGTGTATTGAAGAGAAACTGCAGTTGCTGGGCGCGCGAATTCGTCGTGTGCCGTCCTGAACCCATTGCGGAAGTAAGCAGTCTGCAGCAATCCGAAACCAATCCCGGTTAACAATCAGGATATAGTAAGATCCCAACCCACATGAGTGCCGCCAATGTTGTCATAGCCCTGACCAAAGGGCGTATTCTCGAGGAGACGCTGCCGCTGTTTGAAGCTGCCGGTATCGTTCCCAGTGAGGATATATTTAAAAGCCGCAAGCTGCTGTTCGACACCAACCTGGACAACGTTCAGTTGATGATCATCCGTGGCTCGGATGTGCCCACTTACGTGGAATTCGGCAGCGCCGACCTGGGGGTGGCCGGCAAGGACCTGATTCTCGAATACGGGGAAGATGGTTTTTATGAGCCGCTGGATTTGAAGATTGCCTGCTGCCGATTAATGACCGCCGAGCCAGTTGGCGCACAGCCCAGCCTGGACCGCTTGAAGGTGGCCACGAAATTCACCAACATCGCCAAACGCTACTTCGCCGAGCAGGGCAAGCAAATTGAATTGATCAAGCTCAATGGTGCGCTGGAACTGGCGCCTTCTCTGGGACTGGCGGATGCCATTGTCGACATCGTTGATACCGGCAAGACATTGAAAGCCAACGGCCTTGAGGCCAGGGATCTGATCGCCCATATTTCCTCGCGAGTAATCGTCAACAAGGCGTCGATGAAGATCAAGAATGCGGTCATCCGGGATATTCTCGGCAAACTGCGCCAGGCCGTTGAGCGTAGTTAACCCATCGCCACAACGCCGTCAATTGCCAACAATCATTATGAATACCAGCGCCCCGACAATTAGCCGACTTAGCACCGCCGATAGCGACTTTGAAATGAAGCTGGGTCAACATCTGCAGCGCGACATGCTGGTGGCCGATGCGGTCAGCCAGTCGGTCGCAGATATCATTGCCGATGTAAGACAGCGTGGCGATCAGGCGGTTGTGGACTACAGCAATCGCTTTGACGGTTTCGACGTCAGCAGTATGGCGGAACTTACCATCAGCCAGGACCAACTCGAACGGGCCCTGGATGCCTTGCCGGCGAGCCAGCGACAGGCCCTGGTGCACGCTGCCGAACGTATCCGCCGCTATCACGACAAGCAAAAGCAGGTATCGTGGCACTATGAGGAGCCGGATGGCTCCGTCTACGGCCAGAAAGTCAGCCCGCTGGAGCGAGTTGGTGTGTATGCTCCGGGTGGAAAGGCTAACTATCCGTCGTCCATTTTAATGCAGGCTATTCCGGCCCAGGTGGCTGGTGTAAAAGAAATCGTCGCCACGGTCCCGACCCGCTTTGGTGAAGCAGGCTATCTGGTATTCGCCGCTGCTGCCCTGGCGGGGGTAAATCGCCTCTATACCATTGGCGGCGCCCAGGCCGTGGCGGCGTTGGCCTATGGTACTGAATCCATTCCCCGCGTGGACAAGATTACCGGCCCCGGCAATAGCTACGTGACGATGGCAAAGAAGCAGGTATTTGGTGACGTTGGCATCGACATGCTGGCGGGGCCTTCGGAACTGACTATCATTTGTGACGGCAAGACCGACCCGGACTGGATTGCCATGGACCTGTTTTCCCAGGCCGAGCATGATGAGCAGGCGCAGTCCATTCTGATCAGTACTGACCAGGCCTTTCTGGACCAGGTGCAGCAGAGTATTGACCGACTGCTGCCGGACATGGAGCGGCGCGAGATCATCTGGCAGTCGCTTTCCAGCCGCGGTATTTTTATTTACGCCGAGGATGCGGAGAAAGCGGCCGTGGCCAGCAATCTGATCGCCCCGGAGCACCTGGAAATTTCTGTGGAAGACCCGGACGCAATGCTGGACTACATTGACCACGCTGGCGCGATCTTTTTGGGCCGTCATACCGCCGAAGCCCTTGGTGACTACTGTGCCGGCCCCAGCCATGTCTTGCCTACCTCGGGGTCGGCGCGCTTTTTTTCCGCCCTCGGAGTCTATGACTTTCAGAAGCGCAGCTCGATTATCAACTGTTCGCCGGCCGGCGCCAGTAAGCTGGCCGGTACCGCTGCGGAACTGGCGCGCAACGAGCGCCTGCAAGCCCATGCCCTGTCGGCTGAATACCGCATAGACCCCAACCTCGGGCCGGAAAACAAGTAAGGTCAGGGTAGCTGTCGGCGAGTAGTTGCGAGCCGCCTGATGGATCAGGATTCACCGACGATGGATCTGGATTCACCGACGATGGCTCGGGATTCACTGACGATGCCTCAGGGTTCGATAATGATCGCCTGGCCGAAACCAAGGGTGGTCGGAAGCGAAAAGGTCTGGCCGTTGCGGTAAACCTGAATCACTATCGTATCACCGGGTTTCTTGTTGCGGATTTCCAGCATGATGTTTTCCGCGTCGGTCACTGGCGTTTCGCCCACGCCGGTAATGACATCCCCGGGCTGAATCCCGGCGCGCTGGGCAGCGCCGCCCTCATCGACACTCTCCACCAGAATTCCGCGGATGTGGTCGACGCCAAAAAAAAGTTCGCTGGACTGCTCGTTCAGCGCTTCACCGGTTAACACACCAAGATAGCCCGAGTTGGCGTTGATTGCCTCTGCCACCATTTCTTCCAGGGCCGGTACTGCAACACTGACTGGCGTGGCAAAACCTATTCCCTCAAACCTGCCAGACTCCGACACAATAGATGTGTTGATGCCGATGAGTCGGCCTTCGATATCAATCAGTGCGCCACCGGAATTACCGGGGTTGATAGCCGCATCAGTCTGGATAACCGGAAGGTTGGCGTTATTGGCGCTGGACAATGCGCTCACGATCCCCTGTGAGACAGCCTGTCCAATGTTGCGTGGATAGCCGATGGCGAACACGATATCGCCAACCGCCATGGACCCGGCGTCACCGATTTCGATAGGGGTCAGGTTGTCCAGGTTGACATGAAGAACGGCGAGATCGTTAACCTTGTCCCAGGCCACCACCGTCGCCGGCGTGCGTCGACCATCGCTCAATGTCACTTCGGTATCGAAGGCATCGAACAGGGTGTCGACCACGTGCAGATTGGTGAGAATAAAGCCGCGCTCATCAATGACCACTCCGGACCCCAGGCTGTTGCTTTCACCCAGGTACAGGTTAAGGCGGTCTTCAGCTGCCCGCTCCACGGACTCGACGTTAACACTGGTGGCGCTGATGCTGACCACCGAAGGTGCAGCTTTTTCAATAGCATCGGCATAGGACAGAGGTCGTGCCGGTTGTGGCGCGCTGCTGACCGGGGTGTCCGGTTGGCTGCCGAGGGTTTGCAGCTGTTGGTATTGAACGTATACGAGCGCCAATAAAATGCCGCAAACAACGGGCCATCCTGCGAACTGTACCAGCCGTGTGAATTGGTTCACCTTGCCTGCTCCTGAAGCGCCTTTGAACTGCTATGTTATTATCGCGCCAGCAGCCAATATACCGCCTCAAGGATGGGTTTCCAATGCCAGTCAGTCGTCAGCAAATCGAGTCAGCACTAACCAGTTTGCTGGAGCCGGAAAGCTTCCGCGACTATTGTCCGAACGGGCTGCAGGTGGAGGGCGCTGACCAGATCTCAAAACTGGTCAGCGGGGTCACCGCCAGCCAGGCGTTGATTGAGGCTGCGATCAAGACGGGAGCAGATTCAATTCTTGTGCATCATGGCTACTTCTGGAAAGGTGAAGATCAGGCGGTGGTGGGAATGAAGCGCCGTCGACTTGCGGCACTGCTGGCTGCAAACATCAACCTGTTCGCCTACCATCTGCCCCTTGATGCCCATCCTGAATTAGGCAATAACGCGCAGCTTGCTGGTATTCTCGATTTCGAGGTGAAATCCGTGGTGGGTGATCCGGCGCTGGTCTTTATTGGCACTTGTACGTCGATGACGCACGCTGAAATGTTGCGTCACCTGGAAGACCGGCTGGCGCGCAAACCCCTGGGGATTGCTGGCGGTGCGGAGCGGATCAAGCGAGTTGCCTGGTGTACCGGTGCGGCGCAGGGATTCATTGAGACGGCGCTGTTGGCGGGGGCGGATGCGTTTATTACCGGCGAAGTGTCGGAGCAGACCTTCCACTTTGCCCGGGAAACCGGTATGCACTTTTTCTCAGCCGGGCATCATGCCACCGAACGTTATGGCGTGCAGGCAGTAGGAGACAAGTTGGCGACCCAGTTCGGTGTGGAGCACCGGTTCATTGATATCGACAACCCTGTGTAGTTACGGCTGTGGTAAAGCTCTGCTAGCTATCCTGAAAGCAACCCGGTGTGGTTGGACCGGCGTTCAATCTCCCGCGCTAGACAATCCCTTCCTGCTGCATGAGCTGCAGCACTTTCTCCAGGCACTGCTCGACACTAAGCGCACTGGTGTCCAACTCCAGATGGATCTGCTCCGGCGCATCGTAGGGAAACGAGACACCCGGGATATCCGCCGATTCACTGCCCTCGGCTGACGCATACAGCCCGCTTGGATCGCGCTGTACACAGACCTCCATGGGCGGATTCAGGTATACGATGTAGCAATTTTCCTTACCGATGACGCTAATGGCGTGTTCGCGCGAATCGGCATTGGGTGCCACAAACGACGCGCAGCAGATCAGGCCTGAGTCGTTCAGAAAACGGGCGACGTGGGCACTGCGGCGCAGGTTTTCGGCCCGGCCTTCGGCGTCGTGGGGCAAGCCTTTGCTGATGCCCAGACGCATGGTCTTGCCGTCCAGCACGGTGCTTACCCGGCCCTGATCAAACAGCAGTCGCTCCAGACCGTGGGCCAGGGTGGATTTGCCGGAGCCGGACACGCCGATGAACATAATGGTGGCGGGTTTCTGGCCGTAGCGCGCGCTGCGTTCTTCCTTGCTAACGTGCAGATTGTGGCGTTCCGTGACTTTTGCTTTGGGCGCCGAATCCAGGCTGATCATGCCGGCACCAACAGTGACGTTGCTCAGTCGGTCGATGACGATAAACGAACCGGTGCCGCGATTCTTCCGATAGCCATCAAAGCAAACCGACTGATTCAGTTGAATTTCCAGCACGCCGATTTCGTTCAGTTCAAGGCCGGGTGCGGGTTCAGTCGCCAGAGAGTTGACGTCGATCTTGTGGCGTACGCTGCGTGCCTGTCCGGTTACCGTGCGGGTGCCGAGTTTGAAGTCGTAGTCTTTGCCAGGTAGCAGAGGCGCATCGGTCATCCACACCACAGTGGCATCGAAGTTGTCGCCTATTGCTGGCAGGTTGTCACCGTGCACAATCATGTCACCGCGACTGACATCAATCTCATCCTCGAGTGTCAGGGTGATGGCCATCTCGGCGTGGGCCAGTTCGAGTTCTTCATCGAATGTGACAATGGATTTGACATGGCTTTTCTTGCCTGAGGGCAACACCACGATCTCGTCGCCCTTACGCACGACGCCCGAGGCGAGCGTGCCACAATAACCGCGAAAGTTCAGGTTAGGGCGGTTGACGTACTGTACCGGTAGCCGGAAATCGTCAAAGTTGCGGTCGCCGGCGATTTCCACATTTTCGAGAAACGCCATCATGGTCTCGCCCTGGTACCAGGGCATGTTTTCGCTGGGGTTGACTACGTTATCACCCACCAATGCGGAAATTGGTACGAAACTGAAATTAGCCTTCTCCAGCTTACTGGTGAACTGCAGGTAGTCTTCGCGTATGTCGTTGAAGACCGCTTCGCTGTAATCCACCAGGTCCATTTTATTCACCGCGACGATGATGTGCTGAATCCCAAGTAATGAGGCGATGAAGCTATGGCGGCGGGTCTGGGTTTGAACGCCGTGGCGGGCATCAATCAGAATCACAGCCAGGTCGCAGGTGGACGCGCCGGTCGCCATGTTGCGAGTGTACTGCTCATGGCCCGGAGTGTCGGCGATAATGAATTTGCGTTTGGCGGTGGAGAAATACCGGTAGGCAACGTCGATAGTGATGCCCTGTTCCCGTTCCGCCTGCAGTCCATCTACCAGCAGTGCCAGATCCAGCTTGCCGCCGGTGGTGCCTGACTTGACGCTGTCCGCTTCGATGGCAGCCAGTTGATCCTCATAGATCATTTTTGAGTCGTGCAGCAAACGGCCGATGAGGGTGCTTTTGCCGTCATCGACACTGCCGCAAGTGAGCAGGCGCAGTAATTCCTTGCGCTCATGCTGAGCCAGATAGGCGTGAATGTCAGTACTGATTAAATCTGATTGATGGGACATCGTTGTCCACTCCCGGGGCTAGAAGTAGCCTTTACGCTTTTTGTCTTCCATGGAGCCGGCCTTGTCGGAATCGATCAGGCGGCCCTGGCGTTCGGAACTCGTGGTCAGGAGCATCTCCTGGATAATTTCCGGCAGTGTTGTGGCGCTGGATTCCACGGCACCGGTCAGCGGATAGCAACCCAGAGTGCGAAAACGCACGGTTTTGGTTTGGACTTGCTGGTCGGCAGCGATGGGCATGCGATCGTCATCCACCATGATGTCCACGCCATCGACATGAACAATGGGTCGGGGCTTGGCAAAGTAGAGCGGGACAATATCGATGTTGTTCAGATAAATGTATTGCCAGATATCCAGCTCCGTCCAGTTGGACAGCGGGAAAACCCGAATGCTTTCGCCCTTGTTCACTTTACCGTTGTAGATGTTCCACAGTTCCGGACGCTGGTTTTTGGGGTCCCAACCGTGATTCTTGTCTCGGAATGAAAAGACCCGTTCCTTGGCCCTGGATTTCTCTTCGTCACGGCGTGCGCCCCCGAATGCGGCGTCGAAGCGGTATTTATTCAATGCCTGCTTCAATGACTGGGTCTTCATGATATCGGTATGCTTGTCACTGCCGTGAGTAAAGGGACCGACTCCAGCTTCCACGCCCTCTTCATTTATGTGGACGATCAGCTCGAGACCCAGCTGCTCCGCAATGCGGTTGCGGAACTCGATCATCTCCCGGAATTTCCAGGTGGTGTCGACGTGCATTAGCGGGAAGGGTGGTTTGCCCGGATAGAACGCTTTCAGGGCCAGGTGCAGCATGACTGAGGAATCCTTACCGATCGAGTAGAGCATTACCGGATTGTCAAATTCGGCGGCTACTTCTCGAATAATATGGATGCTCTCAGCTTCCAGCTGCTTCAGGTGAGTAAGGCTGTATTCGGCCATTGCTGTTGGCGATCTTCCGGGCTGTTAGTGAGGTGATGGTAGGGCGAGCGAAGCTCAGCCTGTGGATTTCTCCGCCACCTCGTCCTCGTCGCTTTCCAGCGAGCCCGTCTCCGTTTCCTTGTCCTTGGAATCCTTGGTCTTGTCGATGCCGAAATCTTCAGACAGGGCGCCTTTTTGATCGGGGCTCTGCTTGGCGGCATAGTCCCGGGGCGGAATCAGGTCGTCGCTGTCACTCTTGCTGTTGGTGGTGTCGAATACTGCATCGCTATCTGCAGGCAGGAGTTTATTGGCTACTTCTGCCGAGCACAGATCCTGGGCACCGGATGCCAGATGTTGATACACGTCCCGGTAGCTTTCTGTCATTTGCTGGACCAGTTCAGCAGTCATGCTGAAATGGTCGCTGACGCTATCCTTGTACTCTCGCTGATTCTCTTTGAGGCCGCGGATTTGGTTTTCCAGTTCCCGCACTCGCATGGGGCCGCTACTGTAGCGGCTGGCGATAACCACTCCGAATACTACTCCAATTGCCAAACAACCTATCGCGACTAACCAGATCATAGGCGCGTCTGCTCCTTACTTTTTCAGATAGTGAATGAATCCTGCTAGGAAGGCGTGAGTATACATGAATTAACCGGTCGAGCCCCAGCCCGGTCAACCAATGAGGCCGTAAAATAACAGCACCAAGGAACCTCTGATTGATGCTACCGATGCTCTGCGGGAGTCGGTCGGGCGCTACTGTCAGACGTCACGCGCCGGGAATGGCCCATCCCTTGCCAAGCGCAACAACGACGCAGTGAGGTCCGGAGGGGCCTTCAGAAGAGCCTGCCGGCTTCGTTGCCTCGCCTTGACAGGCCGACCCATGTCCAGCGGCAAGGCCCCTCGCCAGTGAACTCGTCTGCTGGCCAGAGCATCGGTAGAATCAATCGGGGGTGCCCTAACATGGTGCCTGGGTTGCGATTGGCTTGTTGCCAGAATCCTCCCTAGAATGCGGCCAGCACTGCCACAGATGGCGGTGGTACCTGAAGCCATGCTGGCGACCACGGGATAGTGAAGAAAATTATTAGTGGCGGACCCTGATCCATGACACCTTCCCAGCGCTACCGCGACGCGATTAGCAGCGGCCGCTTCGTCGCCGATCCGGAACAGGAGCGCATCCTTGCCCATCTGGATGCGCTGCAGCAGCGCATCGACTCTGCTGTCAGTGCGCAACGGGAAACCTCCTGGCTGAGTCGCCTGTTGCCTGGCGCCAAACCCGAACCGGGCGTCCAGGGACTTTATCTCTGGGGTGGAGTGGGGCGCGGCAAAACCTTTCTGATGGATCTGTTTTTTGAGTCGCTGACTGAGCCGCGCAAGCTGCGCACTCATTTTCATCGCTTCATGCAGCAGGTACACCAGGGTCTGACCCGTTACCAGGGCCAGAAAAATCCGCTGGAGTCTGTGGCCGATGACCTGGCGGCCGATGCACGGGTGTTGTGCTTTGATGAATTCTTTGTGATCGATATCGGTGACGCCATGATTCTCGCCGGGCTGCTCAAAGCGCTGTTCGCTCGAGGCCTGGTGCTGATCACGACGTCCAATGTCCACCCCGACGGGCTGTATGAAAATGGCTTGCAGCGCGAACGGTTTCTGCCAGCCATTGCCCTGCTCAAGCAGCGCACTGAAATCGTGGCAATGGCCAGTGGTACTGATTACCGATTGCGCAGCCTGAGTCAGGCCCGGCTCTACCACAGCGCCAATGACCTCGGGACCGAAGCTGCCCTCGTCGAGAGCTTCCGCAATCTGGCCACCGATGAATTGGACTGGCAGGACAACTGTGAAGTTGACATCCTGAATCGGCGGATTGCCGCGCGCCACTGTGCCGGCGACGTCATCTGGTTCGATTTCCAGGCGCTTTGTGGCGGGCCGCGCAGTGCCCAGGACTATGTGGAGTTGGCGCGCCTGTTCCACGCGCTCATCGTCAGTGACGTCCCGGCCATGAGCGACCAGCACAATGATCTGGCGCGGCGATTTATCAATCTGGTAGATGCGCTGTACGACCGGCGGGTCAAGCTGATATTGTCGGCTCGGGTTCCCATGGACCAGCTTTACCAGGGGCAGGTGCTGGCATTTGAATTCCAGCGAACCCATTCCCGGCTGGTGGAAATGCAGTCCCGGGACTATCTGGGGCAGCGTCACCAGGGCTGACAGCCCGTCGCTCGCAAGGTCGCTCGCAAGATGGGCGAGGCAATGACCAAGCCCTCGAATAGGACGGATTGCTGTGGCGTCATGGAGAGGCCCCTCCGGATACCGGTTTCGACCGCTAAAATCAGCGGAAATTTCTTGAATATTGCCAGTTGCTTCGGTAGTATTCGCGCTCCCTGAACTTAAGCCCAGACATACGCAATGAAAACATACAGTGCCAAACCCCGCGAAGTAGACCAGAACTGGTTGGTGGTGGATGCTGAAGGCCAAACCCTGGGGCGTATGGCGACCGCCATCGCGACCCGTTTGCGCGGCAAGCATAAGCCGGAATACACATCACATGTGGATACTGGTGACTACGTGGTGGTCATTAATGCCGAGAAAGTCAAAGTCACTGGTAACAAGACCACTGACAAGATGTATCACGCCCACTCCGGATTTCCGGGTGGGCTGAAAAGTCTGTCTTTCAATAAATTACAGCAGCAAGCACCCGAGAAAATTATCCAGCTGGCGGTCAAGGGCATGTTACCGCGCACTCCGCTGGGCCGGGCGATGTTCAAGAAACTCAAGGTGTACTCAGGCGCAGAGCATCCCCATGGTGCGCAGCAGCCGCAAGCACTGCAACTTTAAACACTGCAACTCAAAGCAGGAAAGAAGAGTCCCATGGCAACAGATCAATATTATGGAACCGGTCGTCGCAAGACCTCTACCGCTCGCGTCTACCTGAGCAGTGGCAATGGCGAGATTATCGTCAACAAGCGACCACTGGACAGTTATTTTGGGCGCGAAGTCGCGCGCATGATCGTTCGTCAGCCGCTCGAGCTGGTGGAAATGATCGAAAAATTTGATATCAAGGTTACTGTGCGCGGCGGCGGCAGCTTCGGCCAGGCCGGTGCGATTCGTCACGGCATTACCCGTGCCCTGATGGACTACGACGAGGAATTGCGACCCACCCTGCGCAAGGCTGGCTTTGTAACTCGCGACGCGCGTGCCGTGGAGCGTAAGAAAGTTGGACTGCGAAAAGCGCGCAAGCGTCCGCAGTTCTCCAAGCGCTAATTCGGACGGTTTCGAAAAAAACGCCAATCTTCGACAGGAGATTGGCGTTTTTTGTTCGCCAGAACAAGAATTTTATCTATATATTTCAATAGGATATGGGTGTCGCTGTCGGCTTGGCGGGTTGCCAAAACTCCCTGCAGTGACTAACATTGCCGCGGTTTGATCTCTGCTTCACGATTGGCCGTATGATCTACGACCATTGCACATCAAACCTCCGTCCACGGGCGGTCTTTCTGATGAATTTTTGCTTGTCCTCGAGGAGATACTAACGGTGACTGACGACAGTACTAACACTGGCCGCAGACGGTTTCTGGTGGGTTCGACTTCCGTAATGGGAGCCGCCGGGGTCGTGGGGGCCGCTGTACCCTTTCTTGGTTCCTGGAACCCAAGCGCCAAAGCGCGCGCTGCTGGCGCCCCGGTGCGCGTCGATGTAAGTCGTCTGCAGCCTGGTGAAATCCTGGGTCCGGTTCCCGCCTGGCGTGGCCGGCCGATTTTTGTCGTGCGCCGCTCCGAGGAAGCCCTCGAGGTGCTGGATGAAAATCTGGACCGTCTGGCTGACCCAAATTCCGAGGATCCCGAGCAACCGGAATACGCTGCCAATGACACCCGTTCGCGTCGCCCGGATATTCTGGTGCTGGTCGGTTTGTGTCCGCATCTGTTCTGCTCCCCAACGCCATTTGTCGAAGTGCGACCACAAGCGTTTGACGCCGACTGGCAGGGCGGCTTTTTCTGCCCTTGTCACGGATCACGCTTCGACCTGGCGGGCCGCGTTTATTCAGGCTCACCGGCCTCGCGCAACATGCAGGTCCCGCCTTACATGTATGAGGACGACAATGTCCTTGTAGTAGGTGTAGATGAGGAGACTGCGGCATGACCGACATGAGCAACGTTGACAATACCGCGGGCGGCAACAAGCCGGGCCGCTTCGTCTCAGGCCTGATCGGTCTGCGTGACTGGGTCGATGCACGACTGCCCATCATGGATGCCTGGCGCAAGCATTTGAGCGAATACTACGCGCCCAAGAATTTCAATTTCTGGTACTTCTTTGGCGTGCTGTCCATGTTCGTGCTGATCCTGCAGCTGGTGACCGGCATCTGGTTGACCATGAACTACACAGCCAGTGCCGAGGCGGCCTTTGCGTCTGTGGAATACATCATGCGTGATGTGGATTACGGATGGATGCTGCGCTATCTGCACTCAACCGGTGCCTCTGCATTCTTCTTTGTGGTCTATCTGCACATGTTCCGCGGCCTGATGTACGGTTCCTACAAGCGGCCACGTGAGCTTATCTGGGTGTTTGGCATGGCCATTTACCTGGTGCTGATGATGGAAGGCTTCATGGGCTATGTGCTGCCCTGGGGACAGATGTCCTACTGGGGAGCCAACGTTATTGTGTCCCTGGCGGGGGCTATTCCGGTCATCGGTGAAGACCTGCTGGTCTGGGTGCGTGGTGACTACCTGATTTCCGGCGCCACTCTGAATCGCTTCTTCGCCCTGCATGTTGTAGCCCTGCCCATCGTGCTGATAGCGCTGGTATTCCTGCACATTCTGGCGTTGCACGAAGTCGGCTCCAACAACCCCGACGGAATTGATATCAAGGCCAACAAAGGCCCCGATGGTGTACCCGTGGACGGTGTGCCTTTTCACCCGTATTACACCCTGTATCATGATCTGGCCGGTGTGATTCTGTTCCTGTTTGTATTCTGCGCAATTGTTTTCTTCGCGCCAGAGATGGGCGGTTATTTCCTTGAAATCGCCAACTTCCAGGAAGCGGACCCACTGAAGACGCCGGAACACGTGCCGCCGGTGTGGTACTACACGCCGTTCTACTCCATGCTGCGCGCGGTTACGGTACCGCTGTTCGGTATCGATGCGAAGTTCTGGGGAATGCTGGTCATGTTTGGCGCCATCGCTATCCTGTTCGTGCTCCCCTGGCTGGACAAGAGTCCGGTGCGATCTATTCGCTACAAGGGCCTGTACAGCAAGGTTGCGCTGCTGATGTTCGTGGTTTCTTTCCTGATCCTCGGCGTGCTGGGCACTCAGTCGGTTAGCCCCGCGAAAACGCTGCTGGCGCAGATAATGACCGTGGTGTATTTCCTGTACTTCATTCTTATGCCCTGGTACACCCGGGCGGAAGAGACTTCTCAACCGCCGGAGCGCGTTACTGGCCGGTTTATTTCGATTCCGCAACTGATCGGCAGCCTGGTATTAATCACTCTGTTGGTGATCCTGCCGCTGATGATGGTGTCGGGCAGTGCCTCTGCTGCTGAAGCCGGCAACCTTGACCTGGAGCACGTGGAAACGAGCTTTGAGGACAAGGACTCGCTGCAGCGCGGCTGGAACACCTACATGAACTACTGCGTCAGCTGTCACGAACTCGGTTACGCGCGCTATCAGCGCACCGCCAATGACCTGGAGCTGCCAACAGAGCTGGTGGAAGCCAACCTGGTTCCCGACAGTCACGGTATAGGCGATTTGATGACCAATGCCATGAACGGCGAAGACGCCCAGAACTGGTTTGGCGCCGCGCCCCCCGACTTGACCCTGACTGGTCGCGTGCACAGCGCCGACTGGCTGTATACTTACCTGAAGTCATTTTATAATGATGATTCCAGACCGCTGGGGGCCAACAACAAGATTTTCCCCAACGTAGGCATGCCTAATGTGCTACACGCGCTGCAGGGCGACGTGGAGTGCGATGATCACGGCACTGACGACCCGACTCAATGTGAGCTTCTCCATGAGGAAGGGACCGGCGCGATGACCCCGGATGAGTTCGACAACACAATCGCCGATCTGGTCAACTTTCTATATTACGTGGGCGAACCCATGCGGGAGCAGCGTAAATCGATTGGCGTCTGGGTTCTGCTGTTCCTGGGCATCTTCTTTGTTCTCGCAGTATGGTTAGGCAGGGAATTTTCAAAGGACTATCACTAGGGGACCTCTGATTAATTCTACCGGTACTCTGCGGGAGACTGTCGGGCGCTACTGGTAGGCGTCACGCGCAGGGAATGGCCAATCCCTTGCCAAGCGGGACAACGACGCAGTGGCGCCCGACAGGCCCCGCCCGAAGGGGCCTCCAGACGAGCCCACTGGCTTCGTTGCCTCGCCTTGACAGGCCGACGCATGCCGGCGGCAAAGGCGCCTCGCCAGTGATCTCGTCTGGAGGCCAGAGCATCGGTAGAATTGATTCCCTAGTCATTGACTAGGTATCGGCTTCGCCGATTCGAATAACTAGAATAGACACGAGGAAGGACTATGGGTGTGGTCGCAAAACGATCGTCCATGACATTTTATTCTGACGGAACCAGTCACTATAGCCATCGGGTTCGTATCGTCCTGGCTGAAAAGGGCGTCACGGTAGAAACCATTGATGTTGATCCAGATAATAAGCCGGAAGATCTGGCGGATCTGAATCCCTACAATACCCTGCCTACCCTGGTAGACCGGGATCTGGTGCTGTATGAAGCCGACATCATGATGGAATATCTTGATGAGCGGTTCCCACACCCGCCGTTGTTTCCCGTTTATCCCGTCGCGCGTGCCCAGTCACGACTGTGGATCTACCGCATCAGGAAAGACTGGTGCGCCCTGGTAGATCCGCTGATGGCGGGGGACGGCACGCCCGCGCAACTGGAGAAGAAACGCAAGGAATTGCGTGAAAGCCTGACCACCATAGCGCCTATCTTTGGTGAAAAGCCGTTCTTTATGAGCGACGAATTCACAATTGTTGATTGCGTTGTCACGCCAATCCTCTGGCGGCTGCCGGAAATGGGCATCGAATTGCCGAAGAACAAGACCACCAAGCCTTTGCTGGAATACAAGGAAAGGTTGTTCGACCGCGATTCCGTCCGCGCCAGCTTGTCTGAACAGGAAAAGGAAATGTTGTAAGGGCTGGCTGAATAGCCTGCCAACCGGATTCTTTTATGACCATGAGTTCCAGTCGCCCGTACCTGATCCGGGCGTTCTACGAATGGATAGTCGACAATAACTGCACCCCGTACATCCTGGTCAATGCGACTCGGGATGGTGTGAATGTGCCCGAAGAGCACATTAAAGACGGGCAGATTATTCTTAATATCGCCCCGGCGGCGGTGCAGAACCTGCTGATCAATAACGAAATGCTGGAGTTTGATGGCCGTTTTTCCGGCGTCGCCAGGCCGGTGTTTATGCCTATTGAAGCGGTTATGGGCGTTTATGCGCGGGAGAACGGGCAAGGGATGATCTTCGACGCAGAAGGTATTAATCCAGACCCGTCGGACCCGGGAGGCACCCCGGATCCTTCAGCTGGCGACGGCGAAGGGGCAGCAGGCAAGAAGGGGAAAAAGCCGGCGAAGAAACCGGCCTTGCGCGTGGTCAAGTAGCGCGTCCTGGTTTGCGAAAATCAGGTTACGAAAGACAGTTCACGCAAGACAGTTCACGTAGAATCAGTCTACGTATTCAAACACCTTCACAACCCTTGTGACGCCGGAAATATTGCGTGCCAATCTGGCCGCGCTGTCTCCTTCAGTCTCGCTTACCAGGCCCATCAGATATACCGCGCCGTTTTCGGTGATAACCCGTACCTGTCCAGAGGGCACCGACGCATCAGTCAGCATCAGGGTGCGAATCTTGGTGGCGATCCAGGTGTCGTTGCCGCGCGACAGCAGGCTGCTCTTGCCAGACACCTCCAGTTCATTGTGAATGCGGCGAATCTTGATACTGGCTTGACTGGCGATTTCCGTGGCGCGAGACCGGAGCGCTTCGGTTTCCACCTGACCAGCCAGGAGCACTACACCATTGTGGCTGACGACGTTGAGGTTGGCATTACGCAGTGCCGGCTCCTGGGATTTCATGTTCACCAGTACTTTTGTCTCGATGGCCTCATCCTCGACCACCTGACCCGCGGTGCGTTCGGTAGGGTCTTCCTGAATACCTTGCTCGCCAGTGGCTTCCACCAGAATGGCAGTACAGGAAGTGGTAAGCAACATAAGAAGAAATACGGCCAGAGTGCGAACCGGCATGGCTAGTCTCCTCCAAACAATTGGGTATCGATGAAGTCACACAAGCAATGGATGACTACCAGGTGGACTTCCTGAATGCGTGCGGTTCGGTCTGAGGGCACGCGAATTTCCACATCGTTCTTGGTCAGCAGATCGGCCATGGCGCCGCCGTCTTTGCCGGTGAGAGCCACGGTAATCATCTGGCGCTCCCGGGCTGCCTTGATGGCAGCGATAACGTTGCCGGAATTGCCGCTGGTAGAGATGGCCAGCAGTACGTCACCTTCCTGGCCGAGGGCGCTTACCTGTTTGGAAAACACCTCGTTGTAATCATAGTCATTGGCAATGGCAGTCAGCGTTGACGAGTCAGTGGTCAGAGCCAGCGCCGGGAGACCCGGCCGTTCTTTCTCAAAGCGATTCAGCAGTTCGGCGGAAAAATGCTGGGCATCACCAGCGGAGCCGCCATTGCCGCAGGTCAGGATTTTGCCGTCGTTAAGCAGGCAGGACACCATGGCGCTGCCAGCAGCGTGAATCGACTCCGGCAATAACTGCGCGGCCTGTTCCTTGGCGGCAATGCTGTCTAGAAAATGTTGCTGAATTCGATTCATCAAGTCCATTGGTGGTTACCTCTTTCTGTCTGCACCTATATCGGCAATTCCCGGCCGAGTGTTACCCGCATTTTGCCGCTTCGTGGCCGCGCGATGGCAGGCTGCGGTGACCTCCTGGTCGAGCCCGGTATTATCGCCGAAACGGTCAGGGAGCCTCTACCAGAACGCGTTCTTTATCCAGCTGATTTCCCGTCGCCCGGTGTCTGCGCCGGTTTCGATGGCAACCACATCGAAGCGGCAGGCAAGCAGCGCCAGGCGCGGCTGGCGGGCAATGAAGAAACCGGCGGCACGGCGAATGCGGGTTTGTTTCCGGGGAGTTACGCTGGCCAGCGCGCCGCCGAAGCGCTGACTGCGCCGATAGCGCACTTCGACGAAAACGAGGCATTCATCGCCGTCCAGGGCAATCAGGTCGATCTCCCCGAACCGGCAATTGAAATTTCGGCGCAGGATTCTCAGCCCGCGCTTTTGCAGATAGCGCGCGGCGCGTTGCTCGGCATGGATGCCGGACAGGCGCCTGGCGGCATGATCCAGAATTGACATGGGTGCCTTCCCTGGCACTGAGTAACTGGAAAAGGGCTATTCTCCGGCGCCTTTCGCAGTGTTCTCATCAACGTCGAAAGGCATGGCCAGTCCGTTTTCAAAACGCGCAGTCGGCAGCTCGCGGCGGATACGCTGGAAAGCGCCGAGCGACAACTCGCCGGTTGAGCCCTGCAGATATGTAATCGAGCCCTGCTCAAGCTGCTGCAGTCTGGCGTGCAGGCGATAACTGTCGATGCCCAGCGCCCGCAAGCGCTGCAGTGGGCCCTGTGCGGGCCGCAGGACTGTAGTGACAGCCTCCTTGATTGGTGATGCTGGATCCAGCAACCAGGGTTCAATGGCGAAGACAATGCCGTTCAAATCCTGATTGGCGCCCTGGTTCGCAAGGCCGTCATAAATCGAGGGTATGGAGAAAACCGGAAGGTCTTCGGCAAAATAGAAAGACAGCGTCGGTTTGATCTGTCGCCCTTGTCGCGGATTGGCGATCAGGAAGATGAAGTCGATGTCTTCGCGCCGGCGCGGGGTGAATTCCATGTTCTGCCTGGGCAGGATATCCAGCAGTCGCTCGGCACGGGCGGCACTGGAATCGATGGCCATCAGGCGCTGGACCACCTCGGCGTAGTCGCCGTCACCGCTGAAGCCGGCACGGGATACCACGCGACCACCAAGCTGTGACCAGGTGTCGGTAAAGACAGTTTGCAGGCGCTGATAGTCAGCCGTTTGTGGTGTGAGCAGGGCAGCGTAACGATGGCCAAGTTGCCAGGCCAGGTCCGCGGCCTGGGTAATTTCATCCTCGGGAGCCAGACCAAATTGAAACAGATTGCGTGGCCCTGGTGCGCTGCCATCTGCATAGTTCAGCGCCAGTGTCGGGACCGGTAAACTATCCATCTGTTGCAGGCGATTGACCGAGTCCTTGTTCAGAGGGCCAATAACCAGATCCGCACCGGCATCCACAGCGCGCTGATAAACAGACTGGATATTCATCACATCGCTGGTGTCGTACACAGTCAGCGTGGGCACGTCGCGAGTAGCCTGTAGTGCTTCGTAATAGGCACCAAGAAAGCCTTCCTGAATGGCTATTCCGGCTGGCTGCTGTAACGGCAGTAAAAGGGCGACATGGCGCGGCCTGTCCGCCCAGGCTGTTTCAAGATCTAGCAGGGCGCTGGGCAGGCGGTCCACCGCCGGGTGTTGTGTCCAGGTGCGCTGCCACTGGTCAATGGCGTTCATCTGGCTACGAATGCTGATCAGATCGTTACGATAGACCCTGGCCAGTTCGATCCAGCCCCGTAGCCGGTAGCTGTCGGCGTCCGCTGCCAGCTCACGTAGCTGTTGCTGATCGCGGGACTGCAATACAGTCCAGATCCGGTCGCTCAGGTCCTGATCAAGACTGCTTGCGTCAACTGCCGCAAAATAAGCGCTAAGGGCCGCTGTGGCCTGGCCCAGGCGAAACCGGGCATCGCCCAGCCAGCGCAGGAGTTCTGCACGTAGTGAGTCGCTTAACTCGTTGTTGGTTTCATTCTGAAGCAGGCCAAGTGCAGTATCCGCCTGGTCGGCGTCGAGTAACTGCCGGGCGCGGGCTATCGCCAGCCGTACCCGCAGGGCATCATTGTCAACCGAAGCCAGTGGAAAATCCTCCAGTCCCAGGTCGCTGCCCCGGTCAATCCCGGTTTCCTCCATCAGGGCGATGGCTTCCAGGCTGAGTCTCGCCCGGCGGTCACCACGTGCGGCGCGGGCCTCGGCGATTAGCCCGTCGACGGTCTCTGTTGTAGACTGCTGCGCTGTGGCAGCGGGGTTATCCGCTACCGGAGCGGCACTGCAGCCAGCCAGCAAAGCCACGACCAGCAGCAGGACGTTAGCCCGCCAGCCGCTGCCGGATTCAAGCTTGTCTGTTGTGAGCCTGCATTTGAAACTGTGCATGTCGCCCAAGAAGCGCTGTGCCATTAATTACTCGCGACGATATTCTGGAAAAAAGCAGTGACCTGCCCAAGCGCCTTGAAGACTAATACAACAACCACAGGCGAGCAATTATTCGGCCAAATCAGGCGGATAGCACGGGATATAGCAAAGTGAACGGAACCCTTTACGTGGTTGCCACACCGATTGGCAATGTCGATGATTTCAGCGAGCGGGCGATCACCACCCTGCAGGCGGTAGACCTTATCGCTGCGGAGGATACTCGTCACTCCCAGCCTTTGCTGGCGCGCTTCAATATCAGCACCGCCGTGCGTTCCTATCACGATTTTAGCACCGAATCGGTTGTCGACGACCTGGTGGCACGGCTGCAGGGCGGCCAGTCAGTGGCGTTAATATCCGATGCTGGCACGCCCCTGGTGTCGGATCCTGGGTTTCGACTGGTCAGGCGCGTCCGTGAGCACGGTATTCCGGTTATGCCAGTTCCCGGTGCCAGTGCCCTGACTGCTGCCCTGTCGATTGCCGGGCTGCCCACTGACCGGTTCTGCTTCGAGGGATTTCTGCCGGCCAAGTCGGGGCCGCGCATAGCACGCCTTGAGCAACTGGTTGAGGAAACCCGGACGCTGGTGTTCTATGAAAGCCCGCACCGGATCGAAGCGGCGGTGGCCGATCTGGGTGACGTATTCGGTACTGGTCGCGGCTTGTTTCTGGGCCGGGAGTTGACGAAAAAATTTGAAGCGCATTTCTATGGCGATGTGGCCGGTTGCGGCCGCTGGCTGGCGGCAGAGGCGAACAATCGCAAAGGCGAATTTGTGTTGGTGGTCGAGGGCTGTGCGGCAGAGCAGATTGCCGAGCGACAATTCCAGCGCGCGCTGGCACTGGTGGCAAAGCTGCGCCCGGGATTTGCCATGAAGCAGGCCGTGGCCCTGGCCAGTGAGATCACCGGTGCGCGAAAGAACGCATTATATCAAGCGGTACTGGACGATGAGCAGGGCTAGCCCGGCCCGGCAGTGAATTGCCGGTGGTAACAAAAACAAGTTGTTTGGGGGTAGCGGGTCGCGTACTCTTGCCGTCGAGTCAGCCGGGCAATTGCTGTCCGACCACTCAAAGACATGGCCACGACCAGTTCTGCGACAGTTTTAACCTATTGTTTTCAGGCAGTGCTCATTGGTCCCGTGTCCTTGCGTGGTCGGATGGAGGAAAGTCCGGGCTCCATAGAGCAGGGTGCCAGGTAACGCCTGGGGGGCGTGAGCCCACGGCCAGTGCAACAGAAAGCAAACCGCCCGGCAGTCTCCGGATTGTCAGGTAAGGGTGAAAAGGTGCGGTAAGAGCGCACCGCGCGACTGGCAACAGTTCGTGGCACGGTAAACCCCACCCGGAGCAAGGCCAAATAGGAATCCGCTAGTGTGGCTCGCACTGGATTCGGGTAGGCTGCTAGAAGCCTGTGGCGACGCAGGCTGTAGATGAATAATTGCCCTCGACAGAACCCGGCTTACAGGCTGGCTCGTTTTTTTTAAATCGCCCACTGGCCGGGCGACATCCTCTCGGAAAACAACTTCTTCTTAAGGTTTTACTTTAAATCTCTGAGCTAATCAGCTGAGATCTAACCAGTAACTGTTTTCGATTTGCTGCCGGGTACAGACCTGTTCCCGATTTTTAGCGGCATGATCGCGTAATTTCTTGAAAAAATTCACAAAAATAGTGCTTGCGCTGGTCTTTTGCTGTGCCTATAGTGTTCCTCAGTGGAGAAAAGTGGAGTAAATTGTCGTGTAGTGGGAAGAAGTGGAGCTTCCTCGACAATTTCTCTACAGCAATGAAGCGATTTCCAAGCAAGCTTCTGTGGGGACAATCGGGTGTTTCGCGGCATCAATACCATCAATCTGGATGCAAAAGGGCGCATGGCCCTTCCTGCCCGCTATCGGGAGCAACTGCTCGCCCATGGCGACGGTCGCCTGGTGGTAACTATCGACACCAATCACCGTTGTCTCCTGCTTTATCCTCTGAATGAATGGGAACAGATTGAGCGGCAGATTGAATCGCTGTCCAGCTTCGATCCCATGTCCCAGCGTGTCAAGCACCTGCTCATTGGTCATGCCAATGACCTCGATATGGATAGCAATGGTCGTATCCTGCTGCCCCAGGAGCTACGACTCTATGCGCAACTGGAAAAGCACGTCTGCCTGATAGGTCAGGGTAAAAAGCTGGAAATCTGGGACCAGGAAAGCTGGAATCAGCAGCGTGACCAATGGCTCACCGAATCTACCGTCGACACAGAAATCCCCGATAAGCTCAAAGCGCTGGCCCTGTAGGAGGTATCCATGAATCTCCCTGCAGAACATCTCACCGTCCTCAAGCAGGAAGCGGTGACAGCGCTATCCATCCAGCCTGACAGTTGCTACATCGATGCCACGTTCGGTCGTGGCGGTCATGCTCGCGCCATTCTTGAGCAGTTGAGCCCGCAAGGTCGGCTGCTGGTATTTGACAAGGATCCCCAGGCGATAGCTGCCGCGACGGCTCTGCAAGCCGAAGATCCGCGTGTGATTGTTACTCATGGCGCCTTTGCCGAGTTGGGCGATATTGCTGATAAGCACGAAATATCAGGTCAGGTCGCAGGCATTCTTTTTGATCTCGGTGTTTCGTCCCCGCAGCTCGATGACCCGGAGCGTGGCTTCAGTTTTATGCGCGACGGTCCGCTGGATATGCGGATGAACCCGGAGCAGGGCGCCAGCGCCGAGCAGTGGGTTAACAGCGCCAGTGAACGGGAAATCGCCGATGTCCTGTACGAGTTTGGCGAAGAGCGGCATTCGCGGCGCATGGCGCGAGCTGTCGTAACAGCACGGCAAGAAGCGCGAATCACCCGCACCGGGCAGTTGGCGGAAATCATCAAGCAGGCCAATCCAGCCTGGGAAAAAGACAAGCACCCGGCTACCCGCGCCTTCCAGGGAATCCGCATCTTTATCAATGGCGAGTTCGATGAACTGGCGCAGGGTTTGGAGCAGGCGCTGACGGTTCTTGCCATTAGTGGCCGCCTGGTAGCCATCAGTTTTCATTCTTTGGAAGACCGAATAGTCAAGAAATTCATCGCCTTGCAGACTAAGGGAGATAATTTTCCGCGTGACTTGCCGGTAACCCAGAACATGCTGAACCCGCGATTACGTGCCATCGGCAAGGCAGTGAAGCCGACGTCGCAAGAGATAGCCGTCAACCCCCGGGCGCGCAGTGCAGTCATGCGGGTTGCGGAGAAGATTGCCTGACCAGGCAACGGAGTTGATCAGGACATGGCAAGGTCACAGGCAGTACGCAAGTCCCAGGCCCCGAATCCAGCAGAGCGCTTTGAATTTCCGGGTGTGCTGCACTGGGTCGGGTTGGCCACGCCGGCGGCCTGGTTGTTGTTCTTTTTATTGGCGCTGGTGCTGGTCTCCGGGCTGTTGGTAGTCAGGACCACGCATCAGAACCGGTTTGCATTTAATGAGCTGCAGGAATTGAAAGATGAGGCAGTAGACCTTGATGTGGCCTGGGGGCAGCTGCTGATCGAACAGAGCACGTTCGGCGTCGAAGGCCGGATAGAGCAGAAGGCAGCGGCGCAGCTGGATATGCGTGTACCGGACATTGCCGATATCGTGATGGTGGAAAATGACTGAGCAGACAAGACAAAACAAATTTCAGAACTGGCGGCTTTACCTGGTATTGCTGGCCATGCTCGTTTGTGTCGGGGCCATTGTCTGGAAAACCAGTTCTCTGCATATCCGCGACCGCGATTTTCTGCAGGGTCAGGGTGATGCGCGCACCATCCGCACGGTGCCCCTGGTCGCGAATCGGGGTCTGATAACCGATCGCAACGGCGAACCCCTGGCGGTAAGCACTCCGGTCAAGTCAATTTGGGTTGATCCCGGCGAGGTAGCCGGTTCCAGTGCCACTATTAATACGCTGGCAGCCGAATTGGAATTGAATGCCGATGTTCTGGCTACCACTATCCGCAGTCACGCCGAACGGGAGTTTCTGTATGTGAAGCGGCGTCTGCCGCCGGCAGATGCCGATGCGATTCTGGATATGGATCTGCCTGGGGTGTATGCGCAACAGGAGTATCAGCGCTTCTATCCCCACGGCGAGGTTGCAGCGCATCTGGTGGGATTCAGCAATGTTGATGATGTCGGCCAGGAAGGCCTGGAACTGACTTACGATGACTGGCTGCGTGGGGTCTCCGGTCGCCGGCAGGTCATGAAAGACCGTCGCGGGCACATCATTGAGGAGCTCAACACGCTGGAGCCTGCACAGCCGGGCAAGAGTCTGGAGCTCAGTATCGACTTTCGCATCCAGAACCTGGCCTACAAGGAGCTCAAGGCAGAATTCATCAAGCGCCGTGCCAAGGCAGCCGTCGCCGTGGTGCTGGATGTGCACACCGGTGAAGTGTTGGCGATGGTCAATCAGCCCTCCTACAACCCGCATAACAAGGTCAGCCTGAGCGATTTCAGCGTGCTGCGAAACCGCGCAATTACTGATGTATTCGAGCCTGGCTCCACGGTCAAGCCATTCACCATTGTTGCCGCGCTGGAGTCCGGCCTCTACACCCCCGGAACGGTTGTCGAAACCAGCCCGGGCTGGATGATGATCAATGGCAATGAGGTCAAGGACATTATCAACTACGGTACCTTGACGCTGGGTAAGGTCATTACCAAGTCGAGCAATATCGGTACCAGCAAGGTCGCCCTCGATATAGGTCCCGAGCCAATTCGTGATGTGTTGGAGCGGGTAGGCTTTGGCCAGGTTCTGGGTACTGGCTTTCCCGGTGAGCGTGGTGGCGTGCTGCCCAATCCGCGGCGCTGGAGCAAAATTGAAATAGCTACTCTGTCCTATGGTTACGGGCTGTCCGGTTCGGCGTTGCAGCTGGCCCAGGCTTATTCGGTGCTGGCCGACGAGGGCAAGCGTAAACCGGTATCGCTACTTAAGCTCGGTGCTGAAGATATTGCGGGACTGCCACAGGAACAAGTGATCAGCGAATCCATCGCCGATGACGTACTGGGCATGCTGGCGAGCGTGGTTGATGCCGATCAGGGAGGCGCGGCAACCGATGCCAACGTGCCTTTTTACAGTGTCGCCGGCAAGACAGGAACCGCCCACGTGGTAGGCGAATTCGGTTATGAGGAAAATCTGCACAATTCACTGTTTGCCGGTCTGGTTCCGGCGAGTAAGCCGCGCCTGGTAATCGTGGTCGTCGTCAACGAGCCGAAGGGTGATGAGCACTACGGCGGGCAGGTAGCAGCGCCGGTCTTTTCCAGAATTGCGGCGGGCGCCATGCGCATTCTCAATGTTTCGCCAGACAAAATTATCAATAAAGAGCAACTGGAGGTCACCTCGCTGTGAGTAATACCGCTGAGCAGCTGCATTGCCAGGCCTCTCTCTTCAGTCTTTTGGAGAACGTGCCAGGTGTGCCGGAAAATCTGGCGGCAGAAATGAATGCGACCGTTAGCGGGATTAACCTGGATAGCAGGTTGGTCAAGAAGGGTGATCTGTTCCTTGCCTGCTTCGGCCAGAACCACGATGCCAGGGACTACATCGACGATGTGATTTCCCGCGGTGCGGCAGCGGTGCTGGCGGAAGCCGGTAATGGCTGGCAGGGCGCGGTGCTGAATAACAATATACCGGTGATAGCTGTCGACAAACTCGCGTCGCGTATTAGTGAGCTGGCGGGTCGATTTTATGCGAATCCCAGCCACAAAATGAGCGTGTTCGGAATAACCGGTACCAATGGCAAGACCAGCTGCAGCCAGTTTATTGCTCAGGCCCTGGCGCGTTTCGGGATGCACTGCGGCGTGATGGGAACCCTGGGATACGGAATCCAGGGTGCACTTAAGGAGACTAGCCTGACTACTCCCGATGCGGTCTTCACCCAGATGGCGCTGGCAGAAATGGTCCGGGATGATGTGGAGCCAGTGGTCATGGAAGTGTCCTCCGTTGGCCTGCACCAGCGGCGAGTTGCCGGGGTGCGCTTCGACACCGCGATTTTTACTAATCTCAGTCGCGATCATCTGGACTATCACGCTTCGATGCAGGACTACGGCGAGAGCAAGAAGAAGCTGTTCACTATGGATGGCTTGCGCCATGTCGTCGTCAATCTTGATGACCCGTTTGCCCTTGCAATTCTGCATGAGGTGTCGGCCGACGTGGAAGTGTCTACCTACAGCCTTACCAATTCGGTGGCCACGGTGTATGCCAGCAATCTGGAATTACGTCCAAATGGCTATCAGGCAATCATTCACACGCCGCTCGGCTCGGGAACGGTTACCGGACAGCTGCTGGGTTCATTTAATTTCAGCAATGTGCTGGCAGTGGCTGCCGCTTTGATCAGCTATCTCCCCCGTCATCGGGAAATCTCCATCAAGCAGTTGTGTGAGATGCTGTCGGCTCTGCGCCCGGTAGATGGCCGCATGGAAATCATCGCCGGTTCCGAGGATGTCACCGTGGTGGTGGATTATGCCCACACGCCGGAAAGTTTGCGCAGTGCGCTGGTCGCGCTGCGCGAACAATTCACTGGCAAAGTCTGGTGTGTGTTCGGCTGCGGCGGAAACCGGGACAAAGGCAAGCGACCGCTGATGGGCGAAATCGCCGAAGCCTATGCTGACTGCGTTATTGTCGCCGACGATAACCCGCGGCGTGAGCAGGGTGACATCATCGTCCAGCACATTCTTAGCGGTATCAGAACGCCTTCCGCAGTTACCGTGATCCGTGATCGCGCCGAGGCCATCGACTATGCGATTGGCCGCGCGGCTGCCGGTGATGTCGTGCTGGTGGCTGGCAAGGGTCATGAAAACTATCAGGACGTCAATGGGGTGCGCCATATATTCAGCGATGCGAACCACGCGCGCCTGGCGCTGCAGAGTAAATCCCCAGGCCGGTCGGGAGAAGTGCAGTGATTGGCACTATGTCTCTCGATAATCTGGCGCGCCAGCTTGACGGCGAGCTACTGGGAAACGACGTGTCGTTTCGGGAATTGTCCACTGACACCCGGTCGCTGGCGTCGGGTCAGGCCTACCTGGCACTGGTGGGAGAGCACTTTAATGGCAATGAATTTGTAGGTCAGGCGCAAGCGCGTGGCGCCGTTGCGGCGATTGTCAGTGAAAGCCAGCCGGCGGATTTGCCACAGCTGTTGGTCGCGAACACCCATGATGCCCTGGCTCGTATCGCACGCGAAAATCGTTTGCGCAGTAATGCCAAGGTGGTTGCCCTTACCGGTAGCCAGGGTAAAACCTCGGTCAAGGAAATGCTGGCGGCAATTTTTTCCGATGCCGCAGAAACCCTGGCAACCAGCGCCAACCTTAATAACACCATCGGGGTGCCTCTGACGCTGCTGCGTCTGGAGTCCAGGCATCGATTCGCAGTCATTGAAATGGGTGCCAATCGTGCCGGTGAAATCGCCTTCAGCGTCGCTTCAACCTTGCCGGATGTTGCCCTGATTACCGGGGCTAGCGCGGCACACATTGAAGGCTTTGGCAGCCTGCAGGGCATTGTTACCGCCAAGGGTGAAATACTCGAAAGTTTTCACGGACCGGGCACCGCCGTGTTGAATGCCGATGATGTCCATGTCGAGCAGTGGATCACCCGTTCCGGTGACCACAATGTGGTGTTGTTCAGTTATGCCGATGACAGTGGCCGCTCATCCTATTATGCGCAGCAGGTTGTGTTCGGCGGTGACGGTCGGGTTGCCTTTGATTTGCATACGCCGCTGGGTGTTTCCAGTATTGAGCTCAAGATGCTGGGTAAACACAACATCGTCAACGCTGTGGCCGCGGCGGCAGCAGCCATCGAGGCGGGCGCCACACTGGAGAATGTCCGCGCTGGACTGTCGGTTATTGAACCGGTGCCTGGAAGGATGGCGCCGGTAACCGGCTATAAAGAAAGTTTGTTGATTGATGATTCCTATAATGCCAGCCCCGGCTCGTTTTTCGCGGCAATCGATGTATTGGTGTCCTGTCGTGGCAAGAAAATTCTGGTGATGGGGGATATGCGCGAGTTGGGAGCCGAGTCTGCTGCGAGCCACCGGGCAGTGGGTGATTATGCGCGCCAAGCCGGTGTTGAATTGTTGCTGGCAGTCGGCGAAGAAAGTCGTCAGGCGATTGCTGCGTTCGGACCGCAAGGGGTGTGGTTTGCCGAGCAGCAGCAGCTCATCGATGCCTGCCGGGAGTTGGCAAATGATCAGGTAACTTTTCTGGTGAAGGGTTCACGCGGCGCAAGGATGGATATCGTCGTAAACGCGCTCGACAATGGAGGGCATCACTGATGCTGGTCTGGCTTTCCGAATACCTGATGCAGTTCGACAGTGGCTTTGCCGTGCTGCAGTACATTACCGTGCGCAGCATCTTCAGCGTACTCACCGCTCTGGGTGTCTCGCTAGTCATTGGGCCGGCGATGATCCGCCGGCTGAATTATCACCAGATTGGGCAAGTGGTCCGTGATGATGGGCCGGAAACCCATTTTAGCAAGGCCGGTACGCCGACCATGGGCGGCGCGCTGATCCTGGTGAGCATCGCGATAAGCACGCTGCTGTGGTCTGACCTTGCGAACCACTATGTCTGGATCGTATTGCTGGTCACCATATTATTTGGTGCAGTAGGGTGGGTAGATGACTACCGCAAGGTGTTCCGACAGGATCCAGTGGGCTTGTCGGCGCGCTGGAAGTATTTCTGGCAGTCGGTTATCGGTTTCATTGCAGCCTTGGTGCTCTACTATACCGCGGCCACCCCCATAGAAACCCAGTACATAATCCCGTTTTTCAAGGATGTGGCGATTGATGTCGGAATCCTTTATGTGGTGGTGAGTTACTTTGTCATCGTCGGTTTCAGCAATGCGGTCAACCTGACCGATGGCCTTGATGGTCTCGCTATCCTGCCAACGGTTATGGTCGGCGGTGCAATGGGCGCTATTGCTTACCTGGCAGGGAACGTCGAGTTCTCAGCCTATCTCAACATTCCTTACGTGATTGGCTCAGGAGAAGTGGTGATCTTTGCCGGCGCGCTGGCCGGTGCTGGTCTCGGTTTTCTCTGGTTCAACACCTATCCGGCGCAAATTTTCATGGGCGATGTGGGAGCGTTGGCCCTCGGTGCGGCATTGGGTGTTATGGCAATTGTCGCTCGGCACGAAATCGTATTGTTCATCATGGGCGGTGTCTTCGTGATGGAAACCGCCTCGGTGATCTTGCAGGTTGCCTCATTCAAACTGACTGGACGGCGCATCTTCAAGATGGCGCCGCTGCATCACCACTTTGAATTGAAGGGCTGGCCCGAGCCGCGAGTGATTGTCCGCTTCTGGATCATCACCGTGATGCTGGTGCTGTTTGGGCTGGCCACGCTCAAGTTGCGCTGATTGACGGATTTCTCGATGCCGACAGCAAGTAACCCAGTCAGCGTAGTGGTGGGGCTTGGAACAACAGGTCTTTCCTGTGTGCGCTATCTGGTGTCAACAGGCAAAACCTGTAAGGTGATAGACAGCAGGGAAAATCCTCCCGGGCTTGATTCGCTCAGGAAGGAGTATCCCCAAATAGAGTGCGAACTGGGTGGTTTCAACCCGGCAACCCTGAACAATGCGGAACAACTTATTGTGAGTCCTGGCGTAAGTCTGAAAACCCCGGAAATTGCCGCGGCAATTGCAGCGGGTGTGCCCGTAACTGGAGATATCGATATCTTCTCCAGAGTTTGCTCCGCGCCAATTGTCGGGATAACCGGCTCCAATGGCAAAAGCACGATGGTCTCGATGCTGGCCAGCATTCTCCAGGCTGCCTGTCTACCTATGGCGGTTGGCGGCAACCTGGAGGCCGGTCTGGGACGTCCGGCTCTGGATCTGCTCGATCAGGATGCGGAAATTTATGCGCTGGAGCTATCAAGTTTTCAGCTTGAGACAACGGCAGGCCTCAATGCCGAGGTTGCAGTTCTGCTCAATATCTCGGAAGACCATATGGACCGCTATGACGATATGGCAGGCTATGCGTCAGCCAAGCAGCGAATCTTTACCGGGGCCAGAAAACTGGTGGTGAATCGCGATGAGCCGGAAACCTGGCCAGCAGCAGATTGGGCCGGGCAACGCTGGGATTTCGGATTTAGCCGTCCGGGACCGCGCGGCGTCGGCCTTCTGGAAGGCGATGCCGGGCAGTTTATCGGCCTGCATCACGAATCAATCGTTCCGGTCAGTGAGTTGAAAGTAGTGGGCCAACACAATATCGCCAACGCCATGGCAGCAGTGGCAGTAGCTTTGGCCCTGGATATCGACCGTGGGTCTATTCGACAGGGGCTCAGCGACTTCCCGGGTTTGCCGCATCGCTGCCAGTGGGTGGCTACACATCAGGGTGTGGAGTTCTATAACGACTCCAAGGGCACCAACGTCGGTGCTGCGGTGGCTGCCATTGAAGGGCTGGGCCAGCGTATCGACGGGCACATCATTCTGATTGCCGGTGGCGAAGGCAAGGGCGCGGACTTCGCGCCGCTTGCGGCAGCGGTTAATCGCTGGGCTCGAGTGGTGGTGCTGATCGGGCGCGATGCCATGGAATTGGCTGGTAGCCTCGATCCGGATGTGGAAACCCATTTTGCCGCTTCCATGGAGGAAGCGGTGAGCGTGGCGCGAGAACACGCGAAAGCCGGAGACGCAGTACTTTTGTCACCGGCCTGCGCCAGTTTCGATATGTTTGACAATTTTCAGCATCGTGGCGATACCTTTATCAAGGCAGTGAGGGCAGTGCAATGACCACACTTTCGGCCCGGCACAGCATGGCCACCGAAGTACAGCCTCCAGCCCTGAATGGGCTGCTGCTGATTACTGTTCTGCTGCTCTCCATTGGCTTGCTGATGATGACTTCTGCATCCGTGGAAATAGCCAACAGTCTGGCGGGCGATCCGTTCTATTACTTCAAACGTCAGGCGATTTTCGCGGCGATGGGCGTGGCCGGCCTGCTCATCACGCTGAATATTCCGATGCATGTCTGGCGGCGGGCTAGCTGGTTTCTCCTCATGGCCTCGTTTGCGCTGTTGCTGTTGGTGCTGGTCCCGGGCATCGGCACGGTTGTGAATGGCAGTGCGAGGTGGATCGATCTTGGCCTGTTTCGTCTGCAACCGTCCGAACTGGCGAAAGTGTTCATGGTTGTTTATCTGGCCGCCTATCTCGAGCGGCACCTGGACGAAGTGCGTGAACGCTGGTCCGGATTCATGAAGCCGATGCTGGTCATAGCTGGTGCGGTCGTGCTTTTGCACCTCGAACCTGATCACGGGGCCATGGTGATCCTCATGCTCACGGCTTTCTGCATGATTTTTCTGGCAGGTGCGCGCCTGTATCGTTTCGCACTGATGCTCACGTTGTGTCTTGGCGCAATCGCTTACCTGGCGGTCACCAAGCCCTACGTAATAGTACGTTTTTCATCATTTCTGAATCCGTGGGCGGCGGAGAATGTCTACGGAGGCGGCTACCAGTTAACCCAGGCGCTGATTGCCTTTGGGCGGGGTGAATGGTTCGGCGTTGGCCTGGGCAACAGTATTCAAAAGCTCTATTTCCTGCCCGAGGCACACAATGACTTCGTGCTGGCAATTATTGGCGAAGAGCTCGGCTTGCTGGGTGTGCTGTTAATCGTCGCCTTGTTCAGTGTGTTCGTGGTCAAGGCCTTTATGATTGGTAAAACTGCCCATCAGCAGAATCAACTGTTCAATGCCTTTGTCGCTTATGGCCTGGCGCTACTGTTTGCTGGCCAGGCGATGATCAATATTGGCGTCAACATCGGATTGCTGCCAACCAAGGGGCTGACTCTGCCGTTTTTGAGTTACGGAGGCGCGAGCCTGATCGTCAGCTGTTTCATGGTGGCTTTGCTGGTAAGAATTCAATACGAAACGGAGCAGCCAGATGTGGCTCTCAATATCAGGGATAACTAGCAGTGACGGCGCAGGGACCGAAAGTGCTGATTATGGCAGCTGGGACCGGGGGGCATGTCTTCCCGGCGTTGTCCATTGCCGACTGCCTGTTAAAGCGCGGAGCCGAAGTGCACTGGTTGGCAACCCGTTCGGGAATGGAAAATGAATTGCTTGGTAACACCACCATTCCACTTCATCAGATCTCTGTTAGTGGACTACGCGGTAGCGGCATGTGGAGAAAACTGATGGCGCCAATCATGCTCACCAAGGCCCTGACCCAGTCCTTGTCGGTGCTGCGAACGCTGCGCCCGGATTGTGTTCTCGGCATGGGGGGCTTTGTCTGTGGGCCGGCCGGAATAGCGGCGAAAATGCTGCGCATACCGCTGTTCATACATGAGCAGAATGCGGTAGCCGGGCTAACCAATCGCCTGTTACACAGAATATCGCGGCGAACCTTTACCGGATTTCCTGACGCCTTTGTGCAGTCCACGCGAGTGGAGTTTGCTGGTAATCCGCTGCGCGCGGATATTGCCGCGCTGCATGGCCAGGAAAAAACCGACCATGACCGCTATCGCCCGCTGCGCTTGCTGGTGCTGGGGGGTAGCCAGGGTGCAGCGGCAATCAATCAGGTGATTCCTGAGCTGATCGCCAACTGGGACGGCAACAAGCCCGAAGTAATCCATCAGACCGGTGCCCGGAACCTTGAACAAACCCTGAACCTGTATTCTTCGCTCGGTGTCGAACCCGGGGAAAAGTACCAGGTTAAACCTTTTATCGGGGATATGGCGGCCAGCTATGCCTGGGCGGATGCGGTGATCTGTCGATCCGGTGCCAGCACGGTCAGCGAACTGGCCGCTGCCGGTCTGCCGGCTATTCTGGTTCCCTACCCCTACCACAAGGATGAGCAGCAAGTGCATAACGGCAACTGGTTGGTGAAAGCGGGCGCGGCGCGCTTGATAAGGCAGGAAGAGTTTTCTGCCCGGACGGTATTGCCGGTGCTGAAGCTGTGGGACGTTGACCGGGAAATGCTTTGGAAAATGCGCGAGCAAGCACTCGCCCTGGCGATAATCGATGCCGGCGATCGGATCGCTCGTCGCTGTCTGGAGGTGGTTGATGACAACGCATAGCGGTGTTCACATCATTCCAGAGATGCGCAGAATCAAGTGCATCCACTTCGTCGGTATTGGTGGCGCGGGAATGTGTGGCGTCGCAGAAGTGCTACTCAATCAGGGCTACAAGATTACCGGTTCTGATTTGAAAAAATCGGCTAACACAGACCGTCTGAAAGCTATGGGCGCGAAAATTTTTATCGGGCACAGTGCCGGTAATGTCAGTCGCGCCGATGTAGTTGTTTATTCCAGTGCGATTGATCTGCGCAATCCGGAAATCAAAGCCGCCATGCGCGAGTCCAAACCGCTAATTGCGCGAGCAGAAATGCTGGCTGAACTGATGCGCTACCGTCATGCCATTGCTATAGCTGGTACCCATGGCAAAACAACGACTACCAGCATCGTTGCGTCGGTGCTTGGTGCTGGTGGCTTTGATCCGACCTTTGTAATTGGTGGCTTGCTGAATAGCGCGGGAACTAACGCAGGTCTGGGGGAGAGTCGCTATCTGGTGGCCGAGGCTGATGAGAGTGATGCCTCATTTATGCATCTGCAGCCCATGGTCGCGGTTATCACCAATATTGAGCCAGACCACCTCAGCACTTACGAAGGTGATTTTGATCGGCTGAAAACCTATTTCGTGGATTTTCTCCATAACCTGCCATTCTATGGGCTTGCGGTGCTGTGTATTGATGACCCTACGGTGCGCGAAATTTTGCCGCGTATTTCGCGTCCAAAGCTGACCTATGGGTTTTCGGCCGATGCGGATTTTCGTATTACCGATATGACGCAGGACAAGGGAGTTATCAACTTTTCTATGCTCCGCCCGGGCAAGAAGCGACCACTGAAAATCTCACTCAACATGCCAGGCCGACACAACGCTCTCAATGCTGCGGCAGCCGTGGTGATAGCCTCCGACGAGGGCGTTGCGGACAAGGCAATCAAGGACGGCATCAAGTCGTTCCAGGGTGTCGGGCGGCGCTTTGATGTGCAGGGTGAATTCCCGGTCGGCGACGGTACGGTAATGCTGATCGATGACTACGGCCATCATCCTACAGAAGTGGCTGCGACCATAAGCGCACTGCGCGACGGCTGGCCAGACAATCGCCTGGTGATGATTTATCAGCCGCACCGTTTTAGCCGGACCAAGGACCTGTATGACGACTTCGTCGACGTGCTGTCGGAAGCCGATGTGCTGTTGTTGCTGGAAGTGTATTCGGCTGGCGAGAAAAAGATACCCGGAGCAGACTCCCGCAGTTTGTGTCGCAGCATTCGATTGCGCGGCAAAGTGGACCCGCTGTATGTGCAAAAAGAGGCTGATGTTCGGCGAATCCTGGCCGATTTGCTGAAACCTGGAGATATCGTCCTGACCCAGGGAGCGGGCAGTGTCGGCGGGTTGGCCAAGGAGCTTGCGAGCCAGGGATTCGACCCTGACTAATATATTGATTTTTATAGAAGAATTTCGCTTTTTAGCATAAAGAAATCCGGTCATGAGAACGATAAATAAAGAGGAAATACTGACAAAAGTCGGACGCGTCGCGGTACTGAAAGGCGGCATGTCCTCGGAACGGGATATCTCCCTGATTTCCGGCAGTGCAGTCACCGCGAGTCTGCAGCGTCTTGGTGTGTCAACCACGGTTATCGATGTTGGTAATGACGTGATTGCCCGGCTGCAGGAGGCGGCGCCTGACCTGGTGGTGAATATGCTGCACGGCAAGGGCGGCGAAGACGGTGTCATGCAGGGATTGCTGGAAATCATGCGGTTCCCCTATACCGGCAGTGGCGTGCTGGCCTCAGCGTTGGCCATGGATAAGGTGAAGTCAAAGCAGGTGTGGGCCCAGTTGGGTCTGAAAACCGCCGACTTCGACGTGCTTTCCGATGGCAGCGACTGGCAGGCGATTATCGACAGGCTCGGTCGTGTCGTTGTCAAGCCTATCAGCGGTGGTTCCAGCCTCGGTATCGCCATCGTCGAGACAGCGGAGGAATTGCACTCGCAGTATCTGGCGGCGCAACAGTACGACACCTGTGTCATGGCGGAGCAGCATATCGCTGGCAGAGAGTTTTCGACCGGGGTGTTGGGCGCAGAATTGTTGCCCACTATCCAGCTGGAGACTGCGCGGCAGTTTTTTGATTACGAAGCCAAGTATGTCGACGAGGGTACACGTATTGTTTGCCCGCCTGAGATTAGCGACTCGGAGTTGGAAAAGCTGGAACGGTTAATTAAGAGCGCGTATCAGGCGCTTGATTGCTCGGGGTTGGCACGGGTTGATGTGATGCAGGACAGGCAGGGAGAATTTTACCTGCTGGAGCTGAATACGATACCGGGCATGACTGAACACAGTTTTGTGCCGATGGCGGCCAAGCAGATCGGGATCGATTTTGATGAGCTGGTTCTGCGGATACTCGATTGCGAACTGAGCGACTAACTTGAAAAAGCAGGCAAAAAACACGGTGACCAGAAAAACTGACAAGCGCGCTGAACTGCAACTGTCCGGCATTCGAGCCACGCGCCCACGCGTTGCACCGAGCAAGCCAGCGGCGCGCCAGGCACAATTCAAGCCGGCTGCTCTGGTGAGCGCGGTAGCCGGTCTCGGTCTGGCAATTCTGGTACTGGTGAATATTGATGTCATCGGCGATTACATCAATCGACCGGTGACCAAGGTACGCATGGAAAATCAGTGGCAGTGGGTTCAGGAAACCGATGTGCGCCGTGTGGTCGGCGCCTATATGGGGCAGGGCTTTTTTGCTTTCGACGTCGAAGCCTTGAAGCAGGATCTGGAGCGCCACCCCTGGGTGGGACGGGCAGCAGTAGCGAGAGTCTGGCCGGATAGTATTGCCGTGCGACTGGAGGAGAAAGTAGCTATCGCTCGCTGGCAGGATGAACAGCTGCTCAGCCAGCAGGGTGAAATTTTTGCGCCACCCATCACCTCGGCACACGCTGCATTACCGCGCCTGAGCGGACCAAAGCAAAGCCAGATTCAGGTGATGCGCCAGTACCAGTTGCTGAATGAAGTGTTATTCCCGGCCGGTTTACGACTGACAGGTCTGGATCTCAGCTCCCGGGGAAGTTGGCAGTTGGAAATCAATGACCGGATCAATGTGGTAGCTGGCCGAGAACGGGTGCTGCCGCGTATTAACCGGTTCATTACTTTCTATGAGCGGCGCCCAGCGTCTGAGCAGGGTGAGATCAATTCCGTCGATTTGCGCTACGAAAATGGCCTGGCGGTGGCACGATCCAGTGATTCCCCGTCCGGAGTGGCAGCACGGTGAAGACAGTTAATCAAGTTCGAGTGCGCGCAACTGGTCCCGGTTGGCACTCGGGAGAGAAAGAACAATGAGTGAAGCGGTCACTGACAATATGATCGTCGGTCTCGACATCGGCACATCCAAAGTGGTGGCGATCGTCGGCGAGATTAATGACGACGGCAGCCTGGATATCGTTGGCATCGGTAGCCATCGCTCACGCGGCTTGAAAAAAGGCACTGTGGTCAATATTGAGTCCACGGTTGAATCAATTCAGCGTGCCGTGGAAGAAGCGGAGCTGATGGCCGGTTGTCAGATTCATTCCGTTTATGCCGGGATCGCCGGCAGCCACATTCGCAGCATGAATTCCCACGGCATCGTCGCGATTCGCGATGGTGAGGTGATGAAGGCTGACATCGAGCGGGTTATTGATGCGGCGCAGGCAGTGGCTATTCCGGCTGACCAGAAAGTGCTTCATATCCTGCCTCAGGAATACATCATTGATTCCCAGGAAGGTGTAAAGGAACCGTTGGGCATGTCGGGCGTGCGCCTGGAGGCCAAAGTGCATCTGGTGACCTGCGCGATTAATGCCGTGCAGAACATCGAAAAATGCATCAAGCGCTGCGGGCTGGAAACGGATGAGATTATCCTTGAGCAGCTGGCATCAAGCTATGCGGTACTGACCGAGGATGAGCGGGAACTGGGCGTCTGTCTGGTAGATATTGGCGGTGGCACAACTGATATTGCGATTTTCACCGAGGGTGCGATTCGTCATACCGGCGTGATTCCTATTGCCGGTGACCAGGTCACCAACGATATTGCCATGGCCCTGCGCACGCCTACCGAAAATGCCGACGAGATCAAGATCAAATACGCCTGTGCATTGACCCAACTGGCCAGTGCCGATGAATCCATCAAGGTCCCCAGTGTCGGTGACCGGCCACCACGCGAATTGTCGCGGCAGTCGCTGGCGGAAGTGGTTGAACCACGCTACGACGAGCTTTTTTCTCTGGTTCAGGCTGAGCTGCAGCGCAGCGGATTTGAGAGTCTGTTGGCCGCTGGCATCGTGCTGACGGGAGGCACCAGCAAGATGGAAGGTGTGGTGGAGCTGGCTGAAGAAATATTTCACGCACCGGTGCGCATCGGTGCGCCTCATAATGTAAATGGATTAGCCGATATCGTAAGAAACCCGATTTATTCTACTGGCGTTGGGTTATTGCTTTATGGGCTGAAGCAACATCAGGAACGAGGTGGTGTTGATCCCAGAAAGGAGCCACAGATTCATCTGGTAGACAGGGTTAAGAACTGGTTCCAGGGCAATTTTTAAGCAACGGTCAAATACCTGTTTAGTAAACTCTATGCAGAAAAGACCAATACAGTAAAGACCAACGCAGTCAAGAATAGAAGCTTCAAGGGGGCTATATGTTTGAATTAGTCGACAACGTACCACAGAGTGCCGTCATTAAAGTGATCGGCGTAGGTGGCGGTGGCGGGAATGCCGTACACCACATGATTGCCAATCAGGTAGACGGAGTGGATTTTATCTGCGCCAATACCGATGCGCAGGCATTGAGCAATCTCAAATCGAAAACCATCTTGCAGCTTGGCAGTGCCATAACCAAGGGCCTGGGGGCCGGGGCAAATCCGGAAATCGGTCGCCAGTCTGCACTGGAAGACCGTGACCAGATTGCGGAGGTGTTGTCCGGTGCGGACATGGTATTCATCACTGCCGGCATGGGCGGTGGCACCGGCACCGGCGCCGCGCCGATAGTCGCTGAAGTCGCCAGGGAAATGGGTATTCTGACCGTTGCTGTGGTCACCCGTCCGTTTCCATTCGAAGGCAAGAAGCGATCCGCTATTGCCGAGCAGGGTATTGCTCTGCTGTCGGAAAACGTGGATTCATTGATCACGATTCCCAATGAAAAACTGCTGGATGTGCTGGGCAAGGAAGCATCGTTGCTGGATGCCTTCAAAGCAGCCAATGATGTATTGCTGGGCGCGGTGAAGGGCATTGCCGATCTGATTATGCATCCGGGAATGATTAATGTTGATTTTGCCGACGTAAAGACGGTCATGTCAGAAATGGGCATGGCGATGATGGGTACCGGTTGTGCCAGTGGTGATGATCGTGCTCGCGAAGCGGCGGAAGCGGCTATTCGAAGCCCGCTGCTGGAGGATGTCAATCTGCAGGGCGCGCGGGGCATCCTGGTGAATATTACTGCCGGAGAGAACCTGTCGCTGGGTGAGTTCTCTGAAGTGGGCGATACCGTAGAAGAATTCGCTTCTGACGACGCCACAGTTGTCGTTGGTACGGTTATTGACCCGACCCTGGAGAACGAAATCCGGGTTACCGTGGTTGCTACTGGTCTGGGCGGGCATCAGCAGAAACCGACCAAGATAGTGGACAACACCCGTCATCAGGGTGAGACCGATTACCGGCAGCTGGACAAGCCAGCAGTCATGCGCAATCGTCAGGCCAGCAGTCGCGGCGCAGCGATGCCAAAAGCGGTAGGCGGCGAGCCAGACATGGATTACCTGGATATCCCGGCATTTCTGCGCCGGCAAGCCGATTAACGGGCCGTGGCTGGTCTGTTGCGCAAGTTTGTTTGCTTGCCGGCAGGCCGCGGCGCAGGATGTTGGGAAATATCGCCAAACCTGTTACTATTCGGCGATTTTACGCCGGGTGGATACTCCAACCGGCTTCTGACGCTGCCATCGCGACTCCAAGACCACCGGCCCTGTTGAGCTGTCAGGGATGACGCTACAAGTTGACGCTTGAGATTTCTGGAATCTGTCCGAAATTAAGTAGTTAGGTGCTATTCAAACAAGCGTCGCAGTTTCGGATTTTTGATTGTCTGGGGAACCGTGGGGTTTTCAGACAGTCCCATTAGAAAGGGCCTAAAAAACACTATGCTGAAGCAACGAACTCTGAAGAATGTAATCCGGGCCACTGGCGTTGGCTTGCACACCGGTGAAAAAGTCTATCTCACTCTTCGACCCGCTCCCGTGAACACCGGTATCATCTTCACTCGCGTCGACCTTGATCCGGTGGTTCAGATAGAAGCTCGTGCCTCCAACGTTGGCGATACCACGCTGTCCACAACCCTGGTCAAGGGCGATGTTCGCATCTCGACGATTGAGCACCTGATGTCGGCCATGTCCGGCTTGGGTATCGACAATTGCTACGTTGACGTTAGCGCGCCTGAAGTCCCGATAATGGACGGTAGCGCCGGGCCGTTCGTTTTTCTGATTCAGTCTGCAGGCATTGAAGAGCAGTCAGACCTGAAGCGGTTTATTAAAATCAAGAAAGCGATGCGTCTGGAGCAGGGTGACAAGTCGGTTAGTCTGGAACCGTTCGATGGTTTCAAAGTCAGCTACACATTGCTCTACGACCACCCGGTTTATAAGAAATACACTAAAAGTGCCACGATCGACTTTTCGAGCACCTCGTTCGTGAAAGAAGTGAGTCGAGCCCGTACTTTTGGCTTCATGCACGAGTTCGAAGAACTGCGCAATCGCAACCTGGCACTCGGCGCGAGCATGGATAATGCGATAGCAGTTGGCGACTACAAGGTGTTGAACGAAGATGGTCTTCGCTATGAAGACGAGTTTGTCAAACACAAGATTCTTGACTCCATTGGCGACCTGTACCTGCTGGGTAATAGCCTGATTGGGGAATTCAAAGGCTACAAATCCGGCCACGCATTGAATAATGCCCTGCTGCGCATGCTGGAAGTTAATGAAGATGCCTGGGAAATCGTCAGTTTTGATGGCGATACCCATGTGCCTATTTCCTACATGAAGCCGGTTCTGGCAGCCTGATAACCCCGCCATACCCCCATCTACGGTGCTTTCACCCGGCCAGCGCCAAAAAGTGCTGGTTGTGACTGGCTCCACACGGTTACTATTCCCGTCTCTGCTAAGCTTGGGACCTTCGCGCAGACTTGTTAACATCTGCGCGGCTGGGTCCAGGTATGCCGTCCTATTTGCCGTATTTCCGCACCAGGCGACCAATTCGGACCTGCCCGATAGCTGGCAAGTCCAGCAGACACAGCGGTGAGATGCCAGGACGATGAAACGATCAGATGATTAGATTAAAACGGTTAATAGGTAAGTAATGAAATTAATCCTGGTTGACCAGCGTCATGGTCATACACGGACCATTGTCCTGAAGGGATGGCTCAAGGGCCTGCTTTCCTTATGCCTGCTCGGTGCCCCGGTGGCATTGGGCTACTTCGGTTACCAGTTTGCTGTCTCCCAGAATGCCCGCATATTCACTGAGGCCTCGGCCGAGAACTGGGAGCGGCAGATCAAGCTGCAGGCTGAACAGCTTGCTGACATCAAGCAGGATTCTCAGCAGCAGCTGGAAGCGCTAACTCTGCGGCTGGCGCTGTTGCAGGCGCGGCTGGTGCGTCTGGATGCCGTTGGTGAGCGCATCACCTCCATTGCCAACCTGGATACCGGTGAATTTGACTTCAGCCAGCCGGTGCCAGTGGGTGGCCCCGAAACCGCCAGTTCCCAGACCTATACCTCGACTGGTTTTACCAGTGCGCTGCAGCAACTGGAACAGCAACTCGAAGATCGGCAGCAGCAGTTGGAAATCCTTGAAGGCCTGATGGTGGATCGCAAGATTCAGTCGGATGTCTTTATTGCCGGGCGGCCCCTGGATCGCGGTTGGATTGCCTCGCGGTTTGGGCAGCGGCCGGATCCATTCACTGGCCGCCTGAGCTTTCACGGAGGTATTGATTTCACCACCGGCAAGGCCGGCGCCGACATCAATACCGTGGCCGCCGGGGTGGTCACCTGGTCAGGCCCGAGGTCGGGCTATGGGCTGATGGTCGAGGTTAATCACGGCAATGGCTTCACCACGCGCTATGCCCATGCCGAAAAGCTACTGGTTGAAGTAGGTGATGTCGTGAAAAAGGGGCAGGATATTGCCCTGGTTGGCTCCACAGGTCGCTCGACGGGCCCGCACGTGCATTTTGAAGTGTATAAGAACGGGCGCGTTGTCGATCCAGCCGCCTATATTCACCGCACCGCCAGATAGTCCTTCCGCTTCGCAATTCCTTATGACCCGGCCGCTCAGCGGCTATGCCGCTATCTGTCGCGCCCTCGTCAGAGCAAACCAGTTAATAAAAGTGAACTATGAACATTCTCAATAAGATTTTTGGCAGCAGCAACAGTCGCAAACTGAAGCGACTTAAGCGCAGCATTTCGACCATCAACGAGTTGGAAGCTACTTATCAATCCCTGAGCGATGAAGAGCTCACCGCGAAAACTGCGGAATTCCGCCAGCGCCTGGCCGATGGCGCCAGCCTGGATGCCCTGCTACCAGAGGCGTTTGCGACGGTTCGTGAGGCCAGCACGCGTACTTTGGGGCTCCGCCATTTCGATGTGCAGTTGATTGGTGGCATGGTGCTGCATGAGGGTGATATTGCCGAGATGCGCACTGGTGAAGGTAAGACGCTGGTGGCAACTTTACCAGCGTACCTGAATGCCCTGGAAGGAAAGGGGGTGCACATGGTGACGGTGAACGAATACCTGGCTGAGCGTGATGCCAGATGGATGGGGCCCATTTATGAATTCCTCGGGATGACTGTCGGCGCCATCAAGTCGGGGCAGGATCCAGCGACCAAGCGTGCCGCCTACGAATGCGATATCACTTTCGGCACCAATAACGAATTCGGTTTTGATTATCTGCGCGATAACATGGCGTTCAGACAGGACGATCGGACCCAGCGGGAACTGAACTTTGCTGTTGTCGATGAAGTGGACTCCATTCTTATCGACGAGGCGCGAACCCCGTTGATCATCTCAGGCGCCGCCGAGGATAGTTCGCAGCTTTATATCGCCATTAACAAGTTGGTCCCCAAGCTGGACAAGGGCGTCAAGCAGGAACGCTCCAAAATGGAGATGATGGACAAGAGCTTCGTGCCGGAGGAAGACGGACATTTCACGGTCGATGAAAAATCCCGCCAGGTGGAACTGACCGAATCAGGCCATGAATACGTCGAGCAACTGCTTAATGACCAGAAGCTGCTGGACGAGGGAGAGTCCCTGTATTCGGCCACCAATCTGTCTCTGCTGCACCACGTACATGCCGCGCTCAAGGCGCACCATTTATTCCACCGTGACGTGGAATACATTGTGCAGGACAAACGCATTGTCCTGATCGACGAGCACACCGGTCGAACCATGGAAGGGCGTCGCTTGTCAGAAGGCCTGCACCAGGCCCTGGAAGCGAAAGAAGGCCTGGAAATTCAGTCTGAGAGTCAGACGCTTGCATCTACTACATTCCAGAATTACTTCCGCCTCTACAACAAGCTTGCCGGCATGACCGGCACCGCCGACACTGAAGCGTTTGAATTCAGTCAGATCTATGATCTCGATGTGGTGGTGATTCCTACCAACAAGCCGATGGTTCGTGAAGATGCCAACGACTTGATCTATCTGACTTTGGAAGAAAAATTCGAGGCCATCGTCAACGATATTACCGAAATCAGCAAGGCCGGTGGTCCGGTGCTGGTGGGTACCGCATCGATCGATACCTCGGAACTGCTTTCAAAGTTTCTCACCAAGAACAAAATCAACCACGAGGTGCTGAACGCCAAGTTTCACGAGAAAGAAGCCGAAATCATCGCCCAGGCGGGGCGGCCCGGCGCGGTCACTATCGCCACCAACATGGCTGGCCGTGGTACCGATATCGTGTTGGGTGGCAATTGGGAAGCCGAAATTGCCAATCTCGACAATCCCGGTGATGCTGAGATAGAGAAGATAAAATCCGCCTGGCAGGAGCGTCACGAGACAGTTCTGGCTGCTGGTGGTCTGCATATTATCGGCACCGAGCGACATGAGTCTCGACGCATTGATAACCAGCTTCGCGGCCGCGCCGGACGCCAGGGCGACCCAGGCTATTCGCGATTCTACCTGTCCATGGACGATAATCTGATGCGCATCTTTGCCTCCGACGGGGTCAAGAATTTCATGCGCAAGCTGGGCATGGAAAAAGGCGAGGCCATTGAGCACGGCATGGTTACCCGCTCAATAGAGAAAGCGCAGCGTAAGGTGGAAGGGCGAAACTTCGATATCCGCAAGCAATTGCTGGAGTACGACAATGTCGCCAACGACCAGCGAACTATTATTTATCGCCAGCGCAATGAGCTGATGGCCAGCGACGACATATCCGATCTGCTGCGGGAGATGCGCGAGGAAGTCGTGGATCAACTGGTGGATGAATACATCCCGCCACAAAGCGTGCCGGAACAATGGGATATCCCCGGGCTGGAAACTGCTATCGAGACCGAATTCGGTACGCAATTGCCGATTCAGGCCTGGCTGGATGAAGACCACCAGCTGTTTGAAGATGAGCTGAAAAGACGAATTATCGAAATACTGGCGAAGGAATACGACGAAAAGTCAGCGCTGGTAGGCGAAAAGATGCGCGCGTTCGAAAAGCAGATTACGCTGCAGATTCTCGACAACTTGTGGAAGGAACATCTGGCAACCATGGATCATCTGCGCCAGGGCATCTTTCTGCGCAGCTACGGTGGCAAGAATCCCCGCCAGGAATACAAGCGTGAAGCCTTTGCGCTGTTTACCGAGCTATTGGCCAGTCTGCAGCGGGAAGTGATCAAGGTTCTGAGTCACGTCAAGATCCGCCAGGATGAGGAAGTCGATGCGATCGAGCGCAAGCGGGCAGAAGAAGCCGCCCGGGCGCGGATGAATTTTCAGCACCAGAACGCCTCCGCCCTGAGTGAAGGCGAAGCCCAGGCGGCGCCGGAGCCGCAGGCGGGTCAGCCTCAAGGAGGCTCGCAGGAAAAACAAACACCGTTTGTACGGGATGTGGCCAAGGTGGGTCGTAATGATCCCTGCCCTTGCGGATCAGGCAAGAAGTACAAGGTCTGCCACGGGCAGTTTGGGTAGCCGCGTATGAGCGTAGGCAAGGATCTGCCGGTCAAGTGCCAGGTTATCTCCGGCGTAACGCTCACTGCGGTAGAAGCCGGTATTCGTTACGCCAATCGGCGCGACCTGGTGCTTATCGAACTGGCGGCAGGCACTGTCGTTTCCGGTGTTTTTACTCGCAATGCATTTTGTGCGGCGCCGGTGCAGGTGGCTCGGGAGCACCTGTTGGAGCATGCGCCCAGGTATCTGCTGATCAACACCGGTAACGCCAATGCCGGAACCGGTACCCAGGGATTGCACGATGCCAGGAGCAGTTGCCAGGCAGTGGCCGAATTAGCCGGTGTCGACGCAGGCCAGGTGCTGCCGTTTTCCACTGGCGTTATCGGCGAACCGCTGCCGATGGAGAAACTGATTGCCGGCCTGCCTTCTGCTCTGGACTCGTTGCGGGACCATGCCTGGGAGCAGGCAGCGCGGGGCATCATGACTACGGATACCCGACCAAAAAGCGCCACGTGCACTCTCTACCTGGCGGACGGCGAGGTCAGGATCTCTGCTATCGCCAAGGGAGCCGGGATGATCAAGCCCAACATGGCCACCATGCTGGCGTTTGTGTTCACCGATGCAGCGGTTGCCAGGCCGCTGCTCGATGATCTGCTGGTAGCGGCGGTCGATAAATCATTCAATCGCATCACTGTGGATGGCGATACCTCGACCAATGATTGCTGCGTACTGGCGGCCACAGGCCGCTCAGGCGTCACACTCTCAACCTCTGATGAATTATCCCTGCAGCAGTTCCGCGCTGCCCTGGAACAACTGTTTCGCGATCTCGCCGTCCAACTTATCAAGGATGCTGAGGGCGCCAGCAAGTTTATTACCATTGAGATTGGCGGCGGTGCCAGTACTGATGAGTGTCTGAAGGTTGGTTACTGTGTAGCGGAATCGCCCCTGGTAAAAACTGCTTTCTTCGCTTCTGATCCAAACTGGGGACGGATCCTGGCCGCCATCGGTCGGGCCGGACTCGATGACCTGGACATTGAGCAGGTAACCATATTTTTAGGCGAAACACCTCTGGTAGCCAATGGCGGTCGGGCCGACAGTTATACCGAGGCCCAGGGCCAGCTGGAAATGGACAAGGAAGAAATCACCGTGCGTATAGACCTGGCCCGGGGCGACTGCGCCGAGACCTTGTGGACTTCGGATCTGTCCTGCGAGTACGTGCGCATTAACGCCGACTATCGCAGCTAGTCTTTCGCAATCTGCCGATCACCGGAACTCCCAGGTGTCTGACAAGTCTCCTATTCATGTTGCCGTAGGCGTGCTGGTAAACGAAGCACGGCAAGTGTTAGTGGCCCGGCGCCACGCCCACAGTCATCAGGGCGGACTCTGGGAATTTCCAGGCGGCAAGCTGGAAGCCAGCGAAACCGCTGAACAGGGGCTGCGTCGGGAATTTCTCGAAGAGGTGGGGATTCAGATTCATCGGGCGTATCCACTGCGCAAAATCAGTCACAATTACGGCGACAAATCGGTGCTGCTGGATGTCTGGCGTATCCACGGCTTTGACGGTGAGCCGCGCGGTCTGGAAGGACAGCCGGTAGAGTGGCGGCCGATAGCAAAGCTCAGCGCGCAGGATTTTCCGGTCGCCAATGCGCCGATTATCGATGTGCTGCAACTACCCGAGCACATGGCCATCACTCCAGCGGCTGCCGACTGGTCCCAGATCGAAATGCAGCTAAAGTCTTACCTCTGGCGCGGCATCGGCCTGATTCAGTTTCGTCAGAAGCAGTTGCCGGACGATGTTTACCAGCAGTGGTATCAACGGGCACTCAAGCTCTGTCGCGGTCATGCCGTACGTCTGTTATTCAATCACGATAGTGCGGCGCTTCCGGAAGCCGGTGTTGCTGGTCTGCACGTCAGCGCAAGACGCTTGCAGGAACTCGAGTCGCGACCTGTTGCCAATAGCAGTCTGTTCAGCGTGTCCTGCCACAATGCGGCGGAGCTGAAGCGCGCCGAGCAGCTCGGCGCGGATTTTGTCACACTGTCTCCGGTGCTGCCCACCCCAAAGTATGACCATGGTCAGGTGCTTGGCTGGGAGCGTTTTGACGAGTTGCGCAGAACAGTGAGTCTGCCGATTTATGCCCTGGGTGGTATGGCTTTCGATGCGCTTCCGGTCGCGCGGGGCCACGGTGCCGACGGTCTTGCCGGTATTCGCTTGTTTGTGGATGAATAGCAGAAAACTCACTGCTGGCGGTAAGATAGCCCTCCTAATTTATTGAAATTATTCACAATTGCCAGCAAGCCACTGAAAACATTGTATTTCCTGCTCTCCGGGCTGGTCGTTTTTTGACCTTTTTATGATAAAGTATTGCTCCTTTGCGCAGATACAGCAGAGTGGATAGCTGAAAAGTCCGCGTGGATTGCAAGCTGCTTCCCGCTTGCGCATTGCAGTTGATCTGTGAAGACCGTCACTGTCATTTGCGCTAACAGGTTGATAATAAATAGGTTGTCGGAATCCGGCCCTGGGGATAGAGGAAATGAAGTCACAATCGTCACTGAATTCATTGCAGCTAGTGTTGTGCTGTTGTCTGGCTATGGTCTTCGCCACCCCAGCGCTGGCCGACCTGGCGGTACTGGTCGATCAGGGGACGCTGGTGCTGACCAATCCCCAGGCTGCCGGTAACCAGAACGACGAGAATGACGAAGACCCGGTTATTTCACCGGAAACCGGTGAGCCAATTGATGACGGTTCAGACCCGATAAGTGCATCCTATGTTGGTATTGGTGGCTGGGGCGTCACCGGCAACAGTTTTGTGGATGTTGCCGCCATGTCTTTTGATTTCGGCGATACCACCTCGGTAACTGCGGCAACACTTCGGCTGCCTATCCGCGAGGTCTTTCCCCAGAACGGCACGGCGAATGTCAGGATTTCTTTCTTTGCCGACGACGGTCAGATTGCATTTGACGATTTTTCCATCGGCTTTACCGAGCCGCTTTCGGAAATAGATGCGGCGTCGCTCACCGAGATATCAATTGATGTCACCGGCGCGGTTAACGCGGCACTGCAAACCAGCCGTTTCGTCGGCTTTCGGGTCAGAAGTGCGGTTGAGCCCGGCAATGTGCAAACCGATTTGTTTCCTGCCTTTACCGGTGTGCGCTTGACCCTCAATCCATTGCTGGAGTTCGTGCCGGGTCCGGCCCCGACATTGCCTGCGGATGGCACACGATTTGATGGATACACCCTGCAGGTCCCGACCATTGATGCTGCCGGAATTGGCGAAGTGGCTGCAACCCTGAATCTTATTGACCCTAATGAATTGATTTTCCAGCTCACTTCCGCGCAAGTTACCAATACTCAGGGTCCCAGCGCTCCGTCACGCTCCGGTGCTGAATTGTTAAACTGCGAGGCGTTTTCGCCGCCGGCGGCGGCCGAGGTTGCCGAAGGCGTTGCCTCCTACTCCAATTCGTCAGGAATCCTGGATATTCCCAGTGTTAATTTATACGGTGATCAGGTTGCTGTGCGTCTCGAGTTGATCGAGGGTAGCGAGCCACCGCAGTTTGAAACCCTTTTCATCACCGCGGTCCAGACCGGCACCCAGGGCGCCAACATCTCCGCATTGGGAGGCGGCATTCTGGTGGAGCCTACCCAGGATTTTCTGCCGCTGTGTCATGGCTGGGTATTGATTAGCGACTTCACCCGTAATCGCGCGGTAGAGCGCAACCTGCTGTCTGGAGAGACCGGCAGGGTTGTCCAGATGAACACTGCACCTGACCAGTTTGTTCTGGATGAGGAGCGCAATGTTGTGCACATGAATGCTTACCCGGAGTCTGCGCGAATATACTCGCTGGACCTGGTGACCGGTGAGTTTGAGTTCGATCCGATCAGGTTGACGTATGAGGGCAGCGATAGTGTGACCTATACCTACAACTGGGCGCTTCGGGATTTGGCTTTGGGAGAAGACGGCAACCTGTTCGCGATCATGTATGACGGTGCCGGTACTGATCCGTTGAACGACATACCGTTTTCCGATACACAGTTATGGTTTGGGCATTTCGATCCGGAAGGCAATTTCCTGTTCGCTTTTGCAGCGGAAGAACCGCGCCGGGTCGAGTACGATCCTGTTCGAAACCATCTGTTCGCCACCACCGAGTCTAATCTGGCAACGTTTGACTACAATCCTGCAACCGCTGAGATAAGTATTGTTGACGGAACCGACATTGCGGTGGGTACCGCCTGCACCGATTTTGCGGTATCACCTCAGGGAAACCGGCTTGCCTATGTGTGCCCGCGTGGTAACTATCCAGTGGAAGAATTCAGTGTGGTGGATATGGATCCACGCGCGTACTTCAACAATGATGGCGAGTGGTTCTTTGGGAGTTCGCCAATTTCGGCAACGTTTAACAACGACGGTACGCTGTTTCTTGGTGCCGACAATGATCGAATCTATCTGTTCGACGTCAAGACCCACCTGATCCTTGAAGATTTTGAACTGGGCCTGCTTGAGGGCGAAAGCGTGTCGATGGTGCGCTTTTCCCGTGACGGTAACTTTATCTACCTGCTTATCGAAAACGAGCGATATGCTGATAACAGCAAGTTTTACTGGATGCCAACCCCGAATATCCAGGGCAGCCCGCTGTAGAGTCAGGGCTTACTGCAAATCATTTTCCTGATCATCTTCCGGTGAGTACACGGGCTCGCCGGGGATGCTTTTCTTCTCGGTAGCCCACTCCCCGAAATCGATTAACTGGCAGCGCTCGCTGCAGAATGGCCGATACTTGCTGGTTTCTATCCAGGCGACAGATTTGCCGCATGTGGGACAATTTACTGTTCTGGGATTGGATTCACTCATGGGATTGGGCCAGGGTCAGGTAGATTGTGTGCAGCTTCTCGACCTGCGGTCGTAGCTCGTCGGGCGCACCCTCATTATCCAGAATCTCATCGGCTTTCGCCAACCGCTGTTGGCGGGGCATCTGCGCGGCGATGATGCCCTTGATAGTCTCCTGGTCGCTGCCATCACGCTTTAGCGCGCGGTTGAGTTGTGTAGCTTCGCTGACATCCACTACCAGCACACGATCTACCAGCTCCACCTGGCTGGTTTCCAGTAGCAACGGCGATTCCAGAATACAGTAGGGAGACTGGCATGCAGCAAGCCGGGCCTTTAGTAGTTCGCCAATCGGCGGGTGCAGCAGTTGTTCAAGCCAGCGCCGTTGTTCAGGATCGGCAAACACGATTTCGCGCAGGGCAGGGCGGTTCAGACTGCCACTGCCCAGCAGCAGATTCTTTCCAAAATGCGCGGCGATCTTGCGCAGCGCTGGTGTTCCTGGCTCGACCACCTCGCGCGCCAGCTGGTCGGCGTCCACCAGTTCAACGCCCAGTTCTGCAAACAGCTTGCCAGCTGTGGATTTGCCGCTGCCGATGCCGCCGGTGAGACCGATCACAAGCATTGCTCAAGCCCTGTCGAAGAGAGCGGGTTACAGTACCGCGCTGACATAGAGTTCGCTAAGCTGTGGACCCCAGATCAGCATGATAAACCCGGCTCCGGCAAGATAGGGACCGAACGGCATGGGTTGTGAGCGGTCTCGACCAGCGATGATGATCATGGCGATACCGTATACGGCGCCTACCAGCGAGGAGAGGATGACGATCGGCAACAGGCTTTGCCAGCCCATCCAGGCGCCCAGAGCTGCGAGCAATTTAAAGTCGCCATATCCCATGCCTTCCTTGCCGGTCGCCAGCTTGAACACCCAGTAAAAAACCCACAGGGACAGATAGCCGGCAATCGCTCCGATAACGGCATCTGCCGCGCTTACCCCGAAGCCCAGATCCACGGTGTTTACCAGCAAGCCAAGCCACATAAGGGGCAGGGTGATGTCGTCAGGTAGCAGTTGGGTGTCGTAATCGATTAGGGTCAGGGCGACAAGTGACCAGGTTAGCAGCAGCAGGGTAAGGGTCAGCCAGGTTGGCCCGAAGGTAAAAGCAACCAGCCCGGACAGCAGACCGGTTACTGCTTCAACACCCGGATAGCGCAGGGAGATGGGTGTTTTACAACTGGAGCATTTGCCACCCAGAGCCAGATAGCTGACTACCGGGATGTTCTCCCAGGGTCGAATTTTATGGTTGCAATTTGGGCAGTGAGAATCGGGCTTGTGCAGGTTGAAGGTTGTGAACTTCTTTGAACCGGCGTTGCTGTCCGGTTCGGTGTTGTCCAACTCCAGATACTCGCAGCACTGCTGCTTCCATTCCCGCTGCAACATGATTGGCAGCCGGTAAACCACAACGTTGAGAAAGCTGCCCACCAGCAAGCCAAGCACCGTGCAGACGGCGATCAGGAAAAGTGGGCTTTCTTGCAATAAATCGATAATGGTCATGCTGGGTACGGCTTTACATCACCGCGCCCAACTGGAAGATCGGCAGGTACATGGCGATCATCAGGCCGCCGACAAGAATACCGAGCACCGCCATAATCATCGGTTCCATCAGTGCAGTGAGACCGTCCACCGCATTGTCGACCTCGGCCTCGTAATAAAGGGCGCATTTGTCGAGCATGGAATCCAGCGCGCCTGACTCCTCACCGATGCCTACCATTTGCACGATCATCACTGGAAACAGGGTGGTGTTCTTGATCGAAAATGCCAGCTGCTGACCGGTAGTGACATCATCCTTGATCTTGCGGGTTGCCGAGGCGTACACCACATTACCGCTGGCACCGGCTACGGAGTCGAGGGCGTCAACGAGAGGCACACCGGCAGAGAATGTAGTAGCCAGGGTTCGGGTAAAGCGGGCGTAACAGGAGGAGTTGAGAATCGGGCCCACAATCGGCATCTTCAAAGCGAGACGATCAATGGCATCGCGTACCGCCTGCGACCTGAGCTTGGCTTCCCGGAATACGAAGCTGAAGATTACTCCGGCGATAATGACCTTCCACCAGTGGGCAATGGCAAGATCAGAAAGGTTGAGAACGAACAGCGTAAAGGCGGGCAATTCCGCTCCAAAGCTGGAAAACGTTTCGGCGAACTGGGGTACCACCTTGATCAGCAGAATACCGGTCACGATGATGGCCACCGCGACTACCGCGATCGGGTAGTTCATGGCCTTCTTGATCTTCGCTTTCAGGGCTTCTGACTTTTCCTTGTAGGTCGCCAGGCGGTCGAGCATGGTCTCCAAGGCACCGGATTGCTCGCCAGCTTCCACCAGGTTGCAGAACAGGTCATCAAAATAACGCGGATGCTTGCGGATACAGTCGGCGAAGTTATTACCGGCCGCTATATCGTCGCGGATGGTCGCCACCAGCTCACGCATCGACGGATTCTCCAGGCTCTCGCCGACAATCTCGAAAGATTGCACGAGGGGAATGCCGGATTTCATCATGGTCGCCAGCTGGCGGGTAAAAACGGCGATATCACTGGGCTTGATCTTCTGCTTTTTGGGACCAAACAGGTCTTTGGGCTTGCGTTTTACCTTGGACGGATTAATGCCTTGCTTGCGCAGTTGCGCCTTGGCCAGTGCCTGGCTGGCGCTCTGAATCTCACCCTTGGTTTTGTTGCCGCCCTTATCGGTCCCTTGCCAGATGTATATATTCTGTGCGGCTTCTGTAGCCATGACCTTCTCCGCCGTGATTTAACGCATTTCCGGACGCAATCACTATACCACGTCCAGGGAATTTGTGAATTAAGTCAGCCTGTTAGCTTCTTCCAGGCTGGTCACACCCCGGGCGACTTTTTGCAGTGCCGCCTGTCTCAGGGTAGGGTAACCGTCTTCCCGCGCCTGCCTGGCAAGCTGCAGGGAGTGATTACCGGACATAATACGTTGTGACAGGGCCTCAGTGACAGGAACTACTTCATAAATTCCCACTCTGCCCCGGTATCCGGAGCGGCAATGGTGGCAACCAGCGGCCTGAAAAACATCTGGAGTCAGCTCTCCGGGCAGTTCTGCCAGACCTTCGGCCTTGAGTACCTTGTCGGGAAGCTGGTGGCTTTCTTTACAGTGGCTGCACAGCCGGCGCAGTAGCCTCTGGGCCAGTAACAGGCTGACTGCGGACCCCAGGTTGTAGTGCGCCACCCCCATATTTGTCAGTCGGGTCAGGGCTTCCACCGCGTTGTTGGTGTGCAGGGTCGCCAACACCAGGTGGCCGGTCTGGGCCGCCTTGATAGCGATCTCCGCTGTCTCCGGATCGCGAATCTCCCCCACCATCAGGACGTCTGGGTCCTGTCTTAAAAACGCCCGCAGAATTCGGGCAAAGCCCAGGCCGCTGTTGTGATTCACTGGTACCTGGTTGACCCCTTCAATGTTGAATTCTACCGGGTCCTCGGCGGTGGCGATGTTGCGCTCGGCGGTATTCAGCAGGCGAAGTCCGGAATACAGTGTCTGGGTTTTGCCGCTGCCAGTCGGACCGGTGACCAGGATCAGGCCCTGGCTGCGCTGCAGCGCAGCCTGAAAAAGCTGTAATTGCCCTGTTTCCATACCCAGACTATCCAGTTCCAGAAAGCGGCTACCGGTATCCAGGTTGCGCAGCACCAACTTTTCACCCCACAGGGTGGGTAAGACGCTAACCCTGAAATCCACGCGCTTGCCATTATCCAGGCGCAGTCGAATTCGCCCATCCTGCGGGATACGGCGCTCGGAGATGTCCAGTTGCGCCATGACTTTCAGGCGTGCGCTGATCCGGGCTGCCATGTGCAGCGGTGGGCGGGTGACTTCATGGAGTTGACCGTCGCGGCGAAAGCGCACCCGGCAGAGTTTTTCAAAAGGCTCAAAGTGAATATCAGACGCTTCCACCGAGATCGCTTCGGCAAGAATGCGATTAATAAAGCGTACCAGGGGTTTGTCGTCCAGCTCTGTGGTATCGGTTTCCAGCTGACCCCGGTCCGGTTCGCCCGGGACCTCCAGGGCCAGGTCCTTATCCAGTGCCGAACTGAATTGGTCCTTGACCAGATGCGGCAAGTCGCTGGTGCTGGATTGGGCCAGGGCCTTGTCGAGCTGCTGCCATTCAACCAGCACCAACTCAATGGTTTGGCCGGTAAGAAACTTCAGGTCAGCGATCACTTCGTCCTGGGTTGGATCGGCGACTGCAAGGAACAGGGTTTTACCGCGCTGCCAAAGCACCAGGCAGTGGCGGGAGCGCAGCAGTTCTTCGTCAACCAGTCCCTGCGGGCAGCGCAACCGGTCAACGGCAGCCAGTTCCAGATAGGGCAGCCGGAACCAGTTGGCCAATACCCGGGCCAGTTGTGTCTTGTCCACATCCTGCGCCTCCAGCAAGTGCCTGACCAGGCTGGTTCCGCTGCGACTGGCAGCAGTCACGGCAGCTCGCGCCGACTCAGAATCGAGCAAGCCGTGAGTAACCAGGTGTTCCGCCAGACTGGGTTTAGGTGCAGTCATGGTGTCCTTGGGTGCGCGTGCGGTGACGGTATTAATACCCCTGTAGCCACTATAGAATAGCGCCCTCAAAGTGCTTAATAACCTGGAAATTCAGTTGCTAATCGACTGTGACGCCGGCGTGGCACGAAATGGTGGCTGTACCAGCCGAACCCATCAGGAAAGGAGAATTCTATGAGTCGCTGGCGAGCGTTCGCGATTCACTTTGCAATCAGTGTGGCAGTATTTTTGCTGCTGCTTGCCATTATCCTGGTGTTCTGGTTTCCGGGGATTTTGTTCAATATCGATGGCGGCTGGACGGGACTGCGCATCATAATCGGCGTGGATCTGGTGCTGGGCCCGTTGCTGACCCTGGTGGTGTTCAAGGCCGGTAAACCCGGGCTTAAGTTTGATCTCACCTGCATCGGAGTTTTTCAGGCTGTTTGTCTGCTCGGCGGCATGTGGATCGTGCATTCAGAGCGACCGCTGGCTCTGGTTTTTGCTTATGACACCGTCTATAGCCTGGGCGCCGATGAGTTCCGGGAATACGGAAAAGATCCGGCTGTCCTTGACGATTTTCCAGGAGACTATCCCAAGCGGGTTTATACAGAGCTTCCCGAAAACGATATTAGTGCCGACATCGTCAACATTCGTAGCCAGTTCATGGGCGATCCATTGTTCATGCAAACGGAACGCTATCGGGCAATGCCGGAGTCAGGCCTCGCCGAATTGTTTCGCCGCGAGACTAACACGCGTGTTTTGGTTAACGATGAAGTTAGAAATGGGTTACCGGAAGACTGTTTGTTCGCGCGTTTTGTATCTGGCGTAACGAGCGGCTATGTGTGTGTTGATTCGCAGTCTGGACGCCTCAAGAAATTTTATCCCCAGGACGCGACCGTAGTCGCAGAGCCGGTAATAGACGCAGCAGAGGTTTGAAGTTGGCCTGGCTTGCGGATGCGGGGGATTGGAAGAGCGTGACTAGCTGCTGCCACAAGACTGCAGAGAATTGCTTAACAGTAGCCCAGGTTAACGCAGGTACCGCCGGTGGCCCATTGGATGGGTGGGGTGACACTCGCAGCACTCAGAGTGTAGGTCACGCCAGCCAGGTCCGTGCCATCAGCCATCCAGGTGACGATGATGCTGCCGTCCACCACATCAATGCCGTGGGTGGAAGCCGCCTGGGCCTGAGTCGGTGGAATACCGTTGGTGCCGGCATCGGCATCTGCCAGGGTATTAAAGCGGTCGGAGTGGGCCTGAGTGATAATCGCCGCGCGATAGTAGCCGATTGACAGTATCGCTTCGGAGAACCGGGCGCGGTTGCGGTAAAGGTCGTAGGCCGGCAGTGCAACAGAGACCAGAATGCCGATGATCGCGGTGACGATCATAAGCTCGATCAGGGTGAAGCCTTGTTGTTGTTGTCGCTTGTGCATGGCTTGCTACCTTCTGTTGAGTTGGGCCGAGTGACTGCCAGGACTGGTCGGGCGCTCAAGCTCAAAACGGTATGCCTTTCGGTCTACAAACCAACACCCTGTTGAGGTGACATCTGGTTGGGAATTCGGGGAAGTTAGGTGCTGACCCTCGGGGGCGAGGGAGCGGTTTGTGAAGATGCGGCCCCCCAGGGTTGGGGTGCCGCAAGTCACAGTCAGATCAACTGATTAGCAGAGGCCGTTGGTCAGGCAGGTTCCACCTTCAGCCCACTGTACCGGCGGGGTAATACCGTTCGGAGTCAGTGAGTAGGTGATGCCAGCCAGTGCTGAACCGTCAGCCTGCCAGGTCATGGTGATCACGCCAGCGTCAACCGCGGCACCGTGAGTGGTGGCAGCAGCTGCGACGTCGGCCGGGATACCCAGTACGCCAGCAGCAGTTGTCGGCTCAAGAGCCGCGAGGTTAGCCGGGTTACGAGTCTGGATAGCCAGTTCTACCGCAGTCTTGCGCGGGGTTACGGCCAGTACCAGTTCGGAGAACGCGGCACGGTTAGAGTAGTTCTGGTAAGCCGGCAGAGCGACGGCGGCCAGGATGCCAATGATCGCAACAACGATCATCAGTTCGATCAGGGTAAAACCTTGTTGAGCTTTTTTCATGAGTCTATCTCCAGTATTGCAGTTGAGTCAGTGAATTGATCTGTAGTTCGGTGTTGCTGTGAATCGTATTCCGCTTTTCGGGCAACGCTTGGTAATACAGATACACAGACCGTGCCAGTTTTTGATTTATTTTTTAACTAACTGAAAAATATATATATTTTCGAGATATCGGCACGTGTGTAGGATTTTTACGGGTGACAGAAACTGTTTGCCAGGCGACCGTCACTGACAATTATTGTCAGTAATGGTCGTAAATCGTATGGTCCGGCTGTCTTGCCGCGTCAAATCAACAAACTTGTTTCAATGAATCCGGCGTGGCGCCGTTATTGTTTGAGATGAGCGATCAATCTTTAACTACCGCCGCAACCGGCGGTTCTTCTGCCTGGCGCCGCCCAGGCCTGCCGGTATTGCTGCTGCTCAGTGTTCTCGGCCTGACCTACGCCTGCTACCAGCCGGGACTTGGCGGCCCACTGCTGTTGGACGACTTCTGGAATCTTCAGCCCCTGGCTGAGGGCACTGGCATCGATTCCTGGTCAGCGGTTCGCAATTTCGTCTTTGCCAATGATTCCGGACCCACTGGCCGCCCGGTGGCGATGGCCAGTCTGTTGCTGGACAGCACCCAGTGGCCTCCCGATGTCTCCGCGCTGAAGACCACCAATTTGCTGCTCCACCTGGCCTGCGGTCTGGCGCTGGCGGGCTTTGTCCTGCAGTTATTCCGGGCACTGGATATGGCCTGCGATCAAGCCAAACTGCTGGCGATTGCCGTGGCTGCCCTGTGGTTGCTGCATCCCTTGCAGGTCAGTACCACCCTGTACGTGATCCAGCGTATGACGCAGCTGATGACGCTGTTTACGCTGCTGGCGCTGATTTGTTATTGCCACGGCCGGGGCGTGATTGATACGGACCGGCGCCGGGGACTGACCTGGTTGGCGCTTGGTCTGTTGCCTTTCGGTCTGCTGGCCGTGCTGAGCAAGGAGAATGGTGCGCTGCTGCTGTTGTTGATTCTGCTTTGTGAAAAGCTGCTGTTCGCTACCCGCCCCCTGGACCCCTGGTTCCGTCGCTGGCTAAACTTCGGCGTCGTTTTGCCTCTGGGCGTGGTACTTGCCTATTTGCTGGCGACGCTTCCAGCTGCGCTGGCTGGCTATGAGATGCGCCACTTCTCACTTGCCGAGCGCCTGCTGACCGAGTCACGGGTGTTAGTGGACTACCTGGCTAACATTCTGCTGCCCAATGCAGGAGTGGGCCGGCTCTATTTTGATGACCTGGTGGTATCCCGGTCCCTGATTGCGCCACCGTTAACGATTGTGGCGATACTGGCCATTGGGCTGTTACTGACAGCAGCAGGGTGGCTGCGCAAGCGGCAACCGATGCTGAGTTTCGCTGTGTTGTGGTTTTTTTCGCTGCACCTGCTGGAATCCACCTATTTGCCGCTGGAATTGTATTTTGAGCACCGTAACTATCTACCCATGATGGGGCCCTTAATTGCGGTGGTGTGGTATGGCTGGCGTGCAGTACTCTGGTCCCGGCAGCGATTCCCGGCGCGGGCGGTTGGCACGGCGGTGGTGCTTGCGGCAGTGGCGCTGGTGGCTTATTTGAGCCTTCTGACCGCAGGGCTCAGCCAGCAATGGAGTGACGGCTATGCTCTGCACGCCCGGTGGGCTGACGAGCAGCCAGCTTCAATCCGGGCGCAGCAGACCTTTGCCGGCTACTTGCAGGCGCGCGGCGAGGCGCAAGCGGCCATGGCGCGGATCGACCAGGCCCGGCAGGTGAATCCTGATGAAGTGACGGTATTGCTGAACCAATGGCTGCACGGCTGTGCCAATGGCCTGTCGTCTCCGGTCAGCCTGGCAGACATTGCTTCGCGTTCCTCCCTGGAACACTATCACGACGACGTTAACAGCTATCTTCGCACCCTGATTCAGTACCTGCTGGAACAGCGCTGCGAATTTCCTGATACGGCGGTGCTGGTGGCGCTGTTTGAGCGGATTGGTGAGCTGCCGTTGTCTGATCGCAAGCGTTCCGGGTACCACGTGTTTTTCGCAGACCTCTATATTCATTTGCGCCAGCTGGATCCGGCACTGATTAACCTGAGTCGGGCGTTTGTTTACCGTGCTTATCCCGGTTTTCCAGTTCGCCAGGCGATTCTGTCCGCCACCGCCGGTCGCTTTTCAGATGCCCTGATTTTTCTCGAACGGGCGCGGCAGGCTAATGCTGAACGCAACTGGTTGCTGCCCTCGATCGACGCCGAGATCGAACGGCTGGAGCGGGATTTCCGCGGGCGACTTGCCCCCAGATAGTCTGCAGCTGGCGTGGGCAGATAGGTTGTTGGCAAGCGGGCAGTTATAATTCACACGCTTGCTGCCAGAATTCCTAGACCAATGTAGCAACGACACGAACATGGAACACGGACATGGATATGAAAGATGTGTCGGTAGTCATTCCGGCGAAAAATGAAGCCCGAAACCTGGAAAGTTTTTTGCCGCGGCTGCGTGAACAGGTCGGCGATGCCCAGTGCATAGTCGTTAACGACGGCTCTACGGATGATACTGAACAGGTATGCCGGCAGCACGGTGTAACGGTTGTGAGTCACCCCTACAGCAAGGGTAATGGCGCCGCTATCAAATCAGGGGCGCGTGCTGCCAGTGGCCGTATCCTGGTGTTTATAGACGGCGATGGTCAGCACAAGCCCGAGGATATTGCGCGCCTGCTGGCGGAACTGGACAAGGGGTATGACATGGTGGTGGGTGCGCGCGACCGGGATTCCCAGGCAGATTCGTTGCGCGCGTTGGCGAACGGTATCTACAATCGACTCTCATCGTTAATCACTGGCCACGATATTCTGGACCTCACTTCCGGGCTGCGGGTTGTCTATGCGGATCGCTTTCGGGAGTTTCTTTACCTGTTGCCGAACGGATTCTCTTACCCGACTACCTGCACCATGGCCTTTTTTCGCGCCGGCTACTCGGTAGGCTATCTGCCGATCCAGACCGAGCAACGTCTTGGTGAGTCCCATATCTCTCTGGTGAAGGATGGCATTCGCTTTCTGATAATCATTTTCAAGGTGGGCACTCTTTATTCACCACTGAAGATCTTTCTACCCACGTCGGCGGCGTTCTTTCTCACCGGCTGCCTTTATTATCTCTACACATTCATCTCGCAGGGAAGATTCACCAACATGAGCGCGGTGCTGTTCATGACCGCTATTCTGATCTTCCTGATCGGCCTGGTGTCGGAGCAGGTGACCGCCTTGATGTACAAGGACAGTAGTTAATCAGAGGTTCCTTCGAGCGGCTTCTTGCGGCTGGTCGCAGCGCCTGAGCTCTGCAGGCTGAAAAGCTGAGGGTCTTTGCGGGCAAAATACTGCAGGGCGAACAAGCCGGTCAGCAAGTCATTGCCGATACAGAGTAAGCGATAGACAATAGCAATGGCCGCAGCCAGTTCAATGCTGGTATTGATGCCCACAATGCTGACCATAACTGCCTCCCGAACGCCGATACCCCCTGGTGCCCAGAGCGCCAGAAAGCCACTCAGCATTGCTGCTGGCACAGCTATCACCAGTAACAGGCAGGTCAGCCAGAAGCCACCACTGGCTAGTGCCGGATAAAACAGCAGTGCCAGCGCCAGTCCCAGTCCGATCCAGTGCAGGATGTAAACAAGTGTCACCCGGACCAGCTTGCCGGTCTGCAGTGCGGCTTCCCCGCTAGAGCCAATGCTGGCCTGCAGCTTCAGTTCCTGAGTGTTTGCGACAGACTGAATTTCTACTTCGTCGGCACTTTCATCGATACTTTCTTTGGCATCTATATTGGCGCCTGCACCTGCTGTCTGCTGGCGCCTTGCGGCGAGACGTGCAAGCCAGCCAGACAGCCGCGGATAGGTACCAAGCAGCCACGGGCTAAGGGCCGCCACAGCGAGCGCGGCCAGGGCAGCCGCCAGCGGTGAAACGGTAATCAGCCCGGCGATACCGATAACAATGATACCGGAATAAAAGGTTAAAAATTGGTCGACGACGAGCAGGTGCAGTGCGACGGCGCGGCTCAGCCCGCGCCGGTTCAGCAGGTAAGAGCGACCCAGCAGCCCCCAGATTTTGCCCGGCAGGTATTTGCCGGTCAGGGTGACACCGACATGAGCCAGGCATTCCTGGTAGCGAAATGCCTGCCCTGAGTGGCCCTTTAATAGTTGCTGCCAGGCCAGGATAAACAGCGCGAGAGACAACAAATGCAGCGCCAGCGCCGGTAAAACCCAGGCACTGAGCACCAATTCGCTCAGCCGCAGGTTGCCCAGAGACTGCAGCAGGGCAAGCATTGCCAGACAGAGGCAGGCGGCGATGGCAATGACCAGCACGATTCTGCCCGCGGTTATTCTCGAAGTTCTGGCGCCGCCGTCGTCAGTCACTGGGGTTGGCCGGGCGCGGGCGGGCATGAATAATGGTCCAGGGTATCGGTTTGTGGACCGAAACAATATCGCCGTATTGCGCGATCAGCTTCCTGAAGTCGCCGGGCGACCAGTGGTTGATGTGGCCCGGAGTGTTGCCCAGATCAGACCAGTATTTTCCCCGCGCGAAATTGAGGATGCGCCACAGTGGCTCGTTGGGTACCGAGACAATGACCGATGTTTCAGCGACCCGGAAAAGTTCCTGCAGCGCGGCCTCGACAGCATCGAGATGCTCAAGCACCTCAAGCATCATTACGCACTGAAAGGCGTTGTCCGGACGCTGCAGATCATAGGCGGATTCTTGCCTGAGCGGGACTGGAAATCCCTCCGCCAGGTTTAGATCCACCAATCGCTGCTCGTATTCAGACGCCTCCAGATGCCGGCCATTGAGCATGGTCACGATGCGTCGTGTCGATTCCCCTGGACCACAACCGATCTCAAGAATCCGGTCGTCGCCGGGGAGCGTTTCTATAATCGTGCGCAAGCTTTGATAGAACCCGTTGGTAAGCCAGCGGGCGATGGGATTGGGATTCCGGTACTTGCCCATGTAATGATCACGAAGGGCTTCGGGGCTGGCATTTTTTTCATCAAAGGTCATGGCTGGCCAAGTGTACTGCAGGGGCTTGTGCTGTCGCCACACGGGATGTCCTGGTCGTGTTTTCGTCCGGTCCTGGTCGCAGCATACCGCAATCCCGGTCAACTATGCGTCAGAGTTCAGGTTTGGTTCATGTCTTTGGCTCTATTTTGGACCCTGATGTTAACTGCCTGATTTATTGGCTATTTTGTCGAGTAGATGCGGCGCAAAGCGGTGCCTTATACTTGTAAATAACGATCATGTGGTTTATGTTAGCGGCCCTTTTCAAGGCCTTTCTTAAACGGTCAAAGTACACGGCTTCGTAATCGCCGGTTTGACACTGCGATTCCGGACGCTGCCCACTGAGGTTTTTAGCTTGGGGTATTCGACTTGAGGTATACGGTTTGGAATATCCCGCCTGGCTACCCGGCGCAGTCGCCGTAACGAAGTTAGCCCACGGCGTTTACTGCAATAAGGAGTAAGTAAATGAAACGTTCTGTTAGTGTTGCCGCCACCCTGCTGTTCCTTGCTGGTACGCTGCCGGCCTCGCCAGTTTTTGCCGAAGGCAAGACTGTTAAAGATGGTGTGTTTACCCAGGCGCAGGTAGATGCGGGCGCACAGGTTTATGATTCATCCTGTAAAACCTGCCACAATCAGCGTTTCTACCGGGATACCCTGCGGTCCTGGAATAACCAGCCGCTGCTTTATCTCTGGGAGAATATCCTGGGCACCATGCCAGCCGATAATCCCGGTTCCCTGATGCTTGATGAATACACCGATGTCATCGCCTATATCCTCAACGAGCAGGGCTTTCCGACCGGCGATACGCCGCTGGACCCGGATGCGGGCATGGATGAAATCAGTATTGTCGCTCCGTAATAGCACGGACTCGCGATCACTCAAAAAATGCCGGCTGTTGCCGGCATTTTTCGTTGCATCATTCTGATGCGGCCACGCTTCAACTCAATTGCGCCACACTGACAGGAATCCGGAATAACCTCCGCTGTGCTGGCAACGCTATTCCGGACAGTCTTCCAGGACCCGATTAATGGCGCCGCGATCGCTGTTGCTGATCTGCAGGTCATACTTGTCGGCAATGGCTTGCCACAATCGCACATACTCACACTGGAACTCTTCCCGCGGCAGGTAGCGGTTCGGCCCGCGGTCGCGCTTGCGACGAATCTCATCGCGACCCACCAGCACCATGTTCATGGGATCATTGGCAAACTGCAGCTTCTTGTTGGGTGGCCACCGGTCCCCCCCGTGGATATGAGCGTACATGCGCGGAATAATGTGATCCACATCCATCCGGGTCGCGACGTTATAGGTCTCGCCCGTGTATTCATCCAGCCACAGCCCGGTGCGTACCGTGCAATTGCGGGGGTTGGTGTAGCGCACCTCACCACGGCTGGTAAGAATCAATAACTCCTGACGGGTGGACTGACAGTCGTTGTCGAAATCCTGCTCGAAAGACCAGTCATCCTCATTGAAAAACTTCTCACGGCCCCGGCGATCGGTGCTAAAGCTGTCGCGGCCGCGACGCCCGATATCAAAGGTGTCGGGCATCTCGCACGCCGTCATGTGGCAGTGATAGGAGTTGCCAAAATAGTGACCGCCGTTGAGATCCAGGCTGCCGGGATGGGCGTCAGTCCCGGCCGACAAGATGAGCAGCACCAGTGCGGCTGGCAGCACCATGTGTTTCCTGGCCTGTTCAAAGGGGCTGATATCGGCTGGGGTCGTGGTTTGCGTAGTTTGCATGTTCGGCATACGTCCTCGCATCTTGGCTTTTTGGCTTGATCTTGCCTGGCAGCTGCCCTGAATTGTCGCGCTCAGGGCCGGGGTTTGAGCCCATCGGGTCAGGCGAAGCGCATTGACAAATCTATAGCGCGACAGTGTTTGGTCAGGGCGCCAATGGAAATATAGTCTACGCCAGTCTCAGCGGTGGTGACCAGTGACTCCCGGTCGATGTTGCCGGAGGCCTCCAGCTTGCAGCGACCGGCATTCAGAGCTACCGCCTGCCGGAGCAGGTCCGGCGAAAAATTGTCCAGCATGACAATGTCGGCTGCGACGGCGATGGCTTGCTCCAGTTGTGCCAATGATTCCACTTCCACCTCAACTGGTTTGCCAGGCTCGCGTCCACGAGCCTCCGTTACCGCCGCTGCAATGCTGCCACAGGCTGCGATGTGGTTTTCCTTGATCAGGAATGCATCAAACAGGCCCATGCGATGATTCTGTCCGCCTCCTACCCGCACGGCATATTTCTGGGCGCTGCGCAGTCCGGGAATGGTCTTGCGCGTATCCAGCAGCCGGACCTCGGTATGGGCCACCAGCGCAGCCAGGCTTGCGGTGGTGGTGGCTGTCCCGGACAGTGTCTGCAGAAAGTTCAGCGCGCTGCGCTCACCGGTAAGCAGCGAGCGAGCTGGCCCCTGCAGTGTTAGCAGCTCGGCGCCCGCCGTGAGCCGGGCACCGTCTTTTGCCTGCCAGGTAAGTACCACTGCTGGATCCAGTTGCCGGTAGACCTCGTCGACCCAACCGCAGCCGCACAGCACCGCGTCTTCACGCAGCTCTACCCGGGCCGCAACAAGCTTGTCCTCGGGAATCAGCGCGGCGGTAATATCGCCGTCACCGATGTCCTCGGCGAGTGCTGCACTGACCTGCCGCTCAATATCGCCTATGGGGGGAAGTTCCGGGATCATGGTTCTGTCAATTAGCAAGCTGGCGTAATGTGAGTTCATTGCCGCGCTGGCTGAATTCTACCTGCTGCAAAGCACTCATGCCGAGCAGAATGGTATCGCCAGGCATGCTGGGAGTGATGCTGGCGCGCACGTCCTGCAGCTCAATATTGCCAATACGCAGGGAGTCCACCAGGGTGGTATAGACGGTGACTGCACCATTGGCGGTGAAGGCACGACCGGCGGTTCCCTGCCGCAGGTCAGCGCGTTCGGCAATACTGGCCGGAATGGCAACATCGGTAGCGCCGGTGTCCAGCAGAAAAGTCACCGGCACGTTATTAACTTCGCCGCCGGCAACGTAATGGCCCTGGCGGTTACGCTCCAGAACCACTTCCCGGTCGCCAGCGACGGTTTCATAGCTGCGCGGGTCGCGGTTGGGGTTAGCCTCATTGGCGAGCCAGCCATCAAAAAAGAGGGTTAGCGCGCCCAGACCAAGGGCAAAACTGGCGACCAGCATGCCCTGGCCAATCTTCCTGCCGGGCTGATCCTGCTGATTAGCTGACATGATCGAAATTATCCTCTTTGGCCCGGCGGCCTGGTGAGTGCAAGGCTTGCAGTTTGTCGCTTTCCTGGCTGATTCGTAACTCTCTGTCTGCGCAAGGGTTTCTATCAATATCGCAGGTCTGTGAACAGGGTCAATCTTCCTGGCTCAGAGCAGTGCTATAAAACCCCTGAGGAAAATTTAACCATATTCGGAGCCCGAACACCGCCATGTCTGTAGTAACCGTCACTAGCAACCACAGCCAGCCTGCACCGGCAGACACCGTGTTGCTGGAGAAGGTACGTTGGTCTCTACGCCAGCGCCTGCGCAAGCAGATGTCCCTTCTGAGCTGTGATTTCTTCGATGAACTGGATGATTTCCTGTTCTCGGCGGGTCGTGGCGGGCAGTTGGCGGCAGAAGGGGGTTATCTGAATGCCATGCGAGAACTGCGGGCGCGTAAATCCCTGTTTGAGGAACAATTACTGGAAAAGACCCTGGTCACGGTCAAAGAAAGCTACCGCCAGGATCCGGCGGCGCTGCAGCACACTCTGGGCTCGGTAGCGCACCGTGATGCGGCGGTCTACGAGTCAGTGGAAATCGATCTCGCCCTGCAGGCGATGGCACGCAAGGCGGACAAGGCTTATTTCCCGATCATCAAGCAAATCGATGCCTTGCAATCCCGGCATGAGCTTACCGGCAGCAGTCAGTTGCTGGCACCGCGGATTCTACTTGCCGCCACCCTGGCTGCATTTCGAGAAGCGCAATCGGTATTTACCCTTAGTCTGGAAGTGCGGTTGCTGTTTATCAAGCTGTTTGAGCAGCATTTCCTGTTAAAACTGGAAAAAGCGTTCGTAGACATGATCAGCATCATTCATAACATGAATGACCCGGTGTTCGTGGAAAAGCTTTATTCATCTTCCTCGGCATTTCGCAAGCAGCAGGTAAGTAGCGACAAGACCGTGGTGGAAAATCGCAGTCTGCCGCCGGAGCAGCCTGCGGATAATCGCGCTGCCCTGGTCAAAGGCAATGTCGATCAGCTAATCGCAGCGGTTTGTGATAACAAGTCAATCCCAGCCTTCCTGGAAGACATGGTGCGCAAGCAGTGGCGTGAAGTTATTTTCCTGATTGGTCTGCACAAGGGGACCACCAGCCTGGAGTGGAGTGAGGCTCGTCACAATGTGAGCCTGCTGGTTACCGCAGCCTCCGAGCATTTGTATCTTGAGGACGCCGATTACCAGTCCATCAAGGAACACCTGCGGCATGGTTTTGCACTGATTCAACTGGGCTGGTCGCAGCAGGAAACGTTTTTCCAGAATCTGGCGGACTACTTTCAAACCTTTGCGCAACACCTGGAACGGGGCAATAGCACGGCAACCCGTTACAATAAAAACGGCCTGGAAGCGTCGATCAGTCCATCCGGTGAAGAATTACTCAACCAGGATGATCTGGATGAAATTGCCAAGCTGCTGGGTGTTGACGATGACGAGCAACCAAAACAGCTTGAGGACTACCTTGAAGACGTTGATCAATTGCAGGATCAGGCGATGGTGGATTTCATGTTGAACGGTGCCTATGTCAACTGCCTGCTCACCCGCAGTCACGCCCAGCCTGGGCAGTACATCATCAGCAAACGTGGCGCCCGTATTTCGGTCACCCGCAGCCGTCTGGGGCTTGCTCTGGCGCTGCAAAGCGGCGAGTTGCGACTCTGTGAGCTGCAGCGCCCGCCCGCCACGCAGCACGTGGTCACCCATACAATCCTCGAGACTTCCTCCCGCACCCGGCACTAGAACCCGGGTTCTACCTGCCGGGCGGCCAGCTGGTGCGGTCGCGCCAGCATTCAGGTGTGATACCATCGGTCCGTTCTGACGACCTGGGTTCCACGTACCTTTTTCATCAAGCTCATCAAGTCTTCTCATCCAGCCTTATACATCGTGCCTTAACTCACTGTGACCTACTCACTGAATGACCACTGGCTCACCGGGGCCGAGATCGTACCGTCTCCAAATCACAGCGAACGCCCCGCCGACGCAACGGTTGAGTTGCTGATTATTCACAACATCAGCCTGCCGCCCGGTGAGTTTGGCGGTGTCTATGTGGATCAATTATTCTGCAACACACTGGACTGTGACGCGCATGCCTATTTCCATCAGCTCAGGGAGCTACGAGTCTCTTCGCACCTGCTGATTGATCGTCGGGGTAGGGTGCGGCAGTATGTGCCTTTCGACAAACAGGCCTGGCACGCCGGTGAATCCAGTTTCGCGGGCCGCACGCGTTGTAACGAGTTTTCTATTGGTATCGAGCTTGAAGGCACCGATGAACAGGCGTTCACCGATCAGCAATACGTCAGCCTCGATGCCATCACGAGGTTGCTCATGGCAGCCTATCCCGGAATTAGTCGCGACCGCATTGTTGGTCACAGCGACGTGGCGCCGGGACGCAAAACCGACCCGGGTCCCTGCTTTGACTGGCAGCGTTTCAAGCAAAGTCTTCCAGTGCCTGAAGGTAATTAATCGCTATCCACTAACACAGAGAGACTGGCTCCCGCCGCAATGAAATTTCTTGTTATTCTAATTTGCCTGACCATCAACTACTTATGGCTGAAGGACTTTGACCGTTTCGACGACAGCTGGTTCTTTCGCTTTCGCGAACGGATGGCCACCGCGGGCAACAAGCTGGAAGCGGAGTCGCTACGCTGGGGTGCTGCACTGCTGTTGACCTACGGGGTCCCGCTTCTGCTGCTGGCGATCCTGCTCTGGTTTCTGCAGGGCAGGGCGCTGGGTGTGCCTACCATGATCGTGCACATACTGGTGTTATTGGTGGCGTTTGACCGAACCCAGCCGGGCAATATGGCAAAACAGTTTCTGCGTCACTGGAAGGAAGGAGACAGCCAGGCCTGCGCCAAATTCCTGCAGCAGCAACTGGCGACACCTGAGGCCGCGCATCTGGAAAGCTCTGACGCCATGGGTGAGTTTTTCAGCCGTCTGTTTGTGTACCGCTATTTTGAACGGCTGTTCGTGATGTTTTTCTGGTACATGCTGACCGGGCCGCTGGTGATCCTGTTTGCCTATATCACCTACCAGCTCCGCGACAGTCACCATGAAGACCAGCCAGAAGAAGAGGTCGAGTTCGTTTCCTTGGTAATTGCGGTGCTGGAATGGCTGCCGGTTCGGCTATTGGCGCTGACTTTCTCTCTGGCCGGCAATTTCGTGCATTGCTTTGAGTCCTTCAAGCGCACGTTCTGGACCTTTGACCGTGCCGCTGATACGGCTGGCACCTTGTACAGCTATTCGCGTTGTGCCCTGACCGGTATCGTCAGGCAGGCCGATCATGCTGACGAGGAGGGCGAGCAGGGCGACCAGGCAGACAGCGAAAGCGCCGCCGTGGAAAGCAGTGCCCGGGCGCGCAAGGCCGCCGAAATTGAAGCACTGGTCAGCCTGATGGAGCGCAGTCAGGCAATTTGGCTGGTGCTACTGGCACTGTTGACGATTTTTGCCTTGTAGTAGCGATACTCCCGTTGCTGGATGCTCAGAATCTCGGGCGCAGCACATTGCCGTTCCTTTTGCCGTTCCTTCCCAAACCCGCGCCGCGGCAGATGAGGTGTATCCTCGGGATTCCCTGCCGAGCCTCTTGCTGATTACTGGCTTCATTGTGTGTGACCTGACTCCCAATACGACTCGCCCGGCCAAGAATCGAATTCGGGGCTGTGAGTTTTCGATTCTATAGCAAAGTAATAGCTTTACTATGTGGTTGCCCAATTGCTAAATACAGGCAACAATAGGCGCGTTTGCAAAGCGGTGCTTTGTAGTTTTCGGTGTCCAGGGTGATCAGTTTTTGAAAAGCGGCCTGGACAGGCTCGGCAAGCAAAGCGATAACCAGCTGAAAACAAAAGGATATTACGCAACGGACCGTGACCCGGTGCAATTAGACTGTATGTAGTAAAACTACATAATGGCGCAATCCATGGTCGACCGGCGGCGCTGGATTGGCTAAAATGCGCGCCAATTTGTAGGTAAATTACATGGGCATGGACACGGTTCGAGCCCGGCAGCGACAATATTTTCACCAGCATCCCGGCAGGGATGCTCAATATCAGTAGAACACGCACCCGTTCAGCGGTGCCCTCGGGAAGCAATATGAATCAGCCAAACGATAACAACCCCCAGGAAACTGAAGAATGGCTTGAGGCCCTGGACTCGGTAATTGATGCCGAAGGCCTTGAACGCGCGCACTATCTGATCGGGCGATTGAACAACAGCGCCATACGCACCGGTAAATTTGTGCCCATTACCTCGGTGACCACCCCGTACAGCAACACCATCTCTCCGCAGAACGAAGAGCGCATGCCCGGTGATATGTTCATGGAGCGGCAGATCCGCGGCATTGTGCGCTGGAACGCCATGGCCATGGTGATGCGCGCCAACAAGCGCGACCCCAGTATCGGTGGTCACCTATCAACCTTTGCCTCCTCGGCAACCCTGTATGACGTTGGCTTCAACTACTTCTTTCGCGGCCCGAGTGAAGATCACGAAGGCGATCTGGTGTACTACCAGGGTCACTCCTCACCGGGCATTTATGCCAGATCATTCCTTGAAGGCCGCTTTACCGAAGAGCAACTGGACAATTTTCGACAGGAAGTGGGCGGTAATGGTCTGTCGTCTTATCCACACCCGTGGCTAATGCCGGACTATTGGCAGTTCCCAACAGTGTCCATGGGATTGGGCCCGATCAAGGCCATCTATCAGGCGCACATCATGAAGTACCTGCATAACCGCGACATGATGGACAATTCGGATCGCAAGGTCTGGGCATTTCTCGGCGATGGCGAGATGGATGAGCCAGAGTCGCTTGGCGCCCTGGCCAAGGCTGGTCGGGAAGGCCTGGATAACCTGATTTTTGTGATCAACTGTAACCTGCAGCGACTGGATGGACCGGTACGCGGTAATGGCAAGGTCATCCAGGAGTTGGAAGGTATTTTTCGTGGTGCTGGCTGGAACGTTATCAAGGTGGTCTGGGGGCGGCACTGGGATCCACTGTTTGCGGCAGACGAAGACGGTATCCTTCAGGCCCGGATGGATGAAGTGGTTGACGGCGAATACCAGAACTACGCCAGCCGCGGTGGTGCCTATACCCGCGAACACTTTTTTGGCAAGAGCCCGGAACTGCTGAAGATGGTTGAGCACCTGTCGGACGATGACATCATGGCCCTCAACCGCGGTGGTCACGATCCCTATAAGGTTTATGCCGCCTACTCACAGGCCGTGAAACCGAATGGCAAGCCCACGGTGATTCTCGCCAAGACGGTCAAGGGATACGCTTTCGGCGGCGGCGCAGAAGCACAGAACGCCACGCACTCGGTAAAGAAGCTGGATGTGGATTCGCTGAAGAAGTTCCGCGACCGGTTTGGCATCCCCATCGATGACGATGAGGTGGAAAAGGTACCGTATTACCGCCCCGACGAAGACAGTCTGGAAATCCGCTACATGCGCAAGATGCGCGAATCACTGGGCGCCGATGTCCCGCAGCGCCGCTCCGAGACCCAGAGCCTGACGATTCCGGATCTGTCGGCATTTGAAGCGCAAACCAAGAGCAGTGGCGAACGGGAAGTGTCCACCACCATGGCCTTTGTGCGGATGCTGAGCACCTTGTGCAAAGACAAGGAGATCGGCGAGCGTGTGGTCCCGATTGTGCCAGATGAGGCCCGTACCTTCGGCATGGAGGGCATGTTCCGCCAGTTGGGGATTTACTCATCGGTTGGCCAGCTCTACGACCCTGCAGACTCCAATCAGGTGATGTTTTACCGGGAAGACCAGAAGGGCCAGATGCTCGAGGAAGGCATTACCGAGGCGGGTTCGTTTTCAGCCTGGCTGGCGGCCTCGACTTCCTACAGCGTCAACAACATGCCGCTGATTCCGTTCTATATTTACTACTCCATGTTTGGCTTCCAGCGGGTGGGCGACTTGTGCTGGGCGGCAGGTGACTCCCAGGCCCGCGGCTTTCTGATCGGTGCGACGGCTGGTCGCACGACCCTGAACGGTGAAGGCTTGCAGCACCAGGATGGTCACAGTCATATTCTGGCATCGACTATTCCCAACTGCGTGTCCTACGATCCTACCTATTCCTATGAGTTGGCAGTGATTATTCAGGATGGTATGCGGCGCATGTACAAAGAGCGCGAGTCGGTGTTCTATTACATCACCACGATGAATGAGAATTACCAGCACCCGGCACTGCCACGCGGCAGTGAAGAAGGCATCATCAAAGGCATGTATCTGCTGGAAGATGGTGACCACAAGGAATTCAAGGTGAGCAAGAATATTGCCAAGAGCGAGCGAATTCGTCTGCTTGGCAGTGGCACGATCCTGCTTGAGGTTCAGAAAGCGGCGAAAATCCTGCGCGAAGACTTCTCAGTCGCTGTCGATGTGTGGAGTGTTACCAGCTACAACGAACTGCGCCGTGAAGCGCTGGCAATATCACGCGAGAATCTTTTGAACCCAACCAAGAAACAAAAAGTGCCCTATGTCACGAAAGTGCTGAGTGAGCGGTCAGGTCCGGTAATTTCGACTACCGATTACATGAAAGCCTATTCAGACCAGATTCGCGAGTTTGTCCCGGACTCCTTCCGCGTGCTGGGTACCGATGGTTTTGGTCGCAGCGACAGCAGAGAGCAGCTGCGGCACTTCTTTGAAGTGGACGCCAAGTTTGTTGTTCTGGCGGCGCTAACCGAGCTGAAACAGCGCGACATCGTGACAGCCAAGGACATTGTTGACTACATGAAAAAGTCAGGCATCAGTCAGTCCAAGCCCAATCCCGTGACTGTATAAGCGTCACCCGAATCAACGATCAGGAGTTTTTGTTTTGGCAACTGAAAATATAAAAGTACCGGACCTGGGCGATGCCAGCGATGTGGAAGTTATTGAACTGCTGGTTTCGGTTGGTGACAAGGTATCCGAAAACGACTCGCTACTGGTTCTGGAGAGCGACAAGGCAGCTATGGAAATACCGGCACCGATGTCCGGTGTGGTGAAAAGCATTGCCGTTAATCTGGGTGATCAGGTAAGTACTGGCAACGACATTCTCACCCTGGAAGTGGACGGTGAGGGCAGTGACAGCAGTGCTGCTGGTGAAGATAAAGATGCTGACGCCGACCAGGACGAGTCTGCTAAAGACTCCGAAAAACAGGCCGGGGAAGGCAAGGTTGAGAAAAGCCAGCAGTCGAAAGACGATAAATCCGCTGACAAGGACAAGTCGAAAGCCGGGCAGGGCAGCGGTGGCGGACAATCCAGGATCACCGATGTCGAGGTACCCGATCTCGGTACTGAAGATGAGGTTGAAGTCATAGAGCTGCACGTTGCTGCCGGGGATAGCGTCAGCGCCGATGACTCGCTGATAACCCTTGAATCAGACAAGGCAGCGATGGAAGTACCGTCTCCCCAGGATGGCACCGTGGAAGAACTGCTGGTCAAGGTTGGCGACAAGATCAAAACCGGCAGCAAGATCGTCAAGCTCAAGGTTACCGACAGTGGTGACGCTGGCGACTCGGACGACAGGAGCGAAGCGAAACAGGACACAAAGACTGAGAAGGATGACAAGCCTTCTTCTGATTCCGGGAGCGGTAAATCAGCTGACAAAGCGGCTCCGGCACAGCCCCAGGCACCAGCGACAAGCAGTGACAAGAGCGACTCGGCAAAAGTATATGCCGGTCCCGCGGTTCGCAAGCTTGCTCGAGAATTGGGTGTGGACCTTACCCAGGTTCAGGGCAGCGGCGCCAAGTCACGCATCGTCAAGGAAGACATTCACGAGTTCGTGAAGGCGCGGATCAATCAGGCGCCAGCTGGCGGCGGTGGTGGTTTCGAGATGCCAGCCATTGAGGATATTGATTTCAGTCAGTTTGGCGACGTCGAGAAAGTCGAGCGCAGCAAACTGGATAAGCTCACCGCAAGGAATATGCATCGCAACTGGACGCTGGTGCCACAGGTGGCCCAGTTCAATGAGGCTGATGTTACCGATCTGGAGGATTTTCGTGCGGAACTGAAACCGGAAGCGGAAAAGCGCGATACCAGGCTCACGTTCCTGCCATTCCTGCTCAAAGCCTGCGCCAAGGCACTGGCGGAGTACCCCCAGTTCAATGTGTCTTTGCACTCATCCGGCGAGTATCTGATTCAGAAGAAGTATTGCCACATTGGTGTGGCGGTAGCAACACCGGCGGGTCTGGTAGTGCCGGTGATCCGGGATGTGGACAAGAAGTCACTCTGGGAGTTGGCCGATGAGGTGCTCGAGATGACCGATAAAGCCAAGAAGCGCAAGCTCGGCCGTGAGGACATGCAGGGTGCCTGCTTTACCATCTCCAGTCTCGGCGCGATCGGCGGCACCGGTTTCATCCCCATCGTGAACGCGCCAGAAGTGGCGATTCTTGGTGTTTCCAAAACCACTATCAAACCAGTCTATATCGACGGCGAGTTCAAGCCTCGCAAGATGTTACCCCTGACCCTGACCTACGATCACAAGGCCGTGAACGGCGTCGATGGCGGCATGTTTGCTGACTATCTGGTAACGGTGCTGGGCGATATCCGGCGGCTCATACTGTAGGACACCTCAATAAATTCAGACAAGGCTCTGCTGCCAGGCCGCACTGCGGTCTGGCAGAGCCTAATCGGGATAGAACAGTGTCAGATCGCCATCGGTCACTCGCCGAATCCGACAGTGATAGGCGTCGCTCAGGTTGGCTTCGGTGAGTACTTCCTCGCGAGGCCCGGTGAGATGATTGCCGTCATCAAGCAGCAATACAATGTGTTCGCAGAAGCGCGCTGCGAGATTGATGTCGTGGCTCGCCATTAACAGGCTGGCGCCTGCACCGCTGACAATTGCGTCAAACGCACTCAGCAACCTTATTTGAAACGCCACGTCGAGATGGTTGTTGGGTTCATCCAGCAGGTACAAATCCGGTTGTTGCGCTATCAGCATCGCCAGGGCGAGACGTTGCTGCTCCCCTCCGGACAGACTTTCAACCTGCCGCTCGGCAAGGTCCGATAAATCAAAAGCCGTCATCGCCCGTCGCGCCGCTGCGATGTCAGCATCGCTGTCGCTGAGCAGCGTGCTTGCATGCGGATGACGGCCGAGCATGACGGTTTCAAACACCGTCGCCGGCAGGCTGCCAACGCCTTCCTGAAACAGCATGCCAACGCGTGTTGCCAGCTCGCGACGCGGGATTTCCCGGCAGTCACGTTTACCAATCCGGATGCTGCCGGCACGAGGTTTGTGAATGCCAAGGATGCTGTGTAATAAAGTAGTCTTCCCGGCACCATTGCGCCCCAGCAGTCCCCAGGATTCACCCGGTTCTATAGTCAGGTCCAGATTGTGGCACAGCAACTTGTCACCTAGCTGCAATTCCAGACTGGAAATTTGTAAAGGTTCGTGACTCATTTGTTGACGGTGCTACGCAGGATAATCAGAAAGGCCGGCACACCAATAATGGCGGTCACAACACCCACGGGTAGTTGCAGCGGCGCGACGAGCGTGCGCGCCAGGGTGTCGGCAATAACCAGAAAACTACCGCCGAGCAGCGCCGACCCCGGCACCAGAATACGGTGGTCGCGCGCACCTACAAGACGCAGCATATGCGGGACGACCAGGCCAACAAAGCCCACGGAACCGGCCAGGGTGACAGCCGTGGCGGTTAACAGGCTGGCGGCAAAGTACAGGCCGATTCGCAACTGGGCCAGGTTGACCCCCAGTCCGGCGGCGACAAACTCGCCGCGTACCAGCACATTCAGCGAGCGGCTCACCAGCAGGCCACCCACCAGTGCCAGAACCAGAAGTGCCAGGTGTGACAATGACACCTGGCTTTGACTGAGGTCCCCCATAATCCAGAACAGCATGGACTGCACAGTATTGGTGGAACTGGTGGTGAGCAGCACATTGATGATAGCTCCCCAGCCAGCAGAGATGACCACTCCGGTCAACAACAGTCGGGTCACCGACCAGGCGCCAATGCGATTGGCCAAACCAAAAACCAGGACGATGGACAGCAGGGCTCCGGCGAAGGCGAACTGGGTTAGCCAGATTCCCGCCAGGCCCAGCATGATGGCGCTCAGCGCGCCGACCGCTGCACCGCCAGAGATACCGAGAATGTAGGGATCCGCCAGCGGATTGCGCAGCAGTACCTGCATTATCACGCCGGACATGGCCAGCAGGGCGCCCACAGTAAAGCCAGCCAGGGTGCGTGGCAGGCGCAGGTCCTGAACAATCTGCGCAGACAGTGATTCTGCCTCGCCGGTCAGGGCACCCAGTACCTCGGTCAGCGGCACCGCAATACTTCCGGTGCTGAGCGAGAACAGCAGGCTGAGTACGGCAATGAACGCCAGCAGCGCCAGTAGATACAGGTGTCGGGTTTGAATCAAAATCAACAGCTCGATTTGGGAACCGACATTTACGCGCCGGAAACAGGAATTGGTGCATTATACGCCACCGGCAGGGTCACCGCCGAATCCGGCACTTCGTGGTCGCGAGACAGTGATCTGCTGGCTGGCACTGCTTGCGCCGCTGGGGTAATGTTGACCCCCTGTAAAGAGTCAGCAATCAATCGACAGTAACCACGTGGCGATAACCACACTGCACAAGCCGAATAAGCAAAGGGAGACAATCCGGAAATGCCATCCTTCGATATTGTGTCTGAAGTAGACATGCACGAAATCAATAACGCCATTGATCAGGCCAACCGTGAGATCGGCACGCGTTTTGACTTCAAGGGTGTAGATGCGTCGTTTGCGCTCAACGATCAATCCGATATTGTGGTGACCGCCGAGGTGGACTTCCAGATACAGCAGATGCTGGATATTCTCCGCACCAAGCTGGTTAAGCGGGGCATCGACGGCAAAGCGCTGTCCGAAGGGGAAGTGGTAATGACCGGGCAGAAGGCTACTATGGTGGTCAAGCTTCAACAAGGTATCGAGCAGGATACGGCACGCAAGATCGTCAAAATGATCAAGGAAACCAAGGTCAAGGTGCAAACTGCAATTCAGGGTGACAAGCTGCGCGTGACCGGTAAAAAGCGTGATGACCTGCAGCAGGTTATCGCTTTCCTGAAAGACGCCAAACTGGACATTCCGCTGCAATACGACAATTTCAGAGACTAATCACCGGGCGCTACGACCCGCGCCTTAACATCAATAAATAACAGAGTCCGGGGGCAATGCTGACCGCCTGACCATTGCCCATGCAGAACCCCATCGAGGTTAAAAAAGCCCACTCTTTCAAGGAAGCGCTACTGGCACTGCGGGATCGCCGTTTTCTGGCTATTCTGCTGTTTGGATTCTGTAGCGGGTTTCCCTGGGTGCTGCATGGCTCGGTATTGACACTGTGGCTGCAGGAGTCCGGTTTTTCCCGTTCCGCGATCGGCTATGTGGGGGCCATTGCGACCGTCTATGCGCTGAACTGGATATGGGCGCCGTTTGTCGACCGCGTACGATTGCCCGTGTTGCGGGAATATCTGGGGCAGCGGCGTTCCTGGATATTTGTCTGCCTGTGTCTTCTGGCCGCGATAATCTTTGCCCTCGGCTTTGCCGATCCTGCCTCTGAATTATGGTTGGTCAGCGTGCTGGCGCTGGGTATCGCCATTGTTTCCGCGACGCTTGATATTTCTGTCGACGCCTATCGCATCACCATTTTTTCGCCGGATGAAATGGACGCCAAAATGCCCTATGCGGCGGCGATGAGCACTACCGGCTGGTTTGCTGGCTATAATTTTATCGGTGGCGCCCTGGCACTGGTGCTGGGTGGCGAAACCATTGGTCTGGCCTGGGGTACTGTTTACCATTGCCTGGTGCTGGTGTATCTCGTTTCAATAGGGTTGTTATTTTTGACGCCGGTGCCCAGTGAAGATGAAGGTGCCATGTCTCACCTGGTAACACCAGTTGAGCGGGTGGAGACCGCCAGGGAGTGGGTGGGTAAGTACGTCTTTGAACCGTTTCGGGAATTTTTCAATCGCTGCGGTCTGCAGCTTGCGCTGTCGGTACTGTTGCTGCTGGTCGTGTTCCGATTGGGGGAAGCCATGCTGGGACGCATGTCGCTGGTGTTCTACGTGGAGGTTGGATTTACCACGGACCAGATCAGTTTTTACCAGAAATTTTTCGGCGGCTTGATGACGGCGGCGTTCTCGGTTCTTGGCGCCTTGATCAATACCCGCTTCGGGGTAATACGCGGGTTGTTCGTCGCCGGTATTGCCATGGCTGGTGCCAACCTGCTGTTTGCGCTGCTGGCGATCGTCGGCCCGAATACCAATTTGTTCATGGTGGCGCTGCTGGTGGACAATTTTTTCCAGGCCTTCGCTACTGTGGCCTTTGTCTCGTTCATTTCCTATTTCACCAGCCGGACCTACACCGGGACCCAGTATGCATTGATGGCGTCATTGTCGAATTTCGGGCGTACCACGCTGGCAGCGGGTAGTGGCGTGGTCGTGGATTTTCTTAACGGTGACTGGGCGACGTTCTTCGTACTCACCACACTGATGGTTATTCCAGGATTATGCCTGCTGCTATGGGTGGGTAAGCTGATGAAAACCTATCCCGGGACCCGCCCTGAACTGACGTCGTCCTGACCCGGAATGCCGTCCCATCCATAGCGGCTCAGGGAAAAGCGCCCATTGATGAACACCACGCCCTCCTGCTCCAGGAGTGATTTCTGGCGCTGGTACTGGGGCGAACCGGCTTTGAAGGACAAGCGTCCCTGACCGTTAGCCACGCGGTGCCAGGGTAAATTACTGCCCGCTGGCAGATTCTTCATTACCTGGCCCACGTAGCGAGCATAGCCGGGCAGTTCCGCCAGCCGGGCGACCTGGCCATAGCTGGCCACCCGGCCGGCGGGAATCAGGCTGACTACCTGCCAGATTCTCTCCTTGCGCTGCTGTTGCTCGCTGGTTACATCCATTTTTGTCCCGCTCTCTGCGCATGCCCAGGCTGCTTGAATCGGCCCAATTTACCCTCATCATGTTAAAGTGGGCGGCCGTGGCAAACAAACCTGGCCGCCCAATTCACACTCATTACGCAACCTGGAGCACTTTTTGCGCTTTCTATTCCTGATTTTTATTGCGGTGCCGCTTATCGAGATGCTGGTGCTGTTCGAAGTGAGCGACGTTATTGGTGGCCTCAACACCGTGGCCATGGTGGTGCTGACCGCGGTTATCGGCGTGCAGATTCTCAAGCGCCAAGGGTTATCAACCCTGCTGCGGGCCAATCAGCGACTGGAAACCGGTGAACTCCCCGCCGAGGAGATCGTCGAAGGCATGCTATTGGCCAGTGCTGGCGCCCTGCTGCTCACGCCGGGGTTTATTACCGACACCCTTGGCTTCATCTTCCTCACCGGACCCCTGCGCCGACCGCTGGCGCGGCGCATTATCCGCGCCGGTGTGGTGCGCAGCATGGGCAGTGGCGGCGGCAGCAGTTTTACCTTCTTCAGCTATGGTGCTGGTCCTTCGTCGGGCGGTTCATCAGGCAGTTCCCGGGGGCCGCGGTCAGGCAACACGGGTCGCCACGGGGGCAACACCGTGGAAGGCGAATACGCCGATGAGAGCCGTGACCGACTGGAAGAGAGTGACGACGAGCGCCGACATTGATTGAAAAATCAAAGATTTAGGCTTTCAATCCAGTAGCCGGTGCGGGTCCGGGCCAGGGCAATGCCAAAAAAATCCAAAAAAAACACCGGGAAATGCCCGTCCGCCGTTGAATTCTCTCACTTTAGCCCCATAACCCCTCACATCAATAATCTGGCTGCGGACGGTACGGTCTGTTGATCGGTCAACCGCCGTCGCCAAGTTGAGATACGGATGGCCGCGTCAGGCGAGGTGCCTGTGGCGGTACTACTGTTTTCTGATCCACTAACAATTGATTCACTAACTACAACGCATTTGATTCAGGAGTGCTAAAAAATGAATATCCGGCCTTTACAAGATCGTGTCGTGGTGCGACGCATGGAAGAAGAAACAACCACTGCGGGAGGCATCGTCCTGCCAGGTTCCGCCACTGAAAAGCCGGCTCAGGGCGAAGTGCTGGCGGTGGGCCCGGGCAAGCGTCTGGACAACGGCGATACCCAGGCGGTTGATGTCAAAGTGGGCGACAAGGTTGTCTTCGGCAAGTATTCCAGCAACACGGTCAAGATTGGCGAAGAAGAACTGTTGATTCTCAGCGAAGGCGAGATCTTCGGCGTAATCGAATCCTGATTGCTGCCGTCCTGAACAGACTCCCAAATTCACTTTCAAGTACAAGACAGAAATAGGAATTTTCAACAATGGCTAAAGACGTAAAATTCGGGGATGCAGCCCGTCAAAAATTACTCAAGGGTGTAAACGTACTCGCTGATGCGGTCAAGGTGACCCTTGGCCCGAAAGGACGCAACGTCGTTCTGGACAAATCCTTCGGCGCACCGACCGTCACTAAAGACGGTGTTTCCGTGGCCAAGGAAATCGAGCTGGAAGACAAGTTCGAGAATATGGGCGCCCAGATGGTCAAGGAAGTCGCTTCCCAGACTTCTGATGTGGCTGGTGACGGTACCACCACTGCCACCGTATTGGCCCAATCAATCCTCAACGAAGGACTCAAGTCGGTTGCCGCCGGTATGAATCCGATGGATCTCAAGCGCGGCGTCGACAAGGCTGTCGCCGCCATGGTTGCAGAAGTCGGCAAGCTGTCCACTCCCTGCACGGACTCTAAGGCTATTGCCCAGGTGGGCACCATCTCCGCGAACTCTGATGAGCAGGTCGGTCAGATTATTGCCGAGGCCATGGAGAAAGTGGGCAAGGAAGGCGTCATCACTGTTGAAGATGGCTCCGGTCTGGAAAACGAACTGGACGTGGTTGAAGGCATGCAGTTTGACCGCGGCTATCTGTCAGCCTACTTCATCAACAACCAGGACAGCATGATGGTTGACCTGGAAGACCCGATGATCCTGCTGGTAGACAAGAAAATATCCAACATCCGCGAAATGCTGCCGCTGCTGGAAAGCGTTGCCAAGGCTGGTCGTCCGCTGATGATCATTGCCGAAGACGTTGAAGGCGAAGCGCTGGCGACTCTGGTAGTGAACAACATGCGCGGCATCGTAAAAGTTGCCGCTGTGAAGGCGCCCGGTTTCGGCGACCGTCGCAAGGCCATGCTGGAAGACATCGCCGTACTGACTGGCGGTACCGTGATTTCCGAGGAAGTTGGCCTGAACCTGGAAGGTGCGACTATTGACGACCTGGGGTCTGCCAAGCGCGTCCAGATCAGCAAGGAAAACACTACCATCATCGATGGTGCTGGTGATGCCAAGGCGATTGAAAGCCGGGTCGGCCAGATTCGTGCCCAGATGGAAGATACTTCTTCTGACTACGACAAGGAAAAACTGCAGGAACGCGTGGCCAAGCTGGCCGGCGGTGTTGCGGTAATCAAGGTCGGTGCTGGTACTGAAATCGAAATGAAGGAAAAGAAAGCTCGCGTGGAAGACGCGCTGCATTCAACCCGAGCTGCGGTTGAAGAAGGTGTGGTTCCGGGCGGCGGCGTTGCCCTGGTGCGGGCGCTGCAGAAGGTTGAAGGCCTGAAGGGCGACAACGAAGACCAGAACGTGGGTATTGCCCTGTTGCTGCGTGCGGTGACTACGCCGCTGCGCCAGATCACCCAGAATGCTGGCGAAGAAGCCTCGGTTATTCTTGATAAGGTGAAAGCTGGTAAGGGTAACTACGGTTTTAATGCCGCGACCGGCGAGTATGGCGACATGCTGGAGATGGGTATTCTTGATCCGGCCAAGGTAACTCGTACTGCGCTGCAGGCCGCGGGTTCGGTGGCTGGTTTGATGATTACCACTGAGGCGATGATTTCGGATATTCCGGAAGAGTCCGGTGGTGCGCCGGCTATGCCCGATATGGGTGGGATGGGCGGTATGCCCGGAATGATGTAATTTCGGCGTTTTGAGGGGTCTTGGTGGCCCCTGGACTTCGTCAGCCGCCCTTTTTCGATGCTCATGTATGATCGTATACACTGCGCTCGAAAAAGGGCGGCTTCCTCGCCAGGAACCACCAATCCTCCCTCAAAAGCACCGAAATCGGCACCCTGCCGAATTCTTTGGTTCAAAAAAGCCCGCACTCTGCGGGCTTTTTTGTGGGTGACTATCAGGCATCTTCGGATTCCATGGGCTTCGGCAGTCGCTGAGCATCAATCTGATTGCGAATAGTGCAGGATTCTCGCTCGATAAAGTCCGCCTTTGGCGGGCTTTATCATTGCTGGGGGTGCCTGGATTCGCTTTCGTTGATTGTTAGTTGAAGAAAAAATCGTAGGCACAAAAAAGCCGGGCATTGCCCGGCTTTTTTACTGGTGCTGGTTGCTTAGGCTTTGGCCAGGTTTTCGTTGGCAAAGTCCCAGTTGACCAGGTTTTCCAGGTAGGAGGTCAGGAAGTCCGGACGTCGGTTCTGGAAATCCAGGTAGTAGGCGTGTTCCCAGACGTCGGCGACGAGCAGGGGTGTCATGCCGTCGGTGAGTGGGGTGTCGGCGTTGGCGGTTTTGACGATTTTCAGCTTGCCGCCGTCGGCTACCAGCCATACCCAGCCGCTGCCGAACTGGCCTACGCCGGAGGCAACAAAGTCTTTCTTGAAGTCATCGTAGCTGCCGAAAGCCTCGTCGATCTTGCCGGCGATGTCGCCGGTTGGGGCGCCGCCGCCGTTGGGGCTCAGGCAGTTCCAGAAGAAGCTGTGGTTGTAGTGCTGGCCGACGTTGTTGAATAGCGGTCCGCCTTTCTTCTTGGCTTCCTTGACCAGGTCTTCCAGGTTGTCAGCGCTGAGTCCTGCCTCATCCAACAGCTCATTGCCCTTGTTCACATAGGCGTTGTGGTGTTTGCCGTGGTGGAACTCCAGTGTCTCGGCGGACATGTGTGGCGCGAGTGCGTCCTTACCATAGGGAAGGTCAGGTAGTGTCAGGCTGCTCATAATTTTCCTCTCAGTTCGGGATTAAAATCCGTGCAGTAGGGGTTTCATGAAACATGAGAGCCAGATACCTGGCTTGGCTCACTCACAAAACGTGTCTGCGATTCAGATCTATTCTAACAGAATAGGTAGCACTTAGAACGTCAGACCCGGCAGTCTGGTTCCACCCGGGTTGCACAGCGCCCGGCTGATGCGGATGTCAGGACAATTGGCGTATGCCGTTGAATTAACCGATAATATCCGCCCATGAGAGATAAAGACGATTTACACGATATCCCGCCGCTGGTGCCTGACCGCGATGATGTGGACAGCCACATCAGCGGAAAGCGCTCGCGAAGCCAGCAGATTGTTCGCCCGGCCAATTCTTCCAGGGCCGGAACTCCCACCAGTAGCTGGCCGATCCGGGTGGTGTTGGTCCTGCTGACCCTTGCGGTGGCGGGAGGCGCTTATGGTGCCTACTATTTTTACGACGTCTACCAGACCGACCTGCGCCAGGCCAACCTGCGCATCAGCGATCTGGAGACCCGGCTGGCGCTGATGGGTGAGTCTGCCGAGGAGTCAGACAACAGCCTGATGGAAGACATCAACCAGACTATCGAGCAGTACGACTTGCTGTGGGCTAACTGGCGCGCCAACAATCGGCAGTTCACCGATATTGAGTCAGAGATCGCCCGTCTCAAGCTGGCCAACGAGGGCCAGGACGAAATCGCCAGCAATACCAGCCAGCAGCTGGCCCAGACCCAGGAAGCGGTTGGTCAGGCCAACGCCCGGCTCAACAGTCTCGGCACTGAGGTGGAATCATTGGGCCAAAATCTTGCCAGTCTGGATTCCAGCGTGAATGAACTGGCGGGGATGAGAAATGAACTGGCGTCGCTGCGCCAGACACTAAATAGCGGCGACTCCACCATCGGTGGCCTGATGGGGCGCCTGGAATACATGGAACAGTCCATGGAGTCGGTCAACGCCCATCGCCTGCAGGTCAACGAGAGCCTGTTTCGCCTGCAGGAAACTGTGGAACAGCTACAGCGCCAGCTCGGCAATAACGGCGATTAAGGCTGCGGCCAGTCGGGACTTGTGCCTTGCATGCCACGTTCCTTCAGTCTAGTTGCCCGTGAAACGCGGTTCCCGCTTTTCCACAAACGCAGTCACGCCTTCCTTGAAATCCGGCCGCGCGGCACAGTCGGCGAAGTACTCTGCTTCTGCCTGTAGCTGACTTTCGAATTCACTTTCCAGCGACCGGTACAGCAGCGCCTTGGTGTTGCCGTACACATGGGTGGGGCCGTTGGCCAGGCGCTTTGCCAGATTCGCGGTTTCCGACTCCAGTTCAGCTTCGGGCACGACAAAGTTGATCATGCCCATGTCTTTAGCCTGTTTGGCATCAAAACGATCACCCAGCAGGGCTATTTCCATGGCTTTCTTGATACCTACCGCGCGCGGCAGATGGAATGAGGATGAGCCATCCGGGCTGGTGCCTATCCGGCAGTAAGCGAGAGTAAAAAATGCATCGTCGGCGGCGATGATCAGGTCGCAGGCCAGCGCCATGCTGACGCCGGCCCCCGCAGCCGCGCCCCGGCAACTGGCGATAACCGGTTTTGGCATCCGCCGCATGGCGTACATGATCGGATGCAACTCGTGAATACGCAGGAGAAATTCCTTGCGAATCTCTTCAGGCGACTTCTGCACCGAGTCCGCCATGCCTTTGACATCGCCACCGGCCATAAAGTGCTCGCCGGCGCCGGTGAGCACCACGCAGCGCACCGAATCATCGTGTTCAATATCGTGGAGGACCTCGGCAAGTTGGGCGCGCATTTCCATGCTCAGGGCATTGCGGGCCTTCGGGCGGTTCATGGTCAGCGTAGTGACGCCATCGTCGTGAGAGACTTCGAGATCGGCCATGGTGTTTTCCTGTTCTGTGGCGAGTGAATCGGGCGTCAGTATACCGAAATCCCGGGTAGATGCTCAGTACGATGCGACTTGGCTGGCGGTGGAGTTTGGGTATAATACGCGACCCTTTGCCGCACCGAGCCTGGCTCGATCTGCGGTCATCGCTGTTCTTGCGGACGTGGTGGAATTGGTAGACACGCTAGATTTAGGTTCTAGTGCCGAAAGGTGTGGGAGTTCAAGTCTCCCCGTCCGCACCACTTTTTCACTCTCAGGGCCTCTCCTGACTCCCATAGCTTCGTTGCCATCGTGCTCGCTCAATCACGCACTGTCGTGTGCGCTCACTCGCTGCGCGCGCCGGCGCCTCGCTCTGGGAGTCAGGAGAGGCCCTGAGAGCGAAAAAGGCGAAGTTGTGTTCAGGCTTTCTGCCGTATTCTTGTTGCCATCGTGCTCGCTCAATCACGCACTGTCGTGTGCGCTCACTCGCTGCGCGGGCCGGCGCCTCGCTCTGGGAGTCAGGAGAGGCCCTGAGAGCGAAAAAGGCGAAGTTGTGTTCAGGCTTTCTGCCGTATTCTTGTTGCCATCGTGCTCGCTCAATCACGCACTGTCGTGTGCGCTCACTCGCTGCGCGCGCCGGCGCCTCGCTCTGGGAATCAGGAGAGGCCCTGAGAGCGAAAAAGCGCTCTTCGATTCTGACGGGCTCATTTTGCCCCATGCTGCGTTGTCGACTGTGCTCAGTCGGTCGCGTACCCACAGTACGCTCGCTCCCTGCGCGGTCTCCGCCTTGCCTGGAACAAAAACGCCGCGTCAGAATACGAAGACTCACGCTTCGTTTGGCGCTTGTGGCTCCAGTGCTCATTCAGTCGTGGACGCTCTTTCGCTGTGCGCGGGTCCATCTTGCCCGCTGGATCGCGCATATCCAATCGCTAGCAGATAGATCCAGCTCTGCTCGCCAGCGCCCATTTATACGGGCCGGAGGGTTGGTTGGGCGGTTGCCTGGGGTGGGTGTTGTGGCTATGCTGGATTTATGAAAAATCCGTTTCGTACAGGGCAGAAGGACGTGGTTTCCAAGACGGGTTCCGGGTCTGGCAAAGACCGGCATCCGGTGTCGGGGAAATCCGGGAAAAAAGACGTTGAGGGCTTTTTGTCGAAGCTGGCGGCGATGCCGCCGACGGCGACCCGGGCCGGGGAAGCGCGGCTGGTGTTTGCGCTGGATGCTACTGCCAGCCGGCAGGCGACCTGGGATGTGGCGAGTAAGCTGCAGGCCGAAATGTTTGTCAGTACCCAGGCGCTGGGTGGGCTGAATATTCAGCTTTGCTATTTCCGTGGGTTCGGTGATTTCTTTTCCAGCGACTGGCAAAGCGACGGTGATGAACTGCTGAACATCATGACCGGTATTCGCTGTCAGGCGGGGGCGACGCAACTGCAGCGATTGCTGCGTCACGCCGTGGATGAGAATGCCCGGCAGAAGCTTAAAGGCGTGGTGTTTATTGGTGATGCCATGGAAGAAAATATTGATCAGTTGGCGAATCTTGCCGGCCAGCTTGGTCTGCTCAACGTCCCGCTGTTTATTTTTCAGGAACGCGGCGACCCCCACGTACGCCAGGCGTTTCAGGAACTGTGCCGACTCTCTGGCGGGGCTTACTCCCAGTTTGATGAGGCCAGTGCCGACCAGCTCAAGGAACTGCTGCGCGCCGTTGCCGTTTATGCTGCCGGTGGCTTGAAGGCATTGCAGGATTTCAGCAAGCAATCCAATCGCTCGGTAAAGCTGTTGCAACAGCAGCTGAAAAAATAAACAGGTAGCGTCAGAACTATGATTTTTCGATTGCTGGGACTACTGGTCCTGCCGGTGCTGGCCTACTACCTGGTCAAGTCAATTAACAGGCGATTTACGCTTACCCCTCGTCAGCAGCGCATCCTGTTTTTTATCGTCGCGGCGCTGCTGGTGATCGGCGTGCTGATTATCATGGGCCGGCTTCCAGTGCATTTCATTGTGGCGCCCCTGGGCGCTATTGCCGCCTTCGCGCTTCGCTTCCTGCCCACCTTGTTGCGCCTGGCGCCGTTCCTGTCGATGTTCAAATCGCGGATGGCTGGCGCCACCGGCGGTAAACGCTCTGGTAACCAGAGCTCGAAGATTCGCACCGAATACCTGGCCATGGAGCTCAAGCACGAAACCGGGGATCTGGAGGGCACGGTGTTGAAAGGCCAGTTTGCCAACCAGCCGCTGTCCAGCCTGAACCTGGAACAACTGCTGGCGCTGCGCACCGAGTGCCATGATGACGCCGATTCGCTGCAGGTGCTGGAGGCCTATCTGGATCGGGCTCACGACCGGTGGCGCGAGCAGGCCGGGGACAGAGGCGAAAGTTACGCACCAGACTCAGAATCCAGCATGACCCGGGAACTCGCCCTGGAAATTCTGGGCCTCGAAGGTGAGCCGGATAAAAAAACCATCACCAGGGCGCATCGCAGCCTGATGCAAAAAATGCATCCTGACCGTGGCGGATCTGGCTATCTTGCCCAGAAGGTGAATGCCGCGAAAGACTTCCTCATCAAGCAACTGTAGTTTGTCTGCCGGGCACCCTGTGCGCTGGCAATGATAGAATGCCGTGCCGAATCGCTGGCCTCACCAACGCCGCCGATCCCGAATTCGCTGAATCCAAACCAGGAGCCCCGCATCATGACCCTGATTCGCAACGAAGACTTTATCCAAAGCGTTGCCGACGCGCTACAGTACATCTCCTGTTATCACCCGCTGGATTTCGTCAAGGCGGTGCATGAGGCCTACGAGCGAGAAGAATCAACCGCGGCCAAAGACGCCATGGCGCAGATCCTGATCAACTCACGTCTGTGTGCTGAAGGCCATCGGCCCATCTGCCAGGACACCGGCATAGTCACCGTGTTCCTGCGTATCGGCATGGATATCCAGTGGCAAGGCGGCATGGCGGTGGCCGACCTGGTCAATGAAGGCGTGCGGCGAGCCTACCAGAATCCGGACAATGTATTGCGTGCCTCCATCCTGGACGACCCGGCTGGTGCCCGCCGCAATACCAAAGACAACACTCCCGCTGTGATACATATGGAGCTGGTGCCCGGCAATACTATCGACGTACGACTGGCAGCCAAAGGCGGTGGTTCCGAAAACAAGGCGAAGATGGTGATGCTCAACCCCAGCGACAGCATTGTTGACTGGGTGGAGGCCACCCTGCCCACCATGGGCGCGGGCTGGTGCCCGCCCGGCATGCTCGGTCTCGGCATTGGTGGCACCGCGGAAAAAGCCGCAGTGTTGGCCAAGGAATCGCTGATGGATCCCATTGATATCCACGAGCTGCGCCAGCGCGGACCGGCAAGCCGCGTTGACGAGCTGCGCCTGGAGATCATGGACCGGGTCAACGCGCTGGGCATTGGCGCCCAGGGTTTAGGCGGACTCACCACAGTGCTGGATGTGAAGATCAAGGACTATCCCACTCATGCGGCGTCATTACCGGTAGCCATGATTCCCAATTGCGCAGCCACTCGCCATGCGCATTTCACCCTGGATGGCAGTGGTGTGGCCGAACTGACGCCCCCGAGCCTTGCCGATTGGCCGGAGATTACCTGGGATGTCGGTCCGCGCGCCCGTAAGGTCAACCTCGATACTGTGACCCGCGAGGAAATCGCCAGCTGGAAGCCGGGCGACACCCTGCTGCTGTCTGGCAAAATGCTGACTGGCCGTGACGCTGCACACAAGCGTTTGCTGGGCATGCTGGAGAACGGCGAGCCGCTGCCAGAGGGTGTGAATTTCAAGGACCGCTTTATCTATTATGTGGGTCCGGTAGACCCGGTGCGTGATGAGGTTATTGGACCGGCCGGTCCAACAACTGCCACACGCATGGACAAGTTCACCGGACCCTTGCTGGCGCAAACCGGCTTGATGGGCATGATTGGCAAAGCCGAACGGGGTCAGGTGGCTATTGATGCCATTAAGGAGCACGGCGCGGTTTATTTAATGGCGGTTGGCGGTGCTGCGTATCTGGTATCCAAGGCTATTCGCGCGGCCCGGGTAGTAGCATTTGAAGATCTGGGTATGGAAGCCATCCACGAGTTTGAGGTGGAGGAAATGCCGGTGACCGTGGCCGTCGACGTGAACGGAGATTCGGTGCATCGCAGCGGTCCTGAACAATGGCGCAAGCGGATCGCCGAGGCGCAGCCGGTCGAGGTGGTTTGAAGCAGCGATCTGAATTCCTGGATTAAACGAAAGACTTGAACCACAGTACCGAAAAAGCGGCCAGTGGCTCAGTCCTTGTCGATCATGTCCGGATAATGAGCAGGCACCGCAAGGGACACCTCGGCCGCGTAGCCGCGAATGCGTACCGCGTCGGTATTCATGTCGATGTCCTCGAAGCCGAGTACCTCGTGATCGAACTTGTAAATGGTATCGTTTTCGCCCGCCAGTGCCCGCTGTTCATAGCTGCTAATCTGTTCCTGCGCTGACTCGTGACGTTTTTGATACTGGGCAAGTGAGGCTTTGCCATGGCGTTTGGCGAGCATCTTCAGGGTCACGGCCGGTGACAGTACCGAGGCAGTGGCGTTATTGCCACCGAACCCCTTGGAGTTAATCAGCACGGCGTCCATCCCGTCTGCGCCCACCTCGGTGTGCTGCAATAAAAAATCCAGTCGCGAACAGCTGACATCGCCAGCCAGCCCATCAACGGTGGTTATACCCGGCAACCAGCCATCGGCAAACACGCCAAGACTGGCGGCAAGCTGGTCCCCGGCTGACGATGCCAGCGAGTGACCCAGATAGGTTTTCACTGCCGCCACTGGCCATTGCTCAATACCGAACGCGGCCGCTACTTCATCCAGAATATGGGATTCGGTCTGGCGATTCTGCGGAGTGCCAGTGCCGTGGGCCTGCACGTAGCTACGCTGCTGCAAGCCCTGGTCGCCGATAACTGCGCGGGTCGCCGCAGCCGCCTTGGCCATGGACAGATAGTTACCCAGGCCGGGGCCAGCAATGGATTTTTTGTGTCCGTCGGCATTGATAAACACATCGTTGACCGAGCCCAACACATTGCAACCCAGTTCCAGGGCCAGGCTATCGTCCATCAATATCGCACACTGCGCAGATTCCGCCAGCGTGAAGCCGCAGTTGTCACCGAACGGTCGGCAGGCACGGCGATGATCAACAGCTTCATCGGCGCCGAGACCATCGAGACTGCGCAGGCCGGCATCATCGGCCAGGGCGCCCATGTTGGCAAAGCCTTCGAATACCTCAGGCACCAGGGGTGCCTCACTGGTGCCGACGATGACCAGGCGGTGACTGCCGGTCTGGATATCGCGTATACCCTGGCGCAGGTTGTAGAGAAACGTGGCACAGGCGGCGACATTGGTGCCAGTGGTGCCCAGGTTGCCAAGCAGATAGGCGTTGATAAAGTCCGCGGGCATTTCTGCATAGCCCAGCGGTAGTTGTTTGGAACTGACCTTCTTACCCAGCAGACGGGCCTGCAACATGCCGCCAAAGCCATTACCGTCCAACTGGCCCAGACCGCTGCCAGCGTAAACGCTGATCTGGTCGGCCGGGACCCGGCGGCGAATTTCTGCCCAGTCCACACCCAGCGAGTTGACTGCGTCAGAGGCGGCGTAAACCATGAGCTGCAAGGCCCGGGGATGGTTGCGCGCCTGGTAAAGGCGAGCCGGATCAAAACCGCTGGGCAATTGCCCGGCACTATTGACCGAGCTTTGGTGCTGGCTGGGCAGGATTACCTGCAGATTGTCAGCGGCGCGAATCCACACCTTGTCATCCGGTGCATCATGGTCAGGGACGATCAACCAGCCTTCGGGCAAGGGGTTCGGGAGATGGCGTCGGCGGATTGCAAATTCCAGCGGGCTATTACCGGTCGGGCTCAGGGTTGTCGGTCGCAGGCTCAGCAGTGCCTCGGGATCGAACAGATTCGATTCCAGCTTGCGAATCAGGGTTTCGTCCAGCAATTGGCTGGTCAGCTGGCCCAGGTACTCATCATGTTTCACCTCGGCACCCTGGGCATTGCGCCATTGCTGATCATGCTGCGCAAGCTTGCCGGTCAAGGCCGCGAGACTGTGCAGGGTGCGCTGCTGGGCGGCAGCCGGCAGCGCCGAATACACCAGACGGCGATAGCCGTGATGCCCGGAGCTGCGTCCGGCTGCGTTGATGCCGCCAAGGGCGGTAATAATGGGTAAGGGCACCATGACTGATAGAATCCCGTGAAATTAGTAGGACTATAGAGTGGCAGACACCAATAGAACTAGTTTGAATTAGCCATAAATTATGGCGTATCAGCCATTCCATGTCTCTGCCTGCCCGCTTGCATCCGGGCAGGCGCCCACATAGCATGAACTCCTTTCAGAGCAACAGAGACCCATGCCATGCAAACCTTGAATACCTGCAAGTTACTGGCTGCCAGGATGATGGCTGCAGCGCTGACGCTGTCTGCCCCGGGCGCGGTGGCCCAGGACCGGTTCGCCGATGTCAGCATCGAAACGGTGCCGGTGGCGGGAAATATCTCCATGCTGGTGGGGCAGGGCGGTAATATCGGTGTGTCGGCCGGTGCTGACGGGATTCTGATAGTTGACGACCAATATGCGCCGCTGGCAGACCGCATCCGCGGGGCTCTGGCCGCGCTCGGCTCCGATGTGCCCCGGTTTGTGCTGAACACCCATTTTCATGGCGACCATACTGGCAGCAATGCGGATTTCGGCACCGACAGCCTGATTGTCGCCCACGAAAATGTACGGGTGCGTCTGGCGTCCGGTGACGCACCGGCCCCGGCGCTGCCAGTGGTGACCTTTGATGACGATGTCACCATTCACTTTAACGGCGAAGACATCACGCTGATTCACATGCCCCGGGGGCATACCGATACCGACAGCGTGGTGATGTTTGCGGATTCCAATGTGATTCATATGGGAGACCATTTCTTCAATGGAGGCTTTCCATTCATTGATCTGGCCAATGGCGGGACTGTGCAGGGCTATATCAGCAATCTGGAAAGAGCCCTGTCCTGGATTGCCGAAGATACTGCGGTGATACCCGGTCACGGACCGTTGGCGACCAAGGCCGATTTACAGGATTTTTATAACGTAGTGCGTGACACCGTGACCGACATTCGGGTCATGAAATCGCAGCGTATGAGTCGCGAAGAGATCATCGCGGCAGGGCTGGACCCCAGGTATGAAAACTGGGGGCAGGGATTTATCAATGAGCAGCGCTGGATCGAAACCGTCTTTGACAGCTACCCGCGCTAACCGTGCAGCAGAAACCGGCGAGGCGTTCGCCCGGCGAGTGGCCGCGGTCCACCGGGAGTTGGGCATTGCTCCCGACTATAGGACGAGCTGTAAGTTGCCGCTGTACCCGGAGCCTGCGCAACTGGTAGATACAGAACCGGATTATTACGGGCGCCCCCAGCGTCTTACGCCGGAGGCCTTTGCCGCCTGGCAGGACATGAAACAGCGGGCAGCCGCTGAGGACATCACCCTGCACCTGATATCTGCGTTCCGGGATCTGGAATACCAGCGTGGGCTGATTGCCAGGAAACTTGCGGCAGGGCAGTCATTAACGGAAATCCTGCGCGTCAATGCCGCCCCCGGTTTCAGCGAGCATCACACCGGGCGGGCCATCGATGTCGGCACTCTGGACTGCGAGGCGCTGGTTGAAGACTTTGAAAATACTGTTGCCTATCAATGGCTTGAGGCCAATGCTGCGGCTCACGGGTTCCGTCTGAGTTTCCCGCGCGGCAATCCCTATGGCATTGACTACGAACCGTGGCACTGGTGCTTCAAAAATTCTTCCTGACAGGGTTAACAATTTGATGACAAAGGAGTAACCTGAAATCATAGTTAGTTAAGGAGGGGTGATGCCAGCGCAACACTGTCTGGTAATGCAATCTTCCAGGGCTCTGAATGTAGAGCCCGGCCGAGTGCCATCAACCACAAAGCCAGCAACTCGATTTGCTACTCCGGCACGATCCGGAGCCTCAAGCCGTGCTGGTGTTCTCCGGACCGCGATGCGGTTCATCCCGCGGGTCATATTCATGTCCCGAACTCGTTTATCTGCTTTTACTATTTTCACGATCAGGAAACCGGCCACGGTCTTTACTGCCGCTGGTGCGAGCGCGTGCTCTGTGAACCAGGCGCGTGGGCCGAAACATGTGCGTGCCAGCGGGAGTATCTGATACCGACGCGATTCATGAATTTTTTACCAGGACAGGAGGCATACCGAGCAGTTACCAGAGCTAACCGTATGATTCAATCAACCAGGAGAAAGATATCTATGACCAATGAATTCCAGGTTACCTATCACAACATCGACCAGACCGAAGCTATCAACGACGCAGTAAACAAGCGAATCGCCAAGCTGGAGCGTTACTGTGATCAGATTATTACCGGTCGAGTTGTATTGGACTGTCCCCACAACAATCACCACAAGGGGAAGGTCTACTCGGTCGGGCTCGAAATCCACACTCCTTCAAAGGAAGTGCGCGTCAATCAGGATCAACACGACAACCACGCGCATGAAGATCTCTATATTGCTATTCGTGATGCCTTCAACGCGGCGGAGCGGCAGCTCAAGGACATCGACAAGAAGCACCGTGCCGTGCCCCACCATCAACTGGATGCCATCGCCCCTGATGCACCGGTCTAGCAGCAAATAGAGCGAAGTATGGAAAAGCAGTTAATAACTGAACTCGAAGCCGCCACCTTTCGGCGGCTTCTCAAACACCTGGACGAGCACAAGGACGTCCAGAACATTGACCTGATGAATCTGGCCAGCTTTTGCCGCAATTGCCTGTCAAAATGGTATGTGGCGGAAGCGTCCGAGCGTGGCATCGAAATCGATTATGATGAAGCCCGTGAAATCGTCTACGGCATGCCCTATGCCGAATGGAAGGCCAGGTATCAGCAGGCAGCTTCGCCTGAGCAATTGGACAAGTTCAAGCAGCAATCCAGTTAGGGAACCTCAGATCAATTCTACCGAAGCTCTGGAGGCCCCGCCCGACAGACTCCCGCAGAGCACGGTAGAATTGATCAGAGCTTCCTTAGCCTTATTCAATCAGACTTGTTTGGCTGGACAAACTGCCAGTGGCTGGTTAGGAATTCATCCCTGCTGGCCGCTGGTTTGTGCCACGAAGAGCTTGTTGCGAACCAGGCGCCGATACTCGTTTGGGGTGATGGCATTGAGCTTCTTGAACAGCCCCGTGAAATAGCTGGCATCCTGATACCCCACCTGATCGGCCACCTCAGCGATAACCAGATTGCTTTGTTTTAACAGATCCTTCGCCTGGCTGATTCGCAGGTCCTGAAGGTATTGTAGTGGCGTGGTGTTGGTTGCCTGTTTGAAGCGCCGATTCAGCGAGCGCACACTGAGTTGAAAGCGTCTGGCTATTTCGGTCACCGGTATCGGTTTCGTATAGTTATCCTGAATCCACTCCTGCACCTTGATAATGGTTTCATCGTGATGGGTACTGCTCTGGTCTTCATTGAGCAGTAAGGACTCGTAGGAGCGCTTCAACTCATGGGTAAAGTGACGCGCGACCTGGCTAGCTATGGCATCGGAAAACAGCAGGGCGACGAAGTGCTGCATAATGTCGCGTGCGGCATTGACGCTTCCGGTGCAGAAAAGCCGCTGATCGTGTGTTATGAAGCGCTTCCGCTGCAGTTTGACCCACGGATGAAGCTCACTAAACAGGTCGAAATGTCGCCAGTGTGTGGTTGCGGGACGATTGTCCAGCAAGCCTGTGGCGGCTATGAGAAAAGTGCCGCTGGCAATACCGCATAACGTGGCACCTTGATCATATTGTCTTACCAGCCAGTCAATTAACGTCTGGTTGCGACGTACCGCGGCGCGCGGGTTGCCCCAAAGTCCTGGTATGAATATCAGGTCTGTCGTGTCGATGCTGCCAAGTCGCGCTGGACAATGTACTCTTAATCCGCCATTCAAAGTCATGTCGCCGACGTTGCTACCAGCGAGTTGCACGGTGATGCGCAGGTCCGGGCGGCGCTGGGCCCGGGCGATATCGTTGGCGGCGTTGAGCATTTCCAGCGGAATCGTCACGGTGGAGCCCAGCGCTCCGGGGATCAGCAGAATCGTGACGTGTCTGCGGCGCATAGCTTAGTACTCGTACTCGATGGCGAGTATGTAATACTCACGGTGTCCATCCGGGGTTTCGATCTCGATATCGGTATCGATGCGTTTCCCGAGCAGTGCCCTGGCCATCGGTGAATCGATACTGATAAAACCGCGCTGCGGGTTAATTTCATCGGGACCTACCAGGCGATAGCGTTTGCTGTCACCGGCCTCATCTTCAAGAGTGACGTAGGCGCCAAAATAAATGCGGTCGGTATCGTCAGGGGGTTGCGACACCACGGTCACTTCATCAAGACGCTTGCTCAGATAACGTACGCGTCGATCGATCTCCCGCAGGCGACGCTTGCCGTAGATGTAGTCGGCATTTTCTGACCGGTCGCCCATGGCAGCTGCCTCGGATACTGACTGGGTTACCTGTGGGCGCTCCACTTTCCAGAGCTGGTACAGCTCCATTTTCAGGACACGTTCGCCTTCGGCGGTAATGTACTTGGCGCCAGGTTTCTGGGGGGGACGGTATCGACTCATGGTGCTGGGTTCTGTTGGCTGGCTGTAATAGGGAGACTGAGGGCTCTACTTCGGGCCGGGGGCTTTACTTTAGGCTGCAGGCTCGATGTTGAGCTAAAGGCTCTAGTCCAGGCTAAGGGCTCTAATCCAGGCTAAGGGCTAATTGGTCTGTACTGACTGAGCCGGGCTCGGCGTCCGCTTCCGGCGTCAGCCGCACGCCGACTCCCAGTAGCCGGACAGCCTTGGCACCACGGGCAAAGCCTGCGCTACACAGCGCAATAAAGTTTTCCAGCCCGGTATTGCCGGATACTGTCTCAACAGTGGTCTGGCTGAAGTCGCGAAATTTAATCTTGATAAACTGTTTATGAATACTATACGGACGATCAAGGCGCAGCAGTCGTTTCTGAAGCTGGTCCGTCAATCGGGGTAGCTCCGCCAGGCAGGCTTGCAGATCGGCCAGGTCGTGGGCATAGGTATTTTCGACGCTGACGGACTTGCGAATCCGTTCGGTTTGCACGGGACGTTCATCGATTCCCCGGCTGAGTTGGTAGAGCCGCTGTCCAAACGAGCCAAAGTGCTGGTGTAATTCGTCCTCTCCCAGGGCGCGCAGTTGAGCGCAGGTGTTGATGCCAAGGCCATGCAGCTTCGCCGCCGTGACTTTACCAACGCCGTGCAGCTTTTTTACCGGCAGTTGCGCGACGAAGCTGTCGACCTGTTCCGGACGAATAATGAACAGGCCATCGGGCTTACGCCAGTCGCTGGCAATCTTGGCGAGAAACTTGTTGGAGGCGACACCGGCGGAAATTGTGATCCTGACCTCTTCCTTCACTGCCTGGCGGATGCTTTTGGCTATCTGGGTGGCGCTGCCGCCATGCTGCCGACACTGGCTGACATCCAGGTAGGCCTCGTCGAGGGACAAGGGTTCAATCGTATCGGTGAAGCGCTGGAAAATGTCGTGGATGCGAGCCGAGGCCTGGCGATATTTTTCCATGTCGGGCCGGATAATGATCAGATCGGGACAGCGCTTGCGTGCCTGCGCCGCTGACATTGCGGAATGAATTCCGAACTCCCGCGCCTCGTAATTGCAGGTCGCAACCACACCCCGCCGTTCCGGTGAACCACCCACGGCGATGGGTTTGCCCACCAGTTCCGGATTGTCGCGCATCTCAATGGAGGCATAGAAACAATCGCAATCACAGTGAATGATTTTGCGCACGTTCGCCCGGTCCAGTGGTTGGCATACAAATTAAGGAGCACCTCTATTAATAGAGGTGCCCTAAACTAACCCACGCCGTTGCCTCTGTAAATGAGCCGGCGTGGATCGATCTCAGCTGGAAGCGGTTTAGCCATTCTTGCTGGCGAACTCGCCCATGAAATCCACCAGTGCCTGGCAGCCCGCCAACGGCATGGCATTATAGATCGAAGCGCGGGCCCCGCCGACGTCCCGGTGACCCTTGAGCGCATAAAGGCCTGCCGCCTCAGCCTCTGATACAAAGTTGCCCAGCAGATCTTCATTGGCCAGATTGAAGGTCACATTCATCATGGAACGATGAGCAGGCTGGGCAACCGGGATATAGAAATCATTGCTGTCGATGAAATCGTAAACCAGCTTGGCTTTTGCTTCATTACGCGCTTCCATGTCGTCGACACCGCCTTCCTTCTTCAGCCACTCAAGCACCAGAGACATCATGTAGATAGCGAAAGTATTGGTGGTGTTGGCCAGTGAGTGTTGTTTCTCGTAGACGCGGTAGTCCAGAAGTGCCGGCGTTTCCGGCAGAGCATGGTCGAGCAGGTCTTCACGAATAATTACCAGCGCCAGTCCTGACGGGCCCAGGTTTTTCTGTAGCCCGGCAAAAATAACACCGAATTGGCTGATATCGATTTTGCGGGACAAAAACTCTGAGGTCATGTCCGCCACCAGGGGCACCTCGCCAGTGTCCGGGAAGCTGTTCCAGCGCGTGCCGAACAGGGTGTTGTTGCTGACGATGTGCAGGTACGAGCTTTCAGGATCCAGGCTCGCGGAATCGAAATCCGGAATATAGTTGAAATTCTGGTCTTCGCTGCTGGCTATATCTAAAGCGGTACCGTAGCGGGCGGCTTCTTTGCTGGCTTTTACCGCCCAGTTTCCGGTCAGCACAAAAGATGCCTTTCTTGCCGGATTGCGATTGATGAGGTTCATTGGTACCGCCGAGAACTGCATCTGTGCGCCGCCGTGAACATACAGAATCTTGTAGTTCCCGGGGATATTGGCCAGCTCGGTCAATAACTCATCGCAGCGGTTGATTATTTCGTCAAACTCCCTGGAGCGGTGGCTTATTTCAATGACTGATGCGCCCATGTTCTTATAGTCGAGAAATTCTGCCTGGGCTTTCTCCATGACTTCGAGAGGTAGCATCGCCGGGCCGGCGCCAAAATTGTAAACTCGTGACATAGTAGGGTTCCTGGTAATGGGGTTCCTGATATTGGGTGGATAAAGTTGTTTGACTATATTTTCGTAACTGTAATGTCAGTCTTTGCTCGTTATTGGTTTACAGCACAGTAACCTTGATAACGTTGTCGATCTCCCGGATCGCCTTGAGCGCGGATGCCGAGGGCGCGCTTTCCAGATCAATCAGGTTATAGGCAATTTCGTCTCGAGACCGGTTGAGCATATCGATGACGTTAATGTTCTGGTCGGCCAGCACGGAAAGGATCTGTCCGAGCATCTTCGGTACGTTCCTGTTGCTTACCGCCAGACGGGTACCTGGTTCGGCGTTGGCAGCGCGATCCAGGTACAGGCTGGGAAAGTTAACCGAGTTCTTGATGTTACCGTGTTTGAAAAAATCGGTGAGCTGATCAGCGGCCATGATTGCGCAGTTTTCTTCTGCTTCACGGGTGCTGGCACCAATGTGCGGCATGGCAATCACATCGTCACGTGCCAATAATTCCGGGCGCGGGAAATCGCTCACGTAGCGGTGCAGGCGTCCGGATTCCAGGGCTGCCTGCAGGGCAGTGACATCCACGATTTCGTCGCGGGCGAAATTCAGCAGGGTGGCACCGTCTTTCATCGCTGCAAACCATTCGCTGTTGATCAGGCCGCGGGTGGCATCCAGTACCGGCAGGTGCAGGGAAATAAAATCTGATGACGCTGCCAGCGCAGTCAGATTCTCAATGCGCTTGACCTGGCTGGGCAAGCGCCAGGCAGCAGCCACTGACAGTGCCGGATCGTAGCCCTGCACTTCCATGCCCAGGCCGATGGCCATTTCTGCAACCAGCGAACCAATCGCACCCAGGCCAACGACACCCAGTGTCTTGCCAGCGATCTCGCTGCCCTTGAAGCGTTTCTTTTCCTGTTCCATCAACGCAGCTACCGATTCGTAGTCACTGTTCGCTGGCTGGGAGTGGGCAAAGTTAATGCCGGGTACAATGTCTCGGGATGCCAGCAACATGCCGCACAGTACCAATTCCTTGACGGCATTGGCGTTGGCGCCGGGGGTGTTGAACACCACGATACCGCGACTGGTGCAGTCGGCCACCGGGACATTGTTTACCCCAGCCCCGGCTCGCGCAATGGCGTTTAAATTTGTGTTCAGGGATGAGCTGTCCAGTTTATGACTGCGCAGCAAGATGGCATCGGGGTTGTCAAGATCCGGTCCCACCTCGAATTGATCGGTGGGAAAGCGCTCGAGCCCGAGCGGTGAAAGAGTATTAAAGGTTTGTATCCTGTGCATTGTTATTCTTCCTGAAGGTTTTCGACGTACATTGCAATCGGTCACTGGCATGGGCGGCCGATGACCGACTGGAGACCCGCTGATTCATTCAGTCAGGTCTGATCCCAGCTATTCAATCGTGAGAGTTTGTTGCGGGTCGGCGTACCCGGGCAAGGTGCGCAGACTGGGAATTCTTGCTTGTATGTAGCTTTTTTTAGGGCAGCAATTATGTCCTTATTTCCAGGCAAACTCCAGCCGGATTTCGGGCCGCCAGCGGCGCGTTCGTCAGCAATTTTGGATCATTCCGGCAACGCGCTATGATCGCAGTGAGGAGTTTCCGATCGGAAGATCAGGACCATGAGGAGTCAGTGAACCATGCAGGGCAATCCCGGTGAAGCAGTTGCGTTACCGACCAACTCGGTCACAGTGCTGCGACTGCTAGGTAATAATCCAGGTCCCATGACCGGGCCCGGTACCAATAGCTATCTGATTGTCGGGCGGCAGTGTTGTCTGCTGGACCCCGGGCCAGCAGATGCAGGCATGGTCGCGGCGGTACAGCAGACTCTGGCCGGGCGCTCACTGGATTACATTCTGGTTACCCATACTCACCGCGACCACTCGCCGGGCGCGGCGCTATTGCAGAAAGCTACAGGTGCCGAACTGATTGGCTTGCCAGCACCGGATGCGGAGGGACAGGATCGCAGCTTTGTTCCGGCTCGATCATGGCGTGACGGTGACCAACTGGATTGCGGTGACTATCGTCTGCAACTGATTCATACCCCGGGACATGTCTCCAATCATTTGTGCTATTTACTCGTGGAAGAGCGACTATTGTTTACCGGCGACCATGTGCTGCAGGGCACGACACCGGTAATCCTGCCGCCGGATGGTGACATGTCTGACTATCTGGGCTCGCTTGCGACTCTGCAAACCCTCGATCTGGCAATGCTGGCCCCTGGACACGGCGAGGTTATGCACGAGCCGCAAGCGGAACTGGCAAGACTGATTGCCCATCGACTGAAACGCGAAGCAAAAATAGTTGCGGGCCTTGAGATGCTGGGTCGCACGGATATCGATAACCTGGTCAGGACTGTCTATGACGACGTGGCAAGCCATCTGTTGCCCTGGGCGCGCCGAACGCTGTTGGCGCACCTGATCAAGTTGCAGCGTGACGGGCGGGCCGAACAACATGAACAAAGCTGGCAACTGCGCCCGGAGCAGCATGGCTGAAGACTGCACCGAAATCCCCGGCGAACCCAGCTGGACGCTTTACCTGTTGCGCTGTGCCGATGGTAGTTTGTACACCGGTATAACCACGGATCTTCAGCGTCGATTGCAGGAACACAGTGGTGAGTTGGGCAGTGGCAGGGGCGCAAAATCCCTGCGCGGCAGGCAGCCGCTGACAGTTGCCTATCAACTGCCGGTAGCCAGCAAATCCATCGGGCTCCAGTTGGAGTATCGGATCAAGCAGTTGCGCAGAAAGGACAAGGAGCGATTGGTGCTTGGTGGGCTTGACCCGGCTAGCTTGCTACCCAGCGAGGCAGTTGCGGCCAGCGATAGTCCCCAGAGCAGGACAATAACCGACAAATCTGATAGCCAATAAACATGAGCACAGTGAACCACAGGCCCACCGCCGCTTCCGACTCAGCCCAGCCCGGCAACAGGATTCCCGTCGGGATCAGCAGTTGTCTGCTGGGTGAGCGGGTTCGCTACGACGGTGGTCACAAGGGGCATTCCTATATCACTCGAACCCTCGGTGACTATTTCGAATTCAAGCCGTTCTGCCCGGAGATGGCTATTGGCCTGGGCGTACCACGCAAGCCGATTCGACTGCAGCGTAGGGAAAACGATGTAGTGCGCTGTGTTCAGTTTGATGATTTTGACAAGGATTATACCGACGCGCTGGCTGGGTGTGCCGATCAACAAATGGACTGGCAGAAAAAGTTGTGCGGCTACATTCTTAAAAAAGATTCCCCCAGTTGCGGCATGGAACGGGTCAAGATATGGGACAAGGTGATGCCCAAACGGGAAGGGGTGGGCGTCTACGCGGCTCAGTTGATGGCTAACCTTCCTTATCTCCCGGTGGAAGAAGAGGGGCGCCTGGGTGATGCGGTGCTGCGTGAAAACTTTATCCAGCGGGTGTTTGCCCTGCGTCGCTGGCATCAGTTGGAAGATGCAGGCCTGACCGTCGGGAGTCTGGTTGAATTCCATGCGCGGCACAAGCTGATACTGATGAGTCGGGACCAGATCATCTATCGCAAACTGGGGCGCCTGGTAGCCCATACGACCAAGCTTAACCTGCAGACAAACGCCCGTGAATATCTGCATGAATTCATGGCGCTGATGAAGATCAGGGCAACTCGCAAGAATCAGGTTAACGTGCTGCAGCACATCCAAGGTTATCTCAAGAATCACCTGGACAGCGACGACAAGCAGGAATTAATGCAGACTATTGAGAGATATCGCAAGGGCCAGGTGCCTCTTATTGTTCCGATTACCTTGTTCAATCACCATTTTCGGCGTAATCCAGACGATTACATTCTTAACTCCTATTACATGAATCCTTATCCGGAGGAGCTATGTCTGCAAAACTTGATTTAGGGAACCTCTGATTAATTCTATCGATGCTCTGGAGGCCCCTCCGGGCGGGGCCTGTCGGGCGCCACTGCGGCGTTGTCCCGCTCGGCAAGGGATTGGCCATTCCCGGCGCGTGACGCCTGGCAGTAGCGCCCGACAGACTCCCGCAGAGCACCGGTAGAATTAGTCAGAGGTTCCTTGGCACCGCAACCGAAATACTGGAGCTGAATGATGGTGGAGATACAGGCAATCGATCACGTGGTGTTTCGCACCACACGTCTGGCGGAAATGCTGGCCTTTTATCGTGATTTTCTGGGCTGTCCGTTGGAGAGGGAGCTTGATCCGGACGTCGGTCTGGTGCAGTTGCGCGCAGGCACCGGATTGATAGACCTGGTGCCGGTGGACAGCAAGCTCGGTAAGCTGGGTGGTGGTCCGCCGCAGCAGGACGGACGCAATGTCGATCATGTATGTCTGCGTATCGCCGCGGTCGATGAAAACGAACTGCTGCAACAGCTCGATGATGCCGGTATAGAGCACAGTGAATTTGCTGAACGTTATGGCGCCCAGGGTTTCGGTCGATCCGTCTATCTGCATGATCCGGAAGGCAATGTTGTCGAGCTGAAGTTTGCGCTGACACCCCCCTGATATCCCTAAGGAACCAGGCACCGTGGCTGACTGGAGAAACGCTTCCGCCAGTAGCTTGCCGGTGTCAGGCAGGCTGCTCCTGGGTGGCCGGGGCGATCTTGAAATTGATGAATCCGTAAAGCAGAGCCACGAACGGATTGATCAGATTGAAAAAGCAGTAGGGCAGGTAGGCAAACGTGGCCACCCCAAGGGTTCCCGCCATATAGGCGCCGCAGGTGTTCCAGGGCACCAGGGGAGAAGTCACCGTACCCGCATCTTCCAGGGTGCGCGACAGATTCTTCATATCCAGATTGCGACGTTCATACTCAAGCTTGTACATCCGCCCGGGTAGCACTACCGCGATGTACTGATCGGAAGTGATGATGTTGGCGCCGATGCAGGTGGCGATTGTCGTGGCGATAAGGCTGCCGGTACTGTTGACGAATGACAGGGCATAATCCACCAGGGTTCGCAGCAGACCGGTATGGTCCATGACCGCGCCAAACACCATGGCGCAGAGAATCAGCCACACCGTATTCAACATCGAACTCATACCGCCGCGGGTCATCAGGTCATCAAGGGTTTCGTTACCACTGGATAGCACAAAGCCATCAAAAAGGGTGTACCAGACCCCTTTGAATAGCGCCAGGAAGACATTAGGCGCGTCACCAGCGAGGGCGAGGATTGCCGGCCGCTGAAAAACCAGTGCCAGAATAACACCCAGCATCGCGCCGGCCATGATGGTGGGAATCGGCGGGAAGCGCTTGTTGGCCATAACAAGAAGGGCGATGACGGGCAGCAGCATAATCGGGTTGAGCGTGAAGTTTTCCGTCAGCAGGTCCATGGTGACTGCCAGATCATCGGCGTTTGCGGAGGTGTCGATATTAAGGCCAATGATGGTAAATAAAATCAGCGAAATGGAAATGCTGGGCAGGGTGGTCCACACCATGTGGCCGATGTGGGTAAACAAATCGGTGCCCGCCACCGCCGGGGCCAGATTGGTGGTTTCTGACAGCGGCGACATTTTATCGCCGAAGTAGGCGCCGGAAATAATCGCCCCCGCGGTAATTTCCACGGACAGGCCCATGCCGCCAGCTGCGCCGATTAACGCGATGCCAACAGTGCCGGCCACGGTCCAGGAACTGCCGATACTGAGTGCGATGAGCGCACAGATGATGCAGGTGGCCACGTAGAATATGGCTGGGTCGAGGATTAGCAGGCTGTAGTAAATCATGGTCGGTACGGTGCCGCCCAGGATCCAGCTGCCAATCAGCAGACCGACGCTGAACAGAATCAGAATCGGCTTCAGGGATACGGTAATGCCGCTGACAATGCTGGCCTCAATATCCTCCCAGGTCTGCCCGTTGCGCCAGCCCATAAAGGCGGCCACCGCGGCACCAATAATCAGGGCGATCTGGTTGGGGCCATAGCTGGCGTCTTCGCCAAACAGGTAGACCGAGAATGACAGCAGGGCGATCAGCACGCTGACCGGGGTAAGGGCCTGCAGCACGCTGGCCCGTGCGGGCGAGTTCAGGGAATCGGCGTCTGACTGCTGAGCCTTGGGCATGGGGATATTGACAATCTCGGGCGGCCCAATGGCCGACGCTTGCAGCGGTAAAGACCCAAGAATATAGTTAATTCGCGTCAGCTGTCTAATTGGACGGCCCGACGAGCCACAATTTACGCTATACTTGCGCCGTCCAGGCGTCGGGCGTCCAGCACATGAGCGAGGCGGCCTGCCAGGAATGAAGCAGCCAGCACCGGCACTGCCGAGAAGCCGAAACAAGGGCAGCATGAAGCAACAGTTATGAACCAGCAGCTATGAACCAGGCGCAAACTACCATCGACAATACCGAAACCTACGTTACGGCAGTGGGGGCCCAGGCACGGGTCGCATCCCAGCAGATTGCCAGGGCGACAACCGCGCAGAAAAATACCGCCCTGATAGCCATTGCCGATGCGCTGGACAGTGCCCGCGAGGAGTTGCTGGCGGCGAATAAGCAGGATTTGGAGGCTGGCGCCGCGCAAAGTCTGGAGCCGGCCTTGATGGATCGCCTGGAACTTAATGACGCGCGTATCGACACCATGATTGCCGGCCTTCGCCAGGTGGCGGCGCTTGACGATCCGGTCGGTGAAATCAGTGATCTCAAGTATCGTCCCAGTGGTATCCAGGTGGGTCGCATGCGGGTGCCCCTGGGCGTCATTGGCATAATTTATGAGTCGCGCCCGAATGTGACCTGCGAGGCAGCCAGTCTGTGCCTGAAGAGTGGCAATGCCACCATCTTGCGCGGTGGCTCCGAGGCGCTGCATTCCAATCAGGCCATCGCCGCCTGTATTGCCACAGGACTCAAAGCCGCTGATCTGGATGAGAATGTCGTTCAGGTCATTGATCGTACTGACCGTGAAGTGGTAGCGAAAATGATCACTATGCCCCAGTACATTGACGTCATTGTTCCCCGGGGTGGTAAAGGGCTAATAGAGCGCATCAGTAGAGACGCCAGGGTACCGGTCATCAAGCACCTTGATGGTAATTGCCATTTATACATTGATGATGACGCTGACCTTGATAAAGCGATCAGGGTAGCTGTAAACGCCAAGACCCAGCGCTATGGTACTTGCTGCACCCTGGAGTCGTTGCTGGTTGCCGAGTCAATTGCCGACCAGGTGCTGCCACCTCTGGCCAAAATTCTCCAGCAGCACGAGGTCGAGATTCGTGGCTGCAGCAAGACAGCGGCGCTGATCAGCAATGTGGTGCCGGCAACAGAACTGGATTGGGAAACGGAGTACCTGGCGCCTATTATCTCAATAAGAGTCGTGGCCGGTCTCGATGAAGCCATTACCCATATCAATCGCTATAGCTCACAGCATACAGAATCTATCATTACCGAGAACTATACTAGCGCCCAGCGCTTCTTGCGCGAGGTTGATTCCAGTTCGGTCATGGTCAATGCCTCGACCCGCTTTGCCGATGGCTTTGAATACGGGTTGGGCGCAGAAATCGGAATTTCTACAGACAAGCTACACGCCCGCGGTCCGGTCGGGCTGGAAGGACTGACATCGCAGAAATATATCGTTTTAGGCGACGGCCACATCAGGCAGTGACCTCAAGGCTCGGTGTCTATGGGGGGATGTTTGATCCGGTGCACAATGGCCATATCGATGCCGCGCGCTACGCGGTCTCACTGCTGAATCTGGACCGCCTGTTATTAATTCCCTGCGCAACTCCCAACCATCGTGATCCCGCCACCGCCAGTGCTGAACATCGGCTGCGGATGCTGGCCATGGCAATTGCCGATTATCGTAAACTGGCGGCGGATGCCCGGGAGATCGAGCGTGAGGGAGTCTCCTACGCGGTAGATACTCTGGCGGAACTGCGTGACGAGGGAGACTATCAGCAGCTGGTTTTTGTCATGGGGCTGGATGCATTTAACACGCTGCCCCAATGGCATCAATGGCAGCGTATTCTGGAGCTTTCCCATGTGCTGGTGCTTAATCGCGAAGGCGCGCGGCTGGATGATCAGGCAGCGACCGCGACAGGCCTGGCGTCGCGTCGTGTTGATACACCAGAAGAGCTGTTCGCTGAGGACCGCGGCAGCATTTATGTTGCCGAAGATTTCGACTATGGCCTGTCGTCAACGCAGGTACGCAGGAGTCTGCGGGCTAATGAGCGCACCGATAAGATGCTGGATGAAAAAGTGCGGTTGTACATTGAAGACCACAGACTTTACCGTTAAGGGCCTGAGCTGGAGTGCCCAGACCCTTCGAACAACCAACTTATGAAGGTAAGTAAATTGAACAGCAAGAAGCTTGCGCAGGTGGCCGTTGATGCCCTGGAAGACATGAAAGGGCAGTCCGTCAAATGCATCAACGTCGAGAATCTGACCCAGATTACTGACTACATGGTGATCGCCACCGGTCGCTCCAGCACCCACATCAAGGCGCTTGCCAATGAAGTGGTGGAGCACATTGAAGCCAAGGGCGGCAAGATCGTCGGCATTGAGGGCAAGCTGCAATCAGAATGGGTTCTGGTTGATGCCGGTGATGTCGTGGTACACGTCATGATGGCGCCAGTGCGCGCACTTTATAATCTGGAAGAACTCTGGAATTTTGGTGCTGATGCAGATGCTGATTCCAGTTCGGAATCCACCTCCTGAGTCCCGCCTCTGGTCCTGGGTGACCCGATCATGAAAATCACGCTGTTGTCAGTTGGCACGCGCATGCCGCGCTGGGTAGAAGAGGGCGTGCAGGAATATACGCGGCGCATCCAGCACGAGTTGGGTTTCAGTGTGCAGGAAATCCCGCTGCCCAGACGCAACAAGACCACGACCATTGATCAGTGCATCCAGAAAGAAGGCGCCGCGATGCTGGGCAAATTGCCGACTGCGGACTACGTGGTGGCGCTGGATGTGGCTGGCAAATCACTGGACACCACGGGACTGGCAGACAAGCTGGGGCAGTTCCAGTCCATGGGACGTAATGTCAGCCTGCTGGTTGGTGGGCCGGACGGCCTGCATGGGGATTGCCTGGCCCGGGCCGATGAGCGCTGGTCCCTGTCGGCACTGACGCTACCCCATCCCCTGGTCAGAATCCTGGTGGCTGAGCAACTTTACCGGGCCCAGAGCTTGCGCGCCGGCCACCCTTATCATCGGCAGTGAACCCGGCCAGAGGGCGGGTTGGTGAAGGCTCTGAAATTAGCGACCAATTCGCGTTACACTAAGGCAAAAAGCGGTTTCAGGCGCACTTTTCCTGGCCCAGTCACGGTCATGTGCGTAATCGGTCAAACTCTGGCGAAAACGGCTGGATGACCATTTGGTAGGCCAGCTACAGACCGGACCCGCGACGCCGATGACCTGAGTAAGTCAGGCTAATGTGCTCGCGAGCGCCGCGGCGATGGCGGTGCGCCTGGTGTCATCTGTCGAGCTACCCCGGGTAGGCCCACAGTATTCCCCAACATGAAAGGCAAGAATTGAATGGCCGGTAAATGGCAGCTGAAAGATCACGAGGCAGAGCGACGCATCTTCAATCGCCGTTTGACCGTGGCCGGTATCTTTACCTTTGTGCTGTTCAGCGCGCTGGTTGCCAAACTGATTAATCTGCAGGTTTACCAGCACGAGTATTTCTCGGCCCGTTCCGATGGTAATCGCCTGCATTCACAATACGTGCCGCCGGCCCGCGGTCTGATCTTCGACCGCAATGGCGAACTGCTGGCCGACAACCAGCCAATCTTTAACCTCACGGTAGTGGAAGAACAGGTGGGTGACATGGATGCCCTGCTGGGGCGGCTGTCCGAACTGATAGAGCTGACTGAGGACGATATCGAGCAGTTCACGCGCCGCCTGAAGCGTAACCGTGTCCCCTTCGCCTCAGTGCCGCTGGTCTATGTGCTGGACGATCAGGCCAAGTCGCGCATTGCTGTGAACAGCCACCTGCTGCCCGGCGTGGCGATTGAGCCTCAGTTTGTGCGCCAGTACCCCTACAGCGCACTGACCGCCCATAGCGTGGGCTATGTGTCTGAGATCAATCGTCAGGAACTGGACGCGCTGAGCGAGGAAGAGCGGGAGAACTACGGCGGCACCAACCATATCGGGAAATCTGGTATCGAGCGCACTTATGAGGATCTGCTGCACGGCACAGTAGGCTACGAATTGGTTGAAAAGAACAATCGCGGCCAGGTTACCCGACGTCTGGATCGCACCGACCCGGTAGCCGGGAAAGATTTGATGCTGCACCTGGACGCGCGCCTGCAGGTGGCAGCCGAGGCAGCGCTGGGTGATTTCCGCGGTGCTGTGGTGGCCATTGAACCCGAGACCGGTGGCATACTGGCGATGGTCAGCAAACCGGGATTCGACCCGAATCTGTTTGTGACCGGAATCAGCAGCGTGGACTACGGCAAGCTGGTCAATGATCAGGTTAATACCCCACTGTTCGATCGCACCACCAACCCCTATCCGCCGGGTTCGACGGTGAAGCCGTTTCTGGGCCTGGCTGGTCTGCAGCATGAATTTGTGGACTATGAATACGCAATTCAGGATCCCGGCTACTTTCGCCTGCCCGGTGTCTCCTACCGTTGGGGAGACTATACCCTGCGTACCGCCATCGGTGGTGGCCACGGACACACAGACCTGCAGAAGGCGATATTCCAGTCCTGTGACACCTTTTTCTATGAGCTTGGTTACCGCATGGGTATCGACACCATGCACAGCTTCATGTCCAGGTTCGGGTTTGGCGACAACCTGACGGTCGACGTTGGCTATGCCCGGACCGGAGTGCTGCCGTCCAGGGAGTGGAAACGCAGTACCCGCGGTGAACCCTGGTATCCAGGTGATACCATTAATTCATCTATCGGCCAGGGCTATATGTGGGCAACTCCGCTGCAGTTGGCCACGGCGGCGGCGATTATGGCCAACAAAGGCAAGGTTGTTCAGCCCCGCCTGTTGCGGGCCGTCGAAGGCGAACCGTTCAATCCGCCGCGCGATCCCGCTATCAGTGATATAACCGTGGAAGACCAGGATTATTGGCGCTATGTCCAGGAGTCCATGACCATGGTGGTGCATCGCGCCTACAACGATACCTTTCGCGATTACGGGACCGCCTACGAAGCTATCGCCATGGCCGACCCCGACATGTCCTATACCATGGCGGGCAAGTCCGGTTCCGCGCAGGTCGTTGGTATCAGCCAGGACATCATGTCCAGCGAGGACATCCAGGTGTCTGATCTGAACAAGGACCACGCGCTGTTTATTTCTTTTGCGCCAGCGCTGAATCCAAACATCAACCCACAAATCGCGGTGGCAGTGTTTGTGGAAAACGGCGAGCATGGTAGTAGCGTTGCCGGGCCCATTGCCAAGGCGGTCACGGATGCCTACCTGCTGGATATTCTGCAACTGGACTTCGAGGCCATCGCCAATGGCGAAGAGGGCCGCCAACTGATCAGCCAGGCCGATGATTAACCAGGATTTTGTCCGCCAGTCTACCGGGCTACGGGTACCGGTCAGCCGCATTGGGCAATTCTGGCGCGCCCTGCACACTGATCCTCCGCTGCTGGTTGGCGTTTTGCTATTGTGCGGGTTTGGCCTGCTGGTGCTGAACAGCGCCAGCGATGGTGACGCCGCCTTGCTGCGTCGTCAGGCGACCGGTATGGGGCTCGGACTGGTGGTGATGTTTGTGGTGGCGCAGTTCAATGTGCATTTTTATCGTAGCTGGGCGCCAACCATGTATGCAGGCGGACTGGGTCTGTTGCTACTGGTGTTGTTCGTCGGTGTGGAAGACAACGGCGCCCGTAGCTGGCTCAATCTGCCGGGCCTGCCCAGTTTTCAACCCTCTGAATTAATGAAGTTTGTGGTGCCCCTGCTGATGGCCTGGTACCTGGCCAGCCGGCCCCTGCCGCCGCGCTTCAAGCACCTGTTTTGGTCGGTGGTGATGATTTTGCTGCCTGCCGGGCTGGTGGTGGCGCAGAATGATACTGGCACAGCCATCATGATTGCCATGTCTGGCATCTTTGTGGTGTTGCTGGCTGGCATTAGCTGGCGCTACGTGATTGCTGGCTTCATCGGGCTGCTGATGGTGTCACCCGCCTGGTATATCTTTCTGGCCAAGGCGCACCAGAAAAATCGTATCCTGACCTTTTTTGATCCCTATCGTGATCCCACCGGGGCTGGCTACAATATTATCCAGTCACAAATCGCCATTGGTTCCGGCGGTGTCTATGGCAAGGGCTATGGCAACGGGGCGCAGTCCCATCTGGACTTCATCCCGGAGAGCAATACCGACTTCATTCTGGCGGTGCTGGCGGAAGAGTTTGGTCTGCTGGGCGTGCTGTTTCTGATTGCCCTGTACCTGTTTGTCCTGGTGCGGGGATTCTATATTGCCTGGTCTGCCCGGGATATGTTCAGTCGCTTGCTGGCAGGCAGTATTACCCTGACGTTCTTCTTCTACGTGTTCGTGAACATGGCCATGGTGTCTGGTTTGCTGCCGGTGATCGGCCTGCCGCTGCCGTTGATCAGCCGTGGCGGCACCGCCATCGTGACGCTGTTTATTGGTTTTGGGCTACTCATGTCGATTCACACCCACGCCCGCAGCAGGATTATCTAAGTCTCTGTTTTTAATGGCTATTTCCTTAAAGCAGGCGGCGCCGAGCGGAATTCAGCGACGGAGAATGCCGACGCCGCTGACGGTTTCGCCGCAAGAGATTAAAATAATTCTGGAAATGGACGCTAAGTAATTAACTTTACTCATTATTCTGGTAGTTAATTACCAAGGAAGCGCGGTGTGACCCAGTTGCAGTTTCGACAATTCGCGTGCCTGGCAGTGGTTGCTGTCAGTGTGACTGCCTGTGGGCTTGGCACGCCACAAAACCCTAACGCTGGTCGCTACAGCATCAGCCAGGACCGGGCGCCGACCGGCAGCGTTGATGCGCGCACTATCCCTGACCTTGAACCACAGCCAGTGTCGCGCACCCTGGCAGGGAATCGCAGTCCTTACACAGTGCTGGGACGCAGCTATACCGTGTTGCCCACGGAGCAGGGCTACCGGGAATCCGGCGTGGCCTCGTGGTATGGCGAGAAGTTTCATGGTCACAAGACCTCCAACGGCGAGATCTTTGACATGTACCAGGTGTCAGCTGCGCACAAGTCCCTGCCAATCCCCAGCTATGCCCGGGTCACCAATCTGGATAACAATCGCAGCATCATCGTGCGGGTCAATGACCGTGGACCGTTTCATGGCGATCGGCTGATTGATTTGTCCTACGCGGCGGCGCTGAAACTCGGCTATGCCCAGCGCGGCACAGCGCGGGTTCAGGTGGAGGGCATCGTCGCGGATCCCTGGCAGGATTCGCGCAGTGCCGGCAATAGACCGACTAGCCAGTCCAGTGCCGTTTTGACTATGAATAGCGCTGAATCCAGCTATGTCCAGGTAGGGGCTTTCGCGCAACTGGAATCGGCACAACGACTGCGCAGCGAACTGCAATCCATGACCCAGCGCCCGGTTATTATTCGCACGGTGAACAGTGCCAGTGGGGTTTTGCACCGCGTGCGCATTGGCCCGGTGGATGATCCCGTGGAAATCGATCAGCTCACCGCCCGCGTGGTTGCCGCTCGATTGGGAAGACCGTACACTGTGACAGAGTAACTGCAGCCGTCCACAGCGCTGGAACCTTCCTGCGCTCGCCTGGTCTATCGTTACTGAACGCGTGAGCCTACCCGGTATCGGAGCCATGGTGATCACTGCGAACCCGGAACTACAACTGGTCCTGGGTAGACAGGCAGCCAGCATACGCAGCATGCGTTGAAAGTACTCTCCATGGGCCCAATGTAACTGCCTGCCAGTCAGTCAGTAGTCAGCACCAAACACTCAGAACGATCAGATGGAATTCGCTATGCAAGTCCTCAAGCGCACCAAGTCCTTGTTTACCTCGATCGCAGCCACGCTCGCGCTGATTAGCCTCGGCGCGGCATCTGTTGCCAGCGCCCAGGCCATTATTCCGCGGCCGCCGGAAATCAATGCCAGCAGCTACATTCTGCTGGATGCCAAGACTGGCCACATAATTGTCGAAGAAAACGCCGATGAGCCGCTGCCACCGGCCAGCCTGACCAAGATTATGACCTCTTATATCGCGGTCGAGGAGATCCAGAACGGCAATCTTGGCCTCGACGACATGGTGCATATCAGCGAAAAAGCCTGGCGCATGGAAGGCTCGAAAATGTTTGTTGAAGTGGATTCCGAGGTGCGGGTCGAGGACTTGCTGCGCGGAATCATAATTCAGTCCGGTAATGACGCCAGTGTTGCCATCGCCGAGCATATTGCAGGTAGCGAACAAGCGTTTGCCGATATGATGAACCAGTACGCTGAGGTGCTGGGGTTGGACAACAGCTATTTCATGAATGCCAGCGGCCTTGATACGGAGTTGTACTACAACACCATGTCGGCGCGTGATCTGGCGACCCTGGCCCGGGCCACGATTCAGAATCATCCGGAATTTTATTCAATCAACGCCGAGCGGGAGTTTACCTATAACGGTATCCGCCAGAGCAACCGCAATTCACTGCTGTTCCGCGATCGTAATGTCGATGGCCTGAAGACCGGCTGGACTGATGCGGCTGGCTACTGCCTGGTGGCTTCAGCAGTGCGTGACGACATGCGTCTGATTTCCGTGGTCATGGGCACCGAGTCCGAAGAAGCCCGGGCAATTGAGACCCAGAAGCTGCTGACCTACGGGTTTCGCTATTATGAAACCCACAAGCTTTACGACCAGAACCAGATCCTGACCAATGTCCCGGTTTGGTCCGGTGAGCAGAGTGCCGTGGACCTGGGAATCACCGAGGAAGTGTACGTCACGATTCCCCGCGGTCAGGCCGAGACCATGAGCGCCACCGTCGATGTTGATGAAATTATTCGCGCGCCACTCGATGATGGCCAGATTATGGGGGTCGTGAATGTCACCCTGAATGAAGACCTGATCTACCGCGGTGACGTGATCGCCATGCAGGCGGTGCCCGAGGGCAATATGTTCAAGCGGTTCGTGGACTGGTTGACGCTGCTGTTTTCGAACCTGTTCTCCGGATAGCTGCCATGACCGGAGATTCAGACAATCTGGACCAGGAACCGCCGCGGATCGAATTTCCGTGCCAGTATCCCATCAAGATTATTGGCAAGGCCGAGCAGCAGTTCCAGACGCGTGTCGTGGAAGTGGTGGAGCGCCACACCGGCAAGATTGATAGCGACCTGATCAAGGTGCAGAACAGCCGGAAAAACAACTACCTTTCGGTAACCGTCACCATTACTGCCACCGGTGAGGAGCAACTGCAGAATATCTTTAGCGATCTCAAGGCTATCGCCAGCGTCAAGATGGTGCTGTAGATGCTGCTGCGCGATTACCAATGGATTCAGGCCGCACCGGCGGTGGATCAGGCCGATGCTCCGGACCTGATAATTCGGCGCCTGGGACTGCAGGACTACGAGCCTATCTGGCAGTCCATGCGCTACCTGGCAGAAAACCCGAAAATCGAGCGTAGTGATGAAATCTGGTTGCTCAGCCACAAGCCCGTCTACACCCAGGGCCAGGCTGGCCGCGCGGAGCACATCCTCAATCCGGGCAATATTCCGGTAGTACAGGTGGATCGCGGCGGGCAGGTGACCTATCACGGACCCGGACAACTGGTGGCTTACCTGATCCTGAATGTGAAACGACGCAAGCTTGGCGTGCGAGGCCTGGTAGATCTGATCGAGTCGGCTCTGATCAGTACCCTAGCAAACTATGGGATAGCGGCGTCAACCCGACCGAAGGCTCCCGGTGTGTACGTCAATGATGCTAAAATAGCGGCTCTGGGCTTACGAATCCGTAATGGCTGGAGCTATCACGGTCTGAGTTTGAACGTGAACATGGACCTGACACCTTTCGCCAGTATTAATCCCTGCGGCTTTGCGCACCTGGCGGTGACTCAACTCGCCGACCACGTGGCAGCACACGACAGCATGCTGCAGGAAGTAAGCAAACAACTAACCGATCAGCTGCTGTTGCGCCTGGGCTACGCGCCATACTATCGACCTGGGCAGGCGGCGGAAGAAGCAGTGACTACATGACTGAACAAAGCAGTACGGCCCCGGCTCGCAAGCGACGCAATGTGCTGGTAGAAGGTGAAAAATTACGCGGTGCCGAAAAGGTGCGGCGTATCCCGGTCAAGGTGATTCCAACCACGGAACTGCCGCCCAAGCCGGACTGGATCCGGGTCAAAATTCCGGCCTCGCCCAAAGTGGCTCACATCAAGCAGAAATTGCGCGAGCACCGGCTGGCTTCGGTCTGTGAGGAGGCATCCTGCCCCAATCTTGGTGAGTGTTTCAGTAACGGCACCGCCACCTTCATGATCATGGGTGAAATCTGCACCCGGCGCTGTCCGTTCTGTGACGTGGCCCACGGCAAACCGAAAGCCCTGGATGTGAATGAGCCCCGGGAACTGGCGGCGGCTATCGCCGAGATGGGCTTGCGTTACGTGGTGATCACCTCGGTAGACCGCGATGATCTGAAGGACAGTGGTGCAGCCCATTTCGCACAGTGTATTACCGAAACCCGCAACCATAATCCGGATATCAAGGTTGAGGTGCTGGTGCCGGATTTTCGCGGACGTATGGATATCGCTGTCGAAATCCTCAAAGAAACTCCCCCGGATGTCTTTAACCATAACCTGGAAACAGTGCCTCGCCTGTACAAGCAGGCTCGCCCCGGCGCTGATTACCAGTGGTCCCTGGATCTGCTGCAAAAATACAAACAGCGCTGTCCAGAGGTGATCACCAAGTCCGGCCTGATGCTTGGGCTCGGTGAAACCAAGGACGAGGTGAAAGAGGTGTTGCGTGATCTCAAGGCCCATGACGTGGACATGATCACACTGGGACAATACCTGCAGCCCAGCCGCGACCATCTCAAGGTCGAGCGCTTTGTGCACCCGGATGAGTTTGATGAGTTGCGAGAATACGGTGAGTCACTTGGCTTCAAACAGGTGGCCAGCGGGCCGCTGGTGCGGTCTTCCTACCATGCCGACAAGCAGGCACATGGTGACAACGTCAGCTAGGCGCTTGTGAACGTCTCCCTGCGCCACATTCTGACCAGCCTGCTTGCGCTGCTGATGGCCCTGGCATTGGTGCTGTTGATTGCTGGCAACCCGATTGGCATCGGTACGCTACCACTGGCGGTGCGCGCGGTGCTGTTGGGGCTTGCCATTCTTGCGGCTCTGGTGGCCGTCTACCCCTTTAATCCATTATTTCAAAAGCGACCTGGCACCTATGGGCTGGTGGTGTGCTTGCCGGCGATTGTGCCAGCATTCGTTTATTACCTGGTCATTATGCCGGGCAAGGCCAGTGAGGAAGTCACTGCGCTGCAGTTGCAGAACAGCCTGATTACCGACGGATCCAGCAATGCTATCGTCGAAGTCGGCTTTTCCTATCCTATCTATACGCCAACCATCGAATTTATTAACCAGGGGCTGTTTACCAGGCAGCTCAGCGTGTTTCTGCGCATGACCAGTGTTGCTGGAGAAGACGCCCTGTACCGCGGCGTGCGCAGTCGCATTCCTGGCCAGGGGCTTAACGTTGAAGCCAGTGTTCGCGGCATGCTGAGCGAGAATCAGGAGTATTTGTTCAATCCGCTGCAATTACCGCCACAGCGGCCAGTACGCGGGCGTGTGGTATTCATCATCAGTAATCTTGACGACGGCACCTCGTTCACTGACGCGCTGCGTACGGCACGCAATGTGCAGCTGGAACTGCGGGACCCGGAAACCGGCAGTCTGGCCCTGGCCTGGCCGGTGGACCGGCCCTGATGTCGATGCTTGTCGTGGCTTCCGGGCGGGCGCCAATTGATTTGCTGGCAGTCGTCGTTTAATCTGACCACTACTGCCCTTGATAAAGCCCAATAATAATCAGGACTTACCCGCCCATGACTCGTATCAGAAACACTCACACCAGAATGGCCGTTTGTGCCGGAGTGCTGGCGACTATCAGCGCCTTCGCGATCACGTTTACGCCAGTTAACGCTCAGGATTTTCGCGGTCAGCGCATCGTGCAGATTCTCCAGGAACCGCGCCATCGCACGGTCCACCAGGATGACGATATCTATCTGCTGGATGTGCAAATCAATCCCGGTGATCAGACCCTGGCCCACACCCACGATGCGGCTATCCTCTATACGTTCATTAGCAACGGCGACGGCCCGCTCAATGGTCGCGTGTCGGGCAATACGGATTATGTCGAACAGAATTTCACCCATGCGGTGTCCAATCCCGGACCGAACCTGTTCCGTATTCTGGCGCTCACCAATTACGGCACCGGATTACCCGGTCAGACCAGTGACCGACCCAGTGGTGTCGGTGTAGAGCCACAACTGGAAAACGACTGGTTTCGCTCCTATCGTCTTACCCTTGGGCCGGGAGAGACCACCTCTACCCAGGCGCATGCCAACCCCAGCGTTATAATTCAGGTCACCGATGGCACTGTACACGTGTCTCGAGCCGATGGCGTAACTGCGGAACTGGCCGCCATGGGCGACTGGACCTGGCGAGATGAGAACGCACCCTACACGATTACCAACCGCGGTCAGTCGCCGGTGGAAGTGGTGGTTAATGAGGCGCGACGCGAGGGTTAGCCGCGGTGCGGTCGTAGTTGCGGTGCCTGGCTCACTGTTTACCTGCAACCGCCCGGGTAATCTGGCTGCGGTTGGCGCCCAGGCGGGTGCTGGCCAGCAGGCAGTACCCGCTGGAAAGCAGGGCGAACAACTGCAACGCCGGGCTGAGTACCGGGTGATAGTAGAGCGGCAGCTGGGCGAGAATCGCCAGGCCAGCCAATCGCGTCAGTTCCAGCGCCGGCGCGACACTGCGACCCTCCAGCCAGAAGCCATGAACCAGAAACGCGCAAGCCAGATAGGCCACCGCCACGGCATTGGCCAGGTAGGGCTGGTTGGCGTTAAGCAGTAGCGCCAGGCTCAAAGCCACGGTCAGAAGAAATTGCAGCAGTGTGTAATAGCGTGCCGCAGCGGGAATTTCCGGGTCAAATCGCTTGTTGATATCCACTGGCCGCTGCTTGAGACTGCATTGACTGCGCTGGTCAGCGGGTTGCCAGCCAGGCGGCCGGAACAGCAGCTGTAGTTTGTTGCCCGCCCCCCGGGTGCGCCAGACATCCTGCATCAGGCGCCAGTAGACGTGGAGATTCGCCCACAGTGGGTTGAAGCTGTTCAGCGGCTTGCGTAGCCCGTATACCACCGGGTCATCCTCCCGCTCCTCCTGGAATGTGCCAAAAAGACGATCCCAGACAATGAATACCCCACCGTAGTTGCGGTCCACATACTGGTCATTGCGACCATGATGCACGCGATGATTGGACGGGGTCACCAGCAGCCACTCTGCGACACCCAGCTTTGGCACATGTTCGGTGTGTACCCAGAACTGGTAGATAAGATTGAGACTGACGACGCTGAACAGCACCTCGGCCGGATAGCCGATAATGAAAAACGGAATATAAAACAGAAAGCCATGAAACTCGATGCTGGTCTGGCGCAGTGCGGTGCCGAGGTTAAAGTCTTCGCTCTGGTGATGGGCAACATGTGACCCCCAGAACAGGGCCACCTCATGACCGAGCCGGTGTTTCCAGTAATAGGCGAAATCGTAGAGCAGGAAACAGCTCAGCCACACCCAGCCCTGATCAGCTGGCAGCTGCGCCAGCTGGAAACGGGCCACAATCAGCTCATAAATTACGCCGGAAAACCCCAGAATTACCAGGCTCTGCAGGCGGCTCAAACTGCCGAGCGAGAGGCTGTTGATAGTGTCATTGATGCGGTAGGTGTTGTTGTGGCGCCAGTGCCCGTAACCCATCTCCAGGAACATGAGCAGGAAGAAAAACGGGATAGCGAAAAGAATGAGATCCATGGCAAGCTGGCCGGTATATCGGTTATCGGAGACTGGTGATCATTACTGGCGACCATTGTAGTTGACGCTGGAGTAGTGAGCCAGGCTGAACCGGGCAGGCACTCAGGCGGTGCTGCGCTGACTGCTCAGGCCATGGTATTCAGCAATGGCAAGGCCGGCCGCGACACTGGTAAACGGGTCGTGTTCGACAACCTTGCCGGGAAAGGCCTGGTCAAGGATCTGTTTCACAGCCGGGATAAGCGACGAACCGCCGGTGCGAATGACCAGGTCGATGTCTCCGACGGAGACGTTGGCAGCGCGCAGGGTATCGTGTACCGCCTTTGAGAAACGCTCCAGTTGGGGGCTTATCATGGTTTCAAACTGCTCCCGGGCGATTACCAGTTCTATGTCCAGCTCCGGAATATCGAGAGTCGCCTGGGTATGTTCCGACAGGGTCGCTTTCAGGTCCTTGAGCGACTGAAATACCAGGTAGCTGTAGTTATTCTTGATAAGGTCATAAAGGCGTCGAAATTTGACTGTGGCGTGGTCCTCGGTCTGCAGACGGCTGAGTATCGGCGAGGTATAGCGATTCTGGTTCAGCATATAGCTGACTGCCCAGTTGAGCAGGAGTTCCTCGTACTCTTCAAACGGAAACAGGGTTTCGATTTCCCGGTCTTCGCCGGCGCGGCGCCAGCGTTCGCCTTTACCCAGCAGCGGGAAAAGCAGCTCGCGGAACAGAGTTTGGTCCAGGTGATCGCCGCCAAGACCAACGCCGTGGGTAGCAATTACCGAAAATTCACTGCTGCTGCGTTTGAGTACACACAGGTCCAGAGTGCCGCCCCCAAAATCCACGGCCAGTAATAATTGCTCGCCAGTTGCAGGGTGGTCATGCAGGTAGCTGAGTGCCGCAGCGATCGGTTCCGGATAAAACGTCTGGCGCCGAAATTCCGCATAGCCATAGGCCTCGGCCAGCAGGTCCAGCGCCGTCTGGTTGCAGTCGCGTTCGGTGCCTTCGAAGTTCACCGGGTGGCCAATGCAGGCATGGTCGGCGATGGCTTCTCCGCCAGGCGAATGGCTTGAGCTTTCACTGTGCAGCTTTTCCACAGTGCTGGCAACCGCGCGCTGGATGCGCAGCAGCAGGGGAGTTACCAGGGCTACCAGGCGGAAGGGGCGCTCGAAGACCATCAACCTCGGGGACCTGGGATTGCCCAGCAGACGTTTGATGCCGCGGAATAGCCGACCCTGCTGTCCGCCATCCACAAAGGACTGGCCGAAGATCTTCTCGGTACCGGCTTCCTCCGGCAGACCCTGATCGCCAATCTGGCCGGTGCTGGTGCGTCCTTCGCCCAGTACTTCGGCGCTGAGCTCAACGGTGCGACCGGTATTGCTTTCAATATAGGCATCAATAGCCTGCTGACCGGTACTGATTTTGAAATCCCGATCGATGTAGGTCGCAGACGGCATGATGGCAGCGGTCTGTTCCAGATGAATCAGGTGGACCCGCTCGCCGTCAAATACAGCGGCCGCGCTATTGCTGGTGCCGTAATCGACGCCAATTCCCCAGGTAAACTGTGCTGCCTGCTTGTTCCCGGGATCGGTTGAAGCTGTTGAAAATAGGTTCTGATTCACAATATTAAGGAATGTCCAGACAAAAACCCTGGGCCTGGGGAATTAATTTTAATCGCACCGCCGGGACCAATATGACACGGCATGCACCTGGTTATCTGCGGCGCAAGCGGTCGAGCACGGTCCTGCCCCTGGCCAAATCCGGCACGCTCGTCTTTGCTCCGCTCTTGGTACTGGAATTCTCTCCCAGCCTCACTCTCCTGGCCCGACATTGAAGCCCGCGCTGATGCTAAACCACGGTCGGGGTATCTGCCGCAGGCAGCGACCTGCGCCGTGCCGCAGCCGCACTAATTTGGCTCCTGTGCGACTACGTCAGCGCCGCGGTGACCAGATTTACTGTCTGATCATGGCCTCGAGGCCACAAGACCAAACACCGGGTACTGCAGCAATTTGCTGCCCACGAAGGAATTTTGATCGCGTGGCGGACGGCTAGTTTACAACACTCTGGGCTGGCGGTTCAGGCTATCGGCAACAGTCGGTCCAGTTGAAGTTTCCGGGAACTTCCCCTATGCTCCCTCGGTCTATAGCAGGTGGTAAAACGGTTGGCTGGCCTGTGCCGTGGTCGGTCCCCGGTTTCAGCGGGTCCCGGATTTCCATGCTGGCGACCTGAATGGCAATCGCGGCAGCCACCTGTTCTGGCAGCCTGTTTTAACAATCCGGTCGAGCAACCCAATTCAGCAACGCATGTCAGCAGTCTATGTTCCGTAAATCAGCTTTGATCCGTAATCTGCAGCGACGGGTGTGTCCAGCAATTCTGCTGGTGGTCCTTGTGCCTGTTCTGGCGACGCCGCTGCAGGCGGGCACCATAGTGCGCATTAGCACTACGGTTGGGGATTTTTCAGTAGAACTGCTGGATGATCTGGCTCCGGCAACGGTGGCCAATTTCCTCAACTACGTGAATCGTAACGCCTACAACGGCACCTATATGCATCGTGTAGTGGATGGGTTTGTCGCCCAGGGTGGCGGTTACCGATTCGAGCCGTTCGTGGGGCCGATTGATGTGCCAGCAGACCCGCCCATCGCCAATGAATTCAATCGTACTAATGCGCGCGGCACGCTGGCGATGGCGAAACTTCCGGATGACCCGGACAGCGCCACCAGCCAGTGGTTTATCAATCTGATCGACAATACGTCACTGGACACCACCAATGGCGGGTTCACCGTGTTTGGAGAAGTCCTCGGCGAGGGTATGGAAGTGCTTGACCGGATGGACGAGTTGCCGGTTGTAGATCTTGGCGCCAAGGCTCCCAGCGCACCGTTCTATACGCCAACTTTCGACAGGGATCCCCGCAATTTTGTTTACGTCAATGTGGAAACCGTGGACCGCTTCAGTTCGGCACCGCATGTGTTCGAAGTGGCTTCCGGGCTGCTGATCACCTCGGTTGATGTCAATGACGGTGAAGAGCTGGTGAGCCTGAATCTCAATACCGTGCCGGGTGCCACTGATATTGTGCTGCAGGCCAACATGGAGAGTGTGATCCCGCGTCGTGATCCTTTTAGCGGCATTGCGACCTTCTCAAGCACCGATAATAAACTGCGTATTCCCTCACTGGAAGTACACGACAACGGTGTTGTGACACTGTTGAATAATGTTGTGTTTGGTCTGACCAGCACTGAACCTTTGCAATTTACGCTCGAGTCCTACCAGGAGCAGGCACCGTAGACCCGGATTCAAGCATAGGCTACTCTTGCTGCCTATAACAACCTCGACTAACCCCTCGAATAACAACAGGCAAGCCCCACTGAATGTCAGCTCCACGCGGTGAATTCTCTTCCCGATTCGGGTTCCTGATGGCTGCTGCCGGCTCCGCGGTAGGTCTTGGCAACATCTGGGGGTTTCCCACTAACGCCGCCTCCAATGGCGGCGCTGCCTTCCTGTTTGTCTATCTGATTCTGGCATTCGCACTGGCTTATCCGGCGCTGATGGCGGAGCTGATTATCGGCCGTCATGCCCGCGCCAATGCGGTGCAGGCGCTGCAGTCCATTTCCCGGGGGCCACGATCCCGCGTCCTGGCGCTCGTGGTGGGCTTTACCGGTATTATCACGGTCAGTTTTATTCTCAGCTTTTATGCCATTGTCAGCGGCTGGATGATGGCGTTTTTCTTTGATCCATTGGCGCGTCTGCTGGGTCTTGACGGTCTGGCAATCTGGCTGACCACGGATGCGGTGTTGCGCAACAGCCTGTTTGTCGTCCTGTTCATGGTGCTGACGGTATTCATCATCAGTGCCGGTGTGAAGAACGGTATTGAACGCTGGGCGTCGCGGTTGATGCCTGCCTTGATCGTGATACTAATCCTGCTGATTCTGTACGTGTTCACCCTGCCTGGTGCTATGGATGGGCTGCGTGCCTACCTGATCCCGGACTTCTCCCAGGTGGCCGACCCGCTGCTGTTGGTCAATGCCATGGGCCAGGCGTTTTTCTCACTTTCTCTTGGCGTGGGAACCATGTTGGTGTACGGCTCCTACATCAGTAAGCGCGAGAACCTGCCGGTCACCGGTAGCCTTGTGGCCTTGCTGGATGTGGGGATTGCCGTTCTGGCGGGGCTGCTGATTCTGCCAGCCATGTACGTGGCTCTGGCCAGTGGCGTGGAGATCTACGACGCTGATGGCGGCCTGATTGCGGGACCGGGGCTGATTATTTCGGTGTTGCCGGCGCTGTTCAACACCATGGGCGCCATGGGGATTCTGGTGGCATTGTCTTTCTTTTTGCTGATGACCATTGCCTCACTGACCTCGTCAATTTCCATGCTGGAAGTGCCGGTGGCCTATGGCGTGGAGAATCTGGGCGTGGAACGCCGCAAGGCAGCTATGGTACTGGGCGTTGTGATCACGCTGATTTCGCTGTTGATTGTGTTTAACTTTGATCCCTGGTTCGATCGTGTGGTTACCTATACCACCGAACGAAGTCAGCCGCTGTTGGGCTTTTTCTTCTGTATTTTTGTCGCCTGGATCTGGCAACGCAACGGCATCCTGGAAGAGATTCGCCAGGGCAGTCCCGAGGCTGAAAACGGCTGGTTCTTCCGCATCTGGCCATTTTATGTAAGATTTATCTGCCCCCTTGCAATTCTCGTCGTCTATTTTCAGGAATATCTACAACGCTTATTTCAGTAGCAAATACAGTAGAAGGCAATTCAGACAAGTTTTTGCGCCAGTCTGTAAGCCACTGCTGGCGGTCAGGAAACTGTCTGATTCAATTGACCTTCCCTGTATAGTCACCCTTGACACGCCGCCAGCAGTTCCACAAAACGGTCAATTTCCGCTTCAGTATTGTAGTAATGTATCGATGCGCGAAGCACATCCCCAACCGATTCAGGCTCCAGGTCCAGGCGAGCATTAGCGCCGCGGGATACTGAGGTATTAACACCTTGCCTGTGCAACAGTTGTTGCAAGGAGGCAGCGGGAATATTCTCCCGGGTCAGGGTGACGATGCCGGATCGCTCCCCGGATTTTTCATGTACCCGAACCCCAGGCACGTCAGCGACTTTGCTGACCAGTTCCATCGCCAGTTTCCGCACCCGGGTTTCAATCGCCGCCATATTCAGGGTGTTGGCATATTCAATCGCTACACCAAGACCAATCATGCCCGCCACCGAGCGCTCAAATGTCTCGAAGCGCCGCGCATCACCGCGCCATTCGAACTCATCCCGGGACAGCCATACCGCTGCCTGGAGATCGGCGAACACCGGTTTAAGCTCCGGCAGACGTGCAGGATTCACATAGAGAAACCCGGTACCCCGGGGGCCGCGCAGGTATTTGCGCCCGGTGCCGCACAGGAAGTCACAACCGATCGCAGCCACATCAAGGTCGATTTGCCCAGCGGACTGGCAGGCATCCAGCAGGTAATACAGACCGTGTTGTCTGCTGATCTGTCCGACAGCTGTCGCTGGCTGCACATCGCCGCGCTGGCTGGCTACGTGAGTCAGGGCAATGAGGCGGGTCTTCGGAGTAATGCAAGCTTCGAGTCCTTCAAGGTCCACCAGCCCCTTGCTATTAAACGGCGCATGGATCAGCTTTACACCTCGTTGTTTGGCCAGGTGCAACAGGTCCAGATAATTGCTGGCGTATTCCGATTCAAAGGTGATGATTTCATCGTCGGCTTGCAGTGGTAGGGAATGCAGCGCCATTTCCCAGGCGCGCGTTGCATTTTCGATGAAGGCAATTGCCTCCGGCTTGCAGTTCAGTAAATTCGCAAGTGCCAGGTAGAACTTGTCAATTTCGGCTTGGGCCTGGTTGGCAGCCTCGTAACCGCCCAGGCTCTGCTCCCGCCGCAGATGGGCAAATACTGCCTCAGTGACAACATCCGGGCTCAAGGCGCAGCCGGCGTTATTAAAATGCAGGAGCTGATCCACTGCGGGAATCTGTGCGCGTATTGCGGCAATATCTAGCACGGCTGGTTCCTGATATCTGGCTGCCAATAGAGGAAAGTCGGTACCGTTGACAATGTCCGCACCGACGGTCTGCTGATATTACCCCGGTGCTGTGCTAACGTGCTATCAGAGGTTCCTTGCATATCGGAGGTCCAGTCGTGAAAATAAAACAACCTGTCCCGCAAAGCCAGTTCACTCGCCGCCAGCTTCTTGCTCTACTCACTGCCGGGCCAATGCTGGGGTTCATCCTGCCTGGCGCTGGGCTTGCAGCCAGCCAGACGTCCGTCTTGTCAGACCAGGTGAAGGCTCTGACCTTCGATGTATTCGGCACCGTGGTCGATTGGCGCGGATCGATTGTCAGGGAAGGTCAACTGTTGTCCATCGACAAAGGCTTTGACGTGGACTGGGGCGACTTCGCAGACCGCTGGCGCAGCGGCTATTCCCCGGCCATGAATCAGGTGCGTACTGGCGAGCTGCCGTGGACCAAAATTGATGACCTGCACCGCATGATCCTTGATGACCTGATCGAGGAATTCGGGCTGCAGAGCCTGAGTGAATCCGAGCGACAGGAATTTAATCGGGTATGGCACCGACTGTCACCGTGGCCAGATGCCGTGGGCGGTCTGTTGCGGCTGAAATCGAGGTTTGTGATCACCACGCTTTCCAATGGCAATGTTTCGTTATTGACCAATATGGCCAAAAATTCGGGACTGCCCTGGGATGCGGTACTCTCGGCTGAGCTTGCCGGACACTACAAGCCGGATCCGGAGGTTTATAGAAAAGCGGCAGAATTACTGAGCCTGCCGAGTGAGCAGGTAATGATGGTTGCGGCGCATCCCGGGGATTTGCGCGCGGCAGCACGCACCGGTATGCCCACGGCTTACGTCCATCGACCGCTGGAACGTGGCGCCGGGAGCGAGCCCAACGTAGTTGTGGCAGGTGATTTTGACTACCTGGCCAGCGACTTTCTGGATCTCGCACGGCAACTGGGGGCCTGATTATGAGCGCCATCAAGCTGGACCCGGCAATCAAGGAGGCAATGGTTGCGCGCCTGCAAACCTATCTGGCTGATGAGCTGGATATTAAACTGGGTGGTTTTGACGCCCAGTTTCTTCTGGACTTTTTCAGTGAGCAGCTGGGCTGTCATTATTATAATCAGGGACTGACCGATGCGCTGGGGGCATTTCAGGATAAAGTGCAGGAGTGTTCAGAACTGGTCTACGAACTTGAGCAGGTGCCTGCGGATTAATTCGGATGAATGCGTAGCGGCAGACGAATAAAAAACTCACTGCCTTCACCCCGCTTCGATGCGAAGCTTATTTCGCCGCCTAGTTTCTCGATCATGCGCTTGACGATTACCATTCCAAGGCCGGTCCCCTGTGGATCCTTTTCCGATGCGGGTTCCTCGCGTGAAAATTCCTTGAACATTCGCTGCTGGAAATCTTCACTCATCCCACGCCCGGTGTCGCGGATGAATATCTCAATACCAAGACGCCGTCGATAATATACCGCCTTGTAGCCCAGCACGATCTCGCCAGAGTCAGTGAACCGGATGGCATTGGTAATAATATTGATCAGGGCGTGCTGGAGTCGCGACACATCGGTTTGCACCAGCAGGTTTGCAGAAGCAAAAGAAGTGGTGAATTTCAGATTCTTTTCCAGCGCCGAAGGCAACAGGATGTCGCGAATCCCATTAAGAAAGTGCGACATTTCCACCAGTTCGAACTCGGGCTCAAAACTGTCAGACTCCAGTTCCGCCATCTCCAGCAGGTCATTGATCAGGTTGTGCAGGTGGTCACTCTGTTTGATGACCGTATCCACGTGCTGCGAGGTGTCCTCATCAAGCTTTTGAGACTGCACTGCCAGTAAGCGCTTCGAGTTGGCAAGGATCAGATGCACGGGGGTGAGAAACTCGCGGGATACATTGCGCAGAAAATCCCCCTTGGCCTGGGTTTCGAGCTTGAACTGCACCAGTTCCTCGTTCTTGCTGCGCACATATTCAAACATCGACAGAAGCAGAGTGAACGCGGCAAGTATCATCATCCACTCACCAATCAGGGCGCTGAAGGTATTGCGCTCAATCAAGGTGAACCGGTACGCAAGCATCGATGAATAGGCGAGGATAATGAGGATCCAGCTCAGGAACAGATAAAGCGCAGTCCGCGAGCCCTGGGCCGCAGTTATTCCGGATAATACGACTACACAGGTTGCCGCACTGAAGCCGAGCGCCATCACCAGCAGCACGGTCTCGCTGGTAATCAGGGAAAGCGGCGTAAACAGGAAAAACAGCGCTGCGGGAATCATCAGGTAACTGATGTAGCGAAGCACCAGGTTAATTGAATCTTTGTGGCGGGTCTTCAGGCTGAGGGCCTGGCCAAGTACACACATGGCAACTATCAGGCCGGTTGCAGAAAGATAGCCGATCCGATTATTGACGCTGGCCATTTCCCCCCAGAACCACACCCGGCCCATGCCGGTTTGCGTCAGAAAGAAGGGCAGGGCGAAGCCAAAAAATAGCGTGTAGCCCAGAAACTGCATGTCCTGCATATTGGAATAGTAGAATGCACAAAGACAGAAGCTGATAAAGAAAAAGGCAAAAAACGCACCAAAGAAAGTGAGCTGGCCCTGTTGTTCGGAAGCCAGCATGGCCATAGTGGACAGCGTCAGTGGCATTTCAAGGCCCGATGTGGAAACGGCGCGAATATACACTTGAGTAGGCTCGCCGACAGGTGCGAGTTCAAATGGGATCACGGGGATCCGGTAGGCGTAGTCCATGTCGGAGAAAGGAACCGTGTCGCCCGCAACGGACTGCTGGCGCAGTTCACCGTCGACGACAAAATAGAACTCGATGCGGTCAACTATCGGCACATCGGAACTCAAAACCAGCGCGTCCGCGATGGCCTCCCGGCTGGTGAGCTTAATCAGGAACCAGAATGCCGAAGAGGAGATACCCATGGTAGGAATAGACTGCTCGGAACGTTGCCATGACGGCTCACTGCTGAGTATATCCTCTATCGTCAGTTCAGCAGATTCATCCTCAAAAAAATCCAGGTACGGCCCCAGTCGCAGTGGTAGCTGATTGGCAGTGATGCTCAGCTCCGCGCTGTGCCCTGCCTGCACAATACCGATAGTCAGCAACAACAGTGTTATTGCTTGTCGGGTGGCAGATGCCAGGTATGAGCGCAACTGTGAATACTTCATGATTTCCTGTCGTTACGGTATTCGGCGCAATGGCCAGTCAATGGCGCGATATTATATGTCATCGAAGGTAGTCGGACGCCCGGAACCGGGAGAGGCTGGGCAAAAATCGCGGTTCGGGGCGGACCCGGATCACAGTTTTCAGAACCGAAATCCGACTGTTCGCGGCGCCCCGCCGGGAACCGGTGCTGGCAGCTGTTATGTTGACTGATGTATCAATCCATGTGAGATTCCCAGCCTTGCATGACAAGCTCTTGAGCCTGGCACCCATTGCGCGGTCCGCGCTCATCAAGCAGTCATCCCCAATCAGCCACCAGCCATGTTCAAGGTGAGACCGTGACTACCAGTATCAGAAATCTCGCATTGCCGTTTATCCTACTTTTGGCAGCCTGTGACAGCGAAAACAGTCCCAGCCAGCCGCTGAATAATTCGCCGGAAATGCCCCAAAACACCGCCACGGAGACCGCAGTGAGCGATAGCAACCCGTTTTTCACAGAAAGCCCACTGTATCTGAGCTATCCGCAATTCGATGTGATCGATAATGGTCATTTCGGGCCAGCATTCGAGCGGGGTATGGCGGAACAGATTGCCGAGATCGAGGCAATAGCCACCCAGGCGGCCGCTCCCAGCTTTGACAACACGATTATTGCCATGGAGCTGTCTGGCCAGCTGCTGGACCGGGTGAGCCGGGTATTCTTTGCGCTGTCCAGTGCCCATACCAATGACGATATCCGCGCGCTTGAGCAGGAACTGGCACCGCAGCTGTCCGCCCATCAGGATGCCATTTTACTTAACCGGGAGCTGTTTGCGCGCATTGACGGTCTCTATCAGCAGCGCCAGGAGTTGGGACTGAACGCCGAGTCACAGCGGCTGCTGGAGCGTTACCACACCGACTTCATCCGGGCTGGTGCGGCACTGACTCCGGCGCAGCAGGAGCAAATGAAGGAACTCAACTCTGAGTTAGCGGTGCTGGAGACCCGTTTCAGCCAGAACGTGCTTAGTGAAGTCAACGACCTGGCCATCGTGGTGCCCAGCCGGGAACAGCTCACCGGGCTGAGCGAGTCGCGCATCGAAGCGGCCAGCGGTGAAGCGCAAGACCGGGAGCTGCCGGGACAATTCGTTCTGCCACTGTTGAATACCAGCGGCCAGCCGGTGCTTGCCAATCTGCAGAATCGGGAATTACGCCAGCGCGTCATGGCAACATCCATATCCCGGGGAAACCGCGGTGGTGAATTTGATAATCGCGGGGTGGTGTCCGAGGTGCTTCGCCTGCGGGCCGAGCGGGCCCAACTGCTGGGCTATGACAATCATGCGCAGTACATACTGGAAAACCAGACTGCGCAGACCGTGCCTGCGGTCAATCAGCGACTGGCAGAACTGACCCGGCCAGCCATGGTCAACGCCAACAATGAGGCCGATGACCTGCAGCAGATGATCTACGACAGCGGTGAAGACTTTGAGCTGGAAGCCTGGGACTGGGCTTACTATAGCGAACGCCTGCGCGCCGCGCGTTTCGATTTTGATGCCAGTCAACTGCAGCCGTTTTTTGAAGTGGACAATGTGCTGCAGCGCGGCGTTTTTTTTGCTGCCGAGGAGTTGTACGGTCTGCGCTTTGAGGAACGCTTCGATCTGCCTGTTTACCAGGAAGACGTACGCGTGTTTGAAGTCTTTGATTCCGTTGGCACCACGCTTGGACTGTTTCTGGCGGATTTTTATGCCCGCCCCAGCAAGCGCGGCGGTGCCTGGATGAACTCCTACGTTTCGCAAAGTGATCTGCTCAATACCCAGCCGGTTGTTGCCAATCACCTGAACATTACCAAGCCCCCGGCAGGGGAGCCGACCCTGCTGACTTTTGGCGAAGTGACCACCATGTTTCATGAGTTTGGTCATGCCTTGCACGGATTGTTTTCGAGCGTCGAATACCCTTATTTTTCTGGCACCAGCGTCCCGCGAGACTTCGTCGAATACCCAAGCCAGGTGAATGAAATGTGGGCGACCTGGCCAGAAGTGCTCGCCAACTATGCGCTTCATTACCAGACCGGTGAGCCGATGCCGCAGGAGTTGCTGGACAAGGTGCTGGCCACGCAGACCTTTAATCAGGGGTTCGCGACCACCGAGTATCTGGCAGCTTCAATCCTCGATCAGGCGCTGCATCAACTGCAACCGGAGCAGGTGCCGCCGGCGGATGAAATCATGGATTTTGAAGCAGAAGCACTGGCCGCGGCAGGCATCTATCACGACGATATACCGCCGCGCTACCGCACCACCTACTTCTCCCACATCATGGGAGGCTATTCAGCCGGTTATTACTCCTATATCTGGAGCGAAGTTCTGGATGCGGATACCGTGGAGTGGTTCAAGGAAAACGGCGGGCTGCGTCTGGAAAACGGCAGTCATTTCCGCCAGACGCTGTTGTCCAGGGGGGGCGCGGAAGATGCCATGACCTTGTTCAGGAACTTTCGCGGCCGGGATGCGCAGATTGCACCGCTTCTGGAGCGGCGCGGACTGAATTGAGGGCCAGCATAGGTAGAATGTTTCAGGCGTTTGTTAACCTGCTGGGCCAGCGCCTCGCAGCGCCATGGTGGCAACCGGCTTGCCTGCCAGGCCCAGCAGCAACATGCTTAGCTCATCCCAGGGATTGGCATTGAGCATGCCTTTGCCGGCCTGGTCCACTCGCCGTGCCTGTTCCAGAAGCTCCCAGATCGTGTCACTTGACAGGCGCTGCACGGCACTGCTCACGGCCTGTTTGCGGTTAAACCATACCCGTGCCGACTGCAGGATGGCGTTTACCCCCTGACCCTGTTCCCGCTTCTGCACCATGGACAACAGGCTATGGAGTTCCCGGGTGACAGCACCGAGAATGACCTGGCTGACCACGCCTTCGGCACGCAATCCATTGAGTACTTTCTGGGCTCGCCCGGCATCACCAACAAGCGCCGCGTCCACCGCTGAAAATGCGGTGTAGCGGGAATTATCGGCTACCGTCTGCAGGACGGTATTGGCATCGAGATGAATCTCGGCGTCTGCCTCGGTATTGGCCAGCAGCTTGAGTTTTTCGATTTCCTGCATGGCCGCCAGCAGATTGCCCTCGGTGCGATCCACCAGGATCTGCAGTGCTTCGCCGTCGGCACTGATTTTTTCCCGTAGCAGGCGCTGCTGCAGCCACTGGGCCAGATTGTCGCGGTTGATGGGCCAGATCTGCACCAGCGCTGAACTGGTTTCAATGGCCTGGAACCATTTTGTTTTCAGGGTGGCAGCTTCCAGGCGCGGGCTGCTGACCAGCACCAGGAAATCCGGATTGGGGTCGTCAAGGTAAGCCTGCAGTGCTTTTTTCGCAGCGTCGTCCGGCTTGGCAGACGCCAGGCGCAATTCAATCAGCTTGCGTTCACCAAACAGCGACATGTTGCCCCCGGCCTGGAGAAACAGGTCCCAGTTAAAGCCGCGTTCAACGTGAAAAATTTCCCGCTCGCCAAACTGCGCATCGCGACAATAGCGACGCACCAGGTCTGCCGATTCCTGCATCAGCAGCGGTTCGTCACCCGCCAGCCAGATTAGCGGCGGGAGTTGCCTGGCCAGCTGCCGGGCCAACTGCTCGGGTTTAAGTTTCATGATTCCAGGGCCGGCGCCTGCAGACGGCGCAATAATTGATTGACCAGTTCACGGCGCATTTCGGCGGTAATAATCTGCACCTCATCCCGGTTACCGGTGATGTTATCGATATCCTCAAAGTAGCTGCGCTGCACGCTCATGGTTTCCCGGGGAATTAACTCGCTATCGCCCCGGCTCAGGGCAATTTCGATGGACAGACGGATTTCGTACTGCGCGGCGCGGGCGCGGGGATTGACGCTCACCGGTCGATTGGCCAGCTGTTCATTGCCAACCGAGAGTATAGCCAGGTCAGTGCCCGGCTGCGCATTGCTTTGCAGCAAGTTGGTGGTTACGTCGGCGGCGTCGAGACTGCGCCGCAACAATCTGGAGAACTCACTGTTCGGATCCTGCAGCTGAAGCTGCAGGGTATCGAACTGACTGGACAATACATCGTTGCCGCGCAGGGAATAGCCACAGCCGGTCAGCAGCAGAACCAGAATCAGACCGAATGCCAGCTTAGCCAATGGCAGTAATCGCCGGCGCATTCCTAGCTAACAACCACGTTGACCAGCCGCCCAGGCACCACAATAACCTTGCGCACAGTGCCGTCGGCGATGAATTTCTGAACCGCCTCATCGGCCAGTGCGAGAGATTCCAGCTCATCTTTGGCAATGTCCCTGGCCACTTCAATCTTGCTGCGCAGTTTGCCATTGACCTGCAGTACGATCAGCATGGAATCCTGCTCCAGAGCCTTGCGATCTACCTCAGGCCAGCGAGCATCGATAACCGCTTCGTCGTGACCGAGGTAGTGCCACAGCACGTGACAGAAATGCGGCACAATGGGAGCCAGCATCAGAATAACCGTTTCCAGCGCCTCCTGAATAACCAGGCGATCCAGGTCTGTGCTGGCGACACTCTTGGCAAAGTCACTCACGGCATTGACCAGCTCCATGCTGGCGGCGATCGCGGTATTGAACGCGTGTCGGCGGTGGTAATCGTCGCTGACCTTGTCCAGGGTCTGGTGGGTCTTCAACCGCAGTTTTTTCTGGTCGGCGCTGAACTCGGACTCGTGCAGCGCAGACAAGCTGACTGGCTGGTGTTCAGCGGTCAGTTTCCATAGCCGCTTGAGAAAGCGAAACATGCCTTCCACTCCGCTGTCAGACCAGTCCAGGGACTGGTCCGGTGCCGAGGCGAACAGGGTAAACATACGCACGGTGTCGGCACCAAACTCCTCAATCAGCGACAGGGGGTCGACGGTATTGCCCTTGGACTTGGACATCTTAGCGCCATCCTTCAGCACCATGCCCTGGGTCAGCAGGTTGGTCATGGGCTCGTTGCTGGACACCAATCCCTCATCACGCATCACCTTGTGGTAGAAGCGCGAGTAGAGCAAATGCAGGATGGCATGTTCAATACCGCCAATATACTGATCCACCGGCAGCCAGTAATCGGCGCGCTCGTCCAGCATGGCATGTTGCTGATCGCGGCAGGCGTAGCGGGCGAAATACCAGGACGACTCCATGAAGGTATCGAAGGTATCGGTTTCCCGGCGCGCGGGCTTGCCGCAGCGCGGGCAGTCGACATTGACGAAGGATTCCAGTTTCGGCAGCGGAGAGCCGCTGGCGTCGATCTCGATGTCTTCCGGCAAGCGCACAGGCAGGTCTGATTCCGGTACCGGCACCGCGCCGCAGTCGTCGCAGTTGATGATGGGGATCGGCGCGCCCCAGTAACGCTGTCGGGATACGCCCCAGTCGCGCAGCCGGTAGTTCACGGTCTTCTCGCCTTTATCTTCGTTTTCAAGATGCTTGGCGATGGCGTTAAACGCCTCCTCGAAATTGAGACCGTCAAACTCACCGGAATTCACCAGGCGACCGTGCTCGGTGAAGGCCGCCTGCTCCAGGTCACACTCCTGCTCATCCGAGAGCGGCTCTACAACCTGTTTGATCGGCAGGTTGTACTTGCGGGCGAACTCCCAGTCGCGCTGGTCGTGGCCAGGAACAGCCATGACCGCACCGGAGCCATAGCTCATCAGGACAAAGTTGGCGACAAACACCGGGACCTCGTCACCGCTTAGTGGATGCACTGCCTTGAGGCCGGTATCCATGCCCTGTTTTTCCATGGTGGCCAGATCTGCCTCGGCCACCTTGGTATTGATTTGCTGATCAATGAATGCTGCCAGGTCAGGCCGATCCACAGCGGCCTTGGTGGCCAGCGGATGCTGCGCTGCAACTGCCACGTAGGTGACTCCCAGCAGGGTATCCGGCCGGGTGGTGTAGACTCGCAGGCGACGCAGTTCCGGGTCGTCTTCCCCGGCCACGTTGAACTCCAGATCCACGCCCTCGGAACGGCCGATCCAGTTACTCTGCATGGTGCGGACCTTCTCGGGCCAGCCTTCCATGTTGTCCAACTCGCTCAGCAGTTCGTCGGCATAGGCGGTGATCTTCAGAAACCACTGCGGGATGCTGCGTCGTTCCACCAGCGCCCCGGAGCGCCAGCCGCGGCCATCAACTACTTGCTCATTGGCCAGCACAGTCTTGTCCACGGGATCCCAGTTCACTTCGGCGTTTTTCTTGTACACCAGGCCTTTCTCGAACAGGCGAGTGAAAAACCATTGCTCCCAGCGATAATACTCAGGGTGACAGGTGGCGATCTCCCGGGACCAGTCGTAGGCATAGCCCAGCTTCTGTAGCTGGTCGCGCATATAGTCGATGTTGCTGTAAGTCCATTTCGCGGGGGCAACCTGGTTCTGCATGGCGGCATTTTCCGCCGGCAGGCCAAAGGCGTCCCAACCCATGGGCTGCAGGACGTTCTTGCCCTGCATGCGCTGAAAGCGGGATATGGCATCGCCGATGGAGTAGTTGCGTACGTGTCCCATGTGCAGATGGCCGCTGGGGTAGGGAAACATGGACAGGCAATAGAATTTCTCTTTGTCCGGGTCCTCGGTGACGCGAAAGCTGTCGTGTTCGTGCCAGTATTCCTGAGCCTGGCGTTCCACGTCCTGTGGTTGATACTGCGAGTCAATGCTGCTCATGCGGGATATCTGTCTGTACTGAGTGGAATTAGGGGATTAATGGGCCGTGAACGGACCAACGGGCCCTGCTGCGGCAAGCCCGCAAGCATAACCCAGACCAGCGCCTTCAGGTAAGAGGTTGAGTTGAGAATGCGGCCCCAGTACGGGGCGTCAGGCTTCTCTGCCGGGAGCCTTGATCAGGGTTGCAGTGACCTTGAGCAGCTTGATCTGGCGGCTGTCGGCATTAAGCACCGTCACCAGAAAGGGGCCGATGTTGATGGTTTCGCCACGTTCCGGGATGTGGCCGAATTTCTGCAGCACCAGACCGCCCATGGTGGTGAATTCCTGATCGCTGAAATCGGTCCGAAAGTAAGCGTTGAATTCATCTACCGGAGTCAGCGCCTTGACGATGAAGTTTTCTTCGTCAAATTTTTTGATGAAGCTGTCGTCGTCCACGTCAAATTCATCTTCGATCTCGCCAACAATCTGCTCAAGTACATCCTCAATGGTCACGGCACCGCAGACGCTGCCGTATTCGTCGATGACTATGGCCATGTGCTGGCGGGTTTCCCGAAATTCGCGCAGCAGGACATTCAGGCGTTTGCTTTCCGGGACAAACGTGGCGGGTCGCACAATATCCTTGATATCAAACTTCTCGTTGCTGCCGTTGAGGATAAGGGGTAACAGATCCTTGGCCAGGAGAATACCCATTACATTGTCCACGTTTTCGCCGATCACAGGGAATCGCGAGTGTGACGCCTTGGTGACCAGGTCGACAATTTCATCGAGGGAAAGTCTGGAGGGAACGGTAACAACCTGCGAGCGGGGGATCATGATGTCCCGCACCTGCATGTTGGAAACCTGAAGCGCGCCTTCGATGATGCCCAGCGCGTCGGCGTCCAGGACCTGATCCTGTTCGGCGTTGCGGAGCACCTCGAGCAAACCCTGGGTATCGGTTGGCTCGTCGGAAAAGACACCTGCAATTTTATCGATCCAGGACCGGGGCCGTGGATCGATGCTAGATTGGTCGTCGGGCATGACCTTGCTTCTTGCGGTTCTCCGTGATGATGCGCATAAGCTACCCTACCAAATAAGGATTGGAGATTCCAAGCTTTTGCAGCGCGTTGATTTCCAGTGTTTCCATGGCGGCGGCCTGTTCGTCACTGTCGTGCACGTGACCCAGCAGGTGCAGGATGCCATGCACCACCAGGTGGGCCCAGTGATTGGCAACAGTCTTGCCCTGGTCGTTAGCCTCCGTCTCCACCACCTCCGGGCAGATCACCAGGTCGCCCAATAGTTCAAGGCCAGCTTCAGCGTTCAACTGCTGAGGCAGCGAAAACGGGACCACCGGGAACGACAGCACATTGGTAGCGGTGTTTTTGCCGCGGTAGTCGTTGTTAAGGCGGGCGGATTCTTTAGCATCGACAATGCACAGGCTCAGTTCCGTGTCACCCTCATGACCGGCGCTTAGCAAGGCAGCCTCACTCCAGGCCTGCAGTTGGGCGGGCTGTGGCTGCCAGTAGTCGCCGCTGTCACCGCTGATCTCAACGGTCACGATCATGGGAGTGTGAGTTGTCGCTACCCAGGGTAGGAACCGACTTGCGGTCGTAGTCGTCATAGGCCTCGACAATACGCTGCACCAGGCGGTGCCGGACTACGTCGCGGGCATTGAAATAGCTAAAACCGATACCATCGATGTTCGCCAGTACCTTGTTGACGTGTACCAGGCCTGAGCGCGTGCCTTTCGGCAAGTCGATCTGGGTGATATCACCGGTAATCACCGCAGTGGAGCCGAAACCGATACGGGTCAGAAACATCTTCATCTGCGCCGTGGTGGTATTCTGGCTCTCATCAAGGATGATAAAGGAATTGTTGAGGGTACGGCCACGCATGTAGGCCAGCGGCGCCACTTCAATGACATTCTTCTCGATCAGGCGGCCGACTTTTTCAAAGCCCAGCATTTCATAGAGTGCGTCATAAAGCGGGCGCAGGTAGGGATCGATTTTCTGGGCCAGGTCGCCGGGCAGAAACCCCAGTTTCTCACCGGCTTCCACGGCCGGGCGTACCAGCAGCAGGCGGTTCACCCGCTCTGTCACCAGCGCCTCAACGGCGCAGGCTACCGCCAGGTAAGTCTTGCCGGTGCCCGCTGGGCCGATGCCAAAATTGATATCGTGACGCTGGATGCTGCGCACATAGTCACGCTGGTGCTGGCTGCGCGGCTTCACCGAGCCTTTCGGTGTCTTGATCAGCAGCGTCTGTTCGGCCCCGGACTCGGCATCGACAGCTTCACCTCCCACTTCCTGCAGCGCCAGATGGATCTGGTTGGGATTCAGCGTTTGTCCCTGTTCGGTTTCCAGGTACAGGGATTCCAGCAGGGCACTGCCGTTGGCAATAGCTGCTTCGCTGCCGGACAGCTGAAAAACGTTACCACGCTGCTGAATTTTCAGCGCTAGGTGCGATTCGATCTGGTGGATGTGCTCGTTCAAGCGGCCGCATAGATTCGCCAGTCGCTGAGAATTGTCAGGCATGAGGGTAAGACTGATTGAATGGGTAGCCATGCAGTGGAAAACAGACCTCTCGATTATGAGCTAAACAGGTTTTGAGTTAATGAACTGGTTCTGGAGCTAATAACGGCTTATGACCTGATAAAAAAGTATAGCAGCCAGATTGCGGCTGCACACGCCGGGGTCAGAGTGTGCCCAGCAGGGAATTGGGCAGGGCGTCGGTGATTGTTACGTCGACAAACTCGCCGATCAGCCTGTGGTCGTCGCTGCGAAAATTCACAACGCGATTGTTTTCGGTCCTGCCCTGCAGATCCTCCAGGCTTTTTCTGGACTGCCCGGTTACCAGAATACGCTGCCGGGTGCCGACCATGGCGGCGCTGATGTCCGTCGCCTGCTTGACGATTTGTGACTGCAGGGTGGCCAGACGGTGTTTCTTTTCCTGCTCGGGCGTAGCGTCCTTCAAGTCGGACGCTGGCGTGCCGGGTCGTGCGCTATAAATGAAACTGAATGAAGTATCGAAACCGACGTCCATGATCAGCTTCATGGTGTCTTCGAAATCGGCGTTACTTTCACCGGGAAAGCCGATGATGAAGTCAGACGACAGGCTGATACCAGGGCGCTGGGCCTGGATTTTGCGGATCAGACTCTTGTATTCCAGCGCCGTGTGGCCGCGCTTCATGGCTGCCAGTATCCGGTCGGAACCGCTCTGCACCGGTAGATGCAGATGCGATACCAGCTCCGGTACCTGGCCATACACAGACACCAGGTTGGCATTGAACTCCACTGGATGAGAGGTGGTAAAACGAATCCGGTCGATCCCTTCAATGCTGGCGATATACTGGATCAGCAGGGCCAGATCGACGATGTCGCCGGTGTGGCTGAGGCCGCGATAGGCGTTGACGTTCTGTCCCAGCAGGTTGAGTTCCCGCACGCCCTGATCGGCCAGGTGCACCGCTTCGGCGAGTACGTCGTCCAGCGGGCGGCTGACTTCTTCGCCCCGGGTATAGGGCACCACACAGAAGCTGCAGTACTTGCTACAGCCTTCCATGATGGTCAGAAATGCCTGGCAGGAGGTGGCTTCGGGCTGCGGGAGCCGGTCGAATTTCTCGATTTCCGGAAAGCTGATGTCAACCTGCGGGCCATCGCTGCCGGCGCTGTCCAGCATGGCCGGCAATTTATGCAGGGTCTGGGGCCCGAACACGACATCGACGTAGGGGGCCCGCTTGCCGATGGCGTCGCCTTCCTGACTGGCAACGCAGCCACCCACAGCGATGCGCACATCGGGGTTGGCTTCCTTCAGGGAGCGCCAGCGGCCGAGCTGGTGAAACACCTTTTCCTGGGCTTTTTCCCGTATGGAACAGGTGTTGAGCAGCAATACGTCGGCCTGCTCCGGAGAATCCACCAGGGTCGCGCCATGGGACTCGCGCAGCAGATCGAGCATCCGCGCCGAATCATACTCATTCATCTGGCAGCCATGAGTCTTGATAAAGACCTTGCGCGGGGCACGGGACACGCTGGCATTCTGCGCGTCGCTGGTGACAACCGTAGCTATCGAATCAGTTGTTGTGTCGGGCTTTTGCACCGTGAGGGCGTCCGGGACCTGAAGGTCCAGCTATGAATTAAAGGTATTGAAAGGTATTTACCAGTCGGCGTTGCCTGCACAGGGTGGCGCTGCCAAAAAGGGCCGCGATTATAGCAGCAATTTCGAGCGAGACTTAATAGCGCTCGTCGGTTTGCCGCCATGATTCATCGTGCAGCGTGAAATGGCAGACAGCCCCTTGAAAACCATCGCTTTAGCCGAATATACACGGTAGGCTGGGCGCCGTGCGGCAAAGGTCCGAACCCGATTGTCTGCTTACTCGTAAGGGATTGTTTTTAATGGCAAATTCATCAGAGATCTACAAAATCACGTTCCTCAACAAAGGGCAGGTTTACGAGGTCTTCGTCAAACATGTCTATCAAAGTGATTTGTATGGCTTTATTGAGATAGAGGATTTCGTGTTCGATGAGCGCAGCCAGGTCGTGGTGGATCCCAGCGAGGAGAAGCTGAAAACAGAATTCAGCGGTGTCAAGCGCAGCTTTATTCCGCTGCAGGCCATTATCCGCATTGATGAGGTGGACAAGGGCGGCGTGGGCAAGATCTCGGCAGGCGACAATGTGACCCCCTTTCCCATGTCCCTGGTTGGCGCCACGAAAGACAGCGGAGATTCCTGAGTCCATGGTCACGGCCCGCGCAGTTCGGAATCAGGCGCCAGTTTGACTGACTCACAGCATCCCTTCGCGGCGCTGACCCCGAGCCGCGTGCTGGACGCGGTAGAAGCCCTGGGCTTTCTGCCTGATGCCCGGGTCTTTGCCCTGAACAGCTATGAAAATCGCGTCTATCAGGTGGGACTGGAAGACGGGCGTTACCTGGTGGTGAAGTTCTATCGGCCGCAACGCTGGAGCACCGCCCAGATCCACGAAGAACACGCGTTTGCCATCGAGCTGGCCGAGCATGAAATACCGGTTATCGCGCCGCTTTCCATCGACGGCAATACCCTGCATCAACTGGACGATTTTCAGGTCGCAGTGTTTCCCCGTTTTGCTGGCCGACCGCCGGAGCTGGATAACCTGGACAACCTGCTGGTCATGGGCCGCTTTGTGGCCCGCATCCATGCCATCGGTGCATTGCGGGCTTTCAAATACCGCCACCAGTTCAGTCTGCAGCGCCTGGCAATTGACTCCCGCGAGTTCCTGCTGCAGCAGGACTTTCTGCCACCGGACTTGCGGGCAGCCTACGAAACCCTGAGCAGCGACCTCATAGCGGTCATGGAGTCCCGGTTTAAGGAGCACGGTGAGCCCGTCAGTCTGCGTCTGCATGGCGACTGTCATCCGGGCAACGTGCTGTGGCAGGATGAAACTCCACACTTTGTGGATTTTGATGACAGCGTCACCGGGCCCGCCATCCAGGATTTGTGGATGATGCTGTCCGGGGATCGTGATCAGCGCCAGGCACAATTACTGGAGTTGGTGGAAGGCTACAATGAATTCCATGATTTCCGGGTGCGGGAGCTAAACCTGATCGAAACCCTGCGCACCTTGCGCCTGATGAACTACAGTGCCTGGCTGGCGCGGCGCTGGCAGGATCCCGCCTTTCCCCTGAGTTTTCCGTGGTTTAACACCGAGCGCTACTGGGCAGAGCACATCCTTGAGCTGCGCGAGCAGCTCAGTGCGCTGGATGAGCCGCCACTGCGGCTGATGCAGTAAGCTCGAGCGCGAGCGGGGGGGTAACCGACTAGTCAGTCAGGCTCTTGCCATCAGCCACAGATTCCACTTCGGCCGCATCCGCTGCTACCTCCGGTTCCCCTTCTGGCTTCAGGCCAGGCCCGTCGATGCTGCCGTCGCGACGCATGTAGACGTGTGGCAACCCGGTTTCCTGCAGCCAACTCAGGGCTTCGGTCTCCGGTTTGAGCATGGCGATGGTGGCGATGGAACCGGCGACCGTGCACAAATTTCCGGCCACACTGACCGCCTGCAGGCCAGCGCTTGGCCAACCGGTTTTCGGATTGAGAATGTGGCTGTAGCGCTTGCCGTCCAGCTCGAAAAAGCGCTCGTAGTCGCCGCTGGAAGCCAGGCCGCCGGAAGACAGGTCGATACGCGCCATCATGGTATTGCGCGCGGTTGGATTGGCGATGCCAACGGTCCAGGGCTGGTCATCAGGCTGGGGGCCGATTACCGCAAAATCACCACCGAGATTAATCAGTCCGTGGCGAATACCAATTCGGCGCGCTACTTTGGCGGCGGAATCGGCGGCATACTCCTTGACGATGCCGCCCAGGTCGATCTCCATGCCCCGTGGCAATATCACCCGGTTGCCCTGCCAGGAAAGCTTATGGAAGCCGACCCGTTCCAGAACCTGATGCAGAATTTTTTCAGGGGGGATCTGACCCTGGCGAAAGTCCCACAGCCGGTACAAAAGGCCTGCCGTGACATCAAACAGTCCCTGGCTTTGTTCAAAGCAGCTCAGGGCATGGCGAAACAGGCCCAGGGATTCCTTGTCGAGCTTGACGCCCAGCTTGCTGCCCGCCGACCGATTAATGTCGTTGAGAAAGCTGTCGGGGCGATAGCGGGAATACTTGCGGTCCAGCCGTGCGACTTCTTCGGCCAGTTGCTGAATCTGGTTGCGAGCATTGATGCGTGAGGTGTCGTACACCTGAATTTCACAGGGTACGCCCATGGCCTGGAAGCCAAAGCGCTTGAGAGAAGGTTTCATAATTGGTGCTTGCCCGTCAGAAATTAAAATCAAACCCCAGTGACAGTCGTGTGTACTGGACCAGGGCTGCGCCGGGCAGGGTGACCTGGTAGGCCGAATACTTGTGCTGTGCCACGTAACGCTCGGCCGTCAGCGTCGCTGTCCAGTCCCGAAGCCGGGTAATCACACTGAGGCCACCGCTAATGGCGCCGTAGGCAGAGAGCCGGTAGTCGCTGGACTGGAATTCACTCAGAGGTTTCGAAAAGTCATCAATATTGGTGAAGAAATCGGCCGCTGCCTGTGAATAGTAGCGGACATTGGGTACCAGTCTCCAGCGGTCGCCAAGATTCTGGTGCCAGGCCAGATCCAGAGTGTGGGAGTTGATCCCGAAGTCATCGTGATAATAGCGATAGTTGGCGTGCAGTGCGGCATCGGCCGCAATAATATAGCGCCGATAGGAAGTAGTGGCGGCAAGCTGTGTTTTGCTATCGGGGCGCACGTCGCGCAGTTTGTAAGGATCGCTCAGGAACCCGGACTGTTCTGTGACACTCAAGGCCGCCTGCACTGAGGAGACCTGGTTGATCACCTGGCTGATGGACAATACTGCAGACGTGCTGCGCTTGTCCTCATTGCGGACCCGATTGAACAGCTCGGCGTCGGTCGGAAAAATATCATCTGCCGAATGCGAGAAGCCAACCGAAATCGTGGTCATTCCGGTGTTCAGTGTGCGTTCGCCGTTAAAAGAGATATACCTGGCACGATAATCATTTTCTTCGCTATAACCAATAGTGCCGCCGATGCTGCCGGTAGCGAGGTAATAACGCGCGCCAATGGCCAGTTCGCTGCGTTCGTCGTAAATGCCCGAAGCGCCACTCATGTTGATGACCGGGTCGCCATCGACACCTGGCGTGGTAAACCACGGAGATGCGCCACTCATGGATTCATGGTTGCCATCAATCTGTAACGAGTAGTTGCGTCCCAGTGGCGAGACCAGTTGGAATTGGTGCACATCAATGTCGTAGCGCTCAAGACTGCCGAACGGCACTTGCTCACGACCAAGATCGTCTTCCTGGTAATTGGAAAACTTATAGGATGCGGTGGTTTGTGACGGTGGGGCGTCGGCGCCGGCAATGCCGGGCAGGGCCAGGGCGGTGCTGGACAGGGCGAGAAGGCTGCGGGAAGGTGATTTCACCAGAGGGTGTCCGTCAGCGCCCGGGGCAGCTAGTTACAGCCGCAGCCGCCACCGGCAGCGCTGTTGCCCCCGGACGACGCTTCCTTACTGAAAAAAATGTGGTCGTTGAGCGCGCTTTCCAGGGGATCGGTGTCCCAGGCCATTTCCGGTTGCGCGAGGTAGCCCATCTCCCAGGGTCGCACCTGTGTACAGGCGCTGACGCTAAGCGCTGCCATCAGCAGTAGCAGGCGCAGCAGGTGAGGATAGCTACCCTTCATTCTCTAGTCGCCGGCCAGCACGCGCTGGATTTCTTCTTCGATGATTTCGATATCGCCACTGCGAAAACCCATATGTACCAGGGTGATCTCGCCATCGGGAGCGATCAGGTAAGAAGAAGGCATGCCGATCACGCCGAACAGTTCGGCGGTCTCGCCATCCGGATCGGCGGGAATCAGAAAATCCAGGGGATTGTCTTCCAGAAAAAACAGGCCGTCTTCGATGGGGTTGTCGACGTTGATAGCCACAATCTCCAGGCCCTGGTCGCTGTACTTGTGATACAGCTCATTATAGAGCGGTAGTGACGTCAGGCAGGGCGCGCACCAGGATGCCCAGAAATCCACATACACGGTTTTGCCAGCCAGGTCGGACAGGCTGATTGCGGGCTGGTCCGCATAGATGGAAGGCAGCGTAAAGTCCGGCGCCTGATCGCCTTCGTCCACCGCCAGGCTGGTGCTGCTGATGAGGGCCAGAGCCAGTGTCAGGGGGGCTAGAATCGTTGTTTGCTTGAGCGACATGATATCAGTTCCGTGATTGTGAGGGTTGGGTTGGCTGTCGTGCTTACACGAGCTACACACACGAGATGCCAACGCGACTTGCCAACAATAGTTGCCAACGGGCAACAGGTCTACCCATAACCCTGCAGGCCCAGTGTAGTCAGCGGTTATCGTGCAGACTGTTAAGTGTCTCGCAACTCGAATTAAATCGTTTTGCGCCTGCCTGTTAAGGAAAACGCCGGTGTCAGCTTCGGGATTACGTCTGGCGGCGATGGCATCTTGCCGGCAGCGTCAGGAAGCCCCCAGCGCCGGGGCGCTCAGGTGGTTTACCATTTCCTGCCAGCGGCGTTTCTGGACCTTCAGCTTGAACTGGAGTTCGCGGTAGGTGTCCCGCAACTGCAGGTGTTCCCAGTGCGCCAGGGTCTCCTGAATACGTTTGCCCTTGGCTTCATACCAGGCCTGGCGATGCTCGCTCCATTGCTGCAGAAGCTGCTGTAGCTGCTCGTATTCGTGCTCCAGCCGCTGACGCCAGCTATCCGGAATGTCCAGGGTCTGACATTGCTCAGTGGCATGCAGGTACTGCATCTCCAGTCGGGCTTTCTCGATCTGGTGCGGAGTACAGCGCTTCAAATCGCTGGTCAGACCCAACCAGGACAGTGACCTGATCAGCCATTTGGTGGGATCGTAATGCCACCAGCGAATGCCATTGCGGTAGTCCCACTGAAACGTGTGGTGATAATTGTGATAGCCCTCGCCGTAGGTGATCAGTGCCAGCAGCGGATTGTCACGGGCCGAGCTCTTGTCGCTGTAAGGCTGTTGGCCCCACATGTGGGCGATGGAATTGATCAGCCAGGTTACGTGCTGGCTTAACACCAGGCGCAACAAACCGGCCAGCAGCAGGCTGGCAATGATGTCTCCGTGCAGCCAGCCCAGTAGCGCCGGCAGGGCAATATTGCTCAGCAGTACCAGAGTCAGGTAATTGCGGTGCTGCCAGGCGGCGATGGGATCGCGCTGGATGTCCTTGATATTCGAGAAATCCCGCTTGCCGCTGGGATAGTTGCGCAGAATCCAGCCCATGTGAGAAAACCAGAAGCCGCGACTGGCTGAATAGGGATCGCGATCTTCGTTGTCTACGTGCTGGTGATGGCGGCGATGGTCCGACGCCCAGTGATAAATATCATTCTGCAGTGCACAGGCCCCGCCAATGGCAAACAGTGTTCGTACCACCGGGTGCGCCTTGTAGGTCTTGTGGGACCACATCCGATGGTAGCCGGCGGTGATAGACAGGCCGCAGAAAGCCATCAAAGCTACAAATACTGCCCACTCATACAGATCATAGCCGTAGAAGTAGCCGTACAGTGGCACCAGGGTGATGGCGCAGGCCGGAGTCACGGTGAACAACACCATGTTGGTCCAGTTAATAGATGGTTTTTCCATGAAAGCCGATTTTGAAGATTCAGTAGAAGACATAAATAGAGGATCCCGTCCGATTACTGCTCAGGAATTGCCAGGGTTGTCCAATGCGCGGCACTTCGCGCCTGCGATGCACGACACCTCAGGGAAATCCGCAGGCCCGGACCATAAGGTCGGGGCGGCAGCGTACCGGTCTGGCCCAGGGGGAGCGTGCATGGTCCCAAATAAATATTCTGGCACTGGTTCGTTTTTTGACTCCAAATTGGTATTACGCCGATTTTAGAGTCTGACACTGTTTTGTTTTCTGGCACTATACCACGGTAAACCGCGAAGTTAGCTTTAGAAATCGTCAAAAAGCGAGGAACAGCATGCAGGAGAGACTGGATGATCTGGAAGCCAAATTCAGCTTTCAGGAGGATACGTTGCAACAGTTGAATGAAGTCATCATCCAGCAGCGCCGGATGCTGGATGAAGTACAGCAGAAAGTGGACTGGCTGGAAGGGCAGGTGGCTGATCTGTTGGCCGACAAGGCCAGTGCCCCGGCCTTGTCAGGGGAAGGAGAAAAGCCGCCGCACTATTAACGTCAAGCCTGAGATTAAGCCGCCAAGCCTAAGGTCAAGCTGCCAGGAGGCGGCTGAATCCACCCCTGTTGCGACCCTAGCCCGCCACCGCGACGTCTTCGGCCTGCAGGCCTTTTTTGCTCTCCACCACCGCGAATTCAACCCGTTGGCCATCGCGCAGCACGCGGCGTCCCTCACCGCGAATAGAGCGGAAATGGACGAAAATATCATCACCGCTGTCCCGGGTAATAAAACCGAAGCCCTTGTTGGCATTGAACCATTTTACGCTGCCCGATTCCCGGTCGTCCGAGCTGCCCGGTGCCCGGGGTTCACCGCCTGATGGCGCGCGCGCAGAAAAATAATTGCCAGCGCCCAGCAAGGCAAACAGCGGCACCAGCAGTAGCGGCAGATTACCGGGGGTCAGGGTGAATTCTGTACGGCTCAGAAAATAAAGGGGCAAGGTGGCGACAAGGGTAAGCGCCAGGGCGATGAGAAGTGAACGTATCAGCATGCAATAACTCTGGATTGGGTTGTTGTTGGTTTTAAAAATCGTCAATCAGTCTGTACAAGTATCGGCACATAAGCACGCCAATACGAAAACCTGCGGCCAGCCCGACTCCGGACTGGCACTGCCCCAAGTCTGAGTAACCCGGGCCCTGGTAAAACTACCGCAGCGCGGCCCGAAATTAAACCTCAGAGCCGCTAAGCTACTGTTATTGGGCGAGTTAAAAGCGTTCTTCTTAAGCTGATATTCAGTTTGTCATTGCTATGGTCAGCACTGTAGGCGCCAACCAGACATTGGGTTTGCTGCCTGGAGAGATCCAGTGAAGAGATTCTTAATAGTGCGACTTCGCGGCAACGGCGCAGGGACTGCTACTACCAGTCGCAGCAAGATTAACAGCTATACACATGAGATGGTGAGGACTGCTGACATGAAGCCCAATAAGAAATGCCTGAATACACTGCCCGGCAGGCTGTCTGCTGCTCTGTTGCTCGCAGCAGGATTGGTGTCCGGCGCGGTGTTTGCCGAGACGTCATACGAATACGCGCCGGTCGTGGAGTCACGTCCGCTGTACCAGGTGGTGGAAGTGTCCACGCCCCAGGAGCAATGCTGGGAAGAAGAAATCGCTGTGGATTATTCCCGCCAGCGTCAACGCTCCAGCACGCCGGTGATTGTCAGCACAATTCTTGGTGGTGCCATTGGCAACGCGGTGGGTCACAATAAGTCCAATAAACGCGTTGGCGCGGTGCTGGGCGCAGTATTGGGCCACTCTATTGGACGTGATATAGTCCGCAGCAATAGTCGGTCCGGCGCCCGAGGATTTGAAATCGTGCAGCGCTGCGAGACGGTTTATGAACAGCAGCAGCAAGAGCGGCTGATTGGTTACCAGGTAACCTACCTGTATAACGGTCAAGAGCGCTCCATCCGCACCGACACGGATCCGGGTGACCAGATTCGATTACGTGTGAACGTGCAGCCGGTACTGTAGACAAAAGACGGCTACAGACTGGCAGGGCAATCGCCCGGTGGGGGCCCAAATCCGCCGGGCCCAAGAGGTGTCATTTGAAAATTACAAGCGTGGTCATGGTGACAGCAATGTTGCTGGCGACGCTGGTGGCACCAGCGCAAGCACAACTCACTCCCCAGGTTGAGCAGAATCAGCTGGACCGAGCCAATCAGTCACAGCGTGTGCAGCCTGAATCCCGCACTGGTTTGCGTATCAACGAACGCCAGGCCGTTGCGCTGGCACGCGAAAAGTTTACCGGTAACGTCCTGCGAATTTCACTGGTGGGTCAGGGTAACAACCGCCGCTATCAGATCCGCATGGAGGACGAGGGCAAGGTATTCACCGTTTATGTTCATGGCATGACTGGAGAGGTGACAGGCGGTAGTTGAGCCCAGGTAAGCCACCAGGGCTTGTTAGCCTATCTGTATCCGGGGTCGCGTCCGGATCGCGTTCCGAATTGATTCGCCTGCAGGAGAGTACTGAATGCGGCTTTTGGTAGTTGAGGATGAAAGCCTGTTGCGTCAGCAACTGGAGCAAGGGCTAAGCAAGGAAGGCTATGTCGTGGATGGCGCCGAAGACGGCAAGTCGGGACTGTACTACGCTACCGAATTTGATTACGACGCTGCCATCATTGATCTTGGTCTGCCAGAGATCGATGGTATCTCCCTGATTCAGCAGATTCGCAGCGCAGGCAAGGCGTTTCCCGTGCTGATATTGACCGCCCGCGGTGACTGGCAGGACAAGGTTGCTGGCCTGGATGCCGGTGCCGATGACTATGTGGTGAAACCGTTTCAGCTGGAGGAAATTCTGGCTCGCCTGAATGCCTTGCTGCGCAGAGCCGCTGGCTTTTCCAAACCGAAGCTGGATTTTGGTCCGCTCAGTCTGGATATTGCCGCCAAGCGCCTGACCGTAGGCGGCGATGCGGTGGAGTTGACGGCCTACGAGTACAAACTGCTGGAATACCTGATGATGCATCCTGGGCAGGTTATCTCGAAGACAGAATTGACCGAGCATCTATACGCTCAGGACTATGACCGCGACAGCAATGTGCTTGAGGTGTTTGTCCGGCGCCTGCGCCAGAAGCTGGATCCGGAACAGACCTTGAAGCCAATTGAAACCATTCGCGGTCAGGGCTATCGGTTCAGTCTTGCCGAGGCCTGATGTGCGCGATCCTGTCGCGACTCGCCGGCCATGACCCCACGCCAATCCGCCGCACCCAGAGCCACCTATTCACTGCAATCCCGACTGCTGATCGCCTTCAGCGTGTTGTTGTTTGTATTCCTGGGACTTACCGGACTGGTACTGGATAGTGCATTTCGCGCCAGTATCGAAGCCGGGGCCCAGGAGCGATTGCAGGTACAGATTTACCTGCTCCTGGCTGAAGCTGATGAAGATAACGGCGAGTTTTATTTTCTGGAGGATTTGCAGGAAGACCGCTTCGGGCAGCTCAATTCAGGACTTTATGGCTTTATCAGCAGCACGGCTTACGGCGTGCTCTGGCGGAGTGCTTCAGCGCGGACTTTCTCGGTTCCTGACGAGGATTTTTTCCAGCGTCGCCTGGAAGTGGGTCAGACCCGTTTCGAGCGTCTCGAAAGTGATAATCAGGAGGTCTATTTCGCGCTGAGCTACGGGATTCTCTGGGAAGATGGCATCAGCGAATACAGTTTCAGCGTTATCGAGGATGCGGCTCCTTACTATTCCGAGATCAGTAACTTCCGCGCCAGCCTCTGGTACTGGCTCGGCGGGGTTGCCGTGTTGCTGTTGTTCATGCAGTTTCTGCTGTTGCGCTGGGGGCTGTCACCCCTGCGCCGCATTGCCGACGACCTGAAAAAAATAGAATCTGGCACCGACGACAAACTCGAAGGTGTCTACCCGACTGAGATCCAGGGGGTAACCGATAATCTTAACCTGCTTATTGAATCAGAGCGCAAACAACAGAGTCGCTACCGCACCACTCTGGGTGATCTGGCGCATTCCCTGAAGACTCCGCTGGCAGTAATTTCCGGGATATTACCTGGCCTGTCCGCGGGCGTGGACAAGGGGAATTCCACTATGCTGCAGGAACAGATTGCCAGCGCCAATGAGCAATTGGAGCGGATGAACCAGATCGTAACCTACCAGTTGCAGCGCGCAGTGCATTCCAATGATTCCAGTTCCCTGGCCAAGCACGTCAACGTGGCTGCCACGGTTAATCGTGTGCTGGAAGCTCTGCAGAAGGTATACGCAGACAAGGCTATGTCTGTGCAGGCTGACCTGGACGCGCAGCTGGTGTTTCGCGGTGACGAGCGGGATTTTTTGGAAGTGGCAGGCAATGTTCTCGACAATGCATTCAAATACGGGGCTTCCCGGGTTCGGGTGATGACCGCCAGGGCCGGCCTCGGTGCGCGCGGCGTGCGCCTGGTAGTTGAGGATGATGGCGGTGGTATCGCCAGCGAGAAGCAGGAATTCGTTCTCCAGCGCGGGGCGCGAGCGGACACGCTGGTGCAGGGTCAGGGCATTGGACTGGCGGTGGTAACCGATATTGTTAACAGCTATGGCGGCGAGATACGGGTAGAGAACAGTGATCTGGGTGGCGCCCGCATTGTCATACTGCTTAATTCAGCGGTGTGATAGGCACGGCTGGGCGTGATTATCATGCAGTGGGATTGCTCAGAGCCTTTTTGATTTGGACGCTGTGAGCCTAAAATAAAAATCCGCCGGCCACTGCGCACAGGGTCATCAGAAAGAGAAACCATTTGATCGAATTCTGTGATGCCTTCACTGCCACCTTCACAGCCAGATGTGCACCCAGCATGGTGCCAGATGCCACTATCAGTCCCGGGATCCAGCTCACCTGCCCGAAGGCCGCGAAGATGACAAAGGCGACAGCAGTGAATGCCAGGGCGCAGGTCATTTTCAGGGCGTTGGCCCGAACCAGATCGTAGCGCAAGCCACCAGAAAGTGCTGCCAGCAGAATGAAGCCCACGCCAGCCTGCACGAACCCACCATAAACCCCGGCCGCAAACAGTGACCACCAGGCAATGGGAGACTCCTTCGGTGACAGAGTCGGGGTTCCGGGTGGCGGCGCGATTAGCGAGGGGCGCACCAGAATAATCACCGACATGGTTAGAATCGTGGTTAGCAGAATCGGCTTCAGGTACAGGTTGGGCATCAGCGCGGCGCCCAGTGCGCCAATGACGCCGCCGGCAATATTGGGTATCAGGATCGGCACGATCGCCGGTCGGTCCAGTGTCTTGTGACTGTCGTATCCGCGTACGCCCACCACGCACTGCAAAAGGACGGCTATGCGGTTGGTGCCGTTGGCAACATCAGCAGGCAGGCCAAGCATCATCAGTGCCGGCAGGGTCAGGTTTGAGCCGCCGCCAGCCACGGTGTTGATGCCGCCCGCCAGGAAGCCGGTGAACGCCAGTAGCGCTATAAATGCGGGAGATATATCCAAAACAAAATCCGAAGTGGGGTCTGAAACCAGGTTCAGAACCAGGCCTTGAAGAGCACCTGAGAGCGATCACTATTGCTCGCGGAGTCCGGTTGAGCCCTGACCTGAATTGCAAAGTCGCAAAGCGATACCCGGGCTGGCAGTCTGCCAGACTGCAATGCGGCGACAGCTTAGCAGAATTCGGTGCGGAGGGTTGAATCGCAACGCGCATTGCCTGTACATGGTTGCCTGTGTCTCGCCAGTCTGCGGTATCATTCAACAGATTACTATGATCACTCAAACTGACTATCTGATTGTTGGCGCCGGGATCAACGGCATGCTGACCGCGCGTTTCCTGGCGCAGGCCGGCAAGCAGGTGACTCTGATCGAGCGCGGTGAGCCGGGACGGGAATCATCCTGGGCCGGTGGCGGTATTGTCTCTCCTCTTTACCCGTGGCGTTACACAGCGGCAGTGACTGCTCTTGCATCCTGGGCCCAGGAATTCTATCCCGGACTGGCAGCAGAGCTGCATGCTGAAACCGGCATTGATGTGGAGTGCCGACAAACCGGTTTGCTTATGCTTGATGCGGCAGACCGCGATGCGGCACTGGCCTGGGCGCAGAATAACGGGCGCGTGATGCAGCAGCTCGACCCGGCGGGAATCCAGGCCCTGGCACCAGCGCTGGCCAGGGGGTTCAGTCGGGGACTTTGGATGCCGCAGATCGCCAACGTGCGCAATCCAAGATTGTGTCAGGCGCTGGCTCAGTCCCTGCAGGCAAGTTCCCAGGTACAGCTCTGGTCAGGTGTCGAGGCCACGGATTTCGATGAGTCCGGCGGGACGATTACCGGGGTTCGGATCACCCGTGACGACGGCTCAGACGCCCTCATCAAAGCGTCATGTGTCATTGTCTGTTCCGGGGCCTGGAGTGCCGTGCTGCTGTCGCGGCTTGGAGTGAATCTCGCTGTGCAGCCGGTGAAAGGCGAAATGCTGCTGTATAAATTCCCGAAACCACCGGTCGACAGTATTGTTCTCACCCGGGGTCGCTATCTTATTCCGCGTGCCGACGGCCACCTGCTGGCGGGTAGTACGCTGGAATATGCCGATTTCGACAAATCCATTACCAATGCTGCGCGCCAGAGCCTGAGCGACTCGGCTACGGCATTGTTGCCCGTCTTGCAAGATCAGACACCGCTGCAGCAATGGGCCGGTCTGCGTCCGGGCAGTGGCGACGGAATTCCGTTTATTGGCAAGTTAAAGCGCTGGGACAATCTGTTTGTCAATGCGGGGCAGTTTCGTAATGGCCTGGTGCTGGCGCCGGCATCGGCACGCTTGCTGAGCGATTTGGTGTTGGGCAGGCCGCCGATTGCTGCACCGGCACCCTACGCACCTGATCGGCTGGTAGCCAACGATCAGGTCGCTTTTGCCTAGCCGAGATGGCCCGCAACAGAGCCTGCTACCAAGCCTATGCTACCAAGCCTAGTCAAGACCGAGTTTCTTCAGGCGGTAGCGCAGGGAGCGAAATGACATGCCCAGCTTCTTGGCGGCGGCAGTTTTGTTCCAGCGAGTTTCTTTCAGGGCTTTTTCAATGGCTTCAATCTCGATTGCTTCGAGATGTTTTTCCAGCGAAAAGTCTTCCGATAAAGCCACGCTATGAGCGGTGCGCGAAGACTCGGTCATCGGTGCCTGGTCGGCTTCGGCTGGCCCGGTATTCTCGACCTGGGACTTAACGCCCGGAGCAGAAATGAATTCCAGATTGGTTTCACTGATCAGATTATCCTCGCACAAGGTCGCGGCGCGCTGCAGGATGTTCTCTAATTCGCGAACATTACCAGGAAAGCTGTAGTCCTGAAGTGCCTGCATCGCGCCGGTGCTCACCGTGCACAGATCGGCGTTGTTTTCAGCGGCAATTTTTTTGAGGATGACGCCTACCAGTTCGGGGATGTCATCACGGCGCTTGCGCAGGGCCGGCACGGGTAGCTCAATGACGTTAATACGAAAATACAGATCCTGTCGCAGATTCCCCATCTCTACTTCCCGGGACAGGTTTTTGTGGGTGGCGCTAAGCAGGCGGACGTCCACGGCAATTTCCTGCTGCGAGCCAACCGGGCGTACCGATTTTTCCTGGATCACCCGCAACAGTTTGACCTGGGTTTGCAGCGGCAGGTCGGCTACCTCATCAAGGAACAGGGTGCCGCCATTGGCGGCCTGAAACAGGCCCTGTTTGTCCTGGTCGGCACCGGTGAAGCTGCCTTTCATGTGACCAAACAACTCGCTTTCCACCAGGTCTTCGGGTATCGCCCCGCAATTCACTGCGACAAACGGGCCGGCGCGGCGGGCGCTCTGCTGATGGATGGCGCGTGCTGCCAGTTCTTTACCGGCTCCAGACTCGCCGCTGATATATATCGGTGCCTGGCTGCGTGCCAGTTTGCCAATCTGTTCCCGTAACTGTCTGACCTGGGCCGAGTTGCCAGTGATGGAGTTTCGGCAATCTGCGGCATCCAGCTGCGGTGCATCTTCGGGCTGTGCGTGCTTGTGGGTCAGGCGCAGTGCAGCCTGCACCAGATCGCGCAGTTTTTGTAGATCCACCGGTTTGGAAACGAAGTCGAATGCCCCTGCCTTGAGGGCTTTGATCGCGGTCTCGGTGCTGCCGTGGGCGGTAATCACCGCCACCGGCACATCGCTGTACTGTTGTTGGATGTGCTTGACCAGTTCGATACCGTCGCCGTCCGGCAGACGCATGTCGGTCAGGCAAAGATTGAATGATTCACTGGCGAGTAGTTCGCGCGCAGCGGTCAGATCGGCAGCGGATGCAGTTTGCAGGGACATGCGCCCAAGGGTAATCTCCAGCAACTCCCTGATATCCGGCTCATCATCGACAATCAGTATTTTATCGTGCATTGGGGCTTTCACTTACCGCGAACAGAGATCATGGTTGCGTGGTTAATCTCCGTTTAGTCGATCATTAATCGACGGTATGGTCAGGGTCGCTGAAGTAAATGCTAAAGCAACTTTTTCCGTCACTGGTGCGTGAATAAAGAAGTTGCGACTGATTAGCTTCGCACAGTTCTTTCGATATATAAAGACCCAGTCCGGTACCGCTAGCTTCAGTAGTGTGGAAGGGTTCAAACAGCTGTGCTTCATCTTCATCGGCAATCCCGGGTCCATCATCAATCACGCTGAGATAGGGTTGCACGAGATTGTCTTTGCTGTCGATGCCGCCAAGAATGGTCAACGTGGCACGGCCAGTTTGCTTGTGGCTGTAACGCAGTCCATTGTCGAACAAATTATTCAACACCTGTTCCAGCTGGCCGGTAATGACATTGATCTCGGTTGTATCCGGTTCGATAGAGACGGTGATTTCGTCACATAGCTCATGGGTATCCCGATAGCTGGCGACAAAACTGGAAAGCCAGCTCTTCAGGTTGATGCGCGTTGGCGTAGATTCGTCCTGGCGCGAAGCATCAAGCACTTCCTCAATGATCATGTTGATGCGGCTGCAGTGATTGAGAATGATCTCCAGCATGCGCTTGTCATCGCTGGACGCGGTTTCCGATTCGCGCAGCAGTTGACTGGCATGACTAATAGCGCCCAATGGATTGCGTACTTCATGAGCGATGCTGGCGGTCAGCCGGCCCAGTGATGCCAGTTTCATCTGTCGGATACGCTGCACAATCTGGCGATTGTCCTCAAGAAACATCAGCACGTCCGACTCGCTTCCGGGATTGAGAAATGCGAAGTTGATCTGGACCTGTTTTTTGGACTCGGGAATGGCGATAGGCGGTGGCTGGCGCTTGGAATTAATTTTCCACAGGTTCAGCTGTTCCGCCAGTTTGTCCGGCAGGCTGCTGGGCTGCCCGTTACCACTGTCGGCTTCCGCCAGCAGTGGTGCCAGGGTCGACTGAGCAGCGCTGTTCATGCTGACGATATGATTGTTGGTATCAACCACCACGACCCCGGTGCGCATCCGCTGGATGATTTCATTGTTGAGTTTTTCCAGATCGACAATGTCGCTGGCCTGCTGGTCAGCCAGTGTGGCAGCCCGGTAAATCCGGTCGGTCAGGGTCTGGATGTAGAGCGACGTGGCAAACAGGATGATGCCCAGAAACCCCGTCTGGATAAATTGACCGGGAGGATTCTGGAGCGACAGGGCCAGGTATAGCTCGCTGTAGATAATAGCCAGCGCGGCAATGGCGGCCAGGAAAGTGCTGATGCGACCGCGAATCATGATGCTGCTTGAAGCAATGGTGACAATCATCAGCAGGCCGAGACCGGAAGCCACGCCACCACTGGAAAATATCAGCAGGCTGATGGCCAGAATATCGGCAATCAGCGTACTGGTGAGGATCTGCTGATTCTCGAGAAAGCGAGTGCCGTCCGGGGAAAGAAAGGCTATGACGACACCGAAAATAGCGTAACCGGTGCAGGCCTGCACGAACAGGGTCGGGTCGACTTCGCCGAACTGGGTATTGTCCGGGCTGCTGATGTAAGTCACTAGCAGAACCAGCGGCAGCACAATACGGTAAATGTTGTACACCACCGCGACATTGGATATCTGGCCGGTGTATTGGTCGGTCTTCTCAGCCATAACAAGCGTATTGCTTTGCCTTGTGCGTTGTCGTCGGAACAGATCAGACCGTGTCAGGCCGGATAAGTCAATTTATCGTACAATGCTGCCCCAAATACAGTAGCCCGAAATGCAGGTGCCGGTTACCGCAGGTTTCGCCGGGCCGCACAGCAGGATTCAGTTGAGGAGTTCATGGCACAACAATTCAAGCTGGTAATGGCCCAGCTAAATTTGCTGGTAGGCGACATCGACGCCAACGCCGGTCGCGTGATCGCGGCGGCGCAGGAAGCAAGGAATCAACATGGCGCGCAGATGGTGGTGTTTCCGGAGCTGACCCTCACCGGCTATCCGCCCGAAGATCTGCTGTTTAGACCCAGCCTCAAGCTGCGGGTGGATCGTGCGCTGCAGCGTATCCTGGCCGCCAATCTGGACATTTACCTGGTGCTGGGGTTTCCGGAACGCAAGGAAGATGGGCTTTATAACGCGCTGGGGGTGATCAAGGGCGACCAGTTGATCGCGATTTATCACAAGCAGCGTTTGCCCAGCTATGAAGTGTTTGACGAGCATCGCTATTTCCAGCCGGGACAGGAAGCCTGTGTGGTGGAAATCGCCGGTAGTCGAATGGCGTTTACCGTGTGTGAGGACATGTGGGAAACGCAACCGGTGAGCCAGGCCAGGGCAGCTGGCGCGCAGTTGATGATTAACATCAATGCCTCTCCCTATCACCTGAACAAGCTCCGGGATCGGCAGGCCTTGCTGCAGCAGCGCAGTGGCGAAGGTGGCTTTCCCATCGTCTACGTCAATCTGGTTGGCGGCCAGGATGAGCTGGTGTTCGATGGCGGCTCGATGGCGGTAGATGCCAGCGGCATATGTTGCCGTCTGGCACCGAGCTATGCAGAAGGTCTCTATCCGTTAACGGTCGAAATCGCGGCTGACGGCGGCTGTGCGCTGCCAGTGCAGGAAATTGCCCCGGCCCAGGTGCTGGAGGCGCAGGTCTATCAGGCATTGGTGCTGGGGGTTCGCGACTACGTGAACAAGAACGGATTTCCCGGTGTGGTTCTGGGATTGTCAGGGGGTATCGATTCGGCTCTGACCCTGGCGGTAGCCGTCGACGCGTTGGGCAGTGATCGGGTCCACGCGGTTATGATGCCCTTTGAATACACGTCCCAACTCAGCCTGGACGTGGCGGCCCAGCAGGCGGAAGGCCTGGATGTGGATTACCAGGTGATTGCCATCAACGATGTCTACGGCGCGTTCCTCAAGGCGCTGGAGTCCGAGTTTGCGGGCACTGAATCCGGTGTGGCAGAACAGAATATCCAGGCGCGGGCGCGCGGTGTGCTGTTGATGGCGATTTCCAACAAGAAAGGGTTGTTGGTACTTACCACCGGTAACAAGAGTGAGATTGCGGTTGGGTATTCGACCCTTTATGGCGACATGGCCGGTGGCTTTGACGCCTTGAAAGATGTGTCCAAGACCCTGGTCTACAAGCTGGCCCGCTACCGCAACAGCATCGCAGTGGGCCCGGATGCAGAAGTAATTCCGGAGCGCGTGATTACCCGTCCACCTTCTGCGGAGTTGGCGCCGGGTCAGGTGGACCAGGATAACCTGCCGCCATACGATGTACTGGACCAGATTCTGGAGATGTATGTCGAGCAGGATTGCAGCGCAGCCACGATCATTGGCAATGGGTTCGCCGAGGTGGATGTTAAACGGGTACTGCGCCTGGTGGATCTTAATGAATACAAGCGCCGCCAGAGTCCGGTTGGGGTCCGCCTGACCCGCAGGGGCTTTGGCCGGGATCGTCGCTATCCGATCACCAATGCCTGGCCCCTGGGTGAATAGCGTCCAGTGCGAATTGCTGTGTTCTGGGTAGCCCGGAAAAGGTCTGTCTCGAAAACAATTGCCGAGACAGATCTGGCAGGTCAGCGCGAGCCGACCAACTGAGCCAGGATTATCCGGATTCTGTTTCAGGCCAGTGGCGGTCTAGTCGAGCAGGCCGAAGGTGATGATACTGAGGAAGGAGCGGCCTTGTTCCTGGGGCTCGCCCTGGGCGTTAATGATCTGTTCGCTACCGGAGGTGCGCGGGCGCCGAGTCGGGGCCAGGGGTGGGTCTACGCGGTTGTCACCCAGCAGGCCGAAGCTCACGGTGTACAGCAGGGAAGGGTTGGTGATTTCGGTGCGAATAATGAATTCACCGCCATCGTCCAGGGAGGCATGGGCGGGATAATTCTCGCGCAGCAGGGTCAGCGAGGTGTCGGCCAGATCATTAAGACCGAGTCGCAGGTAGGCCTCCACCATGATCGCCACGCCATCGGCTACCGCTGGGGTACCCTGGAAATTTTCCACGACATACTGTCCCCGGCGCAGTGCCGCGATATAGGCGCGCCGCTCAAGATAATAATTGGCGACATGGATCTCGTACGCGGCGAGGTTGTTGCGCAGGAACACCATACGCGCCCGGGCATCGGCAGCGTAGGCACTGTCCGGGAACAGGGCCAGTAGCTGCGAAAAGTCGTTGAACGATTCCTGGGCCCGACCCGGGTCACGTTTGGTCTGGTCGATGGGCAGAAATCGGCTCAGCAGTCCGCCCGAGTCGCGGAAGGAAGACAGACCGCGCATATAATAGGCGTAGTCGATATTTTCGTTGTCCGGATGCAGACGGATGAAACGGTCAGCTGCGGCGCGTGCGGCCTCCATGTCGCCATTGCGATAATAGGCATAGACGATTTCAATCTGCGCCTGGGCGGCGAAGCGGCCGAACGGAAAGCGCGATTCCAACGCCTGGTAGGTGGCAATGGCGCCAGTGAAATTGCGGCTGTTGAGTTGTTCCAGGGCGCGCCGATAAAACTGTTCTTCCGTGGATAAGCCGGCAAATTCATCGCGTTCGCGATCACCGAACAGACCGCAGCCCCCCAGGGCAAGAGTCAGCAGTAGCAGAATTGGCAGTTTGAGGCGCAGTATGGAGCGCATGATTGGTGTAGCAGTCCGAATGTCGAAAAGTCTGTCCCAGGCTCGCGCTGGTGGTGCAAGTGCCACGCTGGTACGAGAAAGGGCGCTATTTAACCACAGCTGTGGACGCAAACCCATCCCCAGGCTGCGGTCACTTCGCCAGCCGCTACCTTAGGCCCTGCTGAGCGGTGATTTCAAGTATCATGGGGCCCATGTCTGATCGCGCCGCCACCCGAATCTCCCTCATCGCCGAAGTGCCACAGGAACTGGCTGGTAAACGCTTGGACCAGATTGCGGCGCAATTGTTTCCCGATTATTCCCGTGCCCGACTGCAAAGCTGGATAAAAAACGGCGATCTGCTGGTCAACAACCGTATATTGCGGCCTCGCGACAAGGTGCAGCTGGGCGCAACGCTGGTGGTCGAAGCTGAATTGGAAGCGGCTGAGGACTGGCAGGCAGAATCCCTGCCGCTGGATATCGTGTTTGAGGATGAAGCGGTGCTGGTGCTGAATAAAGCGGCGGGAACAGTGGTCCATCCCGCCGCGGGGAATCGCAGTGGTACGCTGCTGAACGGTTTGCTGCACCGCTATCCGCAGCTGGAAGAGTTGCCCCGAGCTGGCATCGTACACCGGCTGGACAAGGACACCACGGGACTGATGGTGGTGGCCAAGACCCTGCCCAGTCATACCTACCTGGTGGCCAAGCTGCAGGCTCGGGACATTGCCCGGGAGTACGAGGCAGTGGTCAACGGCGTGCTGACCGGGGGCGGCACCATTGATGAGCCGATGGGTCGCCACCCGGTGAATCGCAAGAAACAGGCGGTGGTTCACAGCGGCAAACCGGCGGTGACCCATTACCGGGTGGCTGAGCGTTTCCGCGTCCACACCCATGTGCAGGTCAAGCTGGAGACCGGCCGTACCCATCAGATTCGAGTGCACATGGCGCACATTAATTATCCGCTGGTCGGCGATCCGCTCTATGGCGGTCGGCTGCAGATTCCGGCAGCCAGTTCGCCCGAGCTGAGCGAATGCCTGCGGGGTTTTCGTCGCCAGGCACTGCATGCCCGCCGGTTGGCATTTGACCATCCAGTGTCCGGTGACCCGGTTGCTTTCCAGGCGCCGCTGCCGGCTGACCTGCAGGATTTGCTGGATCAGCTGCGTGCCGATGGGGGGCAGTCATAGCCATGCTGGCTGCGCTGTCCCCGAACTGGCCGGATCTGCCCCGGGTGCAGGCTTTCACCTTTACCCGCGAGGGCGGTGTCAGTCAGGGCCCCTATGCCAGTCTCAATCTGGCTTTTCATGTTGATGATGCAGAGGCTGCGGTTGCGGCGAATCGCGGCACTGTTGAAGCCTGGCTTCCTGGTGCGCCGCACATGCAATGGTTGCAGCAGGTGCACGGTACGCAGGTCATCGACTTGCCTGATGTTACGGCCGTCACCCGTGGGCCGCTTGAAGCAGATGGCCTGACCACGTCGGCGCCGGGTATCGCCTGTTGTGTCATGACTGCCGACTGTCTGCCAGTATTCCTGGCCAGTGCGCAGGGCGATGAAGTGGCGCTGGTGCATGCCGGTTGGCGGGGCCTGGCGGGAGGCATTATTGAACGAGCAATTGCCCGTATGAAATCGCGCCCGGACACGGTGCGGGCCTGGCTGGGCCCGGCTATCGCGGCCTGTCATTTCGAAGTGGGTGCCGAGGTGCGCGAGGCGTTTGTTGCCGGTACAGAATTGGTCGCGAGCACCAGGCAGGAGCTGCTTGGCTGTTTCCAGCCCACGCAGACGCCGGATAAATATATGGCGGATCTGTATGCCATCGCCAGGCACAAGCTCATGGCCCTGGGTGTGACCCAGGTCAGCGGCGGTGAGTACTGCAGTTACTGTGATACCCGGCGATTTTTCTCTTATCGCCGGGACGGTCGAACTGGGCGTAACCTCAGCATTATTTACCTGCAGGGGCACTGATCCTCCCGGATTGAATAATTTGATCCGGATCAACAAGCTGACGTTCGCTAGCTTGAAATAGCTGCTCCGGGGCCCAATCTTTAGCACCATGATTAATTTAACGAAGTCCCGGTCAGCACTGGGCCTCGAAGGTGGTAAGGAACAATGCGATTCGACAAACTGACCAGTAAATTGCAGTCCGCGCTGGCGGATGCCCAGTCCCTGGCCCTGGGTAAAGATCATAATCTCATTGAACCGGTCCATCTGATTCTGGCGCTACTCGACCAGAAAGGTGGCTCGGTTCGACCGTTGCTGTCGCAAACCGGTTTCAATATCACGGAGCTGCGCAGCCAACTGCAAAAAGCGGTAGATGATCTGCCCCATATGCCCAATCACGAGGGCGAGATTTCTGTGTCTCCGGAGTTAGGTAGGCTGTTTAACCAGGCTGACAAGCTGGCGCAGCAAAACAACGATGCGTTTATTTCCAGTGAAACCATGCTGCTGGTGGCGATGAACGACAAGGGGCCGGCGGGCAAAATACTGAACGGCTTCGGTGTGTCCCCCCAGGCACTGGAAAACGCGATCAGCAATTTGCGCGGCGGTGAGAATGTTACTGGCGCCGATGACGAAGATGCCTGGCAGGCGCTCAACAAATACTGTGTGGATCTCACCGAACGGGCGGAGAACAGCGACCTGGACCCGGTGATTGGCCGCGATTCTGAAATTCGCCGGACTATCCAGGTATTGCAGCGCCGCACCAAGAACAACCCGGTGCTCATTGGTGAGCCTGGTGTCGGCAAGACTGCCATTGTTGAAGGCCTTGCCCAGCGCATTATTAATGGCGAGGTTCCCGAAGGTTTGAAGGGCAAGCGCATCCTGGCGCTGGATATGGGCGCCCTGATTGCCGGCGCAAAGTTTCGCGGTGAGTTTGAGGAACGGCTGAAAGCCGTGCTCAACGAACTGTCAAAGCAGGAAGGGTCAATCATCCTGTTCATCGACGAGTTGCACACCATGGTTGGTGCCGGTAAGGCCGAAGGCGCCATGGATGCCGGAAACATGTTGAAGCCGGCCCTGGCGCGGGGTGAGCTGCACTGCGTGGGCGCGACTACTCTTGATGAGTACCGCCAGTACATTGAGAAAGATGCGGCACTGGAACGGCGCTTCCAGAAGGTGCTGGTTGATGAACCTAATGAAGAAGACACAATCGCGATCCTGCGCGGCTTGAAAGAGAAGTACGAGGTGCACCACGGCGTGCAGATTACCGATTCTGCAATCATTGCCTCGGCGCGTCTGTCGCAGCGTTACATCACCGATCGTCAGCTGCCGGACAAGGCGATTGACCTGGTGGACGAAGCCGCCAGTCTGATTCGTATGGAAATCGACTCCAAGCCGGAAGAAATGGACCGCCTTGAGCGGCGCCTGATTCAGTTAAAGATTGAGCAGGAAGCGCTGAAGAAAGACGATGATGCCGCCACCAACAAGCGTAAGGCCAAGCTGGCTGACGATATCAAGGCGCTGGAAAAGGAATATGCCGATCTGGAAGAAATCTGGAAGGCGGAAAAATCCACATTGCAAGGTACTCAGTCGATCAAAAGCAGTCTTGAGCAGGCCCGCAAGGATATGGAGGAAGCCCGGCGTGCCGGCGATCTGGCGCGGATGTCAGAGATTCAGTACGGGGTGATTCCCGGCCTGGAGAAGAAGCTGGAGTCGGCCACCGAGGCCGAGACCACTGAGAAAAAACTCCTGCGCCATCGGGTGACCGAGGAAGAGATCGCCGATGTGGTATCGCGCTGGACCGGCATTCCGGTGAGCAAGATGCTGCAGGGTGAAAAACAGAAATTGCTGGAGATGGAAGATGCGCTGCACAAGCGGGTGATTGGCCAGAACGAGGCCATCGCCGCCGTGTCCAATGCCGTGCGCCGATCCCGTTCCGGGCTTTCCGACCCGAACCGGCCCAATGGTTCGTTCCTGTTTCTTGGACCTACCGGTGTCGGCAAAACCGAATTGTGTAAAGCCCTGGCCGAATTCCTGTTCGATACCGAGGAAGCCATGGTGCGCATCGATATGTCCGAATTCATGGAGCAGCACTCGGTCGCCAGATTGATCGGCGCTCCGCCCGGCTATGTGGGCTATGAAGAAGGCGGCTACCTGACCGAGGCGGTACGACGTCGTCCTTACTCGGTGCTGCTTCTGGATGAGGTGGAGAAGGCTCATCCGGATGTGTTCAATGTGCTGTTGCAGGTGATGGATGACGGACGACTGACCGACGGCCATGGTCGCACCGTGGACTTTCGCAACACGGTTATCGTGATGACCTCCAACCTGGGCTCGGATCGCATTCAGGAAGAAATGGCCGGTGACTACATCAACGAGAAACAGTATGAGCGGGTCAAGAAAATGGTGCTGGATACCGTGGTCAAACACTTCTCGCCGGAATTCGTGAACCGTATTGACGAGACCGTGGTGTTCCATCCGCTGCAGTCTGACCAGATCCGCGGCATTGCCGAGATCCAGATTGAGCTGCTGAACCGACGCCTGGGCCAGAACGAGCTGCGCCTGCAGGTAAGCGATGCGGTGCTGGATTATATTGCCAAAGTTGGCTACGACCCGGTCTATGGTGCCCGGCCACTGAAACGCGCCATCCAGAACGGCATTGAGAATGCCCTGGCTCAGCACGTGTTGCAGGGGGATTATGGCCCGGGCGATTTGATCACGGTAGACGTCAACGAGCAGGGCGAGTTGGACTTTGGCAAGCGGGCGGCGCCGGAAGATGTGGCCTGACCAGCGACGAGGCTGGATAATCGGCCTCGTCAGCCGCCTTTACGTGTCTGTCGATCCCCGGGATCCGACTTCCAGCCCGATCTTCTGACAATGTTCTGGCGGTGTTTTGCAGGACGCCGAATCCGGTGCCCTGTAATTATCGCATGCGCTTGACTTTCCTCGTATAAATGGCACAATCGCCGGGTTCGATAAGAGTGGCTCGGCCGACCCCGGGTGACTCTCCAGCAGTCTGGTCTCGCCCACACCAGGCAATCCCACAGACTGCTGTCTAGGTGTCAGACAACATCCACCTATCAAGGCCCTCACGTTACCTCGTACAGGGCCGACAAGAACCATCAAGCAGCAGTAAGGATTGCGGGCTGACCGGTGTTTCTTGATACACAGTAAACCAGACACAGCCAAGATAAGGCTCCCAGAATAACGTCAGCATCGGGCCCGGTAGCGCGATGTCGCGTATTGTGCAGTGCCTTGTGGCAAGGTGCCGACATCATCAGCAGGTTAGTGACATTCGCGAGAGTGATGCAGTCTAAGGTGAACCAGGTACTGCGGTCAGGCAGTATTCAAGGCGATTCAGAGACGGCCCAGCAAGGCCGGAGGCAATGACAGTGGAACAATTATCAGGCGGAGAGATGCTGATTCGTGCGCTGCACGATGAGGGCGTGGACATTTTGTTTGGCTATCCCGGTGGGGCGGTGCTGCATATTTACGATGCCATCTTCAATCAGGACAAGGTCGAACATATCCTCGTGCGCCACGAACAGGCCGCCACCCATGCGGCCGACGGGTACGCGCGAGCAACCGGCAAGCCCGGTGTGGTACTGGTTACCTCCGGGCCTGGTGCGACCAATGCTATTACCGGCATTGCTACTGCCTACATGGATTCCATTCCGATGATTGTTATCTCCGGTCAGGTGGACAGCAGCCTGATCGGCACCGATGCCTTTCAGGAGACAGACATGGTGGGCATTTCGCGGCCCATTGTTAAGCACAGTTTTATGGTGCAGAGCGCCGCAGATATTCCGAAAACTGTCAAAAAGGCATTTCACCTGGCTACAACTGGGCGACCTGGCCCGGTAGTTATTGATGTCCCCAAAGATGTAACCGATCCCAAGGTCAAACTGCCCTACGAATATCCCGAGGACGTAAAAATGCGTTCTTACCAGGTACCGGGTAAAGGACATTCTGGCCAGATCAGGAAGGCGGTGGAAGCATTGCTGAATGCCAAGCGCCCGATGATTTACGCTGGCGGTGGTGTTATCCAGGGTGACGGTTCTGAGCTTCTTACCAGATTGACCCAAAAGCTTGGCTACCCCATCACTAACACTCTCATGGGCCTGGGTGCTTATCCGGCTACCGACAAGCAGTTCCTGGGCATGCTGGGTATGCACGGTACCTACGAGGCGAACATGGCAATGCACTATTGCGATGTGCTGTTGGGCATTGGTGTGCGTTTCGATGATCGGGTTACCAATGCCACGTCGAAGTTTTGTCCGGACGCGACCATTCTTCACGTGGATATCGATCCCGCATCAATCTCCAAAACAGTCGTGGCCGATGTGCCGATCGTGGGATCGGTCACTGCAGTGCTTGAAGAAATGATCGATCAGGTGGGCAAGTCGAAAACCAGTGTTGATCAGGATGTACTGGCAGTCTGGTGGCAACAGATCGAGCAGTGGCGTTCCCGGCAGAGCCTGGCTATTCCAGAATCAGATCGCGGATTGATCATGCCCCAGGAAGCGGTGCGCGCGGTTTACGAGATCACCAAGGGCGATGCCTATGTATCCACCGACGTGGGCCAGCACCAGATGTTCGCAGCGCAACATTATCCGTTCGACAAGCCTCGGCGCTGGATCAACTCCGGCGGCCTGGGCACCATGGGCTTTGGCTTGCCAGCGGCGATGGGCGTCCAGTTTGCCTTTCCCGATGCGATTTCCGTATGCATCACCGGCGAGGGCAGTTTCCAGATGAACCTGCAGGAATATGCCACCTGCATGCAGTACGACTTGCCGATCAAAATAATCTGTTTGAACAATGAAGCCCTGGGCATGGTAAAGCAGTGGCAGGACATGCAGTACGGTGGCCGTCATTCGCAGAGTACCTATTCGGAATCCCTGCCGGATTTCACCAAGCTTGCCGAGGCCTATGGCCACGTGGGCATCAAGATCGAGAGCCGCGATCAGCTCTATCCAAAACTGGAAGAAGCCTTTGCCCTGAAGGACAAGCTGGTGTTCGTGGATATTGCCGTGGATCCGGAGGAGCACGTGTATCCGATGGCGATCAAGGGCGGCGCCATGAAGGACATGGTGTTGAGCAAAACGGAGAGGACCTGACATGCGCCATATCATCTCAGTGCTAATGGAAAATGAACCCGGGGCCCTGTCGAGAGTGGTTGGCCTGTTTTCACAGCGCAACTACAATATTGATTCGCTGACTGTGGCGCCGACCGACGACAGCACTCTGTCGCGCCTTACTGTGATTACCCACGGTGATGATGCGCGCATCGAGCAGATAACCAAGCACCTGAACCGCATCATAGATGTGGTAAAGCTGGTGGATCTGACCGAGGGCGCGCATATTGAGCGCGAACTGATGCTGATCAAGGTCAAGGCAGTCGGCGCGCAGCGCGCCGAGATCAAGCGAACGGCTGATGTGTTTCGCGGCCAGATCGTTGATATGACCCAGAGCGCCTTTACCGTGCAACTTACCGGGACAGGGGAAAAGCTGGACGCCTTTATCTCGGCGATGGCGGAGAACACCGTGCTGGAGGTGGTCCGTACTGGTGTTTCGGGTATTGCCCGAGGCGACAAGGTGTTGAGCCTCTGATTGCCAGAACCAATGGCGTGAACAAAAAAGGGCCAAATGGCCCTTTTTTATGCTTCAGATTAAATGCTTGTTGACAGACCTGGCCGAGCGGCAACGCGCTCCAGTCAGGCAGCAGCGCTTCAGATAACCTTTTTCATCGCGGTCATGTACTTGCGCAGCTTCTTGCCGACTACCTCGATGGGGTGTCCATCGAGGCTCTCATTCACGGTGATCAGCTCCTGGTTGTCAACGCCGAGGTCATTCAGCTGCAGGCCCTTGCCGATGACATCGGTGTCTACCTTCTTCATGAAGTCTTCCAGAAGCGGTACACAGGCATGGGAGAACAGGTAGCAACCGTACTCGGCGGTGTCAGAAATCACCTTGTTCATTTCATAAAGCTTCTTGCGGCCGATCAGATTGGCAATCAGCGGGACTTCATGCAGCGATTCGTAGTAGGCCGATTCCTCGATGATGCCGCTGGCGGTCATGGTTTCGAAGGCCAATTCAACACCTGCCTTGACCATGGCCACCATGAGAATACCGTTGTCGTAGTATTCCTGCTCGGGAATATCCATATCGCCAGCTGAAGATTTCTCGAATGATGATTCGGCGGTCGCCTCGCGCCACTCCAGTAGCTTCTTGTCGTCATTTGCCCAGTCTTCCATCATGCCGCCGGAGAAATCACCGGTGATGATATCGTCCATGTGCTTTTCGAACAGCGGGCGCATGATGTCTTTCAACTCCTCGGACAGCTCATTGGCGACAAGCTTGGCGGGATTGGACAGCCGATCCATCATGTTGGTGATGCCGCCATGTTTCAGGCCTTCCGAGACCGTTTCCCAGCCATGCTGTACCAGCTTGCTGGCGTAGCCCGGGTCGATGCCTTTTTCAACCATCTTGTCATAGCAAAGGATCGAGCCGGTCTGCAGCATGCCGCACAGGATGGTCTGTTCACCCATCAAGTCAGACTTCACCTCGGCGATAAAGGAAGACTCCAGGACACCGGCACGATGTCCGCCGGTCGCGGCCGCGTAGGCCTTGGCGATATCCAGGCCATCGCCATTGGGATCGTTCTCTGCATGGACAGCAATCAGCGTCGGTACGCCGAAGCCACGCTTGTATTCTTCACGGACCTCTGTGCCCGGGCACTTTGGTGCCACCATGACCACGGTCAGGTCATCGCGAATTTGCATGCCTTCTTCAACAATATTGAAACCGTGAGAGTAAGCGAGACAGGCGCCTTTTTTCATCAACGGCATCACCTGGCTGACGACATTGGAGTGTTGCTTGTCAGGGGTGAGATTGAGCACCAGGTCGGCTTGCGGGATAAGTTCCTCGTAGGTGCCTACCGTGAAGCCGTTTTCCGTGGCGTTTTTCCAGGACGGGCGCTGCTCGGAGATTGCGGACTCACGCAGCGCATAGGACACATCCAGACCGCTGTCGCGCATATTCAGGCCCTGGTTCAGGCCCTGGGCACCGGCGCCAACAATGATCACTTTCTTGCCTTTCAGTTTTTCTACGCCGTCGCTGAATTCGCTTCGGTCCATAAAACGACACTTGCCCAACTGTTCCAGCTGCAGTCGCAGGGGCAGCGTATTGAAATAGTTCATGGAGTTGCTCCAGTTAGCTTACTGTTCATCCTGAGCAAGGCCGCGAATGGCGGCGCGCAGCCTTGTATACAATGGGATTTTTGGTGAGGCGCGATCATATAGCATCTCCAATCGCGGGTAAAACCCAAAAAGCGCTAGCCCCGCCCCCCGGTGAAACCTGTATAATCCAAAAATACGTTAAAAAACCGATACTAACAGGTTGTCAATCAGAGACAGCCCGACGCAGATAGTCCAACTCTAGTCGCGCCCAAGGGCTCGGCGCTACCGGGTACTCATGCAAAGCGAACACGACAGCAAGCCAGTAGACGCGCCACTGGCGCCAGATGATAGCGAAGACGAGCTCGAGTCGGACAGCGTGTTTCCGATCGATGAGCACGTGGAGTTCTTTTCCGAGGGCGGCCGCAAGGTGCGCCGTCGCGGCGTTTATCTGCTGCCGAATCTGCTTACCCTGGGGGCGTTGTTTGCCGGTTTCTATGCAGTGATCGCCGGGATGTCCGGGAACTTCAACGAGGCTGGCTGGGCGATCATGATTGCCGCTATCTGCGACGGTCTGGACGGTCGCATTGCCCGGCTCACCAATACCCAGAGTGCTTTTGGTGCGCAATTTGACTCCTTGTCGGACATGGTGTCGTTTGGCGTAGCACCGGCTCTGATCATGTTCAGCTGGGCATTTGCCGAGCTGGGCCAGCTTGGCTGGGCTGCCAGCTTCATCTACATGTCCTGTGCGGCGCTGCGCCTGGCCCGCTTTAATGTCCAACTGGGCACCGTGGACAAGCGCTTTTTTGTTGGTCTGGCCAGCCCGCTGGCGGCGGGCCTGGTGACATTTGTACCCTGGGTCGCTTTCAAGTACAGCGTGGAGGTCACTGCCCCTGTGTCCTACTTTGCCGTCATATTGACGGTATTTGCGGGCCTGCTAATGATCTCCAATTACCGTTATTTCAGCTTTAAAGAGCTGAATTTCAAAGGTACGGTACCTTATATCTTCTTTATCATGTCAGTTGTCCTGCTGGTGGTGATTGCCCAGAATCCTCATGAGATGCTGCTACTGATGTGTGTGTTATATGCTTCCTCAGGACCCATTGGCTGGGTATATCGCCGCCAGTTCAAGCGTGGCGAAGCGGAACCGGCGGCAAACCGCTAGCCGCGGCGCGGCGTAACAAATGGGTGTATGCGGCAGGAGGGGATTGAAGGACCCGGGTGTCAAGGTATCCAGTGTCGTCAAGCCACTCCGCGGGAATGAAATTGCCGCGTTTCCTGTCCCGTTAAGTAAGCGCAGCAGGCCAGAATTATCGCACCGAAGAACAGCAGGCTGAGTTCCCGGCACTCGGGAGCCTTCGCCAAACCAAAGACTGAAACAGGGTCATCCTCATGTTGATTAAAAAACCATCAGATATCCTTCCCTCAGAAATTACGCCGGAACATGTGTTCCGCAATCGGCGCAAGTTCATGGCCGACAGTGGCAAGCTGCTGATGGGATCTGCCGTCGCCGGGTTGGCGCCAGCAGCGCTGGCTCAGGATGGCGGGGAATTGAAGGCCCGGGCGTCGGTCACCCAGGAGCGCGCGGCACCCACTGCCTGGTGGGCCGAGAAGTTCAACAACATCAAGCCTGCGCCTGGTGAAGAACCGTTTTTTACCGGCGAAACCCTGACGCCCTTCGAGGATGTCACCAGCTACAACAATTTCTATGAGTTCGGCATGGACAAAGGCGATCCTGAGGCCAATGCCGGGGATCTGGATGTGGATCCATGGTCGGTGCAGGTTACCGGCGAAGTCGCCAGGCCAGGCACCTACAACCTGGAGGACATTATCCAGCCGCACCGGCTTGAAGAACGCATCTACCGACTGCGCTGTGTGGAAGCCTGGTCCATGGTTATTCCCTGGGTCGGTATTCCACTGGCCGATATTCTCAAGCGCTTCGAGCCAACCTCGAACGCTAACTACGTTGAGTTTGAAACCCTGGTAGATCCCGAGACCATGCCTGGTATCCGCTCGCGCTTTGCCATTATTGACTGGCCCTACCGGGAAGGACTGCGTATGGACGAAGCGATGAACCCGCTGACCTTCATGGCGGTTGGAGTTTACGGCACTTACATGCCGCCGCAGAATGGCGCGCCGATGCGCCTGGTGGTGCCCTGGAAGTATGGCTTCAAGAGTATCAAGTCCATTGTCCGCATCAACCTGCGCCAGACCATGCCCAACACCAGCTGGAACGATCTGCAGCCTCAGGAATACGGCTTCTACGCCAACGTCAATCCCGATGTGCACCACCCGCGCTGGCGCCAGGACACCGAGCGCCGCCTGCCGCAGACGCTGTTCAGCCCGCAGCGCATACGCACCCGCATGTTTAATGGCTATGAAGAGCAGGTGGCGCATCTTTACCAAGGCATGGACCTGTCCCGTTATTTCTGAGCCTGCTCCCG
>OZ245938.1:1247500-3147500 GCA_965230125.1 uncultured Pseudohongiella sp. | reverse complement strand
CAGTAAGTTTTATCACGGGAGACAGACGGCGGGTGCTAACGTCCGTCGTCGAGAGGGCAACAACCCAGACCACCAGCTAAGGTCCCTAATATCAGTTAAGTGGGAAACGATGTGGGAAGGCTTAGACAGCTAGGAGGTTGGCTTAGAAGCAGCCACCCTTTAAAGAAAGCGTAATAGCTCACTAGTCGAGTCGGCCTGCGCGGAAGATATACCGGGGCTAAAACTGATAACCGAAGCTGTGGATGTGTACCTTTTAGGTATGCATGGTAGAGGAGCGTTCTGTAAGTGGTTGAAGGTGCATTGAGAAGTGTGCTGGACATATCAGAAGTGCGAATGCTGACATGAGTAACGATAAGAGGGGTGAAAAACCCCTCCGCCGAAAGATCAAGGTTTCCTGTCCAACGTTAATCGGGACAGGGTGAGTCGGCCCCTAAGGCGAGGGCGAAGGCCGTAGTCGATGGGAAACCGGTTAAAATTCCGGTACCGACTCTTACTGCGATGGGGTGACGGAGAAGGCTAGGCTAGCAGGGCGATGGTTGTCCCTGTTTAAGCGTGTAGGTAGGGGGATTAGGTAAATCCGGTTCCTCGTTAATCTGAGACGTGATGACGATCTCCTGGGGAAACCCTCGAGAGAAGTAGTCGATGCCATACTTCCAGGAAAAACCTCTAAGCTTCAGGTAAGAGTTGACCGTACTGTAAACCGACACAGGTGATCAGGTAGAGAATACCAAGGCGCTTGAGAGAACTTGGGTGAAGGAACTAGGCAAAATGGTACCGTAACTTCGGGAGAAGGTACGCTCCTTTTGGTGATGAAATTTACTTTCTAAGCTGAGGGGAGTCGAAGTGACCAGGTGGCTGCAACTGTTTATTAAAAACATAGCACTCTGCAAACTCGTGAGAGGAAGTATAGGGTGTGACGCCTGCCCGGTGCCGGAAGGTTAAATGATGGGGTTAGCTTCGGCGAAGCTCTTGATTGAAGCCCCGGTAAACGGCGGCCGTAACTATAACGGTCCTAAGGTAGCGAAATTCCTTGTCGGGTAAGTTCCGACCTGCACGAATGGCGTAATGATGGCCACGCTGTCTCCACCCAAGACTCAGTGAAATTGAAATCGCTGTTAAGATGCAGTGTACCCGCGGCTAGACGGAAAGACCCCGTGAACCTTTACTATAGCTTCACAGTGGACTTTGAATTTATTTGTGTAGGATAGGTGGGAGACTTTGAAGTGTTGGCGCTAGCTGGCATGGAGTCGCCCTTGAAATACCACCCTGATAACTTTGAGGTTCTAACTTAGACCCCTTACCGGGGTTGAGGACATTGTGTGGTGGGTAGTTTGACTGGGGCGGTCTCCTCCCAAAGAGTAACGGAGGAGCACGAAGGTACCCTAAGGACGGTCGGAAATCGTCCGCTTAGTGTAATGGCACAAGGGTGCTTGACTGCGAGAGTGACAACTCGAGCAGGTGCGAAAGCAGGTCATAGTGATCCGGTGGTTCTGAATGGAAGGGCCATCGCTCAACGGATAAAAGGTACTCCGGGGATAACAGGCTGATACCGCCCAAGAGTTCACATCGACGGCGGTGTTTGGCACCTCGATGTCGGCTCATCACATCCTGGGGCTGAAGCCGGTCCCAAGGGTATGGCTGTTCGCCATTTAAAGTGGTACGCGAGCTGGGTTTAGAACGTCGTGAGACAGTTCGGTCCCTATCTGCCGTGGGCGCAGGAGATTTGAGAAGAGTTGCTCCTAGTACGAGAGGACCGGAGTGAACGAACCTCTGGTGTTCGGGTTGTCATGCCAATGGCATTGCCCGGTAGCTACGTTCGGACAGGATAACCGCTGAAAGCATCTAAGCGGGAAGCCTCCTTCAAGACGAGATCTCCCTTGGGGCTTGACCCCACTAAAGTGCCGTTCAAGACGAGGACGTTGATAGGCTGGGTGTGTAAGCGCAGTGATGCGTTGAGCTAACCAGTACTAATTGCACGTGAGGCTTGACCATATAATCATGGGTTTTGGCGAGTTGCTTGAGACTGGAAACTAGAGACTAGTTTCAGTAGCAGGTGGCGAGCAAAATCGAGTGATTAGATGGAAACAAGCAACTCCAAACGCTTCGAACAGAAGCAGTTTGTATAACGCAAACGATTACAGACTTATTCACCCAAATTGTTAAGAACAACTGTGTCGCGCAAGCGGCCAGGCAAGCCCAGCATAGCAATCGTAGATTGCGACGTTGGGTAGACAGTATTGCCTGACGACAATAGCAAGTGGGAACCACCTGATTCCATCCCGAACTCAGTAGTGAAACCACTTAGCGCCGATGGTAGTGTGGGGTTTCCCCATGTGAGAGTAGGTCATTGTCAGGCATCCAATAAATAACCCCATCCGGCGTTGCCGGGTGGGGTTTTTTATTGGATGCCATATGACGCCGGCGCTGCGGATTTGGTCAGGCATCTCATACGGAATTGGCATTTTGCTTAGGGTGGCCTTGGAATTATTTTCCGGGCTGGTACAGAGCCATGATCTGGCCGACACGCGCGTTCAGGTATTCATCGTCAATTTCTTTGCCCAGCAGGAAGTAGGTTGCGATCAGTGGTCCGAGCAATTCAGCAAAAATAGTTTCCTTATCATAGTCTGCTGGCCAGTCGCCGCGCGCTGCTGCGTAGTCGAACACCTGTTGTCCGATCTCCAGTCGGCTTCGCCAGAACGCCGGCCCTACCTCCGCGAACTCGGGAATAGTGCGCGCGGACATACCCAGAAACACAATGTTGTGGCCCACTGGGCTAGACATTGCTGTGACGATATTGTCGAGGACAATTCGCAGGTCGGTAGCAAGATCTCCAGTGTCGGGGACCGGTAGCTGCTGATCTGCAAACGCCATGCAGGCGTCGATAACCAGATCCTCCTTGGTGGGCCAGCGCCGATAGATCGTCGTCTCGTGAACGCCTGCCCGGGCCGCGATTCGTGCCATATTAAATCCGGAGTAACCCACTTCCCCTAACTCCGCCAGAGCCGCTTCCAGCGCCTGCTCTCGCACCCGGGCGCTACGCCCACCCGTGCGCTTTTTGCGACCTGGGCCATTATCCCCATCAACATTTGTCCCGGTGCTCACTTGCGACTCCCTGATGTGATCGATTCATACCCATTTGCTTCTAACAGGCCCTGCTCCGACACCTCGAAGCAGCGCGTAGGCAGCAAGAAGAATACCTTAAAGCAAAAAAACTTGCAGTAATACAAAACCTCCTCTAAATTAACGCAAGTAATATTGCGATAAGCTTGGCGAGTCCATGAGAGAGAGTAGATCGCCCATGATCAAAGTCACACCCATTCAGACCGGCACAGTTTCAATACGCCCACATCACCACTGTGGCGAGGAGGAACACGGGCCGGTGCGACGCAAGATCGCCATGTTTCTCGACCATGAATGGGTAGAGGATCTGCCCATCTACACTTATTTGATCGAGCACCCAGAAGGTAACTATCTGGTTGATAGCGCTGACAATACGGCAAAAGATTATTTGCCCGCATGGCATCCTTTTTTCCGGCATGGCGTGGTGGTCAAGGTTGCCCCAGGGGAGGAGGTGGGAGATCAGTTGCGCGCTATGGGGCTGGACCCGGCCAGGGATCTCAAAGCGCTGATTCTCACGCATATGCATCATGATCACGCGGGTGGGCTACATCATTTCCCGCACACGCCCGTTATCGTGACCCGCGAAAACTTCATGTTGGCAAACAGTTTCAAAGGCAGGATCTTTGGCTGCCTGCCCCAGTATTTTCCGCGCTGGTTGCAGCCACAACTAGTCGATCTAAAAGCCACAGCAAGCGGACCATTCACCCACAGTATGCCGTTAACCAGAGATGGCAGCATCACGTTGGTTGCAACCCCGGGGCATATGCGGGGCCATATGGCAGTGATCGTCAGGACGCCGGACGTTACCTATGTACTGGCTGGCGATGCTACTTATGATGAGAGTTTCTTGCTTGAGGAGCTGGTTGACGGCGTGACCTACGATGTCGCGCTGTCCAAACAGACTCTGCGGCAAATCCGCGAGCTCGGTCATCGGGAGCCGACGATCTTACTACCGGCCCACGACCGCAATGTGCCTGAACGGTTAGCGCAGGAACTTATCTTGCCGCGCGTCCCGCCAGCTACGACTTTCTGCACCTAACAAATGAGCAATGCAGCAACGCCATGTTTCCAGGCTTATCTGCGATTACATTAGGGAGAGTAGAGTTTTGATATCAAAAAAACCTCGGTTAGTTTGGCTTGTGCCAGTTATTGCGGTAATTCCTCTCTTAGGTTTTGCAGTCTTGGCACCCGATTCGAAAGGCGTTGATCACTACTTTAAAGATCAGCACTTCCATTATGAAACCCTTCGTGTGGTTGCGCATGCGCCTTACGGCGGAGCCGACATTGGTGAGGTGTTTGCCGTGGTGCGGAATATTCAGGAGGGTAATCTGGAAGACTGGTATAGAGAGTGGTATCGCATGGCTGTCAGGGTGGAAGAAAAGGCGAGAGCTTATCAGGACCCAATCGGCAAAGGTCGGGGTTTGATGCGTGCGCAAAACTATTACAGAAATTCCGAATTCTATCTCGATCCAGAAGACGAGCGACGTGAGGATACCTTTAAGCGGAGCGCGGAAAATTTCCGAGAAGCGTTGCAACTGCTCAATGTCGAGTACGATGAGTTTGACGTTCCCTACGAAAGCAATGAACTCAAAGCGATCTATTACCCATCAAATAATCCCCAGGCAGGAAATAAACCGCTGATTCTGGCTCACGGTGGGTATGACTCAACGTTAGAGGAACTCTATTTTTGGATCGTCGCGCCCGCGTTAGAGCGAGGTTATTCGGTACTGACATTTTCTGGGCCAGGGCAGGGGTCGATGCTTCGCAAGCAGGGGTTAACCTTTACGCCCGAATGGGAAAAGCCAACCGGTGCGGTAATTGACGAGTTTCTGCGTCATTATTCCAAGCCGCCTCAGATCGTTTTAATGGGGCTTAGTATGGGCGGTATGCTCGCGCCGCGAGCAGCTGCTTATGAAGAGCGGATAGACGGAGTGATTGCGTTTGACGCGATGTATGATTTTCAAGGAACCCTGTTTTACGGTATTCCCAAATTCCAGAGAGGCATAGTCCGCTGGTTGTACGAAAATGAGTTTAATTCAGTGCTCGGTATGCTGCTGGCGCAGCGAGCCAGATCAGATGTAGGCACTCGATGGGGCTTGCAAAATGGCCAATGGACGCTTGGCTTCGAGAACCTGGAAGAAGTTTTCGATGCTTTTGCGCCTTACCACCTGAGGGATGCGGCCAGTGAGATTAGATCCGATGTGCTGTTGCTCTGGGGAGAGGACGATCATTTCATGGATCCCAGGCAACTCACCGATATGCAAAGTGGTCTGGTGAATGCGAGAAGTGTCACAACTCAGATCTATAACAAGGAAGAGGGTGGCCATGAGCACTGCCAGACAGGTATTCTGAGTAGTGTGCACGCCGATATGTTTAGCTGGATCGCGGAAAAATTTCCGTCGACTCACACCACCGTACCGGCGCCGGCGCCTCTCGATTGAGTCTAGCGATTAATGAACGATAAATTTTACAAAGCAGCGCTCGCATTGATCGCGATTGGCTTTTCGTTGGTTTTTTCTATCGTTGTCGTACCTCCCCTGATTGAAAATCCCGATGTACCTGGTGCGCTCGCCGCAGGCTTCGTAAATCCTTACGCGGCAGGGTACTCCGCCGATGTGTTATTTTGCTGGGCAGCATTGGCGGTTTTAATTATTTATGAGCGAAAGGCTTTATCTGTTAAATATGGTTGGGTATGTCTGTTGCTGGGTTTGGTTCCAGGCGTGGCGGTAGGCATGACCGTGTATTTTTTGATTCGTCATTCACAGATTAAGCAGGCATCAAAAAATGCCTAACAACCAGGTTCGATGGTCAAGTGTCCGCTGTCACCGGTTCTGCAACGACATGGATGTATTCCGTCATCGAGAATTCACTCGAGGCACTGGACATGGTAGCGCTTTGCTGCAGATAGAACGGAAATGTATTTAGCGGTCAGGGGCTTGCATGGCCCCGGGTGAAATCTTTGCTTGGTGGCTGGACTGGGCCCGAACAGGAATATCGATGCCTGGCCAAGGATGGCTAGCCAGTCCTGACCCGAGACGCGTATCGGATACCTCCTACCTGGGTGGCATCTTCGACTCCCGTTGGGCAGAGCGTCGCTCCGGTTGGAGATATGCGGGAGCGTTTTTGAAAGGGAAGTAAATCAGAACAGTCTGCCAGAGACGGTGGCTCGGTAGCGCTCGGCTTGCAAACAACCAACATTGAATTTAGGAGGCCGGTCCGGCGCCATTTTGGGGTGATAGAAAAGAATTGCTGAATTTCGTGGCGGTATCAGGTTGGCACGGCTCTGGATTCGGGGCAGTAATTTAGAGGTCCAGAAACAAGCCCGGGCTGGCTATAGTGGTAATACTTCCTGGATTTCTTCAGAGCAAGCAGAGCGAAATTTAATACGGGGGCGCAGTGAGGCTTTCTCCAAAAGCGAGCTCATCGCAAGCAATAGCCTTGATTTCCTGCTGTGGATGATAAACCGTGTAACAGTGCAGCGGGTCATTGCAGCTGGCTGCTTCTGCGGACGCAAGCCAGCCCTGAACTAGCCATCCCGTAGCCTGCGTGAATGTGTCAACTGCCTGTGACACTCTGAACGCCAGTCGAAATGTCTACAATTATGCGGTGCCTCTCAACCGGATCCCCTAAATTCATGCGCTGCTGCGCTAAACGCCCAAAAATATTCAGAAAAGGCCCATGGCGCAAACGAGTAGGCATTTTATTCAAGGCAGTATCAGCAGCAAATTTAAGTTGAACTCCAGGTCCAGAAGGTGTTTTATAGGCCAAAGTCGTGATAAGACGACATAGTCGCCTCATGCAGCCACGGTTCAAAGGCCATTGTCGGGCCAGCGTAGATAATCTCAATTCGTTGAACGGAGAAGCTTATGAGCGACGATAGCAAAACCTATCACAATATCACTGAGCAAATTTTCGATTGCGTCAAGAGGGAAAGTAAAAAGGAACATGGAACGGTTTATGACCCTGCCAATGGCGACAGCGGGACAGCCACAACCAAGGTTTCTTTCGTTGGCACAATCGAAATGAAGTTCAATCTGCAAAATGGTGATCTGACCTACACCATTGTGAAAAAACCTGGTCTCGTCCCGGAAAGCAAGATATGGGACGGTATATGCGACACGATTAAATCCTGTGGCGGCGACTGCAACTAAGTCCCATCCTGGCGATGCCCAGCAGGGCTTTCGATCTTCCCTGCTGGGTAAATTGTTACTCTCCGCCGTACAAGTTAGGTTTCACCTTGACTCGTAAAAAAACTTCGTGCAGTTCCAGGGTCAGTACAATACTGATCACGTTGCAGGTTGTGCCTGCACAGCGATGAGCCTAGATTGAATTCAGATTGAGCAGAAACATGGGCAATCCTCACCTATGACAGCTGAAGGCAATGCATTACTGGTGCGCCGGATTGTCGTGGGGCTCCTCACGATTCTGATTGCATGCGTTCTGGTGTTCAGTGTGGCACTGATCGCACAGGGGAGCCTGAGCGGGTTTCTGGCGAGCCCTGTACTGTGGTTCGCTGAGATTGAGACGAGCGTAGCCTTCGATGTCATCAGTACCGCAGCTGAGTTACTGGCCGCGGTGCTCGCTATTGCGATTACCGTCGTGGCGATTATCGTTGAGCTTGCTGCGAACAGATACAGTCATCGTATTACGTCGCTCTTCGTTCACGAACCAATAAATATAATTGTGATGAGTTTTTTCGTTATTGCTACGGTAGACGCGCTGTGGCTTGCCCTGACTCTCGATGATAATACTTCAGGTGTAAGTGTCGCCCTACTGTTTGGCATGACTTTGGTTTCTATCGCTCTGCTTATCCTGCTGCCCTATTTCGAGTTTGTGATGACATTTCTCTCGCCGACCAACATTCTGCGGAAGATTACCCGCACGGCTCTGCGTTCGCTGGCGGGTCTCAATGAGCGTTCTGCGGAACGAGAAAAAGCGGAATTTCTTAAAGCCATAGATGAAGTGCAGGACATCGCCCGTCGCTCTATGGAACAATGCGACCGAGCCATAGAGATGGCGAGCATCAATTCGTTATTCGATTTGGCAATGGCTTATCAGTCGAGTATCAATAGTTTGGATATTAAATCGGCGAAATGGTTCGATGTCTCTGAAGCTGTGCGCAGCGATCCGGATTTTGTTTCGATCGATAATGACTCTCTGAAGAAAATCGGGGAGGAGCGGCTTTGGGTTGAAGTGAAAATTCTTCGACAGTACCTCGATTTGGTGGGAGACAACCACCAGGCATCCCGCGACACCTCATATTTAATCGCCATTAATACCCGAAAGATCGCAGTACAATCGGTGAATGACAGGCCCGATCTTGAGCTAACACAGCTTTGCATGCGCTGCTTCAACAGCTATCTGCGTGCCACTATTAATCAACGAGACGCCCGCACTAGCTACTACATCATGAATCAGTACCGCCTGCTGGCGCAGGATTTGATGCACCTTGGTGAAGACACTATGGTCAGAGAAATCGCCCAGCATTTGCAGTTCTATGGATTGCTGAGCTTCAACCAGGGCTTGCCTTTCCTGCTTGAAGTGGCGGCTGAGGATGTGGCGGAGCTGGTCCGCGCGTGCGATTCAAACCACGCAACTCTGCTGGACTATCTGCTATCGGTTCTGCTGGAATTGGATCAGAAACAACGCCAGGAGTCAGAGGAAGAGTCGCTGCTCGGAGTTAGACGGGCACAGATTAAATTGGCCGCCTGTCTTCTGGCTCGAGGAGACAATGAGCGGGCAAGGGTCATTTGCGATGACTTGAAAACTGAGCGCGAGGATCGAATCAGACAATTGATTGATGCCCTTTGGGCCGAAGACCGCGTGGAATACTGGGAATTTACAGATCGTGGAGTCAATTTTGCGTATCTTGATCCGAAAACGCGATCGCATCTTGATGCCATACTGAAACTCGTATTAATGAATGCTGACTGAGCTGTGGGCTGAACCGCGCAGAGCAGGGTATTCGTACTAAAAGCTGTACCTGACTTCGACTCCATAAGTGCGGGGCAGATTAACGGCAATGCCGCCGGTCCCAAGCGCCTCAGTCAATGCCGTTCCTCCCACAAGGTACTCTTCATCTGTTAGATTATTTCCGAATAGTGCTGCGATCCAGTGTTGGTCGGCTGAGACGAAACTGATTCGTGCAGACAGATCAAACTGCTCGTTTTCCAGCCATAGCCCAGATCGGCAACTTGTGGCGTCGAAGCAGTACTCAATATCGGCTTTCCGGCTAACCTGAACGCGCGGTGTAAAGAGACCCAGCTGCGTGTTGATATCGTACTGTGCTGCGATGAAATAGCTGTTCTTCGGCAGTCGAGGAAGGTTCTCGCCGGAACGATCATTGGGGCAGGAGTCTACCTGCAATACTACGAGATCTGCTCTTGAGCAGCCAAGCGCGGCCGGTTGTGTCGGGTCGGCTACCAGGAGTTGAACGTCTTTAAACTCTTCGATATCGCCATCATTAAATGTGGAGTTAAATGAGAATTGAAGATTGGGGCTTGGGAGCCAGGTCGTTTCCAGTTCGATGCCGGAAATGCTGGAGCGGGCTGCATTGATGGTTGTGGATCCCACCGTGTTGAGTTCCGGTGAAAATACCAGGGATGTTAGTTGGCGGTCGGAATAGTCAGCATGAAACGCGGCTGCATTCACCCGCAGACGATTATCGAGCATATCGAACTTTATTCCCAATTCCAGGCTTTCAACGCTTTCTGGGCGGAATCTCACGAGTGTCTCTCCAGGGGCTTCTGACAGACCACCTGACATGAAACTCTCGCTGAAGGTGAGATAAATGCTACCGTCGTCAATAACAGGATTGGCCGGTAACAAATACTGAAGGCTGCCCAGCAGACTAATGTCGTTGTCTCCAACTTCATCTCCTATCCGCCCGGCACTGGTAAATCTAAAATCGGGGTTGAAGTTGAAGCTTCCAGGATCAACAAACCAGGCTCCGTCGAAAACTGGCGCCACAGTTCCGCCAGACCTACTGAGAGTTGACGCATCGACGACAAACTGCTCGCGTTCCAGAGTACGCTTTTCGTTTGTGTAGCGGATGCCGGTTGTCAGGCGCCAGTTGTTGCTTATCGCCCATTCAGACTGGACAAACGCAGCCCAGGCAGAATTTTCTGCCTCGAAGAGACTCGAACTCGCGTTTAGCATGAATAATCCCGAAGCACCCGGATAAAAAGGGCCAATAAAATTACCTTGTCGGTTGTTGCCGGTTTCCTCGGAGAACATATACAGGCCGAGCAAATAATTAAATCGGCCGTCAACAGTCTCACCAGTTAACTGTAATTCCTGAGAATACTGATCTGTCTCGTGAGACCTATCTTGCGGATGGAAGAATTGTGTTTGATAGAGTAATGGGATACCGGTGTGATCCAGCTCGGAGTCCAAACCACCGCGCGTATAGCGCCAGGCACTAATGCTCTTAACGGAATGTGTATCACTCAATGCCCAATTCGCGGTGAGCGAAACGCCCTTGGTTGTTGCTTGGTACTTTCCTCCAAGATCAGAAATCACATCTCTCCCGTCGCCGAAATCCATAGCATCCTGGCAGAAATCGGTATAGCTTCGCCCGGTTGCGGGGAGCACCTGAAGTGCATCGGATAACACGGCTTGCCATCCAGGCACACCGGGAACGATCAAACAATCCTGCAGTCGGGGGGACTGGTCCGTATCCGAATAATTCATATTAAGATCGATAGTAAGATCGGCGGAGGCGAGCCAGCGCAATTGGCCTATGGCGCTTATACGATCTTCATTGGCATATTGATTATTGTCAAAGCTATTGGTGAGATAGCCGTCACGATTGATCCGGGCCAAAGAGAATCGGCTAAGCACTGAATCTGAAATCGGCAAATTGAAGACCGCATAGGCATCCTGGCGGCCCAGGTTGCCGGCACGAAGTTCGATTGCGCCGCTGGTTTCCTCTTCAGGCCGCCTGGTCGTAAATAAGATCGCACCGCCAGTCGTATTCTTCCCAAATAAAGTTCCCTGCGGACCCCGCAATACCTGTACTGACTCCACGTCATTGACATCGAGGAGGGCGCCATCGGCTCTGGCCAGGTAGACCTCATCAAGGTAGATGCCAACTCCAGAATCAATCATCGGTGCCTGAAACCGTTGTCCAACGCCGCGGATAAACACATTCGCCACTCCGCCATTCCCGTTTGCTGGGTGGACGTCAATGTTTGGTGCTAACTGGTTCAGGCCGTGAAGATTGTGAACACCGTTTTCACGGAGTACGAAGTCGGCGAGTGCGGTGACCGCCTGCGGCGTTTCCTGAAGGTTTTCCTCCCGCCTGCGTGCTGTTACAACGATCTCCTCAAGCACGGCCTGCTGCGGATACGCCGGGCCTGCTGCGGGAATAGCGAGCAGTGCAGCAACTGAGCAAAGCAGAGAATTTCCTGTTCTGAACTTTGTTGGAATTGGTTTTCGCATAAAGGAAGCCCCTTGGTGGGAACCTGGTGCCCGGAGAATAAAAGGTTCAATGACAGCGTTTTGTACTATTGGTCACGTTGATCAGCGCCGATCAGTCGTACTGTTTAAAAAACCCGTCAATAACGTGTAACGTTAAAGCCGAGGCTGGCGTCCGGTATTCTTCCATCATCATATAAAAAGGCCAGATCTGGTTTCTAGCGAGATCTTCGTTTTATTGATCTAGATCGCCATCCAAAGAGTGTTGATTTGCTTGTCGGCTGCAACGTTAACATTTTGACCTTATGTTATACATTAAAGATAGTAACGAATCGTTCATTAAGTTGACTGCCCCCAGGGCATGTGCTTCACTTCAAAGCGGTGGTCTAGAGGAGGAAACACGGGCGCAGACGTCAATTACAGCCAGTTGCAGCTGCAATCGGGGGCGCAAGATTGGCTGGATACAACTCTTCAGCGGGGAGCGTGAGACTGAGCGATCTAGACCCAGGCCTTATCCTGGCAATCAGCTCACTTGGAGGTAGTCGATCGGCATACTTTGGAGAGAGCTGATGTCGGATACAGAATGCCATTACTGGTAGATTTCTAAAAACAAGACACTGGGTGGCAAAGCTTACGCCGAACTTGACTCGGTCCCACGTCAATCTGGAAACCGCTCGGCTGTTTCAGAGTTGTCAAGATCGTGCCCAATCAACCCTGACATTTTAGGCAAGTTAAGTAGCACTTCCGCTGACGCCGAGGCCGAGGCCGCAGTTCAGTTCAGTCGAACGTGCCCGCCGAAGCCGACAGTCCAGTGCAATCCCGATTAAGGCAGGGAGATATAAACCGTGAGTGATGGGATACCACTAGCTAGTAACCCTCAATGGATGAACTGGACCCGTGATCTGGTGCACATACCCACCAGGAGCGGAGCCAATTATTATTTTGCGCCCACTACTCAGGAAGAGCTGCGAAATATCGTATTGAAGGCGAAATTGGCTGGTGTGAATATCCGTGTTTCCGGCCAGCGACACTCGCAGCCTCCCCTCGTGGTCTCTGACAACCGCGTCTCTCAGTCCTATAACTCAGACCAGTGGCTGGTGGATCTGTCCTGTTACGCTGATCTTGGTCCATCAGGCAATGAGCCGATCATTGTCGATAAAGAACAAAACACTGTCACCGTTAACACCGGTGTTCGGGAAGACTATCTCGATGCATTTCTGTCCACCCAGGCCCTCATTCTGGAAACCGTCACTGCTGGTGGATTCTTCAGCATCGGCGGAATGACTGCCGTAGACGTGCATGGCGCGACGGTGGGAGCCGGCATTTTCAGCGAAACTGTGGTGCGGTTTACTATCATGAACGCAGAAGGCATTGTGCATACTGTTGATGAAGAAACGGCTGCACAGCATGGCTGGAAGGCAATTCAGTTTGCCCGTGTCTCTCTGGGAGCCCTCGGTATTGTGACTGCAGTCACTATCAAAGTGAAGCCAAGACCTTACGCGACTACACTCAGTGGTGAACTGCTTGAATCGACATTGACAAGCAAGGCAGATTTTATCGCCCGATTTCAAGAAATCCTCACGGGTGAAGCATGTTATCAGCGGATCGAATCGTTCTTTAATCCATATGACCATACCTTTTTGATGCTCTGCTGGCGGCTTCTGGACCAGCCTCCCGAAGAAACCCCGAATAAGACCAGCAACGATGTGCCAAGCGCATGTAACTATGCAAGCCAGGATTCCTACGGTGCCCCTTACGAAAGTAAGATAGTCGAACACATTTCTGATACATTGATCTATGATTTGCAGTTTTCAAAGTCGACTTTCACGGCAAAGGAAACTATCTTTGCCGCTTACGACCAGATTAAAAAACAATTCTTAGCCGCAAAAAAGAATTACAGTGACCTATGGCTGACCAAAGCCGCCCGCGTTTCTTTTAACTCCTATTTCATTCCTATATCGCAGATCGATGAGGCCGGTCTGGGAGTTGCCTGGGATGCGCTACAGGTTGTGCCAAGGCAACTGGCGAAAACAGACGATTTTAGACTTGTTGGGCCTATGGAGTTCCGCTTTGTCAAAGGCGGTAATACCGCAATGGCGGGAACCTGGGCTGATGAGGCTGATCAGGAAACCTGGTTTGTGAATATCGACGCTATCGGCTTTGTGCATCCCACTGATGCTAGTGAATATCGAGGAGAGTTGCTCAATTTTTTCGCCGCCATCGAGAGAGAATGGTACGGGAGCTTTGGCGGCATTCCCCACAACGGCAAGATGTACGGCTTTTACAATCCCGAAGACGACAGTGGTTACACACCCCCCTTCAATAAGAGCTTCCTGGCTGATCTTGCGCAACGACGTGGCGACCGCTTGAAGGCATTCGAAGCATACCGACAACAGCAAGACCCCGATGGCAGATTTCTCAATGAATTTCTGCGCTCATTGGGCTTGGGCAGCTCTGAGTCGTGATTAAATAATTAAATGTCATTATCGCCTTTAAAAAGGCGCGGCCGTCACAGGGTGCTATAAAGCAAAATTGGATTATATAAGCAGTGAATCAATATCAAAAAATCAATCTAGACTACTTCTCGACCGCGCCGGTACGTGTAGAGGCAGAGTTACTGTTAAACCATCCTGCTTCTTTGGTTTGGCCTATTTTTCAAAGCAGTGATGCCTGGGAGACATTCTGTAAGCAGATTACTAAAGCAACGTGGACATCAAATCCACCAGTCGCCCGTGATAGTACGCGAAGGGTTCGGATGGAAATTATGGGATATCGATCAATAGTCAGTGAGGTTTTCTTTGACTGGCAACCGGTCAAATATCAATTTGCATTCTACATGCGCGAAGGCTCATGTAAGCTGATCAGCGCATACGGTGAACTCTGGGATTTAGCGGACAACGCTGATGGGACATGTACGGTACGGGTGCGCGCAGCATTTTCCATGAAGAGTAAAGTATTGGGATTTCTGGTCAGGTATATGCCGCTACGTTCCGGTTTTATGAAAGAGCTGAAATGCATTGAGAACTACGTTGATGCCCAGAAAAGCACCGGCTAGGCAATAGAATCCAGTTTGCCTACGCAACGGTTTTTCTGCGTGGGCGCGTTTACTCATTGGCTTAAACTAAATAATTATCTGCATTCATTTAGCGCGTTTTCGATGCCCTTCCAGATTTCATACTCGGGCGCCAGAACCGGTCTTTCTACGATGCGGTAGGTAATATCTCCGGAAGATGTGTCGAGTGAATAACTGATTACCACTTTGCCGACGATTGTCTGTGTTGTGGATAGCCCCTCGGTGCCCTCGGGCGGGTCATAAACTGTTCCTTGTTCTCGAGTGCTGGCTTGTTTGACACAGTTCAGTACGTCCTCGGTTATTCCATGAAACGTTCTGCTTTCGCTCATATCTTTCCCCTAATCTAGAAATATCTGTGATCCTCAAATATGCCTGTTTATCGCCAACAATATTCAAGAGCCCATTTATTACATATTCCTAATATACTTTCTCGGTCCGCGTAGGAAGTTTGTCCAGAGATTTATCGATCACCTTGTTTCGGCCCAAATCTCTGCCATGGGAAATAGCAGATAATACTGAGTATTCCAGTACTCATGATTCTACTAAGAGTGAATCACGCACCTTTGAGCGTGTCAATATTCTATCAGATTCGAATACCTCTCGGAGAGCAGGGCCTGGATTGAATTCATGGATCAAACTTCCCATGGATATGATCGAGTTAGTTTCGTAGGCGATACTCACCGCCAGAGCGAATCTGTTAGATGATAGCTTAACGTCGGTGTAATACTGACGCTATAGCGTTCGGCAGAATTCGCTGGTATGTTTCAGATGAGCTTGTTTACTTTTCCAACCAAGTCCGCTCTCTGCCTGCTTCCCGCTAAAAATGTGGGCCTGTTGGGTTTGAGAACGAAAGGGTATATCAACAGTTCAAAAAGGTCAGGCTAGCACTCTTGAGCTTTCTTGAAAAAATCGACCGCGCACAAGAGCTTTTGGAAAAAAGTAAGGCCATTTCCTTGCGTGCACTCCGAAGGGAATTTTCACTGGATGAAGATTCGCTACAGGATTTGATAGAGGAATTGGTAGATATACGTAAAGTCGCATCTGTCGATGGCAAGATACTAAGCTGGTCAGGTACTCCCTCCGGAAAGGAGCAAGGCGAGCGCCGTCAATTGACAGTTGTGTTTTGCGATCTTGTTGGATCGACGGAACTTGCTGAAAACCTGGATCCAGAGGAGTTCGGGCTGATACTGCATGACTATCGAGAAGCTTGTGATCAGGTTGTGCGATTTTTCAGTGGCCACATTGCTCAATATCTCGGCGACGGCGTCTTGATCTACTTCGGTTTCCCCGCGGCTTTGGAAGACGCTGCTGACCGTGCTATTCGTGCAGGTCTTGAAATCCAGAAGCAACTCCATAAAAGGTTTGGTGGCGAAATCCAGGCCCGAGTGGCGATACATACAGGCACAGTCGTTGTTGATCCAACCGCCGCCGGTGACAAGGCCCTGGCCCTGGGCTCCGCCACAAATATCGCTGCCCGAATGCAGCAATCCGGGCGCCCCGGGACCGTATTGGTAAGCAAATCGACGCTAGCTAATTGTCGCGGGACGTTTGATTCTGTAAGCCTCGGTGGAATAGAGCTTAAAGGACTGAAAGGGACACTTGAGCTGTTTGAGATCAAGTCTGTAGCACATAATCCCAGCGGTGCCGCTATCGCAGTTACCCAGCCTCTGTTGGGGCGTGACGGGGAATTGTCCAGAATTATTGAATCGTGGAGCGCCGTACGCAATGGTAAGTTCCAGGCAGTACTTGTGAGCGGGGAAGCAGGAATCGGCAAATCAAGACTCGTGCAGGCGTTTCGCGAGCAGCTGAATTTGAAATCCAGCAAATGGTTTGATCTTTATTGCTCGCACTTTACATCTGGCAGCGCATTTCAACCACTAGTGGATTTGCAAACCTCATACTTTGGTATTAATTCAGGACAAAAATCAAAGGAGGCCCGAGAACTGTTGGTCAGCCGCGTAGAAGCTCTTCCGGGGCTGCAACCTGACAATGTAATTCCCTACTTACTGGCATTACTTCAACTTCCTGCTTCGGAAAAGTATCCGATATTGCAAACCAGTAGTAACGAGCAGCGGGATCGTACCATAAAAGCCATGCTCGAGTTGCTGCATGCTATTGGAAACGTTACACCAGTGGTTATTTTTCTTGAAGATTTCCATTGGAGCGATCCATCAACCGCTGAGTTCTTTGAGCACCTGGTGCATTGCAAGATGGATACAAGAATCATGTTGGTGATTACCAGTCGCTCGATCGCACCCGTCCATTGGAGCCCTTCTGAGTATACGCAGATTCACTTAAAAAGACTGGCATCCGAATTTGCGCGTGAGATGATAAAACAATCTGCTGGCGCAGAAATTCCTGAATCAGTTCTATTGGAGCTGGAGGGGCGTTCTGACGGAATTCCGCTCTTCATTAGCGAGATGATCTCAAACGTCGTCCGTTCAGGCAAAGTGGTAGAGCGTGAAGGAAAACGTTTTCTCAATATTAATTTAGGCGAGTTGCCCATTCCTTCGACGCTGCAGGATTCGCTCATGGCCAAACTGGACCGGCTGGGATCTCCAAAATCGGTTGCACAACAAGCTGCAACCTTAGGCAGGGAATTTTCATACAAGTTATTGTCAATCGTGTCTGGGCTCGAGGAATCTTACTTAAATATTTCATTGCAGAATCTTGTCAGTGAGGGAATTTTGATCCAACAAGATTCGCCCCCCGACGCAAACTATACGTTTAGGCATGCATTACTGCAGGATGCTGCCTATGAGTCACTGCTTCTCACCACCCGGCAAGATATTCACGCTAAAGTAGTAACGGCCCTGGAGAAAGCCTTTCCTAAGCGGGTAGCCTCTGAGCCGGAAATGATTGCCCGTCATTGCGAAGCCGCACAACTGTATAGCAAAGCTGTGGAATACTATCACCGGTCAGCTGAGCTTGCGGAGAAAAGACTTTCCAATGAAGAAGCAAACAATAACTATGAATGTGCGCTGCGTGTACTGGAAAAGCTCGATGATGACGATTCGCGAAGACAAAGAGAAGTAGCCATCCGTCTTGCGCAAAACAAGGTCGTTGCTGCGCTACATGGCTTTATGTCTCCTCAGGTCCAGTCGAGTATTGAGCGCATCGAAATGCTATGTGATTCGTTCGGGGATGAAGAGCTGAAGCTACCGTCTCTGATGGGGCTCGTCGAATTCTATGGTGTGAGTGGGAGCCTGTTGCGTTCGAAGACCAGGGCTAATGAGCTTCTGAAGATCGCTGAATCCGTAAACCTGCCCATCGCATTAGCGGTGGCAAACCTGGCACTTGGTGGCGTGAATTCGGAGAGCGGATTTCTGCACATTTCAAAAGAGCGTTATATCAAATGTGTTGATTCGCCCGTAGCAAAGCAAATGCCGCCACCGGCAACAAGCAACGACCAAGAATTTCTTAGTCTGGCTCTTATAGCTTATGCAAGTACTATAGCGGCAATGGCTGAATTTGAAGAATCTCGAGTAAGGACTCAGCAGGCTATCGAGCGCGCAAAAAAATATGGAAACGACATGACTCAGGCTTCCGTATATGCTCTGGCATCAATGAATGGCTACTTGTTTCATGATCCCGAATTAGCAAAGCAGTATGTGGATAAGGCTATCGACCTGAGCGAGGGAAGGGGCTTTCACGCGGCCCTGACAATGGCAAAAATGACAAGAGGTTGGGCGCTTGCTATGGATAAAAAATTCACAGCAGGTATCACAGACATAGAGGCTGGTCTTGATATTGCCAGAAAAACCGGCGTGATCCCGGCAATGCCGCTAATGCACTGCATTGCCGCCAACACATACTTTCTGAATCAGGGCTACGATAAAGCCAATCAGCAAGTTGAAACCGCGCTAGCAGTGATTAAAAGGGATGGTTCCGTCGGTTATATGTCCTGGATACTGAACATGAAAGCGCGGATTCAGCTAGCCTCTGGCAACTGTGGCGAGTCAGAAGTTGAAGCGACCCTGCTCGATTCTTACAATCTAGCGAAAACCCACCATTCCAAATTTTCGGAATTGGTCGCCGCGAAGATGATCGCAGAAACTGTAACGCAGAGAGATAAGTATGAGGCTGCTTACAATAGGCTTGACGCGGTATTTCGACAAGTAGCAGCGTATCCTTCAAGTGTCTTGTGGAGTGAAGCTCGAATCGCTCTTGAAAAGCTTTCTACCCGAATTAGTTCATCCATCCAATCATAAGGGGTGACGAATGACTCGATCCAAGAATAGCGGCGACGGTGGTCCAAATCTTAGTTTGCCCCAGAACTGTAATCAGCAGCAGCGTGACGCCCGCCAGAATGAAGTAAAAGTGGCATGCGAAGAGTACCAGTTTAATCATGATTGGACTGGCTATCCGCCCTTGCCCGAAAAGGTTCCCAAGAGAGAAACTACTTGGGCCGAGATTGCGGAGATGGAAGCTGGCTTTGCAATGGGTATTGCTGCCAGCTATGCCAAGCAAAAATTCAGGTATGTTGAATATGAGGCGGAACACTTAGGGAAAGATAAGCCTCCATTTTCGATGTACGAGGCGCTATATGACAGCAGCGATCCTCCGATTATTGCCAGGAATGACAGCTGGCAGCAGGACTCGGTGTTCGCTTTGCAGCAGTTACAGGGCATGTTTCCCTGGTTTATACAGAGAGTGGTTAATCTGGACAAGTTCCTGGAAACATTTCCTGTTCAAGAACAAGCGATAGCGAACTTGTTACCACCAAACGAAACACTCGCGTCACTGGCAGATGCTGGTAAGCTCTACTATACCTCCCAGTCAGTCCTGGAGGGTGCCAAGGCAACGCATGATCATGTCATGACTGCGCCAACAACGTTGTTTTTCGTCAACATTCAGGGGCAGCTAATGCCGCTTGGCATACAACTTTATCCAGTACCCGCTGCAGGAAACCCGATATTTACGCCGAACGACAATCAGAACACCTGGCTGGGAGTCAAGATACACGCAGGCTGCGCGGACGCCTTGGTCTATTCACTATACAGCCATGTAGTACTTTTACACTTCGTAATGTGTAGCGTGTGGACCGCAGCCAATCGGACATTACCTGTTGAACATCCAATTTACGCTTTATTAAAACCTCATTTCTGGATGACGCTTTATGCGACGAACCAGGTCAAGGGGTCTATGGATAAGGATGATTCAGCGCAGCTGGAGATCATGGGAATAGATATCACCGGGCAGAATATGATGGTCTCACGCATGTATGAAAAATTCGATTTCGGGGCCTATAACCCTGCGGTTGATTTATCAAATCGAGGTGTGGACGATGAGGAAAAGCTTCCGCATTTTCTCTACCGCGATGATATGTTGCGGTTGTGGTCGGTTGATTACGACTATGTTGAATCTATGATGCAGCTATTTTACAGCAGTGATTCCGATATAGTTAATGATTATGAGTTACAAGCCTGGATGGCCGAGTTGGCCTCAAAAGATGGCGCCGGCCTGGTGGGTCTGCCAATCAACCAGGATGGTCATATCGCTACCAGGCAGGATTTGTATGAACTGTTGACTTCCGTTCTGCTGACAGTGACATCCAGGCATAGTTCGATCGTCGTCAGCGCGTTGCACTATGGCTACGTCCCTGCGAACCCATATATCTATCGCCTGGCTGCGCCGCAGGATTCAAGAGTTGCTCTGGATTTGAAGACTGTTTCGGATTGTTTGCCTCCGATTTCCAAAGCTATGGGTGGAAGGGATCTATTGGCAGCGGCGGCCCACTTCCTGCCAGTAGAAATGAACTCTTTAGGAAATTATCCCGAAGGATTCACAGATGATTGGCCTGCAGGTGCTGCAGAGAATATTCAGAAATGGCAGGCTGCGCTTGACCAAGTTAGTGAGGAGATTAATGCCAGAAATAAGCGACTCGAATATCCTTATGTAGCATTGGACCCGAAGAACACATTCAACAGTATATTCAATTGACCTTGCTACGACAGTGTTCGTCTTATCGTGAATCCAGGCAAACGAGCGTCCTGTCTGTATCAAAGACTGCGAACTCGCTGCAGCCGCGTCTACTCTCAAAGAGTAAGATTGATCGCTGTACTGGTGCTCCCTTGAGGATTTTGTAGCACGCCTGGATAGACCACAAACCAGCCACTGGCCATGGTAGGCCTGAAGTTTGCGTATTGAATTGCTGGCTATGTGATCTCTTTTTCAGGGACAAGGACGGCAAAAAGAGGGCAAACAGGTGCAGGGCAAACAGGAGTCGAGGGATTTTTTAATCCCTCAGGCACCTTGTGATTATCAAATGACCATCTGGTCGTCGGGCACTGCCAGTTTAGAGAGTTCCGGTGATTAATCGCTGGTTTCCCTGCCATGCTCAAAGCGCCAGTAGTAAATGGGTGAATAAAGTACCGGGATCAGCAAGGGTGCTACGCACAGGGTCACGGTAATCCATAAGTGACTATAGACGAGGCTGATTGCCGCCAAAAGCAGACCGCTTATCACCATGAGGATACCCGCCAGGCGATGGGTGGCCTTCCAGTTGCTCATTGATGCGATGGTCCAGGGCAGGCGGATACCGATAACGAAATTTCGCTCGGTCTTGCCAAAGACATTACCGGTTATTACCAGAAACGCTGCCATACCGAAGGCAAAGTAGCGCTGGAATATTTCGTGATCTCCATTGTTGAGTAAGAGACCAAGGTGGATAAAGGTCGACATCACCCCGATGCCAAACACGATGATATCCATGGCTCTCTTGCTGCCAGGCATGGAAAATTTGGTTGGCGAAATACGTATCAGTACATTGACCAGAAAGATCGCCAGGAGATAAATGAGAGGCGCTGTGAGCACAACCTGAAGTTTGCTCGCAGAATCCCGTACTTCACCCTGGGCATCAAAATCCGTGGCAATAATATCCGGTAATGAATCCCATAACAGAGCGCTGCTGGCGATCATCACCAGCAGGGCAATAAAGCTCAGCAGATTGGTTTTGATAAAATTCATGTGTCGCTCTCTTTGTGCCGTTGGAAAAATTCAAAAATAAGCTGCGCGGCATCATCGAAAACGCTGGTATTAATGGAATAATAGATACTCTGGCCGTGGCGCCGGGTCTGCACCAGATCTGCGGCCTTCAATTTTGCCAGATGGTGTGACATAGACGGTCCGCTTATCTCAAAATGCTGCCCGAGTTCGCCTGCAGACAATTCGTCTTTCTTGAGCAAATCAAGGATTTGCCTGCGGGTCGGGTCAGAGATGGCTTCCAGTACCTTCTGCATTACGATTTGTGCCACTGGTTAGATAATTAGAAAAATATCTAAATATCTAATTAGAGTCAAGGGTATTTTGAATCCCGGTAACGAGGCCGGGATCAGGTGGTCAGGGAATCAGAGGCAGCGACAGGCCGAATACCTGGTTGCTGTCCTTTATAATGGATTCAGGGACGATGGCGTTACCACCCATGGCGCCGCCAATGGGTATTGAGCATACCTTTCCCGCTGTGCTTTCTATTTGCCGCCTATCCAGAGTTGCAGGGAAAGGTGCTGGACATCGTCACCCGGGCGATTTCAACTCATCTGGCGCACCACTCAGGCCATACAAATTAAAGCAAATTAACGGATGGGGGGGCGGGGTCGTTTAACTTTTTTCGGCCCCTTGACGCTAATCACACGCGATCGTAACTGATGCTATTGCTAAACCAACAGGAGCAGCAGCGATACCAACATCAGCGAAGTCAAAATCAGCATTAAGCCCTAGCTCCAGCTCTGAGGCTCCATCGCTATTTTCTACTTCAATGGCACTGCGGAATACACTGGTAGAGGTGACGGAAAAAGGTGACGGAGGGATTAAATAGTTATCACAATTGAACTCCGCCGCAACTTTTTACTAAGCATTGTTTTTACGATTGGATAATGGTTTCGGTTGTAGGTTATTAGCGGCCCTTTATTTTCTCGCGCTATCAACCCGACAGGGACTCTGAAAAATCAGGCCAGGACGAAAGGAACAGGGCATGCTGACCGCGTGCTGTGTATCAATTCGGAATTCAGGGCGGTTGTGTTGCACTTTTTGTAACTTCCGGCACAATGGCTTTCCTGTATACACATAGCGTACTCAGCCATGTTTGACGAACCAGGCTTACCCCGCGACGCGGATGGCGACGATCCTCTGTTGCCGCTGCTATACCACTTTGTTTACTGTAGTCGTGCCGCAGACGGCGTCGATGACGCCGAAGTCAATCGCATTGTCGCGTCAGCGAAGCGTCACAATGCTGTGATTGGCATCACCGGTGTGCTTGTGTTCGGCAGCGGTGTTTTCTTCCAGTGGATAGAGGGTCCTCGCGCCGCGATTGAGAAGCTAGTTGAGAACCTGCATGATGATGCGAGGCACTACGACATTGTGTCGCTGAGTTCGAGCGAAGAAAACCGCGAGCGGTTGTATCCGCAATGGGACATGGAGCGGGTGGGTGCCGACGACATCCGCGAAGTACTCCAGGACGCGCTCGAGACCGCCGATGACGAGAGCAGTGTCGCGGCGCTGAAGCGTATCCTCAATCACCTCGATTCCCAGACACTGCAAACGCTCGGGCAGCAATAACCGGATAACTGATGATCTTGGGGGTGCATGGTCACCGCGGCTTTTCGACAACCGGCGCCCCGTCCAACAACGGGAAAACCAACAAATTTCGAATCGGGTCAAACAGGAAGTTCATGGTGACCCTTCCACTTCGCTGGCTCAAACCATACAACTCAAGCACCGGTTTCACCGCCTCGCGCTCGCGCATGCGGTGGTTGAAGTCTGCAATGGCGGGGAAGTTATTGATGCCCACGCCATCTCCTTTCAGCCAGTTGGATACGGTAAAGAGATACGGGTCGCAGATCGTCGAGTCATCGCCCGTCACCCAGGGGCTATTGAACATCTCAGCTTCCATTAGCTCGAAGCACTCACTCATTGTTTGCGGCACTTTCGCCGGCATGGATTTTATCGCCGCCTCGTCACCCGTACCCCGCCACCAACTGTGGAGCAGCCCCAGCGTCTACTGCGCCAGATAAGTAAAAGTGCAACCCGTTTTTCGGAAAGGCGTGGCGTCCTGGAACGAGATGAAGACACAAGCTATCTCACCCTCGACGGTCTCAAAGAAGACCCACTCAAAGACATTCATAGCCATTCGGTGACCTACCGAGTGGCCATCGGCCCTCAAAGGGGCCGCAAAGTGTTCACCCTGCAGACCATCCCGCCACAACCGGAACCAGCAAGCGATAACGCCCGTGTCGCCAAACTCAACGGCTTCATTCCGCATGCCGGGGTTGCTGCCCACGCCATCAACGTAAAAAGCTGGAACGGCTCTGTCGATACATCGTCCGGCCGGGCGTTGCAGAAAAGCGCCTCTCCGTGGTCTTTGGCCGATCAAAGTACTCGGCCCGCCTGCTGATTAATCTTAACTTTCAATAGTCTCTTGCCTGTAGTAAGGTGCGCGCCCGAGTACTTCTTCTCTGACGGCCATTCGGCGGTCATTGTGAATTCCAGTACGTAAATTTTATTCGCTCGCCCGACTCAGTTCGGGCGTGGCCCGTTATTGTGTTGTTATCCTGAAATGAGAAAAATCCTTGATTTCTATGGTCGGTCACGCCAGTTCAGCTATATGACCGAGGTCTTTTCTGGCCTGACTGTCTCCATGGCGCTTATTCCTGAAGCGATTGCATTCGCGCTGATTGCAGGCTTGTCGCCACTGACCGGGCTGTACGCAGCGTTCGTGGTGGGACTCATCACTGCCGTGTTTGGCGGTCGGCCAGGCATGATTTCTGGTGCAACCGGTGCCATTGCCGTGGTCATTGTCAGCCTGGCCAAGACCCATGGCGTTGAGTATATCTTCGCCTGTGTCATTCTCGCTGGCATGATTCAAATGACAGCGGGTGCTTTGAAACTTGGCCGCTTCATTCGCCTTGTTCCCCATTCAGTGATGTTCGGATTTGTGAATGGTCTGGCTATTGTGATTTTCATGGCGCAGATTGCCTCTTTCAAAGTCAGCGATGCAAACGGTGAATTGCAGTGGATGCTGGGTGCAGATCTTTACCTGATGTTGGGACTGGTGGCGCTGACCATGATAATTATCTGGGGCTTACCCAAGTTGACCCGGGTAATACCTGCATCACTGGCTGCGATTCTGGTGGTCACTGCATTGGTTTTGGGTCTGGATCTGGATACCAAAACCGTCGGTGACATCAGTTCAATCGCAGGTGGTTTTCCACCCTTTCATATTCCGGATGTGCCATTCACTCTGGAGACGCTTCTGATCGTACTTCCCTACGCCTTCATTGTTGCCGGGGTTGGTCTGATTGAAAGTCTGTTAACGCTGAATCTGATCGATGAAATGACCAGCACACGGGGCAAGAGCAATCGGGAATCTCTGGCCCAGGGTGCGGCGAATATCGCTTCGGGTTTTTTCTCGGGGATGGGTGGTTGCGCGATGATTGGTCAGAGCCTGATCAATATATCAGCCGGTGCCAGAACCCGACTGTCTGGCCTGGTGGCGGCGGTAATGTTACTTGTGTTTGTGATGTATGGAGCACCTTATATAGAACGATTGCCGGTAGCCGCACTCACTGGCCTGATGATAATGGTCGCTATCGGTACCTTTGAGTGGGCCAGCGTGCGAGCCATTGGCAGAATGCCGCGTCATGACAATCTGGTTGGTATTCTGGTGGCAGCTATTACTGTGGTGCTGCATAACCTCGCGCTGGCGGTTCTGATTGGGGTGATAATTTCTGCTCTGGTATTTGCCTGGGAGAACGCCAAGCGCATTCGCGCGCGGAAGTATGTGGATGAAGAAGGTATCAAGCACTATGAGATTTTCGGTCCGCTATTCTTTGGTTCAGTGCAAGCCTTTGGTGAGAAGTTTGATGTGGCTGGTGATCCCGACAGTGTCATCATCGATTTTCAGGAGAGCCGGGTGAGTGACATGTCAGGTATTGAGGCGCTGAACCGCATTACCGAGCGTTACGCGCGGTTGGGCAAGCACGTACGACTACGGCATCTGAGCCCCGACTGTCTGCGTTTGTTGAAGAATGCGGAACGCATAATCGATGTCAATATTATCGAAGACCCGACCTACCGGGTGGCAGTAGAAATCTAGGGTCTACAGTCAGAAAGCCTGCTCTGAAGAGTATTTACAGGAGACCTACTTCTACAGGGGCAGTCTAATGGCTGCGCTCAAGCGATTCAGCAGAATAGGCTCAGAGAGCCGAAGCTGGCAGCTACTTTGCCGAACCCAAAAATAATAGTGCCACTTGCTCCCAGATCAGTAGAATACCCCCCCAGAACAGGAAAATCTGGAAGGGAAGAGTTCATGGAAGCATTTATAGGGGAAGTGTTAGGCACTTTTATTCTGATCTGCCTCGGCGCGGGTGTGGTCGCCAATGTTGTCCTGGAAAAGACCGGTGGCAAAGACAGCGGCTATATTGTAATTACCTGGGGCTGGGGGATCGCGGTATTTGTTGCCGTTTTTATTACCGGGCGAATCAGCGGCGCCCACATCAATCCTGCAGTCACTGTGGGGCTCGCCGCAGCAGGCCAGTTTCCCTGGGGGCAGGTGCCGGTGTATATCATTGCTCAGCTTATTGGTGCCTTTCTCGGGGCCACCAGCGTCTGGTTTCACTATCGGGACCACTTCGATGCAACCGGTGATCCTGCCAGCAAACTCGGAGTCTTTAGTACCGCGCCTGCGATAGCCAATACCGTGAATAATCTGTATTCCGAGGTACTGGGTACGTTCATTCTGGTGCTTGGCGTACTCTATATTGCCGCGCCGGATATCGGCCTGGGGGCGCTGGATGCGCTTCCGGTAGGCCTGTTGGTTTTCGGGATCGGGATGTCGCTTGGGGGTACTACCGGTTATGCCATCAACCCGGCGCGCGACCTGGGGCCTCGAATCGCGCATGCGCTCCTGCCGATCAAAGGCAAGGGAGATAGCAACTGGCAGTATGCCTGGATACCAATTGTCGGGCCTATTCTCGGCGCGTTGATAGCTGCCGTGGTTTTCAGGCTGCTACCTTTCTGATCCGGCAGCCTGACTCACGGTGCTGTTTTATGTTTAGATAAGCGCAGATTGGGTTGCTGCTACGTTCGTCGGATCATTCTGTACCGAATGTAAGCGACCTTCCACGCTGCGCCCGAGCCGACCACGCTGTACCTGCTGCCTTTCACAATAATGCCCTGTCTGGAACGGAGAGAGTCTATGACTAGCATGAAACGAATCCTCGCCATTACTTGTGCGCTGGGCCTGCTGGGTTCACCGTCCCACGCCCAGGACTACTCGGCAGTGACGGATCAGCGCCTGAACAATCCGGAGGCGCAGAACTGGCTCAGTTATCGCGGCAACCTGGAAGGCTGGGGTTATAGCGCTCTGGATGAGATTGATTCGGACAATGTCACTGAGTTGCAACCGGTCTGGACCTATTCGACCGGTGTCACCGGTGGGCATGAATCACCGCCGGTGGTGAATGACGGCGTGATGTTTGTCACCACCCCGGCCAACGAGGTACTCGCCCTCGATGCCGCCACCGGTGATGCCCTGTGGAGTTACCGTCATAACCTGCCGGAAAACCTCATCGCCTTTCATCGTACCAATCGCGGGGTAGCGCTGTACGGCGATAAGCTGTTCATGGCTACCCTGGATGCCCGGGTCGTGGCACTGGATGCCGTCACCGGCGAGAAAGTCTGGGACGTTTCCGTGCAGGATAATTTCTGGGGCTATTACATCACCATGGCTCCGTTGGCGGTCGAAGGTAAAGTCATGGTGGGCACATCTGGTGGCGAACTGGGTATTCGCGGTTTTGTGGTGGCCCTGGATACGGAGACCGGCGAAGAACACTGGCGGACCTATACGGTACCGGGGCCTGGAGAGCCGGGCAACGACAGTTGGCCCGGTGAGTCCTGGCGCACTGGTGGCGCCGCCGTCTGGGTGCCTGGGCATTATGATGTGCAGCGTCGCCTGAGCTATTGGGGTACCGGCAATCCCGGCCCCTGGATTGGTGATCAGCGGCCCGGCGACAATCTTTATACCAACTCGGTTCTGGCCCTGAATATCGATACCGGTGCGATCGAAAGCCATCATCAATATCACTGGAACGGCTCCTGGGACTGGGATGAAGTTTCCACGCCAATCCTGATGCCGGTGGAGCGTGATGGCCGTGAATTTGACGCCCTGGTGCATGCCGGTCGCAATGGCTACCTCTGGCTGCTGGAAAGAGGCGAGCCTGATATCGATTTTGTGGATGCGCAACCCTACGTCTATCAGGACGTCTTTACCGCCATCGATCCCGACAGCGGCCGCCCAACTTATGACCCTGAGCGCAAGCCCAGCACCGGCAGCACTACCTCTTTCTGTCCCAGCCTGTGGGGCGGCAAGGATTGGCCTCCGGCCGGCTACAATCCCGACACCGGGCTGGTCTATATTCCTGCCAACGAAAACACCTGTGGCACACTGGAGGGCAGGGAAGTCACCTATATGCCGGGCAGTTCCTATATAGGTGCCAGATCATCAATGAACCTGCGTGAAGGTGCTGATCATATCGGCGAAATTCAGGCCTGGAATATCAATACCGGCGAAAGGGTCTGGACCCGGGAGTTTGCCTCCCATAACTGGGGCGGCATTCTCACTACCGCCGGCAACCTCGTCTTCAGTGGTGGCACCACGGACCGTTATTTCCGAGCCCATGACGCCAGTACCGGTGCAGAGCTGTGGCGCTTTCGCACCAATTCCGGAATTATCGGCGTACCCTCTACCTTTGCCGTCGATGGCAAGCAATACATCGCCGTGCAATCAGGCTGGGGTGTGGATGCCGCTTCCATGACCGGCCGCGTGGATATGGCCCGTGGCACCCGCACGCCAGTTCCCCAGGGCGGGGTGGTCTGGGTCTTTGCTTTGCCTTAGGGGATAGCAACCTATTGGGGTCCTCTCTAGTCCTCTCTGGCTCCAGGTTGAAGATCCTCTTGCCAGATAGCCGGGTGCTGATCATCATGATTCAGTACCCGAATTCCAATAAGCTGAACCAGACTCTGGGCCTTAACCGACGGGTCAGTCAGCAGGCTGCTCAAGCGCTTTTCCGACGAATTTGATGCCGCCGCGTCAGGATTTGGAGCGGGTATTGACTGAAGAGCCCCGGGAACGACGCTGGGAATTCAGGGAATTGGACAAATACCTCGGTTGGGCATAATGTTTATACCTCTAATAAGTCTGAATTTCAGTCAGATTGAGGCTGCGATTGACGCAGAAGTACAGGCAATAGCTCATGCTGGCTCATCACGCCAGGTCATCAGAGAAGTGCTGAATGCCGTTGTTGCGGCGACGAATAACTACAAAACGACAAGCCTGCGCCGAGAGAGCGCGAAGGAGAGAATAAGTCATGAAAACAACACGTCGTGGTTTCGTAAAATCAGTGGCATGGGGTACGGCTGCCGGCGCACTGGGTGGTACTTCACTGCTCAGTAATACTGCCGGTGCCCAGACCCTGGCTGCACACGCCTCCGGGGTTTACGACAATGGCATCATGCAACTCAACCAGAATGAGAGCGCCCGTGGTCCCGGCCCGAAAACCATGGAAGCCATTCACAACCATACCAGCAAGCGGGTTGGCCGTGGCTATTCACCCGACCATGTCAATGAATTGCGTCAGGCTATCGCCGAGGAATACGGGCTGGAGACCGGTAACGTGCAGCTCGCTACCGGTTCAACTCCGCTGCTGCAGGGCGCGACTCGAGCCTTTTGTTCCACCGACAGGGCCCTGATCACCGCGGCGCCGACCTATGCCACCAGCGAAGCGACAGCGCGTACCATCGGCGCGCCTATTCATGGGCTGGTGTTAACCAACTCTGCCCATATTGATCTTGAAGGCATGGCGGCAAAGGCGCCCGGTGCCGGCCTGGTATATGTGTGTAATCCGAATAACCCATCCGGTACGGTGCATGGCCCGGACGCTATCGAAAGCTTCGTGCGCCGGGTGATGGCGCAGGCCCCGGATACCTATATCCATATAGACGAGGCTTACATCAACTACGCTGATCCAGGCGCCATGCAAACTGCTGTGCCACTGGTGAAAGAGTTTCCCAGGGTCTTCATCACCCGATCCTTCTCCAAGGCCCACGCATTGGCTGGCATGCGTATCGGCTATGCCCTCGGTCATGAGGACACAATCGATGCTATTCGCAGTGCATGGGGCATGGGCGACGTGAACATGCTTGGCGCGGTAGCCGCATTAGTGGCGTTGAAGGACAAGGAGCACCTGGAGTGGGAGCGCCGGGAAAATAACCGGGTGAAAGAGTACGTGGTCGGTGCGTTTCGTCAAATGGGCTACGATGTCCCTCACTCTCACACCAACCACATCTTCGTTAACCTGGGCATACCGGCTAGCCGGTTTCGCGAAGCCTGTCTGCGGGAGAAGGTGGCGGTCGGAAGAGATTTTCCGCCCATGGAAAACACGCATTGCCGGATCTCTCTGGGAAGTTGGGAAGAAATGCAAAAAGCGGTAGATGTATTCAAGAGAGTGCTAGCCTGATTCATGCCTGAAAAAAGGGCCGGTTCTATTTATTAAGCCGGCTCTTTTTTGTGCGCTACAGGAACGGGAAATACAGAGACGGATTTATTTCGTCAATGATAGATCAGTCACTTTTCCCATGCTCCCTTTTGCTACAACCACCACTCACACCCCAGGGGGATCCATGCTGTTATTTGCCGGGCGTTATTTAAGAGTGCTGGGGAGGAGTCTGTCTGTTCTTGGTCTGCTGGTGACCCAGCTGTGGGCAGCGGAGATTCCAACTTCACTGGTTGAGCTGGAAACGGCCGAGGCCAGGTTGCGCATCACGCCCCTGGCCCACGGGCTGGCCAACCCCTTTGCCATGGCGTTTCGAAACAACGGCGATATCCTTGTTACGGAACGATACAGTGGACAGCTGCGGATAGTCCGAAATGGAGTGTTACTGCCAGAAGCTGTGAGTGGTGTGCCGCCGGTTTACGGTGAAATCTTCCGCGCGGGCTTGATGGCGGTGGCCGTGCATCCCGACGACGACAGTCTTGTTTATCTTACTTATACGAAACCCATGGTAGTGAACGATGAGCCGGAGCAGGCAGTGGCTCTGGTCAGAGGGAAGTTACGTGGGCTTGAGCTAATCGGTCTGGAAGAGCTGTTTGTGGCAGCGGGGTTGGATCGCGGTATCGCGGCCGCCAAGTTACTGTGGGCACCGGATGGCAAATTGATGATGTCGGTTGGCGGGGCCTATGTGTATCTTGGCTATGGTGACTATGCCCAGGACCCCGCCGTTCATTACGGTAAACTGCTGCGTCTTAATGATGATGGCAGCGCGCCAAGCGATAACCCCTTCATTACCAGTGGGGAGTATTTGCCGGAAGTGTATAGCGTCGGTCATCGAAACCAGATCGGCCTGGCCTGGCATCCCGATACTGGCGCACTGTGGGCGGCTGAAAACGGTCCCCAGGGCGGTGATGAAATCAATATTATCCAGGCCGGAGAAAACTACGGTTGGCCCATCGTTTCCCTGAGTCGGCAGTATCGCGGTAACTGGATTTCGCAGCAACGCTGGAGTGAGCAGTTCATCAATCCAGAGGTGGTCTGGTGGCCCTCGATCGCCCCTTCAGGTATGACCTTTTATAGCGGCGACAAGATCCCCGAATGGCAGGGCGATCTGCTGGTAGGCTCGATGATTGAAGGCCGTATTCCTGGCAGTGGTCACCTCGAACGGCTGGTTTTCAATAGTCGTGGCGAAGAGTTGCGACGAGAGTCCCTGCTACGCGAATTCAAGGCCCGGGTGAGTGATGTCCAGCAAGGTCCGAATGGATACGTTTATATCCTGCTGGATGAGGAGCGCGGTGCATTGCTGAGGCTTGAGTCAATCAGCAGGCAATAATCGGGAAAATCAGGGATTAGACAGGGACAGATTTGTTTCACGATTCTTCATTCGATTAATAAATCGAAACCACTTGTTGCAAAACAATGCTGTCCCTGGTGTTGTCTCTATTTGCTACCCTGTTTTGTGTTCTTATTTCATATTGGAGTAGTCGGTAGGACTCATCCAGTAGACTTCAGCACTTATTGGCACAGGATATTTCTCGCGCAGTGCCAGCCACTCGGGATCGTCAACAAACGCTTCCCATACTTCAGCACGATGAGCCAGGTTGCGATAGGCCAGCATCCAGACCAGAGTGTCAGGATCATCCATGCGTTGCCAGACAGCAATTACCTCGGCACCGAGTCGCTCGAAAATTCCAACTTCGGCTTCGCGAAAACGCTGGTGGAGATTATCAATGCCACCGACACCATTTTGTTCGGGTTCGGCCGTGTACATGCGCAATTCGAAACATCGAGCGTTGGCATCGACATTGGCTGATAGCTCTTCGGGTATCTCACTCGCGGGACCGCAAGGCGGTATAGTGCTCTGGGCCTCCGCCAGTCCGACATGGCCCAGGGTTAATAACAGAATTGTCAGCAGTCTTCTCATGCTAAATTCCTTTTTTGAGTTTTCATTGTTGTATAACAGCGTTCTGCGTTTTTTCTATTGGCTAACCCGGTGGCAATTGACACAGGCACCGGACACGCGGCCAGCCTGGTAATAGTTGGGCGGGTTGTTTTCCGCGCTCATCCGGGCGCGGTTGACGGTAGAGAGAAAGCGGGACATGTCATTACTCAGAAAGACATGATTAGTGCTGAGGTCACCAGCAATCAGCCCCTCTCCGATACGCTGGATATTATCCAGACGCGTCACAACCTGATCACGCTCACCCTGGTCTTGGTCGCTGTTGGCTATCATCAGCGACAGGTCCAGCTGCTGCAACTCGAAGGCCAGGCGATGCATGCCGGAGCGGAGTTCCTCGCCATCCGCATAGTCAAAGGGCGGGGGACTGGCGATCGGTGGGAATGCCGTTGTCCCGCCGCTGCTGCAGGCGGCCATAACTAGCATGGTAGCAAGCGCCAGACAGGCACGGGTGAAAAAAGTGCGATTGTAGTTTTCCATGAAGCGATCTCCCTTGAGGTAGGTTCTAGTGTACCGCTTTCCTCGGGGAATGAAATCGATGTAACAAAATGAAAAGGATAGGAGGCTGATGGGGCGCTGAGCGCTTTGTAACTTGACATATCCAGCCGTGAAAATCTGACGTGCCAGGTTACAAAGCGATCATTTTTCGCTGCTAACCCTGGTTATATGGCAGCGCGACGGGTTTAGAGAAACTGCGCCAACGGGACTGTTTCCCCATTCACCGTCAACTCAGCGTCGCTGAGGCTGGCGTCCATCAGGATGTTCCCGTTCTCGATGCGCAGGTAGCCTTGCTGCACGTAGGGATCGACCATGTCGGCCAGGGGCGAGCGCATGATCGCAGCCTCATCCAGCGACACGCGCAAATCGAAGCCAAGCACCTCAAGAATCTGCATCGGTTCGATGCTATCCAGATCGGTGACATCCGGCATGCCACGCCAATCGATGCGCAGATCGATACTGTGGTCGCCATCGAAGGCATTCGCTTCTGCCAGGGTGTGGAATACCAGGCTGTTTTGTGCTGCCACGGTGACCATTTCTTCGGCAATTTCTTCGACCGGGCTGGTACCGGCCGGCGTGGAGGTATTCATCGAGCTTTGAACTGTTTCCATCATGCGTGAGTAGCTGCGAATCAGGTCACTGTGCAGTTCACTGATGTCTATCGTTAATCCGGCAGACGCTACGGGAATGTCTGACTGGATGCTGGCGATTAGAAAACGTTGGTGGATATCGATCTGTTCCGGCCCGGCGACTGAAGACTGTACCCGTGAATTGACGCTGATATTGCTGACGTTAAAGGGGATGGGCGCTGAGCTGCTAATCGCCGGGATTGCCAGCATGGCCATGTTTGGCGCCAGCAGGTCATTCATCTGCTGGGTGGTACTTTCCAAGCTCATGCCGGCAATGGTGATACCTGTCTGGCTCGCTGGTTGTTCAGCCCGCAGCTCGCCCATGTTGAAGCGAACCTCGGCCGACAAATCAGGATTGGCTATCAGGCTACCGCTCATGCCAGCGAATGAGATCTGGCCGGTGGCATTGTTGGCATTAAACGGGTCCATGGATAAGTTCAGGCTCAGGGACTGATCCAGGCTGGCCAGCATGTCGAGGCGCAGCTCTGGCAGCTGAAATGGGATTTCGGTCATGGCCTGCGTTAATTCGGGGCTATTGAGAGACGGCACTATCTCGGCGTACGCCAGGCCTAAACGAAGTCCGTCGGGAGTTAAGAGTAGTGGCCCGTGGGAGATGTCGAACAGCAGCCGAACGGCCAGCTCCTCCTGTTGAGCCAGGGCAATCCAGCGCACGTCCAATTCGCCTTCGCTGCCAAACCAGCCACGATCGAAGCGGGTCTCGGTAATTACCAGCTCACTACGAGTTTCCGGTGGCAGCAGCTCCAAGAGACTGGCTATGGTGGCATCGCGTATGCTCATGCCGATCACCATTGGTGCGGCAGCTGCGGCCGCCATCACAACTGCGGTGAGCCCCATTGCTGTGTACAAGATTGGTTTCTTCATGGCTATTGATTCCGGATAAGGGTAATAGTGCCGGCCTCATAGGCCGCGCGGCAGTCATCGGCGTCTTTGCCGCGGTCCTCGTCAATGCTTACGGAGGCCATCTGGCTACCCTCGAAGCGCGGATCGTCACATTCACCATCATTGGCATAGGCGCTGCTGTTGTCGCCGAAATCGAGTGTGCGGATAGGCGCTGGCCGGGTTGAGTTCGGCGGATCATTGGCATTACCCGGGGCGGGGTTACGGCTGCGATCGCCAGAATTGTCTGTGTCGCCATACACTGTGCCGCTGGCAAAGATGGAACCGTCTTCCCGGGTAGCAGCATTGATGTTGCCGCGGGGTATACCTACGGTGTAGGGCTCTTCGGCGGGTGTCTGCTGAACAGTGGCAGCGGGCTGACTCGCCTGGCTGCTGGTGGATGCCGTCGTGGACATCGGCGCAGACGCGCCGGCGCGAGCCACCAGAGTTATCTGTCCGGATTCGAACAGGCTGCGGCAGTCGTCGGCGTCGCGCAATTCACTGTCTACGGAGGTGAATGCCGCGGCACCGGGTCCGGCGAAGCGTGGATCATCGCATTCGCCGTCATCGGGAAACATGCCGGTATTGTCGCCAAAATTGACGCCTTCACTATTTACCGCCACGCCGGTGTCAACGCTGTCGGGGTCGATGTAGGTCAACGCCCCTTCGAGGTACAGGCTGCTGCAGTCGCCCGCGTCAGTAAACTCGGCACCGTCAAAGGTGGCGGCAGCTGCACCCGGCCCTGTAAAGCGCGGATCATCGCATTCGCCGTCATCGCTAAACGGGCCACTGTTGTCACCGAAATCGATACCGGTTAGATCAGTCAAGGCTGTACGGTTATACGCCGGGGTATCGTCCCCGCCAATGCCAAAAGGCAGCGGTATAGGCACTGCATCATCGCCGGGAATTGCCTGAAATGCTTGTATTACCGCGAATAGTGCCTCACCGAAGGGGCCTGCATCGGGCATCGTAAACGGATTGGCCGCAGTGTTGTTACCGGCAGATGGTTCCGTGACGCCGTCGAACATACCCGTGCCCAGATCGCCGCCTAGATTCATGTCTTCGGGCTCAGCCAGGCTGATCATGCTGGCTTCGAACTGGGCACGGCAGTCGCTGGCGTCCTTGAAAAGGTGGCTGCTGCTGGAGCCGAAGGCCATACCTGGTCCCTGAAATCGCGGGTCGTCGCACTCATTGTCGTTGGCAAAGCCGCTGCTGTCGTCGCCAAAAACAATATCGCCATTGAGGTCGAAACTTGCTGCGAAAATTGCATCCTCCATCCCGATGGAGAGCGACGCCCATTCGCTCTCATCAACCTCGGTAATGGCCAGCATCGTGGCAATGGACTCGCTGGCGCCGTCATAGCTGCCAATCCATATCTGGTAGTTACCCGTTAGCGGGGCGCTGAACTGTATGCCGGAATTGGTTCCATCCAGATAGCCACTGTCGTCATTGCAGTGCCAGGTGCCCGCCGGATCGTTGATGGCCATCGTGATGTCCAGATCCGAAAGGGCAAACACACCCAGTGGGTTGTCGCCAGCCTGGTAGTTCAATACTAAATCCGGCTGCGCAAAGCGGATGTAGCCGTAGCATCCCTCACCAAGACCCGATGACAGGTTCTCTCCGCCGGGAGACACTGCCACGGTGTAAGGAGTCGATTCAAAACCGGTCTGCAGACTGATCGATCCGAAAAGTGGCTCGGCGTCCAGATTCTGTGCGCGCGCGTTGTTGGCTACGTGCAGTGCCAGTATGGCGGTCAGGGCCAGGGACAACAGCTTTAGTAGAGGAAAAGGCGAGGGGCGGGTTTGGTCGACCACAAGAGGATTTGCTCGTCCGTGCATGATAAATCCCTCTGGGTGCCCAGTCTGAAAAATTACAGTCTGAAAACAAATAGGGGTGGAGTAAAGGTATAGAAGCCTATTATGTGAATGCGGTCATGGAAAAACAGAGTCAGGAATTCAGTAGTTTGCTGGGTCAGACCGCCACCTTTTAGCGGTCTTTCGTGGTCCTGGAGGCCAGTGTTTCTGTGAAGGGCGGGCCTTTGCAACACGTGGAAAACCCCGTAAATGGAGGTAAACAAGGGTTGGTCATAGCGCCCATACTCCCTATACTCAGGTGGTGTATAGAAGACCTAGCGTAAACCCCTCAAATAATAATACCGAGGTCACCATGTCACCGAAGAATGCCTTCTTTGCTCTCTCCCTCCCTGCTCTTGCCGCATTGCTGCTCGCCGCCTGCGGTGATGCCGGGACCAGCAGTCAATCAGCGTCGACGACGCCGGTTGTTGATACTGAAAACAGCGCCGCCGATGGCATTGTCATTGCCGCCAATGCCATCGGCGGGGTAGTCACTAGCAGCAATGGACCCGAAGCCGGGGTCTGGGTGATTGCCGAGACTCGTGACTTGCCGACTCTTTATTCTAAAACGGTTGTCACCGATGATCAGGGGCGCTATCTGATTCCCGATCTGCCAGGCGTCGAGTTTGAGGTCTTCGTACGCGGTTATGGCCTCGTTGACTCTAGCCGCATCAGTACCCGACCCGGGCGGCGACTGGACGTCAACGCACAGGTTGCTCCTGATGCTGCCACCGCCGCGCAATACTATCCCGCCGGTTACTGGTATTCGCTGCTGGAGATACCAGCTGCCGATGAATTTCCCGGAACGGGACCGGACGGCAACGGGTTTAACCCCGACATTCACACCCAGGACGAATTTATAAGCCGCGTCACCAATGGCGGCTGTGTCGTATGCCACCAGATGGGCAATGCGGCGACACGCACGATTCCCGCCTTGTTCGCCTATGCCGAGACCAGCTTCGACGCCTGGAATCAGCGCGTGCGTTCAGGCCAGGCGGGCGGGTTCATGTCCGCGATCCTGGCCAGAATGGGCGACGAGGGGACACTCTCGATGTACGCGGACTGGACCGATCGCATCGCCGCCGGCGAGCTGCCGCCAGCACCGGAGCGGCCTCAGGGACTGGAGCGCAACGTTGTGATTACCCAGTGGGACTGGGCGGACCCGACAGCCTATCTGCATGATCTGGTCTCCACCGATCGTCGCGACCCCACCGTCAATGCCTACGGGGAAATCTACGGGGCATTGGAAAACAGCGCTGATTACCTGCCGGTACTTGATCCGGCGACGCACACCACGGACAGGGTCCCGGTTTTTCCGGCCGACCCCGACTATGACCCTGAACCCTCCCCGCCGATGGGGCCTTCGCCTTACTGGGGCGACGAACCCATCTGGGATGCGGCGACGACCGTACACAACCCGATGATGGATGCCGAGGGCCGGGTGTGGATAACCGCGCGGGCGCGCGCCCCGCAAGACGTGCCGGCCTTCTGCCAGGAAGGGTCCGACCATCGGTCGGCGCAGGTCTTTCCGCTCGGCAGTTCGGGCCGGCATCTTGGTGTTTATGATCCGAATAGTGACACCTACACTCCCATTGATACCTGTTTCGGAACCCACCACCTGATGTTTGCCGAGGATGCCGACAATACTCTGTGGACCAGTGGCGGTGGTTCCGCAGTGGGTTGGCTGAACACTCGCGAGTTTCTCGAAACTGGTGATGCCGAGAATGCCCAGGGCTGGACACCGATAGTGCTCGACACGAACGGTAATGGCCGCCGCGATGAGCACGTCGAGCCAGACGCGCCGGTGGATCCAAGTCTGGACAAGCGAGTGACTACCGGCCTTTATGCCGTGGCACCGGCCGCTGACGGTTCGGTGTGGGGCTCAACCCTTGGCTACCCCGGTGGCGTGGTCCGCATCGTGCCCGGTGATGATCCCAGTACCACCGCCATCGCTGAATATTACGAGCCACCACTTGACGAAAACGGCAATGCCATTGAGGGCTTCACGCCCCGCGGCATGGATATCGATCGCAATGGCGTCGCCTGGGTGGCCATGGCCAGCGGCCATATGGGGCGCTTCGACCGCAGTCAGTGCAACGGGCCGCTTAATGGCCCCGAGGCCACGGGCCAGCACTGCCCGGAAGGCTGGAGCTTCTATGCCGAGCCCCTGCCGCAGTTCAAAAACCTGGACCAGTCCGGCAGCTCCGAGGGGAGCTACTACACCTGGGTGGACCAGTTCGACACCCTTGGACTGGGCGCCAACACACCGATCAATACGGGCAACCAGTCCGGTTCGTTGCTGGTGCTGAACGAGGGCGAATTTGTGCGTCTGACTGTGCCTTACCCGCTGGGCTTTTACACCAAGTGGCTGGACGGGCGCATCGATGACCCTGATGCTGGCTGGCGCGGTCGCGGTTTGTGGGCAACAATCTCCAGCCGCGCGCCTTTCCACATGGAGACCGGCGCCAATACCCAGAGCAAGGTGTATCACTTCCAGATGCGGCCCGATCCGTTGGCTGATTGACAGGCCAGAAAGGGGAGGGAAACGCCTCCCCTGATGGCTGGATACTGCCGCAGAGACTGGTCTGAATTAATAGAGGTGCCCTTAAGTAAGGTTTAGCAATTGATGAAAGCTAACGGCATTGTCTGCAGATTGAGCGGATAGGGAAATTGCGGAACTACCGCCTTAATGCAGAGCTTTTTGGCTTGCTAAAGCCCACTCAGCGCTGCGTCGCCAGTGTCTGAAGATAATTGAAGCCATGATCAAGCAAGTGTTATTTATTTCCCGATGCCTGCCAGTACTGGTGCTGGCAGCTGCGGTTCTGAACGGGCATGCAACTGCCAGCGAAGCCGCTAATCCGGCGTGGCGTGCGTTTCTGCACGAGCTGGGCGAGCCGTCCCTGATCGCCGCCAACGCTGACCACGATTTCGCCAACAATGCCTTCCGGCCCTTGCCGCCGGCTTCGACCTGGCAGATTGAACCCGACAAGTTTCGTCTCGGGTCACGACTTTTCCACGAAAGCCGATTGTCCACCGGCAATGGCATCGCCTGTGTCACCTGTCATGCGGGAATCCTGAGCGGAGCCGATCGACGCCGGGTTTCCCTCGGCGTTGGCGGAGCCGAGGGCAAGATGAATGCCCTGTCGGTATTCAATGCTGCACTCAATTTTCGGCAGTTTTGGGATGGCAGGGCGGTGACGCTGGAAGACCAGGCACTGTTGCCCATTGCAACCGACTTTGAAATGGCCAACAGTCTTGATGCCGTGCGACACATGTTGAGTAACGATCCAGACTATATCGACCGTTTCAATGCCGTTTATCCAGATGGTGTCAGTATCGCCAATATGGCTGATGCCATGGCACATTTTCAGCGCAGTACTTTTATTCGGCTTGATACTCCTTTTCAGCGCTATTTGCGCGGTGATGAGCAGGCCCTTGATGGACAGGAGAAATTTGGCCTGCAACGGTTTCAGGAACTTGGCTGCAGCAGTTGCCACAATGGCATCAACCTGGGGGGCAATTCCTATCAGAAGCTCGGTTCCTTGCGTGACTATTATTCCGCTGCTGGCAGTGCTGATATCAATGACGCAGGTCTTGCGTCACGCAGCAGGCTGGAAAAGGATCGTCATGTGTTTCGGGTCCCCGCGTTGCACGGTGTGGCGACCACGCCACCTTATTTGCATGACGGCAGTGTTCCAACCCTGGAAGAAGTTGTGCGACTGATGAGTGAATTTCAACTGGGACGGGAAATTGCTGACTCCGACGTGCAGGCCATTACCGCTTTTCTCGGAGCACTGGGTGGGTATTTCAATAGTTCCCGCGATGGCCTGCCAACCACTGTGTTTGAGCTTGAGTCGGGGCAGGGCACCTGGCAGGTGGTGGATTCTTCCCTGAACGATTCACTCCAGGATAATGAGCACGAGATAGCTTATCGTCAGGTGCTGCAGTTGTTGCCTGATGCCCGGGAAAAATTGCTGAAAGAGCTGGAAGCAATCGCCAGCGGTCAGGTCGCGCATTTCGATTACGCCCAGTTCCAACATCTCGAGTTGATTCGTTTCAGCCGTGCCCTGACCCAGCCGCCATCATCCCTGCCGGAGGCAACTCGAGAGGAAGTCAAGAAGGTGGCTGCGTCTCTGCATCAGCAGGTTATGGCACTGGAGTGGCCGATAGCCGATTATTTGCGCGCCTGGGCCAGGACTGAAGCTCTTGAACAGCTGGCACTGCAGCCCGAAAGGGATGATACGCTCGCTGGCAGTGTCGTCATTACCGAGCAGTTGTCTCTGGCTCGGGAGCAGGCACAGCAGGCACTCGCGACGATCCGCGCAGAGACATTTACGAACCCGCTAGGTCAATTGAAACTTCTATGGTCGAATGCTGACCGATAGACCAACCTGCTGGCCTTCAGGCGATTGTATCGCTCCCAATTGCAAGCGCCTCCCCGGCTTTTGGCCAGTTCTGGCAGTGCTTGATAACGAGAGTGAAAAGCTGCGCAGGTGTGACAGCTGGTCATGGAGTTTCGGTAGTATTGTATCCAAAGGGGTCGGAGTAGTAGTTTGATCCCTTCCATTGATGAGGTATTAAAAATGATCGTAAGGCTGAAACCGGTAACTTTATTGCTGGTGATTTTTCTAAACTTGCATGAGGTGAGCATGGCACAGACTAACCGGATTGATCTGATTCGTCCGGATGCGCCGGAGCTGGCGGCATACGGCTCGTTAGATGTCGGCGTGCGTACCCTGGAAGTCGTGGATTCAAACCGGGTGGACGTGCTGAATACGCCACGTGGTGGCGCCACCGCCTATTACGATCGCCGCCTGACCCTGGAAGTCTGGTATCCAGCCGCATTACCGTCTGGGCAGAACCCGGGGACGCATTACCAGGCCGTGACGCGCAACCCGGCAATCATTGCCACACTGTCAGGACGGGCAGTTCGGGATGCCGCGCCAGTGTCAGTCGCTGAGCCCTTTCCGCTGGTGATCATTTCCCATGGTTACCCCGGCAATCGCTATTTGTTAAGTCACACTGGCGAGAATCTGGCCAGCAAGGGCTATGTAGTGGTGTCGATCGATCATACCGACAGTACCTATGACGACCAGCAGGCGTTTCCCTCTACCCTTTACAATCGACCTCTGGATCAGCGCTTCGTACTGGAAGAAATAGCCGGTATGGCTACTGGGTCGGGCTTTCTCGCGGGTCTGGTGGATGCGGAGCGTACTGGCATCATCGGCTACTCCATGGGTGGCTATGGTCTGGTGAATAATCTGGGGGGCGGCTATAGCGAGTCCATCGTGGGGTCTTTTATGGCACCGCCCAACGAGCTTCTCTATGCGCATGCCACCCATAATCCAGACTTTCGCGACGGCCTTGATCCCCGCATCAAGGCCGGTGTCGCGGTGGCACCCTGGGGCATGGAGGCGGGTTTTTGGGATGCCGAGGGCCTGGGCGGTGTTACAGTGCCGACCTTTTACATCGCTGGCGATGCGGATAGTGTGGCTGGTTATGAAAACGGACCCCGCGAAATATGGAAGCAAACGGTCAATAGCGACCGTTACCTGCTGACATTCAAGAATGCCGGCCACAACGCCGGCGCGCCCATTCCCTTGCCGCAGGAGATCTGGGAAAGTGACGACCAGACCGGGGCTGGTCATTACACGGATCCGGTCTGGGATACAGTCATCATGAACAATATTATGGATCACTTCGTTACCGCCTGGTTTGACCGGCTATTGAAAGGCGATGAAAGTCGCCAGAGCTACCTGGAAGTCGTACCGGATGGTGCCGATGCAGTTTATTCCGAGCGCAATGGTCAGCTGCAAGATGACCATAACTACTGGCCAGGATTTTCTTCAGGTACAGCTGTCGGTCTTAAGCTGGAACACCTGGCGCCTGAGTAGTCGAAGGCCGCCTGCATGGTAATCCCCAGGCAGAAGCACTGGAAACATGTCCCGGTCCAGCCCTGTCCTTACCACCACGGTTGTTGCATGCAGCACATATTTCCCAGGGCAGTAGCCTGGAAGAGATGATCGGTATTTTCATGGTGACATTTGTCGGTGGATTGTTATTTGCCTGGGTTTATGCGGAATGGGGATTCAATCTGTGGGTCGCCATCTTGCTGCATATGTTCATGAACTTGTCGTGGGACATTTTTTCGGCAGGTGAGACCGCTCCTGGCGGTGATTATGCCAATCTGTTTCGACTGATCACAATCGGCTTGGCGATTTTTGGTACGCTAGCCTGTAAGCGTCACAGGGGATTGTCGCTGGAAGTGAATAGAAAATCCATGTGCATGAAACGCGCTTGAGTCTGAATGCAAGCCAAGCGCAAGTTTCGCAGGCGAAGTTACTGGTTTAATTTCGTCAGACAAAAAAACAGCAGTGTTATTTGTTGTCTGGTCCATTGAGAGACACCGATTACATGTGCCGACAAAGGCTTGCTATTGATCTCGCACTAACCCGCTGCTGATTGATTCAGTCCTGCCCGGCCTGATCAGGTGATCAAATCTTCCGCTGTCTACGACGGCCTGATATGAATCCCGCAGCAACTGAACCAGCTCCGGGTCAGACTGTTTGCTCATAACCATGAAGTGTCCCGTGGAAATTTCTTCCAGGTCATAAACCGGTACAAGTGTGCCTGGGGGTTCATTTTTCCGAGCCAGATAGGCTGGCATACCGGATTCGATGTAAATCATGAGATCAATCCGGTCACGGCGCAGCATGGTGAGGGAATTGGATTCCTGGCTGAGATAGATGAGATTGGTAAACCCCTTGGCAAGTAGATGTTTTTCGGCAACATCCCCTCTCCCAGCACTGACCCGGAGGTCCTTTGCATCCTCAAGCGAGGCAGGAAATTCCGCGGCGCGCTCGGGTAACGCCCACATTTTGAACGCCACTGGCCGCAGCAGGCCGATCCAGTGAAACCGGTCTTCGCGATCCGGAGTCCGGGTCATACTGAATGCAAGCACATTGTCTTGAGATTCCAGGGAATGTATTACCCGGGCCCAGGGTACGACTCTGACGTCCGCCTGATAGCCAGCTTCGGCAATTACTGCGCTGACAATGTCGAAGGCTGGCCCGACGGGAACAGGGGCCGAATTCTCGCCGGGGAAATTAGCAGCTTCTTCCAGTTCCGCATAAACAGTGAGTGGGGAGTCAGCGGCATGAATGGGCAAGGCCATGGCTAGCAGAAAAATACTGGTGACCATCCAGACAGAATAAGCTTGATGCAATGGGACTTTTAAAAAATTCGATAACATATTCTCAATCCTGGCTCGTAGCGCTTGCGCTCTGCAAACCCATGGCACCTGATGGTGGAGAATTCAGGCCGGTGAGTAGCAGAAGGTAGTGTGTAAAAGCATGCGAACTTCCAGTTGTTCAAGATTAGCGGTTGTACAAGGGTAACGACCTGATATGTCTCAAAGTTAATTGTTTTTCACCAGAACGTAAATGATTGGTCAAGGTGTACATCGCTAGCCATATGCAGTCAATCGAGCCCAGCCGGCGTGGTTAATGTCAGGGCAGTATTGACCATTGCAAGGTCGCTGCGAAGCAAAAACAAATCCAGGCAGAGACTCTATCGGGACTACGTGGGCAACTTGCTGGAGCCGGGCTGAAGCCCGTACGAGCGACCGATTAGCAGGGCGCCCAGCACCACATAGGCCGCGCTATACGCAAATAGCAGCCCGGCGCTGACGCCCTGGTCGATACACAAGCCGTACACAATGGGCGACAGGGAGGTCGCGAATACCATGATCGCAACGTTCAGGGAGCGGATCGTACCCAGGTTCTCAACCCCATAGACTTCCGCCCAGAGTGCACCGGTAATTGGGGGAATACTGCCGATGGTCAATGCCAGCAGGGTCATCATCACAATCCCCACCCACAGGCCTGAGGCCAACGCCAGGAGCAGCACGCCAGCCGCCATGGGCAGCAGATAGTACGGCAGGAGGCGTACCGCGCTAAAGCGGTCCACGGCAATGCCGGTGGCCAGTGAGGCCAGCCAGTGCACAACGCCGTAGACCACGAAACACAGCGCAAACCAGGCCGGGGTCCAGCCCTGGGTGGCGATCACATAGTCCTGGTGAATAAAGATCCCGGTGACAATGAACGGTGGCGCCATCAGTCCGGGCAGTGCCAGCCAGTAGCGCCGATCGCTTAACAATAGCAACCTTGCCCGGCCCGGCGTCGCGACGGGGCTGGAGGCCTCGGCAGTCAGCCTGTTGAGGCCGGCCCGGCGCAGCAGGATCTGCATGGCTGGTAACGCGACAATCAGCATGAACAGGCCAATGGCCATGAATGTTTGTTGCCACCCCAGCAGCCCAATCAACAGCACCCCCAGAAGCGGCATCAGTATCTCACCCACCGGCACGCCGGAGGAGGCGATGCTGAGGCTCTTGCCGCGGTGGTCATCGAAATTGCGGGCCATGGTGGTCATGCCGGTGTGGGGTAGCAGGGCCTGGCCGAACAGGCGCAGACAGAAAAACCCCAGCGCCAGCGTGAGCGGACCAGTGGCCTGCGACATGAGCAGCAGAGCGCTGCCCAGTCCAAGGCAGATGCCGACGGTATAGCGGCTCAATGAAGCGCGGTCAATCAGGCTCCCGGCCCACACTACTGTCAGGGCGCTACCGAGAGTGGCCAGTGAATACACCGCCCCGTAGACGCTGGCGCTGAGCGCCAGGCTTTCCTGTATTGAAGCGCTGAACACGCCAACAAAGAAGGTCTGGCCGAAATTGCCCCAGAACACGGCGAGAAAGCCGAATGCCAGCGCGGTGCCACGCTGCTGCAGTAGCCGTAAGTAACCAGTCATGATGTTTGCAGAATTCGGAATCCGGCCACCAGGACTCTGGGGCCGGCGGCAAGCTTACCACTTGTGCTGGTTTACGGCACTGGTGGCCAGAGGTTTTTCTGACTGGTAATGGGTAGGGTGATTATGGGCAAGCGGAGCGGGATGTACAAAAACGTGCCAGCGCATTAATGCGCTGGCAGCGTGCCACCTGCGTTATCAGTTGGGAGCGGAAATCGTCTGCTGTTGTTCGCCAATGCCTTCGATGCCGATGCGAACGACATCTCCGGGCTTCAGGTACTGGGGCGGGCTCATCCCGTCGCCGACTCCCGCTGGCGTTCCGGTAAAGATAATGTCGCCAGGGTGTAGCGTCATGAATTGGCTCAGATGGCTGACGATTTGCTTGACGCCGAACACCATGTCGCCGGTATTGCCTTGCTGGCGCATATCGCCATTAACTTCTGACCAGATAGAAAGCGTTTGCACATCTTTCACCTGGTCGCGGGAAACGAAATAGGGTCCTACCGGCGCAAAAGTATCAGCCGACTTGCCTTTGGTAAACTGGCCACCGCGCTCTCTCTGAAATGCCCGTTCAGATACGTCATGACCGACGGTATAGCCGGCGATATGGTCCAGTACCTGGTCCTCAGAAATATATTGCGCGCGCTTTCCGATCACCACCACCAGTTCAGCCTCATAGTCCAACTTGTGGCCATTGCGTGGCTGGATGACGTTATCGAATGGTCCGCTGAGGGCGGAGGTGGCTTTCATGAACGTCAACGGCTCAGTAGGTAATTGCACTTCCATTTCTGCGGCGTGATTGATGTAGTTAAAGCCGATCGCGACGATCTTGCCAATTCCCGTCAGCGGCACACCCAGGCGCGGGTTGCCCTGGACCAGGGGCAACTCGCTCTGGGGAATTCCGGCAATTTCGTCCAGGGCGGCCTGGCTCAGGGTCTCGGGAGTGATTTCACTGATATGGGCGGAGAGATCCCGAAGTCGGCCCTGGTCGTCGATCAGACCGGGTTGTTCTGCTCCGGCGGGTCCAAAGCGAACCAGGGTAACGTCTGCTACTGCGCTGCCAGTCATCATCAGTAGTAGAAACGAGACGGCGAACATGGGGAATAACGGGTTTTTCATTGGGCGCTCTCCGGGTAGTGCGTAGGGTTATTGTTATCAATTATAGCCAAAAAAATGCCACTGATGGTCGTTGTCTGACAGCACGGTGCTGACGCAGTCGGGCCTCGGGCAGGGCAATGCCGCTGGCATTGACCGGAGGCGACGGGAGTGGGCATGGACGCAGCGTAAAAGTTGCTTGGCAATCCTGCAGCCGGTCCTCAAGCTTTAATCATAAAACCAGAAAATTCCTACACTTGCAGCCGGTTTTTAATCAAAAAGGTACAGACTGTGCCGGCTGTGTATATTAAGCTGTTCGGTGGCTGACAACTGTTCCAGAAAACTAACACGAAAGTCCTTTGAACCCAGCATTTGGACACCAGGAAATTGAATGGATATAGCCCCGGGAAAAGCCCTGGCCGCCGAGATTGAGGCTCAGTTCGAGGATGATCCGATCGCCTATCGCCTTGAGCAAATCCGCATGCTCTATGGGCAATTGCCGCTGATTCTGTTGGCGGATATCACCGCCGGATTCTTCCTTTTTGCCGTCCTCTACAGCCAGTCGCGAGCATCGTTGGGTCTGTTCTGGGTGGTCCTGTTAATGGGCTCCACAGTAGTCCGCGCTTTTATCGCTCATCGCCACCGCCAGGGTCGCATTGACTCCGACAACATGGACAATCGCTGGTGGTTTCTGGTGGTCGGGGCCGGTCTGTCGGGCATTATCTGGGGCAGCTCCTGGACCCTGTTGCCGCCGGAGCCCACTTTTCTCCAGCTGGCGATGGTGGGAGTCTGGCTGGCGGGTATGCAAGCCGGCGCCGCGTCAACCATGGTGTTGATCAGGGCTGTGTTTCTGGCTTACACCGTGCCGGCATTCTTCGGGTTTGTCGGTTATATCCTCTGGCAGGCCAGCGAGTACAGTCTCGTGCTTGCCGGCGGCTATGCCATGTATCTGGGGTTTATCCTGCCTATCGGCTATCGGATTGGCAAAGAGTTTAATGCGTCTATCATCCTGCGGATCAACAACACGGCTCTACTGGAGACTTTGCAGAGCAAGGCGCAGCGGCTGGTCGAGAAGGAATCAGAACTGGAAAAACAGGTACAGCGGGGCGTTGTGCTTGAGTCAGAAAAGGCCAGCATTGACGAGCAACTGCATGCAGAAACAGAACAGAAGCTGCTCATTCTTGATTCCGTTAGCGAAGGTGTTATCGGCCTCGATATTCGCGGCGTCATCAGGTTTGTTAATGCCTCGGCGCTGAAAATGCTCCATCTCGATGAAAATACTTTGCTGGGCAAGCGTATCTTCCGAGTCATTGGAAAGACGTCGGATGAAAATCAACAGGAATACGAAGCGGTCATGGCGATCTCGAATTGCTTCAAATCCGGAAACGCAGTGGATGGAATCGAGAGCGTGCTGTATGGCAAGGAAGAAATTGCCATTCCGATCAGGCTATCCTGCACGCCAATCATTCAGGATCAGGGAGTGATGAAAGAGGGAATTCAGGATCAGGGAGTTATCGGCGCGGTGATAAGTTTCGTTGATATCTCCGATCAGAAGGAGATGCAGGGCATGCTTCTGCAGTCGCAGAAGATGGAGGCCATCGGCAGGCTGACGGGCGGAGTCGCGCACGATTTCAACAACCTGCTGACAGTGATTCTCGGAAATCTCCAGTTTCTCAAGAAGCGGGTCTACTACGATGACTCGGTACAGGACATTCTGGACCGGCTGATCGATACTACCAAGCGTGGCGGCGACATGAATAACCGTCTGCTCAGTTTCTCCAGCGAACAAACGCTGAAGAACGAAGTGGTTATGATCAGTGACCTGTTGGATGAAATGCGTGATTTTCTGAGGCGGTTGTTGAGTGCCAATATCGAACTGAAGATTGTCGCGCCTGAGAATGACCTGGCAGTTATCGCAGACAAGACACAGCTACAAAACGCAATTCTCAATATTTGCGTGAATGCCAGAGATGCAATGCCTGATGGCGGTTTGCTTTCTATTGATTCAACCCAGAAGCGCATGCCGAAAACATTCGTGACCAATGAAGAGGTGCGCGGTGATGCTGATTTCGTGATCATCACTATTGCCGATAACGGTCAGGGCATCCCGGCCGAGATCCAGAAGAAAATCTTTGAGCCTTTCTTTACCACCAAGGAAAAGGGCGAAGGTACTGGTCTGGGGCTGGCGACGGTCTACGGTTTTATTCGTCAGTGTGGAGGCAACATTACCGTGCACAGTCGCGAAGGTGAGTGGACGCGGTTCAATATCTATCTGCCGCTTGCGGATACAATAGCCAGACGCAAGGAAAGGCGTAGCAAACGACCCGATATCGACGAGCACCGGTTCGAAGGCACTGCGCTGGTGGTGGAGGACGACCCGGTAGTCAGAGAGGTGGCCATCGAAGCACTGGAGAGTTACGGCTTCACCGTTCTGGTGGCCACTAATGCATCGGAAGGCCTTGAACAGTTCGAGAACAACAGTGATATTGACCTGGTTTTTTCTGACGTGGTGATGCCGGGGCAGATCAATGGTATTGAGATGGCTGAGACAATGACCACTAGCCGCCCAGGTACGCCAATCATTCTGGTAACCGGTTACACTGACAGGGAAATGCGAAGTCGCATGCAGAACACCGATAATGTGCTGTTTCTCTCCAAGCCCTACGATACCGAAACGCTACCCAGCGTTATCGACGACCTGTTGATGCGCAACGCATCGTAAGGTCAGTGTTCGGCTGCTTGGCTGCCGAGGTTCCCTGCTTCGTTTCCAGCGGCATTTCCACCATCAGATCGACAGTCTCCCGGATTGATAACGGCAACCGATGAGTAAGCCCGGATCAGGCTAGCTACCGTGCCGTTTCTGTTGCGAATGCATTACAGGGCGCGGCCGTCGGCAGTCTGGGCGCGCAGCGAATTGAGAAAAAAACGCATTTCATTGGCGCGCTGTTCGCCCATTTGCCTGGATGTTTCCAGCACCAAGGTGGCAGGTAGCTGTTGGCTCATATTGTCCAGGGTTGCCACTGCGGTAGGCAGGTCTTCAGCGAGTCCTTCGCGGGTGGTGAGTGACAGAATGCGGGTAATGCCAATTGCCCCGAGAAAGTTCAGGGTATCGGCATCATGCAGCAACTGGGCGTGTGGTTCATCTGGCACTGGAGAATAGTACATATGGGCCAGTGCGGCACCTTGCACCAGTGCGAGTTTTTGCATCGGGAAACCTGCTGGCTCGAGGATCTCACTCATGGCATCGGCTGCGACCTGGGAATGATCATTGCCTCGCTCTGAATAAGGCGCGAAGGCTCCCATGTCGTGGAGAAAGGCAGCAGCGAACATGACCTCCAGATCAATTTCCAGGTTCTCCCTTTCGGCCAGCTCCAGTGCCAGCAGATAATTGCGCTCGCTGTGTTTCAGGCCCCAGGCCGTATGTTGCTGATGATCGGCGACGAAGTCGTAGACAGTCTGCTTCCACGGTGCATCAAGCGCGATACCTGAGTCGGTTTGCTGGGCAACCGAGTGGCCTGCGGTAAACAGCATGATTCCGGCCAGGATTGACCTGAACAAGTGCGGCATGGGGGGCTCCTGAGGATTGTTGTAGATCGGTAGTATGCAGTCAGGGCATTCTACTATAGCCCGCTGGTGCGTCCACCCGACCGGGCAGGGGCGGCGATATTGAGCGACGCGGGTAGGCGCTGATGACGGGCGCCGGCGACTGCCGACGAAGCGGTCAGGATTGCTAACCGGCCGCGTTCGGAGCGTGACCGTTCAGTGTCAGTTGCTGGATGATTTCAGTGACTGCATGCCGGGCCGTTCCTGATGAGTTGGGCACCGTAATCGCAGCGAATTTGCGATACAGTGGCAAGCGCTCGGCATAAATCATCGCCAGAGTCTGGTTGGCTGCGCTGGCAATTCCACGCTGACCAAAGTTATTGATTCGCATCATGACGGTTGGCAGATCGATATCCAGGAACACAACCGTAGAAATGCGGCGCAGGTGTTCCATAGCCAACTCGCTGTACACTACACTGCCACCAGTGGCTATTACCGCTGATGTCGGTGCAAGCGACAGAATGTGTTTTTCCTCCACAGAGCGCAGCGCCAGATAGCCAGATTCATCGAGTAACTGCTGCAGTGAGGTGCCTGCCGCAGTCTCGATTTGCCGGTCGGTATCGAGAAATTCCCAGCCAAGATGCGCTGCAAGTGCGCTGCCCACGACGGATTTTCCGGCACCAGGCATGCCGATAAGGGAGATCGTATTGGTCATGGGTGATTAGATTCGTTCAGCGTTGCTGCTGCGCTAAAATGATGCAAAATTATTTGTAATCCACGTGCTGACTGCGGGCGAATTTACCAGACAGCAACTGCCGTGCAGTGCGGTACAATTACGCTTTATGCCGCTGGCTATCCACTCAAGGCCTGAATGCAGGCTGCCAGACCACTCAACCGGACTAACCCATGACCCTCGTTGTTTTCGATTTGGATGGAACTCTGCTGAATGCCCGCTCAGAGGTGTCGGCCTTTACTGCAGAAACCCTCGGTCTCATGCGTGATTCAGGTATTGCCTACACGATCGCTACGGGGAGAACGTTGCACGCTGCACTGGGGCCTATCAAATCGCACCAGTTTGCTCTGCCGCATATTCTGAAGAACGGAGCCATCATCTGGTGCCCGGAGCGACAGGGATACAGTCATAGCCACTTGCTCACCCAGCAGGAAGTCTGGCACGCAATGACGGCGATGACCATGCAGGAAATCACCCCGTTTGTGTTTACCCTTGAAAATGATGGGCGCCATGCGGTTTACCATGGCACTTTGCAGACTGAGGCTGAAGATCGGCTGGCGCAGTTGTTTGAGGACGAGCGCCATTTGCCACTGGAGCCTCTGCGCGCGATGCCCGACACGGCTCATGTCATTAGTCTCAGTGGAATGGGTCGGGCTGATGCTGTGCAGTCAGTGATTGACTCGATTGCTGATGAAGATGACCTGGTGGCGTACACGGGGGTGGCGATTCAGGAACAGAGCCTGTCCTGGCTTGATATACATCATAGCGGTGGCAGCAAAGGCAGCGGGATAACCACCTTGCGGGATGAACTGGAATACCAGGACGTGATCGTTTTTGGTGATGGTAAAAATGACTTGAGCATGTTCCAGATCGCCGAAGAGTCCTACGCCACAGCGAATGCCGACTCCAGCATTAAAGCGGTCGCTACAGAGGTCATTGGTCACCACGATGAGGATGGGGTGGCGCATTTTCTGCGCAAACGCTTCCGCCTGCGCTAGAAAAACAGGTTCTTCGCAGATTTCCGGGGAACAACAATCGGTTTGTGTACCTGGTCACTGTGACTCAGTGACCTCGAGCGCGGCTGCCGGGCGGACCGTTCGGAGCCACTTTTCAATACTCGTGAAGGGGCATGGGTTTGTGGGAAAGCAGTGGCACCCTCAAGTAGGACACCCCACCAGATGGGCACAACAAACAGTTCCTCAAACAAAGCTGGCCACAATTCCCGGTAATGCGCGAAGAACCGAAAAACAGCGGTTACGGACTTGGGCAAATCAGTCGCAGACTGGTGGGTCGACCCCGGTGGCTCAAAAACGGGGCACAGAGGATTGGCGTCGAGGGCAGTAAAAAAAACGGGGACCAGTCGACTAATGACTCGTCCCCGCTTGTTACTGTGGGCACTTAATCGCGGAGCTTACCGACACAATGATGCCGCGTGGTAAGCAGTGGTTAGTGATCCGCTGACAAGTGCTGTCTTTGCTTGCTATTGATCACTGACGCTGGGTCGTCCCTTGCCAGGAGCGCCGCGCCAGAACCGTCGAGTTGGCTTTTTAGCTGCGGCTTCGGTTTCCTCAAAGCGGGCGAATTCAACTTGCTCGCCTTGCTCCGACGCATCGATGTTACCCACCCGTCGTGGACGCTGGATCGACTTGCCCGGCGCGCCGCCACCGAATATACCCGCAAAATAGACCCGCTGCGGACGATCCATGATTTCCTGATAGCGCGCGAAGGCTACCGGTTCATCTGCGGTAACAACAAAACGCTTGTGCGGTGGTTTACCGCGGAATTCTGTGACCAGCAGGGTAGTGTCATCAAGTTCACGGACCACTGTGCCTGCCTGGGCGGTGCTCAGGGGTATGAGCGCGGCCACTACGATTGCCAGCAGGGTGGGCTTATTAAACACAGTCCGAAATACGAGCTTGTTACTCATGCGAGCTTCTCCTTACGTGGTTACAACACGTCGGTACAACACTGGTTGAGTGGGTGCTCAACACCGTTTGGCAGATGCGCAACCACAAGTAAATATTACCGAAAAGCGATTAATCAGTGCAATGTTTCCGGGTACGCACCATATGGGTGCATTAAGGGGGATTATTAGTGGCCGAACAAGCTAAGAGGGCTGCTAACTCACTGAAAACATTGTTTATTATTTATTGGTCTTGATCTTGCATTGATTCACTACATGAGCAGCCAGAACAGTGCAAAACGGACCATGCGCCGAACCGATAGAAAATTCAGCCTACTGCCAGTGTGTTTGTGGGTGCTGGCGGCCACCGGCTATGGCGAAGCGATCCAAATGGATCTGCAGCAAGCCGACTCCGGTAATTTTTATCTGCATGGGCAATTGGTGGCAGGCGTGGACACCTCAATGCTGGTGGATACCGGTTCCGGCTACGTCAGCTTGAGTCGCAAGACGTTCCGACAGGTCAAGGGCTTGCCGGGAACACAGTATGTTCGCGACATTCACGGCACGTTGGCCAATGGCAGAACGCTCCGGGTGCCGATCTACCGGGTTGCGGAACTGTCGCTAGGCAACAACTGCGTGCTGAGAAATCTTGAAGTGGCAGTATTCCCCGGGGCCGACCGGGATATTCTCGGGCTGAATGCCCTGCGCCGGATTCAGCCGTTCACCATGCAAATGGACCCCCCGGCGCTGATCGTATCCCACTGCGACCAAAGCTGAAGCTGCCTTGCCGTTGACGCGACAGGCCGCCGCGTATCGCCAGTCGTCTATTCACCCTGCAAACGGGTATGTCCTCGCTCTAATGTCTAACACAACAGGCTCTCCGGCCAGCTGGCGGACTGCAATTGTGCAGCCCGGCCACCTGGTTCGAGGCGTCTAGCGCTCCTGATTTGGCAGCCGGTAGGCTACCAGTGCGCCTGGATACTCGGTCTGGAAACTGCCGACTTGCACCACGATATACTGCCGGCCATTGTGCAGGTAGGTCATCATGCCGTACTGAGCCGGGGCTGGCAGACTGACGCTGCCCAATACTTCACCACTGTTTTTATCACGGGCATTGAGCATTAGCGGCGCGTCGGGAATAAGCTGTGCGGCTCCTTCGCTGAGTGCCCGAGCCTGGACCAGAATATCCCCCGTCACCATCTGTATGGAATAGCCAACACCGCCTGAGTTGGGGATGTCGACGCCTTCCAGCAGCGGGTGATTGCTGATCGATTCGCGGGTTTCGCCCACCGGCAGTGACCAGCGCTTGTCACCGCTGTTCATATCGTAGGCAGTGAGCTGATTGTTCATCGGCTTGTAGACAGGAAGTCCGTCGAGAGTTTGCAGCGGTGCCGGTCGGCCCGGTAGCCAGGCGGACACTGTGGTACCGGTGGTTGGTGTGCTGTTGGGCGTCGCTCCCCCATCGCCCGGTTCCGGATAACTGGGATTGTCCACATCGACGCCATTGGTGGCGCGCATCAGGCGTGGGGCTGAACAGGTGCGATGGTGAGACGCGTAGAGCATGCCAGTGTCGGGGTCGGCTACCGGGGGGTGGGAAATAACGTTGCCACCACCGATGCAGCCGACATTATTGATGAAGTCGTTGTCATGATTCTCCGGCAATGCTGGTACATACAAGCCGCCAATGCGGTAGTTGGACAAAATCTCGGTAGCCCGGGCCTCAAGCTCGGGGGTGTAATCCATGATGAAGTCGTCGGTAATGCCGTCCCACACAATAGGGTCTACCGGTTCGGGATGCGTCGGGTATGGCTGGGTAGTGGCGGTATAATTGCCAGGCACCTCGGTTTGAATAACCGGGCGGTCAACAATTGGCCACAGGGGTTCACCAGTTGCGCGGTTGAACGCGAACACCAGGCCTTGTTTCGTATACTGGATCAGGGCCGGAACAGTGTCGCCATTCATCTCAAGATCCATGAGCATTGGTGGCGTGGGTAGATCGTAATTCCACTGGTCACTGCGATGTATCTGGAAATGCCAGCGGCGCTCGCCAGTGGCGACGTCCAGTGCCAGCACGCTACCGCCAAACAGGTTGTCACCGGGACGGTGTCCGGCATAGCTTTGCACCGTGGAGGCATTGGTGACCAGATACACCAGGCCCAGCTCCGGATCGGCCGATGCCGGTGCCCAGGTGGACATGTCGCCGGAAAAGCGCCACGCGTCGTTGTGCCAGGTTTCGTGGCCCACTTCACCGGGTCGCGGGATGACGTGGAACTTCCACAGGCGCTCACCGGTCTCGGCATCAAAGCCCATGATGTCACCTGGCACGTTTTCTATTCGGGTTTGTCCGTAGCTGGGTTGGTGCCCGACCAGCACCACTACCACCCCGTTTACAACAATGGGCGGTGCAGAGGCAGTAACCATGCCTAGATCCCGGGGAATGCCGTAGTTGGCATCATATTGCCCGCCGCCGACCAGATAGTCCTGCCATGGACCCCAGTCCTCTACCAGGTGTGGAAGCAGGTCGATGGAACCGGTCTCCGGAAATCCACCAACCGGGAATTGCGCGCCCCAGTTTTCCAGCGGACGGCCAGTTTTGGCATCCAGTGCCCAGAGAAAAAAACCGGGCGTGGTGATGTAGATGACACCGCGACCATTGACCTCGGCGTAGGCCACGCCTTTACCATAGGCTTGACGAGGGGAACGCTGATGACGGATTGTTTCCGGCTCCCGAAACGTCCACAGGTTCTCACCGGTAGCCGGATCAATGGCGACTACCTGCCGACGGGGAGTGGCAACCGTATACAGCACACCATCCACGTATATGGGGGTGGAGCGCGAGAAGTAGTCCACGTTGGGTCCGAAATTGTCACTGCGCCAGATCCAGGCCTGTTCCAACTGCTCGAAATTGTCGCGATTGATCTGGGTAAGCGGTGAATAGCGGGTATGACCTACCGGACCACCGAGATATCGCCACTCACCGTCTTCCGTGCCAGTCAGCACCTGAGCGAAAAGCGGCGCAGGAAGCAGGATGGCCAGGCTCAGCAAAGCCGCTGCGGCGGACCGGACCGGGAGAAAAGGAAAAAGACTGCGTGGCTGAGGGGCGGGAAAAGAGAAAAGACGTGGGAGGCATGAGACTCGCTGCATAATCAGGACCTTCTATGCTGTTATTATTTTGGATAAACCGCTCTACGATTGATGCAGAGAATACAATGTCAGCCTGATGGCGCCTAGTGCAATCAAGTTGGCGGCATGAGTCTTTGAAGCGACGACTGCCGGTTGCTGCGCGGCTTGATAAATCGCGGCCCTGCCAGCGCCAAGACGCACGGTTCTGGATACGCCGGTCTGGACAAAACCCGGAGCGGGTTATACCTTTTCAAGGCTCAATCCTGATCGCCTTGGCTGCCAGCGGCTTCGGCATGAGGATCGGGCTCGATCTGAATAATTCAACCTCAGGGTTTCCTGTCGGCGGCTACCGGGTGGGTTACAAACAGTTTTCTTGCACTTCCGCCATTGACCCAATCCACACTTGACCCAATCCATTTCCCAGTTTCCTGTATACCGCCACCGTCCGGTCGCACTGCTCACTCGCCACCACAAGGCGAATGTCATTGCCCCGCCTTTGGCGGTGCTTGGTCTTGAGGTGCACAGCACCAACGCCTTTGATACCGACACCCTGGGCACATTCTCCGGAGAAGTAGAGCGCGAGTTATCCCCCCTGGACTGTGCGCGGCGCAAAGCGCGGCTGGCGTGTGAACTCACCGGACTGAGTGTCGGGCTTGGCAGTGAGGGCAGTTTTGGCGGTGGTCCATTAGCAGGCTTGATGAACTGGGATGAAGAGCTTCTGGTGTTGGTGGATATTGATCACGATCTGGAGATAACTGCAGTGGCTTCGGGGCCAGTGCAGCTGAGTCAGTTCGCGCCGCATTCCCTGGCGGACGTGCGGCGACAGCTGGCGCCTTTCCCGGCTGACCAGGGCTGGATATTGAAACTGCCAAACCAGATTAGCAAAGGTCTGGTGGGTCCGGAGCAGGTTGTGGTGCAGCTGGAAGACTGGCAACTGATTACCGAAGCGGGCGACTTGCGGGCCGAATTGCAGGGCAAGGTCATACTGGAGCCAGACCTGCGTGCCATGCACTGCCCGCAGCGTCGGGATTATATAGGCAGGGCAGCGCAGCAGCTGGCCGAACGCCTGCAGTCTTTCTGCCCGAGCTGTGGTGCGCCTGATTTCTGGCAGCGTCAGGTGGAGCGGGGTCTGCCTTGCGCCTGGTGTGCAGAGCCCACCGAATTGCCCCGGGCGTTCATCAAGCGCTGTTTGCACTGTGGGCATGAATCCCGGACTGTCAGTGAGCAGCATCAGGCGGACCCTGGTAACTGTGCCCAGTGTAACCCCTAGCCCAGGTCCAGACAGTTGCTTGCCGATGGCATTGCGGTTGTAGCCATGGACAATACGCAGCTATTGATGCGGGTCAATAACCCGCGTGCAAATGATTCGTCTGGGTCGCGAAAGGCGCTAGACTACATGGGCATCAGCAAAGGCTGTGCTACCAGGAGCGGTAAATTATGACCCTACTCGATTATAAGCAGCGGACGTTGTCGTCAGCAGGGCTGGACAGGTATGTTCTGCTCCTCTGGGGACTCGCCGTCTTTGGCCTGTCGGTAACGGCCCACGGCCAGTCTGTTGCGGTCATCCATTGCCAGGGCGAGTGTCCAGCCTATGAGTCGCCGGTTACTGCGAACCAGAGCCAGGTGGTTGTTCATCATCTCTATGCGGCGGGAGTCAATGGTCGAACCTCATTACCGGATTGGGTAGCCTATCGGCTCACCGGCAATGCTGTTGGTGTGGCGTCTTTGTTGCCGCGTGCCTGGCAGGCTGACCGTCTGGTCAGGTTCTCACCTCTAGAAGACATAGCCCAGGCAGGCGAGGAGGAGTTGCGACTGTCCGAGATGATTGCTGAGAACAGCAGTCCTTATGGCGGTGGCGCCGGGGCCCTGGTTAAACCCGAGGACCGGGCCCGACTGGCACCTATTACCAGCTTTGCGAACACGCCGTACTGGTCGGAATTAAACAACTTCAGCAACATGGTGCCAATGCCTGCGTCCCTGCGTCTGGGTCCCTGGCTGCAGTTGGAGCAGCGTCTTAACCGGCTGGTAGCGGGCGACAGGGAACTCTATGTGCTTGCCGGGCCGCTGTACCTGACTAATATTCTCAGCCTGTCGCCGTCCAGCGCTGACCTGGAACCGGCGGCCTATTTCAAGCTGGTGGCTGACGAGAAGGGTATTGCGGCATTCATGTTCGCCAGCGATGCAGACCGCTTCAGTAATGTTTGCGCGGGAAGAGTCAGTCTTGCTGAAATTCAGGAAATGAGCGATCTGAATTACTACCCCGGACGGCGTCGCGTCCGTGAATCAGAATCTCTCTATAAAGAGCTTGGCTGCCAGGTTGCGGTTGACGAGGCAGATTTTACCAGTGAGTAGACCCGGTGCGGGGGAGCTACGGCCCGGTGACAGGATTCCCCTGGTTAATGACTCTGGTGGGCCCAGTGATAGCGGCGATGCGCAGGGCAACGTCTGGTATGGCTGGCCGGGTCTTTTCGCCGGGCGTCTGGTTTGGCGCTTGCCGAGTAGCTGCTCAGCGCGGTGACTGCCAGCAGAATCAGCGACATGCCGATGGTTTGTGACATATCCAGGCCTTCGTTCAATACCAGTATGGCGAACAGCGTCGCTGTCACCGGCTCAAGCATGGCAATGACCGAGGCCACGGCTGGCGAGGTGTGATTCAAGCCAGCAACGTACAGTACAAATGACAGCCCGGCACCCAGAATGCCCAGCGTGGCGAACCAGGGCCAATCCGCGGAGCTGGCCGCTCTGACTACCTGGTCTGAACCATCCGGCCACAGTGCGGCAAAGGTAACCATGGACAGTGCAGCGAATGCGATGACCAGGATCGCCTGGGGGCTGCCCCGGTACGCTGCCGATTTGAAGCTGAATATAAAAATGGCGTAGGACAGGCCCGACAATAACCCGCTGCCAACACTGGCTGCAGAAACGCTGTGCGCGCCGATGTCATCGACCTGGGTCAGTAAGACAATACCCAACACCACAATGGGCAGCGCAGATAATTTTGCGGCAGTGGGTTTCTCCAACCCGGCTACAAAAGAAACGAGATAGACAAATAATGGCGCGCAGTACATGAGAGTCGCCGCGACAGCGACACTGCCGTACTCAATGCTGATGAAATAGAAGCCAAAATTGCCGGCTACTCCAAGCCCGGCCAGACTCGACCAGGCCCATAGCCGGTAATCCTTCAGACCGCTATCGCCCCGGCGGACAGTAAGCCACGCCGTCACGCACAACAATCCTGTTGCGCCGCGAGAAAAAGCGATCAATAGCGGATCCCAGCCGTGGCTGATCAGCAAGCCACCGATACCGCCAGCAAGACCCCAGCAAAGAGCTGCCAGTCCCACCAGTGCTGTTCCTGTGAAAAGCAAAACGTTTACCTCGCCCCTAGTCTAGGACAAGGTAAAAACATCTCAATCACCTGTGGCCTACCTGACAACCATTCATGGCACGTGTTGCTCGTGACGTCGATCAGGGCGTGGTGGCAATGCGCACCACGTCTTTGTGTCTGCAGGCGATGCAGCGCCATTGCTCTGGTAATTGGTGAGTAATGAAGTCAGAATTGTTGCCCGCTTCAGGGTGCCGGGCAAACCAGCCAACGCGCGGCGTTGTTCTCTAGCACTGAATCCAGATAATGAAGACGCGTCATTTACATGCTGACCAACCCGATGACTTGCGCGCCGCGGAAGCGCTGTTGCGTGCTGGTGGAATCGTGGCGATTCCTACCGAGACGGTCTATGGCCTGGCGGCAAACGCCGCCAATCCCGAGGCTGTTGCCGCGATCTTCGCTGCGAAAGGGCGGCCAGCGGATCATCCGCTCATTGTGCACATAGCCAATGCTGAGGACCTTGCTTTGTGGGCAATTGATATACCCGATGATGCCTACACCCTGGCCACTGCATTGTGGCCTGGCCCGCTCACGCTGCTTCTTAAAAAGGCGCCTCATGTCACACCTTTGGTAACCGGGGGCCTGGATACTATCGGTATTCGTGTGTCAGCTCATCCGGTGCTGCAGCATTTGCTACAGTCCAGTGGTCTTGGGCTGGCGGCACCCTCCGCGAATCCCTACAAACAGCTGAGTCCCACCAGCGCCGCTCAGGTCATGAGCAGGCTTGATGGCAAGATCGATGCCGTACTCGACGGCGGTGATTGCAGTATCGGACTGGAGTCGACCATCGTTGATTTGACCAGCGATGTGGTACGTATTGTCAGGGTTGGGCCCATAGCTCCCTCGCAAGTTGAGAGCCTGCTGGATCGGCCAGTGGCAGCGCCAGCAGTTCATCAGATGGCGGTACCGGGCAATGTGGATCAACACTACCAACCGCGAACGCCGCTGCACCTGGTAGCACGGCAAGACCTGCTGGCGAAGATGAAGCTGGCTGATTCCGGAACCGCGTTTGTGGTGCTGGCGGATTTCGCTGACCAGGTCCCTGATAGTCACTCCAGGATCTTTCCCATGCCCGCAAGCAAGTCCGACTTTGCCAGGAGTCTCTACAAAACCCTGCACGATCTTGATCGGCAAGGCTTCAATGCAATCTGGTTTGAGATTCCGCCCCAGTCGGAAGAGTGGCTGGATGTGAATGACCGTTTGCGTCGGGCAAGTCATGCAGGCCAGGATCCCCGGGAATCCCCCGCTTAACCAGTCACTGTCAACCCATATTGATTACCAGGGAGGCCGGGGCTGTGGGCTGGTCGCCGCCGATCACCGTGCACAGTTTTAGTGCTTGCTGCAGGCGTCAGCGCACTCATTACTGCCAGGCGTTGCGTCAACGCGTCGGTAACGCCGGCTTTCTCAATAGCGATTCATCTTGCCGAAACCCCGATGGTCGTTGCCTTTGCAGATGATCAGGCATTGCTCAGTTACAGCAGTATGACTTTATGGTTGAAAACTTGCATGGCTTGGGGATTTGCCAGCAGGCCGATTGGCCAGGCCCTGTTACAGTAGGGGGTAGCTTGACGAAACGCGACAACAATACTTGCTGGAGTCCAGCCCTGACGCACACTGGATTCCAGCCAGCTTAACAATCTTTTTAACCAGGACAGAGACTTGATAAATCATAGATGCACCGTTTTCGCACTGTTGGCCAGCCTGGCTATGGCGTCAGCAGATGAGCAAGCGCTGGCCCAATCGGCAACGCCCGACTTTTCCCGCATCCAGCCCGATACCTTTGGCGGGAATATGGCACTTTCCAATGCCTGGGGAGATTATGACAACGACGGTGACCTGGACCTGGTTGTCGCGTTCAAAACCGGCGATGTCAGGCTGTACAACAACGAACTGGGTGGGTTTACCAATGTCGGTCCGGTGCTGGGCTTGCCCACCAGTGGCAAAGAGCGTCGCGCCATCGCCTGGGGTGATTACAATGGCGACGGTTACCTGGACCTCTATATTGGCAGTAACCGGCAGGGCAACGAACTGTTTCGCAATGATAATTCGCAGGGCTTTACCGATGTCAGCAAAGAGATGGGGGTCTCAATCCCGCGCGTCAGCACGCGGCAGATCAGCTGGATAGACTATGACAATAACGGCACCCTGGATTTATTCGTTGCCGACCGGGTAGGCCCCAATGTGCTGTTCAGCAACCGCGGCGGGGAATTTATTGAGGTCAGTGCTGACACTGGACTTGCCGATCCGCGGGCCACTGTCGGTGCCTGCTGGTTTGACTACAATCAGGATGGCCTGCTGGATTTGTTTCTGGCCAATCAGGGCACAGGTAAAGATGCCTTTTATAAAAATAATGGCGGGACGTTCACTGATATAGCGGCACAGCTCAAGATGGAAGGCGGTCCCCGGGAGCGCAGTGACGGCGGCGTTGACTGCACGGTTGGTGATTTCAATAGTGACGGCTTTTTTGACCTGTTTGTGGCAACCTACGGGGTTAACAAGCTGTACAGAAACACCGGCAACGGCGGTTTTGATGAAGTCAGTCAGGCGCTGGGTATTAGTGGTAACGATCATATGGTGGGGGCGAGCTGGGGCGACTATGACAACGACGGTCGACTCGATCTGTACGTTGCTGGCTACCATGATATTGAAGGTGTTCGGTCACCCCATGACCGACTGTTCAGGAATCTGGGTGAGACCTTTGTAGAAATAGACCTGCGCAGGACTGCATTGAATGGAGCCGATCATGGTGTGCAATGGGCTGATTATGATGGCGATGGCGACCTGGATATTTCCCTGACCGAGGGTTACAACATTGCTGGCCGCCATCCGCTGGTGAGGAATGATCTGGCGGGCAATGTCCGCAGTCAATCTTTGCAGGTTGAAATTACCGATAGCAGTGGGTTGACGAATCGTGCGGGTAGCGAGGTGCGGGTTTTCGATAGCACCGGCAAGCTGCTTGGTTTGCGGCTGGTCTCGACCGGGGATGGCTACAATAGCCATAGCAATCAGCCCGTGCATTTCGGTTTGCCCGGTCAGGAAGAAGTGCTGATCGAGGTGACTTTTCTGACTGAAGAGGGAAGAAAAATCCGGCGCTATCCGAATATCCGGCCAGCTGACTACCGCGGCGATGTATTTACTGTTCGTCAGCAATAAAAAGCCATCTGGCACCATTACAGAACGAACCAACACAAGGATTCCAGTCATGTTGAAAACAGCTTTTAATCTGCTGCTAATCTGTACCTTCACTGCAGGCTCAATAACCAGTCTGGCCCAGGAAAGTTCGCGGCAGCCGCTGTTCGAGTACAGCGCCATCAACCACCCGGTCATGGGCACCCGTGGCATGGTGGCCAGTCACAACAAGCTGTCCAGCGAAATTGCAGCGGAGATTCTGGACCAGGGCGGCAACGCCTTTGACGCCGGGGCAGCGCTGGGTTTTGCCCTGGCGGTGACATTGCCCCGGGCAGGCAATATTGGCGGTGGCGGATTCATGTTGTTGCACGTGGCTGCGGAGAACAAAACTGTGGCTATCGACTTTCGCGAAACCGCGCCAGCGGCTGCGCGTCAGGATATGTTTTTCGATGCCGATGGCAACGTGGTTATGGATGAGACCTACCGGTTTTCCCATAAGTCCTCGGCGATTCCCGGTTCGGTGGCGGGGCTGGCCCACATTGTTGAACAGTACGGCACCATGAGCCTGGCGGAAGTCCTGCAGCCTGCGATCCGTATGGCGCGGGATGGTATTGAAGTCACCTGGGATCTGGCCGCGGATCTGGCACGCAGTCAGCGCCTGAAAAACAATCCAGCAAGTCTGCGCAAATTTTACAAACCCGATGGTTCCAATTACGAGGTTGGCGAGCTTTACAGGCAACCCGACCTGGCCTGGACGCTTTCCCTAATCGCCGAGCATGGGGTGGATGCGTTTTATCGTGGTGATGTGGCGAAAAAAATCGTTGCCGATATGAAAGCCCACAACGGGCTGATCACCATGGCGGATCTGGCCAACTATGAGGTGGTGGAACGAGAACCGGTACGTGGCACCTTTCGCGGCTATGATATAGCCGCCATGCCAGCGCCAAGCTCAGGCGGTACCCATGTGATTCAGATGCTTAATATCCTTGAGAACTTCCCGCTGGCGCAGATGGGCCCGGAAAGTGCCGATGCCTTGCACATCATGGCCGAGGCGATGAAGTTTTCCTATGCAGATCGCAGTAAATACCTGGGCGATCCCGACTATGTAGAGGTGCCGACTGAGACCCTGGTGAGCAAGGACTATGCCCGGGACATCGCCGCCAGAATTAACATGGATCGCGCGCTGGCATCGGATGAGATTGCTCCGGGCAACCTGGCTGTCTATGAAAGTGATGAAACCACGCACTATTCCGTGGTGGACAGCGAAGGCAATATGGTAGGCAATACCTATACGCTGATGTTTTCCTTCGGTTCCGGTGTGGTCATCGACGGCACCGGGATCCTGATGAATAACAACATGGGGAATTTTACCCTGCGCGCGGATATCCCTGATGCGTTCGGACTCATGGGCAGCGAAAACAATCTGATTCGTGCCAACCGGCGCCCGGTAAGCTCCATGTCGCCGGTACTGGTGCTGGACAACGGTCAGCCGCTGCTGATGACTGGCAGTCCCGGTGGCTCGAAGATCATCAGTGCCAACATGCAGATGGTGCTGAATGTCCTGGAATTCGGTATGAATATTGCCGATGCTGCGGTGGCGCCGCGCATCCATCATCAGTGGCGGCCGGATGTTCTCGAAATTGAGACCGGCATCAGTCCGGATACGGTATCCCTGCTTATTGACCGCGGACAGAATATCAATTTCAGTCAGCGCAGCGCCGGCATGGGTAGCCTGCAAACGGTGATGTGGAAGGATGGGTTGTTCTATGGATATTCAGATCCGCGACGACCCGGAGCCGGTGCTGTGGGTCTTGACTAGGCCAGCCTGCACTCGAAACAGATTTGTCCCTGGTTACTGCAGGGTGGCCAAAGCAGCTTTGGCAGGCAGATGTTGCAGTTGTTCAGGTGAAGAGTCGAGTGCCAATACCGCCCCCTCACCTTTCTTGGTTCCTTAAAATTACGCATGACCTCCAGTCGTCGACTATAGTCCTTTACAGGCGACACAGGGAGGATGAGCGATGAACGACAGACCCGAAGCAGTGATAGCTGAGGACGAGTGTTGGCAGACCTACATGGGTGATGGTGTGCGTCTGGAGATTAATGCCCACAGGGTAACCGAGGACGAATGGGCACTGGCGATTGTCAACGAGGCGGGGGTCGCCTCTAACTGGACCGAGTTCTTCGCCACGGGCGAGGCGGCGCTGGCGGCGGGGTTGAAGGTGATCGAGGAGGAAGGCGTCGCGGCTTTTACCTCAATCGAGGGCTTCGACTATTTGCTGGATGGCAGCAAGGACGGGGAAAACCCGGGCCACTGATACAGGGGTGCCCTTAATAGTAGATTGACGTAGCAAGACAGCGGATTTTCAGCTGATCTGATCGTCTCGCCAGCGCTGTTGGGGGGTATTGGCGCTAACCACGCAACCCGCTAGTGATTGCTGACCCCGGACGTGGCGTTAATCAGCAACAGCATTTCCTGTTCCTGGGTGGTAATTGCGTCGAGAATGTCGCTGCGGAATTGTTCCCGGCTCCCCTCTTCTTCCAGTTGCAGCAGCAGGGCATCAACAGAGATGCCCACCGCAAGTCCGGTGACCACACCAATGACCGCACCCACGGCGGTGCCTGGACCCGGGATTACTGATCCCACGGCGGCGCCGCTGGCTGCACCTGCGGCGCCGGTCGCCACCTTGCTGCCCAGAACTTTGGAGACTGCCATGACTGCGGTTTTGAGGGTTCCTTTGGCAGTAATCTTGGTGATTACGGCGGCGGCAACCGTACCGCTGACTGCTGCGGCGCCACCGCGGGTACCGGTGTCAGTGACCGCGGGTATTGCGTAGACCGGTGGCAACATGAAGGACTCCGTCGCGAGGGTCTGCGTGACCTGGTAGGCGTCTGTTTCGACACGCCGCGATGCCAGCAGGTCCTCCAGTCGGGATTGATAATCGAGACGAGTGGACTCGCTTGCTGACAATAACTGACTTACCGAGTCGCTGTAGTCTGCGAACGGATCCCCGGCAAGCAGGCTTGCCTCGAGCTCCTGTTGAATACGGTCCTCCATGGTTCCAGTGAGCAGACTGAACAGCCGCCAGTATTCCTGAGGCAAGCTGTAGTAACTGTCCAGGAAAGGATCGACATTGGCGCGCAGTCGATCGAAGCCGCCGTGCAGCGTTGTTTCGATAGCCTTACGATTTGCCTGTAAAGTACTGACGGTCTCGACTTTAAGCGCCTCGATCTCCGCTATGGTCCCTGGCTGCACCAATACCTCACCGATCTGCTCCACCAGCGGCGGCGATAGCAGTCTGGTTTGTTCCATGGTGGCCACCACCCTGGGGTGACTTCGAACCATACCTTCCAGCGCCGAGAAAATTCCCGGCAGGATAAACAACACCAGTAACACGCTCAGTGCGGTAGCCTGAACTATTGCCAGAGTGCTCAGCGCAGATGGAGTTTCAGCATCAGACAGCGGGGTGATAATTCGACGTAGTTCTCGGGGCGGTATGAGGAATGCAGAAAAGGCCATTGCCAGATTGACAAACATGGCAAACGAAGAGGTGAGCACCAGCCCGGACTGCAGCATGCCAAAGTCGCTGGCAAGTTCAAAAACCTGGGTTTTCACGGTGTGAAAGGTGGCGCTCCAGTTCAGGGAGAGTTGCACAAACTCACTGCGCCCGATACCGAGGGTGCCCAGGTCCTGAGCCTCTGGCATGACGGGCGAGGCGAGGCCGGTGCCGGTCGTCGCGGCAAAAAGCCATAGCAACAGTGCGTACAATGCAGTAAGTCCCAGTGGCACCAGCCAGCCGGCAAACCCCAGGGCGCGATACACGACAATATAGGCTTTGAATTCACCGGAAGAAATCCGGTACAGAAAGCGGTAGACCAACCACAGTGCAGGAATGGTTAACAGCGCCAGCGCCCATTCCAGTGGTGTGAAATATGCCAGCCAGAACAGGGTGAGATAGCCGAACACCAGGCTGTAGCTGACCCAGAAAATGACCAGCAGTATGCGGCCACTTAATAGTCGGAACAGCAACCCCCGATTTTGGAACGCGTGTAAATCATGGGTGCGCCGGATGCTGAGTCGGTACAGGCGAAGCAGTAAAATGGGAGTGCCAACCCAGATCGTGCCAAGGATCGGCAACAGCAATGAGCTGTTGGTGTCAATTTCCCGGCTCACCAGGAAGGTAATAAGCGCCCAGAGGATTGCGAGTGGAATGCTGACTCTCCTGCCGATCCTGTCTGAATCGGTGCGTCATGCGGTTATTCGCATCATAGCATTGAAGCAGGCCGGTCTGCTGAGCCTGAATACAGGTTCAACAGACTAACCTGATCGACCAAGCCATCCATCAGGCAGCGGCATCAAAAACGGAATGTATAGCGGAACTTGACGCTAATGTCCGCGGAAGCGGTCTGAAAGGTATTGTCCTGGTCACGATCCTGCAGGCCGTAGTTAAGCACGATAAAGCCCTCCTGGCCGGCCTGGGGTATCCACTGCAGGCGGGTGTTGATGCCAATTTCTTCCGAGATATTCTCGTACTGGACCAGGGTGATCCAGTACAGTTCGGGGGTAAACGCCACCTGGGTATCGACGCTGGTCAAGCGGGTAATAAAATCGCCCTGGGGCAGGTCAATGGCGTTCCAATCGTAGTTGACTGAAAGTCGGAAATACCTGGACTGGTTCCAGTCGAAACCGGCGCCAATGTTGTCCCGCTTGCCATTGAAGAAATCACCGCTACGGAAGCTGATGTTGCCTGAAAATTCCCGCTGTCCCGCGGAGCGCAGCTGGACTTCATTCTCGGCGAAATCGTACTCTCCGGGCTGGATGAAAACCTCGTTGCCGGGTTGGCGGAAGATCGGAAAGGCATTGCGCACCACTTCCTGGCTGCGAATATGGCGAAAATTGATGCTGTCCCGGGACCGGGTTTCCAGTTCCAACACACGGAAATTCAAGACTTCGGATTGCAGTCCGCCATCGACCAGGTCAATGCGGGTTGCGTCGACACCGGCGAAGGCGGTTTGCAACGGGCCATCATTGAAGAAATAGGTATAGCCGACATCAGCGCTCAGGTCTTCAACACCGGAGCGATTCACGAAACCCATGGCGGGGTTAAAGTTTTCTTCCACAACCTTGTAGCCAACCCGTGAGCGCCAGCCGATGCTGGACGGGTAAGCCAGGCCAGCACCCCAGGATGCATCATCGCCCTCCAGGCCTTCGGTATCGGATTGCTGGAAGAACACATTGCCCTGCAGGCGGCGGCCGTTGGCGAGTCGATTGTTGATGTACTGGAAGTCGACGCCAGCCACGGAATTGTCCAGGTTGGAAGCGGGGTCGCCGTTGGTATAGATGAAGCCCACTCGGGAGTCCTCGAGCACGTTGGCCGAGATCCGGGTGACCAGCAGGTCGGAGGCATCGACGGGACCGAATTCATCCTGCTGGATGGCCAGCGTGCCGATGTTGAACCGCCCCTGACGACCGCTGATGCGACCGCCAACATTAATACCTACCGGGGAACCATTTCCGGCCAGGCCAATACGCCGGGAAAAATAGGGGCGTGCGTTTTCACGGTCGGCACCGGAAGTCGCGATGTTGCCGCGCGCCATATCGCTGATGCCGCCGAACTGAAACAGCTCCGAGTCGTTGTTGAAGAAATCACGCCGTTCCGGAAAGAACAGGTTGAAGCGCCCCAGGTTGACCTGGCGGTTATCGACCTCCACCGCGGAAAAGTCGGTGTTCAGGGTCAAGGCGGCATTAAGGGACGGCGTCAGGCGATAAAAGGCGTCAAGGGACGGCTCGTAATTTACGTCCGACGACGAAGGATCGAAGCGGCGGGTGCGAATGGTTGCCAGACTGGGGACGATGTCCAGACCTACGCCCTGATTCATGCCTTCCAATCCTGTCATCTCGCCCATGATGGATGGATTGTAGGTGCGGTCCAGGGATACCCAGGCCATTTCTTCATTGCGCCGGCGGATGCCACGACCGAAGTTGAACCCCCAGGTGTCCAGGTTGGGATCGAACGGCAGGGACTTGAACGGAATCTCCACTTCGGCCACCCAGCTGTTGCCGTCAACACTGGTAGCCGTCTCCCAGATGGTGTTCCAGTCCAGGGTAAAGCGGGTCGGGTTTATGTAGAGCGAATCATGCCGCACACCATTAAGATTGGTCTCAAAGCGGTAGCCGGCACGGCCCTGGTTGAACGGGTCAAGAATAATCACCAGGCGATCATCAAATGGCAGCCCCTGACCGTGTCGGATGGTGGGCGCCGAAATGTTCTCCGGCTCGCTGTCATACATGCGCGACGCCACATACAGCGCATCTTCGGTATACACCACATAGAGTTCGGTTTGCTCGGAGGGTACCGCATGATCCCCGGGAGTATTCTGATGGAAGTCGGTGACCTTCTCTGCCTGCTGCCAGACTTCATCATCCAGAATCCCGTCCAGCACTGGCGCGGTGTCCACTTTTACGGCGCGCAGGCTCTTGCTTTCGACCCGGGAACTGGTGACTTCTTCCTGGGCCAACAGGGCGGCGGGGCTCAGGGTGAGTAGCCAAAAGAGGGTGGTGCGCGATGAAATTTTAACGGCTGCAAACAGGGACTGTTTCATTATCTGGAATCCGACTTCGGGTGCGGTAAAAAAAGAAGCGCGAATTCTACCAGCAATGCGACTGCTGACCTACCTGCTGTTGCGTGGACTTTTTCTGCGGGAAGCTTAGAGCTCTATCGAATATTTTGTTGATACGGGTCGCAGCGCGGTTTTCGTGTAAAATCGCCGGCCGGTAGCCATCGCTGACATCAGGGACGGCATCCTCAAGTCGCTGGCGGCAATCAACGGCTGTCATTCGGATTCCTCGAAAGCCAGCTGCGAATAATGCGACTACTCTTTCACTGCCCAGGGCCTATGGTGCAGCTAGAGAATTGTATGCCCGCCAGCGGGCGAGTCTGATGGAAAAGGAGCTGACAGCACGATGTACAGGATGAATCATTTAAAACACCTTGAAGCCGAGGCCATCCACATTATTCGGGAAGTGGCGGCGAGTTTTGACAATCCGTGTATTTTTTATTCCATCGGCAAAGACTCCACGGTATTGCTGCACCTGGCGCGCAAGGCCTTTTATCCGGCGGCCATGCCGCTACCGCTACTGCACATTGATACCACCTGGGAATTTCAGGACATGGCGCAGTTTCGCGATCGTCTGGTTGAGCAGTTGGGCCTGAATTTGATCGTGCACATCAACCAGGAAGCCCTGGACAAGGGCATTCATCCGGTTGAATCCGGTTCGGTCAAATACAATGACCACATGAAGACCATGGCGCTGAAGCAGGCGCTGGACAGGTATCGATTTGATGCCGGTATTGGCGGTGCGCGCCGCGACGAGGAAAAATCCCGGGCCAAGGAACGGGTGTTTTCTGTGCGCAGCAAACAGCATATCTGGGATCCCAAGAGCCAGCGTCCGGAGTTATGGAATCTCTACAACGGCCGAGTGGAAAAGGGTGAGAGTGTCCGGGTGTTTCCGTTATCAAACTGGACGGAACTTGATGTCTGGCAGTACATTTATCTGGAGAAGATAGACCTGGTGCCGCTCTACCTGGCCAAGCCCAGACAGTCCTGGATAGATGCGAAAAGTGGTCAGATCTTCGCTCTGGACGATGAGCGCATGTTGCCTTACCTGAGCAGTGAAGAAGCGGCGTCTTTAAAAGTCAGGCCGATTCGCTTTCGGACGCTTGGCTGCTACCCGCAATCCGGAGCAGTGGCCAGTGAAGCCACGACCCTGCCGGACGTTATTCAGGAATTGCTGCTGTCAAAAAGCAGCGAACGCCAGGGCCGGACCATCGATACCGACCAGGTAGGGTCGATGGAAAAGAAAAAGCGCGAAGGTTACTTCTAGGTAACCTCTGATCAAGTCTGCCGGTGCACTGCTGGCTGCAGCTGTTCCTCCATGAACAGCTGCGACTCTGAACAGCCCGCCTAGCAAGTAGAAAGAAAATATTCCAGGCGCTTTAGCATGGGGCCATTCTCACGCGATCGGCAGTCACGCAGCGTGAGTTTGGCGCGGTTTTCAAAGCGCAGGTCGATCCGGTAAAGCCCGGCAAGCCAGCGGTAAGCCGAGAGCCGAATCACCGGTGATGAGGATTTGATCAGGCGACACAGAGCCTGGAACACCAAATCGGTAGCAATACTCCGAGCCGGTACATGCTCCAGGCTGGAGAGCAGAAACCAGAGGCGTACGGCGTCTTTCTGGTCAGCAAGGCCGGCCTCCAGAAGCGCCCGGGATTCCGCATCCAGCTCGCCAGCAGTGCGCAGCCGCGCCAGGAGTTCGGCTTCTTCATAATTGCCCCATAGTGCAGGACTCTTGACTTCGTCGGTGACCGGGTCAGGGTCAATCTGTTGCAATGAGGAAGATTCGTTGGTCAGAAGTTCGAGGTCGTTCATGCTTTGGGTCTCCATGAATTCAAACGAGTGAGGATTGGGTGTCACGGGCAGCTGAAGAAATCTGCAGTGGTGTGACAAAGTCTTTGGTTTTAACGGTAAGCACCGGGGTGTTGGTGACGGACAGCAACCCTTCCGCGCTCATGCCAATGAGGATTCCTGGCACGATACTGGTGCCGATGGTGCCCATAACAATCAGGTCAGCCTCTATATCTTCTGCCAGTCCATTAACTGTTTCAGCAACCGGTCCACGTAACAGATGGGGGTAGAGCGAGACGTCATGGTTTTCGGCACTGATGTCTTCTACCAGCTGATCAAACCATGTCTCGTGATCCTGCTCCTGGTCACTAAGGTACGAATCCGCCTCAGCCGGTGTCAGGCCGATCCGAGTATCGTCCAGCATGGCTTCACCATAGGGCCGCCATGCATGTACCAGGTGTAACTCTCCGCCGGGCGTGATTAGTGCCGAGGCGGTGTCGAGCAGCGCTGACAGCAGCGAGTCCGTGCGTGAATTGGTACCGCTGTAGTCCCGATCAATGGCGACGACTATTTTTTCGGGAGAATGCTTGCAGCCGGGGTGCAAACTCCACACTCGTCCAGGACACTTACGGGCCAGGTGCATGCCGATAGGATTCAGGCCACGTTGCGACTGAAAATGTGTCGGATCACAGATATGCGCGATCAGATCATAATCATCCAGCGTGACCTGTTTCATGATGGCCAGGAATGGCTCTCCCACCAGGATTGTCGTATTGATTGTCGCCCGGGCTTTGTGCTGTTCGCTTAGCGAGCGCAAGCTTTCAAACGCAACCCGCCAGCCGAGTTCATGTAGCTTTGCCATGGCAGGATGTGCATCCACCGACTCTGGTGGCTGGCTTATGACATGGCAAAGCGTCAGGGTTGCGCCATGGCGCTCTGCCAATTCAACCACCGGGGTAAGTGCTTGTGCGTCATTGGTTTCCGTGTAGGCGAGAATTTTGTTTATTCGCTTCACTGATTGCTCCCCGGCTCCAGCCACTGCTCCCGGTACAGTTGATGGCAGCTGCCATCGTCGTCCAGCCGAAACAGATAGAGCCAGTCGTTATCAATCAATTGCCTGACTACTTCATGGCGCTGATAAATTTCTGTAATGGCGTCAGCCGGTGCAGCGATGTAGACGCTAAGCCTGAGCGGCAGATGCATCCACTGGTCACCGTTGTGGATTGACTGCATGGGCAGTCCAATGCGCAGGTCACCACCATTGCCTTCGAATACGCCAATATTGCCGCCTACCACATTGTGCAGCACCTTGTTGCCGCTGCCGTAGCGCTCGTTGTCCACCACCGATGCGTTGTACTGCATGTTGATCCAGTGGGTCACCACCATGGGTGCGGTCATGATCAACTCAAGAACCGACAGGTCGGCATCGTCCTGCCAGCTATAATCGTGGAGAAAAGTTCGCCCCTCGAGGTCGATACCGCGGGTGCGTTCCCGGGGAGCAACGATAAAAGCGGCATTGCCCGCCAAGCCCCATTCCGGTCGTACCTGCGACCAGTCCCGGGCGCGTCTGGTCAGGGACTTTTCCAGCGCCGCATCACTTGCTGGCCCAAGACCAAGTTTCGCGGCCCGTTCCCGGCGGGTATCGACACTGGCCTGCTTCAGCCAGGTGCTGATCTGATCGGGAAGCGTCGTGCCATCCGAGACCCTGAGCTCATCGGTAACGGTTTCATGAAGCGCGGCGACAAAACGGGTCTGCTCAGGGATGACTATGTCACGCTCAGCAAGGCCGCTGCGCACCGCCTTGTCATTGAGCAGTGTCGCCAGCACCAGCGCGTTGAACTCGCCAGACTGCCCACCACAGGCACCGCAGTTCAGGGATGCCGCCTGGGGGTTGTTGGGCGACTCGGCGCCGTGGCCCACCAGTAACACGGAATCTGCGAATTCTTTCGTAAGACCCATGGCGTGCAATACGCCAGCCGCCAGTTCAACTTGTTCTTCAATTGCCAGCGGTTGCTGGTCCCTGGCCAGTTTCAGGTCTGATTTGTCGATGAGCTCGCTGGCCGGATCACAGCTGGCATCCGGGTAAAAACTGTCACGCAGTAGTTTCCAGAGATAGTACGGTCCGCTGGCTTCCACCAGGCTGAACATGGCAGCTGGAGATTCGCCGGTTTTGGACCAACTGGTTTGTGACTGGTTGCGCGCCACTTGTTTCGCATTGCCCGCCGCTCGTACTGACAGCGCTGGCGCCAATAGTCCAGGCAGCTGAGGTCGTGAAAAGTGGGCATCTGTGGCCTGGAATTGAATCGGCAGGCCAAAGAAGCCGGCAAAGCCCCGGGTTTGTATCGAATCGTGCTGGGCTTCCAGATGACGACGCAGGACCTCAGAGCGAACGTCGATACAAAACACTGCCTGTAACACAGGAGCATCCGTGTGCGGTGTGGTGATACCGTGCTCGCGCAGTTTGCCAGCGAGTTGCTGCTGGTAGGCGAGTTCTGCGGCAGTTTGCCACTGCCAGTTTTGTTGCTGGGCGTCACGATGCTCTTGTTCCAGGCGCTCCGGCACCGCGATCTGCTGCTGCCAGTGCGACTGCAGGCGCCGGAAATCAGCGCCGCGATGTTCCCGGGTAAATCGCCACAACGCCAGTTCCCAGGCCATGCGAATAGCCAATAGGTCCATCATCAGGTCGCTGCCGCGTTCCTGCAGCCGGGCCTGCCAGCGCAGATAGGCAATCCACGATGCCCAGCCATTAATGTCCAGCAGTAAGGCGTGGGCATAGGTCTCGGCTGCAGTTTCCTGGAGACCCAATTCGCTGCTGGCCTGACTCAACAGCGATTCCCGGCTGGCGGGCAAACTGCTGAACTCCTGGCGCAATCCTCGGGCGGCCATGAGTATGGCGACGCCGCGATCGCTGCGAATGCAGTCCAGCCAGTGCTGGTAAAGCGTGCCCGGAGCTGCATCGTCAGAAACCGGACCGCCGCTGCGAAAGCTGTCGGCACAAAATTGGCTTATCTGGTGAATGATTTCCTCGTGCCAGGACATCTGATGAGCATCGCGGCCCTGGTCCAGCAGATCGCTGATGTTTAGCCAGTGGCTGAGCGACTCGATGCCTGAGGTCTCGCTGCAGGTTGCTGCAAGGGAATCCGCGCCGATTCTGGAGGCCGCTTTCGCCAGGTGAAATTCGGAGATACCGGCGGTGCTGTCTTCGGCATAGGCAGCTGGGGAAAGATGGGCGCGAATATTGCCACGTGCCGCGAGTCGGGCTGCCACTTCCTGATAGGTGAACTGCCTGAGTTCCCAGAGCGGATTAACCGCAATCATCTGGTCCAGTGGCCAGGTGGGAGCAATAAAGTCACAGGCATTGTTGAATGCTGCGTCTAGAGCCGGGCTCGGGGCTGCGCTGCTGGCCTGGATGGTCGCGTCAGCAGTCATTATTCAGCCTCCCAGATTGTGGCGCGCTTGGCCCGGGTAGGGAGCGGCATGGGAAGCTGCAATGGCCAGAGCTGCAGGGTCTTGCGTGTTACCCATTCGTCCAGGAACAGGCCGGCATAAAGCCAGTTGCGCAGTACCTGGGCAAAAGCGGCCTGCGGGTACTGGTGCAGGAAAAAGCGCAAGCCAATGAGCGCCGCAATCAGGGCCGATACCCAGACATCCGCCAGGACGCTGACCGGCTGCAGAGCCGTGATGCCCATAAAACTGGCCATAAGATGTTTTTGTGCCAGGTAGGCTACCAGCACCACCGAGAAGGCGACGGCAATCGACGGAATTCGTTTCTGGTTGATGCTGTCGTACTCCACCAGCACCACGGTCAGGAACGCGGTTAGCAGCAGCCAGGGGCTGATGGGGCCGCCCGCTGCCAGGAACTGGGCGGCGAACACGCTGCAAGAGCCAGCGATGGCGAGACTGAGCAACCAGCTTTGCACGCCGGCAGTTGTTTTTGGTGCCAGCTGCTGCTGGGTGTGCTGCTGCACCGCGCTGCCAGAGCGCAGGAACAGGTAAGCTTTGTAACAGGCATGGGCCAGCAGGTGCAGCATGGCCAGTTCATAAAGGCCAAGCGCACACTCCACCAGCATCAGGCCCATTTGAGCCACCGTCGACCAGGCGAGCTTGACCTTGATAGTGACCCGCGTGGTCATAATCAGGCTTGCCAGGGCGACCGACAGCCCGGCAACCACCAGAATCAAACCGCTGGCCAGGCCTGAGGACGACAGCAGCGGCGCGAACAGGATCAGCAGATAGCCGCCGAGATTAACGACTCCGGCATGGAGCAGGGCGGAAACCGGGGTGGGGGCTTCCACTACCTGAATCAGCCAGCCGTGCACCGGAAGCTGCGCACACTTGATGAGTGCCGCCAGGGCGATCAAGGCGATGGCCAGGTGTTCGCTCGAGGACAGCGCTGCGGGATAGGCAGCCAGAATGGTGCTGATCTGTGCGCTGCCGTGCTGCTGGAAGAGAAGGACAAAGGCAATCAGCAGGGAGATCTCTGCCAGGCGGGCGAAAAGAAACTTCTTGTGCGCCGCCAGCGCCGCGCGCGGGCGATCGGGGTAGAACAATAATAGTTCGTTGAGTGCCAGACTCACTGCCAGCCACGCGGTCAGCAACACAAACAGGTTGTTGGTAATAGCCACGGTAGATACTGCCGCAAGCGTAAGATGCAGCATGGTCGTAAATCGTGCCTGGCCGCGGTCACCCGCCAGATAGTTGCTTGAGAAGTTACCGATGATCAGGCCCAACAGGGCAACCAGTATCGCCAACAGGTAACTGGCTGGCGCCGGGCTCAGGAAGCTAGCCGTATCTGCCGGGCCGCTGAAGGTAAATGCTGCCAGCGCGCTAATGAGGGCGGCTCCCAGGCCGGCAGAGCTGAGCCAGAAGCTGGTCTGTGGCCGGTAGGACTGGCTGCAGCAGAAAGCCGCCGCCAGATGCAGGGCTGGCAGTGCGATTGGCAGTAACGAGAGCAGGGTGGCGATAGTGATGGATGAATCGGTCATGGATAAATCCCCGGGTTAATTTGGTAGCGGATTATGGGGAACGATTGACCATCCGTGAAATATATATAAAATGGTTTAACGTTCTATATTAAAGAACTATTAATATCCCGCTGAGAGCGCACCACCATGGCCAGACTGAACTACGGGCATTTGTACTACTTCTGGCGGGTCGCCTCGGAAGGCAACCTGACCAAGGTAGCGAAGTCGATACCGGTGTCTCAGTCGGCATTGTCGTCACAGATCAAGCAGCTTGAGGAATGGTCCGGCACCCAGCTTTTTGAGCGCCAGGGTCGCCGTCTTAACCTCACAGATGCCGGGCGACGGGTTATGGCCTATGCCAACGACATATTTGCCAAGGGGGAAGAACTGGAGTCGCTGCTGCAGTCGGGTGCCGAGCCTGATACCCAGGTACTGCAGATCGGGATGCTGACTACCCTGTCGCGCAACTTTATTGATGGCCTGCTGGCGCCGCTGCAGAATGAGGAATCCGTCAGTTTCAGTCTGCACGCCGACAGCCTGGCAGGCTTACTGGATGGCCTGGCCCGGCACCAACTTGACGTGGCGTTGACTGATTTTGATGTGCGGGGCAGTGACAATCAGATCTGGCAAAGTCAGCTAATTGCGCGCTACCCGATTGCGATTATCGGGCCTGGTAGCAGCAGTCCCGAAGGTGCTTTTCCACGCGGCTATGAACACATGCGCTGGGTATTACCCACCAGGGATCATGAAATACGCCGGGCGTTTGAGGGCTTCTGTTCGCGGCTGGGCTTCACCCCGACAATCAAGGCGGAAGCCAACGACATGGCCATGCTGCGATTACTGGCGCGCAACAGTGGCGCATTGGCTGTCCTGCCGCCGGTGGTGGTACGCGATGAGATTAATCAGGGGGTACTCAAGGTATGGGAAGAGCTGCCCAGTATCACGGGTGATTTCTATGCGATCACTGTGCGCCGGGTGTATGAGTCGCCGGCATTGCGGGCCCTGCTGAATGCCGCCAGCAAGCAGTCGCCTGAGGCCTGACCGGGACTCTACCCGGATTGCGGGGATATCTGGGCCTGCGGGATTGCCCGGTGCGGCGCTCAGCTTTCCGTGTCGGAGCCGCTGTTGGCCGGACTTGCCCGCCGGATCATGTACACCGAGGCGGCCAGGAACAGCGTAAGCACTGCGAGCACCACCATTTCTGCCAGGAAGGCCTGGAACTCGGGACTTTCCAGATTCATGACCGAGGCGTGTTCGGCAGTGATGATCAACATGCGGCGCACCGAAGCGATGATAGCGATAACCAGAAACGAGGTGACTTCCAGGCGTCTGGTGTGGGCGATACGACGGACCGTAAAGGTCAACTCCGCCAACATGAGCACCAGTAGCAGCCGGTCCAGCAGGTGGATAACAGCGCCAGCGAAATCGCGTTCCTGCAGCGCTGGCACCATGCCTAATAGCCCGCCCAGCAACAGCCCCGCGGCTGACAGCATGAGAATATAGCCAGCCACCAGGTAGATGCCGCTTTCCCCGACTTCGAGTAATCGCGCAGCGCGGCTGATGCCGCCCTCCATTGGTGATGAAGTTTGCTGTGGGGTTGCTGACTGGGTGTCGCTGTGTGTGTCTTTCATATCCTCACTAATTGGTTTACATGACTTGTCGGGTGGCCAATCCTGGCTTGCTTGGGCGGTCATCACCATAACAGGCGCTACAGGAGCCAACGCGCGAACCGGGAATTGGTTCGCCTGGCATGGGTCTGCAGGGTTACCGACCCGCCAGATTGGCGCCCGGGACGGGCGCCGAGCGTTGACGACAACCCCTTCCTGCCCGGGGCGGCATCAGGCCAAGGCAGGGCACAACCAACGGTTCCACAAACAGAGCCGGGTTACAATTCCCGTTAACGCGCGATGGGCCATTGGAAAGCCCGCCAGACGAGGTCTGGCGGGCTGCTAGTAGCGGATCTGATTGGTCTGGAGGCGAGTGGACCGAACCACGTCCGGCTCATCATCCGGTTCAGGCTAATCAGTAAGCAGGTTCAAGCCGGGTCTCGGCTGGAACCTCGTTTTTGATCGCCGGGATAGTCAGCAATGACACAAACGCCAGTGCGGCCCGTGCCGAAGCGGTCATGCGCCTGAAGAACTTGCCTTGCTCCCTGGCGGCTGCAAGGTCGACATTGGCCTTCTGTAGTGCACGCAGATTCTTCATCCAGCGTGGGTTTTCGATATCCAGGGTCAGAGGGAATACCTGTTTGGAGATTTCGCTGGTCTTGGTAAACACTGAGTGGGCAAACCAGTCCGGATCAACACCCAGCGCCTCGTGAAAGCGAGGGCGCTGGTGGTCGCGCACAAACATGGTTGAATACACGGCGGTCAGAAAGAACTTGATGAAGAACACGTTCGTGCCGCGGGTTAATTTTGGATCGGTTTTCATCAGCAGGGCAAAGGCCTCGCCGTGACCAAACTCGTCGTTGCACCACTCTTCGAACCACTTGAAGATCGGGTGGAAGCGGTGTTCAGGATGCTTTTGCAGGTGGCGGAAGATTGTAATGTAGCGGGCATAGCCGATTTTCTCCGACAGGTAAGTCGCGTAGAAAATGTACTTCGGCTTGAAGTAGGTATATTTTTTCTTTTCTGTCAGAAAGGCCAGGTTAACGGAGATGCCTGCCTCACGTAGCGCGTCGTTGATGAACCCCGCGTGGCGGGCTTCGTCGCGCGCCATCAGCTGGAACAGGGTGGTAATGTCCTTGTTAGTGCCGCGTCGCTTCATTTCCTTGTAAAGAACACAGCCGGAGAATTCGGCGGTACACGAGGAAATCAGAAAGTCCGTGAATTCGGCGCGCAGGCCGGGTTCCATGTTGTCCCAGTCGACTTCGTCCCAGTCTTCATTTTTTTTGAAATGGCCCTTGTTGGGATCCGATTCCAGTCGGGCTATAAGCTTGTCCCACTCTTCGCGGACCGGGCTGACGTCTATGGCATCCAGGGCATCGAAATCGGTGGTGTAGAAGCGCGGCGTCAACAGGGTGTTCTGCATTGCCACAGTAGTGGCGGCTTCGCTGTCGATGATTGCCTGGCGAAGGTTGCCAGCGTCCAGGGCTTCATCAGCATTGCGCGCATAAGCGGAGTGTTCGATCGGGGTGTCTTCGACGGTGTTCATACCGAGACCTCTTCAGAAAAAGAAAATTCGCACAATTCCATCAATTCGAAATCGCCCGTCAACCGGGTCCACAACTGTTCGAATTTTGAAGCGCGAGTGATAGTGGCGGTGCGTGCTTCGCACACGACTTCACCGTAGGGGGCCATGACCGGGGCGCCATGCACCTGCACCTCGTCGCCGGGATGCACCACGGCACCATTGAGAAACTTTACATGGGCATGGAGGCTTTCAAAGCAGTGACTGACTTCGACTTCGCACGGTGCGGTTTCGGTGGTTCGGGAGAACATCCCCATAGTGTGACTCCAGCGGTTGGCCTGCTACCTGAGGGTGCTGGCTAGAGCGGCTGCTGTCAGCCGGGCCTAGCGTCAGAACCCGGAACGGGCCGGTGCCTGTTGTTGTAAAGTGAGCGCCCTGTTGCCGGACGCTGTAATCTGAACTGTACAGCCCAAGTGTAAAATAAAGTTGACAGAAGTCAAATAATTCAGCGTTTTACTTGCGGCGGGCGTGCTCAGCGGCGTGGCGGGGTGCCGGGGCGCCCTGAATATGGCGGGATTTGTCCCGATCAGGCGTGCGGGGCGGCCTTGAGTATGGGCAGCAGTCGCTGCCATTCGAGCTTGATCCAGGGGGTGAAAGAGTCCTGCTCGCAGATCAGTATCTCGGCGAGTTCGTCCATAGCCACCCAGCGGGTGTCCTCGATTTCCCGGGGATTTACCCTGGGCTGCGTATCGCTGAACGCGGTAAACACGGAGCAGCGTTCCCACTCTGAACCCACATCCTTGTAGGTGGCTTGATATTCGAAGTCAAAATGTCGGGTCAGGTCTGTAACTTCAAATCCCAGTTCCTCGACAATGCGTCGTTCGGCGGCGACAATTTCATTTTCTTCGTGCAGTCGAGGGTGACTGCAGCAGCTGTTGGACCAGTACGAGGGCCACAGCATTTTCTCTGCGCTGCGTTTTTGCAGCAGCACCTCCTGCTTGCTGTTGAACACGAAAACCGAAAAGGCCTTGTGCAGAATACCCTGCCCCAGATGACATTCCAGCTTGGGCTTGGAGCCGATCGGTGTGCCGTCGGTATCGACCAGGATTAAGGGCTCGTTATCAAAAGAAACCTGCCTGTTCATTATGGTTCTCTACTTTTCTTTCCCCGAATTGATTGTTGAGGCAGTCGCGGTTTACTGACTGTCAGTTGTTCCGCAAGACCGCTTGCGGCTGCCTCGATTGTCGTGTTTCACCCGTCCAGCGGAACGCTATCTGTGCTGTTTTTCGCCTGGCGTATGATGCGTGGGCGGAACACGCCCAGAACTACATTGACTACGGCCACGGCCAGGATTACCCAGATTGAATTCCACTCGGAGTTCAGTACTGTGCCCAGACTGGACAGATCAAAATCGCCTTCCAGTGCCGACTGGGCATTATTGGCCGCACGTTCCATCGGTGCCTGGACGTAAACCAGGGTGCCTTCGAGAATTAACACACCGGTTGCCAGTTTCACCCAGACCCAGCCGGCATTCTTGTAGACATCATTCACGGCCATGGCGATCAATCCCGACACGACCACCAGACCGGTGGACGGCAGTAACAGCCATTTGGCGACATTGCCCATGGCCAGCCTGATGCTGGCGAATTGTTCTAGTTGTGCAGGATCCGGCAGTGAGGCATGTAACAGCAATAGCGACAGCAGCGCGGCACAGAAGCCTATGGTGCCAACTATGTGAAGCAACTTCAGGGTTTTTTGCGTTGTCGACTGAGCCATTGGGGGTGGTTTGTCCGCGTTTTTTTCAATTCGTCTGGTGACAGTTGCGGGTCGTGGCAGAAACCCGGTGCTGTCATGCTTTACGCAAGCGATGCACTACAGGATCAATGCCTACGATCGCTCGCCGTGACTGTCTTTAAGTGCACGGCCTGCTTTTGATCGCTGCCACAGTTCCAGTAAGTGGGTCACTAGGCCGGCCAGCAGGCAGCCAGCTGTCACTGTCCAATGGCCATCCACCAGGGCAGAACGCAGCGCCAGTAAAAGACAGGCACCGGGCAGGGCCGTAAACAAATAATCCCGCGGCGTAATGAGCGCCCAGCCCAGGTTACGCAAGCCGATGATGGCAATACCCTGAGCTACCATTAATGCCAGAATAATATCTACCATGCGCCCGGTGGCGAACAGTTCAGCCATGGGCCTGATCTCCACGGGCTGCCCATTGCCCGGTCCCGAAGGTGACAATCTGATCGCGCTGTGACCAAAACCGGTTGTTTTCTACGTACCTGGCTGACGCTTCTGGTAACAGCTCAAAATGGTGCATTGAGCTGGACCACTGCCAGATTCAGAAATGCTGCGAAGCTGACCCAAAGCAGATAGGGAAACAGTAATCTGCTGGCGCGCATGCTGTAGCGAGGTAGCACCAGAATCAACCAGAGTATCGATAACCACAGCAGTACTACTTCATACAGCGCCAGGTCCGGCCGCTGCAGGCGAAAGAACAGCAGGCTCCAGAGCACGTTTAAAAAACCATTCAGGCAGAACAATCCCACCAGCAGGCCGCGTGAGCTGCCGCTGGCACTGCGCCAGGCCTCTACCGCCGACAGGGCGGCGAGGGCAAAGATCAATGTCCAGGCCGGTCCGAACAACCAGTCGGGTGGTTGCCATGACGGCTTGGTGAGTTGCTGATACCACGGGCCGAGGTCAGTGATTGTAGCGCCCATTACGGCCACAAAGATCGCCGCCAATGCTGCAACAGCGATTGGTCTGAAGCGCTGCAGCGAAAGCGTTGTCACGGCGCAACAATGCCAAACAAATGAGCCAGGTCCTTGAAGAAAATACGCACGTGGGCCATAGGCTTGGCGCGTACCAGTCGCTTGTGCATATAGGCTTGCCAGGTCAGATGCTGGACATCCGGGTCATTGCACATGCTCACAAAGCGCTCGCGGCGCTTGTCATTCTTGTACCAGAAGCTTTGCATGATGCCCAATACCCAGAACACCTTGCCGTGGGCTTTCATGAAGCGCTTGCGCGCAGTGCGCAGTTGTTTGGCATCGCCAGTCGCGCAATAGGCAGCGACAGAATCAGCCACCAAACGCCCGCACAGCATGGCATAGTAAATGCCTTCCCCCGAGGCGGGGGCGACTACGCCAGCAGCATCGCCGGCCAGAATCACATCCTGGCCGTTGTCCCACTTTTTGAGGGTTCGCAATGGGATTGGCGCGCCTTCGCGGCGAATGGTTTCATTGTTTTCCAGCCCGGTATCGGCACGCAGTGCATTGACGGCACCGCGCAGCGAAAAGCCTTTACAGGCGCTGCCAACGCCAATACTGGTGGTCTCGCCATGGGGAAACACCCAGGCGTAGAAGTCCGGTGACAAGCGACCTTCGTAATAGATATCGCAGCGATCCTTGTCGAATTCAAAAGCGGCGCCGGCCAACGCCGGTGTGCTGCGGCTGTTGGCCGGTGAGCGAACGATCTCGTGATAGGCCGCAACAAACGGGATGTCTTCGGCACCAGGAATAGTTTGTCGGGCAACTTCCGAACGTGCGCCATCGGCGCCAATCACCGTTCGTGCGCGAATGCACTCCAGGTTTTTTCGGTCGCGACCGCGGCGAAAATAGACCAGCGCGGTTCCGTCGCTGTCCCGGTCAAGGCGTACAAAAGAACCGGTTTCTCGCTTGGCGCCCTTGTTGGCGGCTCTGACCCGCAACCATTCATCAAATTCTTCACGGTCCACCATTCCCACGAAACCACCATCGATGGGCATGTCGACCTGCTTCTGGGTGGGGGAAATAGCCCGTGCCAACTGGATGCGGGCTTTCAGCAGGTGGCCTGGTATGGCGAACTCCTCGATAGCTATTGGTGGTATCGCGCCGCCGCAGGGCTTGATGCGCCCGGCTCGATCCAGCAACAGCACCGACAGTCCCTGACTGGCGAGATCGGTAGCTGCGGTCGCTCCGGCGGGGCCACCGCCGATAATCACGGAATCGTAGGTCTGGGTTGGTGTGGTTGACTGCATAAAAGTTACCCCTGCTGTATGGCTTGTTCCGGGTAGGCTGATTGCTTGCCCCCGGACTCAGAATCAGGATGCTCGATACGGGCTGCCAGTAGCGCGGCGCTCAGGAACAGTAGCGCCTGGGCGGAGAAGACCGTGGCATAAGCCAGCATCGGTGAATCGAACAAAAATCGGGTCAGGTCCACAGCGGCAGTGCCTAAAAACCCGCCAAGACCAAAAGCAAAAGCCTGTGCTGCGCCCCATAGGCCCATGCGCGTACCTTCGCGTGACTCCCGGCCCCTTCCGGCCATGGCCATCATTGAGCCAATGGCTGCTACCGCAAACGTACCGTTGGCAAAACCGAGCGAGAACACGGATGCATTAAGCGGCCAGGGCGGGCCGGAGATGCCGGCAATCGCCAGACCTGCCAGCGCCGCGGCCGAGGCGGTGCAGCCAGCAATCATCCACAGGCGCAGTGAGCCAAAGGTGCGGCCACTGAAGCCGCTGCCCAGTAACGCGACCAGCAGCATACCTACCAACAGCCCGGAGGAATGCACGCCGGAAAGCTGTGTCGATTGTCCCGGTGTCAGGCCAAACACATGTCCGGCAAACGGCTCGAGAATAAGATCCTGGGCGCTGTAGGCCAGCATGGAAACAAACACGAAAATGGTGAAATGTCTTGCGGCAGGCTCTGCCCAGACCTGGGCCAATGCTTCCCGGAAACTGTCTTGTGGCTGCGGTTTCCTGTGGGGCAAGGGCTGAACAGCCTGGGTTGAGCGTTCCACGCCATAAATAGCCACCACGGTAAGTACCAGTGCGAGCAGGCAGACCGTAGTTGTGACGGTAATCAGTCGTGCTGAAGAGAACGGGTCGAGAAAATAGCCGGCGGTGCCAGCAGTGATGGCAAAGCCGGCGATCATCATTAACCAAACCATGGTGGCCGCCGCAGCGCGACGTTTTGGGATCACCAGCCTGGCCAGCAGCGCCAGCAGCGTAGTGCCGCTGGCAGCGACACCAAGACCGACCAGCACAAAGGCCAGCGTGGCCAACACAATGCCGGCTGCCAGATTGGTTTCCATCCAGGCGGTAGCCAGCGCCGCGGATATTCCGCCTATCGCCAGCACTGCCATGCCGCCAATGATCCAGGGGGAGCGATGCCCGCCCAGGTCGGAGCCGTGGCCGAAACGTGGCCGCATGAATTGTACGCCATAGTGCAGACCCACCAGGGCTCCCGGCAGCATGGCCGCCAGGGCCAGTTCTACCACCATGACGCGATTAATAGTTGCGGTGGTGAGTACCACAATCGACCCAAGCGCGGTTTGCACCAGACCCAGTCGAAAGATACCGGCCCAACCTAGGCCGCCTGTATTCATGTCGATTACACTCCTGATTGCATGGCAAATGCGCTGACCAGCATACCCAGGACATAGAGGCTGACTCCGGTGGCGTTATACCAGGGTGCCAGTTCTCGTGGACTGGTCAGCAGGCGGCGCATAAGCGCGGCCTGGGCCAGGAATGACAGGGAGATGATGGTGGCGTGAATGGGAAATCCCCAACTGAACAGCAGCGCCACGACAATGGCCTGGGGTAGCAGCATGACTACGCAAGCCAGTTTGGCAGCGCCAGCGGCGCCGAGTTGGACGGGCAAGGAGCGAAGGCCCATGCGGGTATCGCCCTCTATGGATTTGAAATCGTTCAGGGTCATGATGCCGTGGGCACCAAAACTGTACAGTCCGGCCAGGGCTATGATGCGCCAATCCGGCAGGGTGGCAGTGACCAGGGCCGCGCCGGTAAACCAGGGCAGGCCTTCATAGCAAATGGCAACAGCGCTGTTGCCCCACCAGCCGTTTTGCTTGAGACGCAGCGGCGGAGCACTGTAGGCCCAGGCCAGCAACAGGCCGACGATAGCGGCCACAAAAACCCAGGGGCCAAGCGCAGAGGCTACCAGTGCTGAGACCGCAGTCCAGGCAATGGCAATATAGAGACCCCACCGATTGGGAATGCGGCCAGAAGGAATGGGGCGGTCTGGTTCATTGATGGCATCCACATGCCGGTCGAACCAGTCATTAACGGCCTGGCTGGTGCCGCACACCAGGGGGCCGGCCAGCAACACGCCGCCGACCATTGCTGGCCAGGTCAGAGTGCCGGAACCCCAGACGGAAACGATGCCGCAGGCAAAGGCCCACATCGGGGGAAACCAGGTGATCGGTTTGAGCAGAGTGAGGACCGCGCCGGGTTCCGGGAACTGGCGCGAATTCATGACCGCGTGCTGACGGCTCATGAGCTGCTCTCCGGGTCAGAATCGCCCAGTCCGTAGCGACGCAGTTTTACATAAAGGCTCTGTCTGCTAAGGCCGAGAATTTCTGCGGCCGAGGTGCGATTTTCGCCGGTTATTTCCAGCGCTGCTTCGATACAGTAGCGCTCGACCATATTAGTGGATTCCTGCACCAGTTCACGCAGCGGCAGACGCCCGACCAGTTCGGTTAATTGCTCAACCGGGCGCGACAGGCGGCTTTGCTTGCGTGTGGAGTTGTCCAGTCGCACGCCAACGTCGCGGATGATGAAGCCCAGACAGATGTCAGCCTCGTCCAGCACCAGGCGGGTGGCCGAGATCTCGACATCGACCTTGGAGCCATATTCGCTGCGCAGGGTGGTCGCGAACAGGCGCACCGAACCATGTCGTGACAGGTTCCCGGTGAGCACATTGAGATCCACTCCGGAGCGACCAAACCAGCGATCCAGGGACTCACCACGTACCCGGTTTTCGGATCCGGTTTGCGTCAATTCGATAAAGGCCCGGTTGGTGGAGATTATTATCCCGTTGGTGTCGGTAAGCACGAAGCCGTCCGGTGCGGTTTCCACAAGCTTCAGGATGCGCGCGTGCATGGTGTCTTTGACAGTGGCGACAGCCTGTTCCTGAGAGTGACTGGCGCTGACCAGAAACAGGGAATCCTTGTCCTGGGTAAACAGGGCTGCTGACAGCAGGCAGCTGGATTCTTCACCGGCCAGCGTTGCCCTGGCCTGGGTGCGCTGCCCGGTGCTGCGGGCTTCGACGAGCAGGGCGTCTACTACTTTCGTACTGCCTGTAGCAAACAGGTCGGTAATTTTCTTGCCGGTCTTGTTCGCGGGTTCCTTACCCAGCAGCTGTTCGGCAGCGGGGTTTGCTTCCAGCACTTTCAGGCTATTGGCATCGACAATAAAAACCGCTTCGGAAGAAACCTGGAATAACAGTCGATAGCGGGTTTCCAGGTGACGAATTTCCAGATAGTTGCGCTCCATGGATTGTTGCGCCTGGAGCAAGCGTTGCTGCATGTCTGCCATCATCACTGCACTGCGGCCGATGGCCAGTACCCGACCGTCAGAATCCAGCGGCACTGCGGCGTACATCACCGGCAGATCTGCTTCACCGGAAGTAGGATGGTTGATATGACGCCAGCGGGGGGAGGTGTTGGCAGCAGCTTCCTTGAGCAGCGACTCGACCTTGGGGCGGCTTTCGATAGTGACGGCTTCCGACCAGGGCTTGTTCAGCCATTCCTGGTAGGGCGTCTTGGGCATTTCCTCGTCACTGAATGACAGGTCCCGGATGACACCCTCTGCGTCAATGACCAGTGCAATGTCGGTGGCCGCTGTAATAATCGCCGCAGCACCCTCGGCACTGAGGTTCCCGAACGAATCTGTCGGAGTAGTAAATTGCTTCACGCCCTGATTACGCCTTTTGGCCGTTGCTGGCCATGTTGTGATTCGTGATTGAGCGCGAGCCCGGTAACTGCTGTTTATTGCAGGTTCAGCAGATCTTCTGCTTGCCTGACAGCTTGCTGGGCGTCGGCTGCTGTTGCATCAGCCCCGACTTCCTGGCTGAGTTGGGGGTTCTTGGTAAAGACCGGTCCGCCCACCATGATGCCAATGTCCGGGTTGCCGGAAACGCTGCGCAGATCGCGGATCAATGTTGACAGACCGGTAAGATTGACTTGCGCACTTACCGACAGGCCGATGACTCCGAACCACTCATTGCGAACCAGATTGATCAGGTCGTCATCTTCAAGCATTGGCCAGCCCCATAAATCCCAACCGGCGCGGCGGAAAAAATCCATCAGCACGCTGAGTCCAAAGGTATGCTGCTCACCGGGTACCGGTAGCAACAAGGCGCGACGCCGCATATCCGGCAAGCCGCGGTACTGTTGAAACTCCGGGCTAAGTTCGCGCAGCACCTGCTGCAGGCGCCCAACGCCCAGCGTGACATCGATAATGCTGCAGTGATCTTCTTCCCAGAGGTAGCCGAGCCGCCGCGCGGCGGGACCCATAAGTTCCATATACAGCCATTCCAGGGACGCGCCGTTGGCCCGCAGGTCCGCCAAATAGGCGGATACCGCGCCGGAATCCTCGGCGATCAATAAATTCGCAAATTCAGTTACCGGTGCGCTTTCAAAGTCGTTTTCGGGAGTGATTACGGGGGCTTCGGGCTGGAGATCTGCTTTGCCGTTGCGGCAGGACAGGATGAGCCGCGGAATGATCTCCGATTCCAGCGTCTGCAGGACGCTGCTGGCATCATGGCCGGTACCGCCGTTCAGGCCTTTGCCATGACCGTTAAGGCGGTGCGGCCCTTTGGTCTCGGCGCCAGCGCCGTCGTGATCTTCGTGCCTTTCATGCTTGTCACGTTTTCCCCGCGCTTCCTCGCGCCGAGTTTCAGCAACATCATCATTGTTATTGCGCTGTAGCAGACCCGTCATGTTGTCCTCCTTTAAATCACCGGACACCGGGATAGCGTGCTCGATTTCGAAACGTCAACCGGTTTGCTGCTCAAACCGGTCCTGCTTCCGAGTCACTGGGGCGGCTTCCTTTTGTCCAGTTTCGACAAGGCCATAGCGCAACGAATTCAGTCAAGACAGTTCTGAATGGAGCATACCCCCCGGCAAATAATTGTCAAGTTTAGATTGACGTCTAGTTTTGTTGACAGATGGCTGGAAGAGGCTTAGCGTGCCTCTTGAAGAACAACGAGAAAGGAGTGGGAGCCCGATGGTCGTGCCCCAGGCCAGTAACAAGAAAACCCCCGCGCTGTACACACCAGAAGAGCGCCGCCGACGCGATGAGTCCCCGTGGACGCTGGTGCAAGGCGTACTTGCGATTGCGCAGTTTGCGGTATTCCTGGTCAGCTTGACGCTGATCCTGCGGTATATGGCCACAGGAGAAGGTCTGGCGCTGGCTTCTGCCTCCATAGTCGTCAAGACCCTGGTCCTGTACTTGATAATGGTTACCGGGTCGATCTGGGAGCGCGAAGTATTCGGCTGTTATCTGTTCGCTCGTCCTTTCTTCTGGGAAGACGTGGTAAGCATGTTTGTTATTGCTTTACACACCGCTTATGTGGCGGCTTATTTGTCCAATTCATTGGATGTCACTTTACAGCTACTACTTGCTTTAGCAGCCTACGCCGCCTATGCCGTGAACGCAACGCAATTTGTCCTGAAGCTACGGGCTGCGCGGCGTGAGAGCGATGACACAGCCTTGAGCGGGGGTGAAGCAGCCATCAACGCAAACGCCGCCCTGGCAGGAGATTCGCTATGACGGCGCCCATCGAGACCCCAATTGACAACGCCAATGGCTGCAGTGCCGCACCGGTTCTCCGCGAGCGCGGTCAGCGCGAAGTATTTTGCGGGCTGACCGGGATTGTCTGGCTACACCGCAAGATGCAAGACGCCTTTTTTCTGGTGGTTGGCTCACGCACCTGTGCGCATCTGATCCAGTCAGCGGCTGGGGTGATGATTTTCGCCGAGCCGCGTTTTGCCACCGCGATACTGGGTGAGCGTGATCTGGCCGGCATGGCTGACTGCAATGAAGAGCTCGACCGGGTAGTCAATGAACTGCTGGCGCGCCGCCCCGATATCACCACCTTGTTTCTGGTGGGTTCCTGTCCCTCAGAAGTGATCAAGCTGGATCTGGCTAACGCCGCGCAGCGGCTGAGTGTCTCCCATAGCGGGCGGGTTCGAATCCTTAATTATTCCGGAAGCGGCATTGAGACTACCTTTACCCAGGGTGAAGACAATTGCCTCAAAGCCCTGGTTCCGGAACTGCCAGCGCTGGATCAGTCGCAGCGCTCACTGCTGATAGTCGGTTGTCTGGCTGATGTGGTGGAAGATCAATTTCTGCGCCTGTTTAGCGAGATGGGAATCGACAATGTCCATTTTCTGCCGCCCAGACAGGCCACTGAGCTGCCACCGGTGGGTCCCGGCACGCACATGCTGCTGGCTCAGCCGTTTCTCGGCGAAACTGCCCGAGCCTTGATCGGTCGCGGCGCAGAATTGCTGCCAGCCCCGTATCCGTTCGGTGTGGAAGGCACGCTTTCCTGGCTGCGCGCAGCCGCAGACGCGTTTGCGATATCTGCCGAGCGCTTTGATGCAGTCACCGCGATGCCGGCGGCACGGGCAACACGCGCCCTGAGCCGCTATCGCGGCGACCTGGAGGGTAAACGAATCAGTTTTCTGCCCGATTCCCAGATGGAAATTCCGCTGGCGCGTTTTCTGCAGCGCGAGTGCGGGGTACAGCCGGTTGAAGTGGGCACGCCCTATCTGGATCGCCAGATCCTGGCCGGCGAGCTTGAATTGCTGTCTGCGGAACAAGTCTCCGAGGGACAGCATCTGGAAAGCCAACTCGACCGCCTGCGCGAAACGCGGCCCGACCTGACTGTTTGTGGTCTGGGACTGGCCAATCCGCTGGAAGCAGAGGGGCTTACCACCAAATGGTCTATCGAATTGGTATTCACCCCGATTCACGGCTTCGAACAGGTCGCCGACCTGGCGGAGCTGTTTGCAAGACCTTTGACTCGACGTGAACGATTGGAGTTCCGCTCATGCAACTAACCTTGTGGACATATGAAGGCCCACCACATGTTGGCGCCATGCGCATTGCAACCTCTATGCAGGATGTACATTACGTACTGCATGCGCCGCAGGGCGATACCTATGCCGACCTGCTCTTTACCATGATCGAGCGACGCGACAAGCGTCCACCGGTCACCTACACCACATTCCAGGCTCGGGACCTTGGCGGTGACACGGCCGGGCTATTGATCGACAGCGTGCGTGACGCCTACGAGCGCTTCAAGCCAAATGCGATGCTGGTGGGTGAATCCTGCACGGCAGAGCTGATTCAGGATCAACCGGGTGCCCTGGCCCAGGGTATGGGGCTGCCGGTACCGGTGGTACCACTGGAATTGCCAGCTTATTCCAAGAAAGAAAACTGGGGCGCCAGTGAGACTTTTTATTACCTGGTACGTGCGCTGTTGAAAGGACAGGCCGGTGAGCCGCCGGTGCGGCAGCCACATAGCCGGCCGCGCGCCAATTTGCTGGGGCCATCATCCATGGGCTTCCGCTGTCGCGATGACATCGAAGAAATTCGCTGGTTGTTGCACGGGGTGGGTGTGGACGTCAACGTGGTCGCGCCGGAAGGAGCCAGCACGGAAGATCTGGCCGGTATTCCCCAGGCAGATTTCAACGTTTGCCTGTATCCGGAAGTTGCGCAAACCACCTGTGCCTGGCTGGAACGAACATTCAAGCAGCCCTATACCAAAACGGTTCCCATTGGTGTTGGCGCGACTCGCGACTTTCTCGCCGAAGTAGGCGAAATAACCGGTATCGACATCGATGAAGCGATGCTCAGCGATGACCGCTCACGACTGCCCTGGTACTCGCGCTCAGTGGACTCCAATTACCTGACCGGCAAGCGGGTATTCATTTTTGGCGATGCCACCCACGCCATGGCAGCGGCGCGAATCGCCCGCGAAGAATTTGCATTTGAAGTGGTTGGTCTTGGCACCTACAGCCGTGAATTTGCCCGCCAGGTGCGTAAAACGGCAGAAGACATGGGCATCGAGGCATTGATCACTGATGACTACCTCGAAGTTGAAGCCCGCATCACCGAAGCCGAACCGGAGCTGGTGCTGGGCACCCAGATGGAACGGCACATTGCCAAACGCCTGGGATTACCCTGTGCGGTTATTTCCGCTCCCTTTCATGTTCAGGATGTGCCGGCTCAGTACTCGCCACAAATGGGCTATGAGGGCGCCAATGTGATTTTTGATACCTGGGTGCATCCATTGATGATGGGCCTGGAAGAACATCTGCTGGGGATGTTCCGCAACGATTTTGAATTCAATGACGACGCAGCGCCATCGCACCTGGGTGGCAAAAAGGCGGCGCATGAGCGTGCCATTGTCATGAATCAGAACAACACGGAAGAGGATGACAGTGTCACAGCACTGGTCAGCGCGGCCGGTCCGGCCTGGGCTGAAGACGCGGAGCAGGAATTGCGCAAGATTCCATTCTTCGTAAGAGGCAAGGCACGTCGGAATACGGAACGTTTCGCACTTGACTACGGACTCGAAACGATCACTGTGGAGACCCTCTACGATGCCAAAGCACACTTCGGCCGCTGATGCCACACCCGTAAGGGTGGTAATAGTCACACTGGATCATCATGTCTCCAGTGCTACTGAACGGGCAGCTCGTTTGCTCAAGCGAGAGCTGCCAGGTCTCTCCCTGAATCTGCACGCGGCCACCGAGTGGGGCGAAGACGCAGATAAGCTGGCGCGCTGCCGCAAGGATATCGCCGAGGCAAATATCATTATCGCCAACATGCTGGTGTTGGAAGATCACATCAAACCTATTTTTGAAGATCTCAAGGCGCGTCGCGATAACTGTGATGCCCTGGTGACAGCGATGTCCGCAGGCGAGGTGATCCGCTTGACATCCATGGGCCAGTTCCAGATGGGCAAGCCTCAATCGGGCATCATTTCCCTGCTTAAACGTCTGCGTGGCTCCAGTTCCAAGACCGAGAGTTCCGGTGCAAAGCAAATGGCGATGCTGCGACGTTTGCCGCGAATTCTCCGGTTCATTCCCGGCACGGCACAGAACGTGCGCGCTTATTTCCTGTGCATGCAGTACTGGCTGGCCAGTTCTGAAGACAACATTTGTAATATGGTTCGGATGTTGGTGAATCGCTATGTATCCGGGCCCCGCGCGGAACTCCGTGGCAGCCTGGAGGTTGAGGCTCCCCATGAGTACCCGGATACCGGCCTTTATCATCCCAGGCTGGCTGGCCGAATCAGCGAAAAGCTGTCTGACTTGCCCAAAGCGCAAGGCGGCAAGCAGGGAACGGTCGGCCTGCTGGTAATGCGCTCCTATATCCTGGCCGGCAACAGTGCTCACTATGATAGTGTGATTACCGCCCTGGAAGAGCGTGGCTTACGCGTTATCCCTGCCTTTGCCAGTGGTCTGGATATGCGTCCGGCTATCGAGAGCTTCTTTATCAAGGACGGCAAGTCAACTATTGATGCGCTGGTTTCTCTAACCGGCTTTTCCCTGGTAGGTGGTCCGGCCTATAACGACTCAGGCGCTGCCGAAAAAATTCTCGCGCAGCTCGACGTTCCCTACATTGCTGCCCAGGCAGTAGAGTTCCAGAGCATCGAAGAGTGGCAGGACTCGGATCGCGGTTTGTCACCAGTAGAAGCGACCATGATGGTAGCGATTCCAGAGTTGGACGGTGCCACGGGCTCCTGTGTGTTCGGCGGTCGATCCACCGCCGGCGAGCAGGGCGAACAGTCCTTGGATATGCAGGCCCAACCGGAGCGTGTCGCAACGCTCGCAGCACGAGTGGAACGCCTGGTCACTCTGCGCCATACAGCTATAGCAGAGCGCCGACTGGCGGTAGTGCTATTCAACTTTCCGCCGAACTCGGGCGCCACCGGTACAGCAGCCAATCTGTCCGTATTCAGGTCTTTGTATAACACGCTCAACTCCCTGCGTGACGAAGGCTACTCGGTCACTGTGCCGGATTCAGTGGACGCGTTGCGTGAGCAGATTCTGCACGGTAACGCCGAGCTAAACGGTACCCAGGTTAACGTCCATGCGCGCATGTCGGTTGATGATCATGTGCGCAAACAGCAATGGTTGTCTGAAATCGAGGCGCAGTGGGGGGCAGCACCCGGCCGAGAGCAGACCAATGGGCGCGAACTATTCATACTCGGTGCGCAATTCGGCAACGTTTTCGTCGGTGTTCAGCCGGCCTTCGGGTACGAAGGCGATCCCATGCGCCTGTTGTTTGAAAAAGGCTTCGCGCCAACGCACGCGTTCGCAGCATTTTATCGTTACATCAATGAGGAATTCGGCGCCCACGCGGCACTGCATTTTGGTACTCATGGCGCCCTGGAATTCATGCCAGGTAAACAAACCGGCCTCGCGGGTGACTGCTGGCCTGACCGCTTAATAGGCACCATCCCGAATTTTTACCTTTACGCGGCGAATAATCCTTCAGAAGGGACCATTGCGAAACGCCGTTCGGCAGCCACCCTGATTAGTTACCTGACACCACCGGTGACCGATGCCGGGCTATATCGCGGATTGGTTGGCTTGAAGGCATCCCTGGATCGCTGGCGCAGTCTGGATTTGGAAACCACTGATGCTGAGCGGGACCAATTGAGTGCCCTGATTCAAATGCAGGCGGCAGAAATCGATCTGGACGACCATGACGGTGACTGGCCGTCGGCGGAGCGCGAGGCGCGCATTCAGCAGATCCTGCTGGCGATACAGGAAATTGAAAAAACCCTGATCCCCGAGGGGCTGCACGTGGTGGGCGAACCTGGTACAGAAAGGGCCAGAACGGATTTACTGATCTCGGCTGCTGAAGCCGCGGATCTGGAACTGGATCGTGCCGGCGCCGAGAGTCTCACCCGTGGCGAGACCGCCGAGCAGGCTCTGACAGCCTCCAGCCAACCGGTCAATGACGACAATATGGGTCGCATGCAGCGGCTCGGCAAGATTGCCCACCTGCTGGGTGAAGATCATGAACTGCCAGGCCTGATGCATGCCCTGGACGGTAAATTCACACGCCCCGTACCCGGGGGCGATTTGCTGCGCAACCCGGATATTCTGCCCACCGGGCGCAACCTGCACGGTTTTGATCCCTGCCGGATACCTACCAGCTATGCGGTCCAGGACGGTACCCGTCAGGCGGCCATGCTGCTGGAGAGACATCAGCAGGAAAATCATGGCTATCCGGAATCCATCGCCATGGTGCTGTGGGGTACAGATAACCTCAAGTCCGAAGGCGCTCCACTGGGACAGGCCATGGCATTGATGGGCGTCAAACCCCGTTCCGATTCCTTTGGCCGGGTGTGTGGTGCAGAGCTGATTCCCCTTGAAGAGCTGGGTCGTCCGCGTATCGATGTGGTGATTACCACGTCGGGAATTTTTCGCGATCTGCTACCCATGCAAATCCGGATGCTGGCTGAAGCAGCCTACCTGGCGGCCAGCGCCGATGAGTCGCCAGAAGAAAATTTCATCCGTAAGCATGCTCTGAAATATCAGCGGGAGCACGGTGGTGACCTGGAAACGGCAGCGCTTCGGGTATTCAGTAATGCCGACGGTGCCTACGGAGCAAACGTCAACCAGATGATTGATGCCAGTTGCTGGGATGAGGATGACGAGCTGGCGGAAACCTACATGCGCCGCAAGAGTTTTGCGTATGGCCGCTCGGGCAAACCCATGCAGCAATCTGCATTGCTCGAGAGTGTGTTATCCAATGTTGAAATGACATTCCAGAATCTTGAGTCAGTTGAACTCGGTATTACCACCATTGATCACTATTTCGACACGCTTGGCGGGATTACCCGGTCGGTACGACGAGCACGCGGCAGTGATGTGCCGGTGTACATCGGCGATCAGACGCGTGGTAGAGAAAAAGTCCGCACGCTGGAAGAGCAGGTTGCTCTTGAGACACGTACCCGGACGCTGAACCCCAAGTGGTACGAGAGCATGCTGGAACATGGCTATGAAGGGGTGCGCCAAATCGAATTGCACGTCAGTAATACCATGGGCTGGTCGGCAACCACTGGCCAGGTGTCCAACTGGGTTTACCGGCAGCTCGCCGAAACCTACGTGTTGGATGAGAAAATGCGCGACCGGTTGATGAGTCTCAACCCGGTTGCTTCGGCCAAGATGGCCAACCGCTTGATCGAGGCTCATGAACGACACTACTGGTCGGCGGATGAAAGCATGATACAAGCCCTGCGCGACGCAGGTGATGCATTAGAAGACCGGCTTGAAGGAGTCGGCACGGAGGCAGCCGCATGACAGAAGGCCAACGAATTCCAATAGAGACGATTGACGTCGGAGATAATAACGATGACGGGGAGGGGAGCCTTCAGGTTCATCAGGACCCCAACGTCAACATTGATACCGCGAAAGTGTTTGCCGTATACGGTAAGGGAGGCATCGGCAAGAGCACGACGTCTTCCAACCTGTCGGTGGCATTTTCCAAACTCGGCAAGCGGGTATTGCAGATTGGCTGCGACCCGAAACACGATTCTACCTTTACCCTGACCAAACAACTGGTACCCACGGTAATCGATATTCTGGAGTCGGTAGATTTTCACGGCGAAGAACTGATGCCATCGGACTTCGTCTACGAAGGCTACAACGGCGTGATGTGTGTCGAGGCCGGTGGACCGCCGGCGGGCACTGGCTGTGGCGGCTATGTGGTTGGCCAAACGGTCAAGCTGCTGAAAGAACATCACCTTCTCGAAGACACGGATGTAGTGATTTTTGACGTCCTGGGTGATGTGGTGTGTGGTGGTTTTGCTGCACCGCTGCAGCATGCCCAGCGCGCACTGATTGTCGCGGCCAATGACTTCGATTCGATTTTTGCCATGAACCGCATCGTGCAGGCGATTCAGTCCAAGTCCAAAAACTACAAGGTTCGCCTGGGCGGCGTGATAGCCAATCGCAGCGCGGCCACCGATCAGATTGATCGGTTCAATGAGGTTACCGGCCTGGGCCGGTTGGCACATTTTCCGGACCTTGATGTGATTCGTCGCAGCCGACTGAAAAAGTCGACACTCTTTGAAATGGAATCGTCGCCAGAGCTTGATGCTGTGACGCAGGAATACATGCGTCTCGCCCAGGCGCTGTGGGACGGTGTCGAGCCGCAAATGGGGGCTCCCATGAAGGACCGCGATATTTTTGATTTATTGGGATTTGATTGATGCCAACCTCCCTTTACGAAAAGCGCCGTGGTCAACTGCGCACCTATTTCGATGAGACCGCAGTAGCAGCCTGGGATCGACTGACGTCGGACGCGCCGGTGGGCCGGATTCGCCAGACCGTGCGAGCCGGTCGCGATCGCATGCGCGAGACGCTGCTGAACTGGCTGCCAGCTGACATGCGCGGTAAGCGATTGCTGGATGCGGGCTGCGGAACCGGCGCACTGTCGGTGGAAGCGGCGCGCCGCGGCGCGGAAGTCATAGCTATTGATCTGTCGCCAACATTGATTGAGTTGGCGCGGGAACGCACTCCCACTGACATAGAGCCGGGACGAATCGAATACCACAGCGGCGACATGCTGGATGCCAGGCTGGGTCATTTTGACTACGTGGTAGCGATGGATTCATTGATTCACTACCCGTCACTGGAAGTTGTGGCAACCCTGGCAAGCCTGGCGGAGCGAACCGGGACAGCGATGCTGTTTACTTTCGCACCACGTACCCCAGCGCTGATGGTAATGCACAATGTGGGGAAACTATTTCCGGCGGGTAATCGCTCTCCAGCAATTGAACCAGCAGCAGAAACCACGTTGCGACGGCAATTGGCCGGTCCAGCGAGCTTGCGCGACTGGGAGATAGGTCGCACGCAACGTATCGGCAGTGGGTTTTATAAATCCCAGGCGCTGGAGATCAAGCGGGCATGAGCCAGACCAGGGCGACATTGGCAACGGCGTGGACCCAGGTGGGTAGCCGCTTTTTGCCGTTTGCGGATGCTGCATCGGCAGATTTGCCATTGCGCCGCTTGTTGCGCCTGTCTCTGTTTCAAGTCTCGGTGGGCATGGCCATTGTGCTGCTTAACGGCACATTGAACCGGGTCATGATTGTGGAATTGGGTGTTGGTGCTTCACTGGTGGCGGCGATGATTTCGCTACCGCTGCTGTTTGCGCCGTTTCGGGTACTGGTGGGATACCGCTCTGATACCCACCGCTCGTATCTGGGCTGGAAGCGAGTACCGTATATCTGGATGGGCACCATGCTCCAGTTCGGCGGATTCGCCATTATGCCGTTTGCACTGATAGTGCTGTCTGGTGACAGCATCGGTCCGGCCTGGGTCGGTCAACTTGGCGCGGCGCTGGCGTTCCTGTTGGCTGGTATTGGCCTGCATACTACCCAGACCGCAGGACTGGCGTTGGCTACTGACCTGGCGCCGCCGGAATCGCGTCCCCGGGTAGTGGCACTGCTTTATGTAATGTTGCTGGTGGGGATGATGATCAGTGCCCTGGGATTTGGCGCGTTGCTACAGGACTTTGGCCAGATGCGGCTGATTCAGGTTGTTCAGGCCGTGGCTTTACTGACCATGGTCCTGAACGTCACGGCACTGTGGAAACAGGAAGCCAGGAATCCGCAGCAGACCGCAATCAATCAGGAGAGAGCTCCGTTTCTCGATGTATGGCGAGAGTTTTCCAAGGCTAACAGGACGCGCCGGTTTTTAATTGCGCTGGGCCTGGGTACCGCGGCATTCAGCATGCAGGACATATTATTGGAGCCCTATGGCGGGCAGATACTGCAGCTTTCGGTTGGCGCGACCACATTACTTACCGGTCTGCTGGCGTTCGGCACTCTGGCGGCGTTCTGCCTTGCAGCACGCGCCCTCAACCGGGGTGATGATCCCTTGCGACTGGCGGCCCGCGGTGCGTTGATTGGCGTGTTCGCCTTTGCGGCGGTCATTTTTGCCGCGCCGATGGAGTCGGCAATGATTTTTCGAGTTGGAACCATGCTCATCGGATTTGGTGGCGGACTGTTCGCAGTCGGCACCCTGACCGCGGCCATGGGAATGGAGACCCAGGGTCGGTTCGGCCTGGCGCTGGGTGCCTGGGGAGCCGTGCAGGCAACAGCTGCCGGCGGCGGTATTCTCCTGGGCGGTGCGATTCGGGATGTAGTCTCGAATCTGGCCGAGAGTGGCGCACTGGGCCCGGCCATGAGTGGCCCGGCCGTTGGCTACAGCGTCGTTTATCACATTGAAATTGCTTTATTGTTCGCCACCCTGGCCGCTATCGGCCCGTTGGTCAATGCCTGGGGCAGTCAACCGCAGCGACCTCCGGCGAAATTCGGCCTGGCCGATTTTCCCGGATAGTGGTTCATTCATAAGAGGAGGTTCGACCATGCCTATTGGCGCTATTACTGAATACATTGATGTTGCACAACTGGTGCTTTACGCGTTCTGGCTGTTCTTCTTTGGCCTGATTTACTACCTGCGTCAGGAAGACAAGCGCGAGGGCTACCCGCTGGTCCCCGATCCTGCGATACCGGCAGAAGCTAACCGACGCAATATGGTTGGCTATCCCAATCTGCCAACGCCAAAGACTTTTCATCTGGCGGATGGCACCACTCGCCAGGCGCCTCGTGAAGGTGACTTCGATGATGAAGTGAAAGCCACGCCGCTGGAAAAATGGCCGGGTTCGCCGCTGGTACCGACCGGTAATCCGATGATTGATGCGGTTGGACCTGCCTCTTATGCGAAGCGTCCGGATGAGCCGGAGAAAACCATGCACGGTGGACCGCGTTTGCTGCCCATGCGCGTGGCGGATGAATTTAGCGTGGCCTCCGAGGATCCGGATCCCCGCGGCATGCCCGTGGTTGGCGCCGATGGTCAAACCGGTGGCGTGGTCACCGATATCTGGGTCGACCGGGCCGAGCCGCAAGTTCGCTATCTTGAAGTCAAAGTTCAGGGTGGGGCGGGCGCTACAGGCGAGGGCGCAGAAGATGATACCGAAAGTGCCGGTGAGCGCACCGTACTGCTCCCCATTGGTTTCAGTCGTGTCGACGGCTACCACAAGCGGGTGAAAGTGCTTTCGATTCTGGGTAGTCAGTTTGCTGACGTACCAACCCTGAAAAATCCGGATCAGGTTACCCAGCTTGAAGAAGATAAAATCTCAGCCTATTACGGCGGTGGACATCTATACGCTAACGCCGAACGTCAGGAGCCCTTGTTTTGATTGAGCACGATGATTTTGCAGTTGAACCAGTACCAGGTTTGCCGGAAGACCTACCCGACGGCGAAGTAATGCTTTGGCAAGGAGCGCCGGACTGGAAGGTCATGGCCCGGCGCGCCTTTCATTTGCCCCTGCTGGGAATGTATTTTCTGCTGATGCTGGCGGTGAAGATCGGCTTTGATCTGCTGTCCGGAATTGGCGCAGCGGGCGCGCTGCTGGGTGCTGTTGGCCCGGCCAGTCTGGGTTTGTTCGCCGGCGGTATGTTTGCCTTGTACGCCTGGCTGATGGCACGGGGTACCGTGTACACGATTACCAACAAACGCCTGGTCATGCGCTTCGGAGTAGCCCTGCCAATGACTTTCAATGTGCCGTTTGCCCAGGTGCGTTCGGCTGCGGTGAAATGCTTTGCTGACGGCTTTGGCGACATTCCGGTCACTCTCGAGGATGACAATCGCATTTCCTACATCGTGATGTGGCCAAATGTGCGGCCGTGGCGCTTCAAGAAGCCCGAGCCGATGCTGCGCAGTATTCCCGATGCAGTGAAGGTAGCCGAACTCCTGGCAGATGCCGCCAGTCGCGTTGCGCCGGTAACAGCGACGGGTCAGGCGATGTCCGAGGATGATCAGGATCAGTTACCCGTAGGAGACATGGCATGAGTGATCCTTTTGCGCATCAGCCCGTATCACCCAAGGCCATTGCTGCTGCCTCAGCGGTCGCGATTTTTGCCCTGCTGGCAGCTGCAGTTGGACGTTTCGCAGATGTCGGGACAACCGAATTGTCGGACGTCGCGGTACCCGCCCAGACAATCGACCTGCAGTTCGAGGACCGCCCGGATGGCTCACTGTCAGTGCTAGCGTCGCCAGAAGGAAAGGTGATTCACATTGTCGAGCCAGGGGGCGGCGGATTTGTTCGCGGTGTATTGAGAGGCTTGGGCCGAGACCGCAAATTACGCGGAATCGGGCCAGAACCGGTATTCCGGCTGACGCGCTGGGAAGACGGTCGTCTGTCTCTGAGCGATACCGCCACCGGCGTGCGCATCGATCTGGAACCTTTTGGGCACACCAACATCGAATCGTTTGCCGTAATGCTCAGGTCTGCTGATTCGTCAGCCCTGAAGCCCAATACACAAGTATCCCTGTAGCAAGTGTTGCGCGCGGTGTCGTTACATTCACCTGCGTCTGGAGAAGTGCAGTGTCAGAACAGTCCAATGAAACGACTCAAAGAATGTCAGGTGACTCTATAGCCGGGCATCATTACCCGAGTGCTTGCTGTGACCCCGAGGCGCTACCCACTTCGTCGCCGATAATCCCGGTCCCGGTCTGACGGGGGCAGCAGTCTTGATTGAATATCTTCCACATGCCGTTTACGCACTGTTCCTCTGGTGGTTCAGCACCGGGCTCGTACTGTATCTCAACGGTTTGCCATCCCATACTTTTCGTCACAGCCTGGTGGGTGCCAGCATCGTGCTGGTCGTGGCGTTGTTCGGCCTGATCTGGAGTAGCGGCCGTATTTCTGAATTTTCCGCCTATGTAGGTTTCAGCTGCGGGCTGCTGGTTTATGCCTGGCTGGAATTGACCTATTACATGGGGTTTGTCACCGGTCCTCGCAAGGTCAGCTGCGAACCGGGCTGCAAGGGGTGGCAGCATTTTGGTCATGCCATCCAGGCGAACCTGTATCATGAAGCGGCTACTATTGCCGGCGCCGGCATCGTGGTCCTGATCAGCTGGGGTGCAGAGAACCAGATTGGCATGTGGACCTATCTGTTGTTGTGGGGAATGCAGTTAAGCGCCAAGCTCAATGTGTTCCTTGGCGTACGAAACCTCAGCGAGGAATTTCTCCCGGCACATATGCAGCATCTGAAGAGCTTTCTGCGGCGCAAGCCCATGAACCTGCTGTTTCCATTTTCGGTGGTTATCGGCACCATTCTTACCGTCTGGTTGGTACAGCTGGTGATGGTGGCTCCGCCGGGTAGCCTGGCTGCAGTCGGATGGACCTTTTTGGCCAGCTTGATGGCCCTGGCAGTTTTGGAACACTGGTTTCTGGTGCTGCCGTTTCCGGCCACCGCACTTTGGCAGTGGTTCCTGAATTTACGTGATGCGGGCAACCGTCCGCGTTCCGAAGTATCACCGCGGTCTATCCCCGCGGCCAAAGTTACCTGTGGGAGTCTGTCTGGCTCCGCCGCAGCGGCCAATGAGTCAGGAAAGGCGGTAGACAAAAATGTCTACTTGCTGCATGGCCACGATCAATATTGAAGTTGAGTCACACGTACAACAGGGGAATGCAACATGTTAAGCAAAAACGATTTCCGGGCCGAGAGTGAAGCTAGCTCCAGCATGGAAACCAGTGCAGCGAGTCAAAAAGAGTCGGCTGCTGCAGGGACCGGAACAGGTCGGCGGAAGTCTTCCGGGTCTTCGTCCAAGTCCGCTTCTAAACCCGCTTCTAAATCCTCCCCGACAGCAGGCAGGAAAGCTGCACCACGCCCCGAGTTTCCGTTCTCGGCGATTGTTGGCCAGGAAGAAATGAAGCTGGCGTTGCTGGTTGCCGCCATCGACCCTGGTCTGGGTGGCGTGTTGATCTTCGGTCATCGTGGCACGGGCAAATCGACCGTTGTGCGCTCTCTGACTGCGCTTCTTCCCCGGCTCAGCGTGGCTATAGAATGCCCTTATAATTGTGATCCTGAGGCACCTTTTGCTGGCTGTGAAACCTGCAACAGCGCTGTCAAAGAAGGACAGCTTAAAGCCAGGACAATAAAAGTCCCGGTAGTAGACCTGCCGCTGGGTGCCACCGAAGACCGTATTGTTGGCGCTCTGGACCTGGAGCGGGCGTTGATCGCCGGTGAGAAAGCGTTTGAGCCGGGACTGCTGGCGCGCGCCAATCGTGGTTTTCTGTATATCGACGAGGTCAATCTGCTGGATGACCATCTCGTAGATTTGCTGCTTGACGTGGCAGCGTCCGGAGAAAACGTGGTTGAACGAGAAGGTTTGAGTGTCCGTCATCCGGCTCGCTTCGTGCTGGTTGGCAGCGGCAATCCGGAAGAAGGTGAGTTACGACCGCAATTGCTCGATCGCTACGGATTGTCGGTGGAGGTCACCACTCCTGTAGATATCGAAACACGCATGGAAGTGGTGCGTCGCCGGGACGCCTATGAACAGGATCCGTTTGCTTTTGCCGAGACATGGAAAAATCGTGATGCCAGCCAACGACGACGAATCAAACAGGCAAGAGAGCGTCTGCCGAAGGTCACCGTACCCGATGCTGCACTTCGTATGGCTACCGAGCTCTGCATGAGCCTGGGCTGTGATGGCTTGCGCGGCGAGCTGACGCTTATGCGATCTGCCCGCGCCCTGGCAAGTCTGGAAAACGACATGGAGGTCACTGCTTCGCACCTGCGCCGTATTGCCGCACCGGCACTTCGTCATCGGTTGCGCCGCGATCCGCTGGATGAAGCGGGCTCCAGTACCCGTGTCGCCCGCGCGGTGGACGAAGTCTTCGGCACATGAATATAGCCGTCGGGCAACAAGATAGCGCCCGTTGGACGCCTTTTGCCCAGGCGGCTGCCCTGTTTGCTGTCGATCCGGTTGGGATAGCCGGCATAGTGTTAAAAGCGAGACCTGGCCCGGTACGCGACCATTGGCTGGCACAGTTACAGTCACTCCTGCCCGCTGATGCGCCCTGGCGCAAAATGCCCCTGCATATTGGTGATGATGATCTGTTAGGCGGCCTTGATCTGGCAGCTACGTTGCGCAGCGGTCGACCGATACCAAGGCGTGGCCTGCTGGCAGAATGTCATGGGGGAGTGCTACTGCTGGCTATGGCCGAGCGAATTGAGCCCGGCGTTGCGGCGCGACTTGCTGCGGTGCTGGATACCGGAGTCGTGGTGATGGAGCGGGGCGGTCTGTCGCAACGCACTCCAGCGAGCCTGGGCATGATCGCCCTGGACGAGGGAATCGAAGAAGATGAGAGTGTGCCGGAAGCACTTGCCGACCGATTCGCAATCCATCTTGACCTTGACGACATTCGGGTTCAGGAAATTGCCGAGCCATTGGCAAGTCCAGACCAAGTACAGAATGCGAAGAGCCTGTTGCCCCATATCAGAATCGAGGACTCTCTGGTTGAAGTCTTGTGCCGGGCCGCATTAGGTTTTGGAATTGAGTCCCTGCGGGTTGTGTCATCGGCTATTCGGGTCGCCAGAGCTGCCGCGGCACTGGAGGGCAGCGAATCAGTCTCGGAAGCCAACATCGCTCTGGCTGCGCAACTGGTGTTTGGTAGTCGAGTTCGGCAGTTGCCCAGGTCTGAAGAAGAGTCAGAACAAGAACCTGATCAGGACCCCGAGGAACAATCCGCAGAACAACCCGAGCAAGAACCCAGACAGGAAGAGCCACCGCCCAGTCCTGAACCTGAAGAGCCGGAGCAGAATCAGGACAGCGAGGACGACCGGGAGCCGCAAACTCTCGATGATCAGGTGCTTGAAGCAACGGTGGCGGCCATCCCGCCGCAACTACTGCAGCAGTTGCAATATCCCAAAATCGCCCGCGGCAGCGCCCGGTCGTCTGCCAGGTCGGCGGCCAAGCGTCGTCCGGCGCGTCGCGGTCGACTGGTGGGTACTCGTCCGGGTGATCCGGGTGACGGCTCACGATTGAATCTCGTCGAAACACTACGCGCCGCAGTGCCGTGGCAGCGTCTTCGCAAAGCGGAAGACCTGTCCCGGTCTGGCGACAACCTGCCATTGGTGAGGGTGCGCCGGGAAGACTTTCGGGTAAACCGCTATCAACAGCGCGCAGCTACAACCACAGTATTTGCCGTCGATGCCTCGGGCTCTGCAGCCATGCATCGCCTGGCCGAGGCCAAAGGGGCTGTGGAATTGTTGCTTGCAGAGTCCTATCAGCGCCGGGATCAGGTAGCGCTGGTGACTTTTCGTGGCCGCGATGCAGAACTGCTGCTCTCGCCGACCCGCTCGCTGGTTCGTGCCAAGCGAGGTCTGGCTGCGCTGCCGGGGGGAGGTGGTACGCCACTGGCAGCGGGAATTCGCTTGTCGCTGGAAACGGCTTTGGGTATCCGGCGCAAGGGTGAAACCCCGGTATTGATTTTATTGACCGATGGTAGTGCCAACGTAAGCCTGGAGGGCAAGGGTGACCGGCAGCAGGCTGCCAGTGATGCGCTTGAAGCTGCCCAGGCGGTGCGCATAGAAGGGATTACTGCGTTACTGGTTGATACCTCGCCGCGTCCACGACCCGCCGCCCGAGCTCTTGCGGAGGCCATGGCTGCGCATTACCTGGCATTACCCCATGCCGATGCCCAGCGCCTGTCGGGAGCAGCCAAGACGGTGCTGTCCGACCAGCGCGAACGGGCAACCCAATCATGACTGTGTCTTCCGATATGTCCAAGCCGGAACAGCGTCAGTACGCGACGGCGCGAGACAGCAGAGAAACAACTCACGACCAGCACTGCCTGCAGTGGGAACAGGATGGTAGCGATTGGCCCAACCGTGAGGCCAGCCGCTTTGTCCCGGCTGGTGGAATCCGCTGGCACGTGCAGGTTATGGGGCAGGGGCCGGTTTTACTTCTGCTGCATGGTACCGGCGCCGCATCGCACAGTTGGAGAGACCTGGCTCCTTTGTTGGCAGAACACTACACGGTAGTAGCGCCAGACCTGCCGGGTCATGGTTTTACTCAATGCCCGGTGTCCAGGCAGCTATCCCTGTCGGGCATGGCTACGCTGTTGGATGCGTTGCTATTGGAAGTTGGGGTGGAACCGCAATGCATTGTCGGTCATTCGGCTGGAGCGGCTATAGGCGCACAAATGTGTCTCGATGGCAGCGTCACACCACAGTGGTTAGTCAGCCTGAATGGGGCGCTATTGCCGCTGTCCGGTCTGCCCGGGCAACTGTTTCTACCAATGGCGAAGTTCCTTGCCAATCGACCTATCTGGGCGCGTTTACTGGCAAACAGTGCGGCTGATTCCCAAGCGGTTCATCGCCTGCTGGATCGCACCGGCTCGACAATTGATAAACAGGGAACTGAACTATATGCGCGCCTGCTGCGCAATACCGGCCACACCGCTGCGGCATTGGGCATGATGGCGAATTGGGATTTGCAACCACTGCAACGCCGGCTTCCTGAGCTGGAAACCAGAGTGCTGTTGGTGGTGGGCGAGAACGACAAAATGGTACCGCCTGCACAGGCCAATCAGATTAGTCAGCGCCTGCCCAGAGCGCAGGTGCTAAGGTTTGCTGGCTTCGGACATTTACTTCATGAGGAAACTCCGAATGAGACGACCGCGGCAATTCTATCGCTGGATATTGCATCCGAAGTGAGGCAGCCAGTATGAACGTCAACGTCCACAAGGTGCCCGGTGATCATCCTTATCGACAAGAGTTGAACGATGAAGTGCACGCCCGACCACCGGTACCAGTGGTGGCACCGTTGCGTATTTCCTATCTGGTTTGTCTTTCCGGTTCCGAATCTCGCGATCAGGATCAACAGGCGATTGAAAGGCTAACGCAGGCATATCAGGTTAAACCACCGGCTCCGGAAGACAATCATTTTCGCGCCGACCTGGGTCCGATCCGCGTAAAGTGGGAACGTCACACCGAGTTCACCCGCTACAATTTTTATGCTGACGGATTGTCAGACGACCCGTTCGCCGAACCAGTTATAGATCTGGTTCCGACTGACTGGTTGGCGTCGCTTGAAAGTAATGTCCTGATTGCGGCACACGTGGCACTTGTGGCGGGTGAAGAGTCGCCGAATCCGGAACAAATTTCAGCAGAAATGTTTGGCGGCAATCAGCTTATTGGTTCCGGAGTCGCGGGTGGTACAGGCTCCGCATTTACTGATTTTCGAATTCGCGAGGATGGCTTTAGTCGTTTGTTGGTGGCAAGTGGTCGAATGTCTCCGGCCCAGGCGGGGCGCACTGTGCAACGCCTGTTGGAAATTGACACCTATCGTATGATGGCACTGTTGGCACTACCGACAGCGCGCACTCTGACACCTTTTTTATCCGGCTCGGAACAGGAATTGGTGCGCATTACCACCGCTCTGGCAAGCTCTGAAGAAAGCGATGAATTTTCCCTGCTGAATCGACTGACGCGGATGCAGGCTGACATTGAGAGCCGCTACGCGGACAACAAGTATCGTTTCGATGCTGCGAATGCTTATTACGCGCTGGTGCAAAGGCGTATCAAGGAATTGCGTGAGACTCGTATCCAGGGTTTGCAGACCTTCAGTGAGTTTACCGAGCGGCGCCTGGCTCCGGCTATGGATACCTGTCGGACTGTAGCCGTGCGGCAAACCAATCTGTCACAGGGCGTGGCTCGCGCGTCGCAGTTGCTGTCCACACGGGTGGATATGGCGCGTCGTGAACAGAATCAGGCAGTGCTGGAATCCATGAACCGCCGTGCCGCCCTGCAGTTGCGGCTGCAGGAGGCGGTTGAGGCAGTTTCGATTGTTGCAGTGACCTACTACGCTGTGGGCCTGGTTAGCTATGCAAGCTATGGCCTGAAAGAGATGGGCCTCAACATCAATACCAATCTGCTCGTGGCCGCCAGTGTTCCGATAGTGGCAATAATCGTTTTTCTTGTGGTGCGCAGGGTTCGCAAGCTCGCGACCGATAATCTGGAGTCTTCATGAGTCGTAGTCTGGAGCCGTTTCCCCCTAATATCCGCCCGCGCCAAGACTCTGAAACCGAGCGGGCGGGGCAGGGTGGTGGTACCGCCACCAGTACAGACACCCGACCCCATGCGGTAGTGATCGGCAGTGGCTTTGGCGGCCTTGCCGCAGCCATCCGGCTGGGTGCTCGTGGTTATCGCGTCACGGTTCTGGAAAAGCTGGATGCGCCGGGCGGCCGAGCCTATGTATATCACCAGGACGGATTCACCTTCGATGCCGGGCCGACAATTATTACCGCACCGTTCCTGCTGGAAGAACTCTGGGAACTCTGTGGGCGGCGGCTGGCCGACGATGTCGAACTGCGACCGGTAACGCCCTATTACCAGATTCGCTTTGATGATGGTGAGATCTTTAACTACACCGGCGACGAGGAGGCCATGCGGGCTGAAGTCGCCCGTTTGTCGCCGGGCGATGTGGCTGGCTATGAGCGTTTCATGAAAGCCAGTGAGGATATTTTTAACGTGGGCTTTGTGAAGCTCGGTCATGTGCCGTTCTCCACTTGGGGCGACATGTTGCGGGTGGTGCCGGACCTGGTAAAACTTGGTTGCTACCGCAGCGTCTATGGTATGGTTTCCCGCTATGTGCGCGATCCACGCTTGCGCACGGTGTTCAGCTTTCATCCGCTGCTGATCGGCGGCAATCCTTTCACTACCACTTCTATCTACAGTCTCATCGCTTACCTGGAACGACGCTGGGGCGTGCATTTTGTGATGGGCGGCACCGGGCGCCTGGTGAGCGGCATGGTTGACCTGATTCGCGGACAGGGTGGCGAATTGTGCTGTGCCAGTGAGGTCAGCGAGATCACGATCAAGGATGGCCACACAAGCGGGGTTCGCCTCATCAGTGGTGAAACCGTGGCAGCTGACCTGGTGGTGTCCAATGCTGATTCTGCCTGGACCTACCGACACTTGTTACCACCGGAAGCACGTAGTCGCTGGACCGACCGGCGTATCGAGCGATCCCGTTATTCCATGGGTTTGTTTGTCTGGTATTTCGGGACCCGCAAGCAGTATCCCGACGTCGAGCACCATACGATTCTTTTGGGGCCGCGTTACCGGGAGTTGCTGGAGGACATTTTCAAGCACAAGAAACTGGCCAAGGATTTCAGCCTCTACTTGCACCGACCCACGGCAACAGACCCAAGCCTGGCACCAGCAGGCTGTGATGGTTTTTATGTGTTATCCCCGGTGCCGCATAACGAAAGCGGCGTTGATTGGCAGGAACAGGGCGAGCTTTATCGACAGGCAATTATGCGCCGCCTGAGTGAGACGCTGCTGCCGGATCTGGAAGAAAATCTGGTGACTTCACATTTCGTCACGCCGGATGACTTTGCCAACAATCTACTGGCATTTCGCGGCGCAGCCTTCGGCTTGGAGCCGGTATTTCAACAAAGCGCCTGGTTTCGACCGCACAACCGCAGTGAAGAAGTTGGCGGCCTGTACATGGTTGGCGCCGGGACCCATCCGGGTGCGGGAGTGCCAGGTGTCCTTTCATCTGCTCGGGTCCTCGATTCGGTGGTGCCCGACGCAGCGAGTGTGAAGCGCCATGTATAGTCTTGATCGCTCGGTTATCGAAGCCTGCCACGCGCGTTTGCGCGATGGTTCGCGAACGTTTCTCGCCGCGTCTTATCTGTTACCGCGCCGAGTACGGGAACCCGCGGCCGCACTTTATGCCTTTTGCCGCGTTGCGGATGATGCAGTGGACCAGGGGGTAAGCTGCGAGGAAACGCTGGGCAAGCTGCGTGAGCGACTGGCGGCAATCTATGCAGGATATCCTGACAATACCCCGGAAGATCGGGCCTTCGCCTGTGTCGTCAGGCATTTCGGAATTCCGCGGGCCCTGCCAGAAGCGCTCCTGGAAGGCTTTGAATGGGATATCAAGCAATACGAGTATCATGAACTGGATGAGCTGCATGCCTATTCCGCGCGAGTGGCTGGCACAGTGGGCGCGATGATGGCCATGATCATGGGCGTTCGCGATCCTGCGTTGATCGCCCGCGCCTGCGAGCTTGGCATGGCGATGCAGCTGACCAATATTGCGCGGGATGTCGGCGAGGATGGTCGTAATGGCCGCCTGTATCTTCCGCGGCGCTGGCTTCAGGAAGTTGGAATTGACCCGCAAGCCTGGCTGGAAAACCCGCATTACAGCGCTGAGTTGGGGCAGGTGGTTCAGCGCTTGTTGCGGACAGCCGATGAGCTGTATCGTAGTTCCGATTCGGGTATCGAGCGGCTGCCGCTGGCTTGCCGGATGGGGATTCGCAGTGCTCGCCTGATTTACAGCGAGATTGGTGGTGAGATTGTACGCAACGATTTTGATTCAGTGTCGCAGCGCGCAGTGGTTCCTGCCGCGCTCAAAATGAATTTAATCGGCCGTGCATTTGGGTCGCGACAATCTTCGCTTGATCCGGAACGACCATCCCAACTGGAATCCGTTAAATTCCTGATTGATGCGGTAGCGGCGGCACCACAGCCAGAAATCGATGTGCCTTTTGTTTTACCTGCCACCTGGTGGCAGGTTAACAAGCAGGCAGCATGGACCCTGGATTTGTTTCAGCGTCTGGAACATCGTGAGCGGATGCATCGCAGTCAGGACACTTAGGAAATCTCTAATCAATTCTGCCGGTGTCTGACGGGCACTATTGTGAATCGTCGTGCGCTGGGCTTTTGTTCAGGCGGCTTGGCTGTGGGTTTCTCGCCGCCGAGTGTGTTGGCTGGCTCGAAATTAACCACTTCAAACAAACGGCGTGCCGCGACCTGGGCCAGGGCAGGAGTGCTGCCTTCTGGCCAGGCTGTCAGGTTTCGGGGTGCGTAGCTTGTCTCGGGAAAAGGTTGGCAATCAGGCGCTGAGTTTCTTCTTCTGGCTGCCTTCACCGCTCACATCATAGCGGTTGAGTTTGGCATACAGGCTTTGTCGGCTGATGCCAAGGATTTCTGCCGCGGCGGTACGATTACCACCGGTCATCTCCAGTGCCGCCTCAATGTAGTGGCTTTCCAGAACGCCGACGGTGTTTTTTACAAGATCTCGTAGCGGTGATGTACCTACCTGATTGCTAAGCGCGCCCAATTGGGAACCCAGGTTATTGTCCTTTTGTTCTGGAACAGGAAGCCTGGAGCCAACGTCGCGAAGCACAAGCGCTATTCGCTTTGGATCCTCGCCCTCGTTGCCAATAGCTGAAATCTCTACTTCGGTCGAGATTCCCAATTCACCCTGGATGCTGGTGGAAAACAGGCGCACCGAACCATGTTGGGCAATACTGCCAAGCAGTACCCGCGCATCGGCTCCAGGCCTGCCCAGCCAGCGAGATAATTGTTGTCCTTCCACTGATGCCTCAGCACCCATCTGGACCAGCTCAAGGAATGCCTGATTGGTTTTCAGAATCTTGCCTTTTTCATCGAGCATTAGTACTGCATCCGGTGCTCGCTTCACTAGCTGCATGAACTCTGCTGACTCATCGAGCTCCGTCTTTTTCGTATCGGAAGCGGTAAATTGCAGTAAAAACACCAAGCCTTGCTCGGAAGTTACCAGTGAGGCTTGCACGAACCAGTTATTACGATCCCGGCCAAAGGGGATTTTTAATGCCGGAGCTTTGCCCTGGTCTCTGACGCGTAGCAACATGGCTTCCAGTCGGGCGCGTTCTTTTTCCGGCACCAGATTCAACAGCGCATTGTTTTCGAGGGATTCGCTGCCTCTTGCCGGGACACCCAGCGCCCGACTGGCGCTGGGATTTGATTCGATGATACTGAGGTCCGAAGCCTTCACCAGCAGGACTGGATCATTGGAGGCATCCAGTAGTAGTCGATAACGGGTTTCCAGGTAGCGCAGTTTCCAGTACTCACGCTCCATTGCTTGCTGTGCATTGACCAGTCGCGATTGCAATTCAGCAACACTCTCAAGATTTTTACCAACCGCCAGCAAGCTGTCATCGCTGCCGAGTTTCACCGTGGTGTATTCCATGGGGATTTCGAGCCCGCTTGGAAAGTTCTGGGTGAACTGGCGAAATGCCGAAACGCCGCCGATATTGGCTTCCTCAATCATCCGTTTGATTTTTTCATCGCCAACATCACTAACAGTTTCGGTCCACAAGCGGCCGACCCAGCTTTTGGTGTCGCCAGCGTTCAGGGTTTGGGAAAGGGTTACCTTGCGGATAGTGCCTTTGCTGTCCAGCAACAGAGCCACGTCGGGTCGAGCGATATCTACCTGGATAGTCATAATGTGCGTCCTGCATCAAATTCCGTTTGAAGGCGGGGTCGCGCCGTGGCTGCAAATGTCTGTCGTAGGCGCAGGTGGTGCGCGAAGATTACGGAACAGGCAGCCGAAACTGGCGTCATGTATGAAGTGTTGCAATACAGAGTCTACAATTTACGCCAGTGAAATGATATTCCATTGTTCGAAAAAACTGACAGACATCAATGTAAGGCTCAGTCCCGGTCGAATGGTGATATGTTGCCGGCAATGCCTGCTATCGGGGTACGCGAGGCATTCGAAACGGCAGCAGGCAGTGCACCCAGGTACTCCTAAAGCGGCGCAGAGACAGGCTTTCGTGGACCGTGGTCAGCGGCTTGCCTGCTACCTCAACATTTAGCAATGAGCGCGAATAAAATGGAGTGTCTTCAAGAGTTGACACTACCCGGGCCGTATTCGGATCCGCACGGGTGCCGCGGCCGATGCGCCAATAGCGGGTACTGGCAAGCCGTGTGCCTGGCGGCGGATCGAAGGTCTCAATGCCGCCGTGTGGATCGGCGTGCAGGGCAAGACAGAACGGTTCTCCACCGCGACGACTGCCTTCATAGAGAATTGTGGTGCGCTGCGGCTCGCTGGCCCGGGACCAGTCCCATGCGTCGAAATCTTCTTCCAGTGGCCGGGCGCCGGCGTTGGCATCCAGGTAGGCATGTCCCGACCATTGCAATTGTGGGTTGCTCAGGTTCACTTCGATACGCGCGCAGGGGGCGATCGGGCGCCAGCAATGGTAACCGTGGCTGTCGAGGATGAACTCGTGATTGGTAATCCTGGTTGGCTGGACGCGCACCTCACCGCGGATTCTGGTTGGTAGCGGAGCCGATCGTTCATCAATCTGAAAGCACAGGGAATCACCCTGCCAGGTAACTGAACTAGGGCCTATACTCAGACTGTCAGATGAGCGTGACACTCCGTCCCGGCCACGCTCTGTCATCGCCCAGCGGTTGGCCCCGCGCCCATAAAGTGCCACGTTAAGCGCGCAGTGATTGAGCGGGTCGGCGGGGGCCTTGCGTCGGGCCCAGGCGTAATAGGGTGAGAACACACTGCCGACGAAGGCGATCATGGTAATCGCCTGGCTACCGTCATCACTGACCCCATCGACGTACCACCAGGCATAACCATTGGCAGGGACAACCCGGTCAAAGTCAGGAAAGGTTTTATGAGTCGCTTGTTCCATTATTGTAGATTCCAGTCATTCATTAGAGCGAAAGCGGCTTGTTTTCCAGATAGCGCCGCCATCGGGACACCCGCGCCTGGATGAGTGCTGCCGCCAGCCAGATAAAGACCTGTTATTCCGGTGTGCGCGCCAGGTCGACGAAAAGACGCCTGCCAGCCGTGGGACGCTGGACCATACAGCGAGCCGCCGGTGCCGGGAAACAGTCTCTCGAATTGTTCGGGGCCGGTGATCTGGCACTGTTGTTCATCAAAATCAATCTCCAGTCCGCAGCGTGACAACAGCGTAAAAGCACGTTCCCGGCAGCGTTCTATCTCGGCGCTGTTTGGCGGTTGCGAGTCGCCTGTTGCTGGTGCGTTCACCAGGCAAAACAGGCGCTCGGCCTCTCCCGAGGCGAAAATCTGCTGATGACTGCGGTCTGGCGCACAGATATAGACTGTTGGGTCCCTGGGTAGGCGTGCATCATGCTGAATTTCCCGGAATTCGCGGGCATAGTCAGCGCTGAAAAACACCGTATGGTGATGTAATTCAAATCCCCGGGTTCGAGCAACAAGGGCCCAGGTTAGTGCTGACAGTGAGCGTCGTGAACGGGGGACACCGGGCACTGCGCTACGGATGTCATTGCCCAGTTGGCCGGCAGCCACCGCTCCGGCATCAGCGTTTACAATCACTGCATCCGCTTGCAGGAACTCATCAGTAGCCAGCTCCACACCGGTAACCCGGCGGTTGCCGGTTGCCACGCGCCGTACTTCAGTTGCATAGCGAAAATTGACGCCATGCTGCAGTGCCAGTCCAGCCAGAGCCTCGACGATACGGTACATGCCGCCGGTTACTCGCCACACGCCAGCGCGCTCAACGTGAGCAATCAGCATAAGCGTTGCCGGCGCGGAGAAGGGAGAGGAACCCATATAGGTGGCATAGCGCCCAAATAACTGCTGCAGGCGTGGGTCGCGGAATTCCTTTCCCAGGGCCCGCCAGAGCGTGGAAAAGGGCTGAATCCGCGTCATCTCGCCGAGATGAGTGATACCGACCCGTTTCACCAGGGTCAACGGATTGGGACGTGACGCCCGGATAAAAGTTCGGTCGAGGGTGTCAAAAACGCCTTTGGCGCGTTCGCAAAAACGGCGGTAGCGCTGGGCTTCAGCGGCGCCGGAGAATTCGCCAATAGCGTCCATCGAGCGCTCCAGGTCGGCATGCAGGTCGAGTCGCTCCCGCTCGCTCCAGGCGTGTCGCGCCAGAGTCTCCAGTGGGGTTAACGTGAGCTGATCCGCCAGTGAACTGCCAGCGGCGCTGAAGATATCTTCGAACACCGAGCGCAGCGTGAATACGGTGGGTCCGGCATCAATGCTGTGGCCGTTGACGTTGACCTCGCGCAGCTTGCCGCCCGGGTGCTCGGCCCGCTCAACTACCGTCACATCTACCCCGCGTCTGGCCAGCTCCAGTGCTGCCACCAGTCCACCAATCCCGGCGCCGACTACTACCGTGTGCGGTCTAGGCATAAGGCATAAGCTTGGCTGTGAATTTCATTGACGCGTCCCCCTGCAGTGTCTATAGTTGATAACACACAAATGTGTCAACAACAATTTACACTTTCGCCGAGGTGGGAAAACATGGACACACTACCGCGAATCGAGCAGGGCCTTGCCGCGGCAGTCGCCGAATGTCAGGGACGCCATGCCCCGCCATTGCTTGCCGCTGCCATCAATCATGCGGTGTTTGCCGGCGGAGCCCGAATTCGGCCGCGGCTTTGCCTCGCGGTTGCCGCAGCCTGCCGGGAAGACCAGCCGCAATTGACCGATGCCGCGGCTACTGCCATTGAATTACTGCACTGTGCCTCGCTGGTACACGACGATTTACCCTGTTTTGACGATGCTGCAACCCGCCGGGGCAAGGCTTCGGTACACCGGGCATTCGGCGAGCCGCTGGCGGTGCTGGCCGGAGACGCCATGATTGTACTGGCTTTCCAGACGCTCACCCGGCATGCCGGCCTGGCGCCGGAACGTTTTGCGCAGCTCATGCGGGTGGTGGGCGACGCGGTTGGCTCGCCCAACGGAATTGTGGCCGGGCAGGCCTGGGAATGTGAGCCGAAAGTCACGCTGGCGGTGTATCAGCGCGAGAAAACCGGCGCCCTGTTCGCCGGCGCGACGATGGTTGGCGCCATTGCTGCAGGGGCTAGCCCCGACGGCTGGCAGACTCTCGGGCTCAAGATCGGCGAGGCCTATCAGGTGGCGGACGACATCCACGACGCTGCGTCAGACCCGGAAGAAATGGGCAAGCCCGGGGGGCGCGATGTGGCGCTTGACCGACCCAGCGCGGCCCGTGAGCTGGGGCTGACCGATGCCGTGGCGCGCTTCAAGCTACTGATGCGCGAAGCAGTAGAATCGATTCCGGATTGTCCGGGAGCCGCGGATTTGCGCGCGCATATGCTGGCCGAGGCCAAGCAATTCCTGCCCGAGGATCTCTCCCGACGCGCCGCCTAGGGCGGCGTCGTGACTGACCGCGAGCGTTTTTCTCTAGCCATGGTTTAACCATGAATCCTTCTCAATGGCGATTGGCCTGCCGCGAACGCTGGTCAGAACTGCGCAATCGCCTGCTCGGCAGCCCGCGTTTTCACGCCTGGGCAAGCCGGTTTCCCCTGACCCGACCCATTGCCCGCCGCCAGGCTGGCGCGCTGTTTGATCTATGCGCGGGGTTTGTCTATTCCCAGATTCTGTTGGCCTGCGTGCAGTTGCGGCTGTTTGAGCGTCTGGCGGCGGGGCCCCAGGATCTGGTGACATTGGCAGCTGAATCGGGGCTGTCCCGCGAGCGCATGACCCGGTTGCTGGATGCTGCCGTGGCTCTGCAGCTTATTGACCGGCGCGGCAAGGATCGTTTCGGACTGGGCCCCCACGGTGCGGTGCTGGCCGGCAATGAGGGCATCCAGGCGATGGTGCGCCACCATGCCGTACTGTATGCCGATCTGGCAGACCCGCTGGCGTTATTCAAAGACCAGGTCACCCAGCCGGGACTGGCCCGGTACTGGGCTTATGCGGATAACAGTCAGTCAGCGAGCGACCTGCAAGGGGTGCAGGTCAGCGAATACTCCGACTTGATGGCGGCATCCCAGTCACTGATTGCCGAGCAGGTGCTGGCCAGCTATTCGCTGCGCCAGCACCGTTGTGTCCTCGATGTGGGTGGCGGGCAGGGCGCTTTCCTGTCGGCAGTGGCCAGTCGATGGCCGCATCTTGACCTTATGCTGTTTGATCTGCCGGCTGTCGCCGATCGGGGCAAGCAGCAGCTCACCGCCAGTCATCCGGGGCGCAAGGTCGAGACGTTTGGCGGCGATTTTTTTGCTGACCCGCTACCGCCGGGCGCCGATCTAATCACCCTGGTGCGGGTAATCCACGATCATAATGACCCGGAAGCGCTCAAACTGCTGCAGGCGGTTCGTCGCCAGCTGCCCGCCAACGGTGTGTTGCTGCTGGCTGAGCCCATGGCGGGTGACAAGGCCACCGACCGTGTTGCCGACGCCTATTTCGGGCTTTATCTGCTGGCTATGGGTAAGGGGCGCGCTCGCTCTCCCACGGAGATAGGGGGTCTATTGGCGGAAGCGGGCTTCAGTCGCCACCGGCTACTGGTTAGTCACATGCCGCTACAGACCAGAGTTATGGTGGCTTACGCGTGAGTGTCGATATTACTTGACATATGCATGTGTTAATTTAAAGTGACACTTACAGTGTAACAAAAAGATTACGTCCCCAGAGGGCGAAGCCATGCAAACTCCCGCAGTTGTTTTACAAAAGCCAGAGCACGTCGCCTTCAGCCACATCGAGTTGGCTGAGCCACAGGCGGGTGAAGTGGTTATCGATGTGGAATGGAGCAGTATCAGCACCGGCACAGAGCGCTTGCTTTATGACGGTCGCATGCCTGCCTTTCCCGGAATGGGCTATCCGCTGGTCCCTGGCTACGAAACCGTGGGCCGGGTCCGCGACGTGGGTGATGTGGAAGATCTGCGCGTCGGACAGCGGGTTTTTGTCCCCGGCGCCCAATGCTTTGGAGAAATACGCGGACTGTTCGGTGGCTCTGCCGCCCATCTGGTCGTGCCGGCTCATCGGGTCACCCCGGTGGCGGAAGATCTGGAAGAATCAAGTGTCCTGCTGGCCCTGGCCGCAACTGCGTATCACGCCATCGCGGCCCAGCATGCTGCTCCGCCACAGTTAATAGTTGGGCACGGTGTGCTGGGACGACTGCTCGCGCGCCTGACTCTGGCCCTGGGCCATCCCGCCCCGGTGGTCTGGGAGCGCAATCCCGATCGCGCTCAGGGCGCCGTGGGTTACCCGGTACTGGATCCCAAAGATGATGATCGCCACGACTACCAGGCCATTTATGACGTCAGCGGTGATGCACTGCTGTTGGACAGCCTCATCGGCCGCCTGGCCAAGGGTGGGGAAATTGTTCTAGCGGGGTTTTATGCCCAACCGCTGTCGTTTGCTTTTCCGCCGGCATTCATGCGTGAAGCGCGTATCCGGGTTGCCGCCGAGTGGCAGCCAGCGGACCTTGCCGCTACCAACACCCTTGCCGCTCGAGGTGATCTTCACCTCGACGGTCTGATCACACACCGACATGACGCACAGCATGCGGACCAGGCTTATCGCACAGCCTTCGCCGATGCCGATTGTCTGAAAATGCTACTCGATTGGAGGAGCTGTTCATGAGCTTGAGCAACGGCACCGTCGCTGAACCTGTACAGGTTTTAGATGCCACAGAACGTCTACGCGCGGAGGCGGCGATTGATCCTGATCCCATCGCCACTTCCAGCCCAACCAAAGAAACCCAGATTATTGCCATCTATGGCAAAGGCGGTATTGGCAAGAGTTTCACGCTCGCGAATCTGTCCTACATGATGGCGCAGCAGGCCAAGAAAACCCTGCTGATTGGCTGTGATCCAAAGAGCGATACCACGTCACTGCTCTTTGGTGGTCGCGCGACACCAAACATTATTGAAACAACGTCCAAGAAAAAAGCCGCCGGCGAAGAAGTCCAGATTAAAGATGTCTGCTTCAAGCGAGACGGCGTGTACGCCATGGAACTGGGTGGTCCGGAGGTAGGTCGTGGCTGTGGTGGTCGCGGCATTATTCATGGCTTCGAGACACTGGAAAAACTCGGCTTTCACGACTGGGATTTTGACTACGTGCTGCTGGATTTTCTCGGCGACGTGGTCTGTGGCGGCTTCGGTCTGCCTATTGCCCGGGACATGTGCCAGAAAGTGATTGTAGTGGCGTCCAATGACCTGCAGTCACTCTACGTTGCCAACAACGTCTGCTCCGCGGTGCAGTATTTCCGCAAGCTGGGCGGCAATGTCGGCGTGGCCGGCATGGTGGTCAACAAGGATGACGGCAGCGGCGAGGCTGAGGCCTTTGCCGAAAAGGTGGGTATTCCCATCCTGGCTGCTATTCCTTCCGATGACGATATCCGCCGCAAGAGTGCCAACTACGAAATTATCGGCCTGCCTGGCGGCGAGTGGGGCAGTCTGTTTGAAGACCTGGCTCAGAATGTCGCTGACGCGCCACCGGTACTGCCCAACCCTCTCAGCCAGGATGAGTTGCTGGATCTGTTCAGCAGCAGTGCAGTGGGTCGGGACGTGGTATTGCAACCCGCTACCATGGAAGACATGTGTGGCAAGAACAACGTAGAAAAGACTTCTCTGGAAGTGATTTACGACGAAGTCTGAGAGCAAGGGATTTATCACAGTGACTGACCACAAGAACAACCCCGCACAGCCAGAAAGCACAGCAAGCGCAGAGCAGCATGACGCTGCGATGCAGGCGCCTTTGGCAACCGACGCCGCGCAACCGGGCTCGGTCGAAGCACAGGGCCAGGGCTGTCATGGCGGCGCTGATAAAATGCGCCAGGCTGCCGCTGAAGCGGGCAAGAGCGAAATTCTCGAGCGCTATGCCGAAGACTACCCAATAGGGCCGCACGATCAGCCCCAGAGTATGTGCCCGGCGTTTGGTTCCCTGCGTGTCGGGCTGCGCATGCGCCGCACCGCCACAGTTCTCTCCGGTTCCGCTTGCTGCGTATACGGACTGACGTTTACCTCGCATTTCTATGGCGCACGCCGCACAGTGGGTTACGTACCGTTCGATTCAGAAAGCCTGGTAACTGGCAAACTATTCGAGGACATTCGCGAGTCTGTCCACGATATGGCTGACCCGGAGCTCTACGACGCAATAATAGTAACCAACCTCTGCGTTCCCACCGCTTCCGGTGTGCCGCTGCGCTTGTTGCCAAAACAAATCAACGGAGTACGCATCATTGGCATTGACGTGCCGGGATTCGGTATTCCGACTCACGCTGAAGCCAAGGATGTCCTGGCCGGCGCGATGCTTAATTACGCGCGAACCGAAGCCGAGCAGGGCCCGGTACTGGCGCCAAGAGAAGGCCGTAATGAGTTACCTGCTGTCAGCCTTGTAGGCGAGATGTTTCCCGCCGACCCGGTTGGAATCGGCATGTTGCTGGAACCGCTTGGCCTGAGTGCCGGACCGGTTGTACCGACTCGCGAGTGGCGTGAACAGTATGCCGCCCTGGACTGCGCAGTTGTGGCCGGAATTCATCCTTTCTATACCGCAGTATTCCGCGAATTTGAAGCCGCCGGCCGCAGCATTGTAGGTTCCGCGCCGGTTGGACGTGAAGGCACGGCCGCCTGGCTGGACAGCATCGGTGAGGCCGCCGGTATTGCCAAGAGCAAAGTAGACTCGGCAAAAAACCGTTTCCTGCCAATTATCCAGGGTGCTCTTGATGGTGCACCGATAAATGGCCGCATCACTCTCTCGGGCTATGAAGGTTCGGAGTTGCTGGTAGCGCGATTACTTGTAGAAAGTGGCGCTGATGTGCGTTACGTCGGCTCCGCCTGTCCGCGTACCCGTTTTTCAGATGTCGACCGTGAATGGCTTGAGGCTAAAGGTGTGCGGGTTCAGTTCAGGGCATCTCTGGAGCAGGACCTGCAGGCCATTGCCGAATTTCAACCAGACCTGGTAGTGGGTACGACGCCTGTCGTGCAGAAAGCCAAAGAGTCAGGTATCCCGGCTTTGTATTTCACCAATCTTATCTCTGCCCGACCACTCATGGGCCCGGCTGGAGCTGGCTCTCTGGCTCAAGTGATCAACAACGCGCTTGATGGCAAGGCGCGCCTTGACTCCATGCGCGAATTTTTTACCGGCGTCGGCTACGGCGACACTGCCGGAATCTGGGAAAGCACACCGAAACCGCGTCCCGAATTTCGAGAGCAATACCGCAAACAGAAACAACGCAAGAATGGCGCCAACGTGCCAGTAGGGGAAACCTGATGTTGGTTCAGGATATGGATCGCGCCGGCGGTTACTGGGGATCGGTTTACGTATTCGCAGCGATCAAGGGCTTACAGGTAATTATCGACGGCCCGGTGGGCTGTGAGAACTTGCCCGTGACTTCGGTTCTGCACTACACCGACGGCTTGCCTCCCCATGAATTGCCAACAGTTGTCACCGGATTGTCCGAAGAAGAGCTTGGTCAGCATGGTACCGAGGGCGCTATGAAGCGCGCTCATTCTACTCTCGATCCAGACCTGCCTGCGGTTGTGGTAACCGGCTCAATTGCCGAAATGATTGGCGGCGGGGTCACACCGGAAGGTACCAATATCCAACGCTTCCTGCCCAGAACCATAGATGAAGATCAGTGGCAGAGTGCAGATCGTGCAATGCTCTGGTTGTGGTCCGAGTTTGGCGCCAAAAGCGGTGGTCGTCTGCCGCGGCGGAAGAAAAAGAAAGAGGGCGACGCCCCCACAGTCAACATCATTGGACCCAGCTATGGCTACTTCAACATGCCGTCAGACCTGGCCGAGATTCGCAGACTGGTAGAAGGCATTGGTGCCGAGATTAACATGGTGTTTCCGCTGGGAAGTCACCTGGCGGACACCGCAAAACTGGTAGATGGTGATGTCAATATCTGCATGTACCGGGAGTACGGGCGGAAACTGTGTGAGGCCCTTGAGCGGCCCTACCTTCAGGCGCCAATCGGTTTGCACAGCACTACTAAGTTCCTGCGTAGCCTTGGAGAGTTGCTCGAACTCGATCCGGAGCCCTTCATCGAGCAGGAAAAACACACCACCATCAAACCTTTGTGGGACCTGTGGCGCTCCGTAACCCAGGATTTCTTTGGCACCGCCAACTTTGGCATCGTCGCCAACGAAACCTATACCCGCGGTATTCAGAATTATTTCGAAAACGAGCTGGGCCTGCAGTGCGCGTTCGCGTACTCCCGCAAGGCCGGGGTCAAGCCCGATAACCAGGCGGTTCTTCAGTCAATTCGTGACGGCGCGCCGCTGGTGGTTTACGGCAGCTACAACGAACGCATGTATCTGGCCGAAACCGGAGCCCGCTCAGTATTTATTCCAGCATCGTTTCCCGGGGCAGCGATTCGCCGCCATACCGGTACACCGTTTATGGGATATTCGGGTGCGACCTACCTGCTGCAGGAATATTGCAACTCCATGTTCGACGCGCTGTTCCACATTTTGCCACTGAGTTCGGATATGGACCGGGTCGATGCGACGCCGGCACGGCAGCATGAACAATTACCCTGGGAAGACGAAGCCCGGGAGATTTACGACCGGGTAGTGGAATCCCACCCAATATTAATTCGTATCTCGGCGGCAAAACGCTTGCGCGACTCTGCGGAGCGCAAGGCGCGGGAAGCCGGAGATGATCGGGTGACACCGATGCACGTTGATCGGGCCAGGGCCGCACTTGCGGAAGGCCAGGTCGCTTGATGAGCAGGACCATTAATCGCAGTTACAGTACATCACCGGCTGACCTGGTGATGGTAGACCAAAAGGGCTCTGTCCCGGGGGTGTCGCAAATGATTAATCATGATGATAGCGCTGTGTGTAAAACAAGAAATCAAAAAGCCCGGCAGTACCGGCGGCTCTATGTTGCCTGTTTTATTATCTTCCTGGTGATGGCGACGGTCGAACGTCTGCTGCCCAAGGCGTGGCGCTATCAGGCGGCGGTCGAGAAAGGCAGTTCAATCATCGAGCAGGCCAAAGAGCAGGCGGGTACTTTTGTGCCTTACCTGTTCATGAATTACTAGTTTTCGACTCTCCGCCTGATTGCGGGAGTCCTTTGAATTTCGTCCAGTTTTATCGGGCGGAAGGGGTGTGACTGAGATGGTTGCATCAAAGATGTCCGCGTGAATATTGCGTGGTAACGGACCTAAAGGTCTACAACAGTAAGAGGTGTTCTTATGAACGAATCAGTTTCAGGTCTGACTGATAGCGAAGCAAAGGAGTTCCACGGAATTTTCGTGACCAGCTTTGTCATTTTCACCGCAGTTGCCGTGGTAGCACACATCCTGGCTTGGATGTGGATGCCCTGGTTGGTGTGATCGATAAAACTGGAACGAGTTTCAATGAAACTCTCCGAACGTTTTTAGTAACAGGAGTAAATTAAAATGTGGAAAATATGGCAATTGTTCGATCCGCGCAGAACGCTTGTTGCGCTGGTCGCTTTTTTGTTCGTGCTTGCTTTATTGATTCATTTCATTCTGCTAAGTACAGAGCGATACAACTGGCTGGAGGAAGGGCCGAGCACGGCGGCAGCAACTATGTCGTCTACGGCACTTGCTGCGGTGAGGGAAACCAGCGCCTGACGGCGTCACGCCGCGGCTACGGACGAGCGCCGGGCCTTATGGCCCGGTCTTGTCCATGCTTCCCAAGAGCTATGCCGCGTGCGTCTCATTGAAGCGATGCCCTGAGGAGGGATAGAAACATGTCGATGCTCAGTTTTGAAAGAAAATACCGGATTCGGGGCGGGACCTTGTTGGGCGGAGACCTGTTCGATTTCTGGGCGGGTCCGTTCTATGTCGGGTTCTTTGGTATTACGACGATATTTTTCGCTACGCTTGGCACATTGCTCATCATCTATGGTGCTGCGATCGGGCCAACCTGGAATATCTGGCAAATCAATATTGCCCCGCCTGATCTCAGTTACGGATTAGCCCTGGCGCCATTAAAAGAAGGCGGGCTTTGGCAACTGATTACAATTTGCGCGCTGGGGGCATTTGTCTCGTGGGCGCTGCGAGAAGTTGAAATCTGTCGCAAACTTGGTATGGGTTATCACGTACCTTTTGCGTTCAGTGTCGCGATTTTTGCGTACTTCACTCTGGTTGTGATTCGACCAGTGCTGATGGGCGCCTGGGGGCACGGGTTCCCTTACGGCATCCTCTCGCATCTGGACTGGGTATCCAACGTCGGTTACCAGTACCTGCATTTTCATTACAACCCGGCTCACATGCTGGCGGTCACATTCTTTTTTACCACCACGTTTGCCCTGGCTTTGCACGGCGCGGTCATTCTTTCCGCGGTTAATCCGGGTAAAGGCGAGACGGTCAAAGGTGGCGAGCACGAGAACACATTCTTTCGGGACACCATCGGCTATTCAATCGGCGCGATGGGTATTCACCGACTCGGATTGTTCCTTGCTCTAGCAGCTGGATTTTTCAGTGCCCTGTGCATTGTGATCAGCGGCCCGTTCTGGACCCGTGGTTGGCCGGAATGGTGGAACTGGTGGCTTAACCTGCCAATTTGGTGATCCAGCGGAGGCATAATTAGATGGCTGAATATCAGAACATATTTACAAGAGTACAGGTCCGCTGTCCCGCGGAGCTGGGCGTGCCTCTGGAAGACACGACCTGGCCCCGCTACGGCAAGCCGCCTTTTTCCTACTGGCTTGGCAAAATTGGTGATGCCCAGATTGGTCCGATCTATCTTGGTACTACCGGCTTGCTGTCCCTGATCTGTGGTTTTATCGCCATTGAGATCATCGGCCTGAACATGTGGGCCTCGGTAAACTGGGATCCGATCCAGTTTGTACGACAGCTTTTCTGGCTGGCACTTGAGCCGCCGGCACCGGAACACGGTCTGAGCTTCCCGCCGCTGCGTGAAGGGGGATGGTGGCTTATAGCCGGTTTCTTCCTGACTGCATCGATATTGCTTTGGTGGGTCCGCATGTACCGACGCGCCCAGGCACTCGGTATGGGGACTCATGTGGCCTGGGCTTTTGCCGCGGCCATCTGGCTCTACCTGGTACTGGGCCTGATTCGTCCAGTGTTGATGGGTAGCTGGAGTGAAGCAGTCCCATTCGGAATTTTTCCGCACCTGGACTGGACGGCAGCGTTCTCAATCCGCTATGGAAATCTCTTCTACAATCCGTTCCATATGCTATCAATCGCTTTTCTGTATGGCTCCGTACTACTTTTTGCAATGCACGGTGCCACAATTCTGGCGGTCACTCGTTACGGTGGCGATCGCGAGGTCGAGCAGATTGTCGACCGGGGTACAGCCTCGGAACGTGCCGGCCTGTTCTGGCGCTGGACCATGGGCTTCAACGCCTCCATGGAATCCATTCACCGCTGGGCCTGGTGGTTCGCGGTGCTATGCCCACTGACCGGTGGCATCGGCATACTCTTGACAGGAACCGTTGTCGATAATTGGTTTCTGTGGGGTGTGAAACACGGACTGGCTCCGGAATATGTGACGCCTATGTCCGTCGTGGATCCGTCCATCAACTAACGCGGGAGAACTGCAATGCTAGTAAATATACAGTCCACACGACTCATGCAGGTGCTAAGCCTGTCGATGGTTGTGTTCCTGGCCGCTTGCGAGCGGCCGCCAGTGGACTCCGTTCAGCAGGGCTTCCGTGGTACCGGTATGGTCGAGGTGACTAATCCCCGGATAGCAGAAGCACTCCAGGAGTCCCTGGTTGTGCCCGAGCCCCTGCCAGCGGTGCAGAACAGTGGCCAGCTTGCCGGCGACGTTTACCAGAACGTGCAGGTGCTTGGTGATCTGGATGTGGCGCAGTTTACGCGCTTCATGGCTGCCATCACTGCCTGGGTATCCCCCGAAGAAGGCTGCGCCTATTGTCATGCGGGTAACAATTTTGCCGCTGATAATGTGTACACGAAACTGGTATCCCGGCGCATGATACAGATGACCTGGGAAATCAATTCCGACTGGGATAATCATGTGGGTGCGACAGGGGTGACCTGTTATACCTGCCACAAGGGTGAAAATGTGCCCGGCGAGATCTGGTATGAGAATCCCGGACCCCGTCAGGCAGCTGGTTTTACTGCCGATTCCGCCGGTCAGAATACGATCGCGCGGGCGGCAGCGGACTCGTCATTGCCTTATGATCCCTTCACGCCTTACCTGCTTGGCGATACCCAAATCCAGGTTATTGGTGCTGAAGCACTGCCGCAAACCGACGGTTCGACTTTGCCGGCAACCAAGCAAACAGAAGAAACCTATTCGCTGATGATGCACATGAGTGATGCGCTAGGTGTTAACTGCACTTATTGCCACAACAGCCGGGCTTTTTCTGATTGGTCGCAAAGCTCACCGGCTCGCATGACTGCCTGGTATGGCATCCGCATGGCGCGTGCGCTCAACACTGATTACATTCAACCCTTGACCAGTGAACTGCCGGATAATCGGCTTGGGCCACTTGGCGATGCGCCGAAGGTAAACTGTGCGACTTGTCACGGCGGAATGAATCAACCGCTGATGGGTGCCAACATGCTGGAAGCGCACCCGGAACTGGCTGGCGACGACTAGTCGCCAGCCACGCTGCTGCAACGAGGTTCTGTCGGTGTCAAGGAAACCTGACTGGGAAGGTTTTGGTGAGGATGCCGATGCTTCGGCCGTGCGCCGGCGAATTTTTGTCGCCGGTGCCAGCGGCTACATCGGACGATACGTGGCGCGCGAGCTATTGATTCGCGGCCACGAAGTCGTTTGTTTCGTACGTAAACAATCCGGAATCAATGGCGCCACCGGGCCGGAGCAAACCCGCTCCAGGTTGGCTGGCTGCGAGCTGCGATTCGGTGATGTCACGAATACAGAGTCGCTGCTTCGCGATGGATTACGTGGTGAGAAATTCGACGCCGTGGTGTCCTGCCTGGCTTCCCGCAATGGCGGAATTGCTGACAGTTGGCGTATTGACTATCAGGCCAGTCGACAACTGCTTGATGCAAGCGTCAGCGCTGGCGTGCAGCAGTTCATTTTGCTTTCCGCAATCTGCGTGCAAAAACCCCGATTGGCCTTTCAACAGGCGAAACTGAAAATGGAACAGGCCCTGATCAACTCGGGAATCACCTACTCCATCGTCAGGCCGACCGCCTTTTTCAAATCCATTGCGGGACAAATTGAGGCGGTCAGAAATGGTCGGCCCTACATGCTGTTCGGCAATAGTGATGCGGCCTGCAAGCCTATCGGTGAGGCAGATCTTGCAGCTTTTATGGCTGATTGTCTGGAAGACAGTAAGCTGTATAACCGGATCCTGCCGGTGGGCGGGCCAGGGGAGGCGATGACCGCGCGTGAGCGCGGTGAATTACTGTTTAAACTGCTCGGCCAGCAACCGCGCTTCCGAACAGTCCCCGTGGGTGTCCTCAAGGCCGCGATACCGGTGCTGGACGGACTGGGTCGCCTGATACCAGGCTTGAGTGACAAGGCCGAGTTTGCCCGCATCGGCCACTACTATGCCACCGAATCCATGCTCGTGCTGGACAGTGAAACCGGCAGCTACGATGCCGCCGCCACACCTTCCTATGGTCGTCAGACCTTGAATGATTTCTACCAGCGAGTCCTGGAACAGGGCCTGGCGGGTCAGGAGTTGGGCGATCATGCAGTTTTTGCGCGCAATCGCAAAAACCCGGGCTTGCCGCATTAAAGGAGCCTCTTTTAATTCAGGCAGGTCTCTGCGGGAATCTGTAAGCCTCTGGTGCAACGCGGCAGCAGGGGTTGACAGGCCCCGCGCTGCAAGGCCTGTCTGAATTAATAGTGGTGCCCTTAAAATATCTCTCGGGCCAGTTTGATCGTTGATTTCCTGCTGGCCGCACCCCCACTCTGGTTACCGAACCGGATCCCGTCGGCAATACGCTTGAATGGCTATCTGCTCACAGCACTCCTGCGCTATGCTTGCCCGGCATTTATCCGGTCGTCTGCGCAGAGCGTGCTGGCGCCGTAACCCTCAACCAAGGTCCCAGATGTCTGAAACCAAACCACTTCCACCAGCCCTGCAAGGCGACTGCCTCACTCTGGATGCCCGTGCTGGCAAGCTGACTTACTACTGCTCTGTGCCAGCCACTCCGATTGAGACCACACCGCTGCTGCTGTTGCACAGTATCAATGCCGCCGCCGGTGCCCACGAGGTGCGTCCGTTGTTTGAACACTATAGCGCCCGTCGGCCGGTGTATGCGCCTGATTTGCCGGGCTATGGTAAATCAGAACGTAGCGCGCGGGACTATACACCACGCCTGATGACTGATGCGGTGCTTGATATGGTGGCGCAAATCAAGCGTGACCACGGCGATGTCGCTGTGGATGCCCTTGGGGTTTCGCTGACCAGTGAATTTGTAAGTCGTGCGGCGCAAGAATCGCCGACCGATTTTCGCAGCGTGGCATTGGTGAGTCCGACCGGGTTGAACCGCAACAAGCCGCTCAGGGGGGCATCGCAGAGTACCAGGGGAATGCCGTGGCTGTTGCGCACCCTGACCCTACCGCTGCTCGGTAAGGGCTTGTATCGCTTGCTAACGTCGCCGCCTAGTGTGCGCTTCTTCCTGCAGAAGACCTGGGGCTCGAAACAAATTGATGAAGTCATGTATGAGTACTCGTGCCTGGCCACCAGACAAGAAGGCGCGCATCGCGCGCCATTTTATTTTCTGTCCGGATTTCTGTTCAGCGCTGACGTCTTTACAGTCTATGAATCGCTTACCCAGCCGGTTTGGGCGTCGCATGGAGTGCGTGGCGATTTTACCGACTACCGGCTTAAGGCGCAGTTAGAAGAAAGAGACAACTGGCAGTTCCAGGTGTTCGATTCCGGAGCGTTGCCGTATTTCGAACACCCCGATGAGTTTATCGAATTATACGAGCAGTTTATGGAGAAGCTCTAAGCCGGTCGGTCCAAGTTGCTGGTACACCTGGCGCTAATTGTGGGTGTTGGTTAAGGGCACCTCTATTAATTCTGAAGGCCCCGCAGAGACTTTCCTGAATCAAGGCGCCCTTAAGTTAGACCGCGCATCCTGCAATCAGCGCGACTTCCAGAGATTGGCCACGGCGCTGTCGCTGCCCAGCAGGCCGACGATTTCGCATACCGCACCTACCAGGAAAAACACCAGGGTTGGGATCAGACCACCGAGCTGGCCGGCAACCAGGGTTATGAACGCAGCGAACGCTGCCAGTATCAAAAACAGGCTGCCGACCACGATAAGGATCAACCGGTGGGACGACTTGTAGGGGTACTGATTGTCGTCGGCTTCAAAGTATTGAAGCACTGGTGAAAATAATTTTCGCAGAATGGATTTCATGATTTGCAGTCGTGACAGCACAAAACCGGCTGCAGCTGGTTAATAGATGTGCCCTTAAGACCCGAATCGGTAGCGCAGGCGAAAAGCAAAGGTATCGACAATGGGCTGGTTCCAGGTTTGCGCGATCAAGTCGGAATAGGAATCGAAGCTGTCGCGGGGCAGGTTGGAACCGCGGGTATAGACCAGAAACAAATCCGACAGTGGGGCAATTTCCCAGCGGTACCGCGCCTGAAAGGTCATCCGGCTGATTACAAAATCATCCGCAGTGTCATCGGGCTTGGCGACCGGAGTCAGGGGCTCGGCGCCCACCGGTGAGCTTTGCCAGAAGCGATCTTCAAACGCTTTTAAGCCATTGTACTGCACCGTAAAGCGGATCTGCTGCCGTGGACCAATAAAATAATTGACTTCAACATTGGGTGCCCACTGGTGCGCTTCGAAACTGGTGAAAGAGCCTCCGCCCTGGTGGATCAACAGGGCCTCCTGGTCAGTGTATTCAAGGTTCAGTTCAGAAGAGAACCGATCATTGGGGCGCCAGGCGACACCCGCCCGGCTGACCACTTGTTGCGGACCCAGGTCGTCTGTACCCCAGTCGAGACCGACGTTGAAGGCCAGTGGTTGGGCGGGGTCGGTTTCGTAGGACACATTCAGGCCTTCGCGGGCGGGGATCTCGAAGTCGCCGGTACCGCGTCCGAGTCGATCATCAGTTCGCGACGGGAAATAACGCAGTGAGTAAGAAAACGTGTCGTTGTTGAGAAAGTTGTAATCCTGATTGAGAAACAGGCCCAGGCGCACCGGACGGCCTTCAATATTCCACTGGTTGGTGAGGATATAGGTGGTGTTGCGTGAGCGCAGGCCTTCAATATCAGACTCGAAAATATTGTAGTTGTAATCGAGATTCATCTGATCGTTACGGGTCAGGAAGCCCAGTTCATTGATATCCAGCTGTTCATCAAAATAGGTAGCTCGTACGGTATGCTGTTTGCCGCGTTCAGGTCGGAACCGGAAATCTGCCATGCCACCGTAGCCGATTTCGCCGTTTTTGTCTGAGCGCATGAAGCTGGAGTCGATCACCAGGCGGTTATCGCCTGAAAAATAGTGGGCATCGATGGCATTGACGGTTTCGTCAATATCGGGGTGATCAACCAGAGTACCCATCCAGCCAATGCTGCGTCGGCCGCCGGCATTGATATCTTCATACAGAACTCGTCCCACCAGAAAATCTCGACCAATTGTTTCCAGGTTGACTGTACTGCCATCAGCCCGGACACCTTCAATTTCCAGTTCGTTCTCTGAAGCCAGCAGGGTGCCATAGCGCACCTTTCCCTGTTGGCCAACGAACTTGAGGGCGCCTATCAGGTCAGTAGGTTGGCTGCGGTCGGTAGGTATTACATCCACCCCGTCGGGAACATCGAGGATAGGGGCACCACCAATTCGCCGCGTGTTGACCAGTTGTATCGGTCCTCCGGGCCCGCCCGGATTACTGTGACGGGGGTGGGTGATAAAAATGTCCTGTCCTTCGAGAAAGAAATCCCGCTGCTCCGGAAAGAACTGTTCGAAGGCAGTAAGATTGACAATTACGTCATCGGCCTGCACTGAGCCGAAGTCCGGATTGATCGTGGCAGCGAGTTGCGTATTGGTGGTGGGGCGCCAGTAGATATCGGTGCCCACCTTGTAGCTATCCTCGTGCCGAATGCCGTCGTGTACGCCGCCGATAAAGGGAAAGTAGCTGAGCTGTCGGCTGGGCTGGATACCGCGCAACTCATACTTGGTAAAGGCGGACAGGTATTCATTCACGGTTTGCGGTAGCGGGGGGTTGGACCAGGTGTCGCCATTCAGGTGGCCTACCTGGCGCTCGAAATAAAAGCCCATGGTATGCACGTCCTGACCCTGTGGCAGGGCCACCATGGACCAGGGGATATAAATTTCGGCGCTCCAGCCATTGTCGAGCTCAGATGTGCGCCCGTTCCAGGAGCCATCCCATTGCATATTCAGCTGGCGCTCGGGAAGAATAGTGCCATCGGTCATGGACTCGCCGAGGTTCAGGCGAATGAAATAACCGTAAAGCCCCTGGCCGGAGGTATCCAGGCCCACCACAATGCCGTCGCGTGCCAGTCGGGTGTCGCGGGAGGTCATGCGTGCCACCAGGCTGCCCTCGGGCTGGAAATTCATGGCACCAATATAGATGCCGCGTTCGGTATAAAACATCCGAATATGGGTTTCGTAGGGTGCATCAGCCAATGTGTCGGGATCGATAACCTGCATGCCATCAATCACCGGTAAATCGGTCCAGACCTGCTCATTAAGATCGCCATCCAGATCAAAATCATTGTCTGCCTCGCTGATGCGGGTAACCTGGGGCAGTTGTCCCTGGGCGGTGGCAGGCTTGGCAATAACTGAGCTTAATGCCAGCACAGCCAGCAGCAGGTGGAGTACCGTGGCTGATGGAACAGCTTTATTGACGGTGGTGATGATGCTCAGACCGGGCTCGCGAGCATGTGCAAAATGGTTTTTCTTGTTGGTCGGAGTAAAAAACATCAGGCGGTTTTCCTCGGTCGGGGTGCAAACCGATAAAGGCTGCAGACAACCTGGGATGACTGGGGTCAATGGCTGTTTACAATCGTGTGGGCCGGTGAACGAGTAGTTAAGCCGGGGAAGGGTATATCAGTTTCACTACAGAAAAGAACATTGAACCGCACAATGTCACAAATTGTAGCGTTTGTGGCCAAGACAGACACCCTGCGTTAGCTACGCACTTTGCGTCACCGATCACAAAACAGAAAGCTCCGCCTGCTGCTTCAGTGCCGAGATCCCCTGTCGGGTGCGGAGCAGAGGATAGCCCCCGGGCATTGGGGGCTGAGTGCAATTACCGGTGTTGTTGCAGGAGCGTGAATTCAGAACCGTCGCGCGGTACTCAGCAGACCCTGATACTCATGCTGAAGCGTGGTGATCAATTCAGCAACCCACAGATCTTCTTCGGGGCTGAGCTCAGTAGAGTGCTGCTCGCCCAGGCGCTGTAATCGGAGGATGGAACCTTCAATCTGTTTCAGGTATCTGCTAAGTGCAAAGGGAATAAAGCCAGCCGGATCATTGTCAAAATTACGCACCGCCAAACTTATAGTGCGGCAGCGGCGTTTGACCCCGCCGACCGGGGAACTGTCATTGAAACATTCTGTTTCGGGAACAATGCTGCCCGGGCCAAGCATGGTCTGTGGTAATCGGGTGTTGACCAGGGCACGGGCAATGCTGATATCGGTGCGGGCCTTGCCGATCAGCAAGTTCACCAGGCCCGGCATGTGGGGCAATGTTGAGTGCTCCACCTTGTCGATGACTTCCGAGTAAAAAGCGCTCAATTCCTGGACGGACTGAAAGTTGCTGCCGTATTCGTCGGGTACCAGATCGCTGTTTATAGCCTGCCACTGCCAGCGGGTATAGAACTCGGCAGCAAGCACATAGCGGATATCGTCCGGGGGATAAACGCGACTGGCGATCAGAAAACTGAGTTGATGAAGATCATAGACTTCATCCCATTGTTCCAGTTCGATCAGCGCCTCGATCAGCAGGTTCAGGTGGTCCAGCTGTGCTTCGCTGTAGAGTCCTTGATTGATGCGACTGAGATGCCAGGCCTGCCGGTATATGGCTGCTGCCTGCCCGTGATTGCCCGCCGTGAAATGAAGTTTGCCGTAGTCCCGGTAGGCTTCTTCCAGCCCGTGGCCGTAGGCACCGCGCTCAGCATGCAGCGTCTCGATAGTCTGCAACTGCTGCTGTAGTGCGATATCGTATCCCCACAGCGGCTTGGTTGACGCTCTGCCGGGCGGGGACGTGTCGAGAGGAAAAATATCGAGATAGGAAGCATTGCGAGTCGAAGCGGGTTCATGACCCAGGAGCCCGACGGAACCGGGAATTTCGTTACTCAACACGCCACCGTTGCCAGCAGCATCTGCTGACAGCACCGGCGCTGAGCCGACATTCAGGGCGAACGCCAACAACATCATGAACCGCGAGCCTGGCATCCTGGATTTCCACTGCACAAGTGTCTGTTGTAACCAGAGCGTAATTTACTTAACTACGAAGTAAAAATTTATCCAAATTATTCGAAACGATTGTTCGGTAAATATTGAGAATCAAAGGCTTAGCCACTGATCCAAGGCCTCTGTCTAAACCGGTATAGCGTGAGCAAACTGCATTGGGGCTACCGGTGCCCGCAACCCGGAAACGAAACCAGACTGGCAGTTAAAAAAATGGCGGTCAGGTGCACTCCCGACCGCCACTAGAGGTGTCAACCTACCCACAGGTCGACGTCAGACTAAAACAGAAACCAGAAGGGGAATCTGGAGGCTGCCTAGTATTCTGGGATTGCGCGGCTAGCCGGCATTAATCCAGTGAATGAGCGTCTGCTTTCCTCGAAGACCTTATAGCCCGAATTGATCCAGTCCTGAACCTCCAGAGCCACCAGCATCGCCGTTGTCCGTGTGACCTGAGGGCTTCCTTGATCATCGCGCTCTGTTGATAACGGACTTCCTGAAACGCGCAGTACGGGTCGAGAAACGTGTCGTGCGACAGGCAGGGCAAAAGCCACTCGTCGTGGCAAGTTGCAGAGCTGGCGACTTCGATATTCAGTGTAAGGGGAAGGGGCTAAACTACAATTCGTATTCGGCTGGTGAAGAGTTCGGCAAAACCGATCTTTGTTTGGGCTGGCGATAGTCGCAGGCTGGCAGTCTCTGTCCGGCACAGCCAGGTTAGCCCGGTATTTTCAGGTTTTCCTGCTGGGTCAGGAGGATTCAAGTTGTTCAGCTTTCTGCATGACCTTGGCGGTGAGGTCGTCGCGATACTTGCCGAGCCTTTTGCGTAAAGCGGGGTCATTGGTAGCCAGAATCTGGGCAGACAGCAGGCCAGCGTTGGTCGCATTGTCGATTGCCACAGTAGCCACCGGAATACCTTTTGGCATTTGTACAATTGATAACAGGGAATCTTCGCCGTTCAGTTTGGTGGCAGCGATCGGCACACCAATGACCGGCAACAGCGACAGGGAAGCAACCATGCCCGGCAGGTGTGCTGCGCCGCCGGCACCGGCAATAATGATTTGCAGACCGCGACTTTCAGCCTTGCTGGCGTAGTCGAAGAGCCGCTCGGGGGTACGATGTGCGGAAACAATGGACAGTTCATAGGGAACGTCCAGGGAGCCGAGTATATCGGCAGCATCCCGCATAACCCGCAGGTCCGAATCACTGCCCATGATTATTCCGACTCGTGCTTTTGACTCAGTTTTCAATGGGCGATGCTCCTCTGACGATTATTTTCTGTTTGATGTTGCTGGCTCGCTCGAGGGCGTCCCCAACGTTTTTTCCCAGGACCGTGACATGGCCCATTTTGCGACCGGGAAAACAGTGCTTCTTGCCATACAGGTGAATATAGACTCCCTGTTTTTCGGCATCGCTGCAACTGTCTTCAAGCTCCGGGTCACCGCTAAAGCCTGCCTCGCCAAGCAGATTGAACATCACTGCAGGGGAATGCTGGTCAAGGGCCGCCAGCGGCTGATCGGTGAGAATACGGAGCTGTTGGTCGAACTGCGAGGCTTTGCATGCCTCGCGAGTATAGTGGCCGCTGTTGTGGGTACGGGGCGAGATTTCATTGATCAGCAGCGTATTGTCGGGAGTCAAAAACATTTCCACGCCAAACACTCCAATGCCCCCCATAGACCGAATTGCAGTGGTGGCGAGCTGGCGGGCCTGGTCCTGCAGATTCGCGTCGATACGGGCGGGGGCGATCAGGTAATCAAGCACGTTGCCATCGCTTCTGAACAACATCTCTACCGGATCATAGGCGCGCGTGTCGCCACTTCCCGAGGCCACGACTATGACCGACAGCTCCATGCGGTGCTCTATATACTGCTCGACAAAGCCCGCTACCCGCAAGCGACTGGCGTTGTCCTCCGGGGACCGCAACACGGCAACGCCGCGACCGTCGTAACCTCCTCGAGCTGCCTTTTGCACCACCGGAAAGCCGAACGGAGACGGGTCAATGGGTTGATTGCCGTCGTGGGCAGCGAAAGGGGCAGTCGGGAGTTGCAACTCCTGCAGCCACTTTTTCTGCTCGAGCTTATTGGTGACCCGGGCAAGCAGCGACACGGGAGGCAGCACCTTGACGCCACTGTCGTGAACCTCGGTTAGCGTGTCGACACAGACGTTCTCAAGGTCAATGGAGACGATATCAACCTGGGCCGCGAGCGAGGCGAAATTCTCGCCCGTGGCGGGATTGCCGGGTACATGACGGGCGCCGGTGCGGACCGCCGGGCAATCCGGATCGGGATCGAGGACATAAAATGTGTGTTGATGATCCTGGTCGGCTTCAACCAGCATTGCTGCCAGTTGGCCACCTCCGATAATTCCTATTTTCAACTGCGTGATCCTGCTTCCTGCAATGGTGTCGGTTTAGGTTAAGCCCGGTGCGCGATGCGGGTGCCGCGGCGCCAATAGTCGTCACTGCGCGCCACATTGCCGGGCAATACCGCAACTATTTGACCGGGCGCCTGTCGTGAAGCGGCGTAGTCTACCATCCATGAGGTGGGTTCTGCCTGCTTCCGCGCGTTTTTCAGGGATTAACAGCCTGCGGCGCTGGAGCCAGGCGCTATGGACTTGCGCTGGTGCCGGGTAATTCAAGGGGCAGCCCGGAGAGCGCAGATTAATTGTCGAGGGTATCGGAGCTCGCTCGATGAAGACCTTATCCAGGTTTAAGCGCAGGAATACAGTCAGGGGCAAAAATGGGCCGGAATGAATCTGCTTTCGCCTCGCCCCGGGTTACTGCTCGAGAATTTCGTCGATCACCGGCAGATTCATGCTGATGCCGTAATAGTTGGCCAGTGCCACCTGGTGGTTGAGTTCGGCCTGCCAGCGCCGCAGCTGCGCCTCGCCCAGCATTCGCTCGCGCACATTGAGCAGAAAATAGTCGCTGGTGCCGGCTTCAAAGCGTCTTGCTTCCGCATCGGCCAGTGCCTGGGCGACTTCCAGTTCACGCAGTGCAACGTCCTTGAGTTCGCTGGTGGCGCGCAAATTTACCAGAGATGAACGCATGTCGCGTTCAGCCTCGTCGATCAGCAGCCGCAGATCATGACCGACCTCTATCAGCCGCGCATTGGCTGAGGCTCTTCGGCCGCGTGCGGTGCGTGTTTGCAGCGGCACGCTGAATGACAGTTCGACGCGATTGTCGATTCCCTGCAGACTGTTGCTGCCGGCGCCAAAATCATTCGCCGAATAAAATTTCAGATCCAGCTGTGGCTTGGCAAGGTTCTCCGCCAGGCGGATTTCCAACTGCAGTTGTTCCTGTACGACCCTGGCAGCGGCGATATCGGGGCGGTTTGCCAGCGCCAGATTCACCAGCTGTGAAACCGGTTGGTCGAGAAACGTTTCTTCGTCCACGGGGATCTCCAGCTCACCGTCGTATACCGGATAGGTAGGTAATCCCGCTGCACTGCGAAGAAACAGGGAGAGTCCTTCCGCAGCCACTTCCGCCTGGCGTCTGGAATCGACTACCAGGCCCTCGCGCTGCAATATCGCCTGCTCATTTTCAATCAGCAGAATTTCGGCTGCGTCGCCAGCCTCAACCTGGCGCTCCAGGGCCTCGCCTCGCACTACGGCGACATTGAGTAGCTCCTGATAGGCCTCCAGCAGTCGCGCTGAAATCAACCACCGCGCATAGGCAATGTAGGCATCCTGGTAGATGGCAATTTTTTCGAATTCCAGGTCCAGGCCAGCGATGTCTGTATCCAACTCCGCTTTAAGAATCTCAAAGCGCTCGTCATCAATTTCCCGGTCACGCAGTAGTGACACGGCAAAGCCAAGCCTGGCTTCACCGGCATCAGCAGTAACCCGCTCATCCTCATACACGGGGAAATTACCGTTCGATAACGAGTACTCGGTAAAAACTTCGGCGCCCATAAAGGGAAGGCTCTGGTAAAGGCCGGTATTGCCAGATGTTCCGTTGTAGAAGCCACTGAGCCGAGAAGAAACCGCACCATCAACGCGCGGATCGAAAGCGCCGTTGGCGCTCAGCAGATCGCCCTGGGTTTGCTGTATGCGTGCCCGTGCCGCCTGAATGCTCGGATAAAATTGCTCGGTGCTGCGAATCACGTCCGCCAGGCTGGTACTGTTAGTGGCTGTCGCCCTGGTGTCCTGGGCCAGGGCAGTGCTACCCATTGCTATCAACAGCAAGCCAATAATGACGGTCGAACGTTTCACTGTGAACATGGCATCACTGTCCCTGGGTCGTGGACTGAAAAGTGGACTGGCTCGTGGTTGAGGTGGTGTTGCTCACCGGTGGAAAATTGTTCAACAGTCGCCAGATTTCAAACCCAAGAGAGACAGTTTCCAGTAGTACCCAGCCCCGGACATTGGCGCCCAGGCGGACAAAGCTTTCTGGTGGCCAGCCACATTCGCCCATCCGGGGGAGACCATTGACAAGATCGGCGCGCATGCATTCTTCGGTGATCTCGGGCTGTTTGACCAATACCCGAAAGCGGCCGTTCAGCCCGGCTGAGGGTTCTACGAACACGACTTCACCCTTGAAAGTGCCGACAGAAATATCGGGCCGGCCACTGAACTGGAATGCCGGCCAGCCTTCAAACTGTAACCGCACGTCGCGCCCCGGCTGTACCAGACCAATATCACGGCCGTCTATAAAAAGCTGTACGGCCCGCTCAGTATTGGCGGGCATAAATCGCGCCAGCTGTTGTCCTGCGGTCACCATGGTGGCGGAGTCACCAGCCTCAACGTGCAGGATGGTGCCGTCGCGCGGCGCCCTGATCAGCTGGCTGCCCTGCCTGGAGAGCGCGGTCTCTGCCTGGTTCAGCTCTGCGGCAGCGCTTTCAACGTCTACGGTCAATTGCTGGACCTTGATCCTGGCCTGTTCGAAACTGAGCCGGGAAGACAGCCCTTCTTCGAACAGCTCCTGCTGGCGGCGATAGTCTATCTGGGCCGTACTCACCGCTTCCTGTGCCGCATTGTACTTGCGCTGCGCGGCCTGGAGCTGCGCTTCCAGCCGCGGTATCAATTGGCCGTCGACATCTTCGATACGCACAATGGGATCACCGGCGGATACGAAATCTGCATCCTGGACAAACCATTCCGCGACACGGCCGGACACCGTGGCACTGATGTCCTGCACCCGGTCGCGCGGATCGAGAGTGGTTACCTGACCCAGACCGGATGTGGTTTGTACCCAGGGCAGCCACAAGGCGGCGATACCCAGCACCAGGCCAAGGCCGATGATCCAGCAGCTGGCTTTGATCACGCTGGGGATCTTGATACCTGCCATGGTGCGGAAGTACTGCAGATCATTCAGGCGATAATAGTGGCCAAATGAAAACGATTGTTCCCGATTGATCAAGTTTTCATCTTTCACTGTGATGCACCTGCTTCCAATACCTCTACCAGTTGCTGCCGAGCTTCGAGTTTCATGAGCCGGTCAAAACCGCGCAGGTCCGCACGGTGTGTGTAGTAAAACACAGTTATACCCAACTCTTTCGCCACTCCGAGAAATTCATTCATGGTATTTGACTCCACCGAGTCGACGATCTCCTCCAGAATGAGAATGGTTGGTTCCGACAGAATCGCACTGGCGAGCTTCAATTTAATAACTTGTGGCTGAGTCAGTGGTGAGCCGCCGCGGCTCAGTATAGTCTCCATGCCCCTCTCATACAGCGACAGGTCCTCATCGAGATTGACGAATGCCAGGGCCTGTTGGCGCGAGTATCGTGCGCCGGGACGGTTATAGAGGTCAAGGTAATCCCTGACCGATAGCGGCGGTACTGTCACCCGGTTGATAACTTGAACGGCGGTTCGCAGCGTCTGCCTGCGGATTTCCGAGATATCGTAGCCACCAATCGTGATCAGCCCGGAATCAGGCGTGTAATTTCTTCTTAGCAAGTCCGTCATGCGGCGGAGACACAGTATGTTGCCTTCGATACGGAAGGTGCCGGAGTCTGGTATTTCAAGAGAGAGCAGGGTTTCCTGATGGTCTTTGTGCACCACGACCTTGTTAAAAACAATTGCGTGATCCTCTGGAATGCCCACATCAGATTCTTTGTCAGGTTCTTCTGTGTGGACACTTCGAAACCTTGCCAGTTCTTCAGTGGCGGCGCAAACATAGTAGAAGCTGTCCAGGTAGCCCGCCATTTGGGGAAACCCGTTGAAAATCGCCAGCATGATTAATTCGGCTGCCGCCAGTTGTCCCAGGGTCAACTGGCCCTGAATAACGAGCCAGCCACCCACACCCAACAGCACGGCACTGGCGGCAGCCTGAAGAAACAGCATGCTCAGCAACTGGGCAAAAGTATTTTTGAAATGCTCTGCTTGCGCCTCGATATGAGTGTCTACCAGTGCGTCGGTTTTTTGCAGGCCATAGTCAGGGCGATGGGATGAATGGTAGCCACTGCTGGTCACCGCCAGCGACTGCAGCCAGGCTCCGGTCTGGTATTTTGCTTCGGACAGATGGATCGCGGTTTCGATTGCCCGCCAACCCCAGATTTTCCACACCAGCCAGAGCAGAAAAATCAGGCTCAGGCTGAAGATCAGGAAGTACAGGTGATAAAAAGAAACGACAACAAAACCAATGATCGACTGCAGCACCAGGGTGAAGCCATTGGTGAGAATATGGGGAATCGATTTCTTAAGGGCAATGATGTCGAAGTAACGGTTAACGAGGTCCGAGCGTTGTTCCTGGGCAAAGTAGTCTGGGCTCGCCGCTGCGGCGGTCATGGCGATTTCACTGGATAGCCGGGAATACAACTTGCGAGAGAAGAGCTCGAGCGCGTAAGTCCGTAGGGCATACATGACGCCGGAGATAAATAATAGTCCGAACAGCAGGCATCCGATCAGAACAACCGCACGCAGCAGGGCGATGTTGGCAATCGTGTCAACCAGCATCTGCAGCGAAATCGGCACCGCCAGCGTTAGCAGACTGATGGCGATGGTGTAAATGACAACGACTTTGTAGAAGCCTGCCTCCGGGCTGAGAATTGCATATAACTCTTCGCGGACTTGTCCCCGATCAAACGATTTGCCTGCCATTACCTGGTCTCCAAGTCCCTGTTGCTAGCTGGTTGTCTGCGCGGGCAACAGGCCAGTCCCGGCAATCCGCGGGCCGCGCGGCGGGGATGCCCGGCGCGCTGTTGATTTTCTGTTGCTCGAATTTCCATAATGATGACTGGTATTTCCTGTCAGGTCCTGCACTCAATACCATCTATAACGACTGACCCTGTTGTGACCATGAGCGTGGCCCGCTGTGCTGGCTGGCGATTGCCGTCGCCATTGCTCAATCCAGCGGGACCAGGGCGCCGGGGACTCACAATTGTGATGCGATTGCATTATCCATAGTTACGCGAAACGCCAAGCTTACCTGGATCCCACCGTTAGTCCATTCGAACTAACCGCTACATAAATCCTGTTTTATCGAATAGTATTAGTTCGGCTGAGCCGAACAGATATAACGTAACTATCGATTAATCCGACACCGGGATAGGTGGGAGAATACGCCAGTGGTGGCTATCAGGATTGGTTGCCGAACAGCGGAAGCTGGTTTGGCGTTCACCTGACAGCAGAAAAGCTCTGCCAGCGAGCCCGGCTCACCCGAATCCATGAACCTGACAAGCAGACTAACAAGCGCCATACCATGCGACATCTAAACTATAACCATTTGCTGTACTTCTGGGCTGTGGCCAGAGAGGGCAGCATCACCAAGGCCACCAAGGTCCTGCACCTGACGCCACAAACCATCAGTGGGCAATTGAAACTGCTGGAAGAATCGGTGGGTGAGGCCCTGTTTGCCCGGGCCGGTCGCGGGCTGGTACTGACCGAGACCGGGCATCTTGTCTTCCAGTATGCCGATGAAATCTTTACGCTCGGTGAAGAGCTGTCTGCGCGGATGAAGAATGGCGGTAGCAGCCCGCCCGCTACCATGCGGGTGGGAATTATCAACTCTATCCCCAAGCTTATAGCCATGCGTGTCCTGCAGCCGGCCGTTTCCGGTGACCTGGCTGTGCGGTTGATCTGCAGGGAAGGGCCGCTTGAATCGCTGCTGGGTGACCTTGCCGTGCACCAGTTGGACATGATTATTTCTGACCATGCGATTCCTGCCGGCATGAATATCAAGGCATTCAGCCACCCGTTAGGTTCCAGCAAGATCGCTTTCTTTGTTAAAGATAAGTTGGCCAATCAGTACCAGGATGGATTCCCGCGATCGTTGAACGAAGCGCCCATGCTGTTGCCCACCAGCAATAGTCCGGTGCGGCGCGGCCTTGAAAACTGGTTTGAAGAACAGGAGCTGGCGCCGTCGATCATGGCTGAGTTTGAGGACAGTGCGTTAATGAAGGCGTTTGGTGAGGAGGGCATTGGCTTGTTTCCAGCCCCCAGAGTTATTCAGCCCGAAGTGGAGTTGATGTACAAATGTCGAATGATCGGAGAGCTGGATTCGGTACAGGAGTCCTATTACGCCATTTCACCGGAGCGTAAACTGAAGCATCCAGTGGTACTCGAGGTTATCGAGACTGCCCGATCTACTTTATTTGATAAGAATAGTTAGCACCAGCCGCTTCGCGACCGGTTCTGCCACGAACCCGTTCCACCTGGCGACGAAAACGGCGCATGGCTCCTTCGATTGCGGCCACGCCATCTGGATGCTCGGCTGAGATGGCATTGGTTCTGCTGCTGCCGGATGTTGAGGTTACGCTGCAGCAAAACCGTGACTGCATGGATTGACTGGCCGGCATTTCCTCAAAGCGCACGATTATCCTCGGTAAACTGGAGCCAAGCGAGGCCAGCAGCAGTGACGCGCGCTGCTCGAGAATGCTCTGCCAGGTATCGGCCGCATCGTTGTAAATAGTTAATTTGGACATGCCGGACGCATCATTGCTTCTGGATTGTGGCAGAGTAGCGTCGGCGCAGGAGGCCGACAATCCGGTATTTCTGGTCCAATCATTCGGAAATCAGAGACAGTGAGATACTTGACCTGAGCACAGCCCGGCATACCGCTCCGGAAAGAATGACAGCAACTTTCAGGCTCGGGAACTCAGTCCGCGTACCGACAGTTAGTCTAGAAGCGCACACTAATAGCCGACAGCGAGGAAGCGATCATGGCGACCGCAAGACAACAGCAAGCCGCGAAGAAAAACGTCAGGAAAGCGCAGCGCAAATGGCAGTCAATGAGTTCGAAACAGCGCGCCGATGCACAGCCGGAAGGCCGCGATCGCGCCAAACCGGGAACCCAGGGTGAGGGCGACTACTACCGCATCATCATCCGCCCGAAAAGCGATTTTAGCGAATTCAGAACTCACGATGTTGGCCGCAACGGTCATACACAAAGGCTGAGCGGACGGCGCAAGACCGGGTCCTGGGCTACCCACGCCTGGCTGATTCACAAGGCGGATGCCTATGCTGACGAGCAGGGCTACTTGCGCGGCAAGACTTCAGGCGTCAACAAGGTGCTCAAGAATCTGCGCACGGTTCCTCGGCGAATGCGTGGAGATCTGTTCAAATCCAACCCCCGCGAAAATGTCCCGGAACGGAAAAAGCCAACTCGCGCCCAACAACAGGCGCGTTCTGAAAACATCATAAAAGCCCAGCGTGCGCGTTCCACCTGACTCGCCCTGGCAAGCACCCTGGGCTTGCCAGCTCCACATCCAGTGCCGTTGGCGCGAATTTACCCTGTATTGTCATAGCTGCCTGCCTGTTTGTCTGGCCTCCAATTGAGACGAGGGATCGAGGATCCCTATTGGGGCAACCGGATGAATTCAATCCCGCGTCCAATCTACCAACCTACTGAGCGATAAGCGGTCAATCACGGTAACCAGACCGGCAAGATTGATCGCAGGTGTATTCCCCTGCAGTGATTCGAAAAGCAGCTTGCGCCCCAAGACGGTGCTGGATAGCCCCATTGGTTGGCGAATACAGTGCACTCGCGTGTGAAAGTGCGCTGCCAATCTGGGTAGTAGCGTTTTGCTGGCAACTCTGACTGGTTGGCACCCGCTGCCCGGTTCGCCCCTGAATTACGGCCTTGCTGCATGATTTCAGTACCTCTGTATGTGGCAATTTGGCTGGCAGCCAAGGCCAATACACTGCTGGTACGGTTCATGCAGCGATATTCTCTTTAACCCGCACATTAATTTAGCCAGGGCACCCAGCTTATCGTTTGAATTTGATGTGAGTTATCGGTGCTTCCTGAAAACAACGATTCCCAACCCTCCAAGGAGTTCCGCGTGTCAGAGATCCCAACCGTGCCACCAATTAAAGCGCTGTGTCTTGCGGTCAGCATGGCTGTGCTAGTCACCGCCTGCAGTGAAGAGACAGGCAGCAACAGTTCTGCGCCAACCGCGCCCGCAGCGCCGTCGCCAACGGCTTCCATGCCAGCCACCCAGGCCGCATCACCTGGGCCGTCGCTGGGCATTCGCCCCAATGGTGATACCGAGCGCGAGATTGACATGAGCCTGGTGCACTCCGAAGACCTGCGTAATGTGTATTCCTATATCGATGAAAACATTGACCAGCACGTGCAGAACCTGCAGCGCTGGATTCAGCAGCCGAGCATTTCCAATACTGGAGAAGGTATCCAGGAATCTGCCTACATGGTGGAAGGCTTTTTCGACCAGCTGGGCTGCCAGGAAACCCAGGTGTATGACGTAGGCATTACCGAATGGGGACAGCAGGGCAATCCCGTGGTTTATGCCAATTGTGACGAGGGCGCCGAGAAAACCATGGTGGTGTACTGGATGTACGACACCATGCCTGTTACCCAGCCTGACCTGTGGACTTCACCTCCGTTTGAAGGACGGCTGGTTGAGCAGGCGCCTTATCCCAAGGTGCTGATCGGGCGCGGAGCAACGAACTCCAAAGGCGGCCAGATGGCATTCTGGAACGCCATGATGTCGATCAAGGCGGTGACCGGCAGCCTGCCGGTTAATCTGATCTTTGTCGCCGAAGGGGATGAGGAGCGGATGTCTATTGGCTACCGCAAGTTCGTGCGTGATCACCCGGAGCTGTTTACCGAGGCCGACGTGATGTGGGGCTACGGTGCGTCGGAGGGCTGCGTATTTGTCGAGTTGATTACCAGCGGGGAAAGCTGGGGGCGCGGTCCTACCTACAGCAATATTCATGGCGGTCGCAAGCGCGCAGTCGATGCGCCAGCCTGGCGTCATATCCAGATGCTGTCTACCCTGGTGGATGAAACTGGCAATCGGGTCATGATTGACGGCTTCTATGACGACATTGAACCGCTGACTGAAGAAGAAGAGGCGGTGCTGCGCCGTTCCGCCGAAGACTACGATGTGGAACTGGCTGCCGAGAATCTGGGGGTTGCCAGGTTCATCAGCGATGATCCCTATGAGGTGCGTAAAATGTCCCGCTACGGCACGTCCATGAACCTGGACGGCATCTGGGGCGGCAATATGTTCGAGGGCGGTTCCGGCGCCATTCTTCCCAACCGGATTGTTTCCAAACACAACTTTCGTTATGTCCCCAATCAGGACGGTCTGAAAATTGTCGACTTGCTGCGCGTCCATCTTGACGAGCACGGCTACGAGGATGTGGAGATCAACATCGTTGGCGATGTGCCCTGGGCAAAAATGAGCTACGAGAATGATCTGGCTTATGCAATCGATGACATGCAGGTTATCTTCGGCGGCTCTCCCGATGAACCAGTACAGCATCCTTCAATTCTGGGGGGCTACTGGCCAGCCTATCTGTTCGCCGGTGATGTACTCGATATTCCCATCGCCAGCGGTATGGTGGGCGGCGGCGGTAATGCGCACGCGGCCAATGAATACTTCGTGATCGAAGGGGCAGGCAACACCTTTGGCATGGCGGGCATGGAGAAATCCGTTGCTACCGTGTTGTTTGAATATGCCGGGCTGAACGAACCTCCCGCCGAAGACTAGGTTAAAGACCCGGGAAGAGATATTTCCTACCGCAACCCTGGCTCGCTCGTCAGCGATGTAACACCGGGGGTTCTTTAATGGCGCCGCACTTGAAGTGCGGCGCCATTTTTTATGGGCGCTTTGTCAGCAATCTGACCGGCGAGACAGGCGATAAACGCCGTCCAGGTAATGTTAGCAATAATTGACATCCACCAGCTTCAGGAATTAAGGTAAATGTTAAGTATTTTTAACATGGTAATACCTATGTCTTTTAACGAAAAATCTGCCTGGATCATGATGCTTGCTCTACTGGCAGGTGGGGTGATCTATTTCGGAGTGGTGCTGAGTGCTTCGCTGCAGCTACAGGAACTGGCGTCACCGACCCTGCCGCTGGTCGCGGCATACACTGGGGTGCTGGTATTGGTAGCGATTATTGGTCATGTGCTTGTCGCGATTTATGCGCCTGATGAAGCGAGTACCGTACCTGATGAGCGAGAGCGGTCCATAGCCAATCAAGCGTGTGTTCATGCCAGTATGCTTGTTGCGAGCGGGGCGCTGCTGTCGCTGCTCCTGTATCTGTTAACGGGTAGCGGTGATCTGCTGTTTTACACGGTGTTTGCCAGTCTCATGTTGGGCCAGCTTGCCGGGTATGTCAGTCAGATTGTCCTCTACCGAGTGGCCACTTAAGCAGCGATGGGCAAGCGATTGTACATCGTGAATCGCGTGCGCGAGCTGCGGGAGACACATGGCGCCATGACTCAGGCTGAACTGGGCGAGGCGATTGGGGTAACCCGGCAAACGGTTGCCGCGATAGAGCAGGGACGTTATTCGCCATCTCTGGAAAGTGCTTTTCGCATTGCCAATGTATTCGGGGTGCGCATCGATCAGGTCTTTCAGTGGCAGGGTTAGCACTACTGGCTAGCCGCTCAACAGGCGACTGCCCGGACTGGTAGCTTCCGGTTCTGGTCAGTAAAGCCGCCAATCTGGATCAGGGAAAGCGGCCATCCAGTCTGCTTGATGCGGAATGAATGGCCGCCGGGTCTCATTGCGGACGACTAATGTTGGTCGCTTCGAGTTGCGGATAGTCTATTCCCAGCTGCTCGAGATAGGTGTCATAACGAGTCGGGTCGTAGTAGTACTGTTCAAGCTGCTCCTTGTACTCGGCCATGATCTCGGCATTTTTCTCAATGGCCGGTGGATCTTCGGGGCCGATGAAGGGAATGTATTCTTCCTCGGCTGTTTGCACATCGTTGAAGTAGGCGTGGGCTGACTCCACCAGCGTTTCACTCCTGAGCAAATCAACCATGGTGGCGGCGATCACTTTGGATCCGGCTACCGCACCCTTGTGGGCGATGGGTGTGGCCATGGCCATGGCGCTGGACCAGTGATGTCCCTGCAGGCCGCGCACGTTGGACGGGTAGCGCAGGGTAATGGTGGGCACATTCCAGGCTACATCGCCGATGTCATCGGAGCCCCCGGAAACGGGTTCCTCAAGATTTCCCGCCAGCTCGGAAAGGTCAGTGGCCAGTCCTTCAGGTTCATCATTGCCCATTAATGACTGCAGCGCCTTGGCAAAACGCTGATCGTCTTCAGACCAGGTGGGCAGGCCTACCTGCTGGATGTTCGCATATACCGCTTCGGCAATCGGTCGATTGAAATGCCGGGGATAGGCGGCGCCGACAATACGGCGGCTGAGGTCGGTATCGGTCATCATCGATGCCCCCTCGGCAATGCGCTGCAGGGTAGCAAAATTTTCGCGAATGCCATCGGCGCTGACCTCGCGAATGAAATACCAGACACTGGCGTAGGAAGGGACAACGTTGGGCTGGTCGCCGCCGTTACTGATCACGTAGTGGGATCGCTGCAGCGGATGCAGGTGTTCGCGGCGAAAGTTCCAGGCTATGTTGGTCAACTCCACCGCATCCAGGGCGCTGCGACCATCCCAGGGGTCTCCGGCACCGTGTGCAGCAATACCGTCGAACATGTACTCCACTGATACCAGGCCAGTACCGCGAGCCCGTCCCCAGCTGACGCTGAGATTGTTGCTGACGTGGGTGAACAGTACGGCATCTACGCCGTCGAACATGCCGTCGCGGGCAAACCATGCTTTGCTGCCCAGTAACTCTTCGGCAATGCCTGGCCAGATTACGATAGTCCCCGGCAGGTTCTCACGCTCCATGATTTCCTTGACCGCCAGGGCGGCAACGATGTTAACGGCCTGCCCGGAATTATGTCCCTCGCCATGGCCCGGGGCACCGGCAATCATTGGCTGGCGATAGGCAACTCCGGGCATCTGTGACGCGCGTGGAATACCATCGACATCGGACCCCAGGGCGATAACCGGCTCGCCACTGCCCCAGCTGGCCCACCAGGCTGAGGGTATGCCGGAGACGCCAAGCTCCACATCAAAACCGTTGTCGGCCAGCAGGTCGGTCAGGTAGCGCTGGGTTTCAAATTCCTGGAAGCCCAACTCGGAAAAGGAAAACAGGCTATCAATAATTTCCTGGACCATTTTCTGGCGCTGGTCGACGCCGGACATGGCCTCGGCTTTCATATCGCTAATGCTGACCTGGGCGAGACTGGCTGTGCCCAGCAAAAGTGTCGCGATGAGCAAGCACGCTCTTGTAATAACTGTCATGGTAATGCCTTGTAGGTAAGGTCGTCGCCACCGTAACCGGCACGACCGGGGTGAATAGAAGCGTTCAGTCAAGATCAAACTCAAACTAAAACAAGGGTAAACCAAAACCACCATCAAGATCTGTGCCATCGACAGAGATACAGGCGCTGGTACCGAGGCAGGATTTTGACTGGCTAATGGATAGATTCGAGGTGAATCGGGGATAAATAGCGGGATAGATACCGCAACGAGCAGCAGTAAACACGTACCAGGCGAGGCCCACGAAGCGCGATCGCCGGTAGCAAAAAGGTTGGCAGTTCAACACCGGGGCAGCACCGGCGCCCCTGTCCGGTGCGCTGCGCACTCATTTCGTGCCGTGCTGCTTGCTGCCGCAGCTCAATACCGCGGCAGGTGACCCACTTTCACCCAGATCACGGTTTCTTCTTCTACCCAGGGATTATGGCTGCTGAGATGGGGGCTACGGATCCAGGTGCCGGCCGGGTAGCGGCCGTTGTCATCGATAAATTCACCGCTTAGTACGAAAATCTCTTCGCCACCGAAATGGGTGTGTTCCTGAAACCGTTCTCCTGCTGGCCACTTCACCAGGGCCACCGATTCACTACCGTGCTGGTGCAGCGGCATGACCTGCAGATTGCCATGGCCGGGCAGCCAGGGGGCGGAACCGGTATCGATCATCACCCTGGCATGGTCATCCTGGTGAAACTGGTGCAGCTTCACCAGGATGACGCAGCCCTGCTCACTGAACGGGGCATGGCGAAACCCTTCCGGATTGCGAAAGTAGGTGCCCGCACCATAGTCTCCGCTGTGATCGGAAAACGTGCCTTCCAGCACCAGAATTTCCTCGCCAAGTGGATGGTCGTGCTCGGAAAACCGCGCGCCAGGCTCATAGCGCACAATACTTGTGGCGTGGCCGCGTTCCGCCTCTTCCCGGGCCAGAGGCTTGCGCCACACGCCAGGCTTGGGGCTGGGGACCCATTCGGCGTGGGTGCTATCAATAACGACGCGCTGGTCGAAGTTCATATTGAGCATGATGACGTTCAGTACTGCTATGTTTTTGCAGGTATGGGGTGATGGTAACAGTAAAGTGACATGCTATTGCTGCGGCACACAGCAGTAATCTGCGCCACCTCCCCGCGGCTATTGTACCGACGGATCGATTGGCCAGTCTGCGGCGTCACGGCTGTCCAGCGGCAGTACCGTATCGTCGCCACCCCAGCGCGCCCGGTAGCTGCCGTCGGCATCAAACTGTTCGGTTTGCCTGGCCAGGTTGAAGTGGCGACCGCCGCGGGGGTCGGCACCGACCCCTGCGATGTATTGCCAGTTGCCCCAGTTGGAGCCGACGTTGTAGTCCAGCAGCTGGTGTTCAAACCAGGCAGCGCCGTAGCGCCAGTCCAGGTTCAGCTCGTTGACAAAACAGCTGGCGACGATCTGTCGGCCGCGGTTTGACAAATAGCCGGTTCGCTGCAGCTGATGCATGCAGGCATTGACCAGCGGATAAGGGGTGCTGCCGGCGCACCACATCTGATAGCGGTCCGGGAAAAAGCAGGTCAGGGGCCGCCGCTTTGCGGTGCCCTGCAAAGTGAACAGCCGAACTCCGCGATCGCGGGCCAACCACTGGAAATACTCGCGCCACAGCAGTTCCACGTAAATCCAGTAGGAGGAATCGTTACGGCCATATTGTTCCTCAAAACTGGTCAGGGTGGCGTTCAGTCGACGTGGGGACAGACAGCCGCTGTTGAGCCAGGGCGACATCTTTGTGGAATTGTCCCAACCATCCAGGGCGTTGCGTACTTCCCTATAGGAGTGGGGCAAGGTCGATTCGAAATAGCTATCCACATGGGTGTGTGCGGCGTACTCGCCGCCCTGGAATTCGTTTTGACTGAGCTCGGCGTCAGGAAGTGGGCCGGACACCTCAATCCCTGGTCGGTTGCCAGGGATTTCTGCTGGCGGCGGCGGTAGCCACTCCGGGCGGGCCAGCGGGGTATCGATTGGCAGTTTCTCCGCCTTGCGCCGGAAGCGGGAATAAGTGGCCGGCATATCGCCAGCGGCGAACGGGAGCTGCGCGCCTGCGAACAACGTCGTTGTATCCACAGTGTCGACAGCAACAGCAGGTGAGGCCTCAACAACGGTCTGCAGGGTTCTGATTTCGTCCCAGCCAAACTGCCGGGCCGTGACCAGGCGGTCGATTTGGTAGGCCTGAAGCAGTTCCGGCAGGTCCTGCTCTGGACAGGCAAAACGTACCAGCAGTTTTTGATTCAGACGCTCGAGCGAGGTTGCCAGTTCATCCAGCGCGGCGCGGATAAACTGCCAGCGATGATTGCCCATGGATGCCAGCTGATAGCGGTTCGCTCTGAACCAGCGTGGATCGGCATAGTAGACAATGACCAGGGAATCGCTGTTGGCGGCACGGCGCAGCGCCGGATTGTCATCCAGTCTCAGGTCGTTGGTCAGCCAGTAAAGGGTACGCATGATGTCCTCCGCTGAGGGCATACGGCGAGCTGTCTGTTCTGGTTTGGGTAATGTTACCGGTGGCAGTGTTGTAAAGCACCTGGTGAGCTGGCTTGCAGCATCCTTGAGCAACACGCAAAGCCGCAGTGAAACTTTGATATTGTCGGGCCAGTGCTGAGATTAATGCGATCGCCAAGCGAGTTGAGCATTGCGCCCATTGGCGTCGTGGGTGATTGCCGGGTAGGCGCTTGGGAGATCGAATATCAGCATGGGATTGTTTACCGTTACCGGACGATAGTCGGTGGCGCCCGGCAGCTCAAAACACTGTCAATCAACTGCAATACAAACCACAAACAATGGGCAGATTACAGCTTTCTGGACCGGCGTGATTGTTGGCCGGGGAATACTGACGTAGTCTCGTCATAGCGGTGAACCGGTTCACCGCTATGCATTATTAAAGGAATCTTAATTAAAGGACTCTTACGAAGATGATTAATCGCCGTCGCTTTCTGCTGACCAGTACCGGGCTGCTACTACTGCAGACTCCGCAATCCCTGTTGGCCGCTGCGGCATCAGGACCGGTTTTCAGTCTTGGCGTGGCCTCTGGCTGTCCGCGGGAAAACCGGGTGATTCTGTGGACCCGCCTGGCGCCGGATCCGCTGAACGGTGGTGGCATGTTGCCCGACGAAACCCAGGTGCGCGTTCGGGTATGTCGCGACGAGACGATGCAGGACACGGTCATCGACGCCAGCATCACGGTGACGGCGGAGGAAGGACACTCGGTGCACTACCCGGCCGAGCAGCTCGCCCCGGGGCGCGACTACTGGTACCAGTTTTATTACGGCGAAGAAGCCAGTCCCGTGGGCCGCACCCGTACGGCACCGGCAGGCAACGATGACGTCCCGATACGCATGGCTTTCGCCTCCTGTCAGCATCTGGAAACCGGTCACTTTGCTGCGTTTCGTGACATCGCCGAGCAGCGCCCTGACCTGATTGTTCATCTGGGTGACTATATCTACGAGTATGGTCCTGGCGGCGCGGATCGGGTGCGTCAGCACCAGGGCCCGGAAACGCGGACCTTGTGGGATTACCGCAATCGCTATGCCCAGTATCGCCTGGACCCCCACCTGCAGGCTGCCCACGCCGCGGCGCCGTGGTTAATGGTGCCGGACGATCATGAGGTGGATAATAACTGGGCGGGCTATACCCCCGAGGACCCCGACGAGCAAACCGATCTGGAGTTCCGGGTACGCCGTTGGGCGGCATTGCAAGCCTACTACGAACACATGCCGGTGGAACGCCCGCCGCAGCTTGCTGGCCTGGATTCCGAGCTGCGCCTCTATGACAGCTACAGCTTTGGCCGGCAGCTGCGCATCCTGCTGATGGACACGCGCCAGTATCGTGATGATCAGGTGTGCAGCCAGGCATTTCCCTCGGCAGCGCACTGCGACGCACGCCTGAATCCACGCCTTAACAAGTTGGGTCAGGCCCAGGAGCAATTCTTTCAGCCGCTGCTTTCCGAGACCGAGGCGCGCTGGAATGTGCTGGCGCAGCAAACCTGGTTTACCTCATTTCGCTACCCGGGTGATGAATACAATATGGATCAGTGGGATGGCTATGCCGCCCAGCGACAGCGCATCAAGACCAAGCTGGCGGCGCCGGGTTTCAGCAACCCGGTGGTACTGAGCGGCGACTGGCATTGCGGTGCGGCGATGAATGTCCCGCTCAATGACGCCAACCCGGAATCCACGCCAGTGGCTGTCGAACTGGCCACCACCTCTATCTCATCGAACTGTCCCTGGTCTGCGGCTGTGGCAAGGGCGCTGCCCGGCAACCCACAAGTGCAGTACTGGACCGACAACCGGCGCGGTTATGTGCTGTGCGAATTCAACCGGGACCGCATGCAGGCGGACTATCGCCTGGTGGATTCTCCGACAGACCCCGGGTCTGCCGTGTTCCTGGACCGGCGACTTGAAGTGATCGCCGGTCGCCGCGGATTCGCTGGCTAAGCATAGCCGTGAGGGCGCATGACAGAATCAGGTGCATAGCCAGAGTTTGAGGTAATTGCCCGGGGCAGGGCACCGGAAAAGCTGATCCAGCTGGTCTCCGTGCGCGTTTGCAAGGCATGACTGTAACAACGGTATTAATAGGTCTCGGGTTTCTCGCCATCTCCATCCTGGCAGGCAGTATGGTGTTTTTTTCGGCGGTGATGGCGCCGCTGATCTTCATCAAGCTGGATATAGAAACTGCCGGGCGCTTTGTGCGCCAGGTGTTTCCCTGGTATTACCTGGCAGTAATTCTGCTTGCCGCGTCAGGCGCGTTATTCCTGGTGTGGGGATTGCCGCTGAATGCCAGCCTGCTGGCTCTGGTTGCCGGTTCAGCCATGTACTGCCGACAGAGCCTGATGCCGGCAATTAACGCTTACCGCGATCAATCCCTGGCTGGCGATCAACAGGCGACCTCGACATTTGAGCGCCTGCACCGGCGCTCGGAAATCATCAACGGTCTGCAAATCCTGGCGGTGTTTGCGGTTCTGCTGCATCTCGTTTTCGTGCCGATATTCTGATGGCTCTGGCGGTTTGGTCCCGACCGGCAGGGCCTGTAGTTGGGTGTCTTGGGTCGGCAGTCTGGGGTCAGGATAGTTGAGCTCCAGAGCTCCAGAGCTCCAGAGCTCTAGGACGCTCCAGGACGCTCCAAGGTGGACAGGTACGTCGGGTTGCCAGGGGATGCGGCGGTGCCTGTCCAGTGGCTACTCCTGAACGAGGGTATGAATAGCCGCGATGCGCCAACTGAGTGGTTCGCGCAACAATCTCACCCAGTACACTGACCACGGTATCCAGATCCTGGGGTGCCGAACGCGCAGCCTGGGGGCGGTCTGATCGGCTATGGTCCGGACCGTTTGCGCTGCCAATTTCGATCAGGCTTGCAGTCACCAGTGTCTCTGCCACCCTGATGTCGCCGGCCATGACGCTCAGCTGGCGGGCAAAGCCGCTGACGCTGTCTGCCAGTTTGCCAAGCTCACCGCCAGAATCATCAGCGGTGACCTCTGCCAGGCCGCTCGCCAGCCGGTGAGGGGCGTCGAGACGGTCTGTTTCATGTCCGTGATTTGAATACATTTTCATTGCAAATTATCCAGTAAAAACAATGATCTAAAATGGGATCTTCATTCGATTTGTTGGTCTCGGCAAGGTCTCGAAAGGGGCACTCGAAAGGGCCCGGAAAAAGCGCCTCTCGGAAACTCTGCTGCACACTGGAAAGTATTACGGCGGCGATGCGCTGGGGCTTGAGTGCGAGGGCAGCAGCGGCGGATCGAACAAACTCCAGCTGCTAGTGGGCAACTGTGTGCTCGCTCTTTTTCTCCAGGGTGGTACAAGTAAGAGGCGGGAAAGTGCCAGCTGCCGGGTTTGTGGCGCCAGAAACTGTAATAAAACGCAACATTGAAGGACAAATAACCCGTATTTGACCTATGCTTGCGCTCGCGCCGAGTGTGGGCCTGCGCGACAGTTTTACCGGAAGCCGTTGACTTGCTTGTAGAAAGTAGATTGCTTATCCTTCCTGCTGCCCGATCCCATGCGTCTGTCATACCCCTCAGCCCCGCCTGACGCTGTCTTGAAGACAGACACGGCGACAGATCGGCGTTCCGTGAAACAGATCCATTCAGGTTCGGTTAAAGCGGAAAGAATTACAAACAAGATATCCGGAGAGTCCTAGATGTTAAGAAGCAAACGACTGATTTCCTCGTTCATCGTGAGTGTAGGTGCCCTGACCTGTGCCTCAGCAGTCTGGAGCCAGTCCGGTACCAGCGTGTACGAGGGCGATTGGCCGGACCACCATGGTTCCAAGACGGCGCATCGCTATTCGCCACTGGACCAGATCAACGCCGACAATGTGGGCTCCCTGGAAATCGCCTGGCGCTTTTCAACCGAAAAATTCGGACCGTCCCCGGAATTCAACAATACTTCAACGCCGCTGGAAATTGACGGCGTGCTGTACATCACCACCGGTGCCACGCGTAATGTCCTGGCCCTGGATGCCACCAGTGGACAACAGTTGTGGATGTGGCGCCCCGAGGAAGGGCAGCGCTACAACGATGCGCCGCGCAAGGGTGCCGGCCGGGGCGTGTCCTACTACCGGTTTGACGATCAGGAACGCATTCTGACTATCACCCCGGGTTTCCAGCTGGTTTCCCTGGACGCCAGGACCGGTATTCCTGACCCTGATTTTGGCGATAATGGCTTTATCGACATGTTTGTCGGTCTGCGCAACGCCTATGAGGACGGCTACGACGACATTGATATTGGCTCGTCCATGCCACCCTTTGTCATGAATGATGTGGTCGTGGTCGGCCCGGCCCACCGGGTCGGCATGCGCCCCCGCTCCAAGACCAATGTAGTGGGTGACGTGCGCGGCTACCATGCCCAGACTGGCGAGCATCTGTGGACTTTCCACACCATTCCGGAGCAGGGTGAGGTCGGCTTTGAGACCTGGCTTGATGACGGTGTTGAGTTCACCGGCAACGCGGGTGTCTGGGCGCAGATTTCTGGTGATCCGGAGCGCAACCACGTTTATTTACCAGTCGAATCCGCGACCGGTGACCGTTTTGGCGGCGATCGTCCCGGTGATAACCTGTTTGCCAATGCTCTGGTGGCGCTGGACATCACCACCGGCGAGCGCGACTGGCACTACCAACTGATCCACCACGATATCTGGGACTGGGATAATCCTTCTGCCCCGGTGGTTGCTGACTTGCCCAATGGCCGTGAAGTCGTCATGCAGGTCACCAAGCAGTCCTGGGTGTACACCTTCGATCGCGATACCGGCGAGCCGGTCTGGCCGATTGAAGAGCGTCCGGTTCCCGCTGGCGATGTGCCCGGTGAGTGGTACTCTCCGACCCAGCCCTACGTGACTCGCCCGGCGCCGTTTGATCGCCAGGGTTTCACCGAAGACGACATGATCGATTTCACTCCGGAACTGCGTCAGGAGGCTCTGGAAGCCGCCGCCGAGTTTCGCCTGAGCCCGTCACTGTACTCGCCGCCATCGCTGGCCGAAGCTGACGATGGCACCGTGGGTACCCTGAGTTTGCCTTCGGCTACCGGCGGCGCGAACTGGGAAGGTGCCGCCTATGATCCGGAAACCGGCATGCTTTATATCCCGTCACGCACCGCGCTGTCTGCGCTTTCAGTAGCCAATGATGAAGACTCTGACGTGGCCTACAGCATGGCTTTCGGGGTACGTGTACCCCGGGTGCAGGGCCTGGAAATAGTCAAGCCGCCCTATGGCCGCATCACCGCCATTGACATGAATAGCGGCGACCACGTCTGGATGATGGCCAATGCTGATACCCCGGAGCGGGTTGCCAACCATCCGGCACTGGAAGGTGTTGATATCCCGCGGACAGGCGTACCGACCCGCGCCGGACTGGTGCTGACATCCACCTTGCTGTTTGCCGGTGAAGGCGGCGGAGGCCAGGGAGCCAGCCCGATCTTTCGTGCCTATGACAAGCAAACCGGCGAAATTCTCGCCGAGATCGATCTGCCCAACGTGCAAACCGGGCAGCCAATGACTTACGAGCACGACGGCGTGCAATACATTGCCATGTTCGTCAGCGGCAGCGGCGGCGCCACCGAGTTGGTTGCCCTGGCTCTGCCGTAACACTGAATTATTTGAGGAGAACGAAGTATGCGAACCCTATTGACTCGTGCGGCAATTACCCCGGTATTGTTCCTGGCCGGTATGCAGGCTGACGCCGCTACCTGGGAACTGGACCCCAATGAATCCCGAGTGGTCTTTCATTATTCCTATGAAGGCACTCCCTACGAGGGCGAATTCAAGAACATTACGGCCAGCTTCGATATTGATGCTACCCGGCCGGGCGCCTGTGAATTTGCAGTGACGATTCCCATTGAGGAAATCAGCGTGGATTCCCGCGAAGTGAAAGACTACCTGCTGGATATCGAACTGTTTGATGTAGATCAGTTTCCGACGGCTACCTTCCGGGCTGAAAACTGCGAACTGCAGTCTATGAACTCGTTTGTTGCTGACGGCACGCTGACGATTCGTGACGTGACCAAGCCAATGGCCTTTCCTTTCGAATTTGAAGTAGAAATGTATGACGGCCAGCCACGATTCCATCTGACCAGCGAAGTGACTATCCAGCGCCTGGAGTTTGGCGTGGGACAGGGCTACTGGGCGAATACCGCTGCCATCCCCAATGACGTCGACATTGAGATCGATGTATACGCTTCACCACAGTGAGGTGAAACAGGACAAGTTAATGAATCAATCTTTGCTAAAAAAATCTGGCCGCATCGCGGCCTTCCTCGCCGGCGCAACGCTGCTGGTTTCCTGTGATCGACTGATTACGCCGAACTTCGAAACAGAAGTCCAGGAACTGCGCGGTGGCGGCTATACGCTGGATACCGATCACGCTGCCTTGTTGTTCAAGATTAACCATCTGGGTTTCTCTACGTTCATTGGTCGTTTTGGTGATTTCGATGCCACGCTGGATTTCGATCCGGAGAATATCGAAAACTCGCAGCTGGAAGTAATTGTCGAAACCGCATCTATCGATGTCAATTTGCCGGAGTTCTCGGAAGAATTGCGCGGTCCGAGCTGGTTTGATGTGGAGAACTATCCGCAGGCGGTTTTTCGCACCACGCGCTTCGTTGAAGCAGTGGACGAAGATACTTTTATCTTTGAGGGCGACATGACCCTGCTGGGACAAACTAATCCGGTCAACCTGGAAGTCAATTTCCACGGTGGTGGTCGTAACTTTCTGACGCGCCGTTACACACTGGGTTTTTCCGGCGACATGAGTTTTCTGCGCTCCGACTTCGGTCTGGATAACATGGTTTCCTTCGGTGTCGGTGATGAAATCGATCTGGAAATTCACGTCGAGTTTCAGGACGCTGAGCCTGATAGCTGAGTCTGGCAACTCAGGGCGATCCGGCTTTGTGCAGTCCGGCGGCCTGAACCCGAAAGCTGGTCAATGTCAGACGCCAGAGATGAATGCCAGCTAAAGCTCGTGCAAGCTGGTTGCAGTCAGATGTTAAAAAATGAAAGCCGGAAGGAACTCCTTCCGGCTTTTTTTATTGGTTAGGGAACTCCGGCTATTCAATTTCGATAGAGGGGCCATGGCATCCGGCGACGCTGGACCAGCCTGCACGCAGGACAACAGAAGAACTCAGGCGTCAGAAAATCGAGACCGTTGCCGGTTAGATGTTCCACGCACTGGTTTCATGACTGACTTTGAGAATCAGCTAGCGGTCATGTTACCGTCAAACCAAATCATCAAGCAGGAGACCTTTATGCAGTCCGCTGAACGCACTGTTCAAGAAGTCATGTCAACGGAGTCACGTTACATCAAACACGACACCACCATCGAGCAGGCAGCGAAGCTGATGTCCGATATCGACAGCGGCTTTTTGCCAATCAGCGATGAAGACGAACGCAAACTGGTCGGGGTTATCACCGATCGCGATATTGTAGTCCGTGCTGTTGCCGAGGGTAAAAAACCCGGCGATACACCAGTCACCGACTGCAAGAGTGACAAGGTGCTGTACTGCTACCAGAACCAGCCGATTAGCGAAGCAGTCGCCAGCATGCAGAAGCAACAGGTCTGGCGCCTGGTCGTACTGGACAATGACTCTGATAAAAACCTCACGGGTATCGTATCAGTCGGCGATATCATGCGCGCCGGTGAGTACCAGAAAGCGCAGGCGGCAGCGAAAGATATCGAAGACGCAGCTGCCTGACACGTCCCCTCGCTACTTGCTGCGGCTATCGCGAACGCGGTAGCCGCGCGGGTGGCAGTTAATTCTTTCCTTTCCAACCTGCCAAGCATTCGCATCAAGCTGTGACTAAACACAAGCCGATTGTTTACTGGTCCAGGCTCACCGACAGGATGGAGCCGCCGGTATTTTTCGGGTCTGCACTGACCGTCATTGCGTTCTGCCTGTTTGGCGGCTTCTTTACGTCGACCGCCAGCCGCTTTTTCGAACAACTGCAAACATCGGTTATTGACTATTTCGGCTGGTACTATGCCCTGGTGGTTAGCGCCCTGTTGCTGTACTCCCTGTGGCTTTTGTTGAGCCGCTATCGAAGCGTGCGACTTGGTCCGGCTGATTCCAGGCCTGGGTTCAGCTACTGGTCCTGGTTTGCCATGCTGTTCAGCGCCGGTATGGGAACAGGCATCGTTTTTTGGGGTGTGGCTGAACCGCTTTACCACTATGCATCGCCCCCTTCCGGGGACGGATCAACGCCGGAGGCGGCAGCGCTCGCCATGCAATATGCGTTCTTCCATTGGGGGCTGCATGCCTGGTCAATCTACGTGGTTTTTGGCGCCGCGCTGGCCTATTTTCATTTTCGACTGGAGCTGCCATTGGCACCGCGCTCCATTTTCTATCCGCTGCTCGGTGAGCGCATCAACGGCTGGGCCGGACACCTGGTAGATATTCTATGCACGGTCGGAACGCTTCTCGGGGTCGCCACATCGTTGGGCCTGGGTGCCATGCAGCTCAATAGCGGTATTGCCATGTTCAGCTCAGTGCAAACCGGTCTCGCCGTGCAGGTAGTGTTGATTGCAATCATCACGCTTATTGCCCTGGTGTCGGTGGTGTCCGGAATCCAGGCCGGGATCCGGCGTCTGAGTATCATTAACCTGAGTGCTTCCGGCGCGCTGTTGCTGTTCGTACTGCTGGCAGGGCCGACGATCTATATTTTCGAAACCCTGGTGGGCAGCCTGGGCCTGTATCTACAGAATCTTCCGCGCATGAGTCTGTGGGTGGATTTTACCCAATCCGGAGATTGGCAATCCAACTGGACCTTTTTCTACTGGGGATGGTGGATATCCTGGTCACCTTTTGTCGGCATTTTTGTTGCTCGCATCTCGCGGGGCAGGACCCTCAGGGAATTCGTGGCCTGTGTGCTGTTGATTCCGTCCCTGGGCACCTTTGTCTGGTTTGCCGTATTCGGCGGTGCAGCACTGCACACCGAAGTCATGGGTGAGGGTGGCTTGCTCAATACCGTGCAGGATGACGTCGCCGTGTCCCTGCATGCGCTGCTGCAGACGCTGCCCCTGGCGAATATCACCATGGTGTTTGCCACCCTGGTTATTGTCATCTTTTTTGTGACGTCCTCTGACTCCGGCTCATTGGTGGACGATATGGTCACCAGCGGCGGCCATCCGGATCCACCGCGTGCGCAACGGGTGTTCTGGGCGGTCTCCGAGGGAGCGGTGGCCGCTATCCTGCTGGTGGTTGGTGGCCTGCAGGCGATTCAACATGCCTCGATTGCCATGGGGTTTTTGATGTCGCTGCTGCTGGTTGCGATCTGTATCAGTTTTGCCCGCTCACTGAGCAATGAGCCAGTCAAGAAGCGCAGTAAAGCCCAGATTGACCAGGGAAGGTCGACCAGGCAACGTTGAGCAATAAAAGACAGTAAAGCGACGCAAAAGGACGTCAGCAGCTGAAGCTTGCTTAATTTCTCCACCTATCTGCCGTATTATTTGCGAAGAATAATCGCCAGCCAAGCTACCCTGTCCCCCAGACCATGATCCCGATGCAGCAAATTTTTAAAGCGTGCCTGCTGGCAGTAGTGCTGGTCGCGGGTAATACTCCGCTAGCTGCACAAACACCGGTGTTGCAGGTATATACCGAGGTTCGCAATAACCAGGAATTAACCACCAACAGCGCGGGAGAAACGCTGGTGGATAATCCTGCGACACGGTTACTGGCGGCATTGATGGCCGACGCGGGACTGCAGTATCAGTTGCGGGTGTTCCCCTGGGCACGCATTCAGCAAGCGCTGGATAATGATCCGAACGTGCTGGCGTACCCGGTGACCAGGACGGCAACGCGCGAACAGCGCTGGCTCTGGGTTGGCGAAATTCAACCACTGCGTTACTACCTCTACGGTCGCCGCAATCATGCCGAGCGTTTACCGCGCAGCCTTGAAGAGGCGCGAGAACTGCGTATCGGGACGATTCAGGGCGATGTCATTGATAGCTATTTGGCCGACAAAAACTTTACGCGTCTGGTGCATATGACCGACGTGTCTCGAGCGCCGTTGATGCTGATGCGGGACCGTTTTGAACTGTTTGCCATGGGCGCCCACCGGATTCCGGAATATGCCGAATTGCATGGCTTTGAGATCGACAGCCTGATTCCAGCCGTGCCATTGTCTGACATCTCCACCGCCCTGTTTTTTACCCTGAGCCGTAATTCCTCACCAGAGTTGCTGGCACGACTGTCGGCGGCATACCAGAAGGTTGTCGCCGACGGTACCTTCGACCGCATCATGCAGGGCCAGGCAGCGTCACCCTGAGCCAGCACCGATCATGGATTTGATCGCGTCGACAACAACGTTTGTGGTACCCAGGTGGACAGGCTGGCCCACATTCGCAACAATTCAATTTTCCACACTGCGCAGTGCAGGATGTAATTGTGACGCTCAGATCCCTGTATGAATGGGTAGAAGAACGTAGCCGGTTATTCCGGTTGTTTGTGCTGTTATTGATCGTAGCTTCCATGCTGCTGTCTGCGGCAGTGGTCTACCGAACTGGCGGGTCTTTCGTGGTCTATACACACACCATGTATGTGCCGGTGGTGCTTGCCGGCCTGGTGTTTGGCGTTTGGGGTGGCGTACTTGCCGCGCTGGTTGGTGGGGTCATGCTGGGACCCTTTATGCCTCTTGACGTGGTGACAGGTACCCCACAATCGACATTGAACTGGACTTTCCGGCTAATCTATTTCCTGCTGATCGCCATTATTGTCGGTGGCTCTTCTGAGCTGATCAAGGGCTACATCAATCAGATTCGCTGGCGATTGTTGCATAGCGGCACCAGTGAACTACCAAATCGTGAAGCACTGACCCGGGCAGTGGATCGTATTCTCAGGCATCGTGAGCTCACCGCCGAGGAAGGGAGGAAGGCGGCTGCGGTGCAGTCGCTGTATCTGATCGACATTGTCAATCTCAATGAGTTGTCACTGAAACTGGGTACCGATTTTGAGCCGGTGGCAATTGATTCAATAATCAATAGCCTGCAGTCCCGCCTGCCGGCCGATGCTGAGCTGTATCAGGTGCGCACCAATCGCTTTGCCATACTGAACCCGGCATCCGGAACTGAAGTTGAGCAGGAGCTGGGCCAGGTGGTGGACCAGGTTGTGAACACACCGGTGAACTTTGAAGGAATTCCGCTACTGCTGCACTGTGTGTGGTCACTGGTCAGTCTGGATGACGAAGACCTGGCGGCGAATGATTATATGCGGCGACTTGAAATGGCGCTTAATGAAGCGCAGCAACGTAAACTGCACTATTTCAAATACTCCCGTTCACTCAGTCTGACCTCGAAATACAATCTGGAAATCCTTGGACTACTCAAACATGCGCTGGATGAAAATAGCCTGGGGCTGCGTTTTCAACCCAAATACCGCTTGAGTGACCAGAGTATCCGCGGTGTGGAAACGTTGCTGCACTGGTCTGATCCCAGTCGTGGCGTAATACCCACCGGTGAATTTATTGGTCTTGCCGAAAACAGTCTGCTGGTAACACCGTTAACGCTGTGGGTTGTCGAAAAAGCGGTGTCGGAACTGACAGCCCTGGAAAAGGACGGTCACCAGCTCAGCTCAATCGCAGTTAATATCTCGGCAACCAATCTCGGCCACAAGGCATTTGTTGACGGGGTAAAGGATATTATTCATCGTTACCAGCTACCCGCCAAAAAGCTTGAGCTGGAGCTCACGGAAAGTGCTGTGGTATCTGACCTGGATGTGGCGGTAGCGGCACTGACTGAACTGGCCGATCACGGGGTGACTATTGCCGTTGATGATTTCGGAACAGGGTTCAGTTCGTTGCAATACCTCGATCGCCTGCCGGTATCCGCGGTTAAGATCGATCAGAGCTTTATTCGAACCATGCTTAGCAACGACAACAATCGTTATATAGTCGAGTCCACCGTGGCCCTGGCACACAAGCTGGGGCTGGAAGTGATTGCCGAAGGCATCGAGTCACTGGATGTGGAGCGAGCGCTGCTATCGGTCGATTGTGATTACGGACAGGGATACCTGTTTTGCAAACCATTGACCATGGAGAAACTGCGGCCGTTTCTGCAGCAAAAGGGCGAAGCTGCCTGACCTGATTCGGGCCGGCCAATGTGGTTAATCAGCGTCCAGGCTGATACTTCGATCGGGGGTGGCCGGGCGCCCGTGGGTGATGGCGTGAACCATGTGGTGCAGCACCGGGCTGGTAACTCCGTTACCGTCCCGGAGAAAATATCCATGACCCACGGGGCTGTCGAAGCGGTTATTGAAGCTGGAGCAATCGATCTCATAGACGTTGCGTGGTGTTTTTTCGAGCGCTTCCGGCCCGGTCATGCCGAGTCGCCGCGACAGGGTTTTCTCACCGACATTCGCCACTTTACTGGCCGGCATGGCAAAGTCGTCAAAGGCGTAATAGACAAATACATTACGTGCGCTGTCGGTAATGAACTGGCCATCGCGGCCTTTCTCCAGAGACTCGTTCTTGATATCCGGCGCCGCCATGAACACATTGCGAAACAGGCTTGGCATTTGCCCGCCGGATTCCTTGATTGCCCATTCGTTCAGTGCGCCTCGAAGCACCCGGTTACCCATGGAGTGGGCCAACACATTAATGCGCCGGTAGCAGGGATCCTCCTGCTGTGCTTGCTGGTGACGCCAGCTATCAAATTTTCCCAATAGACGGGCGAAACCATTGGCGCTGGCATCGGCGGCGCGCCGGTCATCCCAGTAATCGTCGGCTATGGCGATGATGGAGTCATCATCACAGGGCCAGATCAACGGCACCACCAATACCTGTTGTGGCACTTCATTGTCGAGTAGTGCCTGTAAAGTGTCAGTATTCCTGAATACATGATCTTCCATATTGTTGTTAAAGCCATGGATATACAGCAGCAGTTGGGTATCGGGCCCTATGCTGGTCTTCAGGCGCTGGAAAAAGTCAGCGCTTCCCACTTCGGTATATTCATCCACAGCGTGGCGCTCACAGAAATAGATATAACGCGAGACATCGGTGTTCTGCAGATCAAAACTGATTGGTCGATTTTTGCGGAAGCGCACGGATTGGCGGGGGCTTCGGTTGGTAACGAAAAGCATGGTGAATGGTCCTCCGGGCGCGCTTCAGTGGAGCCGGGAAAGAGACGCGTTGTTAAATGTTAACCGTAGAGTCAGTAACCGGGTAAAGGAAAGAAACTAGCACAAAGCCGGTGGCATTCCCACGGCTCCTGTCGTGCGAATTCTCCTGCACCATGGCCGCCCGAAGGCGAACGGCAGCGCCAAATTTCCTGTCAGATAGTCATCATAGTTCGGTCATACACTGCACCATGATTTTTTTGGGTTCGTCGCGCAATACCGGCAATTGTGACCAGGCTTTGTTTCACCACGCAATTGCCTTTCTAAGAAACCTCTGATTGTTCTTTCCACCAAATCTGCGAGGGACCTGCTTTTCTAGCCTGCGGCGCGCGACCTCGAACCAGCGAATCGCCGCCTGGCCTTATCCGGGAACACTGGGCACCGATTGCAAAGCCCGGAGCTTCCCCGGCTGCTGATGATCGCTCACTCGGCGTTTTAACCCGCAGCGTGTCAACCTCGCTCAACATCCTTCGATGGCCTGATTTCATGCACTGCTATTTGACCCTCTGCAAGGCGCCACTTGATGTTGTAGTGATACAGGCTCATACCGTATTGTTTGTCGTCAGTTTCTTTTACCCGCCAGGCCGGTCGTGGATCCTGGTGCAGTACTGACTCAATCAGCTTGCGCAGACTGGTACCCTCGGCGCCTAGCGAGGCCAACATATGGTTTGCAGCATCGCTAAATACCACCGGCAGGTCGTGTCCGGGAGGCCCGACGGCAAACCCTGAGCTGGCGTCGGCGACCTTATCGGCATAGGGCACATAGGGTTTGATATCCAGTATTGGAGTATGGTCCAGCAGATCGACGCCACCCACCTTGAGTTCCACTCGACCCTGCTCGTTGCTGTAGCCCAGATTGCGCACCACCGACAGTCCTATCGGATTGGGTCGAAACGGTGAGCGGCTGGCGAACACACCAACTCGCTCTTTGCCGCCCAGGCGTGGTGGTTGCACCGTGGGTGACCAGCCCTGGTCGGCGACTCCGTGGAAAACAAACACCAGCCACAAATGGGAAAACTCATCCAGCGCCCGCAGGCTGTTGCAGTCGGAAAAGCCGGACGCAAAGACGATAGTGCCCTCGGCTTCGGGGACTAGATTCGGCTGCCTGGGGATGGCAAATTTCTGCCGGAACGGCGTGCGGATGGTAGCAATAGCGGTGAATTCAAAATCCATGGTCCAAGGGGTTCCTGATCGCGGGGGTCCGCTTGCAGCATAGTCGTTTCCCAACCCGTGAAGCAAATTCGGGTCAGGTAGAACAGAACGGAAAAGGCTGAAACACATCAGGTGCTGGCAAGGGAGTAGTCAGGGCTATAGAAGGTGGGATAGCTAATGCAGGTAAGGGACGGTCAGGAGAGTCACCTCTGAAAACCGCGCACCAGCCAACAGATGGCACGGTACTTGCGACTAAGTCGGGGGCATCCGGCAGGGCGTTTATCAAGTGATTTCCTGTGCTGGTCTGCCCCGTATCTACACATATTCTGTTATTCCTGCCGCGCCGTGAACAGCACTGGTGCGCAGTAGCAGTTCTATAAGGAATTCAAGCGTGTCGCTCAGTGTTTTTGATCTATTCAAGATTGGCGTAGGGCCGTCGTCCTCCCATACCGTGGGCCCCATGCGCGCCGCCCGCAGCTTTGCCGTGGACCTGCAACGAATCGGGTTGCTGGAACGATGTGCCCGCATCGACGTTGAACTGTTTGGCTCCCTGGGTGCTACCGGTGTTGGCCATGGCTCGCCCCGGGCGATTATGTTGGGGCTGATGGGTGAGAAACCGGAAACAGTGCCGGTGGAAAAAATCGAGGAATGGGTCGCGGCCATTCAGCAGCAGAATTCCCTCCAGGTCATGGGCGAACAGTGCATTGCGTTTGATCCGGAGCAGCAAATCGTCCTGAAAGGCGAAGAGAGCCTGCCGGCACACCCCAACGGGATGCGCTTCACCGCGCGAGATGAAGCCGGAGCCGTATTGCGTCAAAAATGCTATTACTCGGTGGGCGGTGGATTTGTTGTCGCCGATGGCGCGGATGCTGATGACCCGGTAGTGACAGACGAGGTGGCCCTGACCATGCCGTTTTCCACGGGCCGTGAATTACTTCAGCTTTGTGCCAGGGAGCGGCTGCAGATCAGCGACATCATGCTGATCAATGAGCAGGCATGGCGTTCGGTTGACCAGATCAATTCTGGCCTGGATCAGATCTGGGCCACCATGCACGCCTGTATTGAGCAGGGCTGCCGCGAAGTGGGCTTTTTGCCCGGCTCGTTGAGGGTCAAGCGCCGTGCTGCCAGCCTCTATCAGAATCTCAAATCACAGTCAGAATCCGGCGGTGGAGACACCCTCAGCCAACTGGACTGGGTCAGCCTGTATGCCATTGCGGTCAACGAGGTCAATGCCATGGGCGGGCGGATGGTGACCGCACCGACCAACGGCGCGGCGGGAATCATTCCGGCGGTGCTGCGTTACTACATGGACTTCCACCCCTCGGCCAGCCCCGAACAAATGCGACGCTTTCTGCTTACAGCAGGGGCAATTGGCATTCTTTACAAAATCAATGCATCAATCTCCGGCGCCGAAGTGGGTTGTCAGGGTGAGGTGGGCTCGGCCTGCTCAATGGCCGCCGGGGCGTTGGCGGAAGTGATGGGTGCGACACCGCCCCAGGTGGAAAATGCAGCCGAGATTGCCATGGAACACAATCTGGGATTGACCTGTGACCCGATAAACGGGCTGGTACAGGTACCCTGTATTGAACGCAATGCCATGGCGGCGATCAAGGCCATCAGCGCTGCCCGAATGGCGTTGAAAGGCGACGGTACACACTATGTATCGCTGGATCAGGTGATCGCCACCATGCGTGAAACGGGCCGCGATATGCAGGCCAAGTACAAGGAAACTTCAACCGGTGGTCTGGCGGTCAATGTCACCGAAGTACCGGTATCGATTATCGAGTGCTAGTTAGATCGGGCCCTGGTCGCTGACTGGAGTTGGCTCCGGGAGACTGATTAACACCGGTTCCGACATTGCCGTGGGCCGGCTCATGATATCCGCCAGCACTCTCCATTTTTTCTCCCGTTCCGTTTCTGACTGTGAGCTGGGCTGACTGGCAATAAAGCTGGTCAGGGCCTGTTCGGCCAGGGTATAGCCCACCGCATAGGCACCAAACTGGTCGACAAAATCCAGCAGACCCTTGGGGCTGGCGACCAGTGCGTCTCGTTCCAGGCGCAATGAGGCGGCCATGAGCGGCAGCTCGCCATCAGCGTATTCCTGCAGAGTGGGGATGGTGGCAAACCCAAGACTGGTGACCAGTTCGTGAATCCGGGCATAAGTGCCAATTTCATCGCTTGCCAGACCCGCCATGGGAAACAGGACGTCACGTTCGAACGCCAGGCGCTGCGACCAGGGCATGGCCAGGTCCACTGCGTACTCGGCAGCGGCTTCACGCAGCACCGCCTGTGGTGAGCGCAACAGTGTCAGCTGTTCAGCCAGCGGCAGCGAGTCGGTCGCAGCATCGTCCAGCAACAGAAACTGGGCGTGATGGCCGGGGTAACCTTCGTGGCAGGCAACGTCAATCATTGAGCCGATGTAGCCGAGCGTTAACGGGTTGATCTGCAGCAGACTCTGGCCATTACCCTGATAGCGGTGCCAGGGGCTGCTGACATCCCGGGTCCACTCCACTGCAAGCGCCTCGTTTGCGGGCAGTGTCCAGTGCGCTGTGGCCGCTTCCCGGCAGGCAGCCAGCGCGCGTTCAAATACCTCCTCGCGCCGGTCCAGGGGCACCTGGTGGCGTGTCTGAAAACTGGCAACCCGAAACGGCAGGCTGCCAGTACCCGGAAGCAGGGTATTCAATTCTTCAATAATGGCCTCGCGGGCCTGGTCAGCTTCGGTAGGGGGCCGGCTTATTATTTCCACTCGTCCGCGCTCATCCAGTCGAGTGCGCTCCGGTAACTCAGCCAGCTTCAGGCCGAACAGCAACCCGGTTTCCTCGGCAAAACTGAGCTGCTCCGGATCCTGGAGAAATTCAGCCACATTGATTAATTGTCGCAGCCTGGATGCAAGCAAATCCGCGCCGCCAGGGCTGTCCAACTGCAGTTCATTAACCCGGGTTAACAGTTGTTCTGCTTCAGACTGGATAGTCGCCAGCGGCAGGTCGCGGCCGCTGATTGAATCCGGGCCGAAATAGCTGTCCACTTCGCCTTCCTGAAACTGCTCAAGGCTCAGCGCCAGTGCCAGGTAGTGCTCAGGGTAGTTCCGGAATTGCTGCGCAGGTGATGACGGCAGCAGCAACCAGACCAGGATGCCAGCACCGAGCGACAGGGCTGGCAGGATTAACTTCAGGGGCAGGGCTTTGGCTTGTTCAGACATAGGTCAACACGGTCCAGCTGTTTTGTAATGCAAGATTATTCGGTTCGCAGGGCATCAATAGGATCAAGCAGCGACGCACGGCGCGCCGGGTAGCTGCCAAACACCAGTCCCACCAGCGCGGCAATCCCCAGTGCCAAAGCCATGCTTTCCAGAGACACAGTGGTAGGCCAATTCAGCGACCAGCCCACCAGCTCTGCCGCCACCAGGCCCAGTATCAGGCCGATAATGCCGCCGAGCAGGCTCAGGGTAGTGGCTTCAATCAGAAACTGCAGAGCCACGTCGTTGGAGCGGGCGCCGGTGGCCATACGCAAGCCGATTTCCCGGGTTCGCTCGGTGATGGAGACCAACATGATATTCATGATGCCGATGCCGCCGACGATCAGGGAGGCACCGGCGATGCTGGCCAACAGTGCGGTCATGGTGTTGCTGGCCCGATCCAGGGTATCGGCCATTTCTTCCAGGGTGACTTCATCAAGACGTGGCAGGTTGGCCAGGGCAAACGCTGCAGCTGGTGTATACAGCCCCTTGGTCAGCGCTTCGGCGGCCTGGGTTTCTACCGTAAAGTCATCGGGGATGGATCCAGCGGAACCTTGTTGTGCCAGGTAGCCGGACTGGGCAGCGGCGCCGTCTTCGGTAATCAGGTCGTGGCGTTGCCGTAGTAGTGATTTGATATCCTCGGCAATGCGGGAAGATTCACCGGCGCGTTCGGCCGCCACGGTAATGAAATCAAGGTGTTCAATACCCAGGCTGTTCTGCAGCGTTTGCCAGGGGACGAATAACACCTCGCTATGATCCTCCGCTTGTCCGTCGGTGACGCCGACGATCCGGTAACTTACGTCCCGGACCTGGACAAGCTCGCCTACCGGGTTGGTATCGGCGCCAAAAATCTGGGTTGCCAGGGTGCTGCCAATGATCGCCGAGGCCTCATCGCTGGTTCGGAACATGGTGCCCGGCTCAATGTTCCAGGAATAAATATCGGCGAATTCCGGGGCAATGCCCTGTATGCGTCCAAATACGCGCTGGTCATTGGCGGCCAGAAAGGTGCGGTTGCTGTTGCCGGGGCTGATGGCGTCAATCCCCGGGATCGATGTCTGAATCGCCTCGCCGTCCTCCGGAATCAGGGTGGTGGCAGCACCGCGGCCCGAGAGAATGCCGACGCTTTCGCCGCCGCGGGTGTAATTGCCGGCGCGCACGTAGACGATGTTGGTGCCGGCAGAGGTGACCTCACTCTGCACCGAGGCGCGGGCGCCGGTACCCAGCGCGATCATGGTCAATACTGCCGCCACGCCAATGATAATACCGAGCATGGTCAGTACCGTGCGCATACGGTTGCGGTTCAGGGAGCGAATCGCCAGCTTCAGGTTTACAGGCAGCATGGCCAACATGGTTATTCCTCACGTCTCTCGGTAGCCAGTCGATGGTCAGGCAGTAGTCCGACCGGTCTCAGGGCTGTTTTTCCGGGTTAATTAATTCAGTGCCAGTAACAACGGTTCATTAATAAATCATGTATTCAATAATCATTGGCTGGATATTTACTCAGCCTTCAGTGCCACTACGGGATCCAGCTCCGCAGCACGTCGTGCCGGACCATAGCCAAAAATAACTCCGGTCAAGGCCGCCATGGTGATGGCAATGAGTAGCATCAAAGGGGAGATGGCAGTGGTCCAGTCCAGTAAATGTCGGGCAGCAAGCAAGCCTACCGCACCGAGCGTCAAGCCGATGAGTCCGCCCAAAGCGGCCAGGGTCACGGCTTCGACCATGAACTGGACCAGGACATCCCGCATCCGCGCGCCCAGAGCCATGCGCAGGCCTATTTCGCGAGTTCGGGCGGTGACAGACACCAGCATGATGTTCATGACCCCAATTCCACCGACCAGCAGGGATACCGCTGCGGCGCCACTGAGCAGGTAAGTGAAAGTCCGGCCAGCCTGGCGCAGGCTGGTGGCCATTTCTTCCCATGACGCTTGTTCGAACTCGATGATGTTGCCATGTACCGCGCGCGCCAGGCGCGGATCCATTCCCTGTCCGGGCATGGCGGAAAGTGACTGGGTTTCGACTCGGAAATCGTCCAGGTACTCATCCGGAAGCTGGCGTAGCTCACGCATCGCAGCGCGGATTGCCTCGGCGACTTCAGTGGTTTTACCCACCGAGGCCGACCGTACCTGGATGGCATCAAATTCTTCGCGCTCCAGGACGCGCATGGCAGTACTCAGGGGGACGTGCACACTGGGAACAATGGCCGACACGTCATCGCTGCCGGTATCGATCAGCCCAACGATAGTGAACTGTTCGCCGTCCAGGGTCAGCTTTTTATCCAGCGCCGAGGTTTCTGGCCAGAAACGCCTGGCCACCGACGGACTGACCAACATGATATTGTCGCCGCGTTCGTGTTCCCGCTCGGAGATATAGCGACCCTCCACCAGGTTCCAGCCTTCCATTTCCGGCCAGGCAGGCTGGAAGCCGGTTACGCTAACGGTTCGCACCAGTCGCGTTGGACTGTCCTGGAGATTGATGTTGCCGGTGATGGTGGCGGCAGCACTGCGCACATCGGTGATGCCGGTACTGACCATCTGCAGTTCAGCCGGACGCAGGGGCAGGGCGGGTGAGCGGACTTTCGACTGGGTGGGACGCGTGGCACGTTCCCGAGCAGCGCGCATTGCCGCATTCTGCTCGAACGACACATCACCGAATCCTTCTTCACCAAATGAGCCTTCGGCCAGCTCACCGCCGCTGCTGTCCTGCTGTCCGGCAGTGTTCAGGGCCACGGGCCGGAAGTTGCCCGAGCGAATGGTGATCAGGGTCGGGCCGGCGCTTTCAATCTGGGTTTCGATCTGGCGCTGGGCGCCAAGACCGAGCCCGGAAACTACCAGCACCATGGCTATACCAATACTCATGCCGGACAGCGTGAGCGCGGCCTGCAGGCGGTTTTGCAGCAGAGACTTGAGGGCTAGCTGAACATTGGTAAACATAGGCGGTTAACCGGCGCAGTCATTCTCGCAGCCTGGCTGCGGCATAGTGTTATGGTTCATTGGCATATCACCAGTGGTCGTATCATCCATGGGCATGTCATGCATTGGCATGTTCATCGCGTCCTCTTCAGGAAAAACTGCGGCAGGGATATCCAGCACAAAGGGTTCACCCTGGAACAGGAATGCTACCCGGACAATGGTTTCCGGATCTTCTACCGGAGCGCTTTCTCCATGCCAGGCTTCGCCGGAATCGCTGATGGCCATGTACACAGATTCGATGTTGTTACCGGCCCGCTCGATCTCCACGGCCACGTCGGAGACCACCGCAGCTGGCAGGGGGGTGCGCAGGGGGTCGCTGTAATATATTTCCACGCCGCCTTGGTCCGGGACGACGATCTCGAAATGCATCTCCAGAAACATCATCACGAAGCCACCGTGGCGCGAGCCATGGTCTTCATGAGCCATCGCTGACGCGGCAGCCACAACGCCGAGACAAAACAGGGCGGCCTGGCACTTTCTGGTCAATCCAAATGTGGCTCGAGCAATAAGGCTATTCATGATGCAGGGCTCCAATGGGGTCGAGTCGCGCTGCCTTGCGGGCTGGATAAAGACCGGACAGCACGCCCAGGACCGCGGCGACGATAATAGCGAGCACAGTCGACAGGATTGAGACGTCAGTGGACCATTCCAGTATGCCTTCCAGGCTGCCGGCAACGAGGAACCCGGCTGCGGCGCCGATTATTCCCCCCAGCAGACTGAGAATGACTGCCTCGATGACAAACTGTAGGGCGATGTCCTTGCCCCGGGCGCCCATGGCTACGCGCAGTCCCACTTCCCGGGTGCGTTGGGTGACTGACAGCAGTAACAGGTTGGCGACGCCGATGCCGCCCACCATGAGCGATACTGCCGCGACGCCGGCCAGCAGGGCCATCATGGTTGAGTTGGCCCGTTCCAGCGAGCTTGAGAGCTGGGCGATGGTAACGTTATCGACACTGTCCATATTGCCCGCCACAATGCGCGCTACCTGGGGCGGCAGACCGTTGCCGAGAATCTGTTCGGCCTGGGTTTTGACGGTGAAGTCATCCGCCATTTGTTCGGTGATGCCGTGGCGCTGACGAAGCAGTTCGGTGATTTCGCTGGCCACCGTGGTGGTATCGCCAGCCGATTGGGTGGTTACGGTAATGGTGTTCAGTTTGCTCAGGTTGAGCAGGCGATGGACGGTTGAGACTGGTACGTAGATGGCATCGAACTGATCGTCACCGGCGGCAGGCTGAGTGACCCAGCTGCGGCTGCCAATCACGCCGGTAATGGTAAATTCCTGATTCCACAATTCGAGCGTGTCGCCCACCGGATTGTAGTCGCGACCAAACAGGCGGTCCGCCACCACCTGCCCAATCACCATGACCTGCTCGGCATTGTTGAATTCGCTGCGGTTAAAAAACCGGCCGCGGGGGAAAGTCCAGCCACGGCGAATTTCGGGCAGATCGGGTTCGGTGCCGTGCAGGCGGGTAAACCAGCTGCGGCCACCGTCCGGTAATTGAACCCGGGCATTTTCGTGCACCCCGGAGGCGACAAACTGAACGCCATCAAGCTGGGTGAGAATGGCTTCGGCATCATCCAGGCTCAGGGTGGCAGCAGCACCAAGGCCAGCCATGGTGTCTCCCAGCCGTTCGGCTGCTGTGGGATGATCGTGCAGGGCGTTGGGGTCGTCCTCGTAATGCACCTGACGAAACCGGGCTCGTGGTTCAGCAGTTGCAATGGCTTTATCGGGCTCATAGATAGCCGGGCGTATGAGTTCAGCAAGATCCCGAGTCCTGGAATTGACCAGGTAGGGCGTAATGCTGTCTTCTGGTGCAACGCTGCCGTGATCGGCCGGAGCGGCGCCGGCATCCTGGGAGCGTTCTACCTGGTAGTTGCCTGCGGTTACCACAATCATGTTGGCACCCACCGCCATCAATTGCTCAGTGATCGCCTGTTGCGCACCGCGACCCAGGGCAATACTGGTGACCAGCGCGCCGACGCCAACGGTGACGCCGAGCATGGCCAGTATTCCCTGGACCTTGTTACGGCGCAGGGTCTGCAGGGCCAGAGCGAGAAAGTGAGGCATTTTCAGCATGACGCGACTCCTATTGTGGGGTGCGGATCGTGGGACACAGCATCAGGAATAGCTTGTAAACAAGTCTGCGGTGCATCTTCTAATCAAGCACCGGATACGGCGGCGAGCTGTTCTTCGGGCATCGCGGCGGTTGGTGTGTTCTGCACGTCACTGGTTATCAGGCCGTCCTTGATAGAAATAATGCGCGAACCGTAGGCGGCGATTTCTGCTTCGTGAGTAATCAGGATAATAGTAATACCGCTTTTTTCACGCAGCTCCTGAAGGATGCGCATGACTTCCACACCGGTCTTGGAATCAAGGTTGCCAGTGGGCTCGTCAGCCAGAATCAGGGATGGCTCGTTGACCAGGGCGCGGGCAATAGCTACCCGTTGCTGCTGGCCGCCGGACAGCTGGCTGGGATGGTGTTCGGCGCGGTCCGACAGACCCATGGCGTCCAGTGCCTTCAAAGCCCGTTCGCGGCGTTCCTGGGCTGGCATCACCGGTCGTGAGTAGAGCAGGGGGACTTCAACATTTTCTGCTGCCGTGGTTCGGGGCAGCAGGTTGAATCCCTGGAAGACAAAGCCAATCTGTTTGTTACGGATATTGGCCAGTTCTTCCCGGGACAGATTGGAGACATCCTTGCCGTTGAGCTGGTAGCTACCACTGGTAACTTTGTCCAGGCAGCCAAGAATGTGCATCAGGGTGGATTTACCTGATCCGGACGCTCCGGTAATGGTGACGAATTCTCCGGGCTCAATATCAAGACTCACGCCGTCCAGGGCGCGCACTGAGTTATCACCCAGCTGATAAACACGGGTGACGTCCTGAAGGGAAATGGCAGTATTACTCAAGGTTTTGCTACCTCTTGGTACGCATTGGTACGAAGTTGAATTCATGGCGCTGTGATTGTCCGGGCATATCCGATTCAATGACAGCAGGAGGCCGCGCTACCGATCAGGGTAGCGCGGCACTTCAATCCGCCGGATCCAGAAGCCGAATCAGTGCGGGTGCCGAAGCATTGGTTTGGCGATTTAATCGTCAGACGCGCCGTCGGGATCGTTGAGACCGGCATACTCATAGATTACCTGGGCAATGGATTTCTCCATGCCTGCCATTCCGTAAGTATTACCTGCGCCTTCGACCACGAAATATTCGTTGGCCGCGTGCGAGCCGCCGCCGCCGCCGACATAGCCGCTGGCGATTGGAATATCCAACACATCACCGGTAAACAGATAGGCAGGCCAGTAACCGCCGAGGATGGTTTCCTCAACAACCGGGTCGGCATTGCCAACTCCAAAGGTAGTGCGCATTTTGCGTGCTGCTGCGGCAAGGTCGTTATTGTCGTCCATCTTCGCCCAGGGCACATCGCCGACGATGTTAATCTCCACATCCTCGTAGCCGTGCTCGTCCAGGTGAACACGTAAAAGGTCAACGATTTTCAGTCCATCCTGATTCGGAACGTAGCGGAAATTGTGCTTGGAAACGATGCGGTTCGGCAGGATCGCACCGGAGCCGCCCTCAAACATATTGCCGCCCCAGATTCCGTCCAGATTCATGGAGGTGCCGTAGCGCGACATGCGCACGACTTCATAGGGGTCGTCAGAAATGAACCGAGCCACACCCAGGCGATCGGCAGCGACTTCCACATCATAGTCTTCCGCAGAGGCGCGCAGGATTTCTTCTTCCTCTTCAGTGAGTGGCTCGATGTCGTCGTAGAAGCCGTCGATCATGACCCGGTTACCGGTTTCGTCGACCAGGGTGGACAGCATCTGGATATGACGCCAGGCCGGGGCATCCACTGCACGTTTGCGACCGCCGTGGATGTTGCTGTAGGTAGGACCGCGGCCCCAGCTCTCGCCACTGGTAATCAGCTCGACGAAGACGCAGCCTTCAGAAGAACCGCTGCCCCACATGATGTCTGCGTCTGCGAATAGCTCCGGGTTCTCGCGCACAAATTTACGATAGCCGATGGACATGCGTTCTTCGTCACCTTCAGCCACAAAAATCAGGTTTACCGGAAGTGAGCCAGTGACGGCCTTGATGGACATCATGGTGTTCCAGAATGCCATCTGGCGCCCTTTGGAATTGTTGGCGCCGCGACCAATGATGACCTTGTCAAACGGCGGCTGTTCAACAATGCGCGCCTCAAACGGGGGGGAGGTCCATAGGTCCGGCTGGGTTACCGGCATGGTGTCGTACATCCAGTACACCACCATGGTTTTTTCAGCGCCCTCGTCACACTTGGCATAAACCACCGGGTTGCCCTGTTGGCCCCATTCGGTGATGCCGACATCGTGGACCTGGGTTTCCTGGCAGCCAAGCTGGTCAAAGAAACCTTCCACCATGTAGGCCGACTCCTGAATACCTTCACCGGTGTTGGATATGCTGGGCTGCTGAATCCAGCGCTGCAGATTGCCAACGTGCTGGTCGATGTTGGTGTCGATATAGTCGAAGACCTGCGCCAGTTCCGGGTTGTGAATCTGGCTCATGTCAATTTCCAGCTCGGTTCTGCCGCGCGGATTAATGCCCAGATCAGGACCGCTCGACGGCGGAGGGGCTGTAGCGGTAGCCATTGGTGATGGATTGGAAGGCGGTTGCTGTTGCTGCGGTTCCTCGCTGCAGGCAGTCAGCAGAGCTGCGCTGCCGAGCACGATGGGTGCCCAGATATGTTTGAGTGAGGTGCGGTGCCGGTTATTCATCTATTGCTCCTGTCCTGATCTTGCGGGTTAATCGGATGCTGGTGGTGACAACAGCGACGCCGACGCGTCGTCGGTTATCAGCCATTGTCGCCGCTGCTCAACCGTTATTGTTGCCTGTTGTCTGCCGTGGGCGGGAGCCGCGCTGGCCTGCCAGTGGTGCTTCCGCGCTGCAACAGGGTGCTTGTCGACAGTATCTGTTGCATGAAACGTACCAGCCCAAAAAGGCCATTACTGATCGCCATCTGCGCAGTCTCTGCACCTGAAACGCACTATTCTGGCGCCAGGTCTGAACGGTACCGGGAATCACAGGCAGCTGCGTAGTACCACCAGTCAGATCAGATTCTGGTGACGATATCCGGCAACAGCAGCCAGTAATGTTGCCTGGACTCGGACTGCCCGAGTCAGATGTTGGTCTCACATAAACCTTCGAAATTGCCTTCGTTTATGACGCTATATCATTGAATAATAGATTAAATTGTTTATCACCTTGATCCTCGATTGGCAGTGCGGACGGTGCGGGGCCAGCCTTGTCTGCACCGCTCCCTGGCTGCCTGGCATGAAATTCTGGTATCGGTGAGGTATCGGTGAGGTATCGGTGAGAGAGCTGGGCTGCACTTTGGTCACCCTGGTTCCGGCACGCCTGCCGAGAGTAGAGTGCCTCGCCATGGTGCAGTGTCGAGCTGCCAGCCTTCTGCCCGTGAATTGTGCACGCCTGGTGCGCAGGTTCAAAAAAAGCGCAGTCCCAACGTGCTGTGCACGATCGCGATGCGTGTCTGATTGCCAGGTTGTCCTCGGTAGGCGTGAACCCGGTCAATCGGTGGGATTTCGGGTGCATGTCGATACTGCGTGCGCAGGCGAGTTCCGGCCAATTCTCGCACTTCGCTCAGCCCGGCCTACACTCACTAGAAGATGTAGCGGCAGGTGCGGGCACGGGCATGGGCGCAAAGACGAAGACGAAGACAACAAAACCAGCAAGGGCAGGGGCACAAGGAGGTGACCAGGCATGGGCAGGCAGGCGCAGCGGGTATCAGTGAGCAGTGGACGGGTCCCCCGGGTACTGGTGACTCGAGCTGTGCATGGCTTGACCTTGTTGGAGTTGCTGGTGGCACTGTCCATCGCCGCAGTTCTGGTGACCCTGGCAGTGCCTGGCCTGTCAGAGATGGTGCAGCACAAGCGCGGCGACCTGGTCATCAGGCGGCTGAACCAGGCCATTGAGTTGGCGCGGATTTCCGCAGTGAGTTACGGTGAGGTCGTTACTTTGTGTCGGTCCGGGGATGGACAGGAATGCGGCGGAAGCTGGGAGCAAGGGTTGTTGGTATTTCGTGACCCGGACGCCGATCGGCGTTTGGTGGACGATCAGCAACCGGTTGCCTACCTGGATTTAGGCGGTAGTCGGGGGCGGATTTTTTGGCGAGCTTTCGGCAATCGCCAGTATCTCCAGTTCACTCCCTTGGGTTTTACCCGCAATCAGAATGGCAATTTCACCTATTGCCCGGACGCGGGTGACCTGCGGCAGGCCCGGCAATTAATCGTCAATCGCGCCGGCCGCACGCGTCGTGCGCTGGATACTGACGGGGACGGTATAGCCGAGGATAGCCGGGGACGGCCACTGCGCTGCTGAGCCTGGTCCTGGCCGGCATGCCAGAAGTGGCGGTAAAGAGAAGGACGTGCAGCAGTGTAAAGGGCAATGTAAAGGCAAAAAGGCAGCGGTGTGGTTTCGCGGCGCTGAACCTAGCGTTGCCAGCACTCGTCCGCAGTGTCACCCGTGGCGCCGCGCACGCCGGTATTGGTCAGCGTCAATGTCGTGCAAGCGTCATTGGCCTGATCACCCTGGGGCGTGGCAGTGGCGACAAAGCTGGAGCCGATGCCGGTACCGCCCGCGGCCACGCTTATTACATACAGGCCATTCTGTGTCGTGCGATCACGGCCTGCGACGGCAGGGGTATTCAGCGGTGTCGCGTCGGTGATGTAAGTGTTGAAATTGGAGAAATAACGTTCCTGGTCCGCTGCTACCTGCATCAACTCACCCTTGGCTTCAGCACGCCCGGAACGCAGCACGCTGTTGTTATAGGCGGGCAGGGCGATACCGATCAGCACACCGAGTATGGCGACCACAATCAGTATTTCAATCAGGGTAAAGCCTCGCTGTTCAGTTTGCGGCTGCTGTTGTTGCTGGCGTGGCCGCTGGCATGATTGCTGAGTAGTGGGCTGGGAGGCTGAGAACATGGTATGGGTTCTTTCTTTAACTTGGTTTTACTGGAGCCGGCCACGCTGGCAGGGTCGCCGACATGAGCGGATTCTAGTGTACTAGTTTTGATCCAGCAAACGCAGCTGGTTAAAAGGGCCCAGGATATCAATACGAATCATGGTGCCCTGGGCATCAAGACTGATGCGCACGGCCATGCCCTCGTCGATAATGCCTGAGCGGACCAGATTGTTGCGCAGATAGACCTCGGTGATTTCCGAGTCGAAGTCGTAGTTGGTGCCGGAGATAGTGATGTAGCCATCATCCTCGGCCTTGCCGTCAACAGTACCTACCAGAGTCTGGACGGCAGTGGGACGATTGCGCTGCTGCTCAAGAACTTGCTGTGCGCTTGCGACAGACCAGGGCAGCAGCGTCAGTAAAGCCAGGAAAACGGCAGTAAAAAACGTGCTTCGCTTTAAAAAACTCTTCATCTGAATTCCTCGGGGCATGACTTATTCAATCTGTCGCCAGGATTGGCGTCCGTAGGATTGATCGCCCACACTGATTTGGATCACGTCAATATCACCGCTGGCACCGGAACCAAAAGCGACGTCCTGGGCTCCGTCGGCAAGGATGCTCACGGTAGGCATAATACCCACGTCTGAGGCGCGGCCAGCGGCCAGGGTATCGTCGGCGTCGTACTCGCCGTCACCGTTCAGGTCGAAGGCCGGAAACTCCAGCGCACTGCCATCTCGAAAATCCAGTTCCATCAGATAACTGGTGCCACCAAACTCACACTCGACAGTGGAGGGAATCAGGGTGGTGAATATCACCCGGCCGTTACGGACAATGGCGTTACTCACCTGGCGTTCACCAAAGTTACTGACGTTCGGTGAACCCTCGATATTGTCCGGAATCAGGTCAAGCCTGAAGCCCAGGTGGCTGCTCCAACTGATTTCATTGTCGGAGACATCACGCAGCAGGAATTCGGTATCGTCAACCCCGTCATCGTTAGTGTCGAATGATTCCTCGAACTGATTGGTAATGCTTTGCTCCAGCAAATCGCTGCTTGGGTCAATGCTCGGTGCAGTTGATGAATTTTGGTCCCAGATACCATAGAACGTCTGCGTAGATTGTCCGGAGCCTATGTTGTCGGTTTCTTCAAGGTATTTGCCGGTACCAAAATACACCATGAAGCCGGACAGGTTATCAGGGTGAAAGGTCGCCTGTGGCTGGGTAGTGATCGGCTGATTGGCCTCGGTGGTGAACAGGGGTTGTGGACCGCCGGAATTCCAGGCCGGACCCCAATTGGTGGGATTGGAACTGGTGACATCAAACTTCCACATATTGCCTTGCAGGTCACCGGCGTAGATGTAATCGACGTCGAAGTCGCCGTCTTCATCAATCAGCAAGGGTGTGGCCAAACCGTTGGGGGTGCCTGTGCTGCCAGCCTCGGTATCAATTTTCTTGAGAATATCGCCGGACTCGAGATCAACAATGTAAAGCACGGCGTGTCCGGTGCTGCTGGCATTGCCATCGGCTTCGGTATTGTTGTATCCATTGCCGAACACTCCGACCCAGGTGCCGTCGTTCATTTTTGCCATCTGTACCTTGCCGTAGGTATAGCCTAGGTCGGCATCGTCGTTGTCATCAAATTCCCATAACACGATGTCGTCGGCATTGGCTTCGTCGAAGATGCCGGGATCGGTAATGTCCAGCGCATAGATGGCCTGCCCGCCAGCAGCAAGCCCGCCGGCCAGAACAGTGCGCCAGGTACCCACGGTGCTGGTGCCGGGGTCCATGGTGCTGGGAAAGAATACGTCGATGATATTGGGGCCACCATCCACGAAATAGCGGTGATCGTAGTCAACGTCGGCCAGGTCGGCGAGGTTTTCGTAGGCAGCGCTGGGGATATAGGCAATCTCTTCCTCGCCGGTATCGGAATTAAAACCATGTAGCATCCCGTCATTGGCGCCAACGTAGACGATACCCTGCCGGGAGGCATTGTCAGAGACAAACTGGCTGTATGACTTGGACTCCAGGGCATCCGGATAACGGAAGTTAGGCTCTTCGACAAAGCGCGGGTCTGAATTCACGATGTCGCCAAGCACGCTGTTACGCAGCCGAAAATTCTGGCCAGTCAGTTCATTGGTGTCATCGCCTCGCAGATAAGCCAGAATATCCTCGCCCCAGGTCTGATTGTCATCAATTTCACCCGGTACCCCGGTGCTGAAGGAATAGGGGGCATCTTTCAACAGATCTTCAAGCTGTGCGTCGGACAGGTCGGTGAGCGCATTGGGGCTGGTGTAATCGCTGGGGAAGCGGAACGGCACGCCAGCACCTTCTACGGGGCCGCCTGCAGGATTGTCCACGCTCGGGTTCCAGGTGATGATCTCGCGGCCGGTGTCCCAATCCTGGGCATTCAGTTGCTCACCGGCTTCCCATGCCTCGTTGGACTGGATCGTGCCGTCGGAATTGATCTGGAAAGCCAGCAATTGACCTTTCCAATCAGAGCTGTCAAACCGCGCCTGGAATAGTTTGCTGCCGGCGTTCAACGAACCGGTATTGGTGGCAACCGACGCCGCGGAACCGACCCGGTCAGCTATTTCAAGAAGGGCAGAGGCGATGGCCGACGCCACTTCGTTGGGCGACTGCGCGGCCACATAGAAGCCCTTGCTGTTGAATGCTGCGTGCCACATGTCATCGATTTTGTCCTGGAGTGTGTCAATACTGCTGCCTTCGTGCCAATCGTCATCCGATGCCAGCTCCGGATTAGGGAGCCCGTCGTTATCGGTATCCACCAGATTACCCTGCAGGCCGAAGGCGACGGTGAACGACACCATGTGTTGAGCATCGTTGGGATCAATCGGCGTGGTCGGCACATCGTTGTCCAGCGGGCTCAGGTCTTTCTCGTAGAAATACATGGCTACGTCGGCGAGCGAGTCATCCTCGCCGTCGCCATCTTCGTCGCCGATCGCGCCTAGCACCGGGTTGCTGCCGCTATATTCACCGTCGGTAAACAGTACCGCGTAGTTTTGCTGGCATTCGGAAATTATCGGATCCGCAAAACCGGACAGGGTGTCGTCATAGTAGCGACCAACCCGTTCCAGACCGCGGCGCAGGGGGGTGCCATTAGCGTCCCACTCGTAGTCGTACATTTCCTCCAGCAGATCGGCATTGTGAGATGTATAGTCATCCAGCACCGCGCTGGGGACTTCCACGAAGATGTCGTCGTAGTCGTTAATCTGGCTGTAGCCAAATCGGAAGCTGGGGTTGGAGTTGATTACCAGGTCTACCGCGCCCTTGGAAACAAATGAGCGGCGGCGGTGATACTGATACCAGTTGGCGATGTTCTGTTTGATCTCATTAATATTGCGGCCCCACTGGTCTTCGTCACTGCCGCTAATGGTGGTTGTGGTTCCGACTGTGCCAAAGCAGTCTTCATAGGGCGGATTGTCATAGGCGTCGTTTACATCGCAGTTGGTATTGATATCGTCGATGTTGGTGGCGGTAATCAGTTCTTCCTTTACGACTTCGGAGGAATTTGCCGTGTAAATAATGCGCGAATCCCATAAATCGACAATCCCGTTGGGGGTGTCGGTGGCCGCATCCGGGCCTTCAACGCGCCCATTGTCCAAATCCACGCCGTGATCGTCGATCCACCATTGGTAGGTAAACCCGGTCAGGTTGCGGGTCCGGTTGTAGCCATCGCTGCCCGGCTGCGGGTTGCTGCGAGCGGAGGTGAATACCGCATTGGGGAAGCCGGTCCAGGGCCGATAAAGCACAGATGGGTCGTAATACATCACATTGTGGGCCGACGTGTAGACACGCCAGTCGCGTACGCCAGCTTCCGGCTGGTCTTCCAGGGTGGCAAAGGAACAGGAATCGTAAACGTTGTCGCGATTGCTCAAGGCATCACTGTCATAAATGTAGGCGTAGTTGCGCCGGCCAGTACAGCCGCCACTGCCCGAGAAGCTGTAGAAAAAACCCGGTTCGATCTCACCCACGGTGCTGCTGGAAGACCAGTAGTCGGTGTAGTAGTGGGTTGCCTTGGTGAGGGTTTCCCAGTCCATGGAACCGGAGTCGTCCATCATGAAGAACACGTTGGGGTCGATCTGGGTGCCAAGGAAAAGGGGAATGTCCGCCAGTGCCAACTGCTGGGCCTGGGACGAAGTGCCGGCCGCCATTAGATAGACGGACGCCAGCCAGCCCATCAGTAAACGAACATGCTGTTTGAGACTCATTGTCTGCTCCAGGGGCTTAGCTCGCCCGGAAACCCTAGTCGTAGGATTGTACAAAGGTGGATTGCACCACCGCTTCGGTGTTGGCGTTGACGCCGACACCGCGTGCGGTAATGCGATGAAAAATTCTTGGCACGGTTACTTCGCCGCCGCCGATGGCAATAGACTGGCCAGTATCGACAGTGCGGTACTGTTCGATCAAATAGCGGGGCTGCTCGGCGACCTGGGCCACATCGGTAATGGCGTCACCATTGTTGGTCCACCAGGCGCCGTCGATGTTGTTGTGATCCCACCAATACAGGCCGTCAGCGGCAGCTGGGTCCATGGAATCCTCGGCCCACACCGTGGTGGCGCCGTCGGTGCTGGTAATGGGCAGGTTATTCTGTAGCACCAGCCAGGCCTCGGCCGCCTGTAGCGCCGATTCGGCGGCATTAAACGCCAGTTCGTGGTCGCGCATATTGGCGGACATGCGCTCCTCAAGGGTCGCAGACTCCATACCGGATACTCCCATCATGGTGAGTACCGCCAGGAACACCAGGCAGAACAGTAAAATTGCGCCGCGCTGCCGCTGGCGTCCCGGAAATCGTTGTCGGTGAGGCAGTTTATTCATGCTGTTAGTAGTATCATCGTTGTCACAGTGTCTATCGTTACCGAAAACGGTCTGTGGTTTCCGTGATCGGCTGCATGGTTTTTGAAATCAGATCCTGAAATCAGGTGCCCAACGCCCGGTTGCGCAGGCTGATGGTGCTGGTAAATACCCGTCGTACTCGCTCATCGGCAGGCAACTCGCCATTACCGGCACCACCGTCATAGGTTACGCCATCAAATACGTAAGACTGGGGGCTGGGCACGGTACCGTCCTCGGGGGATTGCAGCAGCAGGGCGACCCGCACGGAGATAACTTCATCCCAGTTGGTCACGTTGTCTGCGGTGAGATAGGTATCTACTGTGGCGCGAATATCCTGGTCGGTGTTGACGCCGTACAGTAACTGCATGGACTCAACCCCTTCGATCAGTTCTTCACCGGGTCCGGCAGTGCCGTCAGCGGCCAGCACACTGCGAAACAGCGACGGCGGATTGTTGGCGTCGTTGTCGCGCTTGCCCACGTAGTACATCGAGCCTTCCAGGCGAATCACCTCCGCGGGCTCCACCGAGGTCACGAAAGCCGTGCCGACATTGCCCGGCGCGCACGCGGTGGACAGGGTTATGTTTACGGTGGTCGCCGCGCCGCCGGTGGGGGCCACCGCACAGGCCTGCACAAAATCCACCTGCTCACAATCGCTGATAATCAGGAAATCATTGGCCGCAATTCCGACTAACGCTTCGGCCTGAATGATCGGGTCGGCGCCGGTGTTATCCACGTCGGTTACTGTGCCGGAGTTCCCCCAGCCGCCCCAGAGACGAACAATGTCGGAATTGGGCACCGCCTGGACGTCAGGAATATTGAAACCGGCTCCGCCAGTTGTCCATTCAGCAGTGGCAGAACTGACCGTGGCAACATTGGCAGCGCTGTTGTTGATCTCGCCAGGCGCAGTGCCGTCAGCTTCCCAGCCCTGGATGCCACTGCCGGGCTGCAGGGTAGCGGGTGGCCCGTTCAGGGTGTTGTTCACCGAAGAGCCCTGGATCGACCCCTGGCAGCCAAGATAGCCAGCCATGCGGGTTTCGTTGCCGAGAAAATTCAGCGCAAAGCGGCCGTTTTCCTGAATGCGCAGTCGCGCATCCTGGTCACGCTCGGTGGTGGAGGTGCCGACATAGATCTGCACGACACCTGTTGCAAGACTGAGCCCCAATACCATGGCAATCAGCAACTCAATGAGGCTGAGTCCAGTTTGGGGCTTGTGGCTGGCGGTTAAAGTCATCAAGGTCATAGCGTTATGAGTTGGAATACCTGTTTGCACGCCTATAGCGGCTGGAACGTGGTGACGTAGGTCTGTTCGGCAACACCATCACGGTCGTCGTCCCAGAAAATCTTGATGGCGTAGACATTGCCAGCGCCATCACAGGCGTTGCCCGCCGCGGTACCGTCATTGCCCGTGGAGTCAATGCAGACCACGGAATCGCCACCGGGAAGCGCTGCAGCCACCAGATTGGACCAGTCCAGCACATCCTGGGCAGCCATTTGCGCAGCAGTACAGCTCGCGGCAGTAAAACAGGATGCGGTGGCGGCACCGGCCACGTCGTCATAGGCGTCCTGGTCGACACCGGTTTTGTTGGCGCGCATGCGCTCAATCATGTCCATGGTCAGGGTTGTAGCCTGGGTGCGGTAGTAGGCAGCCTGGTTGTTGCGCAGGCTGACGGCATGCACGCCGGCCATGCCCATGAGGCCACCGGATAGTACCAGCAGGGAGACCAGCACTTCGATCAGGGAGGTACCCAGGCAAGTACCGGTGATCAGGGCCGCTGTGATTTTCTTGCCAGGTGCTTTCATCGCTGAGTTCCCATCATGGACATACCAATCCGTCCTCCACGCGACGACCGCGTCCTGACGGACCAATGTCGATCGACCGGGCGTTGGCGCTGTTGCCGCTGGCGGGACAAAGCAGAAAAGTATGATTGCCGCCTGCGGCACTGAACCCAAGACTATTATAGGCAAAGATATCGTCGGTGAAGGTCATGGTGCTGGCGGCACCCAATGAGTCAAACACGCGAATGACCTCATCGCCGCCATCTACTGAGCCAGCATCGCCATCGGCGTCACCGTTGTTGTCCACAAATACCATCCAGCCGTCGGACCAGGTATCGGCACTGCAGTCGGTGCCGTCGTCACTGGCGCAGATGGACACATCCTGACCGCGCTTGATGGCTTCGCTGCGGGCCAGGTTAAGCGTGGTCAGCATGACCTTGATTTGCGAGTTGGTGTTGGCAGCTTCGATGGTGTCCTGAAAGGCGGGCGCCGACAACGCCACCAGGGTGGCTGCTATCGACATCACAATAAGCAGCTCAATCAGCGTATAGCCATTGATTTTGCTCGGTTTTTTTGCCCTTGTCGGTGACACTGCGAACCTCGGTTCGATGCTCTGTGAGCGTGAATACTATAGGATATCGGTTGAAAATCAGTCAATTGCAGCGGCCCTGCCTAATTTCCCGCAATGTCCCTATTTTTCTAGCTTTGCGCCCTGAAGACTGTGATTCAGCTAAAAGATCGATGAATCTGCCTGCCAGCGGTGCAGAATTCGTGAACTGGCTCACGTCAGCAGGGCCAAGGGCGACGCTTGTACGGGCTTGATCGCCGGTTCTGGCGCCCTTTTACAGCTTTGCGCTGGCTCGTTGTGTTGCAAGGGTGAGTTGCATCACGCCCTGCGTATCGGTCTGCGGTACACTGTGCCGCCAACGTCGCCAACGGAAAAACGACCCATGATACAACGACTTGTTCCGCTTTCTGTGACCTTTGTCGGTTTCCTCACACTATTCGCCCTGCTGGTACCAGGCGGGCAAGCCCTGGCAGCCGACAATGGCTGGTTGCGTGGTAGTTGCGCCAGCGGCACCGGCACATACCGCTGGACCGACGGAAATCGCTACGAAGGCCAATGCCGCAACAATTACTTCCAGGGCCAGGGCACGCTGTACCTCAATAACGGCGATCGCTACCAGGGCCAGTTCAGCAATGACCAGAAAAATGGCCAAGGTACCTATTTTTATGCCAATGGCGATCGCTTCGAGGGGATGTTTCGCAACGGCAATCGGAACGGCGCTGGCACCTTGCTACGGGCCAACGGCGACCGCTTCCAGGGCAACTACCGTAACGACCAGCGCTCGGGTCAGGGCACGTTCTATTTTGCCAATGGCGATCGCTACGAAGGCAACTGGTCGGCGGACCGTATTGATGGACAGGGCACCTACTATTTCAACAACGGTGATCAGTATGACGGCCAGTGGCGCGCGGGGCTGAAGCATGGTCGCGGCACGTTTACCTGGGCCAGCGGCAACCGCTATGAAGGAAATTTCAGCAATGACCAGCGCAACGGCGAGGGAACCTATAGCTGGGCCAATGGCAATCGTTATGAAGGGCAGTGGCGCAATGGACAGCAGCATGGCCGCGGCACCAAGATCTGGGCCAATGGTGATCGCTATGAGGGGGACTGGCAGCAGGACCAGATGCACGGTCAGGGCACGTTTTACTTCGCCAACGGCAATCGCTATGAAGGTCAGTTCCGTAGTGACGAGATTGCCGGCCAGGGCACTTACTATTTTCGCAATGGTGATCGGTATGAGGGCAGCTGGGCGCAGGGCGAGCGCCACGGCCCCGGTCGCTATGTGGATCGCAACAACAACGTAGAGCGCATGGAGTTTGTCAACGGCCGACGCGCCAACTGAGTTCTGCGCAGGCTCCGTTTGTTTCGCCCATCTGCAGGATGTGGTCGCGCCGGGCAGGAGGGGGTTGTCGCCAACGCTCCGCGCCCGTCCCCAGTCTCTTTACAAAAAACCCTTCACTGTGAAAAATGCCCTGGAAAACGGTCATTTTTCGCCGTTCAGCCCAGGTTCTTGATTTAGGCCCTTAATTACAGCGGCACAAGCTAACTGCCAGCCGCCCCTTGCTGTATGCAAGCGTCAAGGTTCACTGGCTTCGAGATTACGCCCCGTGAGCAGGCATCCAGGTTTCATGGCCGAAATCATCAGGATACGCTCGAGACACCAGCACTAAAGCTGATCGAGTATTTTCATTGGGAAACTGTGGGACAGCAGTGCCCGGACTGCGGTCTTTTTTATCCGTTCAGCGCTGTCGCTTTATTGTTGGCGACAACCCCCTCCTGCCCGCGGTCGCGCTCGAGGTCATTGATCGACATAGTGAAGTACCTGGCTATATACACCAGAGTTAATTGCTCTTCCCAAGAAAGCTGCAAAGAACATAAAAAAAGCCCCGCCCAAGTAACTTGAGCGGGGCTTGGTGTAGCCACCTGCTATGCTCCGGAGGTGGGAGCACTGATCAAACCGAAGGGGGCGATTTTAATCGTCGCAGGTGTCCAGTTGCACGGTTTGCAAAGCTGCTATCAAGCGGTCTTGCTGAGTCCCTCCTGTTGAAAATCAACTACGTTGCCGGGTATGTGACGCTGCTGTTGTGAGGTCGCCAGTCGGAAGTAATCAATCAGGCTGTCCAGCGTGCGCGCCTGCTCACTGAGCGACTCGCTTGCGGCAGCAGACTCCTCCACCAGGGCGGAGTTCTGCTGGGTGATGTCATCCATGCTGACGACGGTTTTGCTGACCTCGGAGATACCCATGGCCTGCTCCTGGCTGGCATTGGATATCTCGCCAACAATCGTGGCCACTTTGTTAATGGACTCGACAATTTCCTCCAGCGCGGAACCGGAGTTGTGGACTGACCTGGTTCCTTCGCCGACCTTGACGATGCTGTCTTCGATCAGGCCCTTGATCTCGCTGGCTGCCTGTGCGCTGCGGCTGGCCAGGGTTCGGACTTCATCGGCCACCACCGCGAAGCCGCGTCCCTGTTCGCCAGCCCGCGCCGCTTCGACGGACGCGTTCAGGGCCAGCAGGTTGGTCTGGAAGGCGATTTCATCTATCACGCTGATGATATTGGCCATCTGCTTGCTGGATTCCTCGATCGCCTTGACTGCATTCACCGCCTCGGTCACTACCTGCTTGCCCTGCTCGGCAGTGCCGGCAGCACCCTTGGCCAGTTGATCCGCCTCGCGGGCGTTATGACTGGTCTGCTCGGTGGTCGAGTTGATCTGATTCATGGTTGACGAGGTTTCCTCCAGGGCCGCCGCCTGCTGCTCGGTACGCTGACTGAGATTCTGGTTGCCCAACGAAATTTCCTCGGCGCCAACCCGCACCTGCCCGGAGGAGTGCTTGATGTCCACTACCACTTCAGTCAACTTGTCGACGGTGCTGTTAATGTCTTCTTTCAGTGCCGCGAAGCTGCCCTCGTAGTCAGACTCAATCTTGCGAGTCAGGTCACCTTCGGCAAGCGCTGACATGACTGAGGAAGCATCGAGAATGACGTCCTCGCACTTGGACACCAGTGAATTGATGGAATTGCCCAGTTTCTTGTAGAAGCCCTGTTTGGAGTCAACCTCGATACGCTTGGCCAGGTCGCCCTGGGCGGCCGAGGCGACGATGTCCTGAATTTCGTGTTCGATAACATCGCGCAACTGATCCTGCATGACATTGATATTCATAGCCAGGGTCGCGAAACTGCCAGCATAGTCTTTGCGCATTTTGCTGCTCAGGTTACCCTGCGCCATTTTGCCGACCACGCTGACCGCGTCATTGACGACGGCGTCATTAAGGCTTACCAGGTCGTTAAGGCCCTTGGCCAATTGCTTGTAAAAGCCTTGCTTGTCTTCAAGATCAATACGCTGACTCAGGTCGCCGTGGCTGGCCGATTCCACCAGGCCGCCGACATCCTCGGAGATAATGGATACCAGGTTTTTGCGCAGGCGGGCCACGGCAGTGCCCAGCTTGTCGTTCTCAGACTTGGCGCTGCACTCAACCTTGGTGTTGCCTTCTGAGAGGGCGTCTACGGTGTCTGCTACACCATTTTGATACTTGATCATGTCGGAAAAGGCATAGCCCAGTACATCCTCGGCAGATTTCGGGCTGATCTGGACATCGACTTCACCGCGCGACAATGAACGGGCAGCGGAAGCCATTTCCTGCATATAGGCAATCATGTCCCGAAAGGCACGTGCCATGTCGCCCATTTCGTCTTTGCTGCTGACGTCGACATCCTGGTTCAGATTTCCGGTTGCCATTGATTTGGCGGCATCGGCCAGAGTTTTGACGATATGGGAGAAATATTGTGCCAGGAAGAACGCGACCACCAGGCCGATACCGGCAGCCACGACACCCAGTACCAGTGCTGTCAGGCTGCTGGCGGCGAGAGTGCTGTCGAGGCCTTCACGGGAGGCAATCTGGTTTTCAATAGTAGTGTTGTAGATGTTGGCAAGCACCGGGTCCACATTGGCCGCTGCCTGCTCGAGTTCGGCTATCGTGGCATTAATTTCGCGGTCAATGTCCACCACGCGGCTGAACAGCTCCAAGTATTGCCGGGCACCCGCCACTATCTCTTCGCGGGTTTCCTCGAACATGATGTCGGCGATCCCGGCCTGCTCGATCAGGTCATCTACCGATTCCTGGACGCGCTCCACGTAAACGTCATCACCGGTGAGCAGATAGTCTTTCTCATTGCGGCGCAGGATCTGCATGATGATGGTCAGGTCACTGAGCCCTTCAAGCAGGACGGTGCGCTCCACACTGCGCACAGCGGCTTCAAATTCTCCTACCAGGCCGACGTTGCTGAAACCTTTTTCCTCGGTGAGATTCGCCACGTGCAGGAAACCATTCAAAAAAGTCTCAACACCGTCCATGCTGTCCTGGATATCGCTAATCACTTCCGGATCTGTAGACAGGTCGCGTAGTTCTTCCAGCTGGGAAGTCAATTCAAACATTTCCAGCTCGAAGGGAATCACGTATTGCTCACGGGCGGCTTCCAGTCCGAGTTGGTCATATTCCGCCAGGTACTTAAGATCCGCAACGCGGGCGCTGCCCAGTGCTTCCAGGGCGCCAAGCGCCAGATCGGCCTTGCGTCCGTCCAGGTCGAGCATCGCATCGACCGAGTTGGTGACTCTCCCCTGGGTGGTGATGGTGATGACCGTCATAATGGCGATCAGCATAATCATTGAGGAGAACGAGGCAAGCAGCTTGTTGCGAATGCTGAGATTGCTAAGCCAGTGTTTCATAGTCCTAGTCCGTATAGTCGAGGCTCACGGCCTTCTATTGGGAGACAGGCCGAAAGCAGCACCCGTCTGTGGCAAATTGATTGGTTCGAGGATCACTACGGACGCTGGGTGCGGGAACTTTAGTCGCTATTTGCAGCGCCAGCGGAAAGACAGTTGTGGATTGTGCAGTCTGGCCACCGGCGGCTGAATGCTGGCGATGGGTCGCGTTCCTGGCCCGGGATGCCTATACTTGCCAGTTCATTTTTTCCGGCAACTGATCACGCATTACGCCGCATGATCAGGCCCGCGTCCCAGTAGTAGCAGACTATGACCAGCACCACGAATACCACGGCCCAGAAGCCCGAAAACCCCTGGGTTAATATCCTGTTTAACATCATCATCCCGGTGATAATTCTCAATCAGCTAACCCGGCGGTTGGATGAGAACGGCCCGGTGATCGCACTGGTGGTGGCCCTGCTGTTTCCGCTGGGCTACGGCATCTATGACTACCTTACCCGGGGCAAGAAGAACTGGCTGTCGCTACTGGGCCTGGTCAACGTATCGTTCACTGGCGGCATGGGATTATTTCAGCTGGAGGGCATCTGGTTTGCCATCAAGGAGGCCTCGTTCCCGGCTTTGATCGGGTTTGCCGTGTATGCCTCCGCGTTTACCCGCAACCCGCTGATGAAATTGATGGTAGCCGACACCGGCGCCCTGGACATGGATCGCATCCGCCAGCGGCTGGCAGAGTTTGGTAACGAGAACGCCTTTGTGCGACACCTGCGTCAGTGCACCAAACTGCTGGCGGTGTCATTCGCGATCAGCAGCCTGCTGAATTTCCTTATTGCCATGCGGGTGTTTATCGAAATCGATACCCGCCTTCCGGAGCTGGAGCGGCAGGCGATCCTGAATGAACAGATTGCCGACATGACCTGGCTGGGATTTGCCTTTATTGCCCTGCCGCTGATGGTGTTCACCCTGGGAGTGATGTGGTACCTGATGTCCGGCATTCGCAAACTGACTGACCTGCGTCTGGAAGAGATCATGATGATCGAGTCAACGGACGATGAGCAGCAGGGCGATAATGATGATCGCCAGACCCGCGAAGAGCACAAGGAACAGTAGCCGGTGGGGTCGGCCTTATGGCCGGCGCCAGCCATTGTTGCTGTCCGGTCAACCGCCCGGCGGAAGCCCGCGTGGTTCCTCGACTCGAGCAGCAATTAGAAGACCACGTGTGGACCCGCTGCAGGAGGCGTCAGGCTACCCGCCAGCGTGGCTAGTGAATCGCCAGCAAGACCTCAATACTGTGGTGCAGCGGATCTACCAGCAGCACGCTGGCGGTCAGCAGTACCAGTAGCGACAGCTTGACACAGGCCAGCTGCAGACGGGTTTGCGGGCGGCCATGCAGCAATGCCTTGATGCGCAGTTCCACCTCCGAGCCGGTAAACGCCGACAGCAACACGCAGTGCCCCAGCTGCCAGTTGGCCGGGCTCAGTTTCTGAATCTTCAGCAGGGTTTCGGCGACTTCCAGGTCGCCAAGCTGCTCGGCGGCCTCAAAATCACAGGCGGATTCAATCAACAGGTGCAGGTCATCGCGCATGACCTTGCTGAGTGTCCCGGGTATGACCAGGGTCAGCAGAGACGCGATTAACAGACGCAGGTTGTCATAGCGTCGGGCATGGGCCTGTTCATGGGCGAGAATTACCGCCACATCCTGCTGGTCGCAGTGACTCAGCAGACCGCGAGTCATGAATACCTGATTACGCCACCAGCCCAGGGTAAAAACAAACGGCTGGGGATTTTCCAGCAGTTGATAATCCCCCACGTCTTTGGCCACCTGCTGCAGTTGCGCACGCAGTCGCGCTGCGGTCTTCAGGTTCAGGCGCAACCGAGCCGCGAGCAGGGTGACTATTGCCAGCACCAGCAGCAGACCAATCGGCACCAGCCCGGGTTGCTCGATAAGTGGGACGTGGGCGGCACAATGAGCGATGTCGCCATGGCAATGGCTGCTGACCAGTGCGGAGCGTTGCGCCGGGGCAAACAGGAACAGGGTCGACAGCAAGCCGAGCAGAAACGGAAATGCCAGCAGTAACAGCAGCAGGTTGCTGGCGATGGCCGGATGCCAGCGCAGTAGTGCACTGCGCAGCAGGGGATAAACCGAGATCAGCGCCAACGCACAGATAAACCAGGTTGCCAGCCAGATGGTGGCGAACGACCCCAGCAGTTGCAATGTGTCAGTCATGATTCTGCTCCCGGTCGCGACGTTTACGGTGAATCAGTGTTTCCAGCTCGTCCAGGGCCTCGTCGTTGAGACGCTCGGCAGCATTCACAAAGCTGCTGAGTATGGTATTGGCCTGACCGTCGTGCAGCAGGCGGATCACATCCTTGAGCATGGTGCCCAGTAATTCACTGCGTGACTGACGGGCAAAATAACGATAGGCATGACCGTGTTTTTCACGGCGCAGATAATCCTTGCGCACCAGGCGCTCCAGTGCCGCCTGTACGGTGCTGAGCCGGCAAGGGGCGACACTGTTCAATTCGCTGGTAATGGCGCGCGCATCAGTGCCCGGGCTGGCCCAGACCCATTCCATGACTTTGAGTTCTACTTCACCCAGCGCGTTGGGCAAGGCGGAGTGCGAGCGGCGAGACTTTGACGGAGGCAGCATGGGTTTTTTGAAACTTGTTAATGGAAACCTTTAGTCAATAGGTTTTTATTATTCTGGTGCAGCGGTTGCGGTGCGTGCAACCTGCTGAATTTTATAATTATTTTTGACCGTCTTAAATCCTGGTCTTGTGCTGCCGGGCAGCTTTACGCAGACTTGCGGCCGCCCGTTACACGCACGTCATAATTATTAGCAGGAGAGTAGCGACAGTGTCCAGAACTCATTTTTTTACTTTACTGGGGGTCGGGCTGGCGCCAGTATTGCCGCTGTTCGCCCAGCAGTCAGTGCAAGAGATCGAAATTATCGGTCGTCAGGTTAATCTGGTAGGTAGCGCCCTGAGTGCCTCGGAGGGGCGGGTATCCCACAATGAGATGACGCAGCGGCCACTGCTGCGTACCGGTGACGTGCTGGAAACCGTGCCCGGGCTGGTGGCTACCCAGCACAGCGGCAGCGGCAAGGCTAATCAGTATTTCTTGCGCGGTTTTAATCTGGATCATGGTACCGACTTTGCGACCAGTATCGACGGCATGCCCATCAATATGCGCAGCCACGGACACGGCCAGGGCTATACCGACCTGAACTTTATTATTCCCGAGATGCTGGAAGAGATCGAATACCGCAAGGGGTCTTACTACGCCGATGTCGGGGACTTTTCCGGTGCCGGGGCGGCACGGATGAGCAGTCGTGAGCATCGTGCTCCCGCCAGCGCTTCTCTGGGGCTGGGCGAATTTGGCTTTGGCCGGTTGTTGCTGACCGGCGGCATGGACAGTGGCTCCGGGGAATTGCTTTACGGTCTGGAGCACCAGCGCTACGCCGGCCCCTGGGACAGTGTCGATGAGGATGTCGGTAAAACCAATCTGTGGCTGAAACAGATCTGGGGAAGCGATGCCGACCGTCTCGCGGTGTCGTTCATGGCCTATGACAACGACTGGAATTCCGCCGACCAAATACCGGCGCGTGCAGTCAGCAGCGGCTTGATTGGCCCCTATGGGTCCATTGATCCTACCGTGGGTGGTTCTTCATCCCGCTACAGCCTGGCCCTGAACTGGGATCGCGACCTGGGATTCGGGACCGTTGCTGTAAATGCCTACGGCATCGACTATGACATGAACCTGTTTTCCAATTTCAGCTACTTTACCCAGCCGCAGGGCGACCAGTTCCAGCAGCTGGATGACCGCCGCATTTATGGCGGTGATGCGGTGCTGGAAATACCGGGGCAGTGGGGCGCTGTTGCGGTGACCAATACCATTGGCGCCGAACTGCGCATTGATGCCATTGACAACGTTGGCCTGCGCGCCACGGCGCAGCGCCAGTTCCTGAACGAGATTCGCCTGGATGCAGTCGATCAGTCCAGTATCGGCGTGTACTGGGAAAGCCAGCAGCAATGGACGCCACGTGTGCGCACCGTACTGGGCCTGCGCTATGACCAGTTCGATTTCGAGGTCAATGCCCTGGCGGCTGCCGACCCCACCACGCTGGCGGCCAATTCCGGCTCCGCCGACGACGGCATTTTTACCGGTGCCTTCAGTCTGATGTATGCCCTGAACGACAACCATGAGCTGTATGCCAGTATCGGTAATGGCTTTCACAGCAACGATGCCCGCGGCACTACCATCAGACGCGACCCGGTAAGCGGCGAGACTGTGGCCCCGGTTGACCCGCTGGTCTCCACGTTGGGATCGGAGCTGGGCTGGCGGGTATTTTTCACCGACCGGCTTAACGCCACCGTCGCGCTGTGGCAGTTGGATATCGATTCGGAACTGCTGTTTGTCGGCGATGCCGGCAACACCGAAGATACCGGCGTGGGCAGCGAGCGGCAGGGGATAGAACTCACCAGCTACTACCAGTTGAATGACCAGATTGGCCTGGATCTGGAATATTCGTGGACCGATGCGGCGTTCGAACACCCGGTCGAAGGTAGCGATGCGATACCGGGGGCGCTGGATTCAGTGCTGGCTGCCGGTATTCATTACCAGCCCTCGGATGCGCTTTTTGCCCATCTGCGGCTGCGCAGCTTTGACGACTTTCCGCTGGACGGTGGGGTGCAGGCCGAGGGCAGCACCATGGTGAATTTGCGGCTGGGATACGAGGTCAGCGCCAACTTTAACGTCATGCTGGACCTGCTGAATCTCACCGATTCGGATGACCATGACGTGGAGTATTTCTACGAGTCACAATTGGCCAGCGAAGCCGCGCCGGTAGCGGATCGCCATTTCCATATATTCGAGCCGCGTGCGGCACGGCTGTATCTGGATTACCGCTTCTAGGCGATTTCCACCAGCACGTCGCCGGGGGTGACGCGGTCGCCCTTGGCAACATTAACCGCTTTGACTTCACCGGCGATATTACTGTGGATTTCTGACTCCATTTTCATAGCCTCGGTGACCAGCACTGCCTGGCCCGCCTCCACCTGGTCACCCACGGCCACCAGCACGTCCACGACGTTGCCCGGCATGGCGGTGGTGACATGACCGGGTTCCGATGCCCGGGCGCGTTTGCTGCCCTTGTCGTCGGCCACGTATTCGTTCAGTGACTCGAAAATGACTTCTTCCGGCATGCCGTCCAGGGACAGGTACAGCTTGCGCCGACCGCTGCCGGATTCGCCCACGCCGGTGATGGCCACTTCGTAAGTCTCGCCGTGTACATCCAGTTTGAACTCAGTGGCCATGCTGCGCCCCCCTCCACCTGACTGGCCAGTTTCTGCCGGCATCAGTGCTTCGGGTTTCAGGCTGCCGTCGGCGCGCTGCTGGAGGTATTCGCGGCCCAGATCAGGGAACATGGCAAAGGTCAGAACGTCTTCGTCGTTCAGTGCCAGCTCGCCGATGTCGGCGCGCAGCTTGTCCAACTCTGGCGCCAGGCTGTCTGCCGGGCGCTCATCGCTGTATTTTTCCTTGCCGATGGCCTTGGCCCGGATGTCTTCATTAACCGCGGCCGGCGGCAGACCATAACCGCCCTGCAGGTAGCGTTTCACTTCATTAGTGATGGTCTTGTAACGCTCACCGGCCAGTACGTTATACACCGCCTGGGTGCCGACGATCTGCGATGTCGGGGTCACCAGAGGCGGATAACCCAGATCCTCGCGCACGCGCGGGATTTCGGCAAACACCTCGCGAATGCGGTCCAGGGCGTTCTGTTCCTTGAGCTGATTGGCCAGGTTGGACATCATGCCGCCCGGTACCTGGTTGATCTGTACGGAAATGTCCTCGCGGGTAAATTCGCTCTCGAACTGATGGTATTTCTTGCGCACTTCACGAAAGTAGTCTGCGATCTCCGTCAGCTTGTCCAGATCCAGTCCGGTATCGTAGGGCGTGTCGCGCAGCGCCGCGACCTGGTATTCGGTGGCCGGATGTGAGGTGCCGCCAGCGAACGAGGATATCGCGGTATCGATGCGATCTGCGCCCGCTTCAACGGCCTTTAGCTGACAAAGCGGTGCCAGGCCGGACGTGGAATGGCTGTGAATCACCAGGGGCAGGGGCACGGCATCCTTGATGGCCTTGACCAGTTCATAGGTGGCATAGGGGGTCAGGAGTCCCGCCATATCCTTGATGGCAATGGAGTCGGCGCCCATCTCCTGTAGCTGCTGCGCCTGTTTGACGAACAGCTTGGCAGTGTGCACCGGGCTGGTGGTGAAGCAAATTGTACCCTGGGCATGTTTGCCGCTGTCCTTGACGGCCTGCATCGCTGTTTCGATATTGCGCAGGTCATTCAGGGCGTCGAATACCCGAAACACGTCAATGCCGTTGTCAGCAGATTTCTTTACGAAGGCTGCCACCACATCATCGGCATAATGGCGGTATCCCAGCAGGTTCTGTCCCCGCAGCAGCATCTGCAGCCGGGTATTGGGTAGCGCCTTGCGCAGTTTTTGCAGGCGTTCCCAGGGATCCTCCTTGAGAAACCGGATGCAGGCGTCAAAAGTGGCGCCACCCCAGACTTCCAGCGACCAGTAGCCAATGGCATCCAGCTGCTCGCAAATCGGCAGCATGTCCTCGGTGCGCATGCGGGTGGCTATCAGCGACTGGTGAGCATCACGCAGGATGACGTCAGTTACTTCAATGGGTTTCTTATCGGTCATGAGTACAACTCCTGCATTACCATCCGGCATGGGCGGCGATCGCGGTTGCCAGGGCCAGGGCAACCTCGCTGGGATGGCGTTTTTCTGAGTACTTGAGCAGTTCCGGGTGATTGGCAACAAAACTGGTGTTGAAGGATTTCTGCTGGAAATCCTCATGCGCCAGGATCTGCTGGTAGTAAGCAGCTGTGGTCTTGATGCCGTGTAGCCGCATGTCATCAATGGCGCGCTGCGCGCGGGCGATGGCTTCCTCCCAGGTCAGTGCCCAGACCACCAGTTTCAGGCACATGGAATCAAAATAGGGTGGAATCTCATAGCCGGTATAAATCGCGGTATCCACCCGCACGCCAGGACCACCGGGTGCGTAATAGTGGGTGATGCGGCCAAAGCTTGGGAGAAAGTCGTTTTTGGGGTCCTCGGCGTTGATACGCATCTGGATTGCGTAGCCGCGAAAGCCAATGTCCTGTTGAGCGTAACGCAGGGCCTGTCCCTCGGCGACGCGGATTTGCTCGCGGACGATATCGACACCGGTAATCTGTTCGGTGATGGTGTGTTCTACCTGGATGCGGGTATTCATTTCCATGAAATAAAAATCGTCGCCGGACATCAGGAACTCAACGGTGCCGGCATTTTCATAACCAACTGCCAGCGCCGCTCTTACCGCCAGCTCTCCCAGGTGCTGGCGTTGCTGGTCATCAATTTGCGGACTGGGGGCGATCTCGATCAGCTTCTGGTTACGGCGTTGAATCGAGCAGTCGCGTTCGTAAAGGTGAATGGCGTTACCGTGGGAGTCGGCCAGCACCTGCACCTCAATGTGACGCGGATCAACGATGCATTTCTCCATGAATACTTCAGCGGAGCCGAATGCCTTGGTGGCCTCGGAAATGACTCGCGGATACTGCTTGCGCAAGTCGGCGTCGTTGTCGCAGCGACGAATACCGCGTCCGCCGCCTCCGGACGTGGCTTTGAGCATCACTGGATAGCCAATCCGTTGTGCTTCAGTCAATGCTTCATCGAGGTCTTCCAGATTACCGTCTGAGCCCGGAGTAACTGGGACACCTGCCTCTTTCATGGCGCTGCGCGCCTGAGTCTTGTCGCCCATTTTGTGGATGACTTCGGCTTTCGGGCCAACAAAGAGGATGCCCTTTTGCTCGCAATAGCGGGCTAACTGCGGATTTTCAGAGAGAAAACCATAGCCCGGATGGATCGCATCACAACCTGTTTCCACGGCCAGGTTGACGATGCGCAGCGGGTCAAGGTAGCCCGCCAGCGGATCTTCTCCGAGCGGATAGGCTTCATTAGCACGCTTGACGAACAGGCCATAGCGGTCGGGCTCGGTGTAAATGGCTACGGAGCGGATATTCATTTCTGCGCAGGCGCGAACAATGCGTAGCGCGATTTCGCCGCGATTGGCGATCAGGAGTTTCTTGATTCGTTGTTCAGACATTCTGGGTACTCGCCAGCACGGTTTTCAGGCCCCTGTGGTGTCGGGAATTCTCAAGAGTTGCCGCGGTGTTGGCAATGAATTTTCTTGCTTTGTTATATGTATCAAGGAGTTAACTTGTCCTGTTCCGGCCGCGCAGGGCAGCGGTCAGGGATTCTACCTAAACCCTTGCCATTAGGCGACCCGTTATCCTGACACGCTTCAGGAATGGCCCGGAACCACTTGCCAATCGGGCTCAGCGAACTCGCCGATCAACTTGATGGAGACGTATTCGGCCTGGGACTGGACTATCTGCCTGACGGCCGGGTCCTGGCGGTCCGCGCTGGCATCCCGGGCTGCTTTGTTGTCCCAGTGGGCGATAGCCAGCAAGCGGCGCGGATTATTCAGGTCACGATGCAGATAGGTTCCTCTGGCCCCCGGCGCCTGCTGAATAAGTTTGCTGGCTTCTTTCCAGGCTGCAGCATACTGCTCGGCGCTGTAGTGATCGGCAACCAGCACTTCAAAGATATATTTCATTGCGCTCGAATCTCCCCTTGGGGCTACCGCGAAAGACCCATGGCCAGGGTCATGATTTATCGCTGTAGTTCGTTTATGGTAGCGTCTTTCTATCTATGTCGTCCTATATCGTCTATTCATTCCACACAGTGACAGCAAGCCTGTAATCAGGCAAGGGGACCCGGCTGCATGAGCAAGCCTTTTCTGGTAATTCAATTACGGCCCGAGGATGCCACATCCGATAATGAGCTGGAGAAAATCAAGCAGTACGGCAAGCTGGATGACAATGAAATTGTTCGGCTTCGCGCCGAGCAGTCCGGCCTTCCCGCGATTGGTCTGGACAAGTATTCGGCCATCATCGTTGGCGGCAGTCCATTCGATGTCAGCTTGCCCAGTGAGCAGAAATCGCCACTACAAAAAGAACTGGAAGTCGGCTTTTCAGCGCTTCTGACTGATATCCTTGAACAGGACTTCCCGTTTTTGGGCTGTTGTTCAGGTAACGGTCTGCTGGGAGCCTATCTGGGCACCACGATATCTGGAAAATACGCCGAACCGGTGGGGGCGGTGGAGATCGATGTCACTGAAGAGGGGGCGAGTGACCCACTTTTGGAAGGCTTTCCCGAAAATTTCCGGGCCCTGGCCGGCCACAAGGAAGCCTGCGATCAGTTGCCCAAGGACTCGGTGCTGCTGGCTACCAATGCTCAGTGTCCGGTACAGATGTTCAGGGTCGGGAAAAATGTTTACGCGACACAGTTTCATCCCGAGGGTGACCCTGAGGGCTTTGAGCTGCGTATTAATGTCTACAAGAACCATGGCTATTTTCCTGCTGATTCGGCCGAGCGACTGATCGAGGCGGTAAAACATGAAGAAACGCCCCAGGCTCATCTGATTCTGGAACGCTTCGTCGCTCGTTATCGCAGCTAAAACCAGGACCCTGGACTCAAGGCTGCTGGCGGCGTGTTCGATCAGGGCAATGGCATTTCTTCGCTGTCATTGTTACGGGCAGGGGTGAACACCGGTCCCGGTTCCTGGGCGCGAAACTGCTCCAGCCAGAATACACCATCGTAGGGGGCGCTATTGCCGCGGGTGCCGATAAAGTCCAGGTCACCGTCTTCATCCATATCCTGAGCAATAAACTTGTCGAACATGCCGCGTTTGCGGCGCGAGATATCGTGCCGGGGCCAGGGGGCACTATTGGCGGCCGGCCCGGGGTTGGCGAACCAGGCCAGTCGTCCCAGGGCATCATTCACATCGACTTCACCATCGCCGGTGCGTGGCCCGCGACTGTAGCTGCCGACCAGTATATCCAGGTCCTGATCGCCATCGATATCGGCTAACTCCATGCCGGTAACGCTGTCCGGCGCCAGGCTGCCGATGATAGCGGCAATCCACGCATCTCCGGCCCGTTCCGGCTGCAGTAACCAGACCAGTTCGCTGCCGGCGCCACCGATGATATCCAGGCGGCCATCGTTGTTGAGATCGGCATACTCCAGGTTGAAACCCGCCAGTTGCGTGCCCACCACGCCAATGGCTTCCTCGCGGAAGTTCAAGCTGCCGTCGCCGGGATTGCGAAACAGGATCAGGCGATTCTCGCCGCGACTGCCGGCAATGATATCCAGGTCGCCATCGCTGTCTATATCAACCGGTTCGGCGTTCTGGGGCACACTGTAATTACCGAGTACCGTTTCCATCCAGCTGGAACCAAGCAACGGGTCACCGGTGACTGAAAAAATCGAAACAGGCGTGGAGCGACGAAAATCCGCCGGCGAGGGACGTTGGGCACCTTTATTGGCAGCCAGGATCTCGGGTACGCCATCGTTGTCCAGGTCGGCAGCGAATACCCGGATATAGGAGCCCTGATTACGGGTCATGGGCAGAATCAGTCGCTGCCAGTTGGCGCTGCGAATCTGGCCGCCGGTACCCGGGTTCTGCAGGTAAATAAGGTGAGACAACTCGGCGGCTACGACCACGTCCAGGAAACCGTCACCGTTGAAGTCTCCCAGAGCAACATCTTCGGGGGCAGGTGAATCAGTGCCTTCTGCAAGGGTGATATTAAGCCACTGCTGCGGCGTGCTGCCAGCAAACGCGATGCGTACGTGGCCTTCCGGCGGCGGGATGAAATCAGGGTCCGGTATCGCGGAATCGTATTCTGAATCTGATTCGTGTACCGACACAATATCCGCCCGGCCATCGCGGTCCAGGTCGCCCATGACCAGCCCATCGCTGCCGCTGAGCGCGAAGCCGGCGATCTGAGGATCATCGATAATGTGCTCGCGCCAGTGGATATAGCGGCCATCGTTGGCGACTATGCTGGAGGGCGTGTCGCCCACGGTAGTCTGGGCGTGGCTAGCAGCGGCCAGTCCAACAAGATAGCAGCCAAGCAGAGCCCTGGAGATGAGCATGAGGGGTTGGGCTATTGGCACGTTCTGCATCGATTCAGCTCCTTTGTTTCGGGTCGATAGTATCAACAGGGAATCAGGGACAAAAGCGGGAGAGCTGCGCGATAAGGCCAGTGCCCTGATCGACAGTCGGGGGCCGAAAGGCTAGCATTCGAACCTAACTGATCGCCGGGCCCCAAGCGCTGGGCCGACCTGGCCCGACAGGCGCGTGTCATGCGCGCAGCAAGTAAGCCTTTAGGGAACCTCTGATCATTCATTCTGCACAGGGAGCAGAGCGTGGAAAAAGTGGAAGTCGTCATCCCGGCCATCAAGGTCGAAATGACAACAATGCTCCAGGAACTGGTCGCGAAAGCCATTGAAGAGGCCAGCGTGGCGATGCGCAACCAGACTGCGACCGCCTTGGACAGCAAGACTCTGTTCGATGCCCGGGCGAAATTGCTGGAGAACTTCGGCGCTTATCTGGCAGTGAACTTTGATCGGTTGCTGGGCCAGGGCTCCCAGGCCGAGGTCAATGTTCTCGACTACGGCAATCTGAGCCTGGTGGAAGAAGGCGACCTGGAAGCGATCATTGCGCTGGAGGGTATGATTGCTCATGCCCGCAACTGCGATATCAGTGAATACCTGGCGTTTTCCACGCGGCTTAATGAGCTTTGCTTCGGTGTTCATATCGATGAATCCAACAACCCCATGGACCCGGAGCAGATTGGCGATGCCTTCAAGGACGCCGTGAAACCCCTGGGTATGGCACCTAAATCCCTGCTGCTCCTGTATCGCCACTTTAATACCGGCGTGTTTCACCAACTTGAGTCCGTGCTCACGCGGGCCAACGAGATCATGGTTGAGCACGGTATTATGGCCGATCTGGACATGGCGGCACGGGCCAAGAAAGACATCCAGAATCGTCGCGGTGCGCCCCGCGAGCGAACTGACCCCACCGAGCGCGCCTTTCAGGGCGGCAGTGGCCGGGGTGGCAGTGGCCGGGGAGAAAGTGACAACCAGTCGGATCAGGCGGCCATGTCCCGGCAGATGTTTGCCATGATGCAGAGTTTGCTGCACGGGGCGGGTGCCCAGGCGGGGTCAGCAGTGGCTCCGGCTGCGGGAACCGCCGCTGCGTCACAGGCAGCTCCGGCGGCGCTGCCGTCGGGCCATGCGAGCCACGTCATGCCCAACCTGCAACCCGGGATGATGATCGGCAGCCAGAAAGTAGAACTGGTGGCTACCGAGCAACTGCTTGACCTGATTTCCAGGCTTGATGCGGCTCCAGCAGATAGCGCTGGTGGCGCCATGACCGGTGATCAGGGCAAGGGCGAAGCGAAATCAGGATCGGCGCCACTGGACCTGAGCGAGTCACTCGGCAAGCTGCTGGCCAGTGAAGGTGACAAGGAGACGTTCCGCGCCGTGGATAACCAGTCCGCGGATGTGATCAACCTGATCACCATGCTGTACGAAGCCATCTGGGATGATGGCACCGTACCGATTCCCATCAAGGAGTTGATCGGGAGAACCCAGATCACCGCGTTGAAGATTGCCCTGCACGACGCCAACTTTTTCGATCGTGACGACCACCCGGCGCGCCAGCTGATCAATGAACTGGCTACCGCTGGCATTATCTGGACCGAGTCCGACAAGCTGGATCAGGATCCGATGTACCGCAAGATGTTTGAGGTTGTCGAGCGGATGGTGGACGACTATCAGCAGGACTCGGCGTATCTTGACGAGCTACTGGCGAGTTTTCGGCAGTTCAAGCAGGAGCACATGCAGGGCGGCCAGGAGGTTGAAGCGCGCCTCAAGGATGCTGATGCCCGCGCTGAGCGCCTCGACGAAGTCAAACGCTATGCCCACCAGCGAATCAGGGAACGCATCCTGGATGAGCGCACACCGACGGTGGTTCGTGAGTTTCTCGACAACCAGTTTCATCGCTTTCTGGTGGAGGTCATCCTGCGTGAAGGGCCTGGCGGCAACAGCTGGCGGCCGATCATGAATACCATCGATGTTTTGTTGTGGACTGTTCAACGGGACAAGACCGAAGCTGACCGGCAGCGTTTTAAGAAGGTGAACGGGCGGCTGTTGACCAATCTTGCCCGGTCCATGGACGTGGCCGGCGTTGAGAAGGTGGAAGCGGACGCTATCCTGAAGCGAATTCAGTCTGCACAGCGCTCCATTCTTGAGCAATCGGCCGAGGATCCGGTGGCGACGGCGCCCGCCGATGACAGCTTTGAGGCCTGGATGCAGTCTGCTGCTACCGAGGCGCAGAAGTACGAGGCGGACCTACCCGACGACGATGAACACCTGCAGGAGGTCAGTCGCTTGCCATTGGGTATCTGGATGGAGTTCGATGTCGATGGTCAACACGCTATTCGCTGTACCCTGGCAGCTAAAATTGCCTCCATCGACAAGTACGTATTCGTTAACGGGCAAGGTGTCAAAGTAGTCGAGAAATCCCGCATCGGTCTGGCTCGGGAACTCAAGGCCGGCTCGGTGCGCATTATCTCTGAAAGTCCGTTGCTGGATCGCGCCATGGAAATTGTCATTGGGCGCCTGCGCAGTGGCCAGCAGGAAGCACAACCCGCCGGAACCGCCTGACCCCTGGCTCGCGGCCAGGTCAGACCCGGCGTCCGGCCAGCAACTTACCCAATCAGCGAGCCCCCCAACCACCTGAGCCCCCGCTCTGCCGGGTGGTAGTTGCCAAGCTGTGACCCGGTTAACCCTTTGTCGTAAGTATGCGTCCGGGAGTGTGAAGCAGTTACGCTTATTGCTGGCTGCGGCAACCAATAATGGGTATCACCGTCACCGTACAGCCATCGCGCTGCATACCTGGTCATGCGGTACTGAATCGGCGATGGCCGGTATGTAGTCAGGAGACACCTTATGCTGCTGCGCAACACACTTCTCGGGTTGGTCGCCGTCCTGCTTGGCAGCTGGCTGTTGCCAGCCCAGGCGGCACGCTCGACCATTGAAGACGGCTATCTGTTCGTTCCGCGCGTTGACCTCGATGGCTATGGCGCCATGGCGCTCAGCTTCCGCATTGTCTTCGACGACGAGTACCGGCTGTTGCTGGAGTCTGCCGAACAGACTTCTCTGGGCGTGTCCAATTCCGGAGCGTTTGACGCGACCACCCAGATTATGGAAATCGATGAGGTTCAGCTCGAGTCCGGGCAGGTGTACAGCCTGCGCCTGGGAATGGTGTCGAATCTGGGGCAGGCGACGTTCGCCATCCTGGAAGCCACGCAGCTGACTGGCGAGCCGATACCGCCGACTCCCACGCCAACACCATCGCCCGGCAGCGGCATCGATACCGCCGGCGGGGCAGTGTATGCCCAGCAGTGTGCCGGTTGTCATGCGCTAGACGGGGCCGGCACAGCAGTGGGCCCGGCGCTCACCGCCTGTGCCAATTGCGGGTCGATGAGCGGTCTGACCTCGTACATTCGCGACACCATGCCCCTGGGGCAGGCGACCAGTTGTGATCTGGCCTGCGCCAGCGAGATGGCCGATTACATCCTGGCTGTCTTTAATAGCACCAACGAGGAGGTCGCCAACCAGACGGTTGGGTTCATCGCCCTGTTGGGCAACTCAGAGACCCTGCGTCGCGCGGCAATGGAGCTGGGAAGCCGCCTGCCAACACTGGCCGAGTACCAAATGATTAGTGAACGCGGCGAAGCCGGGCTGCGCGCTGCCATCACCGGTATGATGCAGCAGGATGCGTTTTACGAGCGGCTTACCGAGATTTGGAATGATTATCTGTTAACCGACAAGTATCACTCCAGGAACGGTGCCGAAGATGCTATTCGTCTGCTCAGTAGCGATGATTTCCCGAATCGGCGCTGGTTCGATCCGGATTCCGGTGATAAACCTGAAAACTACGAAGAAGTGCGCCGTCACGCCAACAACGGCGTCGCCCGTGAACCACTGGCGCTGATTAACTACGTGGTGCGCAATGATCGGCCGTTTACGGAGATTCTCACCGCAGATTATATGATGGTGAATCCATTTTCGGTGCACACCTATGGTATCCCTGGAGTCGCGTTTTCCGATCCAGATGACCCCGGTGAGTTTCGGCCCGGCAAGCTGGAAGGTGTGCCCCACGCCGGCATTCTCACTTCGCCGATGTTCCTGAACCGTTACCCGACCACCTCCACGAATCGCAATCGCGGTCGGGCGCGAGTGGTGTTTGATCTGTTTCTGGACACCGACATCCTGGCGATCGAGGGTGTGCGGCCTGGCAATGCGGTGGACATCACCACACCAATACCCACTATCAATAATCCCGAATGCTCCAAGTGTCACTCAATACTGGACCCGGTGGCATCCGTGTTCCAGAACTGGGATTACAAGGGGCGCTACCGTCCGGCACGACTCACCAGAAGCGGCTGGTATACCGACATGGAAGCGCGCGGGTTCAACGGCGAGCCGATGCCATTGGCCGGGAATGTAGACAGCTCGGTGCAGTGGCTCGCGCAAAAAATGGCGGCGGACCCGAAGTTCCCCCGCGCTGTCACCCGGATCATGGTCAATGGCCTGACCGGCAAGGAGCCGCTGGATGCGCCAGTGGATGATGGCGCCAGTCAGGCGGATCGTGACGCGTACATCGCCGAGCGGACCCTGTTGAACAGCATTCAGAACGACTTTGTGGCCAGTAGCTATAACCTGAAAGTGCTGGTCGAGGAAATCCTGCTCAGTCCCTACTGGCGTGCCGGTGGCTTGACCGCTGGCGCCAACGTCGAGGCTCATGAACTGACCGGTGCCACCTACCTGCTGACCCCGGAGCAGCTGGATCGCAAGATTGAAGCTCTGTTGGGTTTTGACTGGCGCGGATCAATGGACAATTACTACAAGGACAAAGAAAGGAGCTGGGCCTCCAAGCTGGGCAACACGTTTCACCAGATCTATGGCGGCATCGACTCTGACGGCATCATCACTCGACTGCGCACCCCCAACGGCCTGATGGGCGCGATGCAGCTACGCATGGCCAATGAGCTGTCCTGCTACGCCGTGCCTCATGATCTGTGGTTGCCGGCTGAGCAGCGACGGCTGTTTATCTACGTCGATCATGAAAGTAGTCCCTACAGCGATACCGGTTATCTGGACGAAACGGCCATGGCCGCCATTCGCCAGAATATACAGTATCTGCATAACTATCTGCTGGGTGAGAACCTGGCGCTGGACTCTGTCGAGCTGGGTTTTACCGAACAACTATTCATGGACAGCATCAACCGGGGGCGCCAGTTGATACTTAATAGCGGTGGAGACTGGTCGGCCGTACGGTTGCCGGGTAGCTGTGATCGGACCCGCGACCTTGAGGGTGAATCCCTGGAGGACGATGAACGTCTGCAGAAGGATAGTCAGTATGTGATTCGCGCCTGGATGGCCGTGGTCGCCTATCTGCTGTCTGACTACCGGTTTGTGTATAACTGATCCCGGAGAGCCACGCGAATGTATCGTCGACAGTTTCTGAAATACCTGGCCAGCAGTGGCCTGGGCCTGAGCGTTCCCTTTGCTAGCGGTGGCGCCAATGCCGCCACCCCGGAGCGCTTCTGGGTGCTGGTGAATGCCGGCGGCGGCTGGGACCCAACCTATTTTATCGACCCAAAAGGCGACACGCCGCGGGCCGACGGACGCGGACCGGTAAATCGCTACCCCGCCAGCTCGATTGCCATGGCTGGCAATATCCCCTATCCGACGGTCTACCCGGAAGACGCCGATGAGCCTGAGGCCAACCACCCGGGACGGTTCAGCAATTTTTTCCCGCGCCATGCTGATCATCTTCTGGTAATCAACGGCATTGATACCCAGACCAACAACCACGACGCTGGCTCCCGGTTTATCTGGAGCGGCAAGATAGAGGAAGGCTATCCGAGTTTTGGGGCCCTGGCAGCTGCCGCAACGGCACCAAGCGAGCCGCTGTCGTTCATTAGTAACGGGGGGTTCGACAACACCGCCGGACTGGTGGCGCCGGCTCGCATCGGGGAAGGTGAGGTGTTCCAGCAACTGGCATTTCCCAATGCCGGACGTCCCAGGGAAGAACCAGCAAAGCGTTCCCCGTATTTTGATGAATCCATTTACTCCAGCATAGAGCAAGCTCGGAATGCGCGCCTGGAGCGGCAGCTGGCCCGCGCCAGTCTGCCCCTGCAGCGCCGGCAGCTCAATGAGTTACGTATGGCACGTGTTGGTGATAACAATCTCAATCGTCTGGTATCGCTTCTGCCGGATGACGTGTCCAGCGGGCTGGAAGGGCAGGCGGAAGTGGCCGTGGCTGCATTCTCGGCCGGCATTGCCGTCAGCGCCAACATGCATATTGGAGGCTTCGATACCCACGGCAATCACGACCAGAATCATGCGCGCCGGCTAACCCAGCTTCTCGAGGGTGTTGACCACCTGTGGAATCAGATCGAATCGGCTGGTCTGCAGGACCGGGTTACCGTACTGGTGGGTTCAGACTTTGGCCGGACACCGTTCTATAATGACGGTAACGGCAAGGACCACTGGAATGTCACCAGCATGATGGCTATGGGGGCGGGGGTGCGTGGCAATCGCGTCATCGGCAGCACCGATGCCCATGTGCAGGCGCAGCCCATTAATCCGCAAACTCTGGCCGTAGATCCAAACGGCATCATTCTGACGCCGGAACATATGCACGTGGCCCTGCGCCAACTGGCTGGAATTGGTCCGGATCTCAACAACCAGTTTGGGATTCCGGAAACCGCGCTGAATCTGTTTGGCTAGCGGTTTGCAGATTTGGTGTGGGTTTAGTCTGCGTAGAACTGCAACTTCTGCATCTCCTGCTGCAGTTCCGCCGGACTCATGTAGGCACCTCCGCCGCCCTCGGCTGACATCGCTTCAGCCTCACTGGCAGTAAATGCCTGGCGCAGAAACAGCGCGTGGTCATAGCGCTGCCAGCCCAGGCCGTATTCAATCAGACGCCGATCGGTGTCGCGCTCAAACTTGACCCGGCAGCCGCTGAACTGACAGAGCCCATCCCTGACAATGCCGAAAAAATCACGCTTCAGGTAATAAACCGTGTGCGCCAGTTCGTGACCAAGGACGCCAACCTGGGCATTGAACGGCTGGTTTTTCAGCAGCAGGGCCTCCCGGGGACCGTCTCGGGCATTGTCGATCACCACCAGATAGGTACGATTTTGCGCCGAGCGCAACATGCTGGGCCAATGGGGGCGAGATGACAGCGGAATATCCACATCGTCAACAATGAAGCGGATGTGCACGTTTTTCAGTTCGGGGTAGTGACTCAGGGCCAGCAGCGCCTGTAGTTCAAAACCTGGCGGCAGTTCCTTGAGACGACCGAACTCGATGCGCAGCGCATCAGTGCGGCGGCGCTGTTCCGCCTCCACATATTCCCGTACCGGTGCCCTGGTGTCGACCGCAGGCGTTGCCGCGCTGGCGGCCAATGGGGCCGCCAGGCAGGTGCCCAGCACCAGACTGGCAAGCCAGGTGCGCCAGCCCGAAAGCCGGGCCGGTCGGGAGTGTGATTGAGAATGTGATTGAGAGTGTGATTGAGAGTGTGATGAATACCGCATTATTAACCTGTCACTCGCAAAGTAGTGGGATTTTTGTGCTGTGGATCAAAAAACTGATGAAATTTAGTGGGATAGTAACAACAGTTAATGAAAATTAACTAGCAACCGTAATCACTTAAGAAATCACATTAATATACTGATTCAGCCATGATTATGAAAAGCGAACGACGCAAATACCCCCGTATCGATGTTGGTGGGGATGTCAGCCTGCTGGTGGCTGGCGTGATCCGCACCGGCACGCTCACCAATCTGTCGCCCTCCGGCATCCAGATCGAATGTCGCCATCAACTGATCGAACAGATCAGCCGTTTCAAGTCAGGATCCGGTCTTTATCCGGATTTCGAATTGGAATTCCGGCTGGCTGACGATGAGCCTATCCAGTGTAGCTGTACCGTGTCCTACCTGCGCCGCCTGAGCCAGGACACCTATCATCTGGGTCTGGAATTCGTGGCGCTGTCGGACCACGATGAGCAACGGGTAGACGCCACTATACACCACGCTGTCGCCGCCTGAGCAGAGCAGTCCAGGACCCAGCTTCAGCAGGATAAAGTGCCAGCCGGGCAGGCTGGCGCTGATTCTCATCATGCCGGTTATCCCGTATAATCGCGGCATGAATTATCTAGCCAGTTCCGTTACCTCGTTTGCGATCCGCATTCTGTCAACTGCACTGCCAATCGTGCTTCTGGTGGTGCTGCCGGTCACCGTTCACGCCCAGCAACAGTCCTTTGCCGACTGGCTGGCCGAACTGCGGGCCGAAGCCCTTGCCGCTGGCATCAGCGAATCCACCCTGGCGGTGCTGGCGGACATCGAACCGCTGGAGCGGGTTATCGAGCTGGACAATAGCCAGCCGGAATTCGTGCAGACCTTTACCCGCTACCTGAGCTTGCGGGTCACTCCCGGGCAGGTGAGCCGGGGCCGCGCACTGCTGGATGAGCATGCCCAGTTACTGGCGGAAGTACAGCAGCAGTATGGCGTGCAGCCGCATTATCTGGTGGCCTTCTGGGCCATTGAGAGCAATTACGGCCGCGCCACCGGTGGCTTCTCGGTGCTCGATGCGCTGGCCACCCTGGCTTACGACCCCCGACGCAGTGATTTTTTTCGCCGCGAGCTACTCACCGCGCTGCGGATTATTGACGAGGGTCATATCGCACCGCCGGCGATGAGTGGTTCCTGGGCCGGTGCCATGGGACAGCTGCAGTTCCTGCCTTCGGTTTTTTATCAGTATGGTGTGGACGGCGATGGCAATGGTCGAATTGACATCTGGAACAGCCTGCCGGACGTGTTTCATTCTGCCGCTAACTTTCTCGCCAATTCCGGCTGGCAGGGCGATGAGCGCTGGGGACGGGAAGTGATCCTGCCCGCGAATTTTGACTACAGTCTGGCCGGTACCGCCACCCGCAAGACACTGCAGGAGTGGAGTGACATGGGTATTCGCCGGGTGAATGGGGGACCGATTCCAGTCGCCGACATGAGCGCATCAGTTATTCTGCCAGCCGGTGCCAATGGCCCGGCATTTCTTGCCTACAGCAACTATCGGGCAACCATGCGCTACAACCCCAGCACGTTCTATGCGCTCACCGTCGGGCATCTGGCGGATCGCTATACCGGCGCCGGGCCGATTCAGCGCATGCCGGAAAACGAACAGGCGCTGACGGTGGCTGATGTGCGCGACCTGCAGGAGCGGCTCAATGCGCTCGGCTATGATTCCGGTGAGCCTGACGGACGTGTGGGACGTCAGACCCGGTCTGCCATACGCGCCTACCAGGAAGATCACGATCTGCCCATGGACGGTTATGCCTCCGGGCAATTGCTCAGCGCGGTACGCGAAACCGAATAAGCCTGCCCGGCGTAACCCCCAAAGCCGCGCGACCTGCTTTCCATGCCGCGTCGGAATCCAACTGCCACTTGTAAAGCCATGACGACATTGACTACTTACGATCAACAGCTTGCCAGTTTCCGCCGCCTGACCATGATTACCCTGGCAGCGGTTTACTTCCTTATCCTGATTGGTGCCAGCGTACGCGCCTCTGGCGCGGGCATGGGCTGTCCAGACTGGCCGACCTGCTTTGGGCAGTGGATTCCGCCCACCAGCGAGGCGCAACTACCTGATAATTATCAGGAAGTTTATGCGGAGCTCGGTTATGCCGAGACTCGCTTCAATGTGGTCAAAACCTGGACCGAGTACATGAATCGGCTGGTAGGTGTCACTATTGGCTTGCTGATATTCCTTGCGGCGCTGTATTCCTGGCCCCTGCGTAAGAGGGATCCCAGTATCACGGTAGCGTCGGTGGCGGCATTCCTGATGGTGGGCTTTCAGGGCTGGCTGGGATCGCGGGTGGTGGCTTCCAACTTGCAGCCCGGCATGATCACCCTGCATATGCTGATGGCGCTGGCTATTGTTGCAGCTCTGCTGTTTGCCCTGGCTCAGGCCCGCCGCGGTATTATGGCGGCGCAGCCGGTGCTCAGTGTTGATCCGCGCTTTCGAACCTGGCTTTATATTGTGCTGGGCATGACCGTGATGCAGGTATTCATGGGTACCCAGGTGCGCGAGATGACCGACTTCATCCGCGAGGCGCAGGGCGAAGAACTGCGCACCCGCTGGATAGAATACATGCCCTGGTTCTTTTATGTGCACCGCAGCTTCTCCGCGCTGGTGCTGTTTGCCAATCTGTGGCTCGCCAAGCTGTTGGTGGATTCCCTGGGCTGGCAGCACACTTTGACGCGCCTGACCTTTGGCATGATTGCCGTGGTCGGGGTATCGGTATTGTCCGGTGCTACTCTGGGCCATCTGGGAATGCCCGCCCTGGTCCAGCCCACGCACCTGCTGGCGGCAACCTTGCTGTTTGGCCTGCAGTTCATGATCTGGATGAGCTATCGCCACAGTCGAGCTGGTCTGACGGCGCCGGACAAGCCACATGCCCGGACCCCGGCGCTCCTGAAAGCCGGGCAAGCGCCTGCCTGACGTAGTCGCGTTCCAGCAGGCTACCGGGCAATCCGCAGCCCGTTTTTCTGCACCCATTTTCTGACTCCTGCATATCTGGGGCGCGGCTGGAGCACAACGCTGTCCCGCAGCGTTTGCACTTGCCGATCAAACCATTTCCGGGCTGGTGCAACGTCGTCTGCTTGCAAACCGATTCAGGACACGCTGACAAACGCGGTGCCAGGTTGAACAGTTAACGGGCTTGAACATACAGTGTGAGTCCCGCCAGCGAGGCTACCCTGGCCTGGTATAGTAACGGAGCGTTTCGCCAGCGCACCTACGCAGGGCGCTGGAGAGGTTCTGTACGCGGCTTCTGACCTGCGACTGCTGCTCTGTGCTGGTCAGATTCGCCACTGACTGGCCAGATTGGCCATCCAGGCTCCCGCATGCACTGTATAAAGCCAACGTATTCAAGCGTTTACAGGATTGGTTCGATTCCTGCTTTCTGATTGGACGCGCGCTGGCGGGCAGGCTGCGAATTGCAGTCACACTGAGCAAACCCAGCGTGGCCGATGCCAGTCACCACCCCCGTGAGGCAAATCCCGGGTGCCGGACAGACCAGGCCATTGGCGACTCTCATAATAATGCTGATACAGGATCTCACCATGCAGGAAACAGATGGCGCCGGGCCTCGCGTCGGGAAAGAAGCCAGGCTGGATCGTTTTTGGCCGCAACTCAAACGTCTGCTGGTTTTTCAGTTAAAACTCTACGTGGATGCGTTTCGCGATTTCTTCCTCAGCCTGCTGTCGCTGCTGGCTTTTCTGCTGGATGTCATCCAGCGCAACCACGGTCCCGACTCACATTTCGAGAATGTGCTGAGTCTTGGGCGGCGGACGGAGCAGGCGATCAACTTGTTCAATCAGCATGATCCGGAGCAGCAGGACGTGCGCAGCGTCGACGGGGTGATTCGCGAGGTGGGAAAGCGCTTTCGTGAGTAGGCACAGAAAAATACCCGTCCACACACTGACAGCTCGGCCAGTATTGCTTGCAGGGCGGGCGTTTTGCCCGGAATTGCCCGCATCTCATCCTAAGCGAGCCCGACATTACGCCGATAGATAATTACACTGTAGTGTCGGGAAGCTGGCGCTTTGTATTTTTCGGGGCCTTCCGGTATTTTCTGCCTGCACTGCCAAACCCCATCAGGAACTGACTCGTGCCCAATCCGCTGTTGTTGTTTGCTGCCCAGATCACTGCGATTCTGTCAGTGCTTCTGCTCGCAGCAGGGTACCTGAAGACCACCCCGCGGGCACCCAGCGCCCATGTGTTTGCGCTGATTGCCGTATTTGTCGTGTTCTACCTGCTCAACGGAATGACAGGTCCTAACATCGACCCGCGCTTTCGACTCGATCTCAGTACTATTGATCTGCTGCTGGAGACTGGTACCAGCTCTATTTGCGGGCTGTTCATGATTTACTGCTTTCTGATTTTTCAGGAGCAGGCGAAGTTTCCCTTTCCGCTGCTGATCGCCTTTGTCATTCAGGTTGCACTGGACCTGCTGCTAACCCTAATCGACCACTACCAGGGCAGTGCCAGCTCGGGTACGGCAATAACCATCCTGGTGACCGCCATGGATTTGTTGCAGCTGGTGTTTGTCGGCTTTGCGATTTACTGGACGTTGAAGGGTTGGCGAACGGACCTGGTGGAAGATCGACGTATGCTGCGCTGGTTTATCATCGGCTTGCAGGGTGCCCTGATTTTTGCCGTGGTGTTCGTGGAAAACTTCCTGCTGTCCGGAGGGTCAGCCAGCAACGCCACAGAATTGGCGGTCATCGTCTACGCCATCGCCATTCTTACCCTCGGTATGCTGCTGGTGGCCATGCGTTTCGACCTGGTGTCACTCAGTTCGGTGATTCGCCGGGTGGCGGAGTTGACTGAGGAGCCCCAGGAAGAAATCGGCACTGCCTTCGACGTTGAAACCTTTAATCGTGCATTCAAGGATGGCGAATTGTATAAAGAGGCTGGCTTGACCATCGCCATGCTGGCCAAGAAGCTGCATATGCCCGAATATCGATTACGGGCATTTATTCACAAGCAGCTGGGCTTTCGGAATTTCAATGCCATGCTTCACCAGTACCGCATTGAGGAAGCCAGCGAAGCCCTGGCTGACCGGAGCAATCCGAACGTGCCCGTTCTCACTATTGCCCTGTCGGTAGGCTATCAATCCATTACGCCTTTCAATAATGCCTTCCGGGAAATCAAAGGCGTGACACCATCAGAATACCGCAAGCGAATGCAGGCAGATTGAGCCCCGTTCGTCGTTTCACTGCAGGCCTCTGTCCTTGCCACAGTGGATTTGGCTTGCTGCGATGGAGTATGCTTGGCCCGCGTTGGCCAGCCGACCTATGGAAATACAAGGATCAGCTCTGGCTGCTGGACCGGCATCAGGTGTGGAGAGACGCCATTGCCAAAGCTGTTGCAACCAGATGCCTGTAAAACCAGAGATTGTGAAACAGTCCCCTGGCAGCGGGCATTTCAGAAAGCTTGATCGATCGCAATGCTCGACAGGCAGCGGACTGCTAGTGTGCGAGGCGCAGCATCGGCAGTAGCACACTCAATCTCGAAGCAGGAATCGGGAATTACGACAATAACAAGGATAGCGGGGCGTACACCGGTCAAGCTGGATCTGCAGGCTTACAACCCAGGCAGATCAGTTGCGCCCCCGGGATAATGCGCGGGAGGACCAGTAGTTGAACGAATTGCTTTACAACCTTGCGGTCATGATCGATGACACGCAGTGGAGTACGCTGCTCCACGAATCCTACTATATGTATAACTGGACCGAGTCCACCCATGTGCTGACCCTCATGCTGTCGCTGGGAATGCTGTTCCTGATCGATTTGCGGATGCTGGGCGTCGCCTTTCCGGATGTCCCGGCCAGCAAGATTGCGTCGCGGCTGTCATGGCCGATGGCGATCGGGTTCACCGTAATGTTTATCACCGGGATCATGCTGTTCTATGCGGTACCAGTGCGTTCTACCCAGAGCATCTGGTTTCGTATCAAGATGGTGTTACTGGTAGCGGCGGCGATCAATGCCTACCTGTTTCACAAGCGCATGAATGAATCGGTGGCCAGTTGGGACAATGAACCACGGGCGCCGAGCCGGATTCGCAATGGTGCGATCCTGTCCCTGGTGTTCTGGACCATCGTGGTTATCTGCGGGCGCTTCATCGCCTATGACTGGTATGACTGTGAGCAGAATCCGGGTGCCTTGATTGGCACCCTCGCGGGCTGTGTAGACGGCCAGACGCGCTACTGATTCGGACGGAGAGAAATTCATGATTGCAGCGATTTATGAGAATCACAGACGTACCGCCATCACCGCCGCGGTAATTCTGTTGGCCGTGCTGTTTGGCTATAGTGACTTGCGTAACACCGTCTACCTGGCGCTGGAGCCGGTATTTGCCTGGTCTGAAACCACGGTATTAGGCTATGTCGGCAAAACCTGGGGTGGGGCGTTTGCACTTATTCAGGCGGGCCACCTGATTGGCCTGGCGGTATTGGGCGGCGCCGTACTGGCCGCTGATCTGCGCCTGTTGGGGGTGGTACTCAATGACGTGCCGGCCCGGTTAGTGGTTGAGCGCGCTCACCGGGTATTTTTCTGGGCGTTGATGTCACTGTTGGCCACCGGTATTTTCATGGCCTGTGGTGTGGCGATGAAGATTTATTTTCTGCCGGTTTACTGGTTCAAAATGCTGGCCCTGGGAGCTGGCATGCTGTTCCACTTCGGGCTCCGTATGCCGTTGCTCCAGCATGACCTGGATACCTTGAATCCGGTGGTAGTGCGAATGGTGGCGATTGCCTCGATTCTGGTCTGGTTCATGGTGGCTGCCACCGGCCGCTGGATCGGGTTCAGTGGTTGAGAGCTGAAGTTGAGACCAGAAGTTGAGACCAGGGGAGTAAAAAACTATGAATGACACCAACACCACGACCAACAACGACGCTGACCACAAGCAGCGCAGGGACAAGGAAACCGCAGCCCTTATAGCGGCACAGGCCTTTATTGTGTTTTCCGGTATCTACTGGTTTCTGCAACTGGAGTCGGTGCGCGCGCTGCTGGAACTGGCTTACGGCTAGGCCTGGGTAAAGCAGCGCGGGAGCGGCCGTGTGGCCGCTTCTGCCGAACACGCTGATCGACACTTCCCGTCAGGCCGCTGCCGCGGCCTTTTGATGATTTCTTACCGTGATGACCTTCTAGCGCAGTGGCGAGTAATCCGTCGCCTGCATGTACTGACGCGCCACATTGGCCAGGATCTGGCCGTTGGCGTTGGAAGCGGCTGCCACTTCCCGCCATTCCGGATCCTGCCCGAAAGCCTGCCAGGAAGCGTCGGCAGCGGCGCGACTGTCGTGTTCGAGCACGTAAATTAGCGTGTCATCCGCCAGTTCCGGGTCGGTGGGCACCCAAAAACCTACTATTTCCATGCCGTGTTTGCGGAAAATCCGGATAGTGTGATCGCGAAACCGGGCATTCAGATTGCCCAGGTTGCCTGGGGTCGCGGTGTAGGTGCGCAGTTCATAGACCTTTTGATCCTGGGCGGCGACGGAAAATAGCAGGCCAGCTGAGAATCCGACTACAAGGGTAAGCAGGGCAGGGATGACTGTTCTGGGGGTTATTGACACGTGAATCTCCTGGGTCGGGCGGTGCGCTCGACGGGGTTAAGGGCACAGTTAAGGGCGTTGCCAGGGGCATGGGTTCAGGCAAGCCCCTTGGTGCAATCGACGTAATTCAAGCCCCTTGAGTATAGGGCACTGTTATTGATTCAGACAGGCCTGTCGCCGGCAAGCCCCTGCTGCCCGCTGCAACCGTTGACAATCGGGCTCGCTATTGACTGCGGGGTGCTGCAAAGCGCCCGCTGACGTGGCTTTACAGCATGGTGACCAGGCAGACATTTTTCGTCGTATTCGCTGGATTGCCACGCTCTTTTGGTGCTAAGGTGCTTTTTAACGATAATCAGAATTGTCTTCACGACACCGCTGTATAGACGCCATGGTACGTTGCACACTGACCCTCAGTCTGCTGGCAGTAACGTTTGGCTCTGCCACCTCGCTGGCCCAAACAACCGACGCTGCCGACATGCATCAGGAGCTGGAAAACACCCGGCGGCTGGTGAACAGTCTTGAATCCCATACCGATCATCATGACCCGCAACTGGCCGAACCGCTGTTGCAGTTGGGCGATGATCTGATGCAGGCGGGGGAATTTGCCGAGGCGCATCAAACCCTTGATCGCGGCATGCAGATTGTGCGCATCAATGAGGGGCTGTACACCCGTTCGCAGTTGCCTTACCTGCGCAAGAAAATCGAAAATTTCACCTTCTGGAACGACTGGGAATCGGCGCGGAGCCAATTGCAGCATCTGTTCTGGCTTTACCGTACCAAATCCAGGGTCATTGACCGGGTGTTAATCGATGATCTCCAGGATCTCTCTGCCATGCATCTGCGCGGCGTCACGGAAGATCTGGGCGAGTACCAGAGTTACCATCTGCGCCGGGCGGTGAGTGCCAACTGGATGGCCCTGGCGGCTGGTGAGGCGCTATGGGGCAAGACCGACGAACGGCTTGCCCCGGTGATCTACAATCTGGTCAAGCACTACCATTTACAGGCAGCAGCGGTAGAGAACGGTGGGCGCACGGCCTACGAATTACGTCAGATTGCCCCGGGCTCGGACTGGGTGCGAGAACGCGCTGATGCGCGGCGCTTTTTCTACTACACAGGCTTGCGCCTGCTACGGCAACTGCGGGGCATCTATGTAGATGCGGAACCCGCCAATCCGGAAGGGCTGGCCATGAGTGATCTTTACCTGGCGGACTGGCACGCCATGTTTTCCCGCAACGGCGAAGCGGTTAGCGGCTACAAGCAGGCTTATCAAGGTTTGCAATCGGCGGGCATTGATTCCGCGCTGATTGAAGCCTTTTTCAGTCAGCCCAGTCTGCTCCCGGAATCCGACTTTCACGATACCCTGGCAGAAGCCACCGCGGCTCGCTCTGCCGAACAACAGCAACCGCGATTGCTGGCGTCTTCTGCCGCCGCCGAGACATTGTACTTCAATGAGTGGAGTGCGGCGTTCCCCTATGTGCGCAGACCTTCCCAGGTAAATAACCAACAGCCGCTGGACTCCAGCATCGCCTTGTTCTCTTTCAATATCGCCGGCGTGACTGACATCACGCACTGGATCAACGGCCGCAAGGAAACTGATCTGGCCAGTATTCGTGAGCCAACTATCGTGCAGCCCACCGTGGAGTCGGAGGACCAGCAGGAACAATTATTGCGTCGCCTGGAATACTTGCGGTTCCGGCCGCGACTGGATAACGGCGAGCCACGCGAGGCCGCGGCGACCCTGATGTACCAGATCGCCTCGGACTGACCAGTATTCCGGTTTCCTGGTGTCATTGTCCTGTAATGCAGTTGTGACAGGCTAATTTGCATGCGCTGTTGCCATTAAAGCTTTGCTGAAATGCTGCCGACGAGATTAGTAAGGCGTCGGTGTTTATAACCGGGCAATTTTTTTAACCATTTTACAAAGGAGGTAAAAGGCTCTGGCCGCCACACATCACACAATCTACCTTTCAGACTTTTAAGGGGCCGCAACCACAATGAGCGAAGTGAAACTTGTCAAATCCACCATTGACAGCAATACCTCCTCTAACCCGATTTGTTATGTGCTAGATACCAACGTTCTGATTCACGATCCCACCTCGATACTCAACTTTGACGAACATCACGTCGTCATTCCCATCACCGTCCTTGAAGAACTCGACTCGCTGAAAAGTGGTCGTCATGCTATTGCCGCAGACTGCCGTCAGGCTATTCGCGAGCTGGATAAACAGCTGGGCAGAGCCAGCCCGGTTGAAGTTGAATCCGGTGTCGCCATTCAGCGCAGTGATACTGGCGACACGCAAGGTGTCCTCTCGGTAATGATGAACGAGACGCCGGAAAACTGTGTCCTGCTGCCAACCCACCTGAACGACAATAAAATTCTAAATGACGTAGGTTTTCTCAAACAGCAGTATCCCGAGCGTCGGGTGGTGCTGGTAACCAAAGACATTAATGTCCGCCTCAAGGCCCGCGGCGTCGGGATTGAATCCCAGGACTATCACAGCGATCAACTGCTGAGCGATATCGAACACCTGAACACCGGGTACCTTGAGTTCGGCGGCTCATTTTGGGACCGTGTTGATAGTGTGGAATCGATACAGGAAGAAGGGCGCACGCTGCACCAGGTGTCCAGGGAGGTGTTTGAACACGAGGTTTTCCCCAACCAGTTCCTGCTCGATGAGGATGGCTTCGTGGCGCGGGTACAGCAAGTCACTGCCGAACATGTGACCCTGCTGCACCTCAATCGCAATACACTGATGGAAGCCGAGGCCTGGGGGCTCAAGCCACGCGACATCTATCAGTCACTGGCGCTCAATCTGCTCATGGATCCCGATGTGCATCTGGTGAACCTGACTGGCTCCGCAGGTTCCGGCAAGACCATCCTGGCCCTGGCGGCCGCCATCGAACAGACCGTTCCCAACAAGCTCTATCGGCGTATTATTGTCACCCGCAGTACCCAGGGGCTTGATGAAGATATTGGCTTTTTACCAGGCACCGAAGAAGAAAAAATGGAGCCTTGGCTGGGTGCTATTACAGATAACCTGGAGGCCCTGCACTGGGAGGATGAAAATTGTTCCAGCAGCGTCGAGTATGTGCTGAACAAGGTACCGCTGATGTTCAAGTCATTGAACTATATTCGCGGGCGCTCGTTTCAGAGCAGCCTCATCATTATTGATGAGTCACAGAATCTGACGCCGCATCAGATCAAAACTATCGTGACCCGGGCCGGTAACGGTTCCAAGGTGATTTGTCTGGGCAATCTGGCACAGATTGATACGCCGTATCTGACTCCTATCAGCTCTGGATTAACCTATCTGACCGAACGTTTCAAGGCCTTCGATCAGGGCGGCAATATTCTGCTGCAGGGCGTGCCGCGTTCGGTCCTGGCCGCGTTCGCCGAGGAAAATCTCTGAAGCCCTCCGGGTCAGTGACATTCCGACCGGAGATTATCCGGGGCTAACCTGCCTGGCTGGAGCTTTCGTCATCAACATACTGATTCATGGTTTGTGACGGCGTCTCCAGGCAGGGCTGGCCAACCACTCGCGCCGGTACACCCACCACGGTGGTGCGCGGCTCCACGTCGCGCAGTACCACGCTGCCGGCACCTACCTTGGCATCTTCACCCACGGTGATGTTACCCAGTACCTTGGCGCCGGCGGCGATCAACACGCCCGATTTGATGGTCGGATGGCGGTTACCCTGTTCGTTGCCGGTACCGCCAAGGGTGACCTGCTGCAGAATCGAGACATTGTCCTCAATGACCGTGGTTTCGCCAATAACAATGCCGGTGGCGTGATCAAACATGATGCCTTTGCCCATCACGCAGGCCGGGTGGATGTCCACCGAGAAAACCTCGGAGTTCCGGCTCTGGATAAACAGCGCCAGGTTCTTGCGATTATAGCTCCACAGGAAATGCGCCAGGCGATGCACCTGAATGGAATGAAAGCCTTTCAGGTACAGAATCACCGGCAGATAGGAAACGATCGCGGCATCACGTTCATACACTGCATGCAGATCCTGGGCGGCATGATCGATAATCTCTGGCGAGGTGGTGAAGGCGTGCTCAAACAATTCCCGTAGCGTCATGGCGGGCATGACCTCATCTGACAGTTTATTGGCCAGAATGAAGCTCAAGGCGGAGGCCAGGCTTTCGTGGTTCAGAACGCAGGAATACACGTAGCTGGCCAGCAGCGGCTCCTGCTCAATGACTTGCTGCGCTTCCCGGCGTAACTGCTGCCACAGTTCATTTTTCATGGTAGGGCTCCTTGGCCTGGTCTGACCGGCGCGGTGTTTGTCGCTGGTTGGGGTGGGAATATTGTGCGTAACAGACCGGCTGCATGGTAAATTCTTGCGCTCATTAATGGGTGGAGCGCGATACTGTGCGTGGCGAAATTATACGGAGTCGCGGTCGGCAAACAAGGGCAGTGCGATCAACGCTTGCCGGGAAACAATCTGCCTCGCCAGCCGGATTCGGGACGCGCCGATTCAGTGTCATCCACGGCAGCCTGAATGTGGTCGCCCCTGATAGTGCGTTCACCCTTGCCGAATGCCACCATCAGTGCCTTGTGGCACAGGATATTGATCAAGCGTGGATTACCGCCGCTGCTGTCGTGAACCCGGTCCAGGGCATCGGCGCTGAACATGTGTGGGCCACTGTATCCGGCCTTGGCCAGACGGTGCTGAACATAGGCTTCAGTACCGGCGCGATCAAGGGATGGCAACACGTAGCTGAAGTTCACGTGCTCCTGTAATTGCGTAAGCCCCGGCTGTTGCAGCAGCGCATTCAGTTCCGGTTGGCCGAACAGCACCACCTGCATTTTCCGGTCGGCGGGCACTTCTACCTGGGTCAGCAGAAAAATGGCCTTTAACGACTCCTCAGGCATTGCCTGGGCCTCATCAATAAACAGCACAATGCGGCGACCGCTGTTCGCCTGGGCGCTGATCTGCGCGCTCACCAGTTTCAGTAATTCGTAATAGCTGCTGTCATCCTCGGCTTCTACTTCAAGCTCCTGGGCGATTGCCAGCAGCGTGCCTTCCTCGGAAAGAATCGGGTGCGGGATGTAGGCGGTAATGAATTTGTCGCGGTGATTATCCAGGGCATGCAGTACTTTTCGGCACAGCATGGTCTTGCCGGTGCCTACTTCGCCGGTGAGTTTGGCGAATGCACCATCCACACCCAGTGAGTTGACCAGTTGTCCGAACGCTTCCTGGTGACTCGGTAGTTTCAAGAAGAAACGGGTATTGGGAGTCAGGGAAAACGGGTATTGGGCAAGTCCAAAATGCTCGTTGTACATGAGTATGTAGGGCAGTTTTCCCCTGATTGACGTGGTTTCACTTGTCCCAGTATAGCGTAACGCCAGGGCCCCGGCTGTTAATAGAGGTTTCCCTAACTGATAGCTGCTTTCTTGAGGATGGTTTTGGTTTTCTCCAGCTCTGCTTCCAGCGACTGTCGGGTTTCCGGTTCAATGGCAGGATTGGATAGTACAAAGTAGGCGGTGCGAACCACTTCCCGCCAGCGCGGGATTTTTGGCAGTTGTTCAAGGCGCAAATAGCGATCAAAGGTGCGCGTTCGCAGGCGTCCGTCGTCGATGCTGACTGCCCAGATATTGCTTTCTTCGGCGAGCTCGATTTTCGACTTCTGGGTGGTGACTTCCCAGGTATGCAGGGCTGAACGCATCAGGGTAACCAGCTGTTGTCGGTATTCGCCCTCGCTGCTTACGGCCGGCAGACGTTCATCAATGTAATGCACCAGTTCTTCAATGCCGGTCATGCGGTCCAGAAGTTCCGGGTGTTCTGATATTTCAGTTGGCGTCATGACGCTCAGACGTGTGCCAATCCGGCGGATGTTCTGCTGGGCCTGGCCGAGAAAGCTCACCAACTCCACCGTATCTTTGGCGAGTACTGTGTTGCTCACCTTTTTCAGGGGTTCGGTATCTTCCAGGAACAAAACGCCGGTGCCCTCATCACTTCCGAACAGGTTAAGCCGGCAGTTGAAGCTAAGTGTTTTACTGGATGGCTTTCCGGCGCTGTTGTAGGGGTAAATTACTTCGAGGCTGAGAGTCACTGTTTGCGCATCGCCGGACTCTTGTTCGTTGTTTTCGCCAATTGGCTCACCATCTTCCCAGCGCTCGATGGCACTGCGAAACTGATCATTCATATCCGCATCACTTAACAGGCTGGAGATATCGCGATTAACCAGTGCTGACTTCTCGGTGCCGAGTAGTTCCGCCGCCCGGGCATTGAGGGAAAAGATTGTGCCCGGGAGTTCGAAGGCAATAAATCCAGCTTCAATTGATTCCAAAACCTGCTGCAAGCGCAGCCTTGAACTGCGCAGCTCGGCGTCTGCCTCGGCGTAGGACTCAATTTGCGAACGCAGTTTGGCGTTGTCTTCACTGATTCGATGCAGCATCGACAAGCGTAACTGGTTTTCCACGCGCGAGCGAAGTTCCTCGTTATGGAATGGCTTTGCCAAATAGTCGTTGGCGCCGGTACGGAAACCCTGGGTGAGATCCTCCAGGTGATTCTTGGCAGTCACCAGAATGACTGGCAGTTCAATCTGGTTGTATTTCTGGCGCAGCTTCTGGCAGACGTCGTAGCCGTTCAGGCCGGGCATCATCAAATCCAGCAGTACCAGGTCCGGCTTTTCTTCGTCGATCAGAGTCAGTGCATCGAGGCCGTTTGAGCACTTGACGACGTTATATTCTTCCAGTTGTTGGCCCATGACCACACGATTGATCTCATCGTCGTCGACGATCAGGATGGTGGTCTCCTGTTCGCTGCGCAGCTGTGGGAGTTCGGCTGGCTTGTTCGCTTCGGCCAGGTAATCCGCGCGACGGATCATCTGTTTGCTGATGTCAGGGGACTTGATCGCCCGGGTCTGATCCAGCGAGACCCGCAGGTCAAAACTGAATGTGGAGCCAAGATCCAGTTCGCTTTCCAGTTTCAGTTCGCTACGGTGCATTTCTACCATGCGCTTGGCCAACGGTAAGCCGAGACCGATACCGCTGGCATTCATGTGTTTCGAGGGCAGTTTTTCGAAGGTTTTGAAAATTGTCTCGTGGTCGGTTTTGTGGATACCGATGCCGGTATCGTGCACTTTTACAGTGACGTTGTAGTCCGACGTGAGCTCCGCCGAAATGACCACTTCGCCAGCATAGGTAAATTTGATGGCATTGGAGGTCAGGTTTACCAGAATTTGCTGCAGGCGATCTTCATCACCAGCCACCAGCGGCAGGTCCGGGTCTATTTCAGCGCGCACCTCAATGTTCTTGTCGCCGATCAGGGGGCGACAGATGGCAATCACCAGGGTGACAACGCTGTTCAGGTCTACCGGCTTGAACTTTACATAGGTAGCGTCTTCCCGTGCTGCAGAGAAGTCCATCAGGTCATTGACCAGCTTGGTGAGACGGTCGCCGCTGGCGCGGATTAACTCCAGGTTGCGCGTCACCAGTTCCATGTCTTTGTTCTTGCCGCTGTCGAATTCCGACAGAGCGGTCTCCGCGAGACCGTTAATGCCGTAAAGCGGCGTGCGCAGCTCATGCGAGACGTTTGCCAAAAGGTCGTCCTTGATCTGTTCTGAGCGCACCAGATTGTTGATCGCGAGTTGTTGCGCGTCTTCCTTCTCCTGTTTGATCTGGTTGTAGCGATAAGCCAGGCTGAGTGACATCAGCAGGGCCTGGGCAACAAGTCCCATGTTGTAAGCATTCACCGTGAATGCATTGTTCGGGAAAGACGGTACCAGTTGTAACAGCATCAGGATTACGGTGCCCGACAGAAATACGCCGATAGCCACCATGTGTACTATCGCGGTGGCGTCTCCGCGGCGAATCGCGTCAATATTGCTATAAAAGGCGAGCGGAATGGAAAAGGCTATCAGCAGGATAAACAGATACTGATGCAGCTTTTCATCGGGCAGAAAGGCCAGCAGGGTGACCACGCCGAATGCGGCGACAACGCCACGCACCACCTGGTCAAGTTTGGGATTGAAATCCTGGATTCGCAGCAGGGCGCGCTGGAACATCAGCGCCGTGATGGCCATCAGTGGATAGATCAGTCGTTCAGACATGTCCACCAGCCAGCTGGCCTGGTATTCCTGGTCGAGCAGATAGCGCAGGTGCTTCGAGTCCAGGAAAATAAAACCTGCCTGGGCAGTAATCATGAACACGTAGTTCAGGTAGCTGCTCTCGCGGATGGATGTGAACAGAAACAGATTATAGAAGATCATTGCGAAGAGGATCCCGTACTGCCAGCCCAGCATGGTGTCGGCACGAATCTGTTCGGCCTGGAAGCGACTTTCCTGCCACAGGGTGATTGGCAGGCGCAGAGGGCGCGCACTGGTTACCCGCAGGTAAATCTGTTCACCAAAATCCCGGTCTACGTGCAGCGCGAAGCCACGGCGCAGCGTCTGCATCTCGCGTGGGTCGTCCTGGGAGCCCAGGGTATATTCCTGGGTTACATTGCCACTGTCGTCGACCACGAACAGCTCAACACCGCCCCTGGCGATGCCGGCCACGATTTTGGGCGGCCCGAATTCCAGAATCCGGGTGACCCCGGGGGCGTCACTCCAGTCCAGTTCGAAGCGGAACCAGTACGCGGAACTGGTGATCCCGAAGTTCAGCAGGTCCTCATCATAGGACAGAAAGTTAACCGCAAACGCCGGGTCCAGCATGTCATCAATGCTGAGGGTGGTGGATGCGTCTTCGTAAAAATCCACATAGGGTGCAATAGCCAAACGCGCGGTATCTTCAGATACCGGCACGGGCTGGGCCTGGGCCAGGGGTGGCAGCCAGATGGCCAGGGCGGCCAGCAGCCAGCGCATGGGTAGGTGTCGATTTATCACGAAGTTCTCGTCATTAGCGTGAAAGTATGCGGATCAGGAAGCTGCGCCACCACGCGCAGGACGTCGAACGGTGCAATATTCTAGCCCGTTAGCCGGGACAGAACAATTGGATGGCGCTAATTTCAAGGCTCAAAATGTTATTGAGATCATGGATTTAGCGTAATAATTTAGAGGTTTCTTGAGGCTGGCTGGAGAATTGCTGGCAAGGGCGAGTTGTTGTGTGGAAACCCAATGCGAGCTAGTCGGGGGCCAGATGAAGACGCGCGGTGATTATGCTGGATGTGAACAGCCATGATTATGCCAGGAGTAAGTATGATGGGTGAGAGTATGTAAGTCTCGTGGCTTTCCTATTACCATGCCGCTGACCGTCATCAAAACACTGATCCGCTTATGCCCAAGCTCATTTCCCACAGGCTTGCCTGCCTTATTTCCGGCCTGGCCGTGAGCGTTGCCTCCCTGTTTGTCCAGGAGCACGTGTTTGCCCAGGAGCGCGACCAGTACCAGCACTGGCTCGAACTGGAAGCCGCGGACCAGATCTACAGTTCCCGGTCCGCGGAAGTGGGGCGCAACCGGGCTTTCCTGGAATTTCTTGGTGACGGCTCGGTGGTGTTTCGCGACGGCCCGGTGGATGCCCTGGCGCTGTACACCTCGCCGGATTTCCAGGGTAGCGACCTGCGTTGGGAATCACACTACATTGATGTCTCCCGGGACGGTGATCTTGGCCTGACGGCAGGCCCCCTGGTGTTGCTGGATGCGGCGGGCGATGCCAACCAGAACACGTTTGGCCACCTGGTGTCCATCTGGGTCAAGAAAGAGGCGCGCTGGGAACTAATGGCGGACATGGCCACCATTATTCCCGGGTTTCTCAGTCTCGACGTGGAGTCCACGTTCGAAGACACCCGTCCGGTACTCGAGGAGGCCGCGCATCCGGTGCTGGTGCAGAATAATGGCCTGCAGGATCTGATCGATGCCGATAACCTGTTCGGGCGCAGTATCAATTTCCGTGGCGGGCAGCGGGCCATGTTGCGCTACGGCATGGAGAATTCCCGGGTCTACCTGCCGGGTATGGCGCCGGCTGTGGGCGTGGAAGCGGCCAGCTCTGTCTACGGCGCGTTCCTGGATAATCAGCTATCCACGACCAATCCCATCAGCCTGACCTACATGGGCGGATACTTATCTTCTTCCCGGGAAATGGGCTATACCTACGGCACCATGGTCACCAACAGTGACGAGCCCGGCGCCGGCTTCAGTACCTCCTATCTGCGCTTGTGGCGCTACACCGATAGCAACGAATGGCGGATAGCGGTGGAGGTCCTGAATCCCTTTGACCCGCTGGATTGAAACGCCCTGAGTCTGAGGCCTGTCTGGTTTAATCAGGAATCCCGCGATTGTCGACCTCAATACTGCGCTCCCCGTAACGCAACACGCTCCCCTGACGATTGCGAATCTCGATTGCCAGCCGATAATTGCCGTTGGCAACTGACTGGCTGTCCCACTGACCGCCAAAGCCAAGAGCGGGGGCGTTGGGGTCAGTTGTCACTGCCTGTGCCAAGACCACATCCGGTCTGGCTATCCCGTAGTCAAGTTGCTGCACCGGTTCACCATCCAGCAAGAGGGTGACGGACGCTACACCAATATCTTCACTGTAAGCCCAGCCATTGACGGGTACTTGCCCTGATACCGTGGAGTCAGCACCGGGTGAATCAATCCAGGCGCGCATGGGAAACGGGCAGGGACTGGCTCGGGGTGTCTGGCGAGCATGCAGCGTTTCGGCTCGGTAGAAACTAAAGCGCTTGTCGCCATTGAACAGGGACAGGTCGCCCAGGTGACGAACCTGGTTGGCATGCTGGCAGAAGTCAGCCATTAGCGCGTGCTTGTCAGTGACCTCCAGGGTGCTGTCCTCATTGATGTAGAGCGCGGGCGAACCGGCGGCGTTACCAAGATGTGAAGTGTCCATCTCCCACAGCATCAGTTGCGTGATGCGCCCGTCGCGCACCGCCTTGTCGCGATCAAGGGTGTAGGCATCTTCGCCAACCCTGGCAAACAGGGCCTGGGCCGCGGTGTAGTAGTTATCGGTTACCAGTACCGGGTCGCGCCCGGGAAACTGCTGCGCCAGCAATGCATCAGTGTGCTCGGCGAATTGTTCCCAGCCCGCCATTTTGTTGGATAGCACGCCGGTTCCCAGCAACCGCTGCAGCGGCAGCTGGTAGGCTTGCGACCCAACGCCGAGAATCGCTACCAGCGTGCCGGTAAAGCCAATGCCCACCACCAGCGCCAGCCCCTGGCGCAGTCGGATTGCCGAATAACGCAGGGCGAGGCGTTCGCCCAGATCCCGCAGTGCGGCGGGCAGCAGCACCAGCAGTGGAAAGTAGCCCGATAGTGGCCAGTGAATCGAAGTGCTGTTGGCATCCGCCCAGGGGGCCAGCACCAGGTAAACAAGGATGTGGGTCAGGGCCAGGCTGAGCAGCAGCGCCGCCACTTGCTGGCCGTATCTGGCCTGCCGCCACAGCCACCAGGCGCTATAAACCAGCAGGGCGTAAAGCGGTGGCGTGACCAGGCCGATTTGCTTGAACAAGTGCAGTAAGCCCGACGCCTGAAACTCCCAGGGATGGCGATCAATAAAATAAAAGCTGGCGCTGCTCAGGGCATGGCTGAGGTTGAACCAGACGATCGGGATCAGGCCGATGCTGGCCACCGCAATGCTGAACCAGAAGCGGGGGTTCCGCCAATATTGTCGAGCCGGCGAGAAAGCCAGCAGGAACAACACCACAGCGGTCGGATAGAGAATAAATCGGTAATGGGTGCTCAGGCCCAGGGCCACGCACAAGCCGGTCGCCAGCCAATAGCGCCAGGCGTTGCTGCGTAGTGCGCGTTCGAAAAAGCCCACCGCCATCAGGCCCAGAACGATGAGCGGGACATCCGGCACCGCCAGTAGTCCCAGAAACCCGCCCAGGGGTACACACAGGCTCACAGCGGCGGCTTCCAGAGCCTGCCGCGGCGTAGTCAACGGCCGGGCGAGCCAGTAGATCAACAGTGGCACGCTGGCGCCCAGCAACAGGAACAGGCTGCGCACCGCCAGCGCCGAACCCGGGGCCAGGGCAGCGCCCAGACCTGCCAATTGTGCGGTTACAAAAGGCAGATCGCTGTAGGCGAGCGCGGGGTGGGTAGAGGCCAGCCAGTAAAAAATTTCATCACTGTACAGGTCAAGTTGCCCGGCAAAAAACAGCTTCAGCGTCTGGATTAGAAGAAACGCGCTCCCAGCTGCCAGCAACAGTGTGCGGTGTGATGGGGATGGTGAATCAGGGTCTGCAGCGAGCAATAGCAATCTCCGCGCCGGGTCGGGTCAGCAAGCGCCGAGCATACGGGGTTTGGCGCGAGCCTGGCAACTGCACAGGCCGGTCAGCCGCCAACAGGCGGGCAGCCTGGAAGTCATTGGAGCAAGGAGTGGTCAAGCCGAAAGCAGGGGATGACGTATTTTCAGGGACTGGGGAGTATTTGCATTTACAGCCGCGAATCTTGTTGACAATCATTCTCATTTACATTTAAATTGCTTCATCTACTCAGGAGCCACCATGTACGTTTGCCTTTGCCGACAAGTCACTGACAACCAGATTCGCGAAATCTGTCGCAGCGGCGCCAGTAGTCTGGCGGATGTGCGTGCCCAAAGTGGTGTGGCCAGTGAATGTGGCAAGTGCGGCAAGCTCGCCCAGTCGATCGTCAAGGAATTCTCCAAGTCCGTGGAATTCGTCAACGCCGCTGGCTGAACCCGCAATCCGGCTCCCTGCTAGTGCCTTCCCGGGTTTGCCGTGAATTAACCCCAGTCCTCAATCCGCACCCGCAGCAAATTCACTGCGGCACCTGATTTTTCTGTGCAGACTGCGCCTTAACTGGTAATCGAAACCGGTGCGAACGCTGTGCGCGCGTCATCGTTTCCGGCACGGGCAGAAATCGAAATGGGATTGCTTCTCATTTCATTTTGCTATAATTATCAATCACTTATCGTCTATTCCTGTTGAGATCATCAGGCCTGTACAGTACCATAAGGCGCAAATCAACTGCTGAGGATCGTTACATGAAAGCCGATGCCACCGTCATCAAGCATCTCAATCAGGCACTGGGCAATGAGCTCGTTGCCATTAACCAGTATTTCCTTCATTCCCGCATGTATGAGGATTGGGGATTGACCAAGCTGGCGGAGAAGGAATACGAAGAATCCATCGACGAAATGAAACACGCCGACCAGCTGACCAAGCGCATTCTCCTGCTTGAGGGCCTGCCCAATCTGCAGAAGCTGGGTAAGTTGCTAATTGGCGAAAATACCAAAGAAATGCTGGAGTGCGACCTGAAACTGGAAATGATGGCCTGTCCCGACCTCAAGGAAGGCATTGCCTACTGTGAGTCGGTTGGTGACTACGTCAGTCGCGACCTGTTGGCCAGCATTCTCGATAGCGAAGAAGACCACGTCGACTGGCTGGAAACACAGCTGGATCTGATTGAGCGCATAGGTTTGGAAAACTACCAGCAGTCCCAGGTCTGAATACCCTGCGCTGGCCGGTGCCGCGCGCACAACTTCAAAATACCACTGCTTAGCGGTATTCCCCGAGTTATGAATGAGTCCTGACCCATTGCGTCAGGGCTCATTCCATTTCCCCGCAGATCGTGTTCCAATTGAGCGCAGATCGATAGTAATCGACGGCCAGTTGTTATGCATGCATGTATCGACCTAGGGTCCAACAGTTTCCATTTGCTAATCGGGGAATGGGAGCAGGGTCGCATTAAAATCGTTGAGCGCCTTAGTGATAAAGTTCAACTGGGCGAGAACGTGCGCAGCAGCGGCGAAATATCAGAAGCGGCATTCGCCCGTGGGCTGGACTGCCTGGTTCGGTTCAAAGAATTGATGAACCAATATCCCCTTGAGAACTACTGGGCACTGGGTACCAATACCTTTCGTGTTACCCGCAACGCGGATGCTTTTCTAGCCGCTGCCGAAGAAATCGGCATTCACATCTCTATTATTTCCGGTGTCCAGGAAGCGGTGCTGATCTATGCTGGCGTGATTACTTCCCTGCCGGTGAATGACAACAATCGTCTGGTGATTGATGTGGGCGGGGGCAGCACGGAGGTGATTATTGGGTCTGGCCATGAGCGCTTGTTTACCGAAAGCCTTCCAATTGGCAGTGTTGCCTGGCGCGACCGGTTTTTCGGCGACAAAAAAGCCGATGCCGACAAGCTAAACCAGCAGATGAAAAAGGGCAGCGCAGCGGCGGCCGAGGTATTCGCCCGGTTTCGTCCGGGCTTGAAACGTGTCGGTTGGGATGAAGCCTACGCATCATCTGGTACCATGAAGATGCTGGCCGCAATCTGCACCGAGCATGGCTACGGTGAAGGAGAAATCCGGCGCAAGGGCTTGCGCGAACTCAAGAAAAAAATGATTACTGCGATTGTTAAAGGCCGGGAGCTGCCGGGACTCAAAGACACGCGGCGCGAGTTATTGTTGCCCGGCTGGTGTGTGCTGATGGGCCTGATGGACACCTATGGCGTCAAGAAGATAACCTTTAGTCCTACCGCTCTGCGCGAAGGGATGCTTGACTTTATGGTCAAGAATGAAAAAACCCTCGATGCCATGACATCCAGCGATCTGCCCCGTGTTCGTCAGCCGCTGGCGAGCAAAAGCTGATTCCAGATTCCTAACGGACTATTGAGTTGTTTCAGGCCTGTCCGAGCTGGTTCAGCAGGCGCTGCTGAACTCCTTCGCAGGGTGAACTATCCGCTGTTGCACGCGGCCTGAGTGGCAGATACTCGCCGTTGGCCTGCAGTTCCCAACTCTGGCAGCGGTCGTCAAGATGCATTTGCATTTCATCCATGATTCGGCTGACCAGCCTTTTCTTCAGAATCGGGAAGCAGACCTCAATACGATGCGACAGGTTGCGCTCCATCCAGTCGGCGCTGGAACAGTACACCTGGTGAGTATTGTTGTGGAAGTAGTAGGCTCGCGAGTGCTCAAGGAAGCGACCAATGATCGATACCACGCGGATATTGTCGCTCACCCCGGGGATTCCGGGCTTTAGACAGCATACGCCGCGCACGATCAGCTCAATAATGACGCCTGCCCGTGATGCCCTGTACAACGCTTCAATCACCGCAGGATCGGTCAGGGAATTGATTTTGGCAATGATGCGGGCTTCCTTTCCCGACAGTGCTGCCTCGGCCTCTGCCTCAATCATTTTCATCAGCCCCTTACGTAGCTTGAATGGGGCGTGCAGAATGAAAGTTGGGTGAATTTTCTTGCCCATGCCGGTGATCTGCTGAAATACCTTGTGCACATCGCCGCATAGTGTCGGGTCGGCAGTCATCAGGCCGTAATCGGTATACAGCTTGGAGTTTTTGCGGTGATAGTTGCCGGTGCCCAGATGAGCATAACGTTTCAGCTTGCCGCCAGCGCGGCGCACCATCAGCAACATCTTGGCGTGGGTCTTGTAGCCCATCACGCCGTATACCACGACCGCGCCGGCTTCCTGCAAAATACTGGCGAAGGCGATGTTTTCTTCTTCATCAAACCGCGCCCGCAGTTCGATCACCACCGTCACTTCCTTGCTATTGCGCGCAGCTTCGGCCAGGGCTTCCACCAGCTCTGAAGATTCGTTGGTGCGATACAGGGTTTGTTTGATCGACACCACGGTAGGATCTCGGGCCGCCTGCCGTACCCAATCGATCACCGGAATAAAAGATTCATAGGGGTGCAGCAGCAGCTGGTCTTCCCGGTCCACAGCGGCAAAGATGTCGCTGTGTTCTTCCAGCGCCGGAGCCAGTCCTGGCGAAAAGTTTGGGAAGCGCAGGTCCGGACGGTCCACCATATCCAGGGCTGCGGTCAGACGCTGCAGGTTCACCGGGCCGTTGAGTACAAACAGCTCTTCCCGGTTCAGGTCAAAACGTTGAAGCAGAAAATCAGTCAGTTCTTCGGGGCAGCCCTGGCCCACCTCCAGCTTTGTAGCGGCGCCAAAGCGGCGACTGTGCAATTCGCCCTGCAGGGCGCTGGCCACATCTTCCACCTCGACATTGGACATCTCCAGATCGGAGTTGCGGGTGACCCGAAACTGGTGGCATTCCTTGACGTGCATGCCCGGGAAAAATTCATCGACATAAGCGTGAATCACCGATGACAGGAATATAAAGTGATCTCCCTCGGGCATGATTTCTTTCGGAATCTTGATCAGGCGGGGCAGGGACCGGGGGGCTGGCACAATGGCCAGGCCGCTTTCGCGTCCGAAGGCATCCTTGCCTTCCAGGGACAGAATGAAGTTCAGGCTTTTATTAACCAGGCGCGGAAACGGGTGGGCGGGATCCAGGCCGAGGGGGCTGATGACCGGCAGTACGTCTTCGTTGAAATAGTTGCGAGTCCAGGCGATCACATCATCATTCCATCGGTGGCGAGCATGGAAATGGATGTTTTCCCTGGCCAGCGATGGCAACAGGTCTTCATTCAATAGTTGATACAACTCTTCGAGACGGGCGCGGGCCTCTGTGTGAATGGTTTTCAGCACCTGGTCAGGGTATATGCCGTCCGGGCCCGGTCGCTGTCGCCCGAACCCCAACTGCTTTTTCAGGCCAGAGACCCGAATTTCATAGAACTCGTCCAGGTTCGAGCTGAAGATCAGCAGAAATACCAGGCGCTCCAGCAAGGGATGATGGGGATTACGGGCCTGCTCCAGTACCCGGCTATTAAAGGCCAGGTAGCTCAGTTCGCGATTCTCGTAAAAGTCGCTATGGGTTAAATCAACGTTCGCATCGACGCCTATGTCGTCTGCTGCTGATTCGGCATTGTCCACCACAACCTTGAGGGTCTTCTTGCTGGCTGTCTTGGACATTTGATTTACGCCTTTTGCTGGATTGTTGCCTGGAAGGTGAGCGCGCCGCGCATCGAGCACAGGAGCTTAGCACATCTGCAGGGCCATTCGGCCTGACGCTGCGAAGCAGGCCGCTTTCCCCCGACTCTCACAACACTGTAACATTACGTCTTTATAGTCATTAGCCGACAGCAACTGTCCTGAATACCATGCGCTCATTGCCTGGCGTGTCATCGGGATCAGGGTCCAGGTCATGAAACTACCAATCAAGCTCACGCAAATGCTATTGCTGTCGCTACTGGCGGCGGCACCAGTCGCGTTCGGCCAGGTTGACGAAGTGGATCTGCGACTGCCCGATTATCGGCGAGTCAGCGGCGTATCCGGCAATTTATCCAGCGTCGGCTCCGATACGCTGGCTAATCTGATGACGCTCTGGGCAGAAGGTTTTACCCGCTTTTACCCCAACGTCAACATTCAGGTACAGGCGGCAGGATCATCGACGGCGCCGCCCGCGCTGACCCAGCGCACCGCCAATTTTGGCCCCATGAGCCGGGAGATGAAAGCCAATGAGATTCAGGCTTTCGAGTCGCGCTTCGGCTATCGGCCTACCGCTATCCCGGTTGCGATCGATGCTCTGGCGCTCTATGTGCACAAGGATAATCCAATCGCCGGTCTGACACTGGCCGAGGTGGACTCGGTGTTTTCCGCCACCCAGCGTTGTGGCTATAAAGAATCGATTACCCGGTGGGGGCAGTTATCACTCGAAGGCTCCTGGGAGCGGCGCAGCATTCAAATGTTCGGCCGTAATTCGGTGTCAGGTACCTATGGATACTTCAAGGAAGCCGCGCTTTGTAGCGGCGATTTCAAGAACAACGTCAACGAACAGCCAGGGTCAGCATCGGTGGTGCAATCGGTCAGTACTTCCATCAATGGCATCGGCTACTCTGGAATAGGGTATCGGACCTCCAGCGTGCGCTCGGTACCGCTGGCCAGGCATGCCGGTGCCGCATATTACGATGCCACGCCAGAGAATTCGGTGGCAGGTGATTATCCGTTGGCACGCTTTCTCTACATTTATGTGAACAAGGCGCCGAATGCACCATTGCTGCCGCTGGAGCGGGAGTTCCTGCGTCTGATTTTGTCCCGGCAGGGACAGCAGATGGTGGTAAAGGATGGCTACATCCCGCTGCCCGATGCCGTGGTGCGCAGTACTCTGGCCAATCTTGGACTGTGATTACTCAGCATGTGTTGCGCAACTACACCCATCACAACTGGTTTTATTGCCATGACAGCCACCACAATCATTTGTGCAACAACATGAAAGCTGGATCAACTGATGCCTTCCTCTGACCCTCGCCGAAATCCTGCCACGGGTTTGTTGCGTAATGTCGATCAGGACAATTTGCCGGGTGGTGGACGTGCGCATCTCGAACGGCGCCGAAAATTTCGTCATCTGATTGATCGCGTTTCCAGGCTGACAATCGCGGTAGGGGGCATCAGCATTATCGCTGCGATCCTGTTGATCTTCTTTTACCTGATCTATGAGGTTATGCCGCTGTTTCGAGCACCCACTGTCGAACCGGTCGTCAGCTTTCAACCGCAACAGGCCGATCCGGCACCACCGCTGCACCTTGCTCTGGAAGAACAATCCGAATTGATCCTGCGGATAACGTCAACGGGCGTGGTGGAATTCTATCGCGCCAGTAACGGGGACGCCGTTGCCAGCTTGCCGCTGGGACTTGCGGATGGGGCACGAATCACCAGTTTCGCGGTAGATGCAGAGGAGTCCGGCACTTTTGCCGTGGGGCTGGCAAGTGGTGAGGTGCTACTGGCCAGCTACGTCTTTACCAGCAGCTACGCAGGCGATGCCACCACCCGGGAAGTGACCCCCGGTATTCGCTATCCATTTGGGCCGCAACCATTGCCAGTGCTGGATGCCTTGCCGGTGACGCAGCTAGCTTTGTCTACCCACGCCAGTGAGATTCTCGTCGCCGCGACCTCCGGTGACCAGCTGGGGCTACTTCGCCTGCAGCAAAACAGCAACCTGTTCGATTCTTTCCTGGCTACCGGGGCGCTGGCAGGCGATGCGGAATTACCCGTTTATCGCCAGCATGTACAATTGGTTTCCGAACTTCCCGACCCAATGCACCTGGTTGTAGATGGCGATCACCGCTGGCTGTACGTCATTGATCGTCAGGATCTCACTACCATGCTGGAAATCCCCGGCGCCCTGGCTGGCAACGCTGTTTTTTCCGAACCATTTCTACTGTCCGGGGAAAACGCCAGGATTACCCAGGTCGAACCACTGCTGGGTGCGCTCTCGCTGCTGGTTGCCGATGACCGTGGTCAGATTGCGCAGTGGTTTCCGGTGCGTGACGGCGAGGAAGTGCGGTTGCAGCGGATCAGGGAGTTTGCGCCACTGACCGCAGCGGTGACCCGCATGCAAAGTGAACAGCGGCGCAAGAATTTTGTTGCCCTGGACAGAGCGGGCAACGTGGCCCTTTACAACACCACGGCGCACCGAGAGCTATACAGGTCCAGCTTGCTGGATACTGCCGTGCGCCAGATTACGCTGTCGCCCCGCGGTGATACCTTGCTGGCGGAAACCAGCGATGGCGCTATGCATGTCTGGCAGGTGCGCAACGAGCATCCCGAGGTATCCTGGTCAGCACTGTGGGATCGGGTCTGGTATGAAGGCTACGACGAGCCGGATTACATCTGGCAATCGTCGTCGACCGCCAGTGACTATGAACCCAAATACAGCCTGGTGCCACTCTCCTTTGGCACTCTCAAGGCGGCCTTCTACGCCATGTTGCTGGCTGCACCGCTGGCGATTTGCGGGGCGATTTATACCGGCTACTTCATGGCGCCCGGGATGCGTCGCAAGGTCAAGCCGATGATCGAGATGATGGAGGCGCTGCCGACGGTAGTGCTCGGCTTTCTGGCCGGGTTATGGCTGGCGCCGTTTGTGGAGCGCAATCTGCTGGGTATTTTTTCGCTACTGGTAATTCTCCCCCTGGTTGTGCTGGCCGCGAGTTTTTTCTGGATGCAATTGTCGCAGCGCTGGCGGCACACTATTTCGGAAGGATGGGAAGCGGCACTACTGATTCCGGTGTTGCTGATATCCGGCTACCTGGCTTTTGCCCTGGCCGCACCGCTGGAGGAACTGCTGTTTGCTGGTGACTTGCGTTTCTGGATAACCGATGAGTTGGGAATTTCCTATGACCAGCGCAATGCCATGGTAGTGGGTTTTGCCATGGGCTTTGCGGTGATTCCCACAATATTCTCCATCGCCGAAGACGCGATCTTCACCGTCCCCAAACAACTGACCTATGGCTCGCTGGCCCTGGGATCGACGCCCTGGCAGAGCTTGTATCGTGTGGTACTGCCCACCGCGAGTCCCGGCATTTTCAGCGCACTGATGATCGGTATGGGGCGCGCGGTCGGGGAAACCATGATCGTACTGATGGCTACCGGTAATACCCCGATTATGGATGTAAACATTTTTGAAGGTATGCGCACCCTGGCGGCCAATATCGCCGTGGAGATTCCTGAATCGGAAGTCGACAGCAGCCACTACCGGATTCTGTTTCTGGCGGCCCTGGTGCTGTTCATGTTCACTTTTTTTGTTAACACCCTGGCGGAGATCGTTCGCCAGCGCCTGCGTGTGAAGTACAGCGAAGTATGAAACAGGGATTTCTCAACTGGTTGCGTGGCGGGACACCGTGGGTCTGGATCAATGCCGGCGCTGTGGCGATCAGTATTATCATGGTGGTTGGCCTGGTGCTGTTCCTGGCGCTGCGCGGCATGAGCCATTTCTGGCCACGGGATGTCATGCAGGCAATCTATCAGCTGCCGATCACTGCCGCTACCGGGGTCACTTCCGCGCCGCGTACCGAAATCATCGGCGAGTTTGTGGAGAGCGAACAGGTTCCGGTGAGCCAGCTGCTGGGTGCCGGCCTGAACGTGGATCCTGCTCGGACCTACTATCAGCGCAACCTGCTAAAGCTCGGCAATCGCGATCTGAGCGGTTCCGATTTTACCTGGGTAATCGCCGATTATTTGCAGGAGATCCGCTACCCGGAAGGTATTGTGACCCTCGAGCGTCGGGAATGGGGCAACTTCTACGGCTACCTGACGACGCTTTTGCAGCAGGGCAGGCAGGTGGCTGCCAGCGAGGATTTTGCTGGCGTTGACGAATCGTTGTGGCAAGAATTTCTGCTTCGTCTGGAGCGGGCGCAAAGGTTGCATGAGGATATCGAGCGTATCGAAGACGACGAGATTGGCGGTATTAACTACGCCATGGAGCGCTTGCGTCTCGAGGAGCGTCGCCTGCGGCTTGAAGGTGAATTCAGCGCAGCGATGAGTGCGGGCATCGACGCCGAACGCCGTGTTCTGGAGCAGCGCTACGAGATCCTGCAGCGAGAATTGGATGTGTTGTATGAGCGCAGCGAACGGGATTCAGCACGCTTTGTTGCGGCTAATGGCCAGCAGATCGACATCGCCATGGCGAATATTGTGCGCGCCTATCAGCCCAATGCTCTGGGGGTGACCGGAAAGGTCTCTGTCTACTTTAGCAAACTGAGAGAATTCCTCAGCACCGCCCCCCGTGAGGCAAATACCGAAGGCGGGATATTCCCGGCCATATTCGGTACGGTAATGATGGTGCTGTTAATGAGCGTGTTTGTGACACCCTTCGGAGTGATGGCCGCAGTGTATCTGCATGAGTATGCGCGGCAGGGAATCATGACCCGTACCATTCGCATTGCGGTAAATAATCTGGCCGGGGTGCCCTCGATTGTATACGGCGTGTTCGGTTTGGGCTTTTTTATCTATATTATTGGCGCCGGGGTAGATCAGCTGTTCTATCCCGAGGCATTGCCGGCGCCGACCTTTGGCACTGGTGGCCTGCTGTGGGCATCACTCACTCTGGCACTACTGACTGTACCGGTGGTGATTGTTGCCACCGAGGAAGGCCTGGCACGGATTCCCCGTAGCGTGCGTGAAGGCAGTCTGGCCCTGGGTGCGACCAAGTTTGAAACCTTGTGGCGGGTGGTACTGCCCATGGCCAGCCCGGCAATGATTACCGGACTGATTCTTGCCGTGGCCCGGGCTGCCGGTGAGGTAGCACCACTAATGCTGGTGGGAGTGGTCAAACTGGCGCCTTCCTTGCCACTGGATGGCAATTACCCGTATCTGCACCTGGACCAGAAATTCATGCATCTGGGTTTTCACATTTACGATGTCGGCTTTCAGAGCCCCAATGTTGAAGCCGCGCGACCACTGGTGTTCGCCACCGCCTTTCTACTGGTGTGTGTTATCGGTATATTGAATCTGCTGGCAGTTGCGCTACGCAACCATTTGCGTGAAAAATACCGCTCTCTGGATGTTGAGTAGTCTGATCCGCGAACGCTGGTAAGTCTGAATATTTTAGAAACCGGATTCGCAACAGAGAGTGTCCAGCCTGTCAGGCGCAGCACTAATCGAAGACAAACAATGAACAAGTTACAGGACCAACAGGATACGATTCCGCCGACCGCCAGCAAGACACTGGCTATGGATGCGGATCGTGTGGATCAGGCAGACAATGATTCATCGGTTTGCCTGCGGGTAACAGACCTGAATCTGTATTATTCCAGACAGACGCGGGCACTGAAGGACATCAACCTGGAAATTCCCAAGCAGCGCGTGACTGCCTTTATCGGACCCAGCGGTTGCGGCAAATCAAGTTTGCTGCGCTGCTTTAACCGCATGAATGAGCTGATTGACGATTGCGTGGTGGAAGGCTCCATTCTGCTGGAAGGGCAGGATATTTATCAACGCAACGTCGATGTGGCTGAACTGCGTCGCCGGGTGGGCATGGTGTTTCAGAAGCCCAATCCATTTCCCAAGTCGATCTATGAGAATGTTGCTTACGGCCTGCGCATCCAGGGCATCAACCGCAAGCGCGTGCTGGATGACGTAGTAGAAAATTCCCTGCGTGCCGCCGCCTTGTGGGATGAGGTCAAGAATCGGCTCTATGACAGTGCGCTCGGTTTGTCCGGCGGTCAGCAGCAGCGCCTGGTGATTGCCAGAACCATTGCGGTGCAGCCTGAAGTGCTATTGCTTGATGAACCGGCTTCGGCCCTCGATCCAATTTCGACACTGAAGATCGAAGAGCTGATTAATGAATTGAAACAGGAGTTCACCATTGTTATTGTGACTCACAACATGCAGCAGGCTGCACGGGTGTCCGATTACACCGCCTTCATGTACATGGGTGATATGGTAGAGTTTGATACTACCGACCATATTTTTACCAACCCGTCAGAAAAGCAGACGGAAGATTATATCACCGGCCGCTACGGCTAACGGCCACCCGCCCACCCCAGCCGATCGCAAACTACCATTTCAACATCGCAGGATGTTTCGCTGCCGGATGTTTCGGTGAAAGGCACCGAACCAGGATTATCCATGAGCACACAATCTGAAAATCACGGCCATCATATTTCTCAACAGTTCAATGTCGAACTCGAGGACATCAAGAAGAACATGATGGAGATGGGCGGCGCGGTTGAGAAGCAGCTCTCCGATGCCGCTGCGTCAGTAGTCGATACCGACAGCCGCCTGGCGGAAAAAGTCATCAACGGCGACGATGATATTGATGCCATGGAAGTGGCGATTGACGAGCAGTGCAGTCTGATACTGGCCCGCCGACAACCGGCGGCCAGCGATTTGCGTCTGGTGTTGGCGATCATCAAGGCGGTGCGGGATCTTGAGCGTATTGGCGATGAATCATCAAAAATAGCGCGTATGGCGGTGATGTTGAGTGAAGAAGGGGAGTTTCCGGAAGGCTTCGTTGAGTTTCGCCACCTGGCCAACCGCGTGGCCACCATGGTTAACCAGTCTCTGGATGCTTTCGCCCGCTACGATGCCGAAGAAGCACTGAAAGTTGCCGAGCATGACCGTGAGGTGGATCGCGAATATGGCAGCGCCATGCGCTCCATGATTACCTACATGATGGCCGATCATCGCAGTATCACCCGGGTGTTAAATCTGCTTTGGGCGTTACGAGCCCTGGAGCGAATTGGTGACCACGCCAAGAATATCGCCGAAAGCGTCATTTACGTGGTCAAGGGCACCGACGTGCGCCATGAAAAACTGGAAGATGTGGCCGACAAGATTGCCGAGGAAGGCGAGTAGCAGCTGGCACCCGGAAAGGCTGGTCAGGGCAGGGCGATCAGTCCAGGTCGACCGGGAAAGTGCAGCCAGGAACAATCAGGGCCAGGCTTTTTGATCGGCTTGCATTCGCGTCAGTGAACGTTGGCGTTGCTGTCGGACGCATCCCGTGTCCCCTCTTCGTCAACACTAGGCTTTGCTGGCGCCTCGTAGCATTCGGTGCGGGTGATGCGGGTGGTGGGAAACGCGCAGGTGAAGCAGCTGCCTTTGCCATATACTGAATCGATCATCAATTCTCCTTCATGGCGCATCAGGATGTGCTTGACGATTGCAAGTCCGAGGCCGGTTCCACCACTGTCGGTTGAGCGACTGCCATCGACGCGGTAAAAGCGTTCGGTCAGACGCGGCAGATGGTGAGCTTCAATTCCAACGCCATTGTCTCTTATTTCTACCAGAAACCGGTCATCGGCGAAGCGCGTCGTGACGCGAATCGTGCCTTTCGGCGGCGTGTACTTTGCGGCGTTGATGATCAGGTTGGAAATTGCGCTGTATAACTCATTGCGTTTACCCTGGATGATGGCGTTTTCATCGCAGTTCAGTACAAAGCTGTGTTCTTTGTCGGTAAACATCTGGGCGGTATCCCGCTCGATCTCGTGTACCAGGCCGCCGAGATTGATACGGTCCCGGTTCTTCGGCATGTTCTTGGTTTCCAGCGAGGACAGCAGCAACAGATCACGCACGATATTTTCCATACGCATGGATTGCTGGCGCATTTGTTCTATGGGTTTGTGCCAGCGGGGATCGAGGCTGTCCTTGTTGTCGAGAATGGCTTCCAGGTAGCCCTTGATGACCGTGATAGGGGTGCCCAGTTCATGGGATACGTTGGCGACAAAATCCTTGCGCATATTGGCCAGGCGCTGCAATTGGGTTATGTCACGGACAATCATCAGGCGTTCATGTTCGCCGAACAGCGCGATCTGGAATTCCAGAATCTTGCGGCTGTCGCCTGGAGCGTCCATCTTCAGTGTTTCTGAATAGCTTTCGTTATGAAAGTACTCGGAGAATTTGGGATTCCTCACCAGATTGGTGATGGACTGGTTCTTGTCCTGAGGGTAGCGGAACCCGAGGAATTTCTCGGCCGCCAGATTCCACCAGTCCAGATTACCCTGCTTGTTGATCATCACCACGGCAATTTCCAGTGCCGCGGATGATTCCTGGGCCTTGTTGATAATGTTCTCCAGGTAAGCTTGGGAACGGCGTTCCTGTTTCTGCAGTCGGTAGATTCCGTCGTAAATATCACCCCAGACGCCGTAGCTTTCCGGGGGTTCGGGGGGCCTTGATTCCGGGTCCCGGGACAGCCAGTAATAAAGCCGGTGCAGCTGGTAATAGTTGCGTGCCGAATAGATGGCCAGCAGAATCATCATCGCCCACATCAGCTGGTCAAGCAGGTAGCCGACCAGGCAAGTAGCGGCGATGATGATCAGGTGCCGTCTAATTTCTTTGCGCCAGTTGTACAAGGTGGGTCCTGTATTTGCGAGTTGGTACCGGTCTGGTGCCTAGTCTGGTGCCTATATGACGCCGCATGAGCGCCGGACCATGCCACCGGTGGGCCGCGTCCCGGCGCCAGGTGAGCAGGGCGCGGGCCAGCCAATCCGACGTGCACAATCCGGGAATCCGTTAGTGTGCCTCAGGAGTACAGTATTTATGTGACTGCGGTATCCCTGCGGCTATTGTATTCCTGTGCAGGGGTCAACTCCACCGCCGGGAGAACGCCGGGTCAGGCAGATGCTGGTGGCGCTGCGAATTTACCTGCACCAGGACTGCGCACACTGATTCGCGTGGATCGATGAATAATCCCTTGAATTAATCGCAGAACTGTTATCATATGCGCCCGCAAATTTTGCGCGCCTGCTGGCGGTACTTTATCCCGGCGGTCGAAACTGTTGAAACAAGCCACGTATATCTACGTAAACGCCGATAAGGCAAGGGTTAAAGGTTTATGAGTCGTTTCTCACAATTCTGGTTGTTAATTTCGCTGTCGCTGGCCTTTTCTGCTGCCAATGCTGCCGAGGGCCAGTGGTATCTGGCGCCGGGTGCCCAGTGGATTGAATTTAAAGACAACTCTCTGGATGATGGGGTTGGCTTTTTCGCCGGTCTGGGCTTCCAGTACACCGATCGACTCGCCGTCGAACTAAGCAGTTTCGAGATGGACGCGGATGTAAAAACCGGCGGTGATATCGACCTCGATCACTTCAAGGTGGATCTGCTGTATGACCTGACGGGCGGCGACAGCAACTGGCGCCCATTTCTGGTCGGCGGCCTGGGCGTTACCGATTTTGATGGTACTGATAACAAGGTTTTTGATTTTGGCGCCGGTCTCAAGTACTGGCTGAATGACAACTGGCAACTGCGCAGCACGCTGCGCGGATTCAACTACCTGGTGGATGACCAGCCGGATCTGGACTGGGGCATTGACGCCAGCCTGGTGTATTTCTTTGGCAGTGGCTCGAACCGCGGTCGCAGCACCGCATCCGCACCCTCGGCCCCGTCCCGACCGGCGCCGACCCCGGCACCACAGGATTCGGATCGTGATGGCGTGATGGATGCCGATGATCAATGTCCTGACACGCCACGTAATTACGCGGTGGATGCCGACGGCTGCCCGATTCCGGTGGAGGAAGTGGCCCGGGTTGAACTGCTGGTGAATTTTGAATTTGACCGTTCTGAAGTGCAGGATCGCTACCTGCCGGAAATTGAGCAGGTTGCAAATTTTATGGAGCAGTACCCGGACACCATGGTCGAGCTTGAAGGCCACACCGACAGTGTTGGTACTGACGCCTACAATCAGGGGCTGTCCCAGCGCCGCGCCAACGCCGTTCGTCAGGTCATGATTGATCGTTTTGGCGTGCCTGCCAGCCGGGTTTCTGCCGAAGGTTTCGGTGAGTCCCAGCCGGTAGCCAGCAACGAGTCGGCCGCGGGTCGGGCACAGAATCGCCGCGTCATTACCGTCATTATTAAAACGCTGCAAAACTACCAGCCGCGTTAATCAGTCCCGGCGGCTGCATCAACCCCGATGCGGCCGCCGACTGCCTTCCTGCATGAACAATGTCCCTGAATAACGTCCCTGCCACTATCGACCTCGGCGATCCAGACCTGCGCTGGCAACCACCTGATGAGGTGAACTGGCCAGACCAGCGCACGCGACAGTGGCTGACTCACCCGGGTTCCCTGACCCACCAGCTCAAGCTCACCAGTGGCGGTAATTTTCGGGTACAGGTGCTGGCCGAAGGCGAGCTGCAACTTGTCAATGCTGTGCTACGCGGTGAATTCGGGCCGCTGGCAGCGGATCACCCGTTCTGGTCGCGCAAGGTATTGCTGCAGGGTAAGGACCAGGACTGGGTGCAGGCCCATACGCTGTTGCCGGGCCACAGCCAGCTATCACCGCTGGTGGAGGTCATGTCCCTGGGGCGCAAGCCACTGGGTGAGTTTTTGTTCAACCATCCCCGTCTTACCCGCAGCCATCTCCACATCACCCGCACCAGCGCCGGGGTATGGGGCCGCAAGAGTCTGTTCTTTCTGTATCGCAAGCCAATCATGGTGGCGGAATTCTTCCTCGACGAGCTGCTGACTCACGACCTGCCCCAGGAGTAAATAACTTTCCGCAGTGGCAATTCCGGCAGCCCGGTCTATACTGGATTTGCACAGAGACTGACCTTGGCAACTGGCGATGCCAGCATTGCCTGGGCAAACCTCTGGAGATTTTCAAGGGTCTGGTAAGCGCTGTGAAAATAGAGCGGCGCATCAGGGCATCACGCTATCGGTAACAAGGAGGTTGCTGACCATGCATTCTGCTGCCATACAGATTTCATTTGGCGAACCGCGCGCCAGCGCACCGGCCGGTGAAGAAGCCTTTTCCGCTGAGGCCAACTCCAAAGTCGCGGAAATCACCCAGCTTTACCTGCGCGAAATTGGTCGCGCACCACTGCTGGACGCGGCCGCCGAGCAACAGCTGGCAAGGGCCGCCCAACAGGGGGACAGTGCCAGTCGCGAAACCATGATCGAAAGCAATTTGCGGCTGGTGGTAAAGGTGGCCCGGCGCTACCGTAATCGCGGTCTGGCGCTGCTGGACCTGATTGAAGAAGGCAATCTCGGTTTGCTGCACGCGGTAGAAAAATTTGACCCGGACCGTGGCTTTCGTTTTTCCACCTATGCCACCTGGTGGATTCGTCAGGCGATAGAGCGGGGAATAATGAACCAATCGCACACGGTTCGCCTGCCAGTGCACGTTATCAAGGAACTGAACAGCTGCCTGCGCTCTGCTACCGAACTCAAACGCCGTCGACTGCGCCCGGTGCGTACTGCAGAAATCGCTGGTGCAGTCGGCAAGCCCGAGGCGCAGGTAAAATATTTGCTGCGCCTGCAGGAGGCCACCACACCGGTGGAGTCGCACCGCGATGAGGATTCAGGGCAGGGCCTGCTGGAGCGTCTCACCGCCGATAGCGTGCCGGCGCCGCACCGCGAATCGGCGGACTGTGAACTGCATGGCCTGCTGGATGTCTGGCTGGATGAATTGCCGGAGCGGCACCGTGAAGTGCTGGCGCGACGCTTTGGTTTGCGTGGCTATGTGCCCGATACGCTGGCCAACGTGGGCCAGGAAGTCGGGCTAACCCGGGAACGCGTGCGGCAACTGCAAATCGAGGGGCTCAAGCAGTTGCGGGCGATTCTCGGCCGGGAAGGTCTGGGGCGCGAGGTGCTGGCTCAGGACGGTGACCGCCTCCGGGCCTGACTTGCAGTGTGTCCGTAGCTGCACTATCCTTGCGGCCCCTTGAATTGCAGCCAATAGTCGCAGGTGGGGTCAGCTAGTGCAGCCGACCGTGTAGCCCGCGTCAGGACCCGACCCTGTGCATCAATTTACGAATCCATTGCCCAACGGCGAAAGCGCCCTTACCGGTACCCTGGTGGTCGATCTGTCACGCGTGCTGGGCGGTCCTTTTTGCAGCCAGATCCTGGGTGACCATGGTGCCGAAATAATCAAAATCGAGCCGCCTCGTGGTGACGAAACCCGCGACTGGGGGCCGCCGTTTCATGAGGGCGATTCTGCCTACTATCTCGGCGTAAATCGCAACAAGCGCTCTATGGGGCTGGATCTGACCCGCGACGAAGGCAGGGCAGTACTGCACCGGCTGCTGGAAAAGGCCGATGTGCTGCTGGAAAACTTCAAACCGGGCACCATGGAAAAATGGGGTCTTGGTTACCAGGAGGTGCTCAGGGAGCGCTATCCGCGTCTGGTACACTGCCGCATTAGTGGCTTCGGCGCCGACGGCCCCTGGGGCGGTTTTCCCGGCTATGATGCAATCATCCAGGCCATGGCGGGCTGGTTCAGCATTAACGGGGAAGAGGGCAGCAATCCCACCCGTCTGGGATTGGCTGGCGTGGACATGGGAACCGGGCTGTATTCAGCCATTGCCATCCTGATGGCATTGCTGGAGCGGCAGCGTTCCGGCCAGGGGCAGTATCTGGACATGACCCTGTATGACTGCGCCGTGGCGCTGATGCACCCCCATATCCCCAACTACAACCTGTCTGGAAAGGTTCCCGGCCCGACTGGCAACGCCCACCCCAATATCAGTCCTTACGATACTTTTCATACTGCCACGGTGGATATCTTCATCGGCGCCGGCAACAACCGTGCCTGGGCCAAGCTGTGCCGGGAACTGGAACGTGACGATCTACTGGCGGACAGCCGCTTTGCGGAGAATATTGACCGGGTGAACAACCGCGATGCGCTGAAGACCGAGATTGAATCGAGTCTGGGCAAACTGGATGGTGAGGACATAGCCAATCGCCTGGCGGCCGCCGGGCTGGCAGCTGGACCGATTCATAATACCCAGCAGGTGGTGGACCATCCCCATACCCATCACCGCCAGATGACCGTCGAGAAAGGCTGGTACAAGATGGCGGGGACCCCTATCAAGTTCTCCCGAACCCCCGGAGCCATGCGCCATTTACCACCACGTTACGGTGAACACAGCCGCCAGCTGCTAAGTGATCTTGGCTTTGATGATGCTGCGATCGAGGCTCTGTTGACCGACGGTGTGGTCCTGGACGCGCGTCAGAGCTAGCTTCATCAAGCGAAAATTCCTGCCTGGTCAATGTAATAAATAGCAAATTATTACAATAACTTAGTAAATTCTATTAATCCTTATTAGCAGATGGGCGAGCCTCGCCATAGCTCGTCTTTTTGCCTCGCCTCCACAGCGGCTCTCTGCTCGCCAGCCCGGCGCCCCGGTCTCAACCGATCCGCGTTCTTATCCAGCTGTGTAAAAAAATTGATTGCCAATTGCTGATTAGGTGTTATAGTTGACTATAACACTATATCAGCGACACACCGAACCGTGCCAATTGACTGGAATAACAAGCAACCCATTTATCAGCAGCTACGCGACCGCCTGGTGGCGCTGATTATGGATGGTGAACTGAAGGAGGGTGATGCCTTGCCTTCGGTGCGCCAGATTTCCAGTGAACAGCGCATTAATCCGGTGACGGTATCAAAAGCGATACAACTGCTGGCTGACGAACAACTGGTAGAAACAAGACGGGGGCTAGGGACCTATGTTGTGGATGGCGCAAAAGCAAAATTGGCAACCGAAGAACGAGATCGTTTTCTTGAAGAAGAGTGGCCACAAATCGCCGAGCGAATTGAAAGGCTTGGGCTTGAGCTTGATGAACTGCTTGGCCACGCCAAGGATCGATCGGGCCAGGATTCTGGGAATTAACCATGACTGATATCGTGCATGCCCGTGGCCTGGTCAAAACCTACGGTGATTTCAAGGCGCTGGATGGTGTTGATCTGGATATTCCGGTCGGCGCAATCAGCGGCTTGATTGGCCCCAATGGTGCGGGTAAAACCACTACCCTGAAAGCCTTGATTGGCCTGTGTGATGTGGCCGGAGAGCTTAGCGTGGCCGGTCGCGACCCGCGCCTGGCCCGTCACAAGCTGATGGAGGAGGTCTGTTTTATTGCCGATGTCGGAATCCTGCCGCGCTGGCTGCGGGTTAACCAACTGGTTGACTACGTGGCTGCAGTGCACCCGCGGTTCAACCGCCAGCGCGCCGAGGAGTTTCTGGGCAATACCGATATTCCCCCTCGCAAACGCATCAAGGAACTGTCCAAGGGCATGATCACCCAGCTGCACCTGGCGCTGGTTATGGCCATTGACGTGCGCCTGCTGGTCCTGGATGAACCTACCCTGGGTCTCGATATCGTCTACCGCAAGGAGTTTTACGATCGCCTGCTCAATGATTTTTATGATGGCGATCGCACCATCATCATCAGTACCCATCAGGTTGAGGAAATCGAAACCCTGCTGTCGCACCTGGTGTTTATTAACCACGGCAAGATCGCCCTGAATGCCCTGATGGCCGATCTGGCCGAGCAGTACACCGAGGTTGTAGTCGATGCCGACAAGCTGGCCGCTGCCGAAGCCATGCAGCCGATTTATACCCGCAAGACCCTGGGCAAGCACTGTTTCACATTCGAGGGCGTGCCGCGCGCGGAGCTTGAAGACCTGGGGGAGACTCTAACGCCCAGCGTCGCTGACCTGTTTGTCGCCAAGATGCGCCAGGACCGTCAAGGTGATACCGGGCAGTCTCGCGCCGGGGGCAAGGTCGAGAGCGAGGCCGAGAGCCAGGCCGAAACAAAGCCAGACCAGGGAGGCGATCAGGCATGAACCGCACCGTATTCAACCAATTTCTGGCCTTGATCAAAAGGGAACTGCTGGAGCACCCGGCGCTATTTATGTTTGCTCCGGCCATACTTGCCGCCGTGCTGTTGCTGTTCGCTGCCTGGGTGATGAATCTGCTGCCCGAGGCGGAAGTGGCCTTGGGTATCGAGTATGCAGCAACACTGTTCAATGGCTTGTCGCCGATGGAAATGGCGCCGCTGTTCATGATTTTGTCTGTTCCCTTTGCGCTTGTTTTTTCCCTGTGCGCGGTCATTTACCTGCTCAATTGCCTGTACCAGGACCGCAAGGACAGCAGTGTACTGTTTTGGCAATCGATGCCGGTCTCCAATTTGCGTACGGTGCTGTCCAAGATCATCACTATCGTGGCCGTGGCGCCAGCATTCTATGTCGCTGTGCTGTTTGTACTTTACCTGGTGGCGATGCTGACCATTACGGTGCTGGGCATGAGCTATGACGTGGCAATTGCCGGGCTTGGCTATATGTTTATGGCCGCTCTGGCCAGTCTGCTGCTGGTCTACTGCTCCCTGCTTGTTGCCAGCTTGTGGTTGTTTCCCACCTTCGGCTGGTTATTACTGTTCTCGGCTTTTGCGCGACGGGCACCGATGATGTGGGCGATCGGGGTCTACGTGCTGCTGCTATTTCTTGAGGAGTTTGTGTTCGGCAGCCAATTTCTGGTGAACTGGATCGAGAGCCGCAGCAATCCCAATCAATATGTCATCTTTGAGTTTTCCGACCTGTTTGCTCGCCTGTTCAACTACGACATGTTGTTCGGCATCGTGGCGGGATCGATTCTGGTGACAGGTGCCGTCATGCTGCGGCGCTTTACCGACTAGTACGCGTCATGGAAACAAAACAACGGGTCCACAAAGGGAGCCAGATCATGCAACAACTGCGCAATCTGTTATTCAAAAACCGCTACACAGTTCTGGTCAGCACCCTGCTGGTTTACATTCTGGTGGTGGTAGTGGAAGGGGCGATAACCGGTCGCGAGGCACGAATGATCGACCTGGAAAATCCGTTCTTCGATTTGAATATCCGTGAGTTCGAGGAATTCCAGCGCCGCCGTCAGGAGCGGGATGAGTTGTAAGGCCTCCCATCGCCGGCGACTTCACTTTGCCCGGATATTGACAGTATCCAGTGGGTAGCCTAAAGTCGCGCCTTCGTGTTAACTGTTAGCCAGATTCAACTAATGATTTACCTGTCAGTCAACAATGCAATCGATTTTGCCCGGGCGTCCGTCGCAGCGGAGCGCCGTGCTGCGCGCGCGATTATCCCTGACCCTGATCATGGAGAGCCCTGGTTTTAACTGATTAATACATCGGTATTTGAAAAAACCTCCAAGCGCCTCCGGCCTTGGGGGTTTTTTTTTGCCTGAATTTCCTTGTGGCACTGATGAACAGAATGTCACCAACAACACAGCGCTGGCTCGTGACGGCGCCAACAGGAGCAAACGATGGATATCGACCAACTGGAATTGGCGGCCAGAAAAGCCTGGCCAGCCCTCGAAGAACTGGAGTCAAAGCACGGTGTCTTGCGCTATGCCGCCGGTGCCAGTCGTCGCGCCAATTCCCTGAGTCCTTCCGTGGTCGGGATGCGTGCGCCAGCGCGACTGATGCAGATGAGTGAGTCCTGGTTTTACCCACGGGGCCTGCCGTCCATCCTGCGCGTTATTGCCGCCGGTACCGGCTGCGAGCCTCATGCTTCGCGCCTGGATCGGTTTCTGGCCAGGGCTGGATACCAGCAGGCGGCAATCACCCTGGTCATGACCAGGCAGGTTACCCGCCTGGCACAGATTCAGTCTGTGTCCTGTGAGGAGTTGTCGTTAACCGGGTGGCTCCAGGCCTGGTATCGGATCCGTAGCCAGTCGCTTGATGACTTCAATACCCACCTGCAAATGCTGAGCCTTATCACGGAGCCGCATTGCTTTGTGGTGGCGCGGGATGCCTCGGGTATCGCCAGGGCTTCTGCACTGGGCGTGCTCAGTGATGGCTTGTTGGGTATCTATGGTGTCGCTACCCAGTCAGAAAGTCGGCGTCAGGGGCTGGCTGTGGCGCTACTGATACAACTCATCAACTGGGCCTCATCCCATGGCGCCAGGTCAGCCTATTTGCAGGTGGAGCTAGCCAATCGGCCAGCCATAGACCTGTATCGCAAATTGGGATTCCAGGAGACCTATCGCTATTGGTACCGCTACAAGAACCAGCAAGACCGGGAGCTGCTGGTTGAGCACAAGGTTCAGATAAACAGCGCCGACGCAATACGTTCCCGCGCGCAGGTTTCGCCAGGTCAGCCGTCGGGTGATTCGCTGCGGCAGGACAGTGGCAGTCTTAAAACGGGTGCGAACTACTACATGGAACAACGAAGGGCAGAGCAGTGAACAACGACACGACAACAATTGAACTGGAAGAACGATTTGGTATTCCTTTTTGCAAGCGACAGCCGCTGGCCTTGGTTCGTGGTCGCGGCAGCAGAGTCTGGGATGAGGCGGGCAAGGCCTATCTGGATTTTACCTCCGGCTGGGGCGTTACCAGCCTGGGCCACTGCCATCCGGCGCTGCAGGCAGCGCTGACTGCACAGGCGCGTGAGCTCACCCAGAATCCCAATTCCGGCTTCACCTACTCACCCATCAGGGCGCAACTACTGGCACGCCTGGCGCCATTGCTGCCAGCGCCGCTGTCGCGCCTGTATTTCGTCAATAGCGGCGCCGAGGCTAATGATGTAGCCATCAAGATGGCGCGCAAACTTACCGGGCGCACCCGGGTGGTTACAACCCTGGGGGCCTTTCACGGTCGCACCCTGAATACCCTGGCGGTTTCGGGAAGCGCCGCGACCGCGGCACGTCACCGGCCACTGTTTGCCGACAACGTGTTTATTCCCTACGGTGATCTCGACGCTCTGGGCAAGATGATCGATGCCAGGACCGCGGCCGTCATCGTCGAGCCGATTCAGGGCGAGGGTGGTGTGCAGATACCCCCGGATGGCTATCTGGCGGCGATTAGCGAGCTGTGCCGGCAGCACGGCGCACTACTGATTGTCGATGAGATCCAGACCGGCATGGGTCGCACTGGCAGTCTGTTTGCCAGCCAGCAGTGCCAGGGTACCGTTCATGCTGACATGATGACCCTGGGCAAAGGGCTGGCCAGCGGCTTTCCGTTCGCCGCGCTGGCCATGAGTGAAGGCTGCGCGGCGCAGGTTGAGCCCGGTGATCATGGTGGCACCTATTGCGGTAATCCGCTTGGTTGTGCAGTGGCGCTGGCAGTGCTGGAGACCCTGCTGGCAGAGGGGGCTGTCGACAATGTGGTGGCTCGTGGCCAACAACTGAATTGTGCTCTGTCCGCGCTGCAGGCGAAATTTCCAGACATTGTGCGCCAGGTGCGCGGCCGCGGCCTGCTCTGGGCGCTGCAGTTGGACGAGCATCAGGTCCAGCCATTAACCGAGGCCTGTCAGCAGCAGGGCTTGCTGGTAACGCCCACTCGCGGCGGGGTGATTCGCCTGCTGCCTGCGCTGCTGGTTAGTGAGTCAGAAATCGATGCAGCGATGACCAAACTGGCGGCCGCCCTGTTGTCTGTGCGCACCGGGGAATATACGTTAGACTGCTGCGCTCAAGGTGCCGCCGCAGAGCCTGGTTAACACCCCTTATTTTAAAAGGTTCAAAATAAGAACTCGAAAAATGTCCAGCCATAACAAGGAATTGCAATTATGAAAAACACCCGCGTGATATTCGCCAAGCGACCAACGGGAGAACCGGACGATTCCTGTTTTCGACTCGAGCAGGCCGAGGTGCCAGAGCTGGAAGATGGCCAGATTCTGATCAAGGTTTGCTGGCTTTCCCTGGACCCCTATATGCGCGGGCGAATGAACGATGCGAAGTCTTATGCGGCGCCCATGGAAGTTGGCGACGTGATGATCGGAGAGAGTGCCGGTATTGTCATCAAGTCACGCTCGGACAAGTTTGCGGTAGGCGATCGGGTGACCGCACATATGGGCTGGCAGTCGTTTATTGTTGCCAATGACGATGAGCCGCGTTTGATGAAAGTAGATCTGGCCAATGGCACCCTGTCTGCGCATCTGGGTGTGGTCGGGATGCCGGGGCGCACTGCTTACTTCGGGCTGACCGAAGTCGGCAAGCCAAAAGCAGGCGAGACCCTGGTGGTAGCGGCCGCTTCCGGCGCGGTGGGCTCGGTAGTTGGCCAGCTGGCGCGCATCAAGGGATTGCGTGTAGTTGGTATCGCCGGCGGTCCCAAGAAGTGCCGTTACGTCAAGGAAGAGCTGCATTTTGACGCTTGCATCGACTACAAGGCGGGCAACCTGGAAGCCGATCTGCAAGCCGCCTGTGGCGACGGTATCGACATTTATTTTGAAAACGTCGGTGGTGAAGTCACCCGCGCCGTAGCGCCGCTGCTGAACGATGGCGCCAGGGTGCCCATTTGTGGGTTCGTCTCCAAGTACAACTCAGAAGATATCACCAAGGCGGAAACCCCTTTCGACATTCTCAAGGAGCTTGATCCGGTTCCCGAACATCGCTTCTTCGTGGTCACCGAATGGATGGACCGCTGGGTGGAAGCCACGCGTCTGCTAGGCGGCTGGGTGCAGGAAGGTCGCATCAAGTACCGGGAAAGCGTTGGCCAAGGACTGGAAAATGCGCCTGAATATTTCCGCGGCATGCTGCGTGGTAAAAACTTCGGTAAGCAGCTGATCAAGGTGGCGGAAGAAGAGCTGTGACGAACGGCGGGAACGCGGCGCATACGATCCAGCAACTGTTCTCGCTGGAAGGCAAAACCGCACTTGTTACCGGCGGTACCAGCGGCATAGGCCTGGCGCTGGCCAGTGGCTTGCTGCAAAACGGGGTGCGTGTGGTCATCGCATCCAGGCGCCAGGAAAAGTGTGACCTGGCCTTAAAAGAGTTAACCCCCCTGGGGGATTGCGTGGCGGTTTGTGCCGATGTGACCCTGGCAGAAGATCGCGCCCGACTGCTGGAAATCACCGCGGAATCCCTGGGCAGCCTTTCTATCCTGATCAACAACGCTGGTGCCAACTGGGGTGCCCCGCTGGAAGACTATCCTGATGACGGCTTCGCCAAGGTGATGAATACCAACGTCAATGCGGTGTTTGCCCTGACCCGTGATGCCGTGCCGCTGCTGGAGCTGGCAGCCAGCCCGGGCGATCCGGCCCGCGTTATCAACATTGGTTCCATGGATGGCCTGCAGGTGCCCATCGTGCAGCGCGTGCCGACCTTCGCCTATTCTGCGAGCAAGGCAGCACTGCATCACCTGACCCGAACCCTGGCGGTGGACCTGGCCGCGAGGTTTATCACCGTGAACGCGGTGGCGCCGGGCTTTTTCGCCTCGCGTATGACTGACTACGTATTCGAGCACTATCTCAAGGATATTGAGGCAGAATGTCCGCTCAAGCGCGTGGGCAAACTGGAGGAACTGGTGGGGGTGATCATTTATCTGGCCTCCCGAGCCGGTGCCTATACTAACGGCACGGTAATTCCAGTGGACGGTGGCACCAGCATCTCCAAGGGCTCCCGGGTCTGGATGGAGCCCACCAGCGAAGAATCAGAACAGTAACGCAATACCGTATTGACCAAGGAAACAGCTATGAGTTTATTCAGCCTGAAAGGCAAGGTGGCGCTGATTACCGGTTCCACCAAAGGCATTGGCAAGGCGATTGCTGAACGCATGGCCGAGCAGGGCGCGCGGGTTGTCATTTCCAGCCGTAACCAGGACGCCTGTGATGAGGTGGCCGCTGCCATCGTCGCTAATGGCGGTGAGGCAATCGGCGTTGCCTGCAACATCAACTATCCCGAGCAACTTAAAAGTCTGGTGGCCGCCACGCGCGCCAAGTGGAGGCAGATCGATACCCTGGTATGCAATGCCGCGCTGAATCCCTTCTTTGGCCCGTCCCAGGAGATTCCCGATGAAGCGTTTGACAAAATCATGCACGCCAACATCGGCAGCGTGCACCGACTGTGTCAGCTGGCGCTGCCAGGCATGGCGGAGCAGGGCGGCGGAGCGGTTATCATCGTATCCTCCATAGGCGGCTTGAAGGGCACCGACAAGCTGGGCGCCTATGCGATCTCCAAGGCTGCGGACATGCAGATTGCCCGAAATCTGGCGGTGGAATGGGGCCCAAAGAATATCCGCGTTAACTGCATTGCGCCGGGCCTGATACGCACAGACTTTGCCCGCGCCCTGTGGGAGAACCCGGAGATTTACAAGGCCACCGTGTCCAGGTATCCCCTGCAGCGCATTGGTGAGCCGGATGAAATAGCCGGCGCCGCCGTATTCCTCGCCTCCAGCGCTGGCAGCTTTACCACCGGACAGACCCTGGTGATTGATGGCGGTGGTACAATCGCAGGTTAACAAATCAGATTAATAAACGGGTTAATGAGTTCTGCACCGCAACGCGTGCAGTTCGGTAGTCAACATATGAGGTAGAAATGAATTTAGGTTTGTCAGATGAAATGGTGGCGATTCGCGAAAAAATTCGCGCATTTGTTCACGACAAGGTCGAGCCTGTTGAGGCCGAGTACCAGGCTGAAGTAGCTGTCGGAGATCGCTGGTCACACACACCGCGACAGCAGGAAATCATGGACAGCCTCAAGGCCGAGGCCCGTTCCCAGGGGCTGTGGAATTTCTTCTTGCCGGAAAGCCAGGGCGGCGCCGGTATCAGCAACCTGGAATATGCACACCTGGCGGAAATCATGGGGCGCAGTCGCCTGGCTTCCGAGTCGTTTAATTGCAGTGCGCCGGACACCGGCAACATGGAAGTACTGGAGCGCTACGGCTCAGAGGAGCAGAAAAAGCGGTGGCTGGAGCCCTTGCTGGCCGGTGAAATACGTTCGGCTTTCGCGATGACCGAGCCCGGAGTGGCGTCCTCGGATGCCACCAACATCTCCACCTCGGCGGTGCTGGATGGCGATGAGTGGGTCATTAGCGGTGAAAAATTCTATATCTCCGGCGCTGGCGACAAGCGCTGCAAGATCATGATAGTCATGGTGGTTACCGACCCCGACGCGCCGAAGCACAACCGCCAGTCACAAATTCTGGTACCTATGGATGCCGAGGGCGTGGAAGTGGTTCGCCCGATGCACGTATTTGGCCACGATGACGCTCCTCATGGTCACATGCATATCAAGTTCCACAACGTGCGCGTACCCGAGAGCAACATGATTCTGGGTCGTGGTCGCGGCTTTGAGATTTCTCAGGGCCGACTGGGGCCAGGTCGCATTCATCACTGTATGCGCTCTATCGGTGCCGCCGAAAAAGCTCTTGACCTGATGTGTCAGCGTGCATTGAGTCGCGAGGCTTTCGGCAAACCGATTGCTGAACTGGGCGGCAACTACGATGTGATCGCGGACAGCCGCATAGAAATAGAGATGTGTCGTCTGCTGACCTACCGCGCTGCCTGGCTGATGGACAGCATTGGTAACAAGGCAGCTCGTGATGCGATATCACAGATCAAGGTTGCCGTGCCCAACATGGCGCTGCGAGTTATTGATCGCGCTATACAGATGCATGGCGCGGCGGGCGTAGGTCAGGATTTTCCCCTGGCTGCGCTGTGGACAAGTCAGCGGACTCTGCGTCTGGCGGATGGTCCGGATGAAGTCCATCGCCGTGTGATTGCTCGCAAGGAACTGGCTAAGTATCAATCATAGGCAACAGCGGGAAATACTAATAGTAAGTACCAGTAGACAGAGCACTCGCCTGACGCTTCGCAGTGCGGCGGGTCCGCCGCGCTGCTGGCATCGGGTTCTCTTTAAGCAACTGCGGTCTTGATCCCATGGCTGAAACTGTCAGTGTCATCATTCCAAGCTTCAATCGCCGCCATTGTCTGCCGCGGGCTCTGGATTCGGTGCTGGCCCAGACCGTGCCGGCCCTGGAGATCATCGTGGTGGATGATGGCTCCAGCGATGGCACCCGCAGCCTGATTGCATCGGACTACCCCCAGGTGACCTATCTGTGGCAACCGAATCGCGGTGTCAGCGCTGCCCGTAACGCCGGGATCGAGGCGGCCCGGGGCGACTGGCTGGCGTTTCTTGATTCAGACGATGAATGGCTGCCGTCGAAGCTGGAGCTTCAGCTAGCCCTGGCGTCCAGCATGCCGCAATGTCCACTGGTTCACAGTGACGAGATATGGATTCGCAGCGGCGTACGCGTCAATGCCATGCGCAAACATGAAAAGGCCGGTGGCTACATATTCGAGCGTTGTTTGCCACTGTGCGCGATCAGCCCTTCGGCGGCATTGATTCGCGCCACGCTGTTCGACGAACTTGGCGGATTTGATACGGCGCTGGCTGCCTGTGAGGACTATGAGCTCTGGCTGCGCATTTGCAGCCGTTATCCTGTGGCCTATGTCGACCAGCCCTTGCTGCGCAAATACGGTGGCCATGACGACCAGTTGTCGCGGCAGCACTGGGGCATGGATCGGTTCCGGGTCCGCGCCATGTCAAAGCTGCTGGATGCCGCTGACCTGACCCAGCAACAGCGCCAGGTCACCCGGAACATGCTGGCGGAAAAGATTGCGATTCTGGCTATCGGTGCCCGCAAACGTGGCAATCGCATTTTGCTTCAGGAACTGCGGGCACTGCGCCGGCAGCATTGCCTTACCGACCTGGCTCTCGATGATCTGGAGCAGGCCTCGTGACTGCGCCGCTGGTCAATATTCTGGTGGCCCACTGGCTGGAAGCAAAGCCGCTGGTTCGACAGTTGGGCCTGCGGCAGCAAAGCGGCAAGCCACACCGGCTGTTTGGCAATGACCAGGGAGTTGCGCTGCTGGTTGCCGGACATGGCAAGCAGGCGATGGCCGCTGGCGTCGGCTACCTCGCAGGCCTGCAGCAGATGCAGGGTCCTTCGCCCGCCTGGCTCAATATAGGTATTGCTGGCCACGGTAGTGCCGAGGTCGGTGCCGGTTTTCTGATCAATAAAGTCGAAGAGCGGCTAACGGGGCAGGTGTACTATCCCACGCCAGGATTATGGAGCGGACCGGGTTCGGCGCTCGTTACGGTGGACCTCCCGGAAACCGAATATCCTGGTGATGAAGCCTACGACATGGAAGGGGCGGCGTTCTGGGTTGCGGCCAATCACTACGGGGTGCTGGATTTACTTCAGTTATTCAAGGTTATCTCCGACAACCCCCGGCAGGATGTCAGTCAGTTTAGTCCGGAACAGGTGGCTGATCTGATGAACATGCAGCACGAAGCAGTCACCGCGATCGTGGCCGAACTGCAGGATCGGGCCAATAGCTATCAACGCCGTCATGCCATGCCGGCCGCCTTCACCAATCTCATTCAGCGCCTGCATTTCACGGCCACCCAGCGTACCCAGCTGCGCTCGCTATTTCGACGCTGGGACGCCTACGGCCGCCAGCAGGACCTGGAATATCTGGTGGCGGACTACCGCGGCGATGCCCGCAGTTTGCTGGCCGAGCTGGAGCTCAAGCTGACGGCAGAGAAGGCCTGAATCGTGTTCTCAACCATTTATGTGGAACAGCAGGTGCGCCAGAGCTCGCAGGTTGTGGACATTCTGGCCCGTTATCCAGATGTACCGGTGGTGACCTGCCAGCACTATGGGGAAATTTTTAATCGGCGGGCGCAGAATTTCCGGTTGCAGAAGCAGTCACCAGCCTTGATCCTGGCGCGCAAAGAAGGGGACTGTGTGCTGCCGGCGCCCGGTGGCTATGGGTTTGAAGCTGGCAGCGGCTATTATTTTTCACACATGCTGAACTGTCTGTATGACTGCCGCTACTGCTTTCTGCAGGGAATGTATCGGTCGGCGCACTATGTGCTGTTTGTAAACTACGAGGATTTTGCCCGCCAGCTCGAAGCAACAATCGCGGCGCAATCCGCGCCCGCGGTTTTTTACAGTGGCTATGACTGTGACAGTCTGGCGTTCGAGCCGGTCAGCAAGTTTTGTGCGTATTTCATGCCGCTGTTTGCGCGCTATCCGCAGGCGACACTTGAGATCCGTACCAAAAGCACTCAGGTTCGCAAACTGTTGGACATGACGCCTCTACAAAATTGCATAATTGCCATGAGCCTGATCCCGGAAGCGGCCGGTGAGCGCTGGGAGCACAAGGTGCCGAATCTGGATAAGCGTCTGGAGGCCCTGGCCCGGCTGCAGGAGGCTGGGTGGCGGGTTGCGTTGAGATTTGAACCGATCATTCCGGTAGCCGATTACCTGAGTCAATACCGGGAGCTCTTTAAACGTGTGTTTGGCGCTTTGAATGCGGCCAGACTGCACTCTGTTAGTCTTGGCGAATTTCGGATGCCGAAGCGGTTTCACCGTGATATTGTCAAGCTCTACCCTGAGGAGAAGCTCTACGCCATGCCTACGGTGGTGGAAGATGGGCTGTTAAGATTGGAGGATGGTGGCGAGAATATGCTCGTAAAGCTGGAAACGCTGCTGCACGACCACATCCGTCCTGAACAATATTACCGCTGTGCCTGAGTCCCGATGACTACAAGCGACCCACAACTGGTTATCGTTACCGGGGCCTCGTCCGGAATCGGGCTGGCGACAGTTAAACTGCTGCTGCAATCAGGTTACTCGGTACTCGGCCTAAGTCGGCATTTCGACGATGCGATTATTGACCACCCGAATCTCGCCATAGACTTGATTGACCTGGCGGATCCTGAGGCCTTGCCCGCTCGTTTCAGCGAGCTGGCTGAGCGTATCGATTTACCGGTAGCCGGAGTGGTGAATAACGCCGGAATCGGCAAGATCGGCTTTCTGGAACAGCTTTCCTACGACGATCTGCAGGTATGCATGAACACCAATTTCATGAGTCATGCCATGCTGTGCAAGGCACTGCTGCCGCGTTTGAAAAAGCAGGGCTACGGCACCATCGTCTTTGTTGGGTCCGAGGCGGCACTGGAAGGCTCCCGCCAGGGCAGTATTTACTGTGCCAGTAAATTTGCGCTGCGCGGTTTTGCCCAGTCACTACGCCAGGAATGCAATCGCGCCGGAGTGCAGGTCGGGATAATTAACCCTGGTGCCACAGACACGGCCTTTTTTGACGACCTGCATTATCAGCCGGCAAACACCGTCAATACCGTGATCAGTCCACTGGTGGTGGCCCGTTCCATTCTGCATATGCTGCAAGTGCCCGTCGGCACTGTTATCGACGAAATTACCCTTTCGCCGCTGTCCCGGGTCTGGGAGAAAAAGTAGCACGGACCTGCAGCAATCAGAGGCCCCCCTGGCGCCAGCATGCGACAATGTGCCGCAGTCTGTTCGTCGCGTAGCGCTTGGACTGGACTGAGCGGCTTGCGATAATTGCACCCTGGGCAGTAGTTCTGGATGCGCAACACTGCAGCACCAACATCTCTATGCCATGGATCAATTCAGACGCCAAAGGAAAACCAATGATAGCCAGTCTATTCAAGAAAGGATTAATCGCTACTGTATTGATATTGTTGCCGTTACTGGCACTTGCCCACACCGGATTGAAAAGTTCCAGTCCTGCCGATGGGGCGATGCTGAACGCGGCGCCAGCCAGTGTTGATCTGCAATTCAATGCGGCCGTGCGGCTGATCCGCATCGAGATCACCAGTAATGGCAAAACCGTGGACACCGGGTTCAAACCCGCCAGCGAAGCTATGGCCAGCTATAGTATTGCCACCCCCGGCCTGATGGACGGTAATTACACGGTGGACTGGGCGGCAATCAGCGCCGATGGTCATACCGTGACTAATTCGTTTTCTTTTACCGTGGATTCTTCCGTCGCCGCTTCTGGCTCGCGCTGAATCTGGCGCGAGATACCGATTAACCTGCCCGGCCGTTCTGCATGACAGACTTCGTCGCACCTTCCAGTTGGGAACTGGCTGGGCTGCTTTGCCAATTTTCCCTGTATCTTGCTGCCGCCGCTCTGGCGGGCACCGCACTTAATATCGCGTTTTACAATGACGGCAGTCGAGCGACGCTCAATGGCTTGCTGGGCTATGGCCTGCTCGCCGCTGTACTCGGCTTTCATGCGGCGCTGCTGAATTATCTGGTCCAGGTGGGCATGCTGAGCGGCAGCGGGGTGGCGGGCATGTTTGACCTGGACATGGCCAGCCTGCTGATCGATACGCCCCAGGGCGAGCGCACTTTCTGGCGCTTGTTGGCGTGTATGCTGGCCCTTGTGGGCCTCGCAGTGGGACTGTCCCGGGTGCACAAACTTGGCCAACCACCTTCGTTGCAACTTCGCAGTTTTCTGGTGGCGGCGCCGAGTCTGGCCATTGTGTTACTGGCCTTCAGTTTTCGCAGCGCTGGTCATGTCTCGATACTCTCCCCCCTGGCGCAGACAGCGATAGTCATGCACGTGCTGGCCTTTGCCGCCTGGATTGGCTCATTGTTACCGCTGCACTGGCTGACCCGCCGGGTTGGCAATGAGCAGCTGCACTGGCTGATGCATCGCTTTGGAGATCACGCGCGGGTTACTCTGGTGGCCCTGGTCGCCAGTGGTGTGTTGCTGCTCTGGGAACTGCTGCAATCGCCTGTCGAACTGTGGCGAACGGCTTACGGCCAATTACTGAGCGTCAAATTGCTGCTGGTAGTGGGCCTGATGGGATTGGCGGCGAAGAATCGCTTCACGCTGGTCCCGCAGCTGATAGGGAGCCCGGAGATCGCGACCCGACTGGCGCGCTCAATTCGGCTGGAGATGTTGCTTGCCCTGTTGATCCTGGTGGCGACCGCTTATCTGTCGACCCTGGTGGGACCAGCATCCCATTAAGCTGGCGTCACCCGGGGGGAGGGCCGGGCAGGGACTGTTGCCGGTTGTGCAGCTGACTGCCGGTCAGGCTCCCAGCCTGGTGAAGATTCCCGGGACCGGGGTCCGTCAAGAAGCTTATCGAGGTGTGTATCAAGCGCATCGAAGTAAGTCAGGTTGCTCTCCGGGGCACTGCTATCCACGGCCGGGGCCGGATTTTCCACCAGGCGGGTAACGGTGCCGGAATCCAGGTCCAGGCGCATCAGCTCCGAATCGCCTGCTGTGCCCGGGAACATCACTGCTGGTGCCAGCTCATTTTGTCGGGCAAACAGCAGTGCGTTGCCCACCGGCGACCAGGTCAGATTGCTCAGTCGGTACGGTGCTGAAAACACTTCCACCGGTTCATGGTCAGCATTCATCTTGGCCAGGTAAATACTGGAGGCAGACAGATCCCGTTGGATAAAGGCGAAGCGCTGTCGATCTGGCGAGACCACCGGTTGTTCGAAACCGCCGGGGGTAAGGTCGGTTAATCCGGTGGCGCGCAAATTGAACCGGGAGCCGCTAACCTCATCGGCGCTGAAAATAACTTCATCGGAGAAACTGGCCAGGACACCGGTTGCGGCCGGGGCGGATGGCCTGCTACTGATGCCAAGGACCAGCAGCAGGCAGAGGCTGGCGGCGATTCCGCTGGCTACCAATCGCCCGGGCGTGGCGAGCATGGCGACTGCGGTACTCGTGCGCGGGGTACGGGTCTGAAATCGGGAAATGGGTGCCGCGATGGCGTCGGCATCCGGATTAACCGGTGCCTGGAATTGCTCGTTATCAAGGGCAGGAGACTGCCCACGAGTCTGAAGGATGGGCACGCTCAGACGATAGCCGCGTTTGGGGATGGTCTGTATAGCTTGGCGGGCCGGCGTAGCCGGTGCGTCAAGTTGCTTGCGCAGTTCAGAAATCGCACGGGTCAGGGAATTCTCATTAACAATAACCCGGGGCCATAACAGAGCCACCAGTTCATCCCGCGATACTACCGCGCCTTGATTGGCCGCCAGAAAACACAGCAGTTTCATGAGTCGCGGTTCGAGATGCCGCTGTTCATCTGTTTGGCGATCGACGATCAGATTCAGCGCCGGGTCGACCTGCCACTCGCCGATCTGAAAGGCGCAGTCCAAAGCCGAGTTCCGGTGTCGGGCCTGGCGATTGTTGTCGTCAGTCATGATACCCCCTCTATGATCTCCATGAATCGCTGGCGAGCGTGGTTGAATTCGGTTTCAGTAGCAGGCCGGTGCCAGTGGTTGAAACTTCTGTAAACTCAATAGCCTGTTCTATGGTTAATCGTATGGTTAGTCGTACTGTTAAGAGTTCGATTAATTGTCCAGCTAATAGTTCAATTCACCGATTAACCAGGCACTCACGGGCCGTCGCGATTGCAACATCTTACTTTCTGGCGTCAGCGCGCCAGCTTTCAAGCCCTGGCCACCGCCGCAATGAAGCAGTTTGCCGAATTTACCTGATTCCAGGGCGCTTGCGCGGGAATTTTGCGATGTTCAGCTTTTCTGGACATTTTCTTCACCGCAATTTCAGGTTATCCACCCGGTTCAGCTCTACATTCTCCCTCAACGCAGCCCCCGCGGGCTGGCTTTCATGACCAGGCGACGCTGTCTCGTTGCCCGGTCCTGCAAGTGAAACCGACATTATCAGAGGTGAATGAGACGATGAATGCAGTACTCAGGTTACAAGCAAAAACAGCCAGAACCCCTCGCCGCTGGCAGCGCTGGTGGGTGGTGCCAGCACTGCTCGCGCTACTGGTCGGTCAGTCTGTCCATGCCATCAGCGACGAGGCCAGGCAGCAGGGCATTCCAACCCTTGCGCCGATGCTGGAGAAGGTGACACCGGCCGTGGTCAGCATCCGGGTGACCAAATCCATGCCCACCGCCTCGGGTCAATTCTTTGGTGGCGAAGAGATCCCGGAGCAGTTACGTCGCTACTTTGAAAATCTGCCCAACGGCTCCCGTTCACGCAGGCCACCGGTTGCTACAGGCGCGGGCTCTGGCGTGATCGTGGACGCCGCGGATGGTCTGGTGGTTACCAATCATCATGTCATCAATGGTGCCAATGCCATCAGCGTTCAGCTCAATGATGGCCGTACTCTCGATGCAGAATTGCTGGGTAGCGATCCCGGTACTGACGTGGCGCTGCTGCAGATACCGGCGCAAGACCTCAGTGAGATCAGCTTTGCCAGGATCAATACCGTCGCGATCGGGGACTACGTGGTAGCCATCGGCAATCCATTCGGTATCGGCCAGACAGTGACTTCGGGCATCGTCAGTGCCCTGGGTCGTACTGGCCTGAACCGCGAGAATTATGAGGATTTCATCCAGACCGACGCGGCCATCAACCGCGGTAATTCCGGCGGCGCGCTGGTGGATATGGAAGGCAACCTGATCGGTATCAATACCGCCATTATCAGTGGTAGCGGTGGTAGCAACGGTATCGGTTTTGCGGTTCCCGTGGACATGGTATCCACCGTGATCGGCCACCTGGAGCGGGACGGTGAAGTGCGCCGTGGCCTGCTGGGTGTGACCATTACGGATTTGACGCCCGACGTTGCAGAGGCCCTGGAAGTTGACCTTGAGCAGGGTGCGCTGGTGACCAGCGTAATGGCGGATAGCGCCGCCGAACGCGCCGGTATTCAGCTGTCGGATGTCATTGTCAGTCTCGACGGGGAAACCGTGGGTGGCAGCCGTGATTTGCGCAACCTGGTGGGTCTCAAGCGCCGCGGTGAAGAAGTGCAGATTCGTCTGTACCGCAATGGTGAAGCCATGGACCTCAATGCCGTGATCGGTGGTCCAGCGGGCGGTGTGGTAAGCAGTGATGGCGGTCCGGCCTTGGATGCCAGCTTTCGCGGCGCGCAGCTGCGCTCCCTGGCAGCGAACGAGCTGGACTATGCCGACGCCGGTGTGCTGGTGACTGACGTGGAATCGCGTAGCCGGGCAGCGGCTGCGGGACTGCAAGCCGGTGATGTGGTCATCGAGGTTAATCGCCGCGCCGTTGCTGATCTGGCGGCGTTCAACGGGGCCGTGGCCGACACTGACCGTTTAACGGTAGTGACCGTGCTGCGGGACGGTCAGCGACTGCTGCTGTTCATTCCGTGAATTCTGGCGGCACTGGTGTCCGCCACTACGCAGCGGACTGTTGTTTGACGCCCCGGCATAAGCTGCCGGTTTGAAGCCCGAAATATAACATCGGTACTAAATTGTGCCCCCCCTTGGCCGACTTACTAAGCTGTTAAGTCGGCCTTTTTTATGGCGAATTCAGGAGCTTGCCGCAGGACAGACTTCCACCAGGTGGTCCGCCGTGCTACTTTTCCTGGTCTTGGCGGCCATGGCCGCTATCCCGATGAGAAGTTGCTGGCCTGGCCAGCCTGATCACATCTCCGCAGACGACGAAATCGCGTAGTGACTCCAGAAAATTCCCAGCTACATTTACCATCCAGCCAGCGCAACCGGTCGCCCAGGCTGCGCTGGCTGACCCGGTTGGCCTCGCTGCTGTTCGTGGCAATGGGCGCGAGTGTGGTTCACGCCAACGGCGATCTGGCCGCAGCCCCGGTGAATGAACCTCTCTACCAGCCGGTATTCAACTACGACTTCGCTGAATTTATTCACTGGCTGAACGATGCCAGAAAAGAACGAAACATACCCGGTGCCGCGCTGGCCATTGTCTCATCTGACGGTATCATGCAACTGCATACCTGGGGTGATAAGGAAGTGGGCAGCAACGATCCGGTTGACCCGACCGCGATCTTTCGAATTGCCTCCATGTCCAAGACTTTTGCTGGTGCCGCGACCGCGATGCTGGTGGAAGAAGAGCAGGAATCCTGGGACACCTTGTTGACTGATCTGTTCCCCGGCATGCAATTGGGGAATTCCAACCGCTCCCGGACGATAACCCTGAAGCATGTCATCAGCCACTCCACCGGTCTGATGCCCCATTCCTATTCCAATATGCTGGACCATGGCGTCGACTACGGCAGCATCAAGCGCAAGTTCAAGGAAATCCCTACCGTCTGTTCGCCCGGTGAGTGTTACGGCTACCAGAATGTGGTTTTCTCGCTGGTCGGCGATGTCATAGAGCAGCACAGCGGCGACAGCTATGCGCACTATATTGAGGAAAAATTGTTCAAGCCGCTGGGCATGGTGCATGCCAGTGTCGGCCTTGATGCCTATAACAGTGCCAACAACGCCACGTCACCCCATCGCAAGGTGCGCGGTGGTCGCTGGCGACCCACCAGTACCAATGCGGCCTACTATACCGTGGCGCCGGCGTCCGGCATTAATGCCAGTGTGTACGACATGACCCTGTGGCTGCGGGCAAATCTCGGTGCCTTCCCGGGGGTACTGCCGCCAGAACTGCTGACAGAGATGCACAGCCCGGTTATTGATACGCCCTACGGCAATTACTTCAATCGCTGGTCTGGCCTGGAGAAGGCTTACTACGGCATTGGCTGGCGAGTCATGGATTTTCGCGGCGTGCGTGCCGTGCATCATGGTGGCGGCGTGCGCGGCTATCGTTCGGAGATGGTGTTTGTGCCGTCGGCCGACATCGGCATGGTGTTGATGTTCAACGCCGAGTCCAACCTGGCCAACGACGTAGTCCCGACCTTCCTCGATAACCTGCTTATCCGCGGTGCCGGCTCCGCCGAATAGCGCTGCAAAAACCCGCTCTACTCAATCACAATCAGGAATTGCCCATGTCTTCGGTAATCGAGTTACTGAAATCCCATCGCAGTATTCGCAAATTCACCGACCAGCCCATCGACGAGGCCCTGTTTGCGGATTTGATTAGTGCCGGGCAGGCCGCCGCTACCTCGAGCTTTTTGCAGGGCAGCACTATTATCCGTGTTACCCGGCCGGAGACGCGCGCTGCAATAGCCGAGCACGCAGGCAATCAGAAGTATGTGGAAACCGCAGCGGAGTTTCTGGTGTTTTGTGCGGACCTGAAGCGACCCGGGAATTACTGTCGCGAGTACGGCAAGGATTTCGAAGGCGACTACACCGAGCACTTTATTATTGCCACAGTGGACGTGGCATTGATGGCACAATCATTGGTGACTGCGGCTGAGTCGGTCGGTCTTGGCATCTGTTATATCGGTGGTATCCGCAACAACCCAGGACCGGTTAGTGAGTTATTGGAATTACCCAGGGGTGTGTATCCGGTGTTTGGGCTTTGTCTTGGTTATCCTGATCAGGATCCGGAATGCAAACCGCGGCTACCGCAGTCGGTGATTCTGAAGCAGGAGGTCTATAACGAGGACGGTGACCATGAGGCCATCGCGGCTTACGACGCGCAGATTCAGGAGTATTATCGAACGCGCACTGGCGGCGGACACGGCACAAAATGGACCGAACAGGTTGCCAGTTTGCTCTCCGAAAAATCCCGTCCGCACATGAAAGACTTCCTGGCCGGGCAGGGCTTCAAGTTCAGGTAGCGTCGCGATTGCCGAAGTAGACCATGCACTGCCGGGACAGAGCACACAGTTCGCCCGATTCGCTGTAAATCCGTCCCGATTGCTGGGTATATCCCTCTGCCGCTGCCTCGGCGGTGAACTGCAAATAGAACCAGTCGCTGTCGATGCGCTCGGCAGGCTGTACAAATTCCAGCGACCAGGTCAGGGAACTGGCGGGCACGGGCGGTGTATCGAAATACGACAGCACCACCGGTGGTGGAATGTCGGCAATGGTCACCAGCTTTTCATCGGCAAACTCACCCATCCCGGCTTGGTGCTTTACCCACATGTTCAATGTGTTGCTTCGCTTGCCGCTGAACGGCAGTCCCTCGCCTAACCAGGCGCCCTCGAAATACTGCAGGAATTCCGGCATGCGCTTGCGATGTTCGGCAATGTTGAGACCGCTGTCGCGCGACTCCGGCTTGATTTGGGGCGCGGCAACCTGCAGTTCGTCCCGTGCCACGCCAAAGGCCGCCAGGGCCTGCAGGCACACCTGGCCATCGCTAAGCACCTCGGCGGACATTTGCGTGACATTGCGTCCCTGGCGCAGGATCCGTGACTGTACCTGAACGGTTCCCGGCGGCAGCGGCGCGATGAAAGACACCATTAGCGAGCGCAGGGGCAGGGCGGAGCCCAGCGCTTTGCGCATAGCGGTCACCGCAAATGCTGCCGACAGGCCGCCAAATGCCGACCGGCCCTGGGTCCAGGTGTTGTCGAAATCGGTGTGATTGTGAGGGCTATTCACCAGACGCTGGAGAATGTTGCTCAGGGACTGTTGATCGCTATCCATAAATTGCCTGTTCTGCTCTATTCTGGGTTGTTCTGTTGCTTGCCGGGGGTGGTTCCGGGGCGGCAAACGGGCTGGCTATGGTATCCTATTGGCGTGCCAAGGTCCGCCGTTGACAACTGCTGGCTGACCGGACTTGTGAATTGCTTATGAACCAGACCAACTACACTGCTTTCAGTCGCCTGACCGACACCGAAGGTCGCGCTAAACGCCTGGGCCACACCGGCTCGGGTCTGATTGCCATGGTTTTTGCGGCTCTTGCCACGTCCATGTCTACTGCCCAGCCCACTGGTCATGCGCACTATCAGCAGACCTCCCTCGGCGAAGCAATTACTGCCCAGACCCAAACCGAGCCTGACGATGATGCCGTACTGGAGCAGGCGCCAGACAATCTGCAACTGTTGTTTCCGCGTCGCGTGCGGCTGGTCAAGCTGACCCTGCATAGCGCCGCCCATGACTGGGTGGACATTGATTTTCGCTATGACCCCCAGCCGGATTCCAGTTTTCGCTGGCGGCTGCCCGGGCTGGCGCAGGCGGAATTTTATACTGCCGACTGGGCGATTCTTGGTGATGACGACCAGTTGATACGTGGCAGCTTCAGTTTCGCATTCGGGCCGGATGCAGAGCCACCTTCCGTGGCCCGTCAGGCTCGAGAGCTGCTATTGCAGCAGCGCTATGGCGATCCCGACATTCGTTATGTGGCACCCCCACCAACCCAGATCATTCTTGATCGCGACCAGCCGAACTACGACCCGCCGTTCACTATTCGTCTGGAACCTGGCAACCCGGACAATTAAGTCGGATCGGGATCGTATACCGTCCAGAGATGTGCCCAGAATCGCTGCACCGCGACACGCTGCAAGGCCCAGCCCAAGAGGCTGGAGCCAGTCAGTCAGAACCCAGGCTGCAAAGAGTCGGGGTCTGGCGAATATTCGTTGACCCGTTTTCTTCACGCAGCGCATGTCACGGCACTTCGCGCCCTGCCGGGCGCACCATGAAAAGGTTTTTCGCAGCTTTTCGGGGACAACAATTGTCTGGTGTACATGGCAATGCAAGGACATAGCCGTGTAGATCACTAACCGCGAGCGCGGCTGCGGGGAGGCAGGAGTCCCGACCCGCTGGCTCGGCATCCGTCCCATCTTCCTTTACTACGCCAGGCAAGCCTGGCTCTCTGCACACCAGCTACTGCCGGGCGGACCGTTCGGAGCCGCCTTTCAGCGCCGCTGCAAGCGACATGAAACGGTGGAACAGCAGTGCCTGGAAAGCGGCCTTTTGCCTGCGTTACGACCTTCTCAACCAGAACCTGGTCAAATTTCCAGTAATTTTGCGAAGGACACAAAAAAGGGCGGTGTAGTACCGCCCTTTTAGGTCTTGCTGGTCATGCAAATCGCACTGTGCTTGTCGACCGGCTTATTCGCTCACGTGCACAGTGACATAGGCATCGTGATACAGACCGCCGTCGTCGGCGCGCCCCCACATCACGTAGGTGCCCGGTTCGTCAAACGTTGCGGTGACTTCCCAGACACCGTCTTCCGGCTGCACCGGCGGACGCCACAAGGGCCCCCAGGGGGAGTTTGCGGAAGTGCGGGTGTCTTCCCACGGTTTGGGCAGCGGTGGGTTAATAGTCACGTCACCATCGCCGCGGTAGATATTCCAGGATAGAAACAGTCCATTGGTCTTGCCTACCGTTACCCGGCGCGGCGGATTCATCATTTGCCGCTCGAGATCTTCCGCAGTTGTGGTGGGTTCCCGATCCGCCTCCGGCAAGCCATCATCCCAGATGTGTGCGCGCAGCGTTACGGGTTCGCCAACCCTGGCGGTGCGTACCTGGTCGCCCTGAACGGTCAGCACCGGTGGGACGTTGGCGCGTGATTCCGGGCTGCTGGTACCGGCCCCTAGAGAGCCGGTCTCCGAGGCGATGACCATGTTGTCCACCAGATAGTCCTGGCGCAGCGTGGCATAGGCCTTGCGTTCTACCCCGTTGATATTGAGGGTCCACACCAGTTCCTTGTCACCCCAGTCGGCCGGAACAGTCACCTCGAAGGTGAATCGATTACGCCGTGGCAAAAAGTGTGTGGGTTGACCCCGGTCGGCTTCTCCCGGTGAAAAATAATTATTTTCACCTACCGGCATGTGGGGTGTTTCCTCCCAGTTCTCATTCATATAGCCAAACATGAAGTTATAGCTGCCGTCCTCATTCTGCCGCCAGCCCTCATAGGCGGGCTCAACGTGCTGTCCGGCCCGGTAGGTCTGGGCGGAAACAAGGGGGGTGAATGCCAGGGCGAAGGCGATTAGCAGGGCGGTGCCCGCGTTGGTCTTTATGCTGTGCTTCATAGTCATCCTAGTCGTTTGCTCTTGTTGATCAGAGGTTTACTTACAGACTTTTATTGTTTTGGCGAGTGCGCTGCCGGGCTTGCTGATAGTTGTGCTGTTATTGCTTTCGGGTTGTCCTGATTATTCTTCAAGCGCTTTCAAATTATTCTATTTTTTCAGTTCATCCCGGTCATTGCGCTCGGTTTACCCGGCGGCAGTGTACACCGCGGTTGCCGAATCGGGCCATGACATCAGAATAGCCTGCCGCCACATTGCCCATTATGGCCCGGTGTGATGGGCGATGGATAGGGTTTCACCCGCTTCCTCACGCCCGGTTGTCCAAGCCAGACAGAAGGCTATTGGAAATACCGGAAGCAGGCTGCTGAATTTTAAAATCAGTAAGCAAAAAGCGTTACTCTTTAATGAGTTGCCACAGATTGCTGCTGGCCAGCAGGGCGATAAAGACCACTATCAGGGCGAAAGAGAACCATTGCACGGCGTAAAACAGATTCTGGTTGACGTCGACATTGACCGCCGGCCAGTGCCGCACCAGGGTGCCGGGCTGGTCTGCTGTCAGCCGAACCTCATAGGGAAACAGCGGTTCGCCAAGAATATCTTCAATCACGTTGATCTCCAGTGAGCGCATGCGTATCGGCCACTGGCTGGGGTCTACCTGGCTGGAAAAAACCCGGGCATTGTCTGGCGGCACGTGAATCTGTGCGGAGATTTCCACCGGGCCTTCCACGGGGTTCAGGTAGGGCGGCGTGTCGGGGGGCAAGATGCCGGTGGTCCAGCCGCGGCTGACCAACACCAGTTCGTCATTGCTGGCCAGGCGGAATGGTGTCACTACGCCGTAACCGATCTGGCTGTCATGGAACTCTGCTTCCAGCAGGATGGTGCGCTCATTCCAGTATTCGCCGGTCAGGACCACGTGACGGTTCTGCAAGGTCACGCTTTGCGGATTCAGCTCGGCCGCGCTGAGTAACTCAATGGGCGGGGCGTTATCTTCCAGGTCGGCCATCAGTTCCCGCTGCGCTTCCACCTGTTCGGCGGCACGGTCCAATTGCCAGAGACCAAGCCGCCCCAGGGTCACGGCTGTGATCACCACGCAGGCGGCGATCAGCCAGTTAATGCGGATGTGAAAACTGCCGAACTGAAATTCTTTGCTGAGATTCATGACTGTTTCTACGTAAGCAGGTGGCGCAGGGATTGGCCGACGACGTGTCGGGCCTGTTCAGGGCTAGACCGAATCCAGCGGGCGGCGAGCATCCTAATTCACTGTCCTGTGCAGATCAACTTCGCAGGCCAGAGTTTCGGGTCAACCTCGCAGGCCAACTTCGCGGCTCAACGCCTGGTGCCGGGTTCAACACCACCAGCACCAGTGATAGGGAGGGCGAAAATAGGTTATCAGGCGCCCGCCGATGATGACCCCGGTCCAAGCCAGTAATGACACCAGCGCCATGATGCGCGCCCGCAGCAGCACTGACTGGTGGGCGCCGGTGTTGCGCACCGCACTGGCGGCGCTCGCGTAGAACAGCACCAGGTTGATTCCTGCCAGCAGCATCAGGCCGAGCTTGGACTGAAAGGCCGGGTTATACAGGTATTGGTCCGGCGCGCTTACCACGAACAACGTGCCGGTACTGACGTTCAGTAAATAGCCAGCCACGCCGACTGGCACCAGTTGGTGCAGCAGCCGGTAGTCCAGGCCGTGTGCCACGCCCAGCAGCCGTAGATCGAATACGCCCACGGTGCCCAGCAGCAGGCACAGTCCCACATAGTGCAGCGACTCAATCAGCGGCCAGCCCCAGGCGGAGTGCATGAAGGTGTAGATACCGGTCGTTTGGGCAAAGTTTAGCAGGGCCTGTTCCATTGTTGTCAGACGTGAATCCCTAGTAGAAGCGTGAGGCCAATAGCACCGTGTTGGTGTAAGCCAGAAACCGGCCGGCGAAAATGACCAGCAGCCACAATCCCAGCAAGCCGGCTGCAAGCAGGCGCTGCCGCTTGCGGTCAGTACGCCAGCGCCCGTTCTGCAGGCGGTAGATCAGCAGCCAGGCGACAATCAGTGCCAGCAGTTTCAGGAAGAACACCCAGTTGGTCAGCGCCTTGGCCGGGTAGGCCAACAACAGGGCCAGGCCCGACAGCACAATCAGCCCGGCGCCGAACCAGTGCCAGCGCAGGATCGGCCGCCAGACAGGAAGAGTGGGGCCTGGTCCGGCCGCCAGCAGGCGCAGGGCGAGCACAATATTGATGCCCACCACCAGCGCCATGCCCAGGGAATGCAGGGTCAGCGACGTGAAAAACCCCACGCCGGACTCCCGCAGCCAGGTACTGAGCGCGGTTTCTTCCAATCTTGCCAAACTGTACACGGGACGCTCCTGTCTCGGCGGGTCAGCGTGTGGCAGGCACGCGCTGTGGCTGTGCTAGACTCGGATAACAGGCATGTTGCACCGGGCCTGGCCCGGGCGATAATAACAATAAACAGGGATACAAGACCCTGAGGAGATTCCGGTCCATGCTGCGATTTCTGCGCGTTGCCACCCAGCTATATCCTCTTTTTCGTGTTGCTTTGTCGCACTCCAGGCTGCTGCTGCTCTGGCTGTTGCTGTCCGGTGCTACAGTGGCCGCTCAGGACGATGACATCCCGCGCACCGCGGATGGCCGTCCGGACTTCAATGGTATCTGGCAGGCATTGGGTACGGCGCACTGGAACCTGGAGCCCCACGCAGCGGATTTTCCGCCACTGCCCGAACTGGGTGCCTTTGGCGCGGTTCCTGCCGGGCTGGGTGTGGTGGAGGGCGGTGCAATACCCTACACGCCCCAGGCCCGTGCCCGGCAGCAGGAAAACCAGGCGGACTGGCTGGCCCAGGACCCGCTGGTAAAGTGCTATATGCCGGGAATACCACGCGCCACCTATCTGCCGTTTCCGTTTCAGATCGTGCAGTCGCCTCAGCACCTGATCTTTGCCTACGAGTTCGCCAGTGCCAGTCGCATCGTCTATGTAGACCGGCCCGATTTCGAGGCGCCGGTGTATTCCTGGATGGGCCACTCCCGGGCCCGGTTCGAGGACGATACGCTGGTCATCGACGTCACCGATCAGGTGCCCGATACCTGGTTTGATCACGCTGGCAATCACCACTCCGAAGCGCTGCGGGTGACCGAGCGCTACACCCATCGCAGCCGCGATGTGTTGATCTACGAGGCGACACTGGAAGACCCGAATACCTATACTCGCCCCTGGACGATTCGTATGCCCCTCTATCGCCGCCTGGATGAGAACATGCAGCTGCTGGAATTCAAGTGCGTGGAATTCACCGAGGAGCTACTGTACGGACCCTACCGGCGCCAGGGCGATGCCGACGACGATTAGATTCAGGTGCCAGGGAACGGGTAACGCTCAGTGCAAGTGACACCGGGCCCGTTAGTTGGCCCGTCACACAGTCCGGGCACCGGACCCTCGAAGCCGGGCTTGCTGATGTGATATAACCCAGGCACTGCTTACCTTTTCACTTATTTACTACCTACGCGGCCGCGCGTTCCGGCCGGAGCCAGCCATGGATAGCCTTGTCGATCTGACCACCATTACCTGGGGACTGATACTCTCCATGCTGGTGCTTATCCTGTATTTCCATGGCCCCAGCTATTCGGCGCAGACGGTCAAAAGCGCGCCATCCATTCTCACCAGTTTTGGTATTTTCGGCACCTTCCTCGGTATTGCTTTCGGCCTGATGGAATTCGACAGTGCCGATATCGAGGCCAGTGTTCCGCTGATGATTGACGGTCTTGGCGTAGCGGTCTGGTCGTCTGTGACTGGGATACTTGGCGCCCTGAGTATACGGCTGCGCAACGCCATCGGCTCTATTCGTAATGCCAGCGACAGCGAAAACCAACAGGCGACGGTTACCGATCTCAATAATGCCATAGTCGCCCTGAATGAAAACCTCGACCAACTGCGTAAGGAAAACCGGGCGGATACCGCCAGCCTGCTGGAATCCAATACCCAGTATCGCGAGGATATGGTGTCTGCCAACACCGCAGCACTGACTCGCGCAATTGAAACGGTTATGACTGACTTCAACAGCCGTATTGAGGTGCAGTACGGTGAGAACTTTCAACGGTTCAACGAATCCCTCGGGCAGTTACTGGAATGGCAGCAGTCCTACTCGGCGCAACTGGATGACATGCTCAAGGCGCAACAGGCCAGTCTCCAGGTCATCAAACACGCCAGCGAATCCTACGAGCAGATGATTGAGCACTCCCGTGAGTTCAATAAAGTGGCCGGTTCGCTGGGTGAGCTGTTGAAAGGCCTGGAACAACAAACCAGCAACCTGGACGGCTACCTGTCCGGTCTGTCCGGGTTGGTGGGGCAGGCCGCGGAAGGACTGCCGGCGCTGGGCGATTACGTGTCCGAGTTAACCGTGAAGCTGAGCGGCAGCATCGAAGAAAACAACGCCAGCCTGACCCGAATCCTGTCCCAGGCCGCCGGGGATATTGAGCGCACGGTGACCCAGGTTAACAAGTCCATGGCTGAATCCGTCAACGAGGCCCACAGCGGTCTGGCGCAACACGTCGAAGCCATGACCGAAAAAACCAATGCGCACATGCAGATGCTGGATGAGTCCATGGAAAAAGAACTGAATCAGGCGCTGCAGACCTTTGGCTATCAGCTCACCGCGTTGTCGGAAAAATTTGTCAATGACTATATGCCGCTGACCGATCGGCTGCGGGATATTCTCACTCTGGCGGAGCAGCAGGTCGCGAAGCAGAAGGAGTCGGCCAGCTAATGAGTCTGCACGCCCCTGAGTTGGAGTCGGAGACCGAAGAGCACTGGATTGCTGTCAGTGACCTGATGAGCGGGCTGATGATGCTGTTTCTGCTGATCGCGGTGATGTATCTGGTGATCGTCGAGCGCAAGAACGAAGAGATCGAGCGGGTAGTGGTGCTCTACGAAGATCTGCGCGAAGAGCTGTACCAGGATCTGCAGGCAGAGTTCGCCGAAGACCTGCCGCGCTGGGGTGCCGAACTGGATGAAGATTTGCGGCTCCGCTTTACCAACACCGATTTGCTGTTCGAGGAAGGAGAATCAGATTTGCGCCCCGAGTTCGCTCGTATCCTGGCCGATTTTTTCCCCCGGTACATGGCGATTCTGGCCTCGGATGCCTATCGTGAAGACATACTTGAGGTACGCATCGAAGGGCACACCTCGAGTTCCTGGTCCCAGGCCACGGACAGCGACGACGCTTATCTGCGCAACATGGCACTTTCCCAGGAGCGCACCCGTACGACCCTGGGTTATTTGATGAATCTGGAAGAAGTGGCTCATGAAAAGAGCTGGCTTCGGCAGCGCTTGACGGCCAACGGTCTGTCGTCCTCCCAGTTGATTATGTCGGAACTGGGCAATGAAGACCCGGAGTTGTCCCGGCGCGTGGAGTTTGTAGTGGTAACCGATGCCGAGACCCGACTGTCGACTATTCTTCAGGAGCTGCGCTGAGATGGAGCTGTTGGACTTCACCGAATTCGAGCCGTTTAACAGCCTTCGGGAAAAGATAGGGACCGACCAGCTGGGTTATTTCGAGCTGTTTGATCCCGCTGTCCATCTTACCGGCAGCGAGCGCTCAGAGTTGGAAACCAGTGGTTTGTTGCGTCCCTTCCCGGCGATCAAGATTCTGCCGGATAACACCCTGGCTATCAAAAACTCTCGCGTGCTGATCTACAATCCTGATGAGAGCTGGTACCGGGCCCGTCGGGAATATCCGACCTTCCATGTCGCGAAATGTTCACTGCTGGATGAGATGGCCAAAGAGCAGCCGGATCTGGAATACCTGGTGACTACGCGTGTGGCTGAGGACTACGAGTTGTTGAAGATCCGCCCCAGCGGGGATGTCAGCGTGGCCAGTCACGGCTTTGTGGTGTGCAACCACTGCCTGCATAAACTGCGCTACCGTGATTACGATGAATTTCGCAATCGCAAACGTGGCTATAGCCAGAAGGTTTTAAAGGAGTTTCGGCTGGTGGATTTTTTTCGACTTTATCAGATGTATCCGCTCAGTTTCGGCAGTCGCAAACCATAGGTTCCTTTGGAAAACAGTGGCTCAGGAATGCGCGCTGAAAGAAATCGTGTTTCCGTCCGGGTCCTGGCACCAGGCAATCTGTGCGCCGTCACCGGTAGTCCAGATTCCCTGTTCATTCTGATCAAGAAATGAATACTGCTGAAAGCTGACACCTCGTTCAGCCAGCTGGGTCACCGTTGTCGTCAGGTCATCAACCTCGAAGCCCAATACCGTGTAGGGAACCGGGACCACGTGTTCCACTTTCTGTACTCTGAGAGTGGTGCCCTCAACATCGAATACCAGTGCAAAAGGGGTGTCTGCCAGCAGTTTTAGTCCCAGTATTTGCCGGTAAAACCGCTGGCTGGCTTCGGGGTCTGCGGTCGCAGAAAACAGCATTGCCTGCATAAGGCACCTCCGCAACTGGCCGGTTCAGGCTCCAGCCAGCTTATTCAATCACTGGGCGAAGCGTGTTCATCGCGCTCCGGTAGCAGCGGTTCGGTAACGCCGTCTATGCCGGCCAGGGCCAGGGTTAACAGCAGGGCAGTTTGCGGGCCGACCCAGGAGTCTTCCGGTGCAAACCATTCTTGCGGTGAATGGGCGCCGCCGCCATTGCCTCCGCCAGCAATAGTAATTGCCGGAATGCCCAGCGACATCGGGACGTTGGAGTCGGTGCTGGAAGTGCTGAGCTGCTCCAGGTCGACGCCGACTGCATCGAAGGCCAGTGCCGCCACCTGCACGAGGGGGCTTTCGGTAGGCGTGCGACCTACTGGCCGATCGCCAATCAGGTTGAACGTCACGCTAATCTCGCCGCTGGACCAGCGGGCATTTTCTTCAGCGACAGCTTGCAGTGCAGCGGCCTTGGCTTTTTGCTCCAGAATGGCAAGCTGCTCGCGATCGTTGGAGCGCATATCGATTGCGAACACTGCATCGGCGGCGATGGAATTCACCGAGGTGCCGCCATCCACAGTGCCGACGGTAAACGTGGTTTTTGGGCTGGCTGGTACTTCCAGGTCACCGATTTTAGCAATGGCTCGGCCCATGGCGTGAATCGCGCTGGCCATACCAAAGGCGCCAAACGAGTGACCGCCGGGGCCAGAGAATTGAAATTCAAAGCGACGGCTGCCGGTGCCCGCAGTGGTAATGCGTCGTAGCCGTACGCCATCGATGGAAACGAAGCCGTCGATATCGGGAAAATCGCGAAATAGTGCCTTAATGCCGCGCAGATCGCCGCGGCCTTCTTCGCCGACATTACCGGCAAAGATAATGTCGCCCACGGTAGTGATCCCGGCAGTGTCGATTGCTTCGATCACCGAAAGCAGAGCGGCCAGGCCGCGGGTGTCATCGCCAATACCCGGCGCGTAGTAACGGCCACCGCGCAGTTCGACGCTGACGTCTGTTTCCGGGGGGAACACAGTATCCAGGTGCGCCGCAATCAAGAAGGTCGGACCGTCGCCGGTGCCACGGCGAATGGCCAACGCGTTGCCCTCGCTGTCGATATAGGCATCTTCCAGGCCGCGAGCGCGCAGCTGCTGCAAGAAGTAGCGGGCCCGTTCTTCTTCCATGAAAGGAGGGGCGGGGATCTCGGTCATGCGTAGCTGTTCGCGAATGGTTTCCGGTTCGCGGGCTTCGATATCCGCCAGTGCCTGTTGTACCTGCGGCAGGGTACGCAGCTGGCTGAACGTATCGGCCAGGGCGCTGTCGATGGGCACCAGGGTCTGCTGCGCCTGGACGTCAGGAGTCAGTACCGGCAGAAGCGCCAGCAGAAAAGTCAGGATAGAGGATTTGATGCGAGTCACGCGCACTCCTTGGTTAAGTATCGAGAGTTAGAATATCGCGGATAATCAGCAGAGCAAGTTTGCCTGCGCTCCGGGGATACTGCAATGACGCTGGCGGTTACTGGCTTGTTCGCACGCGACGCGGCGCCAGGGCCCGATCGACAATGGATGCCAGGGTCGATATTACCATGCCCAGGGCCAGATAATGGGCGGTGACCAGTAGCCAGTAGCTGGCATCTGACAGCAGTGAAAGCTGTGACCCGGCGATGAGCAGCAGCGGAGCAAAGTAGAAGATTCCGTTCCAGCGCCCGAGAAAGCTCATCCGCAGGGACTTCTGGTGATACAGAAAATAGGAATCCAGGACATACTGGGTGAAGGCGACAACAATCAGGAACGGCAGTACCGGGGTGACCAGTCCCATGATCGCGGCCGCAAACAGGCCGCTGGTAACAAAGATAAAATCGGTACCGTGATCAAACAGCATGCCGCCTGGTGAGGCAGTACCCAGGCGTCGCGCGGCAATGCCGTCACAATAATCCGTAACAATGGCCAGCAGGATGACCACCAGCAGGGCTGAGCCTGGCCAGGGCCCGGCCAGCAGCAGCCACACCAGGGGAACCACCAGCGCCAGGCGCAGCGTGGTGAGCGCGTGGGCCAGCATCAGCCAAACAGTTCGCGCTGGGCGCGGCGCCAGAACACCAGGCCAATGACCGCGTTGAACAGGATGAAGAAATTGTGCTGCACAAACCCAAACGCCGCCATCTGGCCTTCATTTTCGGGGAACAGAATCACCCAGAAGGTAATGGCCGCGGCCCGCATCGGTGTCGGCACGGCGGCGGCAAAGAAGATCACCGGCAGATAGGGCAGCAGGGTCAGCAGCGAGGCCTCGACACCAAACAGATTCAGCGCGGTGGTGTAGACCACCACCGCCGCCAGCAGTGCCGGCGAGCGCAGCAGGAAGAAAGCACCGTAGTGCCAGAGCTTGGCCTGACGGAAGGCCAGCAGCACGGATTTGTCGCGGAACGTGTTGTTGGGCAGTAGCGTGCCGTTGAAATACAGAATCCACAGCACCAGGAAGATACCGGCACCGATGCTGATTGCCGGCAGGATGGAAAAGACCGGCGGTAAGTCGGCGGCGCTGAAGATAAAACCGATCGAGGCCCAGATCAGCAGGTAAAATATCTCACAGAACATGATGAACAACATTACTGAGCCCACTTCCCAGCCCGGTACCTTGTCTCGCTTGTTCAAATAGTACGCCATGGCCCCTTTGCCGACCTGTTCATTGAAGATCGAGATGATGTAGGCGCTGGCGCGTATCGGCAGGATATCCCGGTAGCGAATGGGAGCCAGAAACCAGTTCAGGGCGCGTGTCACCACCAGCGTATCGATCAGGAAATAGAACAGTGAGTATCCCATCATCAGACCCAACCACGGCAGCCAGGCCACGTTGGCAAACACCTGGCTCATGTAGGTTACCAGGGTCAGCCCCTCGCGGGCGGCAGCGCCGTTCAGGCGGAAATACAGATAGGCAAAACACAGGGCAGTGATAATCAGGAAGATGACCCGCCCCAGCGGGCTTTTGCGCCGTGGCGCCGGAGGCGCTTCTACTTCGGTAGCGGGATCGGGGTCGGTAACAGGTGTTTCAGGAGTCTGGGTCATGGAGTGGCCGTAGTTATTTTAGTGTGCAGAGATGATTTTGTTGAGCGTGTCGTCAAGGCTGGTGAGCTTGATATCCAGAGCCTGGTCTGAATTTTCCGCGACATCTTCACTGCTGGTTATCACATCAATAACGGTGGGGCTGATACCGCCCCCCTTGAGCGTGCAGTTGATGGCAGCGCCAAGCTTGGCGGTCCATACCGGAATCGGTGAGATCTCGATGTCCCTGCCCATCAGTTTCGCCGTGCGGGTAATCAGGTCGCGGTAGGCAATACTTTGGGGACCCACCAGGTCATAGCTGGCGACCTGCTGATCGGTTTTTCGGCTGAGCGCGATAATGGCTCGGGAAAGATCGTCGATATCCAGCGGGCGCATGATGTAGTGGCCACCACCCAGCACTTTGGCCTGGGGGCGACTGGCGGTACCCACTAGTGACGCCGCACCGGCCGAGCCCGGCCCCAGCAACATCGGCGTACGCAGGATGCCACCGGCCAGTCCGGATGCCTTGACCAGTTCTTCGGCGGCGCCCTTGGAGCGCAGGTAGGCATTCCTGGCTTTCGGGTCAGCATTGACCACGCTGACAAATACCACACGTGGCACCGAGGCAGCGCGGGCTGCATCCAGCACCGCAGCAGTCGCCGCTACGTTGGCGGTAGCATAATTGGAATGTTTGTTTTCGATCAGGATGCCGGCCAGGTGCACGACACAGTCGCAGTCAGTCAGCGCGGCCTCTAGCGATTCTGGCTGCTGGTAATCCAGCTTGACACCCTGCAGACGCGGCGATTGCGGCAGCTCGGACAGGGCATTGTCGCTGCGTGCGCCAGCAACTACCTCAATGTCATCCTCGGCCAACAGTTGCTTGATCAGTATCTTGCCGACGCTGCTGTTGGCGCCAGTTATAGCAATCTTCATCGGATTTAACCTTCCTTGATTGAGTTTCGCCCATCGTCGCCGCGAGAGTGATTGCGATCCAGACCAGCAAAGTGGGAGACGAGTATACCGAAGCTGATACGCCGACCCCACGGTTTTCGATTGCCGGAACTATTCAGTATCTTTCCCAGGGCCTGTCCGGGTCTGGTCATGTGGCTGCCGGGTCCAGCAGGGTTTTTCGGCGCTGCTGTCGGCCAGCCTGGTCCTGGACACAGTCCAATAATTGTCCGGCCGCCAGTGCTGCCAGGCGCCGCTCTTCGCTGGCAGGCTGGTAGCGGGTAGTGCGCATCAGCGGCGTTCGCTGCAGGCGGCGTATGGCCTGCTCCAGATCGGCCGGCGCCCATTCCTGGCCATGATCGGCGCCCGCTGCGCGGGTAATACTTTCATTCATCAAGGTGCCGCCCAGATCATTGGCGCCAGCCTGCAGGCAGGCCAGGGCGCCATCGTGGCCCATTTTCACCCAGGATGCCTGAATATTATTAATGCTGCCGTTGAACACCAGGCGCGATACGGCATGCATTAATACCGCCTCCCGGAAACTTGGCCCACGCCGGGAGCCGCCGCGGCGATACAGTGGGGCCTCCATATGTACATAGGGCAGGGGCACAAACTCGGTGAATCCACCGGTGTTGTCCTGCAGTGCCTTGATGCGTAGCAGATGGGTTGCCCAGTGCCGGGCATGATCAAGGTGGCCGAACATGATAGTGGCGGTGGTGTTGAAGCCCACTTCATGGGCAGTACGCATCACTTCCAGCCACTGCTCGCTGTTAAGTTTGTCGGCACATATCTGCTGTCGCACCTCGTCGTGCAGGATCTCCGCAGCAGTGCCCGGCAGGGTATCGAGGCCGGCGGCCTGCAACTGCTGCAAAAATGTTTTTATATCCACGCCAGCGGTGGCAGCGCCCTGCCAGACTTCCAATGGCGAGAAGGCGTGAACATGCATATCCGGCGTGGCGGCTTTTACCGTACGGACGATATCCACATAGGTTTGGCCGGTGTAGTCAGGATGGATGCCGCCCTGCATGCACACCTCGGTGGCACCGCGCTGCCAGGCTTCCTGGCAGCGGCGCGCGATCTCTTCGGCACTGATATCGTAGGGTCGACCGCGCAAGTCAGCGTTACTCTGCCCCTTGGAAAAGGCGCAGAACTGGCATTTGAAGTAACACACGTTGGTGTAGTTGATATTGCGGTTAACCGCATAGCTGACCGCATCGCCAACCAGGGTCTGACGCAGGGCATCGGCTTGCTGGCAAACAAAGCCGAAATCTGCACCGCGGGCCTGAAACAGAGCCGTTATGTCTGCTTCGTTAACCGGTTTTTGTTCAAGACAGGCAGCGACGATGCGCTGGATCTCAACCCCAGGCGGTGCGTTCTTGTTCTGCATCAGGGATTGATCCAGAGCAGGCACTGGTCGGTTGACGCCAGAGTGCCAGGTGTCTCGTTTAGCAAAACCGTCACTGTCCATATGCCTGAGCAGGTCGGGCGTCACTCCCGGATCGAGCCAGCGGCTGTGATGCAGGGCATAGCGCGGATAGACCGTCAGTCTTTGCTCAAGAAACTTTCCGGCCAGGGCTGTTTCCTGGGCCAGGCGGTCCAGGTGCGGCCAGGGCGCCTCGGGATTGACGTGATCTGGCGTCAGCGGCGATACACCGCCCCAATCGTTAATGCCGGCAGCAACCAGCTTCTCCAGTACCCCGGGGCTCAGATTTGGGGGGGCCTGAATGGACATGTCCGCTCCAAAAATCAGGCGCGCGATCGCCAGGGTCCAGAGCAGTTCTTCCAGATCCGGTTCTGGCGCATGGGCCATTTTGGTATCCGGCTTGGCGCGGAAATTCTGGATAATAATTTCCTGGATGTGACCATGACGCAAATGCTGCTGGCGAATGGCCAACAGTGATTCGATGCGCTCCAGGCGGGTCTCGCCAATGCCGATCAGGATGCCGGTAGTGAACGGCACCGCTGCATCTCCCGCCAGGCTCAGGGTTTCCAGGCGCAGCTCCGGGTTTTTATCCGGGGAGCCGTAGTGGGGCATGCCTTTTTCGCAGAGTCGCGCCGAGGCTGATTCCAGCATGATGCCCATGGAGGCACTGACCGGCCGCAGGAAGCCGATTTCCTCCCGGGTCATGGTGCCGGCATTGATATGTGGCAGCAGTCCGGTTTCCTTCAGTACCGCCCCGGCTACGGCGGCAACATATTCCAGAGTACTGGCATAGCCGAGTTCCGCCAGCGCCTCGCGGGCGGCCCGGTAGCGCAGCTCTGGCTTTTCGCCCAGGGTAAACAGGGCTTCCTGGCAGCCTTGTTCACGACCCTGTTGAGCCAGCTCCAGCACTTCTTCGACGGGCATGAAAGCCTGTTCGATGCGCCGCGGCGTGCGGGCAAAAGTGCAGTAGTGACAGACGTCGCGACACAGTTGGGTGAGCGGAATAAAAATCTTGCGCGAGTAGGTAATCAGGTCGCCAAAACCCTGGTCGCGCAGCGCCCCGGCCTGCGCTACCAGCGCGGCAGTATCGGTACGTCCGGCCAGGGCTAGTGCGTCTTCCTCAGACAACAGCGGTTCGGGTTTCGGGTGTGCTTGCTGGTTAATTGAGACCATTCGACAATCGGTAAAATAAACGTAGGCCTAGACTACCAGTGTCGCGGCAAAATTAAGAGGGTAATTGCGACGAGAGTTGGGCCTGGTCAGGGGCGGCAGGATAGTTCTGTCGCCGGTTATTTGCGGCCGCTTACAGAAAGTGGAAGGTGAACTCTTCTGTAGTCGCATCGCCACGCAGTTCTTTAAGGCGGGCGTGCAGTTCGTCGCGTTTTGGCTTCAGCCACTGGTCACGATCGGCTTGCGGGTCTTCGCCAGCCTGCTGCATCCGGGCTTCCTCGGTGCTGCGAAACTCCACAAACTCATTGTAGGCCGCAATCTCTTCTTTCAGCTCTCGAATTACAATCTCTACGAACATGGCGTCGTCGAGAAAGCCGATGCCGGGAATGTGATCGGGAATCAGGTCAATGGGATCGGCAAAGTAGGACATGGCGCTGATTATTCGGGCCCGTTCCTGTTCTGCCAGGTCCCACTCTTCATCGCGCATCATCTCCAGCAGCACCTTTAACTGGAGCAGGCGATCGGCAATGAAATCCGGCAGGTCCATACTCATGGCGACATCGACAATTTTGTAGGCAGCCTTCTCGACCTCCGCCTGGCTCTGCTGGTCACTGGTGCCGGGTTTGGATTTGCTGACGATCGTTTTGAAGCGTTCTAGATCGCGATCACTCAGGGTGAAGGTGATATCCAGTGGCATGATAATTGTCCTTGTCCGCGGAAGTGTTGTCCGATACAGGTGCCGTTGACTATACCTGATATTTACGCGCTGGTGCCAGCCTGATGCCGGTGGCTGTGGGCCACCGTCACAGTTTCATTGCCTGATCAGGAGGCGATACGGAAAATTGCGGTGTGATAAACCTCAAGGGCGACTTCGTCGCTTTCCAGCATGGCAATATAAAGTTTGATGTACTGGTGACCCCGGTGCTCCCATTTCTCCATGGGCAGGCAGCGAATCTCGATGTTGTGTCCAGCCCGCAGGGCCTTACGTACTATCAGATGAGAGCCGGTATGAATCCAGGCGGGCATGGTAAACTGGCGCATCAGCGTCTTGTTGCAAGCGTCCAGCAGGTAATAGGGGTGCAGGAACCCGCTGCTGCCTTTGTAGACCGGTGATTGGTCACGCTGTAACAGAACGTGGGCCAGGTTTTCTGCTTCCGAGGGGTGCCACAAAAAAATGGGGGCTGGTGTCATTACTTGTATTGACTGCCAGCTGATCTCCGGGCGTTGCTTGGCGGATTCGGTAGCAAAGGCACTCAGGTTGGCCATCGGGTTAACCGGCGGCAGTTCGCCCGGGGACCAGGACTCCAGCTTGGCAAGCAGCTGCTCATCTTCATTGTAGGCACAGGTGAGGTGATTACGGCGGCTGGTCTCGGCGCCGAGATTCTCGGTGCGGATGCTGATCAAATTGTCCTGGTAGGCAGGCTTGAGGAATACCGCATCCATAATGCCGTGTTCGAGAAAGTCGCTGCCATAGACGCGCACCAGGGGCTGGGTCAGGTAGCCAAACACGTTGACGCCACTGACCAGGGCGCCCTTGAAGCCATACTTGGCGGCCACGGCATCACTATGGATGCGGTTTTCCGAATCTTCGGCGTCATTCAGCGCCAGTATTTGCTGCGGCGGGATTGCCGTGGCTGAGTGCCGGTCAGGGGATCTGGAGGAGTCGAGCACGGTGGTTCCTGTGGTTGGCCTGGGGTTGTCCGGAAGTTGCCTGATTGGCGCCAGGCGTGGTGTTCAGGTTGCTGGAAAACGGGTCAGTCGCGAACACTGACCGGGCCCAGCAGCCAGTCTACCGAGCCGTCGGGTTGATTCATGCGCAGTTTGCGCAGTGAGTAATTCAACTGGGGTGTCTCCAGCCGCAGACGTTCCAGTCGGCGCGCATTGAACAACAACAGCTTGCAGCCATCCTTGGTAGTGATCGGACCGGTGAGGTCCGGTGCAAATGGCCGACGGCCGTAATCATCATCCCGGTACATGTTGCGGCCGTTGATAGTGGCGTCACCTTCCGCCAGCAGACACCAGAAATCCTCGGTCAGGTCCAGGCTGTGTCCCGGACCAAGCACCTTGGCTTCGCCCATTTTGCAGAGCTTCTCCAGGACCGTGGAATTGAGGTTTTTGAATTGCGGTTGCCGCGATACCACCGGGCGCATGGACCACTGCATTAACAGTTTGTCCTGGAACCCCTCGGCCACGATAAATGACTTGAATGTTTCCTCGGCAAAAACACACAGGGTCACCGGCGTGGTGGCAATGACGCTGGCATTGCGCGTGCCGATGCCGGTGATTACCGCCATTTCGCCGAGGATGTCGCCGGCCTGCAGGCTGGCCTCGTGATGCAATTGCTGGCCGTCATGACGCACCACATCACAATAACCGGTGAGTATCAGGTAGACATAACCGCGAGTGGTTGAATCCTGCACGATAATCACGTCATCGGCGTTGTAGCGCCGGATTTCCTCTTCCGCCAGCAGGCTGCGCATCCAGCGGTTCGGGAACGGCCGGCCCAGCCATTCCGTGAGGTAGTGGTTGATCTGCGAGGTGTAAATCGCCGGGTCGCCTTCCAGGATGGTGTAACGCTTGCCGCTGGTGGCCAGGGAGAAGGTGGTGTTGAACTCGTTGGTCAGTTTCTCCACGTGGACAAACACCACGCGGTCGGAACTGGAATGGATAGCATCGGCCGGGTCGCCATGAATGGCACCGGCACCGCCATCCGCCACCAGCAACGAAAAGCGATCGGTATACAGCCGTTCCAGGTTATTGGTGGTACTGGGCCGGATCAGGCCGCGCGCGGTCATCTCCCGCACTGAACTCATGGTGTGATTGTCGCCCACCACGCAGATCTCTCGGCGGATTCCCTTGTGCATGGTGGAGAACGTCGCACCAATGGTGGGGATGCTGTGCACGGTGACATGGGGCTCAATGGTCAGGCCGAAGTAGTTAAAGCGCTGGCCGGGGCGCACTTCCACCAGTTTGAAATGTTCGCGGACCACTTCCGGCTTCCAGCCAATACCGCAGGCGATTTTATCCATCGCCATATTGAATATTTCGCGAGTGGTGATCAGGTCCACGCGCTGCGGCATGAGCAGCAGCGGCACTAACGAGGAATGGTCGTCGTGCAGGTGGGTCAGGAACACGGCGCCGATCTGGTTCTTGGAGATGCCCCGGGCAAACAGGTGTTGATCGAGAAACGGGATACAGTCGATGAGCAGATATTCGCCGTTGTAGCACAGGGCCAGGCCCGTACAGGGCTCGGTCGGGGTAAACCCGGAAGCGCCACCCAGCACCTCGATGCCCATCTTTACCAGGCCGCCCGGCACGTAGTCCGGCTGCACGGTGTAGGGCGGTTCGACGCTGGCGTCCTCGGTCAGGTCAATACGGGTGTGGGATTTGTCAGCATGGATATCAAACAGGTCTTTGTCGACGTGTTTGATAGTGTGTGCGCCAACAGTCGCCACGCCCTGATTAAATGGCACGATGTTAAAAAAGTTTTCTACCTGGATGATGTCGCCGTGCTGGTCTTTCAGCGCCAGTTCTCTGGAAGCGGCCAGCCACTCGTCCCGTAACGGTTGCTCGGTTCGCCAGTGGTCCAGTTCTGCCGGGGTCGGACCCAGCAAAGTGATGCGCAGCAGGCGCAGGGCATGGGTGATATCGGTGCGTTCGCCCACCAGGTTCAGTTTGCGGCCTTCGCTGAGCCCTTTGCTGACGAACAGAAAGAAATACAGGGGAAATTCGAGGCTATTGGTCAGTGCCCCGCCTTTTTCCTTTACGTCCGGCAGGACAATAGTGTCGAAGTTGGTAATGCCGTGCAGCAGCAGACCCTTCAGCACCTCGGGTGGTTGTCCCAGCAGGATGCAGCCCTGATCGTCTTCGTAAAGCCGGGAGCCCAGGCATGGCTGTACGAGGGTGGCGTTTTCCACATGCGCACTGGCAGGAAAATTGGGGTGTTTGATGGCCATTTCCAGATTGCTGTTATTGTCTTGATTGGCGGGCAGGTCCTAGGCGGCAGATTACCCACTGGGAAACCACAGGGGAAGCAGTTTCTGGGAAGATTTCGGGTTTAAACCCGGATGCAGGGTGATTAGAGGTGAAAAATACACTAAAACATGAAGTTGCTGAGATATTTTAATGTCATATATATTATTATATTCTAACTATATGTAAAAAATGAATAAAAATGCGTTATCAAGGTGAAAAATCGGGGATAAAACCCGGCAATCCGGTTACCGGTAAACCAGTATCAAACGGTGCGATGATGCGGTTTCGAAATAATCTTTTGTGACGGGGTTAACTTATTGATATTAAATAGAAAACTGTAGCTTCCCAGAGTATCCGTCGGGCCCTGGCGCGAGAATGCCGGACATGGGCCGGCTGCGGCATGGTGATTTCATTTCTGAAATACCTTCCTCAATTTACTGATATATAGCGATATAATTGCCGCGCCGGTGGCCCGCTAGCTAATGATAAACAGTCTTGCATTACCGGGCTGAGCATTGGATAGTGGCGCAGCCTGCGGCGCTGTGTGGCTACCCAGGTGTGCGGTTCAGGTGTAACTGGCCAGGCCCGGGCAATGGGCTGGATCGCTGTCACTGGGCCGAGACAAGTGAGCAGCAGCGCATAAAAATTTGGCAGTGACTGCGCCAGCGAACGCTTTTTGCCGTAAAGCATCGGAGACAGTAGCGCCCGCAATAGGGAAATTAAGGACCCAGCGTGAACGAATCAGAACAGGATCTTACCGGGAAAACCTATGTGGTCACCGGCGCCAACAGTGGTATTGGCCAAGAGGCGGCGGAGGATTTCGCCCGCCGCGGTGCCCAGGTGGCGCTGGTGTGCCGCAGCCAGGAGCGGGGCCGGCACGCCCTGGAGTCTATCCGGCAACACAGCGGCAACCCCCATGTCCGGCTGTTTATTGCCGATTTCAGTTGTCTCAGCAGTGTCGCCGCGGTGTCCCACGAATTGCTGGCTGCCTACCCGGTGATTGACGTACTGTGCAACAACGCCGGAGGTGCCAATGGACGCCGCCAGGTCACCGACGAGGGTTTCGAAAAGACTTTTGTGACCAATCACCTGAGCAGTTTCCTGCTGACCCGACAGCTACTGCCGGGATTGCTGGCAGCCGCCAAACAGGATGACGCGCGGGTGGTATTCACCAGTTCCCTGGGGCATAAAAACAGCCCCCTGGACTTTGACGATCTCAATCTGGAGAAGGACTACAGCACCCTGAAAGCCTACGGGCGCTCGAAGTTGATGAATTTGCTGACCGCCCGTGAACTACAGCGTCGTTACGGCGAACAGGGCATTATCGCCAGTTCATTTCATCCCGGCGCAGTGCGCACCGCGATCTGGGGAAAGGGTGGTTTGCTTGCTGCAACACTGGGGATGGTGATGTATCCGTTCATGCGCTCGGTGGAAAAAGGTGCCGATACCCTGATCTGGCTGGCCAGCAGCCGTGATGCGGATGCGCGCCAGGCCAACGGCCATTACTATTTTGATCGCCGCAGGCCGGGCATTGCTGAATTTGCCAGCGATGACGACGCGGCGCGGCTATGGCAGGTGAGCGAAGAGCTGGTGGCACCGTACAGCGGTGAGACAGCCCAGCTCTAGCACTCGTTTAGCGTGCGCACCCGGTTCCTCGCCTGCTGTCAGTCCCGCAGTCCAAAGGTGTACACCACATTGCCCGAAGCGATGGTGACGAATTGCGCGCCATCCACCGCATAGGTCATGGGGGCAGCGTGTACCCGGCGGCCCAGGGAAATATTCCATAACTCTTCACCGCTGGTGGCATCCAGAGCGAAAAAGTAGCCGTCTGCGCTGCCGGTAAACAGCAGACCACCGGCAGTGGTGGTAATACCCGCCGAGGAGCGCGGCATGATCGGGAACTCCCAGACAATATTGGCAGTGGCCGGATCAATGGCCCGAATGGAGCTGTGGAACGCATCCATGGGCTGTCGGTAGCGGCCGCCGCCGCCGGTGTAGCGTTCGCCTTCCTCAAAATCTTCATCGCGCTTGAAAAACTCCTGCTCGCCGTCGAACGAGGTGACATAGAACAGGCCGGTATCCTGGCTGTAGCCAGGTGAATACCAGTTGGTGGCGCCGACAATGGGCGGGGACACCAGGGTACCCTCGTAGGTGGGCTCCATGCCGGGCACGCGAATCGGGGCGCCGGAAACCGGGTCAAGTCCTTCTGCCCAGGTGACCGTGGCGTAGGGCTTGCCCACCAGGAACTCACCGGTCGCGCGGTTGAAGGTGTAGTAAAAGCCATTGCGATTGGCCCACAACATGGCCGGAACCTGCTGTCCGTTCATGTCGATATCCGCCAGGATAGGTACCTGAATCGCGTCGTAATCATGCACGTCGTGGGGTGTAAACTGGAAGTACCATTCGAGGCTGCCGGTGTCCGCATCCAGTGCCAGCACCGAATCCGAATACAGGTTGTCTCCCAGGCGTACGTCGCCGTTCCAGTCCGGGCCGGGATTGCCGGTGCCCCAGTAGATCAAGTCCAGTTCCGCATCATAGGAGCCGGTTATCCAGGTGGGACTGCCGCCATTGCGCCAGGAGTCGCCGGACCAGGTGTCGTTGCCAAATTCCCCGGGGCCGGGGATGGTGTAAGTGCGCCAGATGCGCTCACCAGTTGCCGGATCATAGGCGTCCAGAAAACCGCGAATGCCAAACTCGCCACCGGCGATTCCGGTGACCACCTTGTCCTTGACGATCAGCGGCGCGGCAGTCTTGCTGTGGCCCGTATCGTGTGGCGCCACTTCCACATCCCACAACACGTTACCGGTACGGGCGTCGATGGCCACCAGATGGGCATCCAGCGTGGACATGAACAGGGTCTCGCCAAGAATCGCCACGCCGCGATTGTTGCGGCCGCAGCAAATACGCAGGTCGTCGGGCAGCTCGTGATCATAACGCCAGTACTGACGGCCAGTGCGGGCGTCCACGGCCACCACGTTACTGGGTGCCTCGGTAATGAACATGATGCCATCCACCACCAGGGGTACAGTTTCGGCACGATCAATCACCGGAATCTGATAGGCCCATTTCAGCTCCAATTGATCGACATTATCGACATTGACCTGGTCCAGCAGGCTGTAGCGCTGGCTGTCCAGGGTACCGGAATACATTAGCCAGTTGTCAGGCTCGTTGCGGGCGTTCACCAGTCGCTCCCAGGTCACGGGTGTGAAGGCTGGGGTGATGACTGCGGTAAAAGGTTCCTCCTGACTGGTTTCCTGAGCGACGGCGAAAGCGGCGGGCAGGGCGGTCAACAACGCGGCGATCAGTGGCAGGATAGATCGCAAGGACGATTGCTGGAAATCAAGGTACAGAGTCTTCGGGCTGATTCTTGTCATTGTTGTGCAACCTCTCGACGTAAGGAAAACAGGTAAGCCACGAGATCGTCCAGTTCGGTCTCGGTGAGCCGCTGATCGTAGCTGGGCATGGTAGACGCTTCGCTGCGCTCGTAGCCCTGAATCTGGTTCTTGGGGAAGGACCAGAGGTTGTCGTCGGCGTCCATGATGCGTAACGAGAAGCTGTCCTCGTTCATGCGAAAACCTTCGCGGGTCACGCCATCCGGGCCGGTGACGCGTACGGTCCACCAGCGCGGCGCGACATCGTCATCGGGATTGACCAGGGCGTTGAGCAGGTCTTCCGGACGCTGATTCTCACCGATGCGCGACAGGTCTGGACCCAGGCGGCCACCGCGACCATTTACCATGTGACAACTGGCACAGTTGCCCTTGCCGTTGAATAGCTGTCTACCGGCTTCGGCGTTACCAGCCAGTTCTACAGATGATGGGTCATAGCGCAGTGAGCCGATGTAGGCCACCAGTTGCCAAACAGTGGCATCCGGCACCTCACTGTCTACCGGAAGCATGGCGGTACCGGGCACGCCTTCGCGGATAATGTTGAATATACCCACGTCGCTGCTGGCACGATTCAATCGACCGGTCAGGTCTGGGGCGCCGGTTTCATCATTACCTTTGGCGTCAAAGCCGTGGCAGCGCGAGCACTGGCGCTCAAAGTAACGCTGACCCATGCGAATATCGACGTTGGTGTTGTACAGATTGCCGGCGTCTTCGGCGCTGGCCGGGGGAACTGGCAGGAATGGTGTCAGAACGAACAGGAAGGCGGCCAGCGCAGCAACAGCGGCAAGCCGGGTCACGGGCACAAATGCGCCAAACGGGGGTGCAAGACGTCCCATACTCACTCCTTTATTGTTGTTGTATCAGTGAGGTTGTTATATCTGGTCCTGAGTGTATCACCACGCGCCCGAGTTGCAACGCGGGCGGACGGGGTGCCGAATTTACGCCTGGTTCAGTCTTCGGCGATGTAAATCGCCAGTTCCCGGTGGTGACGCGCACTATCAGGATCGTCAACAGTGGGCAGGGTCTGCAGGTGCTGGATGTAGGTTGCCGGCAGGTCGTGTTCCCGGGCGCCAACAAGGACGTGTTCCAGGTACCAGGGATAGAGTCGCAGGGAATCATCCAGCTCTTCGGCCAGGTAGGTCAGGCAAGGCAACAGGCCGAGCTGTTGATGATGCACTGTGACGTCATGGCAGGCATAGCCGTCGCCGACGCCTTCAATGTCGTCCAGTAACGCCTTGTCGTGATCATTGATGGTAAACACCACGCCATGTGCCCAGGCATCTCCGGGGGCTGTTATCAGGCCACATTTACCGGAGCTGTCACGACTGCCGCGTTTGTGAAATACCACTTCATAACCTGGCAGCCGGGCATAGCCCAGTGACGTGCTGTCGCGTAGGCGCTGCTGCAGGCGTCGCCGGGACATGTTCGAGCCATAGGCAAAATAATACACGGTTAGTCCTCCAGCCCGGCAATGATCAGGGGCAGAAATAGTTCGTTGCCCGAGGCGATCAGCGCATCGAGTCCACAACGCAACGGAATTGACGGTCCCGGCGAGCTGCCAAATACAAACGCCATCCCGGCACCGCCCAGCCCGGTCAGGATCTGATCCGGTGCCAGAGGCGAGAAGCATTTCTGGATGGTGCCGGCAGTACGTTGTTCCTGGCCAGACAGGTCCGCATGCCGGTGCAGATGATGGCGCAGGGTGTGCAAGACGTCAGTGGTCATGGGGTGGCCGCCTGGTGCCTGGCCAGCAGCTTGTCCAGTTGCTCGGCAAAGGCCTTGCGGTCACGCTGATTAAACGGCGATGGACCGCCGGTCTGGGCGCCGCTGGCGCGCATGGTCTCCATGAAATCGCGCATATTGAGGCGGGCACCGATATTGCCGCGGGTCAGCACCTCGCCACGGGGATTCAGCACCTGGGCGCCTTTTTCCAGCAGTTCTGCGGCCAGGGGAATATCTGCGGTGATGACCAGATCACCGGCCTGGCAGCGGGCGACGATTTCATTGTCCGCAACATCAAAGCCGGAACCTACCTGCAGCGCTGTGATGTTGGTATCGGCTGGTACCGCCAGTCCCTGGTTGGCGACCAGGGTAAGGTGCAGGCCGGTGCGCCGGGCGGCGCGAAACAGAATTTCCTTGATGACTACCGGACAGGCATCGGCATCGACCCAGATCTGCATATAAAAATTTGTCCGAAAATCTCTGAAGTGGTGCTGGCATCATGCACCTATTGAATTGCTCTTGTCCGGTTACTCCGGGGCGTGTTGCGAGCATTCAGGGGCCACTATGTTTACATGACTCGGTGGTTCAGGCAATGCGCGGCAGGTCAGAAAAACGCGGTGATCAATTTAAGGCCGTCTTTATTAATTCACACAGGCCCCTGGTCTGCAGACGGCATCACTGACAAGACATCGTTGCGCAGACGTGCCGTTAGCCCGCCAAGGAACGACAACGCGGTCAAGGGTGCGGTCTGAAGTCCCCGCAGAAACCAGGCTGAATTAATAGCGGTGCTGTTTAATGTAACCATTGTGGTAATCCCGGCGTCTAAGCCCTGAATCTCACCGGAACGGTCCCCCCATGATGGTCCGAGGGCCTGATCAGAAAGTCGGTGATCGGTTACAACAAACGGAGAAGCCGTGAGCATCAGTGATACCTCGACCCAGGATGTGGCCCTGGCGCGTCCCTCGTCGAAACGGGCAGTGTTAATTGGCCTGGGTGTGGCCAGCATGATACTGCTGGTGGTGTGGTTGGCACTGCCGACGGTGTTGCGCTGGAGCCAGGCAGATCAATCGGTGGCAATGGAAAGGCTGCGCCTGGGCGAGGTACAGCGCGGAGACTTTATTCGCGATATCTCGGTACAGGGGCGAGTGGTGGCCGCGGTGAGCCCGACGCTCTACGCCAGTCAGGCAGGCACCATTACCTTTGCAGTGGAATCCGGTGACAACGTCAAGCAAGGGCAGGTGCTGGCCAGCATCGACAGTCCCGGGATTGAAAGCCAGCTGGCCCAGGAACAATCCCGGCTGTTATCGCTGCAGGTGGAACTGGAGCGCCAGCAAATCACCACCCGCCAGCAGAAGCTGGAAAACCAGAAGGCAGAAGACTCGGCGAGTATTGCGCTTAAAGCCGCGCGAAGGGAGATGAGCAGGGCCGAGCGCGCCTATCAGCGCGGCGCCCTGATTGAAGTTGATTACGAGAAAGCCCAGGACGATCTGCAAACTGCAGAGCTGTTGCACAATCATGCAATCCTGGACACCCAGCTGGATAACGAACGCCTTGAGTTCGAATTGAAAACCCGTCAGCTCAGCGTCGAGCAGCAGGAACTGCTGGTGGCCGACCTGCAGCGGCAGGTAGAAGAGCTACACATCCGCTCACCGGTCAGCGGGATAGTCGGCAACCTGACGGTGACCCAGAAAACCAACGTCGCCCGCAATCAGCCGATTCTGAGCGTGGTAGACCTGAGTGCATTTGAAGTGGAGTTGCAGGTCTCGGAAAGCTATGCCGATGATCTGGCTATTGGCATGCAGGCGGATGTGCGCGCAGGCACTGACCAGTACGCCGCAACCCTGGTGGCCGTCTCCCCGGAGATCATCGACAACCAGGTCACCACCCGGGTGCGCTTCAACGACGGTGTGCCGGGTGGGTTGCGCCAGAATCAGCGCCTGACTACCCGCATTCTGCTGGAAGAAAAAGCAGATGTGTTGATGGTCCCGCGTGGCCAGTTCTTCGACAGTGGCAATGGCCGGATCGCCTATGTCCTGGAGGAGGGTATCGCCCGTCGCCAGCCAATTGTTACCGGCGCCACCAGTCTCAACAGTATCGAAATCGTCAGCGGCCTGACTGCCGGTGACACCATCATTATTTCCAGTACCGAATCCTTCAACGGGGCGGAGTCCGTCCTGGTCAATAACTAGCGAGGCAGCCTCATGTTGGACATGCAGCAGGTCAGTAAAGTTTTTCGCACCGAACTGGTGGAAACCCATGCGCTGCGGGATTTCACCCTGAGAGTGGACGAAGGGGAGTTCGTCACGATCACCGGCCCTTCCGGCTGCGGAAAAACCACGTTTTTGAATATCGCCGGTTTGTTGGAAACCTATACCGACGGCGTGTATCGGCTCGATGGCACGGATGTTTCGCTATTGAGCGATTATCAAAGAGCGCGGCTGCGTAATGAAAAAATTGGCTTCATTTTTCAGAGCTTCAATCTGATGCCGGATCTGAACCTGTTTGACAATGTCGATGTACCGCTGCGCTATCGCGGCCTGAAAAGTGGTGAACGCAAGCCTTTAATAGAGCAGGCGCTGGAATCCGTAGGCCTGGCCGGGCGCCAGAAGCACCTGCCAGCGCAGCTTTCCGGTGGTCAGCAGCAGCGCGTGGCCATAGCCCGGGCGCTGGTAGGTTCGCCCCGCTTTCTGCTGGCGGATGAGCCCACCGGAAATCTGGATTCCAATACCGCCATGGGAGTGATGGATTTATTGCACGAGATCAACAGTCAGGGCACTACCATCATCATGGTCACCCATGATCAGGAATTGGCCCGGCAATCGCGACGCAATATCCATATTCTCGACGGTCGCATCAATGAAGAAAACGGGACAGATCCCACAGTTAACCCAGCTATGGCCAGCGCCTGAGGGAATTCAGCATGTTCTTTTACTATGTGCGACTTGCCGCGCTCAGCTATCGACGTAATCCCATTCTCAGCACGCTGATGGTGCTGGCGGTGGCATTGGGTATCGGCGCCTATATGGTGGTGTTCACGCTTAACTACACCATGGGTGGCGATCCGATTCCCCACAAGAGCAGCCAGCTTTTTCATGTCCAGCTGGACAGCGGGGATCCCAATCGTGACGATGACCCACCGGTGCAACTGAGCTACATCGACGCCATGGCGCTACAGGATGCCGGACGGGCTTTTCGCCAGACCGCCAGTTCCAAGACCTCAATCATCATTGAGCCGGATAATCCGGAAATTCAGCCATTCTCGGTCATTGGCAGAGGCGTGTACGCCGATTTCTTTCCCATGTTCGACGTACCGTTTCGTTATGGACAGGGTTGGAGTCAAGCTGCCGATGCCAACCTCGAACAGGTAGTGGTGCTGTCGGAAGACACCAATGAGCGTCTGTTTGGCGGTGCTGATTCGGTCGGCGAAACTGTGTCTCTGGAAGGACTTGAATACCAGGTGGTTGGCGTGTTGCAGGATTGGAACCCGATTCCGAAATTTTACGACGTCAACAACGGCCCGTTTGGAGAAGGTGAGGCGCTCTATATTCCCTGGCCCCATATCCCGGACAAGAACATGTCCCGCACCGGCAATACCAATTGCTGGCAGCCAATTGATGGCAATGGTCTGCAGGCATTTTTGAACTCGGAATGTGTCTGGCTGCAGTACTGGGTTGAACTGCATAGTGCCGCCGAAGAAAGCGATTACCTCAGTTTTCTTAATGCCTACGTGGCGCAACAGAAGGAACTGGGACGCTTTCAGCGGCCAATGAACAATGCGCTGTTTGATGTCAACGAATGGCTGGTGAAAGAAGAAGTGCTGCCAGATGAAACGCGTATTCTGTCGGTGCTGGCAGCGATGCTGCTGGCGGTCTGCCTGCTTAATACGATCGGATTATTGCTGGCCAAGTTCCTGGGCAAGTCGGCGGAGATTGGCGCCCGGCAGGCGCTCGGTGCGCACCGTGGTTCGCTGTTAATGCAGCACGTTATCGAGGCAGGTTTCATTGGCTTCGTTGGCGGCGTGATCGGCATTGGTGTGGCAGCCCTCGGTTTGAAGGGCGTGCAGATATTACTCGGTGACGAGATGATGATGTCGGACTGGATTCAGCTCAATCCACAGGTGGTGCTGATCACCGTGGCGCTGGCCATCGTCTGCACTATTGTCGCCGGCCTGTATCCCATTTGGCGGGCGTGCACCATTAACCCCGCTTTTCATCTCAAGACCCAGTAGGACATTCATCATGGAAATCGGACCCATAGCCAGGGCATTGCTGCGCAACAAACTCGGGGCACTGCTGATAGCTGCCCAGATCGCGTTCACCATGACGGTGATTATCAATGCGGTGTTTATCATTAACGAACGCTCGCGGCTGATGGCGCGGCCCAGCGGTCTGGATGAGGGAAATCTGTTTCATGTCATGGTGCTGGGCTACGGTGATGACTACAACGAAGCGGTGGTGATGGATGACGACCTGGCCATGCTGCGCCAGCTACCGGGTGTAGTGAATGCCACCAGCATTAATGCCATTCCGGTCAGTGGCGGCGGATCCTCCACCGGCATTCGCGCAGTGGACGATCCCGACCAGCCCAGTGTTGCCACCGCCATTTATCGTGCCGACGAACAGGTCATGGACACGCTGGGCCTTAACCTGATCGCCGGTGTCGGCCTGACCGGGAATGATGTTGTGGCGCGTACCGAATTGGGTGAAACCGAGGCAAGCAAGGCGCTGATGACCGAGGCATTGGCGCGCCAACTGTATCCGGACCTGGCTATTGCGGACGTGGTGGGTCTGACCGCTTATCTGCCAGGCAGTGTGCCGGTGGAGATAGTCGGGATCATTGAACGCCTGCAGGCGCCCTGGCCGATGTCGTCATTCATTGAAAATTCGATCATCGTACCCGAGGTGTTTCTGGATTCCTTCTCCCGCTACATGATTCGTACCGAGGCCGGGCAACGCGATCGATTGATGGCTGAAGCGGAGGAGCGTCTGGTGGCTCAGCCGTTCTCGCGCGTGGTGCGGGAATTGCAATCACTGGAGCAAACCCGGGCTGACAGCTACCGGGTCGACAGCACCATGAGCACCATGTTGTGGGTAGTCATCGGAACACTGATTTTCATCAACAGCATGGGCATCGTTGGTCTGGCAGTATTCAGCATTAATCGACGCCGCAAACAGATCGGTACTCGCCGTGCGCTGGGCGCCACCAAACTGGAAATACTGCGTTATTTTCTGCTGGAAAATTTATTTATCACCATTGCTGGGGTGACGGTTGGTGCGGTGCTTACTATTGCTTTCAGTATCGTGCTCACCCAGACTTTCAATATGCCGCCCATGGCCTGGTATTACACACCCCTGGGAGCGCTGGCGCTGGTTATGATCGGTCAACTGGCGGCATTCGGGCCGTCGTCGCGGGCGGCCGGTATTGCCCCGGCGATTGCCACGCGGTCGGTTTAGGTACGGCTGTCATTTGCCTGGCAGGACTGGCTGGGGAGACGAAAATATTGCCAGGCATCAGCCCGCACATTTTTTACCGGGGGAAGTGATGCCTCACTTTTGTTGAGCCACTCCAGTGCGTTTGATTCGTCTCGAAATACCTGAACGCGGGTTTGCCTGTCTTCGCGGTGACCCGAAAAAATACGGCTCAGGCCGAAAAGTAAATCCTTGTCGGCGACAATGGCGACCATCCCAGGTTGCTGCGGATTGGTTTTGACCAGATCCGCCAGACCTATTATCTCCTGGGTGCTGATGTGCAGCGTCAAATCGCTGATAATCCAGAGTTCCTTCCTGGTGTCCGGAAATACGGCAAGTTGGGTCAGCACTTCCCTGAGGTCATTCAGGTTGCCTTCACCTTCCAGTACCAGACGGTAAAAGCCGTCTGCCCCGGTGGATACCAGGGTGCGCATGTTGTAGTCGCGTGGCTCGCTCATGACTTGTGGTCACCTGCAGCGTTGCTGGACGCATGGGTTAACCGAACCCGGCATCCTGACAGTGAATACTCATCCATCACTAACTCAGGGTCTGAACAGGATCACTGTCGACGCCTGACAAAGACAATCACTCCATGTGATTGCTAATCGGCACCAAACTCGGTGTCGTAATCGGCAATCGCCGCTTTCAGAACTTTGCTTGCATGTTCGAAGCCATAGGCTGGACCTATGGAGACATTGTGCTCTTCACCCGGAATCAGCTTGTAGGTTTCGAAGTAATGGCGCATGCGCTCGATCAGGGCGGGCGGCAGATCGGAAATGTCATCCACTGACGCCCAAAATGGATCGTTTTCCAGGATTGCAATAATTTTGTCGTCTGCCTCGCCATTGTCCAGCATCGGCAGGCCGCCAACGACCCGGGCGTTGAGAATAATCTCGGTCTTGGAGATGGGTCGTTCGCTGACGACGCAGATATCCAGCGGATCACCGTCCCCACCGGTGGCATTGTCCATCAGAGCGCCGACACTGGGGCCGCAATAGGTCTTGGGGATAAATCCGTACAGGGTCGGGTGCTGGGAAGAGGTGCGCTGTGGACGATCGACTCGCAGATAACCAGTGGTTTTATCGACCTCGTACTTAACCAGGTCAAATGGACAGATCTCGATAAACGCATGCACAACACGAGGAACCTGGGGACCGACCTCGAGGCCGTGCCAGGGGTGGGGTCGCCAGCGGTAAAACGGATTGGGGAAGGCCATAATCTGTATTGGTCCGGATCTGAAAAGGCGGGCATTCTAACAGATCAGTCCAGATAGTGTAGGCACAATTGGGAGAGAAACAGGAATTGCCCCAGGGCTGTGCGAATTTTTCCTCGATGGGGAAAATAATCGGCAACTCTTGATACTGGCGATGGAAAAGCGGCCGCTACTGGCTCGGAACAGGCAGCCCATGCGCGCGTAGAAAACTCAGCTTGTCCCAGTAACCGCGCTGCAACTGGATCAGTCCATCCTGGATCAGGAAAAAACCGCAGCCGCGCAGGCCCAGTGGATCTTTCCATTCCAGAATTACCCAGTCACCGTCACTGAATAGATTCTCCACGATGCAAACCATGTCGGCAGCGGCGAACTCATCGCTGAACATGGCCCGGATGGCGTCCCGGCCCACCACCGGCTGACTGGCGACCTGGTGATTGATGGCATTCCCGGCATAGAAGTTTGCGACGCGCTCGGCATCTCCGGCATTAAAAGCGTCAATCCAGGCTGTGATCACAGCTTTGGGAGAAAGGGGGGGTGGCTTGTCGGGAGGTGTCGTAGTCATTGCTGGGCCTGCGGTGTCAGGCAGTGGTCCCGGTCGTATACGGAACTATCAAGGATTAGAGGCGCGTCAGTGCCAGCAGGATCACAACCACCACTGCCAGCAGCGCCAGGCAGCCGAAATACAGTTTGCGGTATTGCTGGCCTTCCGGCGTGAGCTGGGTTGGATCCAGCAGCCAGCTTCCCCAGAACACCGATTTCCAGCTACGTTGATGCAGGTTGATGACGATCTTGTAGGTTACCCAGGCAAACATCAGCAGCAGGCTGACGGTGATTAGAATCCAGGCGAGTTGTTGATTTTCCATGCTGTGGCTTGCCGTGTCCCGGAGAAGGATGGTCATCATAGCATCTCATTACCCCGGCTCAGAATTGTCAGGGAAGGGAAGGATTGCCGCAGACACACCCGACAGTCAGTCCCGCAAGGCCTCGGTGAAGGCGCGATACAGGGCGACCCGATGGGCCTGCGCGGGATTGCCGCTGGCGCCTGCCTGGTCCCAAGCACTAAGCACTGCAATTACCAGCTGCTCTGCGGGATTGATATGAATTCCCTGTCCATAAATGCCGCGGGCGTCATAGCTGCCATTATCGGACAGCCACCAGAGGTAGCCGTATCCATCATAGGCGGGTGAAGGCGTGGTCGAGTCCGCCAGCCATTGCTCGGGGAGCACCGCGGCGCCATCGGGCAAGTAGCCGCCAGTTAGTGCAAACAACCCGATCCGCCCGTAGTCCCGCAGGGTAACGTTAAGACAGCAACCACCGCGTTCGCCGGCCGGTCCATGGGTGGCCCAGAACGCATCGGCTTCCATGCCAAACGGCTGCCAGATTTTATATTCGAGATAGTCCGAGAGGTTATTACCAATTGCTGCGCGGACCAGGGCGCCAACCAGATCGGTTTCACCGGTGTTGTAATTGAACTCACTGCCGGGTTCGGCGACCCGCGGCTTATTGCCTAAAAATTGCAGCATCTCCACTACATCCATGGCGGGATAGCTCAGCACATCCGACTGCGGGTCCACGTAGTCTTCATTCCAGGCAACTCCAGACGCCATTTGCAGCACATCACGGATACTGGCCGTTTCATATGCGCTGTTTTTCAGCAGCGGTAAATAGTCAGTCACGCTGTCGTCTACACTCTGGATATAGCCATCCTGTATAGCCGTTCCCAACAGCATGGAAGTGACAGATTTTGACATGGAGAAGGAGACCCACAGTGACGTCTCATCATTGCCAAGTCCGTATTCTTCATAGCGGATAATACCGTCCTTGATTACCAGCAGGCCGGCGGTTGGATTCAGGCGCAGGTAGTCGGCCAGAGAATAGCGCCGGTCCTCGACCTCGTAGCGCAGGCTGGAAAAATCGGTCAGGTTATAAGGCAGCTCGCGAACAGATTCGCCGCGACGAATCTGGCGTGCCGGATACAGGCTGGACCAGTTTCGAAAGCGAACAACCTGTGCCACTTTCGGGGCAACTGGCAGCGCGTTCTGTAGCTGCTGCAGATAATGAGCATCCCGCGCCGGATCAACTGCGAGGGTATTCTGGGCCTGAGCGCACTGAACGGTGCTGGCAAGCAGGACTAATGTGCTCAGGGGGCTGAGGAATTGACGTATTGCTCCCATGACTGTTGCTCTTGTTTTTTGGCTCTGATTACTAACACAGTGATCAGGATATATTCACCGGGAATACAGGTGAAAGCGATAAGTAACAACCTGGACTGCCTGCAGAACAAGCATGCCGGAATCCGTTAGTTGCCGGGTGCAAGTCCTGGGTCGACCTTCAGTTATCTGCAGGTGGCGAGGTTTGATTCAGTGTGCCTGCGCCGGGAGTGATAAACAAGAGCCTGCCGGGTTCGCTGAAGATTGCCGTGTGCCAGGTATTTCCAGGTACTACGACGAACGCGGCTGGGTCATCCAAACACCCAGATTCGTCCCCCTGAGCGTTTCGCAATTTGAATGCGGCGCTGCCGGACATCAGCACTGCCAGCTCTTCTTCCGTGGAGGTGAATTTCCAGTCGGGCCAGGTTTCCGTAAAGTGATGGGCGACTACGAGGGCATGGGGCTTGAAGCCCTGGCAATTGCGGTCCAGAACTTCATGGATGGCTGCAGTGAGCGGCAGGGAATTCATTCGCTGATCGGGATTTAGCACCACGCACTGCTTGAAGGCATCGCGCATTGGCTCGCGCCTCGGTGGACTGAATCAAGGCTGTTGAAGTGGGCCTGGCTCTCAATCATTCAATCACTCGATTAATTGTTTTTTCGCGATCAGCTTCGTCAGACTGCAACTGTACAATATGTATCGGTCAGATTAATACTGTCAGAACAGCGGCTTCTGTTTCTTGAAGCGTTTGACTTGTTTAACGACTTTGGCGAAACCCTTGCCCCTGGCGCGTTTTTCGGCAAGGCTGGCACTGGCGGCTGAATTCTCGCGCTGCAATTTTTGGTAGTTTCTCAGTCGGCGCTCGTCAAGTTCGTTGTTGGCAATGGCGGCGTGGACGGCGCAGCCCGGTTCCGCCTCATGGTGGCAGTCTGCAAACTGGCAGTGCAGCGCGATGTCTTCAATCTCCGCAAACACCGAATCCAGGGCATGGTCAATCTCCGCGACACGGATTTCGCGCATGCCTGGCACATCAATCAACAGCCCGCCAGCGGGCAGCAAGTGCAACTGGCGATGGCTGGTGGTATGGCGGCCCTTCTTGTCCTGTTCGCGAATATCGCCGGTTGCGGTAATATTCTGACTGGCCAGAGTATTCAGCAGGCTCGACTTGCCTACACCGGATGAACCCACCAGCGCCACGGTCGATGTCTCGCTGATCCAGGCTCGAACGCCTTCAAGCGTAGTGGCGTCCAGGGCGTTCGCGGTTTCCACGGCAACCCCGGCCTGAACCTGGCGGGCCCTGTCCACGAAACCCTCTACATCGTCAGTCTGGTCGATTTTCGTCAGGACAATCACCGGTACAGCACCGGCATCGGCGCACAGCGCCAGATAGCGCTCCAGGCGTGATTCCTTGAACTCTTCATTGCAGGAGGTGACGATAAAGAGCACGTCAATATTGGCGGCGATGGGTTGGATATCCGTTCCGCTTCCGGCGCCGATCCGCTTGAACAGGGTTTTTCGCTGCAGGACCAGCTCGATCCGCGATCCCGATTCATCCAGCAATACCCAGTCGCCGACAGTGGGCCGGTCAATTGCAGCGGATTGCTGCAGGGAAGGGGACAAACCGACGACATGCTCATCCCCCAGGCCCCAGACTGTGCTTGTGGAGCGCTGCACTGATATCACCCGGTGGAGGCGATGTAGCATCCGATCGGGATCGTGCAATTGACCGGTGAAAAACGGTACCAGGCCCAATTTGCTCAAGTTGTCAGACATACGCTGTTGGTTGGCTGTATCCGGTTAACTGCGGCTACCAGTCTGCAGCTATCAAGCTGCGAACGGAAGAATAATCTTGCGTTTCTGAGTGTCCCGTTTTCTTTGCTCGTTATCTTTCAGATAGCGTAGCAGGGGGTAATCACCTGACCGGACGAGCGTGGGCCGCGCCCCTGAAGATGGCATTCATCAATATCACATTGAGTCCATCCAGGTAGGCTCGTACAGTAGGGTCCTGGGTAAAAGCGATAACCTGACCGGCACCTTGTTCCTCGGAAACCACAAACGGCTTGAAGGCCAGTTGACGACGGTTCTCATCCCACAGGTAGCCGCTGGCTAACAGATCGTCGGGGCCCTGAAAACGAACCACGTTGACGCCCTCATCAATGCGCACCGGGGTAAAGATATCGGTTCCGCGCACCAGGACATTAAGCGTGGGCGCCACCCCGGCACTCAGCCAGTGCTCAGGATGCACATCGGCGCGCACCAGCACGCCGGCCACCGGATAGGGTGAATCTTCCAGGGCCAGGGTTTGCGCCTCGTACTCGTCGATTGAGGTGAGATACTGCCCCTCCACGGTAGCAGAGTCTTCCTCGTCTTCTTCAGGCGCATCCTCGACCTCCACCACCGCCTGCTCGCGGCGGATGGATAACAAATCCACATCCGGGTCAGCCAGGAAGCGAGTGGCATTGCCCAGTGAGATCAACACGCCGCCGCGATTCACCCAGCCCTTGAGATTCTCAATGCCGGTTTCACCCAGCGCATCCTGGTAACCGCGGCCACTCATTAGCGGCAGAATCAATACCTGGTAGCGGGACAGGTCGGCACTGCGCAGTCGGTCGGTGCGAATTACGCTAACCGGGTAGTTAAACTGGCGCTCGATGACAAACCGGGTATTGCCGGCACTGTAGGCGGAGGTGGGTTGGTCCCAGGCCATCGCCACCCGGGGCGCGTTCATGCGTACCACATTGGCGCTGCCAAAACTGGGGCCATCGGTGACCCAGCTGTCATTCACAGCAACAACATCGGCGCCGGAGTCTGCGGCGATGCGGGAAACCGTGGCATACAGATTCGCCGGATTGTCCACGACGTCCAGAATCAAGGTGCCAGCAGGATAGTCCACGCCGAGATTGGTAAACGCCAGGTCGTTGCTCTTCACGCGCAAGCCTTCGCGCATGGCAGCGGTCAGAAAACGCGCCGCCGCGGCCGTACCCCAGGGCACCACATAGGCGACCGAGGCCGGGCCACCCTGGACCGCGCCGGGCACCACCAGGTCGGTGCCAACTATTGTCGTGTCGACGGTAGGCGCGCGGTTGCAGGGATTGGTTTCAATATTAAACATCAGCGGTAGCGACCACCCGGTAACGTCATAGATCTCATCAGGCAGGTTGGCCGCGCGCCTTTGTTCCTGCTCGGCAAGGAAGTCCTCTGCCATTGGCACCTGTTCATCCAGCAGGGTGCGGATAAAGCGCTTGGCCGGCTGGTCGGTGCGAATAATGTAGCTGCCGCTGCCGTAGTCCTGGCCGCAGGCACTGAACGCTTCCGTGGCGCGCAGCACGTCCACACCCTGGCGGCTGAGCAGGCCCGCCATTTTGTCAGCTGCGCTTTGGTCAAACTGGGTCGGAACCAGAAAAGCGCGCACGTTCTCGCTCTCGCCTTCGTCAATAGCAGTCACCTGATAATCATAAAAGTTTTGCAGGAACTGCTGCCGATTGCTGGCCACCGTCTCCGCCGTGGCTAATGAAGTGACGAAATGATTGCGTACGGTTTCACGGTATTGTACTTCGACACCGTCATACTGGCGAAACACCAGTCCGCGCGTAGACGCCTGCTCGTAAGTCATGGCGACACTGCCGAAATAAGAGGGCCAACTGGCGCCGTAGCCGGGATAGAATGCGTCGTAGATTTCACGGGTAAAGTAGTCTATGCCAAATTCATCGAACCAGCGGGCGTTGTTGCGGCCAAACAGTTCCAGGCTGGCACGCTGGTCTTCCGCCAGGTGCGGGTTGAAAGGAATCGCCTCGGGGGCGAAAAAGTAGGTGCCATCCGAGCCCATCTCATGGGCATCCACGAAAGCCACCGGGTACCATTCCAGCATGGCGGCTGCCCGGCCCTGGGTTTCCGGTTGGGTCTGAATGAACCAGTCGCGATTAAGGTCGAACAGGTAATGATTGGTGCGTCCGCCGGGCCAGGGTTCATCGTGTTCTGCCGACAGCCGATCCGAATCGGGGGTCAGGCCTTCTGCCACCTCGAAGCCATGGATAAAACGGTCGCGGCCATCGGGGTTCTGCATGGGATCGATGACCACCACGGTGTTGTTCATGATCCGGGCAACGCGCTGATCGCCGCGGGATGCCAGCAGGTGATAGGCGGTTAGCATGGCGGCATCGGTGGACGAGATTTCATTGCCGTGCACGCCATATGACAACCAGGTCACTGCCGGCTCATTGGCAATGATGTCTGCAGCGTTGCTGGCGTCCGTTAGCCGCGGATCGGCTAGAGACTGCATGGCTTCCTGGATGTCATCTATGCGGGACATATTATCCGGTGAGCTCAGCACCGCATAGATTAACTCCCGGCCTTCCCAGCTTCGGGCATATTCGGTGATAGTCATGCGCTGCGGCGCTGCTGCCGCCAGGGCCTCGAAATAGCGAATGGCATCGCCATGCCAGGTAATGCGCTCGCCTGGAGCATGGCCCAACACTTGCTCAATGGTCGGGATGCTCGGGTCGTAGTCGGGGTTAGGCCAATACTCGAACGTCTGCTGGGCAGACACGGCGGGTGTAAACAGTATTGCCAGGATGATGAGCATCCGGCGAGCAACTGGAGATTTAGCAGATCCGGCCCGGGCGGAGCTTGAGCAAAGTGTGGTGAGTACGGCGAGCATAAAGGGCATAGCGAGTTTCCTGAGCTTGAGAAGTCAATGCCCTCAAGCCTACTAAGTTTGGGTAAGCGGTGCTACTGAACCGGGAGATTGGCGTGCTGCTGATATCCCACAGGAATGGCTCGGGCGTCTAAATTTGCGTGTCCGCGCGACCATATTGCCCGAGTGACAGCCGGTAGCTCCAGGATAGGGTTAAGCCCAGGCTGGGACTAGATCCGCTGCTGCTCTCATTCATCCAGTTCTGTGGCCCGGCGAATCAATAAGGTAGTTTTATGCACCGCATCGCGACTATCCAGTTTTTCTTCTTGACCCTGATATTCCTCACCAGTTGCCATTTGGCCGCTGCACCAGGAGCAGGGGCGGTGGCTGCCGATGAGTTCGGGGAAGCTCAGGAATGCGGTGACGAACTTGATGCCGTTGACGATGTTACCGGCGAAGAGAAATGCTAATCCGAAACGTTTGGCACGGGTGATGCGAACTCGACTGTTTCTTGCTAGCGGTGCTGAATCTGAAAACAATAATGAATATTGGCCCGCCGCTGGAAATCTTCGGGAATGGTGCGAGCGCTGATATCGGTCAGGTCAAAATCATCGCAGAGCTGCTCTTCAATTTTGAACGAGCGTAGGTTGGTGGAGAAGTAAAGGGTTCCGCCCGTTGCCAGCAGCTTCATGCAGCGTTCTATCAATTGCCCATGATCCCGCTGCACGTCCAGCACATCGTCCATCTTCTTGGAATTGGAAAAGGTGGGCGGATCGAGAAAAATAAGGTCAAAGCGTTCACTGTGATCCTGATTCAGCCACTGCAGACAATCGGCACGCAACAGCCGATGCTTGCTCTCATCGAGCTTGTTGAACTGCAGATTGCGCTTGGTCCAGTTCAGATAGGTGTTGGAGAGGTCGATACTCAGTGACGACTCGGCACCACCCATGGCGGCATGTACCGTAGCCGCTCCGGTGTACGCGAACAGGTTCAGAAAGCGCTTGCCGCTGACCTGCTGGGCGATCATTTGGCGGATGGGACGATGATCAAGAAACAGCCCGGTATCGAGATAGTCGCTGAAATTGACTCGCAGCTTGCAGGGACCCTCAGTCACCAGGTGAAAGCGGGATTCATCGGCAAGTTTCTCGTATTGGCTGTCGCCGCGCTGGCGAGCCCGTGATTTATAGAAAAGGCGGGACTCGTCAATAGCGAACACCTCTTCAGTGACGGTTCGCAACTCCCGGGTTCTGCGCTTGACTGTCGCGGGCTCGATATTTTTCGGCGCTTCGTACTCGGAAATGCAGACCCATTGTTCACCCGGTTGGTCCCGGTTGCCATAGAGTTCGATGGCCGCCGCATAGTCAGGCAGGTCTGCGTCATATACGCGGTAGCAATCAATGGCTTCGCGCTGTGCCCATTTGTGCCGCTGTTTCAGATTCTTCTGCAGTCGATTCCGGAAGTCTGCAGACTGCGGCGACAAGTCTTCTGGCTTTACGCGCCTGGGTAATCGTGAGTCATCGAAAAAATTATCAGGATCAATCGTAAAGTGCAGTAGCTTGCAGACGATCGCGCCGTTGTAGAGCGTGTGCTGGCGGTGGGAACGAATGCCTATGGCCTTGCCCAGCGCAGCGTCTTCGGTAAACACCGACGCCTGCCAGCCCTGAAAGTGCGACCGAAACACCCGGCCAAGTGCGGCATAGAGTCGCGGCAAATCGCCGGAATCCAGCAGGCGTTTGCCGTAGGGCGGGTTGGTGACCACCAGGCCAGACTTCGGAAAGTCGTGGCGAAAATCAAACAGGTCCTGGTGCGCAAAGGTGATGCTGTCAATGCCCACGCGTTCGGCGTTTTCCCGCGCCCGGTCCAGAACTCGGTAGTCGCTATCAAAGCCGAGCAATGCAGGCAAATGTTTGACGCCCTCGGTCTCGCGCTGCATGGCTTCTGTCAACAGTTTCTGCCAGAGAACATCGTCATGCTGCTTCCAGCGGGTCAGGCCAAAGTGAGTCCGCTCCAGACCTGGCGCCACGTCGCCCGCCATCATGGCTGCTTCAAAGATGAGCGTCCCCGATCCACACATCGGATCCACCAGCGCGCCACCCTGTTTCGCAATGCCTGGCCAGCCGGCGCGCAGCAGAATCGCGGCGGCGAGATTCTCTTTCAGCGGCGCCTCGCCGGTGCCCAGGCGATAACCACGCTGATGCAGGCTGGTGCCCGACAGGTCGATATACAGCCTGACTACATCCCGCAGGATATAAGCATTGATGCGCAGGTCGGGGCGCTCGGTGTCGACACTGGGGCGCGAACCCACGCTGGCATTGAATTGATCAACTATCGCGTCCTTGATCCGCAGTGCCGCGTAATGACTGTGGGTAATTTTGGAGCTGGAGACGTTGACATCTACCGCCAGTGATCCATTAGCGTCCATGTGCGCAGACCAGTCAATGGCCCGGCATCCTTGATATAGTGCATCTGAATCCGCAGCGGCAAATTCCCCCAGTGGCATTAGAATTCGGTTGGCCAGGCGGGACCAGAGGCAGGCGCGGTAGGCGGTTTCCAAAGTGCCTTCGAAGTCCACGCCGGCGCGGTTATCACTGACCGAGGTCGCACCCAGGCTGGTGAGTTCGGTAGCGAGAAGGTCGGTAACGCCTTTTGGCGCGGTGGCGAAAAAATGACTGATTTCCATGGGGTGCGGAGTCTAGCACATGGAAGGGATACGCAGTTGACCTTGTTAGGCGCCCGGACAGCTATTGACCGGGTAGTGAAGCGCCGGGGATCTCGGCGTGTTTCCCGCTGTCGACAAGTGCCTGAAAGGCTGCAGTCAACTGTGCCACCAGGGCTGGGTTCGGGCTTTTGCTTATGACGAGAGAGTGTGCGGTAGATACCTCCTCAAGTTCGATCATCGGAAGCAACAGCTCGCGGGCGCTTGTCGATTCTGACATGAGCTCTTCCATGGCAATCTGGTTGTAGGGGATCAGGTCGATGCGGCCGCGCTGCAGCATGGCCAGGCTGTCATAACTTTCAGAAACGTACACCAGATTGGGACATTGTTCGCTAGGCAAATATTGCTCCACCACGTCATTGCGGTAAGCTCTGACTTCGACGTCGCGCGCCGCCTCCAGTGTTCCGGGTTATGCATCGCTTCGCTCCCGTAATCCCCGCAGCTGGAATCTGACCGGACGTATCTCGCCAATCCAGTGCAATAGCGCTTCGCGTTCAGGGGTCGGGTTACGTTAAAGCCGAGTACGTTGGTCTCGGTTTGCAGGGAATACATCAACCGTGGCCAGGGTACGATCCTTTCAGTTCTTTCAGCACCGGGGTGTTGCCTTCGTGTCGCCCCGCAAATCTGGTGTTACCGATGTCGCTCCCGATAAAATCGTCCGCGAAAAGCTGCGTGCAGGTTTACAGGTCGTCTGTGTTGGCAGTATCGAGAAAAAACGAAAAGGACGACTTCTTTGCTGGTGTTGTCGTTCATTTCACTGATCGCGGGAAGCGGATAGCGTTGCAGCCCAATTATTGATGACCGGCAATTGCCAGTCCGTGACCTCTACCTTTGTCGCCGGCTAGAGCCGAGCGCGCCCTTGAGGAGCAATGACTGCAGTAGAGTATCTGGCCGGCGTGATTCGTCGAGCTCCATTCGCGCCATACAGCTTTGCTCCAGTTCGCTGAGTCGCCCGATGCGCAGTCCCTGCCAGACCAGGCCAGCCAGCGCCCGTCGGGAATGGGCGCGCTGGCTGATCTCTTCCAGCGCAGGCAGCAGGCGTTGCTCGACGGCGGTGAAATCGGTGCCGAACGGGTAGTCGGGCAGGGTGCCAGCACTGCCTGCAGCAGCCAGGGTGTCGGCCAGTGCTTGCGGCATATTGTTGTTATAGGGAGCAGGTATCTGCCAGCCGGATTCAAGCTTGCCAGCGGCTACTGCCTGTTCCTGCAATTCCGGTTGAAAGCGTGAATCGGCAACCTGAAGCATGGCCTTGACCGCTTCGTTTTCGGTTCGCCCGCGCAGGTCGGCAACGCCGTACTCGGTAATAATTATGTCACGCAGGTGCCAGGGCAGAGTTGTGTGGCCGTAGGACCAGACAATATTGGAGACGGCCTGATTGTGATGCCGTCGAGTGGCGTTCAGAGTAATAATGAAACGCGCGTCTTCAAGGGCAAAAGCCTGGGCCGCAAAGTTGTACTGTCCACCGACGCCACTGACCACCCGGCCGTCTTCCAGCGCGTCGGAGATGACGGCCCCGCGCAGGGTCGCCAACATGGCGCTGTTAATAAAGGCTGCCTTGACGCGCGCCTTCCGCTTGCCCTGTTCGTCGCCATAAAGCTCGTTCACGAAGCTCACCGGCATCATCTGGAACTGCTCTCGCTGCGCTCCAGACATTTGCCGCAGTCGTTCATAGAAATCCCGACAATCAACAAAAAAACCACCGTGCAGAACAGCGCCGTTAACCTGTCGCTTGAGCACGCCGTTCTCCGCCAGATGAAGAAAACCGTCCACGAACATCTCGCTGAGGCCATACAGGCCCGTTTCAAACTGTCCACTTTCTTCCAGTCCAGTGTCAGACGGCCGATTCAGTGCACTGAGCAATTCGGCAAAGCGCCCGGGATCACGCTGACGCAACAGCAAGGCATGACACACCGCGTCGCCGATGGCGCCGATACCGATTTGCAGCGTGCCGCCGTCACGTATCAGCCGCGCCGCGTGCAGACCGATGGCGTGGTCCGCCAGTGACACCGGGCGCTTGGGAATACTGAACAGGGAAAAGTTGCTGGCTTTGTCATCCAGCAGCAGGTCCACCTCGCTCGGCTCGATCCGGGCCGCGCCGCTCATCAAGGGCAATTCATTATTGACCTGGCCGACGAACAGAAAGTGACAGTGGCCTGCTTCGCGCAGGCGCAACAGGTCGGCGGTTATATCGGGATTGCAGCTGAGACTGAACTGTTCGCCGGCTTCATCACGGGCCAGCAACTGGGCAATGACATTCACGCCCCGGTCGAGCAGGTAACGCAGCGCGTGGGTATAGTTGGCGGGAATAAAATTCTGCTGCGTTGCAGCGACTCCCAGCCATTGCCCGGCCTGCAGGAAGAACTCGCTGACTTTGATATTGTCCGGTAGCGCCTTGTCGCGCAGCAGCTGCGCATATTGCAGAGGTGGCGAATTGCCGAACAGTCGTTCCTGTGCCGGTTCCAGCAGCCGGCGTGAGAAAGGGTTGTCCAGCGGCGGGGCCTGCAGGGTGAGCGCGGTAACAATTTCGAGGCTGATTGTGTTGTCTGCCAAGGCGCGTTCGGTGAGTGCGTTGGCGATGTGATTGGCCTTGCCAAGTCCCAGGGGCAGGGCAAGAACAATGTGCTTGCCAACCCGATCTATGACGGCATCAGCCAGAGCTGCGGCACTGTCGGATGTGTCAGGAGCTACCACTGGCTATTGCAGGTCTTGCCAGCCCGGGTCCGGCTTGAAGCGTGCGCCATGATCTTCCTGTAACTGCTCCAGGGTTGCGACGATTCTGTCCACCCCGCGAGTGCGCGCGTAGTGCATGGGGCCACCACGGAACGGTGCAAAGCCGGTGGCGAAAATCATCGCCGCATCCAGATCATCGAGACTGGCCACGACCTTCTGGCGATGGCATTCCACGCAAGCGTTGAGCATGGGTAGCAGCAGGCGATCCTGCAAGGTCTTGCTGTCGGTAGGGCCACTGACGCCATTACTGCCCAGATCGCTGTCATCGTCGCCGCTGTTCTTTTGTGCCTTGCCGTTCTTCCATTTATAAAAACCCTGTCCGGATTTTCTGCCGAGATTGCCGCGGTCAACTTTTTCCTGAAGCCACTTGGGCACCTCAGGCATCGGCGTGTCCAGTGAGTCGCGCAAGACATCAGCCACGTGCAGGCAGATATCCAGGCCGACCTGGTCCGCCAGCTCCACCGGCCCCATGGGCATTCCGAAATCCAGTGCCGCCTGATCGATGCGCTGTTTGTCCACGCCTTCATCCAGCAACATGATCGCTTCCAGCAAATAGGGGGTTAGCGCCCGGTTGACCAGAAAGCCGGGGTAGCTTTGTACCGCCACCGGCAGCTTGCCAATGGCGTTGGTGAAAGTCATGGCCTGGTCGCGAATTCTTCTGTCGATTTTCTTATGACTCACCACTTCCACGATGAGCATTTTCGGCACCGGGTTAAAGAAGTGGATTCCCACCAGGCGCTTCGGGTTCTTGAGATAAGAGGCCAGAGTGTTCAGGGGAATGCTGGAGGTGTTGCTGGCCAGTATCGCGCCTTGTTTCAACTGCGGTTCCACATCGGCAAAAATCTTTTGCTTCAGCTCTGGATTTTCCGGTGCGGCTTCGATGACCAGGTCGGCCAGAGCGATACCCTGTCCTTTGGGGTCGGGTATCAGTCGATCATAGGTGTCGCGGGTTTCGATGTTGGAGCGATGTTTGCTGCGGCATAGCTCGCCCACCGATTTGATTGCCCTTGCGATGGGTTTGTTGTCCACGTCAGAAAGGGTGACCCGGAACCCTTGCAGCGCGCACCAGGCGGCAATGTCGCCGCCCATGGCACCGGCGCCGATCACGTGTACGTGGTTTATGTTGGTGGTCCCGCGCGCTGCCTGTTTAAGGCCTTCGCGCAGGAAAAACACCCGCACCAGGTTACGGCTGGTGTCGGTGCCTAGCAGGGAGATGAAAGAGTCGATCTCTGCACGCTGCATCGCCTTGCGCTCACCGCCGTGGTTTTCCCACAGGTCAATGAGGCGGTAGGGGGCCGGATAGTGTTCCGCCGGTGCACGTTTGCCGGTCTCGCTGCGCATGCGCGCCGCCGCCAGTTTACGCACCGGTGCCTTGGTCATGAGCCGGCCGCGCAGCGACAGCTGCCGTTTTTTCAGCTTACCGGCCAGCGCTGCACTGACTGCATTGTGCAGGTGGCGTTCCGGCACCAGCACATCCACCAGGCCTCGGGACAAATTCTGTTTATCGTAACTCGACTTGCCGGTCAGCATCATGGTCATGGCCGCCAGCGGATCGACCAGCTCGGTCAGGCGGAAGGTGCCGCCCAGGCCGGGATGCAGTCCGAGCTGGATCTCCGGAAAGCCCATCTCCAGTTTGCCCGCCAGGCCGATGCGCAGGTCACAGGCCAGGGCCAGTTCTAGGCCGCCACCGAGACAATGGCCGTGTACCACGGCAACAGTCGGCAGGCGCAGTTTTTCCAGTTGGTCGAGGATGCGGTGGCCTTCCTGGAGTAACTCGCGGCCTTGTTCTTCACTGAAGTCTGTGAACTGGCCGATATCGGCGCCGGCGCAGAAGCCCCCGGCTTTGAGGGAGCGCAGCACCACCGCCTTGGTTGATTCGCCGGGCGCCGATTCGATGATGCGCCCGAATTCCTCCAGCACCTCGGCATCCAGGGTATTGGTACTGCTGTCGGCCTTGTCAAAATAAAGCCACAGCACGCCCTGTTCATCCTGCTCGGTATGCCAGTGCCGGTAGTCAGACTGCTTGTCAGGTTCCTGGCGCAGGCGGGATTCAAGGTAGCTTGCCACGGTCGCACTCATGAGCTGCGCCTCCGTCTGCCGACCCGTTCCAGCAACATAGAGCCACCCTGGCCGCCGCCGACACACTGGCTGGCAATGCCGTACTGCTTGTCCAGGCGCTGCAGGGAGTTGGCCATGTGCAGCACGATGCGATTGCCGCTGGTGCCCACCGGGTGGCCGACGCCTATTGCGCCACCGTGCACGTTGAGCTGGTCGCGCCTGATACGGCCAATGGCGGCATCGAGTCCCAGCACGTCGCGGCAGAAATCGGCATCAGCGAAGGCTTCCACACAGGCCAGCACTTGCGCCGCAAAGGCCTCGTTAATTTCCCACAGGCCAATATCAGCCAGTGACAGTTGATGACGCGCAAGCAGTGGGGCAGAGGCCAGCACCGGTCCCAGGCCCATTATCGAGGGATCCAGCGCCGCCCATTGGCTGTCGACAATGCGCGCCCGGGGGGTCAGATCATACTTTTCCAGCGCCGCTTCAGAGGCCAGGATCACCCACGACGCACCATCGGTGATTTGCGAGCTGTTGCCGGCAGTCACGCGACCATAGGGGCGCTCAAAGGCTGGTTTGAGTTTGGCCAGTTTTGCAGCGCTGCTGTCGGGGCGCACACCGTCGTCAAAGTCGTAAACGCGACCACTGCGAGAAAAGGCCGGCTCGATTTCGCCGGTAAAGACACCCTCCTGCTGGGCCTGATGCAGGCGCTGCTGGGACTCGGCGGCGTATTCATCGGCAGCTTCGCGGGAGATATCGAACAGTTCCGCCAGTTTCTCTGCGGTCTGGCCCATGTTCAGCGCCACCACCGGATCGGTCAGGCCGCGCTCCAGGCCAATTACTGGCTTGAAGTGCCCGGGACGGAAGCGAGTCAGGGCCTTGATTCGCTGCCCCATCGTTTTCGCCTGCGCCAGACCAGCAAACCGCTGCACGGCCTGCTGCCGGAACAGCAGCGGGGAGTGACTAAGCGCTTCGCTGCCACCGGCCAGGATCAGGTCGGCATCTCCACCACGAATGTAGCGATAGGCGGTGTCGATGGACTGCATGCCGGAGCCGCAATTGATCTGCACGGTGAAAGCGGGCATCCGCTCGCCCATTCCCAGGCGCAGCGCGGCCACCCGGGCCGGATTCATCTCCTCGGAGATCACGTTGACACAGCCCAGGATAACCTGGTCAAAGGCGGTAGGCGCCATGGGTTGCCGCAGCAGCAGGGGTCGACCACACTGCACCGACAGATCCACCGGCGTGAAGGGCCCCGGCTCACCGCGGGCCTTGATAAAAGGGGTGCGGGCACCATCGACGATATACACCGGCCGGGGCGAGTCAGACGCGCCAGGCGGGGCTTGCATATATGGAGAGGTTTGTTGGTCCCAATCAGTCACAGGGTAACCATATCACAGGGCCGGGGTGGTTTTGAGCCAAGTCTGGCGTCGTCCCTGGTTGAATTGCATGTCAGGTGTCGCCATCCTCTGGCCAGCTGTTGGCCCGGACTGTTACACACTGGCTGGAGAGATGTTGGCTAACGATCGCTGTTCAAAGACGTTCAGGTATCAACAACATTCGGATTAAAGACCACAAATTGTGGGCTTACTTCTTCATTGCTTTCGAAATATTCGTGTTCCCAGGATTCTCCTTCGTCCTCAATTGCGTCGGCACATCGATAGAGAAACGAAGCCAGGTCTCGTAGTGCGCTGGGTTCTGCGACTACGGTTGCTTCATCAAGAAGTTTGAGTTCGGAGTCACGTTTTTGGGCCCGGCCATAAATTTTCATTGCTTGGGTGTCTTTACAAAGTGGAAATGAATTCAGCCTCTGTTTGGTCTGAACAGGTGCCGGGAATATAACACCCGGAGTTAGTGGCACAGTCTGTGAAGCGCGATTGGCGATACAATGAGGTAGCCATTGGTTAACCGTGCGGAGCAGGCTGCGGTCTTTACTGGCGTGATTATATGGTCAATTTCCCTTGTTATACAGCAAAGACGTGCACCTGAACGCCAAGACCAGACTCCCTGCCTCCGGCAAGCAGAAAATGACTTTGTCGCCACGCTTGGTGCAGTAAAGCTGATGCCCTCTTGCCGGACGAATTTATAGCTCATGGGAGCCGTCTTGCAGGGATCTGGCGTCACAGTAATTTCCCTGCTGCGGGTTCTAAAGCCTTGTGAAAAATCGTGCTAACGCACGCTTACCCCGGTTATTGGATAGCCACCTGGAGAAACAGTCTGCTTGTTTCGATTGATACACAAGCCAGTCGCATCCTGATGAATACAACTGCTCAAGGGCGACAGATGACTACGCTGGATAACATGGCGGATATCGAGACACACTGGCAACAACTGTAGATCAACCAAGAGAAGAGCAGGGAACTTCATGGAGGTTCCCCAAGTTGCCCGCCAAGTCCATAGAGAACCACTAATGTGGTAAAGACCCTGTAAATAATAATTAACAACAAGATCAGCTCAGTGCCGTGCCCAATGTAATTCCAGAATGGCTAGTCAAATTACGCCGTTGAGAAGAAGAAAGGTCTTCCGCGTCGCCGCTGTGGTGTCCTGGCTGTTGATCCAGGTGGCGGGCGTGGTGTTACCCACTTTCGGGGTGCCGGCGCGAGTCAACCAGACCTTGATCTTCCTGGTTATGCTCGGCTTTCCTGTCGCCGTTGTGCGGGCCTGGGCCTATGGGTCCACACCGGAAGCAATCAGGGCAGACACTGGCAGCGCGCTGGCAGGCAGCCCGGCAGTAGCCAACCAGGGCCTGCTTTATGCCACCTTTGTGCTGGTGCTGTTAGTGGCCGGGTTTCAGGTCGCGGACCGGTTGCTGGTGGCGCCGCCGGGCTTAAGCGTCGACACTGCCGCCAACTCAGCCTCCGGCGGCACCGAAGTGCTGTTTCCGACCCTTGGTGAAATCAATGTGTTGACACCAGGCAGCGGCCAGACGCGAACCTTGATAGAAAGTGATAACCTCTACAACCTGAGTCGGAACCGGAGTGAAAACGGCAGCTGGGTCAGTCAGCCCGACGGACCGATGACTCGAATTACCTTTGGTGACCAGCGGCTATTTCTGCCAGTCTGGTCTGCTGGCGGCGAGTCTGTGTACTATTTAAGGAGCTTGTAGCAACCGCCCTGGCTCTGCTCGGGATTGAGGGCTGAGCCGGGCGATACGGAGACAAGAAGGTATGCCAGACAGGGCACGACAAGGTCCTCCGGCGCCCTCGCTTGGCACTATCGCACCAGAGGAATCCCCAACTCATGAGTAACCAGCTGACTGGGAGCCAGCTCATATTCACTGTTTCAGATTATGACGCTGGAGGGCTGGGCGGAAATTGCGGCAACAGTTACTCGACAGTACCAGTGGGCCTGGATGTTTTTCGTCGGCTATATCCTGATCGCCACGTTCCTGGTTCTGAATCTGGTCATTGGCGTTGTGGTGGGATCGATCCAGTCCCGCATGGAAACTGAAATAGCTGAAGTAAGTATGGGCGATGTGGCGCTGAAAGAGGAGTTGGTCGCGCTGCGTCAGGAGATACAGTTACTGCGGAAATCCCTTGAACGGCATTAGAAAGGACAGCCTGATGCAGCTGTGCTGTGGATAGCAAGGCGGTTAGCCTCGCTTTACTGAAACCTGATTGAACTGGATCGACGGGCGAGTACTCACCGAAGCACTGTTGTTGGGTGCCAGGAATTTCGCGAATACAGAAAACAAATGATCGATCTGTTTATTGAGGAACGTCATGAGCCTGGAAGTCTGGCTACTGTACCTGGGAACTCTATTGCTGTTCATGAGTAGCCCAGGACCAAGCCATTTGTTAATGATTTCAGTAAGTATCAGTAATGGATTCAGGCGATCTCTGGCAACTGCAGCTGGCGATCTGTCGGCGAACGCCATCCAAATTTCATTGACGGGATTTGGCCTGGCGGCAATTGTGACGTCATCTCGCTATGGATTCGCTGTGGTGAAATGGCTTGGTGTAGCCTACCTGGTATGGATCGGTATCAAGACAATTCTTGCGTCGTTCAAAAATCACGACGAAGCCAGAATGATTCCATGCGCAACCCTGCGTGGCCTCTGGTTACGCGGGTTTGTTACTTCGGCAGCAAATCCTAAAGCTGTGGTATTTTTTGCCGCGCTGTTTCCGCAGTTTATCGACCCTCAACAGCCTGCGCTGATCCAGATTCTTACGCTTGGCGCAACCTACATCGTAGTTGATGGTCTTTTTCTGGCAAGCTACGGGAAGGGCGCGAGCTGGATTGCCGAAAAGATTAGAGATCGTTCAAGAAATTACGTGGAGCGTGCATCAGGTTTCGGTCTTATCTTGACGGCGTTACTTCTGGGTATGAGAGGCAGTCTGCCAGATTGAGTGCTGTAGGCAGTCTGTGGCGTAACCATAATTACCCACTACGTCGCTCACTATTCCAGAGCTATATATTGTCGCGGCGCTGGCGCACGGTTTTACTTTATTCGAGTAGCAAAAATTCTAACCAGGAGGGAATGGCATTTCATTAGCGGTGCTGTTTTCACGTCTTCAGGAGTCAGACTATGAAACGGATTTGGAAATCCTTCTTAAGTGCGCTAACGCTGATTTTCACACTGCCGGCGATGGCGAGCTATGGCATCTACGTTGGCAAAAATCTCACCGCTGACGGCAGCGTGTTGATAGGCGGCACCGGCGAGGAGGTTTCCAGCCACTGGCTGGAGATTGTCCCGGCACGGAACTGGCCTGCCGGGGCGACCATCACGGTGGGTGTTGATGCTCGCGCCACCTTTCCCGGCGAGCTGACCGAGATCCCCCAGGTACGTCGCACTGCGAAGTACCTCAGTATGAGCTACTCCGATTACGAGGGGTTCCCGCCACCGCTTACCAATGGCGGCCTGAATGAGCACGGCGTAGCGGCGCGGGATATCTGGTCACCGTCGCGCCCTGAATTGGCGCGCATGACCCCCAATCCGCAGACCGGGCCGAACTACAGCGACCTGTCGCGCATTGCCATGGAGCGTGCCACCAGTGCCCGGGAAGCGGTGGAAATCATTGGCGCATTGATGGACCGCTATAACTACTCCACCTATGGGGGCAACTCGCACATGTTTGCTGACAAGGACGAAGGATGGGTGGTCATTAATTTTGCCGGAGGGCAGGGGCTTTGGATCGCCGAACGCCTGGGGCCGGATGAAGTGCGCATGTCCTATCCAGGCTATATCGGTGAGATTCCGCTGGATTTTCAGAATCGTGACGACTACCTGGGCTCGGAGAACTTTATCTCCTTTGCGATTGACCAGGGCTGGTACGATCCTGACTCAGGGGCGCCATTCGACGTTAACACGATCTATGGAAACGGGGAGGGACGCTCCGAGGGTATACGCATCATTGAGGCTCGCGCTCGGGCGGATGCGGCCAGTGGCGGTGTGACCCTGCGCAATATGATGGACTACGTGCGCGATCCGCTGATCGCTGGCGACCCGGCTGGCTACGGTCAGGTTGCGCATCTGAAACAGGATCATCCCAGCACCGATTTCCTGACCCTGTGGGTGGCGCCCACCGGCTCCGTGACCGCACCGTTTATTCCGTACTGGTTGGGCAACACCGATGTTTTGCCGGAGTACCGCAAGCATCGTTATCTCACCAAGGGCGAGGCTACACGGTTTGTCACCCGGGACTTCTCGGTGCAGGAGGCCTCGCAATTCGCCGGTCGGCTGTTCAAGCGGCTGATGTATTACACCTGCGATGCCCCCGAGCGCTTTCTGCCGGAAGTCACCGAAACGTTGACTGCCTTCGAGAATCAGAGCATGCAGCAAATAAGCGACATTGAAGCGCGCGCACAGGCGCTGCTTGCCGCTGGCCATCCGGATCTCGCCGGCGATGTAATGAACGATTACAGCCTGATGCGTTCCGAACAGGCGCTGGATCTCGGCGCGGCGCTACTGGCCAGCATCGAACAGCGCCACCGGCTGTTGGTGGGCTACCGGGAGCCCGCAGACTGGCAGACTATCAGTGTGCGGCGAGGGGATCTGGTGTTCCTTCAGTAGACACGCGCAAGATCTGTCATTCGCTCAGAGTTGTTCGATCAGATCCGGCCTGAATGTGACCCCCAGGCCCGGGCCCTGAGGCACTTTAATCTGGCCGTCTGCTTCCAGGACCGGCGGGTTTTCGAACACCTCCCAGCCCTCAAAGATATCTGCGTGCGGCGGTTCGTGGATGAACTCTGTGATCGGGCCGTTAGGCATCGATGCAATAAGGTGGATTCCGCAGATATTGACCAGGCGCCGTTCAAACGGCGCCGAGTGCGGCGAGACCTGTCGGTTGTACGCTGCCGCGAGGGTCCCGACTGTGCGTGACATCATGGGCCCGATATCGCCAATTTCTGGCATCAGGACGTCGAAACAGCCCTGTTCAAGCAGCCACCTGAACTCATGGATGCCCCAGTTTGCCTCCGCTCCGGCCATCGGCATGGCGAGGAGCCGATTGAGCTCTGCCAGGCGTTCGTAATCATAGCGGGGCAGTGGCTCCTCGAGCCAATAGACGTTAAGCCGCTGGTACTCCATCGCCGTGTCGTAGGCACGCTTGAAGTTCCACAGGGTCGGATCCTCCCCGTTGGCGTTTGCGTCGCCGGGGGCCTTGTTGCCGTCGCAGAGAATGTGGAAATCATCGCCGCACGCTTCCCGCACCAGTTCCACGACACGGATATCCTCTTCCATGGTCCTGAAGCCCGAGCGCAGTTTGATGGCGCGCCAGCCGTCCTCCTTGAGCCCGATGGCGATTTCGACCCGGTCTTCCACCGTGCCGATGCCCCACATGGCCGCGTAGGGCAGGACCCGGTCGCGACCACCGCCCCAGAGCTTGTAGAGCGGTAAATCCGTTGCCTTGCCCAGCAGATCCCACAGTGCGATCTCGACCGAGGCGCCCCAGCGGCGCTGCGGGCGATATAGCGCCGTGGCGTGTTCATTGATGTCGAAAGGATCTTTGCCAACCAGCAATTGCTTCACGTACTCAATATTCTCTGGCGGGATGCCGGGACCGATGCCCACCAGGCCTTGATCGGTATGCACTTCGGTCACGGTGAAATTGCCGATCTGAACGTGCAGTCCGCCACGGGGCGTATCGACGCGTCGGGCAAGGATGCCCTTGTCTTCGATCAACTTGATCCTGATCAAGCGGACATCAGTGATCTTCAGGCGCGCGGCCTGCGCAGCCAGTGCCGCCTGCGGCAGCATCAATGGCATTGTCGCGATGCCGGACAAACTGGCCAAGAAATCTCGTCTGTGCATGGCTGCTTCCTTTCTACAGTCTTATTAGTGGAATTACCTTATGATTTTCGTTGCTTTTTTACAACAGAAACTGATACCCACCGAATTATAATCGACCGGATAGGTACCTTGATTGAGGCAGCAGCTATTCCTGGCTGCCGGGCAATTGGCAGCCCAATGCAAACCTGCAGCGAATCGCTGCAGGCTACCTGCCAATGGCTATTTGTCCGTTAGTGTCGATGGTAAATCGTAACACCCTGCCTATTTCGTTACCGTCAGCATAGGGGAAATCGCCGCGGAAGATTACAGAATCACTCTTTACCAGGGAATAGGAAACAGTGCCGGTAGCTTTCTGACGAGAATAGAAAATCGTATTGGATTGTCGAGCTGCAATGGGGCTGAACGAAATTCGGCTGCTTGGTAATTGAATAACAAACTCATCATATTCATTGTTGGAGAGGTTGTTGAGTATGATTTTTGGAGATCCAAAATAGTATCCGGCAGCAATGGCAAGGGAAAGTGTCAGAAATACTACAATGAGTTTGTATCCGGTTTTCACAGGTTACTCAATTATCGAGCGGACAAAGACCATAAAGATTCACACTCTGCGAGACATAAAAGCTCTTTAAGACAGGTAGCGGATGAGCGGCGCAGGCTAGGGGACCAGACCAGGCTTGCGCCGCCTTTTTTTGATTCACCCTCAGCGGGGTCGATCAAACGCCGTGGAAAAGAACAGGCTGTTCATGAACAGCTTGTTGGTGCCAAAAAAGTAGGCGCGAAAATTCGGATTGTCGGCAAACAGGATAACACTGCCGCTACCGTGGCGCTCGGCGATGGCCATGGCCTTGCCCGCCAGTTCCTCCTGATTTTCATCGGAGGTGAATCCCGACAGCAGCGCGTTCTCCGGGATCTCGATTAGCGTCGCCCAGGGATTCTCGGGTGGGTCAAAGGCGATGAGCGTGTTGCGCTGGCTGGTAATTTGACGGTTGGGGATGCCGAAGCCGATGGGGTGGGTGATGTCCAGGTCGCCGGAGAACAGGGCGCCGCCGATGATATCCTGCGCCTCAACGTCGTCCTTGTCGGCGTAGTCGAGGCGTTCAGTTTCCTCGTCATCGGGTTCTTCCTGGTCTTCTGCACTGTCGGTATAAAGAATATTGTCATGGGCCCAGCTGGCGCCCTGACGAATGCCCACCAGGGTGCCACCGCCGCGAACCCAGTCATTAATTTTGTCAGTCTGGGCATTCAAATCACCATGACTGCCGCCCACCAGCACCAGGTGACTATAGGCATGCAGATCCAGCCTGCCCAGTTCGCGCTTGTTCACCATTTGCACGGGCATGGCCATACGCGCATCCAGCTGGTGCCAGACTTCACCGGCGTCATAGGCGGAGACGCCCTCGCCCACCAGCAGCAGCACCGTGGGTTTTTCAATCACCTCGAAATTGCGGCTACCCAGATCCATGCCGGCCTGGGGCGTGTGCCCGGACTCCACGGCGTGGACTGGCACCCCGTCTTCGGCCGCAATCTGGCGCATCAGCTCATGGATTTCGCCGTCGCTCAGCTCGCTGCCTTGCCAGCCCAGTGGCACCAGGATTGCACCCTCGGGCAAGGCAACGGTGTTACCAGCGCTGACGACCGCCACCGGCTGGGTCGCCACCCGGGGTCGGACCCCGGCGTCCAGCAATCGGTACAGCGCCCGGGGCGCATAATAGTTGGACCAGTCGAACAGATAAGCATAGGAGGACGTTGCTGGTTCCGGCGCGACCGGGAATTCGGCTTGTATTACCTCGCCTACCACGCTGTCGCGAATCGTGCGGGCCGATACTGGCGCGTAGTCGAAATCGAATGCCAGCGGCAGAGTCCAGGCTGACACGTCATAAAAGGTTTCATCTGCAAATTCCGTGATCATCTCAAACAGTGCCTTGATCATCCGATACTGGGCCTGGCTGGTTTCTACGACATAGGAATCTGCGGCCGCAAAACTCTCACCGTCTACCTCGATATCTTCGGCCAGTTGTCGCACTTCGATCTGGTGGCGATTAAGAATATCGATGGCATGGTAGGCCCGGGCTTTGTCCCGTGGTGAGGAAAAAACATAGGCTTTCACGTCATCGGCTTGGGCCAGCTCCATCGACTCCCGGGAAAATTCCCGTTGATACTGGAGCAGCTCGCTGCGCATCTCGATGCCGGCTCGGATCATCTCCAACGAAGTGCGATAGTGGGTGCGAATATTGTCGCGGAAGGAAAGCACACCGTTGGGCGTATCCAGCAGGCCCTCGGAGCTGGCCTGCTCAAACAGCATACCCATGCTGCCGTGCATATGGGGATACGTGGAGCCTTTGCCAATATAGTAGTTGTCAAAGCCTTCTTCGTTGAAATACAGGCGCTGCTCGCTGTCAAGCCAGGATCGGGCACGATCCGCGACCCGGTCCAGCAGATCCATGGATTCCTCGGGAATATAGGGAAAGGTGCGCTCGGGCGCTCCAGGATGAAAGTAATAAGTGCTGGCTGACCCCATCTCGTGATAATCCACCGTGATGTTGGGTCGCCATTCGTGAAAGCTGGCCACCCAGCCCTGAGGTTCGGGATGCTGCATGATGAGCCATTGACGGTTGAGGTCGAACCAGTAATGGTTGGTGCGGCCACCGGGCCAGAACGTGTTGTGCAGGCGATGGGCCGGATCTGTCACTGACACATAGCCCCCGTTCATATGATTCCAGGCCGACATGCGACTGTTGCCGTCCGGGTTGAAAACCGCAATGAGGATGATGACGCTGCTGTCCAGGGTTGCTTCTATCTCGGGTCCCTGGGCCGCGGCCAGGTGGTAGGCCACCGCCATTGAGGAATCGGTGGAACTGACTTCGGCGCCATGCACGCCGTAGTTCAGCCAGGTCACAATGGGCATGTCGGCAGCGACCTCCTGGCCACTGTCGGGATCACTTAACGCCACGTGAGCGGCCTTGATCTCGTCTATACGGGCATGGTTGGCAGGGCTGGTAATGGTCAGGCCCAGAATTGGTCGCCCTTCATGGGTGTAGGCGATGTCTTCTACCGTGATACGCGGCGACAGCTCGGCAAGTTCCCGGAGATACTGAACCAGCAGATCGTTGCGGGCGATGCGGTGTCCCAGCGGATGACCGATGACCGACTCCGGACGCGGAATGGCCGGGTCTAAGCTCACATCATCGGCATAAAAAGGCGCGTCCCGCTCTACTTGTTGAGCATTCAACGGTAGTGCCAGAACGGCGAGGATAAAGAGGCTCACTCGGGCCAGGTAGATGATCATGCTGTTCTCCGGTGGGTTTGCTTGGTTGTTGGATTCTCATGGACTGTTTGTGCTGTGCACGGTTTGCTGTAGGCCAGGTTATCGTGCATACGTAGTGCTGGTACTGGAACTGGGCGTGTTGAGTATCCCTGTATCGCCTCCGAGTGTGTGGCCATACGTGGTGCAGTAGCGAGACCGAATATGGCTGCCGATTCGCACCTCGTCTTTACAGTAGACCCGGTCAAGAATTTTTACCGAGGAGTTGTACTGGTGAAGCTCTTGTTCCGACATTTTACTAAAATTGGGTTGCTGGACCTTGCACGCTGTTAAAAGCAACAGGGTCGAAACCGCTAGAATCAGGTTTTTCATAGGTCCTCCAATATAGATATCGGGTCCAGATTCCTGTCTGCGAGGCGGTGCTTCCAGAAATAAGGACATACCGGGCTGAAGCCCCCTGCTGCGGGAAATTGGGCTGTTGATTATGTGCGAGGCATCAGTTTGGCAATACCCGTGCTAGTACCATTGAGCCTTCTATTATCTTCACAGTATCCCATCCAGATCTTGTATAGATGCCAGGAATGTCCGTAAAGACGAATAGCTCGCCTACTGCCTGTTTTCTAGCCTCAGTTTCTGCTGCCTTGACCAGATTTGCGCCAATCCCGCGATTTCGGTATTCAGGAGCAACATACAGCGTATTAATCCAGTCGCCAATGGTGTTGCTGTCCGGTTTGACGATACAGGAAAATGATAATCCGCCAGGCAATTCATGGGCTTCAAGCCTAAAATCGGTGAAGGCAGGGTTATTCCATGAACAGAAATTTCAACGGGGTTAACTTTTCCCCGTTCAGGTTCAATTTGTTGATGCGCGATCCCTTTATCAGCGGTGATGAGTGGTGACAAGTCGTGTTCGCGAATCAGGCTTGGAAGCTCTCCATTTTTTGTCCCGGCCCAACCCGCTTGCTGCACAGTTTGTATTTCAAAATGGTCAGGAAATGCTGTTCCCAGGCTTCTAGGGACTGACTCATCAAGCAGCAGCTTCATTAGTAATGCTTTCCTTCGCCAAATCCAATACTTCGATAGCTTGTTCCTTTTAAACGGTTGGATAGTTCTCTAAGAACTCATCAAGACTATCTCCTTCTTCAAGGGATTCGATTAATATCCGAATTGGCACGCGAGTTCCTCTGAATATAGGCGTGCCATTCAAAATCTCCGGATCTCACAATATTCGGACTTTTCATATTTCCTCCGAATGTTTGATGCCTATTCTACACGTTGGCACGAAATCGGTGCGAATAACGCCTTTGTTTTTGGGCAAATTGCGTAGCGGTTTGTCCTTTAGAGAACTGATTGTTATGTGTTGGTCGGATTCGAATATAGAACTAATGAGAGGCGCCAAAAAACTTGCCTACATCCTCATACTCTCGCACTCGTGAGGGCCCTTGTGCTGTGATGCATAGGGACACCAAGGCCCCAAAAAACGGCAAAATCCAAATAAGCCCAATTTCAGCGATCTTTTCGTACCGTAGCCTTTGGCCATTCATGTAGACATGTCTCGAAACAGCAATATTCAATACCAGGAGCAAAAATACAATTGTGAAAAACATAGTGCAGATCTCCTTCCGTTAAACTTCTATTCGAAATCACGGTGTTTCAAATTCGGACTTAGGTCAACGCTTCGAGACACCTAACGCCCTTAATAATAGAGCGGGCCGCGTAACGGCCCGTCCTAATTGATTTGATGGTTATGCGGCGTTTGCCACTGCGTCTTCGACGGCTTTTGGAAGGTGGGCGTCGATAAAACAAGATTCGGGATATAGGTAATCCCCGCCAGATTCATCAATAATCCTAATCTGACCAAGTTCTGATGCCGACTGATCTGGCAAGACCTCATAGATCTTTCGCTTTTCGAGAGATGCGGGATAGTCGGAATTATCTATACAAATCAAAAAGTTACGTTTAGACATAGGCTAATCCAGGAATCGTTTAATTTTGTGTTCTTTTTGGCCGATGCCGGTGGCTTCGTACTAGTGTATCTCGGCAGTTCGAGTTGCTCCATTCTCAAATTGAACCTCGGCGACACCCTTTCGTTTCCTCCAGTTCCCGAGGCCGTAGATTTTTCGAAGCCTGGCAAGCTCTCGGATTCCTCTACCGCTTGCGAAGGTTTCGGAATCGCGAATCTCTCCAACGATTTTAAAATTCATGCGCTAATTCCAATCTAGCTGCATAACGCCCTTAATAATTGAGCGGCCCGTCCTTATTGATTTGATTGTTATGCAGCAGATTCATGCTCGATATCCCAGCCTGGGAATACAAGCACTGCTGGATGGCAATGCAAAGCCCTTGCAAGGACTTTGGCGCGCTCAACGCCAAGCTGTACTCGGTCGTTTTCTATTGCTGAAATGGTTGACTGAGGAATCCCAGAAATCTGAGCCAGTTCGTTCTGGCTTAGCTCCTGCAATTCTCGCAAAATCTTGACAGATTCGCCGACCGATACGTCGACATTTCGTTTAGCTATTCTGTAATCGTTCATATCACTTTCTCCGGTAGTCATGCGGAGTAACGTTTTCTACCTGGACGAGTACTTTGTCTTTCTCGATCTTATAGATGACGCGATACTGAATATTAAGTCTTGAAGATCGAAAGCCCTTCCATTTCCCCGATAGGGATTCATCGCGAAAGCCTTTGATGGATCTAAGACCAGTAGGTCCCGATATTGAGACAATATCTTTCCATTTCTCATATCGCTTCAGCACGTCCAAAGGTGCTGAAGCAAGACTCTTTGATACTCGTTTGTGTTCGTATACTACCCACATATCAAAAATAGTATATATACTAAATATGATATGTCAATATTCTAGCGGAAGCCCCGATCCACGCTGCGTAACGCCTTTAATAATTGGCAGGCGTAGGCCCTGTCCACTATTGATTTTATTGTTATAGCGGCACACTACATGGCGACTTCAAATGAACTGGAGCTTAGGGCGAATGGTTTGAGTCCCCTTGGTAAGTCCCCGTTTTCTGCATTTGTATCGCAAGTGCCCCAAACCTCTGAAGCAGAGGAGTTGTAGATATCATTTAGAATCGCTGACCATGAAAAGAGAAGCCCTCCCTTCTTCGCTAGTTTTGACTCAAAATAGGCTTGGGCAACACTTTCAGAAACACCGCTTCTGTCTCGAATAACAACCCGTATGCTTGGTTGAGGTCGATTCATATAGCTCTGAAAGGTAAACTGCATGTAGCCTTCATCATACTTGTTGATGAATAGATCATAATAATCGTCGCCTTTCTCAAATGTCAGCACTATAGGGATATCTACATATTGAGAATCGTCGATCCATAGTTGCATGGTGGACTCATAATATTCATCTAGTATAAACGAGTGAGTGCTGCAATATTTTCTGTGCCTTTTGGTCAGATGGCAACTGAAGCTGAACCCGAGACCCATCTGTATTTCCGAAACGCTAGTAAAAAGGGCTTCGTAAATCTTTTCGTCCCATTCCTGAGTCAGATATATTTTCGAACTATTCTCTTTTCGAAATTTCATGGCTGCACGGTTCTACTCTGGCGCGAAAACGCCCATTGTTAATGGGCAGGCGGTGCAGCCGCCTGTCCTAGAGCCCGCCTTGGCGGGCGATTGAACTGATTGTTATGTGTTGGCCAAACTCTCACAGAGCACACTCTACTCGAGCTGCTCAATCTCACTTATAAGAGATCTATAGTATTCGTTATCTGGTTCAAGTTCTAAAGCTTTCTCATAAGAACGTTTTGCAAAAGAATCCCTGCCTTCCCTTAGTGAGGCTTCGCCTAAAACATCATACAAATATGCTTGTGAGTCGTAACGTTCATTATAAAAAGAAACTATACTTTCTGCTTCTTCAAATCTTTTGCTACTAAGTAGTTGGCCAAACAAAGTCAGTACTGTTTCTTCAGATATATCTCGCTCGTAACCAAATCTCGTTCCTAAGTCCTCGGTAGTCTCGACGAGCCCCGTTATACCGCTCTGATTATAGATTTCTATGGGGTTATCAATATTCCAGTCTTCAAATATGAATTCTAGTCCTCGATAAATAGCATTGTGCGTTACTGAAGCGTGGCTTTCGCTAGGTAGCGTTTCCAACTTCCATCTGAGGTTTTCGAGTGAGTTGCTATTGAGAGCGCTTTCGATTCTATCGAAGCCAGGCAACAGGGCGACGCTTTCGTTGCCCTTTACAAAATATAGATCCAGTGCAGCACTGTCCTGGGAAGCTAAGAATTGCTCGAAGGAGAGCAATATGTCTTCATTATTCCAACCCAGACTAGGACTTATTAATAAATATCCGCTAAATGTATTAGGTCTATCTAGCAATGCATGAGCAGCGAAGAGTCCGCCAAATGAATGCCCAATAAGTATGCTGTAAGATCCAGTTCTGTAGTTGTTCTGTATATGAGGGATTAATTCTTGAGAAATGAAGTCCAGAAAAATATCTGCGCCTCCTGAACCTTGGAATTCCTCGCTCTCCTGAGCGTTCTGCGTCGGCGGAGTCAGATCCCTATTTCGATCCGTGTTTGGGATGCCCACAACTAAAAACTCAGGAATTTCACGAACGCTTGCGAGGAACGATGTGATTCCGGTAACGTGGTGAAAGTGGGAACCTCCATCAAGCAAGTATATAACTGGATATGATTCTTCACTTGAATCGTAACCCTTCGGTTTCCCAATCAGGACTGTTCGTTGCTCATTAAGTAAGTCCGAGAAGAGTGTGATTTCCTCGCCAATATTGATTTCGTTGGCGTGAGCGGAAGACAGGTTTAAGAGAGTGCATGCGACTGCAATAAACTGAGCACAGTATCTGTATATGGATTTCTGCATTAAAAGAATTCCAGATATTCTCCAGACTGATGGGGTCGCCTGCTTCTCGTAGCTTGACGCTTCAAAACACATAACGCCCGTAGTAATGGGCACAGGCTGTGGAGCGCGGTTTGCGATAGAATGGCGTAGCCATTCGCGAACCGCGCGGAGCTGGCTGTGTCCCTTATTGACTTGTTTGTTATGTGCCAAAGTATCAACGACAATTCGTACTAACAATTCCACCAATATTCTGAGAAGTACAATTTATCTGGTTCTGTTGGAACGTACCCGATATCGCAGCAGCAGCGGCTGCTTCGGCAGCACTTGCCTGTTGCTGTTGCGATCTGGCTGCCTGAATCTGCAATGCCATTGATAAGTCTTTTTCTAAATCTGGATGCGATGCGGGCCTATTGATAGTTATGTTGTAGTATCCAACAGCACTACCGCAAAGTTCGATAGGGTCAAGTGATGCGAAAGCCCCGCTGGCCCAACGAGCTTCTATACCGCGTACTACGTAACACCCTTTTGCATTAACATTTCTAGATAATGCAGAAGCACCATAGTAACCAACTGTTGGTGCGATACCGAAAGCTGCGCCAGTACCAATCTCCGTAATATATGCGCCTTCTGGCTGTGAGTAGATTGTTAGTTCTGATTGGGTTGCGCATGCCGCTAGCTGGAAAATGGATATAGCGAGAATGGCAGTCTTAATTGGATTTTTCATTTTGCCCCCTGTGGGAATGATCTCCTCGTTATCGCGAATATTGCGCTTTTTGATGAATCAGCTCAAATTGAAATTCTATTTTGCGCCTTACCTTATTCCGTCAATCCATACCCGCTTACCTTCTTCCAAATTCCACATATATAGACCGTCAGAGGTAACAATTACAGAATAAGGAGGAAGCCAGAAGCCAGTATCAAACTGGTCATAATCAGGAATCGTCAATACCGTACCGTCATCGAGTTCCAAAATTTCTCCATCATTCCTTTCATCTACTACATTTGCCAGGAAACCCGCTGATGCGGCATACGCTCCAGAAATATGTCGAACAGGAATCTGCATACCTCCATGATACATAATTGGGATCACACGTTCGTCGTTTCCTGCGACAGCTCTAAAGACAATAATAATGTCCTCTGTAACCATAGCGAGAGACATTGAGCTCAACTCCCAACTAGACCCACCAAGTAATCGGATGGTGTTTCCATCCTTTTGCATTATCGAATCGCCAAGATACTCGACACGCTCTGCGGTGAAGCAAACGGCTGAAAAAAGCGAAAATGCTATAGATAGAAAAAGTCTCATGGCTCTAATTCACCTGTGCACATAACGCCCATGTTAAGGCGCAGGTCTCGCCGCGCAGCAATTGCGCATAAAATGGCCGTAGGCCATGTGCAATTGTTGCGTGGTGAGGCCGTCCCATTGAACTGTTTGTTATGTGTCTTCATCTCTGATCCATTCCCAAAGAGCAACTAACTCCATAGTTCCGACATGGCTCTCGCGAAATTGCCCCCCAAAATGAGTCGAATTTGATCATCAGAATATCCTCTTCGAATGAAGGCTTCTGTCAAATCAAACACGCGCTTAGGGTGATTCAGTCCTTCGATATGAACGTATCCATCAGCAGTAGGGAAAAAGTTATAACGTGCGAAGTTTGGCTGACTCTCTGGCCCTGGCGTGCCTGGTGGAACCCTGGGGCTGCCAAATCCATCAATGTCCAAATCAGATCCAATTCCCACGTGATCGATACCAACCAAATTGATTACATGGTCAAAATGGTCGACAACATGCTCTACAGTCACTGGGGGTGCTTGCTTGATCATGAATCTGATGAATGCAATACCCATGACTCCTCCCGTAGCTGCCAAACGCTGTATTGCCTCATCAGTTTTGCAGCGTAAGTACCCAGGGAGTAGGGCGCGACAGGATGCGTGAGTGAACAAGGTCGGCCGTGACGCAATATCTAGCGCGTCCAAAGTTGTCTGATCAGCGCAGTGGGATAAATCAACTGCCATACCAACTTGCTCCATGCGTTCAACTAATTGGTTACCAAATACAGAGAGGCCGCCGTCTTTGTTTTCCAAAAACCCTGAACCAATTCTATTCTGAAAATTGTATGTGAGTTGGGATAGCTTCTGCCCAAGTCCATAGAATTCATCTACATCATCTACAGTTCTGAAATGATCCGACATTTGAAATGTAATCATGATTCCGACTTTGCCTGATCCCGAAACTGAGTCGAAATCGCTCGGATCGTCAATGCGCATGAACCAGTTACTGTGAGAGCCAATAAAGCCGTTCCACTGCGCCACGAATTTCAGAGCGCCTTCGTAGGTGTATGCTCCTCTACCCAGAGCAAATACGTTGACACCGGAATCCCGATATTTGTTGAAGTGCTCTTCAGTGAAGCTTGTTGGATCACTAAGCCAGCGTTGGGCCAGCGGAGTCTCTTCGGTTCTCATATCAGGGAAGCGAAATTGGCAGAGCATATCGATTACGGTTGATTCCTGGACGAGTCGAATAGCTCTATCAGAATATTCCTGAGTAGACTGTGCCTCGAGCTTGTAGCGATTTTTCAGGATAGCCGGTGCAGTCGCTGAGCCCATCGCAATTGTTTTTATTGCTGTTCGCCTATCCATGCATCTGCTCCTCAAGGTTTGTGGGGCAATTGACTAAGCACACATAACGCTCTTTTTAATGGGCGCAGCGTCAGCTGCGTCCTTTATTGAAATGATTGTTAGGTTTCTTTGCTATAACTCTTTCCCTGATTTTCTTCGAATTTATTGAGCCAATCCGTTAAGGTATCAACGTGTTCTTTAGCTCCAATAACTTTTGCGAAAAGTATGTAAGAGATAAAACTCCTGTACATATAGTTCCACAAATCGAGTAGACCGTCTTTCATTCTTGGAGTACCCAGCATTCCTTTAGTATGAAAGTGCGCAGGTTCTCCACCAAACATATCCATAATCTGGGGCGACGCACCGTGAACAAACCCAGAGTATGTTTTGTAGACTGTGCGTGTTACGTCTATAGTTCTGCTTGGGTTTCCGATGCCGTCATTATTCCCAATATAGGCCCTTATTTTTTGGCGTTGGATCATTTGACGCTTCTGGGGTGACTTAAGCGGATCCCCGGTTTCGTCAAATTCTTCCTCCCAAAAAGATTCTAAAAATCTCTCGTGAAGCTCTGTGATGCCGTTTTGGGTTCCCAGTACCAGAAACATTATATCTTCATTGGTTTCATCAATAATCCGGTGCAGCATCATTTGTTCTTGGAAGTGCCCGTGTTGCCAGAGAATATAAGCCGCTCTTATAGCACTTTGCACTCTAGCTAGTTTCTGAATTAGTGCTTCATAGATGTTCTTTTCTTCAAATCGAAATACAGGTCCTCCAGGCATCTCGACAAATTTAGGTTGTGGCATTGCTGCTTCAAAGTCAGATTGTGCCCGATCCATTAGTTCTAGAATTGTCTCGAAATCACGAAGCATCGTGTAAACCTAACGCCCTTGTTAATGGGCAAGTGGCGTAGCCACTTGTCCTGAAGCCCGCCTTGGCGGGCGATTGAACTGATGGTTATGTCTCGATTGCTCACATTCTGCGGCCATTTATGTCACTGCGAATAAGTAACGCTTCTGCTGGAGCTCGGCGTGGCAAGACTCTCGATGCTTCCTCCCAGGGTATTTCTATATGTTGAACAATAGCGAGTTCTGATGTGGCTTCCAATGCGCACTTCCTCTTTGCAATACACCTGATCGAGAATCCCAACAGATGAATTGTATTGGTTGAGTTCTTCCTCTGACATTTGACGAAAGTTCGGTTTCTGCGTACTACACGCAGATATCAATAAAAAAAGAACCACCAAAGTAGTCGCTTTCATCATTACTCCAACGGATATCATTTCCATATTTCGAGGTTTGGCATTCAATCCAACTAGAGACATAACGCCCTTAATAATAGGAGCAGTCGCGAAGCACTGCTTCCTTTTTGATTTGTTTGTTATGTTTCGATATCTCGTCATTCTTGTCGGCTATTTGAATCCATACCAGCCATTACACTATCTACGTAACTACTGAATCGCCCAGGCCAGATTCCTCTACTTCCTTCAAATATTCGTCGGCCAAGCCGGGAATCAAGGAGTTCGATGACGGTTCCATCGAGTTGATTTGTAGAGAATTCACCAGCTAATCCTATTTCTCGTTGAGCCCAATCGAAGTACTCTAAACTCCATGCGGCTCTGTAATGTGCTACTAGTCGTCTAATCTCTTCATCAGTAAGTTCTCCGTCAATCCTCTCTTTACTTAGAATCGATGCTATGTATTCGGAATCTCGGATGTCTGTAAAGTATTCTATACGTGCATTTCTATTAGTTTGGAGTGCTTCAAATTGCGATACAGCCGTGTTCTGTTGGATTTCGATTGCAAGGAAGATTATGCCTGCCAGCACGCCTAAGTTTGCGAGTAATGAAAGCCATTTGTTTAAGCTGTCTAGATTCATATCTTTCGATTTATTTCCTTTGAGCAAGCACGATAGCTGCCTAGAAACATAACGCTCTTGTTAATGGGCTCGGCGTTAGCCGAGTCCTGAATTGAACTGATTGTTATGTGGACTTATCTGAAAGATTTGAGACATATTTTAAGCTCCACCCAGCACCAACTATCCCGCCAAGCAGTACAGCTGGAAATGTGAGAATCCATGTCCATCCGAGTGCAGTCTGGTCGGATTCAAATAATGAAATCACCGCCAGCACAATCGCGAGTGCTAGAAACCCTGCAATGGCCCCGATTACTGCGCCAACTATCAGTGACACGAATAAAGTAGCAACTTGCTTAGGTCGCATAAACATTCCGCCTGCACTAGGCCACATAACGCCCGTAGTAATGGGCTGATTCGCCGCGCAGCGCTTGCGGATATGATGGCCGAAGGCCATCCGCAAGCGTTGTGTGGTGAAGCAGTCCCTTATTGACTTGATTGTTATGTTCCCGCTCCTTGTTTAGGAACGAAATCTATTTCCAATTTGTAACCGATAGCTTCTGCATAATCAGTTAGCGTTGACAGCTTAGGAGAAATCTCTGAGTTCACACTCTCAAGCCGACTGATGTTGCTTTTTTTCGTATTGAGTTTCTCTGCAACTTCTTCTTGAGTGAGACCGGCTTCCTGGCGCAACGCAATCAGCTTTTTACGAATCTCATAAGCGGGAGCTAGATCTGTATATTGATCTTTTACTCCCTTCTTTTTAAGGGCCTCTTTCTTAAAGGACTTCAAAGTAGGTCTGCTCATTTCACAACTCCTTCATTCGTTTGCGGGCCTTCTCGAGCTCTTTCTTAGGAGTTTTTTGTGTCTTTTTGATGAAGGAATGGAGAATGATGATTTCTTTACCCTTCACGGTACAAAAGAGCGAGCGCCCAATACCTTCCTTGCCTTTAGCCCTTATCTCAAACAAACCGCTGCCCATTGGGGCGGTATATGGTTTGCCTATAGCGGGGCCGAATTCTTCAACTATTTCAAGAATATGAAGGTAGTTTGCCAGTATCCCCGCTGGGAACTTGAGCGTCTCCTCCTTAACCTTGGCATTGAAGAACGTGACTTTCCATGACATGATCAAAGGTTATCATAAATGATAACTCTGTCAAGTGGCACGGAGGGAACATAACGCCCTTGTTTATGGGCAAACTGCGTAGCAGTTTGTCCTTTATAGAACTTTTTGTTAGCTGCCTCTTAGCACTGATTCATTCTTGCTCTTCTTAAATGAATATGCGGAGAGCATTAAACCTAGGAAGCTCACAACCGTATTTCCTCCAGTCCAGAACCACCAGTAGTCTGTATTGAGCGCGAAGAATGCAGACAAAAAGAATATTGCTGTAGTAGTCGCAAAAAGAAAGAATTGCTGACGAGTTAGTGCAGCCAAAATTGCAAGGCATGAAATCGTCAAATAAGGCATGGCCATAAGCGTCAAGAGCTGCCCGTCGCTGGCGTTAGTTTCATTGGTCAAGAAGGTGATCCATGAAAACGCAACCCAACCGAACAACACTGCGTTTGCAAGATAAAGGTCAAACTTAGATTTTGAAGATTTCACTGGTCTTTACTCCTGTGCAGCTAACGCCCTTGTTAATAGGCGCTGCGTAAGCAGCGTCCGCGATTGAACTGATGGTTACAGGGCGCCACTCGAGATTCTCTACAGGCACTGTGCGGAGCGCCAGCGGAGCCCAGGCCGAGCCAGTGATAAGGACACAGGTCCTGAGCAGGGTGGTATATTTTTGAAAGTTTCTGCCCCATGAAAGAACCTCAAATTTAGGCCACGCAACGCTCTGTTGCGTGCCTGGCGCTGTAAACTAACGAGCACGTATTCAGTGCTCGAACAAATTGCTCATCTTTGGCGTTTCCGCTGAAACGTCTAACTGTGGTTACTTTCCAGGTGCTCCAATATTAAATCATCCACCGAACTGTTTCTGGACGCGCTCTGTAACGCCCTTGTTAATGGGCTCGGCGTAAGCCGAGTCCTTTATTGAATTGATTGTTATGTTTCGGCTTGCCTATACACCTTATTAGACATGCACTTGTCGCAGAAATATTCATCATCGTTCCCATTAGGGTAAACACGACTTAAAAGGCCTCGATTTAACCCACATTTCACGCAATAAGGCACTCCACTAAGGAATGAAACATCATTTCCGACGATGCAATCCACCATCATTTGGCACGTTTCGTCTGATGTTAGATTCTCTGATGCCAAAAATTTCTTGTGCTCCGAAAAAAATGAGAAACATAACGCCCTTGTTAATAGGCGCAGCATTAGCTGCGTCCTAGATTGAATTAATTGTTATGGATCGGACGTAAAAACGCAGCCTTCGTCCGTATGTACGGCCTTCAAGCCTTCGGCATGTTCAAGCGCTGTGAGTAAATTGGGGTTTACTAATATCGTGTCATTCGGTGTTGGTGCGATATAAAGACCGTATAAAACCGACTCCTCGGACCGATAGCCCCCCTTTGAAGGGTTTCCGATAAAGCTAATGTGGCTCAGTATTTCGAAATTCTCCAGATAGATGCCTTGCGACATTAGCCAGTCAGGCGATTCAATCGCGACAAGCCATTGAGGAGAATTTGCGAGACTAGGATTTCCTACTACTCGAATAAGAACGTGAGGTGCGGCCCACTCAACTCCGGTTATGGCTCCGCCGAAATGGACTAAATGACCGAAGTTGGCGTCTTCATCTATCTCATGGTGCGCATAGGTGAATCCGTATGAAATGAGCACTGACAGGAAAGTTAAGACTTTAGTCTTCATGATCATGGCAAAACCTTGGTCGAATGGCACTTAGATCCATAACGCCCTTGATAATAGAGCGGGCCGCTTAGCGGCCCGTCCTTATTAATTTCATTGTTATGCTGCAACGTCTATGAATTCGATGCTTGAGGAAGCTTTCGGCACTTCCTCGCCTTTTTCTTTGAGGCCTTCGATATGGAATTCGATTGCCTCCTTAATTAGAGTAATGACTTCCTCACGAGTCTCACCGGCTGCTACACAGCCCGGTAAGTCAGGAACATGGGCCCCAAAACTGTTCGGGCCTTGCTCAATTATGACGGCGTATTTCATAGTATGGCCTCATTTCTTCAATCCAGATTGTTTGAGGATCGCGTTGAGTGTGCCTGGGGGCAAATCGACACTGGGTTTGCCTGCCACTGTGACGGTCCCAGGCTTCGTAGGATGCCGAAATTGTCGATGACTGCCTTTGGTTCGGTCAAGCTGCCACCCGTTATTTTCGAGAAGTTTAATAAGCTCTTTTACTTTCAAATCTCAGCCTCTCGATGGCTGCACTTTGGTCAACTTGCGGCATAACGCCCTTGTTAATGGGCGCTGCCTTGGCTGCGTCCTTGATTGAACTGATGGTTATGCGCCGTCTGCACGGACTTTGTATCCGTCAATTTTCGAGGTGATCCAGATACGTATAGTTGCAGGCTTCGATATCCATTGTTCCTTGTTTATGAACCAACGTTAGAGCTTCGTACGGTCCAAAAAAATCCGACCCTTTGTGTTCCATGATCGAATAAAAAAGTTGACCTTTGCCGAATATCGATACTTCGACTGTTGACGAGTCAGAAACCCATTCTCCATCATGGATCACGCTTTCCTCAGTATTAGTAGTTTCGTCCCAAACGAATTCTTCGAGTATCGCTACACCGGAGGGGAAAAGATTTAGCTCTGACTGAGCCTCGGAGTTATCTGGACACTCGCTAAAATAGTTATAACTAAGAGGGTTCGATTCCTCATCTCCTAATGCATAAGGGTCAGATACGAGGTCAGCAGCAGTGCCCTCGAAATCTGGGTTTACTAAATAAACTCCGATATTGTCGGTGGAATAGTAGTGATTCAACTCTGACTCGAGTACAAGTCGCGGGTCTGGATACCCAGCAGACGCCATAGTGGACTCTATCAGTTCAATGGTGGCGAAATCTTGAACGATAGCCGGGAAAATAACTGTATGCTTATATAGGCTTGGCGGTACAGGCAGTGAATTCGGCTTAGCATTGAAACCAGCTTCCTCGAGGCGAGTACTCAGGCTCTCTACATCTTTCTCTTCAATTCCTAACGAGAATATATGTACAGAAGGCTGCGATGAGCAGCCGATGAGCATAATTAGTCCGATGTAAAATAAAAGTCTGGACACTATCGGTGTTCTCCAGGCTCAATTCAGGCGCATAACGCCCTTGTTAATGGGCTCGGCGCAAGCCGAGTCCTTTATTGAATTGATTGTTATGCGTCGCTACTACTTCTGTACAGTCCACAAGTCTTCTCTTGCGCTAAGGTAAACCTCAATCTCTGTGCGGCTTGAGTTTTGATACGCAAGAAATCCTAGGCCATTAGAAGCCAGTGAGATGTTATCTCCGACTTTCAAATAGTTGCTCTGATCTCCTCGGATCTGGGCAATCGCTTCCGCATCTTCTATAAGCTGATTTACGACATCGGCGCTTGATGGAACGAGCTCCAAAAAAGCAGGGTCTCGTAGTAGCTCATCCACAATCCTTACGTAATCTGGTTGAGCTAATCGTGCCTGGAATGCTCCAAGCCAGTATAGAATTAGCGCTGTGACGACTCCTCCAATAATCGAGCTAATAGCACCAATTTCGATTTCTTTTCTCATTCTCGTCCTCCTGAATTAGGAATCTTGTTAGATGTTCGAAAGACGCATAACGCCCGTAGTAATAGGCACAGTCTGTGGAGCGCGGTTTGCGATAGAATGGCGTAGCCATTCGCAAACCGTGCGGAGCAGGCTGTGTCCTGTATTGACTTGTTTGTTATGCGCCGATAATTGGCCGGAGCTCGAATACTCGGCCGAACTGGGCCGCAGCCTCAAGGTCGCCTTGACGCAATGCTTCTCTGGTGTCGTCTAATCTGTAAGCGTCGTCTGCGCTCAGATATGGGGACCAGGAATCGTCAGTTTCGATTAGAGTAACTTCGACTTCAGCCACGTACTGACCTTCATGCACGTATTTGATCTTTTTGCGATTGCTCACAGTTAGTTCCTCTTTTTTAGATCCGTGCTCCACCGGCTTGGATCTGGGCGGTAAGCGGTTATCAGAACGGCAGGCTCAGTATATCCCTTAGCAATGCCCCATACCACGTGGACAGGCTCTCCAGCGTTAGATCTCTGCAACACCAGGACCTTTGGGAAACTCCGGATATTCCTCCACCACCTCAGCGCCACTGATTCCTGATACCAGTTCTCTAGCGCTCAAATTGTCTTCGGCAAGCTCGTCGTAACCGTGCTCTGATATTCTGAGTTTGCCGGAGTCTACGAGTTCTTTAATTGTATCTAGCAAGTCCTGCAAAGTTTTTACCTAACTAGCGGGTTGCAGTGAGCTGTGCGCATAACGCTCTTAATAATGGGCCGGGCGCTCGCCCGGTCCCAAATTGATTTGATTGTTACTTTGCGCCTTCTCGGTGTCCATTTTGGCACTTAGCGGCGCCAAACTAGCCTCTCTAAAGGGGCGTTTATCGAGCAGATTTAGCTATCTAACTAAAAAGAACTGCCCCACATTCAAATCTCGTTGCAGGTCACGCAACTCCATGTTGCGTGCCGGTCTTATTCTCTTACCAGCACCAGGAACGAAGCCATAGCTGTGTATCTCATTTACTTGCCCTGACTACGGGTCGCCAACTACGAGCAGAAATCCTGATGCTTCTTCTTAGTTTCTTATAGAGCGCGCAGTAACGCCCTTGTTAATGGGCGCAGCCTTGGCTGCGTCCTCGATTGAACTGATTGTTATGTTGCAATACTTTTCGTTTTGCTCAATTTCTGGATAGCAGCACTAACCAAAATTCCGAATACCGCAAACGCAAATACACCCCGTAAGTAAAACGTCCAAAACCCAGCATGAGATAGCATTGCCACTAAATCGAACCCTTGTTCCCAGGGTGACGAAATCACAATAGAGATCGCCGCCGCTGGTAATGCGAGTAATACGCTTGCAATCGTTCCGATCTTAAAAATACTCATACGCTGAGTCTGCTAATTCCTTTGCAACATAACGCCCTTGTTAATGGGCTCGGCGCCAGCCGAGTCCTGAATTGAACTGATTGTTATGTGGACTTATCTGAAAGATTTGAGACATATATTAAGCTCCACCCAGCACCAACTATCCCGCCCAGCAGTACAGCTGGAAATGTGAGAATCCATGTCCATCCGAGTGCAGTCTGGTCGGATTCAAATAATGAAATCACCGCCAGCACAATCGCGAGTACTAGAAACCCTGCAATGGCCCCGATTACTGCGCCAATTATCAGTGACACGAATACAGTAGCAACTTGCTTAGGTCGCATAAACATTCCGCCTGCACTAGGCCACATAACGCCGTTGTTAAGGTTGTGGCTCGCCACATCTGGTTTGCGGATAAGATGGCGCAGCCATCCGCAAACCAGATGTGGTGAGGCGCTACCATTGCACACTTTGTTATGTGTCATTTCGTGTTCGTACCTGTTTTAGGGCGAAGTATATTGAGCCAATTGTGCCCAATATCATGATCACAATCATCCAGGCGGAAACATAAGGATTAAACTCTGCCACTCTCCAAGGTGGTGGTGGAATATCATTTTCAATCATGGTGTTCAGAATTGCCCAGTATTGAGCATTTCTATACATAAATCTAACAACGAAAACGATACAAGACGCCGCATAAATCGAACTAAGGAAGTAAAGAATTCGACTAGAGAGATCATTTTTCGCAAAGTAAAACACAGCTAGGAAAGCGAACGTGATACTCATCCAAAATTCAAATGTGGCATTCCAGAGATCTATATGATCGATTAGCAAATTATAATAGTCAGCCGCTGTCATATTTTGGGGCCTTGCACGCCATTGGTACACATAACGCCCTTAATAATGGGAAGGGCGCAAGCCCTGTCCTTGATTGATTTGATTGTTATGGCGCATCTTCGCAACTTGGTTCAACTACGGCTCCTGTTGGAGTAATTGCAAGCCAGTTTTGATCTTCCATATAGACAGGGCGAAAATCACCTTGGGGAAAGCCCAGATAGCGAACAAACATAACGAGCATGCCATATTCGTGCCCCCAGGGACGGACTCCGATTAGCCTGAAACTAGTTGCAGTGACGTTGGTTAGTCCTTTCTCCTGGCCATAAATTCGCGCCACTGTGGCAGCAGTCTCAATTGTGATAGGCGGAGGTTCAATCTGATCCCATTCATACATTGCCTCTTGTTCAAAGTTGAAACTACAATCCATCGCACTGCCATCGTCCCAGTGAGTTACATCTCCTAATTCTGGTTGAGCAAAGGCCTGGCCACACAGCAAGACGTGGAGAACGCCTACAACGAATTTTAAAGTTCTCTCGGACATAGATAATGCGCCATAACGCCCGTAATAATGGGCTGCGTGTTAGCGCAGTCCTTGATTGATTTCATGGTTATGTGTCGCTTTCATCGATCTTTCTATACGAGCTTGCATCGTTTCCTGTATGCATAAGAACTAGCGACACTAGTGAGAAGCAATCCCGCAACCAAGGACCATTTTAGAATATAGCCATAACTAATACTCTGAATGCCTGATTCGATAGATTGTGAAATTGCAATTAGTGCTGCAGCACCAAAGAACCCTTGCACAAATCGCTTAATCCCGAAAATCATTAATGTCCTATCCATTTCAAACCTCGCACGATATCTGATAGCACACATAACGCCCGTAGTAATGGGCTGATTCGCCGCGCAGCGCTTGCGGATATGATGGCCGAAGGCCATCCGCAAGCGTTGTGTGGTGAAGCAGTCCCTTATTGACTTGATTGTTATGTTCCCGCTCCTTGTTTAGGAACGAAATCTATTTCTAATTTGTAACCGATAGCTTCTGCATAATCAGTTAGCGTTGACAGCTTAGGAGAAATCTCTGAGTTCACACTCTCAAGCCGACTGATGTTGCTTTTTTTCGTATTGAGTTTCTCTGCAACTTCTTCTTGAGTGAGACCGGCTTCCTGGCGCAACGCAATCAGCTTTTTACGAATCTCATAAGCGGGAGCTAGATCTGTATATTGATCTTTTACTCCCTTCTTTTTAAGGGCCTCTTTCTTAAAGGACTTCAAAGTAGGTCTGCTCATTTCACAACTCCTTCATTCGTTTGCGGGCCTTCTCGAGCTCTTTCTTAGGAGTTTTTTGTGTCTTTTTGATGAAGGAATGGAGAATGATGATTTCTTTACCCTTCACGGTACAAAAGAGCGAGCGCCCAATACCTTCCTTGCCTTTAGCCCTTATCTCAAACAAACCGCTGCCCATTGGGGCGGTATATGGTTTGCCTATAGCGGGGCCGAATTCTTCAACTATTTCAAGAATATGAAGGTAGTTTGCCAGTATCCCCGCTGGGAACTTGAGCGTCTCCTCCTTAACCTTGGCATTGAAGAACGTGACTTTCCATGACATGATCAAAGGTTATCATAAATGATAACTCTGTCAAGTGGCACGGAGGGAACATAACGCCCGTAGTAATGGGCGCAGTCAGCGTAGCGGGGCTTGTGACAGAATGGCGTAGCCATTCACAAGCCCTGCGGAGCTGGCTGTGTCCCTGATTGACTTAATTGTTACTTGCCCTGTGCACTTGATGTAAGTGGATATTTATCTGGATTCTCTATGATATCCAGGCCTAAATCGATATCGAGTTTCGACCAATAGAAATGTCCAGGCGAAACTTCCTCTACCGAAGTAACGTGGCCGATTGGTGCATCTTTGAACCAAGGAAAGTCCTGGAAAGACAGGAAGTGCTCTTTGCCCCGACTAAGAAGCCAAAGGCCATGAGTAGATATGTTTGTAACCTCAGGTTCCGAAGTGGGAATCCCATGCGCGGATGAGCTCATCTTTATGTTCCTCTACGATTTCCCTGATTTTAGCTATTTGTGGATCGCTAAGCCTATAGTTCTTTGCAAGAGCAATCTCTGGTTCTAGCCAGAATTTGGCTTCACCATCGGGACCTAGCACATGGACATGCCGCCTTTCTTCCTCTCTTGAGAAGAAGAAAAATCGATAACCGCCTTCTCTAAAAATGGTCGGACTCATCGACTAATTCTCGGGGGCAAGTAACGCCCTTGTTAATGGGCGCTGCGACAGCAGCGTCCACGATTGAACTGATGGTTACTGGGCGCCACTCCAAACCCGCTACCCGCACATTGCGGAGCGCTAGCGGAGCCGACGCTTGATGCAATGAAGATGCCACAAACCTGGCGGGAAGAAAATAGACTGGAAGGCGGCTGCCCCATGGAAGAATCTCGTTACTAGGTCACGCAACCGTGTGTTGCGTGCCTTCTGACTTGCTTATTGCCACCGGGAACAAAGCCGCGGTGGCTCATTTCTTTCACTTGCTCTAGCTGCTGGAAAGCCAACTACGAGCAATATGTTGACGGCGGTACTGGAGTAGGGAAGACGCGCTCAGTAACATTTATATAATGAGCGCACGCATTTGGCGCTTTTTGCTGTTCCCAGTTTACCCGCTAAATCCCTGATTCGATACACATTCACATCAACTGGTAAAAAATGTTCAGTGTTACTGAGTGTGCTTGGAATTTCTGATTCCGGGGCCGCGTGCATAATGTGCGCGATTCACTATCTCCTTGAATTGCCTGATTTCATCGGGCGCATTTTCTGGATAATGCGCAAAATTCAAAATCATTTCGAGCCCTGTTTCTCAGTTGCTCATTTTCCGGCCTATACAAATCACTGGGTAACAGTCTTGGAGGGCAATCAATGAGTCATAAGCTGCTTGAGGCAATTCGCCGAGATATCCGGCTACGTGGTTACAGTATCAGCACAGAGAAGACCTATCTCACCTGGATCCGCCGTTTCCTTTTCTTTATCGGTGACCAGGATCCCTTTGCGGCGTCACCCCAGAGCATCTCCGATTATCTGACCTACCTGGCGGTGGAGCGGCATATCAGCGCCAATTCCCAGAAAGTCGTGTTGAATGCACTGGTCTATTTTTATACCAAATACATGAAGCGCCCGGTTGGTGACCTTGGGTTCAAATTGGCTAACAGGCAACGCTATATACCTGCGGTGCTCACTCCTGGGGAGGTGAGGCGGATTCTGGCACAGCTGGCGGGTCGCAATCGCCTGATCATTGAGTTGATGTACGGTGGCGGGTTACGGGTCAGTGAGGCCTTGTCGATTCGCGTGCAGGATATTGACAGTCAAAACGCGGCGTTGACGGTGCGCAATGCCAAGGGCAGGAAGGATCGGCGCACCTTGTTGGCGACTGCTTCTTTACCCGGTCTCCGGGAGCAGGTTGACAAAGCGATAGCGGTTCAGGCTTCCGATGCGGACAAAGGTGTAGGTGCGGCCATGAGTCCGGCGCTGTCCAGAAAGTACCCCCAAGCGCCGTTTTCTCCAGAATGGGCGTTTCTGTTCCCCGCCAGCAAGTGGTGTGCCCATCCTCTGACCGGTGAGGTTTGTCGCTATCATTTACATCATTCGGTAGTGCGTAAGTTCCTGAAACATGCTGTGCACCAAGCCGAGATAACAGGCAAGCGGGTCAATACGCATATCTTCCGCCACTCGTTTGCGACCCATTTGCTGGCCAGCGGTACCGATCTCAGGACGGTACAGGAATTGCTGGGTCACAATGACGTGTCCACAACCCAGATATACACCCATGTGTTGGGCAGACACTTCAGCGGTGCGGCCAGCCCGGCAGACCGGCTTTAGGCCTGGCCGGCTAGAATATCAAGTAGGCGGCCAGGATCAGGCATATAACTGTCATATCGAACCAGATTCGTCCGTGCTTCTGCTGGACATGCACTGACTCTTGGTTTTTCATTGTGGTCTCCGTTTCGTTGAACATGGGACACAGGCTAAATAACAATGAAAACCTTTACTATGCGTCCATCGTTCCATGGTTATTCATACAGTAGTATTGTCCAGTGGTACTACGACCGGGCCTGGAACACCATGACCGGGGCGAAGCGCGCCATCGTCGCCAAGACCGTGGATCTCTACATCTCCGAGATTGCTGAACCCTACCGAACGGTGCGCTTCAACATCCCGGAGAATCCCGACGACGGCGATGAGTTCCTGGCCTGTAACAAGAAGAACACCAAGATCATAGATGACTTCTTTGCGGACAATTCGGTACGCAGCCGACATTTTCGCGATTGTCTGGAGATTTTCGTGGCCAGGGCGATCGATGAAATCTTCGAAACCGATCTGTGCGAGGTGTTGCGCCAGCGGATGTTCCCCGAGCAGGTCAATCCCCAGACCCAGGAAGAGCTGGATACGCTGCTGGCGGAAACCAATACTACCTATACCGATGCCGCGAACGAATGCGTGCGCATCTTCCGCAATGGGCTGAGTGATGACAGTGACGAAGATCTGGCAGTGCTGGAGAGCAAACTATTGGCGGCGCGGGCCAAGCTTGATGAGAATGTAGGAGCGATAGAGTCGGAGCTGGCGCGTCGCAAGTCAGCCAAGCTGGACAGCGGTAATAGCGAAACCAAGGACGAATAAAAAACGAAGTCAGACAAAGCGTCGGGAGCGAGCAGGGGCAGCGTCGCTGCCGGCCTGCTATTCGCCAGTATGCTGGCCTCAGAACAGGCCAGTGCGCCAACCGCGGCTACTGCCGCGTGGGCCGCCGCCGCGCCGGGCCCGCATCCGGGAGTGTAGTACCGAGCGCTTGTCCGCCAGCCAGTCTTCCCGTCCCACTTTGACATTGAGGCCACGGTTGCTGCGCCGCAGTTCTTCGGCAAGTCGGTACTGGCAGAATTCGTTGTAGGTGCGCAGCTCTGATTCCATCTCCTGGGCCAGGATCTCTGCATACAGGGCATCATCCAGAAAGCCGATTCCGGGGATGTTGTCTGGGATCAGGTCGTCGGCCTGGGAAAAGTAGGAGAGCGCTTTGATGATGGACTTGCGCTCTTCTTCGCCCAGTTGCCACTCCTCATCGCGCAGCATGTTCAGGAAGGTTTCCAGAATACTGATGCGTTCGGCGATAAACCCCGGGACTTCCGTGTGCTGCGCGGATTCGACCACGTCGGCGGCCGCGTCCAGAATGGCCTGTTGGCGTGCCGGTTCGTCAATGTCTTCGATTGCCTTGCTGACCAGGTCGCGGAAGAAATTCAGGTCATCATCGCGCAGCGTAAATGTTATATCAATCGACATCCGGGGCTCCCGGTTAGTTGCTGGAGTCCCAGTCTGTCGCGATCGGTATCCGCGGGCAAGCGCTATTGGCGACTTTTTTCCTTTTGCGGCCAACTTGCCAGGTGCGCACCACTAATGGGCGATCCTGCGGGCTGTTTGGTTGCTAGAACGAATGGTGCAGACTGAACTGCCACTGGGCTTTGTCAAACTGCTGCGCTGACTGCTCCATGTAACCGAACTGCAGGCGCATATTGTTGTTCAGTGTATAGCCGATGCCCCCGTACAGGCGATTACGATCCACGGTGTCGACACGGCGGCCGTTGCCGATGTCTTTCTCACCGTTAATGAACAACTCGTTATAAACCGACAGGTAAAAAGCGCCCGGGCCGAGGTCGTTGCGGTTCAGAGGCACATCGGCAAAGATCGCGTAGCGATAGCGGGTGCGAAAGTCCTGGTCGTCTACCCAGCGCTGCTCACTGCGAAAACGGTGGCGCAGATACACCCAGTCGAAGATGCGGTAGGGGATCAGCATCTCCTGGTAGATGCGGTTCTCATCAAACGTGTCGTCGCTGTCGCCGAACTCGCCGGTAGCCACGTTGGCCGCGCCGAGGGTGAAGGTGGCGTTGAAGCTGTCCGGGGTGTAGGTCAGGCCGCCGCGCAGCAGACGCTGCTCCATGTCGCCGAGTATATCCCAATCCCGGTACTGCACGTCGCCCTGCAGGCCCCAGTTGCTGTCCTCGAAGCGGGTATTCCAGAAATACATGTACCAGGCGCCTTCCTGGTATTCGTCAATCTGGGCCGATGCCGTGGCGGGCAGGGCGAGGCTGAGGCCGAAAAAAACGGGGCTGAGGCCGAAAAGACGGGCGCTGAGTAAGAAGGCGATAACTGCTTTGCTGCGCATGCTGCTGTTTCCTTGTGATTGGCGTTTGCTGGGTTACGTCGCCGGCGCTGTGGCAGATGCCCGTGGGCTGGCCGGTGGCAACGCTGTTTACCCTTTTTACTGGCGCGTTACTGATGACCTGGCCGGAAGCCAGTCGGCAGGGGCAGGCGCCAGCTTGCAACCGCCCCGCGTCATTTTCAGCGGCTGCTGCGGGACTATCTTTAGGCTTACTGCTGCGGAACGGGAGGCGTGAAACCGCCCAGTTCCAGCGCCTCATTGATGGCGTTGTGATCCAGGTAGGTGTCCAACTCGGCAAGGCCCCCGGAGACCTGGGGGTTAGCGAACAGCTCGGCGGCGGCGACCTGGCCCAGGGTGGCGAAGCTGGTCTGCATGGCAATGGGGCCTTCGTTGCGGATCGCGGTTTTGGCCAGCTCGGCGCAGCGGTCGGTCAGTAACACAGTCATCAGATTGGCCATGCCTTCCAGGGATACGGCGCGGTCCTGTTCACTGACCTGGGCGAGTTCGGATACCGCAGGATGCTGGGACATGGCGGTAAACATCCATTTCACCAGGTCCAGTTTGTCTTCGGAAGTGGATTCCACCACCAGGCAGCGGCCCAGGGCGTCGGCGTCGGGTCCGGCATGGGCGGACGTGGCGGTCAGGGCGAAAGAGGCGAGCACTGCAAGAGTGGCCAGGGTGGTCCAGGCAAGCGTGGCGGTGGCTGACAGGCGATTCATGGGAAGCTCCCGGGATTATGGCTGGTAGTTTCAGTATAGCTTATCAATTGCCGGTGCGCGGCCCGGTGATCGAATGGCTGTTTACGGGCCCGCTGTGCAGACTGCTACTCGGTATTGGAGCGCCAGCTGGTTGCACCGGATGTGGCAGCAGGGGATTCGGCATCCGGGTCAGGTTGATCGAGCCAGAGCCTGGCTTCTTCTCGATCCCGAAAAGTCTTGATCAGCTCCGGGGAGCTGTCGGCCAAAGCGGAATAGATGCGGGCCAGGCCATAGGGCAGGTCATTGGGGGCGAAGATTGCGGTGCGCATGGCTGCATTTCTGGCGCTGAGAAATTCTTCGACAAATTCCTGAAGCTGGCGCAGCCCGGCGGAGCTGAGTTGCCCCATGCTGGCCTGTTGCATATCCACCAGCTCATTCATGCCGGGCTGCCAATCTTTACTTTGCATAAAAGACTGGTAGCGGCTTAATAGCTCAGCGTCGGTCACTGTTCCCGAGAACGTGGTCAGGAAATAGTTCTCATCCGGGATACTGATAAAGTCGATTGCCATGGGGTTCCGAATGGAGCGCGCTACAATATCGCTGAATTCGTGGGTAATTCTATAGGCCGCAAACCGGTTCGTCGAGCGGAATTGTCGAATTATTAACCAGGTACCCGCGCCGGAAAGGGTAACAGCTCGCCGCGACAGTTGCGCACAAGCAGTGCGGGCCTCAGACGATATGCCCCACCCAGCGACCCGCCAGCATCACCCCGGACCAGAATAGCAGCGATAGCGCGGCCGAAAGTTTGGCCTCGCGAGGCAGGGCTGCGGCGGTATCCCAGGCGGTCACCTGGGGATATACGCGGCGGTGAAACCAGGCCATGTTGGCGCCGGCCAGCGCCAGCAATACCAGCTTCCACTGGAAGGCGGGATTGCCGAGATGGGAGGAAGCGCGGGTGATGAACATGCCCAGGCCAGTGACCGCGGCCACGGCGAACGCGCCCCAGGTCCAGGGCACCAGTTCCTGGTTCATGATAGTAACCGGATAGTGCAGCGCGGCTTTGCCCAGCAGGCGCAGGTCTACCCAGAAGATCGTGCCCACTACCAGCGCCGCGGCAATGACATGGACGGTCTCCAGAACCGGGAACCAGTTCGTTGCAGCAATGATTTGCGACAGGGGCCAGTTGTCTACCGATTCCCAGAACGGCAGCGGGTCGGGACTGATGTAGACCTCCATGGTCCACAGCGGGTATTGCAGATATTCCAGGTAGGCGATCCAGCGTCCGCAGGTGGCAACCAGCAACAGCAGGGCTAGCACCGCCAGCGCCACGGCGCGGCCCGGCCACTTGCGCGCGGCCTGTTCCCAATAGCCGACCTGGCGCCGTTCCATAAGAAACAGCACCAGAATCAGCAACACCGCCGGAATCAGTAGTGCCATCTTGGTGGTGAACACCGGGTTGTTGAAATAGCGGTCCGGGCGCCCGAACACGAAAAACGCCCCGGAGATGAAATTTGTCGCCAAAGCCAGCCAGAACCAGGGCAGCACCCGCCGGATCAGCTCACTTTGATTCTGCGACGGAATGGCCAGACCAAGAATGCGCAGACTGAGCAGCACTGCGCTGCCCATGATCATGGCGACGCCCAGAATGTGGATCGTCTGGATAATGGGTGGAAAGCCGGGAATGCTGCGCAGCGCCCATAGCGAGCCTGCCTGTAAAAAGCTTCCCGAAAGTGCCTCGGTAAGGGCCTCCATCAGTCAATCGTGCCTCTTGTTTTGGTTATTGTCGGCAACTCAGAATTTGGCCCAGCCAGGCTGCTCTAGAGATCCAGATATTTGTCCGTCACCGCGCCTTCGGAGGCCGAGGCCACCTGAGCGGCGTACTTGGCCAGGGTGCCGCGGGTATAACGCGGCGCCGGCTTCTGCCATTTGGCCAGGCGCGCCGCGATTTCCTCATCGCTGAGTTCCAGCGTGACGGTGTTGGCCTCGGCGTCGATGACGATTTTGTCGCCGTCCTGGACGATAGCAATGGGCCCGCCTTCAGCAGCCTCGGGGGTCACGTGGCCCACGACAAAGCCATGGGAGCCGCCGGAAAAGCGACCATCGGTAATCAGGGCGATATCCTGGCCCAGACCCTTGCCCATAATGGCGGAGGTGGGGGAGAGCATTTCCCGCATGCCGGGGCCGCCTTTTGGACCTTCGTAGCGAATCACCAGCACGTCATCTTTCACCACGCTGCCATCGAGTATGCCCTTCAGGCACTGCTCCTCGGAATCGAATACCCGCGCGTTGCCGGAAAATGACAGGCCTTCCTTGCCAGTGATCTTGGCCACTGCTGCCCCGGGGGCAAGATTGCCGCGCAGGATGCGCAGGTGGCTGTCTTTCTTGATCGGCTGGTCGAAGTCGCGAATGATGTCCTGGCCTTCGGGATAAGGGGTCACGTCGGCCAGGTTCTCGGCCAGAGTCTTGCCGGTCACGGTCATGCAACTGCCGTCCAGCATGCCGGCGTCCAGCATTCTCTTCATCAGGGGCTGGATGCCGCCAATCTTGATCAGCTCGCTCATCAGGTACTTGCCGCTGGGCTTCAGGTCCGCCAGCATCGGCACGTCCTTGCCTAGCCGGTTGAAGTCGTCAATCTCCAGTTCAATACCGATGCTGTGCGCCATGCCCAGCAGGTGCAATACCGCGTTCGTGGATCCGCCCAGGGCGATGACCACCTTGATGGCGTTTTCGAACGCTGCGCGGGTCATGATGTCCGAGGGCTTGATGTCGTGCTCCACCAGATACATGATCGCCTCGCCGGCGTTCAGGCAGTCGTTTTTCTTGGCCTCGGATATGGCGTCCTGGGCCGAGGAATTGGGCAGGCTCATGCCCAGTGCCTCAATGGCGGAAGCCATGGTGTTGGCGGTGTACATGCCGCCGCAGGAGCCGGGGCCGGGGATGGCGGTATCTTCAATCTGCTTCAGTTCGATATCCGATACCTTGCCGGCGGCGTGGCCACCCACCGCCTCAAACACCGAGACCACATTGGTGTGGTTCGGGCCCGGCTGAATGGTGCCGCCGTAGATAAAGATGGAAGGGCGATTCAGGCGCGCAATGCCCATCATCAGGCCGGGCATGTTCTTGTCGCAGCCACCAATGGCAATAATGGCGTCATGGCCCATGCAACCGGTGACCGTTTCCACGCTGTCGGCGATCACTTCCCGGGATACCAGGGAATATTTCATGCCCTCAGTGCCCATGGAGATACCGTCGGAGATGGTGGGCACGTTGTAGATGATACCCTTGCCACCGGCAGCGTCGGTGCCCTGGTTGACGTCTTCCGCCAGCTTGTTGATGTGCATGTTGCAGGGGGTGACCATGGACCAGGTCGAGGCAATGCCAATCTGCGGCTTGTGGAAGTCGGCATCCTCGAAACCCACGGCGCGCAACATGGCTCTAGAAGGAGCCTGTTCAACACCATCAACCACTATCTTCGAATATTTGCGTAAGTCTTTGTCTGCCATTGTTTTTTAGCCGCCTTTTCTGAAGCTTGTCAAGGTGAGATTAAGGGTATCCGGCAGCCACCCCGGGGTGCCGCGAGGCGGCTACTATACCGCAGCTTTCGGCTCATCGCATGCCCCTTATTCCGGGCCTTGAAACCGGGTATAGTTGCTTCCAGGTCCGATCTCCGAGCGCTCGTTCGGGCCCGGTCTGCAAGCGGTTAAATCAGCTGCATGGGCCGTTCAAGCTAACCTGATTCGAGCCGGCTTGGTTGGTGCAGTGGATAGCAGAAGCAGCTCGGATTATTGAGTCGTACCGAACCGCAACCCGGTTCAGAGCCCACCAGGAAAACACTATGAAACAACTGCGTGCCCTGATCGCCACGGCGATCATGACCGCTGCCGCTGTGGCAGTAACGCCCATCTTGAATGCCCAGGACACAGACGCGCTGTATCAGCAATACTGCGCGGCCTGTCACGACAATCCGGTCGATCGCGCGCCGAGCCGCGAGGCGCTGGGGAACTACAGCGCCAATGCCGTTTTCCACGCCCTGGATGCGGGCATCATGCAAACCCAGGCGGCGAACCTGGATGAAGACCAGCGCATTCTTCTGGCGGAGTTCCTCACTGGCGGCAGCTATAACCGGGATTTACAGGAACAGTGGGCGGACTGCACAGCGCCGGTCGGGTCCCTGGATCTGGCGGCCAGCAGCAACTGGAACGGCTGGGGCAATGACCTGAGCGGGGCGCGCTATCAGCCCAGCCAGGGTACGAACATTAACGCGGACAATATTGGCGAGCTGGAACTGGCCTGGGCCGCCGGCGTGGAAGGCTCCAGCACCGCCCGTGGCAACGTCGCGGTGGTGGATGGTGTGATGTTTTTTGGGACGCCCTCGGGCCAGATCAATGCGCTGGACATCGACACTGGCTGCCAGTACTGGAGCTACACCGCGATCTCCGAGGTGCGCGCCGCGCCCACCGTGGTGGAAGTGCCGGCGCTGAACCAGACCCTGCTGGTGGCAGCCGACCTGTCGAACCGGGTATATGCCCTGGATGCGCAAACCGGCCTGCCGGTGTGGCATACCGATGTTGACGCAAACCCCTGGGCGGTCAGCACCGGGGCACCGGCGGTTTATGACGGCAAGGTGTTTGTGCCGGTGTCGTCCATGGAAGTGGCCGGTGCGGGAAACCCCCAGCACGTGTGCTGCACGTTCCGTGGCAACGTCGCGGCACTGGACCTGGTCAGCGGCGAGAAGCTGTGGCACACCTTTATCATGGAAGAGCCGAAACAAGTCGGTGAGAACAGCGTCGGCAACCCGATCCTGGCGCCGTCCGGGGCACCGGTCTGGTCCTCGGCCACGGTTGACCCGCAGCGCGATCGCGTCTACGTGGGCACCGGCCAGAACTACAGCCGCCCCACCAGCGACACCAGCGACTCGGTGATTGGCTTTGATACCAACACCGGCAGCATGGATCTGGTCTACCAGACCACCGCGAACGACGCGTTCACCATGGGTTGCAGCGGCAGTCGCGAACATCCGAACTGTCCGGACCCGGGTCCTGATGTGGACATAGGCGCGCCGGTGCTGATCACCACGCTGTCCAACGGCCAGGACATTATTGTCGCCGGCACCAAGGGCGCCATGGTTTTTGGCCTGGATCCGGACAGCGGCAAACAGCTGTGGGCCACGAACGTTGGCCGCGGCAGCCCGCTGGGCGGTGTCCACTGGGGCATGAGCTTTGTGGATGACGTGGTCTACGTGCCAGTGTCGGACCGCATTCCCGGTGGCAGCGCCGACCCGCAACCGGGCCTGCACGCAATCGACATGAAAACCGGTGCGGTGCTGTGGTATGCCCCGGCCCCGCAGCGCTGCGACGGCGCTGGCAGAAGCTGTTCCAACGCCTATTCCGGCCCGGCCAGCGCCACCGACGATCTGGTAATCACCGGCGCCCTGAACGGCTACCTGTTTGCCCACGATCGCGCCACCGGCGAGCTGGTGTGGGAGGTCGACACGAAGCAGGACTACGCGACGGTCAACAACGTGGCCGCCAGCGGCGGCGCGATCGATGCCACCGGCCCGGTGCTCAGCGGCGACTACCTGATCGTCAATTCCGGCTACGCCACGTTTGGTCAGCTGGCCGGCAATGCGCTGCTGGTGTATCGCCTGCCTCAGGACTGAAGCGGCGCGCTCCCTGGATGCCCGGTGTAACCTTTTATCCGGCATCACGTCTTGCCCGTATCATGCATAAAGACCGATTCGGCAACGGCAACAGGGAGCGGGGCCATGGCAAAAGCAGACATCTGGGACAAGATGGCGCGCAAGTACGCGCAGGCGCCGATCAGGAATGAGGCGGTCTATCGCGAGAAGCTGGCGCGTACCCAGTCTTATTTCACGCCAGACACCGAGGTGTTCGAATTCGGCTGCGGCAGCGGGACCACTGCCATTGCGCACGCGCCCCATGTGCGCCGGATAGTGGCCACGGATCTATCCGCGAACATGTTGGAGATTGGCCGTGAACAGGCCGCGGCGGCAAACATCGACAACATCAGCTTCGAGCAGGTGGCATTGGAAAATTTTGAGCCGCCAATAGAAGCCTACGACGTGGTGCTGGCCTTGAGCCTGTTGCATCTGCTGGAGGCGCCGCAGGCGGCCATGTCCAAGGCCTATACGATGCTGAAACCCGGCGGGATATTCGTCACCTCGACGGTCTGTCTCGGCGACAGTGGCGGGCTGAAGATGCTGCTCTGGCGGGTGCTTATTCCACTGATGCAGCTGATCGGCAAGGCGCCGTACGTGAACTACCTTGGCCGCGCCCAGGTGCAGTCAGATCTCGAGGCAAGTGGTTTCAGCATCGACTTCGCCCGCGCGCCAGCCAAAGGTGAGGCCGCGTTTCTCATTGCCCGCAAACCGGGTGCGGGCAGTGCCATCAAGACTTCTGGATGATGATGTCCGAAAGCAGCCAGAAGTTATCCTGATCTGGCGTATCATGGCGCCATGGAAACTGCTGTTGCGCCAGTTCTGCTGAATCCCGACGACTACGAGACCGCTCGCCAGAGCCGCGATCCGCGCTTTGACGGGCGGTTTTTCGTTGGCGTGCTGACCACCGGCATCTATTGCCGGCCCGTGTGTCCGGTGCGGTTGCCGAAGAAAGAAAATGTCCAGCTCTATCCTTCTGCGGCGGCGGCCGCAGCGGCCGGATTCCGGCCTTGCCTGCGCTGCCGGCCGGAGTCATCGCCGGGCACGCCAGCCTGGAGCGGGGCGTCCTGGAAAGTCTCGCGGGCGCTGCAGCTGATCGACCGCGGCTATCTTGATGAGGCCTCGGTGGACCAGCTGGCGGCCGAGCTGGATGTGGGGCCGCGGCAGTTGAGCCGCCTGTTCCAGACCCACCTCGGCGCCTCGCCGGTGGCGGTGGCCCAGACCCGGCGGCTGCACTTTGCGAAGAAACTGCTCGATGAAACCGACATGACCCTGGCGGAGATCTGTTTTGCCGCCGGGTTTGGCAGCGTGCGTCGCTTCAACGCGGTGTTCCAGACCACCTACGGACGTTCACCGCGGCAATTGCGCAAGCGTGTCGGACGCCGGTCTGCAGCCAACGATGCCATCACCATTACGCTGCGCTATCGGCCCCCGTTCGACTGGCACGCCATGCTGCGCTTTCTGGCCTACCGGGCAATTCCTGGGGTTGAGCAGGTGGGCCAGCGCAGCTATGCGCGGACCTTCGCGCTGGACGGTGAGCCGGGGCACCTGCAGGTGCTGTTTGCCGAACGCGAACCCAGCCTGACCCTGACTGTACGTACCCGGCAATCGCGCCACCTCTACCACATTATCGATCGGGTCCGGTCGCTGTTTGACTTGCGCGCCGACAGTGATTTTATCGACAGAAATTTGAGTCAGGACAAGCTCTTGGGAGAGATTGTTAAGGTTTTTCCCGGGCAGCGGGTGCCAGGCTGTTGGGAGGGTTTCGAGATCGGCGTGCGGGCGATCCTGGGTCAGCAGGTGTCGGTGAAGGCGGCGTCCACGTTGGTGGCCCGGGTGGCCGCCCGGCACGGCACGCCCTATGAGGTTGAGAATGCGCCGGCTGGCCTGACCCATGTGTTTCCCGATGCCGCGACCCTGGCGCGCGCCAATTTCGACGGCCTGGGCATTACCGGCAGTCGCATCAATGCCATCCAGGGGCTCGCGCTGGCAGTGGTTGCTGGCGATCTGGCCATGGACAGCACCGTGGCTACCAGCGAATTTGTGGAACGGGCCTGCCGAATCAAGGGCATTGGCGAGTGGACCGCGCAGTACATGGCAATGCGCGCCCTGAGTGACCCCAATGCCTTTCCCCATGGCGACCTGATCCTGCGCCGCGCCGCTGCGCCCGACGGCGAGACACTCAACCCGAAACAAATGCTGACCGTGGCGAGTGCCTGGCAACCCTGGCGCGCCTATGCGGTGCTGCTGTTGTGGCGTCATTATGGCCAGCAATTAGCTGACAAAAAATAATTTAAAAGTATTTAATAACAATTAGATAAGAATCTATTTGAAGGTAAATTATCTCCGCGAGGTTCAAGTCATGACCACCTATTATCACTATCTCGACGCGCCCATCGGTACGCTGCTGCTGGCCGGGTCCGGCGACGCCTTGACCTTGCTGGGCTTTCCCTCCGGCTCCATGGCGCGTCGCCACGAACCCGGCTGGCAGCAGGATGCCGGGCCGTTTCGGCAGGTGTGTGAGCAGCTGCAGGAATACTTTGCCGGTGAGCGGCAGGCGTTCGAGTTGCCCCTGGCACCTGCCGGAACCACGTTTCAGCAACAGGTGTGGTCGAGCCTGCAGGCTATTCCGTTTGGTGAGACCTGGAGCTACGGGCAACTCGCCGCCCGGATCGGCAAACCCAAAGCCGCTCGGGCGGTGGGCGCGGCCAATGGCCTGAATCCCATCCCGGTAATTATTCCCTGCCACCGGGTAATCGGCGCCAATGGCAAACTCACCGGCTTTGGCGGCGGGCTCGACACCAAGCGCTATCTACTGGACCTGGAATCCGGGGTGCGTGCGCCGGGTCTGGGCCTTGCCTGAATCTGCCATGCCAGGCGTTAGGGCAGCTCTAGCTTCCAGCTTACCGGAACATACTGACCCTTTGTGTGTCTCAGGGTATCAGGCATTAACGGGAGAAGCCGGTGGCAGGCAAGGCCGACATCGACTGGCACAACCGACGAGAAGGGCAGGCGGAGCGCATTGACAGTGACAGCTGTGGCGACGGGGCGGGCCCGGAAAGCCACCAGCTTCGGGCCTGTCGGATTGCACGGGATGACCTTGATGACCCGCCGTCTCCGCTCCACTGGCAGCAGGTTTCGCCGGAGCCGGACCCCGGTGCCTTGGTAAGCCTGGCTGCCGACCCAGCCGCGGCGCCGGAATGCGGGCAACGCCACGATTCACCACTTCTTCCATCATTCCTTGCATCGCGCAATTCGCCACTGTGGGTGGCGTTGACGGCCAGTGGTGTCCTGCATGCCGTGTTGCTGGCTATTTTGCTGGTGAATCGCGGCAATGAGTTCCCGCTGGCCGTCACGGTGCCAGAAAGCATCCGCATCAACCTGTTGCCACCGCCTCCGCAAGTGCAGCCGGACCCGCCAGTCGAACAGCCTATTGCGCTGCAGCCGCCCGGGTCTACGCGGGTATCGCCGCCAGCGCAGCCCATTGCACAGCCCGCATCAGGCCCAATTCCTGATGCCGCGTCGCCGTCAGCACCACCGGCTGAGGCGATCGCGGTGAATCCGTTGCTGGACGAAAACCTGAACAATCTTGTTGAGCGGGCTGAACCCAGCCGCGACGCCGCGCGGGATCAGACGCCTGCGCAGCGGCCGACGGTGGCCGCCATTGTCAGCCAACTGGGTGAAATACAGGAAACTGACCGTGCCCAGGCCTGGCGACGCGAGTGTAGCCGTCGCCAGCAGCAGTCCGAGGTACTCGACTGCCCGCAAGTCGATGCGCGTGACTACAGCGCTGCGCCGGGGGAGGCTATCTATCGCGCCCTGAACCCGGTGCGCGCGGTCAGTCGCAGCGAGCGCAGTTTGCCCGCGGTGGCCGCCAACGTGACCGGCCTGGCGCAGCGCCTGGCGGACAGCGCCGTACCCGCGGAGCTGGCCGGGTATCTGCTTGAGCAAACCGAGGTGAGCATTACCGATGGCTCGACATCTGGTAATCGCGCGGTGCAACACATGCGCCGGATGACGGACAAGAGTGCGGCAGCGGAGCAGGCCCGCATGCTGCTGAGCGACCCCTGGGTTATCAACCGCTCCCGCGAGCTACAGCAACGTAAAGTCGTTGAAAGATAAACTGTTAGCTGTCTTAGCTAGAAAATTTCTAGCTTTTGATAGCGGCAGGTCGCAGCGTTCCGGGAGGGAACCCGAAAAGCTGGCCGGGCAATTACTGTTGGCAAGTGGTGAACGATGGGGTCTATAATGCCGCGGTTTTTCACCTTTCGAGGAAATCCCATGAAGCAGCCAGCCATGTCCGGAGTGACAGCCTGAGTCGCAGCGGTTATCGCGCACTTCATGACCAGCCCGGTTGACCCTTCCTGATCCAGTCAGCCCGCTAGCCCGCCCGAAACCTCTTGTCTGACCTGATCTCTGACCGTTTCCGAGAGCAGTCCGCTCAGGCCGTCAAATCTCCTGTTTTACCTGACGCACAATGCCGTCCATGCGGTGTTGTGTTTGCAAAAACTGCCCCTGGAATTTGACATGACAACAACCAAACTACGCAGTGCCTGGGACCTGTTCAGGCAGGCCCTGGCCGGTGACACCGACCTGAATTACACCGAGGGCTCTATTGCCCGGGTGACGATTCTGCTGGCCATTCCCATGATCCTGGAAATGGCCATGGAGTCGGTATTTGCGATCGTCGATATCTTCTTCGTGGCCCGACTGGGCGCCGCGGCGGTAGCCACCGTGGGTCTCACCGAGGCGATGATCACGCTGCTTTATGCTGTGGCCATTGGACTGGCCATGGGTACCACCGCCTTGGTGGCGCGCCGTATCGGCGAGAAGGACCGCGCCGCAGCCTCTCTGTCCGCCGGGCAGGCCCTGTGGATCGGCCTGTTTGTATCGGTGATAGTCGGCCTGATCGGTCTGTTCTTCGCGCGCAACATCCTGCAGCTGATGGGGGCCGACGAAGCTGTGCTGGCTACCGGGGAGAGTTATACCCGGCTGATGTTCGGCGGCAGCTTCACCATTGTCTTGCTGTTCATCATCAATGCGATTTTCCGTGGTGCCGGGGATGCCAACATAGCCATGCGCACGCTGATTCTGGCCAACGGTCTGAACATCATCCTCGATCCGCTGTTCATTTATGGCATTGGTCCGTTCCCGGAACTGGGCGTTACCGGCGCGGCGGTGGCGACCAATATCGGGCGCAGCATTGGCGTGCTGTACGGGCTGTATTACCTGTGTGGCGGCGGTGGCCGGATTCGGGTGCATCTCAAAGACATGGGTATCAAGCTGGACCTGATCTGGGCGCTGATACGCATCTCGGCGGGTGGCGTCGCCCAGTTCCTGGTGGCCACTGCCAGTTGGGTATTCCTGATGCAAATCGTCTCCGGATTTGGCAGCGCCGCAGTAGCGGGCTATACCATCGCTGTACGCATCGTGATGTTCACACTGCTGCCCGCCTGGGGCTTCAGCAATGCCTCCGCCACTCTGGTGGGGCAAAACCTCGGTGCCGGGCTGCCCGAGCGGGCGGAAACCACTGTTTGGCACATTGCCCGCTACAACGCCGGTTATATGGGGCTGGCAGCAGTGCTGATGCTGGCCTTCACCCGGCCCATTGCGATGTTCTTTGCCGACGAGCCGGAAGTGCTGGAGTATGCGATCCAGTGCCTGCGCATCTTTGCTTACGGCTATGTGTTCTGGGGTTTCGGCATGGCGATCATCCAGGCGTTCAACGGCGCCGGCGATACCCTGACGCCCACCTGGATCAATATCTTTTGTTTCTGGATCGTCCAGGTACCACTGGCCTACGTACTGGCCCTGACCCTTGAATTCGGGCCGGTGGGAGTGTTCTGGGCTGTGTTTGTTTCGGATATGCTCACTGGTATAGTAGGCGTCGCTTTTTTCATGCGCGGCACCTGGAAGCAGCGCGAGGTTTGACCTTTCCCCATGCTTAGCTCTCAGCAGCAAATTATTACCCACGTATCCCAATGGCTGGCCACCGACAAGCCGGTGTGGCTGTGCACGATCCTCAAAACCTGGGGATCCTCGCCGCGGCCCATCGGCGCGATGATGGCCTGCACCCTCGACGGTGAACTGGTCGGCTCCATCTCCGGCGGCTGCATTGAGGAAGATTTCCTCGAACAGCTAGGTGACGGCAGTCTCAAGTCGCAGTTCCAGGCACAGGGCAATCAGCCGTTCCGCATCAAGTACGGCGTCACCGAGGAAGAGCAGGCCAGACTGCGCTTGCCCTGTGGCGGTCAGCTACACGTGCTGCTGGAATTTATCGAACCAACCGAGACTAATCTCACCGTCTTTACCCGTCTGCAAAGCGACCTGGAAAGCCATCAACGAGTCAGCCGCGTGGTAGACCTCGACACCGGCGAGATATCAGTCCGGGACGAATCTAACGACGAAGCCGTGATTATCGAAGACGGGGTCATGACGCACAGTCTCAGCCCCATGTACCGATTGTTATTGCTGGGAGCAGGGGATGTCGCCAAGTACGTGGCGGAAATGGCCCTGGCTCTGGAATACGATGTGATGCTCTGCGATCCACGTCCGCGCTACCTGGACAACTGGCATGTCCCCGGTGTGGAAACCACGTCAAGATTGCCCGACGACGTGGTACGCGAACGCTTCAGTAATGCCTATAGCGGCGTCATCGCTCTGGCACATGACCCCAGAGTGGACGACATGGCACTCATGGAAGCCCTGAAAACCAACGCCTTCTACATCGGCGCTATGGGCTCGGAACGCACCTCGGCAGCCAGACGCGAGCGCCTGCCCGAACTCGGGCTTAGCAAGGACGAAATCGACACGCTACACGCCCCCATCGGCTTCCAGATCGACAGCAAAACCCCCGCCGAAATCGCCATCGCTATCATGGCCGAAGTCACCGCCGTAAGACACGGCGCGCTGATTGACAAGTAGCACCGAGCTGGTCAATGAAAGGATCATCACCAGTAGCAGGTTAAGGTAGGCCATGGACATTCGTCTGCTTGATCGCAACCATCGGGCTGAAGTAACCGGGCTTTTCAAGGCGGTGTTCACCGCCTCAGCAGGAAGTGAGGAAGGCAACCTGCTTGCCGGACTCGTCGCAGAACTGGCAGCGAATATCGACAATGAACAGATCATCTGCGTCGGTGCTTACGATTATGAGGCGCTTATTGCCGCGATATTTTTCACCCGGCTTGATTGTCACGAATCAGTCCTGATTCATATGCTCGCGCCGGTTGCAGTGAGCACCGGGCATCAAGGCAAAGGCGTCGGGCAAGGTCTTATCAAGTATGGACTGGACTTGCTTAAAAATCGGGCGGTTGATGCAGTGATTACCTACGGTGACCCAGCTTTCTATTCGCAAGTAGGCTTCCACAGCATTACCGAAAGCCAGCTCAAAGCGCCGCAAACACTCTCCATGCCACAAGGCTGGCTCGGGCAGTCACTGACCTCAGCACCAATCCCCACTATCGAACAAAGACCGACCTGCGTGCCAGCATTCAACGATCCCGCATACTGGTAAAGCCGATCCCTATGCCTGGCCTGTCTGCGCTGCATGATAGCCAGCACAAAACTATTGGCTCAAGCTAACCAACGCGCGCCACTACCACCACAGCAAAAAGCCCTTCGCAGAAATCACCAGGCTAGCCAGGAAAGAAACCACGCAGCCTAAGGTGTGGCGATGGTAGGTGGTGGGTAGGGGCCCCACGCCAGTGGGGGTTGACCCACTACCTGCCCCCACAGCAATAAGGCATCGAAAAGCCCTTCGAAGAAACTACCAGGCTAGCCAAGAAAGAAACCACGCAGCCTAAGGTGTGGCGATGGTAGGTGGTGGGTAGGGGCCCCACGCCAGTGGGGGTTGACCCACTACCTGCCCCCACAACCCAAAGGCCGGACAATCAAGCAACAAGCAAGCCTACTGCTCAATCGCCCGCTCAATGCCCAACTCTTCCATGACCTCCAGGCGCCGGGCCCCGGCAAGAATGCCGATAATCCCGTAGTTACCCTCATGGCAGGCATATTCGTACACCGGCTCGTCCAGACGGGTAATCGGCATCTCGCCAGTCCACTGTGCGGAATACACGGTCGGGTCATCCACAGTAAATCCGTAGATCAGCTTATCCGGACCCTCGAATCGGAAGGTTTCAATCACGGTAAGATTTTCCGTGTCAGCACCCTGATAGGTCTGCCAGGGATTGAAGTTTTTCGTTTCCACCACCAGGGTGTCGCCTTCCCAGCGGCCGATGGAATCGCCCATCCATTTTTGCTGCGCCGCCGAACTTAGTGCGTCGCGGTCGTCAGCGATGCGGATGATGCGCGCATCGTGAATCATCTCCACGGTAATTACCACGTAGCCGGGCGACTGGTTGATCTGGAAGTGGCTGTTGTACATCACCGGGGTCATCACCGGGCCGGAAGAGTTGCCAAAGGACAGCAGGCAGCGCTCGCCAAGGCTGCGGCCTTCGGGGCCATCGTTACTTCGGTTATAGGTCGGCTCGAAGCCAGCCACACGCTCGGGAATGCGGCCATTGGGCGGGTCGATGATGGCGGAGGTGCGGTATTCGCCGTCAATAGTGGGCAGAAACATGCCGCGGTCGGTCCAGAACAGGTCGTAGTTGCCCACCGGCGGCAAGGCTTCGGCTGCCGGGGCCGGGCGGTTTGGATCCAGCGGCTCATTGTCCTGTTCGACCGCGGCCTGGGCTTCGCGCTCCAGGCGGCGGGCTTCTTCCTCGGTAAAGGCGCGCTGGTCTCCCAGTTCGCGAGGGCGCTGAAACGGCATCACCGTGTTGTTGCGCCAGGACCCCTGAAAGTCCGGCACCCCCCAGTGGGTGCGGGGAATGTCGTTGTCCTGTGCCATGCCGGGTAAGGCGGTGAGCAGGCCGAGAGTCAGGATAAGCGGGAATCCAGGCTGGAATTTCATTGTATAAGCTCCATTAATTAACTTCGCTAAACTTTTGTTTTTTATGTTTATTATTAACTGTCAGTCGTCACTGTGCTGCTTGCTGACAAGACACTATAGCGTAGTCAGGCACTGTATAAAGTAAACAGGCCGATGCCAATAAAACCAATGCCGGCGGCGTAGTGCAGGTACTTCTGGTTAATGTACTCAGCCAGCAGACTGCCAGCCAGAACCCCCAGTGCCGACGCCACAATCAGCGCCGCCGAGGCAGCGACGAACACGGTCATTTTACTCACCTCTTTATCAGTGGCGAACAACATGGTGGCCAATTGCGTCTTGTCGCCAAGCTCGGCAATGAAGACCGCTAAAAATATAGCTGTGAAAATTTTCCAGTCCATGGTACTTCGATGGTCTCCGCTGGTTGCTTGGCCAATGGTTGGCGAGTCAAGATTGGTGAGTCAATGGTTGGTGAGTCAGTTGCCAGTCCCAGCGCGCGGCGCATAGTCAGGCGCCAGGAGTGGCCACGGCCGGGCCTGTTCGAGCTGCCGCGCCAGGCGCAGCAGCAGGGCATCCTGGCCCCAGCCCGCGCTGAACTGACTGCCAATTGGCAAGCCATGACTGTCCTGGCCCAAGGGCACCGACATCGCCGGCTGCCCGGTACCGTTGAACAGGGCCGTGTAGCCACTGTATTCCCGGTAGCGGCCCACGTACTCGCGAATATCGTCGCTGTTCATGTCCAGCCAGCCCAGTTCGGCGGTAGGCCGGTTTAGTACCGGTGCAAGCAGCATATCGTAACGCTGGTGGAAGTCAGCCATTTGCTGCGCTGCGGCGGCCAATACATCCAGAGAAGCCGCATAGTCAGCAGCCGACAGTTCGCTGCCTAGCTGGGCCATCAGCCTGGTGGAGGTTTCCAGTTCAGCGGTTTCCAGATCCAGATTGCGAGCCTGGGCCATGGCCGCCACCTCCTGCCAGGTGTGCAGGCAGATAAGATTGTTCATGGCGTTTGCCGGTGGCTTGAAGTCAATGGGCGGGGCGATTTCCTGCACCTGATGACCAAGCTCCTCGCACAGCCGGGCAGTGCCGAGAATGGCATCACGGACCTGTGGATGCAGGGTTTCACCCAATGGATGTTGAGTCATTACCGCAATGCGCAGCGCCATCGCGGGTTGTTCAAGACCGATTGAGAACGAGGCCGGCGCCTCAGGCAAGGGAAACAGGATCGGCTTGCGGGTGCGTAGCAGGTCAAGATAAGCGGCGGAATCCCTGACGCTACGGCTCACCACCAGGCCGACACTCATGCCGCTCCAGCAGGCTCTCATGCTCGGCTCGATGATGGTAAGGCCACGGCTGGGTTTGAGACCAAACAAGCCGCAGCAGGAAGCCGGGATGCGGATGGAGCCACCGCCGTCGCTGGCGTGGGCAGCCGGTACAATCCCCGACGCCACGGCCGCGGCGGCCCCGCCACTTGAGCCACCGGTGGAATACCCGGTGTCCCAGGGGTTCCGGGTTGCGCCTTTGGAGACTGGTTCGGTGGTCAGGGTCAGGCCAAATTCCGGGGTGTTGGTTTTGCCCAGCACCACCAGGCCGGCGTCAAGGAAGCGCTGCACAATGGCGCTGTTGGCTGCCGCTACGTGTCCCTGGTATAGACGGCTGCCTTTTTCGCAAGGCTGTCCCGCCAGGGCACTGAGATCCTTGACCAGAAAAGGGAGTCCAGCCAGCGGCGAGCGCTGCAGAGATTCGGCGTCGGCATCGTTTCTGGAGGCCTCGTTGCTTGCCTCAGTGAAGCGCTGGCTGCTGAACACATTGAGGCCAGGGTTGACCTGCTCGGCGCGGGCAATGGCAGCGCCCACCAGGTCACTGGTGCTGAATTCGCCAGCCCGCAGGCCGGCGGCCTGGGCCACGGCATCCAGGGACAGGTAGTGATCGGGATCAAGCACGGGCAAGTGGCTGGCTACTATGGGGGCAAACGGCGAGCACGCCTAGAACACGCCCGGTGCATCGTCGTCCTTGCCCACCAGGCTGAGACCGCCACGCTCTTCTTCGTCCAGTTCTTCTTCCTCGTCGCCGTCCCGTCCCTCGGAAAGCTGGATGCGCAGACGCAGGTTGTTCTTGGAGTCAGCGTTCTTGAGGGCTTCCTCGTAGGTGATCTTGCCTTCTTTATAGAGGCCGAACAGCGCCGAGTCGAAGGTCTTCATACCTTGCTGCTCTGATTTCTCCATCACTTCCTTGAGCTCCATGACCTTGCCCTGCTTGATCAGGTCGCAGACCCGCGGAGTGCCGATCAGAATTTCGATGGCCGCGCAGCGCTTGCCGTCCTTGGTGGGAATCAGGCGCTGCGAGACGAAGGCCACCAGGTTCAGGGACAAGTCCAGGAACAGTTGCTTGTGGCGCTCGTCAGGAAAGAAGTTGATGATGCGGTCCAGGGCCTGGTTCGCATTGTTGGCGTGCAGCGTGGACAGACACAGGTGACCGGTTTCGGCAAAGGCCAGAGCATGCTCCATGGTTTCCTGGCTGCGGATCTCGCCGATAAGAATGACATCTGGCGCTTGGCGCAAGGTATTTTTAAGCGCTTCCTCGTAGGAATTGGTATCCACACCCACCTCGCGCTGATTGACGATGCAGCCCTGGTGCGGGTGGATGAATTCCACCGGATCTTCAATAGTGATGATGTGGCCGTCGCTGTTCTTGTTGCGGTGGTCAATGAGCGCCGCCAGGGACGTGGATTTACCGGAACCGGTGCCGCCCACGAACAGGATAATGCCGCGCTTGCTCATGATCAGATCGGCCAGTATCGGCGGCAGGCCCAAAGACTCGGCGCTGGGAATCTCGGTCTTGATATTACGGGCGACAATGCCGATTTCGCCGCGCTGCATGAAGATATTGACGCGGAAGCGGCCGATGTCGTCATCTGCCACTGCCAGGTTCATCTCCGGGTTTTGCTCGAACTCCTTGATCTGCTCCTCACTCATGATCTGGTAGGCGATTTTTTTCACCATACCTTCCGGCAGATTCTTGTTGAGCAGTGGCACCAGTTTGCCGTGGGCCTTCATGCTCGGAGGCGCGCCCGTGGTCAGGAACAGGTCGGAACCGTCCTTTTCTATCATCATGCGGAGCAGGTCTTTGAATCCCATAGTGTGACTACCTTGTGAGCCTTGTTAGTGCGCCAGTGGGGTCCTGGTGTCGGGGGTGCCTATTCGAAGCGGCCGCCGGTATACCACTTAACCTCGGTGCTGCTGTCTTGAATAGCGTCTTTGACGTCGAGTATAAGGGCGAATAGCGCCATGCGCACCAGTACGCCGTTGTCTGTCTGCCGGAAAATTGCCAAATTGGGATGTTGGTTCAGGTCGTTGTCCAGTTCATTGGCATCCTCGCGGGAATCCCGGGGCAGGGGATGCATGATGACGGTGTTGGGCTGGCAATTTCGGGTATAAATGGCCTGGTTGAGGCGAAAACGGCCACGATACACGTCGGCTTCCAATTTGGTGTTGAAGCGTTCTTCCTGGATACGAGTCAGGTATACGGTGTCATTGCCGTGCAGGCCCGCTTCCATGTCCTCGGTTTCTACCACCTCGTGACCAGCATTGCGCAGATTGCTGACGATACCCTCGGGCATCCGCAGCTCCTGGGGTGAGATCAGGGTAAACTTGATTTTGTCGTAAAGGGTCAACAGCTGGGACAGCGAATGCACGGTTCGGCCATGCTTCAGGTCGCCCACCATGGCGATATGCATGCCGTCGATGGTCAATTGCTTGAAGGCCAGCTCTTTTTCAATGGTGTACAAATCCAGCAGCGCCTGGGACGGATGCTCGTTGGGGCCATCACCGCCGTTGATCACCGGTACCCGGCTGGCCTTGGCGAATTCCGCCACCGCGCCCACCTGGGGATGGCGCATGACAATGACGTCACTGTAGCCGCTGATTACCCGAGCGGTATCGTACAGTGACTCGCCCTTGGAAATGGAGGAGGCCTTGACGTCGGTAGTTTCACGTACGTCACCGCCGAGCAGATTGAACGCGCAGCCGAAGCTAACCCGGGTCCGGGTGCTGGGCTCGAAGAACATATTGCCGAGAATCGCACCATCCAGCACTTTGGTCATGCGTTGGCGGCGGGCATAGGGCTCCATGCTGTCGGCGACGCGGAAAATGGTGTCGACATCCTGTCGCTCGAACTGCTGTACGCTGAGTATGTGGGCGCCGCAAAAATCCATCGGGTCTGGCGTTCCTTCTATTGTAATAAAGTTGCTGAGGGCTGATCTGTTGCTGCGGGCGACACCGTGGTGTCAGCGCAGATCAAACTGACTGGATACTACACCAAATGCCCCGGGCTTAGGAATTTCACTACTGGTTCGAAGTGGTCATCAGCATCGGGTAGACTTCAAGTCTCACGGGTTGCTTTGATAACCCGGGCAGCCAGGTAAAGCAGTTCAGCAATCGCAATGGGACAGGTCTTTTGAGCGCAACAATCTACTGGTATGACTTCGAGACTTTTGGCACCGACCCCCGTCGCGATCGACCCTCGCAGTTCGCCGGGCTGCGCACCGACCTCGAGCTGAATATTATCGATGAGCCGCTAACCCTGTACTGTCGACCTGCCGATGATTTTCTCCCCAGCCCGGTATCCTGCCTGATAACCGGCATTACGCCGCAGCAGGCCCACGACCAGGGCTTGCCGGAAGCGGAGTTCATCACTCGCATCATCGAGGAATTTGCCAGGCCCAATACCTGCGTGGCCGGCTATAACAGCATTCGTTTCGATGACGAAATGACCCGGCAACTGCTGTACCGAAACTTCTTTGATCCCTATGAGCGCGAGTGGCAGCAGGGCAATACCCGCTGGGACATTATTGACATGCTACGCCTGTGCGCCGCGGTGCGCCCGGACGGGATTAGCTGGCCGCGGCGTGCCGATGGCAGCATCAGCTTTCGCCTGGAAGACCTGACGGCAGCGAATAATATTGATTTTGGCCAGGCCCATGACGCTCTGGTGGACGTCAAAGCCACCATTGCCATGGCCGACCTGGTGCGTCGCAATCAGCCCAAGCTCTATGACTATGTGTTTGGCCTGCGCGAGAAGCGCAAAGTCGCGGCGGAGCTGGATTTGCATACCCACAAGCCGGTGGTGCATGTCTCTGGCATGTACCCGGCGGAACACGGTCGTCTGGCGCTGACCATGCCGATCTGTAAACACCCGACGAATAACAATGGGGTGATTGTCTACGACCTGCGGGTTGACCCGGAGAGCTGGTTGCACCTGGACGTCGCGACTCTGCGTCGCCGCCTGTTTGCGCCGTCCAGTGAGTTGCAGGAAGGGGAGCAGCGCATTCCGCTCAAGACCCTGCACACCAATCGTTGCCCAATTGTCGCCTCGGCCGGGATTCTGGAGCCAAAAGTGGCACAGCGCCTGGCTATCGATCTGGATGCTTGTCGCCAGCACTGGCAGCAGTTGATGGATCAGACTGACCTGGTGTCCCGCCTGCAGCAAGTCTGGCGCGAGGAACAACATGCAGCCGAACAGGATCCGGATTTTATGATCTACAGCGGCGGCTTCTTTTCCGACGCCGACAAGTCATTGATGCGTACCCTGCGCGGTACCCCGGCGACCGACCTCGGTCGTCTGGACCTGCCGTTTCGCGACCGGCGCTTGCCGGAGATGCTGTTTCGTTACCGCGCACGCAACTACCCGAAGACACTCAATGAAGAAGAGCAGCAGCGCTGGCAGGATTTTCGCCGCCAGCGTTTGCAGTCGACTGCGGTGCGCGAGCGCTATCAGCACGAACTGGACGAAGCCTGGGAGCGGGCCGAGCCGGACCAGCACCCGGTGCTGGAGGCCACCGAGGCCTATGTCGCCACGTTACTGGCGGGCATCGACGACTGACCTGCCGGGCATGCTGCTCCCTGGTATCTGACCGGCGTAGCTTTATGGACTGCTATATATTCTGCAGTCGCCATACTTTCCAGATTCCCGCGTCGTTACTACCCCTTTCAAAGGTGCCAATTGTGACACTTTGATGGCCGATCCTGGTCAGTTATATGACAATCGCCGTCCATGCGGCAAGCCTGCAACAATTGTCATCAAAATTACATCTTTCCTTCATGGCGCTGTCACGCAAGGTCGCTACAGTCATCGCCGTTGTCACTACTGGCTGTCGGTAGAGCAAAGATTCCTCAAGATTGAGATCCACAAAGCCAGTGGCAACTTTCCACAACGGTCTGGCCGCAGCGTTCAGCAATTGCCCGGACCGCATTGACTCAAATCAGGAGAGATTCATGAGCCTACAATTTCGACGTCTCTGGCCGGTAATGATCCCGGCCATCAGCCTCGCCGCACCGGTTTTTGCCCAGCAGAATCAGGGGCAGAACCAACAAGTTCAGGAAATAGTGGTTACCGGGGCGGCCCGCACTTACTCGGCGCTATCCACAACGCAGTCCATGAGAGATCAGCAAAATCCGATCAGCTCGGTATTGTCCACGATCGATAATCTTCCGGGTGTCAATATTACCGAAGGCGATACGTTTGGTTTTGACGACTGGTCGACCACAGTCAATTTGCGCGGCTACCAGACCAGTCTCGGAGAGCAGCAGGTAGGCACTACGATCGATGGTTTTCCGAACGGCGACTCCAACTACGGCGGCGGCGCGAAAGCCAATCGCTATATCGACAGCATGAACTCCGGCGGTGTGGAAGTGAATCAGGGCATCGCTTCTATTGATACCCGCACCACAGAGTCGCTGGGCGGTACGCTAAATTTCACCACCGATGCCCCCGCCGAAGAAGAACGGATGCGCGTTCAGCTCACCCAGGGCGATTTCGATTCCAGTCGTTATTACGCGCGCTATGACACCGGTCGCGTGCTGAACGACAGCACTCGTCTGTGGGTGTCCTTCAATCACAACGAAGCCAGCGACTGGATGGAAGGCTCTGCTCAGAACGAGCGCGATCACATTGCGGCTAAATTTATCAGCGAGTTTGGCAACTACACGCTAACTGGCTACTACGCCTGGGACGATATCCACGAAGACAATTATCAGCGGCTGTTCTCTGCCGATGAATTCGCCAGTAACCCCGGTTGGGATCGTCTGATCGGCGAATGGACCGATACCCCCTATATTAACCAGGTTTATCGACGCGGCTGGTCAACCCTGCGCGAGAATAACTTTGGCTACCTGAAACTGGACGCCGAACTGACTGAAGATTTCACCGTCGAAGTGGGCGTGTACAAGCACGAGATGGACGGTCGCGGCGACTGGATTCCGCCTTATATCGCCGACGTGATTGATGACAATGGCGGCCCGGAGCGCGAAATCGCTGGCAACCTGCCGATCCTGGCGAACAGCTTCGCTGGCGTGATCAATTTCGTTGATGCCAATGGCGTCGCCCTGAGCCCGACACCGGGCTGCGAGTCCTCCATCACTTTTCCTTACGGGGGTGCTGGTGCGGCTTCAGATCCGGCCTGTTACCCGGCCAATGCGATTCCGGTGCAGTCCTATCGTCACACCAACTACAGTCGCCTGCGCGACGGTATCACCCTGGACTTCGACTGGGAAACCGATTTCGGTGGCGTGACCAACGTCCTGAGCGGCGGTTACTGGTTTGAGGATTCAGAGCGCGAGGAGTCGCGTTCCTGGCATAAGCTGGAAGATGCCCGCATCGGTATCGAATTCAATGCCATACCATACTGGATTCAATACGACCGCGTGTTTCCGCGGGATACCACCATGTTCTATTTGCAGGACCAGATCATCATCGATGACCTGACTATCAGCTTCGGTATTCGCGAGTTTGACGTCGACAATCAGCGTATCGACCAGTTCGATGCCGCGAACAACGTCAGTCTCAACTCCAGTTCGGACACCTTGCTCAGCGGCGGAGCTACCTACGCGCTGCCGGTTGACGGCCTGGAGCTGTTCTTTGGTTACTCTGAAAATATCAAGCCGACCCTGGACCTGGTCCTGGAGCGGGAGATTACCGATGTAATTGAGCCAGAAACAGCGGAAAACCTGGAGCTGGGTCTGCGCTATGTGAGCTCCCGCTTTACCGCCAGTGCGGTGATCTTCGACAATACCTTTGAAAACCGACTGGAGTTCTTCGATCCATCGGCGGCGAACAGCGGCATCCCGAACTACACCATTGGTACCACCGGTCGCTACGACAATGTGGGCGGGGTGGAGTCAGACGGATTCGAGCTGGCCGCTAACTTCGATATCAATGAGAGCTTCTCGATCTATGCTTCATACACTGACACTGACGCCGTGTACGTGGGCTCTGGCCTGGGCCCGCAAGCTGACGCTGCCCTGAATATCTTTCCGGGTAACCCGGTGGTAAATACGCCTGACTCCATGTGGGTGCTGTCACTGGATTGGAACCGTGGACCTTACTATGCCGGTCTGTCCACCAAGCGAGTAGGTGATCGTGCTGTAGAGCGCACCAACTCCTGGATTGCAGACGAGTACACCGTCTCTGACCTGTACGTGAATGTACGCGGCGAAGCGGTTGCCGACTTCCTGCAGGGCTTTGATTTCGGTATTGTGGTGAACAACCTGTTCGACGAGTCCTACCTGGGAGGTATCTCCGGTGGGGGCGCCTGGATTGGTGCTCCGCGTACTGCCGCGTTCAGCGCGACTGTTGATTTCTGACCGCGCCTTGGTTTGGAAAAGATGGTTTCAAGGAGACGGTTTTGAAAAAGATAGTTTGAAAAGACGGTTTGAGGAGAAAAGGCGGCACTGGGTGCCGCCTTTTCTGTCTGTGCCTTGTTAACATTGCGGGCAGCCGAATTTGCCAAGTACTTAACAGAATCGATCTCCTGCCAGGCATTTACTGGCAGGAATTTAACAGTTAGAGAGATGAGAATAAGAGATGAGAACATCAGTGGAGTTAGCATGAAGCGTGCATTGTTAAACCTGTTGCTGTGGTTCTGGCTGGCAACGGTATCTCTGTCAGCGGCCGCCGCCGACAATGTGGTCCTGATCACCTTCGACGGCCTGCGCTGGCAGGAAGTGTTTGCCGGTATTGACCGTGAACTGGCTGAGCACGAGGACTACTCTATTCGGCAGAATGAACTGATGGATCGGTTCTGGCGTGATTCTGGCGGTGAACGGGCGCGCCGACTGCTGCCTTTTCTGCACGGTACGGTGTTTGCCAACGGCACAGTGGTGGGCAACCGCAATGCCAATTCCTGCGCGGCTGTAAACAACGCCTGGTACTTTTCCTACCCGGGCTACTCGGAAATTCTCACCGGTGTGGTGAACGACACGATCGATTCCAACGGCAAGATCTACAACCCCGAGCGCACCATTCACGAGCTGCTGGAGCAGATGCCGGCCTATCGCGATGGCACCGGGGCTTTTGGTTCCTGGGATGTGTTTCCGTTTATCTTCAATGTGCCGCGCAGCGGCGTGCATGTGAACGCGTTTTCGCCCGAGCCGAATCCGGCCAATGATTTTGAGGAATTGCTCAATACCCTGCACAGCGATATTCCCACCCCCTGGCCGACGGTCCGTAACGATGCTTTTACCCATCACTACGCCATGTCCTGGTTCCGGCGCCAACGACCGAAACTGCTCTATATTGCTTACGGGGAAACTGATGACTTTGCCCACGATGGCCAATACGACGAATACATCCTCGCTGCCCACCGTACCGATCGCTTTATTGCCGAAATCTGGGAAATGATCCAGTCTACCGAGGGGTATCGCGACAATACGGTACTCTTTATCGGTGTCGACCACGGCCGTGGCGAGGATCCCATAGAGACCTGGCAGCACCATGCCAGCGAGCGCAGCCTGGACGGCTACATGCAGTCGCTGTCTCAGTACGAGAATGGGATTGTTGGCTCGGAAGCGACCTGGATGGCCGCTATGGGCCCGGGGATCAGCGCCCGGGGTCTGGTCACCACCGGCAATGATTGCCTGACCAATGACCGTATTGCCGCCACCTTGCTGGAAGTGCTGGGGCTTGATTACACCGAGCTCAACCCGAACATGGGCGAGCCACTACGGGAATTCCTGGAATGAAGGCACTGTTACCATTTGCATTGATAGTCCTGGCGCTGCCGCTGCAGGGTCAGACACTGCAGCGTATTGCTTTCGGCTCCTGCGCCGACCAGACCAAGGACCAGTTGATCTGGACCGAGGTGCTGGCGGCAGACCCGGACCTGTTTGTGATGCTGGGTGACAACATCTACGCCGATACCGATGATCCGGCGGAGTTGCAGGCCAGCTACGCGATGCTGGCGCAGCAGCCGGGCTTCCAGCGGCTGCGTGAGACCACCGAGATTATCGCTACCTGGGACGATCATGACTACGGGCAGAACGATATCGGCGAAGACTATGTGGCCAAGACTGCATCCCGGGAGATCATGCTGGACTTTTTCGGCGTGCCCGCCGACAGCCCGCGACGCAGCCAGCCGGGTGGCATTTACACCTCCTATTATTATGGGGAACCCGGGCAGCGGGTGCAGGTAATCCTGCTGGACCTGCGCTGGAGCCGCAGCGAGCTGGTCATGGTGGCCGACCAGGAACGCCGCGATCGGCGCCAGGCAGAGGATCGCGGGCCTTACGACGCCAACCTGGCCGCTAACGCTCGCCTGATGGATGAAGCGCAGTGGCAATGGCTGGAAGCGGAGCTGCAGCAGCCTGCTGATTTACGCATTATTGGTTCCAGTATTCAGCTGCTGGCGCAATTTACTGGCTGGGAAACCTGGGCCAACTACCCGAAAGAACGCCAGCGTTTCATTGAGTTGCTGGCACGCTATCAGCAGGAGCCGGTGCTGATAATTTCCGGCGATGTGCACTGGGCCGAGTTGAGTATGATTGAGGAGACCGCCAGTGACTGGCCGCTGGTGGAACTCACCAGCTCGGGCCTGACCGAGGAGTGGTCAGCCATCAGCCCCAATCGTCATCGCGTCGGTACAGCTCATGCCGAGGCCAATTTTGGCCTGATCGAGATTGATTGGCAGCAGCCCTGGCCACAGTTAAACCTGATCGTTACCAATGCCGAGGGCCAGCGGCTGATTGATTATCCACTGCGCTTTCCGCCACGCTAGACCCCGGCTGGAACGTTAGGGCGGCTGGAAGGTTAAGGCGAAGTATGTAAGCGAAAAGCTGCAAGCGAAAAGCAAGAGACGAACGCTGTCAGCCAAAATTGCAAGCCGAAAGCCAGCCGGATCACCCATTCGTCACAGAAACTTCAGGTAACCGTCATTCCCGCGTCACGGTTTATGGCGATAATCATCGTGACTCTCCAAGGTGGATGTCGTTCTTTCCGAGCTTGCTTGCCGAGCCTGGCAACGACTATACCCAAGTCTTTGAACACCGGCCTATGGCCGGTGTTTTTTTATATGGGCTGGCAAGTCGCGAGATCTGTTGCAGAACGTGTGTGGAAGAGGGTGCGGCGCGTGCGACACGACTCAGGTCGGTCGCTTGGCACTGGCCAGGTCGTTGCCGTCAACTGCCTCCTGAAGCGTGTCGCGATAGTGATGCAACATGCGTCTGGCCATCACCTCGGAATCCCAGCGTGCCGCGCTGTCCCCGGCGGCGGACGCCAGGCGCCGTCGTGCCTCATCGTCCCCGAGCAGCTGGATTAGCGTGTGACTAAAGTGCGCGACGTTATCGCCAACGATCTGGGCAGCTGCACAGTCGAGCAGAATATCCCGGGTACCCATGGCCGCCACCGACACCACCGGCACGCCTGCCGCCATGGCTTCCAGCAGCACCAGACCCTGGGTCTCGGTGCGTGAGGAAAATACAAACAGGTCGGCACTGTGATAGCAATCCATCAACTCGGTGGCGCGATCCAGGTAGCCCACGAACAGCACATGCTGTTCAAGCGCCATGGTTTTAACCTGTTGCTGATAGGACTTTTTGGCTGGACCCTCGCCAGCGATTACCAGGCATACCTCTGGCACACTGCTTCTAAGCTGATTAACAACCTCCAGCAACAGGCCAATATTTTTCTCGAAGGCTACTCGCGAGACGTTCAGCAGAACTTTGCGCTCCGGCCCCAGGCCGAGCTTGTCCCGAAACCGCTGACCGTCACCGTGCTGAAAACGATCACAGTGAATGCCGGTGGGAATCACTTCGATTGACTGGCTGACGCCATAGCGTTGCAGTAACTCCACTATGGCCGAAGACGGCGCGATGATGGAATCCGCCTGGTTGCACTGGGTTCTGGAGCAGTGCCGGGCAATCTTTTTCAGGAACATTTTGGGCAGAAACGGAATGTAGTGGTACAGGTATTCCTCAAACAGCGTGTGGTAGGTGAGCACCAGTGGCAGGTTGAGTAGCCGCGCCAGCTTGACGCCAGCGTAGTGCGCCACGAATGGGGTATGCACGTGGATCAGGTCGAAGCCCTGACCGGCAAGGGCGGGATGCAGCCTGACTATATCGCGCAGGCGCATCATGCGGTCTTCCGGGTCGAAGGGGATGCCGCGTGATGGAATACGCACAACGGTGTCGTCGGCGGCATATTGCGTCGGATAGTCCGGGGCAATCAGGGTCACCTCGTGGCCGAGTTTTTCGAACTCGCCCTTGAAGGTTTGAATGGACGTCGATACGCCGTTGATGCGTGGGAAGTACACATCAGAAATCATCAGAATGCGCATAGCTCTGACACGCTCCGTATAAGGTTTGGTTACGACCGGGGTAGCCGTGATCAGGCAGCCTGTCGATCGGTTTCAGCCGCAAGATCGTGCTGTTCGATGGTGAGCTGCAGCTGCTGTTCTTCCAGTTTTGCCCAGTGCACCAGTTCCAGGTCGCCGTTGGCGTGTTCGAACATGGCAGTGCAGCTTTCCACCCAGTCACCGTCGTTGCAATACAGCACGCCATCGATGTCGCGAATCTCGGCATGGTGGATATGGCCGCAGACTACGCCGTCCACTCCGCGTTCTTTGGCGCAATGCGCCAGGGCTTCCTCGAAACTGCCAATATAGCTAACCGCGTTTTTGACCTTGTGTTTCAGGAAGGCTGCCAGCGACCAGTAGGATAGGTTGAACAGATTGCGGAAGCGGTTGACGAAGTGATTGAGACTGAGCAATTTCTCATAGGCCCAGCTGCCAAGATTAGCCAGCATCGGACTGTGTTTGATCACCATGTCAAACTCGTCGCCGTGCATGATCAGCAGTTTTTTACCGTCGGCGGTGGTGTGCACGTAGTCCCGGTGAATCTCGAGATTGCCGAACACATGCCCGACGCAGTCACGCATTTCTTCGTCGTGGTTGCCCGGTACGTAGATGACCTTGGTGTTGTGTTTTGCCTTACCGAGAATGGAGCGGATTACATTAGTGTGGGCCTGGGGCCAATAGGGCGATTTCTTGATACTCCAGAAATCGATGATGTCGCCTACCAGAAAGAGATAGTCGGTTTCGACACAGTGCAGGAAGTCCAGGAGTTTGTCAGCCTGGCAACCGTTGAAACCCAGATGCACATCAGATATCCAGACACTGCGCACACGAATCGGTTTCTTTTTGGCCATGGGTAACCTGCTTTGTGATTGTCTGTGTGATTGGCGTTATGGAAATTGTCGGCGCAGCCTAACGGGAGTTTATTACGGGTCGGTTAAGTTTGCGTGAAGTATTTGTGACAGCGCGGCGCGGCAGGGTGGGGCAGTTAACTGCCCTGCTCGCCAGACTTCCCGGGCTGTGCCTCAGGTCGCTTCCGGTACCAAAATGACAGTGGAAAAGCTACAATCTGCAGCCCTTCGCAGGCAGCCAGACTCTGCAGGAAGGAAGCCGGCTAAGACGCTGAATTGGTGCTGAAATCGAGGAAATTGGGATTGCCCCGAAGTGGATAAATTCAAGGACATAAGACCTTATCTGGATCACGAAATCCGCCCGGTGCTGGATAATCTCATTAACGACCGGGAGTTTCTCACCAGCATTGCCAGCTTTTATTATCCGCGCCTGACCCGCTGGCTGCCGGGGGTAATGCGCCGCGCCGCCCATACCAAACTGCGCGACCAGGTGAGTGGCGTCCATGATGTAGCATCGATGCAGGATGTTATTGCCGGCTACATGGACAAGATGATCCAGGACACCACCACCCGGCTTACCCACTCCGGCCTGGAAAACCTGCAGGCCGGGCGCCACTACCTGTTTATCAGCAACCATCGCGATATCGCCATGGATCCGGCGTTCGTGAACTACATGCTTTACCACGCCGGTTACAGCACCCTGCAAATTGCTATTGGCGATAACCTGTTGAAAAAACCGTTTGTCACCGATCTGATGCGTCTGAACAAGAGTTTTATTGTGCGTCGCTCGTTAAAGGGTCGTGACCTGCTGCGCTCGCTGGTGCTGCTGTCCGAGTACATTCACTACTGTGTGGCCAATGACCAGAATGTCTGGATTGCGCAGCGTGAAGGGCGCGCCAAGGACGGTATCGACCGCACTGATCCGGCCCTTCTGAAAATGCTGGCCATGGGACGGCGCGACCTGCCGCTCGGGGAATCACTGTCGGCGCTGCATATCGTGCCAGTTGCCATTTCTTACGAGTACGACCCCTGCGATCGTCTCAAGGCCGAAGAGCTCTACCAGATTGCCTCCAGCGGCAGTTTTGAGAAAACCGACGACAGCGATATTCAGTCAATTGTTACCGGGATGATCGGCTTCAAGGGAGACGTGCACGTGGCGTTTGGTGAAGAACTGCAGCTCGACAGCGACGAGCCAGGCAGCATCGCCGCGGCCATCGATACCCAGGTGGTGAACAATTACGTATTGCGCGAAGCGAACTTCATTGCCGTGGAGACTCTGCAGCAAAAGGGTGTAGTGCAGGTGACCGAAGGGCCCGAAGGCGACGCCATCAGGCAGGGCATTGCGGACATCACAGCGGACAAACGGGCAGCCTTCGAGCAGCGCCTGGCGGGGATCGATCCGCTGTGGCAAACCCACTTTCTGTTCAGCTATGCCAACCCGGTCCTGAATCGCTACCAGCCGGATCAGAAGTCAGCACTTTCTTAAGTGTACCTGTGGGGCACTTCTTTCATTAATTCAGCCGCCGTAGCACCTGCTCCAGGCGCGACTCCAACTGCTTGCGTGTCCCGTCGTCCAGAGGTCCGATACAGCGTGCCAGCAGCCCGGTCTGCTGGGCGTAGCGTTGGTTCTCCTTGGCCGTAGGTCGCGACTGGCCGAAACCATCCTGAAGCTGCTTGAGCTGGATCTGCATGCGCGTTCCCTGGTCGGACTCCGGGCTGTCGACTCCGGCGCGAATTTCCGCGTCGATACACAGCGTACGTAGTTCGGTTTCGGCCTTCCGGGCGTGCTCGGCAAGCGTATCCGGTGCGGCCAGTGCGTTGCGGCGGGCTTCCAGTCGTGCCACCAGTTGTGGCTCGCCGATGTTAACCAGTGCCTGCCAGGTGGCATCATCCAGCGTTGCAGATTGCGCGGCGGAAGCCTCGCTCAGCAGGGTTTGCTCCACAGGCTCCAGTTGCACCAGCAGTGCTTCAAGATTGTCCCTGAGGGCCTGGGTCTTTTTATCGGGCAGGGCACGAAAGCGGCCGTCAATGCGCCGCTTGAGGTCGTTGAACCGGTCCACGAGCTTGTTGCGCGCACCGCGGCCCTGGGCGTTCAGGGTGGCGTTGAACTGGCGCGCCAGTTCGTGAAAGTCGCTTTTGGCTTCGCGCAGTGCGGCATCGTCCAGCGCCAGCACCTGGTCCAGTCTGTTCAGCAACGCGCGCAGTTCGGTTTCGGCCTGCTGCTGCTCCTGCTTGCGGGCGGCTGATTCCTGATCGCGCTGGGCGAAGATCTGGTCGCAGGCCTTGCGAAACTCTGCCCAGTAGTTTTTGTCTTCCTTGAAGCTGCTGGGTCCAATGTCCTTCCACTGGCGCTGCAGTCGTTTGGCTTCCTGCATCGCCTGGCGGTTGTCGTCCAGTTGCGTAAGCTTGACCGCCTCGGCAATCAGCGCCTGTTTCTGGGCAGCGTTATCACGGGCATGGGATTTGCGCAGTTTGCGCAATTCATTCAACAGGCCGTAGTAGCGCTTCTGCAACGGCTTGATTTTGGATTGTTCAACCGGGGCGTATTTTTTCCAGGCCTTGTCGCTGCTGGCCAGCAGTTTGTTGATAGCCGCCACGTCCACGGCGTCCCGGTCGATCTCGGCAAGCTGTGCTTCGAGTTTGTCGCACAGGTCACGGCGCTGCTTGAGGTTGTCTGCCATGAGCTGTTTGCGCTGTTTGAAAAATTCCTTGCAGGGCTCGTAAGCCTGATCCGAGACTTTCTTGAATTCCGCCCAGAGCTTGTCGTTGTCGTTGGAGCGTCCCAGGGCCTTCCAGTCCTTGTGCATTTTGCCGATCTGGCGATTCAAATCCTGTGGGGCGATTTTTGCGTCTACCAGTTGCTGCATGCGGCCAACCAGCTCGCGTTTTTTCTCGGTAGCGGCAAAGATTTTCCAGTCGCGGAGTTCGTCCAGCTGTCCTTTAAGGGGGCCGGTGAGTTCCTGCAGGGCATCGCGAAGCTTGCCACTGGTATTGCTGATATTGCCCTGAATCTTGTCCCAGGTGGGTAGGGCCTGTTCGGATTTGCCGTCCGCCAGCGCCTGCTGCAGGGTCGCTACCAGGGCCACGGTCTTGTCGTGCAGCGCCTGCTGGTGCTCAAGATTGCGGGTCATTAGCTCGTTCACACGGGTGTCCAGAGTAGCGACCAGCTCGCGCAGCTCGGACTGCTCCTCGCCAATTGCCTTGCGCAACTTGTGCAGCCGATTGCGCAGGTTGTTCAGCCTGGCGCTGTGTTTGTGGTTGAGCTGTTCGGCTTCTGCCTGCAGCTTCAGTAGGGTGTCCCGGTCGGCGACAACCGGAGCCGGATCGGCTGGCTTGCGCTCCGTGCCAGCAGTTGTCGGGTTCTGCCCGGCGCTCGGAGTGGTCACTGCAGCTTCGGCATCGGCAGCGGGTTTGCTGGTGTCGGGACTGGCACCTTGAACGCTTCCGGCTGGCTCGGTGCTTGGGGTGTTGGCAACGCTCTGCGGACCTTCAGTACCTATTTCCTCAACACTCTCGGTACTCTTGGCACTTTCAGTTCTCTCAATACTCTCAGCCTTGTCAATGCTTTCTGTGCCTTCGGCGCTTTCCGCATCCGTTGAACTGGCGGGGCTGGCCGGCGTTTCTGGCTGCGCGGCTGCTTTTGCTTCCGTGGTGGCAGCAGGACCAGAATCGGCCATGACTGGCTGGTCTGCTTGCGCTGCGGCTTCTTCTACCTGATCCGGAGAATTACTGGTCATAGGAACGTGCCGGGCTGCGGGATTGGGTGCAGGGGAATGAATGAGTCGAGCATTTTATCAGAACTTCATTCGCGATCACCAAAAAAGACCAGTCGGCGTTGATTGGGCGCTAATCAATGGGCTGCTGTGGCGGGTGTTTGTCGAGCACAGTGCTACAATTGTAAGCATGCACCTATCGCCAATTCGTTCCGCCGGTCAGCCCCGGATCACAGTCACAAACCAGCTTGGGCGGCCGCGTCACTGATGCTGTCAGAGAGCCTCAAACAGCAGATTCAGTCAGTCTACAGGCAGCAGCTGGAAGCGCGGGAGCTGACGCCGCGCTACGGCCAGCGCCAGATGATTGCCGAAATTGCCAACAGCCTGGCCAGCCTTAATGCCGACGCAAGTGCTGATTCGAGCACCGACGCGAGTGCCAGCAAGGGTCCCGACGAGCCACGCCACAGTCCGGTCTGTGTCGTGGAAGCCGGCACCGGCACTGGCAAGACCCTGGCCTATCTGCTGGGCACTATCCCGGTGGCAAAAGAGAAGAAGCTCAAGGTGGTGATTGCCACCGCTACAGTGGCTTTGCAGGAACAGGTCATGGGCAAGGACATTCCGGAGCTGCTGCGGGGCGCGGATCTGGAGTTCAGTTTCGCGCTGGCCAAGGGCCGGGGGCGGTATTTGTGTCTGGCACGGCTGGACAACCTGTTGCGCGGCAATGACAGCGCCCAGGCCATGGCCGATCTGTATGGTGAAGACCTGGATGCTTCCGGGTCTGGCTATGGCTCTGACACCAATGGCAAGAACAGCAAACTCTACACCGACATGCTCAACGCCATCAGTGCCGGTGACTGGCAGGGTGATCGCGACGACTGGAAAATTCCGCTGTCCGAGCAGGAGTGGCGACCGGTTACCGTGGATAATGCCGGCTGCAGTGGCGCCAGGTGCAGTCATTTCCGTAACTGCTGTTTTTACCGGGCCCGGGACAATCTGGCCAGGGCCGACTGCATTGTTACCAATCACGACCTGGTGCTGTCCGATCTGGCTCTGGGAGGCGGGGTCATCCTGCCGGAACCGGAAGACACCATTTATGTTTTTGATGAGGCTCATCATCTGCCCCTGAAGAGCAATAACCACTTTGCCAGCTTCACCCAACTGCGGGCAACTGCCAGCTGGCTGGAGCGCTGCGAGGGAATTGCCGAACGCCTGCACAAGGATGATTTTATCGACGGCAAGGAGCGCCAGTCGCTCACCGGACTGGTTCGCCAGTTGCGTACCGAACAAAGCCAGATGCGGGCACTGTTGGAGCAGGTGCTGGATTCCAGCGACAGCCTGGAGCAATACGACAGTCGCAGCCAGCATACCTTCGCCGCCGGACAGGTTCCGGACGCGGTGCAGGCCGCGGCAGAGAACCTGGCCAATGGTTTCAGCCGCTTTAGCGCAGAGCTGGAACGGGCATTGGAGCGGGTGCGGGATGAACTGGAAGACCATGATGACAGCAAGCGGGTAGAGCTGGCGGAACAGTGGTCACCGCTGCTGGGCAGCACCGCGAAGCGGGCCACGGCGAACCTGGCCCTGTGGCGCAATTATGCGGCGGCGGATCCGGAGGGTCGGGCTCCCAACGCCCGCTGGCTGAGCCTGAGCGAGCAGGACCATGAACAAGAGCTGCTGGTGGCCGCCAGCCCGGTCCTGGCGGCGGATAATCTGCAGGAGAACCTCTGGCAGCGCTGTGCAGCTGCGGTGTTGACCTCGGCGACGCTGTCGGCGCTGGGCAATTTTGACATGCTGCGCATGCGCGCAGGCTTGCCCGAGCATACCCGCTATCTCAGTATTCCAAGCCCGTTCGACTTTGCCAACGCGGCACGGCTGATGGTGCCGCGACTGAATTGCCTGCCTACCGATAACCCGGGGCATACCCAGGCCCTGATCCGGGCCATTCCAAAGCTGCTGCCGGAGCAATGTGCGGCGCTGATGCTATTCGCCAGTCGCCGGCAGATGCTGGAGGTGCTCGATGGTCTGCCGGGCGAGTGGCAGGAGCGGATTCTGTGCCAGGATGATTACCAGAAAGCCCAGCTGCTGAAGTATCACAAGCAGCGGGTGGACGCCGGGGAGGGCAGTTTGATCTTTGGGCTGGCCAGTTTCGCTGAAGGTGTGGATCTGCCCGGGCATTACTGCACCCAGGTGCTGATCGCCAAGATACCCTTCGCGGTGCCCAATGATCCCATTGAGATGACCCTGGCAAACTGGATCGAGCAACAGGGCAGGAATGCCTTCATGACCCTGGCGGTGCCGGATGCCGCGTTCCGCCTGGTGCAGGCCAGCGGCCGGCTGCTGCGCAGCGAGTCGGACAGTGGTCAGATCATCCTGTTCGATGAGCGCATTGTCAGCAAGCGCTATGGCAAGCAGATTCTTGAGTCCCTGCCGCCCTACAGCCGGGATATTTTTACCTGGGAGCTGAGCGCCTGATGCACACTCGGCCGAATTAACAGCCGATGCAGCTCAATGCGGCCGATGCGCTTTTTTCTTATTTTTTTTATTAGCTTTGTTGTGGGTAAACCCGTAGCCAGCTACGGCGCCAATGGCGGCTCCGGCCAGTGCGGTCAGCGGCACACTGCCCATTAACGGACCAATGCCGATTCCGACCATCAATCCGGCGGTAATACACAGCGCATAGGTGCCTTGTGTCGCATTTTTAGTCGATTTTTTGGACGGTTTTGTAGACGGTTTTGTAGACATAGTCTTAATCTAGCGTGCCGGCTGTGAGTCAATAGAAGCAACAGGCGTAGTCCCGGCGTTCACCTGTCGCGCAGAATAGATAACCGTACTCAGCCGCGAGTAGCGCTGCGGATCGACAGCACTGTTGCCGATGGCGTCGGCCACCTCCATGCCTTCCACAACCTGGCCGATCACCGTGTATTTCCCGGTCAGGGTAGGTTCATCGTCCAGGGCAATGAAGAATTCACCACTGTTGCTGTTCGGGCCGCGGTTGGCCAGGGCAACAATGCCGCGCTGAATAGGCCTGGTCTGGTAACTGTTCTGGTAGCGGTAGCCCTGCAGTTGGTAAAGCGCTTTCACGGTCAGCGACTGCAGGCGGTCCAGCACCTGGTACTGGCGGTTTTCCAGAACCTGCGGCGAGGTGATGGCGAGATCGGCATACAGGGGAGCCAGCACCTGCTCTTCGAACACCTGACGATTGGCTATCCCCAAAAGATCATTAAAACTGCCGTCCTCGTGCATCACCGGCTGCTGATCCAGGCCCAGACTGTCGGCATTAATCTCGTCAGCCAGTGGTTCGCCCGGATCACCCAGCGGATGATTGACCGCCGCGCCAGTCTGAATAACAAATCCGGGAATAACACGATGAAAGCGCATGCCATCGTAGTAGCGCGGCTGAAAACTGAAGCCGTTGACCGGATCTTCTATCTCCAGTTCGCCGCGCACCAGGCCAAGAATACGGCGCACGTTATTGGGCGCCTCGTCGGGCAGCAGTTCTACAAAAATATCGCCACGCGCCGTGTCCAGCTGGATCAGCGGGTTGTCCGGGTTTTCCATGGCCTGTAGCGCGGATTCTGCATCCGCATTGACCAGACTTATCTGGCTGGCGAGACTCAACCAGAGAACAACAGCAAGGCGTATTGCGGCAGTGCCGCGCGAAATGACCCAATAGCGAACAATATTACTGCAGCAGTTCATGGTCGCTCGGCAGGTTCTTGGAGATCCAGATTGCCAGCTTGTGGCGGATATTGGGCATGGTGTCATCCTGGCTGGCCAGGGGCTGAATTACCTTATCCTTGACCAGTAGCAGGTAGATAGCGCGGGCTTTCAGGTCGGCGTGATCGGTGGCTTCAAATTTGCCAGCACCTCTGGCCTCAAAGTAGCGGCTACCCACTCGCAGCGCTTCGCGCAGCAGTCCAGCCTCATTCTTCAGCTTTTTCATCGCGGCTATCCAGATCGGGCATCTGCCAGTCAATGCATGTCACTATTTGTGTAGACAACAGTGTAGGAGGAAAGCGTCGCAGGTTGCAATAACAGGGGATCGATTACCAGCAAGGGCGATTCGACTCGAAAAGTCAGGCTAGCGATTCAGCTCCTGCAGCCGGGCCAGATCGGCGGGGGTGTCGATGTCATGGAGAATTGCCTCGTCGTCAATCGCCAGGCGCTGCAACGCTTCCGGGTGCAACTGCACCACGGCGCGGCCGCCGCTGTCGCCCTTAAGGGTCATCAATTCGGGGAAAAACTGCCGGCCGAAGCCAACCGGGTTCCCAGGCTTGCCATCGTACTCGGGAATGACAATGCGGTCCGCACGCAGGGCGGTGGCGATGGCGTTGTAGGTACCGGGTTTAATAAACGGCATGTCCGCCAGGCACACCAGGCAGGAGTCCCAGGACTCAACCAGGCTGATGCCATACGCCAGGGTAGCGCCCATGCCGCGCTCGGCCTGATCGAATATCTGCAGCGAGTCGCAGTGCTGGATCAGCGCTTCGGCCAGTTCCGGGCGGGTAACCACGACCACGTTATCCAGGGCTTGCTGCAGGTTGTTCAGCGTCTGGGCAAAGACAGTGGTTCCGGAGTTGAGTTCGGCACTCAGTTTGATGCTGCCGAAGCGGTTGCTGAAACCGGCAGCAAGCAACAGAGCGCCCTGTACAGAATTGCTAACCATTGGCCCATCGTCTGGCGGACTGTTGGCGGTGCGGTGTGAAAAACCTGTTCAATGGCGGCGGGAATTGGAAGGATAAAGAAAGCCGTTGCCACGTTTGCGGCAACGGGTCAGATGTAGCCTGCAAGTGTCACCCTGCAAGCTAGTGCAGGGTCTTGTCAGTCTTTGCGGTCGGCTCGGGCTCATGTTGACGGATTTCAACGACAAAGCTTTCAGGTTTTTTCTCCGCCGGCGCTTGCTGGGCGTTCACCACGTCCTGGCGGGTAGGCGCTGCGACTTCGGGCTGCTTGGCGGCAGGCCCAGCAGCCTGTTCCTGTTCAGCCGTGACGTCAGCGGTCACGTCGATGGCAGGCTGCTGTTCGGCCATCTTGGCCTGGAGCTGTTCGCTGAGATGCTGGCGCAAACGATTGACAACACTGGTCATGACTTCAATCGTCTGACTCAATTGCTCCAACGTTACCAGAGTGCGTTCCGGGTCGTTATCGGCGTACTTGTCTTCACTCATCGCAAGATACCTCGTTGCTGCTGACTGGATTTCCGAAACGCATTGGTGCTGACTTTCAGTCCCAAGACAGTGCGCCCCCTGTTTGATACTCAATTACGCGCGTTTCAAAAAAGTTTTTCTCTTTGCGCAGATCCATGATTTCCGACATCCAGGGAAATGGATTGGACACGCCGACAAACTGTTCTTTAAGGCCTATCTGAACCAGGCGGCGATTGGCAATGAACTGCAGGTACTCTTCCATCATCGCGGCGTTCATGCCCAATACGCCGCGCGGCATAGTGTCGCGGGCATATTCGATTTCCAGCTGGGTAGCCTGGAGAATCATCTGGGTGGCTTTTTCCTTCATGTCTTCATCCCACAGATGCGGGTTTTCCAGCTTGATCTGGTTGATCATGTCGATGCCGAAATTCAGGTGCATCGATTCGTCGCGCAGGATGTACTGGAACTGTTCCGAGGTGCCGGTCATCTTGTTGCGGCGTCCCATGGACAGAATCTGGGTGAAACCGCAGTAAAAGAAAATTCCTTCCAGGCAGCAGTAGAACGCAATCAGATTTTTCAGCAGGTCCTTGTCAGTTTCCGGCGTGCCGGTACTGAACGTCGGATCGCTAAGTGACTGGGTGTACTTCAGGCCCCAGGAGGCTTTTTTCGCCACCGAGGGAATCTCATGGTACATGTTGAAAATTTCGCCTTCATCCATGCCCAGTGACTCGATGCAGTACTGATAGGCATGAGTATGAATGGCTTCTTCAAAGGCCTGACGCAGAATGTACTGGCGGCACTCCGGGTTGGTGATCAGGCGATAAATTGCCAGCACCAGGTTGTTGGCAACCAGCGAATCGGCAGTCGCGAAAAAGCCCAGGTTGCGCTTGACTATTAAACGCTCGTCATCGGTGAGTGCGCCGGGCGTTTTCCACAACGCGATGTCGGCGTTCATGTTCACTTCCTGGGGCATCCAGTGATTGGCGCAACCGTCCAGGTATTTCTGCCAGGCCCAGTCATACTTGAAGGGCACCAGCTGGTTCAGGTCGGCGCGACAGTTGATCATGCGCTTGTCGTCCACCGCGACCCGCTCGGCAGTGCCTTCCAGTTCTTCCAGGCCAGCATTGACGTCCAGGTCTTTCAGATCGTCAATGGCCTGTTGCAGGGCATCGGCATTGGCCTGCTGCTCTTCATCGGTCTCGAAATTTGACTCGAAGCTGCTGGCAGCCGGAGCCTGTGGCTCCGATGCAACCGGTTTGATTGCTGCGACCGGTGCCGGTTCGGGCTTGGCTTCATATCTGGACTCCTGTCCAGATGCCTGCCGGGGCTGAGCGACAGGAGCGGGTTTGTCTTCCTGATGAAATTCGTCCCATGACAACATAATACTTACCTCAAATTCTGTTCAGTTGGTTACTTCGCGTCTGAATTGGGTTGGATCCCGGGTCTGCTAAATCCTGCCGACGCTTACTGGCAGGCTTCACAATCCGGATCATCCAGCGAGCATGCCTGGGGCACCTCGGCGGGGGCAGAACCGGAAGACACCTTGTTTAACTTGTTGTCGGCCACGGTGGATTTCTCCGTTGTGGTCGCAGCCAGGGCACGCAGGTAATAGGTGGTTTTCAGGCCGCGCAGCCAGGCCATCTTGTACATGATGTCCAGCTTGCGACCACTGGCCCCGGCCACGTACAGGTTCAGGGACTGAGCCTGGTCGATCCACTTTTGGCGCCGGCTGGCAGCTTCAACCAGCCACTGTGGTTCCACCTCGAAGGCGGTGGCGTACACCTGCTTGATGTCGGCCGGAATGCGGTCGATTTTCTGCACGCTGCCCTCGTAGTATTTGAGGTCATTGACCATGACCTCGTCCCACAGATTAAGCCGCTTGAGATCGTTGACCAGATACGGGTTCACCACGGTGAACTCGCCGGACAGATTCGATTTCACATACAGGTTCTGATACGTCGGCTCGATGGACTGGGAAACGCCGCTGATGTTGGCGATGGTGGCCGTCGGCGCGATAGCCAGTACATTGGAGTTGCGCATGCCGTGCTCACCGATGCGCTGGCGCAGACTGTCCCAGTCCAGACGGGTGTCAAAATTCACATCCAGATACTCGTCGCCGCGAACCTGCTTCAGCATTTTCAGCGAATCAATCGGCAGCATTCCCTGATCCCAGAGTGAGCCGGTATAGGACTCGTACTTGCCGCGTTCCTCTGCCAGCTGCGACGAGGCATTGATGGCGTAGTAGCTGACCATCTCCATTGACACATCGGCAAATTCTACCGCCTGGTCAGAGGCATAGGAGATGCGTTGCTTATAAAGGGCGTCCTGGAAGCCCATGATGCCCATGCCCACCGGACGATGCTTGAAGTTGGAATTCCTCGCTGCGTCGACCGAGTAGTAGTTAATGTCGATGACATTATCCAGCATGCGCACTGCAGTGGTAATGGTCTTCTTCAGCTTGTCGCTGTCGATGCCGTTTTCGGTGACATGGTTAACCATGTTCACGGAACCCAGGTTGCACACCGCCACTTCGTCGGCGCTGGTGTTGAGCGTGATCTCGGTACACAGGTTGGACGAGTGAATGGTCCCCACGTGCTGCTGCGGAGAGCGCACGTTGCAGGCGTCCTTGAAGGTAATCCAGGGATGGCCGGTCTCGAACAGCATGGAGATCATCTTGCGCCACAGGGCCTGCGCCTTGATGGTTTTGGTGGGTTTGATATCGCCAGCGCGAGCCTGCTCTTCGTACCTGACGTAGGCTTCCTCGAACGCCCGGCCATGCAGGTCATGCAGATCGGGTACGGTGTTGGGCGAGAACAGCGTCCAGTCCTGGTCGTTCAGGACGCGTTTCATAAACAAGTCAGGAATCCAGTTGGCGGTGTTCATGTCGTGCGCGCGGCGACGATCATCACCGGTGTTCTTGCGCAGCTCCAGAAACTCCTCGATATCCAGGTGCCAGGTTTCCAAATAGGAACACACGGCACCTTTGCGTTTGCCGCCCTGATTCACGGCAACGGCGGTGTCGTTGACTACTTTCAAAAACGGCACGATGCCCTGAGATTTGCCATTGGTGCCCTTGATGTGGGCGCCCAGTGCGCGCACCGGCGTCCAGTCGTTACCCAGACCTCCAGCCCATTTGGACAGCATGGCGTTGTCGCGTATTGCCGAGTAAATGCCATGCAGGTCATCCGGTACGGTGGTCAGGAAGCAGGATGAAAGCTGCGGGCGAAGGGTGCCGGAATTGAACAGCTGCGGCGTGGAGACCATGTAGTCGAAGCTGGAAATCAGGTTATAAAACTCAATGGCGCGCTCTTCCCGGTTTTCCTCGTTGCTGGCCAGACCCATGGCAACGCGCATGAAAAACACCTGCGGCAGCTCGAAGCGTACACCTTCACTATGAATGAAGTAGCGGTCATACAGAGTTTGCAGGCCGAGGTAGGTAAATTGCTGGTCGCGATCCGCCTTCAGTGCTTCACCCAGGACATCCAGGTCAAACTCCAGCAGGTGCGGGGACAGCAATTCCAGCTCCACGCCCTTCTCTATGTAGGGCTTGAGCGTGGCGGCGTAGCGATAGTGCATTTCCGACTGGGTGGCAGCATCGGTAATGCCAAGAAAGCCCAATGCTTCTGAGCGCAAGGTGTCCATCAGCAAGCGCGCGGTGACGTAAGAGTAATTGGGATCCTTTTCCACCATGGTGCGTGCGGTCATTACCAGCGAGGTACGCACATCGTCCATTTTGACGCCAGGGTAGAGATTCTTCAGCGTTTCGTCGTAAATGGTCTGTGCACAGACATCGGTCAGTCCCTCACAGGCTTCATTGATCACCGTGCGCAGGCGCTGGGTATCCAGCGGCCCTTGCTGGCCGTCATCCAGGGTCACCGGGATTTCCGGCTGCTGGGGCTGGTCTGCGGCGCGCTTTTCTTCACGCAGGCGGGCGTGTTCGTTTCGGTAGATGACATAGCTGCGGGCAATCTTGTGCTCGCCGCTGCGCATCAGCGCCAGCTCTACCTGATCCTGAATATCTTCAATATGAATGGTGCCGCCCGAAGGCATGCGCCGCTTAAAAATCTCAGAGATGGACGCTGACAGTTGCGCGACCGTTTCGTGAATACGTGATGAGGCGGCGGCGTTACCACCTTCCACAGCCAGGTAGGCCTTGGTTATCGCCACGGTGATCTTCGATTCATCGTAGCTGACCACGGCCCCGTTGCGCTTGATAACGCGCAGCTGACCGGGTGCCGTTGCGGCTACCGACGAGTTGTCGTTACTGCGGGTGTTGGTGGTGCGTGGTGTGCCCCCGGTGGTTTGTACATCAGTTTGCATTGTTGACTCCGAATTCTGCTTGTATCCCCCAGTATCAACTGGTGAAGCGGTATTGTTATCTGCTGACTACGCAAGGCGGCTACGGTTGGCCAGCCTCATCAGCTGCGATTGCGGTCCCTGGCTTGCAGAGCGTTTGCAACGTCAATCCGGGCTGCTGCCTGGATTCAGGCTTCATGAAAGCCTTGCGTGCGAAATGCCTTGCGCGACATACCCTGAAGAGATGTCAGTTGGGCCGCTTCGTGCCGCGCTGGTTTGTCTGTTGCGGTGAATCTGCCTGCTGGCAACAAACCCGGTGCGGTTACTGTCCTGCTGTGTTGCTTATCCTTGTGATTAACTGTGTATTGCTTTACTGCGCGTCGATGTACTGCCTGGTGTTGTTCGCTCGTGACTGCTGAGCTTGCTGCTTTCCCTGCTCGTGTAGCCGGTTGTTGTCCCTGCTGTTGTGGCTTTGAGTGCTATTCCTTTTGCTGCCTGGGACTTCGTCTCCTGTTTATTCCCTGTATTCCCTGTATTCCCTGTATGCCCTTGCAACTCTCTTCGTTCTGGCCGTCCTGGCAGGCAATGGCCGAGCTTGTCAAACCTGCCGGTTGCTGCCGGCCGCAGCTGGCTGCAAGCATGCCTGGTCAGCTAACTGCCTGCCCGGCGTCGTGCAGACTACGCCGCGGTGGTGACTGCTGTGCCATTGTCTACGCCACTGCCTGCGCCACTACCTGGGCCACTATCCAGTCACTACAAGCCAGTCACTACAAGCCAGTCACTACAAGGCTACCCTGCATTGATAGTGACGCTGGCCAGCGCCGGCTCTGCCTGCTTGAAACTGGTGCCGCCGCTTGTGGCGGCGGTAAGAGTCCCGGCTGGTGGCTGGCGGGGAAGGCCGGGATCAGTACCGTCAGCAATTGCTTCAGTTACTTCGATCACGTTCAACCCCCGCAAACCAATCCCGGCAAACCGGGCCAGACAGCGTTAGAGCCATATACTATATATTGTGTTTTTGGCGCCGGACTTTAATTTTTTTTCACGGCAATGGTGTTGCGTGGAAACGGTCCTGACCCCAGACCCGGAATCTGCCGTCCTGGCTGGACCCCGATTACCTGCTTTGCGTCCTGTTTATATCGCTGAAGAAGCTATAACTGCCCGAAAATGTTCTGGTTTCTGTGTTGGCCAGAGCCCGGGTGCCACCCTTGATTCACAGAGGGTCAATACAATATATAGACAAGTCGCGAAACTGCAGCACAAGATAATGCGCAAAACAGGGGTTTGCAAGAGGTTTTTTTGTGAGTTGCCTGTGGGCAAAATGTGAATTGATTCAGCGGCAGGGCGGGGTGGTTCGGTTGACGCCCCTGTTCAGTGCAGGCATCGGGAACTGGTGGAAAAGTAGCCAGTTCAGCGCCGCCACTTTATCGGTTTTGAAGGCCAGCAGAAGGCGAAACCCGGCTACTATATCTTGTGTTGCGCAAATTGACCAGGGCTGCTGTTACTGGCTCAGCAAATACTCCAGCAGAGCCTTCTGGGAATGCATGCGATTCTCGGCTTCTTCCCAGACCACGCTATCTGCGGCGTCGATGACCTCGGCGCTGACTTCTTCTCCGCGATGGGCTGGCAGGCAGTGCATGAACAGGGCGTCGCTGTTGGCGCCAGCCATCAGTTCGGTGTTCACCTGATAGTCGACGAAGCTGTGCATGCGGTCGGCTTGCTCGGCTTCCTGGCCCATGGAGGCCCAGACATCGGTGACCACCAGATCAGCCTTGGCAGCGGCGGCTTTCGGGTCAGGTGCCACCTGGACCCGGTCCTTGTTGGCAGCGACCAACTCGGCACTGGGTTCGAATCCGGGCGGACAGGCCACCGCCAGCTCAAAGTCGAAAACCCGCGCGGCGTTAATGTAGGAATGGCACATATTATTGCCATCGCCAATCCACGCTACCCGCTTGCCAGCGATGTCACCGCGATGCTCAAAGAAGGTCTGCAGATCCGCCAGCAGTTGGCAGGGGTGATAGTCGTCGCTGAGGGCATTGATGATTGGCACCGTTGAGTGCTCGGCGAAACACTCGAGCTTGGCGTGCTCAAAAGTGCGCACGGCAATAATATCCACCATCCGTGACAATACCCGCGCCATGTCTTCAATGGGTTCACCGCGGCCCAGCTGGGAATCGCCAGTGGTCAGGAAAATCGACCGTCCATCCATCTGGTTCATGGCCACCTCGAAAGCCACCCGGGTCCGGGTGGAGGACTTCTCGAAAATCAGGCCCAGCGTCTTGCGCGGCGCGGGCCTGACCTGGTCCGGGTCACGCTTCAGCTCAGTGGCACGTTTGACGATGCCAATCAGGTCCGGCTTGGGTATGTCCAGCAGGGTAAGAAAGTGTTGCACGGTGGTGTTCCCGGTGAATGAGAGATCGCGCCAGGTCGGTGCGCACCGGCCGGGTTTGATTCCCTGAAAACAAAAAGGGCAGCTCTCGCTACCCATTCGAGGCGGCATTTTAGCCAGTTCCGCCCGCCGGGGCAATTGCCACTCCCCGGGCTATCCTTTAGGCTGCAGTCTTTCTATCCCGGACCTGCCCACCCGCCATGAACGCTATTGAGTTAAACCTGTTTGCCAGTCGGGTTGCCGCGATCTGTGATGAGATGGGGGTGGTGCTGCGCCGCGCGGCCTTCTCTCCGAATATCAAAGACCGCCTGGATTTTTCCTGTGCGCTGTTTGGAGCGGATGGCGAGCTGTTTGCCCAGGCGGCCCATATTCCGGTACATCTGGGCAGCATGGCCTACGCCATGGGGAACCTGGTGCGAGAGCGGGACTGGCAGGCTGGCGACGTGATCATGGTTAACGATCCTTATCTGGGGGGGACTCATTTACCGGATGTTACGGTTATTGCCCCCGTGTTTGCCGCGGACGGGAAGGCTTTGTTGGGCTTCGTAGCTAACCGGGCCCATCACGCCAACATTGGTTGCGATACCCCAGGGTCCATGCCCATCTCCAGCCGCCTGGAAGAGGAAGGGGTCATCATCCCGCCGACCTTATTGCTGCGCGATGGCCAAGTGCAGCAACCGCTGCCAGCGCTGGCCGACCTCGCGGACGGTCGAATCAGCGGTGACTTTGCTGCCCAGGTAGGCGCCAATCAGGTAGGGGTCACGCGGCTGCAGGAACTGGTGGCTGGCCTGGGTGTGGATCAGTACCGGCAAGGAATGGTGGAGCTGAATGACTATGCCGATCGGATTGCCAGTTCGATGCTGGAGAATCTGACGCCGGGGCAGTATCACTTTCGGGACTTTCTTGAGGGAAGTGAGGTTGAAGGATTTGCGGATAGTGCGGTTGAAGGACTTGCGGATAGTCCCGCTGAAGCAGGTGAACCTGAGGGCGCTGAGCTTGAACACCGTGAGTCCGCGGGTCAGCAGATTCCGCTGGACCTGAAGCTGACGATCTCGGCGCAGTCCATCACCATGGATATGACCGACAGCAGCGACATGGTGCCAGGTAACCTTAATTGCCCGGAGTCGGTAGTGGCTGCCGCTGCCTACTACTGCTTCCGCTGCCTGTTGCCCGCCGAGGCGCCCAGCTGTGCGGGACTTTTTCGGCGCATCAAACTGCTCACGCGGCCGGGGTCCGTGGTTAATGCGCAGCGCCCGGCAGCGGTGGCCGCTGGCAATGTGGAAACCTCCACACGCCTGGTGGATCTGGTCCTGGGGGCTTTGGCCAGTGCCTTGCCAGAGCGGATCCCGGCCGCCAGCCAGGGCAGTATGAACAACCTGGCCATGGGCAGCACTGGCGTCGCCAACGGTCAGCGTTGGGATTACTACGAGACACTGGCCGGCGGTACGGGGGGCGGACCAAACCATGCCGGTCTGCATGCTGTGCACAGCCACATGACCAATACCCTGAATACCCCTATTGAAAGTCTGGAAATGCATTACCCACTGCGGCTGCGACGCTATCAGCGCCGCCGGGGCAGCGGCGGGGCCGGGCTGCATGCCGGGGGGGATGGTGTAATTCGCGAATATGAATTTCTGGAGCCGACCCAGGTGACGTTGTTGACCGAGCGACGCCAGCTACCACCCTGGGGACTGGCGGGCGGGGAGCCGGGACAGTGCGGCGTGAACCGCCTGAATGGCACCCGGTTGCCGGGTAAAACCAGTTTTGTTGCCGCCGCCGGTGATCGTCTGGAAATTGCCACACCGGGAGGCGGTGGTTGGGGAGCGCCCGTTGAGCGTTCTGTCTGACTGCTCGGATTGATGCCGCGAGTGAAGCTGACAGCCACCAGCCAGACCGTGTAAACTTGTGGCCTGTTTTCCCACTCACCTGTCGGTGGCGGACTTACCAGCGAAGTACCTGCCGGCCTATTGCCACATTCCTGCGAGGCTGCAATCCATGAGTATTGAAGAAACCATCCAAGATCAAATCAAGTCCAACAGCATCCTGTTGTACATGAAGGGTAGTCCGGAGGCACCGCAGTGCGGTTTTTCTGCCCAGGTCACCCAGGTGCTGATGGCCTGCGGCAAGCGCTTTGCCTACGTGGATGTCCTGAGCAACCCGGACGTGCGAGCCAACCTGCCGCAAGTCTCCAACTGGCCGACATTCCCACAGCTGTTTATTGACGGCGAATTGGTAGGTGGCTGCGATATCGTGACCGAGATGCACGAGAAGGGCGAGCTGCAGCCGATGATCGAGAAGGCTGGTGGTGAAGCCGAACAGGCCGAACCGAAAGCCGAGTAATTAGTCTCAAAGCGTTGGCGTGCCTGCGCCAACGCTATCGACCTGGTGCCCACCGCCTGATCCGAACTAATTTTCCAGCCCGGTCCATCCCGGACACCTGCCCGAAACTCTGGCTAACTGCCGTTCCAGCGCGGTGGCCAGCCGCCAAGATCCTGCCAGCGATTGACGATTGAGCAAAACAGCTCGGCGGTACGCTCCGCATCGTAGCGAGCGGAGTGCGCCTCACCGTCGTCAAAATCGATGCCTGCCGCCGCGCAGGCGCGGGATAATACCGTTTGCCCGTAAGCCAGACCGGCCAGGCTGGCGGTGTCAAAGCTGGAGAAGGGATGAAATGGATTGCGCTTTAAATTGTGGCGCTCACTGGCGGCATTGATGAAGCCGTGGTCAAAGTGAGCATTGTGGCCCACCAGGATGGCTCGCTTGCAGTCCTGCTGTTTCATGGTTTCTCGAATCAGCTTGAACAGGGCCTGAAATACATCTTTCTCCGGTCGCGCAATGCGCAGCGGGTGGTAGGGATCAATGCCGGTAAACTTCAGGGCCGCGTCTTCAATGTTGGCGCCATCAAAAGGCACCACTCGATGAAAAAAGGTCTGGTCCACCTCCAGGCGCCCGGTTTCTTCTGACATGGCCAGTAAGACGGCGCCCACTTCCAGAATGGCGTCGGTGCTGCTGTTGAAACCGCCGGTTTCCACGTCGATGACCACCGGGAAAAACGTCCGAAATCGCTCTGCCAGTAACGACCTCTCCTGTTCATCATAGTCACTCATAATCAGGTGGTTGATCCTTGTGGATTGGTGTGGTCGGTTGGCCGTTGCGTGAATTCCAGGTGAGTGTCGGCCGCGCCGACCAGCCGCCAGGCGAGCGCTTCACCGGCCCGGATTGGTACCACCACCGAGTCTCCCAGCGGGAATTCAGCGGGCATGACCCAGTCCTGGCGCTGCAAAGTGATCTGCTCGCTATTGCGCGGCAAGCCATAAAAGTCCGCGCCGAAGTGGCTGGCAAAGCCTTCCAGCTTGTTCAGTGCGCCGCAGTTGTCAAACACCTCAGCGTACAACTCAATGGCAGCCGGCGCTGTGTAGATGCCGGCGCAGCCACAGGCAGTTTCCTTGTCAGGCCTGACGTGGGGCGCAGAATCGGTGCCCAGGAAAAACTTGCTGCTGCCGCTGGTCGCTGCGTCAATCAATGCCTGTTGGTGGGTGTCGCGCTTCAGAATAGGCAGGCAATAAAAGTGTGGTCTGACCCCTCCTGCAAGCAGATGATTGCGATTATAGAGCAGGTGATGAACAGTAATGGTGGCGGCTACATTGCTGCCGGCACTTTTCACGAACTCCACCGCGTGTCGCGTAGTGATATGTTCCAGCACGATCTTCAGGTGCGGGTAGCGCGCTACCAGCGGCTCCAGGACGGTATCGATAAACACCTGCTCGCGATCGAAAATGTCCACGTCGGAGTTGGTCACTTCACCGTGGATCAGCAGCGGCATGTGATGCTCGGCCATGCGTTCCAGCAGGGGATACACCTTGTCGATGGCGGTCACGCCGCTGTCGGAATTAGTCGTGGCGCCAGCAGGGTAGTATTTAACCGCGGCGACCTCGGCGCTGGCTGCGGCCCGATCAATCTCATCCAGCGGCAGCGTGTCGGTCAGATACAGGGTCATGAGCGGCTGAAACGGAGAGTCAGGGGGCAACGTGGCCATAATGCGTGCCCGGTAGTCCAATGCTGCGCTGACCGAGGTAACCGGCGGCTTCAGGTTGGGCATGACGATGGCGCGCCCGAAACAGCGGGCGGTGTGCGGCACGGTGGTGGTCAGCGCCTCCTGGTCCCGGAAGTGGCAATGCCAGTCGTCGGGTTGGGTGAGGCGGATTGTTTCTGCTGTCATGACCACGGGTGCCTGCGAAAAGAGGCGCTATTGTAGCGTAATCGGCTGCGCAGCTAAATCATTGCGGTGTCGCTACTCGATTGGGCGGCATAGCCAGTTCACTATCGCCTTTCCAGGTGCAGGCCCGGTGCCTGGAATTTACCTTGGTGGCGGCTGTTGATGATAGAATGCGCGTCTTTTGCCATGCTCCGGGCGCGATCGTGTCGCTCTGGTCTGTCCCGGGGTCATCTCGGACAGGTCATCGGCCCGGTCTGAAAACCGCCCATCAAGAGCTTGAGTAACAATAGCGTTGGAGTGCATACATGTCCGCGATAGATAAAGTAGTGCTGGCCTATTCCGGTGGTCTGGATACCTCGGTGATTGCCAGGTGGTTGCAGCAGACCTATGACTGTGAGGTGGTGACCTTTACTGCCGATATCGGGCAGGGCGAGGAAGTGGAGCCAGCCCGGGCCAAGGCCGAGGCCATGGGCATCAAGGAAATCTTCATCGAGGATCTGCGTGAGGAATTCGTGCGCGACTATGTCTACCCGATGTTTCGCGCCAATGCCCTGTATGAAGGGGAGTACCTGCTGGGCACCTCCATTGCCCGACCCCTGATCGCCAAACGGCTGGTGGAAATTGCCGCGGAAACCGGGGCCGACGCCATTTCCCACGGTGCTACCGGCAAGGGCAACGACCAGGTGCGTTTCGAATTGGGCGCCTATGCCCTGAGTCCGGGTATCAAGGTGATTGCACCCTGGCGGGAATGGGATCTGACTTCTCGCGACACGCTGCTGGCCTACTGTGACGAGCACAACATCCCGGTGGAGAAGAAGCGGGGCAGCAAGTCACCGTATTCCATGGATGCCAACCTGCTGCATATTTCCTATGAAGGCGACGTGCTCGAAGACCCAGCCAGTGAGGCCGAGGAGGCCATGTGGTTGTGGACCGTGTCCCCGGAAGCTGCGCCTGACCAGCCTACTTATATTGAACTGGACTACCAACAGGGCGATATCGTGGCGATAGACGGCGAGCCCATGAGTCCGGCACAGGTGCTGACTCAGCTGAATAAAGTTGCCGGCGCCAACGGTATTGGCCGGGTTGATATCGTCGAGAATCGCTTTGTAGGCATGAAATCGCGGGGCTGCTATGAAACGCCGGGTGGCACCCTGATGCTGAAGGCGCACCGTGCCATTGAATCCATCACCCTGGACCGCGAGCTGGCGCACCTGAAAGATGACCTGATGCCTCGCTATGCGACGTTGGTCTACAACGGCTACTGGTGGTCACCGGAACGGGTGGCGTTGCAGGCGCTGATCGACAATTCCCAGCTCTACGTGAATGGCAAGGTGCGCCTGAAACTGTATAAGGGCAACGTGATGGTAGTAGGCAGGGAGTCAGCCGATTCGCTGTTCGATGAAAACATTGCCACCTTTGAGGACGATGCCGGGGCCTATGATCAGAAAGACGCGGCAGGCTTTATTAAGCTCAATGCGTTGCGCCTGCGCATTGCCGCGCAGAAAGGACGCAAGTAACTGATTTCCTGGTCCTGCGAATAAAATCCAGGATTGCGGAATTAGCTCTCAGTCCGACGTCTTCTTCTTGAACTCACACAGATCCTCAATGACGCAGGCCCCGCAACGGGGCTTGCGTGCCAGGCACACGTAGCGGCCATGCAGGATCAGCCAGTGATGGGCGTCCAGTAAGAATTCCTCAGGCACCAGCCGCAGCAGGCGTTTTTCCACTTCCAGCACGTTTTTGCCCGGGGCTATCCCGGTGCGGTTGGAGACCCTGAAAATATGGGTGTCCACCGCCATGGCCACCTGCCTGAAGGCGGTATTGAGCACCACGTTCGCGGTTTTGCGACCCACTCCCGGCAACGCCTCCAGAGCTTCCCGGTTGTCCGGCACCTGCGACTGGTATTGCTCAGCGAGAATCCGGCAGGTCTTGATGACATTCTCGGCCTTGGTATTGAACAGGCCAATAGTTTTAATGTGCTTCTTGACCCCCTCTACGCCGAGTTTGAGCATGGCCTCTGGCGTGGGTGCAGCCTTGAACAGACCCGCCGTGGCCTTGTTGACGCTGACATCGGTGGCCTGGGCCGATAGCAGCACGGCAATCAGCAACTCGAAACTGTTGCTGAACTTAAGCTCAGTGGTCGGTTCCGGGTTCTCTGCCCGCAGACGATTGAAAATTTCGGTGCGTTTTTCCCTGTTCATGGCTCCGGCCTGTGGCTGTTTATCTCTGGATATTTTGACGGCGGTAAATTTATTGCAGCTTTTCAGTCACCCGCGCCCGCGCTGCCGGCTCGACATCTGGTGTGGGTTGGCCTGGGTCGGTGAATTGGCGCAACCAGGTGGCGGCCGCGGCCAGTAATCCTAGCAGCATAAACCCGGCCGCGGGGGTAGCGGCGAAGGGTAGCAGCGACCGGGCCACGCCCGGTGCGGCATCGGCTATCAGCATATCCGCATCAGTTAGCAAGCCACCGTAGGCCAGGGCTTCCCGTAGTCCTGCCAGGGTCATGACGACCAGTCCATAGCCACCAAGTAATCGTGCGAGCAGGAGCAGGCGAGCGCCTAATCCGGTCTCGGCTTGCGCAGCTTGCAAGTGCAGCAGTGGCAGCAAACTGCAGCTGAGTAGCGGCAGGTAAATGCCAATCGCTGCATGTAGTGCTGGTGCCCAGGCTGACAGTAGCGCGCTTATCGTAGTGGTCAACAGAGCGAGCAAGCCCAGGTGAAACAGGAAGCGCCAGCTGGCATTGATTTTTGTCAGCAGCAGGCCTGACACTGCGGTGGCCACTGCCAGCAGGATTGTCAGGGTCAGCAGCAGCGTTGCTCCCAGTAGCACCGTGGTGGATAACGCCAGTAAAGGCGTCAGGCCGAGCAGGTGCACCAGTACCGGATTGTCGTGCCACAGCGAATGGGCGTCCCGGGCTCGATTGGCAAGATCAGTCACAGTAGCTCCTCATGGCCGGTGTCGGGCTTGTGGCCATAGATGCGTGGTCGACAAAGATGATCAAGCAGCGGCGTGCAGAAGTTTGCGATTATCACTGCCACTGCGACACTGGTGGCACCCGGTGGCGTGCTGGCCAACAGGATGCCGAGCAGGGTGCCATACAGCAGACGACCCCGCGGGGTAATCGCCGCACTGCCGAAATCAGTGGCAATAAAAAAGGCGGCCAGCATGGCAAGCCCCGTAAACGGGATCTGCAATAGCGCAAGCGGGTCGCTCGCGAACCCGCCTTCCAGCCAGTTGATGATCAACACAGTGGTCAGCAGGCTGCCCGGAATGTGCCAGCGAATAATCCGCTGTTGCAGCAGGTACAGGCCACCCAGCAAAAAGCCACCATTGATCCACAGGTGAGACAGCAAGGTGGGATCGGTCGTGGGCAGCGAACCGCCAAGCCGCTCCGGGAAGGTCAGCAGTACTAACAGGTAGCCACTCATTGCCGGATGCAACAGGGCCTGGTTGGTGCCGCCAAATACCGGGTTGACCAGGCCCGAGGCAAAGGCCGCACCGACAACCGGGAGCCAAAGGGGTATCTCCGGAGGCATTAACAAGGCAAGCAAGGCCGCGGTGGTGGGCACGCCGATGTCGGTATAGACACCGCGCAGTGGTTGCCTGCGCAGCAACCGCGCCAGGCTGGCGAACAGGTAACCGGCAGTCACAGCAACCAGCAGATTGCGCAGCAGGCCCGGGCCCAGGATCCAGCTGCTGACAGCAAACCCCGGTAGCAAAGCCAGCAGCTTGCCGAGTTGCCGGCTCCGCGCGTCGTGGCCGGGCCGCCGCCAGGATGTCCGGCTCTGATTCACGACGATTCATCCTTGTTTTGTGGTGTCTGATTTCGTTTCGCGCGCACCCGGGCCACGGCATCAGCAATTTCGGTGCGCGCCTGGTCGCGAGAAAACTTGTTGTCGCGACTGACGTGATTGTCACTGCCGGTCGTGGTTGGGGCAGCGAAGTGGTCCTGGGCCTGCTCGCGATCCCGTTTCAGGCGGTACTGATGAAACTGAAAGCGCCGCTGCCAGTACTGGCTGAGTTGCTGCTGATCGGCGCGCTCGATCAGGCGCTGCTGCGCGTCCTGGAAATGGCCGGCCAGATCGATGGCACTGGGACAGACCTGGGTGCAGGCTCCGCACTGGATACAATCTGCCATACCGTGTGCCAGTAGTGGCAAGTCCTGCCGCTGTGCGTTCAGTGTCAGCAGTAACTGCGGCTGCAGGTGAACCGGGCAAACGCCGATGCAGTCGCCACAGCGAATGCAGTCGTCAGCATCTGGGGTGGCGGGGGCCTCATTGTCGCCCAGGGCGATTACGCAGGTGGTGTTTACCGTGACCGGTAATTCAATATTGTCCAGCAGATGACCGCGCAGCGGCCCACCCAATAGTGTTCCTGCGTGCAGCTCTGCGCGGCATCCACTCAGTGACAACAGATGTGCAATGGATGTGCCGAAGCGGGCGACGAAACATTTCGGCGTGCGTAATGCCTGGCCCGCCAGGGCCACCACACGGCTGGTGTGCGGCAGTCCCTGGGTCACGGCCTGACAGACCGCGGCAGCGTCGCTGGCGGAAAACAGCAATATGCCCTCGTCGTCTGGCAAGCATCCGCTGCTCACTTCCTGGCCAGTGATGAATCTGATGACCTGGGGGTCGGTGCCCAACGGGTAATCGTCAGCCGGCAGCAGGGCCAGCTCCACGCTGCTATCCGCTAATGCTTTCCGCAGTGCTGTCAGCGCCGCTGGTTTGCCACGCTGAAAAGCGATTACGCAGCGCTGGGCCAGGCCAGCCTGTTGCAGCAAGGCCGCGCCCTGGACAACGAGCTGGGCATGTTCGCGAATCAGCGCTTCGTCGGCACACAGGTAAGGTTCTGATTCGGCGGCGTTGATAATGATTAGTCGAGCCTGGTTTGTCCGACCGGTTGCCAGCCGTTGTGCTGCGCTGGATTGTGCCGGATCTGTGCAGACCACACCGGCAATGGCGATGCGCTCCAGTATTTCGTCGGCGTGCCTATCTCCGGGATTTTCAATAAGGGGCAGGTCGCTTCCTTTATCCTCGTGGTCAACTTGCAGAATTAAATGTTGGCCCGGCGATTGGTTCTGGTCCGGCGTGAAAATCGTGGTAATGCTCAGCACCTGCCCCGAAGTAGGGGCATGCAGCCGGCGTCCATAAGTTGAGTTTTCGCGTGCCAGCAGCTGGTTTTTGGCCACCTGCTGGCCCGGTTTGACTTCGACATCAAGCGTGGCAGGCAGGGTCAGTATGAGACGTTCGGGGAGCGGCATGGGCATGATGCGCGAGCGCAGGGTTGCGGCCTTGTGACGGCCTACCCGCAGTCGCGGTCCGGCTATTGTGCGGCGCAAGACTCCTAGCACAACTGAGCCTTGCGCAGGGCCTTTGCGTACCGGTCCGGTAACGGACCGCGGTCGGGCCGGGACACCGGCAACAAATCTATGCAGTCCACCGGGCAGGGGTCGAGACACAGGTCACAGCCATTACATTCGCTGGCAATTACGGTATGCATCAGTTTTGGTCCGCCAACAATGGCATCCACCGGACAGGCACGAATACACTTGGTGCAGCCAATGCATTCGTCTTCGCGGATCACCGCCACCTGGGCCGGTGTTACGCAGCCGTGTGCCGGGTCCAGATGGCTAGGCCGTTCATGCAGCAGCTGTGCCAGGGCAGCGATGGTGGCCTGGCCTCCCGGTGGGCATTTGTTGATGGCTTCACCCTCGGCAATAGCCCGGGCGTAGGGCAGACAACCTTCATAGCTGCAGCGGCCGCACTGGGTTTGCGGCAGCAGCTCGTTGATGGTGTCGATCAGATGTTGCTGACGGCGGTGTTGTCGTAGCCAGTAGCCCCAGAGCTTGATGCCAAGCCATAACAGAAACAGCGCCAGCAGTGTGGCGGCGGCAAGTGTCAGACTTGTGTGGGGGGTAGCCGGAAGCATTCAGAACAGCTCCGCCATGGCCTGCAGACTCATGGCCAGTATGCCCAGGCTGAGCAGCTCAACCGCCGGTCCGCGAAAAGGGGCAGGTATATCATTCAGAGTCAGTCGCTGGCGTAGAGCGGCGAAGGCCAGCAGCAGCCCAGCGAAAGCCGCGCCCGCAGCGATGCTGTAGGCAAGTTGCTCAAGCGGCGGCCTGAGCGCTTCGCCCTGGAGAAGCGCCACACCAATCACCGCGCTGTTGCCGCCAGCCAACAGAAACGCCAGTCCATTGCGACGGTAAGACAGGGGCAGATGCCGTTTGAGTAACTGCGAGAGAATGGTGGCCAGGCTACCGCTGACCAGCACGTATACCAGCAGTTGGGCAATCATCAGTCCCAGCGGCGCGAGCAGGAAATAGACCAGCAAGCCATTGATGGCGGCGGACAGGGTGAGTACGACGAAGGTGAACAGTGATAGCTCAATCGCCTGCTGCCATCGCGTGCTGTAGGCGAACAGCGACGACACGCCCAGCAGTTGGATCAGCAGCAGGTTGTTTACCAGTACGGTAGCAACAAGAATTGTCAGAAAGTCAGTCACAGCAAGCGGGTCTCAATCCTGCGCCGGAATAGTCAGTCTGTGACACGCGGCGCAGGCGGATTCTAGCATGCTTGCCTGGCTGGCCTCAGGGCTGTGGTCTATTCAGCGAACAGGCCAGGAGAGTAGGCAGACGGAATACGGTAACGATTCAGGATGGCGTCTTCGCTGTCGATGGCTTGCGCATGATTGATAACCATCTGGTAGCCGTTGCTGTTCTCAAAGACGACGTTCTCGGCGTCGTTGTAACGCAGTAAATTGGCGAACTGCTCAAAATCGCGAATCGGCTCACCGTTGATGTAGTTGACGATCCAGTTGCGCCAGTCGTGGTAGCCAAGATTGACGTCAGCGGCCAGTACCTGCAGGGCGACAACCAGCTGCCGGCGGTCCGGGGAACTCCACTCGTTGCGCGCCTGCAGCAGACTGACCGGGGCGGTGCGGCTCCAGTCATTTCCCCAGCGCTTGATAAGGTTCATGTTCAGCGGCACGAATAGAATGCCACCATAGATATAGTATTCCGGCACCCGATCAAACTGTTCACTGGCCACCAGACTGTAGCTGGGCAGTGCCGGTTCAGCGAGCAGGTCAACAGTTTGTGTGCGGCCATTGCGGGAATAGCGGATGCTGATCGCTTCACCAATATGGTGCAGGTCGATGGCGTGCTTGTAGTCGGTCAGCACGTCGTCGGTAATGCGAATAGTGCCGTCATCGGCAATGTCCTGGTCGTCCACGGCGAGAATGACATCATTTTCCTGCAGCACACCGTCGGCTGGCGAGTCTTCAAATACCTTGATAACCAGCACCCCGTTCTGGTCTTCCTCCAGTCCATAAGCGGCTTTGGCAGAAGGGCTATCCAGGGTCTGGGTACGGAAACCCAGATCGGGAAACCCGCCCAGTTGCTCATCCAGGCTGTCGGTAAGGACATGGCGAACGATACTGGGGGGCACAAAGTAACCGAGATTTTCCGCCCGGCCACCGGCGTTGGCCTGCATCACCACGCCAACGATCTGCTCATCCACTATCACCGGACCGCCACTGTTGCCGGGATTGATGGCCGCGTCAATTTGCCCGGCCAGCAGGTAGGCCCCGGCGTGGGCGTATACCTGCTGTTCCACCCGGGACAGAATCCCCTTGGTAATACTCAGTGACTTGCCGCCGATGGGGTAGCCATAGACAGCAACTTCCTGCTGGGGCGGCGGCAGGTCGCCGATGGTCAGGGCTTCCAGGTCGCTGAAAAAGCCTGGCTCATCCACGGTAATCACTGCCAGGTCGGCCTCATGGGACACAAACAGCACCCGGGCCTGGTAGCGCTGGGGATCATTGTGTTTCTGGGCCTGCACATAACTGGCGTTGGCTACCACGTGGGCATTGGTGAGGATCCGGTTGCCGGATATCACCGACCCGGAGCCGCTGCTCTGGCGCGGCGTCAACAGCCGCCAGGGCGTGAAATAGTCGGGCTCGGCCTGGGTAGTATAGATCTTGATGACCGAATCCTGAATGGCCCGGATTTCGCTGCTCTGGGTGAAGCCGGGGGTGCTGGTAAGGGTAAGCAGCAGCGCCGGCAGCAGTTGCCACGCCGATCGTCTCAAGAATGTCATGTGAGTGCCAAACTCCTGGAAAGTAATGCTGGGAAGAGTAGTAATGCGAGGAACAGAGCTTATTACGTCGTCCGATGCTTTACCAATTCACCGGTCAGCAAAAAACTTGTCCGGCTCTATTGCGTCTGGATCCCATCCGGATGCGACGGGATAGCGACATAGCCGGCATGCGATGGTTGCTAGGTGACCCGCATGCCAGGTTCGGCGCCGCTGTCGGGCTCCAGCAGGAAGATATCCGTGCCGCCGGGGCCAGCGGCGAGAATCATGCCCTCGGAGGTGCCGAATTTCATTTTGCGGGGTGCCAGGTTGGCTACCACCACGGTGAGTTTGCCGGTGAGTTGCTCGGGCTGGTAGGCCGACTTGATGCCGGACAGCACGGTACGCTGAATCGGATCGCCATTCTTGTCCATGCCAAGATCCAGGCTAAGGCGCAGTAGCTTGTCGGCGCCGTCGACGTGTTCCGCGGCAGTAATGCGGGCGATACGCAGGTCTACTTTCGAGAAATCTGCAAATTCGATTTCCGGCTCGAAGCCGGTGGCGTCGGCAGCTGCAGGCTGCTGCTTCTGTTCTTGCTGCTCGGCATGGGCTTGTTGGGTTTGCTCAATCATGGCCTGTATCTTGTCCTTTTCCACTCGGGTCATTAGCGGCTGAAAGCGATCAATGCGATGGGCGGTAAGCAGGGCTTGTGCGTCCGCCCAGTTTAGCGGCGCCACCGCCAGAAATGTCTCGGCCTTGGCCGCCATGGCGGGTAACACCGGCTTCAGGTAGATCATCAGCAGGCGAAAGGCGTTAATACCGGTGCTGCAGATGGCTTGCAGCTCGGGAGACTGTTTGTCTTGCTTGGCTATTACCCAGGGCTGCTTGTCGTTGATGTACTGGTTGGCCTTGTCCGCCAGGGACATGATGATACGTACCGCCTTGCCGTATTCGCGCTGCTCGTAGTGTCGACCAATGTCATCTGCCGCGGCCTGGATTTCTTCCAGCAGCGGCTGGTTATCTGGCGTTGCCGCCAGTTCGCCTGCGAAGCTCTTGCCAATGAAGCCGGCGCAACGGCTGGCGATATTCACCACCTTGCCCACCAGGTCAGAGTTTACGCGCTGGGCAAAGTCCTCAAGATTCAGATCCAGATCGTCAATCCCGGACGACAGCTTGGCCGCCAGGTAATAGCGCAGGTATTCCGGATCCAGGTGATCAAGATAGGTTCGGGCATTGACGAAGGTGCCACGGGATTTCGACATCTTGGTGCCGTCCACGGTGAGAAAGCCGTGAGCAAATACCGCGGTGGGCGTACGATAGCCAGCGCTGGTGAGCATGGCGGGCCAGAACAGGGTGTGAAAATTGATAATGTCCTTGCCGATGAAGTGGTAGACCTCGGTGTCGTTGTCTGTTGCCCAGTAGTCATCGAACTGGTAATCGCTGCGGTCGCAGAGATGCCGGAAACTGGCCATATAGCCAATCGGCGCGTCGAGCCAGACATAGAAATACTTGCCCGGGGCATTGGGGATTTCAAAGCCGAAGTAAGGCGCGTCCCGTGAGATATCCCATTCATGCAGCTCCTCGTCCAGCCATTCGCTCAACTTGTTGGCCACCTGCGCCTGCAGCGTGCCACTGCGGGTCCAGGTTTTCAGCATGTCGCGAAATTCAGGCAGGCGAAAGAAGAAATGTTCTGACTCTTTCTCCACCGGGATAGCGCCGGAGATTACCGAGCGCGGGTCAATCAGTTCGGCTGGGCTGTAGGTTGAGCCGCAAGCCTCGCAGTTATCGCCGTACTGACCCGGGGTTTTGCACTTCGGGCAGGTGCCGGTGATATAGCGATCAGCCAGGAACAGTTTCTTTTCGGGATCAAACAGCTGCTTGATGGCGCGGCGGGCGATGTGGCCATTGCCGTCCAGAGCCGTATAGATGTCTTCCGACAATTGCCGGTTTTCCGGCGAGTGAGTCGAATAGTAATTGTCGAAACCGATGTGAAAGCCGGCAAAGTCCCGCTCGTGATTCTCCTTGACCTCGGCAATCAACTGCTCCGGCGTGATGCCGCGGGCCTGGGCGCTGAGCATGATAGCAGTGCCGTGGGCGTCATCGGCACAGACATAGACACAGTCGTGGCCCTGCATTTTCTGCCAACGCACCCAGATGTCGGTCTGGATGGTTTCCATCAGGTGGCCAAGGTGAATGTCACCATTGGCGTAGGGAAGGGCACTGGTAACCAGGATCTTGCGTGCGTTCACTCTTGAATCCTTGCTGGAGTTTTTTGGTCAGCCCGGGATGCCCGGGTCGGGTTAGCGAGGCAGCAGGCAGCCATCGGCTGCCGGGGGACTGCCAGACTGTGGTCGGGGGCTAGATTTCCACCATTTCGAAATCTTCCTTGCCGACACCGCAATCCGGGCACATCCAGTCGTCGGGGATGTCATCCCAGCGGGTGCCCGGCGCAATCCCGTCTTCCGGGAGGCCCAGTTCTTCGTCGTAGATGAAGCCGCAAACCAAGCATTGCCATTTTTTCACGTGTGATGCCTCCCGGAGCAGGGTCAGTGTTCAGTGGCGGTACTGGCAGGGATTATACCGTCTGCCGGCGCCGCGGTGATATGCAAGGCGCTCTGGCAAATCCGAGGGCGCCTGGTTGGCTGGCCTGCTGCGGCCAGCTAAAAGCTGCGCATCATACTTGAACAGCGGCGTCTTTGCAGCCGGACCACCACCAGCGGCGAGCGCGGCGCACAATAAGTGGGTGAATCGGGGGAAATTTGCCATTATCATGCGCGTTTCGCCGGGCACCGAGGCTTGTCGCCGAATTAACGGCAATAGCCCGCGGCCGCGGATAGTCTTCTGCCAATTCACACGGAATGAGCGCACGCTATGAGTATCAAATCGGATCGCTGGATCAGACAGATGGCCAGAGAGCAGGGCATGATTGATCCGTTCGAGCCGGAGCAGGTGCGCTACCATAATTCCGAGAAAGTAATTTCCTACGGCACATCCAGCTACGGCTATGATGTGCGCTGCGCCAGCGAGTTCAAGATTTTCACCAACGTGCACACTACCAATGTGGTCGACCCGAAGAATTTTGATGAGGGTAGCTTCGTGGCAATCGATGAACCGGTATGTGTCATTCCCCCCAACTCATTTGCCCTGGCCCGTACCGTGGAATACTTTCGCATCCCGAAAGATGTGCTGACCATCTGCCTGGGCAAATCCACTTACGCGCGCTGCGGCATTATTGTCAACGTCACGCCACTGGAGCCGGAGTGGGAAGGCCACGTCACCCTGGAATTTTCCAACACCACGCCGCTACCGGCGAAGATCTATGCCAACGAAGGGGTGGCGCAGATGTTGTTCTACCAGTCCGATGAGCAATGCGAAACCACCTACAAGCAGCGCGGCGGCAAGTACATGGGTCAAACCGGGGTCACACCCCCCAGGGCCTGACCACGTGTTGCTCGCCGGCGACTCTTTCCTGGCTTTTCAGGCCTTGCTTGCGTCGCGCCTCTGGCTCGTGATGGAGCCATCATGCATACCTTCCCTGAACCCACCCTGGGTCAATTCCGCGCGCATTTGTCGCGTCCCGTCGACACTGGAATAGCGCCAGAAATTTGGCGATTCGGCGCTTGAATACTGGCGCCAGAACAGTCTTCGTCAATTTCTTGGCGAAAAGCCGTGGCGCAATAAAATCGGGAAGCTGGTGAAAGGTGCCGGATAGCCTTAATTAACAGGGGTCTCGGCAATACTGAAAAAATCTGTACCCGGTTGGAACAGAACTTGCTACCTGTTACCTCAGGAATCCAACAGGCTGCAACACGATCAGGACAGGATGTCTGAGTAGTGCAGATAAAAGTCTGGATTCCACAAGCGAGTCGATCATTTACCGTCTCGCTGTGTGAAAGTAAATCGGACGTCTGGCAATTAACTTGAGTGGCAACAGTGCCGGTTATACGAACAACGACTGAGGGCACCGGGTCGGCAACAAGTTTTCGCCACCAAAGATGTCCGCAAAGCTGTAAAACGAAGCGAACAAAGATGCGCAGCAAGGTCAAAGTTAAAGACTCAACCCAAAAGATAGAAGAGGGAGAAAAAGAGGGAGAAGAAGAGGGACAGAGGTTCGCAGGGAGGCAGGCGACACTACATGCGTGGTGCCAGCTGGGAGACAGGAGTGTCCTGGCAGCCAGTCGGAATAGGAATAGGTGAGCAGTCGCGTCGGATCAATTTCAGATCAATAAAAGACGCAGGACCCGGCGCCAGAAGATGGTTTTCCGGAACAAACGAGCACCATCCGACAGATCCACGCATTCACAACGGGGACAGACAACGTGATACCAGCCTGGTCTGGAGCACAACCACAAGCAATGATCGCAACAGGGGCGGCTTATCGCGTCTCTGACAGGCAACCTGCCGCTGCGATTTCGCGCACAATCAGCGGTACCCAACCGGGTGCTGCTCCTGGCACGACGATCGGTCAGCAACCGGTCGCAATCGATCTTCCCCGTCCGACAGCACCTCACGCTCAGTTCAACAACAAACTGGTCAGAGACTCGTGGCACTTCCATCCCGGACGTGTAAACGGAAGTTCCCTGGCTTTAGGTACAGCAGTTGGTACAACTAAAAACGGGATAACTGACAATGTCTTCAGTAACTGAAGCCTCAGCGGTAGACAAAGATCAAACCAAAGCCCCCTTTGATGACAGCGATCTCAATGTGGTGGTGGAGCGTTATGCACCGCTGGTAAAGCGTATTGCTCACCACCTGTTGCTGCGCATGCCAGCCAGCGTCCAGATTGATGACCTGATCCAGTCCGGCATGATCGGTTTGCTGGAAGCGGCGCGGAAATACGACGTGACCAAGGGAGCCAGTTTCGAGACCTATGCCGGTATTCGTATTCGTGGCTCGATGCTTGATGAGGTGCGCAAAGGTGACTGGGCGCCGCGCTCGGTGCACCGCAAGTCGCGCAAGGTGGCGGAGGCGATCAAGGCCATTGAGGCACGCACCGGTCAGGATGCCAAGGACAAGGAGATTGCCAGGGAACTGGATATCGATCTCCGTGCCTACTACGCAATTTTACAGGACGCCAGCGGCTCACGGCTGTTCAGTTTTGACGACATCATGGAAGGGGATGACTCTGCCATTGAGCTGGCCGCCGGGGAGTTGCCGGGGCCCTGTGACGGATTACAGCGCGATACCTTCAAGTCGCATCTTTCACGTGCAATTGACGGCTTGCCGGAACGCGAGCGGCTGGTACTGGCGCTGTATTACGATGAAGAGCTAAACCTCAAGGAAATCGGCGAAGTGATTGGTGTCAGTGAATCACGGGTCAGCCAGATTCATTCCCAGGCCGCCATGCGACTGCGGGCACGACTCTCGGACTGGAATTAACCGGCAACCGGCCAGCTGATCGCTCCCAGCGTTCCGGTCGACTGGCCGCCGGGCGTTCCCGGCGCGATAGGGCTATAATCGCGCCCCGGTCTGCATCCCATCCTGCCCAGCGTTTATGAATCAGCCTCAGTCAGCCTCAAGCCCGGCCTCTGCCGCCGCCTCCCCAGCTCCGCTGCTCAGTGCCCGAGAGCTTTTTTGCGAGCGCGATGACCGGGTCCTGTTCCAGCAGCTTGATTTTCAGCTTCATCCCGGCCAGGTGCTACAGGTAAAAGGCAGCAACGGCAGCGGCAAGACGACCTTGCTGCGCATTGTTTGCGGTCTCAATCCCGACTATACCGGCGAGCTTTTATTTCGGGGCATCCCCGTCGATGAGCAGCGCGACAGCCTGCATGCTGCCTTGCTGTACATCGGCCACCGGGTGGGCGTGAACAAGGTGCTGACGCCACTGGAGAATCTGCGCTGGAGTTGCGGTCTGCAGACGCCGGTCAGCGATGCACAGTTGCGCACTGCGCTGGCTGGCGTCGGACTGCGTGGTTTTGAAGAATCCCAGTGCCATACCCTGTCCGCCGGACAGCATCAGCGGGTGGCGCTGGCGCGCCTGCTGGTCAGCACCACGCCGCTGTGGGTGTTGGACGAACCGTTCACCACACTTGATGTGTCCGGTGTGGCGCTTCTGGAACAGCTTCTGCTGCAGCACGCCGAACGCGGCGGTGCGGTCCTGGTGACCACCCATCATCAGTTGCAGGTGCCGGGTCTGGAGGTGTTGTCCCTTGGCTGATGTGAACCCCCGGCAATCCGCGGTAGCTGGCAGCCCAGCGGAAGTCACTTCCACCTGGCACGCGTTTCTGGGCACCCTAAAACGAGACTTGCTGATTGCCTATAAAAGAAAGAACGACGTGGTCAATCCGTTTATGTTCTTCCTGATTGTGGCCACCCTGTTTCCCATCGGGATTTCCCCGGAGCCGCAGCGACTCGGCGAGATTGCCGCCGGTGTGCTGTGGATTTCTGCGCTACTGGCGTCGCTGCTGGCCATGGATAGCCTGTACCGCTCTGATTATGAGGATGGGGCGCTGGAGCAACTGTTGCTCAGCCCGCATCCACTGTATTTCATGGTGCTGGCGAAGAATATTGCCCACTGGCTGGTGAGCGGTTTGCCGGTGGTGCTGATTTCACCACTGATCGCCTACATGCTGGCGCTGCCGGAGGGGGCCTACCTGACCCTGTTTCTGACCCTGCTGCTGGGCACGCCGGTGCTGAGCCTGCTGGGTTCCATTGGCGTCGCACTGACGGTGGGTCTTGGCAGTCGCGGACTGATTCTGGCCATGATCACCCTGCCACTGAGTGTGCCGGTGTTAATTGCCGGTACCCTGGCGGTGGAGCAGACCCAAAATGGCGCCGACCTGCTGGGCTTTCTCGCCATTTTGGGTGCCATGCTATTGGCTGCACTGACCCTGGCGCCTCTGGCGTCGGCGGCGGCGCTGCGGATCAGTGTGAATTAACACCGCAGCTGGCTTATCACGCGCTTGAACAGTGCCTGTAGCGGCAGCGCTGGCGATAAGTGAAAACATGTTGCCAGGGTCTGCGCCCGGGGAAGGGATAAGCGCCCTGATTCCATAGTCCAATGAGGCTATAAGCGCGTATTTACAATGGGTTACAATACGTAACAAGGGTGCGTCGAGGGCCCGTGTTATCCTCGATCTGGGCGTTCTAGCCTTGCCGCAACCCCGGTTGCTCGAATTAGATAGTGGTGCGTTATGTGGACATGGTTTCACAAACTGGGTTCCCCCAGATGGTTTTATGAGCTGACCAGCCGCTGGCTACCCTGGCTGGTGGCTGCCATGGCCCTGTTTCTTGCCGTTGGGGTAGTGTGGGCCCTGTTGTTTGTGCCGCAGGATTATCAGCAGGGGCTCACCAATCGCATTATGTATGTTCACGTCCCGGTGGCCAGTATTTCGCTGGCGTTTTTCCCGATGATGGCGATTGCCGGTACCGTCTCGCTGGTCTGGAAAATGAAGCTGGCGGACATGGTGGTCAAGGTAGCCGCGCCGCTTGGTGCCTGGTTTACGGCCCTGGCCCTGGCGTCCGGTTCCATCTGGGGAGTCGATACCTGGGGCACCTGGTGGGTATGGGACGGTCGACTGACCTCATTATTGCTGCAATTATTCCTGCTGATCGGGATGATATCCCTGCGTGCAGCCCTGGAAGACAGTGACGCGGCCGCCAAGGCTTGTGCCCTGTTTTCCATTGTTGGTTCGATTAATGTGGTGGTGATCAAATACTCGGTTGACTGGTGGAATACCCTGCACCAGCCGGCTACCAATTTCACTGCAGATCCGAGCCAGCCCAACGGTCCGGAAATCTGGGTGCCGTTGCTGCTGATGGTCATCGCCGTGTATTTGTTTTTCGCCATCAGCATCATTCTCTCGACCCGCAATGAGATCCTGCACCGGGAACGTCGGGCACAGTGGGTGGCAGATCTGGTCAAGCGCGCCTGAGAGTTTCCGGGCGATTACTAATACGTGTTACGCCAAGTACGAACTATGATTCAGTTTTCAAGCATTCAGGAATTCATCGCGATGGGCGGCTATGCGTTTAACGTCTGGTCGGTGTACGGTCTGTTTGTCATTTTTCTGGCCGCCAACCTGATTATTCCCCTGCGCCGTAAAAAGCAGCTGTTAAAAGAGCTGAAGCGGCGTCGGGCAGTTACTGAGCAAGCGGTGGACGACGCGCCCCAGGCGGAGGTGAGATTGCCCAGCCTGGACGAGTCCGCAACCACCCTGGGAGAAAGCACATGATGAAACCACATCGGCGTAAGCGCCTGGGCATTATCCTTTTTATCGCCGCTGGCCTCAGCGTGGCCATTGGTCTGACCCTGTTTGCGCTCAGCCAGAATATCGATTTGTTCTACACGCCGACCCAGGTCGCTGCCGGTGAGGTGAGTCCGGGCGACCGGATACGCATTGGCGGCATGGTCAAGGAGGGCTCGGTAGTCTCGGACCAGGATAGCCTGCGGGTGCAGTTTGCCACCACCGATTACAGCAACGATGTTGATGTTCACTACGAGGGCATTTTGCCGGATCTGTTCCGTGAAGGGCAGGGCGTGGTGGTAGAAGGCAGAATCGACAGCAGCGGTGTGTTTCGGGCGGAGCGGGTGCTGGCCAAGCACGACGAAAACTATATGTCACCGGAGGTTCAGGCTGCCCTGGAAAAGGCTGGCGCTCCGGCTGACAAACATCCCATGCAACCGGAGACCTGAATGATTCCCGAGCTTGGTTCTTTCTCGCTTATTCTTGCACTGTGCCTTAGCGTGATACTTGGCACTTTACCTATCATCGGTGCGCAAACCCGCAATGTACTGTGGATGAGTCTGGCACGCCCGCTGGCGGCCGGGGTGTTTGTGTTTACCGGCATCGCTCTGGCGATTCTTGCCTGGGCATTTGTCACCGACGATTTCTCCGTGTCGTTCGTTGCCAACCACTCCAACACCCTGTTGCCGACGCGCTACAAGTTGACCGCGGTATGGGGTGGCCACGAAGGCTCGTTCCTGGTGTGGACCTTTATGCTTACCGGCTGGACTTTGGCGGTGGGTATTTTCTCGAAAAGTATGCCAGTCGATTTTGTCTCCCGGGTGCTGGGAGTGCTGGGCCTGCTTATTGCCGCCTACATTCTGTTCATGCTGGGGACGTCAAATCCGTTCGACCGCATCGTGCCACTACCACCGGCCGACGGCGCGGACCTGAATTCCGCCCTGCAGGACATTGGTTTTATTGTCCATCCGCCGACGCTGTACATGGGCTACGTAGGCTTTTCCGTGGTCTTCGCGTTTGCCATTGCAGCGCTGCTGAGCGGTCGCCTGGACGCCGCCTGGGCGCGCTGGTCCCGGCCCTGGGCGAACGTGGCCTGGGCGATTCTCACTATTGGTATTGCCCTGGGCAGCTGGTGGGCTTACTACGAGCTTGGCTGGGGCGGCTGGTGGGCCTGGGATCCGGTTGAGAATCCGCCGCTGATAACCTGGCTGTTCGGCACCGCGCTGGTACATTCACTGGCGGTGACCGAAAAGCGTGGCGTGTTCAAGAGCTGGACCGTACTGCTGGCGATTCTCGCTTTTGCCGGTAGCCTGTTAGGCACCTTTATTACCCGCTCCGGGCTGCTTACTTCCGTGCATGCGTTTGCCAGCGACCCGACTCGCGGGGTATTCATTCTGGCAATCCTGGGTGTGTTCATTGGCGGTGCACTGGTGCTGTATGCCTTGCGCGCACCACTGATGAAATCCGGGGTGGGTTTCGGACTGCTGTCACGGGAGATATTCCTGCTGGCCAACAATATTATTCTGGTGGTGTCAGCCGCGTCGGTGTTTCTCGGCACGTTGTTTCCCATGGTCTACCAGGCGATGACCGGCGACCTGATCAGTATTGGCCCCCCGTACTTCAACGCCATATTCGTGCCGTTGATGATTTTGCTGGTGTTGCTGCTGGGCATTGGACCACTGAGTCGCTGGAAGCGCACCTCAGGCAGCTACCTCGTACAGCAGTTGACCCGCGTGGCGGTCGCCAGCGTGGTGCTGGGTGTGGTGATTCCGCTGGTAGTGCTGATGGAGTTGTCCATTGCCGCTACCGTGTCCGTGGCGCTGGCCATGTGGATCATACTCAGCCTCGGACGCGACATTAGTAACAAGGTAGCAAATAAACCTTCTCTGGGTGCCGGGCTGCGCGCTCTTACTCTGAGCTATTGGGGCATGCAGACTGCCCATTTCGGGATTGCGGTGATGCTGGTGGGCGTGGGTCTGACTGGCTTCTTCTCCATGGAGCGCAGTGTGCTGCTGAATAACGGCCAGTCCACCACACTGGGTAATTACAGCTTTGTGCTGGAAGACAGCGGCCCGGTAGAAGGGCCCAATTTTGTCGGCCAGCGGGCGGAGATTTCTGTGCAGCACAACGGCGAAGCCGTGGAATCACTGTTCCCCGAGCGTCGCGTTTACGTGGCCAGTGGCTCGCCATCCACAGAGATGGCGATTGACGCTGGTTTCCTGCGGGATTTGTTTATCACCCTGGGTGAGCAGAAGGAAAACGGCGCCTGGTCAATGACAGTCTACATCAAACCCTTTGTGCGCTGGATCTGGCTGGGTGCGATTCTGATGGCGCTTGGCGGAACCCTGGCCGCGGGCGACAAGCGCTATCGCCGGCTCAAACAGCACAAGCTGGCGGTCGAACAGCGAGGCGACAATACAGCCGCCTTACAACCGGCTACCTGAGGTAAGTCATGCAACGTTGGAAATTTTTCATTCCGGTTATTGCGTTTCTGGCCCTGGCTGTATTGCTGTGGCGCGGGCTGTATCTGGATACGCGGGAACTGCCATCAATGCTGATCGACAAGCCGATGCCGCCGTTTGCCATGAGCACGGTGGCGGGTGAGCCGATCAGCAATGAAGACTTGCCCGACCAGATGTTCCTGCTTAACGTCTGGGGCAGCTATTGTCTGCCGTGCCTGGTGGAACATCCGACCTTTATGCGGCTTTCCGAAGAAGGGGAGATTCCGGTGGTGGGCGTGAACTATCGCGACCGCAAAGATCTGGCCGAACGTTGGCTTGACGACAACGGTGACCCCTTTGCCTTCAGCATTCTTGATGAGTCCGGACGTTTTGGCATTGATCTGGGCGTCTATGGCGCTCCGGAAACCTACCTGGTGGATGCCGATGGCGTGATTCGCTATCGCCATGTGAGCGTGCTCGATGAGAACGTGTGGCGTGAGGAATTCCTGCCGGCCATCGAAGAGCTTCGCGCCGAGAGCGGCCAATGATGACACGTGTGTTTCCCTTTTCGCTGTTGCTTACGGGTATGACCATGGCGATTGTGCTGTTGTCGATTGCGCCGCAGTCTGGCCTGGCGCAGGTTGACACCTTTGAGTTCGATACGCCGCAGCAGCAGCAGCGTTTTCGCACGCTATCCAATGAATTGCGTTGCCCCATGTGCCAGAACACCAACCTCAGTGGCTCAACCGGCGGTACCGCAGAAGACCTGCGCCGCGAAATCCATCGCATGATCATGGAAGGCTGGACCGATGCGCAAATCGAGCAGTTCATGTTTGAGCGCTACGGAGATTTCATTTTTTACCGACCACGAATGCGCGCAGAGACTTTGTTGCTCTGGTTCGGACCGCTTATATTCCTGATTATTGGTGGCGTAGTGGCCTACTCCGTGTGGCAACGTGCTCGCGCTGTGGAAGACGACAATCAGGAACTCGATGACCAGCAGAAAGCCCGCCTCAAGAATCTGCTGGATAATAAAACCTGATATTTTGCCCTAGCCTGGAAGCCCATCTTGTTCTGGATACTCACTGTTTGCCTGTTTATCGTCGCGACGCTGTTCGTGCTTGTGCCGCTGTGGATGCGTCGTCAGGCGCGTTCCTACGAATCCGCTGAAATCCGCAACACTGCCAACATTGCCCTGTTCCACGAGCGCGCCAATGAACTGGAAGCCCAGTTGGCTACCGGGGAGATTGACGAGCAGCAGCATCAGCGACTAACCACGGAACTGGAGCAGAATTTGCTGGCGGATATTGGCGACGCGGACAAAGAAGCCATAGCCCAGGAACGACTCGCCAGTGGCAACAGCGATGTGGCGAAATCCAAAGACGGTCGTTTTGCATTGACCTTTGCGGTACCGGTGGTATTGGCATTGCTAATCCCGCTGGTTGCTTACTTTTCTTACGACCGCTGGGGCTATTTTGAAGACGTGGCGTTGATGGATTTGTTTGAACGCACAGTAAATAATGTTGATGATCCAGAGGAGGCCCAGGCGCTCATTGTCGCTCTGGGCGGGATTGTTCGTGAAAATGAAGAACTGCCCTGGGCGTGGTATTTCCTGGGCGAAAACTTTGCCAATATCGGCATGTTCGGTGAAGCCCAGATTGCCTACCAGCGCGCCGCAGACCTGTTGCCGGAAAGCTCGGACAAGGCACTGGTGCTGGGGCGAGTGGCCCTGGCCATGTATGTTAATGCGGGCCTGGAATTCAGTCCGCAAATAGAGGCAGTGGTGGAGCAGGCGCGGGAGATCAATCCCAATGAGGTCTCGGTACTGCAGCTACTGGCAGCCAACGCGGAAAACAACGCGGATTGGGAAGCGGCTATTGATTACTGGCGGCTGCTGATTCAGCAGAACCCCAACTCCCAGGGTGCCCAGGAACTCAGGCAGAATATCGCGGCAGCTCAGCAAATGCTGGCGCGCCAGAATCCCGAACTGGCAAGCAGCGGACCAGTGCTGGAAGTGACCGTACGCCTGGCGGACGAGCTGGCGTTGGATGACAAGCTGCGGGTGTTTGTTGCCGCCCGTAATGCAGCCCGGGAAGGTATGCCGCCACTGGCCGCCATGGACCTGACTGTGGCACAACTGCCTACTACCATTCGCCTTGATAACAGCTCTGCAGTTGGGCCCTTTAATCTGGGTTCGGCAGAAACAGTGTACATCTCGGCCCTGGTGTCCCAGGCCGGCGTCGCAAGTCCGCGCCCTGGCGACTATCGGGTGGTGTCCGAAACCCTGGACCTCGCAGCGGCGCGCGATGAACCGCTCGCTGTTGAACTCACCATTAGCGAGCGGGTGACCCAGTAGTCTGCGCTACCGGTAGCGAGTGACACACTGTGAGTAACGGAATTTGAGCGCTTACTGGTCAGAATTTGCTGCCATTGCGCTGGCGCACCTGTTCGCGGTGGCCTCACCCGGGCCAGACTTTGCTGTGGTATTGCGTCAGTGTGTGACAGCTGGCACGCGGGCCGGGGTATGGACGGCGCTTGGGGTCGGCAGTGCTATTCTGCTGCATGTCGCTTACTGTATTTTTGGTGTGGCGCTGTTGCTGTCCAGTTCACCGCGACTGTTCAGTACCATGAAGATTGCTGCAGCGCTGTATCTGGCCTATCTGGGCCTGCAGTCGATCCGCGTCTCACTGCGGCCACAGGATACTCCGGCGCCAGTGGCCGGTGCCGGAACGGTGCGGCCGCTCAAAGCCATCGGTCTGGGATTTCTTACCAATGGCCTTAATCCGAAGGCCACGCTGTTTTTTCTGGCGTTGTTTACGGTAGTTATCGACCCGGAAACACCGCTTGCGGTGCAGATGGGTTACGGCGCTTATCTGGCGGTGGCAACGTTTGCATGGTTTGCCCTGTTGTCAGCCGTACTTGGCCGGGAGTCGGTGCGCAAGTTCATGCTGCGTTCCGGGGTCTGGTTCGAACGGGGCATGGGTGTGGTGCTACTGGTGCTGGCGGTGCAGATCGCATTCAATGCCAGCTGATGGGTGGCTAACAATGAGTGGTATCAAGACTGGAATCGAGGAGTCGGGCAGCGTGCATCCTGCCGGGCAGATACGTTATAGTGGCGTCTGGAGGCAGCCGTGACAGCGACACAAACAAGCGAATTACCCAGCGAACTCATCGACAACTTTGGTCGGCGGGTGGATTACGTGCGCCTGTCGGTTACCGACCGCTGCGATTTTCGTTGCGTCTATTGTATGACCGAGGACATGACGTTCCTGCCGCGCAAGCAGATTCTGTCCCTTGAAGAGCTATACGATGTTGCACGCGCGTTTACTGAATTGGGCGTGCGCAAGATACGTCTGACCGGTGGCGAGCCGATGGTACGTAGTGACGTCATGAGCCTGATCGAAAAGCTCGGTGCCCTGCCGGGCCTTGAGGAGCTACTGCTGACGACCAATGGTGCACAGCTTGACAAATATGCCGGGCCGCTCAAGGCGGCGGGCGTCAATCGTGTCAATATCAGTATCGACAGTCTCGACCCCGAGCGCTTCACGCGGATCTCCCGGGTTGGCAAGCTGGACAAGGTGCTGGCCGGTATCGAAGCGGCCCGGGCGGCCGGCTTCGAGCGGATTCGCCTCAACTCGGTCATCATGCGCGGCTATAATGAGGACGAAGTCCTGCCGTTGGCAGACTATGCCCTGGACCGCGATATTGATATTGCTTTCATCGAGGAAATGCCCCTTGGTGAAGCCACTGATCACAGTCGTGAAGAAACCACCTGCAGTAACGACTGGGTACGGGAGTCCATTGCCAGCAAGTACACGCTGGTTGACAGCGCCGAGCGCACTGCGGGTCCGTCGCGCTACACCCAGGTCGTGGGCAAAAAAGGACGCATCGGCTTTATCTCTCCGGTATCCCACAATTTCTGCGCTGACTGCAATCGAGTCAGGGTGACGGTAGAAGGGCGACTACTGTTGTGTCTTGGCAACGAGCATTCAGTGGATCTTCGCTCGGTATTGCGTGACCCTCAAAAGAGCTTTACCGACCTGAAGCGAAGCATTGTCGACTCCATGGCGATCAAGCCCGAGCGACACTATTTCTATGACAAGGATCATGTCCAGCCTGTTCGTCTGATGAACATGACTGGCGGTTAGCGGCGCACATGACCTCCGACCTGCAAGCTGGCACCGCACTGAGTATTGCCGTGGTCACAGTCTCCGATACCCGCACACCGGACACCGACAAGTCTGGTGACCTGCTGGCCGAGCGGCTGCAGAGCGCCGGGCACACGCTAAAGCAGCGCTGCATTGTCAAGGATGATATTTACCAACTGCGGGCCGAAGTTTCTGCGAAGATAGCCGACCCCGATGTGCAGGCGGTGTTGCTGACTGGTGGGACAGGATTCACTGCCCGGGACAACACGCTGGCTGCAATCAAGCCCTTGTTTGATGATGAGATTGAAGGCTTCGGAGAACTTTTCCGTCACCTGTCATTTTCAGAAATTGGCACCTCAACCATTCAGTCCCGGGTATTCGCCGGATTGGCCAACGGCACAATCATTTTCTGTTTGCCTGGGTCACCTGGCGCCTGTCGGACAGGCTGGGACATGATCATCGCCGATCAGCTGGACAGCAAACATAAACCCTGCAACTTCGTGGACAAACTCAGGTTTCCTGAGTAACCAGTCGGGTCCCTTGCGCTGTGTAGCGCAGGCGAAGCGGGGTTTGCCTGTGTGGCAATTACAGTGTCGCCGCTACATATACGGCAGGGGTAAACGGCAGGAATTAACGGCATGGCACTTGCGGTCGCGACAGGATTTCCCGGTCTAGAAAGATAAATTTGCGGAAGTTACCGGATTGCGGGGGAGAATCAGGCTAGGTGTCTGGTTCTGGCGGCAATTCATGCCAGAGTTACTGCAGCAAAAAAATAAACGCCAGCAATGCGGTTGGGCGTTGCTGGCGTTCAGATAACGCGTATTTCAGAAGGGCTCAGCATAGTGCCTCCTCCTGTTTGTAGTTTATGCAGCGATGTAGATGATTGCGGCCGGTACCGCCAGAGCAGCTGCCACCAGGGCAATACTTACTACTGTAGCTTCAACTACGGGTCGTGCTTTGATTAGAGCGCGTGTCATGTCTTTCTCCTTATGTTAATGGGCTGTTGGTTTCTTTTTGTTCCAGTGGAGTTACTTGCTCCCTCAGAACGGTGCGTATAGTAACAAATAACGTCCCCATTGGTAACACTTTTGAGTAGAAAAGTGCACTTTGTTTAAATAAGTAACAATCTGTTGTCATGACCCCTGGGTCTGGCTAACTATTTCCATAAAATTCAATGGGTTGGAATATTTTGTGTCGGCAGTTAAAAGGCCTGGGAATTGTTACAGCGGGTAAAATCTGGCGAAAAATTAATAACTAACCGTTCCCTAAAAATTCCCGGAGTCACTGTTGCGGCAGTTTCGGGCGTAACTTTAGGTAACAATTGTTCAATAGCCGCAATTATTCCAGAATCAGCGTCAGGATCAGCCAGAGAGAACCTTGTCATGAGTGACCGGCCGACTTTGCAGTCAGCGCTCCAGGGACGGCGCATCGCGCTCCCGGAAAGTCGTCAGCTGGATGTGCTGGCTGACCTGTTTGAACGTCGCCAGGCGTCGGTATTGCGGGTACCGCTGGTGGCCATTCATGACGCGCCGGACCAGGCTCGGGTAGCCGATTGGTTGCAGGCGTTTACCCGCCAACCCCCGGATCTTCTGATTGCCCTGACCGGGGAAGGCTTGCGCCGTTTGCGCAGCGCTGCGGTTCGGGCGGATATGGAGTCGCAGTATATTGCCGCGCTGGATAAAACCTCGGTGCTGTGCCGCGGCCCCAAACCCGGACGCGCGCTCAAGGAAATGGGGTTGACCGCCTGGCTGCAGGCACAGCAGCCCACCACCAGCGGCGTTATTGCCACGCTCGACGAGATGGAGTTGGCTGGCAAGCGCGTGGCGGTGCAACTTTACGGTGAAGACCCCAATGTGCAGCTGATGGACTACCTGGCCAGCCGCAGGCTGGCTCATTGTTCCACCGTGGCGCCTTATGTCTATGCTGATGACAGCGATAACACTGCGGTACTGGATCTGATTACCGAACTGGGGCGCGGCGAGCTGGACATGATCGCCTTTACCAGCAAGCCCCAGGTTAAACGGCTGTTGTCGGTTGCCAATGCGCACCACCGACTTGCGGAATTACACGATGGCATCGCAACAATACTGGTGGCCGCAGTGGGGCCGGTGGTGGCTGATGAGCTGACTGCTGCCGGGATTCATGTTGACGTGATGCCGGATAGCAGTTTCTTTATGAAACCACTGGTGCGTGCCGCTGAGGAAGCCTTTGCCAGGCGCGATGTCAGTTGCTGAGAGGGCGGTAGCTGAGGCGCAGGGCTTTGGTTAGAATGGCGCGCTTGTGACAGGGAGCGGTCAGTATTCGCCGGCCAGTAGTCGTAGGTTGTCGAAAAACCGCCGACGAATCTGCCAGAAACCCCGGTAACGGATTGGCTGGCCAGGACACTCGATCAGATGCTTCATTTACACCCCCCCCCCGGTTAGTCGCGGCTCCCGGGCAGGACTCTCCAAGGATTCAGCAGATGCGCATCATGACATTTAACTGCAACGGCATTCGCGCCGCTGCCAGGAAGGGCTTTTTCGACTGGCTGCCCAGCGCCAATGCCGACGTGATTTGTCTGCAGGAGACCAAGGCCCAGGAACACCAGCTGGGCGATCCGGTATTTCGCCCTGAGGGTTACCAGGCCCACTACTTTGATGCCGTGAAAAAGGGCTATTCCGGCACCGCGCTGCTGCTGCGGCAGGAACCTAAAAAGGTCAGCCTTGGCCTGGGCTTTGACATTGCCGATTCTGAAGGGCGGTACCTGCAGGCCGACTACGATGGCTTCAGCGTGGCGTCGCTGTATCTACCCTCGGGTTCCGCCGGTGACGAGCGCCAGGCTCGCAAGATGCGATTCATGGATTTTTATATTGAGCACATGCGCAAACTGCGGCGCAAACGACGTGAGTTTATAATTTGTGGTGACTGGAACATCTGCCACAAGGAAATCGATATCAAGAACTGGCGCTCCAACCAGAAGAATTCCGGGTTTTTACCCGAGGAGCGGCAATGGCTGGACCAGTTGTATGACAATGTCGGCTATGTGGACGCCTTTCGCGTGGTTAACCAGGAAGAGGACCAGTATTCCTGGTGGTCCAATCGCGGCCAGGCCCGCGCCAGGAACGTGGGCTGGCGGCTGGACTACCACGTTGTAACACCCGGGCTGCGCGACAAGATCAGGAGCGCTGAAATCTATACGGCGGAAAATTTCTCCGATCACGCACCGGTAATACTGGACTACGCTTTATAACGCCGGACCAATAGGCGGGCCTTTGCTGGCGCTTGCTGGTACGGTTTTTTTGAATTTGTTTTTGTATTAGTTTTATCTGCCTCACAGCAATGCTAACTATTCGGAATCTGCCATGAATAAATCAACAAGCCCAATACCGGCGGCCCTGCGCGGGCTATTCGTAATCGCTGCCCTGGCTTGCAGTAACCTGTTGGCTGCCCAGGAACTGGTGGCAGTCATCGATACCTCCAAGGGAGTGATTCGCGCCGAGCTGAGCCCGCGCGCCGCGCCCACCACCGCGGCCAATTTCGTGAACCTTGCCCAGCGCGGCTTCTACGACGGCCTGACCTTTCATCGCTACGTGCGCAATTTCATGATCCAGGGAGGCGACCCGGATGGAGTCGGCACCGGTGGTCCCGGTTACCGGTTCACCGGCGAGATTCTTCTCAAGCACAATCGGCCCGGCATTCTGTCCATGGCCAATTCGGGGCCCGGCACCGACGGCAGCCAGTTTTTTATGACCCACCTGGCCACCCCGCATCTGGACGGTCTGCATTCCGTGTTTGGTCGGGTAGTGGAAGGGATGTCAGTGGTCAACGCACTGCGCCGCGGCGATGTGATCAACAGCATCACTATCGACGGCGATGTCAGCGATCTGTATCGACGACGCGCCGAGCGCCTGGCGGCATGGAACGCGGTGCTGGATAGCAATTTCCCCGATCTGCGTCCGGCCCTGGAAGCCGTGGACGACCCGGACTGATCGCCGGTCTGCATGCCTGTAGCCTTCAGGTTCGACTGACCAACTGTCCTAGAAGACTTTCTTGAAGGGTTTGACCACGACTCGGTGATAGACGCCAGCGGCTACATAGGGGTCCTCGTCAGCCCAGCTCTGGGCTTGCTCGAGGTTGGCGAATTCCGCGACTACCAGGCTGCCGCTGAATCCGGCGTCACCCGGTTCGGGGTCATCGACCGCAGGGTGGGGACCGGCCAGTAGCAGGCGCCCGGCATCGGCCAGCTCCTGCAGGCGGGCCAGGTGTTGGGGGCGGGCAGACTGGCGCAGGGACAGGCTGTTATCGACATCTTCACTGATTATGGCGTAGTACATGGTGCTTCCTGTTAACTGGCGACGGGTGAGTGCGTGTTTCGGTTCTGTTACCGGGCTCTAATGTAATACACTCTCACCCTTTTTGAGCAGCCTTCTACACAACTTCGCGAGTTTGCCGCAGCCGCACACCAGTGACGAGTTATGAGCGAATATTTTCAGGTCCATCCAGAGACGCCCCAGAGTCGAGTGATCAAGCATGCTGCCGACGTGTTGATGCAAGGTGGTGTCATCGTCTATCCCACCGACTCAACTTATGCGCTGGGCTGCCATCTTGGCGACAAGACCGCCCTGGACCGCATTCGACGCATTCGCCAGTTGTCTGACAAGCACAACTTCACCCTGGTGTGCAGTGACCTGTCATCGCTGTCGACCTATGCGCAGGTGAGTAACAGCGCTTATCGTATTCTCAAGGCCTACACCCCCGGTCCCTACACCTTCGTTCTCAAGGCCACGCCGGAGGTACCCAGGCGCCTGATGCACCCGAAACGGAAAACCATTGGTATCCGCGTACCGGATCATCCGGTGGCCCAGGCCATTCTGGAAGCCATGGGCGAACCGATCATGAGTACCAGCCTGATTCTGCCGGACGAGGGCGAACAGCTGGTTGATCCTTATGAAATGCGCATGAAGCTCGGCAAGCTGGTAGACCTGATTATCGATGGTGGCCCCTGTGGATTGGAGCCCACCACCATGATTGATCTGGTGGAAGGGGTTCCCGGTGTTATGCGTCCCGGCAAGGGCGATCCCGAACCGTTCCAGTGATCGGGTATAATTACCAGATAGCTTTCCACAATCTAATTATCCAACTAATCAACAGCACGACCTAACCGACCAAGCAGGGGAATTCTTTTGTCTACAGCAGTATCGCAACGACGTGTCCTGTCAGGGATGCGACCGACCGGACGTTTGCATCTTGGCCATCTGCATGGCGCACTGAACAACTGGATCAAACTGCAGCATGAATACGAATGTTTTTTCTTCGTCGCCGACTGGCATGCGCTGACCACCCATTACGGCGAGCCCGAGCTGTTTGCCGACCACGTCATCGACATGGTGATCGACTGGCTGGCGGTGGGCATCAATCCTGGTTCGGCCTCGCTGTTTGTGCAATCCCGGGTGCCCGAGCACGCTGAGCTGCATTTGCTGCTGTCGATGATTACTCCCCTGGGATGGCTGGAGCGGGTGCCAAGCTACAAGGACCAGCAGGAGAAACTGGCCGACCGCGATCTCGATACTTACGGCTTTCTGGGCTACCCGCTGCTGCAGGCGGCAGACATTCTCATTTATCGTGCCGGCTTTGTGCCGGTGGGCGCTGACCAGGTGGCCCATGTGGAATTGACCCGGGAAGTGGCGCGCCGCTTTAATCATGTGTACGGCAAAGAGCCGGGTTTTGAAGCCAATGCCGAGGCGGCGGTGAAGAAAATGGGCAAAAAAGCTGCGCGCCAGTATTCGCAGCTACGCACCGCCTATCAGGAGCAGGGCGATCATGAAGCGCTGGGCAAGGCCCAGGCGTTGCTGTCAGAACAACAGAATATCTCCATCGGCGATCGTGAGCGTCTCTATGGCTACCTGGAAGGAGGCGGCAAGATGATCCTGGCTGAGCCGCAGTCGCTGTTGACCCCGGCGTCCAAAATGCCGGGTCTGGACGGGCAGAAAATGTCCAAGTCCTATAACAACACCATTGCGCTGCGCGAACCCATCGACGACGTGGCCAGGAAGATCAGTACCATGCCCACTGACCCCGCACGGGTACGGCGTTCAGATCCGGGCGATCCCCAGAAGTGCCCGGTGTGGCAGCTGCACGAGACCTACTCTGACGACAATACCAGGGACTGGGTGGTGCAGGGCTGCACCTCGGCCGGCATCGGTTGCCTGGAATGCAAAAAGCCGGTGATTGACGCGGTGGTCGCGGAGCTGGAACCCATTCAGGAGCAGGCCAGTCAGTACGAAAAAGACCCCAATCTGGTGAAATCGATACTCATTGAAGGGTCCGAAGCAGCCCGCGAAGTGGCCAAGGAGACCCTGTCCGAGGTGCGCTCCGCTATTGGCCTGGGCTCCTGGTAACGAGCCTGATAAAGGGCCTGGTAAGGTGCCCGGTTTGGGACTCAGTCCGCTGGGCATTGCACCGCTATATCAGGTAGAATTCGAGCCAGAAAATCCAGCCGAAGATCAACAGTTTGACAGCCACCGACAGCGCAGAAGAACAAGGCAGCCCTGGTCAACCAGATTCCGATCAGCCGGATTCCGCCGATGCCCCACAGGAAGCGGAGTCCTCTGCGTCCCGGCAAAAGGAGTTGCCGTTTGCCATGATCGCCGGCAAGGCGATGACCGAAGCCCCGAAAGACCTGTATATCCCCCCGGATGCCCTGGAGATTTTCCTGGAGGCCTTTGAAGGGCCCCTGGATCTGCTGTTGTACCTGATCAAGAAGCAAAATATCGATATTCTCGATATTAATGTAGCGGATATTACCGACCAGTACATGGCCTATGTGGACATCATGCAGGCCAGCCAGTTTGAATTGGCGGCGGAATACCTGGTGATGGCGGCCATGCTGGCGGAGATCAAGTCCCGTATCCTGCTGCCGCGGCAGAAGGAAGAAGAGGAGGACGAGGAAGATCCGCGCATGCAGCTTATCAAGCGGCTGCAGGAATACGAGCGCTACAAGAAAGCAGCGGAAGATGTGGATGAGCTGCCGCGCCTGGATCGGGACATCCAGCTGGCTGGAGCGGCGCTGCCAGAGATAGACAAGGTGACGCCGGATCCCGAGGTCGGGCTTGATGAGGTGCTGGCCTGCCTGGCGCGAGTGCTGCGCCGGGCGGATATGTTTGAGCACCACCATATTCAGATGGAGACTCTGTCCACCCGGGAGAAGATGTCAGAAATACTGGCCCGCATCTCGTCCACCAAGTTTGTACCCCTGGTATCGCTGCTGATCCGCGAAGAAGGGCGCCTGGGCGTAGTAGTGACCTTCCTGGCCATGATGGAACTGATGAAGGATTCCCTGATAGAAATTGTGCAATCTGACCCCTTTGCACCGATACATATTAAATCCCGGGACGGCTCGGAAGCCGCAGTCGTAGCAACAGACAATGAGTGATGTAGACAACAAAGTAAAAATGATTATCGAGGGCTTGCTGCTTTCGGCGGGCCGCCCGTTGAGCCTGGATAACATCACTGCCGTGTTCAGTGAGGATGAGAAACCGGGTCGACAGGAATTGAAGGCGGTGATGGAAGCCATTGCCGAAGACTGTGACGACCGCGGATTTGAACTCAAGGAGGTGGCTTCCGGATTTCGCTTTCAGGTCAAGCAGGAGCTGAGCGAATGGGTGGCCAAGCTCTGGGAAGAGCGCCCGCCGCGCTACACCCGGGCCTTGCTGGAAACCCTGGCGTTGATCGCCTACCGGCAGCCGATTACCCGCGGTGATATCGAGGAGATTCGCGGCGTTGCGGTGAGCGCCAATATTATTCGCACGCTACTGGACCGGGAATGGATTCGTGTGGTTGGCCATCGCGATGTGCCGGGTCGCCCGGCGATGTTTGCCACCACCAAACAGTTTCTCGATTACTTCAATCTCAAGAGTCTCCAGGAACTGCCGCCGTTGGCGGAGATCAAGGATCTGGACAGCGCCGCACAGGAGCTGGATCTGGACGACGAGTTATCCAATCAGCGGGTCATTGACCTGCCGGAAGAAAGCGTTGATGAAAACAGTGTTGAGCTGAGCGATGGTGAGAAAGCCGAGATGCTGGCCGAGGAAGAAGCCATCGAACTGGCGAAGAAGCCGCTGGACGAAATTCTCAACCTGGACCCGGCGCGTGCCAGCAATGATGGCGAGCCAGAAGCGGGTGCCGGCCAGGCAGGTGAGGACGACTCAGCGCCAAACGACTTCGGCGCTGCTGATACAGCCGTTGAACAGAGCAGTGCAAACAGTGACACCGAATCTGCCGACGAATCTGAACCGGGCGCGAATCAGGACGGTGAGGCGGATGATTCAGGTGAGACAGCAGCCCCGACATCCGACGACACCGCCGAAGATACGGGCGAAGAGATCGACGATGATCTTGCCGCCGCCGACGAAATTCTCGCCGAGTACGAAAGTGTCGGCGATGAAGCGCTGGATTCCTCAGACCGGTTTGATGCCACCGAAGCAGATAACCCCGATGCCGATGATCTGAGCCCGTCACCGGCGCCGGACGAAGCGGACGGTCAATCTGCTGCTGAGCCTGACGACGAATCGGCAGACGAGCCGATCAGTCGCACCGGCTCGAAATGACTGCCGGGACTGCTGCGCCATGACTGCTAAAGACAACACCGAGAAACTGCAAAAAGTCCTCGCCCGGGCCGGTTACGGTTCACGCCGCGAGATGGAAATCTGGATTGCTGCCGGGCGCATCAAGGTTAATGGCAAGCTGGCTGGCATTGGCGAGCGGGTATCTGATGCTGACCAGGTGGTAGTGGACGGCAAGAAGCTGGCTCCGCAAAAAAAGATGAAAGAAGAATGCCGGGTCCTACTTTATAACAAGCCGGAAGACGAGATTTGCAGCCGCAAGGATCCGGAAGGCCGGCCCACGGTATTCGACCGGCTGCCGCCGATCAAACATGGGCGCTGGGTATCCGTCGGCCGACTGGATATCAACACCAGTGGCCTGCTGCTATTTACCACTGATGGTGAGTTGGCCAATAAACTGACCCACCCCAGCGCCCAGATCGAACGTGAATACGCGGTTCGGGTGATGGGAGAGGTCAAGCCGGAGATGGTGAAGAACATGCATGCCGGCGTGGAGATTGAGGGTCACCTGTGCCGTTTCACCGACATCCAGTACTACGCTGGTGAAGGTGTCAACCAGTGGTACCACGTGGTCCTGATGGAGGGGCGGAACCGGGAAGTTCGCAAGCTCTGGGAGTCCCAGGGATTGAAAGTCAGCCGGCTTAAAAGAGTGCGGTTTGGCCCTATTTTTATTCCCAGCACCGTCACGCGCGGCAAATTCCAGGAACTCAACAAGCAGGAAATCAAAAAACTGGTGCTGGCCGCGGACGCCAATCTGGCCTCCTGATTATTTCTACCGGTGACTCAGGTAGTTCCCGCCAGCCATTTCCCGCGATCAAACTCCCGCACGTTTAACGCCTGGCCATGAATCGGCTGGGCTTCCTCGCTGAATAGAAACAAATAGGCCGGCATCAGCGACTCGGGAGTTGGGACTGTGTCAGGCTTTTCTGCCGGATACGCCGCCCGGCGCATGGCTGTGCGAGTACCCCCGGGATTGAGACTGTTGACGCGGATTGCCGTGGTGTTGGCGAGTTCATCAGCCAGGGTCTGCATCAGGCCTTCCACGGCGAACTTCGACACAGCATAGGCGCCCCAGTAGGCCCGGCCCTGGCGCCCTACGCTGGAGGCGGTGAATAACAGCCGCCCCGAGGGCGAGCGAGTTAGTGCTGGCAATAGCGCACGAGTCAGATAAAACGCTGCATTGACGTTTACCTGCATTAATTCCTGCCAGTCCTTCTCCGGATAGTATTCGATAGGGCTACGAGCTCCCAGAAGCCCGGCATTATGCACCAGTCCATCCAGGCACTGGAACTGTTCGTCCAGAGATTCAGCCAGCTGTTTGTATTCGTCGACGCCGGCGGTGACAAAATCCATGGGCTGGATAATAACCTTGCCGGGGTGTGTCGCTTCTATTTCATCGTACAGCGTCTCGAGTTTTTCCTGGGAGCGGCTGAGCAGAATGACTGTAGCGCCATGTGTCACCAGTGTTTTGCTCAAGACCTTGCCAATGCCGTCACCGGCGCCGGTAACGAGGATGGTCTTGCCATTCAGAAAATCGGGTGCGGGGGAGTAGTCGTCCATGATTCAGGCAAATTTCAGTGTGCTGAGCAAGGCTTCGGTTTGCTCGGGTTGTTGGAGTATGAAGTCAGCATACCAGTCTTCCACCCTGACATCAGTGCCCAGGTAGCCATAGGCCGCCGCGACGGCGATGACGTCAGCATTCTTCGCTGCCTGCATGTCGCGCAAATGATCACCTATATAGACGGTGCGCTCGGTGCCGCGCTGCAGTTGGCTGCAGGCCAGCAGGATTGCTTCCGGGTGGGGTTTTCGGTCAGTGACGTGATCGGGGCAGACCAGCGCGCCGCAGCGATTGGCCAGCTGCAGATTTTTCAGCAGCAGGCTGGCGTAGCGTACCGGCTTGTTGGTGACAATGCCCCAGGGAATGCCGCTCGCCTCGAGCTTGTCCAGTAGTTGGCCGAGACCCGGGTAGACCACGGCGTCGGTGACTTGTAGCTGTTCTTCGTAGATATCCAGCAGCCGCTGGTGCAGGCCCGGGAAATCCGGGTGATCCTCAGCAATCCCGAAGGCCAGCTTTACCAGCGCGCGGGCACCGTCGGAGACGGTCTGATAGATCAACTCGGTGCTAACCGCCGGGCGTTCGTGTTCGGCGCACAGGCGCTGCACGACTTTGACGAAGTCCGGGGCAGTGTCAATCAGGGTGCCATCGAGATCAAACAGCACGCACTCGATGGAGGTGTCGAGAGTCACGGGCTTAGTCGGCGGGTCGGCAGTAGTGGGCAAGGTAATTCACAGCGACGCTGTCTTCCAGATAGTAGCGCTTGGTAAGCGGATTATAGCCCATTCCGATCTGGGCTTTTAGTTGCAGTCCGCTGGCGCGTGCCCATTGGGCCAGTTCGGAGGGCTTGATGAACTTGGCATAGTCATGGGTGCCCCGGGGCAGCAGGTTGAGCACGTACTCGGCACCGACAATGGCAAACAGGTAGGACTTGGGGTTGCGATTGATGGTGGAGAAGAACACCAGGCCGCCGGGCTTGACCAGCTGCATGCAGGCCTTGACCACTGCCGCCGGATCCGGGACATGCTCGAGCATCTCCAGGCAGGTCACCACGTCGTATTCGCCGGGTTGTTCCTCTGCCAGGGTTTCCGCGGAACACATGCGGTAGTCGATCTCCAGGCCGCTTTCCATCTGGTGCAGCCTGGCCACCGACAGGGACGCCTCGGCGAGATCAATAGCGGTAACTTTGGCGCCGTGGTGGGCCATGGCTTCGGCCAGAATGCCGCCACCACAGCCGATATCCACGACCCGCTTTTCGGCCAGGTTGATGTGCTGACTGATGTAGTTCAGGCGCAGCGGGTTGATTTCGTGCAGGGGCCGGAACTCGCTTTCCGGGTCCCACCAGCGCGAGGCCAGGGCTTCAAACTTGCGTATTTCCAGATCGTCGACATTTTCCATGATTACCGTCCGCTCATTGCCTGTTGCCATTCACCTGATTGCTGTTTCAGTAACGCCTTGTCCAGCGTCCTCAGATCACCATCCTGCACCACCAGGCGCCCGCCAACCCAGACATGTGAGACCTGGGTGGCGTGACAGGAATAGACCAGCTGCGAGACCGGATTGTGTAGCGGCCAGCTGTTGATGTTGTCGAGGCTTACCGCGGTCAGGTCAGCCAGCTTGCCTGCTTCGATACTGCCAATATCAGCGTCCATGCCCATTGCCCGGGCACCATTGATAGTGGCCATTTCAAGCGCCTGGTAGGCGGGCAGTGCCGAGGCATCGCCGGCTACTGCCTTGGCGAGCAGTGCGGCGCTGCGCATCTCGCCGAACATGTCCAGGTCGTTGTTGCTGGCACAGCCATCGGTGCCAAGTGCCACGTTTACCTCATGCTCCATGAGTTTGGCTACCTCGCAGAAGCCGCTGGCCAGTTTCAGGTTGCTTTCCGGACAGTGCACGACACTGGCGCCCAGCTCGGCAAGCTGTTGCATTTCTTCGGGCAGCAATTGCGTGGCGTGGACACAGACCAGGCGCGGCGAAATAACGCCGAGTGCGGCCAGTCGCTGTAGCGGCCGGCGGCCGTCGGCGCTGATCGCATCAGCCACTTCCTGGGCGGTTTCATGCACGTGCATATGTACGGGGACATCCAGCTCTTCTGCCAAGGTAATGATCTTGTTCAGGGGCGCATCAGAAACCGTATAGGGCGCGTGGGGCCCGAAGGCCATGCTCACCAGTTCGTTGTTGCGAAAGTCATCGTGCAGCTGAGTGGCCTTGTCGATGTATTCGTCGGCATTGCTGGCCCAGACGGTGGGAAAATCCAGCACCGGGCTGGCTAGCTGCACTCGCATCCGGGCGTCGGTAGCGGCGCGACCGACCTCGTCGGGGAAAAAGTACATGTCGGCGAAGGTGGTGGTGCCCGAGGCGAGCATTTCCGCGATGGCCAGACTGGCGCCCTGGTAAACGTATTCCCGTGCCACAAATTGTGCTTCCAGCGGCCAGACGTGCTGCTCCAGCCATTCCTTGAGCGGAGTGTCATCGGCAATACCGCGCATCAGGGTCATGGCGGAATGACCATGGGTATTGACCAGGCCCGGGATCAGGGCGTGCTCACCGAGTTGCACCTCCTCCAGGGCATGAAATTCGGCGCGCGCCTGCTGACTTTCACGCACTGCCACAATGCGTTGATCCTTGATGGCCACACTGTGGGACTCGAGCACCAGGCCCGGTTCGGTCACCGGGATAAGCCAGCGGGCATGAATCAGTAAATCGACTTGTTGCGGGGTGGAGGAATTGGCGCTCATTTGGGTCTCTGGTCGGCTCTTGTGGGAATGGATTCAGGGAGCATTGCAAAGGGCGCGATTATACCGTGATTCGGGCCCCGGCGCGCCCCCGGGATCGAGATCGAGGTAAAACTGTAAGATCCTGATTATGAACAGATTTTGCCTGCATTAAATTACTGTTTTCGGTGTCAATTCGGATCCTGCTTGTGCTATACTTCAGGGCTTGTTTGCAGGCCTTTTCGGGCCGGGTTTCGCGTCTCGAAATCCAGCTGTGTAGCGAGCATTTTCGCGCTTGCAAATGGCAGTGAAATTCACGCCAGAATCGATGCAATACGGATGCATCGCGAGCGGAAATCCAGCTCGGCAGTCGGTGACAACGCCAGCACCTTTCGCGCGGCAGTCGCTAGAAGTGGGAGCCAGTGGCCAGGACATGGCCCGCATCAAGACAGCCAGAAACCATAACGAAAAAACGGAAACAGTCCAATCGACGCCAGAAAATCAATAAACGATCGCGTTCTGAGTAACGTTCTCTACCCGCCGTTTGTCAGGAAATAACCAGTCTATGTCTGAGTTTGCCAAACAGGTCTTGCCTGTTGCACTAGAAGGAGAGATGCGTGAGTCCTATCTGGCTTACGCAATGAGTGTCATCGTCGGCCGGGCGCTGCCCGATGTGCGGGACGGCCTGAAGCCGGTGCATCGCCGGGTGCTGTTCGCGATGAATGTCCTCTCCAACGACTACAACAAGCCTTATAAGAAATCCGCGCGTGTCGTCGGTGACGTCATCGGTAAGTATCACCCCCATGGCGACACTGCCGCATACGACACCATCGTCCGTATGGCGCAGAGTTTTTCGCTGCGCTACCCACTGGTGGATGGTCAGGGCAACTTCGGGTCCATCGACGGCGATTCCGCAGCCGCCATGCGTTACACCGAAATCCGCATGGCCAAGATCGCCCACGATCTGCTGGCGGATCTCGACAAGGACACCGTCAATTACTCGGACAACTACGACGGTACCGAACAAATCCCCGATGTGCTGCCGACCCGGATTCCGAATCTGCTGGTCAACGGTTCTTCGGGTATTGCCGTGGGTATGGCCACCAATATTCCACCGCACAACCTGACGGAAGTCGCCACCGGGGCCATTGCGCTGCTGGAAGACCCGGATCTGGACGTCGACGGATTGATGGAATACATCCGTGGTCCGGATTTCCCCACCGCCGGTATCATCAATGGCCGCGCCGGTATCGTCCAGGCCTATCGCACCGGTCGCGGTCGGATCTACGTCCGTGCCCGCGCCGAAGTGATTGAGGATGAGAAGACCGGTCGCCAGACCATTATCGTCAGCGAGATTCCCTACCAGTTGAATAAGGCGCGGCTGATCGAGCGCATCGCCGAACTGGTCAAAGAGAAGAAGCTTGAGGGCATTTCCGAGCTGCGCGACGAGTCGGACAAGGATGGCCTGCGCATCGTGATCGAACTGCGCAAGGGTGAAATGGGCGACGTGGTACTGAATAATCTCTATGCCCAGACCGCCATGCAGTCGGTATTCGGTATCAATATGGTTGCCCTGGTTGACGGGCAGCCAAAGATACTGAACCTCAAGGAAATGCTGGAGGCATACCTGCGTCACCGCCGGGAAGTCGTCTCACGGCGCACCCAGTACCTGCTGCGTAAGGCGCGTGAGAAAGGTCATGTGCTGGAAGGACTGGCAGTTGCCCTGGCCAACATCGACGCGGTGATTGAACTGATCAAATCATCTCCGAGCGCCGCCGAAGCCAAGGAAAAGCTGCTGGCGCGATCGTGGCGCTCAGAGAGTGTGTTGACCATGCTCGGCGAAGTAGGTTCCGATGCCTGCCGGCCGGAAGGACTGGAAGAACAATACGGACTGCGTGGCGATGACTACTATCTATCGCCGGAACAGGCCCAGGCCATTCTGGATCTGCGCCTGCACCGCCTGACCGGCCTGGAACACGAAAAACTGATCAATGACTACAAAGAGCTGCTGCTGCAGATCGCTGACTATCTCGATATTTTGAACAACCGTGAGCGATTGCTGTCGGTGGTGCGGGAAGAGATAGAAGCGGTGCGCAAGGAATATGGCGATGAACGTCTGACCGAGATTGTCGAGTCCCAGCAGGATCTGACCACCGAAGACCTGATTACCGAAGAAGACCGGGTGGTGACCATCTCCCAGAGCGGCTACGCGAAATCCCAGCCACTTGCCGACTATGCCGCCCAGAAACGCGGCGGCACGGGCCGCTCGGCGGCTTCGGTCAAGGATGAAGATGTAGTCGAGCACCTGCTGATAGCCAATACCCATACCACGCTGCTGTGTTTTACCAGTGCCGGTAAGGTGTTCTGGCTGAAGGTATATATGATTCCGCTGGCTTCACGCGCCTCCCGGGGCAAGCCGATTATCAATCTGTTGCCCCTGGACGAGGGCGAGCGGATTACCAGCCTGCTGCCGGTGAGCGATTATCCGGAAGACCACTTTGTGTTCATGGCGACGGCTAACGGCACAGTCAAGAAAACGCCAATGACCAATTTTTCCCGTCAGCGCAGTGTCGGGTTGCGTGCCATCGAACTGGACGAGGGTGACCATCTGGTGGGCACGGCGATCACCAGCGGTGACCTCGATGTCATGCTGGTGAGCAGCAGTGGCAAGGCTATTCGTTTCAATGAGTCCGATGTGCGGGCCATGGGGCGGACTGCGCGCGGGGTGCGCGGCATCAAGCTGGTACCCGGTGCCAGGATGATTTCCCTGATTATCCCGGATGCCGACAAGTATGTGCTGACAGTCAGTGAAAATGGCTATGGCAAGCGTACTGCCTCGGCTGATTATCCGGTGTACGGTCGTGGAGGGCAGGGCGTGATTGGCATGCAGACCAGTGAACGCAACGGCCAGATCGTCGGCGCGGTGCAGGTTACGGACCATGACGAGATCATGCTGATCTCCAACAAGGGCACTCTGGTGCGCACCCGGGTGGACGAAGTTTCGGTGCAGGGTCGCAACACCCAGGGCGTACGCCTGATTCGCCTCAAGAAAGATGAAAAGCTGGTCGGCCTGGAACGTGTCGATGAACCGGACGAAGTCGAACTCGAGGCCGGTGAAGACGACGACCAGGAGCGACCCGATAGCGACTAAGGTCGAATAAAGCCGAAAAAAGACCGAAAGGTCACATAACAAAGTACCGTCAGTGCGTGAATGTCGGCAACGGTGGCCGCTTTTCAGTAAGGATTCAATTGTGAAAACCAGCAACAGGGTGGCCTATCTTGGGCCGCCCGGCACTTTCTCGCAAACGGCGGTGCTCAATCATTTTGGTGAGCACTGTGCGTTGCAGGCCTGCAGTACGATCGACGATGCCTTCGCTGCCGTCGGCCAGGGCGATGTCGACTATGCGGTGGTGCCGGTCGAAAATTCCACCGAGGGTGTAGTAAACAACACTCAGGATTGCCTCGTGGATACATCGTTGACAATTGTCGGCGAGGAGATCGTCGCTATCGAGCACCAGTTACTGGTGGCACCTGGCACTGCTGCAGAAGATATCGAATTAATTGTCTCTCACAAGCAGTCCCTGGCCCAGTGCCGGGAGTGGCTGAAAAAACATTATCCGGACGTGCGTTTGCAGGATCGTGCCAGTAATGCCGATGCGGCGATGCTGGCCAGTCGCGAGCCAGGCACTGCCGCCATTGCCGGGCGGATGGCAGGCACGATTTATGGTCTGCAGAATCTGGCGGAAAACATTCAGGACCAGCACCATAACCGAACCCGCTTTCTGATTCTCGGGCAACAGCCGGTACCGCCAACGGGCAATGATAAAACTTCGGTGCTGATCTACACGGCAAACCGCCCGGGCGCGCTTTTTCATGTGCTGGAGCCGTTCGAAAAACTGCAGATCAGTCTCACCAAGATTGATTCCCGGCCGTCCAAGAAGGAGGCCTGGGAGTACTTGTTTTTTATAGATTTCGAGGGCCACAGCGCTGACCAGAAGGTTATCGAGCTGTTCAGTCGACTCGAACACTGCACCGAAGAAATAAAACTGCTGGGCTCCTACCCAGCTTTTGTCGACAAGGCCTGAGCCAATGACTCAATTTGCCCAGCAGACCGTCGCGATTCTCGGACTAGGCCTGATTGGCGGCAGTATTGCCCGTGGCTTGCGTGATGCCCTGCCGGGAATACGTCTGCTCGCTGTTGACAGCGACCAACAGGCCCTTGAGCAGGCAATAGAGGAGGGCGTCATTGATGGCGCGAGCAACCTTGAAGATGTCGCTGGCCGGGCGGATCTGTTGATTCTGGCAACGCCACCGCTGGTTATCGAGACTCTGCTTCCGCAACTATCGGCAGCCGCTCACTTCGGTCTGATTATCACTGATGTTGGTAGCGCCAAGTCTCACATTTCTTCCCGGCTGCTGGAGATCGGCGGTAATTTTGCCGCGCGTTTTGTGCCGGGCCATCCGATCGCTGGCTCAGAACAAAGCGGCTATGGCGCTTCTCGCGGCAATCTGTTTGCCGGCCGCAATGTAATCCTGACGCCTCTTGCCATGAATGAACCGGCCGCGGTGGCGACCGTGCACAGCCTCTGGCGCTATCTTGGTGCCGAGGTGCTGGCCATGTCCGTCAACCGCCACGACCGGGTGCTGGCGGCTACCAGCCATTTGCCTCACGCCCTGGCGTTCACCCTGGTAGATGCGTTGCTGAACCAGGAGCACGGTGACGATATCTTTCGCTATGCGGCCGGCGGGTTTGCGGATTTTTCCCGTCTGGCTTCCAGTAATGCCACCATGTGGTCCGACGTGTTTATTGCCAATGCCGAGGCTACCGGCGAAGTCCTGGAAGACTACATCGCGCACTTGCAGAATTTTCGCCGACTGATGCAGGACGGCGATCGCGATGCCCTGCAGTCGCTGTTTCAGCGCGCCAAACAAACCCGCGATCACTTTATGCAACATCATTTCAGTACAGGAAGCGCACAAAACATGGAGTCTGAGCCCGTAAGCCTGGAGGTAACTCCCGGCGGTACAGTCACTGGTACCATTAGAGTGCCTGGCGACAAGTCCATTTCACACCGCTCAATTATTTTTGCCTCATTGGCCGATGGCGTAACCCGAATCAGCGGTTTTCTGGAAGGCGAGGACGCCCTCAACACAGTGGCAGCATTCCGGGAAATGGGGGTAACGATTGTCGGACCGGAAGACGGAGAGCTGACCGTTTACGGAGTCGGTATCAACGGGCTTCAGGCTCCGCGGAAACCGCTTTATATGGGCAATTCCGGCACCGCCATGCGACTGCTGGCGGGACTGCTGGCGGCCCAGGATTTCGACAGCGAGCTGACCGGTGATGAATCGCTCAGCAAGCGGCCCATGAATCGGGTCGCTGAACCGCTGCGCCGCATGGGCGCGAAAATTCAAACCGGCAATGGCGGTACGCCGCCCTTGCAGATCACCGGCACCTCGCTAACCGGCATTGACTATGCCATGCAGATTGCCAGCGCCCAGGTAAAATCCTGTTTGCTGCTGGCCGGGTTGTATGCCGGCGGCGAGACTCGGGTGAGTGAACCGGCGCCGTGCCGTGACCACACTGAACGTATGCTGGGTGGCTTTGGCTATCCGGTTTCCCGCACCGACAATGCAGTAAGCCTGTCTGGCGGCGGTGCACTGCAGGCTGCCAATATTGATATTCCGGCGGACATTTCTTCGGCGGCGTTTTTTCTGGTGGCCGCCGCAATCACGCCTGGCGCCAGCTTACGGCTGGAACATGTCGGTATTAACCCGACGCGTATCGGCATTATCACGCTGCTGCGCCTGATGGGAGCCAGCATCACGATCGAAAACCAGCGCGATATCGGCGGCGAACCGGTGGCTGATCTGGTGGTGGCGCAGGCAGCGTTGAGTGGCATCGAGATCCCGGCGGAGCAGATCCCCCTGGCTATTGACGAGTTCCCGGTGCTGTTTGTCGCGGCTGCCTGCGCGCAGGGCACCACGGTATTGCGCGGTGCCGAAGAGCTGCGGGTCAAGGAAAGTGACCGGATCGACGCCATGGCGAAAGGCTTAATCACGCTGGGCATTGCTGTGGAAACCTTTTCTGACGGGATTCGTATCGAGGGTGGACAGCTGGGGCAAGGTGAAGTGGACAGTTTTGGTGACCACCGCATCGCCATGGCCTTCGTTATTGCTGGTTTGCGCGCCAGCGGGCCAATCCGGATTCGCGATTGCGCCAATGTTGCCACGTCTTTTCCCGGCTTCGTGCAGCTGGCTTCATCGGTTGGCATTCCCGTCAGTCAAATTGCGGAGCAGGCTCTTGACTGAGGTTCCGGTGATTGCCATTGACGGCCCATCCGGCAGCGGTAAGGGCGCGGTGGCCAGCGCGCTTGCTGAGCAGCTTGGATTTAGCCTGCTGGACAGTGGCGCGCTGTATCGGGTTCTGGGGGTTGCAGCCCACAAGGCAGGGCTTGATTTCGACGACACCGCAGCGCTGACTGCCCTGGCTGGGCGCATGCATATTGAGTTTGGCCGCTCTGGCCCCGATTCGGTATGGCTCAATGGCGAGGACATCTCCCGCGAAATACGTACCGACCAGGGCAGCATCCTGGCTTCCCGGGTGGGTGAAATTCCTGCGGCGCGCCAGGCCCTGCACGATCGCCAGTTGGCCTTCCGCAAGCCGCCAGGACTGGTGGCCGACGGACGGGATATGGGCACTGTGGTATTCCCCGATGCGGTGCTGAAAATCTTTCTCACCGCCAGTGTCGAGGAGCGCGCGCAGAGGCGTTATAAGCAGTTGATTGGTAAGGGTATTGATGCTATTCTGCCCGGCCTTTTGCGAGACCTAAAAGAGCGCGACGAGCGAGATAGCCAACGCTCGGTCTCACCGCTCAAGCCCGCGGAGGACGCGGTCGTCATTGATTCCACCGATCTGACTCTTGATCAAGTGATCACACGGGTTGCGAATCTGGCGACACAGCGACTGGCTGAGCAGGGTGCCTGAACGGCATCAGCAAGGCCGCGCGAAGCTTGCTTGGCGTCTGGAATTAGCGTCCAGAGCAAGAATCGGGAACACATTAAAAAGTTAGACAGCAGTAGAAAACCGAGCAACACCCAAGCGTCCGGACCCTGTCGACCACCAGCATGGCAGGCCCCGGGCAAACAGCAACAACCCCCATGGGAGCTGGCCTGTGGACTGTTATGAACTGTTTCACCAGAGACCTTAAAGTCTCCAGAACAGTTTGTAGCTTTATGTAATTAGTGGACTATTTATTAATGAGCGAAACTTTTGCCGATCTGTTTGAGAAATCTCTCAACGACATCGATATGACCCCGGGTGCCATCGTAAAGGGCACCGTAATCGACATTGACTCCGACTGGGTAACCGTACACGCGGGCCTGAAGTCAGAAGGCGTCATCCCCCGCAATCAATTTCTTGACGAGCAGGGCAATCTGGCCCTGGAAGTTGGCGACATAGTCAAAGTCGCCCTGGAAACCGTGGAAGACGGTTTTGGCGAAACCCGCCTGTCCCGCGAGAAGGCCAAGCGCGCCGAATCCTGGATGGAGCTGGAAGAAGCCTATGAGAAGAACGACATTGTCACTGGTGTAATCAATGGCAAGGTCAAGGGTGGTTTCACTGTTGATCTGAATAATATTCGTGCCTTCCTGCCAGGCTCCCTGGTGGATGTCCGGCCGGTACGCGATACCGTGCATCTGGAAGGCCAGGAACTGGAATTCAAGCTGATCAAGCTGGATCGCAAGCGCAACAACGTGGTTGTTTCTCGCCGCGCGGTGCTGGAATCAGTGAGCAGCGAAGAGCGCGACGCCCTGCTGGAAAAACTGCAGGAAGGTATTACTGTCAAGGGTATCGTCAAGAACCTGACCGACTACGGTGCTTTCGTGGACCTGGGCGGTGTTGACGGTCTGTTGCACATTACCGACATGTCCTGGAAGCGCATCAAGCACCCCAGCGAGATTGTTAACGTGGGCGACGAGATCGAGGTCAAGGTACTGAAGTATGACCGCGAGCGTAACCGCGTATCCCTGGGCCTCAAGCAATTGGGTGAAGACCCCTGGGTCAACATCAAGGCGCGCTACCCTGAGAATACCCGGGTCAAGGCCATCGTTACCAACCTGACTGACTACGGCTGCTTTGCCGAGCTGGAAGAAGGCGTAGAAGGCCTGGTTCACGTGTCCGAAATGGACTGGACCAACAAAAATATTCATCCGTCCAAGGTCGTGCAGTTGGGCGACGAGATTGACGTGATGATTCTCGATATCGACGAAGAACGACGTCGCATCTCCCTGGGTATCAAGCAGTGCTTCCAGAATCCCTGGGACGGTTTTGCGGAATCCTACAAGAAGGGCGATCGCATCTCCGGCAGCATCAAGTCGATTACCGATTTCGGTATTTTTATCGGTCTCGATGGCAACATCGATGGCCTGGTGCACCTGTCTGATATCTCCTGGGATGAGCCAGGTGAAGAAGCGGTGCGCGAGTACAAGAAGGGCGATGAACTGGAAACAGTTATTTTGTCTATCGATCCTGAGCGTGAGCGTATTTCTCTGGGTATCAAGCAGCTTGAAGAAGACCCATTCATGGATTACGTCTCTCAATTCGAGAAAGGCTCGGTTGTTAAGGGCACTGTGACCAGCGTGGAAGCCAAGTCTGCCACTATCGCCCTGGGCGAAGGGGTGGAAGGTGTGCTGCGTGCCTCGGAAATCAGCCGTGACAAGGTCGAAGATGCTCGCAACGCGCTGAAAGAAGGCGACGAAATCGAAGTCAAGGTAGTGAGTGTGGATCGTAAGAACCGCGTACTCAGTCTCTCCGTCAAGGCGATCGAAATTGATGATGAGAAAGCTGCCGTTCAGCAACACAAGAAACAAGACAGCCCCGATTACTCACCAGGCACAATCGGTGATCTGATCAAGGCTGAAATGGACAAGGAATAAGCTTCGAGCTTTACACCCTAACGCCGCCTGCGCAGGCAGGCGGCGGTATGTCCGGCTGTGTGGTACTAGACGCGGGGGAACACGATGACCAAGTCCGAATTGATTGACCGTATCGCTGGAAAGCAGACACAACTGTCTTCCAAGGATGTGGAGCTGGCGGTAAAGGCAATTATTGAGTACATGTCGACCGTGTTAGCAGAAGGCGGCAGAATCGAGATTCGCGGTTTCGGCAGCTTTTCCCTCCACTATCGGGTACCCCGCATTGGGCGCAATCCCAAAACAGGCACACCTGTGGCCTTGAGCGGTAAGTATGTGCCGCATTTCAAGCCCGGCAAGGAACTTCGGGATCGGGTCAACAGTAGTATGCTCACTGATCAACAGTTTTAGGGTTGTTCCAGACAGCGATCTATCCCCAGAAACGGCATGACTTTCGAGTCGTGCCGTTTCTTCTTTCTGGCCTTAGCCGTATCCATTAGAATCAGCTGAGCGCCAAGCCACAATCCTAATCATGCGAAAACTGGCAAATATTCTTTCCGGACTATTTCTGATTCTGGTCTTCCTGGCCGCAATTATCTTCGCCTATTACAACACCGCCCCGGTGGGTCTGACATTCGGCAACTGGGAGTTTAGCGCCCGGCCGATATCGGTCTGGGTAATCGGTGGCTTTGTGTGTGGTGGCGCAATCGGTTTTCTTATTGGCCTCGGCATCTTCAGATCAATGCGTTCAGCAGCAGAGTCGCGACGATTGAAAAAAGAGCTGGAGCAGACGAAACAAGAGGTTAGGAAGCTGCGTGCGCTGTCCCTCAAGGATCTCGATTGATGCTGGATGGACTGCAACTTTACGGATTCCTGCTGCTGGCGGTGGCGGCTGGTTGGCTGCTGGGGCGCTGGAGTGCGTTGCGTCCCCGGAACGGGGAAGATGACACCAAGGCACTGTTCGGGGATTATTTCCTGGGGCTTAATTATTTGCTCAATGACGAGCCTGATGAGGCTATTGATACCTTTATCAAGGCTCTGGAAGTCAACAGCGAGACTATCGAAACGCATTTGGCGCTGGGAGCGCTGCTACGTCGGCGCGGCAAGGTAGACAAGGCAATAAAAGTGCACCAGACCCTTCTGGCGCGTCCTGGTCTTGATCAGCAGCAAATTGATTCGACCCGCCTGCAGTTGGCGATTGACTACATTGCCGCCGGCTTGCTGGATCGAGCCGAGCGCCTGTTGAACGAAATCCTCGAAGCCGATACTCCTGCCAAGTGGGACGCTCTTCAACACCTGATCACCATCTACCAGACCGAAAAGGAATGGCAGCAGGCCATCGATTGCTCCCGACACTTGCTTACCAATTCGGTGTTTCGTCGTAATCAGGAAGTGCGCTCTGCCGCGGCACACTATTGCTGCGAGTTGGCTGAGCTGCGAGTGGCAGAGAGCCAGTACAGTAAGGCCCGGGAGCTGATCAAGCGGGCCTTTACTTTTGACCGGCGCAGTATTCGCGCCACACTGCTACTGGCGGAAATCGAACAGCAGCTGGGCAACTACCGCGCTGCACTGCGCGAGCTGTTGCGTGTCGCGCGCGGACATGGCGATTTCACTGGTCGGATCTTGCAGCCGCTGGCGGAGTGTTACCAGCAGCTCAATGCGCGTGATGAATATGAACAGGTGTTGCGTGAACTGCTGGCTGAACATGCGGATATCCACGTCGCCGTGGCCCTGTCGCGGTTGATCCAGGCCCAGGGAGGGGAGGCCAGTGCGGTCAGTTTTCTGAACGAACACCTGCAGCGCGAACCCTATCTTGCCGGCGTGCTGGAACTGTTGCGCCTCCAGGTGCCCCATGCTGAAGGCGAACTGCAGGCCAATTTGCAACGCCTGCAGAAGATGCTCAATCGGCTGCACAACCAGCGACCGGTCTATCGCTGCCATCATTGTGGTTACGAAGCGCGATCACTTTACTGGCTATGTCCGAGCTGCCAGAAATGGGGCCGGATGCGACCGATCCTGGAAGCGAGCAGTTTGTGGAACTGATTTATTAAACTACGCTGTGGATCTGGTCTGTATACCTGAGGGGCTCTTCAAGAAGTCCCTGAACAAGCGAGCGAGGCTCAGTAATGAATGACAAACCTATCATCGTCGCCATGGATTTTAATGCCGAAGCGCCAGCCCTGGCGCTGGTGGAACAACTTGATTCTGCCCAGTGCCGCTTAAAAATCGGCAAGGAATTGTTTACCGCCTGTGGACCAGCGCTGGTACGCAAGGTGCAGGACCAGGGTTTTGAGGTGTTTCTTGACCTGAAGTTCCACGATATCCCCAATACCGTCGCCGGCGCTTGTCGCGCGGCGGCAGATCTTGGCGTCTGGATGGTTAATGTCCATGCCTCGGGCGGTGAGGCCATGCTGCAGCAGGCCGCGCAGGCAGTCGCCTCGCAAGGCGCACAGCGGCCGCTGCTGGTTGCGGTGACCGTACTTACCAGTATGTCCCGCCAGGATCTGGTGCAAGTGGGAGTTGATGAAGAACCCCAGGCGCAGGTACGGCGGCTGGCCGCACTGACCCACAGCGCTGGCCTGGATGGGGTGGTTTGCTCGGCAGCGGAAACAGTCATGCTGCGCCAGCAGTTGCCTCCCGATTTCTGCCTGGTAACGCCCGGTATTCGCCGACCGGAAGATGCCAGTAACGATCAGAAGCGGGTGGTAGGCCCGGCGGAAGCGATCCGTAATGGCAGCAATTACCTGGTGGTTGGTCGGCCGATTACCCAGGCCACGGATCCGGCCGCGGCACTGGCCCAGTTCAATTCGTCCCTGGCTGGCTTATAGCCGATCCTGTCCTAGACTGGTTTCTGCAACCAGTCATCCGGCGCGCAGCGATGAGCAGTACTGCGCGTGACTTCGCCTTATCGGTTAACTGGTTGCATTAACCAATGGACTAGTTAGAGGACTACATCATGGCCAGACTGCTATTACTCAAGGCAATGCTTGCTGCGCTGTTACTTGTTGCAGCCCCGGTAATCACCGCTGCCCAGGAGGTGCCGGACACTTCCGAAACCATCTCCCAACTGGATATCAACAAAGCCGATGCGGCTGCTATCGCTGCCGCGCTGGACGGCGTGGGCCTGGTGAAGGCTCGGGATATCGTGGCTTACCGGGAGATGTTTGGCAGCTTCCAGGCAGTGGAAGAACTGCTGGAAGTCAAAGGTATTGGTACCGCCACTGTGGAGCGCAACCGGCATCGCATCCTGATCGTTGCGCAGTAGTGTTGTGCCGGGCACCTGCGCCGTCGCGCCGCAGCCGGCAAGTGCGTGCAGACACAAGCGCAAGGTGCCCGGATTTTTACTTACAGGGCAGGCGAAAAGGCTATAATTGCGGGCTTGGTACTTATTTCCAGGCTTTTCAATGTCAACACTGGCCTTGCAGACCGGGGTCTTTCTGGGCGCAGCCCTGCTGACCGGGGTGATCGTCCGGGTTGCCCGACAGGTACAGCTTGTCGATGTCCCAGTGGCGCGCAGCAGCCACAGTGTGCCCAAGCCGCGCGGTGGCGGCCTGGCCATCGTGTTGCTTTTCCTGCTGGTGGCATCACACTATTACCTCTCCGGACTGCTACCCTTCGATCAGTACATGGCATTGCTCGGTGGCGGCATCGTTGCTGTGGTGGGGCTGGCTGATGATTTCTGGCAGCTTGATGCCCACTGGCGTATCCCCCCGCAATTCCTGGCAGCCTGCTGGGTGGTCTGGTGGCTTGGGGACATTCCCCCCATCGCTATTGGCGGCTGGCAACTTGAGTCGCAGTGGCTGCTAAGTAGCCTGGCGGTGCTGGCGCTGATCTGGCTGTTGAACCTGTACAATTTTATGGACGGGATTGACGGCCTGGCGGCCAGTGAGCTGGTGTTTGTCAACTCAATGTCACTTTTACTGGTTATAAATACGGGTGACCAGGTGGTTAGCCTGCTGTCTGCCACCTTGCTTACCGCTGGCGCCGGTTTTCTGGTCTGGAACTGGCCACCGGCAAAGATTTTCATGGGTGACGTAGGCAGTGGCTTTATTGGCTTCAGCCTGGGCGTGTTGGCCTTGTTGTCCATGCAGCAATCCAGTCTCACGGTCTGGACCTGGGTCATTCTGCTGGGGGTGTTTATTGTCGATGCCACAACGACCTTGCTCAGGCGCTTCTGGCGGGGAGATAAGTGGTATGAGGGACACGCCACCCACGCCTACCAGCATGCGGCAAGACAGTACAAGAGTCACGCCCGGGTGACGATAACAGTATTAGGGATAAACAGCCTGTGGCTGGCGCCGTTGGCGTGGGGATCGGTGCTATGGCCAGAATATGGGGTGTATCTGGCTGTGCTGGCGCTGTCACCGTTACTGGTTCTGGTGCTAAGGTTGCAGGCTGGCGTGCCCGAAGTGCAACCTGCCGGGTAAAGTCTGGCCGGGCGCCCAGCAGTGAAGGCGTCCGGTTTGCGCAACCAGTACACCAGCGGTGCCTGATGCCGGGGGCAATGCCGCTGCGGCACGCACCGGGCCGAACAATATTACCAATACCTGTAAACCAGCAATATAAGACTGGCTACAAGCACGAGACAAGCAAATCAAAGGGGACCGCATGATTCTGTATACCATTCCACTGTCGCGCACCATCAAACAATTGGTGTCCATGATGGCGGACAGCATCATGATCGTGTCTGCCCTGGGCTTGTCGTTCGCGCTGCTGGGCAAAGACTTTTTTGCTCAGGAACAGCGCTTCTATGTATACATGGCTGTAACCACGGTGTTGAGCATCCTGGTGTTTGTACGCATCGGCCTGTATCGCATGCTGGTACTGTACATGGGGCTGCAATCCACACTGGTGGTATTGCAGGGAGTGACCATCGCCACCGCTCTGCTGGGGGCAGCCTATTTCTTTTCCCTGACGCCGGAAACACTGGATTATTCAGTAATGCCGATTTTCTGGATGATCGCACTGTTGTTCATCGGCGGTAGTCGCTTTGTGGCCAAGGTGATGTTGCAGAGCCTGATCCAGAACTTTCGGCCCAAAGAGCCGGTAATTATTTATGGCGCCGGCAGCTCCGGAATGCAGTTGGTGGTGGCATTGCAAAATGGCGACCAGTACCTGCCGGTGGCTTTCGTGGACGACAGCCATCGAATGCTGGGCAGCACGGTACACGGAATTCGGGTTTACAGCCCGAATTCGCTGTTTGAGCTGATTGAAACCTATTCGGTGCGGCAGATTCTGCTGGCCATCCCGTCCGCTACCCATGCCGAACGCAAGGAAATCCTGAATCGTCTGGAGCATTTGCCGGTGCATGTCAAAACCGTGCCAGACCTGTTCGACATGGTGTCCGGCAAGGTGGGCGTTGATGAGGTTCGGGATATCGACATCGAAGACCTATTGGGCCGTGATATCGTGCCGCCCAACCCGGAGCTGCTGGGTGCCTGCATCAGCGGTCAGTCGGTCATGGTTACCGGGGCAGGGGGCTCAATTGGTTCCGAGCTATGTCGCCAGATTATCAACATTAACCCGGCCCGGGTCATTTTGCTGGATTCCTTCGAATATGGGCTCTACGAAGTGGAGAGCGAACTGCGCGAGAAGTTGCGCAGCATTGAGAACGGGAAACAGATCGAAATCATCGCGTTGTTGGGTTCCGTGTGTAACCAGGCGCAGATGGAAAACGCGATCAAGAGTTTCGCCGTGGATACGGTTTACCATGTTGCTGCCTACAAGCAGGTACCCATGGTGGAGAAGAATATTGTCGAAGGCGCGCAAAACAATATATTTGGCACCCTGATAGCGGCGCAGGCTGCAGAGAATTTCAAGGTTAAGAACTTCGTGCTGATCTCCACCGACAAGGCTGTGCGTCCGACCAATTTTATGGGGGCCACGAAGCGCTTTGCCGAGCAGTTGCTGCAGGCCATGGCGCAGCGCAGTTCAAACACCAAGTTCAGCATGGTGCGCTTCGGCAATGTGCTTGGATCATCCGGTTCCGTGGTGCCATTGTTTCGCCGGCAAATAAGTATGGGCGGTCCGGTGACCGTGACGCATCCGGAAGTGACTCGCTATTTCATGACTGTCCAGGAGGCTGCACAGCTGGTTATCCAGGCTGGCTCCATGGCTACCGGCGGCGATGTGTTTGTATTGGACATGCACGAGCCGATACGCATCGTGGATCTGGCGAAAAAGATGGTCCATCTGATGGGCTATGACATCAAGGACGAAAATTCCTACCGGGGCGATATCGCGATCGAATATACCGGCCTGCGTCCTGGTGAAAAGCTCTACGAAGAATTGTTGATCGGCGAGTCCGTGACCGGCACAGTGCATCCAAAAATCATGCGCGCGGAGGAAGAAACCCTGACCTGGGATACTCTGGAGCCAATGCTCAATCGACTGGAGCGCGCCTGTCGCGACATTGATCTGGTAGAGATCCGTTCGGTACTGATGGAGGCCGTAGATGGCTTCGAGCCGAAAGAAGAAGCCTGTGATCCGCTTTGGGAAGTGTATTACGCCAGGGAAGAAGACACTGCTGTCGGTAGTGAACCTGGCACGAAGTCCGGTCTGTCGGCCGAGGCTGAGCCTGCCAAGAACAAGGTAACACCGCTGTTCAAAAGCGGTCAGAAGAAAGACTAGAGTTTATCGCCAGGCAGACTCGTGAGTGCTGCCGCGCGCTGCCACCTTGAGTATCTCCAGTGGCAGCGGCAGGCAGGCGCTGACAAGCGAAAAGCTGCAAAACTACAAAGGCATGAGCCGGGAGTTTCAAGCCCGTGGCATTACTCGCGGCGCATTGAGTTGATGATGACCGGCTCGTTGGGCACATCGCTGTAGCCACGCATGCTGCCGGTGCTGACCGCGGCAATTTCGTCCACGACCTCCATGCCTTCTATGACTTCCCCGAATACAGCGTAACCCCAGCCGCGCGGTGTCTCACTGGTGTGATTCAGAAAATCATTGTCCACCAGATTGATAAAAAACTGGCTGGTGGCGCTATCTACGACGTTGGTACGGGCCATGGCCAGCGTGCCGCGGGCGTTGCTGGCGCCGTTGTTCGCTTCATTCTTGATCGGGTCGTAGGTGGATTTTTGCACCATGTCCGGGTCAAAGCCGCCACCCTGGATCATGAAGCCGTCGATCACGCGGTGGAATATCAATCCGTCGTAGTATTCGTTATCGGTGTAGCGCAGAAAGTTGTCGACGGTAATCGGGGCACGGTCTGCCCACAGTTCAATCCTGATGGTTCCCTTGTTGGTGTCCATGACGACTACCGGGTTGTCCTGAGCCAGGGCGCTGCCGTATCCGGTGCAGGCCAGCACCATTGCCAGAATAAATTTCCGCATAACTACTCTCCAAATTATTGGGCCGAATTGATTGATTTTGGTAACGCCGCCAACTATACAATAGATGGCGAAATGTTAACCATGCATGAACGGGTAAATGCCAGATGGTCGGCTACGCCCGGAAGTGTATCAGCCCGTTGGCCAGCGAAGTGGTCGCGCAATGCTGAGTGCAGATATGCAGTAAGTGGTGAAAAACTGCGGACTCTTCACCATTAACGGGGGGGGTAGGGAATATGGCTGCCCAACCTGGACTCGAACCAGGAACCAAGTGATTAACAGTCACCTACTCTACCATTGAGCTATTGGGCAGCAGCGTTTTTTCGAACCAGTACAACTCGAAAGGCGCGTAGTCTAATGACTATTGGCAAGAGCGTCAACACTCTACCATCCTGGGTCATGATGGCTGCGAAGCAGGGCTGACGCCGTGATTGCAGGCAGAGTTACGGCTGGCTGGCGCAAATCTGCGGTCTGGCGCCGACTGACCCTACACCTGGGTTCCGGAACTGTTGTAGTCTTGTCGCCCCGCTGTACGGAGCCGTTATCCTGATGTCCAAACCCTTTACGATTCACTCCAGTTTTGAACCTGCTGGCGATCAGCCCAATGCCATTGCGCAGCTGGTGGAAGGGTTGGCGGACGGGCTGCGCGCCCAGACGCTGCTTGGTGTCACCGGTTCCGGCAAGACCTTTACCATCGCCAATGTTATCCAGCAGGTGCAGCGCCCAACTCTGGTCATGGCGCCTAACAAGACCCTGGCGGCCCAGTTATACGGCGAATTTCGTGAGTTCTTTCCGGACAACGCGGTGGAGTATTTCGTCTCATACTACGATTATTACCAGCCGGAGGCCTATGTGCCGTCCTCCGATACCTACATCGAAAAAGACTCCTCAATTAACGACCATATCGAACAGATGCGTCTGTCGGCCACCAAGGCCCTGATGGAACGTTCGGATGTCATCGTGGTGGCCACGGTGTCGGCGATCTACGGTCTGGGCGACCCGAATTCCTACCTGAAGATGGTCATGCATCTGGACCGGGGGGACCGTGTGGACCAGCGACAGCTGCTCAAGCGCCTGACGGATCTGCAGTACACCCGCAATGACATGGAACTGCACCGCGCCACCTACCGGGTGCGAGGGGACGTGATTGATATTTACCCGGCGGAGTCCGAGCGCGACGCAATTCGGATTGAATTGTTCGACGACGAGATTGAAAAGCTGTCCTATTTCGACCCGCTCACCGGCAGCCTGATCAAGGAAGTGCCCCGACTGACCGTGTTCCCCAAGTCTCACTACGTGACCCCGCGCGATACCCTGCTGAACGCCCTGGATCATATCAAGGTGGAGTTGCGCGAACGGCTCGACTATCTGCACAAGGAAAACCGGCTGGTGGAAGCCCAGCGTCTGGAACAACGTACCCGCTTTGATCTGGAGATGATCCAGGAGCTGGGTTACTGCACCGGGATCGAAAACTATTCGCGCTATCTGTCTGGCCGGGCCGCCGGTGAGCCGCCGCCGACGCTGTACGACTATCTGCCGGAGAATGCGCTGGTGGTGTCCGATGAATCCCATGTTTCGATTCCCCAGCTGGGGGCCATGTACAAGGGCGACCGGTCGCGCAAGGAAACGCTGGTGGAATACGGATTTCGCCTGCCTTCGGCGCTGGACAACCGGCCGCTGCGTTTTGAGGAATGGGAGAACCTGACGCCACAGATCATTTTTGTCTCGGCAACGCCCGGGCCTTATGAAAAAGAACACGAAGGCCAGGAAGTGCGGCAGGTAGTGCGACCCACCGGACTGATTGATCCCGAACTGGAAGTGCGCCCGGCTTCCAGTCAGGTAGATGATCTGCTGTCAGAAGTCCGCCGGGTGGTTGCCCAGGAGGAGCGAGTGCTGGTCACGGTGCTTACCAAGCGCATGGCGGAAGACCTGACGGACTATCTGGCCGAGCACGATGTCCGGGTGCGCTACCTGCATTCCGACATCGATACGGTCGAGCGCTCGGAAATTATTCGTGACCTGCGGCTGGGCAATTTTGATGTGCTGGTCGGTATCAACCTGCTGCGGGAAGGGCTGGATATTCCAGAGGTGTCGCTGGTCGCAGTTCTGGATGCCGACAAGGAAGGCTTTCTGCGCTCCGAGCGGTCACTGATCCAGACCGTCGGCCGCGCTGCGCGCAACCTCAACGGCAAGGCCATCCTGTACGGCGATAGCATTACCGGATCCATGCAGCGCGCCATTGACGAATCCAACCGCCGGCGAGAAACCCAGCTGGAATTCAATCGTGAGCACAACATCACGCCCATTGGGGTGCGCAAGCGCGTCCTGGATATCATGGAAGGGGCCTATGCGGCACCCGGCACCCGCGCTCGCGGTCGCGGGCGTGCGGTCGCCGAGAAATCAGGTGCTTACCAGAAGCTGGATTTTTCCGACCCGAAGCAAGTGCGCAAGGAAATCGAGAAGCTGGAAAAGCAAATGTATGAGCATGCCAAAAACCTGGCATTCGAAGATGCTGCAGCTACGCGCGACCGGATTGGCGAGCTTCGGGAGGCGCTTTTAACGTGATGATTTTCGTCATTATTCCCGCCCATAAATTAATCGACACCGGGGCGCGCTTTTCCGTATAATCGCTGGTCTTTTCCTGCGGGATCAGAAAATTAAGACTCCAGGCGCGTAGCTCAGTTGGTTAGAGCGCTACCTTGACATGGTAGAGGTCACCAGTTCGAATCTGGTCGTGCCTACCAAACTTGCCAGTTTATCCCAATTCACCGGACTGGACTGGGGGAGGGGGTCGCAGCGGATGCGCCAGGCGCTCCTCATCGCCACCAATCCATCGCATTATTAATTGCACTGTTTATAGAAGCTTATGCCCACGATTACTTTGCCTGACGGCAGCTCACGGGAATTCGACAAGCCCGTGACTATCGCTGACATTGCCGGCGACATCGGCCCCGGTTTGGCCAAGGCCGCTTTGGCGGGTCGAGTCAACGGTGAACTGGTGGATACCTCCCACACCGTAACCGACGATGCCGAGATCGCCATTGTCACCGAGCGCGATGATGACGGTATTGAAGTGCTGCGTCACAGCTGCGCTCATCTCATGGCCCAGGCTGTGCAGCGCCTGTTTCCCAAGGCCCAGGTTACTATCGGGCCGGTTGTCGAAGATGGCTTCTTCTACGACTTCGCATTTGAGCGACCTTTTACGCCCGAAGATCTTGAAGCCATCGAAAAGACCATGCAGGACATCGTCAAGGAGGATCTGGAAGTCCAGCGCTCGGTGATGTCCCGCGACGAGGCAGTGAAGCTGTTTAAAGAGATGGGCGAGGAATACAAGGTCGAAATCCTGAAAAGCATTCCTGGCGATGAGCAGCTGTCCTTTTACAAGCAGGGCGAATTTATCGACCTGTGCCGCGGTCCCCATGTCCCCAGCACCGGCAAGTTCAAGGCCTTCAAGCTGACCTCCGTGGCCGGGGCCTACTGGCGTGGCGATGCCAGCAATGAAATGCTGCAGCGCATTCACGGAACCGCCTGGGGATCCAAGAAAGACCTTGGCTTGTACCTGCAGCGCCTGGAAGAAGCCGAGAAGCGGGATCACCGCAAGCTGGGCAAGCAGCTGCAGCTATTCCACTTTCAGGAAGAAGCCCCGGGTATGCCGTTCTGGCATCCGAAGGGCTGGATGCTGTACCAGACCATCCAGGACTACATGCAGGAAAAGCAGCGTGCGCATGACTACCAGGAAATCCGCACGCCACAGCTGGTGGACTACTCGCTCTGGGAAAAATCCGGCCACGCGGCGAAGTTTTCCGAGGAGATGTTCAGCGTCGAATCGGAAAGCCGCATGTACGCCATCAAACCCATGAACTGTCCTTGCCACGTTCAGGTGTTCAACCAGGGGCTGAAAAGCTACCGGGATTTACCCATTCGTCTGGCGGAATTTGGTTCCTGTCACCGCTATGAACCGTCCGGCAGTATGCATGGCCTGATGCGGGTGCGCAGTTTTGTGCAGGACGATGGCCATATTTTCTGCACCGAGGACCAGATCCAGGCGGAAGTGGCCGATTTCATGGGCCTGCTGTTTGAGGTTTACCGGGATTTCGGCTTTGACGACATCCTGCTGCGCCTGTCCACCCGCCCGGAGAAGCGCGTGGGATCGGATGAAATCTGGGAGAAGGCCGAGCAGGCGCTGAAAGATGCCCTGAATGCCACCGGATTGCCCTGGGAACTGGTGCCTGGCGAAGGCGCATTCTATGGGCCTAAAATCGAGTATTCACTCAAGGACTGCATGGGTCGTATTCAGCAGTGCGGCACGATTCAGGTGGATTTTTTCACCCCGGGCCGACTGGGTGCCAGCTATATCGACGAGGACAGCAGCCGCAAAGAGCCGGTAATGCTGCACCGCGCGGTGCTGGGATCGTTTGAGCGCTTTATCGGAGTGTTAATCGAGCATTTCGGCGGCGCCATGCCTGCCTGGCTGGCTCCGGTACAGGCTGTAGTGATGAACATTACCGATAAACAGGGCGAATACTGCACTAAACTTAAAGAATCCTTGAAAAACAAGGGGTTCAGGGTCGAAGCAGACTTGAGAAATGAGAAGATCGGCTTTAAAATCCGCGAGCACACTTTACAGAAAATTCCTTATCTGCTGGTAGTTGGCGATAAGGAAGTAGAAGCTGGCACGGTAGCGGTGCGTACGCGCGGGGGTGAAGACCTGGGATCGATGACATTCGACGACTTTTGTGACCACTTAAGCCAGGATGTTGCCCGTCTTGGCCGCAGTGTCGAACAGCCGGAATCGGAACCGCAGCGTAAAGTCGGAGGATCATCATCTTAGAGAGGTTTAGCGTTCGCGCATATCATGAGAGGTAGTAGCAAAAAGCCCATCATTAACGACGCCATTGAGGCCGATCCAGTTCGTCTGGTAGGAGCCGATGGCGAGCAGGTCGGGATTGTATCCATTGCGGATGCCAGAGAAGCAGCCGCTGAAGCCAAGCTCGATCTGGTGCTGATTGCACCGGATGCAGACCCACAGGTCTGCAAGATCATGGACTATGGCAAACACGTCTTTGATCTCAAGAAAGAAAAGGCTGCTAACAAGAAGAAGCAGCGACGGACCACCGTCAAAGAAGTCAAATTTCGACCAGGGACGGAAGAAGGGGATTATCAGGTAAAACTACGCAACCTGACACGTTTCCTTCAGGATGGGGACAAGGCCAAGGTATCGTTACGATTCCGCGGCCGGGAAATGGCCCATCAACATCTTGGCATGGAATTGGTGAACCGGATTCGTGAGGATCTGGCTGAAATCGCCACCGTGGAACAGGAACCCAAGATGGAAGGTCGCCAGATCATTATGGTTATGGCGCCGGTAAAAAAACGCTAGCAACTTACCGATCGAAAAGGTTCAGTGTTTCTTGAGTCTGATCACACGGTCAGGCCAGAGAATACTGGACTTTTTGCTTTCAAGGGCAGCTGCAAACATTGCAGCCGAACCTGCGGCAAACGCCATTTCGAGCAGTTGTTGGATTCATAGTCAAAAATCCCCGAGGGGGGATAAATGCGGAGTTCGAAAAGTGAGTGTTAAATTAAAAACCCATCGTGGTGCCTCGAAGCGGTTCAAGAAAACCGGCTCAGGCTTTAAGCGCAAAAGCGCTTACAAGAGTCATATCCTGACCAAGATGTCCACCAAGCGTAAGCGTCAGCTGCGTGGTACCAGCGCTGTTCACCCCAGCGATGTACCGGCAGTAAAGCGCATGCTGCGCGACAATTAATTCTTAATCGGGAGATATAGAAAATGGCTCGAGTAAAACGAGGCGTTACCGCCAACCGTCGCCACAAGAAAGTTCTCAAGAAGGCCAAAGGCTATTACGGTGCCCGGAGCAGGGTTTACCGCGTAGCGACCCAGGCCGTCACCAAAGCTGGCCAATATGCCTATCGCGACCGTCGCAACAAGAAGCGGGTATTCCGCTCCTTGTGGATCACGCGCATCAATGCGCAGGCCCGCGAGAACGGCATGACCTACAGCCAGTTAATAGCCGGTCTGAAGAAAGCCAACATTGAAGTGGATCGTCGCGTACTGGCCGATCTGGCTGTACATGACAAGTCCGCGTTCAATGCCATAGTGGATCAAGCCAAGAGCAGTCTGGCCGCCTGATACCGGCGACCGGAAGCGGCAAATGGCAGACACCGATTCCCTTCTTGCAGAGGCGCTACAAGCTATCGAGGCATCGAGTGATGAAGCATCGCTCGATGCCTTGCGTGTTGCGTACCTCGGCAAAAAAGGCAGTCTCACCGCACAGCTGAAATCCCTCGGTCAACTGGCACCGGAGGAGCGTCCGGCTGCGGGTGAGAAAATCAACGCTGCCAAGCGGCAGCTCCAGGAAGCTATTGAGCGGCGCAAGCAGGCACTGGTCAGCGCCGGACTCAATGCCAGACTGGCAGCGGAGACTATCGATGTCACCCTGCCAGGCCGGCGGCAGAGTCAGGGCGGGCTACATCCGGTTACCATGACCCTTGACCGGATTACGGACATCTTCACGCGCGCCGGCTACGAAGTGGCGGAAGGTCCGGAAATCGAAGACGAGTACCACAACTTCGAGGCTCTGAATATTCCGGAGCATCATCCCGCACGTGCCATGCACGACACCTTTTATGTGACTCCGGGCACGGTCCTGCGTACCCACACCTCTCCAGTTCAAGTGCGGGTGATGGAAAACAGTAATCCCCCCATCCGTATTATTTGTCCCGGTCGCGTTTATCGCTGCGACTCGGACCTGACCCACACCCCGATGTTTCACCAGGTCGAAGGCCTGGTGATCGACGAGCGAGTCAGCTTTGCCGATCTCAAAGGCACGGTGGAAGCATTTCTGCAGGCGTTTTTCGAGGCTGAACAGCCGGTGCGCTTCAGGCCGTCCTATTTCCCGTTCACCGAACCCTCCGCGGAAGTGGATATGGGCTGCGTCAAGTGTGGCGGCGAAGGTTGCCGCATTTGCAGTCACACCGGTTGGCTGGAGGTCGGAGGCTGCGGCATGGTGCATCCCCGGGTACTGGAAATGTCCGGTGTAGACCCTGAGAAATACACCGGATTTGCTTTTGGTATGGGCGTGGATCGCCTGGCGATGCTGCGCTATGAGGTGAGCGACCTGCGAACCTATTTCGAAAACGACGTGCGTTTCCTGCGCCAATTCAATTGACGGGCTGAGCAGCAGATGATTTTCAGTATTAACTGGCTCAAGGAGTGGGTGGACCCGCAACTGGATACCCCACAATTGATCGAAGCCCTGACCATGGCCGGTCTGGAAGTAGATGGTACCAGCAGCTCGACACGTGCTTTTTCCGGCATTGTGGTTGGCCAGGTGAGCAGCGTTCGTGCCCACCCCGATGCGGACAAGCTGAGTCTGTGCCAGGTCAATGACGGTGAAAATGATCACCAGGTCGTATGCGGCGCGCCTAATGTGCGCCCCGGAATGAAAGTACCATTTGCCACAATTGGCGCGCAGATTTTCACTGGTGAAGACGAGAAACCCTTCAAAATCAAGGCGGCCAAGCTGCGGGGTGTTGAGTCAAAAGGGATGCTTTGCTCGGCAGAAGAACTGGGGCTCGCGGAAAGCTCCACCGGCTTGCTTGAACTTCCCGAAGACGCGCCCACCGGCCAGGATGTTCGCGACTATCTTGGTCTTGACGATGTCAGTATAGAATTAGATCTGACGCCCAACCGTGGTGATTGTCTCGGTATGCGCGGTATTGCCCGGGAAGTTGGCGTGATTGCCCGGCAGGAAGTGACAGAGCCCACAATCGCCGAACCGCCAGAAGCGCACAGCGACGAATTCCCGATCAATATCTCCGCGGCCGAAGCCTGTCCGCGCTATCTGGGCCGCATTATTCGCAATATCAATCTGGACGCTGAAGCCCCGCTGTGGATGCAGGAGAAGTTGCGCCGCAGCGGTTTGCGCAGCATTGATCCGGTGGTGGATGTCACCAACTACGTATTGCTTGAACTCGGGCAGCCGATGCACGCCTTTGATTTTGCCAAACTGAGTGGTGGCATTGATGTGCGCATGGCGAATTCCGGTGAAAAGCTGACCCTGCTCGATGGCAAGGAAGTGGCACTGAATAACCAGGTGCTGGTGATTGCCGATCACGAAAAAGCGGTGGCGATGGCCGGCATAATGGGTGGTTTACCGACCTCGGTAACCGACCAGACCCGCGATGTTTTTCTGGAGTGTGCGTTCTTCGATCCGCTGGCCGTGGCGGGCAAGGCACGCCAGTTTGGCATGCATACTGATGCCTCGCATCGCTATGAGCGAGGCGTAGACTGGCAGCTGCAACACCGCGCCATGGCCCGGGCCACAGAATTGCTACTGGACATTGTCGGCGGTGAAGCCGGACCGGTCACCGAGGCGACGGGGAGGTTGCCGGACACCCCCAAAGTAACGCTGCGCTACAGCGCCGTGGAGCGGCTACTGGGGATTCATCTTGAGCAGGCCGAAATCCGCGATATTCTCCTTCGTCTGGGCATGACGGTGGTGAGTGAGGACAGTGACAGCCTGACCATGGCGATACCCTCATTTCGCTTTGATATTCGCCTGGAAGCCGATCTGATCGAAGAGCTGGCCCGGGTTTATGGCTATAACAATATTCCGCCCACCCAGGGACTGGGACCGGCGCCGCTGACCTCCCGCTCAGAGCAAATCCTGCCCCTGGCGCGACTGAAGCGACAAATGGTCAGCCTGGGTTTCCAGGAAACCGTCACCTACAGCTTTATCGAGCCGGGCCTGGCCAAAGCGGTGGCGGGGGAGGTGGAGCTGATTCACCTGCAGAACCCGATTTCCGAGGACATGTCGGTAATGCGCACCAGCATCCTGCCCGGCCTGCTCAGTGTGTTGCAATACAATCAGAACCGGCGCCAGGACCGACTGCGCCTGTTTGAAGCCGGTATGGTGTTCCAAAAACGGGGCGGGGAAACGCACCAGGAAGTCATGCTGGCGGGCCTGATCTCGGGCCAGCGCTTACCTATTAACTGGAGCAATAACAAAGACTCATACGACTTTTATGATGTAAAGGGCGACGTGGAGTCCCTGCTGTTTCAGGGCGGCAAAACAGGGCAGTTCAGCTTCCAGTCCGCGCAAATTCCAGTGTGTCACCCGGGACGCTGTGCCGCAGTAATTGCCGAAGACGGCAGCGTAGTGGGGCATTTGGGAGCGCTGCACCCGCAGCTACAGCGTGATCTGGAGCTGCACGGCGAGATCTACCTGTTCGAGCTGCGTCTTGCGCCTCTGCAGCACACCGACTTGCCGCGTGCCACTGCACTTTCCAGGTATCCGGAAGTAAGCCGCGACCTGGCCATTGTGGTGGACGAATCGATTGCGGCCGGTGATTTACTGGCGGTAGTCCGGCAAAATGCCGGTGAGAACCTGGCCGACCTGCGAATATTCGATGTTTATCAAGGGGATGCGGTCACAAAAAACAAAAAAAGTCTGGCTTTAGGCTTGACGTGGCAACATCCATCCCGCACTCTTAGCGACGAAGAGATAAATGCAATAATTAGTAGTTGCATCAACGCTCTAGAAGAACAATTTAATGCAAGTTTACGGGATTAGCCGGGGGACTGACAGATGGCGGACGGAGCACTCACCAAAGCCGATATGGCAGAACGCCTGTTTGAAGAGTTGGGTCTGAACAAGCGCGAAGCCAAGGAAGTGGTTGAGCAGTTCTTCGAGGAAATCCGCCTGTCGCTGGAACGCAACGAGCAGGTCAAACTATCCGGTTATGGTAACTTCGATCTGCGTGACAAAAAACAGCGTCCCGGCCGAAACCCGAAAACCGGTGAAGAAATTCCCATCAAGGCGCGTCGGGTAGTGACGTTCCGTCCCGGGCAGAAACTCAAGGCGAGAGTAGAAGGTTATGCTGGAACCGAAGAATAACGACGAGTTGCCCCCAATTCCGCCGAAACGCTATTTCACCATAGGTGAAGTGGGCGAGTTATGCGCGGTGAAACCCCATGTCCTGCGCTACTGGGAAGCGGAATTCCCGCAGCTCAAACCGGTCAAGCGCCGCGGCAATCGCCGCTATTATCAGCGCCAGGATGTGGTGCTGATTCGCCAGATCAAGAGCCTGCTTTATGAGCAGGGTTACACCATCGGTGGCGCCCGCCAGAAGATGACCGAGAACCCGGAAGAGCTCAACAAGTCCAGCGTCAATGCCAGCGAAATCAAGTCGCTGGTACGTGATCTGGAAGAGGTGATCGCGCGACTGTAAACAGTTGCGCAGCAATCCTTAACGCGCAGTAGCGTCAATCCGCATTCGCGGGTAGAATTCCCCTCCCTCAAAGCAAGACCTTCTCGGGGCGTAGCGCAGTCTGGTAGCGCACTACACTGGGGGTGTAGTGGTCACAGGTTCAAATCCTGTCGTCCCGACCAATTTTCCTTTCTATATCAGTGCCTTACAAGACCTTATCCTAGCAGCGTCATATGGTGCACAAAAAGTGCACAAAAACTACTGCTGAAAAGCTCCGTAGAGACCGTTGAGCAAGAGCATTCCAACCTCACTTTTGCTCGACCGGTTCTGCTAGTAGGAAAACTCTCTTTAAGTTCGATGATCCAGCGTCAACATGCTGTAATTTAGGCATCCAGTGCCGATAGATACTCACAAGCTAGGTTAGGTAGCTAAGTTTATTGGCAACGAATGATAGTTACCCTGTATCAATCCAGGCCATTGATTTAGCGAATTATTTCGCAATTTCGACTTAATTGACTATGACTATATAACTAATTCGTTATAATGCCGCATCAGATCGATCTCCACCCTAATGCTCAAGCTGACTTGGATTCAATTTCGCGAGACGATCCTGTGGAATTCGGTCGTATATTGAGCTTGTTAAGAGAGCTTGAAGTTGATCGCGCCTTTCAACAGAGGATGCTTGATCACGGAGGTATCGAAAAGTTCGGGGAGGCTCGAGCGGAATTCAAAAAATGGGTGGGGGAGCATCGAAAAGGAAACGATCTTTGGAGAGTCAAATTCCTGATGCTGAACCGCAACATTCAATTGTCCCCATACAGGATTATCTATGCATTCCATCCATGGGAGCAGCGTGATCCAAATATTTACTATGTAGTGCTGGGCGTAATTCACAAGGATATTTTCGATTATGATGATGCCAACAATGCTGTTAGAGCAAGAATCCTCAAGGACTATTCGGAGCTTTGAGGTCTCTCGGGCAGGCTCACAGGTGGTTTCCGCTAGAGTCGATATTCAAAGAAATTACGACCTCTCAAGCTTGCAGCGGACACCTAAAGTAGAGGGCGGAAAGAGCGTAAACGAGTACCTTTCAAAATTTAAAGGCGACCCTGCTATAGAAGCATCTCTTTCAAACGGAGCTAAGTGGGTTGCGGATAACTACTATCCAGGAGAACGCTCAATCCGAGCCCTCCGACTCCAAAAGGGGCTGTCGCAAGAAGACTTGGCGTTACGTATAGGATCCAAGCAATCTTATGTTTCCCGTATAGAAAATGGCGAAGTGGATTTGCAATTAAGTACAGTCAGGAAGCTAGCGGCAGCTCTGGAAACGGATATCAATACGATCAATGATTACTATGGATAGTCCTGTACTTTCCACTATTTACTGCGACGACCTTCGCACAGAGCAGTCAGGTAAAGCCATTATGATCGGCTGCTACGGAGTAGCTATGTATGCAAAATTGCCGCTTACTCTGCACCAGTTCGTAGCTGCTCATACCTTGAGAATTCCGATCGATTTCGCCCAGACCGAATTTAGAATTGATGTAAAAATTAATGGAAGCGTAATTGCATCTTTGTCGACCGATGTTGAAGATGCAGGTCTAGATATGGCTGAACAGGACCCCTATGGTCTTGGCGACATCACTCATACAGTACTCAATGCTGCAATGTTCTTGACAGGGTTAGAACTCAGTGACCCAAGCATTGTTACTTCAGAAGCAATTTTTGGGGATCAAGTTATTCAAGGATCTAAGCTTCGAATCCTGCCACTTCCTGAGTCTGTGGAAAGCAAAACTACTGAATGATAGTTGAGGCCAGACAGTCCATTAACCCCCCCCCCCTCTTTTCGGCAATCTTGCCAGCCCATTAAAATTTATAAAAAATCAGTAGGATAAGTTTTTGTTCAGTCATTGCTGGGGGTGTAGTGGTCACAGGTTCAAATCCTGTCGTCCCGACCAATTTTCTCAATCCGGGTCTTCGACCCGAATTTCCCGCACCGCCTCCCGACACCGCTGCCGCGCTTCCACCTCATCCAGATACTCCAGCAGTGCTTCCAGCACATAAAACTGGCGTGTATGACCGCTGCCCAATGACAGCATATCCAGGCGATTTTCAATATCCTCGGGAAGTCGCAGGTTCAGCATGGGTGGCATCCTTATCCGGAAGTCTCGTTGTTATAAACAGAAGCGCGGCCTGATAATGCCGCGCGTCGGCCCGACGCTGGATCGAAGGTGAAATACGTCCCTGTATCCGCCAGCTATCCTTGCTGGGAAACACATTAGCCAGAACCCGGTGGGCAGAGCAGATGACTGGTTCAGGTCGGTTTGCTTATTCGCCGTGACGGGCGGTCATGGCGGGCAGAACGTTGGCACGATGCAGCGTGACGGGGGTTTCCGGGTTAATTCAACACCCGGTAGCCGCGCCCGGTGAGGCAGCGACGCAAGACACGTTCCTGCTCGCGAACGCCACGAGCCGCGCCGCGGGCACCACCGGCCACGGCGCCGACACCGGCGCCGCGCTGGGCGCTGGTGCTGTTACCCACCACGGCGCCCACGGCACCACCAACGGCTGCTCCGGCCACCGCCCCACGGGCGGCGTCCTGGCCGACGGCAACCTGCTCGGCATATTGCTGGCAGGCAGCCAGGTCGCGATTATACTGGGCCACATTGACGCCCTGCATATCAACGATAGGGGCGTCGCGCATTCCCCGGCAACTGGACAGTACCAGCAGTAATGACAGAACGGCCAGGACAGGCAGTGCGGGCAAATTAAGCTCGGATCGGTTCATGATTGTCTCACTGGTTCCGGGCCTCAGGCGCTGCGGCTGGACTGTTGACACCGCACAGCGCAAGATCCGCTTGATTGTTAAGCACAGTGTGGATGCCCCCGACTTAACGCAGTCTGAACGGTCTGTGCATGCTTTGCGGGAGTGACACGTGGCGCGAAAATCGGCTAGAATTCTGGCTTTATCGCGTGTGCGAATCGAAACCAAAAACAAGCCCCAACTGAGCCACGTTAGTGCCCGACACCCCATTCAATCCTGCCAGTTACACCGTGTTTCCGGCGCCTGAAGGTACCCAAGCAATATGCGCCTGAAGTGTATCAAGCTATCTGGCTTTAAATCGTTTGTTGATCCCACCACCGTTAGCTTCCCGTCAGACCTGTGCGCGGTAGTCGGCCCCAATGGTTGCGGCAAATCCAATGTGATTGACGCGGTACGCTGGGTAATGGGCGAGAGCTCAGCGAAAAACCTGCGTGGCGAGAACATGACCGATGTCATCTTTAATGGCTCCGGCGCGCGCAAGCCGGTGGGCCAGGCCAGTGTTGAGCTGGTGTTCGACAACGATGACCACCGCTTGACCGGTGAGTACGCGAATTTCACGGAAGTCTCCATCAAGCGCCGGGTTGACCGGGAAGCCCAGTCCAGCTATTTCCTCAATGGCTCCAAGTGCCGGCGTCGGGATATCACCGACATCTTTCTCGGCACTGGCCTCGGCGCGCGCAGCTACTCGATTATCGAGCAGGGCATGGTGTCGCGACTGATCGAGTCCAAGCCGGAAGAGTTGCGGGTGTTTATCGAGGAAGCTGCCGGCATCTCCAAATACAAGGAGCGGCGCCGGGAAACGGAAAACCGTATCAAGCGCACCGTGGAAAACCTGGAGCGCCTGACCGATATTCGCGACGAGCTGGAACGTCAGCTTCAGCACCTGAAACGCCAGTCAGTGGCAGCCGAAAAATATGGAGAGTTCAAGCAGCAGGAGCGCGAGACCACCGCCAATCTTAATGCCCTGAAATACCAGGCGCTGGATGAGCAGATCAAGGCTAACCAGAATGCGATTCGCGAACTGGAGCTAAAGATTGAGGCTGCCAATACCGAGCAGGGTAGCATTGATTCTGAAATCGAAAAGCATCTGGCTGACAACGCCGACCTGAATGACGCTCTGGGCGAAGTCCAGGCTCGCTACTACAGCCTCGGCAATGATATTGCGCGCATCGAACAGTCCATTGAGCACCATATTGAACGGGTTGATCAGATGCGCCTGGATTTGAGTGAGACCGAGGAAGGCTGGGAGCAAACCCGCGAAGAGCTGGATATCGATCTCAAGCGCATTACCCAGCTGGAAGCGGAACTGCGTGACCTGACGCCGCGTCTGGAGCAGGCCCGGGAGGACGAAGCCACCTCCTCGGAACAGCTGGCCACCGCTGAGCAGACCCTGCAGAACTGGCAGGAGGAGTGGGATGCGTTTAACCAGAAAGCCGAGGAGCCGCGTCAGGTGGCGGAGGTCGAACAGTCGCGCATCCAGCAGCTGGAGCAGATTGTAGAACGTGGCATCGAGCGCAAGCGCAAGCTGGAAGCCGAACAGGGCGAGCTGAACGAGCTGCCCGAGAATCACGACCTTGACCAGGTGGCGACACAAATCAGTCAGCTGCAGCAGGATATTGACAGCAAACGTGCCCAGGCCAGCGAGCTCACCCAGACCATTGAGGATCGGCGTCGGGAATTGAACCAGTGTGGCGAAGAACTGGATCAGACCCGGGGCGAACTGCAGGCTGCCAAGGGTCGCCAGTCGTCCCTGGAACAATTGCAGGCGGCGGCCCTGGGTCAGGACAATGAAAAACTCAATGACTGGTTGAAGACCAAGGGCCTGGACAACCAGATCCGTCTTGGCGAGAGCCTGCGCATTGAAGCCGGTTGGGAGCTGGCGGTGGAGTCGGTGCTTGGTGATTCCCTGCAGGCCATCTGTGTCGAGGGGCTGGAAGAAGTTGAACGGATGCTGGCCGACTTGCCCCAGGGCAAGCTGGCGTTTATCGACGTCAATGCCGGGCGCAGCCGGGGTACTGCCAGTGCTGGCCTGGTGCCGCTGACCGACAAGGTGAGCAGCGACTGGGACATTACCGAGCTACTGGGCGGCATCTATGTGGCTAGCAACCTCGATGAGGCCATCAGCCTGCGCAACCAGCTGGGCCACAAGGAATCGATCATTACCACCGACGGCATCTGGCTGGGGACAACCTGGCTACAGGTGCGCAGCAAGTCGACCCGCGACGGAATTCTGGAACGGCGCGGTTTGATTGCGGAACTGTTCAAGAAAATCAAGACCCTCAGCGACAAGGCAGACTCCCTGCAGCAACAGCGTGAGCAACTGCGCGCGGGCGTTGCCGAAAGTGAGCAGCAGCGTGACAGCCTGCAATCGGAAATCGCCAGTCAGACCTCTGAGTTGGGCGACCTCAAGTCGCGAATGAGCGGGCAGTTAGCGAAGCAAGAAGAGGCACGGGCGCGCAAGCAGCGCATCAGCCAGGAGCTGGAAGACCTGCAGCGTCAGCTGGCTATAGAAGAAGAGAACACCGCCGCTGCCCGGGCGCGCCTGCAGGATGCCCTGGATAGCATGGAGCAGGATGTAGGTGGACGGGAACAGCTGGAAAAAGCCCGCGACGAGGCGCAGCAGGCACTCGCTGCCAGCCGCGAAAAATCCCGCGGCGACAAGGACCGGGCCCATGAGCTGGCGCTGAAGCAACAATCAGTGCAGTCCCAATTGCAGTCCACCAGACAAACCATGGACCGCATGGCCAGTCAGGTGCAGCGTTCCAAGGAGCGCATGGAATCCCTGCGGCGGCAGATCGACGACTCTGAGGCGCCGCTGGCAACCATGCGCAGGGACCTGGAAGGTCTCCTGCAGAAGCGTCTTGAAGTCGAGAAGGAGCTGGCGGACGCCAAAGCCAAGGTCGATGAAAATGAGCACGCCATGCGCGAGCTGGAGCAGCAGCGCAACAAACTACAGGCCCAGGTTAACGGTTTGCGCGAGGAGCTGATGCAGAACCGCCTGAAGAGCGAGGGCTCCACGGTAAAGCGCGACAGCCATCTTGAGGCGCTGCAAGCGGCCAAATTCGAGCTGGAGGCAGTGCTCGAGGCTCTCCCGGAAGAACTGACCGTGGCCGCCTGTGAAGAAGAGTTGGAAAAACTGGGCAACCGCATCCAGCGGCTGGGCCCCATCAACCTGGCCGCCATCGATGAGTACCAGCAGCAGTCGGAGCGCAAGGTGTACCTGGACAAGCAGAACGAGGATCTGGAAAAGGCGCTCAATACCCTGCGCAACGCGATTCGCAAAATCGACAAGGAAACCCGCACTCGCTTCAAGGAGACTTTCGACAAGATCAATAATGGCCTGCAGGCGCTGTTTCCGCGAGTCTTTGGCGGTGGGCATGCCTACCTGGACATGACCGGCGACGACCTGCTGGATACCGGCATAGCGATCATGGCGCGGCCGCCCGGCAAACGAAACAGTACTATCCATCTGCTGTCCGGTGGCGAAAAGGCGATGACTGCCATCGCCCTGGTATTCTCGATTTTCCAGCTCAACCCATCGCCCTTCTGTATGCTGGATGAGGTGGACGCGCCGCTGGATGATGCCAACGTGGGCCGCTATGCCAACCTGGTGAAGGAAATGTCCAAGAACGTGCAGTTCATTTTTATCACCCACAACAAGATCACCATGGAAATGGCCAATCAGCTGCTCGGTGTTACCATGCACGAACCTGGGGTTTCCAGGATCGTCGCCGTCGACATTGACGAGGCGGCCGAACTGGCGGCGATGTAGTACGGGTGCTTGCCCGTCACCGGATGCGCAGATTCCCACGCAGTCCCGTTTTTTGCTAAAGAAAACCGGGTAACTGTAAGATAACCTTAAAAATTTTTGCGATAACTGGCGCGATGCCAGATCTGCATATGAATCCACGAGAATTGCTTATCTTTCTGCTCGGCCTGGCCATCGTAGCGGTGGTGCTGCGTGGGTTGTATGTGGCGCTGCAGGCCCGTCGCGGCCAGATTCGTCTGGCGATCGACAAGAATATCCCCAGCGACGTGGACCTTGATGCGCTGGAGATGGCGGAGCTGCCCGGCGGCGGCGCCCGGGTGAAGTCGCGTAGTTCCGAGCATCCCGAAGCCAGTGCCGAGGTACAGCGCGCCGCAGCCCGTGCCAACGCCATGGATCTGGGTGGCCACGCCGACGATGCAGTGCCGGTGTTAATGGACGCCGTACAGGTGCGCCAGCCATCCGATGATGATGTTGAGGATGACGCGCTGGCAGACCAGGAAACAGATTATTTCGATGAGCAGGGCCCTGTACCGCCGGTGGGCGCGGATGACGACTGGTTTGAAGATGATCTTGACGACGGTGTGATTGGTCCCGTGCGTACCGTGGCGGCGCCGGAGGTCAGCACAGGGTTGAACGCAGAGATGGCAGACTCGCCTGGTGACTTTCTTCAGGACGAGTCCCGGAATGAGGCGCTGGACGAAGACCCTGACGATGTGTTGCTGGATTACGAGGCCGACGGCATGTCGGCTCTGGCTCCAGACTATGATGACGCAACTGCTGACCATGATGATGGGTATGACGAACGGCATGAAGAGCCCGTAGAACAGGCGATTGCCAGCGGCGCCGGCCAGGACTGGCAGGGTGACTACGTTGAAGACGACACCGAGACCGATAATGCGGATGCGTTCCAGCAGGCAGTTGCGGACTCACAGGACGATGACGAATACGACGAAGAGTGGGAGTCTGATGCTGACGATGCGGCTGCTGACCCACTGGCTGACGACGGCACGCGCCCAGCTCCACAACTAGGCAACTTTGAAGACAATCTCGAGGAGTTTTCGATGTCGGCCGGCGAGCGGATCGGCTACGAAGGCAAGCCGCGTCGTACCCCGGCAAAGCAAACCAGCCTGTTCGACGATAAGGAGCAACCAAGCCGTCCCGCTGATCGGGGGCAGGCAGAGAACACGGCCAATCGGGCTGGAAAGAGGGACTCCGAATCCAGCGGCAGACGCAAATCGCTGTTCGCGGCTTTCAAGTGGAAAAAGCCGTCTGAGCAGGTCGGGGCCGGGGTCCCAGCAGAATCCAGCCGGGCAACCGGTGCTGACAGCAAACCAGAGATTGAGTCGAAACCTGCTGCGTCAGCGGCGCCCGAACCGGCGCAAGTGACTTCGCTGGATAGCCCGATATTTACAGCGGAGCAGGAGATCGAGCCGAACATAAGCAGGCCTGTCGAGCCGCATCGTCCAGACGAGCATGAGATGGCTGAAGCGGAAGCCTCGTCGCTACCTACAGAACCTTCTGAAGTGCTGGTTATCAATGTTATGGCCAGTAACGGGCGTAAATTCGCCGGCGACGATCTGATGCATGTGTTGATCACCTCCGGGTTAAAATTCGGCGACATGAATATTTTTCACCAGCGCCTGGGTAATCAGCCCAAGGGACCGGTTATCTTCAGTGTTGCGAACATGCTTAATCCGGGCACTTTCGATCTGAACAACATGGAGAGCTTCCGCACCGTGGGGGTCAGTTTGTTTCTGGCGCTACCCACGGCGATCAACAATCTGGATGCCTTCGAGAAAATGCTCACGGTAGCCCGGCAACTGTGTGCTGACCTGGGTGGTGAGTTGAAGGATGATAACCGCAACGGTATGACGGCGCAGACCATTGAGCACTACCGCCAGCGGGTTCGCGATTTTGAATTGCGCCAGCTGAAGGCTGCCGGCAGCCGCGGCTAAGCGGAGTCGACTTACTCCCACCATGGCCGTCCCGAAAAAGATCAGGCAGGAAGTCGACGATCTGCGCCGCCAGATCGAACATCACAACCGTCTGTACTACACGTTTGATGCACCCGAAATTCCCGATGCTGACTATGACCTGCTGCTGTCTCGCCTGGAGCAGCTGGAAGCAGACTATGACCTGGTTACTTCGGATTCACCCACCCAGCGGGTAGGGGCGGAGCCGCTATCCCAGTTTAACCAGGTCACCCACGAAAACCCCATGCTGTCCCTGGGCAAGGTGAACAGCGAACAGGAACTGCGGGATTTTGCTGCCCGGGTCGCCAAACGTCTGGGCAGTGATGAGCCATTAACCTACAGCTGCGAACCGAAAATTGATGGCGTTGCCGTCAGCCTGTTGTATGTCGACGGGATGCTTGAGCGTGGTGCAACGCGCGGTGACGGCGTCACTGGAGAAGACATTACCCACAACGTGCGCACCATACGCAACATCCCGCTGCGCCTGGATATGCAAAAGCCGCCGCATCGCCTGGAAGTACGCGGTGAGATTTTTCTCAGCAAGCAGGGCTTTGCCAGGCTTAATGCCAGATCCCGCGACGATGGCGGCAAGCAGTTTGTCAATCCGCGTAATACCGCGGCTGGTGCGGTGCGCCAGCTGGACTCCCGCAACACTGCACGGGTGCCACTGCAAATGTATTGCTACAGTGTCGGCATCGTGGACGGTGTCACTCTGCCCGGCCGGCTGTCCGCTATTTTTGACCAGCTTGAAAAATGGGGCCTGCCAACCAATCCGGAACGCAACACCGTGACCGGTATTGACGATTGCCTGGCCTACAGCCTGGCGCTGTTGGACAAGCGTAACGAGCTGGAATACGAAATTGATGGCGCAGTGATCAAGGTCGATGATCTGGAGACCCAGGCTGAGTTGGGCAGCAATGCCCGCAGCCCGCGCTGGGCTACTGCCTACAAGTTTCCGGCCGAGGAGAAGTCCACGCGGGTGCTGGACGTTGAGTTCCAGGTTGGGAGAACTGGCACCATTACCCCGGTTGCGAGGTTGCAGCCGGTGTTTGTGGGCGGCGTTACGGTGAGCAACACCACGCTGCACAATATGAATGAAATCGAACGGCTGAGGCTGCGTATTGGTGATGAGGTGATTGTACGCCGGGCTGGCGATGTCATTCCCAAAGTCGTGAAGGTGATCCACCCGGAAAAAAACCGCAATCCCAAGCAGATTGTGGTTCCCGAAAAATGTCCCGCCTGTGGCTCGGCAGTAGAGAAAGATGGTGAGGTGATGTATCGCTGTAGCGCGGGAATTATTTGTCCGGCGCAGCGCAAGGAGTCGATCAAGCATTTTGCTTCGCGAGCAGCACTTGATGTGGAGGGCCTGGGTGACAAGCTGGTGGAACAGCTGGTGGATACCGGAATGGTGTCTAGCGTTGCCGATATTTTTCGCCTGGCGGTCGACCAGCTGGTAGAACTGGAACGCATGGGCGCGAAGTCGGCAGCCAATCTGGTGGCGGCCATTGACAAGAGCAAGTCCACTACGTTGCCGCGCTTTCTCTATGCCCTGGGCATTCGTGAGGTCGGCGAAGCCACCGCACTGGCCCTGGCGACACACTTTGGCGACTTGCCGGCCATCACAGAAGCCGATAGTGAGGCGCTGGAATCGGTCGCGGATATTGGTCCCATTGTGGCGCAACATATCGCCACGTTTTTTGCCAATGAAGATAATTTAAAGCTGATTGGTGAGTTGCAAGAACAAGGTGTGCATTGGCAGGCGCTGGAAGGCGCAGCCGGTGAACAACCGCTGGCTGGGCAGACTTACGTACTCACCGGTACCCTGGAGCAGATGACGCGCAGTGACGCCAAGGCCCGGTTGCTGGCGCTTGGCGCCAAGGTAGCAGGCAGCGTGTCTGCCAAAACCGATTGTGTGGTAGCCGGGCCGGGAGCCGGATCAAAATTAAGCAAGGCTGAAGAACTGAATATAAAAACTATCGATGAGACGGAATTTATTGCGCTTCTTGATGATCTAACGGGTTGAGCTCTTTGCCGTGGCTGGCGTTCCGGGCAGGATGGCCGGTAAATCGTACGGCAGCGCGGCAAACCGAGAATTGTTATGCAGACACTGTTACACACCCACATTCATCGCGCAGGACTGGTGCTGGCCTGCGCCGTCCTGCTTGCCAGCTGCGTCGCCTCACAGCCTCGCAACGCCAGTAATGTGTGTGCCATCTTTGAAGAACGGCGCTCCTGGTACAAGGCTGCCAAAGCGTCATCCGAGCGCTGGGATATTCCGATATCGGTAAACATGGCCATGATTTACCAGGAGTCCAGCTTTCGCGCCAGGGCCAAACCGCAGCGCAACCGGATTCTCTGGATTATTCCAGGCTCGCGACCTTCGTCTGCATTTGGCTACGCCCAGGCATTGGACAGCACCTGGGCCGACTATGAATCGCGTTCCGGTAACCGCCGTGCATCGCGCAGTGACTTTCGTGATGCCGTCGACTTCGTCGCCTGGTATAACGCGTTTTCCAAGCGGGCAAGCAATATCAGCGGGAATGACGCGCGGTCACTGTATCTTGCCTATCACGAGGGCAATGCCGGTTATCAGCGCGGTACCTACCGGGAAAAGCGCTGGTTGCTGGAGGCTGCCGCCAATGTTCAGGCCAATGCCAATCGCTTCGCCGGACAGCTTGATAGCTGTCGTCGGGATTTGGACAAGAACTGGCTGCAGCGTTTGTTAAGCTGATTATCCGGCGCTTCCGGACTTGCCGGTCAGCGACAAACAAAATTCATTCTTTGAGAGAAACACGACACTATGAGTTGGTGGGGAAAAGTTGTAGGTGGCGCCTTTGGATTCATGATGGGCGGCCCGCTCGGGGCAATTTTTGGTGCCGCCCTGGGTAATTATTTCGATGATGGCTTCGATGGTGTGCGCCTGGACGACTCACTGGGGCGAGGTAACACAGAGCGCGTGCAGTCGGTATTTTTTGCGACCACGTTTTCGGTTATGGGCTACCTGGCTAAATCCGATGGCCATGTAAGTCGCGATGAGATCGCCATGGCCGAGCGGGTCATGCAGCAGATGCAGTTGTCCGGTCAGCAGCGCAAGGTGGCAATCAACCTGTTTAATCAGGGCAAGCAGGATGGCTTCCCGCTGCAGGACGTGCTGCGCCAGTTCAAGGCGGAGGTTTCAAGGCGGCGCAACCTGGTCCAAATGTTCCTGGAAATCCAGGTCGCTACAGCGGTGGCCGATGGCAGTCTGCACGACAGCGAGCGCCGGATACTGGAACAGGTAAGCCTTGAGCTGGGATATACCCAGGCCCAGTTCAATGACCTGCTGAATCGGCTCACCGGTCACGCGCATTTTGCCGACCAGCAGTCTACCGCCGAGCGGCTGAGTGCAGCCTATGAACTGTTGGGAGTTGATGTCAGTGCCAGTGATGCGGAGATCAAGAAAGCCTACCGCCGGCAAATGAACCAGCATCATCCGGATAAACTGGTCGCAAAAGGTCTGCCGGAAGAAATGATCGAGCTGGCAACAGAAAAAACCCAGGATATCAAAGCCGCCTACGAGTTGATCAAGCAGCAGCGCAGCAGCCAGTGACTTGCGGTAAACAAAACTTGATCCCGAGTCTTTGCTCAGGATGGCAGTTGCGGATGCAGGCGGGTGCTGTACAGGGTGTTGTAGATGCGCAGTCCGGCCAGGTAGGGCAATGCATCCAGTGCCTGCTCCAGCTTACCGGGTAGTTCCGGTGGCAGGTCCGCGAGTTTCACCAGCAGCTCCACTTCGATGCCATGCTCAAAGTAGTGCAGGGAGACGCGCTGTATCGCATCGTCCTGGAGCAAGTCGCGCCACAACTCGCGAATGGTCTGCAATACTTCGTGGCGTGGCGGCAATGACTCGCGGCGATCATCCTGCTCATCGTCAATTGCCTCCGGATCGATATGGGCGATCACTTCACTGATATCGCTGAACCGGCCGACCAGGGCGCGCGCGACCTGTTCTCCCAGCTGGTGGCCTTCTGAGACCGAGATCCGCGGATTCACCAGCAGGTGAGCTTCGAGGATGATCTTGCCTCCAGACAGCCGGCTACGCAGGCTGGTGATGCCGTGAATGCCTTCGACATCCAGGATAGCGTTGCGTAATTGTGTCTGACGCTCAGGCGGCACCGCAGTGTCTACCAACTCGCGCAGGCTGTCGGCGCACAGTTCATAGCCGATCCGCGCGATGAACAGGGCGACCACCATCGCCGCGACCGTGTCCAGCCAGGGAAATCCCTGCAGGGCACCGGCAATGCCAATGAAAACTGCAATCGAGGTAATCGCATCCGAGCGGCTGTGCCAGGCGTTGGCTTTCAGCAGGCTGGAATTCAGGCGCCGGGCGACGCGCATGGTGTAGTGGTAAATCCACTCCTTGCCAGCCACTGACAGGGCTGCCAACAGCAATCCGGCGGCAGCGGGCACCGGCAGAATCTCACTGCTGCGCAGGCGGTTGATGCTGTCATAAAGCAGAATGCCAGCGGTGGTAAAAAACACCATGCCCATGGCAATCGTGCCCAGGGTTTCAAATCGGCCGTGACCGTAGGGGTGTTTCTGGTCAGCCTCGCTATGCGCCACCCGCGCCACCAGCAAGACAAAGATATCGGTCAGCGCGTCGGTCAGGGAGTGAATACCGTCGGTTATCAGGGCAAAAGACTGGGTAATCATGCCGCCGCCGATCTTCAGCAGCCCGAGGCAGACATCGAGAACCATCCCCACCACCGTGACCCGGGTCGCTTCTGTTCTGGCGAGGTTAAGGTCGGTTTGAGACAAGGCTGGGGTCTGCAATAGGTAAGTGGTCTGGCTGCTTAGCCGGAAAAGCCGGGATTGGCTGTAGAGCGAGGACAATTGAGGTCTTTCTCAGGTGCGAACTGCCAGGGCACGAAACAGGAGCAAGAAAAAGGCCCGACAACTCGCGTTGCCGGGCCTAAATATACTATCAAGGGAGAGATAAATGAACAAAACCCACAATTTTGTATGACATCTACCTACACTTAATCAGACTGTGGCCTGCTGGCAAAGTTCCGAAAAAACCGAAAAATTTTTAATTTTTTTTCGGGTTCGCCAGAAATATCCCAACTCATTGTAAATACTACAAATTTATAACCTCTATGCCGGTGTCTGACATCTCGGCAAGGCCGTCTTTGCTGGTGATAACGCCGATACTGGCCTGCTCGGGCTGGAAATAGCGCTCGGCCACGGTACGCAGATCGGCCATGGTGGTGGCCAGTACCCGGCGGCGAAACTCCATGCGCTGGGCCAGGGTGCGTCCAAACAGGTAGTTATAAAAAGCCTGCTTGGCCTCACCGGCGGGTGAGGTGGACTTGTCCATGGTGGCGATAACGCTGAGTATCGCTTCCTCCAGCTGGTGATCCGGATGCGACTTGTCCAGCAGCCACTGAATAGCCTGGTCGAAATCATCCAGGGTGGCCTGCAGCCGTGGATCCCGGTAGGAAAAGAAGCGGAACGATGCGGAACCGCCATCCTGACCTGACCCGCCGCCGTAGGCACCGCCGCGTTCGCGAATGGCCTGGTGCAGAAAGCCATTGCGCAAGAAGGCGGCCAGCACGTGCAAGGTGGCATTGTCCGGGTGGGCCGACGGCACGGTGGGATAGGCCTTGGCACAGAAGTTCACCTGGGTGGAGGTAGTCCAGGCCTGGCGAACCTGTTCGCGAACCGGACTCAGGGACAGCGCGGCTTCGGTTTGGCCGGATTCACCCTGCCACTGCCGGTTCAGTGTATCCAGCATGTCGGCCTCGGTTTCCGGCTCGCCGATGAGCAGGAACTGACGACTGCTATCACACACCTGCTCGTGTATACGTGAAAATGTTGCTAATAATGCCGCGCGCTTGTCGGGCTCCGCCATGTCGTCACGCAGCGCCTTGAGATAGCGAATACCCTGCAGTCCGGCGAAGCTGTGGGTTAACCAGGCGGTAGGGCTCATCCGGCTGGATGCCAGGTTCATGGCCAGGATGTGGCCCTGACCAGTAATGCTGCTTTCCTTGCGGGCACAGATTTGCTCGACGATTTCCTTGAGGCGCTGACTTTCGTCGAAGCGCACACCATGAATGGTCTCGTAGAGCAGGGCAGTCAATTCGTCGTGGTTGCGTTCCAGGGCCCGGGAAGAAAAGCTGAGCAGGGCCTGACTTTGCTGTTCGTCGTTCACGTCGCTGCGAATACTGCTGTAGCAATTCAGGCCGCCGCTTACCCGGGCCTGCCAGGTCTGGACTTCGCTGTAGTCTCGCTCGCCAACGCCAAATTCGGGGATGCAGCTGGTGTAGAGCGGCATTGCCTGTAGCAGTTCCGGCTCCAGAGCGGGTAACTGGTAGACAACCTGTTGATAGCTGAGGCCATTGGTACCCTGGCCGTAGTAGCTGACGGCTGTCTTGCTGGTGCTCAGCTGGCTATCCTTACGCTCCGGCTCCTGGAGTTCATCGGGGACGTCTTCCAGACCAACCTTGGGCAGCAGGCCCGGGTCGTCTATCTGGGTCTGGCGTTCATTGAGTGCTTTCGCCTGGGCCACCAGCTGCTGCTTGCGATTGTCATCCATCTGCTTCTGAATGCGTGCCAGCTGCTGTTTCTCCGCCTCCGCCTTGCGACCGGCCAGCCTGGCATCGGGCTGCAGGGTAAGTGTCACGCGATGCTGATTCTCCAGTAGCAGCTCGCGAATCAGTGACGGAATGAAGTCGCGGTCCTTGATTAACTCGCGCAATTCATCCAGTACTGGATCCAGGTCCAGTAGTTTAATCGGGTCACCACGGTGCAGGGCGGTCGACAGGCCGGTGAGAATCAACTGCAGTCCGTAGGGGAAAGAATCACCGGAGATCTCCCGCTGGTTCAGCTCCAACTGATGCAGCGCCGCGTCAATCTGATCCTGGGGCACGCCGGTTTCGGCAATCTCTTTAAGGGTATCCAGCACCAGATTCTCGACGTCCTGGGTGGCGCTGCGTTCGCAGCCCTCAAGACCGGCCATGATGGTCATTTCCCGGTTTGAATCTTCCAGGCCGCACATCGGGGAGGGTGAAGACCCCAGGTCGGTAGTTTCCAGTGCGCGCAGCAGCGGGCTGGCGGAATTGTCCAGCAGTACGCTACTCAGTAACTGGGCCTTGAACAGATCAGACAGCTCGGTGCTGCGCCCCAGCAACCAGCCCACCACCACATGGGTCTTGTTGCCGCTGTCGTCATCCACGGCGTAGTTTTCTTCTACCCGCAGAGGTGCCAGGTAGCGTTTTTCATCCGTGACCTCGATATTAATATCCAGTTTCTCAAAATGAGCCAGTGCCAGGTTTTCGAACTGGGCGTGGTGCTCAGCTGCCGGGATATTGCCAAAGGTCATGAACACCGCATTACTGGGGTGATAATGGCTCTTGTAAAAAGTGACGAGCTGCTCGTAGGTCAGGTCTGGAATATGGTCCGGCTCTCCGCCGCTGTTATAGTGATAGGTGACTGTTGGGAACAAGTACTTGCTCATGGTATGCCACAGCACGCTATTTGTGGAACTCATGGCACCTTTCATTTCATTGAAGACCACTCCCTTGTATTGCAGCTCGGAAGTCGGATCGTCAGCGTCGGCAAACTCCAGGCGATGACCTTCCTGGGCAAAGTCCAGCTCGTGCAGTCGCGAATAAAAAGCCGCATCCAGGTAAACGGTGAGCAGATTATTGAAATCCTTCTTGTTCTTGCTGGCAAACGGATAGGCAGTCCAGTCGCTGCTGGTAAAGGCATTCATGAAGGTATTCAGCGAACGCCGGATCATCATGAAGAAGGGGTCTCGCACCGGAAACTTCTTGCTGCCGCATAGCGCAGTATGCTCAAGAATGTGCGCAACGCCGGTAGAGTCCATCGGCACCGTGCGAAAGGCAACCAGGAAGACATTTTCCGGATTGTCGCTGGCCAGGTGAAAATGCTGGGCGCCGGTGCGTTTGTGGCGGTATTCCTCAATAGTCAGGTTGAGTGAAGGGATGTGTTCACTGCGGCACCATTCAAACGCCGGGTGGACCGGCACGCTGGAAGGATTGACGGTGCTGCTGTGCTCGAGGCTGGTTGCTTCTGTCATTACTGCGGATGCCTTTTAAGCGGATGGGCTTGAAGTGGAGCTAGGGGTCTCCAGACTGATGCGACCTAGTTTACCGGAGCGAAAGTCATTTAGTAACAACTCGGCGGTTTTGTGCCAGTCCGGTGCGCCGCCGCGGCCCAAGGCGCCGCGGAAACGGGCTATGTGGGTCAGACTGGATTCCACATCCTGGCAGCTTTCAGGGAGCTGATAGCGGGCGGTCAGCTCCTCTCGGTGCTCAGCCAGCAGCAGCTCTGTGGCATACCAGCCGATGTCGGCGATATCCAGCGCGGTATTGCGAATGGTTCCGGTCATGGCCAGCTTGTAGGCGCCGTTCTGATCCGCCAGCCGCGGCCAGAGCAGCCCGGGCGTGTCCACCAGGAACCAGAATTCATCCAGCTTGATGCGCTGCTGGCCGCGCGTGACGGCGGGCTCATTGCCGGTCTTGGCCAGCTTGCGTCCCGCCAGGGTATTGATCAGCGTGGACTTGCCGACATTGGGAATGCCGATAATCAGAATCTGGCCCTTGCGCGCGCTGTTGCCGTCTTTTGTCAGCGTGTTGGCATGTTTGATGATTTGCTCACGGGTGACCGGTGCGTCCGGCGAGCTAAGCAGGCAGCGCGACCCCGATTCCAGATCGATCGCCTGCTGCCAGGCGGCACTGGTTGCCGGGTCGGCCAGATCGGCCTTGTTCAGGATTTTCAGCCGCGGAATGCTGGTATCGAAACTATCGAAGCTGGGATTGCGGCTGGCATGGGGAGTCCTGGCGTCCAGCACTTCGATGATCAGACGGGTTCCCGGCAGTATCTTGCGCAGCTCTTTGCTGGCCTTGTGCATGTGTCCCGGATACCAGTTGATTGTCATGTCTGTCAGCTTTTAGAGAGGATTGGCCGGAGCGAGTCTACCGCCTGATCGCCAGTACTGGAATAGGGTACAATCGCAGTTACACTCTCAGGTTTTGCGCAGGATTTCCCATGACACTACCCATGACCATGCAGACGACTATCGAGACCAAGGTGCAGGAACGCCTGGCGCCTCAGGAATTACAGGTGGAAAACGAAAGCCACATGCACGGCGGTCCAGCCACGGAATCCCACTTCAAACTGACAGCTGTGAGTGAGGAATTCTCCGGCCTGAACCTCGTCAAGCGTCATCAACTGGTCTATGGCCTGTTGCAGGAAGAACTGGCTGGCAGCATCCACGCCCTGGCGCTGCACCTGTATACGCCTGAAGAGTGGGCCGAACGCAGCCAGACAGCGCGCCAGTCACCGGACTGCCGTGGCGGCAGCAAGGCAGACATTGGTGGCGCAGCAGGCCAGGGCTGATTGGGCTGTGCGCAATCAGGCTGCGATCCGGTTCGCGGAACCTGGTGCCGGCATCTGCGACACTCCTGATTGATCTGGCGGACATCTGGCGCAAAGGCCGGATTAGTCCGTCCCGGGCTGGCGAGCGTATACCTGCCGGGCCTGCCTGTTACGGTCCGTGTGCAGTAACGCTCTTGCAACAGCCAGTTACTCCCGTTTTTCCCGATAAAACAGTGACGCGGCGCGAATTGCTCGATCTTCGTTACCGGGTAAGCGGGGCGCTTAATGCGATGAACGCCCTGTTAGCGGCGAGCTTTGCAGCAAGGATTCATTCACCGACAACGCGATTTGAGACTAAAATACCCCGGTGCGCCGATAGCAATCGGGTTGTACAGCGCCGTGCCGCCGGCGAATACTTGTTAGCGTTTCAACTCTTAGCGTTCGAACAGTTTGCCCTTTGCGCTGTATCCGCAAGTACTACAGGAGTGACGGTCAGTCGTGGAATCATCCCGTATGCAGGACCTGGCCATGGCCGCAGTGACGGCGGTGGGCATTTTTGTGCTTACGTTACTGGTCGCTATCAACGGCCCGGCGGAGCGTCCCGAGGTGCCGGTGATGGAGCCGATCTCGGTGTTTCCCGACTTTGCCAACATTCCCGATATTGATGTTAAGAAACAGCAGTTCTTCGATTTTCTCGAGGACTATATTATCGCTGAAAACGAAGTGATTGCGGCAACTCGTGAGCAGCTACGCCCCTATGTGGATATTGTTAACAGTGGTGTCGCCCTGAGTCCGCGCGAGCGGCGCTGGATTCTGGAACTTGCGGAACAATACCGGGTGGACACGGCAGAATTGAGTGATCATGGCATAGTCACGGTGCTGTGGCGGCGCGTCGATGTGGTGCCGGTGTCTCTGGCGCTGGCCCAGGCAGCGAATGAATCTGCCTGGGGTACGTCGCGGTTTACCCTGGAAGGTAACAATTTGTTCGGCCAGTGGTGTTACGAAGAAGGCTGCGGCATTGTCCCGGCACGGCGCCGCCAGGGAGCTACTCACGAGGTCAAGGCATTCGAGTCGGTGACCACCGGGGTGCAGGCTTACCTGCGCAACATCAACAGCAATCCTTCCTATCAGGACCTGCGGGAGCTGCGCGAAGACATGCGCTACCGTAACGAACCACTGAATTCGCTGCGCCTGGCGACTGGCCTGTCGCGTTACTCACAGCGCCGCAGTGCCTATGTGGATGAAGTGCAGAACATCATCCTGCAGAATAACCTGCAGGACCGCGACGTCTGATCAGTCGTCAGGGTTAATCCACTGCACGGAATACCAGAAGTAGCGACCGCTACCTGGCAGTGGAGCAGTGCAGATATAGCGCCAGCGGCGACCGTCAAACTCACGCTGCGGATTCAATTCCAACAAACCGGCGTCGCGATCCAGCCAGTTCATGGTTAGCGGTTCGCTGTTGGCGAAGCAACCAATCTGTGAATAGTTGTACTGGCCCGGAGAAAACTGCAAGGTCACCGAAGGACTGCGTGAACTGGTTACCGGCGTGTCAGGCGAGACCTGGCGGACGTTGAAAGCCAGTGATTCGAGCTTGGTGGAAGCGGTGTCAAGATTGGCGTAGATGCTGGCCAGCGGATAGCGTGGCACCGCCAGAAAGTCAGAATGATAGCCCACCGCGCCGGAATTTTGTGCCAACCCCACGAAGCCTTCTTCTTCCAGCATTTCCTTGATCGCCAGGTTGTACTCGCCGTAGGGGTAAGCGAGATAGCGGTGCGATTGTCCGGTTTCCCGCTCGATGGCGGCCTCTGCCGCCAGCAGTCCATCGCGGCGTCGCTCCAGCCAGGCACGCTCGGATTCTCCGGACTGCCGATCCAGCATATAGGGGTGCTCGACCATGTGATTGGCAATGATGACACCGGCCTCGGACAATTCCCGTATCTGGTCCCAGTTCATGTAGTTGCGCTGATTGGCATCTATCGGACCGGTGCTGAGAAATAACGTGAACGGAAAGCCGAATTCCTGCAGCATCGGAAAGGCCGTGTCATAGATCGAGATATAGCCATCATCAAAAGTAATGGCGACTGCCTTGTCGGGCAGTGGCTCCTGGCGCTGCAGCTTTTCGATCATCTCTTTGAGAGAAATTACCGAGTACTCGTTGTCGCGCAGATATTCCAGGTGCGCGCGAAAATCGGCCGGAGAGATGGTGGTTGATGGTGGCGTGTCGTTGGCAACGTGGTGGTACAGGGTAATGACCCCATGTTCAGCGGCTTCATTGGCGGGCGCAACCAGCAGGGCGGTGGCGGTCACCAAAAAGGTGCAAAGGGCGAGTGCGATGGATCCAGAAGTCAGTTTGTTCATGCCCTCATGGTAGCGTAAACGCGACTCGCTATCACCTGCGTACGGTTTCTTAATAGCTCCCGGCGCAGGTATAATGCGCGATCTCACGGGCTCATGGACAACGCCCACAATTATTGGAGATTACAATGAGTTACACGGGCAAGGCGCTGAGCGTCGAGGTGCTGGCTTCCGGCATTGCACACCTGATTTTCGACCTTCAGGATTCCTCGGTTAATAAATTCAATCAGACAACCCTGAAAGAGTTACAGGAAGTGGTTACCCAGCTACAGGATGGAGACGCCAGGGGCCTGATCATCTCCAGCGCCAAATCCACTTTTGTGGTGGGCGCCGATATCACCGAGTTCACCGCCATGTTCCGCGAGCCGGAGGAGGCCATCAACGCCTGGCTGATGGAAGCCAACCAGTTGTTTTCCGCAATCGAAGACCTGCCCATGCCTACCGTGACCGCCATTAACGGCACCGCGCTGGGTGGCGGCTTCGAACTGGCAGTGGCCACCGATTACCGGATCGCCACCGGCGATGCATTGGTGGGTTTTCCGGAGGTGAAGCTGGGTATCATTCCCGGATTCGGCGGCACCGTTCGCCTGCCGCGTCTGATCGGCGCCGATAACGCCAACCAGTGGATCAGCAGCGGCTCACATATCAAGGCGCAGCAGGCGTTTGCCGAAGGCGCCCTGGATGCCATCGTCGAGCAGGACAAGCTGGTGGCAGCGGCCGAGGCCTTAATAGAACAATGCAACAGCGGCAAACTTGACTACCAGAAAATCCGCAGCCGCAAGAAATCACCGCTTACGCTGGAGCCCATTGAACTCAATGTCGCGTTCGAGACCGCCAAGGGCATGGTTGCGGCCCAGGCAGGTCCGCATTACCCGGCGCCACTGACAGCGGTCAAGGTGATGCAGAAAGCCGCTACGCTGGATCGTGAAGGTGCACTGCTGGCGGAGCACGAAGGTTTCGTCAAACTGGCCCGGACCGAGGTCACTGCCAACCTGGTTCAGATGTTTCTGAATGACCAGTATTTGGGCGGCAAGGCGAAGAAGTATCTCAAGCAGGCTGCCGACGTGCAGTCAGCCGGGGTGCTGGGGGCTGGCATCATGGGTGGCGGTATCGCCTATCAGTCGGCCCTGAAAGGCACGCCTATTGCCATGAAGGACGTGGCCCAGAAAGGCCTGGATCTGGGTATGGCCGAGGCGCGCAAACAGTTCGGCAAACGCGTCGAGAAGGGCAGAATGAGCAGTGACCAAATGCTCAGCGCACTGACCAGTATTCAACCCACCCTGGATTACGGTGGCTTTGACCGCCTGGATATCGTCGTGGAGGCGGTGGTCGAGAACGCCGAGGTGAAGAAGAAGGTGTTGGCGGAGCTGGAAGGTGTGATCAGCGATGACGCCATCGTCGCCTCGAACACATCGACGATTTCTATTGATGAGCTGGCCACGGCGTTAAAGCGGCCGGAGAATTTCTGCGGCATGCACTTTTTCAACCCGGTGCCGGTGATGCCGCTAGTGGAAGTGATCCGCGGCGAGAAATCCAGCGACAAGACCATTGCCACCACCGTGGCCTATGCCAAAAAAATGGGCAAGACGCCCATCGTGGTCAACAACTGCCCTGGCTTTTTGGTGAACCGGATTCTGTTTCCGTACTTCGGCGCATTTTCCAGGCTGATTCACGATGGCGCCGACTTCCGCCAGATTGACAAGGCGATGGAAAAATTTGGTTGGCCCATGGGTCCGGCCTACCTGCTGGACGTGGTGGGGATCGACACCGCCGTCCACGCCCAGGCGGTGATGGCCGAGGGATTCGCGCGCATGGCACTGGATTTCGACAGTGCCATTGACAAGCTGTTTGCCAGCGAGGCGTATGGACAGAAGACCGGCAGTGGTTTTTACCTCTACGAGCCAGACAAGCGTGGCAAGCCACGCAAGCTGCCCAATCCGGAGATCGACAAGCTTATCGCCTCGGTACAACCGGAAAAGCGTGACTTCAGCGACGCGGACATTGTCGAACGGATGATGCTGGCCATGTGCCTGGAAACCGCTCGCTGCCTGGAAGACGGGATTGTCGATACGGCTATTGAAGCGGACATGGGCCTGGTACTCGGCTTGGGCTTCCCCGCGTTTCGCGGTGGCGCCCTGCGCTATGCCGACAGCCTCGGCTTGCAAGAATTTTGTGCGTTGGCGGACAAACATGGCGACCTCGGGGCCATGTATGAAGTGCCACAAAGCGTGCGCGACAAGGCTGACTCCGGTCAGTCTTTCTACGGATAAGGTGAGGAGAACATGATGAGTTTACAAGCCAGAGATGCGGTAATCGTTGACGGTGTGAGAACGCCGATGGCGCGCTCCAAGGGCGGTTCTTTTCGCCATGTGCGAGCCGAAGAATTATCTGCCGCATTGATTGAGGCGCTGTTTGAGCGCAACCCGGACATTGATCCAGCGGAAGTGGAAGACGTGATCTGGGGCTGCGTCAACCAGACCAAGGAACAGGGTTGGAATATCGCCCGCAACGCCGCGTTAATGACGCGCCTGCCACACTCGGTCTGCGGCCAGACCGTTAACCGCCTGTGTGGGTCTTCCATGTCGGCGCTGCACACTGCGACCACCGCGATTCTATCCAATAACGGGGATTTGTTTTTGGTGGGTGGCGTGGAACACATGGGGCATGTGGGGATGACCTATGGCCTCGACCCCAATCCCAAGGCTTCCAAACACATCGCCAAGGCTTCCTGGATGATGGGGGTGACTGCCGAGGTGCTGTCGAAAATGCACGGCATCGATCGGGAAAAACAGGACCAGTTCGCGGTGCGCTCTCATGCACTGGCAGAAAAAGCCCGACAGGCAGGTGAATTCAGGAACGAGATTGTGCCGATAGAGGGCCATAACGCTGATGGCTTCAAGGTGCTGGTGGAAGACGATGAAACCATTCGCCCGGAAACTACCCTGGAGGCTCTCAGCCAGCTGCGGCCGATCTTTGATCCGGCTAATGGCACGGTGACTGCTGGTACCTCGTCACAAATCACCGATGGTGCCTCTGCCATGATGGTCATGTCAGCGGAAAAAGCCCAGGCTTTGGGACTGAAGATTCGCGCTAAAGTGGTATCCATGGCCACGGCCGGTGTCGATCCCTCGATCATGGGTTATGGCCCGGTACCGGCCTCACAGAAGGCACTGAAGAAAGCCGGCCTGTCCATCGATGACATCGACTGCGTAGAGTTGAACGAGGCATTCGCCGCGCAGTCATTACCGGTCATCAAAGACCTGAAGCTGCTGGACGTCATGGAAGACAAGGTCAACCTGCGTGGCGGCGCCATTGCTCTGGGCCATCCGCTGGGCTGTTCCGGCACCCGCATTACCACCACGCTGCTGAACAACATGGAAAGCAAGGATGCCACATTTGGTCTGGCTACCATGTGTATCGGGCTTGGCCAGGGTATTGCCACTATTATCGAGCGAGTGTGAGTTGCCAGTGACCGACCCACGTAAAGATCAGTTTCGCCTGAATCGCGCGCGCAAGAACTTGCGCCGCGATGTCGGACGCGCCATCGCCGATTTCAACATGATAGAAGACGGTGACCTGGTGATGGTGTGTCTGTCAGGCGGTAAGGATTCCTACACCTTGCTGGACATCCTTTCCCGGCTGCGTGACAACGCACCCATTGATTTTCGCATTCATGCGGTGAACCTGGACCAGAAACAGCCGGGTTTTCCGGAACATGTGCTACCAGAGTATCTGCAGGGGCTAGGAGTGGAGTACAAGATCCTGGAACAGGATACCTATTCCATCGTCACCGACAAGATTGCCGAAGACAAGACCTATTGTGGGCTCTGCTCACGGCTGCGCCGTGGCATCCTGTACAACTACGCCGAGCAGATCGGCGCCGACAAGATAGCCCTGGGACATCACCGCGATGACCTGATTGAAACCCTGTTCCTGAATATGTTTCATGGCGGCAAGCTGAAGGCGATGCCGCCCAAACTGCTCAGTGACGACAAGCGTAACGTGGTGATTCGCCCATTGGCCTATTGCAAGGAATCGGAGATCAGCAAGTACGCTGGTTATATGGATTTTCCAATCATCCCCTGTAACCTCTGCGGCAGCCAGGACAACCTGCAACGCCAGGCAGTGAAAGCCATGTTGCAGACCTGGGAAAAACAGTTTCCCGGGCGGGTGGAATCGATCTTTCGCAGCATATCCAATGTCTCCCTGTCGCATCTTGCTGACACCAGTCTGTATCCGTTTACTGAGCTACGCAAAGCCAGTGCGGAGGCCGGGTTCGTTGACAGCAGTGCAGACCGGCTTGATGTGGTCGAGCTGGTGTGAAGGCGCGTAGCATTGTCATACCGCGATGCGATAGTGGTGCCGCTTGCGATCGGGTCTGGAATACGCCTGTTACATTGACCGCTGTCCTGACCACAGTGCTATAAAAGCCATGGAGATTCCCTACACCGAACTGGCCCCGGATATTCTGGATGCCGTGATCGAAGAGTTTGTTACCCGGGAAGGCACGGAGTACGGTGCACAGGAAGTCAGTCTGGCCAGTAAGATCGACCAGGTAAAAGCACAGTTGCGCCGGGGCGACGTGGTTATCACCTTTGACCCGGAATCCGAAACCTGCAGCCTTGAGCCAGCCCGACGTTAAATGCCTTGCATATAGAACAAGATATTTCGATGAGTGAAGACAACCCAAAATCCGGCGACAGCAGCGAACTGGAGCCAGCAGCCACCCTGGACGCCACCGGCCTTTACTGTCCGGAGCCGGTCATGATGCTGCACAACAAAATCCGCGACCTGGCTGAAGGCGACTTGCTGAAACTGGAAGCCACCGACCCGTCCACAACCCGCGATGTGCCAAAATTCTGTATGTATCTGGGTCACGAACTGGTCCGGGAAGAGCAGCAGGGCGATCAGTATCTCTACTGGATCAGGAAGAAAGCGGAGTAATGGCGGCCAGCAGCGCAGCCGACCCGGTTTACCTGGTAGACGCCTCGATCTACATTTTTCAGGCGCACTTTTCTCCCTACGTGGAATGCTATGACTCCAAGGGCGAAGACCTGAGTGCCCTGTATGGTTTTGTGCAATTTCTGCTGCAGCTACGCAAACGCACCGCGGCAAGCCATCTCGGGGTTGCTCACGACGAAAGCCTGTTTCAGGGCTTTCGCCATGATCTTTGTCAGGCCTACAAATCCAATCGGGAACTGCCGGATGATAATCTGGCGCGACAGCTGGAAGGCTGCATGGTGGCCTGTGAGGTGCTGGGAGTCGCGTCCTATGCCAGCCGCCGCTACGAGGCCGACGACATCATCGGCTCGCTTACGCGCCGTTGTCAGGGATCTGCGAGCAATGACACCACTGATCAGGCAGTAGCCATCGTATCCCGCGACAAGGACCTGAGCCAGTTGCTCAGCAACGACCGGGATTTTGTCTGGGACTACAATGCCAATCGCCGACGCTACCGCAACGATGTGTTCAATGATCTGGGAATTTATCCTGAACAGATCCCCGATTACCTGGGCCTGGTGGGGGACAGTGTCGACTGCATCAGCGGCGTGCCGGGGGTCGGTCCGGTCAAGGCCACGGTCCTGCTGCAACACTTTGATGACCTGGACGGCATCTACCGGCATCTCGATCAGGTTGCACAGCTGCCACTGCGCGGTGCGGCCGGACTGGCAGCAAAGCTTGCCGAGCATCGGGAGCTGGCGGAATTGAGCAAGCTACTGGCAACCATTGTCTGTGACATAGGCGACACCGGAGAAAGTTGTTCCGGGGTCGGCATGGCTGACCTGGCTGTAAATGATATCGACGCTGCCGGCCTGGAGCAGCTCCTTGCGGACTATCGATTCAATGCCGTGAGCGCGGCGCGAATCCGTGAGCTTGCCGAAGGACTGGGTTAACACAGGTGGCAGCCGAGCGAACAATGCGAATCGTGGCCGACGAGCGAATGAATGGTCTGGAAGAGCTGATCAGGCCGCTGGGGGAGCTGGTAACAGCACCCGGGCGGGAAATTGACCGCCACCTCCTGGCCGATACTGATGTGTTACTGGTGCGCTCCATTACGCCGGTATCGGCGGCGCTGCTCAATAACAGTCCGGTGCGTTTTGTGGGCACTGCTACCAGTGGCCTGGATCATGTCGATCAAGCGTTTCTCGCCCAGCAGGGAATTGCCCTGGCGGATGCCCGGGGCAGCAATGCCAATGCCGTGGTGGACTACGTGCTGGCGGCACTGGCTGAGTTGATAGCGGGTGAGGAACTCGATGTCAGGGATCTGATTGTAGGCATCGTGGGTCATGGTCAGGTGGGACGCCGACTTCAATCGCGCCTGTCGGCTCTCGGTATTGCCACGCGGGTTTGTGATCCGCCACTGGCCGCCTGGCTGCAGGCCAGTCACGGCCCTGAACGGGCTGCATCGCTGGTGTCTTTGTCAGAGGTATTGACGTGTCAGGTGGTTTCAGTCCATGTGCCTTTGCAGCACGGCGGCGAACATGCCACCGCGCCACTGCTTGATCGCCCGGCGTTGGCGGCGCTCGGGCCGCAGCGCTTGCTGATCAATACCAGTCGCGGCGGAATCGTCGACGAAGCTGCCTGGCTGGACCTGTATGAGAAGAACCAGGCGCCGAGCCTGATCAGCGATGTCTGGTGCAACGAACCGCACGTGGATGACCGCCTGGTCAGGGCCGCCAGGCTCGCGACACCTCATATTGCGGGTTACAGTGAACGAGCCAAACGTCAGGCAACTGCCATGTTGGCCGACGCTCTACTGCAATTTCAGCAGGGCAACTTTGCTGGTCAGACGCGAGAGGCTAATGAACCCCAGCCATCGTCCGGGTCATCGCAAGCGCTGGCCAACTCTATTGATTGCTGGCGCAGGCTGGCTGATGCCCTGCCGCTGGCGCCGTTGAGCAAGCGCTTCAAGCAGGCAGTGACGGCGGCGGGAGGCGACGGCCTGGACGCGGCGACGTTCGATGGTTTTCGCAATGACCTGCGGCAGCGCCGTGAGTTTGGTGAGCTGGCGCCGGAGGCTTTAGCTGGGGACAGCGAAGGGCATGGCGAAGGGGAGCAAATAAAGCCGGAGCAGGTTGAATTCTTTCGTGCTGCAGGATTTCCCCGAGCTTAAACTATCTGCTTAGCGGTATTGCTCCAGTACCCTACTGATGCCTTTCATGGCGCTGATGATCTCGTCGTCACGGGGCAGAAACACCAGCCGTAAATGCTGGGTGTCCTTGATGTTGAAGGCGCTGCCCTGGACCACCAGGATTTTTTCCTGCTCGAGAATATTCAGCACCAGCGCCACGTCATCGTCGACTTTCAATTGCCGCGGGTCCAGTTTCGGGAAGGCGTAAATGGCGCCACGTGGTTTAACACAGCTTACCCCGGGAATCTGGATCAGCAACTCGTGAATGATATCTCGCTGCTGCTTGAGCCGACCGCCGGGCAGTACCAGGTCGTTAATGCTCTGATAGCCCCCTAACGCGGTCTGGATCGCAAACTGCGCCGGTACGTTGGCACACAGGCGCATGTTGGTGAGAATATCCAGGCCCTCAATATAGGCTCGCGCCGAGTGCTTGGCACCGCTGAGCACCATCCAGCCGGAGCGGAAGCCAGCCAGTCGGTAGGACTTGGACAAGCCGTTAAAACTCACCACCAGCAGATCGTCACACAGCGAGGCCACCGGGATATGCTGGGCATCGTCGTAGATGATCTTGCTGTAAATCTCGTCGGCGAAGATGATCAGGTTGTGACGGCGGGCGACGTTGATCAGGTCTTCCAGCAGGGTTTTTGAATACACCGCACCGGTCGGATTGTTGGGATTGATAATCACCAGGGCCCGGGTGCGGGAATTAATCCTGGCTTCGATATCTGCCACCGAGGGAAACCAGTCGGCTTCCTCGTCACACAGGTAATGCACCGGTGTGCCGCCACTGAGACTGACCGCGGCGGTCCACAGCGGATAATCCGGTGCCGGAATCAATACCTCGTCGCCGTCGTTAAGCAGCGCCTGCATGGCCATGGTGATCAGCTCACTGACACCGTTGCCAAGATAGATGTCGTCGATCTCGACACCTTCTACCTGCAGTCGCTGACTCTCCTGCATGATCGCCTTGCGCGCCGAATACAGACCCTTGGAGTCGCAGTAACCCTGGGCGTTGGCCAGGTTGTGGATCACATCGTAGAGAATCTCATCGGGGGCGTTAAAGCCAAACGGGGCGGGGTTGCCGATGTTCAGCTTGAGAATCTGGTGACCTTCTTCCTCAAGGCGCTTGGCTTCTTCCAGCACCGGCCCGCGGATGTCGTAGCAGACATTGCGCAGCTTGTCCGACTGGCCAATGGCCTCGGGATAGAGTTCGTGAAGGTTGCTGTGAAGATTGTCGGGTTGATCCATTTCCGTCTACCGATGGTATTATCGACACATATCGAAATCGAACGCGTGGTATCGACTAGTATCGACATTACGCCCTGGCCCTGAAGGGCCTTGAGTGGTTCCTGATCTTTATCGCGGCACAAACCGGCCAAAACCGATGCAAATAACGCAGGAAACACGCCATTCTACAGTAACTTAAATCGGACACCAACGGCGCCAGCCAGGGCCAGGAAGCCGGGCTGGTACAGATTCCGGGATTCGGAGAGACTTAATTATGACAGACCAGGCGAAAGTTCAGCAGAACGATCAAACCAGCGGCGCCAAAAACGAAGACCAGTGGCGCAAGGAGCTGGACCCCCAGAGCTATCACGTACTAAGAGAAAAGGGCACCGAGCGGGCCTTTACCGGCAAGTACTGGGACCTGAAAGACAAGGGCATGTACCACTGCGCCGCGTGTGGCGAGCCACTGTTCTCATCGGAGACCAAGTACGACTCTGGCTCCGGCTGGCCAAGCTTCTACGCGCCCAGTGATGACAACAACGTTGACGAGCTGGCCGACCATTCCCATGGCATGGTGCGGACTGAGGTAGTCTGTAAGAAGTGCGAGTCTCATCTGGGCCATGTATTTCCTGATGGACCGCAGGACAAGACCGGGCTTCGTTACTGCATTAACTCGGCGTCACTGGATTTCGAAAAGGCTGACGAGGACTAAACCAGATTGCTAGGGTGTGTTACGCGCTGTGCGTGTTGACCATGCTAGACCTAGAGCCAACCGACGCATCACCAGCTCTTCATTTACGGTCAAATCAGGAATAAAAAAGGGGGCAGCTGCCCCCTTTTTCGTTCTTGGAGAACGGCTATTTCTCGATGGTATACAGGCCATTGACGTGGTTCATGGCGTTGATCTCGTCAACCATGTCAAAACCGCCAACAAACGCTTCCGCGTTATTGCCAGTGAAGACACCGTCAAGATTGGCGTTGATGCTGCTGCTCACCAGGCCACCCGGATCCATGAGGGTGCCGCCCAGTGAATTCAGGCTGACATCACCGCCGTTAATGGTACCCGCAAAATCGATCTCCCAGGCCTGGGCTCCCGCTACTTCCACCTGCAGTGAGCCGTTGGCAATCATGCCGGTGTTGAAATCTACATTCATACCCGCCACTAGCTGGGTGACGTCACCAGCGCTGCCGCTGCCGATAAAGTCGGAGGCGAGAGTGCTGCCGTAGGTGGCTGCGCCGGTCAGGTTGGCCACCGGAGTGGGATTAACCGTAGCAAGATAATCGTCGGTCTGAATCTGGATCTCGCCATCAGGTTGCGAGTTGACGACTACCCAGTTGTCTTCAATTGGATTATCCCAGTCACCCCAGCCGATGCTGTGGGAATCTGTTGTGACGCGTGGTGTCGAAAGTCCTGCGTCCGCTACTCCATCGTCGCGAGACGCAGTCAAGGTACCGGATGCCCACGCATCTTCATCACTGCCGTCCTGTGATACAGCAAATGCGGCAACTACGGCTTGCGGTGCTGAATCATCACTACCAGTGAAGGCGCCAGCAATGCGGCCACTCACGTTTTCCGTGTCCGCTGCGTAAAAAGCAACGCTGCCGCTGGTGGCGAGATTGAACAGGCCAGAAGTCGTGTTGACTTCACCAGTTGAATTCCCAACCGAACCCCCAAAGGTGAGGTTCCAGATATCGGTTGCTCCGGATCCAGCTTCGAAGTTCAGTACCCCGTCATAAATATCCGCGGTACTGAAATCTACGTCGAAATTGAATTCCGTAATCGTTAGAGTTTGGCTACGGTCATCAATACCATTGTCTGTATCAGACCCGCCATAATCGAAAGTCCAGGTGCCTGTTAGATGGTCGCTGGGCGTCGGCGTGGCAACAAACCAGTGCGATAAATCATCCCAATCATCGCCGGAATCATTGCGGTCTTCGCGACGAATCTCATTCGTCATGTCTGGATCCCAGGTCCCCCAGGTGACTTCGAGACTGCGCACATTGTAAGTAATCGACTCTATCGATCCGTTGTCTTCGAACACAAGGTCAGGTGGTGCATTATTCACCTCGTAGTCTTCTGGAGAAGTGGAGTCCATGATCTGGACGCTGCCGTTGGACGGCGATGTGCCAAACCCGCCGAAAATATTGTCAGACAGATCGCTGGTCTTGACCGAAGCGAGAATGCCCACATTGCCGCGGGCTGTGTTGAGAAAGCTGTCTTTTGCAAACTCTGAACCAGCGAGCAAGGCCGGGTCATCACCACCCTGATCATCAAACACATTGGCATTGAGATACAGGCCATACTCGCCACCACCGAGGTCTGTGGCAATTGCTGAAAGTGAAGACTGGCTGGCTTCAGACTGGGTTACCCCGCCGACCTTGAAGTAGTCAATAGTCAGGTCATCGGTGATGACGAAGTCACCAAGCTCATTGGAGGTGGCAGTGCTGCCACTCAGTGTGCCGGAGAATCCAATCTCGATCATATCTTCGGAGTCAAACTCGAACTTCACATAGCCATTCGTTAACTGGCCGGCCTTGTCCCCGGAGTCATAGAAAACATCAACATAGCCGGTGGCAGAATTCGCCGTGTCGTAACTGCCGCTATCAGGCAGGAAAGCCGCCAGGAAGTCGGTGCCAAGTCGATAAACCCGGTCATTGGTCAGATTGTTACCGGGTGCCACGGTTGCGATAAACAGTTCTTCGTCGGATTTGATGAACTCAAAATGATCTTCATCAAGGTTGTTGTAAATGCGGTGAAAACTGTCGGTCGAGGCCTCCCAGAAGAACATATCCGCAGCGGTACCATTCTTCATCGCTTCCGGCCCGTTGCTGTCGTAGGCATCTGGGGTGATGCGCCGGTCCTGGGGCTGATTGTTGCCAACAAAAAAATCATCAACATCGCGCTGGGTATCGTCGAAGTCACCCGTATCGTAACGGGCGGCAAATGCCAGAGGCTTGCTACTGGCTTCCTCCGCAAGACCGATCAACGTCGAGCCTTGCTGGTAGTTCTCATCGTCCAGATCACTGAATGGCATGTATGATGCGAATGCCAGTTTGTTGTAGCGTCCGGGGTCTACCCAGGCGCCATTCTGAGCAAATCGTGAATAGCTGCCGTTGGGGTCGTACAGCGTTTCGTTGCGGGTGGTGTGCAGGGCGAGAGTGGACTCGTTGAGGACAAGTACTCCGGCCAGGTAGCGATCGGTATTAGTAGCGTCCTGAAACTGAAATCCACTGGCAAGTCCCAATCCCGAGCTGCCATCTACAACCATACCGCTGAGAAACCCGTTAAACGACCCGCCACCGGCAATGGTGCCTCTGAGCTGGGTGGTAGGCAGGAATCCGTCCTTGCTGCTCAGGTCTGCGATGTTCGGTGTTGCTACGCCATTATGCGCGTCGCTGCCGAAATAGGTGGTTTGCCACTCTTGCGTACTCGGCGTGCCGCCACAGGAAGTGGTGCACAGGTTGACGGTGATATTGCCGCTGAGGAAGCTCCCCGAGTCAAGATCTATACCAAAGGCAGCCTGTATTCCGGTACCGTTGGGCGAGGCTTTAGAGAAGGTATCGAAATTCCCGCCCAGATTTGAAGAGATGTGCCAATCTTCGACATCAGCGCTGGTGAAGTGCGCAAAGCCGGTGAGGTTCGACAGTGCCGCAGGCTCTGCGGTTACCGAGTAAAGCACACCGCTGTTCAGCGCTTCGAAGCTGCTCTCACTGCCCGAGCTCAACTCCTGCAGCGTGGCGTAGTAAAACTCTGAAAGATCCCAGAAAGACCAGTCCAGATCATAGTCGGAAATGTAGTTACCGATTTCGCTGTTGTCCTTGGCAAACTCCTGCCGCAAGACCTTTCCGGTAAGGCTGGCAAGATCCAGGTCGCCAACGTCATTAGCATCAATGGCGCGCGGGTTGCTGGCAGCGGTTTCATACAGGGTCGTGTTTTCCCCGTTATCAGACCAGATGCCAACAAACATCTCTTCCCGCGCCGCGCTGACCAGATCACGCGTGCCATCCGTGCCAGCATCGGGGAAGGTGAGGGTAAAGCCAGCCTCGAGCGGGCCACCGTCTACTACATCAGAATTGTCTGTCGAGAATATGGAACTGCCAGGCAGAAACAGGGCAGCACCGGCGACGGCGTTTTCGGTGGCCTGAAAATCGAATCCCAGCACAAAGCCGTCCGCGTCGTCGCCGAGCACGATTCCGGTCAGGTTGCCACCAAACGTATCCGTTGAAACGGAACTGCCGTTAAAGGTCTTGATCACTCCGAGATCTGAGCTGTCATCGCTACGAACTGCGACGCCATCCATGACATTGATCGCGCTAATGTTGTTGAATGACCCGGCATCCAGTTCGTTGAAATTCATCTCGTAGCGAACCGTGGAGTCGTTGCAGCCACTGCCGTCAATACAGATCGCTAGAAAACCATCGGTAAAAGTCGTGTCACCATTGCTCAGGTCGACGCTCAGGTCGAAGCGACCATGGATCTCGCTGATCTCATCCATGCCGCTGGTGCCGCTATCTGGATGTGACAGGTTATTCCAGGCAACGGAATCGCCATGGACACTATAAAGTTGACGAGTGACTGTTCCGCTGCCGCCCGCGTTAAACACGTCGCCACTATTCACAAACAGCGATACTGAATCCCAGATGTTTTCTTTTTCGGAGCGATCCAGGAAATCGGTGTAGGCGACTACCGGCGATTCTGAACTGTCTTCCGGATCAGCATTGAACCAGTAACCCCACTGGAAATCGAAGTCATCTGAACTGTAGCTGCGCAGGAAACCGCTGTTGGTTCTGCTGGAGGTCAGGCTGGATGAATCACCGCGCAGTGTAAACGGTTGGAAGTCAGAGTCGTTGCCACCCAGGTCAACATCAGCAAGAAAGGTTCTCGGAGAAACACTAACACTTTGCGAGTTTACCGTGATGGTGTCGTTTGACTCCGGTGTGGACGCGAACAGTATGCTGTCATCGTCGCTGTCTACCTCGAACAGGCCTGTCCTGACCCGCTCCTCGCCATCCGAATAGCTGTCGAGGATAACAAAGCCAAGATCGGACAACTGATCTTGTTCGGTTACGGTCACCGCGCGCTCGTTGCGCTCGAACAGTGCGATACCGGTGACGTGATGATCGGCGTATTTACCGCCGGTGGCATCGCCGCCCAGCGTGAAGCCAGCGACAAAGCCAGCGGGTTGGTATTGCTCATCTTCGGGATCTGTATCGATGTCGACTCCAGAGCGACCGTTGAAGAAACCGAAGATTTCGCCGTTGAATGGCTGAGAGGCGAGAGGGACCTCGTCTTCTGAGGTAGAAGGAAAGGACACGGTTCCGGTGAGCGAACTATTGAAGCCGCGGCCCAGGGAATTGCTGTCACCGTCGCCTTCGAGTTTGTCTGTCAACGAAGTGCTTCCGAATGAGGTTGTCCATTTCTGGGTAGAGTCGGAACAGTTGTTTGTACTTCCGCCGACGCAAACCTCCAGTGACCCGGAGATTATGCCGTTCGACAGATCGGTAGTGAGGTCGCCTTTTAACTGGTGAATGTCCAGATCAGAGGTATCGCCAGTATTGTCCGCCGCCTCAACGTCATAAAAGGTAGTATTGAAGCTCCAGGTGCCCCACAGGTCAGCGATTTCGGTCGGTGTGCCGGCGGCCCACATGGAGTAACCCGCTGGCATAAACACATCGGCGGCTTCAGGGTTAATCCCTTCATCTATATCGTGATTACCGGCCAGTAACGATCCTTCAGAAACGTCATCACCCTCGCTGACTTCTTCCCTGGTCGTTTCCCATTTGCCGTAGTAAAAGTCGTAGCTTTCCCAGGTTGTCTCATCATTGTCGATCTGGGTCGCCGTGGATTCATCTTCCACATCGGCAGTGTGAAAGCGGGCCAGTTTAAAATCCTCGCCGCTAGAATTAAAAACATTGGTGAAAACTGATCCCGCAGCGTTTTCATTTTGAACAATGAGTGGTTTGCCATCTTCAGGATCAGTAGCTGATCCATAAATACCGAAGATTTGATTGTCGCGTGGTAAAGACGTTATTTCTTTTGTGACGTCAGTGTCGATGGTCGGTTGATCAGGAAAAACAACAAAGCCTACATGGTCGAGATTACTGCTTTTGTTTTCGGCGAGATCGCTGGTGGCGGCAGGAAATTCATTTTCCAGACTAAGATTGATGTTGGCACCATCGGTATTGGTGAGCAGGGTGCCGCCGGTAATAAATGTATCGTTTTGACCATTGTCATACACCAGGCGGAAACTAAGCCCAAAGCCTTCCCCGTACTGACCAGTAAAAACGCCGGCTACTTCGCCCGTTGCTGAACCGCTGGATTCGAAGGTATAAAAATCAACGCTGAGGTTTAGCGGTGTTTGACGATCATAGGAACGGGTGCCATTCGTGATCGAGGTGGCCGACAGGATGCCTTCTTCAACAGTCCCGCTAAAGTCGGCGCTCCACTTCTCGAGCCAATCCGCTCCGGGAGCAGACAGTGTTGCATCAGAACAAGCTGTCGTGCCGCCGACACAGGCGGTGAAGTCTCCGGAAATTGAGCCATCGCTAAAGTCAATGCCAAACTCTGAATAGACGCCGGTAATGTCATCAGCAACTTCACTGCTGGTAAGTCCGATGAAATTATCTGTACTGGAAACTATCCCCTCCACTGACTTGGTAGCGAATGTGGCGGTTCCCCACAATCGTGCCAATTCAGTTGGGACGGCTGACAAAAGCACCATCTGGTCGGTCAGTTGGTTGAACTGGCTGTTGTCCGAGGAGTTGGTGTAGCGTCGCACCGGGGTAGATGAGGAGCCGTCCCAGATTGCCCAGCTCAGGTCAAAGCCACCAACGCCAGTTTCCTGATCTTGCAAAGCGGCGTTGTTTCTTCCCAATAGCAAGGTCGGTGAACTGACAAAGTCGCGGGGGTCGCTAGTCGTAGTGCTACTGAACACATCAAGCGCCGATCGGGTGCGGCCGGTATGCACGCCACTGGCGGCGCCGCCGCCAATGGCAACTACCCCAACACGGCCATTCGGCGCGGTGAGTTCGCTGACGTCAGAGGATGACAGTACGGGTGTTGGTGAAGGGGTAGAACCGCCGCCACTGCCACTGGACTCCTCTTCCTCTTCCTCAGGTTCAGGTTCAGGTTCAGGTTCGGGCTCGGGTTCTGGCTCAGGTTCGGGTTCTGGCTCCGGCTCGGGTTCTGGCTCAGGTTCGGGTTCTGGCTCCGGCTCGGGTTCTGGCTCAGGTTCGGGTTCTGGCTCAGGCTCGGGTTCTGGCTCGGGTTCTGGCTCGGGCTCGGGCTCGGGCTCGGGCTCAGGTTCTGGCTCAGGTTCGGGTTCTGGCTCAGGTTCGGGTTCCGGCTCTTCCTCATCTTCTTCAGGACGGCAGGCCGGGTTGTTGGAATTCAGGGTGCAGGAAATAGTGCCGTCGCCGCTGGTTTCATTAGGGTTAACCACCGGTGCTTCCTGCTGCTGGTTGCCGCCACCACCTGTGGTATCAACCCCCAGGTTATTGGCTAGATCATCCGGGGACGGTTGCGGGCCGCCGCTGAAACCGACATTGCCGCCGCCATTGTTGCCGCCGTTGCCACCACCAGTTCCGCCATTGTTACCGCCGCCGTTATTGGCGTTGCCATTGCCTCCACCGCCGTTACCATCATCGCCGCCATCGCCGCCATCGCCGCCATCGCCGCCATCGCCGCCATCGCCGCCATCGCCGCCATCGCCGCCATCGCCATCATCGCCACCGTTCTGGTCGACGTCGGGTACGTTCAAGACTGGAATATTGCCGAGTTGGGGTGGGGGTAGCAGTAGTCCAATTGGGGGCTGTTGCGGGTCGTCGACCTGGGCAAAGTCAAAGTCGGCACCCAGTCCCATTTCCAGCACTCCGCCATCATTCTCCAGCTCAGTACCGCCGTCGTACACGCCGGTATACAAAATGCCATCAATGATGCCTTCGTGGTCAGTGCCGCGAATACCGATAGTGGCAAACTCGGTTTCAACGTTTACCGCGTCGCGGTTGTTGGTGCCAATGCTGCCGGTAATGGTGCGAAAGCCGCCCTCGATAAGGCGCATGGTGGACTCATCGGTATTGGGGTTTTCTTCATAGCTGTAGGCGACGATTGCAAACTGGGTGGCTTCTTTAAGGGAAACAATCGCCGAATCGGTCATGCGGATCTGGGCAAAGGAGGCCGCGTCGGTGACGATGGTATCGCCAACATAGATTTCCGAACGTCGGGCCAGGCTGCGGGAGGTGCCGCTGGTGTCGAGGGCGGTAACCGTGCCACGTGTCGCAACTACGCGGCCGGCTAGAACCTCATCCTGGGACAGGCCGGCTGGAGAGTACAGCGCAAGGCTTAACACCAGGAATTGAAAACAGAGCTTTTCCAGAAGCTTGCGGTACATTGTCAAAACCTTGCTCTTTTGGCGGAGCTTTTTAGAATTGGTAGCGGAATCCTGCCTGATACTTGAAGCGGGTGAAGTCGAACAGCGGAATGTTGCTGGCGTTATCTGTATAGGCGGCTTCGCCGGTAATTAGCAGGCCGCGCTGCACTTGCCAGAACCAGCCGAAGGTGAGGCTGCGGGTGTCGTCTTCGCGCACGGTGTTAAAAAACACCGGGTGCCTGCTGTCATGCTCTACATCCTGAATAGATGCACGCAGGTAAGGCGTGTGCTGGGCGTTTAGCCGATAGAGGAGGCTGTAGGCAGCACCGACGAACACGCGGCCATTGTGGCTGCCACCGTTGGGATTTTCCGGATTTTCGTCGCCGCGATAGAGATTGCCGGTATGGGTGAATGAGCCAGCCGTTTTGGTGATACCCGCGGTCAATAACACCTGGTCTACGTCACGCAAGTCATTCTGGGGATTACTGCCGGTGTCGTAGCGAATCTGGGTGTAAGACGCGGACAGGCTGTTATACAGACCGTCGCCCCAGTTACGCCGCCAGGAGGAATTAAGCCCCAGGCTGTCCTGGAAACCGCTGCCGTCCAGATTCACTTTTGAGGCCACCAGGCCGTGGCGAAAGCGATTGATCTCGTCGCCCCAGGCGTAGGTCACGTTGCCCCGCAGGTTATCGATGTCGAACTGGTCGGTATCGAGGTTGTCCAGGTGTGCCAGATTGAGCCCGAAGTTGAGGGATTGGTCGCGGGTAAACGGGTAGATGTAGTTCGCTGACAGAGTGGTGTTGGAAAAGTTGTCCTCGGTCTGCTGTCCATCCTGGTTCAATTCGATCTGGCCCACCAATGGCGTATCAATGAGCCCGTTGCTGGTGGCGCTGTTGATGTTGTCATCGGAACCGAGAACAGAGGCAACCGTCCAGCTCCAGCTGGGCTGCTGACTGTCGCGGCGGGTTTCGATCAACTGCAGAAACGCCTGAATGTTCTGTCTGACATTGGCGGGCGGATTGCTATCCAGTACCACGTTGAACAGATTTTCCGAAGCGCTCAGATTGTTGGTGACAAAATAGGCGCGCGCCAGCTCCAATCGGGCGCGCTGGCGCAGCACATTGTCCTGGGTGACTGCAGCAACGCGTTCCAGCGCGAACACGGCCTCGTTGGGTTCGCCCGATTCCAGGCCAGCCAGTCCGTACAGAAAGTCGAATTGCGGGTCGCCTTCCCACTCGGCGAGATTTTCGCTGCCCAGATCATAGGCCTGCTGATACTGACCGCTGTTGATCAGGCTGTCCATCTGGCCCATAGGTGCATTGTTAGTCGCGGCGACAGCGTGATACTGGATCCCCAGGACCAGCAAGAGGAGGAGGAGCAGGCGGTAGTTATTCATGTGGATGTCCAGTTGTTATTGTCTTGGACCTGCCGAAAACGGCGGAACCCCGTTATTCATGCCACTTGTGCAGCCGCTTGATTGTAACAAAAAGCCTGCGCTTGTCTTACTTTACTGGGGTTTATATTGGGTTCAAGGGTGGAAAAAATCGCCGTTGCGGGTAATGTGAGCTGGGTCTAATTTTCGTCCCAGAAATTTGCCGCCCGAAATATAGCGATATTGACGGGAAAGTGCGGCGGCCAGCGGATATAAGCAGGCTAGCGGGCGTGATGTATAGCCCGGGTGTAACGATCTTGTTAGCCTTGCCAGCACGTGAAGCCAATCAGCCAACAACAACTGTATCTTCGCAGCGCTACCTCCAGGTTTGTCCTGGTCGCCACGCTGTTGCTGGTCTGCGCGACATTCAGCCGGCGACCGCTGGCAGCTGATGCCCAACCAGCAAACCGGGTGACCCAGGCGTTAACGGCTGGCGCCTATTTCGCGCGCGGCGATTACGGCGAAACTCTGGACACCCGCATCAGCTATCTTCCTCTGGGGTATGAATTTGATACCGGCAAATGGGGCTTCCAGGTTCTCGTGCCGCAATTGCGGCTAACCGGTCTTGGTAATGTGCTGGTCAATGTCGGCGGTGTCACCCGCGCAGTTGCCAGTGACGAGGTCACTACCTCCCGAGGGCTGGGTGATAGCCTGGTATCGCTGCTCTATCACTTCGATCCGGTATCAGCCAGTGCGCCCTTTATCGACTTGCGGCTGGATATCAAGTTGCCCACCGCCGATGAGCGGCAGGCACTGGGTACGGGAGAGGTGGACTACAGCGCGCAATTGGATTTGACCCAGGCCTGGGGAAGCGGGGCCCTGTTTGCCTCACTGGGCTATACCGTACGGGGAGAGTCTGCGCTTTACCCGGGCCTGACCAATTCCGGCTTCGTCCAGCTTGGCGGCTCCTGGCCGGTAAGCGAACGGGTCAGTGTTGGAGCCTATTACGACTACCGCCAGTCAGCGTCAGTATTTGCGCCAGAGGTTCATGAACTGGTGCCTTTTGCCAGCTGGCAGCTAAATGACGCCTGGAGTTTTTCCGGATTGCTGATCTGGGGATTTACTGATGCCAGCGCTGATGAGGCGGTCTTCGGACAGCTGCGTTATAGCTGGTAACACAGGCGGGCAGGATAAGTTGCAAGGCTCGATCATCTGTAACCAGCGACCTGGCAAAGCAGCAATGCATGGGGCCATGCCGATCACTGTTGCCATGACTTGCTGGTGTGAACCGGATTCATTGCGGATCAGACCCTGACCGACAGCGATCTAATCCCTACAGGCTCAATGGCTTGATGCGTGGCGGCAATACGGCTGCACGCTGCACCGGTCGCACGCGCTGGATCGGGGGTAGTTCCGGGCGCACCACGCGCTCTGGTCGCTCCAGTCGCGGTGTTTGAGCAGAGTCCTCAGGGGTGTCGTTACCGGCCGTTGGCTGTTGCTCTGCCAGGTAGCTGGCCAGGGAAGTCCAGGAGACCGACTCTGGCGAGCCGTCTACCGATGCTGGCGTTGCCGCATTGTCTTCTGCCGCGACCAGGTCTTTGTCATCGTCCGCAGTTTCCGTCGCAACCGTCAGCAACTCCTGCTGTACGGGGTCATGCTTGTCGCTGTCTGGCTGCGGCGTTTCACGCTGGGTCCCAGTCTTGGCTGAACCTGGGCTGGTGCCGGCATTCAGGCGATTAAAATACAGCGCGTTGCTGTCGATCTCGCGCTGGATCTGTTCAGTAATGCTGATGGCCGAGGAATCACGGGTAAAGGATTTTGTCGCGGCCACCTGGGCAGGTGATGGCAGCGGGGCGCGTTCAATGTCGCGCTGCGCCGGGATGTCCAGGACCAGCGTCTCGGTCAGGGCCAGTTTGCGGTCGGTGCCCGGCGGCAAAATGGCGATGTCCCGGGACTGCTGTTCCGGTCCGGTAGCAGTATTCGCATCAAAGCCAAGGAACGGCTTCAAACCGGTACCGCCCAGTCCGCTGCCCGGCTCCGCCATGCGTCCGGTGCCGCCGATACCGCTGCCGGTATCGTCGCCACCGGTGGTGCCGGAACTGGACACATTGAGGGCCAGAAAAGCGGCCAGCAGTAATCCGGCGACCAGCAGTGACGATGGTTGACGCCAGGTGATTCCGTTCGGCAGCAGTGTTCTGGTCGGCAGTTGCATGTCTGGCCGTGGTGTCCCTGTGTTACCTGGTTAGCGCCACCGGTTTTGCGGCGCGGCTATTGCTATCTGTTTGTTGTTGCACGCGTTGGCGTCGCTCTGCGACCCGTCACTGCTTGCTTTCGGCTTCGTCGTTGTTCAGGTTGTCTGCCACTTCCGCATTAAAGTTGAATATACCGAAATTGATTCGATAGCGAGTGGCCTGTGGTTCGCCCATTGCTGAATTTGAAGTGGCATCAGGTTGTGCGGAATCACGCTGCTGGTGCGCCAGCGCAGCCTTGTTCATCGCCGTCAGCGCCTCCATGCCCAGCTGGTTGGCGAGTTCACCGAGTTCCGACACGGCCTGCTTGCTCAAGCCATCATAATAAACACTCCTGTCGAAATAGGAAGGTTTCAGGCCCAGCAAATTGTGGGTGCCAGCAGCAATATGGTCCTGCAGGTTCTTGCCGAAGAAGAAAGCTTTTTCATCAAAGCCCTCGGCGGGTGTGAACGCTCCGGTGTTGAGGACCACGTGATCGTTTTCAAGGTGGGCAATGCCAAGCCGCAACCACTCATCCAGTATGACTCGCGGCCTGATGTCCTGTTTGACCACCTTGCTCACCAGGCGATCGAATTCAGCCTCAGTATTGCCGGTCGAACCGGGCCGGGTGGACAGTGGTCGTGGTCTGCCATTGGGGTCACTGAATTCACTGTCACCCAGCCAGCGGGCGATCAATTGGGCGCCGGTAGATACCGTGGCGGGAGGCAATCCCGCGGGATGCGCCTCGGCGCGCAGCCGCTTGACGTCCTTGCGGTGAATTCCGGTGAGCAGGTTGATGCGACTATCCGACTGACGCTTGTTGTCGACCTGGAACTCCTGTTCGGCGACTTCCACGTAGATGGATTTCAGCATGGCGGTCAGCTGAGGGTAGGTGATCTGGTATGACAGCAACAACCGGACCAGGGGGCGCAACAGTTTCTCCAGCGCATCCAGCAGGGAAGGGGGAGGCGTGCCCGGGGGCATGTCGTTAGTACTGCGCATGGCAGCAGTATATAGAAGAGGTAGGAACTGTTCCCGCAATGACAAGGCCGAATTGGGTATTTTTCGCAGTTTTCCTGGTGGAAAGTGCGACCTGCATCATTGACGTGGGAAATATTCCCACTTAATATGTGCTCGAGACTCCATTTTGGGGTTTTCAGCAAGCCTGCATCCGAGGTCACCCAATGCAATCAGGCGCCACCGTAACGAAGACTCCGTCTTCACCCACTGTACCGGTGCCTCTCACGTCTGCAACAGTGCACCGGGCCCAGCCCAAATCCCGCTATTTCCAATGTCGTGGCCACCGCCTGGCCTACAGTGAGTTTGGCTCATCCAGTGGTACGCCGGTACTGTATTTCCATGACAGTGGCAGTTCGCGCCTGGAAGCTGGCTTTTTTGATGTCGCCGCTCGCCAGCATGGTTTTCGGCTGATCGCCGTGGATCGACCCGGCATCGGCGGCTCAGACTATTACCTGACTGCCTCACCTGCCGATTTCTGTGCTGATGCCCTGAGCCTTGCCGCGCATCTGGGTATCCATCGCTTTGGCGTCATGTCACTGGGCGCCGGGGGTATCTTTGCCTTGACGCTGGCTCACCAGCATCCGGGGCGGGTCAACTTCAAACTGTCTTTGGCTGGCGTGCCTGGCAGCGTATTTAACGAGGCGTCGGCAAACTCCTATGCCGCAAGCTGCTGGAACGAGGTCACGCCGCTGTTGATTCGTTTGCTGGTGCGGGTGAAGCATCAGTTTTTCCCGGACAATCCAGCCAGATCCCTGGAGCGCATGGAAAACTATCTCAGCTACACCGACCGCAAGGTGCTGCGCGACCCCCAGGTTTTCAAGGCCCTGGCTCGCGATCAAAAGGAGGCATTTCGGCATGGCTACCGGGGCGTGGCCCAGGATCTGGCGGTATGTTTCCGAAAGCTTGATTTCCGACTGCAGGATGTCACCGTGCCAACCATAATATGGCAGGGTGAAGCGGACCGATTGTCACAGCGGGCTGATTGCGAATACATGGTGGCGCGGATGCCGGATGTGCGCTACCACCGGGTCCCCAATCGTGGCCATTTTTTCTTTATTCACAAAATTGACCAGGTCTTTGATGGCCTGCGCCACAGCATGTCCCGCCATAGTCTGAACCAGGTGGCTTGATCGCCGCGAATTATTAAACGTTTCCCTAGTCGTGTTCGTGCAGGTCATAGTCACAGGGGTGGTGACTGAAACTGCTGAATTCGGTCGCAGTTTTGTATTCCTTGGAATCGATAACGTGAAAAACCTTGGCATCGATGAATACCTGCACCAGATCACCATCCAGTAGTCCCTGCTTGGCCTCATGAACGAGAATATCGATTGCCTGTTCGTTGTTCATCGCTGGCTTGTAGGGTCGGTCGGACGCCGTTAGCGCATCATAGATATCACTGATGGTCATGATCTTCGACCCGAGTGGAATGTCAGAATCTTTCATGCCGTGCGGATAGCCGCTGCCATCCAGTTTCTCGTGATGGGCGCCAGCGATCGTGGGGATGTTCTGCAACTCCCGGGTCCAGGGAATGTGCTCCAGGAAATTCTGCGTGTGCACCACGTGCGACTCGATTTCCTTACGCTCCATTGGTGACAAACTGCCCTTGGGAATAGATAGCAGCTGCAGTTCATCACCGCTGATAATTTCCAGTTCATCGTCGCTGCTGGCCAGTTTGTAACCGGTAATACGGTCCAGCATGGCGCGGTTGTCTTCTTTCAGGATCGACGGCTCATTGGCCTCAATGATGGCCTGGTAGAACTGCTCCAGCATCTCCAGATCCTTGTTCATCAACTGATCAATTTCGGTAAACCGCTTTTCGTCAAAATTGCCTTCGCGGTACATGCCCAGTTGCTGGCGCAGCGCCTGGGTACGCAATCGCTCCTGGGCCAGCAGGATGCGGTACTGGATATTTTCCAGACTGCCTTCCTTGAGCTTCTTTTCCTTGACCAGTACCGATTCACGTACGCCGACCTTGCCAAAATCATGGAGCAGGGCAGCATATTTCAATTCCCGAACTTCGGTCTCGGTGAAACGTACGTTGCGCAGTCTGGTCAGGTTGGCGACAGAAACCGACTCGGCCAGCCCCACGCATAGATCAGCAACCCGAAATGAGTGACCACTGGTGGTAGGGTCTCGCTGTTCGATGGCCGCCACCGAGGCGTTCACGAAGCCTTCGAACAGCGCTTTGATATCGTTCTGCAGAATGGTGTTTTCGATGGCGATACCGGCCTGACTGGCCAGCGCCTGAAGCAGTACGTTGATATCGCTGTCGAATGGCTGGGTATAAGCCATGGCCGACTTCTCGTCATTGATTTTCAGCGAGCGTGCTTTCTTGCGGTTGATGAACTGCAGGACGCCAATTACTTCCTTCTGCTTGTTGGCAAGCGGAATGGCCAGGATTGATTTGGTGCGATAGCCCGTGCGTCGGTCAAATGATTGATTGAACTTGTAAGGCACCGACGACGGCAGCTGATAGGCGTCAGGTATATTTAATTCAGTGTCTGTGTAAGCGACGTAACCGGCGATGGATGACTCGTCGAGGGGGAAATGCATCTCCTCGAAGGGAAAATCCATGGAATCGTTCTGCGTCAGTTTAAAGACCAGTTCCCGTTCGCGCTCGTTGATTTCGTTGATAAGAAACAGGGAGGCGGCGTCGCAACAGGCGATGTTCTGACCTTCGCTGAGGATTTTTCTCAACAGGGTCATCAGGTCGTCTTCTGCCGACAGGGAAATGCTGATATCCGCCAGTTTATTCAGGTAGCGGAAACTGGTGTCGCGAAGCCTGGCGCGCTCATTCTTTTCACTTTTAAGCACCCATTGGTAACAGGCCATTTCCAGCATTTTCATGGTCTGTTTGTAGGGCAGGCTGTTGGACAGGATCAGGTCGGTGTCCATGTTGAGTGAATCCGCGCTGAGGAAGATCGCCTCGGGGAATCCATCACGCCATTTCTGGTAGTCCATTTCCCGGAGCAAATGGTGGTCAAGGATAATCAGCGCCGGGTTGTAGCGTTGGGCTGTGGTCGAGGAAACAATCTCGGTGGGAATGATCAGCTTGGACTGCAGATCATTCCAGATCTTGCTGTTCGCGTAAGCCGGACCGTAGCCAATGGTGATGGTACGCTGGGTGTTGGTGAACGAATTCATCGCGAGTCAGGTGGACAAACCAGAAAGCCCGCAGTTTACCCCAGTGTGACAGGCGAAGCGATAGAAGCTGGTGGTCAAAGCGGGGCAAAACCGGGGGTTGGCAGGCCTAGCTATCAAGCTGGTATGGGGTTCATGGGAGTTGCGGTGAGCTCAGTGGATGGCCGCAGTACAGATCTGCCAAGAGATTCGACGTGGCCCGGTACTGGAGCGTTTCGTGGCCCTTGGTTATCCGCGGGAGATGGGCTTTGAAAACGGCCCTGGATAGTCCGGATGGCATGCTGCCGGAAGCACTCCAGGCCAGCTTCTTCCTCTGTGCGATACCGGAAGGGGCCAATTTCCCCGCCGTTTTCGGCGCGGAAAAACCACAGATCTCACTGACAGTAGACAGTATTCTGATCGTTACCGGTGGTGACTTGTTCGGTAATGGCTGTGGTAGTGGTCACGGCATAGTTCCCTGGGCGGTACACCCGGCAGTGCCGGGCCTCACTGACCCCCGGCTGGATTGTTGTTCTTGTGTCGTATGTGAGCTTTGCGTCTGCGGAGCAAGGCTTCGCTGACTGGCCGGCGCTGTCTGAGCTTACCTGGGCCAGGTAATTGTTTCGGATCTTTTTCAGGTTTGTCTGGATCTATCCGGCCTGCCCGGGTCTTCACCAGCCCAGGGTGATTACTGCTTGGCCCAGCCCAGCTGGCAAAGTGGCCCTGGTTGGCAGTGGTGGAAAGGGCACAATAACCGTGCCACGGCAACCCTCAGGAGTGATCTTCGCCCGTGCCAAACCCAATATAATTCAATAAATACAAGTAGATAAAAGCCTTTTTGAAAAGCCCGGGCGCATGTTCAAAGCCAGCACAAGACCTTGGCGCGACAAGCCAGGATCGCTGGAAGGCTTGTCCAGCACTGGCTGTCAGCAAATGTTGCGGTTCGACAAGCCTGCTCGTTGGGCAGGGCCGTCCGGAGTTGCGCAGCGCGTGGGCAATAACCCCTATCGCATCGGGTTTCATTGAAGTTGCAAAATCGATATGGGAAAATCGCGCACTTTTCGAGCTCGCCCGCTACAGCTACCCGGTAGACCAATCACAGTCGATGCCCGACCCGGGGCGGTTCGCCCGACTCTGAAGTCTCGTGCACGCGTGCCCGGTATCCCTGAACACGAGAGCTTTACTAACCAGGATTGATGAGGTTTGACCATGCAGGTTTCCATTGAAACAACTCAAGGACTAGAGAGAAAAATGACCATCGCCGTGCCCAGCGAGCAGGTGGATTCGGCGGTTGATGAACGCCTCAGGGAAGCCGCCAAGACTGTCCGCATGAATGGCTTTCGGCATGGCAAGGTGCCCATGAAAGTTGTACGCAATCGCTTTGGCAAGGGCGTTCGCCAGGAAGTGGTGGGCGAACTGATGAGCCAGACCTATTACGAAGCAATCAATGAGCAAAGCCTCAAGCCAGCCGGTCAGCCGCGCATCGAGGCCACCAAGCTCGATGAAGGCGAGGATCTGGAATTTACCGCCACCTTCGAGGTTTATCCTGAAGTTTCGCTGCCGGATTTCAGCAGCATCAAGGCCCAGCGTCTGCAGGCAGAAGTCGCCGATGCAGACATCGACACCATGATTGAGACGTTGCGCGAGCAGCGCCAGACCTGGGAAGAAGTTGAGCGGGCCGCGGCCAAGGATGACCTGGTAAATATCGACTATCTGGGCCGCAAGGACGGTGAAGAATTCGCCGGTGGCAAAGCCGAGGGCAGCAACCTGGTGCTTGGTTCGGAGCGCATGATTCCCGGTTTCGAGGAAGGCATTATTGGCAAGAAGGCCGGGGAACAGTTCACCCTGCCATTGAGTTTTCCGAAGGATTATCAGAATGAAGAACTGGCAGGTGCGGACGTGGAATTCGACATTACCGTCAACACGGTAAGCGAAAAAGCGCTGCCGGCAGTGGACGAAGAGTTCTTCGCCAGTTTTGGCGTGAGTGAAGGTGGAGAGACCGCGTTCCGTGAAGAAGTTGCCAATAACATGGCGCGGGAAATGAAAACCGCCAGCCGCAATAAACTGAAGAACCAGATTATGGAGTCGGTGCTGGAGCAGGTAGACATCACTGTGCCGGAGGCATTGGTGGCCGGTGAAGTGGACCAGCTGCGCAACCAGGCCCTGCAGCAAATGGGTGGCGGTCAGAACTTCGACAAGAGCATGCTGCCAGATGATTTGTTTCGGGAGCAGGCCGAGCGTCGGGTCAAACTTGGCCTGGTTCTGGGTGAGGTAATTCAGCACCAGAATCTGCAGGCGGATGCCGTAAAAGTGAGAGAAGCCATCGAGGAAATGGCCTCGACTTACGAGTCGCCGGAAGAAGTGGTGAAGTGGTACTACAGCAACCAGGACCAGCTGGCGGCCGTGGAATCTTCAGTGCTGGAGGACCAGGTATTTGACTACATCATTGACCAGGCTCAGGTCGAAGATAAAACCGTTGACTACCAGGAAGTGATCAAGCCGGAGTCGAAGGTGGGCGAAGAAGATAAGGCGGACGACAATCCGACTGCCGACGAGCAAGCGTAGAACCCCACGCGGCAGTAAAAGCACATCCCGTTCCGGAGGCGACTCATCCCGGGCACAGGTATGATTTTGAGGAAGTAATCCGGCTTGCGCTGCGCCCCTAACAGGCCGCGCAGGCCGCTAATCAGGAAGGAATTCAGCATGGCCAATAATCTATCGTCTCCCAGCCCGGCTCCCAGCGCCGCCCTGGTGCCAATTGTCGTTGAGCAGACCGCGCGCGGGGAGCGATCCTACGATATCTACTCGCGGCTGTTGAAAGACCGGGTCATCTTTATGACCGGCCAGGTGGAAGATCACATGGCCAACCTGATAGTGGCGCAATTGCTGTTTCTGGAGTCCGAAAATCCGGATAAAGATATCCACCTGTATATCAATTCTCCGGGTGGCTCAGTTACCGCGGGACTGTCGATTTACGACACCATGCAATTTATCAAGCCAAACGTGAGCACCATGTGTATTGGTCAGGCGGCCAGCATGGGTGCCATGCTGTTGGCTGGCGGTGCCAAGGGCAAGCGCCTGGCGTTGCCGCATTCACGGATGATGATTCATCAGCCCAGCGGCGGAGCCCAGGGCCAGGCGGCCGATATTGAAATTCAGGCCAATGAAATCATCAAGATACGCAAGAAACTGAACACGCTGATGGCCCTGCATACGGGCCAGCCAGAAGAGGTTATCGAGCGCGACACCGAGCGGGACAACTTCATGAGCGCTGAAGAGGCGCTTGCTTACGGCCTGGTGGATAAAGTAATCGAACAACGAGTAGATAAAAAGGTAAGTGGAGCCTCCGAAACCGACTAAAAGCGGCAGGATTGGCTTGCAATTCGCAGGCAATGCCTTCATTTTAGTGACGGTCGGAAAAGGCCCGATAAACGGTGTCAGGCCGCAGGATGACTGGCCTCGCGGCAACCATGCCCGGTCCGGCGGCCGATGACTCGGACGGTGTGCAGTGATGCATGCGGTACTGGCACTAAACCGGTAGACGAGATTGACGGAACTGCGGTGCGCCGCTTGGCCTTCAATACAGACTCATCAAAACAGAGTTAGGCAAATTCAACATGTCAGACGATCGATACAACAAGGGAGATGACAACGGTAAGTTGTTGTACTGCTCCTTCTGCGGCAAATCCCAGCACGAAGTGCGTAAATTGATTGCTGGCCCGTCCGTCTTTGTTTGCGATGAATGCGTCGACTTGTGCAACGACATCATTCGCGAGGAAATTCAGGAAAAAGAGTCTGAAACCTCCACCCGCAAGCTGCCGATCCCGGAAGAAATCAAGAATACCCTGGACGATTATGTCATCGGCCAGGAAGCCGCCAAGCGAGTGCTGGCGGTGGCGGTGTACAACCACTACAAGCGCCTGAACTATGACAAATCCACCGACGGCGTTGAGCTGAGTAAAAGCAACATCCTGATGGTGGGTCCCACGGGGACCGGTAAAACGCTGCTGGCGGAGACCCTGGCGCGGCTGCTGGACGTTCCCTTTACCATCGCCGATGCCACGACCCTGACGGAAGCTGGCTATGTTGGTGAAGACGTTGAAAACATTATTCAGAAGCTGTTGCAGAAGTGCGACTACGATGTCGAGAAAGCCCAGATTGGTATTGTCTACATCGATGAAATCGACAAGATTTCCCGCAAATCGGACAACCCCTCAATTACCCGCGATGTGTCCGGGGAAGGTGTCCAGCAGGCACTGCTGAAACTCATTGAAGGTACCGTAGCGTCGGTGCCACCGCAGGGCGGCCGCAAGCACCCGCAACAGGAATTTCTGCAGGTAGACACCTCCAACATCCTGTTTATTTGTGGCGGTGCCTTTGCCGGACTCGACAAGATTATCCGCGACCGCTCCTCCAAGAGCGGAATTGGTTTCACCGCTGAAGTGCGCAGTCAGGAAGGCGAAGGGCAGGTGGGTGAAACCCTGCGCGATGTGGAACCGGAAGATCTGGTGAAATACGGTCTGATCCCGGAATTTGTCGGCCGTCTGCCGATGATAGCGACGCTGGATGAGCTGGACCTGGACGCCATGGTACGCATAATCCGGGAACCCAAGAACTCGCTGACCAAGCAGTATGCAAAGCTGTTCGAGATGGAAGGGGTGGAAATCCAGTTCCGTGACGACGCGCTGCGGGCTATTGCCCGCAAGGCCAGGGAGCGCAAAACCGGCGCTCGCGGTCTGCGCTCCATCATGGAAGCGGTGCTGCTGGATACCATGTACAAGATTCCGTCTCTGGAGAAAGTCAGCAAAGTCATTATCGATGCCGCAGTCATCGATGGTGAGTCAGAACCGCTGTTGATGTATGAGAATATCGACCAGCCAAGCAAGTCTGCTGCCGACGAGTAATCTCGCGCCTCGGCCTTGAAGTTTCAGGCTCCGGCACCATGTCTGTGACACGCGTTATCTGAACCGAGAGCACCTCTATGAGTAACCCTGCCGACGAGTCGAGCCCCACAACTTTTCCCCTGCTGCCGCTTCGGGATGTTGTGGTTTACCCGCAGATTGTCCAACCCCTTTTTGTCGGCCGCCCCAAGTCGATCAAAGCCCTTGAACTGGCCATGGCCAGTGACAAGCAAGTGCTGCTGGTGGCGCAGAAAAATGCTTCGGAAGACGAGCCCGGTGTGGATGACTTGTTCGATATCGGGACCGTAGCGACAATTCTGCAGCTGATTCGCCTGCCCGATGGTACCGTGAAAGTGCTGGTGGAAGGCCTGGATCGGGCGCGGATTAAAGACGTCGTGTTTGAATCTGACCATTTTAAGGCGGACACATCCATTTTGCAGCCGGAAGAAGTGCCCGAGAAAGAGTCGGCCTTGCTGATCCGTTCGCTGCTCTCCCAGTTTGACCAGTACGTGCAGCTCAGCAAGAAGATTCCGCCCGAGGTCATGACCTCAATTTCCAGCATTGATGAACCCGGGCGACTGGTAGATACGATTGCCTCACACATGTCTCTGCAGCTGCAGGAAAAGCAGAACTTGCTGGAATTGGCAGGTTTGCAGGCGCGAATCGAACATCTGATGTCTCTGATCGAAGCGGAGATTGACCTGTTTCAGGTTGAAAAGCGCATCCGTGGTCGGGTCAAAAAGCAGATGGAGAAGAGCCAGCGCGAGTACTACCTCAATGAGCAGATGAAAGCCATCCAGAAAGAAATGGGTGAGCTGGAAGACGTGCCCAATGAAACTGAGGAGCTGAAGCAGCGCATAGATGAAGCCGGTATGCCGAAAGAGGCCAAGGAGAAGGCGACCCAGGAGCTGAACAAGCTGAAAATGATGTCGCCGATGTCTTCCGAAGCTTCAGTGGTGCGTACTTACCTGGACTGGATGATCAGCATTCCCTGGAAAAAGCGCTCACGGGTTCGTCTTGATTTGCCGAAAGCGGAAGAAATCCTCGAGACCGACCATTACGGTCTCAAAGATGTTAAAGAGCGTATTCTTGAGTACCTCGCGGTGCAGAAGCGGGTCAAGAAACTGAAGGGACCGATCCTTTGCCTGGTAGGGCCTCCTGGTGTTGGTAAAACCTCGCTGGGCGAATCAATTGCTCGAGCCACGAACCGTAAATTTGTGCGAATGGCGCTGGGTGGGGTCCGCGATGAGGCTGAAATTCGCGGTCATCGCCGAACCTACATTGGCTCACTGCCGGGCAAGCTGCTGCAGAAATTGTCCAAGGTTGGAGTGCGAAACCCGCTATTCCTGCTTGATGAGATCGACAAGATGGGCATGGACCACCGTGGCGATCCAGCCTCGGCGCTGCTCGAGGTACTTGACCCGGAACAGAACAATAGCTTTAACGACCACTATCTGGAAGTCGATTACGATCTTTCGGAGGTGTTGTTTGTCTGCACCTCAAACAGTATGAACATTCCAGAACCTTTGCTTGATCGCATGGAAGTGATCCGTATCCCCGGCTATACCGAGGACGAGAAGGTCAATATTGCGCTTCGATATCTGGTCCCTAAACAACTCAAGAACAACGGCCTTACCAAGGAAGAGCTGGTGTTTAACGACAGGGCGATTCGTGACCTGGTTCGCTACTATACGCGCGAGGCGGGAGTGCGCGGGCTCGAGCGGGAGATTGCGAAGATTTGTCGAAAGGTGGTTAAAGAGCATTCTCTTGAGCAGGGCAAGTCCAGGAAGAAAAAGCAGGTAGACAAAATTGAGCTTACGCCGGAGCTTACGGAAAAATATTCTGGCGTGCGCAAGTACGACTACGGCAAGGCCGAAGATGAAAATATGGTTGGTCAGGTCAATGGGCTTGCCTGGACTTCGGTGGGTGGCGAGCTGCTCACCATCGAAGCAATTGCAGTTGAAGGCAAAGGCAAGACCATCAAGACCGGTTCGCTTGGTGACGTCATGCAGGAATCAATTCAGGCGGCATTCACCGTCGTCCGGAGTCGTGCTCGCGCCATGGGGCTGCAATCAGATTTCCATGAAAAATTTGACCTGCATATTCACGTCCCTGAAGGCGCGACACCAAAGGACGGTCCGAGCGCAGGCGTAGGTATGTGCACCGCTCTGGTTTCAGTTCTTACCAATATTCCGGTTCGCGCCAATGTGGCCATGACTGGAGAAATCACCTTGCGTGGCCAGGTGCTGCGAATAGGTGGGCTAAAGGAAAAATTGCTTGCTGCCCACCGCGGTAATATTAAAACCGTCATCATTCCGGCCGACAATGAAAGAGACCTTGCGGAAATTCCGGATAATATCAAGGCCGATTTGAAGATTGTTCCGGTGCGCTGGATTGATGAGGTACTGGAACATGCATTGCAGTATCAACCGACGCCGCTGAAGGGTGAAGAAGAGACCAAACAGGAAAAAGAAGCCAAGCAGGAGGATATCGAGCAAAGTGGTGACGAAAAGCACATAAATACCCACTAAACCCGCATGTTTTCTGTTGACATAGCTTTCTGGCGCTTGGTATAAAGATTCGCTCAGATGCCACGTTTCATGCGTATTCGAGGATCATTTCCAGATCGATTCAGATCGAAAAACGGCTTGGATTCACCGCATTTTTTCCATGGTTTCGGAATACCAGGACAAGGAATTCAAGAAGATTTTGACAAAAATAACTTCCAAATTGAAAAGGGGATAATGTGAATAAATCAGAACTAATAGATGCTGTAGCTGCTGCGGCTGACCTACCTAAAGCGGCTGCTGGTCGTGCAATTGACGCGACAATTGACGCAATCACGGATTCATTGAAAAAGGATGACCCCGTTGTACTGGTAGGCTTTGGCACCTTTCAAACCAAGAGCCGGGCCGCCCGAACAGGACGTAATCCGCAAACCGGCGCGCCCATCGAAATCAAAGCTGCTCGTGTGCCCAGCTTCAAGGCAGGCAAGGCACTGAAGGATTCTGTGAACTCCTGAGACAGATGTGTCGGTATAGCTATTGCTGTACCGTACGATCAAAAACCCGATTACCGGTCGGGATGAGAGCCCAAAAGAATTTAATCAGGATTGAAAGAAGTTGAAATGAACCACCAATCCTTGGTCACCTCCGGAAGGATGATGGCCGAATAAGGATCGAAAGGTTTGTCAAATTCAGAGATCCCGGTCAATTTCAACAAAAGCCGCCTGTTGGCGGTCAGGTTCTCGAAGCTACCAGGGCGCATCTTTGATGCGCCTTTTTAGTTTTAGTATTTGCTATAACAAGGCGATTCGTAACGAACCGGACAGCCAGGCCATCGAGATTCGTTTTGTTGCTATTTGCTACAGTCCCGTCGATGGGTGACGGGGTATAGTTGAGTTTAGTGACGCCAGGAGCGTCGGTCAGGAAGAAATATGCTGCAAAATATCAGAGACAATTCACAGGGCGTTATTGCCAAGATAATCATCGGCCTTATTGTTGCCGTGTTTGCCCTGTTTGGTGTCGAATCCATTATTGGTGGCCTGGTTACTTCGCCGCCGGTAGCCGAGGTTAACGGCGAGGAAATTACCGAGGTTCAGCTACAGAACAGCACTCAGTCGCTGATGAACCAGATCGGGGCCAATGCCCAGTCAATTGACCAGGAATTGGTGGAACAGTTGGCCCTCAATCAATTAATTGAGGAAACGGTGCTGCGGCAGGCGGCGCGCGATGCTGGCATGGCAGTATCCGAGGACACCGTGGATCGCGCGATTATCAACACGCCACAGTTTCAGGTGAGCGGTCGATTTGACTCCGACCTGGCGGTTCGCACCCTGGCTGCGCAGGGATTCAGCGTACCCGCTTATCGGGCTGACTTGCGGCAGCGGATGTTGATCGGTCAGGTGGCGAATGCTTACAACGGCTCCAACTTCGTGACCGATTCAGAATTGCAGCAGATTGCAGCCCTGACCCGGCAAACCCGTGATTTCCGCTATCTGTCAATTCCCATGGGTACGCGAACCCTGGACACCCCGGTGAGTGATGCCGCGATTCAGGAATATTATGAGAATAACCAGGAACAGTTCCGGGAACCGGAAACGGTAGTGCTGAATTACGTGCTGTTGGACCAGAGCGCCATCGGCGCCGAGATTGAGGTCCCAGAGGCAGAACTGCGCGCGCTTTATGAGAGTGAACTGGAAGCTTTTGAAGGTGCGTCAGAGAAACGAGCCTCACACATTCTGTTTGAAACCGGCAGTTCAATGTCAGAAGACCAGGCACTGGCTGCCGCCGCCGCTGCCCGGCAGCGTATTGCTGACGGAGAAGAGTTTGCCGCCCTTGCCCAGGAACTGTCGAGCGATACTGGATCGGCAAATTCCGGTGGTGACATAGGCTATACCGACGGTAGCGCATTTCCCGAGGCAATCGAGGCCGCACTTGAGCAACTGGAATTGAACGAGGTATCTGATCCGGTGGTATCCGAGTTCGGTGTGCACCTGGTTAAACTGACCGAAGACGCCGAGAACGTCTATCCGGCCTTTGCCGAGGTGCGAGACCGGCTCGAACGTGAGGCCAAGAGCGCCGAAGTGGAACTGGCTTATGCCGAGCGCCTCGAAAACCTGTCCAACCTGGCTTTTGAAACCGGAGATCTGGAAACCATTTCCAGTGAATTGGAACTCGACGTCCAGCAGAGTGCAGCCATCCCGCGTACCGGCGGTAGCGGCACCTTCGCCAATCCAGCAGTAGTTGAGGCGGCATTCTCAGATAGCGTTCTGCTGGAGGGGAACAACAGTGATGTCATTGAACTCAGTGATACCCGTGCCCTGGTGCTACGGGTTAACCAGTTCAACGAGGCTACCATCCCGCCGCTGGAAGAAGTGGAGCCGGAAATTGCTGTACTGCTGCGTACCCAGATGGAGCGTGAGGCTGTTCAGGAAATCGGTGACCAGCTGATGGTCGCCGCGTCTTCAGGGGCGGAGCTTGAGCCACTGCTGGAAGAGTACCAGTTGCAATGGATTGATCAGCAAGCTGTGAGTCGCACATCGGCAACCGCTAACCGCGATATCATCAACGAGGCGTTCTCCCTGCCGCGGCCTCAGGGTCCTGACGACAACCAGCTCAGTAGCCTGACACTGCCTAACGGGACGTTTGTGCTGATAGAGTTGACAGCGGTCACGCCGGGAAGTCTGGATTCCATGAGCGAGGAAGAAATTACCAACATGCGCCTGAGCATGTCGGAGGATCTCGGTAGTAACGACTTCACTGGCTACCTTAGCACGCGGCGAGAAAATGCCGATATCCAGACCAGTATCGGTAGCGATGATTTCTAGAAGTTGCTGAAGCAGTCTCGCTGCTCCAGCGTCAGTCCTGCTGCTGGCCGCTCCTCGTTTCAGCGAGTTGCGGCCAGCACGAGGGCTCAGTTTTCGTCGATATCGTTCAGTGAGCCCATGGCAGTGGTGTTAAAGCCGCCATCGACGTAAAGAATTTCCCCCGATATGCCTGAGGCCAGGTCTGAACTCAGAAACGCCGCGGCATTTCCTACTTCCTCAATACTGACATTGCGACGCAGCGGCGTTTGCCGCGCGTTGTGATCCAGCATTTTGCGGAAACTCTTGATACCCGAAGCGGCCAGAGTTCGTATCGGGCCGGCAGAGATCGCGTTAACCCGGGTGCCCTCCGGTCCCAGACTGCTGGCCATATAGCGCACGTTGGCCTCCAGGCTGGCCTTGGCCAGTCCCATCACGTTGTAATTGGGCAGGCTGCGCACGGCGCCGAGGTAACTCAGGGTTAACAGCGAACCCTGGCGATCACGCATTAGTTCCCGCCCCCCCTTGGCCAGCGCTACAAAGCTGTAAGAGCTGATTTCATGGGCTGTCAAAAAACCTTCGCGAGTGGTGACATCAACATAATTGCCATCCAGTTCATTGCCCGGTGCGAACGCCACGCAGTGGACAATGCCGTCGAGCCCGTCCCAGTGTTCGGACAGGCCCGAAAACAGGTCCTCAATCTGCCGATCATTGCTGACGTCGCAGGGATAGATCAGTGAAGAACCCCAGCCTTCCGCGAACTTGGCGACCCGATCCTTGAGCTTGTCGTTCTGGTAGGTAAATGCCAGTTCCGCCCCTTCACGATGCATGGCACCAGCGATACCGGAGGCAATGGAGAGCTTACTGGCGACGCCCAGTACCAAAATACGTTTTCCTGCGAGAAATCCCATAACGTGCTTCCCTGTTGTTGCGTTTGCGCTAGTGTACTTGAAATGCGTTGTCTGCCGCCAAATAAGCGGTCAGCGAATGCCGTGCATGAAGTGTTTCAGCACCGGCACCAGCACCATGGCAGCGATACCGGCGTAGATGCTGTACCAACCGGCAGTACTGTAGACATCAATATAGTTGCTGAGTGCGGCGGCGGGGTCTGCCACTTCGCCACCGATCGTATCGGACCCGGTCATGGCCGCGATGGTACCGGATACATAATTGCCGGCTGCTGAGGCGAGAAACCAGCAGCCCATCATCATTCCGACCACTTTCTGCACCGACAGCTTGGTGGTCATGGACAGGCCCACCGGCGAGATACACAACTCACCCGTGGTATGTAGCAGATAAAGCAGTACCAGCCAGATCAGAGCCACCTGGGTCGGGTCAGTGGCCAGTGCCGCACCGTAAACCAGGAACAGGAAACCAAGTCCCAGTTGCAATAGGGATAATGCGAACTTCATGGGCGTGGAAGGCTCCCAACCGCGTCGCGCCAGCCCCAGCCACAGCATGTTGAACAGCGGCGCCAGGGTGATAATGAAGAAGGCATTGACCGACTGGAAGGCAGCGGCGGGAATTACAAAACCCATCACGTCACGATCGATATTGCGGTCGGTCATCAGATTCAGGGAACTGCCGGTCTGCTCAAACAGGGACCAGAAAATAATCTGGTAGCTCATCAGAAACAGGCATACCAGCATCCGGTTACGGTCATGGGGTTCACATTTTGCAAAGGCGTAGGCAATAACCACCAGGGTCATGATGACCAGGGAGCCTCCTAAAATCCCGCCCACCAGCATCCGATTTTGCATCAGCTGCCAGCACACCACCACGCCAGCCAGGGTTAGCAGGTATATCAACCACTCGCGATTGATGCCCGGCAGCACCGGCTGCGATAACAATTCCGGATGGCGGGCATTGCCCGCTTCACCAAAGTAATGCTTGCCGCGCAGAAATACCAACAGGCCGAACAGCATGCCCGCCCCAGCGGCGCCGAATCCCCAGCTGAATCCCAGGTATTCCAGCAGGAAACCGCAGATGATCGCGCCCAGAAATGCCCCCAGATTGATACCCATATAGAACAGGGTGAACGCGCCATCACGTCGTGGGTCACGGCGCTCGTACATGGAGCCCACCAGGGTGGAGATGTTCGCTTTCAGGAAACCCACGCCCATGATGATGAGGGCCAGGGAGAAATAGAAAACCTGCAGATAGAAGGGGTCACGTTGTACTTGAAGCTGCCCGTCAATCAGGGTTTCCACGGCCTGGGAACCTTCTATGGCCATACCGCTATGACCGGCAACAAGCAGCAAAGCGCCGAGCACCACAGCCTTGGAAGGGCCGAGGTAGCGGTCGGCGACGATACCGCCAATAACGGGTGTGATGTACACCAGGGAGAGATAGGCCGCGTAGATGCTGGCAGCGGCCTGGTCAGAAAACAGGAAATGCTGGGTGAGGTAGAAAATCAGCAGCGCACGCATCCCGTAATAGCTGAAACGCTCCCACATCTCTGTCAGGAAGCAGATAACAAGACCCCTTGGGTGGCCGAAAAACGTCGTGTCGGCAGCAGGAGGCGGGGTCAGAGTGGTGTCAGTCATAACGGGGCATCACAGGGATTGCAGTTCAGTATCCGGCGGGCTGATCCGGATCAACTGGTCCGGATAAATGACTTCATTGCCCTGAAAGCCGTTCCAGCGCAGCAGTTCCGGCAGCGCCAGATTCAGGTTGGCGGCGATGTCTGCCATGGTGTCACCGGGTCGAACCCGGTATTTCGCACTGTCGGCGGATACAGATGCAGGCTGCGCGGCAGACGCAGTAACCGCAAAGCGAAGATCCAGCACCTGGCCCGGCATCAGCAAGGCATCAGCAGCGATGCCATTGTGCGCCATGATGTCTGCTGAGCGCAGCTGAAAGCGGCGGGCAATGCGCCACAGATTATCGCCGCGCCGCACCGTGTATTGATTGGGAATTGATGGCGGCGGCTCGTTGTACCGTATTGCCACCGCAGCGAGTTGCTCAAGGTCACTATCGGTACTGAGACCGCGAGGGACCAGCAGGTTGCGACCGGCGATAATGCGGTTGCCTGACAAGCCGTTGATAACCCGCAGGACTTCCACTTCTGTGCCCAGACGCCGGGCTATGTCACCCAGAGTATCGCCAGGTTTGATCTGGTAACGGTCCCAGGTCAGTAATTGTTCGCGAGGGATCTGCGCCAGGCGCTGCTCGAACTGGGTGGCCGTCTGTGCCGGCAAGTACAGCGCCTGCGGGGAATCCGGATGGGTTGCCCATTGCTGGAAGCCGGGATTGAAGCGGCGCAATTCTGCGTAATCGATGCCCGCCAGACGCGCGGCCTCGCGTAGGTCGATCTGGGCACCGACATCCACTGCTACCAGCGCTGGTTGATTGGCAATTGGCGCCAGCTCAATCTGATACTGCTCAGGGTCGGCCAGCAGGCGGCCGAGCGCCAACAGCTTGGGCACGTGGGCCAGAGTTTCGGGCGCTAGCGGCAGGGTCCAGAAGTCCGGTGATTCACCACCGCGGGTAGCGCGGCGAATCGCACGGCGCAGGTTAGGGGAGCCGGTGTTATAGGCCGCCAGTGCCAGCAACCAGTCGCCATCGAATTGCTGGTGCAGGCGACTCAGATACTCCAGGGCAGCAATGGTGGCGGCATGGGGGTCGCGACGGCCGTCGTACCACCAGTCCAGTTGCAAACCGAAACTGCGCCCGGTGGGCCCGAGAAATTGCCATAGCCCTACCGCGTGCTGGGCAGAGTAGGCATTGGGGTCAAAACTGCTCTCCACGATAGGCAGTAGCGCGAGTTCCATTGGCAAGCCGCGCTGCTCAACTGCCGAGACAATAAAATGCAAAAACGGTGCGGCGCGCTCCGCCACCAGATCGAACAGTCGCTGATCACCGGCAAATGCAGTCAGGCGTTGTTCCACTTCAGGGTGCTGATAATACTCCTGAAGTTGCAGACCATGACGCAGCCGTTGCCAGACATCATCAAAGCCTGGTGGCTGGTTGCTGTGCGGGTTCGGGTCGGGAAGCGAGGTCTGGCTGGTTGCTGCTGGTGGGGAAAGCTCAGGTGCTACCGGTTCAGCAGCAATATCCGGCCGCGAGGGCTGCAGCCCGGTCTGACAGGCAGCCAGGAGCAGCAGCAGGCTGACAGTGCCCAGCAACCGGGCTGTTGGTGCAGCCAGCCGCCTGGGCGGCCATGTCATCGACAAACCACTCAAAAGTTGTCTTTCCATTGCCGCAGCGCGCTGAAAGTGGCTACCGGGTCACTAGCTGTTTCAGCACCTGCTGCGGCGTCGTGCTGCTTAACCTGTTGACTGACTTGGCGGTCGGAGCAGCGCAGAAATGGATTGGTGGCTAATTCCAGCGCCATGGTAGAAGGCAGGGTAGGTTCATCATTCTCGCGTTTTCGCGTCTCCGAGGAAACCCGGGCTTCCAGCTCTGCGTTCTCCGGATCCGCAGCCCTGGCAAATTTCAGATTAGCCAGGGTGTATTCATGAGTACAGTATATCAAGGTGTCGTCAGGTAGCTGACTCAGCTTGCCAAGTGATTCGTACATTTGCTCGGGTCGGCCTTCAAACAGCCTGCCGCAACCGGCTGCGAATAGCGTATCACCGCAAAACAGCACGGGTGCGGAATATTGGTCAGAATGGCTGTCTGCGAAGAATGCAATATGATCGAGAGTGTGACCTGGCACCTCAAATACAGAGAACCGGGTGCCGAGAACGTCGACTGTGTCGCCTTCATGAACCACCCGGGTGATGCCCTTGATACGCGGGTTCTCAGGGCCGATAACATCCGGCGCATGTGCTGCCGTGAGTTGTGGCAGCCCGCCGGTGTGATCAGGGTGATGATGGGTGATCAGGATCTGCGCAAGGGTCAGTCTCTGGCTGGCAAGGTAGTCTTCCACCGGCCCTGCATCGCCGGGGTCAACAACCACCGCCAGCTTGCGCTGGCGGTCCACCAGGGTCCAGATATAGTTGTCCGTGAAGGCGGGGATGGGGTGTATCAGGTCGATCATGGGTTGGTCTGCTTACTGGCTCAGTTGTTGGATCTGGGAACGCTGAGCAACCCACGCACAGTCCTGAACGACTGACAGGGTTCGCATACCCAAAATCACCATGATATCGGGAATTAGCGACCGGGAAAACTGCTCTGTCAGGCTGATTTTAAGGGTCTGCGGGGTTGTCTGGTGCTTGTGGCAGGGGAGCGTTAGAATCGGCATTTCGCCACCATGATTGACATCGGGACCCACCGCCCATGAACCTCTTTTCCAAGCACGAGACCCGCCGCAGATTGCTGCGCGGCATGCCGGACTCTGACATGCTGCAGTTGCTGATCGGCCAGTGGTTCCAGTCTCCCCAGGGGGCAGAGGTCTGGCGGCATGAAAAGGAAACCGTGACCCCGATCATCAGTCGGCTGTTTGGCTATCACATCCTCCAGGTGGGCTGCCATGAAGAATATTCCCTGATCGCTGACAGCCCGGTGGGTCACAAGATTATGTTTGCCCCGACCTGGCGGCGTGGCAGTCAGCAAGCGGTAGCGGATAACGAGGAATTGCCACTGGCCAATGACAGCATGGACGTGGTGGTAGTCCACCATGCACTGGATTTCACCGAAGATAGCCATCGCCTGCTGCGGGAGGTGACTCGCGTACTCAGGCCCGGCGGACATATGCTCATTGTAGGCTTCAACCCTTACAGCTCCTGGGGAATGTGGCGCCTGTTCAAGCGCAAGATCAATATTCCATGGCGGGCGCGGTTTATCTCCCGCGGGCGCCTGTCAGACTGGCTACAGCTTCTGGATTTGCATGTTGACAAGGTGCGCTATGGTTTGCACTTTCCACCGCTGAAGTTTCAGCGCCTGCTCAAGCACGCCTCGCGCCTGGAAAACCTGGGCAGTCAGCTGTCCAGTCCGCTCGGAGGCGCCTATTTTATTTTGTGCGTCAAACAGGTAGCCCCGCTGACACCCATCGTGCCGCGCTGGCAGGCGATTCCCAGCCGGCCCTCGGTGCTTCCGGCAGCGGAGAATGTGCGCGCCAGGAAGTTTCACTAGGGGCTGTTAACAAGCCGATCCAACGGGCAGGATGCCGACCACACATTTTGAGTAACACAGTTTTTGGGTGACGCAGCTTTTGAGTGAAACAGTTGAGATGTTTACCGACGGTGCCTGTCGGGGCAATCCGGGGCCTGGTGGCTGGGGAGTACTGCTGCGCTATGGCAGTACCGAGAAATCCCTCTACGGAGGTGCGGCAGAGACCACTAATAACCGGATGGAGCTAACCGCGGTAATCAAAGGCCTGGAAGCATTAAAGAAACCCTGTAAGGTTCACATCACCACGGATTCCAAGTACGTGCTCAGCGGCATGACAGAGTGGTTGCCTAACTGGAAAAAACGTAACTGGAAAACAGCCAGTAAAAAGCCGGTGCAGAATGTCGACCTCTGGCAACAATTGGATAGTCTGGTTCAAAAACATGATATTCAGTGGTCCTGGGTGAAAGGTCACAGCGGCCATGCCGAGAATGAAATTGCGGATCAACTGGCTAACCAGGGTATCGACGAGCTCTTCTGATAACCTGTCTCCTGGGCCACTAACTCGATAGCCAACAGGCAAGAATTGTATGCGGCAAATAGTACTTGATACAGAAACAACCGGACTGGACCCGAAGCAAGGGCATCGGGTCATTGAGATTGGTTGTGTCGAGATTCAGAACCGAAGATTGACCGGTCGGCATTTCCATTATTACCTGAATCCGGATCGCGACATCGATGAAGCTGCGATTGAGGTGCACGGACTTACTCGCGAGTTTCTTGCCAATAAACCGCGCTTCAAGCAAATAGCGGACGAGTTTCTGGAATTTGTCAGCGATGCCGAACTGGTGATTCATAACGCACCGTTCGACATCGGCTTTCTTGATGCCGAGTTGATTCACATGCATTCCAGCGTGGAGCGGATGGCAGACGTTTGTTCGGTGTTGGACAGCCTGCTGCTGGCGCGAGAAAAGCATCCTGGTCAACGCAACAGCCTGGACGCTCTTTGCAAACGTTATGGCGTCGACAATACTCAACGTGAGCTGCACGGCGCTTTGCTGGATGCGGAAATCCTGGCCGATGTCTATCTGATCATGACCAGCGGTCAGTCAAGTCTGTCGCTGCGCGATGATGACGAGGACGAGAACGCTGGTCGTGCCGTTATTCGCGAACTGGACCCAGATCGCGCGCCACTACCGGTGCTCAGCGCCAGCAGTGAGGAACTTGCAGCACACCAGGCCAGGTTGCAGGATATCGCTCAATCCAGCGGGGACAAGTGTCTCTGGCTGGAGCTGGATGCGGCTGCGGATGGCGCTTGAGACAGAATCCTTCTCGAACGGTGGATGCAGCTGCCAATTTCCGCGGAAACCGCAGCTCACCGCTATAGTCTTACCCATCTTATGACCTACCTGCTAAAACGAGATCAACTCAGCGATGGCGACCGCATTCTTCTTTTTGTGCGTGATCGGGTGCTGATACGTGGACAGAGCGTGTTCTGGAATCTCGAAGACATCGATTCCTGGCTAACCGATGAGTCTGACCTGCACCTGGTGAGCTTCAGTGACCAGCGCTGTGTGGCGCTGGATGTGCCGGAATCCCTGGCTTCACATCTACAGGCCGAAGACCATTCTCTACGGAGCCTGATTTTCTCGGAGTCTGATGCCTCGCTGGCGACCGTGGGCAAAGCCAACCAGATTCTCGACTGGTATCAGTCTCATCGCTATTGCGGACGATGTGGTCATCCCACGCAACCGCGGGAAGGCGAGCGTGCGCTGCAATGCAATTACTGCGAGCGCACCTATTACCCGCGGATCAATCCCTGCATCATCGTGCTGGTAACTAACGGTGATAGAATCCTGCTGGCGCGCAATATGCGCTATCGCGGCAAGTTTCTCAGCTGTCTGGCAGGCTTCATCGAAGTTGGAGAAAGCGCTGAACAGACTGTATGCCGGGAGGTGCAGGAAGAGGTGGGTATCCAGGTGAAAAATGTACGTTACGTGAAGAGCCAGTCCTGGCCATTTCCGTCACAACTGATGCTGGGTTTCTACGCAGACTATGCTGCCGGAGACTTGCGCCCGGATGGTATTGAAATTGATTATGCGGACTGGTTCGATGTGCGGGATTTACCAGAATACCCAAGTCCACAAATCAGCGTGGCTGGCCAATTGATTACCAGTTATATCGCCAGTCGCTTACCGGACCAGTGACGCGGTCCTTAACGCACCTCTGACAAAAAATCAGTGCTAAGGAGTGAATGCTTGGAATATTTGATTGATTACGGACTGTTTCTGGCCAAGACGATGACTATCGTCGTGGCCCTGATATTTATTATTGGCGCCATTGCCAGCAGCAGCCAAAAGCAAATGAAGGGTCTCAAGAAAGGCTCGATCAAGGTTAATCGGCTCAATGATCACATCGATGATATGCGCAATGTCTTGCGCCGCACGGTGATGGACAAGCCGGCCATGAAACTGCTGGCGAAACAGGAAAAGAAAGCGCGCAAGGAAGAACGCAAAACCAAGAAGGCAGAGGCCAAGCAGCAGCTTGCTACCGACGATAGTAGTGAGGTGGAGCGCAAGCCCCGGGTCTATGTGCTGAACTTTAAAGGCAATATCCCTGCCGACGGCGTTGATGCGTTGCGTGAAGAAATCACCGCCGTGCTGTCGATTGCCGAACCTCGCGACGAGGTACTGCTGCGACTGGAGAGCCCGGGCGGCATGGTGCATGCCTACGGGCTGGCCTCGTCACAGCTGATGCGCATCAAGAACAAGAATATTCCGCTAACCATCTGTGTTGACAAGGTAGCTGCCAGCGGAGGCTATATGATGGCTTGTTTGGCGGACAAACTGGTGTCGGCCCCATTCGCAATCATCGGCTCAATCGGCGTGCTGGTGCAGTTACCAAACTTTAACCGCGTGTTGAAGAAAAATGATGTGGACTTTGAGCAGATCAGTGCCGGTGAATTCAAGCGCACCCTGTCGACATTCGGTGAGATTACCGATCAGGGCCGCGAGAAAGTGAAAGAGGATGTGGAAACCATCCACCACCTGTTCAAGACCTGGGTTAAGGATCATCGGCCCAGTGTCGAGATCGATAAAATCGCCACCGGCGAAACCTGGGTCGGCACCATGGCCAAGGAACGCTACATGGTGGATGAGATCAAGACCAGCGACGAATGCATTGTCGACGCCTGTGCCAATGCCGATGTGTTTGAAGTTGAATTTGAAACTCCGAAGTCGCTGCAGGACAAGTTTGGGCGTGCGTTCGCCACCATGACCGACACCGTGTATCGCCGCTTCTTTCAGCGTACCGACAATGATATTTACCAATAGCATTCATCAGTAGTAACCCCGGAGAGTCCACTACCTATGCAATATCAAGCTTTATTAGTCACCGAGGTCGCCGACAAAAACTATGCCGCCGAGTTGACCACTCTCGACACCGAGAATCTGCCGGCTGGCGAGGTGTTGATTGAGGTTGCCTATTCGTCGGTGAACTACAAGGACGCGCTGTCCGCCGCGGGCAACAAGGGTGTTACCCGCAACTACCCGCATACCCCTGGCATCGATGCGGCGGGCAAAGTGGTAGAGACCAGCGTGGATTCGTTGCAGGCAGGCGATGAAGTCATTGTCACCGGCTACGACCTGGGTATGAATACCTCCGGTGGTTTTGGCCAGTACATTCGGGTGCCAGCCGCCTGGGTGGTGCGCAAGCCTGAGGGCCTGAGCCTGCGTGACAGCATGGCGCTGGGTACCGCCGGACTTACCGCTGCACTGTGTGTCGACAAGCTGTTACGTAGCGGTCTGCAGCCCGATCAGGGGGCTGTGCTGGTCAGCGGCGCCACCGGCGGCGTGGGCAGCCTGGCGGTAGCCCTGCTGAGCAAGCTGGGATTCAGCGTGACCGCCAGCACTGGCAAAGCCGAGGCCGCCGATTGGTTGCGTAACCTCGGAGCGGACGATGTTATTGACCGCCAGGAGTTGACGGATGAAAGCAGCCGGCCGCTGCTGAAGGAGCGTTGGGCAGGAGCCATTGATGTGGCCGGTGGGGCAACCCTGTTCAATATTATCAAGTCGCTGCATTACGGGGGCAGCGTTGCCGCCTGCGGACTGGTGCATTCGCCAGCTTTCGCTGCCACGGTACTGCCCTTCATCCTGCGTGGAGTAAACCTGTTGGGTGTTGATTCCGTGGAATTGCCGCTGGCCACCAAACAGGAGATGTGGAATCGTCTGGCCAGTAACTGGCAACTGCCGGGTCTGGACTCCATGGTGCAGCAGATCACTCTGGCACAACTTGCTGAAAGTCTGGACAAGGTATTGAAGGGACAGGCACAGGGGCGCTATCTGCTTGATCTGCACGGCTAGCCCACGGGTGCCGGCAATTCAGTCGCGACGCAACTTGCTATTGGTGGCGATGGGAGTCGGGCAGTACATGACCACGATATAGGACGACACCAGAAAGGTAATAATCGCGGCGCCCTGAATCGTTAACGATGCCGCTTCACCAATCACTTCTGACTGTGCGGCAACGAATGCAATCAGCAGGGAGAATTCGCTGATCTGCCCAAGTCGTAAACCGGCATCCCAGGCCAACTGTGAGCGTTCGCTGAAGCGCAGCAGCAACAGGTAAAACACTACTGGCTTGAAGGACAGCGCCAGCACCGCCAGCAGCAGCGCGGGGGCGAGAATATTACTCAGCATCGAGATGTCGAACTGCGCGCCCAGGGAAAAGAAAAACAGAATCAGGAAGAAATCCCGCAATGGCTTCAGGCTGTGAGAGATAAACAGGGAAATGGGATTTGTCGCCAGTGAAATTCCCGCCACAAAGGCGCCGATCTCGGCAGACAGCCCCAACTCCGAGGCCAGTGCCGCCAGGCCAAGACACCAGCCAATGGCGAGCAGAAAAATGTACTCCTTGAAATGATCGAAACGGGCCACCAGTGGCACCAGTAAAAAGCGGGTCGTCCCATAGGCCACCGCGAGCAGTAGTGGAAAAGCGAGCAGGGCACGCAAGGCACTGGTTTCGGTGAGTGAACCGGAATCCAGAAACGCCAGAATGAAGATGGCAATAAAGTCCTGGAGCAGCAGGATTCCCACCATCAGCTCACCCATGTGTTTCTGGTGCAGGACGGTAGTCGGCAGCAGCTTGATGCCAATAATGGTGCTGGACACCACCATGGCGAAGCCCATCACCACGGCTTCGGTGAGGGTGAAGTCAAACAGGAAGCCGGTGCCGAAACCGAGCAGGAAAAATGCCAGCGAACTGGCCAGGGTAACCAGGAAAGTTTTCTTCAGCGTGACAAACATTTTGCTGGGCTGCATATCCAGGCCCAACAGAAACAACAAGAAGATAATGCCGAATTCGGCGATGTCGGTGAGTAGATTCGCCTCGGCCACGTATCCCAGTCCATGGGGGCCGAGAATCACACCAAGCAGAATGTAGGCGATCAGCAGTGGCTGTTTCAGGAACAGGGCGACCGTGGACAGCATCGCCGCCCCGGTAAAAATGAGGAAGAAAGAAAAAATCAGGGAATCGTGTTCCATGGCGACCCGGCCCGGCTATAGCACTCGACTATAGCCAGTCACCGTCGCCGGAACAAGGGCATAGGCTCCGAGACACTGGCCTGATAGCCGGTATGAAAGTCCCGGAAAGCCGCCAGGCAGGCCTCTGGATCCTGGTCATGGCGCAGCTGAAAACTGTCGAACCCGCAGCGGGCCATGTAAAACAGCTGATCACGCAACACATCACCGACGGCACGAACTTCGCCTTCGTAGTTCAGCTTCTCGCGTAATTCACGCGCATTGGTGTAGGAGCGACCGTCAGAAAATACCGGAAAATTCAGCGCAATCAGCGGAAACTCATGCAGGCGTGGACCGATATCATTGACGTTCTCGTCACTATTCAGCCATAGCGCAAAGCTGCCGTTATAGTCCTGCATTTCTGTCTCGTAGTTGTTCCAGAAAGCCAGTGGGACAATGAAATTCCTACCAGGTACCACTTCTAACACTTCAGGGCCGGTAGCCTCTTTTAATAGCGTCCACTCGTCGGGAACCACGACGCCGTTCTTAATCAGCGCTGGCATAGACTTTCTCCTTGAAGGGATCGATACCGATGCGATTGTAGGTGTCCAGGAATTCTTCGTTGGCAGTGCGGTTGGCCTTGTAGACAGCCACCAGTTTTTCGATGACGTCAGGGATTTCTTCCTGAGAGAATGCCGGACCGATGATCTTGCCCAGGCTGGCTTCGTTGCGTGACGAACCCCCGAGTGATATCTGGTAAAACTCCTCACCTTTTTTGTCCACACCGAGAATGCCGATATTGCCTACATGATGGTGGCCGCAGGCGTTCATGCAGCCGGAAATATTGATACGCAGGTTGCCAATATCTTTTAACTCATCAATATCAGGAAAACGCCGCTGGATGGATTCCGCAATGGGAATGGATTTGGCGTTGGCCAGGGCGCAGAAGTCACCGCCCGGGCAGCAAATCATGTCGGTGAGCAGGTCAAGATTGTGGCTTGCCAGGGACTGTTTGCGTAGTTGCTGCCAGAGTTCCGGTAGCTGGTCCTGTCGCACATCTGCCAGCACGATGTTTTGGTGATGGGTGATGCGGACTTCGCCAAATGAATACTGTTGAGCCAGCTCGGCCAGGTAATCCAGTTGCTGGTCGGTCACATCACCGGGAGCCACACCTGTTTCTTTCAGGCTTACCGTGACGATGCTATAGCCGGGTTGTTTGTGAGCCTTGACGTTTTGCTCATACCAGCTGGCAAACAGGGCATTTTCGGACAGGGCCGAGTTGAGGGCTTCCGGCTGGTCAGAAAGGGATGCGTAGGGTGGGCTGCTGAAAAACCCCCTGCAGCGTTCGATCTCTGCATCGGTCAATGTCTGGGGACCCCCCTTGATGGCCTGCCACTCAGCCATGACCTTGTCGCGAAACGCGTCAACGCCGGTTTCCTTCACCAGAATCTTGATGCGCGCCTTGTACTTGTTATCCCGGCGACCTTCGCGATTATAGACCCGCATAATGGCCTCAAGGGCAGTCAGCAGATCCCGCTTGGCGACAAAATCAAAAATTTCCGCGCCTATAACCGGCGTGCGGCCCAATCCGCCACCAGCCAGAATACGAAAACCGGTTTCACCAGCAGCATTGTTTTTCAGGTAGACGCCAATGTCATGTACCTGGGTGGCCGCCTGGTCAATTTTGGTACCGCAAACTGCGATCTTGAACTTGCGTGGCAGGTAGGCAAATTCCGGGTGAAAAGTTGACCACTGGCGAATGATTTCGCAGTAGGGGCGGGTGTCTTCCAATTCGTCAGGCGCAACGCCGGCAAACTGGTCGGTGGTGACGTTGCGAATGCAGTTGCCGCTGGTCTGGATGGCATGCATTTCCACATCGGCAAGGTGCGCCAGGATGTCGGGCACATCTTCCAGCGCCGGCCAGTTGAACTGGATATTCTGGCGCGTCGTGAAGTGGCCGTAGCCCTTGTCGTAGTCACGCGCAATCATCCCCAGCTGTCGCAGCTGGGCGGAGGACAACATGCCGTAGGGCACGGCGATACGCAGCATGGGTGCCAGGCGTTGAATGTAGAGACCGTTCTGCAGTCGCAACGGCAAAAACTCGGGGTCGGTCAGTTTACCGTCAAGATAACGATCAGTTTGATCCCGGAACTGGGTAACGCGATCAGCCAACATCTGGTGATCGTAATTGTCATAAACGTACATGGTAGTTACTACTCGAGTTAGGCGAGGGCATTGTAATCAATGCCCTGTTCGATAACCAAACCAAATTATGCTTTCAACCAGGCTGGCCGGTAACTGCTGATCAGTTGACCGGCCGCGCGCTGCGTTGGTTAAAGCCTAGTTCATATTGGGCGCCAGCAGCTTGCCAAGACCATCGACATCGACACCTTTGCGTTGGGCCAGATCGTCCACCTGCTCCTGGTTGATCTTGCCCACCGAAAAGTAGCGTGCGTCCGGATGTGAGAAGTACAGGCCACTGACGCTGGCTGCAGGCCACATGGCGTAGCTCTCGGTCAGCTTCACGCCAATCTTGTCCTCGGCATCCAGCAACTTGAACAGCGTACCTTTCTCACTGTGGTCCGGACAGGCCGGGTAGCCGGGTGCGGGACGAATGCCCTGATATTTCTCGGCAATCAGATCCGCATTGGACAGTGTTTCATCCGGCTGATAACCCCACAACTCCTTGCGCACCTTCTGGTGCAGGCATTCGGCAAATGCTTCCGCCAGGCGGTCAGCCAGTGCCTTGACCATGATCGAGTGGTAGTCATCGTTTTCTTTTTCAAACTGGGCAGCCAACTCGTCAGCACCCCAGCCAGTAGTCACCACAAAGCCGCCTATGTAGTCCATGTAATCATCGCTGGCCGGCGCGATGTAGTCAGCCAGACTGAGATGATCGAGATCTTCGCCTTTTTCCATTTGCTGACGCAGGAAGTGCAGGGTGGCGACCGGCTTGGTGGAGCCGTTGGTATGAAACACCTTGACGTCATTTTCACCGACCCGTTGAGCAGGCCAGAAGCCGACCACGGCCTTGGCGGTTAACAGCTTCTCGTCCACAATGCGCTTGAGCATCTTCTGGGCATCTTCATACAGATCAGTAGCCGCTTTGCCGACCTTCTCGTCTTCCAGAATTGCCGGAAACTTGCCAGCCAACTGCCAGGTGATGAAGAACGGTGTCCAGTCGATGAATTCCACCAGCTCTTCCAGCGGATAGTCTTCCATGACCTCGGTGCCCAGAAAGCTCGGTTTCACCGGGGTGAATTCGTCCCAATTGCCGCTTGGCGCATTGGCGTTGGCTTTTTTATAGGGCACCAGCTTGGTTTTCTTTTTGCGATTGGCGGTGCGCTCGCGGATGGTGGCGTACTCTTCGCGCAGTTTGTCTTTATAGGCGCCGCGATTGTCTGAGTTGAGCAGGGTGCTGACCACGCTGACGCTGCGCGATGCATCCGGGACGTAAATAACATTGTTATTCTGGTACTGTTGCTCGATTTTGACCGCGGTGTGGGCCTTCGAGGTGGTAGCACCACCGATCAGTAGCGGGATGTCGAAATCAAGGCGCTGCATTTCACTGGCAACATGTACCATTTCATCCAGGGAAGGAGTAATCAGTCCGCTCAGCCCGATGACATCAACATTCTCTTCCTTGGCTTTCTGAAGAATTTTCTCACAGGGCACCATGACCCCCATGTCGATAACATCGTAGTTGTTGCAGCCGAGTACCACGCCGACAATGTTCTTGCCGATGTCGTGCACGTCACCTTTCACAGTGGCCATCAATATCTTGCCCTTGCTCTGGGTTTCGCCTTCCACTTTCTCTTCTTCGATATAGGGTAGTAGATAGGCCACGGCCTGTTTCATCACCCGGGCACTCTTCACCACCTGGGGCAGGAACATCTTGCCGGCACCAAACAGGTCGCCCACTTCGTCCATGCCGCGCATTAACGGTCCTTCAATCACTTCAATGGGACGATCACATTCCTGGCGAGCGGCCTCGGTGTCTTCCTCGATGAAACGGGTAATTCCTTTCACCAGCGAATAGGAGAGGCGATCCTGGATGGATTTCTCGCGCCAGGACAAGTCTTCTTTCTTGGATTTCTCCGGCCCGCCGCTGTACTTCTGGGCGACCTCCATCAGATTTTCGGTGCCTTCATCAGTGCGGTTCATCACCACATCTTCAACGGCGTTTTTCAGATCCTCTGGAATATCATCATAAACAGTCAGCTGACCGGCATTGACGATACCCATACTCAGTCCATTCTTGATGGCATAGAACAGAAACACTGAGTGAATAGCTTCGCGCACGGTGTTGTTGCCGCGGAAAGAGAACGAGACGTTACTGATTCCGCCCGAAATCAGGGCGTGCGGCAGGTTTTTCTTGATGTACTCGCAGCAGTCAATGAAATCCACCGCGTAGTTGTTGTGTTCTTCGATGCCGGTAGCAATGGCAAATACATTAGGGTCAAAAATAATGTCATTGGGCGGAAAGTCCAGCTTCTCAAGCAGTAGATCGTAGCTGCGTTTACAGATTTCGTTCTTGCGCTGAAGAGTGTCCGCCTGGCCTTTTTCATCGAAGGCCATGATCACCACGGCCGCACCATATTCCAGGCACAGCTCGGCACGCTCCAGGAATTCCTCCTCGCCTTCCTTGAGGCTGATGGAGTTCACCACGGCCTTGCCCTGGATGCACTTCAGTCCGGCTTCGATAATTTCCCACTTGGAGGAGTCCACCATGATCGGCACGCGGCTGATTTCCGGCTCGGACGCCACCAGCTTGAGGAACTTCTCCATGGCGGCCAGTGAGTCCAGCATGCCCTCGTCCATGTTGATGTCGATGACCTGGGCGCCGTTTTCAACCTGCTCTCGGGCCACGTCCAGCGCCTCATCGAACTCTTCTTCCTTGATCAGGCGCGAGAAACGGGCGGAGCCGGTCACGTTGGTGCGCTCACCGACATTCACAAACAGGGAGTCCTGCTTGATGTTGAACGCTTCCAGGCCGCTAAGGCGGCAGGCCGGTTCAATCTCCGGTATCTTGCGGGGCGGCATATCCTTGATGGCATCCTGAATCGCCGCGATGTGATCAGGTGTCGTACCACAGCAGCCGCCGAGGATATTAATAAAGCCTTTCTTGGCGAACTCGGCAACGATCTCGGCCATTTCCTCGGGCGACTGGTCATAGTCACCAAACTCATTGGGCAGACCGGCGTTCGGGTGAGTAGACACATAGCAGGATGCGATGCCCGAGGTTTCCTCAATGTGGGGGCGCAACTGATCTGCACCCAGTGCGCAGTTGAAGCCGACCGAGAGGGGTTTGGCATGGGCGATTGAGTTGTAGAAAGCTTCCACGGTCTGGCCCGACAGGGTGCGACCGCTGGCATCGGTAATGGTGCCGGAAATCATGATTGGCAGGGACTGGCCGAGTTCACGGAAACAGCGCCGGGCGGCAAACACCGCAGCCTTGGCGTTAAGGGTGTCGAACGCCGTTTCAATCAGAATGATGTCGGCGCCGCCTTCCATTAGCCCCTTGGTGGAATTCGAATAGTCATCAACCAGCTTGTCAAACGAGGTATTGCGGAACCCCGGATCGTTAACGTCAGGAGAAATTGACGCGGTCTTGCTGGTGGGCCCAATGACACCGGCCACGAAGCGTGGACGGTCTGGTGTTTCATTGCTGACTTCATCGCAGGCTTCGCGGGCCAGGCGCGCAGCTTCAACGTTCAACTCGTAGGTAATGTCTTCCAGGTGATAGTCAGCCTGAGAAGACCGGGTGGCGTTAAAGGTATTGGTTTCGACAATATCAGCACCGGCGCGCAAATAGGCCAGGTGGATATCGCGAATCACGTCTGCCTGAGTCAGGGTTAACAGGTCGTTGTTACCTGACAAGTCGTGGGGAAAATCCTTGAAGCGATCGCCGCGAAAATCGCTGTCAGAAAGCTTCTTCGCCTGAATCATGGTGCCCATTGCTCCGTCCAGGAGCAGGATACGCTGTTCAAGTGCTTCACGAAGGAGTTGTTCTGAGTTTTTGCTATCCATAAATATAGTGTTTCTTCAATTGAAGTGAGTGGGAAAGAGCCATTCTAACAAATGTAGGGCGACTATTCAGGCTGAATAATTGACTGTTTTGCTCGGGTATTCTCAAAACACCCTGATTCCAGTACAATTCCCGAAACTCAGGCTGCTCAAGCAGGCAGTAGCAACACCACAAGAGGAACCTATGGTTACGATCACTGAATCGGCACAGGATTACTTGCAGCAATTGCTCGCCAAGCAAGATTGCGAAGGCATCGGCGTGCGCATTTTTATCCTTGACGCTGGCACTCCCAAAGCTGAGACCTGTATTTCGTTTTGTCGTCCTGGAGAAGAGAAGTCAGACGATGAGGTGCAGGAATATGGTGGTTTTAAAGCGTATGTTGACGCGCCGAGCATCCCCTTCCTGGAAGAGGCGGTAGTGGATTTCGCCAAGGATTCCATGGGCGGACAGTTAACCATCAAGGCGCCAAATTCGCGGCTGCCGAAAATCTCGGCAGACAGCTCATTGGCAGATCGCATCAACTACGTCCTCTACAATGAAATCAATCCGGGCCTGGCTGCCCACGGCGGCATGGTCACTCTGGAGGAAATCCATGCGGAAAGCGTTGCCGTGCTGCGTTTCGGTGGTGGCTGCCAGGGCTGCGGCATGGTGGATGTAACGCTGAAGGACGGTGTGGAAAAAACACTTCTGGAACAGGTTCCCCAGCTCACCGAAGTGCGTGACGTGACCGACCACTCGAATCGCGAAAACGCTTATTACTGAGGCCAGCGGGTCGGATTTACCGGAGTGTCAAGCAGGAGAATCATGCAGGAAAAGTTCAGCTGTCAGCTGTTTTCAGCATCCCTGTGCAGATACTGACTCACACTTGCGAGGTCTTGCGGCCCGCGTAACTGGCGGCCAGGGCCTCGTAAATCTGTTCCTTGAAGCGCGGATTGCTGGCGTCGAGCTGGTGAATGACCGACACCAGGTGTTCGTTATCCTCGCGACCCTGCCAGGACTTCTGATACGTGCCCGCCTTGTAGCCATTATCCTGGCGGAAGATATTGAGCACATTTTTGCCCACGTACTGGCGATAGAGTTCAGTCCAGTCCATGTCACAATCCGTCATGATGGCGGCAAACAAGGCCATGTCGATGCGGCGCACCACTGACAGGGCGATCAGCAATTCCAGTTTACGTACCAGATCCATTTCCGCCAGCAGATAGTCCTGATCGTCGAGATGTACGCTATCCGAGGCCGGAATGTCCGCCAGCGCCGCCATTAACGCTTCCAGCGGATCAATGACCTGGTCTTCATTACGCAGCAGTAGTTCAGACAGGATGAAGTGCCAGATATCCACCAGCTCCATCTGCAGCTGAGCCAGGTCCTGCTCCTGCTTTTTCCACCATTTCCAGCCGTGATGCTCTATGGCTTCCGCGCCTTCGATGGCCACAGCGCGTAAATAAGGATAGCGGGCTTTGACCCAATCCGGATCAACTTTGGAATTCATGCTGGCCTGCAGGCTCAGCATGGTTGTGGCCTGTTGTTCAGACAGCATGGGGGTGAGACTCGAGTAAGGGATCAGTCAGCGGATAGTGCTTGACGCTTGGCCTGGCGGAGTGAGCTGAGCATCTCTTTGCGACTGCGGAGCATATCATTGTAAGACTTGCGCGCAGCAACAACTTCGGCGTTGTCCCCGTCTGTGGCATCAAGCTCCTGCAGCCAGGCTTCAAGTACCGCGATTTCGCTGGTCAACTGCTGGGTGCCTTCCTCGATCAGTTTTTGATCAATATTGATGTCCGCGATGTAATCGCGCTGCTTTGCTTGTTCTTCACTCATGGCTTGACCTATCACCTGTCAATCGATGCGCCGAGGTCCATTGCGCTGCAATGCCTGGTAGGCCTGCGGAGATCTCTGTCCCGTCGGGCCACACTGGAGGTTATCGACAGCGCTTCAGGATGTCATAGGGATAATTAACGGTCAAGAATTGCTGCGTTGATCCTGACAATTGCTGCTGGCCTTCGCGAGCGCTTATTGTATTCGCTGCCACCAGGCACTATGAAACTCACGGGGCAGCTGGTGCTGTCCCGGGCGACCCCAATGGGCCAGCATCAGCTTGATATCGGTTTTACGCACCAGGCGCAGATGGGCATAGCCAAGCTCCGGATAGGGAAAATCAAGCTCGTCAATGCGGTCCAGATCGAGCTTGCGCAATTGACTCAGGGGTAGCGACTCACTGCCTTCGGATTTGTCGTGTAGCAACTCGGCTGTCAGTGCCAGCCGGTACAGTCGATCCAGGAACGCCAATTCGTTCTCCGGGTTGCTGCCGGCTTGCTTAAGCTTCAAGCGTTCGATGATGCAGGCCTGGTTGTAGGCTCCCCACAATGGAAACTCCCGCTGGCAAACCGCCATCGCGTCGTCGAGACGGTTGGCTTTCTTCAGTTCCGCCACATGCTGGAGCCAGGTCTGGCCACTGTTCTTGCTGTCCGCAGATTTCGCTGCTTCTGACTTGTTGGTCTTTCTGGTAGCAGCGTTCGCCGGGGCAGGGTGCTTGATCTGCGGGGGCTGCGTACTGGCCGGCGACTCAGGATCGGACTGGGGCTCAGCATCCGACTCCAGCGGCGGCAGGGGCATGGAGCGGTCAACCGTGTACTCCACTTCCATGGTCTGGTAGCGATGCAAGCCATAAACGGTAATACCCAGCAGCACTACAGCGAGCAGAATAGAGAAAAAAGCAACCATTAGCGTGTCATTCCTGGTTTCACTGCGCTGCTATCCAGCTCGGCATGGGGAAAGCCCGGTGGACAGATTGCGCCTGCAGGTCTGTCATCAAACTCACCATTTGTTGTCGCCTCAGCGCTTGCCAAACTTCAAGTTGCACCAGAGTCCGGGTTTAATACCGGGAGTGGACCGTATGCTAGCAAATTGACGGCGCCCCGGCGATGTCTGGCCAGGGCAGCTTGGCGATACTGCATTGGTAACCTTTACGACTACGACCACCAGGCCAGTTTACCTGATGCTCTACAAGGCGCCTGGGATGGTTCCTGTCATAGGGTGAGGTTATAGTAGCTGCTGTTATCACAGTTATAGTTACTGTTGGTACCGGGCTATTGGGGCTACTGAAGAGGAACGACAAATTGGTGACAAATTTGGCGAAAATGCTCTTGACTGCCATGGGCAAGCTCCTTAGAATCCCCCGCTCGCTGAAACGCACTCAGTGACACACCTGTCCCCTTCGTCTAGAGGCCTAGGACACCGGGTTTTCATCCCGGCAACAGGGGTTCGAAACCCCTAGGGGACGCCATACAAGGCCGCAGCGCATTCGCGCTCGGTAGAAAAAGCCTCCATCCGTAACTCGTCAGAGTGCGGTTGGGGGCTTTTTTGTTTGCATTTTTTGTTTGCGTAACGGGACCGCCGTCAATTTGCCCCGCACGGTGTCACAGGGCATACTCGCGCAGTCCAAAAGTAAGCCCCAGAGCCATCATGACCACTGCCATTGCCATCAAAGATTTGCGGAAGACCTTCAGCAACGGATTCGAGGCGCTAAAAGGCATCTCGCTGGATGTTGAAGAGGGTGATTTCTTCGCCTTGCTGGGACCCAATGGGGCTGGCAAATCGACAACGATCGGGGTGATTTCGACACTGATCAACAAGACCGGGGGCAGCGTCGAGGTGTTCGGCAGGAATGTTGAGACCCATGTGTTCGAGGCCAAGCTTGATCTCGGCATCGTGCCTCAGGAAGTCAATTTCAGTCAGTTTGAGAAAGTGCGCGATATCGTGATGACCCAGGCGGGTTATTACGGACTGCCACGCAAGCTGGCTGCAGAGCGTGCTGAAAAGTACCTGCGTAAACTTGGCCTGTGGGAAAAACGTGATGAACGCTCCCGGTCGTTGTCCGGGGGGATGAAGCGCCGCCTGATGATTGCCCGGGCCCTGGTTCATGAGCCACGGCTGTTGATACTCGACGAACCCACAGCGGGGGTGGATATCGAGCTGCGGCGCTCGATGTGGGACTTTCTCACTGAGATCAACAGCACCGGCACCACCATTATTCTGACTACCCACTATCTGGAAGAAGCCGAACAGCTGTGTCGCAATATCGCTATTATTGACGAGGGGGAAATTATTGAGAACACCAGCATGAAGAAACTGCTGGCGGAACTCGACACCCAGACATTTATCCTCGATCTGACCGCATCTCTGGAAGGTGAGCCTGAGCCCGAAATGCCGGATATCCAAATCCGCCGGGTTGATGACTACTGCCTGGAAGTAACGATTTCTTCCGGACACGATGTGAACCGTGTGTTCTCCGAACTGGACAAGCTGGGCATCAAGGTCAACAGTATGCGCAATAAAACCAATCGCCTCGAGCAGCTGTTTCTGTCACGGCTGGCGCGCGGCGCCCAACAACCGGACTGACACTCATGTTTGCCAACCACAAGTTTATTGCGTTTGAAACTATCGTCGTCAAGGAAGTGCGGCGCTTCATGCGCATCTGGATGCAAACCCTGGTGCCGCCAGCAATCACCATTGGTCTTTACTTTGTGATTTTTGGCAATCTGGTGGGGCGTCGCATCGGCGACATGGGTGGTTTCGACTACATGGAGTTCATCGTGCCGGGGCTGATCATGATGTCCGTCATTCAGAACTCCTATTCCAACGTGGTGTCGAGCTTTTTCAGCCACAAGTTCCAGCGCAGTGTTGAAGAGTTACTCGTGGCCCCGGTGCCAAATTATGTGATCCTGGCGGGCTTCGTTGTCGGTGGCATGTGCCGCGGCCTGGGGGTCGGGGCGGTGGTCACGCTGATGGCGCTGTTTTTTGCGGATCTGCGCATTGAGCATCCGTTAATCACACTGTCAGTCATTCTGATGACGTCACTGGTGTTTTCCATGGCTGGATTTATCAACGCCGTCTTTGCCAATACCTTTGACGATATATCCATTATTCCCACCTTCGTGCTGACGCCACTTATCTATCTGGGTGGAGTGTTTTACTCCATTCAGTTGCTGCCTGAGTTCTGGCAGTGGGTATCGGGGCTGAATCCGATTTTCTACATGGTCAATACGTTCCGGTACGGCATTCTGGGAACATCTGATGTCAATGTGTACTGGGCCTTTATTATCCTCGGTATTTTCAGTGTAGTGCTGTACGTGTCCTGCATCTGGCTGCTGCGCCGCAGCACCGGGCTACGGCACTAGGAGCGCCCATGTCGGTAAACCCTCTGGGCGAGAACGTCCCCAGCCCCAGCAAATATGACCCCGGCATTCTGTATCCGATCCCGCGCTGGCCAGCACGTTCACTGCTGGATATCGACAAGAAGCTGCCCATGCACGGTCTCGATCACTGGCATGCCTATGAGTTGTCCTGGCTGGACACCCGCGGCAAGCCACAGGTGGCCATCGGCGAGTTCTTCTTCAATGCCAGTTCAGAAAATATCGTCGAGTCCAAGTCTCTGAAGTTGTATCTAAACTCGCTTAACCAGGAGCGCTTCGAGAGCCGCGAGGCACTGGCGGGCATTATCAGCAATGACCTCTCGGCTTTGAGCAAGTCACGAGTGACGGTTGAGGTCATCGGCCTGGGGCAGGGGGAGGGTGGCAGCGTGGCGTTGCGTAAAGGCAAATCGCTGGACGCTCTGGATGTGGAAATTACCGCCTTTCAACCGGACGAATCCCTGCTGAAAACCCGCAGCGAACCGGCCTTTGATGAACGGGTGTATTCGGATTTGTTCAAATCCAACTGCCCGGTCACCGGCGCCCCGGACTGGGCCAGCGTCGAGATCGAATACAGCGGCATGTTGATCGATGAAGCCAGCCTGCTGGCCTATCTGTGTTCATACCGAGAGCACCAGGGCTACCATGAAGAGTGTGCCGAGCGGATATTCCGGGATCTGTCACAAATCTGCCAGCCCAGTGAACTAACCCTGAGCATGAACTACCTGCGCCGCGGCGGCCTGGACATCAACGTCTACCGCAGCACCCAGCCGGTCCCCTCGGAACGCGTCAAACGCCGCCTCCTGCGCCAGTAGCAAACTTGTAATCGGCGGTCCGCTAGGCTAGAGTACGCGCGTTTTTCGGCCCGCTCAGCGCGGCCTCGAAGAGGCGAGTATTTCAGCTAAGCTGAAATCCGAATCAAAAATTCGCCTGGAGCGAATTTTCACGAGCGCAGCGAGCCGAAGGTGAGCCTCAGGGATGAGGCGAATAATCCCTCTCTCAGGCTCGCGGAGCGAGCCTATCCCAAGCGCAACGCTTGGCTGAAACAATAGAGAATTAGGTGAGGTGTCCGAGTGGCTGAAGGAGCACGCCTGGAAAGTGTGTATACGGAAACGTATCGAGGGTTCGAATCCCTCTCTCACCGCCAATAATCAAACAAGGGCCCAACGGGCCCTTTTTTGATTATCGGTGCGACGACAGGCTGAGAGCCCTCCGGTTCGAAAGCCGCGTAGCGGCGCAGACAGCGCGCAGCGCTGCCCCGCAGGGGTGAGGGATTTGGCTAAGCCAAATGCCGAATCAATCCCTCTCTCAGGCGCGCCCGCGCGCCTTGCCCGAATTCAAAGCGATGCCAATCCGACTCCCCCAACGGGCCCTTTTTTGATTATCGGTGCGACGACAGGCTGAGAACCCTCCGGTTCGAAAGCCCCGTAGCGGCGCAGACAGCGCGCAGCACTGCCCCGCAGGGGTGAGGGATTTGGCTAAGCCAAATGCCGAATCAATCCCTCTCTCAGGCGCGCGCGGGCGCCTTGCCCGAATTTAAAGCGATGCCAATCCGACTCCCCCAACAAGCCCTTTTTTGATTATCCGTGCGACGACAGGCTAAGAATCCTCCGGTTCGAAAGCCGCGTAGCGGCGCAAACAGCGCAAAGCCCCAAAACTCACCCAATCACACGCCAGAAAATCCGAATCCCCTTGACCATCCACCACCCCCACTGTGCTATCATTCCCATGGTCCTTGTCGGTCCCCGCGCAATGATAGGTTATGAACCCCGCCAGGCCCGGAAGGGAGCAACGGTAGTAGCTGATTCATGTGCCGTGGTGTGGCTGACAAGGGCTTTATTTTTCGCTGGCAGAGAGCTGGCGCGTCCCGGCCAGTCAGGCTGACTGGAATCACACAGATTTGGCAAGCGAAACGCCACAATGAGCTACCAGGTACTGGCCCGAAAATGGCGACCCAGCAATTTCTCCCAGGTTGCCGGCCAAGGTCATGTGCTCAAATCCCTGATCAATGCGCTGGATAACGAGCGCCTCCACCATGCCTACCTGTTTACTGGCACCCGGGGTGTTGGCAAGACCACACTGGCGCGGATTCTTGCCAAGTGCCTGAACTGTGAGACCGGAATCAGCTCCACCCCCTGTGAGCAGTGCACCGCCTGCAATGAGATCAACGAGGGTCGCTTTGTTGATTTGATTGAGGTGGATGCTGCATCGCGCACTAAAGTTGATGACACCCGCGAATTGCTGGACAACGTCCAGTACTCACCGTCTCGAGGCCGCTTCAAGGTGTACCTGATCGACGAGGTGCACATGCTCTCCAATCACAGCTTCAACGCGCTGCTGAAGACCCTGGAAGAGCCGCCTCCCCATGTGAAGTTTCTGTTCGCCACCACCGATCCGCAAAAATTGCCGGTAACGATCCTGTCCCGCTGTTTGCAGTTCAATCTCAAGAATCTCAGTCCGGAATTGATCGAGAACTACCTGGAGACGATTCTGGGCAAAGAGCAGATTGGTTTTGAGAAGGACGCGCTGTGGCAGATTGCTGCCGCGGCAGCTGGCAGCATGCGCGACGCCCTGACGCTGGTAGATCAGGCCATCGCCTTTTGCGAAGGGGAGATTCAGACCGACAAGGTCGTGGAAATGCTGGGCGTACCGCCGCATCAGCAAATCATTGAATTGTTGCGCGCCATGGCTGGGCGCGACGCCCCGGCTGCCCTGGCGATTGTCGCCAGCATGGCAGAGCAGGCACCGGATTACGGCAATATCCTGGATGGTCTGTTATCGGCCCTGCACCGTATCGCCCTGGCCCAGGTGATGCCGGACGCCATTGACAACAGCTTCGGTGATCGTGAAAACATCAGTGAGCTGGCCGCTGCGTTCAGTGCCGAGGATATTCAACTTTACTACCAGATTGGCAGCAAAGGCCGCGACGATTTTCGCTACACCACAGACCTGCGTGCAGCCTTCGAAATGCTGTTGATGCGAATGCTGGTATTCTCACCGAAATACACAGAGCCTCCGGCAGCAAACGAAGGACCGTCAGCGGCAAACGGAAAGTCTTCAGCTAAAAACGAGAAGCCTTCAGCGCAGAATGAGGAGCCTTCAGCGCAGAATGAAGAGCCCTCAGCGATGGATGAAGAGCCCTCAGCGATGGATGAAGAGCCCTCAGCGGCGGATGAAGAGCCCGCTGCGGGAAGTAAACAGCCTGCCGCAGCCACAAGCGACGAGCCAGCTACGGAATCAGCGCAGGCCATGACGGCAACACCACCTCCGGCGGGCCCGCCAGATACCGGTGCCGCTGACCTAAAAAAAAAGACTGACGCGGGACTGGACGACGCATCCGGGCCGGCGCCAGCGGCAGGGGAGTTAAGTGCTCCAGAGCAACAACCGTCACCCGCGTCGACGACATCAACGACAGCTACAGAGGCTGATTCCGGTGATGTATGCACGGTCCTCGCGGACATGGATCACGAGCGCTGGCTGGCACTTTTCCCGCAGTTGAGCGCATCAGGTATCGTGGCCAGCGTGTTGGCTAATTCGGTCTGGGCAGAAAGCGAGGGCCGTCGCATCACGCTGCGGCTGGATCCTTCCCAGAGCGCGGTGTTCAACGACGATCTGCTACCGAGACTGGAGCAGGTACTGGCCACGCATTTTGGTCACCCGGTGCAGGTCAATGTGACCATCGCTGAAGCCGACCAGGAAACACCGGCTGCCCTGAGCCGGCGTCAGCGAGAAGAAAATCACCAACTGCTGGTTTCCCGATTCGAGAATGATGACAGTGTGCAGGCACTGCTGAATCGCTTTTCCGGTAAACTCCTGCACGAGACCATAGCGCCGGTTGAAGATTGACGAGGAAAATTGAGGGTAATTGAGGAAAATGTATGACTGACTTCAATGAACTGATGAACCAGGCAAAACAGCTGCAGGAAAAAATGCAGCAGGCTCAGGAGGATCTGGCCAAGCTCGAGGTAAAGGGCGAGTCCGGGGCCGGGCTGGTAACCGTAAGCATGAACGGAAAACATGACGTCAAGGCGGTCAGGCTCGCTGATACGCTGCTGGAAGAAGATAAGGAGGTGGTGGAAGATTTAATCGCCGCCGCCGTCAATGACGCAGTGCGTAAGGTAGAAGAAAAAAACAAGGAAACCATGAGTGGCATGGCCGGGGGCTTCAATCTTCCCGAGGGTTTCAAGTTTCCATTCTGATCATCATGACGGCTGCCGGGCGAATTTCCCGGCTCTACCCGCTCAGCAGTAAGAAATTATGAACAGCAGTCCATTGATTGATCAGCTTATTGAGGCATTTCGCTGTCTACCCAGTGTCGGGCCGAAATCCGCACAGCGTATGACGCTGCATTTGCTGGAGCGTAACCGGAACGGCGGACAGGCGCTGGCCAGGGCGCTTGAGGAAGCACTGGCAAAAGTCGGGAACTGCAGTTCCTGTCGCACCCTGACTGAAGAAACCCAGTGTCGAATTTGTGCCACCCCGTCCCGTGACCACAGCCTCTGCTGCGTGGTGGAATCGCCGGCAGATATATTTGCCATTGAACAGTCTGGCAGCTACCGCGGTGTATATTTCGTTTTAATGGGTCATCTGTCACCTATAGACGGTATTGGCCCGGAACAATTAGCCATTCCCAGGCTGGTCGACAAGGTTAAAACCGACAGCGTCCAGGAAGTGATAATTGCCTGTAATCCGACGGTGGAGGGTGATGCCACAGCCTACTACATAGCCGAACAGCTTAAACCCCTGGGGGTGGTGGTCTCACGAATTGCCCACGGCGTACCAGTTGGTGGCGAGCTGGAGTATGTCGACGGCGGCACTCTGACGCACGCCTTCAGCGGCCGCAAAGTATTGGAAAGCAGGTAATCCATGACAGATATCGACGGAATGGCGATGCACTGGGTCGATTCTGACCAGGAGCTGGCGCGACTCTGCCAGCACTGGCAAAGCCTTGGGCTGCTGGCACTGGACACCGAGTTCATGCGCACTAACACCTTTTACCCCAAGCTCGGCCTGCTGCAAATCGGTGATGGCGACGCCTGCTATTTGATTGATCCGCTGGCGATCAGCGCCTGGCAGCCGTTGTTGGATTTGTTCGACGCAACCGATATGACATTCATTGTCCATTCTGCCGGGGAAGACCTGGTTCTGCTCTACACCAGTTTTGGCGTTCTGCCCCGCAACCTGTTCGACACCCAGCTCGCAGCGGCATTCCTGGGCTATGGTTTCAGTCTCAGTTACCAGGCGCTGGTGTCCACAGAGCTGTCAATTGAAGTGGAAAAGGACGAAACCCGTTCCGACTGGCTGCAGCGCCCGCTGTCCGATGCGCAACTGCGTTACGCCGCCATTGATGTGCGCTATCTGCACGGGCTCTATTCGAGCCTTTCTGAACAGCTGCAAGCAACCCCGAAGTACGACTGGTTTGTCAGTGAGTGTCAGCAACTGCTGGATATCGCTGTCCAGAGTGAGTCCAGCGATCTCTGGACCCAGTCCTATCGCAATGTCAACAGCGCCTGGCGGCTTGATCAAGCTGGCCTGGAGCGCTTGCAAAGGCTGTGCTTCTGGCGGGAAACCCAGGCGCGACGACGGGATAAACCGCGCAACTGGATTGCCAAGGATGCCGAGCTGTTCGCAATCGCCGAGCACATGACGGGTGATGACTTCAGCACGGAACGCCTGCAGCAGGTCAGGGGAGTCCCGGCCGGTCTGTTAAAGCGCCAGGGCGGCCGGCTGCTGGATATCATGCTGGATCCGCCGGCGGAAGTTCAGCACCTGCCTGCTACCGAAGTTACTCCGCCGCTGTCCCCGGAACAACGCAACATACTTAAACGCTGCCAGCATGCCGCGCGGGCCCGGGCTGAACAATTGGACATGGCGCCTGAATTGCTGGCGCGGAAAAAACAGATTCTTGGCTTGCTGGAGACTTTCAGCGAAAACCGGGAACTGGAATGGAGCGGCGACATGGCCGGTTGGCGCAAGCAGGTGCTACAGGCGGACTTTGAACAAGCGGTGCGGGGCAAATAAGCGTGAAAAGACCGCAACAAGACGCCAGTCAGTCTGTCCCGCGGGAGCGTTTCTGGGAACTGCCGCTGGATGAGCTCAACAGCACTGAATGGGAACAGCTGTGCGATGGTTGTGGCCGCTGCTGCCTGAAAAAGCTGGAAGACCCGGACAGCGCGGAACTGGCCTGGACCCGGGTAATCTGTCGCTACTACGATCAGCAGCGTGAACAATGTGGCTGCTATCAGGAGCGCACCACGTTGGTACCCGAGTGTCTTGACGTGCGGCGCATGGACCTGAACGACAATTTACACTGGATGCCCGCTACCTGCGCCTATCGCCTGCGGGCCGAGGGTAAGGCACTGTATGACTGGCATCCACTGCTGACGGGCTCTGACGACGCCATGCATGCAGCGGGCATCAGTGTGGCAGGACAAGTATTGTCCGAAGAGCACGTACATCCGGATGGTCTCGACGAACACCTCATTCGCTGGGTCACAAGTTAATGGAAGCGAGCCACAATTTTTTCCTGATCTGGGCGGTTTATTTACTGGCCAGCGGGGTTTTTTACACAATTTACTGGCGACTGACCGCATTCCGTCAGCGACTGTGGCTCAGCTACTCCCTGCGCGCGGTCATGGCCGCATTGATCCTTACCCCCTGGTATGCCAATACCCAGGATGCCGTGCTGGCACCGGCACTGATGGTCACCACCCTGGATGCCATCACTATCGGTACGGATGCGGCGGTGCGAGCCCTGGTGCCCCTGGCGCTGGCGCTGCTCGGCGCGGAAGTCCTGGCCAGTCTTGTCTGGTTTGCCAGAATTAGAAGCAAATAATCAGCAAAAACAGCAGCATAACGACTGCAATTAATGCAGAATAATCGTCCTGTATTGGTACCGGACTGGTTCCGCCTGAATTTTTCTGCTTGAATTTGTCGACTTGGCGGGCGCGAGCCTGGGTCAATGAAGCGGCTTAAAAGGTCCGGAAAACAAAAGCTTGGCATTCTGCACAGACGAGGTTCGTTATGGGTCATTTCACTGCGCTGGTTTTCATCATGATTCTGGTGGGCGCCGCTGGAGGCGTCATCAACTACTACACAGTCTCCACTCGGCGGCAGTCCGACAGCAATCTGCTGATTCGCTTCAGTCTGATGGGCATATTTGTCACTTTTTTGGTGCCGTTTATTCTCAATGTGTTCGGCAGCTCGCTGATTGTGGAAAGCGAGGGCGATCCGGCCAATATGCTGAACTACGTGGCGATTTGCCTGGCGGTGGCAATCTCGCCGCGATTCTTTATGACCAATGTCTCCGACAATGTCCTCTCGGAAACGCGAGCCACAGCCGACAAGGTGGACTTGTTGCAGTATCAGATTCGCCAGTTACAGGAAGAACTGTTGCCGCTGATTGATACTGAAACCGAAGATGACACGCTGGCCGAGGTAGCCCTGCTGGAGGCGCCGAGTCCGGATGAACTGGATACCACCTCGTCAAAAGTGCTCAAAACCCTGGGCTGCGGCCGGTTTATCTACCGCTCGCTCACCGGACTTTGTCGCGAAGCGGACACCGACGAAAGCACCATGGTGAAGACCCTGGGCTTTTTGACTTTGAAGTCCCTCGCAGGCAAGGTAGGTGGCCGCAAAGGGGTACGCTGGTACATCACCGAGCGTGGCCGCCAACTGATCGAGGCCAGCGCCTGATCCAGCAGCCTCGATTTAACCTCGAAGCGATTCAAATCCGAAGCGCCGGCAGGGAACGCCCGGCTCTTCAATCTATCTGCAACCCAAGGCATACCCAGAGTGCCGCTGTTCAGACGGCCTGGGTAGCGTCTTAGCTGACTGTAACTGGAACTAGCCATGCAATTTACCGGTACCGAGCAATACGTCGCCACAAGTGAACTACAGCTGGCGGTGAATGCTGCCATCACCCTGCAAAAACCATTGCTCATCAAGGGGGAGCCAGGCACGGGTAAAACCATGCTGGCGGAACAGATTGCCCAGGCACTGAATCTGCCGCTTATCCAATGGCACATAAAATCCACCACCAAGGCGCAGCAGGGTTTATACGAATACGACGCTGTGTCCCGGCTGCGGGACTCGCAGCTTGGAGACGACAAGGTTCACGACATTGGTAACTACATCCTGCGCGGCAAGATCTGGCAGGCGTTTGAGTCAGATCAGCAGACCGTGCTGCTGATTGACGAAATTGACAAAGCCGATATCGAGTTTCCCAACGATCTGCTGCTGGAGCTGGACAAGATGGAATTCTTTGTCTACGAGACCAAGCAGGTGGTCAAGGCCAGGACCCGGCCCATTATCGTTATTACCAGCAACAACGAAAAAGAGCTTCCTGACGCTTTTCTGCGGCGCTGCTTTTTTCACTATATCGAGTTTCCTGATGCGCAAACTATGGAGAAAATCGTCGATGTACATTACCCGGACATCAAGAAGGAACTGGTGCGGCAGGCGATGGATGTCTTTTTTGATGTGCGCAAGGTTCCGGGGCTGAAGAAAAAGCCTTCCACCTCCGAGCTCATAGACTGGCTAAAACTGCTCATGGCAGATGATATTCCCGAAGACGTACTAAAAAACCACGATAGCAAAAACGCCATTCCACCACTCTATGGGGCGCTGCTGAAAAACGAACAGGATGTGCATCTACTGGAGAAACTGGCGTTCATGCACCGGGCTAATCGCTGATGCTGATTAATTTTTTCATGACTCTCAGGCAGGAAAAACTGCCGGTGACTTTCACCGAGCTGTTTACCTTGCTTGAGTGCCTGAAAAAAGAAGTGATTTTCGCCAGCGTCGATGATTTTTATTACCTGTCCCGTATGTGCATGGTCAAGGACGAGAAGAACTTCGATAAATTTGATCGCGCTTTCGCCCGCTATTTTGAACAGGTAGAACTGTTCGACGCTTTGTCGCAGCTGGATATCCCCGAGGAATGGCTGCGCCGCGAATTTGAGGCCATGCTTAGCGAGGAAGAAAAGGCCAAACTTGAGGCCATGGGTGGTCTGGACAAGCTCATGGAAGAATTTCGCAAGCGCATGGAAGAACAGAGCAAGCGGCATCAAGGCGGCAACAAATGGATAGGCACTGGTGGCACCTCACCGTTCGGCGCTTATGGCTACAATCCCCAGGGGATTCGTATCGGCCAGCAGGAAGGCCGTAACCAGAAGGCCGTCAAGGTCTGGGACCAGCGCAAGTTTCGGGATCTGGATGACTCGGTAGAAATCGGCACCCGCAATATCAAGATGGCACTGCGTCGCTTGCGCAAGTTTGCCCGCACCGGCGCCGATGAAGAACTGGATCTGGACGACACCATTTCGTCTACCGCAAAAAACGCCGGGCTGCTGGATATCAAGATGGTTCCTGAGCGGCATAATGCGGTAAAAGTGCTGCTGTTTTTTGATGTTGGTGGATCCATGGACCCCCATGTCAGGACCTGCGAAGAGCTGTTTTCGGCGGCGCGTTCAGAGTTCAAGCATCTCAAGTATTTCTACTTCCACAACTTCCTGTACGAGTCGGTGTGGACCAAAAGCCGCCGCCGGCACGCGGAAACCACCTCGACCTGGGACATACTGCACAAATACAGCAAGGACTATAAGGTGATTTTTATTGGCGACGCGACCATGGCTCCCTATGAAATCACCCATGTTGGCGGCAGTATTGAGCATTATAATGAAGAAGCGGGCGCGGTTTGGATGTCCCGCGTCGCCGAGACCTTCGAGCATCTGGTATGGATCAACCCGACACCCAAAGAATATTGGGAACACAGCTATTCCATTGATCTGGTTCGCGAGATAATGGAAGAACGGATGTTTCCGCTGTCGGTCAAAGGCCTGGAAGACGCCATGGCGCTGTTAACCAAGTAACAAGCGAACAAACATCCAGAAATTCAAAACCTAACGTCCGGTATGTCAGCAGGCATCCGGCTTAACCTGAACAAGAGCAGTCCGAATGATCGAATCATTAGCCGCGGAGCTTCGCCCGGAAAACTTTCCTTCCCTGAATGATGTCATTGACCATATCGCCCGGGAACACGCTAATTTCCCTGCCTACACCTGCCTCGGCAAGACCCTCTCTTACGGTGAGATCAATGCCCTGGCGGAGCGATTCGCGGCCTGGTTGCGGCAGCAACCCAATTTGCAGCAGGGCGACCGGATTGCTATCCAATTGCCCAACGTTTTGCAGTTTCCCATTGCCCTCTACGGCGCCATAAAGGCCGGTCTGGTGGTGGTTAACACAAACCCCTTGTACACGCCTCCGGAAATGCATCATCAGTTCGTCGACAGCCAGGTCAAGGCGATTGTCATCCTCGACAGCATGTGCAGCAAGCTGGAAGCGATTATTGCCAGCACTTCCATTGAGACAGTTGTGGTGGCCCACCTGGGGGACATGCATCCCGCGCCCAAGCGACAACTGTTGGGCTTTGTCGCCCGGTACATCAAGCGCATGGTGCCGCCTTACCAGCTACCTAATGCCGTGTCCTTCCTCGATACCTTACAGACTCTGCCGGAGGAGCATCCGGCAAGGCCCGCGTTTCGGGACGACGATGTGGCCTTGCTGTTGTACACCGGCGGCACCACCGGCGTGGCCAAAGGGGCGATGATCAGTCACCGTAATCTGGCATCGAATATGATGCAGTTACGGGCTCGTTGCCTGCTGATCATGAATGACCAGGCCGAAATAATCGGCGCACCACTTCCGCTCTATCATAGTTATGCTTTTCTGCTGCACTGCCTGGCCATGCCGTTTGCCGGTATTCACAATGTGCTGGTGCCAGACCCTCGCAATATCAAGTCCCTGGTCAAACTTTTCCGTCAATATCACTTCAGCGGATTTGTGGGAATTAATACGTTGTACCTGGCACTGTTGCGTCATCCGGGCTTTGCAAACGTGGATCTTTCGAACCTGAAGTTTTCCGGCGCAGGTGGCATGGCAATGTCCACCTCGGTCAGCAAGGAATGGCAGGAGGTAACCGGCTGCGAAGTGATTGAAGGATACGGTCTTACCGAGTGTTCGCCAGTTGTTGCGGTAAATCTGCCAGGGAAAGTAAAACATGGCACCGTAGGTCCACTGGTTCCGGAAACCGAGGCGCGGCTGGTCGATGAGAACGGCCAGGATGTGGAATCCGGAGAACGTGGCGAGCTATGGGTGAGGGGACCGCAGGTCATGCTGGGCTATTGGCAGAATGCCAAGGCTAATCGGGAGATTCTCACCGACGATGGATGGTTGAAAACCGGAGACTACGCCGAGATCGATGACGAAAATTACATTCGTATCGTCGATCGCAAAAAAGACATGATTCTGGTTTCAGGTTTCAACGTATTTCCCAATGAAGTCGAAGACTGGGTGAATCAGCACCCCGGTGTGCTGGAGTCCGGTGCAGTGGGTTTCAAAAGTGAGCGCACCGGCGAGGCAATCCGCCTGTTCGTGGTACGTCGCGACATGAAGTTGACTGAAAAGGATGTGGTTCAGCACAGCAAGGCCGGATTGACTGCCTATAAAGTGCCCAAGGAAGTGGTGTTTGTAAACGAACTGCCTAAATCCAATGTCGGAAAAATCCTGCGCAAGGAACTGCGCCCCTGAAGCCACTCATTGGGCGCCCCGGCGCCATCTGTAAGCAGCTAGACTGGAAACCGTGAGCGATAATCTGGAAGCAGAACTGGTGCACTGTCAGATTGCTGACGAGTACCGTCTGCGTCGGCAATTGCGCAAGCTACAGCGTCAAGAGGGCAATGCCGGGAAAAACCAAAAAGCTGGCAACAACCCAAAGCTAGCCCAGGAAATGGCCAGGCTGGAGCAAGCGATTGCCCGTTCCCGCGATCAGGTCGCGCAACGTGACGCGGCGATTCCCAAGGTCATCAACTTCCCGGAACAGCTGCCGGTCAGCCAGCAGGCAGACAAGATCAAGTCGCTACTGGAGCAACACCAGGTATTGGTAGTGGCGGGGGATACCGGCTCGGGTAAAACCACCCAGCTTCCGAAACTCTGCCTGGCTGCCGGTCTTGGGCGCCGCGGCCTCATTGGTCACACCCAGCCACGTCGTCTAGCCGCGGTCTCCGTCGCCAACCGTATTGCCGAAGAGCTGGGCACTGAAACCGGTGCCGGCGTGGCTTACCAGGTCCGCTTTAATGAGAAGCAATCACCCAGCAGCTACCTGAAGGTGATGACCGACGGTATCCTGCTGGCTGAAATTCAGCAGGACCGCTTCCTTAATCGCTACGAAGTACTGATCGTCGATGAGGCACACGAGCGTTCGCTGAACATCGACTTTCTGCTGGGATTTCTTAAACAGCTGCTTGCCCGCCGCAAGGATCTTAAGCTGATCATCACCTCGGCCACCATTGATGTTGAGAAGTTTGCGCGGCATTTCTCGGATGCTCCCATTGTCGAAGTCGCGGGCCGTACCTATCCGGTTGAAGTGCGCTACGAACCGATTGCGGCGGACCGGGACTCATCAGCCAGTGACGTCCAGGCCGAGGTGATCAGCGACAGCGTTCGCCAGATTCTTGGTGAACACAAGCAGGGGCGGGGTGGAGATATCCTGGTGTTTCTCAGCGGGGAGCGGGAAATCCGGGAGACCGCCCAGGTGCTGCGAAAACAGCGGCTGCCACGACTGGAAATCCTGCCCCTTTACGCGCGACTTCGGCAAAGCGAACAAACCCGGATATTTCAGCCTCATGGTGGAGTCCGGGTTGTGCTGGCCACCAATGTTGCGGAAACCTCGCTGACGGTACCCGGCATCAACTATGTGATTGACACCGGACTGGCCAGAATCAGCCGCTACAGCTTGCAGAGTAAAGTGCAGCGCCTGCCTATCGAGCCTATATCCCAGGCCAGCGCAAATCAGCGCAAGGGGCGCTGCGGGCGCCTGGCGGACGGAATCTGCATCCGTCTGTACAGTGAGGCCGATTACCAGTCGCGACCGGAATTTACCGATCCCGAAATCCGGCGCACCAATCTGGGGTCCGTGATCCTGCGCATGAAGCATCTGCGTCTTGGCGAGCCCGAATCTTTTCCCTTTATCGAGCCACCTGAGTCCAGGGCGATCAGCGAAGGCATCAAGCTGTTGATCGAACTTGACGCTCTGGATGCGCAGCAGCAGTTAACAGCTGCTGGCAGGCAGATGGCGGCCTTACCGGTAGATCCCCGGCTGGCGCGCATGCTGATCACCGCGGCCGCCGAGCATTGCCTGGCCGAACTGTTGATTATCGTCAGCGTGCTAAGCATTCAGGACCCACGTGAGATAGGTGCAGATAACCGCCAGCTGGCGGCACAGAAGCTGGAACAGTTTGATCATCCCGACTCGGATTTTCTTACCCTGGTCAACCTCTGGTATGACTACGAAAAGCGCCGTCAGCAACTCAACCAGAATCAATTGCGCAAATACTGCAAATCGCATTTTCTGTCTTTTATGCGGATGCGCGAATGGCGGGAAGTGCATCGCCAACTGCTACTTTCCTGTCAGCAGCTGGGGCTGCGCATTAACAAGGCGCCTGGCAGCTACGAGCAGGTTCACCGCAGCATCATCAGCGGCTCGTTGAATCAGATTGCCTGCCGCCAGGAAGGCAAGATCTACCTGGGTAACCGTAATCGCAAGTTCACGCTGTTTCCCGGCTCCATCCTCAGCCGCCAGTCCGCGCGCTGGATTGTGACCGGTGAGCTGATAGAAACCACCCAGACATTTGCCACCATGGCGGCGAGTATTCAGCCGGAATGGGTTGAGCAAATGGCCCTGCACCTGGTCAAGCGTGAGCACTACCAGCCTCACTGGAGCAAGAAGCGTCAGGAGGTGCTGGCCTATGAAAAGGTCCAGCTCTACGGCATTACGCTGCTGGATAAAGTACCGGTGAGCTACGGCAAACTCGATCCGCAAGTGAGTCGGGAAATTTTCATTCGTGACGGACTGGCCAGCGAGGAGATCTCGACCCGCGGCAGTTTCTTCAGGAAGAACAAGCGCTTGCTGGGAGACCTGGCCCGTGAAGAAGAAAAGATAAGGCGGCCTGAACATATTGTTTCCGAACGTGATGTGGTGCAGTTCTACGAGCGCAATCTGCCGACAGATATCTACTCGACCCGAACACTGGATGCGTGGCTGAAAAAAGCCGGCAAAGAGTGCGACGAGCAGCTCACCATGACCCGGGAAAAGCTGCTGGGGGACAAAGCAGAGCAGGCCGATAGCGGTGACTTTCCCGATCAGGTGCCGATGCAGAAGAATCGGCTCAAGATTGACTACGTGTTCGATCCGGGGGCAGCGCGCGACGGCGCCACCATTGAGGTTCCGAAAGAGATTCTTGGCCAGCTTACCCAGGCAGATATTGACTGGGCGGTACCTGGTATCATGCGCGAAAAATGTATTGCCTTGATCAAGGGATTACCAAAAGCCACGCGTAAAAATTTCATTCCGGTAAGCGGCTTTGTCGATGAGGTAATGTCGGCGATGAGCAGTCAGGACGGGGATTTGATTGAAGCCCTGCTGGCGCAGATTCGCATCAGGAAACAGCTGGTCCTGAGCCGCGCTGATTTCGCCGGCGCAGAACTGCCCCGCCATTTGCTAGCCAAAATAAGGGTCGTGGATGGGACTGGGAAAGAAGTGGATTTTGGCGCCGACCTGGCGGCGCTACAGGAACAATATGGCGAGCGTAAAGCCGGGCCGGGTAATGTGCCGCGCTATGGTCACGATCTGGAGAAACAAGGGCTGAAGGATTTCGATCTGGAGCACTGCCCGGAACAGGTCACTATTGGCGAAGATCTGGTGCTGGTGCGCTATCCAGCTCTGGTCGACGCCGGGGAACACGTCAACCTTCAGCTGTTTGCAGATCCGGTGGAAGCGGCACGGTCCATGGCGGCAGGCTTGATAAGGCTATACATGCTGCGTAGCGTCCAGCAGCGCAATATGCTGCGCAAGCAGTTCAACAATTTACAGAAAAAGCACGCGCTGGTGATTCCAGTCACACTCAAAAACTTCCCTGATGATGCAGTCTACGCATGTTATCAGGAAGCCTTTATGACTGCGGATCACACTCCCCGCAGCCGTGAAGAATTTGCGGCTACCCTGCAGCGTAGCAAGAGCGAGTTGCATCGGGTGGGCATGCGATTGGAGCAGCTACTGGAACGGGTGCTCAAAGAACAGTGGCAGATCCGCTCGCGGCTCGTTGACCTGGATAGCGGCCTGGATTATCTGCGCGAGGATATCAATGCGCAACTGGATAATCTTCTGTACGCCAATGTGCTAAGGGATACGCCGTTGGTCTGGCTGGAGGAGTACCCGCGCTATCTCCAGGCGGTCAATCTGCGGCTCGACAAAGCTCCATTTGTCGGGCCTCGAGACCAACCGAACACAGAAGAACTGCAGTTCCTTTGGCAGCGTTACCGCAAGCGCCATGACGCTCTGCAACTCCAGAAACCCGCGCAACTGATGCATATTCGCTGGTTGCTGGAAGAATATCGGGTCTCACTGTTTGCTCAGCAGTTAGGTACCCGGGAACCGGTTTCCGCCAAGCGACTGGACAAGGCTTTTGCGGCCCTGGAAGAGTAGAGCGCCACATTAATCCCCAGTCAGGCGCTTTAACTGCGGCATTATTGAGGATAAAAAACGGCAGAAATATGCCCGATTCTTACCGCACGCGGATACTGAATAGCGTTATCCTGAGGCGTGTTGACTTGCTAACAGCAGAGGCGCACAGTGCCTTCACAAGCCGGGAGATTAACCGGCTGTTCACTGCTGTCCACATCTCCATGCTGGAGTGATTCGTTGATCAGACTCGCCCAATACCGCTACTTCTGGCTAGGCTGTGTGCTGTTTCTGGCACCGGTGATTGCCCATGGGCAGACCAACGATCCGTGGCGGGAAACCAATGAGCGGATTTTCGCATTTAACGATTTTTTCGATCAGTTACTGGTACGTCCGGTGGCGAACACCTACACCATTGTCTTGCCGCGCTTCGCTCGCCAGGGCATCGGCAACTTTTTCAGCAACCTCAACGACATCAACGTGTTCGTAAACGACCTGTTGCAGTTGAAACTTGATGCGGCACTGTCAGACTCTGGTCGATTTTTCATCAATTCCACGCTCGGAGTGGTGGGCTTCGTTGACGTTGCCAGCGGCATGGGCCTGAGAAAAAACGAAGAAGACTTTGGCCAGACCCTGGGTGTCTGGGGAATTCAAAGCGGTCCTTATGTGGTCCTGCCGGTATTCGGGTCAAGTAATGTACGTGACTCGTTTGGTCTGGTCCTGGATACGCTTTTCAATCCGATCCAGTATCACGATGACAGCGAGGTTCGCCTGGGACTGTTCATGCTTCAGGAAATCGACACCCGCGCGTCATTGTTGTCCATGGATGAACTGGTTACTGGTAATCGCTACCTGTTCTTCAGGGAGGCCTATGTCCAGCGGCGAGAATACCTGGTGAATGATGGGCAGGTAGATGACGAGTTCGCTGATTTCGGCGATTTCTAGGCGGACCTGGTACGTTACTGGTCGCGAACCTTTAGCTTGGTGCGAATAAAGTCGCTGTGGGACACATAAATGAGCTCCGCCACGCGACGAATCAGATGTTCTTCGTATTTGTCCAGTTGCTCATCAGAGAACGCGATGCGCCACATATTCTCGACCAGATCGCATTTCTCGTCGTAGTCGAAACTGTCGTTAATCAGCCGCGTAAACTCATACAGTGACGTGGCTTGACTGGCCTGCCGCTCCGCCAGTTCAGCAAGCTCATGCAGATCGTCATCGGAAACATTGAGGCTGTCCCGCAGCACTTTCAGTAGTTCCTCAGTCTCACGTTCATCGAGTTGGTGATCGGAATTGACTACCTCGATTAACAGAGCCGCACAGGCCAGATTCGTTTTCTCCTGAATCGTTGCGGGATCTTCCTCTGGGGTGGCGAGACGAGATTCGAAAAATGACTTGATCGAGTTAATCATAGCGAGTCCGTTTTGGTTACCGGTGATACATAGCTTAACGCATCTGTTAGCACACTAATGCCGGCGCCGGGTTTGTGGCTGTTTTCACTGAGATGACGGCGAAACTGTTTGCCACCGGCCTGACCCTTGAACAGCCCCAGCAGATGTCGGGTCATATGGTTCAGTGGAGTGCCCCGGTACAGTTCTGCCTCCATGTATGGCAAATAAGCCAGTATACAGTCGATACGGCTGCGCCCGGAGTCTGGCTCATTGAAATACAGCGCGTCCACCTGATGCAGGATAAACGGGTTCTGGTACGCCTCGCGACCCAGCATTACACCATCGACGCTGGTGAGCAACTCCGAGGCCAGTGACAGGTCGGTGATGCCACCGTTGATAACAATAGTGAGCTCTGGAAAAGCGTTCTTGACAGCAAACACCCGCTCATAATTCAGGGGCGGGATTTCGCGGTTTTCCTTCGGGCTGAGCCCCTGCAGGATGGCCTTGCGAGCGTGGATAATGAATACCTGGCAGCCGGCTGTGGAAACCGTGTCGATGAACTCCATGAGGTGCTGCTCACTATCCATGTCGTCAATACCGATGCGACACTTCACGGTCACTTCCACCTGTACCGCAGCGCGCATCGCCGCCACGCAATCGGCGACAACCTGGGGAGTTGCCATAAGACAGGCGCCAAATGCCCCTGATTGCACCCGGTCACTGGGGCAGCCGACATTCAGGTTAATTTCATCATAGCCTGATTGCTCGCCCATTTTTGCAGCCTCGACCAATTGCTCAGGATCACTCCCGCCCAGCTGTAAGGCCACCGGATGTTCCTGTTCATGGTATTGCAGCAAATAATCCGAATCACCGTGTATCAGGGCTGCGCTGGTGACCATTTCCGTGTACAGCAGCGCACGGCGACTGATCTGGCGCAAGAACATGCGATCATGACGATCGGTCCAGTCCATCATCGGGGCGACGCAAAATGTGTGATCAAGTGACATAGGCAATGGCGTACAGAGTCAGTAATAATCAGGCCTGGCTGATGGGCTGCTGTTTGTAGCGAATGGCAGTTGGCAAGTCAAGGTGCCTGGCCATGGGAAATGACTGCCGATCGCGTATAATTGTGGTCGCTGCGTACCTGCGTCAGCGCCTGGCTCCAATATTCTAATCCTCGCTGAATCTGAAGATTGCTATGACCACTATTCGTACTCGCGTCGCACCATCTCCTACCGGAGATCCTCATGTGGGCACCGCTTACATTGCGCTGTTCAATCGCGCCTTCGCCCGCCAGCACGGCGGTCAGTTCATCCTGCGAGTGGAAGATACCGATCAGGCACGCAGTACTCGTGAGTCCGAAGACTATATTCTCAAGTCGCTGCGCTGGTTGGGCCTGGACTGGGACGAGGGCCCGGATTGTGGCGGTGAATTTGGCCCCTACCGGCAAAGCGAACGCAGCAGACTCTATCAGGAGCACATCCAGCAGCTACTGGACAAAAGTCATGCCTTTCATTGTTTCTGCAGCGCCGAGCGCCTCGATCAGGTGCGCCGAGAGCAAATGCAGAACAAGCAACAGCTTGGCTACGATGGCCATTGTCTGGCGCTGTCGCCGGAAGAAGTGGAACAGCGACTGGCTGCGAATGAAGAGCATGTCATTCGCATGAAAATCCCGGAGCAGGGCGAGTGTGTATTTCACGACTTACTGCGCGGCGAAGTACGCATCAGCTGGTCACAGGTTGATATGCAGGTGCTGATGAAATCCGATGGCCTGCCAACCTACCACTTTGCCAATGTGGTGGATGATCACCTGATGCAGATCAGTCATGTGATTCGCGGTGAAGAATGGATTAATTCGGTTCCCAAACACGTTCTGCTCTACCAGTACTTTGACTGGCAGGCGCCGGTGTTTTGTCACATGCCGCTGCTGCGCAACCCGGATAAAAGCAAACTGAGCAAGCGCAAGAATCCCACCAGCATCGGCTACTATCAGGATATGGGCTATTTGCCCCAGGCGCTGGTGAACTACCTGGGCATGATGGGCTGGACCATGCCATCGGGAGAAGAAAAGTTTTCAATCGATGAGATGATCGGCGCATTCGATATCGAACGGGTGTCACTGGGCGGACCGATTTTTGACATCGAAAAACTGAACTGGCTCAACGGCAAGTACCTGCGTGAGGATCTTGATGATCAACAATTCGCCGCAGCCTATGCGCAGTGGGCATTCGCGCCGGAGCGTGTGGCGCAGATGGTGCCCCTCATCAAACAGCGAGTTGAACGCTTCAGCGACGTGGCGGAGATCGGCAATCTATTTGTAGCCGGGATCATACCGCTGACCGCCGAGCAGTTTACCCATAAAAAGCTGGAGCAGAACGACTGCCTGCGGATTCTGCAATTTTCCTTGTGGCGACTGGAACAACAGCCGGCATTGAGCCGGGAAAAAGTGGAGCAAACCCTGCAGGGACTGGCCGCCGAGATGGAATTGAAGATACGCGACTTCTTGTTTCCGCTGTTTGTGGCCATGAGCGGCAAGGCGGTCTCTGTGTCGGTGATTGAATCCATCAGCATCCTGGGGCTGGATATCAGCCGCGCCCGGATTCGTCATGCCATCGATGCGCTTGGCGGCGTTTCCAAAAAGCAGGCCAAGAACCTGGAAAAAGAGTTCCAGGCGCTGGGCTGATCAACGACTCACAGCCGACCGACACTTATCCGCCACTGGCGTGGTCATCAGCCACGCAGTTTAATTGACAGGGTGGGTGGGTGTGCTTAGAATGCGCCTTCTTTTGAGACCACGTCTCGTGGGGCCTTAGCTCAGCTGGGAGAGCGCAACACTGGCAGTGTTGAGGTCACCGGTTCGATCCCGGTAGGCTCCACCATTTTCTTCCCCCGTTCGACCGTTCCTTAATCTCGGTTTTCCGATCTCCAAAACCAACAAAACCCACGATTGTGGGTTCTGTTGGTTTTGCATTTGTTACGGATTTACTTGGTTGGATAATCCCGCTGGGTATGGCCTTTATACAGCTGCCGCGGACGACCGATGCGGTAACCGGTACTGAGCATCTCATGCCAATGGGCAATCCAGCCCGGCGTGCGACCGGTGGCAAAAATCACGGTAAACAGGCTGGTGGGAATTCCCATGGCCTTGAGAATAATCCCGGAATAAAAATCCACATTCGGGAACAGCTTGCGCTCGATAAAGTATTCGTCCTCCAGCGCGATCTGTTCCAGCTTCTTGGCAATGCGGAACAGGGGATCGTTCAAACTACCCAACTCATCCAGCACCTCATCACAGATGCCACGAATCACGGTGGCGCGCGGGTCATGGTTCTTGTAAACCCGGTGACCGAAGCCCATCAGACGGAACGGGTCATCCTTGTCCTTGGCGCGCTTGATGAACTCCTCAATGCGCGATTCGTCGCCAATCTGGTTCAGCATGCGCAGCACTGCTTCATTGGCCCCGCCGTGGGCAGGTCCCCACAGGGCAGCGATACCCGAGGCGATGCAGGCGTAAGGGTTGGCACCAGTTGAACCGGCCAGGCGCACAGTGGACGTGGATGCATTCTGTTCGTGATCAGCATGGAGCAGGAACAGGGTGTCCATGGCCTTGGCCAGTACCGGGCTCACCTTGGGCGGATCACAGGGCGTGCCAAAGGTCATGTGCAGGAAGTTTTCAGCCAGGCTCATGTCATTATGGGGGTACATGAAGGGTTGGCCGATGCCGTATTTGTAGCACATTGCTGCCAGTGTCGGCATTTTCGCAATGACACGGTGAGCCGCCAGGATGCGATGCTCCGGATTTTCGATATTGGTGGAGTCGTGGTAGAACGCAGACAGACCGGCAACCGTGCTGCAAAGCATGGCCATGGGATGCGCGCCGCGCGGGAATCCCCAGAAGAATTGGCGAATCCCCTCATCGATCATGGTGTGATAGCGGATGGAGTTTTCGAACTCCGCGAACTCGGAAGCGCTGGGTAACTCGCCGTGCAGCAGCAGATAGCAGGTTTCCAGGAAGTTGGAATGCTCGGCCAGTTGCTGGATCGGGTAGCCGCGGTGCAAAAGGACGCCTTCGCCGCCGTCAATATAGGTGATTTCGGATTCGCACGAAGCGGTGGAAACGAATCCCGGGTCATAGGTAAAGATGCCTTCTTTTACCAGCCCGCGAACATCGACCACATCCGGTCCAGTGCTTCCTTCATAGACGGGCAGGTCAACCGCACTGTCTTTCCCGTCAATGCTTAACTGGGCCTTTCTTTCACTCATGCCAGACTCCTGAAAACTGATCTACTTTGGGGGTAATAATGACTAGAAAATCAACTGCTTAAGCTTTTACAGGCTTGTCTACATCCAGGGCCTGGCCAGCGCTTATACAGGGAGCGGGAAGCATAGGTAGTTGGCCCTGCTGTTGTCAAATGTTTGTCGTTTGCGCCACGGATGTCGGCCTGGCCCGCGGACGGTCGAAAAGCAAGTGTAAATTCACCGCAAATTGTGCTTGTGTTAACCGGGATTACGAGGCGATTATCTGTTTATCCTGGGTCAGTTTAATGACCGGTCGCCGGACAGAAATCGCAGCTGACAAAATATTGTCAGTATTCACCTCGGCAAGCCTGCATTTATTGTAATTACGGGCGCTGCACCGTATACTCATGCGCGTTTGAACCCACCAATTTATGTAAGTATTTCAACCAGTTTGCGTGATTTTTGTTCAAACTGTGAGGCGCAGGGTGCGGCTCATATCGAGTCATTCATCGGCTACTGGAAACAGCGTATTGTGAAAGACAACAGACCCGTCAACCTCAACCTCTTCGCCTTCAAATTCCCGCTCCCGGCAATCACCTCCATCCTGCATCGGATTTCCGGCGTCGTTTTATTCCTGGGAACCGCTGCCTTGCTCTACCTGCTGGAGCTTTCCCTGCGATCGCCGGCAGGCTTTCAGCAAGCGGCCGACCTGCTTGACGCGCCGCTGACCAAGCTGGTGCTGTGGGTCATTCTGGCTGGCCTGATGTACCACCTGATCGCTGGTATCAAGCACTTGATCATGGACATGGGAGTTGGAGAAACCAAACAGGGTGGCAAGACCGGTGCGGTAATTACCATCGTCCTGTCGGTAGTCGCCATTGCTGCCACAGGAGTCTGGGTATGGTAACCAACGCCACCAATTTAAGCCGCTCCGGTCTGTCTGACTGGATTATTCAACGCTTCAGTGCCGTGCTGCTGGGCTCCTACACCGTATTTTTACTGGTCTGGTTCCTGCTGCACCCGGAGCTCGACTACGCGCAGTGGCGTGGGCTTTTTGATGCCACCGCCATGCGCCTGTTCAGCCTGATTACACTGGCAGCGCTCTGCGGCCATGCCTGGATCGGCATGTGGACCGTAGGCACTGATTATTTAACTCCCAGCCATGCCGGCAGCAACGCCACGGCAATTCGACTTGTGTACCAGGCCGGATGCGTGTTGTTGATCGCGGTGTATCTGCTGTGGGGCATCGAAATTTTTTGGGGTAGTTAGATGGCAGGTCTTCGCAAGATTTCATTTGATGCAGTGATCGTCGGCGGCGGTGGTTCCGGCTTGCGCGCTGCGCTGCAATTGTCGCAGTCGGGCTATAAGACGGCCTGTATCAGCAAGGTATTCCCAACCCGTTCGCACACGGTCTCAGCCCAGGGCGGCATCACCTGTGCCATTGCCAGTGACGACCCCGATGATGATTGGCGTTGGCACATGTATGACACGGTCAAGGGCTCGGACTATATCGGCGACCAGGATGCGATCGAGTATATGTGCAGTGAAGGTCCCCAGGCGGTGTTTGAGCTTGAGCACATGGGCCTGCCATTTTCGCGAACCGAAAGTGGTCGTATTTACCAGCGTCCATTCGGAGGCCAGTCCAAGAATTTTGGTAAGGGCGGGCAGGCCGCCCGTACCTGCGCAGCGGCCGACCGTACCGGTCATGCCATGCTGCATACGCTTTACCAGGGCAATGTACGCAATGACACGGTTTTCCTGAACGAGTGGTTCGCGGTCGACCTTGTAAAAAACCAGGATGGCGTCGTAACAGGTATTGTGGCGCTGTGCATTGAAACCGGTGAAACCGTGTTTATCGAGAGCAAGGCCACAGTCCTGGCAACCGGTGGCGGCGGGCGCATTTATGCGTCCACGACCAACGCCCATATTAATACCGGCGATGGTATTGGCATGGCGACCCGGGCCGGTTTTCCGGTACAGGACATGGAAATGTGGCAATTTCACCCCACCGGCATCTACGGTGCTGGTTCGCTGGTGACCGAAGGTTGCCGCGGTGAGGGCGGGTACCTGATCAATAAGGATGGCGAGCGCTTTATGGAGCGTTATGCGCCAACCGCCAAAGATCTGGCCGGGCGCGATGTGGTGGCGCGATCCATGGTTCTGGAAATCCTCGAGGGTCGTGGCTGCGGAGAAAACGGCGACCACGTCAAGCTCAAGCTTGACCACCTGGGCGAGGAAGTGCTGAACGCGAAACTGCCGGGTATTCTGGAGTTGTCCCGCACTTTCGCCCACGTGGATCCGGTCAAGGAACCGATACCGGTAGTACCTACCTGCCACTACATGATGGGTGGCGTGCCAACCAATATTCATGGTCAGGCCCTGACCCAGAATGCCAGTGGCAAAGATGAAGTCATCCCTGGCCTGTTCGCAGTGGGTGAAACCGCCTGCGTCTCTGTACATGGTGCCAACCGACTGGGCGGCAACTCGCTGTTGGACCTGATCGTATTTGGCCGGGCGGCAGGTAAGTTCCTTGAGGAGCACCTGCGCAATGAATACGGTGAGCGCCGGGCCAGTGACTCGGATCTGGAGCAGGCCATGACTCGCCTGAACCAGATCAACAGCAGTGACTCCGGTGAGCCGGCGCACCTGCTGCGCAAGGAATTGCAGGACACCATGCAGAATTATTTCGGTGTGTTCCGCAAAGGCGATTACATGCAGGAAGGCGTCAAGAAGCTGGAAGAGTTGCGCGAGCGCATCGTCAACGTGCGACTTGAAGACAAAAGCCAGACCTTCAATACCTCGCGGATCGAGGCGCTGGAGCTGCAAAACCTGCTGGAAGTGGCTGAATCCACCGCCATCGTTGCCGAAGGTCGTACCGAGAGCCGCGGCGCCCATGCCCGTGACGACTACCGCGAGCGTGACGATGAAAACTGGCTGTGCCACTCCATGTATTACCCGGAAGAAAAGCGCCTCGGCAAACGCGAGGTTAACTTCTCGCCGAAAACTGTCGATAAATTCGAGCCGATGGTGCGTACCTATTAACGCGCTGTTAGCGCTGCAACGAACCAAGCAAGGTGAACCGTGTTAGTCAGTATCTATCGCTACAACCCCGAAACCGATGACAAGCCCTCAATGCAGGACATCGAAGTGGAGGTGCCGGCAGGCAAGGACCTGATGGTTCTGGACGTCCTGGAAATGGCCAAGGAAAAGGATCCCACCATTTCCTACCGTCGCTCGTGCCGGGAAGGCGTGTGCGGGTCTGACGGTATGAATATCAACGGTACCAACGGCCTGGCCTGTATTACCCCGCTGTCCCAGGTCGTGAAACCAGGCAAAAAGCTGGTACTGCGACCACTGCCGGGGCTGCCGGTCATTCGCGACCTGGTAATTGACCTGACTATTTTCTACAAGCAGTTTGAGAAGATTAAGCCGTTTCTGGTCAACGACAATCCGGCGCCGGCCATTGAACGCCTGCAGTCCCCGGAAGACCGGGCCAAGCTGGACGGGCTCTATGAATGTATTCTCTGTGCCTGCTGCAGCACCAGCTGTCCGTCTTTTTGGTGGAACCCGGAAAAGTTTGTCGGCCCGGCTGGCCTGTTACAGGCCTATCGGTTCCTGGCTGACAGTCGCGATACCCGCACCGCTGAACGCCTGTCGGAGCTGGATGACCCGTTCAGCGTGTTTCGTTGCCGAGGCATTATGAACTGTGTGGCTGTCTGCCCTAAAGGCTTAAACCCGACCCGGGCAATAGGGCACATCAGAAGTATGTTGCTCTCACAGGGCACTTAAGAACAAGAGCGAAAGCAATGGCCCGCAGGTTGAAACCTCGCGGGCCAATTGGCAACTAGAGGTAGGAAAACTATGCAAGACAGCATCATGGAACTGATGTGGAGCACTGGACACCTGTCCGGCTCCAACGCCGCATATGTGGAAGAGCTGTACGAGAACTACCTCACCGACAAGGAATCTGTCCCGGAAGAATGGCGCAGCTTTTTTGAGACCCTGCCAACTGTAAACGGCGACAGCAGATCGGAAGTTTCACACCAGCAGATTCGCAAGGAATTCGAGGCACTGGGCAAGCGCAGTCGATTCGCGCCGGTTCTCAGCAACGAAGACATTGTCAATTCCGAGCATGAGCGCAAGCAGGTTAACGTCATGCTGCTCATCAGCTCCTATCGCGTGCGGGGCCACCAGAAAGCAAAGCTGGACCCACTGGGCATTATGCCGCGCGAGCGGGTTCCTGATCTGGAACTGGAGTTCCACGACCTTTCGCCACTGGACAACAATACGCTGTTCCAGACCGGGTCACTGTTCATCAGCAAGGAAAAAACTACGCTACGCGAGCTGGTCGAAACCCTGCAGCGTATCTACTGCAACTCCGTGGGTTACGAGTTCATGCACATCGTGAACCTGGAGGAAAAGCAGTGGATTCAGCAGCGTATTGAGGCCAACGACGGTTACCCGGAATTTCCCACTGAAGTGCAGCGCCACTTGCTGGAGCGCCTGACTGCCGCAGAGGGACTGGAAAAACACCTGGATTCGAAGTACCCGGGCACCAAGCGCTTCGGACTGGAAGGCGGCGAAAGCCTTATCCCTTCGCTGGATGAAATCATTCAGCGCGCTGGCAAGTACGGTGCCAAGGAAATCGTATTGGGCATGGCCCACCGCGGTCGCCTGAATGTGCTGGTCAACATCCTCGGCAAGAATCCGGCAGATTTGTTTGACGAATTTGAAGGCAAGGCCACTTACCAAAGTTCCGGAGACGTGAAATACCACCAGGGCTTCTCGTCCAACATCATGACTGCCGGTGGTGAGCTGCACATGGCGATGGCCTTCAATCCCTCGCACCTTGAAATCGTTGCCCCGGTTGTTGAAGGCTCAGTACGCGCCAGGCAAACCCGTCGAATGGACCGCGAGGGCGTGCAGGTGCTGCCGGTCATCATCCACGGCGATGCTGCATTCGCCGGACAGGGTGTGGTCATGGAAACCTTCCAGATGTCCAAGACTCGCGCTTATGACACCGGGGGCACTATCCACATAATTATCAACAACCAGGTTGGCTTTACTACCAGTCGCCAGGATGATGCGCGCTCTACTGAATATTGTACCGACGTGGCAAAAATGGTGCAGGCGCCGATTTTTCACGTCAATGCTGACGACCCGGAAGCGGTGTTGTTTGTGACCCATCTGGCGCTGGATTTCCGCTACAAATTCAAGAAAGACGTGGTCATCGATCTGGTTTGCTACCGTCGTCGCGGTCACAATGAGACCGACGAGCCATCGGCGACACAACCAAAGATGTACAAGGTGATCAAGCAGCACAAATCGACTCGCACACTTTACGCTGAGCGCCTGGCTGAAAGCGGGGTGGTTAGCGCTGAGGAAGCAGACAAGATCAATCGCCGCTACCGTGACGACCTCGATAGCGGTGAACACGTGGTGAAAAGCCTCGTCAAGGAGCCGTCCGTCGAATTATTCGTGGACTGGAGCCCGTACCTGGGGCATGACTGGACCCCGAACTACAACACTTCGCTGCCGCTAGAAAATCTGCAGGCCCTGGCAAAAAAAGTGGTAAAAGTTCCTGACGATTTCAAGCTGCAGCGCCAGGTCAAGAAAATTATGGATGACCGGGCCAGCATGGCAGCCGGTGAAATCCCCCTGGACTGGGGCATGGCAGAGACTCTGGCCTACGCCACCATTCTCAGCACTGGCAACAAGATCAGGATCACGGGACAGGATGTGCGTCGCGGCACCTTTTCTCACCGCCATGCAGTGGTGTACGACCAGGAAAGCAACGAAGCCTTTATTCCCCTGCAGCAGATTCAGAAAGACAAGTTTGATTTCACCATCTTTGATTCGCTTCTGTCCGAAGAAGCGGTACTGGCATTCGAATATGGATACTCAACCACGGCTCCAAATGCGCTGGTTATCTGGGAAGCTCAGTTTGGTGATTTCGCCAATTCGGCGCAGGTGGTTATTGATCAGTTCATTACCAGCGGAGAGCACAAATGGGCTCGCCTGTGCGGATTGACGCTGCTGCTGCCCCATGGCTATGAAGGGCAGGGGCCGGAGCATTCCTCGGCACGCCTGGAGCGTTTCCTGCAGTTAAGTGCCGAGCACAATATTCAGGTTTGTCTGCCCACCACTTCGGCGCAGGTCTTTCATATGCTCCGTAAACAAATCCTCTGTCCACTGCGCAAGCCGCTCATCGTGATGTCGCCGAAGAGTCTGCTGCGTCACAAGGAATCGGTTTCTACCCTGGAAGAACTGGCCAACGGCAGCTTTCAGGTAGTTATTGACGAGACCGACGATATCGACAAGGAAAAGGTCCGCAAGGTGGTCATTTGTAGCGGCAAGGTGTATTACGATTTACGCACCGAACGACGGGCTCGCGATATTGATGACATAGCCATAATCCGGCTGGAGCAGTTGTACCCATTCGCATCAGACGAGGTCGCAGCTGTCTTGCAGCAGTACCAGAATGTCGAGGCGATTACCTGGTGTCAGGAAGAACCCATGAATCAGGGCGCCTGGTATTCCAGCCAGCACCACATTCGCCGCATTATTCACCAGCATTTTCCGGACATCTGGCTCGAGTATGCCGGGCGTGAAGCCTCGGCAGCTGCGGCCGCTGGTTATCCGGCGCTACACTTTAGCCAACAAGAAAAGTTTATTGATGAGGCGCTCGCTTAATCCATTGCCTCTTGGGAAGCACTAGGACCTAAAAATGAGTATTGAAATAAAAGCTCCGACATTGCCTGAATCGGTACCGGACGGCACCATCGCAACGTGGTACAAAAAAGTAGGCGAAAGCGTCAGCCGCGACGAGTTGCTGGTGGACATTGAAACCGACAAAGTCGTGATTGAGGTCGTGGCACCTACCGATGGCGTGCTTAAGGAAATTCTCAAAGAGCAGGGCGATACCATCGTCAGCAATGAAGCGATCGGCAGCGTTGAAGCGGGCGCCAAATCCGACACTGGTGGCGCAGCGGCAGAGCCCGCCAAGGCCGAGACGCCGGAACCTGACACATCCGGCAGCAGTGACAAGTCCGCTACAGAAGATAGCGATGACCAGGATTCCGGCTCCGCCGGCTCAAGCGATGAGGCCTTGTTGAGCCCTGCCGCAAAGAAACTGATCGAAGAGAACAATCTGAATCCCGACCGCATTACCGGCAGCGGCAAAGGCGGCCGTATCACCAAGGAGGATGTGCTCGAGGCAATGGATTCGCCAGCTGAAGCCAAGAGCAGCGCAGCCACCGAACCGCCAACTGCCCAGGGCAGCCGGATTGAAGAACGCGTACCGATGAGTCGCCTGCGCGCAAAGGTGGCGGAACGCCTGCTTCAAGCCAGCCAATCTACCGCCATGCTGACCACCTTTAACGAGGTCAACATGGAACCCATCATGACGATCCGCAACCGCTATAAAGATCAGTTCGAGAAATCTCACGATGGCGTGCGCCTGGGCTTCATGTCGTTCTTCGTTCGCGCCTGCACCGAGGCCCTGAAGCGCTATCCCGCAGTCAATGCCTCGATTGATGGCGATGATATTGTCTATCACGGCTACCAGGATGTCGGCGTTGCCGTCTCTTCACCGCGCGGGTTAGTGGTGCCGGTATTGCGTAATGCCGATGGCATGTCTCTTGCGCAGATTGAGAAGGGGATTCGCGAGTACGGCGAGAAAGCCCGTGATGGCAAGCTGGCCATAGAAGAAATGACAGGCGGCACCTTTACTATCTCCAACGGCGGGGTGTTTGGGTCGCTGCTGTCCACGCCGATTCTCAATCCGCCGCAAACCGCGATTCTGGGCATGCACAAGATTCAGGAACGACCGATGGCGGTGGATGGCGAAGTTAAAGTGTTGCCAATGATGTATCTGGCACTGTCTTATGATCACCGCATGATCGACGGCAAAGAAGCCGTTCAGTTTCTCGTTACGGTCAAGGAGTTACTGGAAGACCCAACCCGTTTACTACTGGAAATTTAAGCAAACAGAGAGATTGATATGGCCAAGCAATTTGATGTTGTCGTAATCGGATCCGGTCCGGCCGGTTATCACGCCGCCATCCGCTGCGGACAACTGGGATTCACAACCGCTTGCGTGGAAAAGTGGCTGACCAAGAACGACAAGACCGTGTACGGCGGCACCTGTCTTAATACCGGCTGCATCCCGTCCAAAGCCCTGCTCGACTCCTCCCACAAATTCCTGGAAGCAGAGGAACACTTTGCCGACCATGGCATTAAGACCAACAAGGTCGCGATAGATGTTGGCGCCATGATGGCGCGCAAGGACAAGGTTGTGGGTCAGTTGACCCAGGGCGTAGCCGGCTTGTTCAAAACCAACAAGGTTGAAGGAATCGCAGGCACCGGCAAAGTCACTGGCAAGGGCAAGGTAGAAGTCACCGGCCACGATGGCAAGAAAGAGGAACTGGAAGCCAAACACATTATTGTTGCCGCCGGATCAGTGCCGGTCACCATTCCACCCGCCAAGGTTGACCAGGAAACTATTGTTGACTCTACGGGTGCTCTCGAATTCACCGAAGTGCCAAAGAAACTCGGCATTATCGGCGCTGGCGTGATTGGTCTGGAACTGGGCAGCGTCTGGTCCCGCCTTGGTTCCGAGGTGACTGTGCTGGAAGCGCTGGATGATTTCCTGCCCGCCGCCGATCGTCAAATCGCCAAGGAAGCAATGAAAATCTTCACCAAGCAGGGCCTCGATATCAAATTGGGTTCCAAGGTGACCGCCGCCGAAACAGGCGGCAAAGGCGCCAAGAAATCGGTCACTGTCGAATACACCGACAAGGACGGCGAACAAAAGGCCCAGTTCGACAAATTGATTGTTTGTGTGGGTCGCAAGCCCGCCACTGAGAACGTCATTGACGAATCAGTCGGCATCGAGCTTGATGAGCGTGGCTACATAAAGGTAGACGAGCAATGTGCCACCAGCGTCGACGGCATTTATGCGGTTGGCGATGCCGTGCGCGGGCCGATGCTGGCGCACAAAGGCATGGAAGAAGGAGTCATGGTTGCCGAGCGCCTGGTAGACAAGAAGGTGCAAGTGAATTACGACCTGGTCCCCTGGGTCATCTACACGCATCCGGAGATTGCCTGGGTAGGCAAGAACGAAGACCAGCTCAAGGAAGAAGGTATTGAATACAACGTCGGCATGTTTCCCTTTGCCGTCAACGGTCGAGCCCTGGCTGCCGCTGATACCGACGGTATGATCAAGCTGTTAGCGGATGCCAAGACCGACCGCATCCTCGGCTGCCAGATCATTGGCGCCAGCGCGGCCGATCTGTTACAGCAGGTCGTTATTGCCATGGAATTCAGTGCCAGCGCCGAAGACCTGGCCCTGACCATGTTCTCGCATCCTTCGCTGTCCGAAGCGGTACATGAAGCGGCTCTCGCCGCTGGTGGCCATGCGATTCACATCGCCAATCGCAAGCGTCGCAAGAGCTGAGCCAGGCTGAGCAGAAAACCAGAATAAATCAAACAACGCTAACGGAGTTGCAATGAATTTACACGAGTATCAGGCAAAGCAGTTGTTTGCCGATTACGGCCTGCCTGTGTCACAGGGAATCGCAGTGGATACACCTGAAGCTGCCGGTGAAGCCACCGCCACCATCGGCGGTGACAAATGGGTAGTCAAGGCGCAAGTGCATGCTGGCGGCCGCGGCAAGGCTGGCGGAGTCAAGCTGGTGGATAGCGCTGCGGAAGCAGAAGAATTTGCCCGCCAGTGGCTGGGCAAGAATCTGGTGACCTACCAGACTGACGCCAACGGTCAGCCGGTGAGCAAGATTCTGGTGGAGTCCTGTACGGATATTGCCCAGGAGTTGTATCTCGGGGCAGTCGTGGACCGTGCTACCCGACGTGTGGTGTTCATGGCCTCAGTGGAAGGTGGCGTTGAAATTGAAAAAGTTGCCGAGGAAACCCCGGACAAAATTCTCAAAGCGACCATCGATCCGCTGACTGGTGCCCAGCCATACCAGGGCCGTGACCTGGCGTTTCGTCTTGGTCTGCAGGGCGACCAGATCAAGCAGTTCACCAAGCTGTTTCTCGGTCTGGCTACACTGTTTCAGGAATTAGACCTGGCACTGCTGGAAATAAATCCACTGGTAATTACCGAGCAGGGTAATCTGCACTGCCTTGATGGCAAGATTAATATTGATGGCAACGCGCTGTACCGGCAGCCCAAGCTGCAGGAAATGCATGATCCGTCACAGGAAGATGAGCGCGAAGCTCACGCCGCCTCCTTCGACCTTAACTATGTCGCCCTGGATGGCAATATTGGCTGCATGGTAAATGGTGCCGGACTGGCCATGGGTACCATGGACATCGTTCAGCTCTTCGGCGGCAAGCCAGCCAACTTTCTTGACGTTGGCGGTGGTGCCACCAAGGAACGGGTTACCGAGGCCTTCAAGATCATTCTTTCTGATGACAATGTGGCGGCCGTGCTGGTCAATATTTTCGGCGGTATCGTGCGTTGCGATCTTATTGCCGAGGGCGTTATTGGCGCGGTTGGGGAAGTTGGCGTGAAAGTGCCGGTTGTGGTTCGCCTGGAAGGCAATAACGCAGAATTGGGCAGGGAAGTTCTGGAAAAAAGCGGCCTGAACATTATTGCTGCCACCAGCCTGTCTGATGCGGCCGAAAAAGCAGTAACAGCGGCAGGAGACAAAGCATGAGCATTCTGATCGACAAGAACACCAAAGTCATCTGCCAGGGTTTCACCGGCTCGCAGGGCACTTTTCATTCCGAACAGGCAATTGAGTATGGCACCAAGATGGTTGGTGGTGTAACCCCAGGTAAAGGGGGGCAGAAGCACCTTGGCTTGCCGGTTTTCAACACCGTTCGCGAAGCATTCGGCGAGACCGGGGCCGATGCATCAGTCATTTATGTGCCCGCACCGTTTTGCAAGGACTCGATCCTTGAGGCGGTGGATGCTGGCATCAAGCTCATTGTCTGCATCACCGAGGGCATTCCCACACTCGACATGCTGGTTGCCAAGGAAAAGTGCGATCAGGCAGGTGTGCGCTTGATAGGGCCTAATTGTCCCGGCGTGATTACTCCGGGACAGTGCAAGATCGGCATCATGCCGGGCCATATTCACAAGCCCGGCAAGGTCGGGATTGTATCCCGCTCGGGCACGCTGACCTACGAGGCCGTCAAGCAAACTACCGACTTTGGCTTTGGTCAGTCGTCCTGCGTCGGTATCGGCGGCGACCCGATTCCGGGCTCCAACTTTATCGATATCCTGGGCATGTTCGAAACCGACCCGCAGACCGAAGCCATCGTCATGATTGGCGAGATCGGCGGAACAGCTGAAGAAGAGGCTGCGGCTTTCATCAAGGCTAAAGTCAGCAAGCCAGTAGTTGCCTACATTGCCGGTGTCACAGCACCACCCGGTAAGCGCATGGGTCATGCCGGCGCAATCATTTCTGGCGGCAAGGGCACTGCGGACGAGAAGTTCGCGGCGCTTCAGGATGCCGGCGTGAAAACCGTGCGCAGTCTGGCTGGCATCGGTGACGGACTGAAAGAAATTACCGGCTGGTAGCGCTTTGCTACCCGCCGTTGCTGGCCGTTTTTAGTCCTGCATGAATTGCGAATAATTGTCCTGCAAAAGGTTCTAAATTCTCGAGGGAGTGTGTTACGCTTACTCGGAAATTCAGCTTAACGCGCTGAATTTAAGGGACTATTTGAGTTGCCTTTTAAAAAAAAGCAATCGGTCCACGCAGAGAGTTACCAAGCTTCTCAACTTTTTCCAATTTGAGTAGATCGGTAACTCATGCTTGGTGTTTTAAGGGATGGCTGAGCGGGAAAGTGATGGGAAAAATCACGGAGGGAACGCTCAAGTCGCGCCACGGAAGGACAGCAATAACATCGTTGTGTGTCTAATTATCGAAGCATCTCCGCAATCCCTGTAGTTAAGTACTGATAGTTAGACCTGATCTGTTAACAATGAATAGGATGGCACATGAAAAACCGTCGAATTACTAAGATGAGTATGTCTGCACTGGTATTACTCATATCAAGCCTTTTGGGAACTGCGCAGGCTGCTGAAATTTTAGTCGACAGCAGTATTCTCGACGAAGCCATGGACGTCGTCGCTGAAAAGTACAGCGACTCGGCCGAGGCCCAGAATGAGATTACGCGTCTTGCGAATTCAGCCAGCTCGACTTTCGAGGAATTCAAGCGGGCCAATGACAACCTGGAATCACTGCTGGTACTAAACGCCGGCTACCGACGCCAGATTGCCGCCCAGGAGCAGCAACTCGAAACACTCATGGAGTCGATTGACTCGGTGGAGGAAGTAACCCGGGAGATCCCTCTCCTGATGGAAAAAATGCTCAGCTCTCTTGAGCAGTTTGTCGCCATGGATTATCCCTTCCACGACGAAACGCGCATGAATCGCCTGCAGTTCGCTCGCAATGCCATCGACAACCCGGACGTGTCTATCGCGGAGAAATTCCGCCAGGTTCTGGTGGCCTACCAGACGGAAACGTCCTACGGTCGCACCATGGAAACCTACGCCGACACCATTAACCTGAACGGCTCCGATCGGGATGTGAACATTGCCCGCTTCGGTCGCGTGGCGCTGATCTATCAAACAACCGACCGCATGGAAACCGGCGCCTGGGATAATAACGCCCGGCAATGGGTGCCGCTGCCCCCCGGTGAATACCGCACGGCTGTACAGACCGCGATTCGCGTCGCTTCACAGCTCGATGCACCCCGCATTATTGAATTGCCAGTACCGGCGCCGGAGGCCGCACAATGAAACATTTGATTAAACTGGTCGGTACCGCCGCCACAACTTTACTATTCAGCGTCAGCACCCAGCTGAGCGCGCAAACTGCCAGCTCCCTTTCTGACCTGCTGGACATGGTCGAAAACGACCGGGTTGCCGAGTCCCAGGAATACCAGCAGCGTGTTCAGGAGTTCGAGCAGAACGTAAACCGTCAGGAAGAAATTCTGAACACCACAGAAGAGCGCATCACTGAGCAGGAGCAGCTGCAAACCCAGTTGAGCGATGAATTCGATGCCAACGTGATCGAGATCGCCAACCAGCGGGAAATCCTGCGTGATCGACGCGGCGACCTGAACGAGCTGTTTGGCACGCTGCAGGGTGTTGCCGGAGATTTTCTCAGCAACTTTCAGAACTCACTGGTCAGCGCCCAGTATCCAGGTCGATCCGAAGAGCTGGAAAGAATTATTGAGCGCGCCGGCTCTTCTGTTGAGCAGCTTAATGTGTCCGAAATGGAACGTTTCTGGTTCTTTATGCACCAGGAGCTCACCGAGTCTGGTCGGGTCGTCACCTATAATGGCGACGTATCGACTCCGGCCGGTGACATGGTGAATCGCGAAGTGGTCCGTGTCGGTCTGTTCAACGCCATGTCCAATGGTGATTACCTAAGCTACAGCGGTGATATTGGCCACCTGCAGATTCTTCCGCGCCAGCCAGCGGCGGACTATGTGCAGAGTGCCATTGACTTGCAGAACTCCACTTCCGGCTTTACCAGGACTGGTATTGACCCCACCGGTGGTGTTGGCGGCCAGGTACTGGCCAACCTGATTAACTTCCCAACTGTGGAAGAACAGGTACGCAACAATTCCGGCGTCATTGGTTTTATCATTATCGGTGTCGGTATCATCGGTATTATTCTGGGCTTTTTCCGACTGCTCATGCTGACCCTGACTTCGGTGAAGGTACGCTCGCAGCTGAAGAGCGACAAGCCGGCCAAGAACAACCCACTGGGCCGTGTCCTGCTGGTTGCTGAAAACAACCCCAATGCAGATACGGAAACTCTCGAGCTGAAACTCGGTGAGGCTATCCTGCAGGAAACTCCGTCACTTGAGTCCATGCTGACCCTGATCAAGATGATCGCCACCATCGCACCGCTCGGCGGTCTGTTGGGTACGGTGACCGGTATGATCCAGGTGTTCCAGCAGATCACGGTATACGGTGCCGGTGACCCGACTATCATGGCTGGCGGTATTTCCCAGGCCCTGATGACCACGGTTTTGGGTATTGTTGTAGCGATTCCGACCATCTTCATGCACACCGTGGTGAAGAGTCGCGCTGACAACATCATCCACATCCTGGAAGAGCAGGCCACTGGTATGATCGCCCAGAAAGCTGAACGGCAGGCTGGCGGCCGGTCCTAAGAGGAAGGCATAGCTATGTATTTTACTGTTCTTGACATACTTGATGCGGTAAACACATTTATGACCCGTGGTGGGCCGGTGCTGTGGATTATCGCCTGGCTCCTGCTCATCAAGTGGTCGCTGGTGTTCGAGCGCATCTGGTATCTCAATACCACGCACAAGAAAAATGTGAAAAATACCCTGGCTGAGTGGAACGCACGTTCAGATCAGTCATCCTGGAGCGCGCATCAGATTCGCACCATGATGATTTCCAAGATCTCACTGGACATTCGTAACACCATGCCGATCATTGAGGTATTGGTCACCATATGCCCGCTGTTAGGACTTATCGGTACGGTTACCGGCATGATCGAAGTGTTCTTCGTGATGGCGGTGAGCGGCGGCGGCGACGCCAAGTCCATGGCCGGCGGTGTATCCAAGGCAACCATTCCCACCATGGCTGGCATGGTGGGAGCGATCTCCGGTATTTTCGCCTTCAATTATCTGAAGTCGAAAATTGATCGGGATATGGAACTGCTGGAAGATCACCTCCCGCTGCAGCACTAAACGGCTGGGCAACAAGCAAAGGCTTAATTCATGAAATCAGGATTAATGAAAAAAAAAGACCAAGAAGAAGCGGGTGAGATTGATCTCACCCCCATGCTTGACGTGGTCTTCATTCTGCTTATCTTCTTCATTGTCACCTCGGTGTTCGTCACCGAGGCTGGCATTGAGGTAACTAAACCGCAGGCATCAACAGCGGATGACACCGCTGGAGACTTGATTCTCATCGCCATCGGTGAAGCAGGAGATATCTGGATAGACGGTGAGCAAATCGACCCTCGCTTCGTCCGTTCCCGCTTCGAGTTGCGACTGGCGGATGCACCGAATTCCTCGGTAATCATCCAGGCTGACCAGGAATCCAATAACGAGCAGGTCATGTTGATATTGAGGGCGGCCAGAGAGGCCAATATCGCAAACGTTTCAATTTCAGCGGAGGCATAAACGATGATCTTTGTCAGATGGGTTATATCCATGGCGATGGCCGCAGGCATTACCCTGGGGCTGTTCTACTTTATGCAATTCCTCATCGCCACGGGCGAGCAGTTCGATGAGCGGGTCAACGTGGTGAAGATTGTCGATGCCACCATGCCCGAGATCGAGATGGAAGTAATCGAGGAGATCGACAAGCCAGAAGTCATCGAGGATATTCAGGAGCAGCAGCTTGATACTCCAGAGAAACAGATCAATCTGGATGGTGGCCCGGCGCTCAATATCGAGCGCGCGCAGGTCGAAGTGGATACCGGGCTCGACTTGAGCAGCGCGCAGATATCAGCCACCGACGGTGATTATTTGCCACTGGTGGCGATTGCTCCGCAGTATCCAACTCGTGCTGCACAACGCGGCATTCAGGGCTGGTGCCTGGTGAGTTTCACCGTGGACGGGCAGGGCAATGTGCTCGAGGACACCATCGCAGTAGTCGATGCGGAACCGCCGAATATCTTCGACCGGTCGTCTATCCGCGCCGCGGCTCGCTTCAAGTTCCAACCGCGGGTTGTCGATGGTCAGGGCGTTAACGTGCCCGGCGTACAATACCTGTTCCGCTACCAGTTAGAGGAATAATCATGACCCGAGTAGTAGAAAAACTGAAACTGGCGTTCCTCACTGCGCTACTGGCTTTGTCGTTTGCACCGGTACAACTGGCTGCGCAGGACGACGATGAGCAGCGCGCACCGCCGGAAGCACGCACTGCGGGCACTCTCAGTCAGCAGGTTATGCGCGCCGTGACTGAAATTCAGGAGATGATGTCTCCGGAAGACGATACAGAAGAACCGGATCTGGCGGGTGCGAAGGTGGCACTTGACGAGCTGCGTGAGCGGCGCTGGGACCGGATGAATGACTTCGAAAAATCCACGGTGTTGAACTTTTACACCAACTATTACCTGTCGACAGAAGACTACCCCAATGCCTTGATTACTTTTGAAGAAATCCTGGAAATTGAAGAACTGCGCCAGGACACGCGGCTGCGCACCCTGCGTTCACTGGGCCAGCTGTATATGGCCGAAGAACGCTGGGCAGAAGCCATTGATGCGTACAACCGCTGGCGCAGCATGTCTGAGACTGAAGACATTGTCGTGTATCGCGGCCTGTCCTACTCCTACTATCAGCAGGAGATGTTCGAAGAGGCTCTGCCGTACTGGATCGACTACATGAATCTTTCTCTGGAAGAGGGAGAGACTCTGGAGCGTGACGATTACGCCTATCTCAACGGCATCTACTTCACGCTGGAAGACTTCGTCAGTGCCCTTGAACTGACCAAGACCATGATCGTGAAATTCGACAGCCAAACCGACTGGATGAATCTGAGTGCGGTCTATGCCAGCCTCGATAACGAGAGTCGCCGGGTACAGTCACTCAATGTCGCCTATCTAAAGGGCTACCTGGACGATGAGAATCGCTATCTCAACCTCGGCCAGTCACTGGCGGGCCAGGAAATTCCCTATAGCGGTGCTGCGATTATTGAAGATGGCATCGAGCAAGGCATCGTCGAAGTGAATCAGGACAATATGGAAACTCTTTCGCAGATGTATCTGATCGCCAGTGCCTATGAGGAAGCACTGCCGCCATCACAAGAAGTGGCGGATCTGGATTCCTCCGGCAATGGCTGGGACACCCTGGGCTATATTCACTATCAGATGTGGAACTACGAGGAGGCGGTAGAAGCTTTCGAGCGCGCCCTGGAAGAAGGTGAACTCAATGATCGCTCCGACACCCTGTTGTTCCTGGCCCGGGCGCGAATTGAACTGGATGACTTTGAGGGAGCACTGGCTGCTGCACGCCAGGCTGCAGATGCCGGGGATGAAAGTGCCCGCGAAGCAGCGAATAACTACATCACCTTCATCGAGGGAAGCCAGCAGCGCTACAACATTATCCAGCGCCGTAAAGAAGAGTCCATTGACTTCTACGAGTCCTATCCGCCTCTGCTGTAAATTCCGGCAGGAATTTGCAGCCTGAGTGCTTGAAACTCATGCCCTGGAGAAAAGCCCTTGAAGTACAGGACTTGAATCCTCGGCAAGCATAAGGGCTTGAAAAAAAGGGGTTTTACCCCCAAATACCCGATCATCTAACAGTGATCGGGTATTTTTTTGTCTGCCAGAAAACCGGCACACCCGATTCAGCATCACTAGCCAACACAAAAAACAGGGAACCAGGAATGACAGCCGAAACTCAAACTGAAACACGGGGCTTTGAAACTGAAGCCAAGCAGCTTCTCCACCTGATGATTCACTCCTTGTACAGCAACAAGGAGATCTTCCTTCGCGAGTTGATATCCAATGCCTCTGATGCCGCAGACAAGCTTCGTTTTGAGGCGCTCTCCAACGCCGAGTTGCTCAACGAGGAGTCCGACCTTCACGTCCAGATAGATGTGGATGACAAGAATCACACCATCACCATTTCTGACAATGGTATTGGTATGAGCCGCGATGAGGTCATAAGCAACCTGGGCACTATTGCCAAGTCCGGTACTGCCCAGTTTCTCGAGTCGCTTACCGGTGATCAGAAAAAAGACTCACAGCTGATCGGCCAATTCGGCGTGGGTTTCTATTCTGCTTTTATCGTTGCCGATGAGGTTGAGGTACTGACCCGCAAAGCCGGCACCGAAGCTTCAGCAGCCACGCTTTGGAAGTCACGCGGTGAGTCGGACTACACCGTGGAAGCTGCTGAAAAAGTCGAGTCGGGTACCACTATCACCCTGCACCTGAAAAAATCCGAGCAGGAATTTGCTGACACCTTCCGATTACGCAGCATAGTCAAGAAGTACGCCGACCATATTTCCATCCCGGTGCTGATGCAGAAGCAGGACATGCCGGAACCCGATGAAGAAGACAGCGCGGAAGACAAGGAGCAGCCCCCGGCGTATGAGGCGGTTAATGACGCCAAGGCTCTATGGACGCGTCCCCGCAACGAGGTTTCCGATGAGGAGTATAAGGAGTTCTACAAGCACGTCAGTCATGACTTTGAAGATCCCCTGCAGTGGAGCCACAACAAGGTAGAAGGCAAGTTGGAATACACCAGTCTGCTCTACATACCCGCCCGTGCGCCCTATGATCTGTGGAATCGCGATGGTGCCCGCGGCCTGAAACTGTATGTGCAGCGAGTCTTCATCATGGATGACGCTGATCAGTTCCTACCGCTATATCTGCGCTTTATGAAAGGTGTGGTGGACTCCAACGATATCTCCCTGAATGTGTCGCGCGAAATTCTCCAGAAAGATCCGGTGGTGGACTCGATGCGCAGCGCACTGACCAAACGGGCGCTGGATATGCTGGAGAAGCTACAGAAGAAGGATAAGGAACAGTATGCCCAGTTCTGGAAACAGTTTGGGCAGGTATTGAAGGAAGGGCCCGGCGAAGACTTTGCGAACCGCGAAAAAATTGCCGGTTTGCTGCGCTTCACCACCACAGAGTCCGGCGGTGACGCACAGGACCAGAATCTGGCTGATTATGTCTCGCGGATGAAAGATGGGCAGGACAAGATCTATTATCTGGCCGCGGAATCACTCAAGGCCGCGCGCAACAGTCCACACCTCGAGATCTTCCGCAAGAAGGGCATCGAAGTGATCCTGATGCATGACCGCATCGACGAATGGCTGATGAGCCATCTTCATGAATTCGATGGCAAGCAGTTTCAAGACGTTGCTCGCGGCGAGCTGGACCTGGGCAAGCTGGAGAACGAGGAAGAGAAAGAGCATCAGGAAAAAACCGAGGAAAAATTCAAGAGTCTCGTTGAACGTATCCAGAAGCAGCTTGAAGATCGCGTCAAGGAAGTGCGCCTCACTCATCGTCTCACCGATTCTCCAGCCTGCCTGGCTATGGACGATCACGACATGGGGATGCAGATGCGCAAAATCATGGAAGCTTCCGGACAGCAAATTCCCGAGAGCAAACCGATCTTTGAAATCAATCCGGAGCACCCGCTGGTGGAACGCCTGGATGCAGAACAGGATGAAGATCGCTTCAAGGATCTGGTAGGTGTTCTGTTCGGTCAGGCCAGCCTCGCTGAAAGCGGGCAACTGGATGACCCCGGCGAATTCTCAGCGCACCTGAACAAGCTGTTACTGCAGCTAACGCGCTAAGCAATGCCAGAGCACACACCCGGTCTGGCTGCCGGGTGTTCCAAAATAAACGCCGCGTCCAAAACAGGATGCGGCGTTTTGGTTTGGCGCGTTGTTTATAGGGGGTTGAATTAAAAGCGGTGCTCTTACCTGGCTACATTCGCTCGAGCGGCTCAATGCCCAATAGCGAAAGCCCCTCATTCAAGGTGTTCGCGGTAAGTTCGGCCAGAGCCAGACGCGACTGGCGCAGCTGGGGCTCAGCCTTGAGGATCGGGCAGCTTTCGTAAAAACGCATAAACACTCCCGACAATTCGAACAGATAGTTACAAAGCTGATTGGGATAGCACTCGTCCGCCACCGCCTGGATTATCTCTGGTAATTGCAGAACCTTGAGTAGCAGTTGCCGCTCGGCTGTTTCTGTCACAGTAGCAATAGCGACCGGTGCAGCGCCCGAATCAGCCTTGCGCAAAATGCTCTTGATCCTGGCATAGGCATACATCAGGTAGGGTGCGGTATTGCCATCAAAGGAAAGCATCGATCCCCAGTCAAACACATAATCACTGGTGCGATTCTTTGACAGGTCGGCATACTTTACTGCCGCAATACCAATCCGCTCGGCAATGTTGTGCCGCTCGGTTTCCTCGAGCTCCGGATTCTTTTCGGTCACCAGAGTAAAGGCTCGGCGCACCGCCTCATCCAAAAGCTCGGCAAGCTTCACGGTATCTCCGGACCGGGTTTTAAACGGCCTGCCGTCGCTTCCCATCATCGTGCCATAGGCAATATGTTCCAGGGACAGCGACTCGGTAACCATGCCGGCGGCCCTGGCAACGGCAAATACCTGCTGGAAATGCAGCGACTGTCTGGCGTCCACTACATACAAAGAGCGGTCCGCTTTAAATTCGTTGGCGCGCATTTTAATCGCAGCCAGATCGGTGGTGGAGTACAAATAGCCGCCATCGGACTTCTGGATGATTACCGGTAACGGCTCATCGTCCTTGCCTTTGAATTCCGGCAAGAAGACACACTGGGCACCGGCGGACTCGGTGAGCAGTTCCTTGTCACGCAACTCTGCAACGATACCGGGCAGGGCAGCGTTGTAACGGCTCTCGGCATCGAGATCATCGCGGGTCAGGGTAATGCCGAGCTTTTCATAAACTGTTTCACAGTGGCGTAACGACTCCTCAATGAATCGTTCCCAGGCCTTAAGGTGCGCCGGATCCCCGCCCTGAAGTTTGACAACCGCACTGCGGGCACGGGTCGCGAACTCGGAATCGGCATCAAAACGGTCCTTGGCCTGGCGATAGAAAGATTCCAGATCGGCAAGCTGCTCCGGAAGGTCGCCATCCTCGCTACTGACTTCCTGCATGTAGGTGATCAGCATACCGAACTGGGTACCCCAGTCTCCGACATGATTCTGGCGAATGATGCGATGACCACAGGCGGTCATGACCCGCACCAGGCAATCGCCGATAATCGTGCCGCGCAGATGACCAACGTGCATCTCCTTGGCCAGATTCGGCGACGAATAGTCGATTACAATCGTGCTCGGCTGATCGTCAGTAGGGCGCAGGGTCCTGGTATCCGCAAGGGCCTCGTTACCCCGCTGCACCAACGCCTCATTGTTAAGCGTTATATTGATAAATCCGGGACCGGCAACATCATAGGCGGCGACATACTCAGCGGCCTGTTGCTCCAGGTCAGCAATGACCTGCTGGGCGATTTCCCGGGGATTACGTTTCAACTGCTTGGCCAGTGCCATGACACCATTAGCCTGGTAATCGCCGAACTCGGGCCGGGAGGCCGTCAATACATGGGCAGCCGCGCCCTCCGTTCCGGCGATTCGGTCCAGACTGGCGGCAATAAGAAGATTGAGTCGTTGCTTGTAGGTTTTCACTCGGAAACTGCTTTGCCTGCATCCAAAAAGGAGGGGATTGTACACCAAACCGGAGGCGGAGATTGATGTAGAATGCCGCATTCCTTGAACACCCAGCCAACGCAGCCGATAAACTGCGCAACAGAGCCAACCGCCGTGAGTTTCAGCGACAAAGTCCAGCTCGTCACCGTGGATCCCGACCACGACGGCCAGCGCCTGGACAATTTTTTGATGCGCCTGCTCAAAGGCGTGCCTCGTTCCCGGATCTATCGCATCATCCGCAAGGGCGAGGTGCGCGTCGACAAGAAGCGCGCCAAGCCGGAAAAACGTCTCGCGGCCGGTCAACAGGTACGCATACCGCCATTTTCCGGGCCAGCAGAGAATCCGCCACCCGCGCCCAGCCCACGCCTGCAAAAGCTGCTACTCGCCAATTTACTCGCCGAGCACCCTGACTACCTGGTATTGAACAAGCCCGCCGGCCTGGCAGTTCACGGTGGTTCCGGGATTCGCCTGGGCCTGATAGAGGCTCTACGCCAGATGCAGCCGGCATGGGCCTCTGCCGAATTGGCCCATCGCCTGGACCGGGAAACATCAGGGTGTCTGCTGATTGCACTAAATGGCAAGTGTTTAAAGGACTTACAAGCACAATTTAAAGCCAGAACTGTTGCCAAACACTACTTGGCCCTGGTCCATGGTGAATGGCCAGAGGAACTGCAGGAAGTCAGTGCCGCGTTGCGCAAGAACGAGGTCAGCGGCGGCGAACGTATTGTCCGGGTGGCTGTTGACGGCAAGCCCGCCTGCACCCGGTTTCGGGTGCTGCAGCGTTTCACTGGCGCAACCCTGGTGGAAGCGTCCCCGGAAACCGGGCGCACCCACCAGATTCGTGTGCACTGCCAGTTTGCCGGGCATCCCATTGTCGGTGATGACAAGTATGTTCAGTCGCAGCTGAAAGACGAGCACATTGGTCGTCTGGCCAGCAACCGCCAACTGTGCCTGCATGCCGCGCGACTGGGCTTTCTGCAACCCCAATCCGGGCGCGCCGTCGAATTCACGGCATCTCTGGATGCGCAGTTCCAGGCCTTGCTGGATCGATTATCGAATAATCCATAGTAATCAGATAATTAGATAGCCAATTTAAGAAGAAATCGATGTCTAAATATTTTGACAGCAACGCCTTAGCCGCCTAGAATTGCGCGCCTATGATTGACCAGCCGTCTGATCAGCCAGCCGAGCAGCCGGTACCGCTCTATGTGGATACTCGCCGGGTCTTCCAGCAAGAGGCAAATCTGCACGGCACGGTGGCCCTGGAGCGCCTGCCGGAGTTCCGCAACAGCCTGGCCAGCGACCAGGCACAGATTACTGCGGAATTGCGCTTCGGTATCGACAACACCGGCTTGCGAAGGATTGTAGGACGCGTCGATGCCAGTGTTGAGTTAACCTGTCAGCGATGCCTGCAACCGGTCTCGATCCAGCTGCAGGATAAGATCAACCTGGCGCTGGTGAAAGACGAAGAAGAGGCCGCTGGCCTGAATCCGGACCTGGATCCCTGGATTTGCCAGGATATCAAGCTGCAGCTGGCCACTGTAGTAGAGGAACAGCTGCTGCTGAGTTTGCCGATTGTGTGTTATCACCCGGAAGGCCAGTGCCCGCGACAACTCGACTACTCTGCCGACATGTCTGCAAGCGACGACGAAAGCAGCGATTCAGCAAAAACTAACCCGTTTGCTGTACTGGAACAGTTAAAGCAGTCGAAACAGTCTACAGACGACAAGTGAGTCCCGGTGACTCGCGGCGTCACTTATTTCACTAGTTCAATACTAGCCGGTTCGATTTCTGGCTATTGGTTTTTTGGAGAGTTCTCATGGCAGTGCAGAAGAGTAAAGTCACCCGTTCCAAGCGCAACAAGCGCCGAACCCACGACAACCTGAGTGGACCGACCCTGTCCACCGATAAGACCACCGGTGAAGTACACCGTCGTCACCACGTGACTGCGGATGGCTTCTACAAAGGCAAGAAAGTTCTCGACATCGGCGAAGAGTAAGCGTTGGTGTGACCAAGCACATAGCGGTAGACGCTATGGGCGGAGAAGGCGGTGCCTTGTTGACAGTGCCCGCTGCCTTGCGAGCCCTGGAATCTTCCAATGATTTACACCTCACGCTGGTGGGTGACCGGCAACAGATCGAACCCTTGCTGGCGTCTGCTCGCAGCGCTGAGGCCGGTGCTCGTGTCGAGGTACTGCACACCGATTCCGTAGTCAGTGATGAGGATCTGCCCCGTAATGTGCTCCGCAGCGGCCGGGACAGCTCGATGTTCAGTGCTGTGGAGCTGGTACAGCGCGGCGAAGTACAGGCCATGGTGAGCGCCGGGAACACCGGCGCGCTGCTGATGATCGGCAGACACCTGCTGAAAACTATCGAGGGGATCCACAAGCCGGCTATTGTCGCCACGATTCCGGGCACCACCCAGCAGACCTACTTGCTGGATGTGGGAGCGAATCCGGAAGTGGACGCCCAGCACCTGTTTGAGTTTGCGGTGATGGGTTCTGTGCTGGCCAGCTCACTAACGGGCAAGGGAGCCAAAGTAGGCCTGCTGAATATTGGTGCCGAACATTTCAAGGGCACTGACGAGGTCCGCAAAGCGGCTGAAATGCTGGAGCGCTGCAAGGACCTGGATTTTATCGGCTTCGTGGAGGCCAATGCTCTGTTTGAAGGATCGGCCGATGTCGTGGTGTGCGATGGCTTTGTCGGCAACGTCACCATCAAGACCAGCGCGGGTGTTGCCAATGTGCTGCGTAAATTCCTGGCTGAAGAGCTGGAACACAGCCTGGTGACCCGGTTGGCTGGCCAGTTTCCCAGTTCCATGTTTAACCGCCTCGCGCAACGTATTGATCCGCAGCGTTTTAATGGGGCCAGCTTACTGGGGCTACAAGGGTCGATTGTGAAGAGTCACGGGAACGCTAATCAGGAAGGTTTCTTCCGTGCCATCCAGCAAGCCGAGCGCGAAATAGAACATGATGTACCACGATTGATTGCTAAAAAGGTTGCTGCGATCATGGCCGATTGTCCGGCTGCGAACGAACCGCACGCACCGCAGTTTGTTCAGCAATAATTAGAAAAGTGGCGTAACAGCCTGATTAAAGGGGAATTACCACCAGCCATGGATAAGTTCGGATTCGTTTTTCCGGGACAGGGCTCACAAAAGCTGGGGATGCTGGCAGAGCTCGCCACCGCCTACCCGGTGATTGAAGAAACCTTCGCACAGGCCTCCGCCGTTCTCGACATGGATCTCTGGCAGATTTGCCAGCACGATACTGACAACATTCTTGACCGCACCGATATCACCCAACCGGCGCTGCTGACAGCATCAGTAGCAATCTGGCGGCTTTGGAATGACCAGAGTAGCCTGGCGCCAGCAATCCTGGCCGGTCACAGCCTCGGTGAATACTCGGCGCTGGTTTGCGGCGGCGTTATTCGCTTCGACGACGCGGTTCTGGCGGTGCACAAGCGCGGCCAGTACATGCAGGCAGCGGTGCCTGCCGGAACCGGGAAAATGGCCGCTATCGTTGGCCTTGAGAACTATCAGATCAACGAAATCTGTGACGAGGCGGAACAACACCAGGTGGTTTCGGCAGCGAACTTCAATTCGCCTGGCCAGACAGTCATTGCCGGTGATACCGAGGCCGTGGACCGGGCTATCAAGCTGTGTAAGGAAGCCGGCGCCAAGCGGGCGCTGCCGCTCAATGTCAGCGTTCCATCCCACTGTGATCTGATGCGACCGGCGGCCAAACAGCTTGCCGAGATACTCGACAGCATTGAGTTTAGTGATCCAACAATTGCCGTGGTCCAGAACTATTCAGCGGAAATCTGCCGCGACCCCGAACAAATCAAGCAGAACCTGGTCAAACAGCTCCATGAGCCGGTGCGCTGGGTAGACTGCGTTAACGTCATGCACAAGGCTGGCATTCAAAGGCTGGTAGAATGCGGCCCCGGTAAGGTGTTGTGCGGCCTCATCAAGCGAATCCAGCCGGATCTGGTCTGCGTCGGCAGTGACAGCCCCGGCAGTCTCGACAGTGCGATCGCCGAGATGCAGGCGTAATTCGCAGTCAATGGTCCGTCATGAAAAGCCCAGGCCGACGCCCGCCAAATACGTCAAGCTAGCAAGGAAGATCTGTTATGACTGAACAAAAACCCGTAGCTCTGGTCACCGGAGCGAGCCGCGGCATTGGCAAGGCCATTGCCCTGCAGCTGGGAGAACTGGGAATGACGGTAGTTGGCACCGCCACCACCGACGCCGGTGCCGGACGAATCAGCGATTATCTGCAAGACGCAGGTATCACCGGAAAAGGCTATGCCGCGAATGTCGCCGACGATGAGTCGGTTACCGCCTTGATGCGGGCGGTAGCCAACGATTTCGCTGCCCCAACAGTGCTGGTTAACAATGCTGGAATCACTCGTGACAATCTGCTGATGCGCATGAAAGCGGATGAATGGTCGGAAGTCATCGACACCAACCTGGGTTCGATGTATCGAGTATGCAAAGCCTGCATGAAAGCCATGACCAAAGCCCGATTCGGGCGCATCGTCAACATCAGTTCGGTGGTCGGCGCCAGTGGCAACGCCGGGCAAACCAATTATTCCGCATCCAAGGCGGGCATCGAAGGATTCACCCGTTCACTGGCCAAGGAAATCGGTTCCCGCGGAGTCACAGTGAATGCCGTGGCCCCTGGTTTCATAGATACCGATATGACCCGAGAACTGCCCGAGCAACAGAAACAGGCCCTGTTGGCGCAAATCCCGCTGGGTCGCCTGGGTGAGGCCGACGAAATTGCCGCCGTGGTGGCTTTCCTGGTGTCCGATAGCGGCGCCTACATCACCGGTGAAACCGTACATGTCAATGGCGGCATGTACATGAGTTGAGTACCTGCTTACCAGCGGAGTTCAACAACATTGCTCAATAAGATAGATGTCTGGAATAAGGGTAAATTCACGGCATTTCGGGCCGACACCCTTTAGACAATTTACACATTACATCTCTGGCAAATAGAGGTAAACTTGCGTCTCTGAATTACACGGTGGTCTGGATGCGACGCGATCGTGACAGAGAGGCTCTCAAAAAAGCCTTTAGAAACATAGTATTAGGAGCTAATAATAGTTATGAGTAGCATTGAAGAGCGCGTTAAGAAAATCGTATGCGAACAGCTTGGTGTGAAGGAAGACGAGGTTAAACCGTCTGCTTCCTTCGTAGAAGATCTAGGCGCTGATTCACTTGATACTGTCGAGTTGGTTATGGCTCTCGAAGAAGAATTTGAGACTGAAATTCCGGATGAAGAAGCCGAGAAGATCACCACCGTGCAACTCGCCGTCGACTACATTAACCAACACCTGTAAGCCATCATCAATGCTAGGTTCTGAAGCTACTCCAGAGGACTCTGGAGTAGCTTTTGTTTATATGGCTATCAGCAATTAAATCTGGAGAGAACACGTGAACAACAGACGAGTTGTTGTCACCGGTCTTGGTTTAATTACGCCGTTGGGCAATGATGTCACCCGCTCCTGGGAAGCCCTTAAAAACGGTGAGAGTGGCGTTGGCCCCATTGAGCATTTCGATGTGGCGGATTTCAGCACGCGCTTCGGCGGCACCATCAAAGACTTTGACGCTGGCCAGTTCATGGCTCCCAAAGATGCCCGGCGCATGGATGTTTTCATGCACTACGGCATCGCGGCCGGGGTTCAGGCCATTCAGGACGCTGGCCTTGAAAACAGCGACAGCCTGAAGGCACCAGAGCGGGCAGGGGTTGCCATCGGCTCCGGGATTGGCGGCATTACCTCAATCGAGGAAACTGCGCTGCAGATCCAGAAAAGCGGCCCGCGCAAGGTCTCGCCGTTTTTTGTTCCTGGCTCAATCATCAATATGATCGCTGGGAACCTGTCGATCCGCTTTGGATTGCAGGGACCGAATATCGCGGTAACCACGGCCTGTACGACCGGCACCCACAACATCGGTCTGGCTGCGAACATGATCGCTAATCATCAGGCCGACATTATGCTGGCCGGCGGGGCGGAAATGGCAACGTCTCCGGTTGGTCTGGGCGGTTTCTGCGCCGCCCGGGCATTATCCACCCGTAATGATGATCCCACCCACGCCAGTCGGCCCTGGGATCGGGACCGGGATGGTTTCGTGCTCAGCGACGGCGCCGGCATTCTGGTTCTTGAAGAGCTTGAGCATGCCCGGGCCCGTGGTGCGACCATCTATGCCGAGCTATGCGGCTTCGGCATGAGTGGCGATGCCTATCACATGACCTCGCCACCAGAAGGCGGCGCAGGGGCTGCACAATGTATGCGTAATGCCCTGGCAAGCGCAGGCATGAACGCCAGCGACGTGGATTACATTAATGCCCACGGCACGTCCACCCAGGCTGGCGATATCGCCGAGACCCAGGCGATCAAGTCGGTGTTTGGTGACCACGCCGGGCAATTGGCGGTCAGTTCCAGCAAATCCATGATTGGCCATCTGCTGGGCGCTTCAGGCTCGGTAGAAGCTATCATTGCCGTACTCAGTCTGCGCGACCAGGTGATTACCCCGACCATCAATCTGGAAAATCCTGATACTGGCTGTGATCTGGATTACGTACCACACCAGGCTCGTGAGCAAGCTTTGAACGTGGTTCTGAGCAATTCCTTTGGGTTTGGTGGTACCAACGGCAGCCTGATTTTCAAGCGCTTTCAGTAAGCAATCCCGGTGTCTGCCGGATTCGATGCTAGAATCGGCTGCAGAATTTCCGCAGCTAATCCGGGGCGCAACTGCTCCGCTGACTGACAGCCAGGAAGCCCCACGCCATGGCGCAAGCCCCGCAGTCCTCGCAAGCCACCGCCAAGCCGCCAACCTGGCTTGCCAGCGTCTGGGTACGTGGGTTGCTGGCGCTGGCTGGAGTAGCAGCCGTTGCTGTAATTACCAGCATCTGGCTGTTCGCGCGCAGCGTCAATGCGCCGCTTTCCGGGCTGTCAGAACCGCAAATCTATGAAGTACGACCCGGCAGCAACCTGTCGCGGGTTGCGGCGGACCTGCACGCCCGAGGTCAACTTGTCCATCCGCTTGTGCTGCGCCTGCTGGCGCGCTGGCAGGGCGTTGGCGCCACTATTCAACAGGGCGAATACCGGCTGCAGCCGGGCATGAGTGCGGCAGATTTGTTGCAGGCGATGGTCAGCGGCGAGGTAGTCCAGTACCGGGTTACGCTACTGGAAGGCTGGACTCTGCGCCAGGCGTTGGCGGCGATTCAGCAAGCCGAAAAGGTTAACCTGCAGCTGAAGGCTGATGTTAGCCTGGCTGACATTGCCAGGGCCATGGCAATACCCCGGGATAACCCTGAAGGCCTGGTATTCCCTGACACCTATTTCTATACCAAGGGCACCAGTGACGTGGAAATCCTGCGCCGCGGTTATCAGCGCCTGGAGACGGTATTACAGGATGCCTGGTCCAAAAGACTGGGGGCGCTGCCATATGAGACCCCTTACCAGGCGTTGATCATGGCCTCCATTATTGAAAAGGAATCAGCCGCCGCCAGTGAACGTGGTCATATCGCTGGCGTATTTGTCCGCCGCTTGGAGCAGGGCATGCGTTTGCAGTCTGATCCAACGGTAATTTACGGTATCGGGGAAGATTTCGATGGCGATCTGCGTCGCACGGATCTGCGCACCACTACCGACTACAACACCTATCGCATCAACGGCCTGCCGCCGACCCCCATTGCACTGGCGGGGCGGGACTCGATCCACGCCAGCCTGAATCCCTTGCCTTCGGATTACCTGTATTTCGTCTCCCGAGGCGACGGCAGCCACCAGTTCTCAGCCACACTGGAGCAGCACAACGCGGCAGTGAATCGCTATCAGCGCCAGAACACTGATCAGAATAATAATCAGGCCAGTGATCAACAAAACTCTCAGAGCATTAATGGACCGCAGTAAAGTATGAAACAGGGAAAGTTCATCACCATCGAGGGCGTTGAAGGCGTAGGCAAGAGCACCCAGCTGGAGTATCTCCAGGAACACCTGCGCAGCCTCGATATAGACTTCATTCTTACAAGAGAGCCGGGCGGCACATTTTACGCGGAACAAATTCGCGACGTACTGCTAAAAATTAATGAAGAGACACTTGACCCGATTGCTGAAGTCCTGCTTGTTTTCGCGGCCCGTGCCCAGCATCTCGGCAAACTGATCAAGCCAACCCTGGCCAGGGGCACATGGGTACTTTGTGACCGCTTTACCGACGCTACCTACGCCTACCAGGGCGCCGGCAGGAATCTCGGCCGAAAGCTTGTCGCCCAGCTCGAAACCTTGGTGCAGGGCGAGCTGCGCCCGGACCTGACCTTGATCCTGGACCTGGACCCAGAGATCGGCCTGCAGCGGGCTACTGAACGCGGCGAACTGGATCGGTTCGAAACCGAACAGCTGGATTTCTTCAATCGAGTACGCGAGGCCTACCTGGAACTCGCCGCCAGCGCCAGTGAGCGCTACCGGGTTATTAACGCCGGGCAAGACGTTGCCGCAGTACGCAGCGAACTGGTTGCCAGCGTTGATGACTGGCTTCAGGGACAGCCGCACCAATGAACGGTATTAGTAACGCCATTCGTGCCCCATTTCCCTGGCAGCAGCAAGGCTGGCAGCGGCTGATCGGGCACTATCGAGGCGACAAGCTGGCTCACGCCTATCTGGTAGCCGGACCAGCAGGTATCGGCAAGCTCGCGTTTATCCGCCAGTTCAGCAAGCTGCTGCTGTGTCTGGAACCGGACGCAGATATCCCCTGTGGCCATTGTCACCATTGTCAGCTGGGAAGCAGCAACGAGCATCCTGATATTCTGGTGCTTGAACCCGAAGACGGTGCCCGCGATATCACCGTGGACCAGGTGCGCCGATTGGGCGAATTTGTCCATCACACCGGGCACTCAGGCCTGGCCAAGGTGGTCATTGTTAATCATGCGCATCGGATGAATAGGTCGGCGGCCAATGCGCTGCTGAAAACCCTGGAAGAGCCCTCCAACAAGACCTATCTGTTTCTGGTCACCGACCTGCCAGGCTATCTGCCGGCGACGATTCGCAGTCGCTGCCAACGCCTGACTATGAGCGTTCCCAGCCTGGATATGACGTCGGACTGGCTACAGCAACACCTGGGGCCAGATGACGATGCCACCGCGCTGCTGGCCGTTGCCGGCTGTCGCCCGATGGTGGCGCTGGAGATGGCCTCCGCAGATGAACTGGCTGATCGCCAGCAGTTCCTCGCCTCTCTGCCGACCCTGTTACTTGGCGAAACCGACCTTCAGGTGCCGCTCAAGCACGGCCTGAAGATCAGCGCTGCAGTCGCGATTGGGTATTTGCTCGATTTCTCAACTACACTGGTACACGGGCTTACCCAGGAAGAGGCGGCACACATTCCTGACCGCGAATCTCTCCAGGTGCTGCTGAGCAAACTGAAGGGCGCAGGCACTGCCGATTCACTGCGAAAAATATTACAGCTTTATGAGCTGGGACTGGTGGCGAGAAAGCAGCTGCTGGGCACCGCCAACCCCAACCCGCAATTGCTGCTGGAAACCCTGCTGCGGCAATGGAGTCTGTTGCTGATTGCCGCCGATCGTCCCGGCTAGTGGTCAACAATTTGCCTGGCAGCCATGCCAATGCCGGGCATCCTGAAAGCCGCTGACTGAAGCGCCAGTGCGCCCATCTTGAATGTTGCGAATTAATTGTCGCGCAATCATTGATTCAGCTGCACTTGCAGACTATCCCAGTAGCACGAGGGACCCATGCAGCCAACAGTAGTCAATGTACAGATAAGCACAGTGGAAACATTGCGCCAGATGTACATGCCATTTATTGGCGGCGGCGGTCTGTTTATACCCAGCACCGGTGCTTTGCCAGCCATGGGTCACGAGCTTTTTCTCACCCTGAGCCTGCCGCGACTGACAGTCCGGGAGGCCACCATAGCCCGGGTGGTATGGGTTCGGGAACATGATCATCCTGCGCCGCAATGCCACTGTCGCGGTTATGGCTTGCAATTCTGCGGCCCGGAAAATCGTCTGCGTGCGCAAATGGAAAACCTGTTGGCCGCACGGCTTAACGATGCCGCGCCAACTTGCACGCTTTAGCCAGCCTGGGCTATAGGGCTGGTAGCCGGGCAGTGACAGCTTCCGCCAGCGCCAGACTGGCGGTCAGCCCGGGCGATTCAATACCCAGCAGATGCAGCTCCGAGTCCTGCTCGGCACCACTGCCAGTGGCAATCATAAAGTCTGCGGCTGGCTGTCCAGGCCCCGCCAGCTTGGGACGGATGCCCGAATACGCTGGCTGCAGCTGGCTGGCGGTAATTGACGGCAGGTAGCGGCTGATGGCTTGCGCGAACAGCGCAGCTTTACTGGCGTCCAGCGCGTAGCCAAGACTCGACTGGTAATGACTGTCCGGCCCGAAGCGAATCTGGCCACCCAGATCCAGGGTGGCGTGAATGCCCAGCCCCCGGGTCCCGGCTTCCGGCAACGGATAAACCAGATGCCGGAACCGCGCAGGTCCAAGGTAACTGTAGTAGTCACCCCTGCAGTAGTAGGTTGGCGGCGGAAAAGCCTCGCCAGGGCGGCCCTCAGCGTCCAGCATTGTGGCAATATCGCTGGCCCAGAGCCCGGCACAGTTGATCAACGCGGCACAGCGAAACTGGTAGTCGCTACTGTCGCGACCATCACCCGCCCGGGTCGTGACAGCAAAGTCACTGGCCAGCCGCCGCAGCCCGGTAACCCTGGTGAGCGGGGCGAACAGGACATCCCCCCGCTGCGCGTCATGCAGCAATGACTGCATCAAGTGGTGGCTATCGACAATGCCGGTGGACGGCGAGAGCAGGGCGGCACTGGCCCTGACATCGGGCTCCAGGGCAGCCACCTGGTGCCTCTCCAGCAGTTCCAGATCCTCCACACCATTGGCCCAGGCCTGGCGCCTTAACGCCTCCAGTTTCGATTCCTCCCCCGGCTGGGCCACAATCAGCTTGCCGCAGGCGCGGTGGTTGATAGCGTGACGTTGACAATAGTCATAGAGCAGGGCCTTGCCGCGGACACACAGCCGGGCTTTCAGGGAACCTGTCGGGTAATAAATGCCAGCGTGAATCACCTCGCTGTTACGGCTGCTGGTGTGCTGGCCGAAGCCGCGTTCCTGGTCCAGTACCAGGATTGAACGACTCCGGAAACGTGGCTCCAGCGTCAGCTGCCGCGCAATCGCCAGGCCAATTATCCCGGCGCCGATAATGACAATGTCGAAATGATCCTGGTGCACCATGAAAGGCTACTTCGGCGGCTAACGTGGCGCGATCAGGCGAAAGGTCAGGTTCAGCCGCGGTTCCTGAAGACCTTTGACTTTAGGTAACTGATGCATCCAGTTGTTTTGAATGGATTCTCCCATAAGCAGCAGTGAGCCATCGCCGAGGATGAAGCGATGCCTGGGCTGGGACTTGTCGCGTTTATGACGAAACTGGAAAGGGCGCTCGGCCCCCAGCGTCAGCGAGGCAATAACGGGTTTGTCGCCCAACTCGGGTTCGTCATCGGCATGCCAGGCGACGCTGTCCTGGCCGTGGCGGTAGTAGTTCAGCAACACGACATTGAAGCGGTACTTCGTCAGCGATTCGACCCGCTGGCGAATATTGTCTACAACCGGGTGCCAGGGCTCGGCCTTCAGCCTGATCCCGGAATAGGCGTAATCGGCATCGCCCATCCAGCACTGCAGGCGCGGCACGTCCAGTTCCCGCCCGGCAATGCGCAGCCGATCCTGGCGCCAGGGGATTTGCCGGATTAGCGTGTTGCGCAGGGTTTCAGACTCTCTGGCGGAAAAAGCCACCGGGAACTCACGTACCCAGCCATCGCCCAGGTCATGGTCCTCGTGACTGGTTGGATCTTGCTGATTTGTAAAGAGATTGGCTTGCATCGAGTGGTGTTTATGCGCTGCTGCTTAAGGCATAATGCGGGCTTTCTGGCGCCATCCGGGCCGCTCGCAGCTGCTGCGATTGCGCTACCAGTTCCACCAGACAAGCCATCCAGACGCTTTAAAGAAGGATACAGCAAGTTGCCTGCATTTGATTATGATTTGTTCGTTATCGGCGCCGGATCCGGCGGCGTCCGCGCCAGCCGCATTGCGGCTTCATTGGGAGCCCGCGTCGCGGTAGCCGAAGAACGCTACTACGGCGGCACCTGCGTCAACGTTGGTTGCGTGCCCAAGAAACTGTTCAGCTATGCCGCGCATTTTGCCGATGACTTTATCGATAGCCGGGGGTTCGGCTGGGACACTCCGCGACCAGGCTTCGACTGGCCCACATTGGTCAAGAATAAAGATACTGAAATCAATCGCTTGAACAGCATTTATAAATCGATGCTTGATAAAGCCGGAGTGACCATTTTTCCATCGCGAGCTCGCATCAGTGGCGCCAATTCCGTACAGGTTGACGGGCGCGAAGTCTCCGCCCGCTATATTCTCATCGCCGTGGGCGGCTGGCCCTGGGTACCTGAATTTCCTGGCAACGAGCATGCCATCACCTCCAATGAAGTGTTTTACCTGGAAAAGTTACCGGAAACGATTGTTATCCAGGGGGGCGGCTATATCGCTGTAGAGTTCGCCAGTATTTTCGCCCGCCTGGGCTGTCAGACCACACTGCTTTACCGTGGCGACCGATTGCTCCGCGGGTTTGATGATGAAGTCCGCCAGTTTATTACTACCCAGCTGCAGCATGACATGACCGTGGTCCTCGAAGACGACATTGCGTCTATATCAAAAGGCAATAAAAACAATAAGTTGAAGATATCTCTTAAATCCGGATCTGAATTAGAAGCTGAGCAGATGCTGGCTGCCACCGGGCGCCGGCCATTGACCGACGATCTGGGCCTCGACACCGTAGGCGTTGCCACCAAGGGCAATGGCGCGATTGTCGTTGATGATCATTTCCGTACCGCAGAAGACTCCATCTACGCCGTTGGCGATGTCATTGATCGTTTGCAGCTTACGCCAGTCGCACTGGCAGAGGGAGAGTTCGTGGCCAGGACACTGTTTTCAAAAGGAAAAGCCAAACCGGACTACAATAATGTCGCTACTGCAGTATTCTGCCATCCCAATATCTCCTGCGTGGGCCTGAGCGAAGAAGACGCACTGGCCGCGGGGCACGACCTCGATGTCTACGTGACCGCCACCAGGCCGCTAAAACACACGTTGACCGGGCGTGAGGAGCAGGCCTTTATCAAGCTGGTTGTGGATCGCGAGTCTGATCGAGTGTTGGGCGTGCATGTAGTGGCCCAGGATGCCGGCGAGCTGGTACAAGGCTTCGCAGTCGCCTTGAACTGCGGCGCCACCAAGGCGGACTTTGATCGAACCATTGGCATTCATCCGACACTGGCCGAAGAGGTCGTGACCATGCGCAGCAAGCGGGAAGCGGATGCGCCGGTGGTTGGTGACGCGGCGCAAACCACAGCATGATCAATAGGCCACAAGGATTGATTCCGGCCTTGAGAGCCAGCGGAGTAATTGCGGCTAACCAATTGAAACCTTTGATGATTGGCCGGAAAGCCCTGCAACCTGGTTATTCTGCTATTTCCGGTAATAAAGATTACCGGAAATAGCGATCACTCATTGCTTTAGTCCTCTAGATCTATAGTTGCATTTGCAGATTGATCTTCTTCACTAACAACGCTTATCAGTTCAAGCAAGCTATTTGCTGTTACTAACCCTATGTACCTATCACCCTCGGCCACTATGGCGAACGTTTCTTTGCTTTTCTGAATTTCAACAACGGCTTCGGTAACAGATGTGTCTGGATGAAGAGATTTGAATTCTCTGACGCAAACTTCCCAAACGAATGCCGCAAGCTGGCCATCCCCAGCTTTCTGAGCTTCAGCTAATGTCGAGCTGGTAATTACTCCGAAAATATTTCCATCTTCACTAACAACTGGAATACCGTGAGCATCTGCTATTAGAAAGTTTCCAGTTATATCCATAAGCCTATCATTCGGATTAACAACCGGAACATTCGGTTTGGCCAAGTCGATAATTTTCATGCTTTTTACCCTCTTGGTTCGTGATAGCCAAAAAATATCCTGAATATTTAGGGATTGTCCAGTTGCTATATCAACGAAAATGCCGACAGCACGTGTAATTTGACTCCTTCGATGACCGAAATTTCCTATCAAAAACAAATACAGCCAGCGGAGAATGAATTTCCAACATAGAAAGAGTGGTTTAGAGCAGTTTAGTGGGAGGGCTAAAGATTACTGGTAAGAAGGATATGGGTGCTAAGCTGGCCCGGATCCAAAGCCATTTGGTCTGCTGTTAAATCATCTGTTCGGGTGCTTGCGGGCACTTGAATTGGCAGCACCCCTGTCATTCCAGCATCGCCGCTGCGGCTACTACGCACACCCGTGATCAGGGACGTTCTGCTTGCTGTCCTTTTTGTCCTTACTGCGTCTAGCGTGCGCACCGGCAAAAATCCCCGGCAACGCGTAATTAGCCCCGTAGCGGCCCACACCTTCAGTTTTCAGCTGTCGACCGGGCATTGATCTTCAGTTCGCTGTCACTGACTGGCTGAATCAGCAGGGAATCTGATACTTGGAAGTAAGTGAGAAGCACTCTGTAACCATATGTTTTTAATAAACTCCAGGGAAATACTTTTGTCCATTGAAGCCCTGGGTTCCGAAAACCACGGTGTCGTCGTTCCAGCCGCCAATCCTCTCATCCACCACTGGCCTGCCCCCAGCCATTTGTCCCCATCCAGAGCTGCTGCGCTGCGCCGTTTATGTTCCATCGGGTACTACGGGCGTCATTGGCCCTTTCCGCGACAATCACACTGTAATCAGTGGCTTGGAAGAACTGGCAGCGGTGTTACATCACTTCAAGCATGGCTGGCCCGGCTTGGGAGCCAAAGGACAGTAGGTAGCGCCCGGCCAGGGTGCTGCCTTCAGGACTAGCGCCTTCAGGACCATCGCCTTCAGGACCAACGCAAGACGCTGGCTCACCGGGCTGGTGGTTAATGCGGGCGCGTGGGCCGCCCTTGCAGGAAAGTTGGCTACCGGCGGATTGACGATGATTGAGGAGCTGTATTCGCCGCTGATGGTCAGTACCAGGGTGCCAATGTCTTTCCGGCACGCGTTATAGCCCGCATGGCTATCGCTCTCGCCACCGGCCTGCGCCCCTGCTCCTGTTTCTGCTTACCGCTTCCGGAACACTGGCGCGTATCCTGCCTGCTGAAACAGCCGATTGTTCAGCCCCGGACACTGCGTCAGATCAGCCAAGAGATTGAACCGTTCGTCAAATTCCAGTGACCGGGTCAGCGCTGTCACGGTCTTGTAGGGCCGCACTCCCTGAAAGCTGGGCTGGCCCCGAGCGTGAGGCGGTAGCTCACAGTCCTGGGACTGGATTGTAATTGCTGCGCTGAGTAAGTAGCAGACTCACCCGGGCAATCATAATCAGCATTTTTAGTCATTAATATCAGATAGTAATATATTTTATCTAAAGTATTTTATAGTAACCCTGGTGACAAGCAGGGGTTGCTAACCAAGGTGTTGGTGCCGACGCCTGCCAATTGCCCTGATTGACCTATTCCCGTGGCTTGACTGGCCTGGGCAGTAGCAATTGCAGGTAGCTACTAATCAGGCCTTTGCCTGCGCGCCGGCCTATTTAGCATCGATCTATTCACTAACGCCGATTCACTCAGCCCGATTTACCACAGGCCGATGTTGAGCAGCCAGCCAGATTGCCCTCAAATCTGGCGTAATTTTTGACGCGGGGAAGTTTTCAGAGCGCCACTTGTCAGGTAACTGCGGTTAACAGTACGCCGCTGATTTAGCCCTTGCCGCATCCCTGGATCCCGAGCTGCAGCAAGCGTGACCGCCTTAGACGGATTAACGGCAAGCAGTTTAAGTTCAGCGCCCTGCTGCCGTTAGTAACTACATCAGGTGCTGCTGGCCGGTCGAGTTTTACGTTCTGACAGGCATTGATTCTCTTGGATTTTCACTTCCCCGCCCCCTGCTTCTCAGATATTATTGATCCCTGTGTCAGGCACATAGAGTCTAAATTTGATGTCAGCTGTTAAGTCACCGGTGGCATTCTTCGATACCCTCGAGACCATGGCCAATCCATTCAAGGAGCCCGTCTCGAGCCTTGCCCACCTGGTGGATAATCCGCCCGCGGATGCGCTGTCTGATTACCAGTTCGCCAGTGAATTCATTTACAGCTATCGCGGCAGCCCCGACACCTTCAGCACCTACCGGCGGGAGATCGAGCATTTCCTGCACTGGTGCTGGCTGCAGGCGGGCAAATCCCTGAAGCAGGTGGACCGCGAGGACATTGAGTCCTACGTGGAATTCACCCGCCAGCCGCCGGCTACCTGGATTGGCAGGAAAAATGTACCCCGCTTTATTGATAAGGCAGGCCTGCGAGTGCCGAATGGCGAGTGGCGCCCCTACGTCTCGCTGCAAGGCGAATATGTCATTTCCCAGGCTGCCATCCAATCCTTATTCAGTGTCTTAAGTAGCTTCTTTAACTTTCTGATTCAAGAGAGTTATTTGCAGGCTAACCCAGTCACGCAAATGCGTCAGAAAAGCAAATTTCTGCGCAAGCACCAGTCCCAGGGCAAGATTCGGCGTCTGTCACCGCTGCAGTGGGATTACGTGCTGGATGCCGCCGAGGAGCTGGCCCGTGAAGATCCGGCCAGTCATGAGCGTACGCTGTTTATCATGAACGCCCTGTTTGCCATGTACCTGCGGGTGTCGGAGCTGGTGGAAACACCGCGCTGGCAGCCGCAAATGGGTCATTTCCAGCTGGATCAGGAAGGTAACTGGTGGTTTGTGACGGTGGGTAAAGGCAATAAGGAGCGGGAAGTATCGGTGAGTGATGCGATGCTCGAGGCACTGAAGCGTTATCGGCGCTCTCGCGGTCTGCCACCGCTACCCAGTCCCGGGGAACCGAGCCCCTTGGTGCACAAAACCCGTGGCAAGGGCGGCCTCACCAGTACGCGGCAGGTTCGCGGGATCGTGCAAAAAGTCTTCGATCTGGCGGCCGAAAAGATGCGTAAGGACGACTTTAAAGAGGAAGCCGAACGCCTGGGTGACGCCACCGTGCACTGGCTTCGTCATACCGGCATATCGGAAGACGTCAAGCACCGCCCCCGGGAACATGTCAGGGACGATGCCGGCCACGGTTCCAGCGCCATTACCGACCGCTACATCGACGTGGAGCGGGCCGAACGGCACGCCTCGGCGCGGCGCAAACTCATCCGCTAGGCTCTTTGTCTCAGCTGATCTGCAGCACGCCTGGACGGTGCCGGGAATTACAGAAAATGACTTCTCTCGGCCTGGGAATTAGCTTAGTCTCTAAATTCCCGCATGGCATGAACCGGATTGCTCGCCAATCCTGTCTGGATGCAAGACAAACCAACAGACACCAATAAAGCTCAACGACCAAACTGGAAAGTGGAGAATTATGCGAATCTGGACTAACCCGCCTGTTATTAGCAGGACGATCAAAGCCGTCGCACTGCTTGGCACTCTCGGCACAGTCGGACTTACCGGCCAGTTATCAGCCCAGGAAGACTCTTCCCAGCTCAACACCGTGCTCGATATTGATGAGCTCTATACCGAGCTGGTCAGTGAGCCTGTGCATGGCACAACTGCCGCCGCGCTCGTTGAAGAGTTACAGACCAAGCATTATGCAACAGTTGAATTCGACGACAGGTTTTCATCGTTACTGTTTGATAATTATCTCGATTTACTCGACGGTCAGCACCTCTACTTCCTGAAAAGCGATATCGATGAGTTAAGCCGCAGTCGCTATACGCTCGACGACAGCCTGAAAGCTGGCAGCGTCGAGCCCGGGTTTGAGATGTACAACCGCTATTACCAACGGGTTCTGGAGCGCCTCATCTATGCCATTGACCGGGTCGAGAATCACATCGCTGAGATGGACTTTAGCGTCCCGGAGAACCTGCTGATCGATCGCGAGGAGGCACCCTACGCCGCCGACCGTGAAGAGCTGGACGAAATCTGGCGCAAGCGCATCAAAAACAGTGTGTTGAGCCTGCGTCTGGCCGGTGACAGCGACGAAGAGATCAAGGAAAAGCTGGGCAAGCGCTACCGCAATCAGCTCAGCCAGGTGCTGAAAACCAACAGCAAGGATATCTTCCAGTCATACTTGTCTTCTGTGGCCAAAGCCGTTGATCCACATACCGATTATTACTCACCGCGAGATTCAGAGAACTTCAACATGCAGCTGTCTTTGTCGCTGCAGGGCATTGGTGCGCAACTGACTACCGAGGACGAATACACCAAGGTGGTTGAGCTGATTAAAGGCGGACCGGCGGAACGTGGTAATGAACTGCGCGCCGGAGACCGCATTATCGCCATCGGTCAGGGACCGGACGGCGATCTCCAGGACGTAGTTGGCATGCGCCTTGACGATGTGGTGGACCAGATCCGCGGCGAGAAAGGCACCATGGTACGACTCAACGTGATCCCGGCTGATGCGGTCAGTGAATCTGCCGCCACTGTCGTCGCCATCACCCGCGATACGGTAAAACTGGAGGATCAGTCCGCGAAGAAGGAAGTGCTGGAACTGAGCTACAACGGCCAGGACTACAAGATTGGCGTGATCAATCTGCCCACCTTCTACTTCGACTTCGAGGCAGCATCGCGCGGCGAAGAGGACTACAAAAGTTCCACTCGCGACGTGCGCGCCCTGCTGGAAGAGCTCAAAACTGAAGACGTTGATGCCGTGGTCGTGGACCTGCGCAACAACGGCGGCGGCAGCCTCAGCGAAGCCAATCAGCTGGTAGGCTTGTTCATCGAAACCGGCGCCACTGTGCAGATTCGCTACTCTGGCATCCGCAATGGCTTTACCCGTTCGTTCGGCGACAATGACCCGGAAGTGGCCTATGCCGGTCCCCTGGCAGTTCTGGTGAATCGCACCAGTGCCTCCGCCTCGGAGATTTTCGCTGGCGCCATCCAGGATTATCAGCGCGGCATTGTGCTGGGCGGCCAGACCTTCGGTAAAGGTACGGTCCAGGAGATCATCCCCATGGACTACGGCCAGGTGAAGGTGACCCGCTCGAAATTCTACCGAATCTCCGGTGCCAGCACCCAGCATCGCGGGGTGATTCCGGACATTACCTTCCCCGATCTTTATGATGCCTACGATGACATCGGAGAAAGCAGCCTCGACGGCGCCCTGCCCTGGGACACGGTTCGACCCGTTGAGTACCGCTCCTATCATTCCATTGATGCCGTCCTGCCGGAACTGCGCCAGCGTTACCAGGCACGGGTAGAGGAATCGCCGGATTTTATCTATCTAATGGATCAGATTGAGCGCACCCGACAATTGCGCGCGCGGGAAGTAGTGTCCCTCAACGAAGCCGAGGTGGAAGCCCGGCGGGAGCAAGAACGGCGCGAGGAATTCGACGCGGACAACATGCGCCGTTTTCTAAAAGGCCTGCCACTGCGCGAATGGGTTGCCGCTAACGCCGAAGATGACAGCGCCGAAACTGAAGGCACTCAAATCAACAGCGACACCACCCTGTCCAGCGATACCGACGGCGACGATGAGCCGGAGGAGCAGGATCCCCTGCTGCTGGAATCCGGTCGTATTCTGGCAGATCTGATCTCGCTAACCGAGAATCGCCTGAGCCAGGTAGACAACCTGCCAAACCGTCGTTAATGAACTGCCACCAGAGAGCGGGTAATCCGCTCTCTGGTTTCCGCTTCACTGCTTTCTTCTTCTCGTCTTCCTCTGCTCCACACTTCCACACCTGATTCCCTTGCCGGCTCTTTACCGCGCGGCTTTCGTAGCCCGGCACGTATAAAAAGGTTTATTGCAGATTTCCGGTGATGAACCATTGTGTGCTGGACATAATCCTGTAAATGAGCGACCTCGAGCGCGGCTGCGTGGAGGCAGGATGCCCAAAAAAAAGGGAACTATATACTTAACTAGCCATAAATAACTTGACTAGCCGTTAGGTTATGGCTAGTATACTTCCATCGTTCAGAGGGAAGTATCATGCCGACAAAAGAAACAACCAGCCTTTACGAGTTCTTCCAAAAGATCCCGGATGAAGAAGCTGCTCGTCTCTATTTTGAGAATAAGCGTTGGGGGAACACCCCGGTTTGTGGTCACTGCGCCAGCAAAAATGCCGTAGAAACCAAAAATCACAAGCCTATGCCCTACCGCTGCCGCGACTGCCGCAAACATTTCAGCGTTCGCACTGGTACCGTCTTAGCCGAATCCCGTCTCGGTCTGCACAAGTGGCTCATGGCTATCTACATGATGACCACGGCCCGCAAGGGAATCCCCTCTACTCAGATGGCCCGCGAACTGGGTATTACTCAAAAGTCCGCATGGTTCCTCGCTCAGCGCATCCGCGAGACCTGGATGAGCAACAAGTCAGACGATGACGGCTCACTGTCCGGCGAAGTAGAAGTAGATGAAACCTACTTCGGTGGCAAGGAAACCAACAAGCACGCATCAAAGAAACTGCACGCTGGCCGCGGTACCGCTGGCAAGATCGCTGTAGGCGGTATCAAGCAGCGTGGCGGTAATGTTGTCGCACGAATCATAGAAGGTACCAGCAAGAAAACCCTCCATGGCTTCATCGGTGAGCATGTCCGCCTCGGCTCAACTGTTTACACTGACGACCACAGTTCTTATGTTGGTATGCCCTACAAGCACCTGTCAGTCGGTCACTCCGTTAAGGAGTACGTCAACGGGATGGCCCACACTAACGGCATAGAGTCGTTCTGGGCGCTGCTTAAGCGCGGCTATTTCGGTGTCTATCACTACATGAGCCCGAAGCACCTTAACCGCTATATCAACGAGTTCGCATTCCGTCACAACACCAGCGAAGTCAGCACAATGGACTTCATAGCAATGACCGCCGCCCGCGCCGCTGGACGTCGGCTCACTTATAAGGAGCTAATCAATGCCTAAGAAGCCAGATCAGATTGTGGAGCCTATTGACGGTAGCTTTGACGAAGTTGCTGATAGCGTTGTCTCAGAAAACGGGTTCACGCTGCCGGTCGAAAAATCTAAACCCGCGCCAAGGCTAATCACCAAGAAAGCAGAGTATGCAGGTACCCTTTCCCTAGGGGACGTTGAGTTAAGCTGCTTTGTCACTGCCGATGGAGAGCGATTCATATCCGGGCGCAGTATGACGAGCGCGATTGGCATGAAAGGCCGTGGCCAAGGAATGCAGCGAATTTCGTCTAATTCTACCCTAAAACCCTTTATGAACAATGCCTTAGCAATGGCCATCGAACAGCCAGTAGAGATCACCGGAAAGACCCCAAAGCCAGTTCATGGTTTCAGGGCTGAGATACTTGCCGACCTATGTGATTCAATTCTTGAAGCGAGAAAAGCTGGCGCCCTAAAGACGGAACAGGAGGTTCGCTATGGTCAATACGCGGAGTCACTTGTTAGGGGGTTTGCTAGGGTTGGTATAGCCGCGCTAATCGACGAGGCTACCGGTTATCAGAGAGTCAGAGAAGATCAGGCTCTCCAAAAGATACTAGATAAATTCCTCAACGAAGATGCCCGAAAATGGTCAAAAACTTTTCCAGATGAATTCTGGCAAAAGCTCGTCAAAGTTAAGGGCTACGACAGCTACTACGCTCTTAAGCGCCCAGCTTTTGTTGGCCACTGGGTAAACGATATTGTCTATTCAAGGCTTGCGCCTGGCATCAAGGCAAAGCTGAAAGAGATAAACCCTAGAATCTCTTCAGGAGAACGCAGGAGAAGGCACCACCAGCACCTAAGCGAGGACTATGGACTTCCAGAACTAAAGGATCACTTAAAAAAAGTAATGGTTCTTATGGACGCTTCATCGAACAAAAAGGAGTTTGAAAGACTCTTAAACAAGTCATTGCCAAAATACGGAGACAGCCTTGAATTGCCCTTCGACGAAGAAGACTAGGTACAACCTAATCGTGTAAAACTATCGACTCAATCAGAATAGGTTCCGACTTCTCAGCCGGGACTCTGTAGGTCACGCGCAAGCGGGGAATCCCCGCTATCTTCCATGACCTGAAAGCCAAGACATATCGCGGCGGATCAAAATTTCCTACTAAGACGCGCATTGGGTTATCGGCACAAATTAGCGGGAGAAATGCGTTATTCCAAATTTCATTGAATAGCGGATACTTTTCTTCGGCTCTTGCTTTGGCTGCTGATGCAAATTTCTGGTAGGTGACTGCTCGCGTTGTTGGGATTTGCACAACTGAGAACCTTGCTACTCAGGAAGAGATCCGGCATATGCAACATCCTCATCTGTAACTTGGATCAGGTTGTAGGCGATCTCGGCCAAAATCGGGATTGGCGCATACATCTCGGTCATTTGCCAAATCGGGCCGTGTGACTTATCGCTGATATATGTTGCTGACTGAGGGCAAATCTCATTCATCTGCTCCTTAACAATGCCAATCTCCCTTTCCTCAAAATCTTGCAAGTCAGGAGTACCCTTTCCCACAAGACCAACACTGTCATATTCGTTAAATTCATCCCGAGGAATGATATGCAGCTTGTTCTCCTTTTGTAGCTCAGAGAGAACATCATCCAGTTCGGGTATAAATGGGCCATAGGGGTATTTGAGAAATGTCACGCCAGTGATTGGATTTGCCTTTGTGCGAAGTCTGTACAAGTCCGAATAGTAGATAATCTTGTGCAGTTTCACTTTCCCAAGGCGCGAAGGGTCCGTTCCGCATTCCCTGCAAATGAAGTGGACTAGGTTCTTCAGGCGTTCTCGGCTATTCATGGACGGCATTCTAGCATTTGGCTATTTAGGTATATAGGTCCCAAAAAAAAGGCCCTCTGGGGAGGAGGGCCTGCAAGCGGGGTCAAGCTCAAGGAGGGTCAATCAATTTGGGGGTTGATTGAGACTCAGGACTATTACAACAAAGAAATCTGTCAGTACAAGCTGGTGAAAAAGGCCTTGGTGGGGTTAATTGTGGCGGTAATGTGGCTTGCCGGGTTGCGGCTAAGCGCTTTTGGGGCGCGGCTGGATTAGTAGCGCCGGCATTGTTGCGCAAAGATTGATTCAGAATTTGCGGGGCGCAATTTCTATAGGAATCTTGGTCTTAGGAAAGCATGATAATAAAACAGTTTCGCTAAGGCGATCCCTGACCGGCCGCGGAAGCGCGGCTTTCGAACTGGAGAGCTCGAATCCTCCCCCTCCGCTTTCCATTGAGTTGGAAATTGAGTGCTCCTGGGGACTGTTCGTCTCTGAGTTCGTGATCCAGATTAGCAGCCCTGCGGGCTGCTGGGGAGAGATTGATTCAGATTTCAGCTGGGCTGAAGGGTTGAGCCACACTTCGCTCTGCGAGCTACGCGTGGCACTACTCCTACTAACGTCTCCGCTCGCCCAGCCACTGGAGTGGCTTGCCACGCGGAGCCGAAGGCGGAGTGTGGCGGAGGGGGAGAGATTCGAACTCTCGGAAGACTTTCGCCTTCGCTGGTTTTCAAGACCAGTGCATTCAACCGCTCTGCCACCCCTCCGCGACAGGGGCAGAATCTTACACTAAAGCGGACTTCAGTCCAATGGACTTTGAGCTGATATCAAGGGTGTGGAAAAGCATTGATTTTAGCCAGCCTGTGGGTATTATGGCGGGTGAATCAGGCGCGGGATAAATACTCTAAACTATTGAAATCCGGGCTTTTACCCCCATCGTAATAGTAGTGACAGAAGACTTGTCAGGATCCCCGGAGCCCCGTAGTCAGGCGGCTACTGGATCCACGATCTTCAAGGTGTTAACGATCCTGTTGGTACCTGTATCCATTTTTTCAGGAGAGCATGATGAACGACGTTGATGTAAGTATTGCCCGGGGCCATGAGTCGGCGGCACCGGCAGTAAACAAGGTTCTCAAGAATACGTATTTACTCCTGGCTCTGACCCTGGCGTTCAGCGCCGGAACGGCGGCGCTGAGTTTTAACGCGCCACCTCTGAACCCCTGGATGTTCCTGCTGGGAGCTTACGGTTTCCTGTTTGCTACTCACTACCTGGCGAATAGTCCCTGGGGCTTGCTGACGACCTTTGGCTTTACCGGATTTATCGGTTACGGCATCGGGCCTCTGCTCGGCTACCTGATGTCCAGCCAGTCTGGCAGTGAAGTGGTAATGACCGCACTGGGCGGCACCGCCTTTATCTTTTTCGGTCTGTCCGGTTGGGCGCTTGCCTCGCGCAAGGATTTCTCTTTCTTGCGCGGCTTTATTGCCGCTGGCTGTCTGGTGCTGATCGCCGCAATCGTGATCAGCCTGATCTGGCCGATGCCTGCCCTGCAACTGGCCATGTCAGTAGCGTTCATGTTCTTCTCCAGCGCGGTCATCCTGTACCAGACCAGTGAGATCGTCCACGGCGGTGAGCGCAACTACATACTTGCCACCATCACCCTGTACGTCTCGATTTACAATATCTTCATGAGCCTGATACACCTGCTCATGGCCTTTTCCGGCGACGAGTAATTGCCGGTTGGCCACAACATCAAGCCCCGGGTAACTCTGGGGCTTTTTGTTTTCAGCCTGACTGGTTTTCGACCCCGGTGACCAGCCGCAAGTTTTTACTGACTATCTCAATTTAGTTTCTACTTCATCCAGACAGACAAATCACCCGTGAAATTTTCAATTGTGGTCTACGCGGCTCCTTACTCAATCCAGGCTTCGGAATCTGCCCTGCGTTTTACCCAGACCTTGCTGGAGTCCGGTCATGAGGTATACCGCCTGTTTTTCTTTTCAGACGGAGTGCACAACACCAGCCGACTGGCAGTGGCTGCCCAGGATGAAATCAACATCCCTGCACGCTGGGACGAGCTGATCTCCCGCTACGAGCTGGACTCGGTGGCCTGCGTCACCTCCGCCATCAAACGTGGCATCGTTGACAGCAAGGAAGCTCAGCGACACGAACTGGATGCCGACAGCATTCGCAGCAGTTCGGAAATTGGCGGTCTCGGGCAGCTTATTGATGCCACCCTTAATTCTGATCGCGTAGTGAGCTTCGGATAACCTCGTGAACGATAAGCGCCCCAGCAAAGCCAGCTATTTGTTTATCAGCCGCACTGCCCCTTACGGCAGCAACCGGGCGCAGCTGTGCCTGGATGCTGCGTTCGCTGCCGCGGTATTTGAACAGCACGTCAACTACCTGTTTATGGACGATGGCGTGTATCAGCTGCTGGCCAACCAGGACGCCGAGAGCATCCACAGCAAGACCCTGGGACGAATCCTGGAGACCCTGGACCTGTACGGCATAGAAAACGTGTTAGTGCTGGCCAGCTCCCTGGAAGAACGGCAACTGCGGGCAGAAGACCTGCTTTTGCCAGTCAGGCTTGTCGACCAGCCCGAGGCCGGCGCCCTACTCGACCAATGCGACTGCGTGATTAACCTGTGAGTACCCTGCATACCATTGCCCGCTCCCCACGTAGCGACCTGCTCACCAGTTGCCTGCAGCTGATGGGCGCAAAGGACGGCGTGTTATTGATGGAAGATGGCGTATTCTATTGTCTGAATGCGGAGCAGCTCGCACAGCTGCCGGAAGGCTGCAAGCTATACGCCCTGCGCGAGGATATCGCCGCCCGGGGACTGCAGGCCAAGAAACCGCCACAGCTGGATGCCATCAGCACCCGCACCTTCGTGGACCTTTGCTGTAGCTATGACAAAGTGGTGAACTGGTTTTGAGCAACAATGCCGCGCCGGGCGAGCTTAGCGATCTAGCCCTGGACAAGGAAGGTTTTCTGCGCAATCTGAACGACTGGAGTGAAACTGTGGCGGTCGAACTGGCCCGTGCCGAAAACATCAGTTTGAGTCCAGACCACTGGGAGATCATCAGACTACTGCGGGTGTTTTACAATCGGCATCAAATAGCTCCGGCCAATCGCGCGCTAGTGAGCCTGGTAAAAAAAGAGCTCGGTGCAGACAAGGGCCGCAGCGTGTATTTAATGCGCCTGTTCCGCGGCAGTCCTGCGAAAACTGCCAGCAAGATCGCGGGGCTACCCAAGCCCGACAACTGTCTATAAGCGATCCGTCTACCGGTTTACCGCAGACTGCAAAACCTCGAACTTCGTTAACCCAATACCTTACCTGGCATGCAGCTGGCTTTGGCATGCCTGATCTTCACTTGCCTTGCTGGCGACCTCCTCGCCTTCTGCGCCTGATTCACCCTGCGCACTTTCTGCACCTGCTACACCTTCTTCAGTCGACCTTCACCCGACCCGTCGAACCATGCCAGTTTGTCATGCAGCGTCACCACGCTGCCAATGATGGTCAGTGTTGGCGCTTGTAATTTAGCGTGCTCCACCTGGCCGGCTATGGACTGCAGGTCGCCGATAATGACTCGCTGTCTGGCAGTGGTGCCTTGCTGGACAACTGCTACCGGTGTGCCGGGTTCCATCCCGTGCGCCTGCAGGTTTTCACAAATATGGGGCAAACCAATAAGCCCCATGTAAAACACCAGGGTTTGATGTCCGGCGATGATGTGCTCCCAGTCCAGATCGAGCTCGCCATCTTTGAGATGGCCAGTCAGAAAGCGAACCGACTGCGCATGATCCCGATGGGTCAGCGGAATTCCGGCGTAGGCAGCACAACCGGAAGCAGCGGTGATGCCTGGGACTACCTGGAATGGCACCTCTGACCCCACCAGGCTGGCCAGCTCTTCACCCCCGCGCCCAAAGATAAACGGGTCCCCCCCTTTAAGGCGCAATACCCGCTTACCCTGACGCGCCAGGGTCACCAACATGTCATTGATGGTCTCCTGGGGCACAGGATGATTCCTGGGTTGTTTACCGACATGGATTTTCTCCGCATCGGGTCGCACTTTTTGCAGAATTTCGGGAGAGACCAGCCGGTCATAAAGCACCACATCGGCCTTGTGCATCAGTCGCAGCGCGCGCAAGGTCAGCAGATCCGGATCTCCCGGCCCGGCGCCCACCAGGTATACTTCACCGCGAACGGCGCTGGAGCCGTTTTGCGCCCAGTCGGATAGAAAGTTTTCCAGCCTGGCTTCGGCAGCCTGTTCATTGCCACTGTAGACCAGTTCCGGAATATCACTGTCCAGAATCGCCTCCCAGAAGCGTATGCGGGAATTAAACTGTTTGATGCGCTGCTTGACAGTTTTTCGATATCGATTGAGTAGTTTCGCCAGAATATTGATGCGACCTGGCACCAATGTTTCATTAAGGGTCTTCAAATGTCTGGTCAGTACCGGGGAGCTGCCGCCGCTGGAAATGGCTATCACGATCGGCGTCCGGTCAACGATGGCTGGCATGATGAAGGTGCAGAGGGCTGGCTGGTCGACCACGTTGACCGGTATGTCCCGGGCACTGGCCAATTCGCTAACCTGACGATTGACGTCTTCATCGTCGGTTGCAGCAACGGCCAGCACGGCATCGGTAAGGTGTTCGGCTGCAAATCGTTTGTTGATGAGGAGCACATGCTTGTCCTCGGCCAACGCGGTCACCTGTTCGTCAAACTGTTCCGCCACCAGCACTACCTGACCGCCGGCGCGTAGCAAAAGCGATGCCTTGCGGTGGGCAACCTCACCGCCACCCACAACCACACATTTCCTGCCGCGAATATTCAGGAAAATGGGCAGTAGATCCATTATTCGAGAAACTCTTGTCCGTTCATATAGCCTTGTAACACCTTGGGAATCGCTACCCTGCCCTGGCTATCCTGGTTGTTCTCCAGAATCGCTACCAGCGCGCGGCCGATGGCGAGGCCAGATCCGTTAATGGTGTGCACCAGCTCCGGCTTGCCGGACTCGGCGTTACGGTAGCGAGCCTGCATGCGTCGCGCCTGAAAGTCAGAACAATTACTGCAGGAGGATATCTCCCGGTAGCAGCCCTGCGATGGCAGCCACACTTCCAGATCAAAGGTCTTGGTGGCCGAAAAGCCAAGATCGCCACCACATAGCAGCACTCGTCGGTACGGCAGCTCAAGCTGCTCGAGGATTACCTCGGCGTGCCGGGTCAGTTCTTCCAGCGCCTGCTCCGAGTCATCAGGGCGAACAATCTGCACCAGCTCTACCTTTTCAAACTGGTGCTGGCGAATCATGCCCTTGGTGTCCTTGCCATAGCTGCCCGCCTCTGAGCGGAAGCAGGGGGTGTGACAGGTGAACTTCAATGGCAGTTGGTCGGCATCCAGTATCTCGTCGCGAACCAGGTTGGTAACCGGCACTTCGGCGGTGGGAATAAGGTAAAAATCATGGTCACCTTCCAGCCGAAATAAATCATCGGCGAACTTGGGCAGTTGGCCGGTGCCCTGCAGCGAATCGGCATTAACGATATACGGCACACTCACTTCACGATAAGCATGCTGGCTGGTGTGGGTATCAAGCATGAACTGGACCAGCGCTCGATGCAGGCGCGCGGTTGCACCCTGCATGACCACGAACCGCGCACCGGTCAGTTTGCTCGCGGCGCCAAAGTCCAGCCCCTGACTTAACTGCTCGCCTAACTCGGCATGATCCTTAACGTCGAAATCAAATTCGCGCGGCTCACCCCAGCGATGCAGTTCCTGGTTGTCTGCCTCGCTATCGCCATCCGGGACCGCCGCAGCGGGTACATTGGGCACACCGAGCAGATAATCCTGAAATTCCGACTGCAGTTCGTGAAGCTGATCCTTCTTCGCTTCCAGATCGGTCTTGATGTTTTCCATGGACTGCAGAATTTCACTGATATCCTCACCGGCAGCCTTGGCCTTGCCGATGGATTTGGAGCGCGCATTACGTTCGTTCTGCAGCGCCTCGGTAGCCAATTGCAGCTCACGACGCTGCTCATCAAGCCGGGTGATATAGGCGACATCCAGTTCGTATTTCTTTTTTTTCAGTAGCGATGCCAGTTCCCTGGCATCGCTCCGAATCCGTTTCGGGTCAAGCATGATCGATTCCCACGATGAGTCAGAGCAGCACACGGGTCAGCTGCATGCCAGCATAGGCGGCACCCAGACAAACCAGAACGCTGCTGAACAGGTAAAAAAAAGCGGTATTGTAGAGGCCCTGTTGAAACAACAAAAGCGTGTCCAGCGAATAGGTTGAGAACGTGGTAAATGCGCCCAGAAAGCCAGTAATCAACAGCGGGCGCCAGGTATCCACAAGATGCAGTTTTTCCAGAAACAGGATGAAGCAGGCGCCAATCAGAAAGCTGCCCAAGACGTTCACCAAAAACGTGCCCAGCGGAAAACTGGAACTGTTGAGCTGGTTCGCAGCCACCGTGAGCCAGTAGCGCCCTACTGCTCCCAATGCTCCGCCCAGGGCGATTGCCAGTGTCATATACATAAAGTGGCACCGATTCAATCGGCCAATAATGAATTATTTCCGGGCTCGCCATGAGCCTTATTCTGATAGCGCTGCACCCTGTTTCGATCCGGCCTCGAGTTAGGCGCGACACGCAATCGGCGCGGCCTCGTTACCACAGTCCGATTAGCACAGATCAATCAACATAGGTGTTCTCAATCACCTCAATGCCTGCTGGCGGATCAAACTCGAACAGGCTGTCAGCCAGCGGCTGATTACGCTGTACCGCATTGAATCGCCACACCGTTTGCTCACCGTTCTTGTGCCGCAGGTGAATCATGTCCAGTTCGGCGTCGACAAAACTGATGGTAATATTCGCGTAGACACTATCGCTTGCCAGTGGCGTCAGGTTGAATTCGACAAGCTCCGCACCAGACGTCTCAGCAAGCTCAATAGCATATTCCAGCTCCAGATCATCCGTGTTGCCGCTAAGTAGCTGGGCAGCCAGCTCCGAACGCTGTTCGCTCCAGTTCTCAATAACCACTTGTTCCAGATCGGGCTGGTAATTCCATAGCAGCTCACCATTGGTCACGATCAGCTCGGGGAATGGAGTGATAGTCTCCCAGTAAAAACCATCAGGCTTTTTAAGGTGTAGCCGAATCTGGCTTTGCTCCAGCACCCCGCCGTCCGACTCCACGATGAGCTGCTCAACATCAGCACTGAGGGTAGTGATATCGTTCAGCAAGGAGTCCAGTTGCTGCAAAGCAGTCTCGGCCTGCGCGGCGGGCAGCCAAGCTGGTAGATGAGCAACCACAACAGCCATGATGGCTGGCAGAAAACGGCGCAGGTGCATCAGATGAATCCGGATGATAGGTGAGCGACGATGGTATACACCGCTTATATAAACCGATGGTATAAAACCACAGCGCTCAGGTAGATTTAGTCGCGCGGTGCTGGCGGGGCAATTACTTCCCGGGAACCGTTGCTCCCCATCTCCGACACTACGCCCGCCGCTTCCATGGATTCTATCATACGGGCAGCCCGGTTGTAGCCGATGCGTAGCTTGCGCTGCACTGCGGAAATCGAGGCTTTGCGGGACTCTGTGACAAACCGCACCGCCTCATCATAAAGCGCGTCATCTTCTTCGCTGCCCTCGCCGCCACCACCACTGGCACCGAGATCGGCATCGTCATGGCCCTGGGTAATCTCGTCGATATAAACCGGATCGCCGCGTTGCTTCCAGTCGGCTACGACCCGATGCACTTCCTCGTCACTGACAAAGGCACCATGGACGCGGGTTGGCACACCACCACCGGGCGGCAGGAACAGCATGTCACCATGGCCCAGCAGCTGCTCGGCGCCGCCCTCGCCGAGAATGGTCCGGGAGTCCACTTTGGACTGCACCATAAACGACAAGCGGGTCGGCACATTGGCCTTGATTAGGCCGGTCAGCACATCCACCGACGGGCGCTGGGTGGCGAGAATCAAATGGATGCCGGCAGCTCGCGCTTTCTGGGCAATACGGGCAATAAGTTCTTCGACTTTCTTGCCCACTACCATCATCATGTCTGCAAGTTCGTCGACGATCACGACAATATTCGGCAATGGCTCCAGTTCCGGTGCCGCCTGCTCTTCTTCCAGCAGCATGGGGTCGGCCTTCCAGACCGGGTCGAAAATCGGTTTACCGGCCTTTTTGGCGTCCGCCACTTTCTTGTTAAAACCAGCCAGGTTACGAACCCCCAGCGCAGACATCAGTTTATAGCGACGCTCCATCTCCGCCACACACCAGCGCAGGCCGTTGGCCGCGTCCTTCATGTCGGTGATGACCGGGGTCAGCAAGTGGGGAATCCCGTCGTAGACCGACAGCTCTAGCATCTTGGGATCGATCATGATTACCCGCACATGCTCGGGCGTCGACTTGAACAGCAGGCTGAGGATCATGGCGTTGATACCCACCGACTTACCTGAACCGGTGGTTCCGGCAACCAGCAGGTGTGGCATCTTGGCCAGGTCCACTATCACCGGTTTGCCGACAATGTCGTGCCCCAGCGCCATACTAAGAGCCGAACTGGCACGATCAAATTCGCTGGACGACAGCACCTGGCTGAGCTGGATGACCTCACGTTTTTCGTTGGGAATTTCGATACCTATGACGGTTTTGCCAGGTATTACCTCAACCACGCGCACGGAAATCACCGCCAGCGACCGGGCCAGATCTTTCACCAGGTTGGCGATCCGGCTGACTTTCACGCCGGGTGCGGGCTGGACTTCAAAGCGGGTAATCACTGGCCCCGGATTGACTGCGGTCACCTCGATTTCGATGCCAAAGTCCTTCAGCTTCAACTCCAGCAACTTGGACATGGCTTCCAGTGACTCCTTGGAGAACCCGGATTCGTTGGTTTCCTGCCAGGCGTCCAGCAATCCGATCGCAGGCAATTCCTTGACCGACGTGGCGGCGAACAGGGTTCCCTGGCGCTCCTTTTCGACCCGCTGGCTCTTCACTGGCTGCTGGGGTGCCGGCGCCTTGATGGTCGGCGGCACCCGTTTCTTCTCCTTCTCGATATGAATGTCCAGCACCCTCTTGCGGCTCTCCAGGCGCTCGCGCGTGGCAGCTGCCTGCTTGCGCGCCTCCAGCCACTTGCTCACCTTGCCCACTGCCAGATTGAAACCGTTCAGTGTCCAGACACCAAGCCGGTCCACCACATCCAGCCAGGAAATCGTCGCGGTGATGGTCAGCGCGAACAGGAATATTGCCAACAGCAGCAGCGTACTGCCCAACACCGCCAGCAGCGGCACGATCAGATCGACCACCAAGGCCCCCATTACCCCGCCGGCCAGATAGCTGGCGCCCTCGGGGATGGTGAAATGCAGGGTGGCCAATCCGCTGGCGGATACCAGCAGCAGCAAGACGCCCGCCACCTTCAGCCCCAGCAAGGGCCAGGAAAACGGTTTGTCCAGTTCACTGTCACGATAAGAGGTGTAGATTTTATAGACCAGCAATAGCGGCAGGCAGTAAGCCAGATAACCCACCAGGTGCAGCAGCACATCGGCAATCCAGGCGCCATACACGCCCACTGCATTATCAACACCCTGACCGTTGCCCGTGGTAGTAAACCCGGGATCTTCCGGTGAGTAGCTGAGTAAGGCAATTAGCAGAAACAAGGCCAGCAGGAACGAGGCTATCAAGCTCCCTTCGCGGATGACACGCTGTACTGCGGTGTCGACTTCAGCCTGTGGGTCTTCGTTACTCATACTGACATTTTTCAAAGGATTCAGACACCTGTGGAGAATAATTCGATGGCTTTCTAGACTCTTTCTAGGTTATAGCCTGACCCAGGATTTGTCACCCGGAACCGTTTTTGGCTATCCCTAGGTTATCGGGCAGAACGCCGGATTATTAACGTGTTTACTGCGTGTTTCTGCGCAGTGGGTCGCGCTCCCGGGATAGATTGCCGCAACAGTACCGTCGTAAAGGCAATCTGAGTAAAATGCCCGCTGCCACACACTGCCCAACCCCGAAACAGGAAACAGTCTATGTCTGAAGTTGCCCACCACCGCCTGATAATCCTCGGCTCCGGACCCGCCGGCTATACTGCGGCCGTCTATGCCGCGCGTGCCGGACTCGAACCGGTGGTCATCACCGGCATGGTGCAGGGCGGCCAGTTGACCACCACTACCGATGTGGATAACTGGCCCGGCGACGTGGAGGGCCTGCAGGGCCCAGACCTGATGGAACGCATGAAGAATCATGCTGAACGCTTCGACAGTAAAGTGATTTTTGATCACATCAATACCGTCGATCTGAACAATCGCCCGTTTACCCTGAAAGGCGATGCTGGCAGCTATACCTGCGATGCCCTGATTATCGCCACCGGCGCCTCGGCACAATACCTGGGACTGCCTTCCGAGGAAGCATTCATGGGCAAGGGCGTCAGCGCCTGCGCAACCTGTGACGGGTTTTTCTATCGCAACAAACCGGTTGCCGTGATTGGCGGCGGCAACACCGCGGTAGAAGAGGCTCTGTATCTGTCAAACCTGTGCTCCCATGTCACGGTGGTCCATCGCCGGGATGCGCTGCGCGCAGAGAAAATCCTGCAGGACAAATTGATGGAGCGCGTGGCTGAAGGCAAGGTCACCATGGCCTGGGATCATGTCCTGGACGAAGTGATAGGAGATGACATGGGAGTTACCGGAATGCGCATCAAGCATGCGACCACCGGTGAGCCCCAGGAAATTGCCGTGGATGGCGTGTTCATTGCTATCGGGCATCGCCCAAACTCAGAAATCTTCGCCGGGCAGCTGGAAATGAAAAACGGCTATGTGGTGGTCAACACCGGATTGCACGGCAACGCCACCGAAACCAGCGTGCCTGGCGTGTTTGCTGCTGGCGACATTGCCGACCAGGTGTATCGTCAGGCGGTCACCAGTGCCGGCTTTGGCTGCATGGCGGCGTTGGATGCGGAGAAGTTCCTCGACACGTAAGCGATGCCGATTCCCTGGCTCAGTCCCGACGATAACATTGCCTTTCCTCCGGTCGAGCTGGCCCTGGACGACCCCAATGGGTTGCTGGCCGCTGGCGGGTTGCTCACTCGTGACTGGCTACTGGCCGCCTACCGGCGCGGCATTTTCCCCTGGTATGAACAAGGCGACCCGATACTCTGGTGGAGCCCCGATCCGCGCCTGGTCCTGATTCCGGATCAGGTTCACCTATCCCGCTCGCTGCGCAAACTGATTAAGAAGCAACCCTATGTGTTGACTCTGGATCAAAGTTTTCCAGAGGTCATTGCCGCTTGCAGTGCACCCCGGGATGGCAGTGACGGCACCTGGATTACTCCAGCTATGCAGCAGGCCTACTGCGATTTGCACGACCATGGCGATGCTCATTCAGTGGAAGTCTGGGATGGTGATCAGCTGGTAGGTGGTCTTTATGGCGTCGCCGTGGGAAGAATGTTTTACGGCGAATCCATGTTCAGCGCACAAACCAATACCTCCAAAATTGCCGTAGTATATTTAGCGCGGCAGTTACAGCAATGGGATTTCGCAATGATTGATTGCCAGGTGAAAACAGCCCATCTGCAGTCGATGGGGGCAAAAGAAATATCCCGCCGGGAATTTTTGCGCTGCGTTCAGCGCAATGTCACAATTAATGGCCTGAAGGGGCCCTGGCAATTTGATAGCCAATTGAACGTCATTGACTATGAACTCTAATTCCAAGCTCATCAATTCGGTGCGATTGTTTCGAACTTCCGCGCACCCCTGCAGCTACAAGGAAAACCAGCAGGCCGCCACGGTCTTTGTCGACCCGGATCTGGTGATCGACAAGCATCTCAACAGCAAGCTCAGCGAACTCGGCTATCGCCGCAGTGGCGCCCATCTTTATCGACCCGATTGTGAGTTGTGCAACGCCTGCATCTCCTGCCGCGTGCCGGCCAATTTTTTCAAATTCAAGCGCCGTCACAAGAAAATCATGAAGGCAAATGAGGACTTACGCGTAGAAGAGCGAAACGACCTCACTTGTGAAGACGCCTTTAATCTGTACCGGAGTTACATCGAAGTGCGCCACAGCGACGGCGACATGTACCCTGCCACTCGCGAGCAGTTTGAAGCCTTCATCAAGACCAAAACCGTGGATACCCGCTTCTACCTGTTCTACGCCGGCGACCGCCTGATATCGGTAAGTGTGACCGACGTTCTGGAGCAAGGCCTTTCCGCGGTGTACACGTTTTTTGATCCTCACCAGCCGAAACGCTCCCTGGGTAATTACGCGATTCTCTGGCAGATACAGCAGTGCCAGGCTCTGGAGTTGCCCTACTTGTTTCTTGGCTACTGGATCAAGGATTGCCAGAAAATGCAGTACAAGAGCGACTACCGCCCCCTGGAATTACTGATCGATGGCAAGTGGGTACTGGTGACCTGACAGCAAAGCGCACCAACTTGTAGCACTACTGTCAGTTTTGCTTCCGCCACCCCATGCCGCGCTCCATGCGGGCAACGACCCAATGTGGTCTTCAACCTTCAATCTACCCCGCGTAACGAAGAGTGCTTTGCCAAGCGGCTGAAAATCCGGCACAATGCTGCCCGCAATTCATGCCCCTCGGAGACCAGATGGCGAAAGAAGATCAGATCGAAATGGAAGGCGAAGTCGTCGACACGCTTCCTAACACTATGTTTCGGGTGAAGTTGGAGAACGGTCACGTCGTGACTGCTCATATTTCCGGAAAAATGCGCAAGAACTATATCCGCATTCTGACCGGTGACAAGGTTCTCGTCGAACTGACCCCTTATGACCTGACCAAGGGTCGTATTACCTACCGCGCCAGATAGCACCTCCCAACAGGCAAGTCAGCCGGATCGGCTGACCCACCCCACCGAGAGCGCCCTGCTCAGGATTTTTCCTGACTAAGCTCCCGCTTGTTCTGGCGTTTGCGGCCTTCAATGCGCAGCTTGATGTCACCATCTTCAGCGCTCACGTACACGTCGCCGCCGTTGCCGGCCAGTTCACCAAAGAGAATATCTTCGGCCAACGCCTTCTTCAGTTTTTCCTGAATGAGGCGTCCCATGGGGCGCGCGCCCATGGCTTCGCTATAGCCGTGCTCAACGAACCAGTCTCGGGCGCTGTCATCAACGTGCAACAGCACATTCTTGTCGTCCAGCTGCACCTGCAGATTTACCAGGAACTTGTCCGCGACAGTGCGAATTGTTTCCGGTGCCAGCGCGCCAAACTGAATAATGCCGTCCAGACGATTCCGAAACTCCGGCGTGAATGCTTTCTTGATGACTTCCATGCCGTCAGTACTGTGGTCCTGTTCCGTGAAACCAATCGAGGCCCGGGCCATTTCCTGGGCGCCAGCATTGGTGGTCATGATCAGGATGACGTTGCGGAAGTCTGCCTTGCGTCCGTTGTTGTCTGTCAGCGTGCCGTGATCCATGACCTGCAGCAACAGATTGAACACGTCAGGATGTGCTTTCTCAATCTCGTCTAACAGCAAGACACAGTGAGGGTTTTTGGTAACTGCTTCGGTCATCAGGCCGCCCTGGTCAAAACCGACATAACCCGGCGGCGCGCCGATCAGGCGGGACACCGTATGGCGCTCCATGTACTCGGACATGTCGAAGCGCAGCAGCTCGATACCCATGGTCTTGGCCAACTGGCGGCTGACCTCGGTCTTGCCGACGCCGGTGGGACCGGAGAACAAAAACGAGCCGATAGGTTTATCACCTTCATTAAGACCGGCCCGGGACAGCTTGATCGCCGTCGCCAGCGTATCAATGGCGGTGTCCTGACCGAACACCACCATTTTTAGATTGGCTTCGAGGCTCTTCAGGGCGTTAATGTCGGAGTTGGAGACATGCTTGGGCGGGATCTTGGCAATCGATGCCACCACCTTCTCCATATCGGTCACCTGGATCAGTTTCTTGCGCTTGCTCACCGGCTGCAGACGCTGGAAGGCACCGGCCTCGTCAATCACATCAATCGCCTTGTCCGGCATGTAGCGGTCATTAATATAGCGTCCGGCCAGCTCTGAGGCTGCCTTTAATGCCTTGTCGCTATAGCGCAGGTCATGGTGCGACTCGAAGCGGGACTTGAGTCCCTTGAGAATCTGGTAAGTGGTTTCCACATCCGGCTCATCGACGTCGATTTTCTGGAAACGACGCGACAGGGCGCGATCTTTTTCAAAGATACCGCGGTATTCCTGGTAGGTTGTCGAACCGATGCAGCGCATCTGACCGGAGGTCAACACCGGTTTGAGCAAATTGGATGCGTCCATGACCCCACCTGATGCCGCACCGGCACCAATAATGGTATGGATTTCATCAATAAACAGGATGGCGTGCTCGTCCTTTTTCAATTCCGCCAGCAAGGCTTTGAAACGCTTTTCAAAATCGCCGCGGTACTTGGTGCCAGCCAACAAGGCACCCAGGTCCAGTGAGTAAATGACGCTATCGGCCAGAACTTCCGGCACCTGCTGCTCAATAATCAGTTTTGCCAGGCCTTCAGCCACAGCGGTCTTGCCGACGCCGGACTCGCCCACCAGTAGCGGGTTGTTCTTGCGGCGTCGCGACAGAACCTGAATCACGCGGGTAACTTCTTCGCTGCGACCAATCAGCGGATCGATGCGCCCTGCTTCGGCCTCGGCATTCAGGTTGGTGGCAAAGCTGTCCAGAGCACTGCTGCCGGCTTCGCTGCCCATGGCTTCTTCTTCCTGCTGTTCCGGGGCCGACTCGTTGCTATCGGCGTGTCCGGCAATCTTGGAAATGCCGTGGGTAATGAAATTCACCACATCAATGCGGGCCACATCCTGCTGCTTGAGGAAGTAGACCGCCTGACTTTCCTGCTCGCTGAAAATTGCCACCAGCACATTGGCACCGGTGACCTCACGTTTGCCAGAGGACTGCACATGAAATACGGCGCGTTGCAGAACGCGCTGAAAGCCCAGCGTTGGCTGCGTTTCCCGTGAAGACTCGGATTCGGGGATCAGAGGAGTTGTCGCGTCAACGAAATCAACCAGCTCGCCGCGCAGTCGGCTGAGATCACAGTCACAGGCCAGCAGCACGCTGGAGGCTACCTCATTATCAAGTAGTGCCAGTAACAAGTGTTCTACCGTCATGAATTCATGACGCTTTTTCCTTGCACCCTTGAATGCATAATTGAGTGTCGCTTCGAGATCTTTACTTAACATAATGTGCCTGTTCCGGCCCCATTGTTCAGGCCGGCGTGCAATGAATTAGCGGTCGACTTCGACCGAACACAGCAATGGCTGTTCACACTCCCGGGAATAGTCATTGACCTGGGCGGCTTTGGTTTCCGCCACGTCCTTGCTGTATACGCCGCACACACCTTTTCCCTCGGTGTGAACTTTCAGCATGATCTGCGTGGCTTTCTCCACGTTCATGTTGAAAAACGAGCGTAGCACATCGACGACAAAGTCCATCGGGGTGTAGTCGTCATTTATCAGCACCACTTTGTACAAGGGCGGCTGTTTGAGCTTGGGCTTTTCCGTGGTGGTGGCAGTGCCGATGTCCTGGTCGGAACTATTGCCATCATCGGAGTTATTTGGCCGAGCTGGAAATGTCGACATTCTCGGCGTCACTGTCGGGTGTTGCTGCATTCTACTTGCCTACGTCACTTTGCTGGAGTGAGGATTTACGGGTGCTGAACACACCGCCGGGCTAAAAACTATTCTGCGTCAGAACCGCAGGCTTGGGAAGGGCCTGGAACGGGAATTGCGGTCCCATTACCGAACCCCTTCCACGGCTTACATGGGGGTAATCAACGGCAAATCAAGTGCTTAAGCGCTGCGTCACGGACCGAAACATGGTGTGTGATTTTGACAATAGCTTTCCGATGCTGTATAGCATTGACCGTGACTTTTTGTCACAGAAATATAATTACAATAAATAATAAAACAGTACGGAGTCGTCTATGAGTACTGGGCAGGTGAAGTGGTTTAACAATGCCAAAGGATTCGGTTTTATCTTGCCGGATGATGGGGGTGACGATTTATTCGCGCACTATTCGGCCATTGGCATGGACGGTTACAAAACATTGAAGGCCGGGCAGATGGTGTCGTTTGATGCGATCGAAGGGCCCAAGGGGTTGCACGCGGCCAACATCAAGCCCGTTGCCGACGAACAGTCAGCCAGTAATGGCCATGCCGAGATGGACAACAGTGATCCGGCAATGAGCAATGGTGCCGACAACGGCATCCATTCAGACTAGCTGGTCAGCAAGGTACGGCCAGGCGCTCAGCACCACAAACCATGATTCGCGACAGCCGCGATTCTGGCAGTTTGGGTCAGTAGTGTCATCGCTGTAACTGCAGGCATTGATAACAAGCAGTTGCGCGCCACATTACAGGTGTATTGTGGCAAGTCGACCTATTGCCTGAATTCAATCGCTCCAGTCATTGGACAATGCGGTCACCGAGCCCAGTGAGGTCAGTCATTGCTGTCACATTTTTATCGCCCGATCAGTATCGCCTGGGTTTCAGGCTTGGGACTCAGCCAGCCAGTGTGGAACCGCCAGACCAGCTCGGTACCCGGGATAGCTGCTGACTAATGCCGCAAATAATCCTGTTCAACAAACCCTGCGGGGTACTGTCCCAATTCAGCGGCGACGGCAGTCGTCCCACTCTGGCAGACTATATCGACCAGCCTCAGTTCTACCCGGCTGGCCGTCTGGATCGCGATACCGAGGGCCTGTTGCTGCTAACCAACGACGGCAAACTGCAGGAGCGCATTGCCGATCCGCGGTTTGGCAAGACCAAGGTTTATTTGGCCCAGGTGGAAGGTGAACTCAATGAAGACGCGCTGAAGAAATTGCGGGCTGGCGTCCGGCTCAAGGATGGCATGACCCTGCCCGCCGATGCCCAGGCCGTTGCCGCGCCGACGCTCTGGGATCGGGATCCACCCATTCGCTTTCGCAAGCACATTCCCACTAATTGGTTGCAACTATCGATTCGTGAAGGAAAAAACAGACAAGTTCGGCGCATGACTGCTGCCGTTGGCTTGCCGACCTTGCGCCTGGTGCGGATCACTGTGGATCAGTGGCAGCTTGGGGATTTGCAGCCTGGCCAGTGGCAGCTACTGGATCAACCCTGATCCGATTGTGCTTTGCCTGCCGGCAAGTCCTGCGGTTCTGCATGCCGCTCCTCCCAGCGCTGCCTGGCGGCATCGTCACTGGCGCGCGCCTGCACCCATTGGCTGCCACTGCTGCCGGCCTGCTTTTTCCAGAACGGGGCCTCGCTTTTCAGATAGTCCATCAGGTATGCGGCTGCGGCGAACGCATCTTCGCGGTGCCGGCTGGCAGTTGCCACCAGGACTATCTGGTCGCCAGGGAGCAGGGTTCCGACCCGGTGGATAATGCGCGTGGCAAGCAGCGACCAGCGGGCATCGGCTTGATCGACAATCCGCTGCAGGCTCTTTTCCGTCATCCCCGGGTAATGCTCCAGCGTCAGAGTCTCAATGGCTGTGCCGCTATCGCTTTCGTACAGCTCCCTGACCAGGCCGGTAAACGTCACCACGGCCCCGGCATCGCCCGCTCGCTGGCGCAACTGCCGGTATTCAGCGGCGACATCAAAATCTTCAGTCTGGACCGAGATCATAAGCCTAACCACCGGTCATTGGTGGAAAAAATGCAACTTCATCACCGTCGTTAAGCAGCGTGTCCCAGTCCACAACCGTCTGGTTGACCGCCACCAACAACGGTGTCGGGCCACCACTCAGTTCGCCAAAGCCGGGCTGGCTCTCGGTCAGATAGTGCACCAGGTCACGCACTGATTGCACGCTCTCCGGGGGCGACACCTGCACCTGCTCCAGGCCCAGGGTTTCCCGCACACTGGCAAAGAAATGCACATTCAGCATTTCACCTGTCTCCCGCGTCAGAACCCGTACGCTGATAGTGACCACTTCGGCCACCCTGTTTTTCCGCCAGGCTGATGGCGCCGATGACCATCTCTTTGTCCACCGCCTTGCACATATCGTAAATCGTTAATGCCGCCACCGACACCGCGGTCAGAGCCTCCATCTCTACGCCAGTCTGTCCGCTGACCTTGCAGCGGGAGACAATGTCCACCCGGGACTGGGCCTGATTCAGGTGTAGTTCCACATCCACGGCGGAGAGCATCAACGGATGACACAGGGGAATTAGCGTGCTGCACTGCTTGGCCGCCTGGATACCGGCAATCCGGGCAACACTCAATACATCTCCCTTTTTATGGCCACCACTGGCGATCAGTGCCAGGGTTTCGGCGGCCATGTCGACATGACCGGAGGCCACTGCCAGGCGCTGGCTTACGGGCTTGTCGCCAACGTCGACCATGTGGGCATTGCCCTGGCTGTCCAGGTGAGTGAGTTTGCTCATGTCGGGTTGCTCAAATTGGGTTGCTCAAATTGACTTGCCGGGGTCAGATAGCAATAGCGTAAACTGGTATCACCCAAAGCAGTTGTTGTTATTATCCATGTTTACGGCCTGCAGCAGAAGGCGGTGCCCGAGAATCAGATTGAGTAAATCTGCTTATTGCATTGAACCGGCGAGGAAATAAGCGCTAGCATTGCGCTTTTTCTGGCCGCTGCACTATGCCTGAACTGTCGCCTGAACCGCCGTCCGAATTGCCGCATATCACCGTCGCCGCCGTGGTCCCGAGAAACGGTCGCTTGCTGATGGTGAAAGAACACTCCGCTGGATGTGAGGTCATCAATCAACCGGCCGGACATCTGGAAAACAATGAAACCCTGTTACAGGCGGTGGTTCGCGAGACGCTGGAAGAAACTCGCTGGCAAGTTCGACCCACCGGTGTGCTCGGCATTTACCACTACACCTCGTCCAATAACAACGTCACTTACGTGCGGGTGTGTTTCCTGGCGGATCCATTGCATGAAGTCCCCAATGCTGCCCTCGACCCCGATATAATAGAACCCTTATGGCTAACCCCAGACGAGATCCGGCAACATGGTACGCAGCTTCGCAGCCCGATTGTGGTGGCCGCGGTCGACGATTATCTGCGTGGCACCAGTTTTCCGCTGTCACTGATTTGCGAACCCTGACCCGATGATGGACTTTCCTCCCGACCCCGCCGCAACCCGGGTCATCGTCGGTATGTCCGGCGGTGTCGATTCGTCGGTGGCGGCACATTTATTAAAAGCCCAGGGCTACCAGGTGGCCGGTCTGTTCATGAAGAATTGGGAAGAAGACGATGGCACCGAGTACTGTACCGCCAAGGCGGATCTGGCAGATGCCCAGGCGGTTTGCGATGTACTGGGTATCGAGTTACATGCCGCCAATTTCGCGGCAGAGTACTGGGATAATGTGTTCGAGCACTTTCTGGCGGAGTATCAGGCTGGTCGCACGCCTAATCCCGACGTGCTCTGTAACCGGGAAATCAAATTCAAGGCGTTTCTGGAATATGCCCAGCAACTGGGTGCAGACCTGATCGCCACCGGCCACTATGTGCGCCGCCAGACCCAGGGCGAGCAGACCTGGTTGCTGAAAGGCAGCGACAGTAACAAGGACCAGAGCTACTTCCTTTGCGAAGTATCTGAAAGTTGTCTGCGTAACAGCCTGTTTCCGGTAGGAGAATTACCCAAGCATGAGGTACGCAGCATCGCCGCTGACCTGGGCCTTGCGACCCACGACAAGAAAGACAGCACCGGCATCTGCTTCATCGGTGAGCGTAAGTTCAGGGACTTCCTGGCCCAATACCTGCCGGCGCAACCGGGGGTCATTGAAACCCGCGACGGTGAGCCCCTGGGTCAGCATGCCGGGCTGATGTACTACACCCTGGGCCAGCGCCAGGGGCTGGGTATTGGTGGCCAGGCCGGGCACAGCGAAGCCCCCTGGTACGTGCTCGGTAAGGACCTCGAGCGAAATGCTCTGATTGTTGGCCAAGGCAATGAAAATGAAGACCTTTTTTCTTCTGTACTATACACACAGCAGGCCAGCTGGGTGGCCGGGCAGCCACCGCCGCTGCCACTAGCCTGCCGCGCCAAGATTCGTTACCGCCAGTCGGATCAGGCTTGCCGCGTCAGCGCCGACGGGACTGGCCTGAAAGTAGAGTTTGAACATCCACAGCGTGCCGTAACCCCCGGTCAATACGTAGTTTTTTATGATAATGACCGTTGCCTTGGAGGGGCCATCATTGACCGATACGAAGCCTGATTTCAATCGCTGGGAGTACCAGAACATCGCCCTGGCAGCGGTGGCGCAAAGTGCTGCCCTGGTCCACCGCATCGCGACCCGTGGAGAGGCACCCCAGGCCGACCTGCGGGCCTGCATCAACCCTCTGCTGGAACTTGATCCCCCAGAGGTGGGCGATGTCTACCCCAACGTGGCCGATCTCAGCCTGGGTTTACGGACGGTCCAGTCTATCTTCAGCAGCGAGCGCGACACCGAAAACAGTGAAATTGTGCGCTATACCCTGGGCATGCTGTTGCTGCGCAACCGGCTAACCGCAGACGACGATATGCAGCGCCGCATCCGCGAGCGACTGGCACTGATTGAGCCATTGCCAGCCGAGGTTGTAACCAGTGCAGACATTAATGCGGACTTCGAACAGTCCCAACAGGAGCGCGTATTCCGGCAGCTTGCCGGTCTTTATCAGGATACAATCAGCACCCTGTCATACCGGATCCAGGTCCAGGGCAAGGTGGAACACCTCAAGGACGAGGCTGTAGCCAATCGCATCCGCGCCTTGTTGCTGGCCGGTATTCGCTCTGCCGTGCTTTGGTATCAGTTGGGAGGCCGGCGCTGGCGCCTGCTTCTCTATCGCAAGCGTATCCACGAATCCGCTGGCAATATCAGACGCAAGATATTGTCTTCAGTATAAATTTCTAACAGGATCACCTTCATGACCGGCAAGGAATACCCGGCCTTATTCGCCATCTCACCCCTGGACGGGCGGTACCAGAACAAGTGCCAGGAACTGGCCCCTATCTGCAGTGAATTCGGCCTGATGCGCTACCGTGTTGAGGTAGAAGCCCGCTGGTTGCAGGCGCTGGCAGCAGAATCCGCCATCACCGAGTTGCCGGCGCTTAGTGCCGAAGACCGTGCGGCACTGGCTGCGCTGTACCGTGATTTCAGCACCACGGATGCTACCAGAATCAAGGAGATTGAAAACGTAACCAACCACGATGTCAAAGCGGTGGAATATTTTCTTAAGGAAAAGCTTGAACATCGACCCGGGCTGGCGCCGCACTTGGAGTTCGTGCACTTTGCCTGCACCTCGGAAGATATCAACAACCTGGCCTATGGGCTGATGATTCGTGCCGGTCGAGCCGCCCTGCTGCCGGTGATGACAGAGATTATCGACAGCTTGCGCGAACTGGCCCATCGCTTTGCTGACCAGCCGATGCTGTCGCGCACCCATGGACAGCCAGCATCACCGACCACGGTGGGCAAGGAATTTGCCAACGTCGTGTACCGGCTTGAGCGCCAGCTCCAGCAGCTTCAACAAGCCCCGGTGCTGGGCAAGATCAATGGTGCCGTCGGCAATTTCAATGCTCACTACAGCGCCTATCCAGAGGTCGACTGGCCAGCACTGGCGCAGCGCTTTGTCGAGGAGCTGAATCTGGACTGGAACCCCTATACCACCCAGATTGAGCCGCACGATTGTGTGGCCGAAGTACTCGCACCACTATGCCGCTTTAATACCGTATTGCTCGACCTGGATCGCGACGTGTGGGGTTATATCGCCCTGGGCTATTTCAAACAGAAAACCGTGGCTGGCGAAGTGGGTTCCTCGACCATGCCACACAAGGTTAATCCCATTGATTTTGAAAATTCAGAAGGCAATCTGGGCATCGCCAATGCCCTGGCAGCGCATTTTAGTGAAAAACTGCCGATCTCGCGCTGGCAGCGGGATCTGACTGACTCCACCGTGTTACGCAACATTGGCTCAGCGCTGGCTTACAGCCTGATTGCCTATCGTGCGACCGGCAAAGGTCTGGGCAAACTGGAGCTGAATGCCGCAATCATTGATGCCGACATCGACGGCTGCTGGGAATTGCTTGCCGAACCGATTCAGACCGTGATGCGCCGCTATGGTGTTCCCGAGCCCTATGAGAAGCTGAAGGCGCTGACCCGCGGTCAGACCATCGACGAGCAGGCGATTCGCGAGTTCATCAGGCAACTGGAATTGCCGGAATCGGCCAAACAGCAACTGCTGGATCTGAGTCCACGCTCCTACCTGGGTAATGCGATCGCGCAGGCCCGCCGGGTGTGAGCCACGATACCCCCAAAACCAGTGCACCGTTCCGGCTAGCTACTCACTTCTCTCCTACAGAGTTTTTGACAGACATTTGGCAGAAAAAACCGAAGGTTATAAGAGGTTTATTCAGCCAGTTCTGCGACCCGGTGAGCGGCGAGGAATTGGCTGGACTGGCCTGCGAGGCGGAGCTTGAAAGCCGTCTGGTGCAGGGGATCTGGCCCGGGAAATTGCAACTGCGCCAGGGTCCATTCCAGGAAGCGGACTTCACTTCCCTGCCAGCAACCGACTGGACCTTGCTGGTACAGGCCGTGGACCAGTGGCTGCCGGATATCGCCGCCCTGCGTCGCTGCTTTGCATTCCTCCCCAGTTGGCGCCTGGATGATGTCATGGTCTCCTACGCTGCAACGGGCGGGACTGTCGGGCCGCACTGGGACCACTATGATGTGTTTCTGGTTCAGGGCAGCGGCCGCCGCCGCTGGCGCGTCGGGCCCCGCTGCACCAGCACCACCGCCCTCGACACCAGCACCGGGCTGAGCCTGCTTAGCGAATTTGCTACCGAACTGGACGTAGAGCTACAGCCTGGCGACGCCCTCTACCTGCCCCCCCGATTCAGTCACTGGGGAACAGCAACTGATGCAGGTCTTTGTTATTCAATAGGTTTTCGAGCGCCTTCTCTGGCCGATATGATAGAAGGTTTCTCTGACGCCCTGATCACGCGCAGTAATCCGGACCAGCGCTATGAAGACCCAGCCCCGGCACTGCCGGAACACCCGGCTGTGCTGCGCCCGGAACAGCTGGATACCGCCTTTGCTGAGCTGACCGCGCAATTGCGCCAGCGTTCAGCCTTTGATCGCTGGTTTGGTTGTCACGCCACCCAGCCACGCTACCCGGAGCAAATACTGCCGCCCACCGCGGCACTGGACGAGCCGACCCTGGAGCGCGCCCTGACGGGCGGCCAGGCACTGTGGCGACACCCTGGCTCGCGCTTCGCCTTTATGCCGGTCACCCATGAAGGAAACGGAGAGCTGCTCTGCTTTGTGGATGGCGGTTGTGCAGAGCTGCCGGGTGAAGAAATTCAGGCAGTATCTAAGCTATGCGACCTAACTATCGAAAATGTCGCAGAATTCATTGAAGAATTCACAACCGATGCCGGGCGGGCCCTGGTGTTGCACCTGGTAAACCAGGGCAGCCTGGTACTGGATTAGCCAGCGCTGTACCCGGCCAGATCAAGCAATACCAGGGAATCAGGGGCTGAGGTCGCGATTGCTGGCGGCAACAAATGCCGCCCGCAGATCAGCGTAGCTGTGCACCGCCGGGAACTGCGGAAACTCCGCAATCACGTTATCCGGAGCAGAAAACAGAATCCCCGCATCGGCTTCTGACAACATCGTGGTGTCATTATAGGAATCCCCTGCGGCGATAACGCGGAAGTTCAGGCCGTGGAAGGCTTTGACGCACTGCCGTTTGGGGTCTTTCTGGCGCAGCTTATAGTCCACAATTGTCCCGCTGTCATCGGCGACCAAGCGGTGGCAGAACAGGGTCGGAAAATCCAGTTGCGCCATAAGTGGTCTTGAAAACTCATAAAAAGTATCAGACAAAATAACCACTTGAAACTGACTCTTAAGCCAGTCCAGGAAGTCCTTAGCGCCCTCTAGCGGCGCCATCTCAGCGATGACTTCCTGGATATCCGGTAGCCCGAGCTGATGCTCACGCAGTAAACCCAGGCGCTGTTTCATCAGCACGTCATAATCGGGAATATCCCGGGTGGTTGCCCGCAGGGCATCGATACCGGTTTTTTCGGCAAACCCGATCCATATTTCTGGAATCAACACCCCTTCCAGATCCAAAGCCGCGATTTCCATAACAAGCAAGTTCCTGTGTGATTAGCGAGAATAATGAGAGCAACGGACAAAAGCACATAACGCCAGGAGTTGTTTATCGGCAAACCAGGCAAACTCTACAGCAAAACCTGTAGCAGTGGCACGTTCCAAAACCACAAAATATTGGCAAATACTGCGCTCAATTATCAACATCTAGATCAGCAGGTTCTTTTAGACTGTCTAAGTGCCTAATATCATTGAATTTTTCCACGTGGAACATTGCCGCCCGTATTGTGGAACAGGCAGCCTTGGCAGCAACTGGACCGGCGCCAGCAAATCAACGAGAATGGGCCGCCCTGACGGCAGCGCTCCTGCAGTGACGCTACCCAACCCAGCAAACGGATTTCCCCGATGTCGATCACCCAGTCCGAAATCGACGAGTTGAATGACCAACTCAAGGATGCTTCTCCGAAGGCCATCATGACGGCGATAGTGGCCCGCTTCCCACGCACCGCCCTGGCATTCAGCGGCGCAGAAGACGTGCTGCTGGTGCATTTCGCGGCGCGCCTGGAGCAAAGGCCGGCAATATTCACTCTCGACACCGGGCGTTTGCACCCGGAAACCTATGGCTTTCTGGAGCGGGTGCGCGACGAATACGGACTGGTACTGGAAGTGCTGAACCCGGACCCAACAGCACTTGAGGCGCTGGTAGCAGAGAAAGGCCTGTACAGCTTCTATCGGGATGGCCATCAGGAGTGTTGCGGCATTCGCAAAGTCGCACCGTTGCGCCGCCGCCTGGCGGCAGCGGATGCCTGGATTACCGGCCAGCGCCGGGACCAGAGCCCAAGCCGCGCCGCTGTTCCCCTGCTGGAGCTGGACAGCGCCAATGCCCAGGCCGGTCAGTCCCTGGTAAAGGTCAACCCGCTGGCCAACTGGTCCCTGGAACAGGTCTGGGACACCATCCGGCTACTGGAAATACCCTATAACCCCCTGCATGATGTCGGCTTTATCAGTATCGGCTGTGAGCCCTGCACGCGCGCGGTGGCACCCGGTCAGCATGAGCGTGAAGGACGCTGGTGGTGGGAAGAAGCCACCATTCGTGAGTGTGGACTGCACAGCAGCAACCTGACACCGGATACCGACTAGAAATCTGCAGGCGCAATGGGCACTCCCGAAGTCCAGCGCACCGGGAACGCTAACGGAGGAATACCGGCGTTCAAAGCGGCCCTGGTCCGGTGTGATACGGCACCTTGACCCCGGTGAATATCGCCTCGGCTGCCTCGGGGGTTCCAGCACTGGCCGCTTCCCGCACCAGGTCAGGCGTCAGGTGCGGTGCAAACATCTCAATAAAATCATACATATAGCTCCGCAAATACATGCCGCGACGAAAGCCAATGCGGGTAGTACTGGGCGCAAACAGGTGGCTGGCGTCAATGGCCAGCAGCTCCGGGTCCTGAAGCGGGTCGTGAGCCATGCTGGCGACGATCCCCACGCCCAGCCCAAGACGCACATAAGTCTTGATGACGTCGGCATCCGCTGCGGTGAGCACCACCTGAGGGCGCAAAGACCGGGCCCGGAAAGCCTCATCCAGGCGCGACCGACCGGTAAAGCCAAAGGTATAGGTTATTAACGGAAATTCCGCGAGTTTTTCGAGACTTAAGTGGGATTCGTGAGCCAATGGATGATCAGTCGGCACCAGCACCGCCCGGTTCCAGTGATAACAAGGCATCATCACCAGATCGCGGTACAACTTCAGGGCCTCGGTAGCGATGGCGAAGTCAGCTGTCCCGTCTGCCGCAAAGCCGGCGATCTGCCGGGGCGAGCCCTGATGCAATTGCAGCGAGACCCGGGGGAATCGGCTCCGAAAACGATTGATCACCGGCGGCAGCACATAGCGACACTGAGTATGGGTCGTCGCTATCGCCAATTGTCCTTGCTCCGGATCACTGACTTCCCGGGCCACCGCCGCCACGCCGTCCAGAGCGCCGATAACCTGCCGCGCCTGCTGCAGAATCGCCTCGCCAGCCTCGGTTACATGGCTCAGGTGTTTGCCGTGACGGGCGAAAATCTCAACCCCCAGTTCGCTTTCCAACTGTCTGATCTGTTTGCTGATTCCTGGCTGCGAGGTGTGCAAACTGCGGGCTGCCGCAGTGATATTGAGGTTGTGACGGGCCACCTCGAGTACATAGCGAAGCTGTTGAAACGTCATCGGATGCTGCTCCCTGGAAAACCGTACAGAAAACCCATTCTGATATAAGCAGAAGGTATAACAAAATAATTAAATAATACTTCTCAGCATAACCGAGGCGCCTTAAGCTTGCCGCCCATGTATCTCAGTGCCACGAACCAGGTTTGATGGAATTTCTGCTCTATATCCTCGCCGGAGCCGGAGTCGGTTTTGCTATTGGCCTGACTGGCGTCGGCGGGGGCTCACTCATGACTCCCCTGCTGCTGCTGTTCGGCTATCCAGCCCCGGTGGCCATCGGTACCGATCTGCTCTATGCAGCACTTACCAAGGCTGGCAGCGCGGTGTCCCACCACCGGGCTGGTAGTGTGGACTGGCGCATTGTTGCGCTGCTTGCCGCAGGCAGTATTCCGGTGTCTCTGCTGCTCAATATCCTGCTGGTGAATTCCAGCTTTCAGGAAACCGAGGAATTCGAAAACCTGCTCACCTTTAGCCTCGGTATAATGTTAATTATCACCGCTATAATACTGATTTTTAGAGAAAATCTACGCCAGCGAGCAATTGAGGAGCGGCCGCGCAGACTGATGCAGGGGATTCACCGTCATCGGCGCACAGCCACCTGGTGCATGGGCCTGTTACTTGGCGCCTGCGTGACTCTGTCGTCGGTGGGCGCTGGAGCGTTTGGCGCAGCGATTCTACTGACCCTGTATGCCCAGACCAGCGCGGTACGGATTATCGGTACGGATATCGCCCATGCAGTCCCGCTCACCCTGTTTGCCGGATTGGGCTACCTGGCGGCTGGTTATGTGGACGTGATGCTGCTGCTTAGCTTGCTGGTCGGGTCGCTGCCGGCCACCCATCTTGGATCCAGAGTCAGCAATCGGGTCCCGGACCGAATCCTGCAGCGGCTTCTGACTTTGCTTTTACTAAGCCTGGGAATCTACTACAGCGTTCTTAAACCACTGCTGTAGAGAATTAAAGAAATAGCAATAATAAGCTATTGAAATAATTAGTTATTTGCGACGCCATGGGGAACATGTCCAGTGGCAACATGGTTACGGGCTGACTCGCAGTGGCCTTCCTGGTCGTCAAAGAACACGTCGGCATCAAAGGCCTGCAGGAACTGTCCTTTGTCCAGACCGCCCAGAAACAGGGACTCGTCGATACGGATATTCCAGGCCCGCAGAGTACGCACCACCCGTTCATGGGCAGGCGCGGCCCGCGCCGTCACCAGGCAGGTGCGAATAGGTGTTTCGCCCACCGGAAATGCCTTCTGTAATTGCTGCAGCGCGGCCAGGACCGGCTTGAATGGCCCGCCGCTCAAAGGCTCGTTCGCGGCCTCACGCTCATTCTTCGCAAAGGCTTCAAGACCACTGTTTTTATAGATTTTTTCTGATTCATCAGAAAATAAAACAGCATCACCATCGAAGGCAATCTTCAGGGTTTCCCGGGATGCGGTGGGCTTCTTGGAAGGCAGAATGGTCGCCGCCGCGACACCCATGTCCAGCGCCTGGCGCACATCAGCGCCGTCGGTGGACAGAAACAGATGACAATTGAACGGGGCGATATAGCGATAGGGACTGTCGCCACCGCAAAATGCCGCCCGGGTGATATCCAGACCGTAGTGCTCAATGGAGTTAAACACCCGCAGCCCGGTATCAGCGCTATTCCGGGACAGAAGAATGACCTGAACCGGCGACTCTTCCAGCCGATCGTTGAGTTTCAGCAGCTTCTGAACCAGATAGAAAGCCGAGCCCTGCTGCAGCGGTTCATCCTCATGGGCGATCTGATACTCCTGGTAGGCATCCAGGCCCTGGGTAATAAAGACTTCATGACTCTCGGCGAGATCGAACAGCGCGCGCGAGGAAATCGCGATAACCAGGGGGTCGATGGAAATACTTGATTTTTCAGTCATTACTTTAGCTTTAGAGTCTAGATTACTGTTTTAAATAGATTAATAAATTTCAGTTCACGTTGACAACAAAGTGTGACGGGGATCACCGTTAGTAGCCTGTTACCGGCCAGAACAGGGCCCGTTTGCGTCCCGGGCCAGCCCCAAACAGGCCACCGAAGCCAGTCATCAACGCCGGATTTCGGCTATGCTACTACAAGCCCGGCCCGGAATCGGGGTAAATTTTGTAGCCGTCGCGCATTTTCGGGACAGGGGACCCGGCTCCGCTGGTGGAGATTGCAGACCTGTTTGTTGCGCCCATCTGGAGGGCGTGTGCGCGCTCGAGGTCAGAGAGGTAGATGACCAGATACACCACACAATTGGTCTTTCCGGAAATCTGCGAACAAGAAAATTTTAGCGGCGGGTCGCAGTCGGGATTGCCATTGCTCAGATACTCTGGCCTGATGTTTGTTGGCACTGCGGCCAGCACTATCCGCTTTATTACCCAGACTGAACCACAGGATGTCATCGTACCGTGAAGATTCTGCAGCCCCGCGGCTATAAACCGATCGGCCTGATCCTATCCGGAGGCGGCGCCCGTGCGGCCTACCAGGTGGGAGTGCTGCGCGCCGTTGCCAACATTCTTCCCCGCCAGTCCCGTAACCCCTTTGACATCATCTCTGGCACCTCCGCAGGGGCGCTGAATGCGGTCTCCCTTGCCACCCATGCCCAGCGCCTGCGTACCGGTGTGCGGACTCTCGAACATATCTGGACAAATTTGCGCAGCGAACAGATCTACGACACCCAGAACAGCAATCTGCTGGGCAGCGTGTCGACCTTGCTGCTACCGATGTTCGGCAGCAAACAGCCGACCAGTCGGGTAGCGCTGCTGGACAACTCACCGCTCGCCGCGCTGCTTGACCGGGTGCTTCGCTTTGACCGCATCCAGCAACATATCGACCTCGGCCTGCTCAATGCCGTCAGTGTGACAGCCTCTGCCTACAGCACCGGGGAATCGGTTTCTTTTTATCAGGGAATCAAGGGCCTGGATGACTGGTCCGGCCCGCATCGCATTGGCCGGCGAGTGCAACTTAATCGCGACCATTTAATGGCCTCGTCGGCGATCCCCGTGGTCTTTCCGGCGGTTAAAATCGGCAAGCAATATTTTGGCGATGGTGCGGTCCGCCAACTGGCTCCCACCAGCCCGGCGCTGCATCTCGGCGCCCGCCGCATCCTGGCCATCGGCGTCAGCGGCAATCGCACCAAGGCCCCGCTTGAGGACAGTCAGCCCGAACAACCCAACTTGATGCAGATTCTCGGGCATATCCTTAACAGCGCTTTTGTAGACACCCTGGAAAACGACCTGGAGTTTGTCCGTCACATGAACACGGTGCTGCCACATGTGCCGGAACGGGTCAGGCGGCAACAGCTAGGGGAATTTCATGAGGTTGAGCTGCTGGAGATTTCCCCCAGCGAGGAGCTTAACCTGCTGGCCCAGGAGTACTACGCCGAACTGCCAAAACCGCTGTCGCGCTACATCAAGCCCGGTGCGTCAGGGACACTGCTCAGCCTGATTTTATTCGAACAGGGCTTTTGCCAGGCCCTGTTTGATCTGGGCCTGAAAGACGCCATGGCCAAGGAGGCGGAAATTCGCCGGTTCTTCGACCTGCCCGTCAGTGACCTGCCCGCCAGTCAGGCTTCGGCTCTGGGGTAGCAGGCACCAGTACCCGCCAGGCCGCAGTAGCCGCCAGGGTTCTTGGCCAAATACTGCTGGTGGTAATCCTCGGCATAATAAAACTCCCCCAGCTCTTTGATCTCAGTAGTAATATTGGAATACCCCTTTGCGGTTAGCGCCGCCTGAAAAGCATCCCGACTGGCCTCGGCGGTGGCCGCTTGCTCAGCTGTTGCGGCATATATGGCACTGCGATACTGGGTACCCCGGTCGTTGCCCTGGCGCATGCCCTGGGTAGGATCATGGGCTTCCCAGAATGCCGCAAGCAGCTGCTCAAAGCTGACGCTATCGGGATCAAAGTATACCAACACCACTTCCGCGTGCCCGGTACCGCCACTGCACACATCTTCGTAAGTCGGATTCGCCGAAACACCCCCGGCATAGCCCACGGCGGTGCTGTAGACCCCGGGTAATTCCCAGAACAAACGCTCAGCACCCCAAAAGCAACCGAGTCCGAAAACAGCCTTATGTAAATGCTCAGGAACGGGCTCTACAATGCGGTTTCCGTTAACAAAGTGGGTGGGCGAAACCTCAATCTTCTGGCTTCGATCCGGTAACGCTTCGGCTGCGCCGGGCAGCTCGACTGACTTGCGAGTTGATTTGCCGAGTGAAAACAACATGGTGATTAACATCCTCTATTTGGGCCAATGGTACGCAATACGTTCGCCGCGCACCCGCCGACTTGCCCGGTGGCATTGGATTTGCTCCTGACCTGACATGGCGGAAGCATTTGTTGAAGCAACTGACTCTTTAGCGAATTGACTATTGGAGCGACTGACCATGAACCAGATTACATTGAAGCAAGTACGTTAATCCGGCATGATTTCCTGCATCCGCGCGAGGGTAGCAGTTGCTCTGTTTCCAGCCCTGATATGCGGACCAAGTCCGACAATACAATTGCTGACTGGCAATCAGCAAAGCTGATATGACAACTATAAAACAACTGTACGATGGACGCGCCGCAGACGTGCAAAGTCCAGGCAAAGAGAGGATGCCAGTCATGCCAAGTCACCCGCCCAATGATAACCGACCCCGGTGGAGTGGCACCTTCCCCGCCACGGCCGACCGCGATAATCCCGCAGCCCGCATGGCAGACACCAGGCAAGACTGGAGCCAAATTTGGATTGCGGCCTTGGTATTATCTTTCAATTTATTGATACCCAACGCTTTTTCGGCATCTAACCAGAATCAGACCATGAGCAACCCAGATTCGCGCCCCACTTCCAGCCCCAGCCGTTATGCCGCCAACCCAGCACCTGTTCGCCCCTTTACGGTGGCTGTTTCCGAGCGTGATCTGGAGGACCTGCAGGCCCGCCTGGCAATGACCCGACTGCCGGATCATTCACCCGGCACCAGTTGGCAATACGGTACCGAGCGCAACTACCTGGCGGAGCTCATCGACTACTGGCAGCAGGACTTTGACTGGCGCGCACAGGAAGCCCGCCTGAACCAGTTTGATCAGTTTGTTACCCAGGTCAATGATCTGGATATACATTTTATTCATGAGCGCTCTACCAATCAGGACGCTATCCCACTACTGCTGGTCCACGGCTGGCCGGGCTCGGTGAGTGAGTTCCTGGGTATCCTGCCGCAGTTGACCTCGCCTGATGACCCAACCCAGGCGTTCCATGTGGTGGCGCCTTCCCTGCCTGGATTCGGTTTCTCGGACAAACCTGACGAACCGGGCTACAGCCCCGAACGCATGGCACTGATCCTGGCAGAATTAATGGCCAATCTGGGCTACGAACGCTACGCCCTGGCGGGCGGGGACTGGGGGGCAATCATCAATCGCCATCTCGCCAATCACTACCCGGAACGCCTTATCGGCCTGCACTCCAACATGATTCTGGCACCGGCACCCCAGGACCCGGCGGTGCGCGAACAGGTGACAGAGTCGGAAGCAGCCGCTCGGCAAGCGCGCGGTGCCTACATGCAAAACGAGGTGGCCTATCAACAAATTCAAGGCACTAAGCCGCAAACCTTGGGTTATGGGTTAAACGATTCGCCAGCCGGTCTGGCAGCCTGGATCGTGGAGAAGTTCCATGGCTGGACAGATATGCCCCAAGGCGCCGAGGGCGACCTGGATGACTACTTCAGCAAAGACGAGCTGCTGACCAATATCAGTATTTACTGGTTTACCCAGACCATCACCTCCTCGGCCCGAATTTACTATGAAAACCGCAACGCACCGCCCATCAAACCCATGGCTTACATTGACGTGCCCACCGGCGCCGCAATCTTCCCGGCGGAGATTTTTATTACCCCGCGAGCCTGGGCCGAGGCCGCCTACGATCTGCGGCACTGGACAGTGATGCCTGCCGGTGGCCACTTTGCAGCCCTTGAGCAGCCTGAGCTTTATGTCAATGATTTACGGACGTTTTTTAATCTGCTGCGCTAACTTGCCGGGGGCGCCATGATGGCTGTCCCCGAGTGCCCCAAAGTGCGCTATGCTTGCCAGCCACGCGCTTAACCCGACCCATTGAGAAGTTCATAATGACTGATATTAGTCAATCCCAAGCCTCTGAAATGAAAGGAATTCTTGCCTGGATAGAGCGCTCGGGCAATCGTCTGCCTGACCCGGTTTTTATCTTTATCTATTGCATTGTGGGAGTGATCGCCATTAGCGTGATCGCGGCTCTCACCGGTGTCTCGGCCTTGCACCCGACCCAGGTCGATGCTGCGGGCAATGCCGTCGTGGTTAGCGCCGAGAGCTTATTGTCGGCGGACAACATCCGTCGCCTGCTGGTAGAGATGCCCGCCACGTTTACCGGCTTTCACCCCCTGGGTTATGTGCTGGTGGTGATGCTCGGCGCGGGCGTCGCCGAGCGCTCGGGCCTGTTTGCCACTGCCATGAGCGGCGCGGTCTCGCGCGCGCCGCGGTTTCTGCTGACCCCCGCCGTGGCGTTGATTGGTATGCTCGGTAATCTGGCGGCGGATGCCGCTTACGTAGTGCTGATTCCGCTGGCGGGCGTGATTTTCGCGGCCGCCGGCCGCCATCCTATCGCCGGCATCGCCGCAGCGTTTGCCGGTGTCTCGGGCGGATTCTCAGCGAATCTGTTGCCCGGTCAGCTGGATGCCCTGCTGTTTGGCATCACCGAAGCGGCAGCGGAAACAATCCTGCCAAGCTGGGATGCCAACATCGCCGGTAATGCGTTTTTCATCATCGCCATGACCTTCGTGTTTCTGCCAGTGATCTGGTATGTCACCGACAAGATGATCGAGCCACGCCTTGCCCCCCTGGACGGCGAGAACATGGAAAGTAGCAGTGCCGGCGTCATCAAGGACCCTGACGCGGCATTATCAGCCAATGAAATCAAAGGCCTGCGCCGCGCTGGCCTGGCCTGTCTCGGAGTGATTCTGGTCTGGGTCCTACTGACCATCGGGCCGGGCACTGCTCTGGTAGATGAATCTGCTCCCCCGGAAGCCCGATTTAACCCGCTGTTTCAATCTCTGGTAGCCGGCTTCTTTATTCTCTTTCTGGCCGCTGGCTGGGCCTATGGATCGGCGGCAGGATCGGTGACTTCCCACCGCGATATCGTCAAGATGATGAGCGATGCCATGGGGGATCTGGCCTACTATCTGGTGCTGGCGTTCGCCGCGGCCCATTTTGTGGCGCTGTTTAACTGGTCCAACCTGGGCCTTATTTTCGCCATTAACGGCGCGGCCTTTCTCGAAGGCGCGAACCTGCCAGACGCCATTTTAATGGCTCTTATCATCATTTTCGGCGCTTTTATCAACCTGTTTGTCGGGTCGGCCAGCGCCAAGTGGGCGCTGCTGGCGCCGGTGCTGGTGCCCATGCTGATGCTCATTGGCATTAGCCCGGAAATGAGTACCGCCGCCTACCGCGTTGGCGATGGGGCCACCAACATTATTACGCCGCTGATGCCCTACTTCCCGCTGATTCTGGTGTTTTGCCAGCGCTGGCAGAAAGACTTTGGCATTGGCAGCCTGGCCGCCACGATGCTGCCCTATTCACTGCTGCTACTGGCCTCCGGGCTAGTCATGACAGTGATCTGGGTGGTGCTGGGTATTCCCCTGGGTCCGGGCGCGGCAGTTGAATTCAGTCTACAGTAAAGTCCTGACAACCCATCGTCAGGCTGTGAACGAGCAGTACAAAGCCACTGTAATGACCGACCTGACGCGACAGGCAGGAGGTGATTGTTGATGCAACGCAGCAACAGGCATAACCGGGCCAGGCATAATTGACAGTGAAAGTAACATCAGAAGTAAGAGGACGAGCAAGCATGAAGCAACTAGGTCTATTACTGGCGGTAACAGCGCTGCTGGCCACCAGCACCGCAGCCCAGGACGTTGACTACCCGGAAGCCTTCGATGAACCGATGGCGCTACACCCGGAATCCATGGGGGATTTTCACTTCCCTATTTCCAGTGCTAGCGACCTGGCACAGCAGTATTTCGACCAGGGCTTTCAACTGATGTATGCCTTTGCCAAGCTCGACGCGGCGCGTTCGTTTCATGCCGCACAGCAGGCCGACCCGGATTGCGCAATCTGCTACTGGGGCGAAGCCTGGGCCTGGGGCTCTTACCTTAACGGCGCCATGACCACCGCAGAAGCACCACGGGCGTATCACGCTCTGCAGCAAGCCCTGGCCCATATCGACCAGGCCAGTGACAAGGAAGCTGATATGATCCGGGCGCTGGAATCTCGCTATGTGGCAGATTACGACCCTGCCCAGCGGCGTGAACAGGACCAAGCCTACGCCGCGGCTATGGCAGAGTTGGCCGACCAGTATCCTGACGACCTGGATATCCGCACGCTGTATGCCGAGGCGCTTTTCCTGCTCGAGGAACGGCGCGGTTATCGCAGTCTGGAAGACCCGAATGTCATCCGCCTGCACAATGTGCTGCTTGGTGTGCTTGCTGAAGACATCCGGCACCCTGGCGCCTGCCACTTGTTCGTGCATGCAACAGAGTCCACCCCGACACCAGAGCTGGCAGCACCTTGTGCACGCTACCTGGGCCGGTCCATTCCCGGTGCCAGCCATATCAACCACATGCCCAGCCATACCTGGAATGAGATGGGCCTATGGCACGATGCCGTGCGCAGCAATATCGAAGCCTGGAACTCGGATCAAAAGGCGGCATTTGGCAAGGGCTTTACCATCTACCCGACCCATAATCTGACCATGCTCTACTACGCCGCCAGCATGGGCGGCGAAAGTGCCGCCGCGATTCAGGCCGCCAAGGACCTGGCCAAGCTCAATGGCAACACTGCCATGTGGTCTATGGCGCTAGTACGTTTTGGCCGCTTTGACGAAGTGCTGGAGATTGATCAGGTGCCCAACGGTGAAGTGAATCAGGCCATGTTTGATTTCTCGCAAGGCTACGCCGCGCTGAAGACCGGCGACATGGAGCGCGCCGAGGCTACCCAACAGGCACTTGCGGAACTGACCGAGACCACCACTTCCCGCTTCCGTTTTCACGACGGTAGCGACATCATCGGCACCCTGGCGTCAATTCTCGCTGGCGAAATTGCCTGGACCAACGGCAACCTGGAAGCTGCTGCCAACGATTTCCGACGCGCCACTGAGTACTATGACAACCTGAATTATGATGAGCCGGAGCCATTACCCTTTTCACCACGTCATTGGCTTGGTGCGGTGTATATGGCACTTGGCGCCTATGACCGTGCTGAAGCGGAATACCGTCAGGATCTGAGCGAACACCCGCACAATATCTGGTCCTTGTTCGGGGTCCAACAGGCACTGGAAGCCAGTGGCGAATCAGACCGTGTTATCGATCAGGATCTATATGAAGCGTTCAATTATGCGGACATCTGGCTGCTCGACACGAAGTTCTGAATCAGGCGGAATTGCGTGAGGCGTTGATGTTGCCAAACAGTGTGCGCACCACCATCTTTTCGTAAACGCCATACAGCTCGTCGTCCTCGCGGCCTTGCTCAGACATCGCATTCAGTTTCATCAAAGCATACTGTTGAATCAGCAATAGCGGCAGCACTACCCGCTGCCGCAGCTCGATGCTGTAGCGGCTGCTGGGCGCGTCCTCAAGCAGCACAGATTGCCCGGATACTTTCAAAACCATTTCCTTGCTCAGCTCAAACTCCTGATAAATAAGCTGCCAGAATTCACCGAATTGTGGATCGTCTTTCATGTAGGCGGTAAGCTGAAAATTACTTTTACTCATGCTCTGCATGCTGTTTTCAATCAGCGCCTCGAAGAACCGGGAGTCACGATACAGCGCCTTGCATTCCCGCAACCGCCCTTCTTCTTCCATCTGCTTCAGTGCTGAACCGACACCGAAATAGCCGGGCACGTTCTGCTTCAGCTGCGCCCAGGCGCCAACGAAGGGAATTGCTCGCAAGTCCTCAAATTTGAGCTGACTGGCACCACCGCGCTTGGCTGGTCGGCTGCCGATATTCGATTGCGCGTAGTAATGCAGGGTACTGCGCTGCTCGAGGTAGGGCAAAAATAAAGGATGTTCCTTGAAGGCCAGGTACTTGTCGTAGCTGATATCGGCCAATCGCTCAATCAACTCGCGCTGCTTGTCGGTGAGCTCGCGCTCCGGATGATCGAACAAATTATTATCCAGGCCGGCGGCAAGCAGCTGCCGGAAATTATGCAGCGCCGCATCCCGGGTCCCGTAGTAGGAAGAGATGGTCTGTCCCTGCACGGTCAGTTGTATCTGGTTGGATTCGATTTTCTTGCCCAGCGCCGAATAAAATTTGTAGGTGCTGCCCCCTCCTCGTGCCGGCGGACCACCGCGGCCATCAAAAAACACTACTTCCACAGCAGCCGACCGGGAAGTCTCAGTCACATCTTCCTTGGCACGATAAATGGCCCAGTTTGCCATCAGGTAACCACCATCTTTGGTGCCGTCAGAAAAGCCCAGCATCACTGTCTGCTGTTGGTTGCGGCGCTGCAGGTGTTGCTGGTACTCCGGTATTGCATAGAGCTCGGCCATGCTCTCGCCCGCCGAACGCAGGTCACGAATGGTTTCAAATAACGGTACGATATCGACGCTGAGTTCCGCAAAACGCCAACCGGCCAAACGGAACAGGGCAACCAGTGTAGCGACATCTCGCGCACCAGCGCAGTTGCTGATGATGTAGCGGTGACAGGCGCGCTCCGTGTTGCGCACCTGGATATCGCGAATTGCACGGATTGACTCGATGGTGTCCTTGAGCAGCGGATCATCGTACTTCTCAACATCCACCTCACCTTCGACAGTGAGCAGAGCGCGAATCTGCTCACTTTCATCAAGGTCATCAAAGTCATCCGGTAACATGCCCGGTTGATCGCTCGCCAGGGTCTCGAAAATTTTGCGCAACACCCGTGAGTCCTGGCGAATATCGAGGGTTGCGAAATGAAACCCGAAGATCTGGATCTTGCGTCGGAAGGCCAGCAGGTGGTCAAGAAACAGCCCCTGGTGCTTTTCCCTGATGATTTCCGCTATGGCATCCAGGCGCTCGATGATTTCGCTGGTGTCCTGAAAACACTGGCCCACTTCACCGGCGAGCTCTTTGTAAAACTTTGTCTCGATCACGGTGAGTTCGTCATGTACCCCGGCAAAGCTAAGACGACGCTTCAGTTCACGAATATCCTTGTGATAGCAGGCAATGACGTTGGAGCGCAGCTTCTCGGCAACGCGGCGGGTGATATCCGTTGTCACATAGGGATTACCATCGCGATCACCCCCCGGCCAGAAACCGACGCTTAGCAATTGCGGTGAAAAGTTATCCTCGACCTCTGAGTTGGACGCCAGGGTGTCCAGAATTTCTCCAAACACCGGATAAAAAATGTTCGACAGGTACCAGCTGAGCTGAATGGCTTCGTCGTATGGGGTCGGTTTAACCTTGTTGTAAAACGGCGTATTCCCAAGTTGCTGCAGCAGATCTCGTGCCATGGCGACATCATTGTTCTCAATGGCGGTGGTCAGGTCGGTGATAATGGCAAGCACCTGACCCGGATAGAACTGAGTGGGATGTGCGGTGAGTATTACTCGCGCACCGAATTTGGCCAGCAGCTTGCTGAATTTTTTCTCCAGATGATTGGCCTCGACACGGTCAACCAGCTCGCGCAGACGATTAGACGATTCAGTCTGGTGAACCTCCACCAGTGCAGCGTCTTCCAGCGCATCCACCAGCGCCACCTGACGCTCAATGTACTGGATCACCTTGAACAAAAACTGGCTACGCTCTTTTTCATTGGCATTGGCCCGATGCCGGGCAAAGAATGCCTCGACTATCTGCAGCGGATCCTGGCCTTCGGCCAAGCCCGTGCTGGAGGCTTCTTCCAGCAGCGGCAGCAGCAAGGACGCCTGCTCTACCGCATCCAGAGGCAAAGTCAGAAACAGGCTGTTGTAGAGCTGATACTTCAGCTCCACCAGGTTTTTATAGGCGTCTCTCACTTTATTCTGACGATTCACTGCTTGCTCCTTCACTTCAACAACAAACTTTCAACTCAACACCAAGCTTCGCAGCTCAGTGCTGGTAAACTCGAGCCTCTGACGCTGGTTTGCACGCCCCGGTCAGCAATAGCTGTGGGAAAGTAACCCGGCCAGCCAGATTTTCCCCTTTCAAGTGCCGGACTGCCAATGGTTTAATGTGGCGCCATGTGTCACGCCCTTAATAACTCCAGTGTCAGTTCCTTCAGCGCCAATCAATCCGCGTGCTTGCGGCACCCCCATGCCGGGGTGTCGCTAACCATGCTGCTGCTCACATCGACCGTTTTCCGTGCCAGCCCAGCATTACTCATCCTGCTGACTATCGGCTTCTCCAGCAACAGTATGGCAGCCACCGGTAGCGCCGACCCCGAATTCAACATGTGGTGGAACCTGATCATCGCCCTGGTGGTGCTGGTGTTTTCACTGGCCAGCGCTGCGCTGCCGCTGGCGGCGATCAGGCAATGGCGTGGCGCCTGGCGAATCGCTGCCGCCGCACCACTGGTGGGACTGGTTTTCTGGTTACTACTGATTGTGATCGGCAGGTTGGCCGACCCGGCAAGCCACCGCCTTTGGCCGTTCGAGATCTTCGCCTGGGCCATGCTCAACATGATCTATATGGTGGCGGTAATGACCACTAAACGCACCTTTGAGAAAGCAGACCAGGAAAAAGCCGATCAGGAAAACGCCTCTGCAGGCGACTGACAGCGCAGCGCTAATCCCGGTGCATGGTCAGGAGTCCCGGCACTGCCCCTGGGTCTGGTGCGGGCAAACCCGCGCGGCTCAGTTCGTCCAGCTGCTTTGATCACCCTTGTCACCCTCCTTCCTGCTGTCACTACCTTCACTCTGCTGTTTTTCTTCACGCCAGGCTTCGAAGCCGCCGTCCAGGCTGTAGGCATCGAAACCCTGCTCGGCCAGATAGGCGGCCGCACTCTGGCTCATGTGACCGTGGTAGCAATACACCAGTAGCGGTGCCTGCCGGTCAGCACCAGCCAGAAACTCCGACAGGGTAGTATTGTCCAGATGAATGGCGCGTTCGATATGCTCCTCTGCGTAGGATGCTGGGTCGCGCACATCGACAATCTGCACTGCTTGGTCTTCGCCTGCGGCGGCGATCATGGTTTTGGCTTCCGCGCAGGAAATACATTTAAAGTTCACGTGAATTCCTCGGTGGCTGAGTATTGGGTGACAGGTTCAGGCAGCAGGGCCCAAGGTGCCTCCAGAGCGCACCGGGTGCAAGACCCAGTCGATAATTTCTTCTGCCCAACACTAATTAGACAGTCCAAACAATAACTTATACTGGCTAGCTCAACGTTGACTTTACCTATACTGTCTAATTATACTGTCTTAAATTACTCGCAACAGACTTGGCCAGACTATGCTCGACTCCAAGCAACTTATTGAAAAGACGGGAATTTCCAGGGCTACGCTGAACAACTATGTAGCCCAGGGCATACTGCCTAACCCAACCGTCATGACTCCCCAGGGAGGTGACAGCCGCGCCACCCGCCTGGGCTATTTTGAGGACGGCGCAGTGGACATCATCAATCGGGTAAAACAATTAAAAAAGGAGGGGCTGACCATGGCCCAGATTGCTGACCAGCTCGGACGCAAAACGACCCGAAGCAACGCCACCATTGGCCAGACACACTCCCCTGCTCCCCGGGAATCGGGCGCCTACTCAGGCCAGCCAGTCGCTACTGTCCCGGAACACCTCTCACTGGAGTCCAGCGTTGAGAACTTCCCGGGCCCGGCTTACATGGTAAATAACAACATGGAAGTGATCTGGTGGAACGAGCAGGCAGGAGACTCATTTTTCAGTAACGAAGATGAATTGCCAGGCGAAGTGGAGTCCCGCAGCCTGCTGCGCCTGCTATTCAATACCCGATTTGCCAGTGACCCCGACCACCTGCGGGAGTTGATCAAGCCCCACGTCGCTGCCGGCAAGCGTCGTCTGAGCCACCAGGCATTGATCAAAATTTATTCAGCACTGGATGCTGATCAACTGTCGCTACTCAAGGACTGCTACGAAAACACCGAAGCATTGGACAACGAGCCGGTCATTCACTACCCGGCCATGCTGCCGGCAGACCCGGATACCGGTAGCACACCCCAGCCCTGCGACTTGTATATCTCTTTTTACCGCGAAGGCATCCTGTTCACTTTCAGTCCGGTCGAGCTGAACTCCGACTATCTCGTGGACTTTCTGCGCAAGCGCAATCACGTCATCAATGAGCTGCTTAAAAAGCGCAAGCCCTACCTGACCAACGTCACCGTCATGGTGGCAGACGTGCAGAATTCCACCCGAATCTGCTCCGAGCTACCGGCTGAGGAATATTTTGAGCTAATCAACAGTATCTGGCAGCGCAGCGAACCGATTTTCCGCAAATACTATGGCACCTACGGCAAACACGCCGGCGATGGCATGGTCTATTATTTCTTTCCGCAGCCCGACTGCGACTACAAACTAAACGCCATTCGCTGCTCGCTGGAGTTACAGAAGATGATGAAAGCCATCACCCTGGAATGGCAGAGCCGCAAGGGATGGTTCAGTGATATCTTCCTCAATATCGGCCTCAATGAGGGACAGGAGTGGTTCGGAAGCTATCACGCCGGGGGGCACGTGGAGTTCACTGTGCTGGGCGAGACCATCAATTCCGCCTCGCGCATCAGCGATTTCGCGCGCAATGGCTCGGTCTGGGCTACCAAAAACATGCTCAATCAGGTGCCCGGCCCTACCCGCCAGAAAATCAATTTTGGCATTACCCGGCTTACCCATAGCGATGAATCGGTGTTTGTGACCGATACCTATGCCAGCCTCGGCAGCCTGCTGGATGAATCACGGATCGGCAATCGTAAATTCCGCGATGTGGGCACTCTGCCGATTACTGAAATCCGCAGCATCGAGACCTGACCCGACTCCAGAGTTGCCATTCCAAGGATCTCTAGCGCCAGGTATAACAGCCTGGCGTTTGTCGTTTGCGGCAGAAAAACGCTACAGCAACAGCACCCCGGTGATAGCGAACAGTACGGTAGCCACTGCGGCAGCGGTCAGCGCATAGGGCAGCTGGGTTCGCACGTGATCGATATGATCCGTCGCCGACGCCATGGACGAAACCACGGTGGTATCACTGATGGGCGAGGCATGATCGCCAAACACCGACCCGGACAGCACCGCCGCCAGAAACAGTGCGGTGGACAGATCCAGTGATAGCGCAATCTGCATGGCCAGCGGGATCATGATGGCGAAGGTGCCCCAGCTGGAGCCGATAGAGAACGCAATAAAAGCGCTGATCAGGAATAGCAGCGGCAGCATCAGGGCAACCGGAATACTCTCCTGGGCAACCTGGGCGACATAGACGCCGGTCCCCAGCAGGTTCGCCACATCACCCAGGGCCAGGGCAAACAGCAGGATCATTGCTACCGGCAACAGTCCCCCCGCCCCTTTCAGAAAAGTCTGCATCAGCTCATCAATCCCCGCCCGTTTGTGCCACAACACCAGAATCCAGGCTGCGCCCAGCGCAGCAAGCACCGCCCAGAGAACCGAGGTTGAACCAGAGCCATTACTCATGACGCCATCGCCGGTGATGTACAAGGCAATCGGCATGGCAGCAACCATCACCGCAATAGGGATAATCATGAACCGTGCCCGGTCATCGGCGCTGGCCTCCATCGCCTCATCAGCCAGAATGCTGGGATCCACCATCGGGGTGGCATCCGGCCACAGGAATTCACCAGCTTCGGTGCGCGCCTGGGCCTTGCGCATCGGGCCGACATCGATGCCTTTCCAGATCACCAGCGCCGCCAGCGCGATGGCCGCCAGCGCGTAGAAGTTGAAGATGATCGCCGAGATAAATACATCCACCGGATTCACAACACTGGCGGATTCCAACAGGCCAATGACCACCGCGCCCCAGGCGTTGAGGGGAATCAGAATGCAGATAGGCGCGGACGTGGAATCGATAATGTAGGCCAGCTTTTCCCGGGCCAGCTTGTAGCGATCAAACAATGGCCGGGAGATGGATCCGGCCACCAGCAGGGTGATGTTGGATTCAATAAAAATAACCACGCCGGTTAAATACGCCAGCCACTGGGCACGACTGGGACGATCCACCCACTGGCGGTTCTCCAGCAGGTGAATAAACCCCCGGACCCCGCCCGCTTTTTCGATGGTGGCAATCAGGCCGCCGATCACCAGGGTGAATACCAGCACCCGGGTGTCACCGGCATCGCTGAAGACATTGATGATGCCATCGACGGCCAGGGCCAGGCCGGTCAACGGATTAACAGACTCCAGCAGGCAAAAGCCGATCCAGATACCAATGGTGAGGGAAATAATGACCTGGCGCGTCACGATCGCCAGAATGATCGCCAGAACTGGCGGCAGAACCGAGAGAATATTGGCTTCGTACATCCCTGCACCTTCGATGGCTGACGATGACTAACAGTGGCTGGCGGAAATAACCGAGTATAGAGAAGCCATGGTCATACCGGAACGGCAGACTGCCGCAAAGTGCTGAACCGGCACTTTAAATTCGGGAGATTGTCGCCATAATCAAGGCATTACCAAACGCCCCAGACCGGGGCCGGAGCTGGACATGAAACGCATCTTTTTGTTCGTTGCCACCAACCTGGCGATCCTGATCGTGCTGGGCATCGTGCTCAGTATTCTGATGCCAATACTGGGCATTGATCAGGGCAGCAACGCGGGTCTGCTGTTTATCTGCGCCATCTTTGGTATGGGCGGCTCCTTTTTGTCCCTGGCGATGTCAAAATTCATCGCCAAGCGCAGCACCGGTGCCCACGTCATCGAGCAACCCCGTACCCGGGAGGAAACCTGGCTGCTGGACACGGTGCGCCGCCAGGCCGAGCAGGCCGGCATCGGTATGCCGGAAGTGGCCATCTATGACTCGCCGGATATCAACGCCTTTGCCACCGGCGCCAATCGCAACAACGCGCTGGTCGCTGTCAGCACCGGCCTGTTGCGCAACATGACACAGGATGAAGCCGAGGCGGTACTCGGCCATGAGATCAGCCATGTGGCCAACGGCGACATGGTCACCCTCACCTTGATCCAGGGTGTGCTGAACACATTCGTGTTCTTCCTGGCCCGGGTGGTGGCCAATATGGTCAACCGCGGCAGCAATAACTATTTTGTTTATTTCATGACGGTAATGGCGTTTCAGGCGGTATTTGGCATTCTCGCCAGCATCATCGTTATGTGGTTTTCCCGCTACCGTGAGTTTCGCGCGGATGCCGGTGGCGCTTCTCTGGCAGGGCGCCAGAAAATGATCGCCGCACTGGAGCGGCTGCGTGGCTCGCAAATGGAAAGCCAACTGGACGGCCAACTCACCGCCTTCGGTATTAACAGCAAGCGCGCCATGTCCGAGATGTTCATGAGTCACCCGCCCCTTGAAAAGCGCATTCGAGCGCTGCAAAACGCGCAGAGCTAAAGCCCTACCGAATCAGCCCGGGCAATCCGTGGCTGCATTCATAAACCACAAAGGGAGCCATGGCTCCCTTTATTAATTCAGCAACATTAATCCTGCTATTCCATACGGCCCCGTAACGCGCTATTTATCGAGCTGGCCACAGCCCATCCGGGCAAACAACCGGATAGCATTATCGACGACGGATTTGCACGTCACCAACCCCCACCTCAACATCAATGTGATAGTCGCCGTCACCCTGGTAAAACGCATTGGCACCAACCAGTGAGCGGCGCTCATTATCAGAATTCTGGAAGCCGCGCACCACAGCATCTCCCACGCCTGCCGAAGCTGTCACTTCACGGAAGTTTTCACTGGCCACATCGACACTGACAGCACCCACACCCAATTCCACGCTGAGACTGTTATCCAGGCCGTCCAGGCTGATGTCCCCCACGCCTACCTTGATCTCCAGCGCCAGCCGCGCGGGCAGCCGGACACGCCAGGTTTGCTCAAGATTGTCGCGATCGATGCCCAGATAGAGAGAATCACCGCGCGGGTGCTGCTCCAGCTCTACGTCACTGATATCCGGTCGTCGCAGGCTGAACCAGCGCCGGTCAGCTTCCAGGTAGATATCCAGGCTGATGCTATCGCCATCACTGATCTCAATGTCCATCTCGCCAATGGCCATTTCCAGTTCCAGGCGCTCAAACGCGGCGGCATCGATATCATAGGTCAACCGCTTGCTGCCTTGCGCCATCACTACCGGCATGGCCAGCACCGTCAACACCAGAAATAGTGCTTTCAGCTGCCAGTCAGCTAATTGGAATTTCGTTTTCATCACTGTTCACCCGTCGAGTCTCGCAGGGTTGACCTGCCAGTTACTTATTAATAGAGGTGCCTTTAAGACGCCTGGCGGGACAAACGGTTACAGCGATTGCACTCTCCGGGCACTACCGGTGGGCGCGGTCAGTCTATATCTGCCAGCAGATAGATATTTTCGATCCGGCAGCGCTCCAGGCTTCTCCTGGTATCACGCACCAGGATACTGCCGAAGCTGTCCAGACGTGTACTCGGCGTCGCGAAACCAATTGAAAACGCAGTCTCCAGGCCAAGACACGGCGCGAACAGCTCCACCAGGTAATGATCGCTTACGCCGGAGCGCACGATCAGGTAGCGATCATCAATGCTGTTCCAGCTGCTGATGCGATAGCGCGGAATACGCTGGTCATCCGGACCAATCAGGTAGCCCCGCTCCGCCATGCGCTCCTCGATACTGTCCAGCTCCACGTTGCTGGCACAGGCGGTCAAAACCGACACGGCAAGTGTCAGCAGCAGTGTCCTGGTGCGTTGAATTGAGCTATTGATGCGCATCTTGAGATCTCCCGGAATCGGACTATTGTGGTAAGCCGAACAGACTTTTTGGGCAGGTGGTTCCATCGGCAATCCGCAGGCAAACCAACGCCCCACCTTGCCCCAGACAGAACCCCCGCCATGATTAACCCAGCGTATTGCTAATTAACGGCCAACAACAACCAGTGGAGGAACTCGCGCATGCACGCCCTGTAAGCACCATTTTGAGCACTTGGCACTGGTTGTAGCACAAGCCTTTATCTTCGCACTAAATCACCTGATCCCGAGCCATATTTTTAATGGCAATCAGTCAGTTATGGCGCATTTCAAATCCCGGTCGACTACCGGGCAACGAGCGGACAGACACGGTCAGTACCAGCATTCCGTCTATGCCTGGTGCAGATGGGGTTGGGTGATAGTCAGCAACTGCCAGTAGGCGGGCGAAGCCGGCAAGAAACGGTTTATGGAACTTTAATGGTGCCCGGGACCGGAATCGAACCGGTACGGTGTTTCCACCGAGGGATTTTAAGTCCCTTGCGTCTACCAATTTCGCCACCCGGGCTTGAGGGTCGTACATGAGGGGTTTGTGACGGGGAAATGGAGGCTAGGGTCGGAATCGAACCGGCGTTAACGGAGTTGCAGTCCGCTGCATGACCACTCTGCCACCTAGCCTGTAATCTTTGATCTGGTGCTTTCGTTCACGCCGGTTCGAGAACCGGCCCTCTTTATAATCGCCGCTGGCGCCGCAGTTGCAGTCCGCTGCATGACCACTCTGCCACCTAGCCTTAATCTTTCAACTTAACTCGTTGAACAGTCTCTTCTAATTGTTCTATGCGCTGCTTGCCTCGAAAGATCGCGAACTATAGCAGAACTCCCGGCGCCAGGCACCATTATCACCCGCCGTGCGCGATGAAAAGTTAATCTTCCGGTAGCGGGATGAACTCTTCGTCATCACCGGGGACTTTATCAAAGCGGCCTTCCCGCCAATCCTGCTTGGCTTGCTCGATTCGTTCCTTGCGGGACGAGACAAAATTCCACCAGATATGGCGCTGGCCGATATTCGCACCGCCGATCAGGGCGATTCGGCTGGCTTTGCTGGCCTGGATGCGCAGCCCGGATTTGCTGGACAGAACAGCCATGGCGTACTGGGGAATGACTTCACCGTCCAGCTCCAGCTCGCCTTCCACCACATAAATAGCGCGCTCTTCGACTTCCGGCAGATCCAGGGTTAGCCCTTCGGGAATCAGTGCCTCGAAATACAGGGTCTCGGCAAAGGTCTTTACCGGGGAGGTAACGCTGAAAGCGGTGCCCATCATGACCCGTACATCGACGCCGTCGATGACCACCTCAGGAATCTCATCTCTGTCGTAGTGATAAAACGCCGGAGGGATTTCTTCATCGGCTTCTGGCAGCGCCAGCCAGAGTTGCAGCGCATTAATCGTTGAGCCATTGGGGCGCAGGTCATCCGGCGTGCGCTCGGAGTGGACAATGCCCTTGCCGGCCACCATCAGGTTGATGTCGCCAGGTTCAATGACCTGGTTGTTGCCCAGGGAGTCCTGGTGCAGAAACTGGCCCGCAAAGAAGTAGGTTACCGTCGCCAGGTTGATGTGCGGGTGCGGCCTGACATCCACCCCCTCGCCAGGGGCGAACTCGCCGGGACCAGCATGATCAAAAAATATCCAGGGGCCCACTAACCGGCGCTGCGGCCAGGGCAGACAGCGGCGCACGGAGAAACCGCCCAGATCCTTCTGGCCCGGACGAATCAACAGGTCGATGGCTGAGCAGGGCTGATCTGTACTTTCGTCTTGCTGATCGGCCTTGTTGTGAATCACACTCATAATCCGGCGCTTTCCGTCACGAAGTGGCTAAAGAAGAAACACTATCAACCAGAATGGTACTGTCGGATGGGGCTGTCGGATAGTACTGAAAAGAATGGAGCGGGAAACGAGATTCGAACTCGCGACCCCGACCTTGGCAAGGTCGTGCTCTACCAGCTGAGCTATTCCCGCGTATATCTGTCCGCACTTCACCTGTCATTTGTCACCCAGACCGTGAAGGCCGGGGCTTGGCGGCAACCGTGGTAGTGTCACCGCGGCGAAGCGAGGCGCATATTCTAATGTGAATCCCGGTGGAGTCAAGCTGAAAAAGCAGCGATCGAGCCTCCAGTGCAGGCGCATCAGTCGCTCGCAGTCAGCACTGCCCAAGCTTTGCTGAAATACAGCAACATCGACCAGAGACTCAGCACCGCCGCCACCAGCAACAGACCAAAACTGCCGCGGAACAACCAGTCCGGGCTTTCCGGATTCACCAGAATCAGGCCAATCAGCGCCAGCATCTGGAACGTGGTCTTCAGCTTGCCAATAAATGCCACCGCCACGGCGCCCCGCTGTCCCCGGGCGGCCATCCATTCGCGGAGCGCGGATATCAGGATTTCCCGGCCGATGATGATCAGGGCGGGCAGCAGCAGGATTGGGTAAACCGATACCAGCATCACCAATACCGCCACCACCAGCAGCTTGTCCGCCACCGGGTCGAGAAAGGCGCCGAACTCAGTGCTTAACTCGAAGCGCCTGGCAAGATAGCCATCCAGCCAGTCACTGACACTGGCAATGGTAAACAACACCGCTGCCAGCACTTCGGCATTGCTGATTGACGAGTAATACAACCCCACAACAACCGGAATCAACAGCAGCCGTAAAAATGTTACCTGATTGGCCCAGTTCATCATCTGCTAAACGCTATCGAAGCCCACAAAGAAAATAAAATGTAATAAAAACTGACACCTAGACTTCAATATTTAACGAAGCAAACGCTAACAACATCAATGTGACGGGCTGAAACGCCAGTTTTTCAAACTGTGATGCAGTTCATGGCATTGATTTGTACGCCCAGTGCCCATGATTGCACGCATCACTAACTGTGCAAGTGCGCATAAATGTTTTCGGCCAGTTTCCTGCTAATCCCAGCGACTTTTGCCAGTTCTGACTCACTGGCCTTGAGTACCTGCTGCTGACCGCCAAAGTGGTTCAGCAGCGCCCGGCGGCGCTTCGGTCCCAAACCCGGGATTTCCTCCAGCGGCGATTGCGTGCGTTTTTTCGCGCGGCGCTGGCGATGTCCGGTAATGGCAAAGCGGTGCGCCTCGTCGCGCACCTGCTGCAGCAAATGCAGCGCCGGCGAATGCGTGGGCACCGCCAGCTCGCTAAGTCCTTCATCGGTATCCAGAAACAGCGTCTCCTGCCCGGCCCGGCGGCTGATGCCCTTGGCGATACCCAACAGCTTCAAGCCCGGCAGCTGGAATTGCTGAAGCACCTTGCGGGCCTGGCTGAGCTGGCCTTTGCCGCCGTCAATGAGCACCACGTCAGGTATTTTGCTGTCGCCGGCCCTGGCTTCCCGGTCAAGGCGGGCAAAACGCCGTCCCAGCACCTCTTCCATGGCCGCGTAGTCGTCCCCTGGCGCCGCGTTCTTGATATTAAAACGCCGATAGTCTGCCTTGACCGCACCGTTTTCATCGAACACCACGCAGGACGCCACGGTGCCCTCACCGCTGGTATGGCTAATATCGAAACACTCAATACGCGATAGCTGAGATTCAGAATCAATATACTTCTGCAACTCTATGAAACGCTGTGCAATATTTTTCTTGTTACTGATGTAGTTCTGTAGTGATTCCACGGCATTGGTGGCGGCCAGCTGCTGCCATTTGGCACGATGACTGCGCACCCGATGCAGTAGCTTGATGCGCTTTCCGGCCAGAAAACCGAGCGCCTCCTGCAGCTGATCGGCGTCTTCCAGCGCCTCCGACACGATGATTTCCGGTGGAATGGCGGTGGCCTTGTCGTCACTCAGGTAAGTTTGGGCGACGAAAGCTGACAGTACCGCCTGGGCGTTCTCCGCCAGCCGCAGGCGCGGAAAAAAGCTTTTCGAGCCAATCACCCGTCCGCTACGCACGTAGATGACGTGCACGCTGGCATAGGGTTGCTGCCAGGCCGCCGCCAGGATATCGGCGTCCTCGCCCTGGTTGGCCACGACCTGTTGCTCCTGAATACGCCGCAAATCAATGATTTGGTCGCGAATCTTCGCGGCCCTTTCGAAGGCCTGCTCAGCTGCCGCCTGGTCCATGGCGGAGCCCAGTTCACGAATCAACTGGTCGCTCTTGCCCTGCAGAAACAGGGTTGAGAAGCGCACGTCCCGGGCGTAGTCCTCGGGGCTGATCAGGCCCACGCACGGCCCGGTGCAGCGATCGATCTGGTACTGCAAGCAAGGTCTTGATCTATTCTTAAAATATGAGTCCTGACATTGTCTTACGCGGAATACTTTTTGCAGAATCTGAAGTGTTTCCCGGGTCGCATTGGCGCTGGGATAGGGGCCGAAAAAGCGTCCATTGCGCCGCCGGCTACCGCGGTAAAAGCCTAATCGCGGATAGGTGTCTTTATCGGTTAGCAGAATATAGGGATAGGATTTGTCATCCCTTAACTGGATATTGTACGGCGGGCGATGCCGCTTGATGAGATTCTGTTCCAGCAGCAGCGCTTCGGTTTCGCTGGGCGTTACCGTCACCTGGATGTCGGCAATCTTGGCCACCATGGCCATGGTCCTGGTCGCCAGGCCGGAGGCTCGGAAATAGCTGGTCACCCGGTTCTTCAGGTTACGGGCTTTCCCCACATAGAGCACCGCCCCGTCAGCACCCAGCATCTGGTAGACGCCGGGACGGGTGCTCAGGTTGGCCAGGAAGGTCTGGTGGTCAAACGGTGCTGCGCTGTGTTTCGCCATTGTCCCCTACCGGCACCGGACGTGGTGCGGCTGCAAGGACAGGGAGAGTAATCAATGCGCGCCGGGCGCTCAACTGGCGAAGCGCTCCAATTGATCAAGATCGGCAAGTTCGCGGGTATCATCGGTCAGCCCATGGCGAACGGCCAGGATCGTCAGCTCGACATCGCTGCGAATCCCCAGTTTTTCGAAGATGCGGTAGCGATAGCTGTAAACCGTTTTTGGGCTCAACTCCAGCACACCGGAAATCTGGCTGACTTTCTTGCCATCGGTAAGCATCTGGGCAATCTGCATTTCTCGACGGGAAAGCTTGTCGAACAGGGAATCGCGCTGATTGAACGGATCCACCGCCAACTTGGTGGCCACTTCTGCGCAGATGTAGCGCTGCCCGCCGTGTACTTGTCTGATGGCGGTGCACAGTTCCTCCATATCCACCCGCTTGGTTAGAAACCCTTGCACCCCGCCGCGCAGCAGCTGCGAGGGGATCACGCCGCTGGCGACCGAGGACAAGGCGATTATTTTCAGGTCTGGCTGGCTTTCCAGCAGTTGCCGCGCCGTTTCGATGCTCCCCAATCCCGGCATACGGGCATCGAGAATCAGTACATCGAGGCTTTCTTCCGATATATTTTCATCAGAAGAATTATTAATAATATCAATTATTTCTTCGCCACTACTCAGCTGCTGTATGACTTTCATGTCGGGCTGATCGGCGAGCAGTCTGGCCATTCCCTGACGCATGAGCGTGTGGTCATCGACAAGGACGAGTCGAATCGGTTGTTCCCTGGCTGGCAGCATGGTGATACCCCTGATAGGTGACAAACGGGTGGTTGTTATTGGTCTTCGTAGCTACACAGTCGCCACACTGTGCAGCGCCCACTAACTTCCGGGTAGAGTATCTTCTATCACAGGGCAGAAGACCACTTCAAACGGCTCGGGGGAAAACGGGAACTGGTTCACACTTTTGGAGTCTTGCCCGCTTCTTTCCAGGCCCGCGCCTGGCACTTACCAGGCGCTCATCTTTATCGCGCTCACAGGACTCTGACCTCCGGTTCCAGGGTAATGTTGAATCGCTGCTGGACTGAATCGCGCATTTCCAGGGCCAGTTGGTAGATAGCTTCACCGCTGGCACCGCCGTGGTTTACCAGCACCAGCGCATGGCGCTCATGAACTCCCGCCGCACCGCGCCGCACCCCTTTCCAGCCAGCCTGGTCCAGCAGCCAGGCGGCGGGTATCTTGACCTGTCCCGACGCCTCAGGATGGGCGGGGATATCTGGATAAACGCGCTGTAAATCATGGTATTGCGCGCTCTTTATCACCGGGTTTTTAAAGAAGCTGCCGGCATTGCCCAGCTGCTGCGGGTCGGGCAACTTGCTGCGCCGGATCTGGCAGACGGTATCGAACAGTTGCTGCGGGCTGGGGTCTGCATCGGGCAGCGCATCGCGCAATGCGGCATAGCTCAACTCTGGCTGCCAGTGCGGAGACAGGCTTAGCTGGACCTCCAGAATCAAGCGGGGGGTGTGCAGGTCGCGCTTGAATACGCTGCTGCGATAGGCAAACTGGCAGGCGTCCCGGTCGAGTGTTTCCACTTCCCCGGTGGCCAGATTGACGGCCTGCAACTGCTTGAAAAAGCGCGCCAGTTCGACGCCATAGGCACCGATATTCTGCACCGGTGCAGCGCCGACGGTACCAGGAATAAGGGCAAGATTTTCAAGCCCATGCAGGTCATCATTCATGCAGCTTTTCACTAAAGCATGCCAGTTTTCTCCGGCACCGACCCGCACCTCGTTGCCGGATCGCGCGATTCCTGCGCGCACCACATGCAGCACCAGGCCAGGAAAATCCCGGCGCAACAGGATATTGCTACCCGCTCCCAGTACCAGTAGCGGCAAATCCCGGCGGCTGGCCAGCTGGCGTGCCTGCAGCAGGTCGTCTACCGCGTCGATTTGCTGATACCAGGCGGCACGCGCCGGGACACCGAAACTGTTCAGGGGGGTGAGATCAACGTTCTGGCGCAGCGAATGGGTCACGGACTCAAGGCTGCCGTCCGGGGGATTCGCTGAAGTGCTCCGCGTGCAAATGCGCCAGCAGTCCAGCGCAGGCCTGTTCAATCAAATCCAGTACCAGGTCAAAGCCCTGGTCGCCGCCATAGTACGGGTCAGGCACCGTGTCATGGCCGGTGTCGGCATAATCCAGCAGCAAGCACAGTTTATTGACGTAGGCCGGGGGACACAGCTCACGCAGTGCACTGAGATTGGTGCGATCCATACACAGAATGTAGTCAAACTGCTGAAAATCATCGCGGGCCACCTGGCGCGCCACCAGCTGGTCGATCAAATAACCTCGGGATCGGGCGGCCTGTACCGCACGCGGATCCGGTGGATTGCCGACATGCCAGTCTCCGGTTCCTGCAGAGTCAACCTGAATTAATTCTTCCAGGCCTTTATCTTGTATACATTTTTCCAGCACACCGTGAGCGGTCGGCGAGCGGCAGATATTGCCCAGGCACACCAGCAGAATGCGAATTTTGGGTTGCGCAGCAGAACACATAGAGTTGGCCACCCCGGGCTCAGGACTGATCAGCCGCCAGGACACGGCGCACGGCTTCCAGGTCTTTCTCGGTGTCCACACCCGCCGGAATACGGTGTTCACTCTGCGCCACGTGAATAAACACGTCATTGCTCAGGGCGCGCAGCTGCTCCAGCTTTTCACTCACTTCCAGGTCGGCCGCAGGCCAGGTGACAAACTGGTTCAGGATTGCCACTCGATAGGCATACAGCCCGATGTGGCGGAAGCAGTTACCCGCCGAGGCACTGGCGTTATAGGGAATGGTGCTGCGGCTGAAGTACAGCGCCCGCCCCTGCCGGGACAGCACTACTTTGACCGAATTCGGATCGTCCACTTCCTGCTGGGAAGTGATCACCTCACACAGTGTCGCAATGTCGGCGTCGTGTTCAGCCAGATTCAACGCTACCTGGTTGATCGCCGAGGGTGGTAACAGTGGCTCGTCCGCCTGGACATTCACCACGATATGCTCGGCGGGCAGCTGCAACTGCTTGCAGACTTCCTGAATCCGGTCGGTACCGGAGCGATGGCTGTTGGCGGTGCGACATACCTCGGCGCCGAAATCCATGGCGGCCTGTTCGATGCGCTGGTCGTCAGTGGCCACCACCACACGCTCGGCGTCACTGGCCACGGCTCGCTCCCAGGTGTGCTGCAGCATGGGCTTGCCGGCAATATCAAGCAGCGGTTTCCCCGGCAGTCGGGTGGCCGCATAGCGCGCCGGGATTACCACGACAAAACTCACCGCAGTTGATCCCGCTCATCCAGCCCCAATTCCCGGGCTTCCTTGGGCAACATCACCGGGACATCGTCCTTGATCGGATAGGCCAGGCCGTCAACCAGACAAACCAGTTCCTTATCCTCGCGCTGATACAGCAGATCGCCCTTGCAGATCGGGCAAACCAGTATGCTCAGCAATTTCTTATCCAGCATGATTGATTTCCTGTTTGACCCCGGGCGACGCGTGATTGATCAACGCCAGCACCTGGTCGGCAAATTCGGCATTCAGTGCCACCTCGATCTTCAGTACCCAGAAATTGTCGGTGGCAAACGACCGACATTTTATCCCATCCTTTTCGGTCATGACGATGGGCTGGCCCGGATCGATGCCATGCTTCATGAAATCGTTCTGGCTGTAGGCATGATGGTCCGGAAATGAAAAACAGCTTACCGGGTATGGCAGTCGTCTGGCGAGTGAAAAGAACCGTTCCGGGTTACCGATTCCCGCAACCGCCTGCACCTGATCGCCCATTTTGAATGGTGCCCCGTTGAAGGCGCGTGTTTCACCGGTTTTCAGGTTCACCAAAGAACGGGGATTGAGGGTCATGATCATTGCCCCGAACAATTCCGGTAGCGACTCCGCCGGCTCACCGTTGACGACCAGCATATCTACTTCCCGAAGACGGCGCAGCGGTTCACGCAGTGGCCCGGCCGGCAGACAAAGCCGGTTGGCAAATAACCTGGCGCCGTCTACCACGGCGATCTCCACGTGACGGGGAAGGCGGTAATGCTGCATGCCATCGTCTGAGATGACCACATCCACATCGTGATTGTTCACCAGATACCGGTAGGCTCGCAGGCGGTCTGGATCCACCACCACCGGTACGCCACAGTGTTCGGCTATCAGGGCCGGCTCATCCCCACACACAGCAGGGTCGCTGGTTTTGTCCACCAGAAACGGGGTTTGGGGAGGGGCAGCGCCATAACCCCTGCTGATGACTCCGGGTTTGTAGCCATTCTCCTGCAGCGTGCGACAAAGAAAAATCAGCAGCGGCGTTTTCCCGGTTCCGCCGACACTGATATTGCCAATCACCACCACCGGGACCGGCGTATCGGCTGCAGCGGCACTGCGGGTCAGAATTTTACGGCGAACTGCTATAAGCACCTGAAAAATCCAGCTCAGCGGTAGCAGCAAGTAAAGCCACTTGGCTCTTTTATACCAGGCGCGCTCTATCAAGGTCATGACGTTGCGGTAATTTCGGTGTCGCTGAACTGAAGATTGTGCAGGCGAGCGTAAGCGCCCTGCCTGGCCAGCAGCTCGCCATGAGTGCCGGACTCTACGATGCGGCTTTGTTCCATCACCAAAATCCGATCGGCCGATTCGATAGTAGACAGGCGATGGGCAATCACGAATGTGGTACGCCCCTTGATCAACTGCTGCAGGGCCTCCTGAATATACTGTTCTGATTCCGTATCCAGCGCCGAGGTGGCTTCATCGAGAATCAGAATCGGCGCGTCCTTGAGCAGAGCCCGGGCAATAGCAATACGCTGGCGCTGGCCGCCGGACAGCAAGCTGGCATCATCGCCAACATGGGTATCGAGACCGTGTTCGAGATCATTGATAAATTCCATGGCGTGAGCGCTGGTTGCCGCGGCAATAATCTTTTCACGGTCCAGGGTTTGCTCGCCGTAAGCAATATTTTCCGCCACCGTGCCGTTGAACAGGACAACCTGTTGCGTGACGATAGAAATCTGGTGGCGAAGATTCTCCAGCCGATAGTCTCTCAACGGCACTCCATCCAGGGTAATCTCGCCGCTATGATAATCATAAAAACGCGGTATCAGGCTCACCAGACTCGACTTGCCGCTTCCCGAGCGCCCTACCAGCGCCACCGTCTGCCCCGGTTCTGCGATAAAACTGACATCGCGCAGCGCCACCGCATTGTCGTGATAGGCAAACTGGACATTGCTAAATTCGATACGGCCTTTCGCCCGCGCGACGGTGTGCTCACCGGCGTCCATTTCCGGCGCCGTATCCAGCACGCTAAAAATACTGTGCGAGGCGGAAATACCCCGCTGAATGACCGAATTGACCTGGGTAAGCTGGCGAATAGGTTTTGCCAGCAAGCCAGCGGCGCCAAGAAAGGCTACAAAATCACCGGGAGTTTTGTCAGCAAAAAACTCCGGTGACATGGCCAGCCACACCAGAATTGCCAGCGCCATGGCGACGATCAACTGTACCAGCGGCGTGCTGATGCTCCGGGTCAGTTCCATCTTCATGTTCTGGCGCCGGTTGCGCTCGCTGGCCGCCAGCAGTTTGTCACTGACAAAACGCTCGGCATTGAAGGTACGCACCACCCGGTGGCCTTTGATGGACTCACTGGTGATCTGGGTAACTTCCCCCATGGAGTCCTGCATCTGGGTGCTGTAGCGACGAAATTTCTTCGACGCCAAAGACACGATCCAGCCGACCAGCGGTGCAATAAACAAAAAGGTGAGACTCATCTGCCAGTCCACCAGCAGCAGGTAAATCAGCAAGCCGATGACAGTGAAGCCTTCACGAAACAGTACAGCAATGGCATCACTGGCAGCGCCAGCGATTTGCGTCACATCGTAGGTAACTTTCGAGACCAGCCGACCGGCGCTGTTGCGATCAAAGTACGCCGCCGGCAAATTGACAAGGCGCTCCATGAGCTGCACCCGCAGGCGGTGCATCACCCGGTTCGCCAGGTTGGCCATGGAATAACTGCCGAGAAAGCTGCCAACTCCCCGGGCAAAAGCGATGCCCACACACAGCAGCGGGCTAATAATACGCAACTGCTCGTAGTTTTCAGCGCTGATAGCATCGACGGTCCAGCCGAGCCACCAGGTGGCGGCCGGAGTCGAGGCAGCGAAGATCACATAGCCCAGCAGCGCCAGCACCATCGCCAGCTTGTGGTCCAGCACGTAAGAGAACAACCGCCGGTAGAGCTGCCAGCCAGGAGACTTGCCACGGTTGAGATCATTCCCGGTCATTGCAGTCCATCGGATTCCGTGCCGCCCTGCCCGGCATCGTCCACCGGCCGCTGAGTGGCAATATTCAGACGCGTAAAGCCAGACTGGCCAATCGCATCCATGGCGGTAACCACTGCCTGGTGAGTAGCCTCGGCATCGGCAATGAGCAGTACTGGCAGGCCAAGGTCACCGCCGGATTCGATTTCCAGACCACGCATCAGGGTATCTATCCGGGCATTGACCAGGGCGCGGCCATTAATGGCGTAACTGCCGTCCTCGGCCACCAGCACTTCAATCTGCTGCAGATCGGTGTCCGGTGCCAGGTCCGCATTGGCTTCCGGCAGATTCACCAGCAACCGCGTCTCCCGGCTGAACGTGGTGGTCACCATAAAAAAGATCAACAACAGGAATACGACATCGATCAGCGGGGTAATGCTGATCGTAAGCTCGTCGTTTTTACTGCGCTTGAATTTCAAACCAACACCGTCCGCAAAACTCGATAACTATAGTAGGTAGCAGCCATCAGGATTGTCGCATCTCGACCTTTCGGTCGCTGTGCAGAGCATCCACCAGCTTGATGGACTCCTGTTCCAGGTTCAGCACCAGTGAGTCTACCTTGCGCATGAAATAGCGGTGAAACATGAAGGTCGGGATTGCCACACTGAGTCCGGCGGCAGTGGTAATCAATGCCTCGGAGATACCACCCGCCAACGCATTGGCATTGCCGGTGCCTTCCAGCATGATTTCACTGAATACCCGAATCATACCCACCACTGTACCCAACAAACCCAACAGTGGCGTGATGGCGGCGATAGTACCGAGGGCGTTGAGATAACGCTCCATGTCGTGCACTACCTGGGCAGCAGCCTGCTCGATGCTGTCGATCATCGCATGGCGACCGTATTTGGAATTCAGCAGTCCAGCCGCGAGGATTTGCCCAAGCGGAGATGACAGGCGCAGTTCCCGCAATTTACCCGAATCCAGCTCATTGTTTTTCAGCCAGGTCCAGACTTGAGCCAGGACATATTTGGGGGAAATTCTTGCTGCACTCAGGGTCCAGAAACGCTCGATGATGATGGCGATGGCGACTATGGAACACAGGATGATTGGCAGCATCAACCAACCACCGGCGCTTACGATTTCTACCACAAACTTCCTCCATCGAATCAGTGGTTTAGGGTATCACACTCAAGGCGTGGCTATGGTGATTAGTATCGGCATCATGGCGCATTCTGTGACCAGCGCCAATAACGGCGCTGCCGGGCGCGAAAAGTCTCCGGCGGCGCCCCCGGCCGAAAACTGATCATGCCGGTTTCAGCCGTATTCAGGGTGCCGATACCCAGTCCCCGGTAACGGGCCACCACTTCGTCCGCCGGATGACCGAAACTGTTATTGCTGGCGGCGGAAAACACGACCCAGTCGGGGGCCACGGCTTTCAGCAGCGGATAACTGGACGACGTGCGGCTGCCATGATGCGGTGCCAGCATCACTACACTGCGCAGTTCGGCACCGTAGCGTCTGGCCAGTTGTCTCTCTACTTCCCGGGTGATATCGCCGGTTAGCAAGACCGCGTAGTCACCGTAGCGCAATTGTACGACACAGGAATTGTTGTTTGTGGCGTCATAGGCGCGGTCGGGATGCAGGACCCTGATTTCTGCGCCCTGCCACCGCCATCGCTGACCGGCCTGGCAGGGTAATGCAGCAGCAGCCCCGATGTCGACCGTGCCGCCTACCAGTAACTGCCGGGCTGGTAACGCGGCGGCCACAGCCCGGTAGCCGCCAGCGTGGTCGTTGTCCCCATGACTGATGATCAGCCAATCCAACTCCTTCACCCCCAGGCGGGCCAGCACCGGTAGCACTACCGCAGTCCCCATATCAAAATCCTCACCAAGCCTGGCACCGGTATCGTAGAGCAGGAATTGCTGTCGGTGCTGCACCACAACTGCCAGCCCCTGCCCGACATCAAGCACATGCAGCGCCAGGGTGTCGCGATCATGTACTGCCTTGCCCGGCAGCAGCCAGGTCAGGCCTAGCGGTAACGCCAACCATCGCCAGGCAAGGGGTAGTGGCAGCAACAACAGGCTGACTGCCATCCCGGCCAGTACCAGGGCAAACCAGTTCGGCGCCGGTGGATAAAACTGCAGATACTCGGCGAAGTCTCCCAGGCCGAAGGCCATCAAATGCAGAGCGCGCACGGTCCAATCCAAAACAGCCCCCATGAGGTTAAGGAGCAAGCCAGCCACGGATACCGATAGCAAGCTGGTAATAACGGCCAGCATTGCAAGCGGAACAATTACCAGCGCCAGGACCGGAATGGCGAGCATATTAACCAGGGGCGCAATGAGGGATACCTGACCCATCCAGAGAGAAAGCGGCATAAACAAGGCCAAAAATACTACCCATTGCGGCTTGATCAGCGTATCCCAGAATTGCCACCGGTGCCGCTGCCACCAATCAGACTCACCGCGGTGCATGAATAGCAGCAGCGCTGCGACCGCCATAAACGATAACCAGAAACCAGGCCCGCCACCGGCGAGAGGATTAATAGTGAGCACCAGGGTCAGGGCCAGCAACAAACGCAGGCCGATATTGATTGATCGCCCGGTCAGGCTACCGAGCATGAAGATTACGACCATCACCAGAGCGCGTTGGGCTGGCAGACCAAACCCGGCTATCAAACTGTAACAAGCGGCACCCGCAATGGCAGCGATTGCAGCCAGCTTCTGAACAGGCCATGCAGTGGCTGGTAACGGCAGTAGACGCAGGAGCTGACTGGCCAGAAAATAACACCAGCTGGCCACCAGGCCCACGTGCAATCCGGAAATGACGAACAGGTGATTGGTCCCGGTACGGGTTAAAGTATCCCACATGGCGCCATCGATCTGGCCGCGCTCACCGAGCACCAGCGCGGGCAGCAGCATGGAAAGCAGCGGATCGGACGCGGCCAGCCGGGCGACCCTGTCTGCCACCCGTTGCCGCCACCAGGCCAGCGACAACCTGTTGACACCGAGTCGCTGGGCCGTGTCCGGGTCACGCACATAACCTGTGGCACGGATCCGCTGCTGCAGCAACCACGCCTCATAGTCAAAGGTGCCGGGGTTGGCCAATCCCCTGGGCGGTTGCAGGCGCACGGTAAACTGCCAGCGCTGACCGCCGCTAATTGCCAGCTCATCATAGTCGCGCAGCATGATACGCGCCCCACGCAAAGGTTCCGGACCGGTTTTTACCTTGAACAGGAAACGCGTGGCCACTTCACCGGGCTGCGGCAAATTGATGACCGTTCCGGTGACCACGACATCCAGGCCAGCCAGAGTTTGCGGCAGGCGCGCGGCTGTGGCCTGCCAACCCCACGCGGCATGGTAAGCCAGCCCCACACTGATACCGGTTAGCAGCAACAGACAGCGCTGTTTAACTGGCTGGGTCTTTAATTCGCGGCGCCACCGAACCTGACCGCCAATGCAGCAAACCGCCAGGCAAACATTAATCATCAGACCGGCCTGCAGGTGGATGACGTAGCTGCCCAGCATGACGCCGATACAATAAGCGGCCAACGCACTTCGCACGGGATTACGACTCCTGGTCAACTGTTGGCAATTACAGTGTAGACCAGACCAGCCTTGTCGCCAGGTCAGAGGGGGAATTGCGAATCGTCAGCTGGAATCCGGGCCAGGGTTCCCTAGTCCCCGCGCAACGCGCTGGCCGGTTGAATTGCCGCGGCGCGGCGAGCCGGATAGAGAGTAGCCAGCAAAGACAGTATCAGCACGCCAGCGATGACCCCGAGCACATCACTGAGCTGCAGATCTGAAGGCAAAAAGTCAATCGGGTAGACCTCGGCGCTGAGCAACTGGAATCCGAAACGGGTCTCCAGCCAACTTGCCAGCGAACTGACCTGCAGGGCACCGAGTACACCAAGACTGGTGCCGATAACGATGCCCGCCAGGGCAATCAGGCCACCTTGCCAGATGAACAGCCTGGAGATCATTCCGGGGCTGGCGCCCAGGGTGCGAAGAATAGCGATGTCACCGGTCTTGTCGCGCACAATCATGATCAGACTCACCACCAGGTTAAAGGCGGCAACGCCTACTAGCAGCCAGAGCATGAAGCCAATAATGGATTTTGAGAAACGGATATTCTCGTAAATAGCGCCGAACTGTCGGGACCAGGTGGTTATCGCAAACTCCTGGGGCAGCGCACGGCGCAGGTCGCTGGCAACCAAATCAGCCTGCAGCACTGCATCAGTGGCAATACGCACACCATTGTAGGGAGTCCGCAGTCGAAACAGGGCACGGGCCGCCGGGAGATTAATCATTACCAGATCACTGTCGAGCTCCTGGGTCCCTACCCGGAAAATGCCCTGAATTTCAAAGCTGCGAAAAGTGGGCAGCGGGCTGAGTGGATTAATGGACACCGAAGTGGAAAACAGATCGATGCTGTCTCCCAGGGTTACACCAAGACGATCGGCGAGACCCTGGCCAACAATTATTCCCCAGCGATTTGCAGCCAGCGCATCGAGGCTGCCCTGGCGCATAAAAGTTCCCAGCGACGACACCTGCGACTCGCCACTGGCATCTATGCCCTGAATCGCAACTCCCTGGGTATAGCCCGGAGTTGCAATTACGCCTGCCAGCTGGACAAAGGGTGCTACTGTATTTATCTGTGGATGACGCTGAGCCTGGGCGATGACTTCCGCCCAGGCATCTTCACTCAGAGGCTCTTCGGTATAAAGAGTGATATGCGGCACTATACTGAGGATATTCTCACGCAGCTCGCGATCAAATCCGTTCATGACCGACAGCACCGTGATAAGTATTGCGATACTCAGGGCCAGTCCGGCGATGGATATCGCCGACATGAAAGAGACCAGCTGGCTGCGTTTCCCAACACTGACATAGCGCGTGGCGATATAACGTGGCAATGAAACCGCGCGGGACTTTGCCATGCTCAGGATTCCGGGTCGTCCCGCAACTGACCGTCGGTGAGGATCAATCGGCGGTCCATGGCGCTGGCCAGTTGCTCGTCGTGGGTAACAATCACAAAGCTGATCCCCAGTGACTCATTCAGACTGGCCATCAGCGCCTGGATCTCCAGTGCGGTACCTCGATCAAGGTTTCCGGTGGGCTCGTCCAGTAAAACACATTTGGGCTCCGTCACCAGAGCGCGTGCGATGGCGACTCGCTGCCGTTCACCACCGGAGAGCTCTGCGGGCTTGTGAGACAGACGTGCCTTGAGACCGACTCTGGACAGCATGGCTGCACTGCGCTGCTGGGCTGACTGAATACTGTGGCCACCAATCAGCAGTGGCATGGCGACATTTTCCAGCGCCGTGAATTCGCCGAGCAGGTGATGGAACTGATAAACGAATCCCAGATAACGATTGCGCAACTGACCGCGTTCGGTTTCGTTTACTTCGGCAAGATTGCGGCCACCCACCAGCACCTCTCCGCCACTGGGCAAATCCAGTCCGCCAAGCAGATTCAGCAGAGTAGTCTTGCCGGACCCCGAACTTCCCACCACAGCGATTGTCTCACCGCGCGCGACAGTCAGGTTGACATCCCTGAGCACGCTGACTTTTTGGGGTCCCTGCTCATAGGTCTTTTCCAGATGATGACAGGCCAGCACGATTTCCGGTGCCGCCGGTGAGTCATTCGCAGTCATATGAAATTCAACTTATTCATAGCGAAGTACAGCGGCAGGCTGCACACGGCTTGCGCGGTAAGCCGGGTAAAGCGTGGCAAGAAAACTGATTAACATGGCAGCCAACCCGATCACAACGACTTCTCCCCAGTAGATCTGGGTTTGTAGATGGGACAGAAGATACACATTCGCGCCACTGAACACACTATTGATGGCTTGCTCAATGGTCAGGCTGATGGCACTGATGTTCTGTGCCATCAGCACGCCCGCCAGGGTGCCCAGCAGAGTTCCCAGCAGACCGGCAATCATTCCCTGGACGATAAAAACAATCATGATGGCGGTGCGGCTGGCACCCATGGTGCGCAGGATTGCGATGTCTGCCCCCTTGTCGGCCACCACCATGACCAGTGTTGAAATGATGTTCACCGCGCCAATCAGGACGATCATCAGCAGCATGAATCCAGTCAGGAATTTTTCCATATTCAGGGCGTTGAACAGGCTGGCCTGAGCCTGGTTCCAGGGCAACACGATGACACCGTCATCGCTGCCGAACACTTCCTCGGCAATTGTTTCTGCTTGCAGCACGTTGGCGACTTTAAGCCGAATTTGTAGCGGCGCATCGGTGCCCAGCAGTGTGCGGACCTGAGCCAGTTGCGCAACGGCAATATTATTGTTGCCATAAACGCCAAAGTCGGCGAAGCCCGTTACGGTAAAACCCTGGCGGGACGACAGGTCCCTGGCCAGCAAGCTGCGCAGCGCGGTGGCACTCACTTCGCCACGCCCGAAAATACCCAGCCCCCCTGCCAGCTGCGTACCCAGAACAATGCCGTTACCGGATTGGGCCAGTGCCTCCAGCAATGCCTGGTAACTTCTGTTGAGGTCATCAACAACCTCCGCTTCCCTGGCAGGCTCGACGCCACGCAGCCTGACAAACTGATCCTCCCCCTGGTAGCGCAACAAGACCTCGCCTTCTACAAATGGCGCTGCCGCAATTATTCGAGGATCACTCAAGGCCCGCTCAAGATAGGCCTGATAATTCTGCTCTATACCGGACCCGGAAAGAGTGACATGAGGCACTGACTTCAAGGCTTCATCGCGAAGCGTATTAATGGAGCCATTAATAACCGCCAGCGCAACAATGAGAATCAACACACCCAGACTAATGCCCAGCATGGAGATAAGGGAAACAAAGGAAAGTAGCAGATTACGTTTGCGGGCAAAGGAGTAGCGCAGTCCGACAAACAGGGAAAATGGTCGCAACATTACTAATCCACTCGATGCCGTGCTGCCCGGGAAGCCAAAGGCTCTGCTACCGCTACATCAGGTTCAGGACCTGGCATTGATGTTCGGATGTCAGCAGGTCCCGGGCCTGGCTTCGGCCGGGCTTGAATTACAGTTGATCGGCATGACGCTGCAACAGGCGCTGCACCGTCTTAAAGCTGATCGGCATCACCGGAGTCGACACCTCGCTGGAAATTGCGCGCAGGGATTTGCCCTGCTTTTTGAGATCCATGATCTTTTTCAGGACCCGCTGCTCCATGGGATTTTCGATGAGACGGCCATTTTCATGAATCATGTAGCCGAACGGACGGCTGCCGCCCAGGTAGCGACCCTGCTTGCGCTGCCGCTGTTTGACACCTTTTATACGTTCAGCAGATTTGCGCTTTTCCAGCGATGCGAAAATGGCGGCCAGTTTCTCGACACTGGCACTGAGTTCGGGATTGGTCACATCGCCCCCCAACTCAACGATGTGCAGTTGCACCCCCTTGTCCCGCAGTTTCCTGAATAGTCTGATCGCTTCGTGACTGGAGCTGACAATGCGCTCCAGTTTGGCGCAAAGAATTACATCGCCAGGCCTGACGATATCCATCAGGCGCCTGCCTTTCTCCCGCTTGTGAAACTCGAGGTTCCAGCTGCAATCGTTATCCAGCAACGATTCGGTCATGTACCACTGCTGGCCCAGACAGTAGGTCTGAATGGACAGCATCTCCGGTTCCAGCATGGCGTCCAGCGCCGCCTGGCCGTTGGCAGCTTCAAGTTCGGAAGTACGGCTGTAAGAGTAGATCGTCATGAGTGTCCCCGTCACATCAAATTGATTGTGCATTCAGCCCCGGCTCATCCCAACCTGTCTCAGGCCTGATGAGGGAGCTGTTTTACCTGCCTGCTTACCCGTCTGCTTCCCGGTCAGCTTCCCTGCCGGTAGGGTCTCAACTATTGCGCACGGGCCGGCTGTTCGGCCTGAGCAGGGTTCTGCTGCCCTGCTCTGCCCCGGGTACATGCCAGGCTTGCTGTTTTGTTATTTTTTGGTTGCTATTTTTATTCGGTATTTTTTATTCGGTATTGCTATTTTTATTGTGTGATTGCATCGTCCTGGCGCAGACCGTTTTTGCCGTCGATCAAGCGCAGCGGCGGCGACAGCATTGCCCTCTTTGTTGTTCTCTCTTCCTTGCTTTCTTGTTCTCTCTTCCTTGCTTTCTTGTTCTCTCTTCCTTGCTTTCTTGTTCTCTCTTCCGTGCGCTCTCCTACTACCCTGCTCCTTGTGGTGTCTAACTTCATTATAAACACCGTCCAAACTGTGTCTGTGTAGTAGCAAAGCCACGTCGGGCGCGTATTGTAACCACAGGCCAAAAACGATGGCAAGTCGCGCAGATGCGCCGTCACACACTACAATGGCTGCCACAAAGCCGCAGATTTCTCCGCCAGGCCCTTGTTTTTCCGTAAAAAACTTGCGTGTGATAGGGGCTATTATGTTGAGTGTGTGGTCGATATAGGCTATATTCCAGCGCCAAGCAGTGCCGATAGTTTTGTGGCTCTGCCCGACGCGCTGATCAGCCGCGCGGCGGCAACCGGTTCGTCCCGTTGTCGGTCGCAAGCCCTCAATCTCTGCAGGCCAAATAGTAAGGGTCTCAAACCGGCCCGGGAACCAGTGGCCCAGAGCACGAGCTCAGTAAATTTCGCTCGCAGCGCGCTGACAGAACGCCAAGTCCAGGACACTACGCCAGGCCGCCATTGAATACAGTTTCACCGGCCCCGGACGATACCAGTCGTAGACACCGCGACTACGGGTTAACGTCAACTACAAGTTAACGAAGACCTAGTGAACTGAGGAAACAAACCCGGTTGGCCCGAGGGCCAGCAGCAGAAAGCGGCCTTCAAAGTCCGGCATTAAAGGACCTGAAAATAAGCCCGCCTCTGCCCAGTGGAGACTAGACCAAATCATAGTCATGCCCAGACTGGCATGGCATTAACAGCAGACAAGCAATTCAGACATCCGGATTATTCAGCCCGGCCAGTAAAGCAAACAGCTTTCCGTGCGGGGTGTTGAGCAAGAGCAAGACCAGGCATCAAATTTAACGAAAACAATAACTTATATGGGCTTTCGAAAACCACACTTGATCTAGTTTAAGTGCGCTGGCTGTCATTAGCGACAGGCCGGGGTTTTCCAGTTTCAGGCAATTATTGTTTCCACGCTGACGTCCACGTCTCTTGAGCGGAACCGGCGCCCCCGGATATCACAGGGTGGCGATACCGACCGCACTGTCCCCCCGTCTGAGTTCGCCTGTCTACCAGGACAGTAAGTGAACTAATCATGAAAAGAATGCTAATTAACGCCACCCAGGAAGAGGAACTCCGGGTAGCTCTGGTCGATGGCCAGAAACTCTACGATCTGGATATTGAAAGCCGCAGCCGCATCCAGAAGAAAGCCAATATCTACAAAGGCAAGATTACCCGGGTGGAACCAAGCCTGGAGGCTGCTTTTGTTGATTTCGGCGCAGAACGCCACGGCTTCCTGCCGCTTAAGGAAATTTCCCGCGATTACTTTGTCAAAAACCCCAAAGGCAATGACAAGGGCGCGATGCGAGAAGCGTTGCCGGAAGGCACCGAGGTTATAGTCCAGGTCGAAAAGGAAGAACGTGGTAATAAAGGCGCCGCCCTGACTACCTTTGTCAGCCTGGCCGGGCGCTATCTGGTGCTGATGCCCAACAACCCCAAGGCTGGTGGCATTTCCCGGCGTATTGAAGGCGACGAGCGCTCCGAGATCCGCGAGGCACTGCGCAACCTGAACTTCCCCGAAGGCATGGGACTGATCGTGCGCACCGCCGGTGTCGGCAAGGAATACGAAGAACTGCAGTGGGACCTGGATTATCTGCTGGCGCTGTGGGAGTCCGTGGGCGAGGCCGCTAAAGACCGCAAGGCACCGTTCCTGATCTACCAGGAAAGCAACGTCATTATCCGCACCATCCGTGATTACCTGCGCAAGGACATTGGCGAGGTGCTGTTCGACACCCAGGAGTCCTATACCGAGGCACTGGCTTTCATCAAGCAGGTCATGCCGCAGTACGAAGACCGCATCAAGCTGTACGAAGAAAAATTACCGCTGTTCAACCGGTTTCAGATTGAGAGCCAGATTGAAAGCGCCTTCGAGCGGGAAGTCAAACTCCCCTCTGGCGGCTCCATCGTCATCGATCCCACTGAGGCACTGATTTCCATCGATATCAACTCGTCCCGCGCGACCCGCGGTGCCGATATTGAAGAAACGGCTCTGAACACCAATCTTGAGGCCGCAGAAGAGATAGCTCGCCAGCTTCGACTCCGGGACATGGGCGGACTGGTGGTCATTGATTTCATCGACATGAGTTCCAACCGCAATCAGCGGGAAGTGGAAAACCGCATGCGCGATGCCCTGGAAAACGATCGCGCTCGCGTGCAGATCGGTCGTATTTCACGTTTCGGGCTGCTGGAGATGTCTCGCCAGCGTCTGCGCCCGTCTCTGGGTGAAACCAGCGCCATCGTTTGTCCGCGCTGTAGTGGTCAGGGCACGATTCGCGATGTGGAGTCGCTGTCGCTGTCGATTCTGCGTATCGTCGGCGAGGAAGCCAACAAGCAAAAAAGCACCGAGGTTCGAGCCACTGTTCCGCTTTCGGTATCGTCCTACCTGCTTAACGACAAGCGCCTCGAGTTGGCCGCCATTGAAGACCACAGCAAGACGCGCGTGGTTATCATACCCAATCCTGAGCTGGAAACGCCGCATTACGAGATTACCGCCCTGAATCGGCAATCCCAGTCCTACGAAGTCGAGGCGACCGCTGAACCGGAACCGCCAGCCAACGTTAAAAAAGCAGATATCGAGCAGGCCGCTGTGCAAAAGCCGGCGGTCAATGCCGTCACGGCAACTCGCACCCCCCCGCCTCAGAAACCGGAGAAGCCTCAGAAAGGCTTCTTCTCTCGCCTGGCAGAATCATTATTCGGCAGTGGCGAGGACGACGACAAGAAAACCGACAACTCGCGACAGGCCCGCAGTGACAGCGACCGCGGTCAAAATCAGAATCGCCGCGGGCAGCGCAACCAGCGCCGCGGTCAATCTGACCGTAATGACCGCGACGACTCCGGTAGCGATAGCAAACGGGCTGACTCCGGTGCGGATCGTAATGACAATCGCGACGACAAGCAGTCTGATCAGCGCAAACGTCGCAAGTCCGGTTCCGACAAGAACCGCAGTGACGCGAAGGGCTCCAGCGAGGGTGAGCGCAAGCGCTCCCGCGGCGGCAAGGGTCGCGGTCGCGGCAACAAGCAGGATAAACAGGACAGCGCCGATGACAAGGCTGATACCAGCAAGCCCAGCCAGTCATCAGCAGATGATGGCCAGGAACAAAAGTCGGATGGCAGCTCACGCCCCAGACGACGGCCGTCCGGCAAACGTCCGCGCAACAGCACGCCGCGCACTCGGGGACCCCGTCCACAGACCGATAGCGAGCAGGATATTGCGGCGCAGGGCGCTAACGCGGGTGACAATGCCGAGCAAGCCCAGGCCGCAAATCAGCAATCCACAAGCAACCGGAATACTGGACAGGATCAAGACCAGTCTGGCGGCCAGTCAGTCAAGCAGCCCGAGCAGCAGCCGGATAAGGCGGCTGACAAGGTAGAACGTCAGGCTGACGGCCAGGGTGATGACCGCGGCAATGCCCCGGCAAACGACCAGGACAAGTCCCAGCCAAACGCCCGGAACAAGGAGCCAAAAGCTGCCAGGTCCAGGGATCAAGGCCAGGATTCGGAGACAGATCAGAGCCAGGCCGCGTCTGCGGCGCAGGATTCAGATCAGCCACGCAGCGCTAAACCGCGCCGCCGCCCGGCGAAAAAGGCAAAGCAATCCGACGAGCAGACTCAGCCGGATAGCAAGCAGGCAGAGAAGCAGGACGGCGCCGCCAAACAGTCTGGACCCGACAAGTCTGACTCGGATAAGCAGGAGTCTGTGAAAGCCGCTTCGGATCAACAGCCTCAATCTGACAACGCGCAGTCTGGCAAGTCTCAATCTGCAAACAAGGCGCAAGCCAGCACCCAGACTGGCAACGGTGAATCCAGCAAGGATGCGAAGCAGGAGCCCAAGAAAGAGACCAGGAAAGAGTCCAAGCAGGAGCCCAAAAAAGAGACCAGGCAGGAGCCAAAGCAGGAGTCCAAAAAAGAGTCCAGGCAGGAGCCCAGGAACGACTCCAAACAGGACTCAAAAGACGAACCCAAAGTCACCGTAGCTGCTAACTCTGACGCCCTGGGTGGCGGTCGCGCCCCCAATGACCCACGCGAGGTGCGCAAGCGTCAGCGCGACCAGGAGCAGAGCGACTCACCATCATCGCAGGCTGATTAAGGTGTTGCCGATCGGGCGGCGCTAGCAGCGCCGCTGACCGAAAGACGCAGGCAAAAAAAAGCCCGGATTATCCGGGCTTTTTTTTGCGGTTGTATCAGTGCCTACAGGGCCTGCTCCAGTTCCGGCAGCGCCTTGAACAGGTCGGCAACCAGTCCATAGTCAGCTACCTGGAAAATCGGCGCTTCCTCATCCTTGTTGATGGCGACGATCACCTTGCTGTCCTTCATTCCTGCCAAATGCTGGATCGCACCAGAAATGCCGACAGCGATGTACAATTCCGGGGCCACGATTTTTCCGGTCTGCCCCACCTGATAATCGTTCGGCACAAAACCGGCGTCCACTGCGGCGCGGGAGGCGCCAATTGCAGCCCCGAGTTTGTCGGCCACTTTTTCCAACAAGGCAAAATTTTCGCCACTTTGCATCCCGCGACCACCCGAGATAATCACTTTCGCCGCGGTCAATTCCGGTCGCTCCGATTCGGACAACTGCTCACTGACAAAGCTGGACATGGACTGGTCGCTGGTAAAATCGTGGGACTCCACCTCGGCACTGCCACCCTGCTCTGCTTCGCTGAATGCCGTCGCACGGACCGTGATAATCTTGATCGCGTCTTCAGATTGCACGGTCGCCAGGGCATTACCGGCATAAATTGGGCGGATAAAAGTATCGGCTGACTTGACCTCGATGATGTCTGACACCTGGGAGACATCCAGTAATGCCGCTACGCGCGGCATCAGGTTTTTACCCGTAGTCGTCGCCGGTGCCAGAACGTGAGAGTACTGGGCGGCCACGTCGGCAACCAGCGGCGCCACGCTTTCCGGCAACTGGTGTTCATAGCAGGCGTTATCCGCCATTAAAACCTTGCTTATGCCACTTATCCTGGCCGCGCTATCCGCGGCTGCCTGACAGCCGCTTCCGGCCACCAGGATATGGACATCGCCACCGATTTCACTGGCGGCGGTAACCGTATTATAAGTGGCTGGCTTCAGCTCACTGTTATCGTGTTCTGCAACAACAAGAATAGTCATGTTGATCCTTTGTAATGAATCCCTGGGTAGATAAACCCTGGGTAGATAGTCTTTGCTGAGATATACCCGCTGACAAGCTGCTTCATTGAGCGCTAGATAACCTTGGCCTCGGTCTTCAGTTTGTTGACCAGTTCTTCGATTGACTCCACCTTGACGCCAGCACTGCGTTCCGGAGGTGGCGCCACGCTGAGAGTTTTCAGTTTCGAGCTGATATCGATACTCAACTCATCAGGGGTCAAAGTATCAATCGGCTTTTTCTTCGCCTTCATGATATTGGGCAATGACGCGTAGCGTGGTTCATTCAGCCGCAGATCCGTGGTTATGATCGCTGGCAAATCGAGCAGCACGGTTTGCTCACCGCCATCGATTTCACGCGTTATCTGGATCTTGCCGTCTTTCATTTCTGCCTTGCTGGCAAAAGTTCCCTGGGGAAGGTTGGTCAGTGCTGCCAGCATCTGGCCGACCTGATTATTGTCTGAATCAATAGACTGTTTACCCAGTATTACCAGGTCCGCCTGTTCTTTTTCCATCAGTGCCTTGAGAATCTTGGCAACTGCCAGCGGCTGCACTTCGGCATCGGTCTCTACCAGAATACCGCGATCCGAACCCAGCGCCAGTGCCGTACGCAGTTGCTCCTGCGCCGTCTTTGGGCCGATGGACACAGCCACCACTTCATCGGCCACTCCGGCCTCTTTCATGCGAATAGCTTCTTCAACAGCGATTTCACAAAACGGATTGATTGCCATCTTGGCATTGTCCAGATCGACACCCGAACCGTCCGCTTTTACCCGGACCCGTACGTAGGCATCGACAACACGCTTTACACCAACAAGAATCTTCATGGATTCTCCAACTAGACTGTCTTAGACGAATGTATATCGGCAACTGCGGTGATGAATCGGCGACGCCTCGACGGATAGTCACCCACTGCTCAGGGAGCCGCAGCCAAAAAAAGGGGGCTAATAATGCCGTTTTTGCCGCATCAGGTCAATTCGATGCAGCCCGCGGCAGGGCCAAACGCAGCGCCGCAAACGAACCCGCTGACGTCACTTCAGTTCAGCTTGAAGAACTGACCGGCGCTGTAGACACCCAACTCATCGCCTGACTCCGCACCTGGCCGGGCCAGTTCGGCCAGTCGATAAAACACCGCCCGGGTGAGCAAGCCGTCCAGCCCGTTGCGGACCTCAACCACCGGATGCGGCTCACCACTTTCGGGGTCAGCGTCGACGCGCAGGGGATGTCCGGAATCCAGACACACGGTTTCGTCAGTGTTGGTAATAAAAAGTACTGACTGTGAAGCTCCCGGATTCTCAACCTTCATGTCGACCACCAGAAAAGGGCAATCCTCGACTGTGATGCCGACTTTTTCCACTGGTGTCACCAGATAAATACGACCGTCGGCTTCCCGCTTCAGGATTGAGGCAAACAGCTTCACCATGGCTGGACGCCGAATGGGCCTGCCTTCATGTACCCAGGTGCCATCGCGGCGAATCACCAGGTCGATATCGCCGCAGAAAGGGGGGTCCCACAGGTGCACTGGCGCCGGTCCCTGGGTCTTGATTGCAGACACCATGGCAAACGGATCCCGTGCCTGATTGCTACTACCTGTATCGTCTGCTGTCATTGGTCTTGTCTTGGCCCCTGTGGTTGTCCCGTTGTCTATCCTGAAGTTGTCGTTACAGTAAACCACTCGCGGTTGTCGGCAAGGGTTGAGTGGTCATCTGAACCAGCGCTGTTTGACCTGGCCAGAAAGTTCCCGGCAACGCATGGGCAACGCTCAACAGGCGGTTGTCAGTGCCCTTTGACCACCTTACCACGGCTTACGTTTGCCGCCAGTTTCCAGACCAGGCCCGCTGCTAGGTGGCGACTGGCAGCAATGATACACTTTCCGGCACCATGGACCGAAGCCAACCCGTAATGCCCCAGCCAGAGCCAGCACTATTCTCCGGCAAACTGGCGGACATATTCATCAACGAGACTCCCCTGCTGGATGTCCGCGCACCGGCCGAATTTGCGCATGGCGCCTTTCCAAACGCAACCAATATCCCGCTACTGGACGATGAACAGCGCCGCGAGATTGGCATTCGCTACAAACAGGCCGGTCAGCAGGCTGCCATTAACCTCGGGCACCAGTTAATCAGCGGCGAGCTCAAGGGAGCGCGGTTAACAGCCTGGCAGAACTTTATCAAACGCCATCCAAACAGCTTGCTGTATTGTTTCCGTGGCGGACAGCGCTCGCAAATTGTTCAACATTGGCTGCAGGAATGCGGCGTCACGATTCCTCTCATCAAGGGTGGCTACAAGGCCCTGCGGCGTTTTCTGATCGATTCACTGCAAGCCGGTATCGCCGGCAGTGAATTTCTGGTGATCGCCGGAAAAACCGGCTGCGGAAAAACCCGGTTACTCGAGCATCTGCCTGCCAGCATTGACCTGGAGGGCAACGCCAATCATCGCGGCTCGGCATTCGGGCGACGAATCGGCGGACAGCCCAGCCAGATCAATTTTGAGAATCATCTGGCTAGCGACTTTCTTAAACTATCGATCCATAATAATGCCATCCAGAAAACTGGAAAAATTTTTGTAGAAGATGAAAGTCGCGCCATTGGCTCCCTGTCACTACCCACCGAGCTGTCTGCAAAAATGAAAGCCTCACCCCTGGCGGTAATTGAAGAACCGGTAGCCAGCCGGGTTGAGGTTATTCTTGATGACTATATCCTCGACAACTACCGCGACTACCAGGTCCGGCATCCGCAAAGCACGTTTATCGAATTCGCTGATTTCCTGATCAGCAGCCTGACGCGGATAAAGAAACGCCTTGGGGACGCCAACTATCAACGGATACTCGCCGAGATGGAACAAGCCCTGGCGGCCCATGAAGCCCGCGGTGATACCGCTGGGCACCGGATCTGGATTGAGCACCTGTTGGTGAATTACTACGATCCCATGTACGACTACCAACTGAGCAAGAAACTGGATCGCGTCGTGTTCAGAGGCTCACGCCAGGAGTTTCTGGCCTGGGCTTCACACCTGCAGGCGACGCCGCAACCCCCTGCTTCCACCGCCTCATGACCACGATGACCACCAGCACCGGCTTTGATTATGCCCTGGTGGCCCAGGCGATTCACGACCAACAAACCATCATTGTTCCCAACAGCCGCCTGCGCGAAGCCCTACTGGATACGGTGCTGCACAATTGCCCAGTCGCTGTCATGCGGCGACCGGCGGTGTACGCCATTGATATATGGGTCAAGCAAACCTGGCAACAATTGGCACAGCAGGGATGCGAACCCTGCGCCAGTCGCGCCATCCTCTCCGCCGGAGAGGAGTTGCTGCTCTGGCTCCGGGTAGTTGAGGAAAGCCTTGATCAGTTCCCGCTCCTGAACCCCCAGCAAACTGCCACCGCCTTGAGCCAGGCCTACCAGCTGCAACGCCAATGGCAGCTTGACCAACCAGATCCCAGCGCACTGCAGCGCTACGACGGCATTGAAGATGTTCGGGTTTTCCTGGAATGGCAGCGACGCTTCAGCGCTCTTTGCGATCAACACCATTGCTATCCGCTGGTGGACGCAGTAGAGCAATTGCACGCACTGGCCGGGACGGAACAGCTACCCGGCAGCGACCATGGCTACCTGCTGATCAACTTCTTCCAGCCGCCGCCCCTGTACGCAGCTCTGCTCGGGTCACTGCCACACGCCAGCCAGACTCACACCGCGGACCCAGGGCAACTGAGCATCGCTCATCTGCAAGGGGAGCGTCGGGAGTACAGCGAACTGCGCGAAGAAATCCGCGCCTGTGCCGCCTGGGCTGCCGAGCGTGCTCGCAAACAACCCGGGGCACGCGTGGGCGTTGTCTGTCTGGAAAGACAAAAGTGCGAACCCTTGTTCACCCGATTCCTGAGAGACACATTGCTGCCCCAGGCCGTAATGGAATTGCAAACCGATGCAGTCGATTTTGAAGGCGCCAGCTCACACCCTTTGAGCGACTCTGTCATGATCGCCGATGCCCTGCAGGCGCTGCAGCTTTATCGTGACCAGCAACATTCCGAAGAACTCTGTCGACTGTTGCGCTCTCCCTTTATCGCCGCCACCGATGACGAACTGGAACCGCGCCTGCAGATGGAGCTACTGATGCGCAGACGCTTCAGCTCCAGCTGCTCTGTTGCCAGTCTCGCGGTGTTCCTCGAACAGGACGGCAAGCCGCAACACTGTCCACAGCTGCGCCGACGCCTGCTGCAGTTTCAATCCCTGTTGCGTGGCGCACCCACCAGGACCAGTGCAGCAAGCTGGTCGACACTGTTCACTGCACTTCTGGACAGCCTGGGCTGGCCCGGTAAAGCGCTTACTGATCATGAGCAGCAAGCGCTTCGCCTCTGGCGGCGAACGCTGGATAACTTCGCCCAGTGCAGCGATCTGCTGCAGACCATGGATTTCAATGCCGCGCTGTCCCGTTTGCGCCTGCTGTGTCAGCAAACTACCTGCGACGCCCAGGTCCGGGGAACACAGCAGATCAGCCTGTTGACGCCCACTGAAGCCGCAGGCCTGCAATTCGACCACCTGTGGCTACTCAATTTTACCGACCAGAATTTTCCGGCACCGGTTTCCCCGGCTGCGTTTCTTCCCTATGAACTGCAAAAACTGCACGACTTGCCTGGCAGTCACAGCGACAGTCAGTACCAGCAATGTCGCCAGGAATTCAATGTCCTGTGTAACGCTGTCGGTAAAACCCTGATTGCCAGCCATGCAGTGTCCGATGGTGAACAGGAGTTTCGCGCCAGCAGTTTTACCCTGAATCTGCCACCGACCACGGTCAGCGAAGCGGCGACTTCCCCCTTGAACCGCTACCTCAATGAGTTGGCGCCACGCCCCGCCCTGGAACAGTTCGCAGCCAGCAGTCTGCTCCCCCTGGACGCAACCGAATCCATCAGCGGTGGCGCCGCCGTGATTAGCGATCAGTCCGCCTGCCCGTTTCGCGCCTTCGCCCGACACCGACTGCACGTGGATCCGCTGGAATCGTTCTCCAGCGGTCTGGATCAGCGCGCCCGTGGGACTGCCGTGCATATCGCCCTGCAGCACTTGTACGGGCAGATCCCCGACCAGGCCACCTTGCTCAACACCGACGCGGCGACGCAACGCACCTGGATCGCCGCCGCGGTGGATGATGCACTGGACTACTTGTATCGCCTCAACCGGGAATTGATGACGCCCCGCTTTCGTCAGCTCGAACAGCAGCGACTACAAGACTTGCTACAGGGTTTTCTGACACTGGAGGCACAGCGCGACGACTTTCAGGTGGTGGCCAGGGAAAGTGAGCTACGCTGGCAGGCCGATAGCCTGGCGCTGCAATTAAAAGTGGATCGCATTGACCGTCTCAACGATCAAAGCCTGGCGATCATTGACTACAAGACCGGTCGCCAGCTTCCCGGACAGGGAACCTGGCTGCAGGAACGACCGGAGAATATGCAGCTGCCGCTCTATGCCGTTGCTGCCCGCTCGGCACTGAATGAACCTGTCGGTGCGATCTGCCTGGCACGGGTCAATGCCGAAAAACACGGCTACACCGGACTGGCGGCTGCCGCCAACTTTCATCGCCAGGTTAAACCGCTGGCCCAGGACGATCAGCAGGACTGGCAGTCTTTAGGCCAGCAGTTCGCAACGGCCGTTTCGGCGATGGCCGGCGAATTCCAGCAAGGCATCCAGCGAGTCGACCCGGTGAACAATGACCGGACCTGCGAATTCTGCCGCCTGCAGCCTTTGTGTCGCATCTTCACCGGCGATCAGGCTGGCGATGCCGCCGAAGCCGGGTCTGACGAGGAGAAACCATGAGCATATTGACAGTCATGAGTACGTTAACAGCCATGCGCACATTAAAGGAGCAGCCATGAGCGCTCAGCCCCTGGTGGATCAGGCGGCACGCGACCAGGCCCTTGATGTCAGCGGCTCATTCATAGTTCAGGCCCCGGCAGGTTCAGGAAAAACCGAGCTGCTGACGCTACGCTATATGCGCCTGCTGGCTTCCTGCCAGCAGCCGGAACAGGTGCTGGCCATCACGTTTACCCGCAAGGCCGCCAGCGAAATGCGCGACCGTATCCTCAACACCCTGCGCGAAGCAGCCGGTCTTGATGACGCCGCGTTCCAGGCTTTGTCTGGACTGGCCCGATTGCGGATGGCAACCGCGCGACAAGTACTGGCCCAGGATCAGCAGGCTGGTTGGCGGCTGCTGGCCAGCCCGTCGCGACTGCGCATCCAGACTATCGACAGCTTCTGTCACTATCTGGCCAGCCAGCTGCCAGTACTATCCGGCACCGGCGGCAACCCAAATGTGGCTGAGGATGTGCAGCCCTGCTTCGACGAGGCCATTGAAAACACCCTTGCGCAGCTGGAATCAGACACACCGCTGGCAGACGATATTGCCCTGCTGCTACAGCACCTGGATAACGACCGTAACCGGGTCCAGTCGCTGCTGTCTTTGCTACTGCCCAATCGCGATCAATGGCTAGGATATATCGTCGATTTCGGTCAGTCGCCGGAGCAAACCCGCTACTATCTGGAAACCATCATTGCCGAACTCGCAGCGGAGATGCTCGCTGATTGCGAACAACACCTGGCCCCTTATCGTCAGGAGCTACTGACACTCTACAACTATGCACTTACAAATCTTGCCGCCTACGAAAAGTCGCCAATTTCTGACTTCATACCGAGAATCGGATTTCCGGCAGCGGAACTTACCGAGCTGGAAACCTGGCAGCAGATCAGCAACATGCTGCTTACCAACAAGGGTGATTGGCGCAAAACCGCGGATGTGCGCAACGGTTTTCCCGGCGCCGGTAGCGGCGAGGAAAAACAGCGCCGGGCAGAGCATAAGAAAAGACTCCTGGCACTAATTAGCGAATTAACTGAAAACGAGGCGCTGCGTGAAAGGTTGACCGAACTGCATTTATTGCCACGCCCGGAATTCAATCTTGAACAGTGGCGCTTTACTGCTGCCCTGCTGCGAGTTATGGCAGCTCTGGTTGCCGAACTGCAGTTGGCCTTTCGTCGCTACCAGGTAATTGATTATCCGCAGACCAGTGCCGCCGCACTTGATGCCCTGGGCTCCGCTGAAGAACCCACCGATATTGCCCTGGCTCTTGACTACCGCCTGCAGCATATTCTAGTAGACGAATTTCAGGATACCTCACGTGTCCAGCTTAACCTGCTCAAACAACTAACCAGCGGCTGGACGCCAGACGATGGTCGCACCCTGTTCCTGGTCGGTGACGCCATGCAATCCTGCTACGGCTTTCGCAATGCCAACGTGGGTATCTATCTTGATGTGCGCGACCGCGGAATCAATGAGTTACAGCTGACACCCCTTTACCTGCAGGCTAATTTTCGATCGCAGCAGCGAGTCGTTGACTGGGTTAACGATCAGTTTGGAGAGGCCTTCCCGCAAACCATGGACCCATCGCGCGGCGCGGTGACCTACAGTCCTTCCGTGGCCAGCCATGGCCCAGACCCGGAGTATGGCATCAATACGCTGCTGTTCAGCTATGAGCAGGACCACAAAGACGACGCACGCAGCGCGGAAGCAGCCGCAGTAGTGGCCCGGGTCGAGGAATTGCGAAGCGCGGACCCGAGCGCCAGCATTGCCATCCTGGTGCGTAATCGCAGTCATTTTACGGACATTATCCCCCGCCTGCGTTGTGCCGGAATCAACTGGCTCGCTACGGATATAGATCGACTGGACTCGGTCCCGGTAGTCCAGGATCTGCACACCCTGACCCGCGCGTTGCTGAATCCCGCCGATCGGCTGGCCTGGCTGGCCCTGCTACGGGCACCCTGGTGTGGACTCGATGGCGCAGCGCTATTCGCAGTCGCCAATCACGCCGGCAGTGATTGCATTTGGCGGACAATTATCCAGGCTGAGCAAATTGCCGGACTCGATGCCGACAGCAGGCAGCGGGTCGCCGAACTCGGCAAGATTCTTGATTTTGCCATGCGACTGCGACACCGGCTGCGGGCCCGGGTTGAAGCGGCCTGGACATTATTACGCGGCAGCGCCTGCTGCCAGACTGCCCAGGATGAGGACTCGGCTGCACGCTATCTGGTGTTGCTGGATGAACATGAAACGGCTGGCCACATCAATGACCTGGACACCTTCGAAGATCGCCTGAGCAGCACCTTCATTTCTGGCACCCCGGCTCTGGATAGTGAAGCACCAGCCGATTCCGGAAGCGTGCATTTGCTGACCATGCACAAGGCCAAGGGACTGGAATTCGATCACGTGCTACTGCCAGGCCTGGCCCAGGGCACCCGCCAGGAGCCGAAGCATCTGCTCCAGTGGCATGAGCGTCTTAATCGTCACGGGGAGAGCCGCTTCTTTCTGGCGGCATTGACTGCCACTGGCGAGGACGACGACCCGCTTTACCAGCTTCTGCGCCATGAACAGGCAATCAAGCAGGAACTGGAGAGTACGCGCCTGCTTTATATTGCAGTTACCCGCGCCATCAAATCCGCGACTCTGTTCGCAACCGTGGAATTCAGGGACGATGAGCCCCGTCCGCCCCGCGCCCAGAGTTTGCTGGCGCGCATCTGGCTGCAACTACAGGACAATCCTGGCCTCGTCACCTGGCGTGATTCTTCGGTGGCAACCACTGTCCCTGCAGCAGCGGATTCTACTGGACGGCCAGAGCAAATTACCCCGTTGTGGCGCTTCTCAGAGGGCCTGCAGCTCACGGCGTCAGAGCATCAGATTATCGACCAGCAGCTGGAAGCGCTCGCTGGCACTGGCGAATCGGCTAACCAGGATGATGCGGGAAATTTTCCCGAAGCAACTGTCGATCCGCTCGCTGCCGCGGTGGGCAATCTGATACACCAGGCCCTGGAAACCGCCATGCGCGATTCGGCACGGCGCCTTCCAGAGCTGTCTGCCTACTGGCGGCGTGTACTGCAGCGTTTCAGCCTTAGCGATAGACAAATGGATGAGCAACTGGACTTTATTGCGCGCTCAGTTACCACCTGCCTGGAAAGCGACGAACACCGCTGGCTTTTTTCCGGCGAGCACCAGGACGACCAGCAGGAACTGGCGGTACTGAGTCATCTCAATGGGCGCGCCCGGGAATTCATCATCGACAGAACCCTGGTGGATGAGTCCGGCCGACGCTGGATTATCGACTATAAAACTGCGAAACCCGCCCCGGAACAGTCAATCTCCGAGTTTGTAGCAGAACAGGAAGAACTCTACAGGGGGCAGCTGGCACACTATCGATCACTGTTCGCGAAAATGGAGGAGACGGAAATTGTAACCGCGTTATTCTTCACCGCCCTGCCGTTGCTTCATGAAGTAGCTATAGCCTGAAGCAAAGCATTCGCTTTGGCGTGCGCCCGCGATGGCGTTAATCAGTCACAGCCTGAAAGCTCACCTGGACATCAATCACATTCAGGCATCGTCAGGATGCACGGCATAAATACCGTCGGCATTTCGCAGGTAGCCGCGATAGTCCATACCGAAGCCGTACACATACTCGTCACCAACGGTCAGGCCAACGTACTGGGGTCGCATATCGGTCAGTTTCCGGTCGTGCAGTTTGTCTACCAGTACGGCCAGGCGCACCTCGGCGGCGCCAAGTTCTTCGCAGCGCCGGGCGATACCTGCCAGAGTCGCTCCCTGATCAAAGATATCGTCAACAACAAGCACCTGTCTGCCAGCCAGGGATAGCTGGGGTTCACGAAACCAATGCAGATCGGCGCCCACGGTCCGATCGCCGTAGCGGCTGGCATGGGCGTAGTCGATCTGCAGCGGGAACGGCAGGCGCAGCGCCAGTTCACTGGTGGTCACAATACCCCCGGTCATTACACAAAGCAGCAGCGGGTTTTCATCCTTGAGATCCGCGGCAATGCGCGCCGCCATGGCATCAAGCACCTGACGTACCTGCGCACCGCTGAACAGACAGCGGGCTCGATTATCAACCTCCTGCGCTTTACCTGCGTTCATCTCACCATCGCCGCCACTCATGAAGCAGAATCCGTATCAGGCTCGGGCCGCAGTACATGCAGACCATCCAGCGTGGTGGTGGGAAAGGCAAAGTCCGCACCGTTTTTATGAACGATGTCGATAATCTCCAACATGATGTCCTCTTTCACTCTATGGTATTCAATCCAGTTCACGGTCTTGGTGAAGGTATAAATAAAGAAATTGAGAGAACTGGCGCCATAGGCGTCAAAATTGACAATCATCGTCTGCGTGGTATCGATATCCGGGTGGCTGCCGAGCATCGATTTAACTTCTTCAACGATGGAACGCATCTTGTCGGCATCCTTGTAGCGAATACCGATTGTTTCCTTGATGCGCCGGTTGCGCATTCGCGAGGGGTTCTCCACGGCGAGCTTGGTGAAAACTGCATTAGGAATATACAGCGGTCGTTTGTCGAAAGTACGGACCACGGTTAACCGCCAGCCAATGTGTTCTACCGTTCCCTCGACCTCCCGGTCCGGGGAACGAATCCAGTCGCCGATGACGAATGGTCTATCCATGTAAATCATCAAGCCACCAAAGAAGTTGGCCAACAGGTCTTGCGCGGCAAAACCAATCGCAATGCCGCCAACGCCGCCGAAGGCAAGCAGTGCGGTAATTTCAATGCCAACCGTAGGCAAGGCAATCAGCGCCGCCGAGATAACCACCGACAAGCGCAGCAATTTCGCCAGCGCGGTGAGCGTGGTGGCATCCATACGGCCACTGGTATCGGTGTTCGGGTCTTGCAGCTGCGCCATCAGACTTTTTTCCGCCTGACTGATAAGGCGCCAGAAGAACAGCATGGTCAGCGTAATAAAGGTCAGCTGACGGACCGTGGACAGATTGTCGTCGGAGAACAGCGCCACATCGACATAGCCCTCGCTGATATCGATCGCCCACAGCAACCCCATGATCAGAATAAACGAGCTGAGCGGCGTGCGAGCGGCCTCAAACAGCGCATCGCTCCAGGCATTCTCGGCTTTCGATAATTGCCTCTCAAGTACCCGCAACACCCGCATCGCAATAGAGCGCGTCAGCAGGGTCAAGGTGACAACGACGAACAACTCCACACCCCAGCCTAGTTCGCTGAGGGATTCGAGGGACAACATATCCATCAGTGCTTGCATCCAGACTCTCCTATACTTGCCTGCCGCCGGTCTCCAGTGCTGACAGCGCAGCCGTGGCTTCCAGCCAATAATCGTTAGCAGGTAAATTCCCGAAGTTTTCAGCTGGCAGCGCCCGCAGCGCAGCGATACGTTTGCTGCCGGGCAGGGCTTCACGCTCCAGCCAGGCCAGCAGCGTCAGCGCCGCTGGCCGATCATTACATACCAGGATCATGTCGCAACCCGCGCCAAGCGCGGCCTGGGCGCGCTCAATAATAGAGCCTGCCGCCAGTGCTGCCGACATGCTCAGGTCATCGCTGAATATCACCCCGGTGAATTCCAGTTCCTGGCGCAGTTTCTCCTGCAGCCAGTAATCGGAAAAACCGGCACACGCAGCGTCGAGCGCGGGATAGCTGACGTGGGCCGGCATTACCGCGTCCAGCACGTCCACCAGTTCTGCAAAAACCTGGTAATCACGGGTTAGAATTTGCTCGGCGGGTCGATCATCCACCGGCAGTTCGACGTGTGAATCGGCCACAACAGAGCCGTGACCCGGATAGTGCTTGCCAGTTGCGCACATGCCGGCATCATGCAGGCCCGCGATATAGAGCCGCGCCAGGTGCGCCACCAAATCGGGTTCTGCCGCAAACGCACGGTCCGCAATCACCTCACTGTCAGTGCGAAGCAGGTCCAGCACCGGCGCGAAGCTCAGATCCAGGCCACAGGCGATCAATTCGGCTGCCATCACCCAGGCCGCCTGGTGGATTAGTCTGGCGCCAGCCTCAGGGTCCCGATCATAGGCCTCGGCCAGTCGTGCCAAGGCGGGTAAGCGAGTGAAGCCATCACGGAAGCGCTGAACGCGGCCGCCTTCCTGGTCCACGGCCAACAGCAGATCGGGATTGATCGACCGGATTGCAGCCACCAGATCACAAAGCTGGTCAGTCGACTGATAATTCCGACTGAACAGAATCACGCCACCCACCGCTGGCGATTGCAGAAACTGCTGCTCGTCGCTGCTCAACTCGGTGCTCTCAAGATCGAGCATTAGTGGTCCATTACCGCTACCGGCGCTTGTCATGCCTGTCACCCTTTTGAAAGTCGGCGAATTATCACAGATAAGCCGGACTCCGGCAAAAGCCGCTTCTGTCGCACACTCAGATAGTTAGCTGCGAGTGTTCACTATAACCCTCATCTTGTTACATTTTCGTCTTAAAAAATGCTTTCTTTTTGTTCGCCTTTATCTATAGTGATTAAACCCTCAGTAAAAATAGACCTAGTCCAAAAGAGCGATTCAGCAGCATCGGATTCCTTGACGAGACGATTGACGAGACTCTTGACGAAACTCTTTTAATAAAAGAGAGGCCCGGCCATGAACACTCTTGTCCCTGAAGTATCCGCCTGGTACCAGGACGTAGTCAGCGGAAGCCTGTTTGAAGTTGTCGCCATAGACGACGCCAACGGCACTATTGAAGTCCAGATGGTGGACGGTGAAGTCGGCGAGTACGACAACAGCACCTGGCAACAACTCTACCTGTCGCCCGCTGAAGCCCCTGAAGATTGGCGTAGCCCCTATGAAATCAACTTCGAGGACGGTACCGACACCGATCGCGCTCAGGTACCGGAGAATTTTTCCGGCGCCCTGTCTGATATTGAGCCCGACCTGATGGATTTCGGTGACGATTTCCAGCTTTTCTAGGCGCCACAATCTGCTTTCAATCAATGTAGCTGCGGCTCTTGCCAATCTGCCCGGCTCATCTATGCCCGCTTTCCGATTCTGCCCGGGTTTCGCTGACTGCCGGTAATCCACCTACTACCCCGGGCGGGCACTCGGACTCTCGCCTGCCAGTCTGTCCCTGCCGGCTCTGCGTTTCACCGTCCTGAATGCCTATCAAGTTTTCTTGCCAGCAGCGGATAACTGTATATAATTACAGTTATCGGATTACTGAGGGCACTACCATGATCAGTTTGACGCCGCGCCAGGAACAGATTCTGGACTACATAAAAGAATATCTACAGGAAACCGGCTATCCCCCGACCCGTTCGGAGATTGCCGGAGAAATGGGCTTCAAATCCCCCAATGCTGCCGAGGAACACCTGCGCGCTCTGGCTCGAAAAGGTGCAATAGAAATGATGCCGGGAACCTCCCGTGGCATCCGTCTGCCGATCAGCGAGCAGCTGGGCTTGCCGATTATTGGCCAGGTGGCCGCCGGCAGCCCGTTGTTAGCCGAAGAGTGTATCGATGACTACTGCGACATCCCGGCTGACCTGTTTTCGCCCAAAGCGGACTACCTGCTCACGGTAAAAGGCACCTCCATGATCGACGTGGGCATCTATGAAGACGATCTGTTGGCGGTACACAAGACAGACCGCGCCAAGAACGGCGACATTATCGTTGCGCGGATCGACGACGAGGTAACGGTCAAGCGATTGGAGACCTGCCGCAGCAAATACCGGGTTAATCTGATCGCAGAAAACCCGGACTTCGCGCCCATTGAAGTGGATATGCGTGAGCGGTCTTTCACCATCGAGGGTGTCAGTGTGGGCGTGATTCGTCGCTGGATCTGAGCGCCACAACACCGCATGACAGCGTTGGCCGCACGCACCATCTCGCGCGCCATTATCTGGATAAGCAAACCTTATAGACTATTGAACACGCGAGCGCGAGAGAGCAACGAGAGAGCAACGAGCGAAGTTTCAGGCTGAAACACCAGACAGAAATTTGGATGAAACTAGAGAGAAATTTGAAAGAAACTGGTGGGAAACCAGAGAGGGCCTGAAGAAAAACCAGAGGAGAACCAGAGGAGAACCAGAGGAAAAGCAGAGGCATCACTTTGGAGAAAGAATAAAAGCGCGACATAAAACGCAAAAACGAAACCACTAAAAACGCGTGAAGCAAAAACCAATCAAACCATAGATTTTTATAACAGTGGTTATAAGACAACCCGGCAGCTATCGCTGCCAGGTCGCAGCCGCATTTTTACCGAACAGTCCTGAGTCTGGCTGGTCGTGTTGGCAGCCCTGCAGCCCGGGTGATCCCTGACAAGTCCTGAAAAGCCCAGGTAAGGATCGGAAATAAATTGCAGAAGTCCAGGAAGAGGCCTGCTAAGCCTGGTCGCTGGACTTCTTTGTCGCCGCCTTCTTGGTAGCGGATTTCTTTTTGGCGACTTTCTTTTTGGCGACTTTTTTCCTGGCAGTTTTCTTCTTCGCGGTCTTCTTTTCCGGCTTGCTTACTTCCCACTTACCATTGTGATAGAAAGCTTTCCAGCCGGTGGCCTTCTTGTCCACTTCCGACTGCACATACTGCTCCTTGGTCTTGCGACTGTAACGCACCAGGGTTTTGTTACCCTGATCGTCTTCGGTTGGGGCAGTGAGCAAATAATTATACTTGGGATCAATCTCGTCCTTGTGAGGCAGCAGCTCTTCCACCAGCGGTGCACGGGTCTCCCGATTCTTGGGAAACTTGCTGGCCGCCAGGAACATGCCAGAGGCGCCATCGCGTAACACGTAATGGTCTTCCACGGTTTCGCAGGCTAGTTCCGGCATATCTACCGGATCCATCTTCGGTGGCGCCGCTTCACCGTTGCGCAACAATTTGCGAGTGTTCTTGCAGTCTTCACTGGTGCAGCCAAAATATTTGCCGAAGCGACCGGTTTTCAGCTGCATGTCAGCACCGCATTTATCACACTCGATCACCGGACCATCATAGCCACGAATCTTGAACTCGCCGTGTTCAACTTCGTAGCCCGGGCAATCGGGATTGTTGCCACAGACGTGCAGCTTGCGCTTCTCATCGATGAGATAGGCATCCATGGCCGTATTGCAGCGCGCACAGCGGTGCTTCTTGCGCAGTAGAATATTTTCCTGCTCTTCAGCTTCTTCTGCAGTGTCAGTACGGATTGCTTCGTCGCCCGGCGTCAGGTTCAGCGTGCTCTTGCAGCGTTCCTTAGGTGGCAGCGCGTAACCGGAACAGCCCAGGAATACTCCCGTTGAGGCGGTTCGAATCTGCATCGGTCGGCCACATTTCGGGCACGGGATATCGGTGTCAGTGGGGTTATTGGCCCGCATGCCCCCCTCTTCTTCTTCAGCCTTGGCCAGTTGGCTGGTAAAAGATTCGTAGAAATCATTTAGCAGTTTCTTCCAGTTCTTCTTGCCCTCGGCGACGTCATCGAGGGAGTCTTCCATTTTCGCGGTAAAGTCGTAATCCATCAGGTCGCTGAAGCTTTCCTGCAGGCGCTCAGCCACAATGTCACCCATTTTCAGGGCGTAAAACCGCTTGCTCTCAACCTTCACATAGCCGCGATCCTGAATGGTGGAAATAATAGAGGCATAAGTGGAAGGGCGGCCAATATCCCGCTTCTCCAACTCCTTCACCAGACTGGCTTCGGTATAGCGCGGCGGTGGCTTGGTAAAGTTCTGGTGCGGGTCCAGCTTGTTCAGCTTCAGCGTGTCATCCACCTTCACATCCGGCAGCACCACATCTTCTTCCTTCGACTGCATGACCTTCAGGTAGCCGTCGAATTTCATGATCCGGCCCTTGGTGCGCAGCTCAAACTGCTCGGCACCAATAGTGAGAGTGCTGCTCAGATACTTGGCTGGCGGCATCTGACAGGCTACGAAGTACTGCCAGATCAGGTTGTATAGCCGCACCGCATCCTGCTCCATGCCCTGCAGCCGATCCGCCCTGACCCGCACATCAGATGGTCGAATCGCTTCGTGGGCTTCCTGGGCACCTTCCTTTGAGCTGTAATAAAGCGGCTTCTCCGGCAGGTAGTCTGTGCCGAACGTCGACTCGATGTAATTCCGGCACATGGCAATGGAATCATTGCTCAGGTGGGTAGAGTCGGTACGCATGTAGGTTATGTAACCAGCCTCGTAGAGACGCTGGGCCATGAGCATGGTCTTTTTGACCCCGTACCCCAGTCGCGTACTGGCTGCCTGCTGCAAGGTAGAGGTAATCAATGGTGCTTTCGGTTTAGACGAAGTCGGCCGGTCATCACGTTTAACAACCTTATAGGATGCATCCTGCAGCACTTTCAGTGCGGCATCGGTTTGCTCCTTGCTGCCGGGCCGGAAATTTGCTCCGTCCTCACGGACCACCTGACAGCGTAGCTTGTGCGCATCTGCGCTACTGAGATCGGCAAACACTTCCCAGTATTCCTCGGGAATGAAAGCGCGAATTTCACGCTCTCGCTCCACAACCAGGCGGACAGCAACGGACTGTACGCGACCGGCTGACAGACCTCGCGCAACTTTGGCCCACAGTAAAGGTGAGACCATGAAACCCACCACTCGATCGAGAAAGCGGCGAGCTTGTTGTGCCTCGACATAGCGCATATCCAGCTCGCCGGGGTCGGAAAAGGCTTCGTTGATCGCACGCTTGGTGATCTCGTTGAATACCACGCGCTTGTAGCGCTGCGGATCACCGCCAATGGATTCTTTCAGGTGCCAGGCAATAGCCTCCCCTTCCCGGTCAAGGTCAGTTGCCAGATAGATATGGTCCGCGGACTTGGCAAGCTTCTGCAGTTCGGAAACCACTTTTTCCTTGCCGGGCAGAATTTCGTAATTGGCTTTCCAATCCTGGTCAGGATCGATGCCCATTCGCGTAACCAGTTGTTGCCTGGCTTTCTTCTTTTTATAAGCGGCTTTTTCTTCCGGCGCCATTTTTCGCGTCGCGGCAGCAGCCCTGGCGCGTGCCTTCGCATCTACAGGCTTGCCGTTACCACTGGTAGGCAAATCGCGAATATGGCCCACACTGGATTTGACGACAAATTCCGAGCCTAGGTATTTGTTAATAGTCTTTGCCTTGGCAGGTGACTCGACTATTACTAAGGATTTGGACATTGAATAACTGGATATCTGGACTGAATGGCTGGGATAGCCAGGCCGCTGCCTGACGTCACACTTACTGCACCGGCGGTCCGTTCACGGTGCAAAAGTGGCGACATATATAAGGGCTTGATGCAGACGGGTCAAGTTTTCTGGCAAAAAAGTCGCTCGCCAGACCGGCCATGGCGGTATAGCGTGGTAAAAATGTGATTCCAAGCGTCTGTTTTTAGGACAGTTATTGTGATTCAGTCCTGGCGCGCACAAAAATCACAGGATTCCGGCAGCTTGCCTGACCAGGGTCGGAGCCACCAGCCAATGTCCGCGACGGCATCCGGAACTGGCATTGGGTATATTTTGCTTGCCCAACACAATGGCGGATTAAAGAGTTAGATATGACACTTATTTGGGGCGCCGACGGGTCAGGTGCATGTTGAGGCAGCATGACCGGTACAGCATTCAATGGCCATCACGACCGTAGCATCAATGGCTGTTACTCAGCCGCCAGAGCGGCCGAGGTCAACCTGACACCAAAGATTGCCAGCGAGATGCGGATTAAAAATTACAGTTCGACTTCGTGTAACCAGCCAAAAGTATCGGGTTGCTCGCCGCGCTGAATTCCCACCAGCGTATCGAAAAGCTTCTGCATCACCGGACCAACCGATTCTCCGCTATCCCCTACCGTGTGCCACTGGTCGTCAAACCAGATCTTGCCAACCGGGGACAATACCGCCGCAGTACCGCAGGCAGCGACTTCCCTGAAGCGTGAAAACTCGGCACGCAGATCTACCGGACGTTGCTCAATGGGCATCTTCAACTGCTGCTCGGCAAGTTCCATCAGTGAACGCCGGGTGATACTGGGCAGAATGGCCCGGGATTCGGGCGTAACCAGGGCACCGTTGTCCATGGCAATGATGATGTTGGCCGACCCCGCTTCATCGATGTAGCGGCGCTCCGTGGCATCGAGATACAGCGCCTCATTGGCACCCAACTCCTGGGCCCGGAGGGTCGCCTGCAGGCCGCCGGCGTAGTTCGCGCCAACCTTGAAGCTGCCGGTTCCCCTGGGAGCGGCGCGATCCATGTCTGACACCGCCAGACTGATCACAGCCAGGCCCGCTTTCTGGTAGTACGGACCGACCGGGGAGACGAACACGCGAAATTCAAACTTCTTCGCGGGTTTCAGGCCCAGATTTTCCCCAACCCCGATCAACATCGGTCTAATGTATAAAGAGGCACCTGACCCGTAGGGCGGGATCCAGGCATAATTCGCACGCACGGCCTCTTCCACGCCGCGTAGAAACAGCTCTTTAGGAACCTCGGGCATCAGCAAGCGTCCGGCCGCGGAGCGCATGCGCTCGTGATTCAGGCCCGGACGAAACAGCAGCACCCGGCCATCCGCTGCAGTCTGGGCCTTCATCCCCTCAAAACACTGCTGGGCGTAATGCAGGGTCGGCGCCCCTTCGTGGATGCTGATATTTTCATCCTGCACCAGATCGCCCTGTTGCCACTCACCATTTTCATGAACTGCCGAAAACCGGTGGTCAGTGCGGTGATACTGAAATCCGAGCTTTGCCCAGTCGAGGTCTTTCTTTTTAACCTTGGCGTCCACGATGCTACCTGCTGCTAACTGCCTGTTCATAGACGAGGTATTATCATGCATTGCGGCGCCGGGAGACAACCGTTCTGCGCGCCCGCAGCCCCGGCTGGCTCCACTATCCACTTTGTTTTAGACTCTTCCCCGCCTCCAGCAAGACAACCCCTTAATGACAGACCAGGTAACAGCCTCTCAGGCAGCCCATGCAACTGATTGATATCGGCGCCAACCTCACCCACGAGTCTTTTCAGCACGACTACCCGGCGGTACTCGAGGCCGCGCGCGCCGCGCAGGTTGCTCACATTATCCTCACCGGCACTGATCTTGCCAGCAGTGAAGCCGCAGCCCAGTTGGCGACGACTGACCCGACGATGCTGAGCAGCACGGTGGGTTTCCACCCCCATATTGCCGATTCCGTTACCAGCGCTGACTTCGAGCAGGCGGCACAGCTGGCAGCCCGGGACAGGGTCGTGGCAGTCGGGGAAACCGGGTTGGATTTCAATCGCAACTTCTCCTCCGGCAAAGCCCAGCTCAGCGTTTTCGAGCAACATCTGGAGCTGGCGGTCGCTCTGCACAAGCCCCTGTTTTTACATCAGCGTGATGCCCATGAGCAGTTTCTACCGCTGCTCAGGCGCTATCGCGACCGGCTGGTGGGGGGTGTTGTGCATTGCTTTACCGACTCCGAACGGGCGCTACGGGACTACCTGGATCTGGATATGTATATCGGCATCACCGGCTGGGTTTGCGACGAGCGCCGCGGTCAGGAATTGCAGCAAATCGTGCACCTGATTCCCGATCAGCGACTGCTCATTGAAACCGACGCACCCTATTTAATGCCCAGAACCCTGCGCCCAAAGCCGAAATCCCGACGCAACGAGCCCCGCTATCTGCCAGCCGTGCTGGATACCCTGGCGAGCTGCCGGCAGCAACCACAAGCCAGCCTCGCGGCGCTGACCACCGCCAATGCAAGGCGACTGTTTGGCCTGCCCGGCGCTCAGCATCTGGACCATGACAATCCTACAAGTGGCTGATTTGACTGTGAATCGTGTGAATCTCACTTAACCACCGGAATACTTTTTGCTATAGTCTTACCTTGCTCGACACTGCCAGCAACGCACACCGGATTGCAGATTGAATAAACGGGCTTTCCTCGAGGGATTCTTCACCGCCAGCACCGTCGCTTTTGGCGGTCTGTACATGTGGCGCCGACTGCAGCCGCAACAGCCGCTGCTGCTCACCGGTGCCAGCCAGGCGCAACAGACGCCGTCACCCACTCCCCTCCCCCCCGGCACAACTCCGGGCATAGAACCGCTGCCACCCGCGGCAGAAACTGGATTCCAGTTCACCGAGATTCAGATCCGCGATACTCAGCCTGCCAAGGGACTGCCCAGACCGGCGCCAGCGATTGACCCGGTTACGGCCTTCAATCTGGAGCAACTGGATGACGAGGAGATTGATGGCTACCTGCGGAAAATTCGCAATTTCGACGCGATTTTCCCCAGCGATATTTACCTGGACACTCGCTACGAGCCCTTGCTGCTGAAAACTTCCCGCCACCTGGCCAGGGTGGAAGCCTATATGGGGCACGGCAATTTCAATCTGATGAGTTTTGACGAGATGCTGCGGGCCGGTAGCAATTTCAGCCAAATTGGTGCTTTCGAGCCTGATGAACTGAATTTCCTGGAAGAGGTATTTTTCGCCAACCCGACGCGCTATGGCTTTTTCGGCAAGAAGATCAGTCGGGAAATCACCGAGGCCATCCCCAGAAACGGAGTCGCCAAGATTGCCAATTCCGGCCATTATCTGCTCAAGGGCGAGTCCCTGAATCTGTACAATCAATTACATCGCGATGTGGGTGAAGACCTGATACTGACTTCCGGCGTGCGCAGTATCGTCAAGCAGATGCATCTGTTTCTGGCCAAGACCATCGAAGCCCGTGGCAACCTGTCCAGGGCATCCCGTTCGCTGGCCCCACCGGGCCATTCCTATCATGGCATTGGCGACTTTGATATCGGCAAACTGGGCTTCGGCGAGCGCAACTTCACTGCCGACTTCTCGTCTACCGAGGAATACCAGACAATCGCCCGTCTCGGCTATGTGGATATTCGCTATCCGACCGACAACCTGTTCGGCGTGCGCTTCGAGCCCTGGCACATAAAACTGGGATAGCGCGCCAGCCGCCCTGTTTAACAGGCCAGTCAGGAAACCAGGCTCAGCAGATCCTCACTGCTGAACGGCCAGCCGATTTCCTCACCCCGTGCCTCATTGCGCACCACCGGAATCCGGATCCCGTAGCGCTCTACCAATTCCTCGTCGCTGGCAATATCCACTGCGGTTACGATCACCAGATTGCGGGCTTCAAGCTCTGCCAGTATGGCAGCCGCCTGTTCGCACAAATGACAACCGGCTGTGGTATACAGCACAAGGTGCCGGCCATCACTGATCTCCTGAATGCGCGTCACACTATATCCCGTTTGTAGGCAGTGGTCTGAGCCAGATTGAGCAACTCACGCAGGGCCACCGAGAACATTGCATAGTCTGGCTGGGATTCGGTTTGCAGTTGCGAGAGCATCTTGTCGATACGCACCATCTGGGCGGCTTGTGCGCTGGCCCATTCCTCCACCTGGTTACGCGCCGAACCATTGCGCCCCTGCATGGATACCACGTTGCAGGTCAGGGCCCGCTGTTGCCAGGCCAGGTCATCCAGGTAGGTTTCTCGCGCCAACGCCTGCCAGTAGTTGGCTACCGGCAGCTGGTTGATAATTTTACCCAGCCAGTTCAGACGCAGCTTTTCGCCGATGGCAAAATAAATATCGACAATATTATTAAGCTGCTCACCGGTATTTTCACTGATCTCAACAAAGCTGGTCGCCGGGAACAGGAAATCACACTTGCACACCGAGCGAGCCAGGGATTCGGGAACACCGTTGTCCACCAGGTGCTGTAGCTTTTCTTCGAATATCGAATTGTAGTCCGGCGGCAGCTTACCCGGCAGCATCAGCTTGTAGCGGCGGATACCCTCGCCGAAGAATTCCAGCTCGGTGACAAAATCGATCTTGCTGCGACGATTACGTAACAACCAGCGAGTCGATCGCCGCACCAGACGAATCAGCCGCGACATCATCTCGTTCTGCAATTCACTGTTCACCTGATAATCCAGAGCTTCGACTTCTGCCCAATAGCGTTCGATATTAAAAATATTCACAACGATCAAGGCAGCGCGGACCACATCGCTAAGCGTCGCCCCGGTGGAATCGACCATCCGGTAGACAAAGCTCGGACCAAGCAGGTTGACCAGGCTGTTGGCAAGCTGAGAGGCGATGATTTCCCTGCGCAGCGGGTGCCGCAGGATGGCATCGCTGAATCCCCGCCGCAGTTTTGCTGGAAACGCATTGAACAGGAACGGCTCGAGAAAGGGATCGTCGATATAGTCCACGGAGGTCAGACTGGCCTTCAGGTGCAGCTTCATATAAGAAGTCAGCACCGCCAGTTCCGGGCGTGTCAGATACTGCTTCCGCGCTGCCCGCTCCTCAAGCTCATCTTCTCCCGGCAGGTATTCCAGTGAACGGTTTAGCCCGGCGTTGTTTTCCAGGTACTGAATCAGGTCGGAGTATTCCTTATGGCGTTCTGCCACCTCAGTTCTGGCGACCCCAATTGCCTGCACCTGACTGTAATTATTGTCCAGCACCAGATCCGCAACCTCATCGGTCATTGACTCCAGCAAACTGTTACGCCGCCTGGTGGTGAGTTTGCCTTCCAGTTGCTGCTGGTTTAGCAGGATCTTGATGTTGACCTCGTGGTCCGAGCAGTCGACACCGCCAGAGTTATCGATAAAGTCGGTGAGCGAGACACCGCCGCAGCGACCGAACTCGATACGCGCCTGTTGGGTCAGGCCCAGATTACCGCCCTCTCCAATCACCTTGCAGCGCAGTTCATCGGCGTTGACTCGCAGGGCATCATTGGCCTTGTCTCCGACTTCACCATGGCTCTCTTCTGAAGATTTGACATAGGTGCCGATACCGCCATTCCAGATCAGATCCACGGGACTCTGCAGCAGTGCGGTAATCAGTTGATTGGGTGTCAGCTTGTCCTTGTCGATCCCAAAGCGCGCTTTCATCTCGGCGCTGATGGCGACGGATTTGGCCGAGCGATCAATAATTCCACCACCGGTAGAAATCAGGCTGCTATCGTAATCACTCCAGGCCGATCCCTTTTTCTTGAACAGGCGCTGTCGCTCGCGAAAACTCGCTGCCGCATCCGGGTTCGGGTCAATAAAGATGTGGCGATGATTGAAGGCCGCCACCAGACAGATGTGTCGCGACAGCAACATTCCATTGCCAAATACATCCCCCGCCATATCGCCGATGCCAAGTACAGTAAAGTCCTGCTCCTGGACGTTAATGCCCTGCTCTCGGAAATGTCTCTGCACCGATACCCACGCTCCGCGCGCCGTAATACCCATGGCCTTGTGGTCATAGCCATTACTGCCGCCGGAGGCAAAACCATCGCCTAGCCAAAAGTTATAGTCGGCGGCAATACCGTTGGCAATATCAGAGAAAGTAGCAGTGCCTTTATCTGCCGCAACGACCAGGTAGGTGTCGTCTTCGTCTCGACGCACCACTTCTTCAGGGTGCACCACCTCACCCTCGACCATATTGTCGGTCAGATCCAGCAAACCCGAAATAAATGTCCTGTAGCAAGCCACGCCGCTGGCCTGTTTCTGCTCCCGATCTTCACCGGGCACCTGTTCTTTGACGATAAATCCGCCCTTGGCACCCACCGGTACGATCACCGAGTTCTTGACCTGCTGCGCCTTGACCAGCCCCAGCACTTCAGTGCGGTAGTCCTCGCTGCGATCTGACCATCGCAAGCCGCCACGCGCCACCTTACCCCCGCGCAAGTGCACACCTTCAACCTGGCGTGAATACACGAAGATCTCATATTGCGGTTTGGGCAGCGGCATTGCGTCAATCTTGCGCGGGTCGAACTTGAAGGCGAAATAGGACTTCAGCTCGCCACCATCATCGCGCTGAAAAAAATTACAGCGCAGGGTGGCATCGATCAGTTCCAGGTAGGCGCGCAGCACGCTGTCTTCTGACAGGTTTACGACTTCATCGATACCGGCAAGAATGCTGTTTCGCAATCGTGTAGCCTGCTGCTTCTCGGTGCGGGAACGGCGTTTCCTGGCCGGGTCGAACAAGGTATGAAAGTAATTCACCAGCTGGCAGCTTAGCGTGGAATGTACCGCCAGGGTGTCAGCCACAAATTGGGATGTGTAGCCAAACTGGATCTGTTTAAGATAGGCAGCATAGGCACGCAATAGCGCCACGTCTCTCCATTCCAGCTCGGCGCTCAATACCAGTGCATTAAAAGCATCATCATCAATCTTGTCATCCCAGACTGCGCGGAAGGCATCCTCAAACTTGTCGGTCACGTCAAGATTGAATTTGCCCTGGCGTTTTTTGCGATACAGAGAGAAATCATGCAGCCAGACCTTGGCGCCACCATCACTACCTTCACTATTCTCACTTTCAGAACCAGGACCGGCATCGGGGTGCAGTTTAAAAGTCTTCTCGCTGATAATGAACAGGCCGAGATTTTCAAGAATTGGATCCACTTCAGACAGCGTGAGCTGTTTCCCGTAGCTGAAAATCTTGAAACTCAGTTCAGCGCCGGATTCCGACCGGCATGGACCGAGGTTGAGAATCAGTCGGCGCTGCTTGACCACGTCAACCAGGTGCTGCGTATGATCGACCGCCTGGGCACCGGAATAGGCTTCCTTGTAAGCGGTAGGAAAACAATTGGCATAGGCGTCATAGCGACGCCGGGCCTCTTCTTCTGAATACACATCTTCCAAAGCTTCCAGGAAGTAGTCTTCCCAGGGCTTGACCAGGTCCACCAGACTGTTTTCAAGCTCACCCGGGTCATATTTTACCTGCTGGATTTCGGGCACTCGAAGCACCAGATGCAAGCGCGCCAGCACCGACTCCGACAGATAAATGTTGTATTCAAGCTCCGTGGCGCGTAGTCGTTCCTTAAGAAAGTCCTGGATCTTGAGGCGCACTTTGGTGGAGAAGATATCGCGAGGTACATACACCAGGCAGGAGAAGAATTTTCCATAGGAGTCGCGGCGCACAAACAACTTGCTGGTGCGGGTCTGCTGAATCTGGGTAATACCCAGTGCCGTGGCGAACAGCTGGTCGGTACTCATCTGAAACAGTTCGTCCCGGGGGAAAACATTAATCACCTGCATCAAATCCTTGATGCTGTGGCCGTTAGGCGCGAATCCCGAACGGTCCAGCACCGCCCGTACTTTTTTCCTAACCAGGGGAATATCCAGTGCCGCGCGGTAATATACCGAAGAGGTATAAAGCCCCTTGAAACGGTGCTCGGTCTCCACCTCGCCGCTGTCGTCGAACTCCTTGATCAGAATATAGTCGTAGTACGCCGGACGGTGCACTTTTGAGCGCTGCGATGACTTGGCAAAACTGCATACCTGCTTGTCAAGAATAAGATCTGCAGTGCCCCGCGGCAGTGTGTCCAGTTTGGCCTGCTTTTTAATATCGGTGTTGAAACGCGACACGCCCAGCACGGAATCCTGCTGAAACTCCAGCAATCGACCCTGGGCGCGATTGCGAATCCGGTATTCCTCATAGCCGAGAAAGGTAAAATGGTTACCGAGAACCCAGTCGATAAAGGCCACCGATTCGCCCAGCTCCTCGCCATCCACTGGTAATCGATCTCCCGCTGCAACCAGGCGGGCCCGAATTTCCTCAACCTTCTTGCACATTGGCCCGTAGGCCTTTACCGCCGCAGCCACCTGTTTGAGGGTGTCGCGGATCTCCGCCTCTATCCCGGCGTATTGATCCTTGCTGATCAGGGAACAGTGAATACAGGTGAGCGCCTCGGCCTTGTGCTGGCCATCATCTTCACTGACCAAAGACTGGAGTTTGCCGCGGTTGTGCTTTTCCGATCTGCGGGCGACGTGAATAACTGCATTGTTCAGCAGCTTCACCGAGATACCGACCCGATTCAGGCACTGACGCACCGAATCCACCACAAACGGCATGTCGTTCAACAGCACATAGATACTAGTGCCAGGTCGACTGTTTTTCTCCTCATCACGATGCCAGTCGCTAAACTGAACCTTTACCCCGGTACGCGGACGTTCCTGAATGAAATCCCAGGCTGTGGTCACCAGATCAAATAGTTGCTGCTCGGATGCCTTGGCCAGATCAGCATTGGCGGAGCTGGCAAAATAGCGGCGGGCGAAGTTCTTAAGATTCTCGGCTTTTTGCGCACCAAAGGTTTCATCAATTTTCTGATTAAGCGGCAATAGCAACACATTGCTGGTATGAACCATGGTTCGGTAATGCTCCAAATAGTGAAAATTTTGTGGCCTGCGCGGCATTGGATAACAACTGTAAATACTCTGATCTCTGCGTCCACTTGCAGGTCGTTGGTCTGGCTTTGAAGAGGCGGCGCACGTGATTCGGTCTGCCTAGACATCCATTAGAAAACGTTTACAATCCCGGGTTCGTCCAAAAGCGCCCGATTGCAGCCAGGGAACCCTGAATATGAGTCACCACGGAATAATAACAGAACTGAAAGCATGGTTATCCCAACAGATTATCGGCCAGGAGCGCTTACTGGACCGGTTGCTGATCGCCCTGCTTGCCGATGGCCACCTGCTAGTGGAGGGTGCACCGGGTCTGGCCAAGACCAAGGCAATCAAGGATCTGTCGCGCGCTATCGAAGGCGATTTCCACCGCATCCAGTTCACTCCCGATTTATTGCCCAGTGATATTACCGGTACTGAAGTCTTTCGGCCGGAAGATGGATCGTTTCGATTTCAACAAGGCCCAATTTTTCATAACCTGGTACTGGCCGATGAGATTAACCGGGCACCGGCCAAGGTGCAGTCCGCACTGCTGGAAGCCATGGCCGAGCACCAGGTCAGTGTGGGACGCGAATCCTTTACCCTGCCGCCACTGTTTCTGGTGATGGCCACGCAAAATCCGATTGAGCAGGAAGGAACTTACCCGCTGCCTGAAGCACAGCTGGACCGCTTCCTGATGCACGTCACCATCGACTACCCGCAGATCGAGGCGGAGCGGGAAATTTTGCACCTGGTACGGGACGAGGCCGCCAACAAGGCACCGGAGCCGCCCAAGCAGGTGGCCCAGAAAGACCTGTTTGAGGCACGCCAGGAAATTCTGTCCATGCACATGGCACCGGAAGTCGAGGAATACCTCATTCAAATCATCATGGCCACACGCAAGCCGGAGAATTATGGCGACGATCTGGCCTCCTGGCTTGAATACGGCGCCAGCCCGCGCGGTACTATTTCACTGGACCGTTGTGCGCGGGCCCACTCCTGGATTCAGGGACGCGACTTCGTCAGCCCGGACGATGTGCAGGAGATCATGTTTGACGTGCTTCGCCATCGCATCCTGCTCAGCTTTGAAGCCGAAGCCGGTGGCGTGACCCCCGACCAGGTACTGGAGACCATTCGCGAACGCGTGCCCTCGGCCTGAGGCCCCGGGAACGCCGATCATGTCCGCGAAACTGCAAATCGACCCCCATCACGCCCGCTATCAGGCGCGTGGCGCCACCATCAGCCTGCAAGAGCTGCTGCTGCAGCGTCATGCTGCCCGAAATCTGGATTATCTGCCCCACCACCGCTCCATGGCCGGCATTTCCGGACTGCACCTGTCCAAGATGCGTGGTCGTGGTATCGACTTTGAAGAGTTCCGCCCCTACCAGGCTGGGGACGATATTCGCCTGATCGACTGGCGTGTCACTGCTCGAACAGGTAAACCTTTCACCAAAGTCTTCCGGGAAGAGCGGGAACGACCGGTGATAATCGCCGTTGATCAGACCCACAACATGTACTTTGGCAGTCAGGTCGCCTTCAAGTCAGTACTGGCCGCCCAGGCGGCCGCCGTGCTGTGCTGGCTGGCCATCGATAATGGCGACCGCGTGGGCGGCTTGGTGTTTTCAGATGTCGAGTCCAGTCTGGTGCGCCCCAAGCGCAGCCGACGCTCGGCGCTGCACCTGCTGAACCAGGTCTACAACTATAATCAAAAGCTGCAGCACATCCGGGATCCCGAGGCACAGGTGCCCGACGACCCCTCCTTTCAGCCGGGATTGGCCCATGCCCTGGGCCAGATACGCCGCATTACCAAGCCCGGCAGCACCCTGTATGTGGTATCCGATTTCGTTACCCTGGATGCCAAGGCCCTGCAGTACCTGAATCAGCTATCCCGCCACAATAATGTGGTGTGCTGCTTCGTTTACGATGCGCTGGAAGAAAGCCTGCCGGTGCCCGGCATGTACTCAATTACTGACGGTAGCCACAAGGGCTCGCTGAACACTCATAATCCTCGCGCTCGCGCACGCTACCAGGAACAGTTTCGAACTCGCATTGCCACCATGGAGTCGGAACTGGACCGCCTGCAGATTCGTCTAATCAAAATACGCACCAACCAATTGGTGGTGGAACAGATTCGAGAATGGATAGCGAAGAACTACTAACCCAACTCGCCGATATCCACCTGCCGGAACCGGTGGGCTTCTGGCCGCCGGCACCGGGTTGGTGGGTGTTGGCAGTGCTACTGTTGATTGCCGCAGTTGTGGCCTGGCGGGTTTACGCCCGGCAGCATGCCCGCCGCGAAATTGTCGGCCATGCCCTGGCCGAGCTGGATCGCTGTTACCAGCGTTATGCGGCAGCTGAGGCCAGCGAGGGCAGCGCCGACGAGCGCAAACTGCGCTATGTCAACGAGGTGAATTCGGTGCTGCGGCGGGTCGCCCTGGTGCATTTTCCTGGCGCCAACGCGGCACGGCTGAGCGGCCGGGAATGGGTTGATTTTATTCGGGAAAACGGTGATTCTTCCAGACTCGACGACGAACTCGCTGTCGCCCTCAGCTACGGACGTTTCCAAACCCGCTGCGATGTCAATACCGAGGCTCTGTACGATCTGGGCAAGGCCTGGATCCGAAGCCTCTATACGGGCAATCCAGACCCATCCAGCGACGCGGAACAGTAGGAATTATGCTCGAATTCACCTGGCCCTGGGTTTTCCTCGCGCTACCACTACCACTGGTTATCTATTATTTGCTGTCCCAGGCTCCGCGCCAGGACGCGGCCCTGTATGTGCCGTTTTTCGACACCCTGAGCCGGCTGCAGTCAGACAGTGACAACATCACCTCCGGGCGCCTGCTTAACCTGATTTGCTGCAGCCTCATCTGGCTGTTGGTGGTACTCGCCGCCAGTCGGCCGCAGTGGCTGGGTGAACCTGTCCAGCTGCCCTCCACCGGCCGCGACCTGATGATGGCCGTGGATATCTCCGGCTCCATGGAAGCCCAGGACATGGTGGTGGGCAACCGCCAGGCGTCGCGCATCGATGTGGTCAAGGCCGTGGTAGGTGATTTTGTTGAACGCCGCGAAGGCGATCGCCTGGGACTGATTCTGTTTGCCGCCCACGCCTACGTGCAGGCACCGCTTACCTTTGACCGGGAAACCGTGGGTACCCTGCTGGAAGAAGCGGAAATCGGCATTATCGAGGAATCCGCCACCGCCATCGGCGATGCCATCGGCCTGTCAGTGATCCATCTGCGCAACCGTCCGGAAAACAGCCGGGTGCTGGTGTTGCTTACCGACGGCGTTAACAACGCCGGCGATGTATCGCCAGAACAGGCTGGACAACTGGCCCGCCAGGAAAATATCAAGGTCTACACCATTGGCATCGGCGCCGACCAGGTGGTGCAACGGACTTTCTTTGGCGCCCGCGCCATCAATCCATCGGCAGAGCTGGATGAGCAGGTACTGACCCAGATCGCCGAATCCACCGGTGGACGCTACTTCCGGGCCCGGGATGTATCTGACCTGGTAGATATCTACGAAGAGCTTGATCGGCTGGAAACAATCGAACAGGACGAGCAGACTTACCGTCCCACACGGGTACTTTTCTACTGGCCTTTAGGCGCCGCACTGCTGATCAGTTTTCTGCTGGCGCTGGTCTCCATTCCCTGGCTTGCTGTGGCCGGGCGTGCGCAGCTGCAGCAACCTGATGAAGATGATACTGACTCTGAGTCAACGCCCGCCGCATCCGGGGGTAAGGCCTGATGGATGTAGTGATTCCCGCCAGCCTGCTGCAGGATTTTCATTTTCTTCGCCCCTGGTGGTTACTGGCGCTGATTCCGGCCGCCATTTTCTTTATTGCCCTGTGGCGCATGAATTCGGTGATGACCGCCTGGGACCGGGCAATCGACAAATCACTGCTACCTTATCTACTGGACCGCAGTCGTAACGCATCACAGCGCACACCGCTCTATTTATTGCTGGCTGCCTGGTTGTTATCTACCATTGCCCTGGCCGGACCGGTATGGGAAGAGTTGCCGCAGCCGGTACAGCAGCGCGAAGATGCATTGGTCATTGTTATGGATCTGTCCCTGTCCATGTTCGCCGATGACCATGAACCCAGTCGCCTGGATCTGGCCAAACGCAAGCTTCGGGACATTCTGGCGCTGCGCACAGAGGGTCAGACCGCACTCATTGTCTACGCTGGCGACTCCCATGTAGTCACGCCGCTCACCGATGACGTGGTCACCATCACTTCCCTGGTCCCCTCCCTGAGCCCTAATATCATGCCACTGTTCGGCAGCAACCCCGTGCCTGCCATCCAGATGGCAGTAGACCTGCTGGATGAAGTCGAGGCCCAGCGCGGCAAGATTTTGCTGATGACCGACGGCATCGCTGGCTTCCAGGAAGAACAGCGCATCACCGAGGTGGTGGAACCGAGCGACTACGACCTGCTGATCATGGGCATCGGTACTGAGAATGGCGCGCCGATTCGCACCAGTGATGGCGGCTTTCTCACCGATGATCGCGGTGGCGTGGTAGTGCCCACCCTGAATCGTAATGTCCTGCAATCCCTGGCCAACCGGGTCGATGGTCGCTATCACGATATCCAGCTGGCCGATTCAGATCTCGCCTACCTGCTGCCCGACAATGAAATGCTGGACGATTCGGAACTGGCCGACGCGGATCAGGAATTCGACATCTGGTACGAGGCAGGCCCTTGGTTATTACTGCTGGTGTTGCCGCTGGCCGCTTTCAGCTTTCGCCGCGGTTGGTTATTCGCCCTGGCGCTGATTACCGTCAGCGGTGTACTGCTGCCCGCCGCCCCAGCGCAAGCCCAGGGTTTTGGCTGGCGCGACCTTTGGCAGACACCCGATCAGCAGGCCGCCGAGGCCTTTGCCAATGAGCAACACAATGAGGCCGCCAGTCTGTTTCAATCCCCCCGGTGGTCAGGTGCGGCAAGTTTTCGCGCCGAGAATTACGAAGCAGCCGTAGCCGCCTTCGCTGCCGACCCCACCGCCGACGGGCACTACAATCGTGGCAACGCCCTGGCCATGACCGGCAACTATGCCGAAGCCATCGCCGCTTACGACATGACCCTGGCCCTGGAGCCGGATCACGAGGACGCACTGCATAACAAGGAAATCGTCGAGCAACTACTGGAAGAACAGCAGAACGAAGACGGCGAAGAGCAGGACGGTGAGAGCCAGGAGAACCAGTCCGAACAAAATTCCCAGAACGAGTCGGAACAAAGCGAAGAGAATAACCAGCAGCAGGACCAGGAAAGCCAGGAAGGCAACGAAGAGCAGCAGGAACAGCAACAGCAACAGCAGGCACCGCCTGAAGAGCAGGAAAGCTCCGAGTCCAATAGCGAGCAGAACACACCCACCGATACCAGTAACGAGGAATTTGAAGAACAGCAGGCGCTTGAGCAATGGCTGCGCCGGATTGAAGACGATCCTGGTGAGCTGTTGCGCCGCAAATTCCGGTACCAGTATCGGCAGCGGCAGCTCGAGGGTACGGCCAACAACGGCGGAGGACAGATATGGTGAAGCTATTGCGAGGGATGGCGCGACAGCTATTGCGCACGCTACTGGCAGGCGTTCTGCTGCTAGCCGCCCTGCCACTGCCAGCCCAGGAAGTGGAACTGGAGGTTGATCGCACCGAACTGGCCCGCGGCGAAACTCTGACTCTCACCATTCGCGTTTACGAGCAGCGCCAGGGCGTACAGTTAGACCTGACACCGTTGACTGATGACTTTGATGTTCTCGGTACCCGCACATCGAGCCAGATCAGGTCGGTGAACGGCACGGTGGAGTCCTGGACCGATTACATAGTCACCCTGTTCCCGCTTACCGAAGGCGAGCTTGAGATTCCCTCGCTCTCCATCAACAACGTGACTACCGACCCCATTACCGTTTCGGTGACCAACCAGGGTCCACGCTCCAACCAGAACAGCGAAGACCTGTTCCTCGAGATTGAAGTCAACAAGGAGTCTGTGTACGTCCAGGAGCAACTGCTGTTTACGGTACGCCTGTTCTACACCATTAACGGCATCCGCAACCCACAGTTTACTGAGCTGGAAATGGCAGACACGGTCATCCAGTTGATTGGCTCGCCAAACCAGTACGAGGAATTGATTGATGGCGTTCGCTACGGCGTCTACGAAAAACGCTATGTGATATTCCCGCAGCGCAGCGGGCCTCTGGAAATTCCCGATATTCTGTTCCGCGGTGAGGTCACCGATGGCTCCAGCAATTTTGTGTTTCGCAATCTGAATACGCGCCGGGTCACTGCCTTTATCGATGGCATTACCATCGACGTCAAGGAACGCCCCGCCGCCGCCCGGGCCGTGGACTGGCTTCCAGCCAGCAATTTGACGGTTACCGAAAACTGGAGCCGCGACATCAACGAGCTGCAGGTCGGACAATCCGTTGAACGCACCATTACCATCACCGCTGACGGTCTTGGTGGTGCCGTGTTGCCGCCCGTCAATCCAGGCGACATCGGTGGCGTCAACAGCTATCCGGATCCGCCGGAGATTGAGCGTACCTTTGTCGACGGTAGCATCGTCGGCACTCGCATCGAGCGTACCACTATCGTTCCGACCACTGCCGGAGATTTGCTCATTCCCCAGGTGGAGATTCCCTGGTGGAACGTCAACACCGACCAGCTTGAGTCTTCCATCATCCCGGCGACCCAGGTCAACATCGCGGCAGTCGCCGGCGACACTCCCTCGGAGCAAACCATCGCCAGCACTGAGAACCTGCAGGAGTTGCTGGAAGCTGGGCCCACCGTGGACCAGGATATGATCGACGCGCAAGCACAGGCGGAAGTAATTGAGGTGGATGCCAGCTGGATGAATTACCTCATTGTCGCCGCTTTTGCTATCGTCGCCTTGGCCCTGTATCGCCTGGTCATCGTGCCGCGCCACAGTGAAATCAGCGCCTGGTTCAGGACCCGGCAACAGGGCATCCAGGACCACTACGACCCCGAAAACAACGAAGGCGTGGCATTCAATCAGCTCAAGCAGGCCTGTCGCTCCGGAGAATTGAACCAGATCCGCGCCGCCCTGCTAACCTGGAGCCAGCATCTCATCAAAGACCGCCCGGTTCGCAGCATGGAAGACATTCTCCAGCAGCAACAGGCACCCGAGCTGCATCAGTATGCCAGCGCAATGCAGGACCGCCTGTTCAACAATAACCAGGCTCAGCATGACAGCCTGTTCCCCGCAGAACAGCTCCTGCAAACAGTAACCGCATTGCGCTCCGGCAAGTTGCGTCGTGAAAAGCAGGAGCGTCGCGACCAACGCTACGCACTGCCGCCGCTCTACAAATCCTGAGTCCGCCAGCTATGGCAAACAGCAAACTGGTTTATTCGACAGCCGGTGATAATCGGTGTTCGCGCTGCGGCAAGCCGCTGAAAAGCTGCCGCTGCAAAGACTCCGGGTCCAGCCAGGAAATCAGCGATGGTTTCGTGCGCATACGCCGCGAGAAAAAAGGTCGTGGCGGCAAGGAAGTCACGGTAATTAGCGGACTGGGACTGGACACAGCCACACTGAAGGAACTGGCCAAACAACTGAAAACCACCTGCAGTACCGGTGGTAGTGTCAAGGACAGTACTATTGAACTACAGGGTGACAAGACCACCCAGGCCCAGGCCGCACTGGAAAAGCAGGGTTACAAGGTCAAGCGCGCCGGCGGCTAGTTCCAGCTGGTCAGCAAGTCAGGCCTGACGGCGCAGTCGCGTAACCGGGAGAAGCTTGCGACGCAGTTGTCCCACCGCCTTTTTCAAGGCGACAACCAGCTCCTTGCGCTGATCGGCAGGCAGTTGCGCATGGCAGTAATTGATCTCCAGATAAAGCCTGGTGAGCTCCTGCATCGATTCGTGCAGCTCCGGTTTCGCCGCCACTACCCGCTGACAGTAGTCCACCGGCCCCTCGCCTCGCCGGCGACCCAGGCCGATCTTGTCCAGCTCCCTGGCCACCTGCCGGTACAAGCGGTTTACCGGGTCCCGCTGACGGCCCGGCACCGCTGTGATAACTGTGAACGCGATGCCCAGCACAATCACCCCGGCCAGAGAAAACAGCAAGGTCAGTACTTTTTGCTCGGTGACTTCACCCAGTAATCCACTGAGCATTTCAACCTGGACTTCCTCATCGTAGTTAACCACGCGTCGGTTCCATTCGTATTCGACTGCATCCAGGCGCAGGCGAATGGTATTAATCCAGTCCAGCGCGCCAAGTCGCCCCGGTGAAAACAATGACTGCTCCAGAAACGCCGGATCATCGCGCAAGGCTGCTTCCACGCCCTGCTCGATCCGTTCCGGCGATACCGCCGCAGTCGGATCAAACCGGACCCAGCCTTCATCCTCCAGCCAGACTTCGTTCCAGGCGTGGGCGTTGTACTGGTAGACCATCATATAGTCTTCAAAGCGGTTATATTCCGCGCCCTGGTAGCCCACCACTACCCGCGACGGGATGCCGGCAGCGCGCATTAGAAAAGCAAAGCTGCTGGCATAGTGTTCACAGAATCCTTCCTGGGTGTTGAACAGGAAATCATCCACCCGGTTGTCGCCCAACAGCGGTGGGTTCAGCGTGTAATAGAATTCGTTTTGCTGGAAGTGGGCAAGCACCGCGTAAATGTAGTCACGATTGCTGTCCACCGAGGCCCGCAATTCACGGGCAAACTCCAGGCTTTGCTGATTACCGGATTCCGGCAGCTCGGTGCTACGGCGCCGGGCACTGTCCAGCAGTATCAGATCGGTCCGGCTATTGCGAAATGTCCGCAAGTCATAGCTGAAGCGCTTGGTTATCAGACCGTTGTTGAAAATTTCGAAATTACGACTCTGGTAGAGATTGCGAGACTCCGGCTCGGCAAGATGCAGCCCGTACAGCCAGGGCTGCTGGGTGGGCTCCAGGATGATGTTATAGCGGATCGGGTCATCGCCTAGTCGCACCCGGTCACTCCAGTTCCATTGAAAGTCGTTGAGCCGGGCCGCCTGACTATAGGAGGAGCCGCGCCGCGTTCGTCGCCAGGTTTCGCCATCGAAGTCGTCCAGCACCAGACCCCGCCAATACAGGTTCTCATGCAGGGGCGGAACCATATTTTCAAACTGCACGCGGAATGCCAGCGAGCTGGAACGCCCCAGCTGGGCAATATCCCCGGGCGACATCTCATCAGTTACCCCGGTTCCATTACCGTTGTTCTGCACCGGTACCGCCCATAGTGGTGCCACTCGCGGAAACAACAGAAACAGGACAATGGTTAACGGCAGAGCCTGTAATCCGATTTTAAGCGCCATGCGCACGGTACTGCCCGTGTTGGCCACCAGCGACGAGCGGTTCAGGGCAATCATGGCTGCGGTGATAACCAGTACGATCAGTGCTATGTATAGTGTGGACAACGCACTCTGGGAATACAGAAACTGCACCATGGACATCACGAAGCACAGGCTGATTACCACATAGATATCGCGCTTGTAGCGCATCTCGATGAGTTTGAATACGAAGCCCAGGGTCAGCAGGCTGGCGGCACTGTCCAGACCCACACCCAGGCTGCGCAGCTGGGTAATTGATATTGCCAGAGTGAAGATTACGATCAGCACTCGCAGACTGCGACCGGGGTATCCTAATTTGCCCGCGTATATTAGCCAGCGCCAGGATATGCAGGCCAGTGCGATGGCTGATATCCACAGCGGCATACGCAGACTTTGCGGAATAATCACTAACATCACCGCCAGCAGTATCCAGCTCAGTGCGGCGCGGGGAATTTGAAACTCGACTTCTTTCGTCATGCCTGTTCCGCCGTCATTGCGTGGGCCCAAATAGCGCCAGTGCGCGCAACAATCGGTCCCGATGTCTGGTGCCGGAATCCGGGGTTATTTCCAGGCCAGGCAGCTTCAGGCCAAATGGCGAGCCGGTGGCGGTCAGTTTCAGTACACAGTAGCACAGGCGCGACAGGCGCTCTTCGGTGCCAAACCCGTAGAACATATCCCAGTCCAGCCAGACCTTGCTGTCTACGTAGTCGACAAACTGCTTGATATGCATCCCCTGCCCGCGTGCGACATTTTTCCAGGCCACTTGCCGCAACGGGTCACCCGGCACGTAGTCCCGTAATCCGTAAAAATCCTCGCTGCCTTCTCGAAGCTGCGCCGACTCTTCTCCGCCGCCGCCACCGCTGTTGAACTGATCCATGGCAAAGGGAATCGGCTTGGGATACACCAGACAGTGCAGGTCCAGATCCACGATCGACCAGGCCCGGCACAGTCCAAGGGGAAAATAAGTAGTGACCCGCAGTCGCGGCGCACGGAAGTTGCCACGCCGGGTGGCGGCGGTGAATACCTGCACGCGATCCCGGTCAACGCCGGACAAGTCGGCGTGAGTAATACTGCCGTTGGCGAAATTGAGTTCCAGCGATTCGTGAACCCGGTTTTCGAAGCGACTGAGCTCAACGTTGAAGGCGATTTCTTCACCGCAAAAAACCGGTGCACAAGGCTGCCGCGCCAGACTCAGGTTATTCAAATTATTGAAAGTGTACAGGATGGTGATAATGAACAGGCTGACCATCAGGAAGGCAAGCCCATAGGCCAGGCTCACTGCATAATTGATCGCGGCAATGAAGACCAGACCAGCGGCCAGCAGAAACAACAGCCCGTTGCGAGTGGGTAGCACATAGATATTACGGCGATTGAGGGTGTTCCGCGGCTGCGGTGTGATACGCCGGGCCATCCAGGACTCCACGGCATCGTGCAGACCGGATGCGGCAACCCGGGATTGAAGCGTTGTCAGTATTCCCGCCATGATATGTCTCAGGTCGGGGGCAGGTGCTCATTAGTCGAGAATATCGACTTCATTGAGCATGCGCTGTACCAGCGATGCCCCGGTGTGGCCATCGTCGTCAGAAACCGCGCGCAGGCGATGCTCAACGACAGCCGGTAAAATAGTCTGCACGTCTTCGGGAACCACGTGATTGCGGCCACACATCAAGGCCCAGGTTTTTGCGGCGCGCATCAAGGCAAGACTGCCGCGCGGTGACAGACCAAAATGAAACTCATCCTTGCCGCGCGTGTAGGCAATCAGGCGCTGCACATAATCCAGCAGCGAGCCACTGGCCGTGACCTTGGCTGATTGCTGGCGAAAACTGATAACGTCATCAATTGCCAGACAGCGATTGACGTTCTCCACCTTGTCCCATTCGGTATCCATCTCCAGCAGCTCCCGCTCCGCACGCTGGTCCGGATAACCCAGTCGCAGGCGCATCAGGAACCGGTCAAGCTGGGACTCTGGCAGTGGATAGGTGCCAGCCAGATTCACGGGGTTCTGAGTGGCTATCACGAAGAATGGCTCGGGCAGTTTTCGGGTGTCCCCTTCCACGGTCACCTGGCGCTCTTCCATGGCTTCCAGCAGGGCGCTTTGGGTCTTTGGCGTACTGCGATTGATTTCATCCGCCAGCACTACCTGGCTGAAGATCGGCCCCGGATGAAAGGTAAACTTGCTGTTGTTCTGATCAAAAATGGAGATCCCGAGAATATCCGCTGGCAGCAGATCACTGGTGAACTGGATACGGGTGTAATCCAGGCCCAGGGCCTTGGCCAGGGCGTAGGACAGCGTTGTCTTGCCCATGCCCGGCAGGTCCTCTACCAGCAAATGGCCGCCGGAAAACAGGCAGCACAAGGCCAGGCGGATCTGATGATCCTTGCCCAGCAGCGCACCACTGATCTCGTCGACTGCCGCCTGCACCTGCTGGGAATACTTGTTTTCCACCAGCTGGGTGCGGTCCTCGCCCTGCTTTTCATTTTTCAGAGAAAACATAGCCAGCGAACTTCTCCGGATCAGCCGTCGCTGGAAAGGTCAGCGACCAGATTATGTTGTTTGCTTGCGGTTTCCTGGCCATTCTTGCTGCGCTTGGCGGCATCGCTACGGCTCATTTCCAGGCGCCGCAAGTAAATTTCATCCACGTCACCGGTGACATACTCGCCATTAAATACCGCGCATTCAAATTTATTGATATCCGGGTTACCTTCGGCGCAGGCCGCGATCAAATCATCAAGGTCCTGGTAAATCAGCCAGTCAGCGCCGATCTGTTTCTCAACTTCGGCGTCGGATTTACCCGCCGCGATGAGTTCAGAAGCGGCCGGCATATCGATTCCATAGACGTTTGGATAGCGCACCGCTGGCGCAGCGGAGGCAAAATAGACTTTCTTGGCGCCGGCATCCCTGGCCATTTGGATAATCTGCTTGCAGGTGGTTCCACGAACAATAGAGTCATCTACCAGCAGCACGTTCTTACCGCGAAATTCCAGTTCAATGGCGTTCAGCTTTTGACGCACGGATTTTCGCCGCTGACTCTGGCCGGGCATGATAAAGGTACGACCAATGTAGCGGTTTTTCACAAAGCCTTCGCGAAATTTCAGGCCCAGGGCATTGGCCAGCTCCAGTGCCGAAGTACGACTGGTATCCGGAATGGGAATGACGACGTCGATATCGTGATCGGGGCGCAGCCGCTTCAGCTTGTCCGCCAGGCGCTCGCCCATCCGCATTCTTGCCTTGTATACGGAAATGCTGTCCATCAGGGAATCGGGCCGGGCAAAATAAACATGCTCGAAGATACAGGGCGTGTGCTCGCCTGGCTCACAGCACACCTGGGTATGCAGATTGCCCTCTACGTCGATGTAGACGGCTTCACCGGGTGCCACGTCTCTTTCAATATCAAAGCCCTGGGCGTTGAGAGCCACGCTCTCCGAAGCAATCATGTATTCCTTGCTGCCATCGCCTGTAGTGCGGCTGCCGAATACCAGTGGCCGAATACCGTTACGGTCACGGAAACCGACAATGCCATGACCGGTAATCATGACCACCGCCGCATAGCCACCCCGACAGCGAGCGTGTACCCCGGCCACAGCCCCGAACACGACGTCGGCGGTGGGATGAATTTTGCCCCGCTGTTGTAGCTCGTGAGCGAATACGTTGAGCATCACTTCCGAATCCGAGTCGGTGTTGATGTGGCGCAGATCTTCCTTGAACAGATCACGATTCAACTCAGCAGCATTGGTGAGATTACCGTTGTGAGCCAGCGCCAGCCCGTAAGGAGAATTGACATAGAATGGCTGGGCAAGAGCCGGGCTGGAACTGCCGGCAGTGGGATAGCGAACATGACCAATACCCATTTGGCCGGTCAGGCGACGCATGTGGCGGGTACGGAAAACGTCCTTGATCAGGCCATTGTCTTTACGCAGGTTGAGCTTGCCGTTGTCACAGGTCATGATGCCGGCGGCATCCTGGCCGCGATGCTGCAGCACCGTCAGGGTGTCATATAAGCGCACACCCACGTCATGTTGCTGCGACACTACACCGACCAATCCACACATAGTTTTGCTCCGCTACCTGTTAGTTACCGGGTGCTGGCCCGGTATTGACCCCACCCATATCTTCAATGAACAACCGCGACCACTCGATCAGTGCCATAGCGTGGGGAATCAGAGATGACTCCTGCCAGAGCAGTGTTTCCGACACAAAAGCGCTGGCAATAAACAAAATCACCAGCACGATAATGCCGCCGCGCACGATGCCGAATCCCCCACCCAGAATGCGATCCGCCAGTTTCAGGCCGGTTGCGGTGAGCAGTTTCGCCATCAGGTGGTTGATGAACGTGCCAAGCATCATCACCACTACAAAAATCAGAGCAAAGGCAGTGACATAGCGTGCGCCACTGCTACTAATGGTGTTGGTCAACAGGCCAGCCAGTGGCTCACTGTATATCCGCGCCACCAGTAAAGCTGCGATCCAGGTCAAAAGTGACAAGACTTCCTTGACCAGACCGCGCCACAGCCCAAACAGGCAGGATATTACCGTAACACTGACTATGGCTGCGTCAACTGCGTTCATGACCGGCTATTCACTGTACTGCTTTCAAAGTGGGTCAATCTCGTAGCGCACGATCATGCCGGCCAGTTGAAACTGCTCCTGCAGCTGTTGCCGATAGTCCTCGACCAGTTGACGCTGCAGCCAGGGGCCGACAAACACTGCCGTCATGTCACTGTCCGCGTTGTTCACGCTCCGGGTGTAGGCCTTGAAGCCCGCATCCTGCAGACGCGCCACCAGGTTGTTGGCATTGGCGGCATTGGCAAAGGTGCCAAGTCGGACTACCCAGGCCTGAGGCATGCCGTTGGCATCGAACTGCGGGATTTCCCGCTCAAAATCGGGGGCCGACTCCACCACTTCCACGGCGGAATCCGGTGCAGTAGTGTCCTCTTCCGGCGTTGCAACCGGCGTTTCGGTCTCGATGGCTGTCTCCGCGGCACTGGGTTCGTCCGGGAGCTGGTCAGCAATAATCTGGGGGCGGGTTGGTTCCGGCTCCGGCAGAATGGGTACTATCGGTGGTTCCGGAATGCGGCTGGCGACCGGTGTTTGATAGCTGCCTTCCCCGTCAAAAACCAGGGGCAGAAAAATCAGTCCCAGGGCAAGCAAGACCACGGTGCCGACTATGCGTTGTTTGGTCGCCTCCTTCAATCTGGCTCTACCCTGTCCTCAGCGTGTGCGGTGTTATCGGTCCTGGTTGCGAGATTACCGGCGCTCCCGCGGGCCGGTCGTGTATTGCCGCGCAGCGCGGCAACGGTATAAAAAGACCCTGTCACCACCAGCAGATCCCGGGCACCGGTGTCGGCTTGCGCGGCGGAAAACGCGGTTCCAAGGTCCTGATAGCTGGTAATGGGATTCCCGGTGTGCCGGGAAACAATTTGTGCCACTTCCCGAGCAGGTTTACAACGCGCCTCATCGACCTGCGCAATATACCAGATGTCCACCACCGAGTGTAACGATGCAATCATGGCATCAATATCTTTATCTGCCATCACTGCCAGGACTACAGCCACTCGCTGAAAGCCATGCTCGCCCCGCAGTTGTGCCAGCTTCTCGGCCAGGTATGCAGTGGCGGCCGGATTGTGGGCGACATCGAACAGCGCCCGCACCTGGCCATCGGCCAGGCATCGCCATTCCTGGCGTCCCGGCACCGTAAGCGCGCCAAGGGTAGCTTCGTTAATTTGCACCTTACCCAGCGCCAGAGTGATGGCCTGCACAGCTGCGGCAAGATTATCCGGGCGCAGCCCCGATCCGGGAATGGTTGCCAGATGCTGTTCGCTGCCATCGGAATAGCGGCCGCGGTACGCCCAGCTCCGCCCATCGTCGCTCTCAGTCACGCTGAAATCACGACCCAGCAGCAGTAGCGGCGCCTGCAGTTCGGCCGCCACACCCAGCAGTGCCCCTGGCGGCTGCGGATCTACCACCACCACCGGTTTGTTGCGCCGCATGATTCCGGCTTTTTCGACCCCGATCTGCTCGCGGTCATCACCAAGCCAGTCGGTATGGTCCAGGCTGATGCTGGTAATAACCGCGACATCCGCAGCAACGATATTGACGGCATCCAGGCGCCCACCCAGACCGACCTCCAGCACGATTAATTCCACCCCGGCCTTGCGAAACAGCAGTAGGCCCGCCAGGGTAGCAAACTCGAAGTAGCTCAGCGGAATATCACCCCGCGCGGCATCAATGGTCTGCAGGGCTGTAATCAGGTCCCGGTTGGAGACCGGCTCGGTATTGATGCGGATTCGTTCGCTGAAATGATGGATGTGCGGCGAGATATAGCACCCCACCTGGAGACCGGCATCCACTGCCAGCGCTTCCAGCGCCGCCACACAGGTGCCCTTGCCGTTCGTGCCAGCCACGGTAATGACAGTGGCATCGGGACGATCCAGGTCCAACGCATGAGCTACCGCCCCGACCCGCTCCAGCCCCAACTCAATCTCCCGTGGGTTGACCGCGGCAATATAGTCCAGCCAGTCGTCAAGGTCGGCCTGCGCCGCAGGGGCGTTGCTCATCAGGTCCTGGGGGCGGAGCTTGTATCGGTAGTGGAATTGGAAGTGGCTTCGGTTTCGGTATCTGTATCGGACTCGCTATCGGTACTGGAATCAGGATCGCTGCCGGGATCGGTATCTGCAGCGGAATCGTTGTCGTCAACGGGGTCGGGGGCGGATTCGGACTCGACATCAAGGCCGGGAACCGGGTCAACAGATTCAACAGCAGTCACAGGGGTACGGCGCTGAACAGTCAGCTTGGTAAGCAGCGATGCAATGCGATCGCGCATGTCGCGACGATGCACAATCATGTCAATGGCGCCATGTTCCAGCAGGAATTCACTGCGCTGAAAGCCTTCCGGCAATTTCACCCGCACCGTCTGGCGGATGACGTCCGGTCCGGTAAAACCAACCAGCGCGTTGGGCTCGGCGATGTTAATGTCGCCCAGCATGGCAAGACTGGCAGAGACGCCGCCGTAAACCGGGTCCACCAGAACCGACACGAACGGCAAGCGATGCTGTTTGAGTCGCTCCAGGGCTGCTGCAGTTTTCGCCATCTGCATAAGAGAAATCAGCGCTTCCTGCATACGCGCACCGCCGCTGGTTGAAAAGCACACCAGCGGGATCCGCTGACCGATACAGGTTTTCACTGCCTGGACAAATTTCTCGCCCACCACGGCGCCCATGGATCCGCCAATGAATCCAAATTCAAAGGCTGCCACCACCACGGGTACGGCATTCACCTGCCCCTTCATCACTACCAGGGCATCTTTCTCCCCGGTACTTTTCTGGGCGGCGCTCAGACGATCCCGGTAACGTTTCCGGTCGCGAAACTTCAGCAGATCCACCGGTTCCATGTCGCTGCACAATTCCACCTGGTCGTCGCTATCGAGGAACAACTCCAGGCGCCGGCGCGCCGTAATGCGCATGTGATGATCGCATTTCGGGCAAACGTCATGATTTTCGGCCAGCGACTTTTGATACAGCATGGCGTCGCAGCGGGGACACTTCTTCCACACTCCCTGGGGCACCGAGCTGCGTTTGTTATCGCCACTTGAGGTGCTGATGGAAGGCAGGATTTTGTCAATCCAGCTCAAATCGTTTTTCCTTATTTATCAACAGGATGATGCTTGTGCAGTGGCGTCTATTCTAGGGTATCAAGGGCCTGTCTTGCCAGTGTGATCGGCTCGCATACCGTGCTTAATTGATCTGTATCAGCGGGCTTATCTGCGCTCAGGGTGGCAATGCGCTCCACCAGCGCACTACCAATGATCACACCATCTGCCAGACGCCCCATGGCGCGGGCGCTGTCGGCATCCTTGATGCCAAAGCCGATGACCAGGGGCAAATCAGTCTTGCTGCGCAGCTCATCGATCTTGTCGGCCACCGCCTGGGTGTCGCTCAGGGCGGCACCGGTAACCCCTTTCAGCGACACATAATAGAGATAGCCACTGCAGCGTTCGATGATTTGCTCCACCCGGCCTGCGGATGTGGTGGGAGCCACCAGGTAAATGGTATCCAGCCCTGCCGCGCGTAACCGGCTGTGTAGCGAAGAGGATTCCGCTGGCGGCATATCGACGATCAGCACGCCATCGACACCGGCGTCACTGGCTGCGCTGACAAAGGTCTCGTAGCCCATGATCTCCACCGGGTTCAGATAGCCCATCAGGACAATGCCGGTGCTGCTGTCTTTTTCCCGGAATCTGGCCACCAGGTCCAGGGAATTCCTCAGGCTGGTGTTGGTCTTCAGTGCACGTTCGACACCGCGCTGAATCACCGGTCCGTCGGAAGATGGGTCACTGAACGGGATTCCCAGTTCAATGACATCAGCCCCTTTTTCCACCAGCACGTGCATCAGCGCCTCGGTGGTCGCCAAATCCGGATCGCCAGCGACCAGATAAGGAATCAGTAGCTTGCGGTGTTGGCCGGCAGCCCTGCCGGCGATGTCTTGTAATCGTCCCATGATTCGATGCTTCCTGACCTGTCTTGCGTGTTATCCAGGTTTTAACTGGGTCTTAACTGGGTAGTGAACTACAGTTTAATGCCTTCCAGGCGTGCCACCGTTTCGATGTCCTTGTCGCCGCGACCGGAAAGATTGATCACAATATTCTGGTCCTTGCTCATGTCGGCGGCCAATTCCATGGCAAACGCCACGGCATGACTGGTTTCCAGCGCCGGGATAATGCCTTCCATCCTGGTCAGTTTGTGGAATGCCGCCATGGCCTGCTTGTCGGTGGCAGCGACGTAGTTCACCCGCTTCTGGTCTTTCAGCCAGGCGTGTTCCGGGCCCACACCCGGGTAATCCAGACCGGCAGAAACCGAATGCGTTGCCAGGATCTGGCCACTGTCATCAGACATCAGGTAGGTACGATTGCCGTGCAGCACACCGGGTTTACCCGCCGACAAGGGAGCGGCGTGTTCACCTGTTTCCAGTCCGTGGCCACCGGCTTCCACACCGTACATGGCCACCCCGGCATCATTCAGGAACGGGTGGAACAAACCAATGGCATTGGAGCCACCACCGACGCAGGCCACCAGGGCATCCGGCAGCTTTCCCCAACGTTCCAGCGCCTGCTCGCGGGTTTCGCGCCCAATCACACATTGAAAGTCGCGAACCAGCTGCGGATAGGGATGCGGTCCGGCTACCGTACCGATAATGTAATAGGTGTCGTCGACGTTTGTAGCCCAGTCCCTGAGCGCCTCATTCATGGCGTCTTTCAGGGTTCGCGAGCCGGATTCCACCGCCACCACGTTGGCACCGAGCAACTTCATTCGATAAACATTGGGTGCCTGCCGCACCACATCCTCAGCCCCCATATAGACATGGCACTCAAGCCCCAGTCGCGCCGCAACGGTGGCACTGGCAACACCGTGCTGACCGGCACCGGTCTCGGCAATAATACGGGTCTTGCCCATACGCTTGGCTAACAGTGCCTGACCAATGGTGTTGTTGACCTTGTGGGCGCCGGTGTGATTCAGGTCTTCCCGCTTCAGGTAGATGGCTGCGCCGCCGCACTCCGCGGTCAGTCGTTCGGCCAGGTACAGTGGCGATGGCCGACCCACATAATCCTTGAGTTCAGCATGAAACTCGGCCCAGAACGCATCGTCTTTGGACAGGCGCGCATACACCTCTGCCAGTTCTTCCACGGCGGCAATGAGGGTTTCACCGACAAAGATCCCACCATAGGGACCGAAGTGACCGGTTTTGTCGGGCCCGTTGAAACCGATTTGTTCAAATTCCGCTTCAGCCATTTACAGCTCCTTCAATAAATCCTTCAAGCAAAGCCTGATCTTTAATCCCGGGACGCAATTCCACGCCCGAACTCACATCGACGCCAAAGGGTTTCACCCGGCGTAATGCCTCAGATACATTGTCTGGTCGCAGGCCACCTGCCAACACTACCCGCATGTCACTCCCGGCAACGAGCCGAGCGGCGACATCCCAATCGAATGTCTTTCCTGTGCCACCTGGCACGTTTTTCTGATAACTGTCGAGAAGAATCATCTCGGCACTCGTAAAAGCCCGCATATCGTCCGCAGCCTGACGCTCATCAGCAACCCGGATCGCTTTCATATAGGGCACCGGGAACGATGCGCAAAACTGCTCATCTTCATCGCCATGAAACTGCAGCAGGTCAATAACTCCACTGGCCACCACAGCATCAACCAGCGATCGCTCTGCATTCACAAGTAGCGCTACACGGCGAGTTCCCGGAGCTACCCCGGCATAGATTTCGGTTAGCTGACCGGGCTCTACCGCTCGCGAACTGGGCGGATACAATACCGCGCCAAGCGCATCGACGCCGAGTGCTGCCGCGGCGCGGGCGTCAGCATTGCTGGTGATGCCACAGATTTTGATCCAGGGTGTCGACAAGGCGGGCTGGCTGGTTGCGAAAAGATCGCTATTCTAACACCCATGCCGGTTCCGGGACTATTGTATCGGTCGCCCTGGCTGCCAGGCTTCACCGCCTGGCGCAGGCCTGTAAAATCCCGCGCCAGTTGCCCTCTCCCAGATCTAGGGAATACTGCCAGCAAGCATTGGCGGATCACAGGCCGTTGCCGGCAATTGCCAATCCGCCGCGTAATCGACGCCCGCCAGGTAGAGACCGTCTGGCGGCGCCGTCTTGGCGGCGACGGTGCGATCCCGGGCGGCCAGCAGCTCGGCAATCCATTCCGGGGACCGCTCGCCCGCTCCCACCACCAGTAACGAACCCACCAGGTTCCTTACCATATGTTGCAAAAAGGCGTTGGCCTCAACCTGGAACACCAGAAATGGCCCGACTTCCAGCCAATGAGCATGGGTGACTTCCCGAAACGGGGATCGTGACTGGCAGCCTGCGGCCCGAAACGAGGAGAAATCCTGCTCCCCCAGTAACAATCCGGAGGCTGCATTCAATGCCGATACATCGAGGGACTGCCGAATAGTTGTCACTTTTCCATGCAGAATTGCGGAGGGTGTGGACCGTCGGTAGCACACATAGCGATAGCGTCGCCCGATAGCGGAAAAGCGGGCATGAAAATCCGGCGCAACCGCCTGCGCCCAGAGCACCCGGACCGAACCGGGCATCTGGCTGTTCACACCCTGGGTCCAGGCCTTGGGGCCACGGTCTACCGCACTGTCAAAATGAACTACCTGGCACGTGGCATGAACGCCAGCATCAGTTCGACCGGCGCAGGTCGTGGCGACAGATTGATTGGCAACGCTGCCAAGGGCAGTCTCGAGGGTCGACTGCACGGTAGGCAGGTTCGGTGAGGATTGTTTCTGCCACCCGGAAAAAGCACTGCCATCATATTCAACGGCAAGCGCCACACGGGTGACATGGCTTGATAGTGAGTCGTCCGGAGTCACGACCAGTGGCTGGCAGGATTAGCCACCTCTAATCATCGAGGGAGGCCATAAGCTTTTCGGCTTCCTTGACCTGCTCCTCGTTACCTTCCTTGATTACTTCCTGAAGAATTTCCCTGGCGCCCTCGGCATCACCCATTTTTCGGTAAGCGTAGGCCAGTTCCAGCTTGGTGGCTGCCTCGTCGACATCAGACAGCATATCGATTTCTTCCACGTCGCCCACAGATTCGATTTCAACATCATCGTCATCCGACAAAAACTCAAGATCTTCCAGGTCATCATCGTCGTCATCACTGTCAGCGTCAGCGGTCGGCTCGTCATCGTCGAGTTCGATTTCCACCTCGTCGCTGGCTCTGGATTCCTCAGATTGTTGTGCGTCTGGCTCGTCTGCAGGCGCGGCTTCAGACTTCGGCGCATCACTGTCAGCCTCGGCGTCCAGGTCAAATTCATCGAGATCAAAGTCGAACTCGTCGCTGTCATCGTCCTGTGCGGCTTCATCGGCAGGCGGCTTTTCAGCGGCAGGCTTCTCTACCACCGTGTCTTCCAGGTCGAAGTCAAAGGTTTCCAGATCTTCAACCGGCTCGGCTTTGTCAGCTTCTCCAGCCTTCTCGTCTTGCTCATCTTTTGATGCATCAGCATCGATTTCACTGCTGTCGAAACTGAAGTCCACGGCATTGTCGTCGTCTGCCACAGAGACTTCAGGCTCAGGCTCGGGCTTCTGATCAAGGTCCAGGCCCTCAGTGTCAAAGGCGAAAGTCTCAAGATCGAGATCGTCGCTTTCTTCCTGAGCCTCGGGCTCTTTCGCCTGCTCGGCCGAAAAACTGTCAGCATCGAACTCGAAGGATTCAATTTCCACATCCTCCGGATCCTTGCTGTCACCGGCAGCCAGCTCGGCCTGCTCGTCTGAATCATCAAGATCCAGCCCAGGTAGCCCATCGCTGTCGTCTTCTTCGGCTGTAGCAGATGCCTCACTCTCCGGCTCGGTCTCATCTGCGGCTGGCTCTTTTCCGTCGTCCTTGTCTTCGCTTTGCGCCGCGGCTTCTTCCTCGCCTGCCTCGCCAGTTACTGACTCGGTCTCCGCGCTGTGATCGTCTGAATCTGTGTCATCGTCACCGCCCCCCAGCTCGAAAGTAAGATCCATGTCGTCATCGTCCAGATCATCGCTCTCTACCTGCTGCTCCGAAGTTGCTGGCTTGCCACTGGCCTGCCCGGGCTTTTCATCGGCTTCTGTGTCGATGTCATCGGAAAATTCAAAGCTGTCATCGTCGAAAGAATCCAGATCAATACCCAGGTCGTCCAGGAATGAGCTTTCATCATCGGCTTCCTGACTGGCGGTCCTGCCTTTTTTCCCGGTGTCCGGTGAGCTGTCTGAGTCTGGCTCGCCGCTCTCTGCAGCCGGATCGACGTCACCCGCAGGCGCTGGCGGCTGGGCATCAAACAGCTTGCGGTAGTTGTCCACTTCGCGGTCAAGGATTGGGCTTTGCGCCTGGGAAATGATGTCAGCCTGCTCTTCAAATGCAGCCAGGTCGCCTTTCTTGGCCAGCACTTCCGCCAGTTTGAGACGCAGCTTGTCGTTATCGCCTTCATCCAGCAGCGCTTCCTGCAGCAGGTTTGCGGCGCGATCCAGGTGGCCATCCTTGACCAGTTGCTCGGCGCGGGACCCCAGGTCATCTTCGGCGGCTACCTCGTCGTCAATATCGCTGTCATCTTCACTGTCGTCCGCGCTGCCGTCGTCCAGGTCCAGATCGTCGAGTTCGTCATCTGCAATCGGCTCCTTGTCAGCCGATTCCTGATCCAGAATGTCGTCGAGTTCTGCATCCAGCTCGTCACCGTCCAGTTCGTCACTGACCTCGGACCGGGTCTTTTCTGCAACCTGCTTACGCGCGGCGGCGTCAAACTCCTGTTCCGCCAGCTCGTCGAGCTCATCGCCTTCCACGGCAAGCTTGTTGCTACGATTACGGCGCAGCAACAGCACCACCAGCAACAGAATAATCAGTAGCGCTCCGAACACCATCATCATGGTGTTCCCGGTGAGCACGCGCATCAGGTCGTTCATTAACCCGCCACTGGGCCGCGCGGCGAGTGCGTCCTGTTCAGCAGCAGCAATGGCGGCCTGCTGTGCGGCCATGGCCTGGGCTTCTGCCTCCGCTTCCGCGGCGGCCTGGGCCAGAGATTCCTGAAGTTGCGCCAATTGCAGATCCTGCAGGCGAATTATCTCCTGGGCTGCGGCAATCTGTTGTTCCAGTTCTGCGAGTTGGCCGTCCAGCGCTTGGCGCTCAATCTGTGCCCGATCTGCCTCTTCCTGCTGCTGGGCAAGCTGGTTTTCCAACTCGGCAATGCGCTGGTCCAGCTCGGCGATTTCACTGTCGGCCGCCTGGCCCGCACCGCTGCTGGCATCAATCCCGTCACTGCTGTCGCTTTCGTCGTCGGCCACGACACTAAGCTGACCCTGTGGCTGGTCATCGGCATCCGGCTGATTGTTGCTCGGCGCTGCCAGTGGCTGGGTGTCGGCAAAGTCCTGATTCTGGCGCGTCACCTCAGCGATGGCCTGCTGCGCCCCAACCTCCTGGATTTCTGCCAGGCTGGGCACCCGCAGCACCTGACCGCTGCGCATACGGTTGATGTTGTTGTTGGTAAAGGCATCCGGGTTCAGTTGCTGGATAGCCACCATGGTTTGCTGAATAGACACACTATTGTCCGGACGCACCTGCAGGGCTATTTCGGTGAGCGTATCGTTGGCATCCGTGGTTACGGTTTCCGCCTCAGCTGGCTCCGGCGTGGCATCAGCCACCACCGCCTCGCTGGCATCCGCCGCAACTTCGGGTTCTGTGACTTCGGGTTCCGGTTCCGCGACGGGTTGATCGGCAACAGCAACCGATTCCTGCACTGGTTCCGGAGCAGGCTCGTCCTGTTCAGCCGCAGGTTCAATTGCGTCTGCAACCTCTGGCTCCGACTCGACACCAGCCGGCTCGTCAACTTCAGGCGCAACTTCCGGGGCCGGCTCGCGGTCTGCTACCGCCTCTTCGACAGACTCCTCAGCACTGTCCTCTGCACTCAGTTCAGGCAACTCTTCCTGCGGCGCCGGCTGCGGCGGGGTAACCACCGAAGGTTCGGCGACCGGAGCCGGAGGCTGGGCGGGAGCCGACTGAGTGCCGCCGTCGGGCTGTTCAAGCACCGGGCTGATGGGCTGGCGTACCGGTTCCTGGGCCTGTTCGTCGCTGAACACCGGCAGATCGAGCAGGATGGTGTGCTCGCTGAGCAGACGGCCACTGGGCCAGCGGGTCTCGAGGATAAAACTCAGATAGGGCTCGCGGACAATCTGGTTGCTGGTAAGCACCACATAGTTGCCCTGGGGAGTGGCTTCAATAGCGAACCGGATGTTGGACAGGAAACTGACGCGATCTATGTTGAAGCGCTGGAAATTATCCAACGAGGCAAGCTGGACGGTGACATCGTCGAGCCGGGTATCACCCAGCTGCAATATCTCGATGCGAACCCTAAGTGGTTGATTCAACGCCGATTCGACGGTGACGGTACCAAGACCGAGAGCAAGCACCTGTGTCGCCATACCGCTCAGAAGCATGGCCAGAATGACGACGGATCTACGTAGCATAATCCCTTGTTCTCTAATTCTTCGCGGAGAATGCCAGGGCAAGGCCTGCCGCCTGGCCTGGATACTCTCCGCCAGGCGCTGGCTCAACTGGTCATCAATGATGACCAGGCTGGCTGGCCTAACTTGTCCCCGAATAACCTGTTTGTCAGGTTAGTGAATACTGCAAGTATAGTACGACAACAAACCCGGCAGGCCTAAGCCAGCCTATTAAGCTTGTTTCTTCACTACTGCTTGCAAGTATTCATTACAAATAGCTTTTTATCAACTCTTCCGCGATTTGAACCGAGTTGAGTGCGGCCCCTTTGCGCACATTGTCGGCAACTACCCAGAGATTTAAACCATTGGCAAAAGAGATATCCTGCCGGATACGGCCGACAAAAACTGCGTCCTGGCCCGCAGATTCGTGGACTGCCGTGGGATAGCCACCGTCTGCGCGGGTATCCAGCACTGTAACGCCCGGCGCTTTGTCCAGCAGTTCTCGCGCTGCCTCGGCGCTTAATGGCTCACGGATTTCGATCTGGACTGCCTCGGAATGGCCGTAAAATACCGGGACCCGGACGCAGGTGGCACTCACCTGGATCTCCTCGTCAGCGAAGATCTTGCGGGTTTCCCAGACCATCTTCATTTCTTCCTTTGTATAACCATTGTCCTGGAACTGGTCGATATGTGGCAGGGCGTTAAAGGCGATCTGACGCGGATAGACCTCAGCCTTGGCTTCCCGGCCATTCAGGAGTTCCACGGTTTGTTTGGCCAACTCCTCTACCGCAGCCTTGCCGGTGCCCGACACCGCCTGATAAGTGGCCACGCTGATGCGCTTGATGCCCACTGCGTCGTAAATCGGCTTTAACGCCACCAGCATTTGAATCGTGGAGCAATTGGGATTGGCAATGATGTTACGCGTGGTGTAACTGGCAATGTCCTGCGGATTCACTTCCGGCACTACCAGCGGGATATCCGGCTCATAGCGAAAATGTGAGGTATTATCGATTACCACGCAGCCAGCTGCAGCCGCTTTGGGGGCGAACTCGGCTGACACGGAACCGCCGGCCGAAAACAGGCCAATCTGCACCTTGCTGAAGTCAAACTCCGCCAAATTACCCACCTTCACCGGCTTGTTCTTGAACATAACCGTAGAGCCAGCGGAACGCTCGCTGGCCAGCGGATAAATGGTATTGATCGGGAACTGCCGCTGCTCAAGGATGCTCAGCATTGCCTCGCCGACGGCGCCGGTGGCACCAACTACCGCCACATCATAACTTTTCATGGGCTAACTCTTGTTTAAATAGGCCGCAAAATGGGCTAAATATATATGTTTTTCAGATGGTTATAAAAATAACCAGTAGTGATTTATAGGGTTGAGATCAGGCCTGTGATTCCGGTGAGACAAAGTACCAGGGTGACCGCTGACGCCAGCGCGACTCGAAATCACGGATCGCATCGGCATCGGACAGGGTCAAACCGATATCGTCCAGACCGTCCAACAGGCACTGCTTGCGAAACGGGTCTATATCAAACGGAATCGTGCCGCCGTCCGGCTTGGTTATGGTCTGAGTTGGCAGATCTACGGTCAGCTTATAGCCCTCGGTGGCAGCCACCTCGGCAAATAATTCAGACACGGTATCCTTATCCAAAACAATAGGTAACAATCCATTTTTAAAGCAATTGTTGAAGAATATGTCTGCATAACTCGGAGCAATCAGCACCCGGAAACCATAGTCATCCAGTGCCCAGGGCGCATGCTCGCGGCTGGAGCCACAGCCAAAATTATCCCGCGCCAGCAGAATGCTGGCCCCCTGGTAGCGGGGCTGATTAAGCACGAAATCCGGATTAATCGGCCGTTGGCTGTTGTCGGCATCCGGCTCACCTTTGTCCAGGTAACGGTGCTCATCGAACAGATTCACGCCAAATCCGGTGCGCTTGATGGATTTCAGGAACTGCTTGGGAATAATGAAGTCGGTGTCCACATTGGCCCGGTTCAGAGGCAGAACAATCCCGTTTTCCACATTCACTTTTCTCATCACCATTCTCCTCAAGCGTCCTTAATGAATTCGCGCACATCCACAAAATGGCCGGCAATAGCGGCCGCCGCGGCCATCGCCGGGCTCACCAGGTGGGTCCGACCGCCACGCCCCTGGCGGCCTTCGAAATTGCGGTTCGAGGTGGAGGCACAGTGCTTGCCATCACCCAGCTGATCGGCATTCATGGCCAGGCACATGGAACAGCCAGGTTCACGCCATTCCAGGCCAGCGGCGGTGAAAATCTTGTCCAGGCCCTCGTCCTCAGCCTGCTTCTTCACCACGCCGGAGCCCGGTACCACCATGGCCAACTCGATAGTCTCCGCGACCCGCTTGCCAGCAACCACTTTCGCGGCCTCGCGCAGATCCTCAATACGGGAATTGGTACAGGACCCGATAAAGATGCAGTCCAGTTTGATGTCCCGAATGGCAGTACCGCCCTGCAGCCCCATATAACGCAGCGCTTCTTCGATATTGCCGCGTCGGGTTTCATCGGCTTCCTGGGCCGGGTCCGGGACCAGGCCGCTGATCGGCGCCACCATCTCCGGTGAAGTGCCCCAGGTAACCTGGGGCTCGATAGCGGCGGCTTCCAGTTCGATGACCCGGTCAAACACCGCGTCCTCGTCGCTCACCAGATCGCGCCAGGCTGCACAGGCCTGCTCCCAGAGCTCGCCCGTGGGTGCGAACGGCCGGCCTTTAATATAGTCCAGCGTGGTGTCGTCCACGGCAATAAGCCCCGCGCGGGCACCGGCCTCAATGGCCATATTGCACACCGTCATGCGCCCTTCGACGCTCAACGAGCGGATCGCCTCGCCTGCAAATTCGATGGTATAGCCAGTACCGCCAGCGGTACCAATCTTGCCGATAATAGCCAGCACCACATCTTTGGCGGTCACCCCCGGCGGCAGGCTGCCATTGACGCGAACCTGCATGTTTTTCATTTTGCGGGCCATCAGGCATTGGGTCGCCAGCACGTGCTCCACTTCCGAGGTGCCGATACCGTGGGCCAGCGCCCCCAGCGCTCCGTGGGTGGACGTATGGGAGTCGCCACAGACAATGGTCATGCCCGGCTGAGTGATCCCCTGCTCCGGTCCGACCACATGCACGATTCCCTGACGCATGTCAGTCATTTTCAGCTCGAAGATATTGAATTCCTTACAGTTATCATCAAGCGTGCGGACCTGGGTCTGGGAAATCGGGTCTTTGATACCCGCCAGACCATGACTGCGCTCTTCGCGGGTGGTAGGAATGTTGTGGTCCGGGGTCGCGAAATTGGCTTCCGGTCGCCACGGAACACGGCCCGCCAGACGCAGACCCGCGAAGGCCTGGGGCGACGTCACCTCGTGGATCAGCTGACGGTCAATGTAAATCAACGCCGTACCATCCGGCCGTTGTTTTACCAGATGCGCGTCCCAGATCTTGTCATACAAGGTTTTGCCACTCATGTTCTGTTCCTGTCTCTAACTTACTTTAGGTTTCTGATTTAAAAATATGAATATAAAAGATATTTATAGATGTTATCGCTGCACGCCAGCATTCTGGGCGCGGTCCCGAAGCAGATGATCCATTAGTACCAGTGCCATCATGGCCTCCGCAATGGGGGTCGCACGAATCCCGACACAGGGATCATGGCGCCCGGTGGTAACCACTTCTTCCGGCTCACCCCGCACGTTGACCGTCTTGCCGGGTATACGCAGGCTGGAGGTCGGTTTCAGCGCCAGACTGGCCAACAGGTCCTGGCCGCTACTGATCCCGCCCAACACGCCACCGGCATGATTGCTGAGAAAACCGTCCGGGGTGATTTCGTCACGGTGTTCTGTGCCTTTCTGCTCCACCGATGCAAATCCGGCGCCGATCTCCACGCCCTTGACAGCATTGATGCTCATCAGTGCATGAGCCAGGTCAGCATCCAGACGGTCGAATACCGGTTCGCCCAAGCCCACCGGCATTCCGGTGGCACGGACACTGATCCGCGCACCGATGGAATTGCCTTCTTTGCTGAGCGCAGCCATGTACTGCTCCATCTCCGGCACCTTGTCCGGGTCGGGGCAGAAAAACGGGTTCTGTTCAATGGTTTCCGGCACAAAGCGCTCGGCTTTGATCGGCCCCAGTTGACTGAGCCAGCCCTGGATATGAATGCCCGCGCCGCGCAGGTATTTCTTGGCGATGGCCCCGGCCGCCACGCGCATGGCAGTTTCCCGCGCCGAGGCGCGGCCGCCACCGCGGTAATCGCGCACGCCATACTTGCGGTAGTAGGTCAGATCAGCGTGGGCCGGTCGAAACTGGTCCTTGATCTTGCTGTAATCCTTGGAGCGCTGGTCGGTATTCTCGATCAGCAGACCAATTGGTGTACCGGTAGTCTTGCCTTCGAACACCCCGGACAGGATACGTACCGCATCATCTTCCCGGCGCTGGGTGGTAAATCGGGACTGTCCCGGTTTGCGGCGATCAAGATCTGTCTGCAGATCGGCTTCCGACAACTCCAGACCCGGCGGACAGCCATCCACCACACAGCCAAGCGCCGGCCCGTGACTCTCGCCAAAGCTGGTGACAGTAAACAAGGTACCGAATGTATTACCGGACATAAGATTCTCGTGCTACGGCGCGTGTGGCTTGCGTGAACAAACAGGCAGGACCGGTGGGGGACCAAAAAAGCAGGCAATTGTACACTAATTGATTGCCTCCCTGTACTGCAGCAACTGCGCGCGGGTAATGGCGAACACCCCGTCCCCGCCGCCCTCGAATTCCAGCCACAACAAGGGCACTCCCGCCAGGCGCTGCTGCAACCGCTCGGCACTATAGCCAACCTCCATAACCAGCAGGCCGTGCTCGGTAAGGTAGTCCGCCGCCTCGCGCAGAATGGCCAGGGGGATCGCCAGACCTTGTTCGGCACTGAACAGCCCCAGTATGGGCTCATGCCTGAATTCACCCGGCAGCGCATCGATCTCCGCCTGGCTGACGTACGGTGGATTGCTCACAATCAGGTCGTAGCGCTCATCCAGCGCGGCAAACAGGTCTGACTCAATGGCAGTCACGCGCCCATCGAGACCATGTCGGCTAATATTGTCCCGAGCCAGATCCAGACAGTCGCGCGAGATGTCCGCCAGGATCACCCGGGCCTGGAGAAATTGCCGGGCGCAGGCAATTCCGATACAGCCACTGCCGGTGCCCATATCCAGCACCGTGCCAGGTGGACCCGGCAATAACGGTTGAAAGTCGTTGGCAATCAACTCGGCAATTGGCGAACGCGGAATCAGGGCGCGCTCGTCACACTTGAACTCGTAGCCAGCGAACCAGGCCCGCTGCACCAGATAGGCCACTGGAACCTGCTCATTGAGGCGTCGCTGCACAGCTGCTTCCAGTATTGCCCGGTCTTTGTCAGACAGTGGCTGCTGCAGTTCTTCCAGCGCGGTGGAAAAATCAATCTCAAGCAAGCAGTAAACAAGGTAGACCGCGTCATCCAGAGCAGTGGCGGTGCCGTGAGCAAAAGCGAGATTGGCGGAATCGAAGCGAGCCGCTACTGCCTGAACATAGTCTTTGATTGTTTCGTTAGTAGCCAAATTGAATATCCCGACGCAGAGTGAACCTGAAAAAAGCTTTACCAGAAACCAAGCTTATCGTAGGGTAGCGATCAAAATTGACCCCCAATCTGTGTAATCAGCGCGCGCCCCCAGGCCAGTGCGCTGACTGAAATCGATCACTGAAAACATAAGGTGCCCCGACACGATGGAAAACGCCTACCTGCAAATCCTGAAAGACATTGGTGAAGATCCGGACCGAGCAGGCCTGGCTGACACCCCCAAGCGCGCAGCGAGCGCGATGCGATTTCTTATGCAGGGTTACACCATGGACATTGACTCGGTCGTCAATGAAGCCCTGTTTCCATCAGACACAGATGAAATGGTCATCGTCAAGAATATCGAGCTGTATTCCATGTGTGAGCACCATTTGCTTCCTTTTATCGGGAAGTGCCATGTCGCCTATATTCCTGACGGCAAGGTCATCGGACTCTCGAAAATCGCCCGCGTGGTGGATGTCTTCGCGCGCCGCCTGCAGATTCAGGAGAATCTCACCAACGACATTGCCAACTGCATTGTTGAGCGCACCGGTGCCGCCGGTGCCGCAGTGATTATTGAAGCCCAGCACATGTGTATGATGATGCGCGGCGTGGAAAAACAGAACTCCGTGATGACTACATCCTGCATGCTTGGTGCGTTTCGTTCCAGCTCCAGCACGCGCAACGAGTTCCTGTCGCTGCTTCGCTAACGCAATACCAATTCCACCCGGTCTTCGCAGTCGGCTATCTCGCAGCCTGGCGCCAGCGGACCCACTCCCCGGGCCACCAGCCGCTCGCCATTTACGCCCATATCCACCAGCTGTTGCTTGAGAAACTGCGCGCGGCTGGCTGACCGGGCCAGCAATTCCTCCAACGTGCCCTCGCCGTCCAGGTGCACCACCAGATAAAACTGCAGCTCCGGGTTGCTCTGGATCAACTCTACTGCCGGTAGCAGGCTGGCATTATCATTCAGCACATTGTCTGCGGCGAAAACTATTGTTGGCAGGGAAACCCCGCCGCGCGCGTTCAGGGTTTCCAGCAGCTCCGGCGAGGCACCGGAAACCACGCCACGGCTGACCCGCTCCTCGACAATTTCCAGATAGGCATAGATGCGCCGGTTCGCCCGGGTGATGATGTACAGGGAAATATGGGCAGGCGGACCGGCACTGTTATCCGCGCGCATGGCCAGGTAATACTGATTGCCTACCGGTCCGTACAGGATACGATTACTGAAAATATCGTTGGCCCAGTAGTCACTGCTGCCACAAGCTCTTCCGCTACAGGAAAACAGTTCGCTGTAATTTTTCTCTTGCATCTGTTCGCGAAAAAACTGGTACACCTCCCCACCAGTAAATTCCTGTGACACCTGATAGGTTAACTTGGTCACGTCGCCACGCAGCCGCAGGGAATCTTCGGGCACCACGTTCCCGCGATTACGCTTCAGGTTGCCCAGCACCAGACGGTAGTTGGCATCTTCCTCGACCTCGATTTCGTCGAGTGTGGAGTCCGGGAAGCGGTCAATCAGGGGATGATCACCCAGTGCGCGACCGGCTGGTTGCGCCACTGCCATAGCCATCGGGATCAGCAGCATAACCACCAACGCCGCCCGGCGTAGGTAGAACGGGCGCGTTAGCGCGGCAAAACGTGTCAAAAGCAATTCAGTAATCATGGTGTCAGCTGGTACTTTATTACAGCACAGGACGTGGCCACCACCTCGGTATCCAGGCAAACAAGCTGACTGGTATCCAGATGCAGATGACTGGTCGGCTCATCACCAGCCAACTGCGTCAGCAGCCGGGACAGCAGTGGATTGTGCCCTACCAGCAAAGGCTGCTCGTCTAGGTGCTGCTCCAGCAACGCCATCAGCGTCGGCAGGTCCGCATCCGGAGTCAGCAGCTCGGTCTGGGTAATACTGCTGATAGCAAAGTGTTGGGCCACCTGTTCGGCGGTTTGCATGGCTCGCAACAGCGGGCTGGCCAGAATTTTTCCAGGCGCAGCATCCCGGGCCTGCCAGTCTTCAACGACCGCCTGGTTGTCGGCTCGGCCTCGGGGAGTCAGGGCGCGCAACCGGTCGTTGCTGGCATCTGACTCCGCTTCACCGTGACGCAGTAAATAACAAAGCATCAGTCTGCGCTAACGCTGCAGCGAAGTGGCGTAGATCACCGCTCAGACTTGTCCGTGTCCGGCGCGGAATCATCCTTGCCGGTGCTGCCCGCTGGCGTGTCGGGGCTGCTGGTGACAGACTGGTCAGTGTCGGAATTTGAGTTGCTGCCAGCGGTGGATGTCGATGCTGCTGAACTGGAAGCCGCAGCAGTTTCCGAAGTTTCTTCCGCTTTCGTGGAAGATGACTCCCCGGTTGCTGCTGCTGAGCCAGACTCAGAATTCGACTTGCTGCTGGAGGTTTTCTTTTTGGCCTCTGACTTGCGTGGTGCTTTTTTCTTGCTAACCGACTTCTTCCCGGATTTTTTCGCAGCGCCACCGGCGCTCTTTGCCGACGAGGTCTTTTTACTGCTGGCAGATTCTGTTGAACTGCTATCGCTATCGCCGGACTTGTTATTTCCATTCCCGGGATTCGCAGCCGGCTCATTGTCATCCTCATCATCCAGCGATGGAAAATCAGCGAACGGAAACGGTTTGGCATGCGAGTTGTACGTAAGAAACTGCAGGATCTGCGCCACGTATTGGCCAATGGCCCGACCGAACCTGCGCAAATTAGCGTTACTTGACCCGGTGAACATCACGAACAGCGCCTGGACTACCATCATCACCACAACAATCGGCGCGATGATCATATACAGCACGACCGCGAAACCGATCATGAACAGGATTCTGATCCACGTCGAAGGTTCACGCAGATTGTCGACAATATCATCCATATCCTCTGACATAGCTACTCCTCCAGTAATCGTTTCTCGTCGCGGGCAGCAAACTCCACATCAAGTGCCTGTTCGCCCAGCATAAGCGAAGCGATGATGTTTTCGATTGACTGCTGCTCGTAAATAATTTGATAAAGCCCGGTTGCCAGCGGCATGTAGACTCCCAGCGCCTCGGCCTTCTCCTTGACCTGCTTGACGGTATTCACGCCTTCCGCCACCTGCCCAACTTCTTTAATTGCCGCATCAATTGACTTGCCGGCACCCAATGCCAGGCCAATACGGTAGTTGCGGCTCAGTGGCGTTGAGCAGGTGACCACCAGGTCGCCCACTCCGGCCAGCCCGAGAAAGGTCATCGGGTCGGCGCCCAGCTCCCGGCCAAAGCGGGCCATTTCAGTCAGGCTCCGCGTCACCAGCATGCTGTTGGTGTTATATCCCATGCCCAGGGCAGCAGCCATGCCGGCAATAATGGCATAGATATTCTTCAGCGAGCCACCCAGCTCCACGCCGAACATGTCATCGTTCGTATAAACCCGGAAATACTGTGACTTGAGAATATCCTTGATCCGACTGCGCACCTGTTCGTGGGGGCTCGCTATTACCGTGCCGGTCAGGTTCTTGGCGGCGATTTCCTTGGCCAGATTGGGCCCACTCAACACCCCGACCTGGGCCCCGGGTGCCTCCTCCAACAGGATCTGGCTCATAAAATGAAACGTGCCCGACTCGATACCCTTGGTGGTACTGATCAATATGGCATCGTCAGGGGCGCTTTTCAGCATGGCTTGCACTACGGACCGAAACGAAGAACTGGGCACCGCGACGAAAATGACTTCTGCGCCAGACACCGCACTGCTCATGTCGTGATTGGCCACCACGCGCTCGTGCAAATAGTAACCGGGCAGATAGCCGGCGTTTTCATGACCGCTATTGATGGCTGCGGCTACTTCGGCGCTGCGCATCCAGAAACTGACCTCGTGCCCGTTCTCGGCAATGATATTGGCGATGACAGTGCCGAAACTTCCACCGCCGAGGACGGCAATTTTACTCACGGGCGGCGAATCTCCAGGTTGAGGGGGTGCTGGATGCAGGGGGTCGGTTGCGGGTCAGTCATGACGGACAGTTGGCCCGATCGGGACCGGCGGATGATGCGTGTTTGCGGCATACAATCACAGTTAGCGGCCATTCTACCTTTTTTTCCACCCCATCCGGCCATACTGACGCCAGTTCAGGCTGGATGAGCGCCACCGGATCCGCCTGCCGTTCGCGCCGGTAGCGCTGAGCTGCGGACCAGGAATAAAGATAGGCCTCGAACTGCGCTCGCTGCCAGCCAAGCTCCATCCTGAACTGCGGAACGTCCAGTCGGCAAAAAGGAAATTTGATGCCCTGATAGTGCGTCTCCACCAGACCTCGCTCGACTGACCAGTAGTCGCCCAGAATCTCACTATAAAGATGCATAGTGATCGCATCTACCGCGGCATCCACCTGACAAAAATCATAGCTCCATACTGCCAACACACCAGCGCTGGTCAAAACCCGGTCGCACTCGGCAAAAAATCGATCAATATCAAACCAATGCAGCGCCTGGGCCACTGTAACCAGATCAGCACTACTGTCAACAAGCGGCACTGACTCGGCGGAAGCCACGCAGAAATTGATCCTGTCCCCCGGTTTTGCAGCAGCAAGCTGATCGCCGCTGGCATCGCTGGCCAGCACGTTGGCAAAGTACCCGGCCAGGCTGTGCGCGGCCTGGCCGTTTCCAGTGGCACAATCCCAGGCCAGGCGATGCTGTTGACAAAGTTCCGACAGACACCTGAACAGCGCATCCGGATAGCCTGGGCGGGCCTTGGCGTAGGCCTGGGCATGGCCGGAAAAATAGTCTTTGAAGGTCATTCGAGGCCATCCTCACAAGAGGTTCCTGAACGCCACGGCGGCGCAACCGCGCGGGAAATGCGAAACGTGCTGCGGCACGCCCCTTGGGAACCTGTGAAGAACTCTAGATCAGGGTGGACGCGACCGCCACCAGATTCATCAGCGGTGCGGGATAAACACCCAGCACCAGAATCAACAGAAAAACCAGGGCCAGCACCACATAAGAGCTCAGGCTCTCGATGCCTGCCACTCGATAGGCGGAGTGCTCCTTGGCTGGCATGCACATGCGGTAGACAATTCGCAGGTAATAATACAGGCCGATACCGCTACCCAGAACCATGGCCAGCAGTAACATCCAGAGACCTGCCTCCACGGCGGCATAGAACAGATAGAACTTACCGATAAAACCGACCGTCAGCGGGATACCGGCCAGTGACAGCAGCGTGGCTGTGAATAATGCGGCGAGCCAGGGCGCACGCCAGAACAGTCCGCGGTAGTCGTGAATTACATCAAATTCCTTTTCGCTGCTGGAAATGGTAGCGGTGATGCCAAAGGCGCCAAGTGTCATTATTGAATAAGCAATCAAGTAAAAGCTCACCGCTTCGACCGCGATCGTGTCCTGTGCATAAGCAGTGGCCACGACTGCGACCAGCACGTAGCCCATGTGAGCTATGGAGGAATAGGCAAGAATGCGCTTCAGGTTGGCCTGCAGCAGAGCCAGCAGGTTGCCGCCCAGAATCGACGCCGCGGCCAGCAGACTGAGCACTCCGGCAACGGCCTCGTGCGCCAGGGCATCACTGCTGACCAGCCAACGCAGCAGCACCACAAACACGGCCACCTTGCCGAGGGTAGCCAGGTAAGAGGTCGCCGGTAGCGGTGCGCCTTCATACACATCGGGAGTCCAGACATGGAACGGTGCCAGCGACAGTTTGAAGGCTATTCCCACGGTCAGTAACAGCGCCGCCATGACCGAGAATCCGGCGCTGAATTCGGCGCTGTCGACGAGACTGGCAAAAGACAGCGATCCGGTCTGCGCGTAAATCAGCGCCACCCCGAACAGCAGAATGGCTGACGCCGCGGCAGACAGCACCAGGTACTTGATGGCCGCCTCCAGTGGATACTTGGCGACATTTTTGGTGTGCAAGGGATAAGCCACCATGCCGTATAGCGACATACTCAGCGTTTCCAGACCCAGCACCAGAGAGACAAAATGGCTACTGCTCACCATCACAATGGCGCCAACGGTCGCCAGTCCCAGCAGCAGGTAGTACTCCTCACGATGATCGTTCAGGTCGATAAAGTACGGAAAGCTCAAGATCGCTATCGCCGCCGCCACCAGACAACTCAGCACGGTAAACAGCAGGCTGTACTGATCGACGACCATCAGCGGGGTGACCTGCTGGTTGGTATCGGGAATCAACAGTAGCGCGGCGGTCGCTGACACTATCAGTCCAACAATGGTAATGGTGGCGCTAATCACATAGTTACGACGCACCGCCACCGCCAGCATGGTCACTACCACGGTGGCCGTTGCCAGAATAAGTGGCAACAGGGGGATCAGGTCAGCCAGGGTGATGTTCATCTCAGCCATCTCAGAACTGCCCCGCTATATCAGTCAGTGTAGCGCTGTATTCCAGCAGTCCTGCAAGTACCGGTTGGGAGAGCGATAAGAATGATTGGGGATACATGCCCATCCACACCAGACCCAGCATCATGGCGATAAAAAATGTCATTTCGCGCCGGTTGAGGTCGGTGAGATGGTCAGAATCAACTTTGTCGGCGTGATATTCGCCGTGGAATACCTGCTGAATTACCCACAACGAGTACACCGAGGCCAGCACCAGGCCGATAGCGGCAAACACGGTAGCAACGATATTGGCCTGGAACGCACCCAGCAGCGCAAGAAATTCGCCAATGAAATTGCCAAGGCCAGGCATGCCCAGGGCGGCCACGGAAAAGAACAGAGCCACCGTTGCCATGCGTGGCACCTGGCGCCAGAAGCCGCTCATATCCGGCATATGCCGGGTGTGGATGCGATGCTGCAGGCCACCGGCCAGCATAAACAGCGCCGCCGCCGACAGGCCGTGGGCCAGCATGGTCATTACCGCCCCCTGCAGCGCCTGCTCGTTCCAGGCATACACGCCGAGGGTGACGAAGCCCATGTGGCTGACACTGGTGTAGGCAATCAGGCGTTTGAGATCATCCTGGGCAAATGCCACCTTGGCGCAGTACAGAATACTGAATGCCGCCAGAGTCATGGCCACCGGCGCGAAACTCATGGACGCATCCGGAAACAGCGGCACTGCAAAACGGATCAGGCCATAGGCGCCGGTCTTGAGCAGAATGCCAGCCAGAATCACACTGCCGGCGGTCGGAGCCTGGCTGTGGGCATCCGGCAGCCAGGAGTGAAACGGCACACTGGGCAGCTTGGTGGTGAAGGCGATAAAGAAACCGAGCATGACCCACATTTCTATTGAGCCACTGAAAGTCACCGCCAGCAGATCCTGGTAGCGGAAACTGATGTCCCCGAATTGCACGAAATGGAAATACGCCAACACCAGTATCGAGACCAGCATCAACAGGCCACTGACCTGAGTGAAGATAAAGAACTTCATCGCGGCGTAGTTCTTGTTCTCATGACCCCAGATGGCAATGATGAAATACATGGGAATCAACATGACTTCCCAGAAAAAGAAGAACAGGAACAAGTCCAGTGCCAGGAATACACCCAGCACGCCGGCCAGAGTCCAAAGCAGGTTAAAATAGAAGAAGCCGGGGCGCTCGGTGATTTCATCCCAGGCGCTGGCCACAGCAATCGCGCCGAGAAACCCGGTCAACAGCAGCAGCAACAAACTCAGCCCATCTACCGCCAGGTAGAAGGAAATACCAAAGCGCGGCAACCACGGCACATCAACCGCCGCCAGCCAGCCCCCGGCATCGGGTTCAGCGCCCAGCAGGAACAGCATTACCAGCAGGGTCAGCAGAACACTGCCCATGGCCACAGCCCGGGGCAGATGTGGATCGAGGGCCTCCGCCAGCCAGGCCAGCACGCCACCCACAAACAACAAACTGATGAGCAGTACGAGAATCACAGTACTACCCCCAGGGAAATAACTATCACCAGGCCAATCGCGATACTCAGGGCGTACCAGCGCAGATAGCCGGTTTGTGCCCGCACCACCAGGGAATTACCGGCCCGGGTGAGCTCCACCAGCATGGCATAGCACCAGTCGATGAAATCCTTGCGGTTGAGTCTCGCCAGCCAGACAAAGGGATTAACGAACAGGGTGTTGTAGAGCCGATCCATACCCCATCCGGAATACCAGAAACGGTGCAGGGACTGAGCAAGGGAGCTTTGCATCAGCTTCTCGATAGACAAGGTCCTTGAGCCATAGAACAGATAGCTGATGGCAATACCCAGCAGCGGCACCGCAATCATAAATCCGTGCACCAGCGCACTGACATGATGCTCCTCGTGCTCGGCGCCATGATTGAATACGGCATCAACAGGGATGCTGATAAAACCGCCCAGCAGGGACAGCACCATCAGCACAAACAGCGGGCCGGCCATATTCCAGCCGGCTTCCTCGCGCTCATTGTCATGGCCGTGGCTCTCACCGAAAAACACCACGAACACCAGTCGAAAACTGTAGACTCCGGTGAAGAAAGCCCCGATCACGCCGCCCAGCCACAGCCAGGTGCCAACGCCGTCCAACTCCAGGGCAGCCAGCAATATTTCATCCTTGCTGAAGTAACCCGAGGTAAAGGGAAACGCCGCCAGGGCGAGACTACCAATCAGGAACGACAGGAAAGCCACCGGCAGCTGCTTGCGTTTGCCGCCCATCTTAAAGATATCGTGTTCATGATGAAGGCTGAGAATGACCGTACCGGCGCCGAGAAACAGCAGCGCCTTGAAAAATGCGTGGGTCATCAGATGAAAGATGGATGCCGACCAGGCACCTACTCCCAGACCAAGGAACATGTAACCGATCTGGCTAATGGTGGAATAGGCCAGGATACGCTTGATGTCATGCTGGGTCATGGCGGTGAAGCCAGCCATCAGCAGTGTTGCCAGACCGATCCAGGCCACCAGCTCCTGTACCGAAGGCGCCAGCTCGAACAGGATGTGTGTCCGTGCGATCAGGTACACACCCGCGGTCACCATAGTGGCCGCGTGAATCAGGGCGCTGATCGGGGTCGGGCCAGCCATGGCGTCCGGTAGCCAGGTTTGCAGCGGCAGCTGTGCCGATTTGCCAACTGCTCCGCCCAGTAACAACAGTGAGGCCGCAACCGCCAGGCCGGATCCTACCGCCCACTGGGCCTCGGCGGCATGCAGCATGTCCTGGATATTCAGGGTGCCCAATTGCGAAAATAGCAGGAACAGGCCCAGGGCCATGGACGTATCGCCTACCCGGGTAACCACAAAGGCCTTGCGTGCCGCATAGCCGTTCGCGGAGTTTTCATACCAGAAGCCAATTAGCAGATAGCTACACAGGCCGACGCCCTCCCAGCCCAGGTACAGCAGCACCAGATTGTCTGCCATCACCAGCATCAGCATGGCAGCCACGAACAGGTTCATATAGGCGAAGAACCGGCTGTAGCTGGGGTCGTCAATCATGAAGCCGGTGGAATAGAGGTGGATCAGAAACCCGACCCCGGTAATGATCAGCATCATCACCACTGTCAGGCCGTCAATATAGAAACTGAATCCCGGGTTAAAGGCCCCTACCGACATCCAAGTCCAGAGATGCTGGGTGAAATAGTCCTCGCCACTGCCGAGGAAACTTGCCGCAGCACTGGCGGCCACCAGAAACGACAAACCCACCGAGCCTGCGCCGATAATCGCTACGGTGCGCTTGCCCAGCGTACCGGCAGTCAGCACCAGGATAAGAAAGCCCAAAAGAGGAAAAGTAGGCAGTAACCAGATCTGCTCAAGCATCGTTCTGGCCCCTCACCCTTTCATGTTGCTCAGCACATCGATATCGACAGTGCTGTAGCGCCGGTAGAGTTGAATGATAAGGCCCAGGCCCACCGCCACTTCGGCGGCTGCCAGCGTCAGGATCATGAGGAACATGACCTGTCCGTGCGGCTGGCCCCAGTGGGCGCCGGCCACAATAAAGGCCAGGCCACAGGCATTGAGCATGATTTCCAGTGACATCAACACGAAAACCACGTTACGACGGGTCAGAACGCCTGCCAGGCCAATCACAAACAGAATGGCCGCGAGGATCAGTCCATGTTCCAGTGGTATTGCTTCCACTATTTATTCCTGTGTCCTTGTTGTTTTTTCATGTTCCAGTTGCTGATGCGTCAGCGTTACTTCTTGGCCAGGTGATAGGCAGACACCAGTCCAGCCAGCAACAATATCGAAGCCAGTTCCACCGCCAGCACATAAGGCCCGAATAGCAAGGCACTAACTTCCAGTACCCCTACTTCCGCCGGCGCAAGCACCTGCTCCACATCACGCAACACATTCACCAGTTGCGCCAGCAGCACTGCTGCAAGAATGGAAGGCCATAACCAACCGCGCCCCCGCAGCCATTCCCGTTCCTGATCGCGACTGTGTTGACCGAGGTTGAGCATCATAATCACAAACAGGAACAACACCATGATGGCGCCAGCATAAACGATAGCTTCCAGCACCGCGGCAAACGGTGCGCCGAGTGCAAAAAACACCACCGCCACAGCCAGCAGCGACAGGATCAGATATATCAGAGCGTGGACAATATTGGTCTGCAACACCACGGCGATGGTGGCGATGATGGCGACAATCGCGGCGATGTAGAATAACAGCGTCATGGCAGCAGGCTCTTGATATCCACAGGTTTCTCTTCGTTCAGCGCCTGACCCTTGTCCTTGCCGGCAATGGTCATGCCCGCCACGCGGTAAAAATTGTAATCATGGTACTTGCCGGTGCCATCAATCAGCATATCTTCCTTTTCCCAGACCATATCCTGCCGTTTGTATTCCGCCATCTCGAAATCCGGCGTTAGCTGAATAGCGTGAGTGGGACAGGCTTCTTCGCAGAATCCGCACATAATGCAGCGCGAAAAATTGATCCGGAAAAACTCCGGGTACCAGCGCCCATCTTCCTTTTCCGCTTTCTGCAGGGCGATACAGTCTACCGGGCAGGCCACGGCACAGAGATTACAGGCTACACAGCGCTCTTCGCCATCGGGATCACGGCTCAGGATAATGCGCCCACGCCAGCGTGGAAACATGTAAGGTTCCTGCTCCGGATACTGAACCGTGTCGGCCTTGACAAAAATATGACTGAATACGCGCCACAGGGTAACTACCTGGCTGGTCAGCGTATCCTTGATTAGCTTCAGCATAACAACTCCCGGGCAGAGAACTCCCCGTGTAGTCTGAATGTCTTGTAAAAATTTCCAGGCATTTTTTTCATCTAGTCAGGCGCTCAGAATAAGGACACCTGTCACCAGTAAATTCAATAGCGACAGCGGCAACAGAAACAGCCAACCGTAGCTCATCAGTTGATCATAGCGAGGTCTGGGGATCGCCGCGCGCAGCAAAATAAAAAATGCGATAAAAACCGACGCCTTGAGTGCGAACCAGACCAACGGGGGCAGAAAACCGGGGCCCATCCAGCCACCAAAAAACAGTACGGTAATGAGTGACGAAATCAGCACCAGGCCCAGATACTCGCCGACAAAAAACATACCGAATTTCATGCCTGAATATTCGGTGTGATAGCCGGCGCAGATTTCCTGCTCGGCCTCCGGGATATCAAATGGCAGACGGTGACTCTCTGCCACCCCGGCGATGAGAAAAATCACAAAGCCGACAAACTGGGGGATCACAAACCACATGCCTTCCTGCGCGGCAACAATTTCGCGCAGGTTAAAGCTGCCGGACAGTGCCACTACACCCAGCAGTGAAATCCCCATAAACACTTCATAGCTCACCATCTGTGCGGCCGCTCGCAGTGAACCCAACAAGGCGTATTTATTATCCGAGGACAGCCCACCAAGCATCACGCTGTAGGCTCCCAGTGATGCCATGGCCAGGACAAACAAAATGCCAATATTGCTGTCGACGACACCGATATTAGGTGCAAACGGAATCACTGCGAAACTGAGCAGTACCACGGTCATGATAATCGCCGGTGCCAGAATAAAACTGAAGCGGTCAGCGAAGTTCGGCGTCCAGTCTTCCTTGGTGAAGATCTTTATCATGTCTGCCACTACCTGAAAGATACCGAACGGGCCAACGCGGTTGGGCCCAAGGCGCTCCTGCCAGAAGCCGAGTAGACGGCGTTCCACCCAGATCAACATGGCGGCCACGCCGATAACGGTGCCAAGAATCAGGCCAATGGTCAGCGGTGCGCCTATTTCCAGCATGCTCAGTAGCCCTCCTCATGCAGGTCGCTGACAATCAGACCGGCAATACCGCGCTGCAGCTCTGCTTCAGATTTACTAAGTGACAAGCTTGAACCCAGGTCATGGGGATTCAGCTCATCGCCACAGTATACCGCCACTGTACCGGGCTTTATCTGGTCGCGAATGCAAGCCGCGGCGATCATACCATTGCCATTCAGGCTCAGGGCCTGGCCCTGATTAACGCCGAGAGACTGCGCATCCTGGGGCGAAAGACCAATGTAAGCGTCGGTCATGCGTTGGCGAATCGCCGGAGACCGGGCGCTCAATTCTTCACTGCCAAAAATCTGGTAGGCAAGATTCACTTCCAGACCATCATCTTCGACCGGATCAATCTCGGGCGGAAAAAACGCTGCCGGCGACTGCTTGTCGGTTAATAGCAACTCACCGCAATGTTCCTGCTTGAGATGACCGTTGATCTCTTCCTGAAACTTGCTGATCGACTGGTTGGAGTTCCAGCCTGGCGACCAGCTGGCGCCCAGCACACTGGAATCCTTCAGGGGTGACAGCCCCTCCATGGAGAACGACAGCACCGACTCATCGTCCACTGCCTGCTTCGGCTCGTGCACGTTCACATTAGCGAGCATAGCCGTGCGTCCACTGTAGCGGTGCGATTGACGTGGCACCTTCATACCCGCCACCAGCTGACTGAGATCGGGCAACAAGTCGTCCAGACGATCAAACACCTTCAGCTGTTCGGCGCACTGGTCCACGAGCTGGTCAATTTTCATGTCTGGCTCAGCCGTCAGCCAGCGCCAGGCGGGTTGCGCGGCACTGCTGTTGCGGTACACCTGGAAACTTAGCTGGGCACGGCCTTCATAATTCACATAAGTGGATTCCTGCTCAGCAAACGCTGTTGCCGGCAGTACGTAGTCAGCCCTGGCGGTGGTCGCCGTTGGCAACTGATCAATCACCAGCAGTGATTCAAGCTTCGCCAGCGCGTCATTCACCCGTGCCGTTGGCGCTCGGCGATACAGGTCGTTCTCCACAACAATGGCACGCTTCACCTGGCCTGATTCGATAGCTTCGAGCGCGGCATCGATACTGTTGTCCGGACTGGACAGCAGGCTCAGCCCAACACTGTTTACCTCGGGAGTGAGCAGACAGATATCCACTGGTGCCTCGCCGCGCTTGCGCAGCGCTCTGGCGATATTCGCAGCGGCCTTTATCAGAGCCTCACTACCGCTACTGCTACCAGCAATAATCAACGGCCGCCTGGCACTGGCAAACAGACTCGCTATCGCCCGGGCTGCAGTTTGCAGTTCTTCAGGCAGGTTGCTGACAGGAGCCTCATCGTGCAGGGCATTGGCAACCGCGAACGCGGCCTGCGCCAATTCCCGCTGACCGGCAACCAGGCGTTCGGTGGCCACGTCGTCCAGGCGCGTGGCATGGGTGTGCAGGATCGCCAGCGGGCTGCGCTCATGCTGGGCCAGTTCCCGCACGGCAGCATCCTGCCAGGCGGGAATGTTATTGGCCTCAGCCAGCTGTCGAGCCTTGTTGTGCACCGCCTGACGGACCGCCAGCGCTACCCGGGGTGCCACGTTGGTGACATCTTCACCGAGAATCAGCACCGCATCGCACTGCTCGATGTCCCGAATGCTCGCCGCGTGAAAATCCTGGTCACGATTCAGCTGCAGAATCAGCTGATTGATCGCCTGTTCGGCAGCGCCGACGCCGGCGTAGAAGCGGTCATCCCCCACCAGCGTGCGCAGCGCAAAGTTGTTTTCGTTGCTGGCCCGCGGTGAGCCAATCCCGATTGCGCCCTGCGCTGCAAATTCCTGAACGAGCTGTCGCCCCTGTTCAACGCTTAAGGCCGTGGATTCCCCGCCCTGTTGCTGAACCGCTTCCTGGAAGCGCTCCTTGCTGTTGATGTGCTCGAAGCCGAAGCGCCCGCGATCACAAATAAAGTAGCCATTGATCTCGTGATTGTAGCGATTGACGATGCGGCGCAGACTCCCGTATCGCTCTCCCGGGGTGATATTGCAGCCTACCGAGCAACCGGTGCAAACGCTGGGCGCGGTCTGCAAATCCCACTTGCGCGTGTAGTGATCGCTGAATACCTGGTCAGTAAATACACCAGTAGGACACACCTCCACCAGATTGCCGCTGAATTCGCTTTCCAGCGTGCCCTCCTGATGACGACCAAAATAGACATGGTTGTGAGAAGCCATGGCTGCGAGGTCGGTACCACCGGCGTAATCATCGTAATAGCGAACGCAGCGATAGCAGGCGATACAGCGGTTCATCTCATGATTGATGAACGGCCCCAGGTACTGGTTGTGATGCGTGCGCTTTTTCTTGTCATAGCGACGATAATTGTGACCGGACATCAGGGTCATGTCCTGAAGGTGACACTCGCCCCCTTCCTCACAAACCGGACAGTCGTGCGGGTGGTTGATCATCAGACTCTCGATGACGCGTTCGCGCATCTGTACCGCCTGGGGATCCTTGATAGAGACAATGCTGCCGTCCGCAGCTGGCGTCATGCAGGCCATCACCAGCATGCCCTGCTCATCATCGGCATTTTTGTACTGTTTCACTGCGCACTGGCGACAGGCACCCACTGAACCCATACAGGGGTGCCAGCAGAAATACGGCAGGTCGAGTCCCTGTGAGAGACATTCCTGCAACAGATTGTTGCCTGCGTCTACTTCATACTCGACGCCGTCAACAACGATTTTAGCCATGCTCTACTCTCTCAATGCTCACAATTTGCGTCAATTTGACCGTGACAATCGCCAGTTGGCGAATTCCGCAGTCACTCAATGCTGGTACGGACACCGGGCTTCACTGATATGCCGTTTGAAATCATCTTCGAAATACTTTAACCCACTGCCCAATGGCGCTGTCGCGCCGGGTGCCAGTGCACAAAATGTTTTACCAGGCCCCATGTAGTCAACATGATCCAGCAGGATCTGCAGATCCTTCTCCTGACCAAGCCCTGATTCCAGCTCGCGGAAGATAGTATCAACCCAGGGCAGCCCGTCGCGACAGGGTGTGCAGAAACCGCAGGATTCGTGCGAAAAGAACGTCATCAGGTTACCGATCATGCCTACCGGGCAGGTCTTGTCATCAAGCACGATCATGGTGCCGGTGGCCAGGCGACTGCCGGCCTTGCCGATATCTTCATAGTCCAGATTCAGGTCCAGGTGTTCCGGCAGCATGAAATCGGTGGACCCACCGCCAGGAAGAAATCCCTTGAGCTGCAGCCCATCGCGCATGCCACCCGCCTTGTCCTCAAGCAGTTCGCGGATCGGGGTGCCCAGCGGCAACTCCCAACAGCCCGGGCTGTTTACCTTGCCGCTCACTCCGAACAGCTTGGTGCCATGATCGATCCCGCGGGTCAGCGAGTGGTACCAGTCCACTCCGTAGCCCAAAATTCCTGGGAGATTGCACAAGGTCTCGACATTGTTGACGATAGTCGGTTTACCCCACAAGCCACTGACCTGGGGAAATGGCGGCTTGGCACGCGGGTTGGCGCGCTTGCCTTCCAGCGCGTTGAGCAGCGCAGTTTCCTCACCGCAGATATAGCGGCCGGCGCTGGTGTGCATGATGATTTCCAGGTCAAACCCGGTATCGAGAATATTGCTGCCCAGATAACCCTTGTCCTTGGCTTCGGCGACGGCCTTGCGCAGCGCTTTTTCCGCCGCCACGTACTCACCGCGCAGGAAAATATAGGCAACGCTGGCACCGATTGCATAAGCGCCAATAATCATGCCTTCAATCAGCAGGTGTGGATCACCCTCCATGAGTAGCCGGTCCTTGAATGTGCCCGGCTCCATTTCGTCGGCGTTCACCACCAGGTATTTCTGACGAGGCGAATCGTCGCCGCGGGGTACAAAGCTCCACTTCAGGCCGGTGGGGAAGCCGGCTCCGCCGCGTCCTTTCAGGCCCGATTCCTTGACCTTGTCCAGGACATCATCGGCGCTCAGGCCCGCGGCAATATTGCGCAGACTCTGGTAGCCATCGGCCGCCTCGTAGGCATTGATGTCCAGGGGTGGCCGGGACATATCGATGTTTTTGGTCAGCGGATTATTGACCACTCAAGACTCCTCCCGCTGATAGTTCGCGATGATCTCGTCGATTTTTTCTGGTGTCAGTTTGCGGTGCAAATCATCACCCACCATCATCACCGGCGCATTGTCACAATCACCAAGGCACGGCACCGGTATCAGGGTATATTCGTCATCATCCGTGGTTTGTCCATAGTCGACACCCAACTTGTCCGTGATGTGCGAGCGGATCGAATCACAACCCATAATCCAGCAGCTCACGCTGCGACAGAACAGGATGACTTTCTTACCAACCGGCTGGCGATAGACCAGGTTAAAAAACGTGGCCACCCCTTCCAGGTCCGCCACCGGAATTTCCAGGTAGCGAGCGATCCCCAGCAGACTCTCGTCAGATACCCAGCCCTGGTGCTTCTGCACGATCTTCAGTGCTTCCAGACCCACGGCTTTCTTGTCCGGGTAGAGCGTCATCTCGTGCTCAATCTCGGCAATCTCCGCGTCGCTCAACTTGCGGGGCCGGGTCACGTTGCTGGCAATCATGCTGTTGCTGGCTGTCATTTCACTCATCGGTCTACATCCGCCATGACAAAGTCAATACTGGCGATAATGGCTATCAGGTCGGGCACCATAAACCCGCGGCTGATCTCGGGAATCATCTGCAGGTGCGCAAAAGACGGGGTTCGTATCCGCGTGCGGTATGAGGTGGTGCTACCGTCGCTCACCAGGTAATAACTGTTAATGCCTTTGGTGGCTTCAATCGCCACGCTGACCTCATTGGGGGGGATCACCGGCCCCCAGCTCACGCTCAGGAAATGATTAATCAGGGTTTCAATATCGTGCAGCGATTCCTTGCGTCGCGGTGGCGTGGTCAGCGGGTGGTCGGCCTTGTGGTCGCCTTCCGGCATATTGTCCAGACACTGCTTGATGATGCGCAGGCTTTGCCGCATTTCCTCGACTCGTACCGCGCAGCGGTCATAGCAGTCGCCGTTCACCGCAATCGGCACATCAAAATCAAAATTCTCATATCCAGAGTAGGGTCGCTGCTTGCGAAAATCCCACTCCAGACCAGTGGCGCGCAGCCCGCCGCCGGTTACCCCCCAGTCCAGCGCTTCACTGGTATTGTAGGCACCAACACCCTGGGTGCGCCGCTTCACGATACCGTTGTTCATCACCATGCTGTCGTATTCATCCAGTCTCGGCGGCATGAACTCCAGAAGCTCGCGGACCCGGGTATCCCAACCCTTCGGTAGATCCTGCGCCACGCCACCGATACGAAACCAACCTGGATGCATACGCGCACCGCAAATGGACTCGATGATGTTGAATATCCGTTCGCGCTCCACAAACATGTAAAAAATAGGAGACAGTTGTCCCACATCCTGGGCAAACGTGCCGTAAAACAGCAGATGACTGCAAATCCGAAACATCTCAGCCAGCATGACGCGAATAGTCTGCGCCCGAGGCGGTACGGTAATACCGGCCATTTTCTCAACTGCCATAACGTAAGGCAGATTGTTCATCACCCCGCCGAGATAATCGATGCGATCGGTATAGGGGATGTAGGTGTGCCAGGACTGACGCTCCCCCATCTTTTCGGCGCCACGATGGTGATAGCCGATATCGGGTACCGCATCTACCAGGATTTCACCATCCAGCTGCAGGGCGATACGAAAGGCTCCATGCACACTGGGGTGATTGGGGCCGAGGTTCAAAAACATGAAATCGGAGTTTTCCGACTTGCGCTGCATGCCCCACTCTTCCGGCTTGAATTTCAGCGCTTCCTGTTCGAAGGCTTCCTGGTCATCGTCTAGCGAGTATGGCTCCATCTCGGTGGCGCGTGCCGGGTGTTCCTTGCGCAGCGCGTGCCCTTCCCAGGTCGGTGGCAGCACCAGGCGATAGAGGTTGGGGTGGCCCTCAAACCGGATACCGAACATGTCCCAGGTTTCACGCTCATACCAGTTGGCGTTGGGCCAGATATCGATCACCGTTGGCAACTGCAGGTCGGCATCCATCAGCGGCACCTTGACGCGCACGTCACAGTTGCCAGAAAACGACATCAGCTGGTAAACCACGGTGAATTCACTGGCGGGTTGAGCGCCGCGGTGGACGCGAACCCGCTCGTCGATAGCCGTCACATCAAACAGCATTTCAAAGACTGGTGACGCTTCTTCGTGCAGATAGCGCAGCACGGCCTTGGCATCCGCCCTGTCTACCCATACCGTGGGCATGCCCTCGGCGGTATCCTGCTCGGCCAGAATCTGACCAGCGAACCGCTCCCGCAACTGGGCAATAAGCCCGTTACTGATCTGTTGTTCTGCGCTGCTGCTGGCTACCTGAATCATTGAATACTGCTATCTAGACTACTGTTTTCATGGTCTTGCGTTAATAATGCTGCGTGCCTGACGTCACTGTTTATCCGGTCTTGTGACCGACCGTTTGTCGTATTTCTCATCACACATCATCCGGCGAACGCAGTTCGCGCGCGGCAATGCGATCAGGACGGCGCAGATCACGCTGCACGGGAGTGGGCTCTTTCTGAATCACGCCCTGGTCGTTGATTACCCAGCTCAGCGGCCGCCGCTCGCGACCGATCTCCTCCTGCAGCATTATCAAGCCCTGCAACAGCGCTTCCGGTCGCGGCGGACAGCCGGACACATAAACGTCCACAGGCAGAAATTTGTCCACACCCTGGACCACCGAATAAATATCGTACATGCCGCCGGAATTGGCGCAGGACCCCATGGAGATGACCCATTTTGGCTCCAGAAGTTGGTCGTATAGCAAGCGCACTACCGGCGCCATCTTGCGAAAAACCGTGCCGGCAATAACGATCATGTCAGCCTGTCGGGGTGTACCCCGAATCACCTCAGCACCAAAGCGGGCCAGGTCATGACGGCTGGTAAAGGCGGTAGCCATTTCCACATAGCAGCAGGAAAGACCAAAGTTAAAGGGCCAGATTGAATTCTTTCGCCCCCAGGAAACCATGTCTTCAAGCTTCGCCATCATCACGTTACGACGAATAAAATCATCGACATTATCGCCCCCGGGCTGCGGCGACTTGGATTCATTGACCGACTGCAACTGCCAACTCATAAAGAGAATTCCTTCTTGTTTACGACACCACCCGGCCCCGACATGGTCTTGAGTTCGCGCCGCTGGGTCTGGGTACGCCAATCCAGGGCACCGATGCGCCACAGATAAAACAGCGCTGCCAGCAGGATAAAGATAAACACGCTGATCTCGATAAACCCGGGCCAGCCGGCCTGACGCACCGCCACCGCCCAGGCGAACAGGAACACGACCTCAAGGTCGAAAATAATGAACAGAATAGCAGTGAGGTAGAAATGTACTGAAATGCGGAATTGAGCGCTGCCGACCGAGATGATGCCGGACTCGAATGGGGTCTGGGTATAAAGCCGCTTGGTTTTCTGCCCGAGAAAAAACGACAGACCAAGCATGGTCACTACCACGGCTAATACCAGCGCGGTATAGAACAAAAAGGGCGTGAGCCCATCAAAAACTGCCTGTGCTGTCTCCAAGATCGACTCCAGATATTCTGGTTCGCTTACATGGCAGGCCTGGCATTCTATGTCTGAGGAACAATACGCGTTCTCTGGCCTTGATGAGAACGCAACCGCTCAATCAGGCGACTACAGAATCTGGCAAACCCTCTCCACAAAAACGTCCTAGATTACTCACCCTAAATCATACTTCCACAACAGGCGTGATACCGGGCTGCGGAATAATTCCGTGCCTGGTAATTCTGAAGCGCTCCCCCTGGCCGAGTCTGTAATCGATGCTCGCAGGAGTTAGTGTCAACCGGAAAGAGCTGACTGAAGACCGCGTGAATAGTCGCTATCCACGTTTCTGGAGAAGTGTGTAGAGCGGGCCCGGTCAAATCACGGTTGGCTCTGTCTTGAAGCTTGTCGCAAGCTGCCAGGGGTTGTGTTTCGCTTCCCATCGGGTACTTCCACATTGCGCTGTGAGCCCAAATCCGGCAGTTGTCATGCAACAACGCTGCCTGCGGTTGTTCGGCGCTCGTTATTCTTCTTATCTTGTTGCGTTACGACGTTTTGATTCTTATACGTGCCCGTTACAAATCCAGCCAGGCTGGCCCTGCACCGAGCCATGGCATACTTACATGGAAGCAACGGGCTTAGCAAGCCTTTTGTCTCCGTCAGGCATCCCTTAGAGCCAGCAATGGCGCGGCTTTTGACAACAGGGCTTCATATTATGCCAGGGCTTAACGCTGCTGCTGAATTTCCTTCCAGTTCTCGTAATATTCCAGGCTTACCATGTGGTTCAGATTCTCCAGATCCTCGGTCGCCTGCTGCAGCGTAGCTTTCATCACATCGCCCACGGACACAATTCCGATGTACTCACCACCCTCCTCGATCAACAGGTGGCGAATCCGGCGGCCAAGGAATTTGTCGTAGAGCTTGTAGGCGGGGTCGTCCACATTGGCAGAAATAAGATTGACGCTCATGTTGTCACGCAGACGCGCGGTCCTGGCATCGAATCCTTCCTCAAGCACCCGGAACATCAGGTCACGCTCGGTCCAGATGCCGACGATCTTTTCATCCTCGACAATAACGATGGCGCCCACCTTGTTCTGGGTCATGACGGTCAGGGCCTGATACAAGGTGGCGTCGGAATTAACGGTCACCATGTGACCACCTTTTTCTTTGAGAATATCTCGGGCGGTTCTTTTCATTGTACTTCTCCTGAGACAACACCGGATAGGGACCCGGGCCGGGGCTTGCCGGCCAGGGATACAGGCTTGTGCTGCCTGGTTACCTGACCGCTTGATCGCCTACAAGCTAACCCCGAATTTCCGGCATGGCAAGCGCTGGCTGGCCTCAGAAGACGCGATTCAGCCCGTCAAGTGCAGCCGTGCGGTAGGCCTCGGCCATGGTGGGATAGTTGAAGGTAGTATTGAGGAAGTATTTCATGGTGTTAGCGGCGCCGGGCTGGCGCATGATTGCCTGGCCGATATGCACGATCTCCGATGCCTGGTCGCCGAAACAGTGAATACCAAGCAATTCCAGAGTGTCGAAATGAAAGATTAGTTTCAGCATTCCCACCTGTTCGCCGGTAATCTGTGCCCGGGCGGTATTCTTGAAAAAGGCCTTGCCAACCTCATAGGGCACCTTCTTTGCGGTGAGCTGCGCCTCGGTTTGCCCCAGGGTACTGATCTCCGGAATGGTATAAATACCGGTGGCCACCTCATCCACGGGAGAGCACTGCTCCGGCGCGACGATAGCATTGCTTGCTGCCCGCCCCTGATCATAGGCCGCGCCAGCCAGCGCCGGCCAGCCCACCACATCACCCGCTGCGTATATGTTTTCCACCCCGGTCTGGTAACTACGGTCTACCCCCAGCTGGCCGCGGCTGTTGGCTTCCAGGCCAATATTGGCAAGCCCCAGGTCTTCGGTGTTACCAGCGCGGCCATTGGCCCATAGCACAATGTCACTCTTAATCTTTTTACCGGACTTCAAGTAGGTAATGATGTGATCGTCGTGATATTCGATCTTGTCATATTCCTCATTATGACGAGACCTGACCCCCAGATCACGCAAGTGATAGGCGAGCGCATCGCTGATTTCTGTATCGAGAAAGGTCAGCAGGCTTTCGTTCGGATTAATCAATTCCACCTTGTAGCCGAGCCCACCGAAAATCGATGCGTACTCACAACCGATCACGCCAGCGCCAATAACGGTTACCTTGCGTGGGGAAAAATCCAGTCCGAGTATGGTATCGCTATCGAACATCAGTGGATGGCCAAAATCTACATCCGGTGGGCGGTAAGGCCGCGAGCCGGTGGCGATAATGAAATAATCGGCAGTCAGCTTGCGGCGCTTGCCGATCAGCCTGACAGTATGACTGTCTATGAACTCGGCGCGCCCCTTGATGATAGGCACGTGATTGCGCTCGTAAAAATCTGTGCGCATGCGCACCTGCTCGTACTTGACCCGGTTCGCATGAGTCAGGATTTGCTGAAAACTCAACTTTCTGGCATCACCAAAATCGCGAAACAGCGGATTGGTGTTGAACACCATGACTTCTTTTACCGCATGGCGCAGCGCTTTCGAGGGAATGGTAGCCCAGTGGGTGCAGCTGCCGCCCACCTGGTCATGGTCACAGATCATCGCCACCGATTTGCCTTTTTTCCTGGCATTCATGGCCGCAGCTTCGCCTGCCGGCCCGGAACCAATGACGAGGATTTCAAAGTGATCTTTGGCAGCGGTGCGCGTGCTGCTTTTCTTGCGAGCGGGCTTTGCTTGCCTGGCGCTCGCGCCTGGCTTCTTTACCGCCTGCTTGTTTGCGCTCTTCTTGCCTTTTGTCCTGGTGTCAGCCATGACCCGTTAGCACTCCCTTCCTGATCACTGTTAACTCACTTTGTGTCACTGGCTACCGGATTCGTCGCAGCGATCGCGGTCGCCACCACATATTTCACAGTCGCCCATGCCTTCAATTTTGTTCAGCCCGCCACAGGATCCCTGCACGGGTTTGCGACCCATCAAAACGCCAACCGACATCATGGCGATGATCAGGGCCAGGACAATAAAAGTGACAAGTAATGTAGCCATATCAATTACTCAGATAGTAGTTGAATTGTTCGGTGTAAAAATCACTGAAGCCGGTAGCTGTCTTGCTGATGAAATAGGCTCCAAAGTCATGCTCTTCCGCCAGTTCACGCCCCTGCTCCGCTCCGAGAATCATCAGCGCGGTAGCCAGGGCATCGGCTCGGGCTGCCGAATTGTCAACCACATATACCGCTGCCAGATTATGGCGAATTGGTCGACCGGTACGCGGATCAATTTCGTGTGAATAGCGCACCCCGTTTTCCTCGAAATAGTTCCGGTAGTCACCGGAACCAGCCACGGCCAACGTATCACCGCGACTGAAGAATATCTCGTAGATGCGGGTCTGACTGGCTTCCGGAGACTCGATTGCGGGAATCCAGCTGTCGCCCCCGGGTTTAAGCCCCTTCATCTTCAGCTCACCACCGATTTCCAGAAAATAGGCTTCCAGCCCCAGGCTATCAAAGTACTCCCCCAGTTTGTCTACCGCATAGCCTTTGGCAATAGCGCTGAGATCCACTTCAATATCCCGGGCCCTGGTAACCCGGGCACTGGCGGCATCCACCTGTAAATACTGATGACCAACCCGCGCTTCCGCGGCGGCAATGGCGACTTCGCCCGGGACCCGTTCCGGCGCCTCACGAATATCAGGGCCAAAACCCCACAAATTTACCAGTGGCCCAACCGTGACATCAAATGCACCGCCGGTCAGCGTGGCAATTTCTTCGGCCATCAGCAGCACGTCTATCATCTCGGTGGAGACGGCAAATGGCTGGCCCAGCGGATGACGATTCAAGCGGGACAACTCCGAGTCAACCGCATAGGTAGAAAAGATTTGCCGATCCAGGCGCGCCAGCATGGTGTCGACGGTGTCGGAAATAGCCGCCAGGGGTTGTTCGCCAGGCACATCCACCAGCTGCAAGTCATAGGTGGTGCCCATGGTGTATCCGGTCAGGCGAAGAATTTCGCCATCATCGGGTCCAGACAGAAAGACGAATGCCACCAGAATGGTGACAAAGGACAGGGAGAATGCGTGGCGCCGCAGAATCCCGGTCATGAGAATTCGTCTAGCGAGATGTTCTCATCCTCCACACCCAGATCCTTGAGCATTTTGATGACCGCCGCATTCATCATCGGCGGGCCACACATGTAGTATTCACAGTCCTCGGGAGCGGGATGATCTTTCAGGTAATTATCCAGCACCACGTTGTGAATAAATCCGGTCATGCCGCTCCAGTTGTCTTCCGGCTGCGGGTCCGACAGCGCCACGTGCCATTCAAAATTATCATTCTCGGCGGCCAGCTCGTCGTAGTCCTCGACGTAAAACATTTCCCGTAGACTCCGAGCGCCGTACCAGAAACTGATTTTACGCTTGGAATTCAGGCGCCTGAGCTGATCAAAAATATGTGAGCGCATAGGCGCCATACCGGCACCGCCACCGATAAATACCATTTCATTGTCGGTTTCCTTGGCAAAGAATTCGCCAAACGGCCCGAACACTTTTACCTTGTCACCGGGTTTCAGGTTGAACACATAGGATGACATCTTGCCCGGGGGATAGCTGGTGCCGGGAGGCGGCGTGGCAATGCGAATATTGAATTTTATCAGGCCGTATTCTTCCGGATAGTTGGCCATGGAATAAGCGCGCACTGTAGTGTCGTTGACCTTGGACTTGATGTCGAACAGGCCAAACTTCTCCCAATCACCGCGGTACTCTTCACCAATATCGAAATCCTTGTAGTGGATTTCGTGTGGCGGCACTTCCAGCTGTACATAACCACCGGCCCGGAAATCCACGCGTTCGCCTTCAGGGATTTTAAGCACCAGCTCCTTGATAAACGTAGCCACGTTTTCGTTGGAAATGACTTCGCACTCCCACTGTTTGACACCAAAAAATTCAGGGGCAACCTGGATCTTCATATCCTGCTTGACGGTGACCTGGCAGGACAGGCGCCAGTTGTCACGCGCTTGACCCCGGGTAAAGTGGCCAGCCTCGGTGGGCAGCATGGAGCCGCCGCCGCTGACCACCTGACATTTGCACTGGGCGCAGGTACCACCGCCACCACAGGCCGAAGACAGAAATATGCCAGCGTCAGCCAATGTGTTGAGCAGCTTGCCCCCAGCGGGAACAGTCAGCGATTTATCCGGATCACCGTTTACCTCGATGTGGACATCGCCACTGCTCACCAGTCGTGAACGGGCGAATAAAATGACGCCTACCAGCAGCATCACCACCGTGGTGAACAGCGCTACTCCGCCAATTATTGTCGTGAAATCAATCATCAATCAGACCTACTATCAGACCTACAGTGAAATACCGCTCAGTGACATGAAACCCAGTGACATCAAGCCTACCGTGATGAAGGTGATACCGAGACCGCGCAGCCCTTCAGGCACATCGCTGTACTTCAGTTTTTCGCGAATACCTGCCAGTGCCACAATAGCCAGCGCCCAGCCGAATCCGGAACCAGCACCGAAGGCCACACTTTCGGCAAACGTGTAATCGCGCTCCACCATGAATAGCGTGGCGCCGAGAATGGCGCAATTCACGGTGATCAACGGCAGGAACACGCCGAGGGCGTTGTAGAGTGCTGGTACGAACTTGTCCAGGAACATCTCCAGGATCTGCACCATGGCGGCGATCACGCCGATGTAGCAAAGGAACCCAAGGAACTCCAGCGACATTCCTTCCAGACCCAACCAGCCCAGCGCACCCTCGCGCAGCAGATTATTAAAAATCAGGTTGTTGACGGGCACAGTGATCAGTTGCACCACCACCACGGCAATGCCCAGGCCAATAGCTGTTTCCACTTTTTTGGAAACCGCCAGGAAGGTACACATACCGAGGAACATCTGCAGCGCCATGTTCTCAATGAACACAGCCTGGACAAAAAGACTTAACAGCGCTTCCATCAGAACGCCTCCTCAGCCTCAGTATGCGACGCCATGCGAAATTCCCGGGTTTCCACCTGCTCCTTGTGGCTGGAGCGCAGCACCCAGATGAAGAATCCGATGATGAAAAACGCACTGGGTGAGAGCAGCATCAGGCCGTTGGCCTGGTACCAGCCGCCGTTTTCTACCAGTGGCAGAATTTGATAGCCAAGCAATGACCCGGCCCCAAACAGCTCACGGAAACTGGCCACCACAATCAACACCAGGCTGTAACCGAGACCATTGCCGATGCCATCCAGAAAACTGATCCCCGGCGGGTTCTTCATGGCGAAGGCTTCGGCGCGACCCATGACAATGCAGTTGGTAATAATCAGGCCGACGAATACGCTGAGGCTCTTGCTGATTTCATAAGCGAAGGCCTGCAGGAATTGGTCTACGGCGATTACCAGCGAGGCAATGATCGTCATCTGAATGATGATGCGAATGCTCGACGGCATATGATGCCGGATCATGGAAATAAACAGATTTGAAAATGCCACCACTGTGGTCAGCGCCACACACATAACAAGTGTTACGCTTAGCTGGGTGGTCACCGCCAGTGCCGAGCAGACGCCAAGAATCTGCAGTGCAATAGGGTTATTCTCCAACAGTGGATTCAGTACAACTTTTTTAGCGTTTGCCATGGGGAATTTGCCTCGAGTCCTGGACTAGTCGCCCGCTACGGATTGCAAATTTCTCAGGATGGGGCCGTAACCATTTTCACCCATCCAGTAGTCGATCATGTTGTCGACGCCGCGACTGGTCAGGGTCGCGCCCGACAAGCCGTCAATCTGGTGTTCACCACTACCGCTGCCTTTAACCACCTGCAGCGCCACATCGCCGGATTCGTCGTACACTTCCTTACCCGGCCACAGCGCCTGCCAGCGGGGATTGCGCACCTCGGCACCAAGCCCCGGCGTTTCCTTGAGTTCATAAAAAGAAATGCCCTTGACGGTATTGCCGTCCGATTCCAGCGCCAGGTAGCCATACATAATGCCCCACAGACCATAGCCGTTAACCGGCAGCACCACGGTGCTGAGTTGACCGCCCTGCTCCTGCAGGTAAACCAGTGGGTACACCACGCGGCGCTTGATGTCGGCCACATCCTGTTCCGGCGCAATGGCCTCGGACAACTCCGGGTTATTGATCACCGTGCGCTGGTCATAGGTAGCTGGATCAATACCCAGCTCGGCCGCTTCGCCATCGCTCAGAAACTCGCCACTGTTCAAATTCACGACGCGCGGGGTGAACTGGGCAAACATGTCTTCCACGTCAGCATTAGTGTGCACCGCCGGATCATACAGTCCGGCAGCAGTGAGAATATTCTTGTTGCGATCCAGTACCCGGTTTTCGTCCTGGCGGGGCTTGAGCACCACGGCGGTACCGGATACCACGATCGAGCACACTACACACAGGCAGAATGCGACCAGCAAGGTTCTGTTGGTGGATTCCCTAGAGGACACCGCGCAATCTCCTTCGGGCGATATTGGCCTTCACCACGGAATAGTCCATCAGCGGCGCGAACAGATTGGCAAACAGGATGGCCAGCATCACACCTTCCGGGTAGGCTGGATTCACCACCCGGATAATGACAGTCATCACGCCAATCAGGGCGCCGAACATCAGTTTGCCGGTGTTGGTCATGGCCGCAGACACCGGGTCCGTCGCCATATACACCATGCCAAATGCAAACCCACCGAGTACAAAGTGCCAGTACCAGGGCGTGGCAAAGTGTGGGTTGGTATCGGAACCGATCAGGTTGAACAACGTGGCCATTGCCACCATGCCCAGAAACACCCCGAACATGATTCGCCAGGAAGCGATACGTGTGATCAGCAGCACGGCCCCGCCCAGCAGGATCGCCAGGGTTGAGGTTTCGCCGATCGAGCCTTGCATCTGGCCCAGGAAAGCATTCATCCAGGTCAGTTCGGTGCCGGTGGCCTGGGCAATTGCCGGCAGACCATCGGAAGCAATCTGCGACAGCGCCGTGGCGCCGCTGAAACCATCCACGGCTGTCCATACCGAGTCACCGGACATGTTGGGCGCATAGGCAAAATAGAGAAAGGCCCGCCCCGTCAGTGCCGGGTTCAGGAAGTTCTTGCCGGTCCCGCCAAACAACTCTTTGGCTACCACCACACCAAAACTGATACCCAGGGCTGCCTGCCATAACGGAATGTCCGGCGGCACGATCAGGGTAAATAAAATCGAGGTGACGAAGAAACCCTCATTGATCTCATGACCGCGCTTGATAGCAAACAGCACTTCCCAGAAGCCACCCACCGCAAACACCACGAGATAAATCGGGATGTAATAGGCGGCGCCGTAGATCAGGTTGTCCCACAGGCTGGCTGGATCATGGCCAGCCAGCAGGCTAATGATGGCCTCGTGCCAGTCACCACCGCCCTCCAGTCCCATGCTGACAATGGCGGTATTGGCCTGGAAGCCCAGGTTATACATCCCGTAAAACATGGGGAAAAAGGCGGCCAGCCAAACCGTAATCATCACTCGCTTCAGGTCGATGCCATCGCGCACGTGGGGTTCGGCCACGGTGACTTTGCTGGGGCTATAAAAAATCGTGTCCACGGCTTCGTAAAGCGCGTAGAAAGAGGCGTATTTGCCACCTTTTGTAAAGTGAGGCTCGATATCATCGAGCACACGACGTAAGCCCATGCTGCTCCTTTTAACCTTCCTTTTCGATCCGGGTCAGATTGTCCCGGAGTATGGGGCCGTATTCATATTTACCAGGACAGACGTAGGTACAAAGCGCCAGGTCTTCCTCATCAAGTTCAAGCGCGCCGAGGTTAATGGCCGTTTCGATGTCACCTACAATCAATGCGCGCAGCAATTGGGTCGGCAAAATATCCAGCGGCATGACTTTCTCGTAGGCGCCAATAGGTACCATCGCGCGCTCGCTGCCCTGGGTGCTGGTGGTCATCTCAAGCTGTCGATCCCGGAACAGGCTGGACACGTAAATGCCCATCACCGAGTGTCGTTTTGCTCCGGGTGACAAATACCCCAGCAGCGGTCGCTCGCGGCCCTCGCGAATCACCGTAACCTGGTTGTCATAGCGCCCCAGAAAAGCCTCGTGGCCTTCCGCCTTGCAACCGCCCAGCACCGACCCGGAAATCACCCGGCTCTCCTGGGGATGTAATTCTCCCAGCACTAATTCGTCCAGGTTCGCGCCCAGGCGCGTGCGTAACAGGCGTGGCTCCTGAACCTGTGGACCGGCAAACGAAATAACCCGACTGGTATCGAGGATCCCGGTGGTGAACTGCTGGCCAATGGCAATGACATCCTGATAGCCCAGGTACCAGATTTCATTCCCCACCCCGGCCGGCTGCAGGTAATGAATATGGGTACCGGTAAGACCCGACGGGTGCGGTCCCTTGAATTGCTGAACGACGACATTGTCGGCGAATTCTTCCGCGGCCAGAGACAGGGGGTCATTGTCCCCAAGGCACAGAAACAGGCGCTCTTCCGGCAGCTTGGCCAGCAGGTTTATCGCGGTAACAAATTCTTTGACGCGGTCGGCAATGGCTACCATGGGATCCGCGGCCAGGGGATTGCTGTCCATAGCGTTAACAAACAAGGCTCTGGGTACTGCCTTGGGATCAGGCACCTTGCTGAATGGACGCTTGCGAATGGCGGTCCATAGACCGGAAGCCAGCAGGTCTGCTATCAGCGTGTTGCGCTCGAGGCTGGCCAGTTGCGCTGCGTTGTAATGATTCAGTTCTACCTGGTCGTCGCCATTCAGCTCGATAACCACCGACAGCAGACGGCGCTGATAGCCCCGGTTGATGGCCTTGATTTCACCACAGCCCGGAGCGGTATAGGTTACCTGGGGGTTCTTCTTGTCGCTGAACAGCGGCTGACCCAACTTGACCTGGTCGCCCACCGCCACACTCATGGTGGGCTTCATGCCGACATAATCACGGCCCAGAACAGCGACTTCCCGCGGCTGGTGGCTGCCGGTAATAAATTGGTCCGGGGTACCGGAGATCGGCAAATTCAGGCCGCGTTTGATTCTGATCATGGGCGCTTGAGAGCCGCCTGCGCTGCCGCAGCGGCGAAATTAAGTCAAATCGATTCACTGTCGCGAGCTAATCACGGCAGTGAACCTGAATTACTAAAGGATTTATTGACCCTGTAAAGACCCCAAGCCCCCTTTTTCCCTAAGCATTGCCAACATCATGGCAGTTATTGGTCAGGGCAAGGATTTTATTGTTGTCAGCTTGCTGTCCAGTGTCTGTAAAGCGGCGCCAATTATAGAGCTAAACCCTTATAATTGCTAGCGAAAACTAGGGTTCTGGTGGGTAGTATTTGTAGCTGACACCGGCCATTTTGTAGACCATTCGACCTACCTGGCAGCAGTAGCCGAACTCGTTGTCGTACCACAGGTAGAGCACACAATGCCTGCCGTCACTGATCGTGGCGTTGGAGTCCACCACGCAGGCCTCTCGAGTCCCGACAAAGTCGGAGGATACGGCGTCCGGAGACTGAGTGTAGCTGATCTGGTTCTGCAGCTCGGAATGCAGCGCGATCTTGCGCAGAAATTCGTTCAGCTCGTCCTTGCTGGCCTCCTGCTTCAGGGTCAGCGACATGATGGCCATCGACACGTTGGGAATAGGTACCCGCACGGCATTGCCGGTGAGCTTGCCGATCAGTTCGGGGACTGCCTTGACCACGGCCTTGGCGGCACCAGTCTCGGTCAGCACCATGTTCAGCGCCGCACTGCGCCCGCGACGATCGCCCTTGTGATAGTTGTCAATCAGGTTCTGGTCGTTGGTATAGGCGTGGACCGTTTCGATATGGCCGTGCTCAATGCCAAACTTGTCGTTGATGACCTTGAGCACCGGTGCAATGGCATTGGTGGTGCAGGATGCCGCGGTAATGATGGTATCGTCATCGTGAATCTGATCGTCATTGATACCGAAGACAATGTTCTTCAGATCGCCCTTGCCGGGGGCTGTGAGAATGACCTTGGCGGCACCCCTGGAATTCAGGTGTCGGGACAGGCCGGCTTCGTCACGCCAGGCTCCGGTATTATCAATCACCAGGGCATCGCTGATGCCGTACTTTGTATAGTCCACTTCTTCCGGTGAATTGGCGTAGATAAACTGCAGCTCATTGCCATTGGCAATCAGCATATTGCGCTCTTCATCGATGCGCAGGGTGCCCTGAAAGGCGCCGTGCACAGAATCGTTGGTAAACAGGCTGGCGCGTTTAACCAGGTCACCTTCCTCGCCGGGCCTGACCACCACGGCCTTCAGGCGCATGACTTCACCGGTACTGGTGCGCTCCACCAGCAGCCGGGCCATCAGACGACCGATGCGGCCGAATCCGTAGAGCACCACATCCTGGCTCTTTGCCACTGGTGGTTCGTTAACGCCGTCCAGGTAGGCCAGCTCCTTGCTCACAAAGCTGTCCACGTCCATGGCCGTCTCGCCAGCTTCGCTCTGGTGCTCCATGAAGCGCACCGTGAGCTTGCCCAGGTCAATCTGGACGTGCCACAGATCGAGCTTGGCCAGCGCCATCAACACCGGGTGACTCTCGAACTCCGACATCTCATTGCGCTCTACCTGGCGCACGAAGCGGTGGGACTTCATGATGAAGGTAACCGAACGGTTGTGCAGTGGACGACCGTAAATGAACACGCCGATATTGCGCTGGCTGAATAATCGGCCGATGACTGGAATCATCTCTTGCACCAGCGCCTCGCGCTGTTTCCAGTCGGTGAAGTAATCGTCTACGCTGGGTCTATCCACTGCCATCTCGTCCTTTGTTGGTCGATAAATCGGGTCGGTAAGTCAGATCGGTTAATCGCCAATCGGGAAGCTCAGCCTGTAAAACCCGGACCAGAAAAATTAGCCGTTAAAACTTGTTGTCAAAAAAGGGCGGCTATTATCGTGCGAATGCAGGGTAGGTGCAACACAACAGCGCTGCCATCCGCTCCTGAGGATCAGGCGTAAATACGCTACAATGCCGCGCTGTCTGGCAACGCTGCCCGCGATCGCCGCAGACAGCTTTTCAGCCAACACATCATTTCAGGTTATCCAGCTTCCGGCAGGAACATTCCGATAGCTAACCCGACAGGTAACAACTACAGCGACCATGAGCAGCATTTTTAATCCCCCTTTACCGGCTGACGCCAGTCAGCGCTGTTTCTGGCAGCAGGCTGACGAGGCCGCTTCCAGCCTCGCCATCGCCCATGCCGCCGCCGCGGCAGATGCGCCACTGCTGTTGCTTTGCCCGGACAGCGAAACCGTAGCCCAGAACGTGCGCGAGCTGCGCTATTTCTGTCGCGGCCTGGGCCACGACGGCAACGACCTGCCGGTCTTCAGCTTTCCAGACTGGGAGACCCTGCCCTACGACAATTTTTCTCCGCACCAGGACATCATTTCCGATCGCCTGCGCACCCTGTATCACCTGCCCGAACTGCGCAGTGGTGTGATTGTGCTGTCTATAAGCAGCCTGATGCACCGGCTGCCGCCCCGCCACTACGTAATGGCCAATAATCTGCAGCTCAGTGTCGGCCAGACCCTGGACGCAGAAGCGCTGCGTAAACAGTTGCTGCTTGCCAACTACCAGTCAGTGAACTCGGTCAATGAGCATGGCGAATTTGCAGTACGCGGCTCGATAATTGATATGTACCCGATGGGGTCTGATCTGCCGTTCCGGCTGGACCTGTTTTCTGACGAGATCGACTCTATCCGCCTGTTCGACCCGGAAACCCAGCGCACCATCCGCCAGGTGGAAGAGATCCGCCTGCTGCCCGGCCGCGAATACCCGCTGGACGATCAGGGCATCCAGGATTTCCGGCGCCGTTTTCGGGAGACCTTTGATGTCGACCTGCGCCAATGCCCGGTTTACCAGGACGTTAGTGACGGGATCAATTCGCCGGGCCTGGAATATTATCTGGCGTTGTTTTTTGATGAGTTGGCCACGCTGTTCGATTTCCTGCCACCCGCCACGCTGATTTGTACCACTAGCAGCCTGGCTGAGCTGGAGTCCGCCGGCTACAAGTTCTGGCAGGATATCCAGGCCCGACATGGGGACCGACAGATCGACCGCTACCGCCCTATCCTGCCGCCGGAAGAAGTGTTTGTACCGGTGGACACCAGCCTGGCCAATCTCAAGCAATTCCGGCGCATCGAATTTCGTGACCATGACCAGGCCGCCAGCCTTGGCGGTAACCAACTGCCGGACCTGAACTCCAATGCCCGACTGCAGAAACCCTTTGCCAATCTACAGGTCTTCGTCCAGGACAGCGCGGCGCGAGTGTTGTTCTGCGCCGAGTCCGCCGGTCGCCTGGAAGCGCTCAAGGAAACTCTCGCCCAGCTCGGCCTGGATGCCGGGCAGGTGGGCCACTGGCATGACTTTGCCAATGCTACTCAGACCAGCGCAGTAACCGTGGCGCCACTGGATCGCGGTTTATGGCTGCCGGATGCCAATCTGGCGCTGGTGACCGAGGCTCAGCTGTTCGGTAACCGTATTGCCCAGCGCCGCCGTCGCCGCCAGAACCAGACCAACACCGATCTGATCATCAAGAACCTTACCGAGTTGCATATTGGCGACGCCGTGGTGCATATCGATCATGGTGTGGGTCGCTATCTCGGTCTGCAGACTATCACCACCGATGACCAGAGCACGGAGTTCCTGACTCTGGAATATGCCGCTGGCGCCAAGCTTTACGTGCCGGTGGCGGCACTGCACCTGATTAGCCGCTACAGTGGCAGTGATCAGGAGCACGCTCCACTGAACACCCTGGGCACTGATGCCTGGCAAAAAACCAAGCGCAAGGCGGCGGAAAAGATTCGTGACGTGGCAGCCGAGCTGCTGGACATCTATGCCCGGCGCCAGGCGCGCAAAGGCTACCAGTACAAGTTGGAAACCGGCGACTACGACAAGTTTGCCGCCAGCTTCCCGTTTGAAGAAACCGCCGACCAGGTCAATGCCATAGATGCTGTGTTAGAAGACATGCGTGGCGGCGGCACCATGGACCGCCTGGTGTGTGGCGATGTCGGCTTTGGCAAGACCGAGGTTGCGATGCGGGCCGCCTTCGTTGCCGTACAAAACGGCAAGCAAGTGGCTCTGCTGGTGCCCACCACCCTGCTGGCGCAACAGCATTTTGACACTTTCCGTGACCGCTTCGCTGACTGGCCGATAACCGTGGACGTCATCTCCCGATTCAAGTCCGGCAGCGAGCAGCAGCAGGCACTGGACAAGGTGAAGTCCGGCAAGATTGATATTCTCATCGGCACCCACAAGCTGCTACACGGCGGCGTTGACTACAGCAACCTGGGACTGCTGATTATTGACGAGGAACACCGTTTCGGTGTGCGCCAGAAGGAAAAACTGAAAGCACTGCGCGCCAACGTCGACATCCTGAACCTTACCGCTACGCCGATACCGCGCACCCTCAATATGGCGCTGTCCGGTATCCGCGATCTGTCGCTGATTGTGACGCCACCGGCCAAGCGACTGTCGGTAAAGACCTTTGTCCGCGAACACCAGGACAGCCTGGTCAAGGAAGCGGTGTCCCGAGAGCTGCTGCGCGGTGGCCAGGTGTTTTATCTGCACAATGAAGTGAAATCCATTGAGCGCTGCGCCGAGCATCTCAAGGAGCTGGTGCCACAGGCGCGTATCTGTGTCGCCCACGGACAGATGGCCGAGCGCGACCTGGAGCGTGTCATGGCCGACTTCTACCACAAGCGCTATAACATCCTGGTGTGCACGACCATTATCGAAACCGGCATCGACATTCCCAGCGCCAACACCATTGTGATTGATCGGGCCGATAAATTCGGGCTGGCCCAGTTACACCAGTTGCGTGGTCGCGTCGGGCGCTCCCACCACCAGGCTTACGCCTATTTGTTACTGCCGGAGCACAGCCGCCTGTCCAACGAGGCGCACAAGCGTATTGAGGCAATTCAGGCCGCCAATACCCTCGGTGCCGGCTTTACCCTGGCCAGCCATGACCTGGAAATTCGCGGCGCTGGCGAGCTGCTTGGTGACGAGCAAAGCGGCCACATGCAGAAGATTGGCTTTACCCTCTACACCGAGATGCTCGAGGAAGCGGTAAATGCCATCAAGTCCGGGCGTACTCCCAACCCGGACTTGCAGCTGCAGGCGGCGGTGGAGATCAATCTGCGTATCCCGGCGCTTATCCCGGAAGACTACCTGCCCGACGTGCATACCCGGTTGATCATGTACAAACGCATCGCCAACTGTAAGGAGTCGGATGAGCTGGACGACCTGCAAGTGGAGATGATTGATCGATTCGGGCTGCTGCCACGACCGGTCAAGTTACTGTTCCGCCTGACCCATCTGAAACTGCGTTGCCAGGAGTTCGGCATCGCCAAGATTGATGTCAACGTCAGCAGCGGCCGCATCGAGTTCCAGCCCCAGACTCGTGTTGACCCGCTGTCCCTGGTACAGATGATTCAGTCCGACCCGGCGCACTACAAACTGTCCGGTGCCAACCAGATGCATTTCAAACACCAGTGCGAGACCGCCGAGGACAAACTGGACCTCATCGACAAGCTGCTGGATGACATGAAACTGGTAGAGAAACAGGCCGCTTGAAAGGTATTCTTGAGCGGTCATGAATTTTTTGTCACCCCAATCAGCCAGGCTGTTTCTGAGTATCTTGGTTTTGCTGGGCCCGGTCACTGGCCACAGCCAGGAGCCGGAGCGCTGGTTCCAGGTAGAAGTGTCGGTGTTCAGCAACGAAAACCAGGCGGACCGCGATGCGGAAGTCTGGTCGCCGGAGCGGACCGAGTTGACTTATCCGGACAATTTGCAGCAGTTGCGCAGCCTGTTTGAAGTACTGCTGAGCGCCGCCCTGCAGCCTGCCGCCGAGCCGCCGCTGGCGCCAGCCAGCGATGTCCAGAACCGCCCTGGCTCCACCCCTTTAGCGACAGCGAGAACGCCCGCCGAGCCTTCCGTCCAGGAGATTCGCCGCGAAATCATTGCCGCCACCGGGCCGTTTCCACCCGCCGAGGGTGAAGGCTACCGTTTTCCGGATTTCGCGCGCGACGCGTTTTTGCAGCTGCCGCCCTCGGAAAGTGAATTTCAACAAACCAATCGCGCCCTGGAGCGCTCGCCGGAACACCGCCTGCTTTTCCATGGCTTGTGGCGACAGCCGGTGCCTGACCCCGGCGCCGAACTTCCAGTAGCGATCAGCGGTGGAGACCGGTTTGGCGAGCACTGGGAACTGGAGGGCAGTCTGAGTTTTCACTTCAACGCCAACCGCGACCGGGTCGTGGTGGACAGTAATGTATGGCTCACGGAATTTACTGTCACCGCACCGTCACCGCTATTACCGCAGCAGAATTCCGAACCAGTAACGCCAGACGCGCAACAGCCGACCTGGCAACTACCCAACCTCCCCGCCCAACTGGCACCGGCGGTAGTCGCGTCGCCGCTTGCCTTACAAACAAACGATGGCCTGTTGGCCAACCCGGCAGCAGACGAACCTGTTTATGCTCCGCGCATTATTTACCAGCTTCAGCAAAGTCGGGAGATGAGAAGTGACGAGTTCCACTATGTCGATCATCCCGCCCTGGGTCTGATCGTGACCGTGCTGCCCTATGAAGTGCCACCTCTCCCAGAATCTGGCACCGCGCCACCCGAACCGCCACTGGACGAGTAGCCCGTCAGTAGCGACTGGCGTAGGTATCCAGTACGGTGGCTATCAGCGCCATCCCGTCCGCCAGCACCCCGCGAATCTGATCCATGGTAATGGGCTCAGGCGTTAGCCCGGCGGCCCAATTCACCGACAGTGCCAGCATGCCATAGCCGAGCCCGGCTTCCCGGGCCAGTGCCGCCTCCGGCATGGCAGTCATGCCAACCACATCGCAGCCATCGCGTTGCAGCCGCGTGATCTCAGCCGCCGTCTCCAGCCGCGGCCCCTGGGTAACCCCATACACGCCGCTGCCAAGCACCACGCGATGATCATTGCAGTCCTCAAGCACCTGGCTCAGCTGCTGGCGTTCCAGCGCTGAAAAAGGGTCACTGAAATCGATGTGCGTAACCGCATCAAGATCGTCTTCGAAGAACGTCGCCGCCCGCCCATGGGTATAGTCGATGATCTGATCCGGCAACATGAGGGCGCCAGGACCCATATCCGGGTGGATACCACCCACGGCATTCACGGCAATAATGCTGGTGACTCCCACTTCCTGCAAAGCAGCAATATTGGCGCGATAGTTGACGCGATGCGGGGGTACAGCGTGACTGGCACCGTGGCGCGGCAGGAACACCAAATCCTTGCCATGGTGCTTCATGATCTCCAGCGTTACCGGTTGCGCTGCCCAGGTAGTCTGGACTGCGCGTGACTCAGCCGGGGTGAAAACTGACAGCCGGGATAGCCCGGTGCCTCCAATGATTGCTAGCATGACCATCCTCGCAAGCAGTGACCTGATGGCCTCGGACCATAAACCAGGGCTCGCGGCGACGCAACTTGGCGCCAGGTCTTACATCCTGAATGCAGGACCGCGGGATGCCGATAGCGACCCGTTACGCAATGCACCCGTACGATTGCCCGATTGGAGGTCGCGGCAGGTGCAGGCGGAAGCAAAAGGAAATAGAAATAAAAATGGAGATCGAACAGGGAATGCCGAATTGAACGGGGTGTCAGGGTAGAGATTTCGGCGCCGGGAAGTTAACCTCCCGGCCCCGAATGGCACTTCTGTTAATACCGGCCACCACAAGCATCACGCTGGATGCCTGGCGATTCGTCTTGGCTAGCCAACCAAGGCTTGGCGAAGACACCTGTTGCCTGGAAAATGCTGCCCAGGGAAGCCGGTAAACAGCTTGCTATTATTCGCAAAACGGCAGTGAATGCCAGACTCAGAACAAACCAGATGCCGAAACTGCAATACGAATCACAAAACGCCCGCTTCTCACGCTGCCGTCACTATCGCTATAGTCTGGAGCGATGCTGGCAAGGCGGACGCGGCCGGGTCCTGTTCATCGGCTTGAACCCCTCCACCGCCGATCACCGCCAGGATGATCCAACCATCCGCCGCTGTGTCAATTATGCTCACGACTGGGGGTTCGCCGCTGTGGAAGTGGTCAATCTGTTTGCATACCGCGCCACCTACCCCACCGATCTCAAGTCCGCGGCGGACCCGGTGGGCAAGCGCAATGACTACTGGATCCGTCGCTGCCATCGCCAGGCGGACCTGACTGTGGCCTGCTGGGGGAACGATGGCCTGTTCAATGACCGCGCATTCTCAGTGCTGGAGATGTTAAGCGATCTGTACTGTCTACAGCTAAACCGCTCGCGCCAGCCCGCTCACCCACTTTATCAGCGTGCCGACCGTAAACCGCAGCCGCTGTCCCGCCTGCTGGCGAGTCTTTCCTGATGACGATGCCGTCCGGTCTTGCGCACTGGATCTGGCGACAGCGCTGGCTGCCGCTGCGACTGAAAAAGAGCGCCTACAAAAAGCTCGATGCCCAGGGCAAAGCCCCCGACGCCCCGTTCGCAATGGATTTTTATGGATTGCGCTATCACGGCAACCTGAATAACGGCATCGAGTTTGCCATGTACTTCTATGGTGCCTTTGAAAAGCCACTGCTGTATTTTCTGCGCGACTGCCTGCTCAATCTTGGCAGGGTCGAAGCGGGCGGTACGGTATTTTGCGACGTCGGGGCCAATATTGGCCAGCACTCCCTGTTCATGTCGCAGTTCGCTTCCCGGGTCCATGCTTTCGAGCCCTACGCAGCAGTCAGTGCACGGCTGGAATCCCACCTGGAACTTAACCATATCGACAACGTCACGCTGCACAAGCTTGGCCTTGGTGACAGTAACGGTACCCTGCCTTTTTATGCACCCACCGGCAGCAATACCGGCATCGGCTCCTTTGCGGCCGAGAGCCAGCGGCGCGGCAATACCCCGGCCGGCGCCCTGCGCATTGCCCGCGGCGATGAGTACCTTGCCGATCTGGAGCTGCCGCGCATAGAGGTCATGAAAATTGACGTGGAAGGCTTTGAACGCAAGGTGCTGAGCGGTTTACAACAGACCCTGGCCAGGTTTCGGCCAGTACTGGTGATTGAGATCAGCTACGGCGAAGACCTGTCATTTACAAGCGCCGAACAATTCATGGCGCATTTGCCACAAGACTACCGGGTATACACCTTCGACACCCGCAAGGTCGACGGCAGCACTGCCCGGCGACGAGGTGCCCGGGCCAAGCGTACCGGTGCTTATCGGCTGATTCCCCTGACGACATGGCGGGATAAGGATCAGGATGACCTGGTGGCGATCCCGGAAGAAAAACTGGAGGCGGTGCCCTTGCGCCACCGCTGAAGGGCGGCAAACGGCCCAGCGCCAAGAATTCAATCCTGACGTGGGCCTGGGCTACATCAACATTAGCCGAGCATCCTGCTCAAATTTCTCCATTTATAGCTTGCTTACACCTAAAACTATCGGCTTTACAGCAAGTATCATTAGCAAGCTACTAATTTTAGTAGAGTTATTCAAGAACTTTCTTGGTGGTGACTGGCGCAGACGAGTCAGTCGAGACTTCGCATTCGACCATTCACACCCACTACCGGGAAACCAATGGCGCAGCTCGAAGAAGGAATTTCCAATCCCCTCTTCGAAATCCTTGGTAACTGCAATGACCACAGCACTGACCTTGGCATAGACAGAGGTCCGAATTCTGGAAGTCTACAAAGATAAAAATTTCTGATCACTGTAAACGCCCTGTCGACCTGCTATGCAGAGTAGTCAACGCCTGGTTGACGCGACCACTTTTATTCGATATATCATGAATTATGGATATATTGACTGCTACATCTGCACTGTCTGCTCTCGGCCAGCAATCCCGACTGGAAGCCTTCCGGCTTCTGATCCAGGCGGGACACACCGGTATGGCTGCCGGGGACATCGGCAAGACACTCGATATCAAGCAGAACACGCTTTCCGCGAATCTGGCCGTACTGCGCAACGCAGGGCTGGTGCGCAACGAACGTGAAGGCCGATCGATTCGTTACTTTGCGGACATTGAGGGTCTGAATGGTCTGCTTTCATTCATTCTGGAGGATTGCTGCGGCGGAAAATCTGACCTCTGCAAACCGCTAATCAACGACATCGTCTGTGCCTGCCGGTCCGGCGGCGCAGATCATAGCGGGATGGACCAATGCTGAATTCTGATCAGCCAGCAACTGAGGCGATGGGGATTTTTGAACGCTGGCTGACGCTTTGGGTGGCATTGGCAATGACTACCGGGCTGATCCTCGGCACCGTCGCTCCAGCGCTGGTGGACTCAATCGCTGCCGCCGAAGTCGCGTCCATCAACCTTGTAGTCGCGGTACTGATTTGGGCAATGGTTTTCCCCATGATGGTTGGCGTCGATTTCGGGGCGGTGAAAGACATTGCGCGCCAACCGCGCGGGCTTCTTATCACCTTGACCATCAACTGGCTGATCAAGCCATTCACCATGGCAGCACTGGCGGTGCTGTTTTTTCAACACCTGTTCGCGCCCTTTATTGATCCCGGCGATGCCGCTCAATACATAGCCGGATTGATCCTGCTGGGTGCCGCTCCCTGTACGGCAATGGTATTCGTCTGGTCACAACTCGCCCGGGGCGATGAGACCTACACACTGGTTCAGGTGTCGGTAAATGACCTGATCATGATTGTTGCATTTGCGCCGATCGTCGCCTTTCTACTTGGGGTCACGGAAATTGCAGTTCCCTGGGAAACACTCGTGCTTGCGACATTGCTTTATGTGGCGCTGCCATTATTGGCTGGCTACGTTACGCGCAGACGTCTGGGTAGCGCGCAGCGTATCGCGGCCTTCACTGCCCGGGTAAAGCCGTGGTCGATGATTGGACTGATCGCGACCGTGGTAATTCTCTTTGGCCTTCAGGGCACGGTAATCATCGATCGGCCTTTGGTAATCGCACTCATCGCAGTGCCAATCCTGATCCAGAGTTACGGCATGTTTGCCCTTGGCTACGCCGCTGCCTTTGCGCTCAAAGTGCCACACCGGATCGCCGCACCTTGCGCGCTAATCGGCACCTCGAATTTCTTTGAGCTTGCAGTGGCCGTGGCCATCAGCCTGTTCGGCCTGAATTCCGGCGCAGCACTGGCGACGGTGGTTGGCGTGCTGGTCGAGGTTCCGGTCATGCTGTCACTGGTCGCTTTCGCCAATCGCACCCGCAATCACTTCTCAGTAGAGTCGACTCCGTGACCGGGGTTTATCAAAATCCGCCTGCGGCAGTTGCCGCAATACGCGCGCCGTGATCCACCAATCCGGGCGAGCTATAGCGGCATAAAGGCACCTCGATTGACGCATACGGACTCGATGCCGCGCCAAACCTGATATTGACCTGATCGATGGGATGATGACACGCCAGCAGGATTATGGGCTCCGTCCCTGGGGCCCACCCTTCGGGTTCGCTTTGCTCATGAAAATTCGCTCCTGGCGAATTTTTGAGTCGAATTTGAGCTAAGCTCAAATCCTGCTAACGAGCTTCTTCGCTAAATAAGTGCTTGTATCCGAGGATCACTACCACTAAGCAGTGGCGATCCCTTCGGGCCGCGCGTTGCGCGGTCTGCGCCGCTGCGCGGCTTTCGAACCGGTAGGTTCTGCTTAACTACCGGACGGGCCATATAAAAAAGCCCGCTTGCGCGGGCTTTGTTATATGGCGCGCCCGGCAGGATTATGGGCTCCATCCCTGGAGCCCACCGAGCAGGTTCGCTGCGCTCATGAAAATTCGCTCCCGGCGAATTTTTGATTCAGATTTGAGCTGAGCTCAAATCCTGCTAACGAGCTTCTTCGCTAAATAAGTGCTTGTATCCGAGGATCACTACCACTAAGCAGTGGCGATCCCTTCGGGCCGCGCGTTGCGCGGTCTGCGCCGCTGCGCGGCTTTCGAACCTGGCAGCTTCTGCTGCACTACCGAACGAACCATACAAAAAAGCCCGCTTGCGCGGGCTTGGTTATATGGCGCGCCCGGCAGGATTGATTCAGATTTGAGCTGAGCTCAAATCTTCACCCTTCGGGCCGCGCGTTGCGCGGTCTGCGCCGCTGCGCGGCTTTCGAACCGGCAGGTTCTGTCTAACTACCGGACGGGCCATATAAAAAAGCCCGCTTGCGCGGGCTTGGTTATATGGCGCGCCCGGCAGGATTGATTCGAATTTGAGCTAAGCTCAAATCCTCACCCCGCTGGGGCCGCGCGTTGCGCGGTCTGCGCCGCTGCGCGGCTTTCGAACCGGCAGGTTCTGTCTAACTACCGGACGGGCCATATAAAAAAGCCCGCTTGCGCGGGCTTGGTTATATGGCGCGCCCGGCAGGATTGATTCGAATTTGAGCTAAGCTCAAATCCTCACCCCGCTGGGGCCGCGCGTTGCGCGGTCTGCGCCGCTGCGCGGCTTTCGAACCGGCAGGTTCTGTCTAACTACCGGACGGGCCATATAAAAAAGCCCGCTTGCGCGGGCTTGGTTATATGGCGCGCCCGGCAGGATTCGAACCTGCGACCACCGGCTTAGAAGGCCGATGCTCTATCCAGCTGAGCTACGGGCGCATGACTTGTCAAAAGTGGCCGTTTAACCACCCTGAAGCGTGTTGGTGAGTATTCCTTCCGCTATGGGTTGACGACCGTTTCCGCCACTGATTACAGCACGGTGGGATTCCGGCGCGGCCGGAAATCGGCGGCTATTGTACATGAAGTGGCGCCGGTCGCGTCGCTGGATTCAGATTGGTCGGTTATCGGGCTTATCGGCTTGCGTCGTGGATTCCTTATCCGGATGCCCAGGGTGCTTGCTGTGGGGTGTACCGTAGCAGGTCAGGCCGGTATACATGCCTGCCAGCACCAGGTTGAGGTTTCGCCACCAGCGCAGCAGTTTGCTGCCGCCAGCCGGATGCTGGTCTGTTGCTTCAGGATCAACCGCTTGCCGATCGACAAAGGGTACGTCGGTATTCAGCTCGGTCACTCGCAGCCGCTCACCATTCACGCTCTTGCGCGGCTGGTCGGGTGCCCGGGAAGGGGGCGTGGTGTTGGTTGGTTGCGTTGCCATGGCGATAGAGACCGTCTGTTGCAGCGCTTGCTTTCACCGCCGCCTGACCGCCAGCGACGGCCAGTTGGGGTAAGAATGGGGTGACTGATGGGGCTCGAACCCACGACAACCGGAGTCACAGTCCGGGGCTCTACCAACTGAGCTACAGTCACCATTAAAGCTGGGTCATCGGGTTGCGGCTCGGGACGAGCGTTGGCAGTGCAACCGGATGTTGAATTGGTCGGGGTAGAGAGATTCGAACTCCCGACATCCTGCTCCCAAAGCAGGCGCGCTACCAGACTGCGCTATACCCCGAAAAGTCTACCGTAAAACGCCTGATTTTCCTCGGATTTCAGGAAGGCGGCATCATACCCGTGTGTCCCGGGTGCGTCAATGCAGCTAATTACGCTCCACGCGCCAGCTGCTGGCGCCTGCCTTGTCCTCAACTACCACGTTCATGGCGGCGAGCTGGTCTCTTATTTGGTCCGCCCGGACCCAATCTTTATCGGCCCTGGCCTGGTCACGCGCGGCCACCAGCCGGTCTACTTCACCGGCATCCAGTTGTTGGGCGTCGCCACTGCGGCGCAGGAACGCCTCCGGTTCCGACTGCAGCACGCCCAACACATCGCCCAGGCGCACCAGCAGTGCTCCTAACTGATTGGCGTGGTCAGGGTCTTCGGTTTTTTGCCGATTGATCTCACTGACCATATCAAACAGCACCCCCATCGCCTCGGCGGTATTAAAGTCATCGTCCATGGCCGCGGTGAAGGCTTTCTCAAAGCGGCTGTTGGTCAGGGTTTTGGCATTGGCTGTGTCGAGGTCTTTCAGGCAGTGATAAAAGCGCTCCAGGGCCTTGCCGGCCTGCTGCAGGCTCTGCTCAGAATAATTGATCGGACTGCGGTAGTGACTGGCAATCAGCAGGTAGCGCACCACTTCGGCGTCGTATTTGGCCAGCACATCGCGAATGGTGAAGAAATTGCCCAGCGACTTGGACATCTTTTCATCATCCACCCGCAGCGGCCCGTTATGCATCCAGATATTGGCGAAGGTACAGCCCGTGGCTGCCTCCGACTGAGCGATCTCGTTTTCATGATGGGGAAACATCAAGTCGGTCCCGCCGCCGTGAATGTCAAAATTATCGCCCAGCGCGCAGGTGGACATGGCAGAACATTCAATATGCCAGCCTGGCCGACCGTAGCCCCAGGGGGAATCCCAGCCAACACCGTCATCCGGTGAAGCTTTCCATAACACAAAGTCTCTGGGGTCTTTTTTCAGCTCCCCAACCTCAACCCGGGCGCCATCCAGCAATTCATCAAGACGCTTCTTTGAGAGCTTGCCGTACTCCGGGAAACGGGTCACCGCGAAATACACGTCGCCGTTGCTGGCCTTGTAGGCAAAGTCCTTGTCCATCAGGGTCTGAATCATGGCGATGATCTGCTCGATGTGACCGGTAGCACGAGGCTCCTGGTCGGGCGGACGAATACCCAAAGCCCGCTCATCCTCGTGCATGGCCTTGATGTAGCGAGCCGTGAGATCGCTGAACAGCTCACCCTGTTCTTTTGAGCGATTGAGAATCTTGTCGTCGATGTCGGTGATGTTGCGCACGTAATTCACATCAAAACCACGAAACCGCAAATAGCGGGTTACCACATCAAAGGCCATGAGCATGCGCCCGTGTCCCAGATGGCAGTAGTCGTAGACGGTGATGCCGCACACGTAAATACGAATCTTGCCGGGCTCAATAGGTCTGAGCTCTTCCTTACGCTGGGTGAGAGTGTTATGAATCTTGATCAAAATAGCTGCAACTGTAATTCGATGTGTTGATATTAAGAGTCTTGAACAACCTGTAAATCCTAGCCCGACCAGGAATCGCGCAAGGTAATAGTACGATTGAAAACCGGCATCTCCGGGCTGCTGTCGACCGCGTCCAGACAGAAATAGCCTTCTCGCTCAAACTGAAAATTACAACTGGCGCCTTCAGCCAGCGCTGCGGGCTCGACAATACAACCGTCCACTTCGATCAGCGAGTCGGGATTTAGACACTGGTGATAATCCACGTTCTTGCCCTCAGGCCGCTCGACATTGAACAGCCGATCATAAAGCCGCACTTTCACCGGTATACCCAGGCGTGCGGAGACCCAATGGATGACGCCCTTCACCTTGCGCCCCTCGGGTTTCTTCCCCAGAGTATCCAGATCGACACTGCAGTGCAGTTCGCTGACATCACCCGCGTCGTCGCTAATGACCTCATCACAGCGGATCACATAGGCACCGCGCAAACGCACCTCGCCACCGGGTACCAGGCGCTTGTACCCAGGGGGCGGCTCCTGCTCGAAATCCGAGCGGTCGATGTAGATCTCCCGGGTCAGCGGTACGCTGCGCGTACCCATCGCTTCATCCTTGGGGTGATTGCCCATCTCCAGCTCTTCAAGATGGTCTTGTTCGAAACTGGTCAATATCACCTTGAGCGGCTTGAGCACGCCCATGGCCCGCGGCGCGTGTTTGTCCAGGTCGTCGCGTATGGCGTGTTCCAGCATCCCCAGATCCACCACGCTCTCGGCTCGCGCCAGGCCGACACTTTCACAGAAATTGCGGATCGAGGCCGGGGTGAATCCACGGCGACGCATCCCCGCCAGGGTGGGCATGCGCGGATCGTCCCAGCCAGCCACCTTGCCGGTTTCCACCAGGTCGCGCAGGCTGCGCTTGCCCACTACCGTGTAGTTCAGCTTGAGCTTGGCAAACTCGGTTTGCTCCGGCAACACATACTCAGCGTCGGAGTCAGCCAGATCGCTGGCAGCACGTAGTGAATCTTTATCCAGGTTGTGCAAAATCCAGTCATACAGTGGACGGTGATCCTCAAACTCCAGAGTGCACAGAGAATGGGTTATGCCTTCCAGAGCATCAGAGATGCAGTGGGTATAATCATAGGTGGGATAAATGCACCACTTGTCTCCGGTCTGGTGATGGTGAACATGGCGGATTCGATACAGTACCGGGTCGCGCATATTGATGTTCGGTGAGGCCATGTCGATCCTGGCGCGCAGGGAATAGTCGCCGTCCGCGAACTCACCGGCTTTCATGCGCGTGAACAGGTCGAGATTCTCCGCCACGGGGCGATCGCGATCCGGGCTGTTTCGTCCCGGCTCGGTGAGGGTCCCGCGGTATTCCCGCGCCTGGTCCGCACTCAGGCTGTCTACATAGGCCTTGCCCGCTTCAATTAGCTGCACCGCAAAGCTGTAGAGCTGGTCGAAATAGTTGGAGGAATAGCGCACCTCGCCGTGCCAGTCGAAACCCAGCCAGCGAATATTATCCTTGATGGCATCCACGAACTCCTGGCTTTCCCTGGCCGGATTGGTGTCATCAAAGCGCAGATTACACAGACCACCATACTCCTCGGCCAGTGAGAAATTCAGGCAGATGGACTTGGCATGGCCAATGTGCAGATAGCCATTGGGCTCCGGCGGAAAGCGTGTATGCACCCGACCACCGTGCTTGCCGTCGGCCAGATCCTGACTGATCTTGTGGCGAATAAAGTTGGAGGGCGTCGGCGCCGCTGCCGGGTTCCTGTTGTTTGAATCGGAAGCCGTCATATGGGGTATCTGTATTCCTTGTTGGGTATTTGCCAGAAAAGTATTGGCCGTTGACAAGATTACTGCAGCAGAGCTGATTGAAAATCAGTGACCGAGCTCGCGGTATACCGACGATGAGTCCTGATGCGGGGCTATCGGGTGGCCAGCAAAACTCTTATTATAGCCGCTCTCCACCTACCCTTTCCAAACCTAACTGAATTTTATCGTACTGGATTACGCAATGATTACCTTTCACACCAACATGGGCGACATCACCATTGAACTGGATTTTGACAAGGCGCCAAAATCTGCTGCCAACTTTATGGCCTACGCCAAAGACGGTTTCTACGACGGCACCATTTTTCATCGAGTCATCAGTAACTTTATGGTCCAGGGCGGCGGTTTCGAGCCGGGTATGCAGCAGAAGCCCAATGGCGAGCCCATTGAAAACGAGGCAGACAATGGCCTGCCCAATCTGACCGGGACGCTGGCCATGGCGCGCACCATGGAACCCCACTCCGCCACCTCGCAGTTCTTTATCAACGTCAATGACAACCATTTCCTCAACCACAAGGACAAGTCGCCACAGGGTTGGGGCTACGCCGTTTTTGGCCGCGTCACTGACGGCATGGACGTGGTCAACAAGATCAAGAACACCGCCACCACCAGCGCCGCGGGCCACCAGGACGTTCCGGCCGAAGATGTGGTGATCGAATCAACCGAGATTCACGACGCCAGCTGACCCGTGTCTGATCGCCTGCTGTTTATATCTGACCTGCATCTGCAGGAAACGCGACCGGACATCACCGAGACGCTGCTGCGCTTCCTCAACGAGCAAACCGGCCAGTGCCAGGCGCTTTATATTCTCGGCGACCTGTTCGAGATGTGGATTGGCGACGACGCCTGGGAGCCGCTGGCGCAGCGCGTGGCGGCGGCCCTGAAGGCTTTCGCCAATGCCGGCGCCAGGGTCTACCTGATGCATGGCAATCGCGACTTTCTGATCGGTGATGAGTTCGCCGCCGCCTGCGGCGCCAAGCTGTTGCCCGACCCCAGCGTTATCGACACCGCGCTTGGTCCGCTGTTGATCAGCCACGGCGATGCGCTCTGTACCGACGATGTGGACTACCAGAATTTCCGCCGCCAGGTGCGCGACCCTGCCTGGCAACAAGCCTTCCTGGCCAGGGGCCTGAGCGAGCGGCGCGCGTTCGCTGAGCAGGCTCGCCAGCAGTCCAGGCAGGCCACCGCTGGCAAGGATGAAGGCATCATGGACGTCAATCAGGATGAGGTGCGCCGCTGCCTTGCGAAACATCGGCAGTGTCGCCTGCTCCACGGTCATACCCATCGTCCGGACTTTCACGAGGTAACATTGCCAGAGCCCATCAAGGGGCAGACAGAAGCCTGGCGTCTGGTGTTGGGGGACTGGGACCGGCAGGCCTGGTTTGCCGACCTGAGCGACAATGGCGTTGAGCTGAAGCGGATGCCGCTGGCGCGCTAGCCGGTGGCCCTGCGATCCTGCCAATCAGGCTGAATCGCGGCCAGGCAGTTGCTGATTCTGGCGCCTGGCCGGGGAATCGTCCCGGTAGTAGCGCTGGTAATGTGCATCGCTGAGCACCAGCAACTCTTCTTCAATCCGGGCCCCCAGCTCTGCCAGGCTGAACTGGCTGTATTCCGGGAGCACATAGGCCCCGAACTCGCTCAGGTTGGCAATCTGGTCGCGCCGCTTGTTCAGCAGGTTATGTAGCCAGCAATAAGGTGACAGCGTCGCATCGTAGGGGACTCTTGCCTGATCCAGACCGAGCTTCAGATTCGGCACCGAAAAAATTCGCAGCTTGTCCGCAAGAATCTGGGTCACCAGTTTCTCGATGCGCTTCAACACCGCCGCTTTCTCCCGGTCCTGGTAGGCATTCCAGTCGATGACCTCGAAACTGTAGCGTTTACAGCCGCGGCAAACCCGATCGCCCAGGGAGGTGGTGGAGCAAATGCCAATACAGGGGGTTTTCATCAGCGCGTTGCCAGTGGGTCAAACGACCTGGGTAAGTTTTGCAGTGTCTAGCCTGCTGTGTCGTAGCTATTACGACAGACTTTAGCAGCGCAGATTGTATACCCACCTCGCCCGCCACCCAAAACCGTTCAGTCAATTATCGTGGCTGCCGACAATTCCCGGCCAGCACCGGGCACTAGTGCTGCCCGGCACCGCCTCCAGTGCCTGGTCATCTGGATTTTCTCCAGCCATTACAATAGAATACGCGCTCTTTTTCGGAGCACCCTGCCCTTTGTCAGCGAACTGCCAGCCAGCCGAATCCCGGCTTGCGGTAATTATCAGGCAAGCAGCACCGCCCGAACACACACTGTCAGCGAAACCCAATTCCGGCCTGCCCCGCAGCTCAATCCGCGGTGCTGAACTACCGGTACCAATATGAGGAACACCCTGTGCTAGAGGCCTACAGACAACACGTCGCCGAACGCGCCGCAGAAGGCATCGTCCCCAAACCCCTGAACGCCGAGCAAGTGGCCGAACTGGTGGAATTGCTCAAGAATCCACCGGCCGGTGAAGAAGAATTCCTGGTGGAACTGCTTGCCACCCGCGTACCCGCTGGCGTGGACGAAGCTGCCTACGTCAAGGCAGGCTTTCTTTCGGCGCTGGCCCGCGGCGAAGCCACGTCGCCACTGCTGGACAGACTGCAGGCAGTCAAATTGCTGGGCACCATGCTCGGTGGTTACAACATTGCCACCATGGTGGAACTGCTGGACGATGCCGAGTTGGGGTCTGCCGCGGCCGATGAACTGTGCCGCACCATGCTGATGTTTGATGCCTTCCACGACGTGGCGGAAAAGGCCCGCGCCGGCAACGAACACGCAAAGCGCGTGCTGCAGTCCTGGGCTGATGCCGAATGGTTTGTCGACAAGCCGGCGATTCCGGAACTGCTCACCGTCACCGTATTCAAGGTCCCCGGGGAAACCAACACCGACGATCTGTCCCCCGCCCAGGATGCCTGGTCCCGTCCCGACATTCCGCTGCACGCCAAGGCCATGTACAAAAACCCTCGCGACGGCGTCACCAATGCTGCGGAACAGATCATTGAGCTGAAAGAAAAAGGTCATCCAGTGGCACTGGTCGGCGATGTCATGGGCACCGGCTCATCACGTAAATCTGCCACCAACTCCGTGCTCTGGCATACCGGCAAGGACATTCCCTACATCCCCAACAAGCGCGCCGGCGGCGTTTGCATCGGCGGCAAGATTGCCCCTATCTTTTTTAACACCATGGAAGATGCTGGCGCCCTGCCCTTCGAGTGCGATGTTGACGCGCTGGAAACCGGTGATGTTATTGATATCAAGGTTTACGACGGCAAGATTCTCAAGCATGGCACCGATGAGGTGCTGGCGGAATTCGAACTGAAGACCGAGGTGCTGATGGATGAAGTGCGCGCTGGCGGTCGCATCCCACTGATTATTGGCCGTGGCCTTACCCAGCGCGCCCGCGAAGAGCTGGGCCTGGAGCCGTCCACACTATTTCGCTCGCCGATTGTCGGTGAAGACACCGGCAAGGGCTTCACCCTGGCCCAGAAAATGGTGGGCCGCGCCTGTGGCGTGGAGGGCGTGCGCCCCGGCAGCTACTGCGAGCCGCGCATGACCACGGTAGGCAGTCAGGACACCACCGGCCCGATGACCCGTGATGAACTCAAGGACCTGGCTTGTCTGGGCTTCTCCGCGGATCTGGTAATGCAGTCTTTCTGCCACACCGCTGCCTATCCCAAGCCGGTGGATATTGAAACCCAGCACAGCCTGCCGGATTTCATTCATACCCGCGGCGGCGTCTCCCTGCGCCCCGGCGATGGCATCATCCACTCCTGGCTGAACCGCATGCTACTGCCGGACACCGTGGGCACCGGTGGTGATTCCCACACCCGTTTCCCCATTGGCATTTCATTCCCGGCCGGTTCCGGCCTGGTGGCGTTTGCCGCCGCCACCGGCGTAATGCCCCTGGATATGCCGGAATCGGTCCTGGTGCGCTTCACCGGCGAAATGCAGCCCGGCATCACCCTGCGCGACCTGGTCAACGCCATCCCCTATGCCGCCCTGCAGTCCGGCGACCTGACCGTGGCCAAGAAAGGCAAGAAAAACATCTTCTCCGGACGCATCCTCGAAATCGAAGGATTGCCTGACCTGAAGGTTGAGCAGGCCTTTGAAATCTCCGACGCGTCCGCCGAGCGTTCCGCGGGGGGCTGCACGATTCGCCTCAACAAGGAACCAATCATTGAGTACTTCAAGTCCAACATCACCCTGCTGCGCTGGATGATTGCCAACGGCTATCAGGACGCCCGGACCCTCGAGCGCCGCGCCCAGGCCATGGAAGCCTGGCTGGAAAATCCGGAGCTGCTGCAGCCCGATGCCGATGCGGAATACCACAAGATCATTGAAATCAATCTCAATGAGATCACCGAACCGCTGCTGGCCTGCCCGAACGATCCGGACGACGTCAAACCCCTGTCTGAAGTCCAGGGCACGAAAATCGACGAGGTGTTCATTGGCTCCTGCATGACCAATATTGGCCATTTCCGCGCTGCCAGTGAAGTCCTCAAGCAGGTGGATGGCGGCCTGCCCACCAAGCTGTGGATTGCCCCACCCACCAAGATGGACGAGCACCAGCTGACCGAAGAAGGCATCTACAACATCTTTGGAGTATCCGGCGCACGTACCGAGATGCCGGGCTGCTCGCTGTGCATGGGTAACCAGGCGCGGGTGGCACCGAACTCAACCGTGGTATCCACCTCCACCCGTAACTTCCCGAACCGGCTTGGCCAGGGCGCCAATGTCTATCTGGCCTCGTCGGAGCTGGCTGCGGTCAGCGCCGCGCTGGGCAAGATTCCCAGCAAGGATGAGTACATGCAGTACATGGGGGCGCTGAATACCATGGCGGACAATATCTACCGCTACCTGAACTTCGACGAGATCCAGGAGTACATGGAAGCCGCAGAAAAGGCCCGGGATATTCCCCTGACCCAGGTGCAGGACGTGGCCTGATTGCGTGTTCGGCCCCTGTCTCGCAGCAATAGTCATGGGCTGTAAATAGCCAACAAACAGGCAATAAAAAAGCCGGGCACTGCCCGGCTTTTTTATGTCCGACGGTTGCGCGGACTAGACGCTGCTTTTCTGCACCACCTCATAGACATCGCTGGACAGCTTGTCGCTGGCCTTGATCCGTTGCAGCTGCACCTGCATCAGGGACTGTCGCGCCGGGTCGTACTTTTTCCAGCGCGTCAGTGGCGTTAACAGACGCGCGGCAATCTGCGGATTCAATTGGTCAAGCCTTAACACCTGGTCGGCCAGAAATTCATAGCCAGCACCATCAGCGCTGTGGAAATTGATGTGGTTCTGACCACAGAAGGCGCCAATCAGGGAACGCACCTTGTTGGGGTTGCGAATGGCAAAGTGGGGATGCTCCATCAGTTCCCGAACCCTCTCCAGCGTGCCCGGTAGCGCACAGGTAGCCTGCACCGCAAACCACTGATCCACAACCAGGGCTTCATGCTGCCAGTTGTCGAAGAATGCGGTCAGCGCCTTGTCCGCCAGATCCCTGGCGGTGTCCTTCGGGCAGTTCACCAGGCAACGCAGTGCCGCCATCTGGTCAGTCATGTTGCTGGCGCCCTCGAATTGCCAGTGACAACGCTGCACCCAGTCTTCATCTTCGGTGCGCAGCAAATAGCTCAGCGCCAGATTTTTCAGCGCGCGCCGGGCTATGGCGTCGGCCTCGACACTGAATTCCCAATTGCTGTCGTTATCTTTATAAACCCGGGCAAACTTGTCGTGATGGCGATGCGCCAGTTGGTCGGCGATAAACTCACGCACCTCATGAATGGCTTCCACATCGGCAACCGCTGCCTGCTCGATCAGGAAGCTTTCGGTGGGCAAACTCAACAGCTTGGCAATCATTGCCTTGTCCTGCTCGGGATTGGCTATCACGTCGTCGAGAATTCGCCCATAGGCGTCTACCAGCAGCGTCGGTATTTCCAGTTCTGCGCCAGCGGAACGCTGCTCCTGCAGCGCATTGATTACGCTAATCGCCAGCAGTTGCCCGGCATTCCAGCGGTTAAAGCCATCGCTGTCGTGAACCAACAGGAAAAACAGGTCTTCCCGCGTATAGTCATAATGCAGACGCACCGGGGCACTGAAGGCCCGTAGCAGTGATGGCACTGGCTGCTCGTCAATCCCGGTAAATACAAATTCCTGCTCGGCATCGGAAACCACCAAGGTCCGGTCAGTCGCTGTGGCCTGGTCCTCACCGAGTAGCTGCAAAGGCAGCTCACTGCCATCTGCACGGAGCAAGCCAACCCGTACCGGAATCATCAATGGCAGTTTTCCGGTTTGCCCCGGGGTATCCGGACAGCGCTGACTGAATGACAGCGTGAACGTTGCCTGGCTGGCGTCAAAGTGGGTATCGACACTAACAACAGGCGTGCCCGCCTGGCTGTACCAGAGCCGGAACTGCTGTAAATCAACGCCGCTGGCTTCTTCCATGGCGCGCACAAAATCCTCGGTCGTCACCGCCTGACCGTCGTGACGCTCAAAATACAAATCGGTGCCAGCGCGAAACTTCTCCTCGCCAAGCAGCAGGCTAATCATTCGAACTACCTCGGCACCCTTCTCATAGATAGTCACCGTGTAAAAGTTGGAAATTTCCATATACGAGTCAGGTCGCACAGAATGCGCCATTGGTCCGGCATCCTCGGCGAACTGCACGGTCTTGAGAAAATTGACGTCCTCGACTCGCTTGACGGTGCGCGAGCCCATATCCGCGGAGAATTCGGAATCACGAAATACCGTAAAGCCCTCCTTGAGGCTAAGCTGAAACCAGTCGCGACAGGTCACACGATTGCCGGACCAGTTGTGGAAATACTCATGGGCAACCACCGCCTCGACGCGCTGAAAGCCCATGTCGGTGGTGGTGTGGGGATTGGCCAGCACACAGGAGGTATTGAAAATATTCAATCCCTTGTTTTCCATGGCCCCCATATTGAAGTCATCCACGGCGACAATCATGAAGATATCGAGGTCGTATTCCCGGCCGTACTTTTCTTCGTCCCAGCGCATCGACTTTTTCAGCGATGTCATGGCGTGCTCGCATTTGTCGAGATCTTTCTCTTCGACAAATATATGCAGGGCAATTTCGCGACCACTCATGGTTGTGAAAGTATCATCGAGGCTGACCAGATCACCGGCCACCAGAGCAAACAAATAGCTGGGCTTGCGAAACGGGTCTTCCCAGCTCACCCAATGGCGATTGGCATCATGATCGTCAATACCGCTGTCAATCTGGTTGCCGTTGGACAGCAGCACGGGGTACTTGCTCTTGTCGGCCCGAATGGTGGTGGTAAAGCGCGCCATCACATCCGGGCGGTCCAGATAATAGGTAATGCGCCGAAAACCCTCGGCCTCACACTGAGTGCAAAACATCTTGCGCGACTTGTACAGCCCTTCAAGCGCTGTATTGTTCTGCGGCTCAGTACGACTGGTAATCGTCAGATAAAAGCGCTCCGCGGTATCGGCCACCCACGAGGACAGGTCGTTAATAGTCAGACTGTCATCGTCCACCACGTAGTCGTCAGGGCCGAGTTGGCGATTATCGATCACCACGCTTTCCAGCACCTGGTCCTGACCATGCAGAATCAGGCTGTCGGCATCCGGGTCGGGTCCATCCGGGTTGCGCACGAACAGCGTCCTGGCCACCACGGTAGCGTGATCTTCGTACAGGTCGAAATCCAGCGCCGTGCTCTCGATGCTAAAGTTCGGCGGTAGATAGTCCTTCAGGTAAGTGGTCCTGGCCTGAGCATTTTTCATGGAATGAACCTTTAGGGCTGGCAGTGCTGCTGATGCACGCTGCCTGATGCGTTGTCTAACGGTAAATGTATAACGGTGAATTCAGTAGCTAAGATTGACGTTGTAACCGGAGAAACGACGCAAATTGATAACGCCGGTATCGAAGATCAGGTACTGGCCTTTGATGCCCAGCAACGTGCCAGTGACTACCGGATCTTTGTCGAAATTGTGAGACACGATTTTTTCGGGAAACTCCTGCACCGGGTAGGTAATACTCACCGGGTCGATACCATTAATAATACTGATGGCAAAGAATCCAAACCGCTGTTCCAGTTCGGCGATTTCCTCCTGACACTCGCCCAGCAGCCGGTCCCGTTCGGCCACCATATCCAGTGGCTCGCTTTTACCTTTCAGCATGTCACGCCAGTTCGTTTTGTCGGTAACGTGCTGCTTGAACATGACCTCCAGCGTGCCTGACTGCAATCGAGTCCTGACCCGGATAACGGCCAGCGCCTGGTTGGCGCCCTGGTCAATCCAGCGGGTTGGCACCTGGGTCGCCCGGGTAATCCCGACTTTCAGGCCGGAGGAATTAGCCAGGTAAACAATATGATCCTGCATGCAGTAGCGCTCACCCCAGGCCGGCTCGCGGCAGGTGCCCTGATCGAAGTGGCATTTTTCCGGATGGATAATGCAGGAGTCACACTGGGCCAATGACTGAAAACAGGGATAGCAATAGCCCTGATTGAAGCTCTTGCTGGTCTTGCGCCCGCAGTGGACACAAAATATCTCACCGCTGTATTCCAGCTGCAGGGATTTACCCAGCAGCGGATTCACGGGTACATCGTCCTCACCCACTCGCATCCGGTAGGTCACCGGAGATTCCAGCCGGGTTTTCATTTTGCGCAGAATGCCGCTGGCTTGCTGTTTCACGCATCCTCTCCCTGATTCGGATCAGTTAGCTCTATATCGTCGAGAATACGCACCTTGCTGGCTTCCTCTCCCTTACTCTGACAGGACTGCGGCAGGTTGGCGCCGGTACGCTGTTCCTCAGGCAGGTAACGCGCCTCATAAAGAATCATCACTTCCATACACTGTTCCAGCTGTTCCGGGCCGAGACGGGTGCCATCCTGCCATTTTCCAAGCTCGATGGCGGTACGCAGTTTTGCATAGATCTCCGGCGTCATGGCGGTGATCAGTTCCTCGACCGTGTCGAATTCGGCACCGAGGGGAAAATCCTGGCTGTTGTCAAAGTCATTGCTCATAGTGATACCAGTAAAGCGGCGTGCTTAGCACCTCATGTCTGCCGACTGATTGCGGCCCGATTAAGTACCAGCCGATAGTACGCGACGATCACCAGCCCCAGCAAAAGCCCGGACAGCAGTCCACCAACATGAGCTGCCGTGGCGATAAACGAACCGGCCAGCAGTTCCATCAGCACCAGGGCAATCACGAAGAACACAAACATGCTGTTGTTGAGCAATAGTCGCGATCTGGGCATAAAATTGTGAATCACCCAGGTGTAGCCCACCAGGCCATAGACCACCCCTGACATGCCGCCAAAATTATTGTATTGCACCGACAGATATTGAGTGGTGTTGCTGATAAACGCCATGGACAGGACCAGACCAAGGTACAGCCAGAACGGATGCAACGGTTCCAGCTGGCGGCCAAAGAACCACAGCCATAACAGATTGAAAATCAGGTGCAGTTCACCGAAGTGCAACAGCATCGGTGTAAAAGTACGCAGCAGATCAGACAGGCTGCCAATGTCGCCCAGCATGGCCCCGAGATTGGCAGAATCCAGCAGTGGGAAAAACAGGAAATCCACCCGCCCCGACTGACTACCAAGGGCACTCACCAGGGCTACCAGCAGGCATAACAACGTCAATATGGACGTAATCGGTACCGCTACCAGTTGCCGGGCAAGTCGCCAGCCAAGGCCGCCGCCAGCGGGAATGCTGGGCGCTTGCGACCAGCGCGCCGCCTCTGCGCGCAGTTCCGGGTTGTCCTGCCAGGATTGCAGCGCCTGCTGCACGGGACGAACCAGGTGCTCAGAGTCTACCCACAGCACCTGTTGCCCTGACTCCTCGGTAATCCGATGAGCAATGCCCTGGCTCTGCAGATGGCGGCTGAAATCCCGTAAATCCGTATCCAGGTCAATAGTTGCTGCTTCAATCATCGGCGCGCACCAGTCGATTACTCCAGCCGAGCTTGCTGCGACAGGCCTGGTAAAAACTGTAGCTGGGCGGATGCAGCATGGTCAGGGCGACGGTTTTCTTACGCACCACAAAAACGTCGTTGGCATTGGCGCTGTAGCGTTCCTGTCCATCACAACTCAGCAGCGGCTGCAGCTTGCCCTTACCTGCTACCCGCAGACAAACCTCACTGTCACCACCCACGACAATGGGGCGGCTGCTCAGGGCATGGGGGTACATTGGCACCAGCACCACCGCATCCAGGTCCGGATGCATGATTGGGCCGCCGGCGGACAGTGAATACGCTGTGGAACCGGTAGGCGTAGCCACGATCAGGCCATCGGATTCCTGACTATAGACAAAATTGTCATTCACAAATAGCTCAAACTCGATCATTTGCGCAGCCTTGCCAGGATGCAGCACCACATCATTCAGTGCCGAACCCAGAAAGGTTTCATGCTCGGTATCGCGCAGAAACAGATCCAGCAGGAAGCGCTTCTCGACGCTGAACTCGCCGTCCAGGACTTCGCCAATTCGCGTCTCCAGCTCTTCCGGCAGAATATCGGTCAGAAAACCCAGCTTGCCGCGATTTACGCCAATCACCGGCACCTGATCGGAGGCCATGGTCTTGGCTACATTGAGCATACTGCCGTCACCACCCACCACGATCACCAGATCGCAGTTACCGGACAGCTCACCGCGCGGACACCGCGTTACCTCCGGACTGTCCAGCAGGTCGGCAGTTTCTGCATCGAGGATCACCGTAACTTCTCTGGCACCCAGAAAGGCAAGCAGGCGATTGAGGGAATCCACGACACCGCTGTGCCCGGGGCGGCCAACCAGGCCAATGGTGCTGAACTTGGGCATTAACTGACTCGCTTGCTTGAAAATCGGGCACTGTACCCGGATGGATTGGGCCCGCAGTATAGCATGGGCCCCCGCCTGATCAGACCGCCGGAGTCCACGCTCTAACGCGGCACTGGCACCCGCCGAACTCGCGCCAGACGTCGGGCATTGTGTAGAATCCGACTGCCGCAGTTGATTGCATCAATCGCTTGTCCCAACCACAGGAGTTGCAGCATGCCACCCAGGGAACTCAGCAGCAAAACACGGATCGCCGTGCTTGGCCTCGGCTATGTGGGCCTGCCACTGGCGTTCGCCCTGGCTTCCCGCTACCCGGTGCGCGGCTACGATATCAATAGTCAGCGAGTCAAGGAAATCAATGCCGGGCACGACCGCAATGGCGCCCTCAACAGCGAGGCATTCAGGGAGGCGCGGCAGATCAGCTATAGCAGCGACCCGGCCACCCTGGCAGAAGCTGATATTTATATTATTACCGCGCCTACCCCGGTCACTGTCCAAAACCAGCCCGATCTGGAACCGCTGAAAAGTGCCACGCGCCTGGTGGCCGAACACCTTAAGCGCGATAACGTCGTGATATTTGAGTCCACGGTTTATCCTGGAGCCACCGAGGAAGAGTGCATTCCACTACTGGCAGCCGGTTCCGGACTTACGCTGAATGAGTCCTTTTTCGTAGGCTACAGTCCGGAGCGCGTCAATCCGGGTGATAATGCCCACTCGATCCTCAACACAGTAAAAGTGACATCCGGCTCTAATGCAGAGACAGCAGAGCTGGTGGACCAACTCTATGCTGGCATTATCTCCGCCGGAACATTTCGCGCCAGCAGTATCAAGGTTGCCGAGGCCGCCAAGGTTATCGAGAATACCCAGCGTGATCTCAATATCGCCCTGGTGAACGAACTGGCTATCCTGTTTGATCGACTGGGAATTGAAACCCGTGAAGTGCTGAAGGCAGCCGGCAGCAAGTGGAATTTTTTGCCCTTCACCCCCGGGCTCGTTGGCGGGCACTGTATAGGCGTGGACCCTTACTACCTGACCTTCAAGGCCCAGCAGGTTGGCTACCATCCGGAAGTCATTCTCGCGGGTCGGCGCATCAATGACGGCATGGGCCAGTACGTGGCCGACCAGGTCGTCAAGCTGATGCTGAAGAAGCGTATCCATGTCACCGATTCCCGGGTGCTGGTGCTGGGACTGGCTTTCAAGGAAAACTGTCCGGACACGCGCAATTCCAAGGTTGTCGATATAGTCAATACCCTGCGCGGCTACCACGCCAATGTTGACGTCTTTGATCCCTGGGTGGACGCCAGCGAATCGGAACACCTGGTCAGTAAACCGCAGCCAGGTGAGTATGATGCTGTCGTCATCGCCGTCGCCCACCAGCAGTTCGTGGAGCTGGGTATCGAGGCACTAAAGGCGTTCGGGAAAAACAACAGCGTAATCTTCGACGTCAAACAGCTATTCCCTCGTGATCAGGTGGACGGCAGTCTGTAGGTAGCCCGGACCCCGGGGAAGCGCTTAACGAGTTGAGGACAAGGGGTTCAAGGCAAGGAGAGCGGAATCGATAAGTTATTCGCTGCTGGCAACGATATTCAACAGCAACGGCTGCTGGGTATAAACCACATCACCAGACTCGGCAACCTGATAGGCCACATACACGGCCACCTGCTGGCCGATGAAGTCTTCGGGGATCTGGTCCGGAAGCTGGAAGTCACTGAGCACAGTCAGTCTCTCCTGACGGCGCAGAACCGCGACACTGGTAGCCGGGATCAACCCTTCCCGCGTGCCATCCCACTCCACCAGTGAGCCGGCAGCATTGAGCTGCAGGAAACTCGAATCCACGATTCCCACCATGACGTGAACACTGCCCTGACGGCCGACATGTTCAGCATCCACTTCCACATCGGCAATCAAATCTACCAGCTGACCCGGACCAATGTTGTTGCTGTAGCTCAGACCACCATCGGTGCTTGCGGCTACACCGATACGCGCATCAACCCGGCTGCCACTGACCGCAGAGACCGAGGCATCGGGCAGCTCCGGCACCCGACTCGGCGAATAGGCGGCAATCTGGTGGCGCACCAGGTTCAGGGTCTGCACCGCATCAGCGGCGTCCTGCCTGTTTTCTGCGACTCCGCAGGAGAAGCCCAGGCAGTCCAGCAAGGGACTCGAAAAAACCGGCAGGCGGGTATCGGTATTGAAAGCTCCCGGATAAGCCATTACCGTCACGAACTGGGAATCAACGCCATGCCCGGTGGCAAAATCAAATGTGCCACCAGACCCGTCTTCGAGATGAGAATGGGTCAAACCCATATTGTGGCCCAGCTCATGGGCGACAACCAGGTCAACTGGACAATCAATGGCGATGTAGGAATAGGCAAAGTCTCTTTCAGTTTCGGCTCCGAAATAACCATTGGTCTGGTAACCTCCCACCGGCGCCATGCCGCAGCGGTCAGCGTTGTCCGGCAGGCTGTCAAACAGCATCACCAGGTCGCCGCCGTAACTGTCACGCAACCGATCAACATCGTCGAAGGCAGAATCACTCTGGTAAATAAGATCATCCAGCAGCGTATCCATATCGGCATCCGGGTCAGCATCCACCATACCGTAATACACCGGGCGCAAGGTGATCGCCACGCCGCTGTCCGCATAGATCTGGTTGGCTACCCCGATCAACTGGTTGATGCGGGTTTCCACACCACGGGGGAAAGTCGCCTGGGCTCCGGGCGTGTAGAATGCCATTACGTCAATAACTGATGCGCGGGTATCCACAGAGCCGGGATCACCGGCATCAGTGCCGAGCAAGTCCTCATTGAAATCGCTGATGCCATCGCCGTCGGTGTCAAGTCGCACATCTTCCACCACGTTGACCGACTCATCGACCCGCAACTCACCCATGATCGCGGTACTGATAACCCGTGGCTGCGAGTCACTGGTGGTACTGACTGTATAGGAAATGGATTTCGTCTCACCCGGTGCAAAATCACCCAGCTCACAGTACAGCACTTTCTGCAGTGACAGGCTGAATTGCGCCTGGCAGCCAGGCGACGCCTGCTCCAGCGTCGTATTCTCCAGCAGAAAAAAGAATTCCACGGCGAGACTCTGATGCGCGCTGCTCCCGATATTCTCCAGCCACACTTCGGCTGTAAACGACTCACCAGCCACTACCGGTGACGGGGTGATGGTCTGGCGGAGGCGAAAATTACTGCCACTGATGCCGGCAGTGCTGGCGGCTACCGCCATGGGATCGAGTGGTGGGTCCGGGCTGAGCCGCAGCGGCAGACGCGGCGCCGCGCTGGCGGGCTGCGGCAGGCGCTGGGGCTCAGGTATCAGGTAGTCATTGCTGAAGGCGTTGTTGGAAAGCGCCAGCCCCCGGGGTTGAAACAACCAGCCATGGTAGTAATCGCCATCCCGGGTCGCCTGAATCTGCAGCTTTTCATCGCCGTGGATGACATGACCGTAGACAGCATCCATATCAAAGCTGAGCAGTAGCGAGTAGTTGTCATTACCGCGGCGCAGCCGGGCGTTGAGTGTCTTGCCGCCGTTGATGAAGCCGGCCAGAGACTGCACCGTCAGCAACTCACTCCCGGCTCCGGCAAGTTGCACCGGCAACACATCGCCTGCCGCAAGACGCCGCAATCGGATCACATCAATACCGATGGCCTGCGCGGTCTGTCCGGCCATGGCCGGCGGCACCGAGCCCGGCTGCGCCGCACTCAGCTGGATAATCGGGTCGCTGACGGGCTGCGCTAGCGCGCCGGGCAGCAGCAGCCATAGCAATGCCCAGGCCGCCAGCAGTTGCCGGCAGGCTGCGTTCAGAGGTCGTTTGGCTACAGACTCGACTCGCTGCATGGTCGATTATCGGTCAGACGTAAATGGCGGACCGGCGGTCCGGGTGAATTGGCTGCTGGCAATTAAGTGCCTGATATTTCGGCCACTATACGCCTGCGTGGGAATTATTACCAGTTCAGGGGCGGCATCCCGGGGCCCCTGCCCGCAGGCTCGAACAGCCCGCCACCTGGTTATCCCTGGAACTGGCGTCGCTACCCCGACGGGTGAATACCGCCAGTATGGATCAGAATCACCTCACTGCCCGCCGGTACCTCACCGGTCTGAACCTGCTCGATGAGCGCCAGCACCAGCTTGCCGGTATAGACTGGCTCCAGCGGCAGGCCCGTGGCGGCGCCGAAGGTCTGGATTGTCCTGGTCAAACTGCCTGTAACCCGACCATAACCACCACAGTGATAATCCTCCAGAACTTCCCAGTGAACTGCCCTGTCCGGCTGCTCAACCCCTTTATTTGCCAGCGGTGCCTCTGCTAACCAGCTTGCTATCTGGCGCTGCAGATAGCCGGGTGCCTTGAGCACCGCCACCGCTTTTACTGTGACATTGGCTTCGCCCGGGTCCTGACCGCTGGCTTTCAAGCCACGAATGATTCCTGCCGCCGTGGCACCGGTCCCACTGGCGAGCATGACTACACGTGGATCACGAGATGGATGAGGAGGCGGATGACGAGATAGGCGGCCAGCTAAACTGCTCGTCGACTCCCAACCCAGGTACCCGGCAATGGCTTCACAACCAGCCACTCCCAGGGCATTGCTGCCGCCTTCCGGCAGCACGATCACCGGACCCAGGTCGGCAGTTATTTGCCGGATAAATTCCGGGTCATCACGACGGCGATAGTCACTGCGGCTGAGATAACGCAGCTCCATGCCGCATCGCCTGACAAAGGATAGCACCGGATTCAGGGGCCTGGTCTCTTCGCCGCGCACCAGGCCCAGCGTCGCAAAGCCCAGCTCCCTGCCGGCCGCCGCCAGGGCCCGCAGGTGATTGGACCAGGCGCCACCAAAACTGACGACCCGCGTGCTGCTGTCAACCGCAGTGGCGTCGGCAATGGCATCAAGATTGTGGCGCAGCTTGAACCATTTGTTGCCGCCCAGATGCGGATGCAGCAAATCCAGTCGCAGCACTTTGACCAACACCTGGTGCTGGTCAAACAGTGGATACTGGAGTGTCTCCAGAGGTGGGTTGACGCGCGACAAGTCCAGCAGCGACCCTGCCAGTGCAGCACGATCAGGAATATCAGGCACAGCCAGAAAACGCCAGCAGCAGGCAGGTTGATGGCAAAGGGAGACAGAAATATGGCACTGGAATTAATACGAAGGAACAAGGGTTAAATGGCGGACCGGACGGGACTCGAACCCGCGACCTCCGGCGTGACAGGCCGGCATTCTAACCAGCTGAACTACCGGTCCGCTACTTACAACCTAGCTACTGAGAAACTGTGACTGAAGACCAGTCTGCAGTTATGGTGGGTGGTGCTGGGATCGAACCAGCGACCCTCGCCTTGTAAGGGCGATGCTCTCCCAGCTGAGCTAACCACCCGTCTCAGGAGAAGGCGCATTTTACCGACTTGTTTAGGCATGTCAACAAAGTTGCTTCCCTGTTTATCAAGTCCGCATCATGCCCACAGATCAGCCACCGCGGCTACTTGCTGGTGTGGGTAAACGCACCGTCCCAATCTTCCGGCAGCGGGGTCTCACGCAAGGTCGCAATGCGCTCCAGATAAACCTGGTAAAGCAGTGTTTCCGGTTCCCCGGCCGCCAGTTCACGCAGCACGCTTTCGGCCTCATCCCAGCGCTGGGCGTGATACGCATCAAGTGCTTCATGGTAGCGTGCAACTCGCGCCTTGAGCTGCTCTCCGGCAGAGCTCAACGCACAGATTGGTTCGTAACATTCCACCGCTTCGTGCTTGCCCTTAACCTTCACCTTGTCGATCAGGCGCAACAGGAAGCCGTCCAGATCCCTGGCTGTTTCTTCACCAACAAGAAGCTTGATGCCGTAAAACTTGGTCAGGCCTTCCAGACGTGAGCCCAGGTTTACCGCGTCGCCCAACACCGTGTAGGAGCGACGGTAGGTGGAACCCATGTCTCCCACATTCATCAAACCAGTGTTAATACCGCAGCCGATATTGACCTCCGGGTAACCACGCGCTGCAAAGTCCTCTTTCATGGCCTCTACCCGCTCCAGCATTTCCAGAGCAGCCTGTACCGCATGCCCCCGGTGCTGAGGGTCGTCCAGTGGCGCCCCCCAGAATGCCATCACCATGTCACCCACGTATTTATCGATGGTGCCATTATGCTTGAAGATAATTTCCGTTACCGGGGTAAAAAAGTCGTTGAGCAAGGTTTTCAGCTCCGATGCGTTAAGGGCTTCGGAGATGGTGGTGAAACTGCGGATATCGGAAAACAATACCGACAGTTCCTTGCTTTCGCCCTCGAAGGAATAGTTATCCGGGTCCTCCAGCATCGAATCAATGTGTGCGGGCGGTACGTACTGATCAAACATCCCCTTGATGGTTTTGCGCGTGAGGCTCTCGGCCAGAAACCCATAGATCAAATTGACCGCCGTCACCAGGAAGATCAGTAGCAGCAGAAATACCAGCGAGAAATCCATGTTGAACTGCGACCACAGCTGGAAATTCGCCCACACCACAGCCACCATCATCAGGATCGCTGCGGCCGCCAGCGAAGTAGCCCCAAGGTAAGGAAACGCCAGGGCCATGAACAGGCCCAGCACCGTCACCATCACCAGTTGCGCGCCGGGCGCCCAATCGGGCTTGTAGGGAAAGCTCACTGCATCGGCGCCCTGAAACCCGGCAAACAGGGACTCGGTGGAGGCATTGCCACTGTCCACCTGCGCTACCGGCTGGGACTCCAGCAACGCATGCAGCATATTGGCGTGCACTTCTACCCCGGGATAAACCCGATCCAGCGGCGTGGTACGAATATCCTGCAGGCCTGGCGCACTGGTACCAATCAGCACCAGACTATTGGCAAAGACCCCCTCTTCCTCATTGTCACGCAGCACATCGGTGGCAGAAACATAGGGAAAATGCTGGTTGTTGCGTAATGAGCTGCGCCCCAGGTAAGGCACCAGCACCGAGGCGCGGCTGTCGGTGGGTATCTGGAATGCGCCGGCTCCCTGACCAATGCGAACCGCCCGCACAACTGCCTCGCCACCGTACTCGGTGGTCACCAGTTCATACTGCTCTGCGAAGTTATAAACCCGCATCATCTCCAAAGAAAGGGTTGGGTATAACTCATTACCAAAGCGCAACAGCAACGGAACACGCCGCACTACACCATCGGCATCGGGAAGCTGGTTCATGTTTCCTGTGCCGCGTGCCGCATCCTGTAGTATCGGAATATTGCCGGAGTAGCCCGCCATGTCTTCCAGGCTCAATCTACTGGCCAGTTCCGGATCAATGGCGACGATGGATGCTGGCAAATCGTTATAGGTGATGGTTTCCTGGCGATTGAAGTTGATGGCCAACACCACATCCGCCAGGCCCTGCATGGCGTTAGCGAAGTACTGATCGGCATCGATTAACGGTTCAATTTCTTCCAGGGTTTTGGTGAATGCCGGGTTTAGCTGCTGCAGATCCACCGGCTCCAGCAAATCCCGGACACTGCGATCCGGCTCGGGAAAGGTGATATCGAAGCCGATTACCAGCGCGCCCTTGTCTGCCAACTTCTCTACCAGCTGGCCCACCTTGATGCGATTCCACGGAAACTGCCCTTCCGCCTGCAGACTGCGCTCATCCAGGTCGACGATGACGATATTATGGTCCGCATTGCGCTGTGGCTTGGGCATCGCAGCGAGGCGCTGGTCATAGACCAGGTACTCTATTCGCTCGAGGATCGCCGCCAGCGCCTGGGGCGGTGCCAGCTGCAACCAGACAACCACCAGGGTCATCAGCACCCCCAGGTAGATTGGCAGGCGCTTGCCCTGGCTGAGCCAGCGCGAGAGAGGCTTGAATCGTGAGCGCAGCGACATGGCAATTACCCGGACTACAGTGGATATGAAGCACTGCTGGGGGTTGTTGTATCAAGGATTGAAAGTTCAGGGATTATAGGGCATCGAGTCTGTTCATAAAAACCACATGGCGAAATACACGAAACGGCGATCCTGGCTAAGCTTTAAACAATCGCCAGCCGCTCATCTTGGCATTCAAATTCAAACTGAGCCAACACCTTACGACCGCAAAATGGACATAAAATACAACTGACGGTACCATGCCGCCCGCGCAGCCCCACTATCAAACGACAGGCAATCAGAGCCTGATTTCCAGCCACCCAATCGCCAGTCAAATCATGGATATTTTCAAGGAATTCAACTTTGAGGCCGCCCACCGGCTGCCCAATGTCCCGGAAGGTCACAAATGTGCCCGCCTGCACGGCCACTCCTTCAACGTGCGCCTGACTGTTAGCGGCCCGGTGGGCGAGGAGTCCGGCTGGGTCATGGACTTTGCCACCATTGGCGAGGCTTTCAAGCCGGTCTGGCAGCAACTCGACCATTACTACCTGAATGAAGTTCCGGGGCTGGAAAACCCAACCAGTGAGAATATCGCCCGCTGGATCTGGCAGCGCCTGAAACCCGCATTGCCCGAATTGAGCAGCATCGAGATCCGCGAAACCTGCACCAGCGGCTGCCGCTATTCAGGTCCGGACCAGGACCAGACCGAATCCTGAGTCCACCACCAGAGCCCTAGCCGAGCCAGCTCGCCGGTTCAACTGTCTCATCGGCCAAAAGCGCCGGGTCCGGCTCCATCCTGTTTTTAACCAGTTGTTTTGCCGCCATGAACTCCTTGGGCCTGGCGATACAGTCCGCGGCAATCACCTGGCCGTTGCGCAGATAAAACGCCGCAAAGCTGCGCGCATCCAGATCGCGATGATCGCCACGAAAAACGATCTGGTCATGGCCTTCAATCAGTCCAACCGACTGCAGTTTGACGTCGTACTGATCCGACCAGAACCACGGTACGGCGTCATAGACCGTGGGTTTACCGCATAAATTGGCAGCAGCGGCGCGGGCCTGGTCGTTGGCGTTCTGCACCGATTCCAGACGCAGCGGACGGCCATACAGCAGACTCGGGTGTGAGGTGCAATCGCCAGCGGCGACAATACTGGCATCACTGGTCTGGGTATACTCATTGACCTGGATGCCGTCGAGGATGGTCAGCCCCGCGGTTTCAGCCAGCCTGGTGTTGGGCTCAATCCCCACTCCCAGTACCACGATATCCGCCGGGATCTCATCACCGTTGCTGCACACCACGCTGTGTACCTGATTTTCACCCTGGATCGCCGAGACTCTTGAGGTAAAGCGAAATTCAACACCAGCCGCGCTATGCATCTCGCGGACGAAGTCCGATACCGGTTCGGCAGTGACCCGCGGCAGGGTCCGCTCCTCGGCTTCAATCACCGTGACCGGCATATCCATCTGGCGCATCACCGACGCCACTTCCAGACCGATGTAGCCAGCGCCAATCACCACGGCCTGCTTGCCGGGTTCCAGTCGCTCTCGCAGCAGTCCGGCATCGGCCGCGGTACGCAGGTAAAACACATTGTCCAGGTCCGGACCCAGAGCCAGCTTGCGCACCGATGAGCCGACACACAATGCCAGACGATCGTAATTCAGTGTTGGCCCCTCATGGAGCTGCAGACTTTGCTGCTGCGTATCGATCGACAGTACCGTGTTGCCCAACATTAATTCGATATCAGCATCGGCAAACGCTTTCGCCGGACGCAAGCGCATGGCCTCCAGCTGTTTTGCGCCGGACAGAAATTCCTTGCTCAGCGGGGGACGGTGATAAGGCAATTCGGCTTCTGCGCCAATCAGCGTTATCGGTCCCTGCCAGCCCTCACGGCGCAGTTGCAGAGCCAGGGTGGTACCAGCATGGCTGGCACCGACGACGATGCAGTGGGTCTCACTCATGATTCAGACACCTTTTCTGTTAACCCCTATTGTTCAAACCGCGATGATTCAAACCGCTTTGACTCAAACCTTTATGGCTCAATCTCTATGATTCAAGTATCGGCGGCTGCACGGGCAGCTGCCAGGAAATGGATGGACGCCCCTGCTGTTGCAGATAGGCATTGGCCCGGGAAAAATGCCGATTGCCAAAAAAACCGCGGCTGGCAGACAAGGGGGATGGATGCGGAGACTGCAACACCAGGTGCCGCGCACGATCAATGGCAGCACCTTTCTTTTGGGCGTAGCTGCCCCACAGCATGAACACCAGACCCTGCCGCTCATTCAACCGCGCAATGATACGATCGGTAAACTGCTCCCAGCCCTTACCCTGATGCGAGCCAGCTCGCCCCTGCTCCACGGTGAGCGTGGCGTTCAACAACAGTACACCCTGCTCCGCCCAGGACTGCAGATAGCCATGCCGGGGAATCTCGATGCCAAGATCATTGTGCAATTCCTTGTAGATGTTCTGTAACGATGGCGGTACCCGCACACCAGGCTTCACGGAAAAACACAGGCCGTGGGCCTGGCCGGGGCCGTGATAGGGATCCTGACCAATGATTACCACTTTCACGGTGTCCAGCGGTGTGCTGTTCAGGGCATTGAAGATTTCCCTGCCGGGAGGAAAGATGTGTTTGCCGGCGGCTTTCTCACTCTTCAGAAAGGCGCGCAGTCGGATCATGTAGTCAGCCACAAATTCGTCTTCCAGCGCCGCCTGCCAGGAAGGATGCAGCTGAATCTCGCGCGCCGAGACTGATGTCGCTTCAGTCACCGTGGTGCTGCGGCCGCATGTGGGGGAATAACAGCACGTCCTTGATGGAAGGCGAGTCGGTCAGCAGCATCACCAACCGGTCAATACCAATGCCTTCACCGGCAGCCGGCGGCATGCCGTATTCCAGGGCAGTGATGTAGTCCGCGTCGTAGTGCATGGCCTCATGATCACCGGCATCTTTCTGGGCCACCTGGGCTCGAAACCGCTCAGCCTGGTCTTCCGGATCATTAAGCTCGGAAAAGCCATTGGCCAGCTCGCGACCGCCGATGATCAATTCAAAGCGGTCGGTGACTTCCGGGTTGCTGTCGCTGCGACGAGCCAGCGGTGACACCTCAAGAGGGTACTCGGTGATGAAAGTTGGCTGCAGCAGTGTGTGTTCAACCTGTTGTTCAAAAATTTCCATGACGATCTTGCCTTTCGGCCAGCCGGGATTGATCTCCACGCCAAGCTCCCGCGCCAGATCGATGACCGAATTCAGCGAAGCGAAACAGTCGTCATTGTCCAAATGGCATTCATTGATGATGGACTCCACCACAGTCATTCTTTGGAACGGCTGACCAAAATCGATTTCCTCGCCCTGGTAGCTGAACCGGGTCTCGCCCAGCACCTGTCTGGCCACGGTTCGAAACAGGTCTTCGGTGAGGTCCATCAAATCCTGATAGCGGGCATAGGCCTGGTAAAACTCCAGCATGGTAAACTCGGGGTTGTGGCGCGTGGACAGCCCCTCATTGCGAAAATTACGATTGAGCTCATACACTTTCTCGAAGCCACCCACTACCAGCCGTTTCAGGAACAGCTCCGGCGCGATGCGCAGATACATGTCCTGGTCCAGGGCATTATGATGGGTGATGAACGGTCGCGCCGTGGCGCCACCGGGAATCACCTGCATCATCGGCGTTTCCACCTCCATAAACCCCAGCTCATCAAAGTACTGACGAATACAGCGCACCACCTGCGAGCGCAGGCGGAACACGGTCCGCGACTCCTCATTGGCGATCAGATCCACGTAGCGCTGGCGATAGCGGGTTTCGGTGTCAGTCAGCCCCTTGTGCTTGTCCGGCAACGGACGCAGGGCCTTGGTCAGCAATTCAAATTCGGCCACGCGAATGGTCAGCTCGCCCTTCTGGGTCTTGAATACTTCGCCGCTGACGCCAATGATGTCACCCAGATCCAGTGACTTCAGTTCGGCGGCCTGTTCATCGGCGAACGACTTGTTGTTCATGTACAGCTGGATCTGACCGCTGTCATCCTGGATTACGGTAAACGGTCCGCGCTGACGCATGATGCGTCCCGCAACGCGGGTCTTGACTGCCTTTTCCGCCAACTGGTCGGCATCGAGCGCAGCGTATTGCGCCAGCAGATTCGCCGCCAGATCCTGGCGGGAGAAAGTATTGGGAAATGCCTGCCGCTGATCGCGAATCAGCGCCAGCTTTTCCCGGCGCTGGGCAATGAGTTTGTTTTCTTCGTGGTCCGGCTCAGCGCCGGCCGTAGGGTGTGAATCCTTGTCCATACCTGGGGGATGTGTCCTTGCCTGCCATCGTATAAGGACGGCTGTGTTGGGTTACAGCCCCGATTTCAGGCTGGCTTCAATGAATTTGTCGAGGTCGCCGTCAAGCACCGCACCGGTGTTGGAGACTTCAATATTGGTGCGCAGATCCTTGATCCGCGACTGATCCAGCACGTAGGAACGAATCTGGCTGCCCCAGCCAATATCGGCCTTGGCTTCCTCAACATTCTGCGCTTCTTCCTTGCGTTTCAGCTCTTCCATCTCATACAGCTTGGCCTTTAGCTGTTTAATGGCGGCGTCCTTGTTCTTGTGCTGGGAGCGCTGGTTCTGGCACTGCACGACGATACCGCTGGGTTCGTGGGTCAGGCGAACCGCAGAATCGGTCTTGTTAACGTGCTGACCGCCGGCGCCGCTGGAGCGGTAGGTGTCGATGCGTACCTTGGACATATCCAGATCCACTTCAATGTCGTCATCGATCTCCGGTGACACGAACACCGACGCAAAGGAGGTGTGGCGACGGTTGCCGGAATCGAACGGCGACTTGCGCACCAGCCTGTGAACCCCGGTCTCGGTACGCAGCCAGCCGAAGGCGAAATCGCCGCGCAGATGCACCGTGGCGGACTTGATGCCGGCCACGTCGCCGCCGGATACCTCCAGCAATTCGGTATCGAAGCCCTTGTCTTCACCCCAGCGCAGGTACATGCGCAGCAGCATCTCGGCCCAGTCCTGGGCTTCGGTACCGCCGCTGCCAGCCTGGATCTCCAGGTAGGCATTGGCTTCATCCATCTCGCCGGAGAACATGCGGCGAAACTCGAGTTTTTCCAGCTGGCCGCTCAGCGCGCCCAGATCGCTGTCCGCCGAGTCCAGCAGATCCTGGTCACTCTCATCCGCCGCCAGCTGCAGGATTTCATCCACGTCAGCAAGGCCCTGATCGAGACTGTCGATGGTGTGCACCACCGCTTCCAGGCTGGCCCGTTCCTTGCCCAGCGCCTGGGCATAGTCGGGTTTGTCCCAGACTGATCCTTCCCCCAGTTCCAGCTCTACTTCCGCCAGGCGATCACGCTTGACGTCGTAGTCAAAGATACCCCCTGAGGCTGTCGGTTCGACTCTTGAGATCTTTAAGCTGATTGAGCTGGGCACTGATTTCCATGGTCTACTGCGTTCCTGTTGCGGTGATTCGCCAAATCTGGCGAATGCTGGCGGTTGAATGGTTCGGCTGGGCCTGCCTGACTGGCCCGGAGCGGGCAGCGCAGGATGGCGCCAGAAAAGCCGCATTTTAACGTATTGCCGGACGGATGCCAGCGCCGGGGCCCGGTCGTGCTTTTACCGACTATCCGGGCTCTGGTAGTCTGGGTGATTGTTGTATCCTGGTCCAAAGCTCAGGGCCTGTTACCACTATTTGGATGGTCACTGTTGTGGCTGAGATCAGGCCCTGCCATGCAGATTGAAAATGCCAGACTCGACTGGATTGAGTCTGACCTGCCCCGCTCCAGCCAGTATGATGATGTGTATTTTTCCCGCGATGACGAAATTGCGGAAAGCCGTCACGTCTTCCTTGCCGGCAATAATCTGGAAGCCCGCTGGTGTGCTGCCAGCGACCCGACCTGCTTTACCCTGGGAGAACTGGGCCTGGGAAGTGGTCTTAACCTGCTGCTTACCTGGCAGCTTTGGCGGCAATGCTTTCCGGAACCCGGGGCAAGGCGCCTGCACTATATCGCTTTTGAGCTGCATCCCCCACGTTTTCAGGACCTGCAGCGCCTGCACGCGCGCTGGCCGCAGCTCGCCGAATACAGCAACGTTTTCCTGCGCAACTACCCCGACCACAGTGCCGGGTGTCACAGACTGTGGCTGGATAACGATGTGCTGTTGGATATTCACTACGGTGACGCCACCACCAGCCTCAGCGAATTGCTGCCAGGTGTCTCCGGGCAAGTAGACTGCTGGTTTGCCGACGGCTTCAGTCCCGCGCACAACCCGCAGCTATGGCAGGAGCCATTGTGGCAACTATTGGCCAGCTGCAGCCGTGCTGGCACCAGCCTCAGCACTTATAGCGTGGCAGGTCATGTGCGTCGTGGCCTGACCGCTGCCGGGTTTACGGTGGAGCGCCAACCTGGCCATGGCCGCAAGCGCCATATGCTGGTGGCTCAGCTACACGCTCATCGCCCTGATTCCCGGTCTGAATCCAGCCCTGAACTATGCTCTGAGCCACACTCTGAACTACACATCGATCCCGAACCCTGGTTTCGGCTGCCAGCGCCAACCCCTGCTTCGCGATCGGCTTTGGTCATTGGTGCCGGACTGGCCGGCTGCAGTATGGCCCATAGCCTGGCGCGACGCGGCTGGCAGGTCACCGTATTGGAAGCCGGTCAGTCGATCCTGGCCGGGGCCTCTGGCTGCGGACAGCTGAACCTGCGCTGCCACCTGATTGGCGAAGATTCCGCCCTGGCCCGCTTTTACCTGCACAGCTTCCTGTATGCCCGACGACTGTTTAACGAGCTGAGCGCAACGGCCAAACAGCAGCAGCGCCAACGCTTCTGGTATGACTGCGGACTGGTGCAATTACGTAGCGCCATGGGAGTACGTGAAGGCAAACGACTGACGACCTATATCAGGCAACTGGCCGAACTGTACGGCGCGGCTATTTTGCAGCCCAAAACTAGCGCGCTGCTCAGTGAAATAGCAGGCGCGGCATTGACCGAGGACGGGATCTATCTGCCACTGGGGGGTTATGTGCTGCCGGATCTACTGGCCGCGACACTTCTGGAGCATCCGCTGATCAGCGTGCAGCGCAACTGCCCGGTGCAGGACTTCACCTGTCACGATGGCAGCTGGCAGGTGAACGCCAACAGTGGCCAGTTTGCCGCGCCGGTGCTGGTACTGTGTGCCAGCGAAGCCATCCGGCAATGGCCACAGACGGCGGATCTGCCGCTACAGGTCATTCGTGGGCAGAATACCCTGCTTCATGCTCCGGATGGCAGGCCAGAGGCGAGTCCGGACAGCCAGGTCAGGCAAACACTGAACACTGTGGTCAGCGGTCAGCGCACCCTGTTCCCACCGGCACGCCAGCAACAAACCGTATCAGCAACCTATGACCGGGACAGTGCCGCGCGGCAGCCACGGCCGGAAGATGATGCCGAGAATCTGCGCCTGCTTGGCGGCAGCTTTCACGGCGCAATCCCTGCTGGCGACTCGATTCAGTCATCCCGGGTCGGTCTGCGCAGCAATACTCCGGACCACGCACCACTGATTGGCCCGGTCCCGGATCTACCGGCCATGGCAAGCGCCTATGGCGATCTGTCCCGTGATGCCAGCACACTGTTTCGCGAACCGGGTGCTTACCTGCCGGGTTTGTACCTCAGCGCTGCCCACGCCTCCAGCGGACTGGCAACCAGCACCCTGGCGGCGGACTACCTGGCGAGCCTGATCTGCGGGGAGTTGCCCCCGTTATCACGGGCCGCACGGGACAGCCTGAATCCGGCGCGGTTTCTGATCAGAAAGCTGAAAAAACAGCAGCCTGGCGACCAGGCAGCGGGCAAAAAAACCGCGGCAAGAAAAAAATATCAGGATCAGGGATAGGCAGACACTGCCGGTGCCAGCTACGACTAGCGATTGTAGAACGCGGTCACGACCCGTGCCAGCTGCACGGCATCATCTGCACCTGCCAGTTCACGAATGGAGTGCATGGCAAAAGTAGGCACCCCGATATCCAGGGTGGTGACGCCCAACTCGGTGGCGGTAATCGGCCCAATGGTGCTGCCACACGCCATATCGCTGCGCATCACAAACGACTGGCATGGCACTTTCTGTGTTGCGCACAGCGCCTTGAACAGGGCAATGGATTCACTGTTGCTGGCATAGCGCTGGTTGGCATTGATTTTGATGACCGGCCCGGCATTGAGCAGCGGTCGATGCTGATCATCGTGCTTTTCCAGGTAGTTGGGGTGCACGCCATGGGCATTATCGATGGAAAACAACATCGAATGATGAATCACCCGGTCCAGAGCATCGCTTGCCTTATGCAGGGCAGCTACCCAACGCTTCAGTACCTTGCGCAAAAACGGCCCCTGGGCACCAGACGTGGAGGCACTGCCGACTTCTTCGTGGTCGTTACACACCAGCACACTGCCCTGCTCGTCCGCGCTATCAATCAGGGCGCGGCAGCCGAGATAGCAGCTGAGCAGATTGTCCAGTCGCGCGGAGGCAATAAATTGCTCATCCAGGCCGACCATGGCGGGGGGCTGAGTGTCGTACAAAAATAGCTCGTGGGACAGCACCGCCTGAGCCTGTTTGGCCCCAGGCTGGGTTTTGATTTTTTCCAGCAGAAACTGCTCAAAGGAAAACTTTGTTGCGGCCTCGGAATCCGGAAACTGCAGGATGATTGGCGGCAATTCCTTCTGCGCATTACAGGGCCGACCTTCATTCACGTTGCGATCAAGATGAATGGCGAGACTGGGAATCACCGCCACCGGTGCCTCAAGATCCAGCAGACAGGAACCCAACTCACCGTTGTTGCTCTGGAAATGTACCCGGCCGGCGATGGATAAATCTCTATCAAACCAGGGCTGCAGCAGGGCACCACCGTACACTTCCACGCCTAACTGCAAGTAGCCCTGACGGCGTGTCTCGGGATTGGGCTTGATCTTCAGTCCGGGACTGTCGGTGTGGGCCCCGGCAATGCGAACTCCGTGGCGGGTGACATCCTGCTTGCCGGTCTTGAACGCCACCAGCGAGGAGTCGTTGCGGCAAACATAATAGCTCGCGCCCTGTTCAAGCTTCCAGCTATCGGCTTCGTCCAGCCGCACAAAACCCGCCTTGTCGAGCATGGCGGTCATGGTTGTGACGGCATGAAACGGCGTTGGGGACTGTTGAAGAAATTTCAGCAGTCCCTTATTGAAGCTGCGCTTGCTCACGTAAGACTTTCCGGCAAGATTGGACTATTCGACAACGGGATTTTCCTGGAAGTTTCAACAAGCAGGCAAGCTAGTCGCCCGACTGAGTTTCAGTCCGGATCAACAATCCGGCTTACTGGACTTCCAGCAGCTCCACCTCAAAAATGAGCGCTGAATTCGGGGGAATGGCCGGAGTCGGCGATGCTTCGCCGTAAGCCATTGACGGCGGAATATAAAGGCGCCACTTGTCCCCTACACTCATCAGCTGCAGGCCTTCCGTCCAGCCGGAAATCACTTGCGCCAGACCAAAGCTGGCCGGCTCGCCGCGCTGCACGGAACTGTCGAAGACTGTGCCATCCGGCAGAGTACCGTGGTAGTGCGCCACAACCGTGTCGCTTTCCGTAGGAGATTCACCACCGGCCGGCCCTTCTTCCATCACCTCGTATTGCAACCCGGAATCCAGGGCTACCACGCCGTCACGCTGAGCGTTCTCAGCCAGAAAAGCCTCGCTCGCGGCCAGGTTTTCAGCCAGCGCTGATTGCTGGGCTTGTGTCTGGCGCTGCATAAAGGTCTGAATCGCAGCCATTAAATCCTGCTCAGCCATCTGTATGTCGCCACCAACGGCATCAAGCATGCCGGTCATGAAGGCATCCAGAGGAACCGCAGTGATTATTTCCTGGTCTACCAGGTTCTGCCCGACGTTAACGCCAAGGGCATAGCCAATCCGATTGTCTTCGTTTTCGAGATCAACGTCGCTTTGCGCCGCCGCGGACAGGCTTATCGCAGCAATCGGCAGGGCGAATGCGACAGACCGCAGGCCGTGAAGTAATTTCATGTTGGATTCCTTGCTTGGATGAGTGTGGGGGCTGAACCGGCTGATCGCCGCCGACCCGGCACCTGCGAAGAAAGGCATACTAACCGGGAACATACTGAATTAAAAGAGCTTATACTGGCGGAGAGCCCCATGCTGCGCGATACTGGGCAGCCATTGTCAGGACCTTGCAGCACTGCTGCCACGCTATGAAAACCCCTATCCAGGCACTGCAATCTGCCGTCATCGCCATCCTGCTCGGCGCGCTCCTGGCCGGGTGCTCGCAGCCGGTCACCGTGTCTGTCAACAGTCAGCCGGTGTATGACCCCCAGGGTCGGCTTCTGGGCGGCGAGGCCATCGACGCCAGCCTGCAGGGCTGCATCAATCTGGCTTTACAGCAGCAAAATCTGGAGCTGCCAGCCGAGCTTACCGTGTTGTCCTGCGCCAATGGCGAGATACGCAGCCTGGAAAATATCGGCCAGCTGCAAGCGCTACGCTTTCTGGACCTGGCCAACAACCGGATTCGCAATATTACGCCGCTGGAAGACCTCCCGGTGCTCGGTGGCCTGAACCTGGTGAACAACAACATCAGCGATCTCGGCCCGCTGTTCAATATGCCCAGCCTGACGTCGGTTAATCTGCGTGGCAACGACACTGTTCCCTGCCAGCAATTACGCAACCTGCGCAATCGTCTGGGTGACAACCTGACTGCCCCGGAAAGCTGCCGCCAGTAGCGGCCAGCAAGCATCGGCTCACTTCAGGCAGGCACACCACTGTGAAAGCGAAACTCCGGATCGGGTGAAGTGACCAGTTCGGCCTCCCGCGCACCAAACTCCGCTACCCGTTCAGTGATATCAGCCCCGGCCAACGATTCCGCCAGAGCCAGATAATCCTGGAAATGACGCGCCTCGGACTTCAGCAGGCTCCGGTAAAAACGCGCCAGTGGCGCATCAAGTCTCGGCACCAGACAGGCAAAGCGCTCGCAGGAGCGCGCCTCAATATAGGCGCCAATGATCAAGGTATCTACCAGCGTATTGCCATTGTGATGGTCCACCAACTCCCGTAGCCCCGCCGCATAACGGGAAGGGCTCAGGCGCACATAGCGGATCTTTCGGGCGGCCATGATCTCCACCACCTGTTGAAAATGCAGCAGCTCTTCCCGGGCCAACTGCGACATCTTGCAGAGCAGTTCCGCGTGAGTGGTGTAGCGGTACATCAGATTCATCGCCGTGGCTGCTGCTTTCTTCTCACAATTGGCATGATCGATCAATAATACCGATTGATTGTCCAGCGCGGCGTCAACCCAGGATTCGGGAGTCTGACAGGAAAGGAATTCGCGAACGGCTTGCATGACAGTAGATGCCCTAGTGTCTGGGGGAATCATCAGGCTCGGCAGCCGACTCATCATCCTCGTCGGGCCCGCCCGGCTCGCCATCCTCGTCCATGGCCTTGCCCAACAGGGCGGGCGCATGTTGCTTGGAAGTTTTGGCGCCTAACTCACGCAGCATCTCGGTACGGCGAATCAGATTGCCGCGCCCGGATTTCAACTTGTTAAAGGCCTGGTCATAGGTCTTGCGGGTCGCATCTATACGATCACCCACCGCCTCAAGATCCTGGGCGAAAGCCACGAACTTGTCGTACAGGGCGCCGGCTTTCTCGGCGATTTCCACCGCATTCTGACTTTGCTGGGCAAGACGCCAAAGATTCTGGACGGTCTTCAGGGTGGTCAGTAAAGTGCTGGGGACCACGAAGATAATGTTGCGCTCGAAGGCAAACTGAAACAGGTCCGGGTCTTCTCGTACCGCTTCGGAATAAGCGGCCTCAATCGGCATGAACAGGAACACATAATCCAGGGAATTGACCCCGGGCAGGTTTTGATAATCCTTGCCCGCCAGGTTTTTTACATGCAGGCGCAGCGACTGAATGTGCTGCTTCAGCAACTCCCCTTTCCGTCCGGGTTGTTCGGCTGCGCAGTAGGCATCCCAGGCCTTGAGAGACACCTTCGAGTCAATAATGATGTCCCGCTGTTCGGGGAGATGGACAATAACATCTGGCTGCAGCTTGCTACCGTCTTCGGACCTGAGATTAACCTGTACCTCGTATTCCCGGCCTTTCACCAGGCCGGATTTTTCCAGAATCGACTCCAGTACGAACTCACCCCAGCTACCCTGAGCCTTGTTATCCCCCTTCAGGGCATTGGTGAGATTTACAGCTTCCTCGCTAATACGCGCGTTCAGTTCCTGAAGGTTTTTGATTTCTTTTGCCAGCGAAAAACGTTCCTTGGACTCCTTGTCGTAGGTTTCTTCCACTCGCTTTTCAAAGTGCTGTATTTTTTCCTGCAGCGGGCCCAGTACCGTGGCCAGGGAATCCTTGTTTACGCTGGTGAATTTTTTCGACTTGTCTTCAAAAATCTCGTTGGCAATATTCTTGAACGCCACGCTGAGCTTCTGTTCCGAGTCCTGCAGCAGTTTCAGTTTTTCCTCGGTTTGCTGCTTTTCCATATCCAGGCTGGTACGCAAACTGGCATTTTCCTCACGCCGGGATTGCAACTCGGAGGTCAGAGAATCCCGCTCCTGGCGAAGCTGCAGATACTGCTGCTGCAGTTCAGAAAGGTCGGCATCGCGCGCGGCGAGGCGCTCATCGCTGGTGAGTTTTGCCAGACGCAGCTTTTGGACCTGCAGCAGCAGGATAACGATAGCGACCACGGCGACTGCGGTAAGCAGTGCCAGTACGGTGAGAAAAACAGGATCCATAACAATGGCTCGCGGACGGCTGGCAGCTTGCCGGTCAGGTCAGGTTGTCGTTGATCGCCTGCAGCAAATCCACTCTGAGCGGCGTGCTATCCGTCGAAGCTTCAAGCGACTCTGCCACCACATTGATTACCGAATCGGTTTCCAGCAAACGCACACTGAAATCCTGGGGCTCACGTTCACCAACGTCTTCGCCCCGGCCCAGCAGGCGACCGATAAAGCCGGGCTGATCATCCGGATCGGCAAGCAGACCGGCAAAGCGAACATTAAAGAATGACTGATCGCGATTACTGTCCAGGATTTCGATCTGCGCCGATTCCAGTGCCTGCCGCACCTGCACCCAGGCGCGATTGTAATCAAGACGCAGCTCCAGCACCTGTTCACCGCCCTCGGCCTCGACAATATTTGCCTTGCTGGCGGCTTCGATACTCCCTGCCAGCAGGCTGGCGGAAGATGCCTGATAGATATCATTGCGATCGGCAAGATACTGGGAAATGGAAGTCATCACACTGGTTTCCAGGGCTTCCGAGTCCGACAGTTCGGGCCAATTGATAACGGTCGGAATAGGTTCGTCACGTCGGTTCTGGAGGTGGGTAACGTAAATCTCTGAATAGCCAGCATGCAGGCCCGGCTCAATTTCTATGCGATATTTGTGGCGTAGTTCCTGATCGCTACCGATCTCCAGCCACGACGTTTCCATGATGCCACTACTTGGATTTTCATATTCCAGGGCAATCTGCAACTCGGTCCAGTAATCCCTGACCAGCGGCCACACCTGACCCGGGGTGGCATCAATCAGAATCCAGGAGGTGTCCGTCAATCGTTGGATTACCACCCCCTCCCGACGCCGTTCTTCGATCGGCTTGGGCTGGGGTATTTCTTCAAACGGCTGGGCGCTGGCCGACGCCCGCGCCGGAATGACGTAAAGCTGATCAAGGGTATAGCTGTCCAGCTCCGGCGGAATGCGCATATCGGGGATAACTTCGGCATCGGTATAGTCCCCCGCCCGGTCGGGAAAAAGGCCGTTCTCACCTCCCAGGAAACTGCAGCCACTGATACCTAAACTCAGCAGGATAGTCAGCAGAATTCTGCCCGGCAAATTTACTGTGGCTTGCAAACTATTTTCCAATATCTTTCCCGGAATCTCTCTGAATATCCCTGTAGCTTTTAATATCATTGTGCCTGCTTCGCTCCCACATCGTTCCTGGCTTTCATCTGGGTTCAGTAGCTCGTTCCTTGCAGAGCTGTGTTGCCGGATTGCTTGATCAGGGCAGCTTCAGACCGGACGCTGTCATCGCTTCTTCTACTTGGAGTCGCAGCGACTCGGCAAGTTCCACCAGCGGCAGGCGAATGCCACTGTCGATACGACCCAGTCGGTGCAGCGCCCACTTCACCGGAATCGGGTTGGCCTGCAGAAACAGGTTTTTGTGCAGCGGGGCAATTTCAGCATCCAGTGCCCTGGCCTGAGCGGCGGCATCGGGCGCGTCACTGGCCAACAGATCACAGATTCTGGCCATCACATCCGGAACCACGTTGGCCGTAACCGAAATGCACCCGGCGGCCCCGCCAGCCATTAATTCAACATTCAAGGGATCTTCGCCGCTAAACACGGCCAATCGATCACCCACCCGCTTGACCAGCTCAAGGCCACGCTCCAGGTCGCCGGTAGCGTCCTTGATAGCAACAATATTGTCGATATCGGCAAGCCGCTCCACTGTCTCCAGACTCAGATCACAAACTGTGCGACCCGGTACATTATAGAGGATCTGGGGTATATCGACCTGCTCCGCCAGCAGCTTGAAATGCTGGTATAGACCTTCCTGTGGCGGCTTCGTATAGTACGGCGTTACCAGCAGACAGGCGTCAGCCCCATGCTGTTTGGCCTCGCGGGTAAAAAGCAGCGCCTCCTGGGTATTGTTGGAGCCGGTACCGGCGATAACCGGGACCCGCCCAGCTACCTTGCGCACACAGTGCGCCACCAGGTCGCAGTGCTCCTCGGTACTCAGGGTGGCTGATTCCCCGGTAGTCCCCACCACGACAATGCCGTGAGTGCCAGCGTCAATGTGCCAGTCCACCAGACGATCAAAAGCGGGTAGATCCAGCTCGCCGTCGGCGCTCATTGGCGTAACCAGCGCCACCAGACTGCCTCGAATATCGGTTTTCGCCATCTTGATACTAACCTTGTGAATAGTCCCTGAATGCGGGGAACTTGTTCTTTCCTTTTGCCTGTCCACTCCCCGTGCCGGGTAGCTGCCCCGCGCTGCTACCGGGCCACCAGGCGCGACACTTTAGCACAGGGCGTCAGTCGGCCCCAAAGCCAGACAGCGCCGCCAGGCGGCTAGGCGCCAGCCTGCTTCTGGTCGCGGTTCTCCTGGGTTTCCATAGCCGAGACCCGGCTGGGCCAGGCGTTGATTATCGCCTGAATAAAGGTGGCCAGGGGGATAGCAAAGAACACGCCAGCCAGGCCCCAGATACCACCAAATGCCAGCACGGCGGTCACGATCGCCACCGGGTGCAGGTTCACTGCCTCGGAAAAAATCACCGGGACCAGCACGTTTCCGTCGATTACCTGCAGCACCATATAGGCTACCAGCGTGGTATAAAACTCCCCGCCGATGCCCCACTGCACGTAAGCCACGGCCGCTACCGGCGCAGTTACCACGGTGGCACCAATATAGGGAACGATCACCGACAGCCCCACCAGAACCGACAGCAACAGCGCATAATTGATGCCCAGCACCAGAAACATCAGGTAAGCGGCCACTCCCACGATCATAATCTCCACTACTTTGCCGCGCACGTAGTTGGATATCTGCTGATCCATTTCCAGCCAGATGCGGCTCATCAGTGGACGATTGCGGGGCAGAAAATTCCCCGCCCAACGCACCAGTTGATCCCGGTCTTTCATCACGAAAAACACCAGAATCGGCACCAGTACAATGAATATTATCCAGGAAAAAATGCTGGGCAGGCTGGCCAGGGAATATTGCAGTATCGCCTGTCCGTAGTTACCCAACTCACCGCCAATGCCCGCCATGAACTGTCTGATCTGATCTTCCGTAAATAAACTGGGATAGTACTCAGGCAACAGCAACAGGGCGTTTTGCCATTGGTTCACCAGATTGGGAATCTCATCCACCAGCCGCCGCAGCTGATTGAAGACGCGCGGGATGAGGTACAGCAGCAGCAGGAAAAACAGGCTGACGAACAGGGTGTAGACGGTGGCGAAGGACCAGCGGGCCGACAGGCCGTAGCCAAGCAACAGATTTACCAGCCCCTGCATCAGGTAGGCAATAATGATCGCGGCGATCACCGGCGCCAGCACGCTGCCCAGCAGTAGCAGCACCACCAGCCCAACGGCCAGCAGGATCAGCAGAATGAGCGATTCTTCGTCGTGGAAGTAGCGATCGTAAAAGTCGCTGAGCAACTTTCTCATGGGCGTCGGTCAGCCTTTCTTGATCCAGTAGAAATAGGCCTGGTCATTCTTTTCAAAATTAAGAATCTGATGGTTGCTTTGCGCCACGAAAAGGTGGAAATCCTTTTCTGAACCAGGATCGGTGGCCACCACTTTAAGCACCTGCTCGGCCGCCATATTGTTCAGGGCGAGCTTGGCTTTCAGCAGCGGCATGGGGCACTGCAGGCCACTCAGGTCGAGTTCGAGGTCAACTTGTTCTGTCATGGGCGTATGGTAGCAAGGCTGATCGCAAAAAGCCTGTCCCGATGGGCCTGTTAGCCACCTAAGTTACTTAAAAGTTTGGAATTATTTATGCTAATCTGGGTCTACTACCTGACATGATCAACGCCATGTGCAATCCCCTTCGTTCAGGCGTGCTGGCGGCTCTGTTAATCGCTGTCACCGTCTCCACTGCCCAGGCGCAGAGCAATCTGCCGAGCCTGGGAGATCGCATTTCCGGTACCGTCAGCCTCGATCAGGAATACCAGATGGGGCAGCAGTTCCTGAGCCAGATCCGGCGCAGCGCCCCGACGATTCCCGATGCCCTGCTCAATGATTACCTGGAATTCGTGACCTACCGCCTGGCATCGCGCAGCCAGCTGAAGGATCACCGGCTGTCATTTGTCATCATCGACAGTGAGGAGCTGAACGCATTTGCGGCTCCCGGCGGTATTATCGGCGTCAACACCGGCTTATTTCTGAATGCCCGCACCGAGGACGAGTTCGCCTCGGTGATGGCCCACGAGATTGCCCACGTCAGTCAGCGCCACTTTGCCCGCGGCATTGATGAGGCGCAATCCGGGCGCATACCACAGCTCGGTGCACTGCTGGCCAGTGTACTGATCATGGCCACCTCCGATGCCGGCCACGGCGCCGCAGCGGTTACCGCCGCCCAGGGTATGGCGGTGGAAAATCAGCTGCGTTTCAGCCGCAGCAATGAGGCAGAAGCCGACCGCATTGGCCAGGACACCATGTTTAACGCCGGCTTCGACCCGGACGCCATGTCCTCGCTGTTCGAGCGCCTGATGGCGGTGAACCGCTTCGGCCGCCGGCCACCGGAATTCCTGCTTTCCCACCCACTGACCGAGTCGCGGATTGCCGACAGCCGCGGCCGCGCGATGCGTTATCCGGATCGCGAATACTCCAGCAGCCTGGAGTACCAGTTTATGCGCGCCCGGGTGGTGGGCCACTACCGCACGGACAAACCGGCCCTGGTGGATGAGTATCGACGACGCCTGGAAACCAGCAGCAACGATACCGAAATGCAATCCAATCGCTACGCGCTGGCAGTCGCCTACTGGGAAAACGAGCAGTACGGTCTGGCCACAGAAACCCTCGCGCCCCTGCTGGAGCGCTACCCGAATCGCATCACCCTGGTGGTCACCCAGGCGGAGATTTTTACCGCCCAGAACGAACCAGGTCAGGCTCGCGCCTTTCTTGAGCGCCACCTGGAAATCAATCCAAACAATCATCCGCTGACCATGGCCTACGTGGATGCGCTGCAGGAAGGACGCAATTACCAGGGCGCCGCAGAGATGATGGAGCAACATACCCGTAACCGGCCCAACGACCATCACCTCTGGTTTCAGTTGGCCGAAACCTGGGGCCAGGCTGGCAACATCAGCAAGGTGCACCAGGCCCGCGCGGAGTACTATCGACTGTTGGGAGACTACGGTCGTGCCCGCGAGCAGCTCCAGTTTGCCATTCGCGTGGCCAGTGAGAACAACGCCTCACCTGCAGAGGAAGCCCGGCTACGACAGAAGATTCGCGACATTGAACAGATGCAGCGCCAGCGCGCCCGGGATTAAGCCACGGCTCAGCACCGGGCCAGACGAAAGTCAGAAGTCGTGCAGAACAAAAGCAAGCTCCGCCAGTCAGTGAGCGGTAATAAGCCAGCCCGCCGGGCAGTTATTCAATCAAGCGTTGCCCTTCACCTTGAGTTGCTGCTCCGCGGCAAACTTCAGCATCCGCTGCAGCGGCTTCATCGCCTGTTCCGCCAGAGCCGGATCCACAAGGATCTCACTGGTCTCCTGCTGAAGTGATTCCAGCATGGCCGGCAGTGAATTCATCGCCATCCACGGACAGCTTGCGCAACTGCGGCAGGTTGCATCATTGCCAGCAGTTGGCGCAACGATGAATTCCTTGTCCGGAGCCATCTGCCGAAGCTTGTGAAAAATACCCTGGTCAGTGGCCACGATGATCTGCTTATTGGGTACCGTCTGTGCCGCCTTGATGATCTGCGTGGTGGAACCAACCACGTCCGCCAGGTCCAGCACCCCTGCCGGGGATTCCGGATGAGCCAGCACCACCGCATCTGGATACATCGCTTTCATGTCTGCCAGGCCGCGGGTCTTGAATTCCTCATGGACGATGCAGGCGGCATCCCACAGCAGCATTTCCGCCCCCGTGGCTTTCTGGATATAGGCGCCAAGATGGCGATCCGGTGCCCAGAGGACTTTTTCACCTTTTGCCGCCAGGTGCTCAACCACATCAAGTGCGATACTGGATGTCACCACCCAGTCCGCGCGCGCCTTTACCGCTGCCGAGGTATTGGCATACACCACGACGGTGTGATCCGGGTGCTGGTCGCAAAATGGCGCGAATTCCTCGATGGGACAGGCAATATCCAGCGAGCAGGTGGCTTCCAGGGTGGGCATCAGCACCTTTTTATCAGGGCTGAGAATCTTCGCCGATTCACCCATGAAGCGAACCCCGGCCACGATCAGAATGTCGGCGTCGCACTCCTTTCCAAAACGGGCCATTTCCAGGCTGTCGCCCACGAAACCGCCGGTTTCTTCCGCCAGTTCCTGCAGCACGGGATCGGTGTAGTAGTGTGCCACGAGACGGGCATTTTTCTGCGCCATCAGCTGCTTGAGCTGATCCCAATACTGAGCCTGCTCGCCGACACTTAACGCCTGGGGCTCTTCAGCCCGGTCCAGGTATTCGCGCACCACAGTGAGATCTGCAGCCAGGCTGTCGCTGTTGTCCATCTTGGTAGGGTGATTCATGGCGATTCAGGCAGGTATGGAGTTGCGTATATTACTATAAGTGGGGGCGGCAGGCTTCGGCGTCAAGGGCTCGCCATTTGCGCACGAAACTGATCCAGATCAGAACTAGTGCAGGCCAGGCAAAATGTCAGGATACAGCGTTCGAGGAAAGGGAAGATGGTGGGTCGTGATGGGTTCGAACCATCGACCAATTGGTTAAAAGCCAACTGCTCTACCGACTGAGCTAACGACCCACGAGAGGGCGGTATTCTACTGCCATAAACGAAAAAGACAAGTCATAGAAGCCACTTTTTCGGCGCAATCCAGGTTCAATTTCAGGCCTGATCGTAGCTGCAGGCCGAGATCACAGCTACTCGATCACTGATAGCGAGTTGGATCTTCGATGCCGGCCTCGCTGAACCCTTGCCGCCGGAACCGGCATGCGTCACAGACCCCGCAGGCCTTGCCGTCGGCACTGGCCTGGTAGCAGGACACAGTCCGCGCATAATCCACGCCCAGGCGACTTCCGGTCTTGATAATCTCGGCTTTACTCAGGTCGATCAGCGGGGTTTCCAGGCGAATCTCGCCGCCTTCCACTCCGGTGCGGGTAGCCAGATTGACCAGCTGTTGAAAGGCGCGAATAAACTCCGGCCGGCAATCCGGGTAGCCGGAATAATCCACGGCATTGACGCCGATAAAAATCGCGGACGCCCCAAGTACCTCGGCCCAGCCCAGCGCGTAGGACAGAAAAATGGTGTTGCGCGCCGGGACGTAGGTGACAGGAATGCCCTCCTGCTTCTGCTCGGGCACTGCAATATCGTGGTCGGTCAGTGCCGAGCCGCCGAGGCTGCCGATGTCCAGGCGAATTACCCGATGGTCCACAGCGCCGCCAGCCTGGGCAACGCGCCGGGCGGCCTGCAACTCGCTGCTGGAGCGCTGCCCGTAGTCAAAGCTCAGGGCATAACACTGAAAACCCTGATTGCCGGCAATAGCCAGACAAGTAGCGGAATCGAGCCCCCCGGATACCAGCACCACCGCCGATTTTTTTGCTTGTTGTTCCGACACCCTTCACTCCCGTGTGCTGGTCTGTCTCATGGCGGGCTGATCACCGGCAGACCGCCCCTAGTGTATATCAGGCGACCTGGCTGGCCCCGTGATGGCGTTCACTTTCGGTACTTGCTTATCCACCCACTGGTCAGGGTGAACCGCATCGCATCCGCGGCAACCGCGCCCCTCAACGACCGGGCTCGTTACCCCAGATCAGCTTATGCAGTTGCAGCTGCATGCGCACCGGCAGATGATCATCCAGAATCCACTGCGCGAGCTCGGCGGCTGGCAATTGCTCCCACGAAGGTGAGAACAGCACCTCCCCGACTTTGCCGGCCAGGTCGTGCATCTGCACCTGGGCGCGTGACCAGTCATAGTCCCTGCGATCACAGATGACAAATTTCACCTGGTCGCCCTGCTTGAGCAACGGGATATTCTCGAAACGGTTGCGTTCGGCCTCAGCAGAGCCAGGTGTCTTTAAATCGAGCACGATAGACACTCGTGAATCCACTTCTTCGATCGGCATGGCTCCGCCTGTTTCAAGCGAGACATGGAGACCCGCATCACAAAGCTGGGTCAGCAGCGGCAGGCAATTAGGTTGCGCCAGGGGCTCACCGCCGGTGACGGTGACGTAGTCTGCCTGGTGTGACTTCACCTGTTCGACAATCTCTGTCAGAGGGATCTGCTCACCGCCCTCGAAGGCATAGGCAGTGTCGCAGTATTGGCAGCGCAGGGGGCAGCCGGTCAGACGCACAAAAACCGTCGGGCGGCCCACGGAGCTGGCCTCGCCCTGCAGGGAATGAAATATTTCTGTGATACGCAGGCTCAAGGTGTCGGTCATGGTCTACACGCCGCAACCAGGCTGGCGTCGAGGAATCGGAATTCGTAAGTGGCGGGTAAAAGCCGTTGGGTACTGACGCAGTTATCTCAGTCGAGAGTAAGCAGTCGGGTATCAGCCAGATTTGCCACGCCGGTATTGGGAAAGCGCCGCTTGATGTCATTCAGCAACTGGCGGGCCCGGGGAATATTACCCAGTCCCTGGTAGGCCAGACCGAGGCCATACATGGCATCGGGCAGTTTCGCGGAATCGGGATACTGCTCGAGGATAATCTGATAAGCCTCTCGTGCTTCATCATAGCGATTCAGGTACAGGAAGGCCTGTCCTTTCCAGTAATGCGCATTGGTCACAAAACGCCCTTCAGGATAGATGCTCAGGTACTGATCGAATTCGGCTATGGAGCGCTCAAAATTGCTGTTGATGACCGAATCATAGGCCATCTGGTAAAGCTGCTGTTCACTGAGCACGGCCGGCTGCAGCGTGCCGCGTGTCCCACCCACGCTGCGGCTGCTGTTGGACGAACTCGCGCTGTTGCCAGCCGCGCCAGAATTGGTATTGTTTCCGCCGCCACCAGCCGCCGCCGAACTGGCGGGTGATTGTGAACGGTTCGCCTGGCCAGCACTACTGGCGATACCGGGCTGACCGGCCGCCTGCCCCGGATTCCCAGAAGCCGGTGCCCGGGCCCCGGGAGCCGCCACGGCGGCTGACTCCAGCGCGGTTAATCGATCATCCATGTTGGTGTAGCGGTTCAGGGAGTCGCGCTGCAGCTTGCGAATCTCAAATCCCTGTTCTTCAATCATGGCACGCAACGCCTGTAACTCAGAACGCAGCTGTTGATTCTGCTCCAACAGCAAAGACAGGGCATCGCTGTTCCCCCCCGGGCTCTGGGCGAGCCCGGTTGTGGACCAGAGCCCGGCGCCAAGGGCCAGCGCCACTGATAGCAGACCTGCCGTTACCGCCCGTGCGGAATGTTGCTTGAGTGTCATTGCTGGTTTTGCGGAAGTCATTAGCGCTCCACGATCTCCACGCGGCGGTTGCGCGCGTAGGCTTGTTCAGTCTCACCGGTGGCTGCCGGCCGCTCTTCGCCATAGCTGACCACCTCAATCTGCGAACGCGAGGCGCCGTTAACGATCAGGTAGTTCATGATGCTGTTGGCGCGACGCTCACCCAGCGCCAGGTTGTATTCGCGGGTACCCCGCTCGTCCGCATGACCTTCCAGACGCACTCGCTTGTTGGGGCTGTCGGCCAGGTCTCGCGCATGATAAGTCAGTGCCTGACGGTCCTGCGGCTGGAATTCGGCCACATCGAAATCGAAATAAAAGGTCGTTTGCTGCAGGGCATTCTGGGCGCGAATTTCTTCCTGGGTGAGATTTCCCCGACCAGAGCCGGGTCGGCTCTGGGCTGAGCTGCTCGAGGCACTGCCAGAGGAGCTGCCAGAACTCGAGGAGTCACTGCCAGACTCCATGGATTCGCTTTCACCGGTAGAACTGCAGGCAGCCAGCGATACTACCGCCGTCAGTAGCAGGGCCCTGCCAATAATCTTGCCGCCTCGATACCACAGGCTATCCCGGTCTACCACGCTGTCCCTATTCGTCACGCTGTCATTCCTCGATAATTGGTTGGGTAACATTACAGGCACGCCTTGAGGCCTGCCCTTATAGATGTAGCGGCCGCTGCTCGGCGAAGTTTGTAACAATTTGTCAGTCAGGTTATCAGCCAGGAGCCTTTCGCGTCGGCGGCAACGGGTGCGGCACTTGCTTTCAGGGGGGCCTTGTTGTCCAGGGGCTCAATCGAAAAACGGCGACCAGGAAGGTTCCCGAACATCACCCTCCGAAGATGGTAAACGGAACTTTACGCGACCGTCAATGGACACCGCGTCCAGCACCCCGCGACCGGCAAACTTGGTGGCATACATAATCATACTGCCATTCGGAGCGATGCTGGGTGACTCGTCCAGCGCCGTGTCTGTCAGGGTAATAACTCGCAGGGTTTCGATGTTGGCAATGGCAATCTGATAGTTCGGATCCTGGCGGGTTTCGCGGCGTACATGCACCAGATTGACGCCGTCGGGCAAATACTGTGCCTTCAGACACTGGAAACAATCGTAAGTCAGGCGCTCCACCTGATACGACGGCGCCCCCAACTCCATCTGATAGATCTGTGGCTGACCGGTGCGGTCCGACATGAACACGATGGCGCTGCCGTCAGGCGTCCAGCTTGGCTCGGTATCGATGGCTGGATGATCGGTCAGGCGCATCAGCTCGTTGGAACGCAGGTCCTGTACGTAGATATCGGGGCTGCCGTCCTTGGACAACACCATCGCCAGCATATTGCCGTCCGGCGACCACACTGGCGAACTGTTGATATTGGGATAATTGGTAATTTGCCGGCGTTGCCCGGTGGCGATATTCTGGATATAGATGCGCGGCAAGTCGGTCTCGAATGACACGTAGGCTACATCCTCGCCGTTCGGAGACCAGCTCGGCGACATGATGGGCTCTTCCGACTCCAGCAGGACCTGAGCCCGCCGGCCATCGTAGTCGGCTTTTTCCAGCCGGTAGCTCACTACTTCGGGTGATTCATATTCGGCAACGATATAAAGGATCTGGGTGGTAAAGGCGCCACGAGTCCCAGTTACCTGCTCATAAACCACATTGGATATTTCGTGGCCGATATCACGCAACTGCGTCACGCTGCCAGTGAGCACCTCTCCCGCCAGCTTCAGTTCGCGGTTGATATCAAAAAGTTCGTACTGTACCTGGACCAGCTGACTGCCTGGAGCCCGATCGATCTTACCCACAAGCAGGTAATCCTGCGCCAACACCCGCCAGTCGTTGAAGAATACTTCCTGCTCCTCACTGGGCATGCTCAGCATATTGGAGCGGGACAGCGCACGGAACTCGCCAACCTGCTCCAGGTCATTGATGACAATCTGCGCCACATCCTCGCTGAGCACGCCACTGCCTTCCCACGAGAACGGCACCACCGCAACGGGGATCGGGTTATCAACACCCTGGGTGATCTGAATGCTCAGTTCGGCCTGGCTACCGGCCGCAAAGGTTAAGGAATAAACGGTTAAGATCAGGGTAACAAATACGCTTCGCATGATTAATTCAACAGATCCTGTGGTTCAAATATGAGTGACAGGCTACGGAAATTGGCATTGAACACGTTAATTGGCAAATCCTGTAGCTCGGTAAAAGGCGCAGCGCGATACACGGCATTTTCCGCCGACCGATCAAAAGCAGGGTCGCCGCTGGACTGGGTGATGGTCGCGTCCAACAGCTCGCCGGTGGGCAGCATTCGAATCTGGATTACGGCACGCATGCCATTGCGGGCACTGGGTGGACGTGACCAGGTTTCCTGTACCAGCTGCTGGATCAGACCGGTCGCGCTTTGCACCAGTTCGAACTCATTGCGGGCAGCTTCCGCAGCAGCGGCCTCGGCAGCGGCTTCCTGACGCGCCCGCGCCGCTGCAGCTTCCCGTTGGCGTCGTTCGGCATCGGCCACTTCCCGCTGCCGGGCCTGCTCAGCCTCTCGCAAATCCTGTTCCCGCTGCGCCCGCTCCTGTTCTGCCTGCTGGCGCTGCTGTGCGTCACGTTCACGCTGGGCGGCCTGGCGCTGCGCTTCTTCCTGGCGCTGCCTGGCGGCTTCGGCTTCGGCCTGTTGCCGCTCTTGTTCGCGGCGCCGCTGCGCCTCGGCCTCTGCGCGCCGCTGCTCTTCGGCCCGTCGTTGCTCTTGGGCCCGCTGAATACGCTGCTGCTCGATCACTCGCTGGTTACGCACCTGCGGGTTCTCATCAATAAACAGGGCTTTAACCACCGTCGGCTGAACCAGTTCCATGGCCTCGACCCGATTGCCGGATTGCAGCATCACCAGCGTGATCAACAGCAACACGTGCAGGCTCACCGCCACTACAATCGCCAGCGGGTAGCCGTTAAAGATAATCAGATTGTTAAAGGCCTTGTGCATTGTCAATTGGCTGATGGGTTTCCAGTAGCCTACAAAGTGTCCATGGGCTGGGTAATGAAATTGGGGTTGCTCACCCCGGCCCGCTGCAGCGTGGTGATCAAATTGATCATGGCGCCCCAGTCGGCAGTGGTGTCGCCTTCAACCAGCACCTGGATCTGCGGGTTGGCGCCAATTATACGGCCCACCTGCTCACCTACCGTGTCGAGAGTCACCGACTGGCGATCTTCACCGGTGGCACCAATACTGAGAAAGTATTCTCCAGTAGACGTGATCGACACTACCAGAGTTTCCAGATTTTCATCGATATCCAATGGTTCGTTGTTGGCTTGCGGCAAGTCGACTTCAATGCCCTGATTCAGTAGCGGCGCGGTAACCATAAACACGATCAGCAGGACCAGCATCACGTCGATGTAGGGCACTACATTGATTTCTGCCATCGGCTTGCGCCGCTTTCGGGTCATGGTATCCATATGCTACTGCGCCTTAAATCCTGGTTACTGTACTAGTTGCTATGAACTTGCCGGTGCAGAATGCTCGAGAACTCGTCGCTGAACGTCACATAGCTGCTGGTAATGCCATCCAGCATGGCAGAGTAGCGGTTGTAGGCCACCACCGCCGGAATCGCTGCAAACAGGCCCATGGCGGTCGCGATCAGCGCCTCGGCGATGCCTGGCGCTACAACCTGCAAGGTGGCCTGGGCCTGATTGGCCAGCCCCAGAAAGGCGTTCATGATACCGATCACCGTACCAAACAGACCGATATAAGGCGAAACCGAGCCCACTGTGGCCAGAAACGGCAGGTGTCGCTCGAGCTTGTCTTCCTCACGGGCATAAGCCACGCGCATCGCCCGCTGCGCCCCTTCCATGATCGCTTCCTTGTCCACCGAGGCCTGCTGGCGCAGGCGCATGAACTCCTTGAAGCCAGCCCGGAAGATATTCTCCATACCGACGATCTGCACTTCGTCTTTCTGCATCTGGCTGCCTTCTTTATAGAGCTGGCTCAGATCCATACCGGACCAGAAACGTTCCTCGAAGCTGTTCACCCCGTTGCTGGCGGAGGTCAGCACCAGATAGCGCTGTACAATAATGACCCAGGACACCACTGACAGCACCAGCAGGATCAGCATCACCATCTGGACTTCGAAACTGGCCTCGATTATCAGCTGTAGGGGACTTAACTCATTCACCGTGGTACTCCAAGTTGCACTTCGGGGTGTTCCGGGCCCGCTCGGAACATTGACTATGACATTGTTTTTAAGCAGAAAATCCGCGGGATTAAGGCATTAATTCGGCCAATTCCGGAAATAGTTTCGGGAAAACGTCGTAATAGATTCGCGAAAGGGTATTTAACGTGGCGAAACTAGCCAGATAAGGATCAAATCAGGCAAAAACAGGGTTAATTCTGACCTGAATCTGACCGCTGACGACACCTGACAAGCTCATTCCGGTGTCTCGGCATTAAACAGATCTGCCACCCGACTGGAAGGCTGCAAACCAAAGTGGCGATAGGCGAACTGGGTCACTACCCGACCACGGGGCGTGCGCATGATAAAGCCTTGCTGGATCAGGTAAGGTTCCACTACATCTTCGAGGGTATCCCGCTCTTCACTGATGGCGGCAGCCAGGCTGTCAATGCCCACCGGCCCGCCGTCAAATTTGTCGATCATGGTCATCAGCAGACGGCGGTCCATGTGGTCGAAGCCATGTTTGTCGATGTTCAGCATGTCCAGCGCCTCACTGGCCGCTTTGAGGTTGACCACGCCATCGGCACGGACCTCGGCATAATCCCGCACCCGGCGCAGCAGGCGATTGGCAATACGCGGAGTGCCGCGCGAGCGCTTGGCAATTTCCGCCGCGCCCGACTCGTCGATGACGGTGCCAAGTATGCCGCCTGAGCGCATCACTATCTGGCTCAGCTCATCAACCGAATAGAATTCCAGCCGCTGGATAATGCCGAACCGGTCACGCAGCGGCGAGGTCAGTAATCCGGCTCGGGTAGTGGCACCAACCAATGTAAAAGGTGGCAGGTCCAACTTTATAGACCGCGCAGCAGGCCCTTCGCCGATCATGATGTCGAGCTGGTAGTCTTCCATGGCCGGATAAAGAATCTCTTCAATGGCCGGGCTCAAGCGATGGATCTCGTCAATAAACAGGACATCGCCGGATTCAAGATTGGTAAGCATCGCCGCCAGGTCGCCGGCCTTTTCCAGAACCGGCCCCGACGTGGTTTTAATAGCTACCTTGAGCTCGTTGGCAATGATATTGGCCAGTGTGGTTTTACCCAGACCCGGTGGCCCAAACACCAGGGTGTGATCAAGGGCTTCGTCACGATTCCGCGCGGCGTTAATGAAAATATCCATCTGCGCCTTCATTTCCTGCTGACCCACGTAGTCAGTCAGGCTCAGCGGACGGATGGCCCGGTCCTGGGATTCTTCCTGGGGAGTGGCGTCGGGAGTGATCAGACGATCTTCGTTCATGGTCACAACATGCTCTTCAGCGCCAGACGGATCACCGCTTCGCTGTTATCCAGTCCGGGATTGTGTTTCATCACCTGGGAGATAGCGCGGCTGGCCTGCAGCGGTTTGTAGCCCAGACTGACCAGTGCGGTTTCCGCATCTTTGCTGATCGCATCGCTGGCCTGAGCTGGTGACGGGCTGGCGGATCCGGACTGCATCCCCTCGCCCCATTCCGCCAGGCGGTCGCGCATTTCAATAATCAGGCGCTCAGCGGTCTTCTTGCCAATGCCCGGCATATTCACCATGGTGGCGACATCATTGTTACGCACCGTACGCACGAAGTCGTCGGCTTCCATGCCGGACAGAATGGCCAACGCCATTTTTGGCCCAACACCGTTGACCCGGATCAGGGCGCGGAACATCTGTTTGTCCTTGGCCGCGTAAAATCCGTATAAAAGCTGGGCGTCCTCACGCACCACGAAGTGAGTATGCAGCGTGAGCCCGGTGCCGACTTCGGGAAGTTGATATAACGTGCTCATCGGCACCTGGATCTCGTAGCAGACGCCATTCACATCCACGAGAATATCCGGCGGTGTCTTGTCCACCAGAGTGCCTGTAATTTGTCCGATCAAGCCTGACTGACTCCTGGGATAGCGTGAAGGGTGAAAGTTACTTGCGTAAACGGCGACGACTGAACGCGCCCGCCCCTGCCATGCGCACCAGTCCCGCCTGGGTATTGGCGTGACAGATAGCGATCGCCAGCGCGTCGGCCGCATCTTCGGCTATGGTATCACTTATCGACAGCAGTGCTTTAACCATGTGCTGAACCTGGCCTTTCTCCGCACCGCCAGCACCTACTATCGCCTGCTTGACCTGACGCGGGGAATATTCACCCACCGGCAGCCCCTGGGTCAGGCAGGCCACGATGGCGCTGCCACGAGCCTGGCCGAGCTTCAACGCAGATTGCACGTTGCGGCCCACAAACACTTCTTCGATGGCGGCCTGCTGCGGGACGTAAGTTTCAATAATCGAATTGAGTTCAGTAAAAATGGTCAACAGGCGTTCCGGCTGGGCTTCACTGCTGGTGCGGATGCAGCCGCAGGCGATGTATTCCAGACGACTGCCAACGCTATTGATCAGGCCGTAGCCAGTAACCCGGGAGCCGGGGTCGATACCCAGAATGATTGCCATTACGCGATCAGTACCTCGGGGACGCCGACTGAATCAGCCAGCGCTGTGGGTCAGGGGACCGCGAACTGGTTAGGTGCAAGCTGTGGGAAAAATGTCTCAGAGTTGCGCCGCGATCTCGTCAGAGATGTTGCCATTGGTGTAGACGTTTTGCACATCGTCCAGGTCTTCGAGATGCTCGGTCAGCTTCAGCAGACTTTCTGCGCCGTCCAGATCCAGGTCCACCTCGGTAGCGGGCAACATCGTCATCTCCGCCCGCTCCTGCTCCAGGCCCGCGGCTTTCAGAGCATCCTGCACCGCGCCAAACGAGTCCAGGGAGGTGTGTACTTCCAGGCTGCCGTCGTCATTGCTGAGTACGTCATGAGCACCGGCTTCCAATGCCACCTCCATCAGCTTTTCCTCGCTGGTGCCGATCGGGAAAGTAATCACCCCGGTTTTTTCAAACAGGTAAGCCACCGAGCCATTGGTACCCAGACTGCCGCCGAACTTGGTAAAGCCGTGACGCACCTCGGCGACGGTGCGGTTCTTGTTGTCGCTCAGGCACTCACAAAGAATTGCCACACCACCCGGCCCGTAGCCTTCATAAACCATTTCCTCAAGATTTTCATTCTCGGCATTGCCTGCCCCGCGCGCGATGGCGCGGTCGATGGTGTCCCGGGTCATATTGGCGCTGAGCGCCTTGTCCACCACCGCCCGCAGTCGCGGGTTATCGGCTGGCTCACCGCCACCCATGCGGGCGGCGACCGTCAGCTCGCGAATAATCTTGGTGAATACCTTACCGCGCTTGGCATCCTGACCGGCCTTGCGGTGTTTGATATTGGCCCATTTACTGTGCCCTGCCATGTCTCTCTCCATGGCACCTGCAGGTGCCTGCCTTCGCGTCGTTCTTCTTTGATATCTTAATAATTTAGCTTTTCAGCTCCAGCCCCGGGCTTAATCAGTCGATTCCCGAGCGCCCGGCCTGCGCGCTACGCGATACAAAGCACTGCCGCTATGACGGTTTCTGCTGTTCCCGCAGGCGGATATTCAGCTCGCGCAGCTGCTTGCTGGACACCGCCCCCGGTGCTTCGGTCAGTGGACAGGCCGCGGACTGGGTCTTGGGAAAAGCAATCACGTCCCGAATCGAGGTCGCACCAGTCATCAACATGATCAGGCGATCGAAGCCAAAGGCGATACCACCGTGGGGCGGACAGCCATAGCCCAGCGCATCCAGCAGGAAGCCGAATTTTTCCCGGGCCTCTTCTTCACCGATACCCAGGACGGTGAACACCGCCTGCTGCATATCCGGCTGATTGATACGCACCGAGCCTCCCCCGAGTTCGGTACCGTTCAATACCATATCGTAGGCCCGGGACAGCGCCGCACCCGGGTTCTTGGCCAGCTCATCGGCACTGCAGGACGGCGCGGTAAACGGATGGTGCAGCGAGGTCAGGCTGCCATCACTGTCGACTTCAAACATCGGAAAATCCACGACCCAAAGCGGTGCCCAGCCTTCCTTTATCTGGCCGAGATCCTCGGCCACTTTCAAGCGTAGCGCGCCCATAGCCTCGTTCACCACATTGGCCTTGTCCGCACCAAAGAAAATAATGTCCCCGGTTTGGGCGCCCAGTTCTTTCATTAATCCAGCGACAACTTCCTCGCCAATAAACTTGATAATCGGCGATTGCAGGCCTTCCACACCGGCGTTGATGTCGTTGACCTTGATCCAGGCCAGGCCGCGCGCACCGTAAATACCGACAAAATCCGTATAAGCGTCGATCACTTTGCGGCTCAGACTCGCGCCTTCCGGAACCCGCAGCGCAACGACACGACTGGCGGCATCGTTGGCCGGTCCGCTGAACACCTTGAAGTCGACATTCTTCATCTGCTCGGCAATGTCCACCAGTTCCAGGTCAATACGCAGATCCGGTTTATCGGAGCCGAAGCGGCGCATGGCGTCGGCATAGGTCATGCGCGGGAACTCACCCAGCTCCACATCAAGGTGGGTTTTAAACACCTGGGCGATCAACTCTTCCATGACGGACATGATCTGCTCCTCGTCCATGAACGAGGTTTCCACGTCGATCTGGGTGAACTCTGGCTGTCGATCTGCGCGCAAATCCTCATCACGGAAACACTTGGCAATCTGGTAATAACGGTCCATACCGGCAGCCATCAGTATCTGCTTGAACAGTTGCGGTGACTGCGGCAGGGCAAAAAATCGACTCGGATGCGTGCGGCTTGGCACCAGATAGTCACGGGCACCTTCGGGAGTCGCCTTGGTCAGCAGCGGGGTTTCAATATCCAGGAACCCGTGGTCATCAAGGAAATTGCGCACTGTGTTGGCGACCTTGGAGCGAAAGCGCAGCCGTGCGGCCATCTCCGGACGGCGCAGATCAATGTAGCGGTAACGCAGGCGCACGTCCTCACCCACCTTTTCGTGTTCATCAAGCTGCATCGGCGGCGTGTTGGCCGCGTTCAGAATAGCCAGTTCCTTGCCCAGCACTTCGATCTTGCCAGTCGGCATATCGGCATTGATGGTACCCTCGGGACGCGAGCGCACTTTACCCTGGACGCGAATCACGAATTCATTGCGCACGCCCTCTGCGGTGGCAAAACTCTCTGCGGTGTCGGGATCAAAAACTACCTGGGTCAGACCATCCCGATCGCGCACGTCGAGAAAAATCACGCCGCCATGATCCCGGCGGCGATGCACCCAGCCGCACAGGGAAACCTCCTGATCGACATGAGACTCGTTTAATTCACCACAATAGTGACTGCGCATAATGTGTTCCTTAGGCTGTGCGTGGAAGCGGCCCGACTCTGTTTGCGAGAGTTCAGTCGGCTGCCTTGCTGGCGGGTTTGCTGGTCGAAGGACCCTTACTGGATTTGTCGTTCTGCTTGTTCGCAGCTTTGTTACCGGTATCGCCAGCACCATTGCTGGCTTTTCCGTCGGTCTTAGCGTCGGCCTTGCTGCTTTTATTGTCGGTCCCGGTGCTACTCTCGCTGCCCCTGGAATCAGACTCGGCCAGCTGCTTGCGTCCGTGTTGTTTGAAATCGGTTTCATACCAGCCGCCGCCCTTGAGCCGGAATCCGGCCGCAGACACCAGCTTCTTGAGAGCTTCCTCGTGGCAGGAAGGACACTCGATCAGTGGCGCGTCGCTCATCTTCTGTAGCGCTTCCAGGCGGTGATCACAGTTGCAACACTGGTACTCATAAATGGGCATAGCTGGCTGTCTCAACTTGGCCACAACCGTAGCGGTCGGGCGGGACTGTAAAAACCGGCGATTATACCCCAATAGAATTTTACCTCGCACCCTGTTTTACCGATGCGAACCGCCTCGGTGCACTATTTGCGGCGTGGACTGCAAGCATGATGGCTCAGGGAAAGCACTGCGGCTCGAGGAAAGCGCTGCGGCTCGAGGAAACAGCCCAGTATTGTGCATGCCGTCCCCGCCAGCAGTTTGCACAGCATTTTCTGGTGCAATTGCACAATTCTTCACCAGCGGTTGCTGACAGCGCGCTGCCTCCTGCCCCGAACCGGTTTATCAGTGCTGTTGGCAGCACTGTTTTGCTACAGCGGCGTGAAACCAATCACGACCCGGAAAGATGGCTTCGCGAACGGCGAAAAAGGAATTGACATTCGCTAATTCAGACCCTGCCCGCAGGACAAAATACTGCTACAAACGAGTTGGGCACGATACAGATTTAGCCTAAAATTACCGAGCTTTTTCTGAACGCCATCATTTTCGTCTTTATTGATCATAGTGCTTGCCTGGGCATGGTGAATGATTTATAAATACCTCCCCTGAAGGCCCGCGTAGGCACTGCCCTGGGAGCTACGCTGACCAGGACCGATGTTGAAAACGTTCAAACAGAAGTGTTGAAACAACAACACCAGGGACAAAACCAAAAACCTATTCCGACTGATCACAACAAGCTGACTTAACCCCTGTTGCCATTCACTGTAACCATTACTGCCAGGAATACCTGGCCACTATGCAATCAGCGTGCAGCGGCAATCGCATCAGGGTATAGCGTGTAGCTCTCGCTCAGATGGCCACGAGGAATGAAGCAAGTATTGATACAGGTCGTAGAAGACTTGTCGTATAAGTCCTAAGATAAAAAGACCTGAGGTCAAAGGCAGAAGATAGAACAGGTATTGGCAGTTGGGGAACTCCGGGCGAGGGATTGCAAGTCATCATCCATGACTGGCAGCAAACAATCACAAGGCCGAAGTAGTGCACTGACCGGCATCGCGAGAGCGCTGCCGACTGATGAGACACCCCGAATTGGCAAGCCTGAACTGGCACACAGTCACCAACCGGGGCGAATACCAACCAACACTCCCGATTACCGACTGTTTAAATCCAACCACAACCAAGAAGAGACTGGGCATGGCTGTAAAGAAAAAAACCGCAAAAACACCCGCCAAAAAAGCTGGTGCTGTTAAACGCAAAGCTCCTGCGATTCAGAAGAAGTACACCAAGACTGAAATCCTGAACGAGATTGCACAAAATACTGACATCAGCAAAAAGGAAGTTGCGGCGGTTCTCGACGAACTGTCCGTATTGATCGAGCGTCACATCAAGAAGCGTTCGGTTGGGGAATTTACCCTGCCCGGATTGCTGAAGATCAAGTCTGTCGTGCGACCTGCGCGTCCGGCCCGCAAGGGTGTTCCCAACCCGTTCCGTCCAGGTGAAACCATGGACGTCCCGCGCAAGCCTGCGACCACCCGCGTCAAGGTTCTGCCGCTGAAGAAACTGAAAGAGTTCGCCCTGTAGTTGTAAAGCCCCTGGTTGCAAAACTACGGTCAATGTTGTTCGGCCGCGTTGCGGCCGGCGACATTCGGTTTACAGAAACAGGGTCAACAAACCTGCAGTAAGTGAAAGGCAGCCCCAGGCTGCCTTTCTTATTTTTGGACTTCATTGGCCGTCACTGGCCTGACTCCTGAATTAATCGGAACGAGAAAACATGCGAACCAGTCAATATTTGCTGGCCACCGTCAAGGAAACCCCCGCCGACGCCGAGACCGTCAGCCACCAATTGATGCTGCGCTCCGGGATGATCCGGAAGCTGGGCACTGGCCTGTTTACCTGGCTGCCGCTGGGACTGCGCGTGCTGCACAAAGTCACGCAAATTGTCCGCGAAGAGATGGACAATTCCGGCGCCATGGAAGTTGCCATGCCGGTAGTTCAGCCAGCTGAACTATGGCAGGAATCCGGCCGCTGGGACGATATGGGTCCTGAATTACTACGTTTTCAGGACCGGCACCAGCGAGATTACTGCCTCGGTCCCACTCACGAAGAAGTAATCACCGACCTGGTGCGCGGCGAGTACGCCAGCTACAAGCAGTTGCCCGCCAACCTGTACCAGATTCAGACCAAATTCCGCGATGAGCGTCGCCCTCGTTTCGGCGTTATGCGCGCGCGGGAATTCATCATGAAGGATGCCTACTCGTTCCACATTTCCGACGCCTCCCTGGCAGAAACCTACCAGGTGATGTTCAATACCTATTGCGCTATTTTCTCGCGCCTGGGGCTGGACTATCGTTCGGTACTTGCCGACACCGGCAATATAGGCGGCAGCACCTCCCATGAGTTTCATGTGCTGGCCGACTCCGGTGAGGATGAAATTGTGTTCAGCAGCGGCAGCGATTATGCCGCCAACCGCGAACTCGCTACTGGCGAGCTACCCCACAACGACAGTGATAGCGCTGAGCTGGCGATGGAAAAAGTGGATACCGGCGATGCACATACCATTGAAGCCTTGTGCGAACGACTCGGTATCACCGCACAACAGACTGTAAAAACCCTTATTGTGCACGCCGCTGACGACAACGGCGAGCGTCAGGATGAACTGGTAGCACTGGTATTGCGCGGCGACCAGGAGCTTAATGAAACCAAGGCTGAAAAACTGGCGGGCGTTGCCGCACCATTGGAATTTGCCAGCGACGAAGCCATTGTCAATGCAGTGGGCTGCCCTCCGGGCTGCCTCGGACCCTATCAGCTACCGATTAGGGTGATTGCTGATCCCAGCGCCACGGGGGCCGCTAATTTTGTCTGTGGCGCAAACGAACCGGGCCAACATCTGCGCAATGCCAACTGGCAGCGCGACTGTCATTTCGATATTGAGGCCGACATTCGCAAGGTAAATGAAGGCGACCTGAGTCCCGACGGACAGGGAACCCTGGCTATCAAGCGCGGCATCGAGGTAGGCCATATCTTCCAGCTGGGCAACAAATACAGCAAAGCGCTGAACGCCACCGTCCTGGATGAGAATGGCAAGGCCGTCACCATGAGTATGGGTTGTTATGGCATTGGCGTGACTCGCGTCGTCGCCGCCTGTATCGAACAGAACCACGATCAGCGCGGCATCATCTGGCCGGAGAATATCGCCCCTTTCCAGTTAATGATTGTTATGCTCGACGCACATAAATCAGAAACTGTCGCGGAATATGCCGAACAACTTTATGCCCAGACTACCGCCCATGGTATCGAAGTGCTGCTGGACGATCGCGACAGAAAAACCAGCCCCGGTGTGAAATTTGCCGAGTCGGAGCTTCTGGGTATTCCCCATCGCCTGGTGGTATCGCCCCGCAGTCTGGCCGACGGGGTACTGGAGTACACCAGTCGACGCGATGGCGAAAAACAGCTGATTAAAATAGAAGCGGTAATGGACTTCCTGCATGCTGCACTGCAGCCAGCAGAAGTCTGAAGCCTTCTATCGCCAGGCGGCGTTCAGTAACGCACACTGAAGTCGGCAAGGCCCGGGTCGGGGCAAGGATGCAGGTCCACCGTCTCCACCTGGGCCAGTTGCGGCCCCTGATGCAACCAGCGGTGCATTTCCAGTAGCGCGTCGGGATTACCGGCGATCAGGACTTCCACGTCACCGTTGCTGCAATTCCGTACCCAGCCGGTGATGCCGAGCCGGCGCGCCTCTTTCTCTGTTGCCGCGCGAAAGCTGACACCCTGGACAACGCCAGTGACGCGACCGCCAAGCGCTCCGGAATTATTGCTCATAGCCTTGCCTCCAGCGTTATTTGACACATCCCCATGCTAACAGGACTGGCAGCACGGCGGTTTCCACACAGCGACCATAGGGTGCTGGACTGCTATCCCGTATAATGCGTTACTTACAGACCGGATAATCCCCGCTTGGGAGCCCCATGGCACTGAACTTCGCCCAAATTCGGGCAGCTGTAAAAAACTGGCGAATCAAACTCGACGATCTGCTCTGGCAGCCGCTGCTTTCAGAGGAACCCTGGTGGCGGCGCGTGCTGCTGCGCGCCGCGCAGATCACCGTGGCTATTACCCGGGATCTGTTTCAGGAGCAGCTATCCCTGCGCGCCATGAGCCTGGTATTCACCACCCTGATTGGCTTCTTTCCGCTGTTCGCACTGACCTTCGCCGTATTGAAAAGCGTCGGGGCGCACAATGCCATGGAACCCACGCTGATGGCCTTGCTGGAACCACTGGGAAATCGCAGCACGGAAGTAACCCAGCAAATTCTTGCCTATGTGGACAATCTTCGTGTCGAGTTGATTGGTATTACCAGTGTTGGTCTGCTGCTGTATATCGTGCTGGATATGATGCGCAAGATCGAAGGCGCGTTTAACTATATCTGGGCCGTGAAACAAGCACGCAGTTGGGCAAGCCGCATCAGTGAGTATCTTTTTGCAGTGATCGTCAGCCCGCTGCTGCTGTTTATCTCCATCAGTATCACTTCCTATGTCAATACCAATTTCTTCACCGCCTTTCTGGAGGGGCTGGTATACGGCGGCCTCATCATCCGCTTCTTTGCCGCCATCGCACCGATCTTGCTGATGTCGCTGGCGTTTGCCTTTGCCTACAGCTTTTTACCGAATACCAAGGTGCAGTTCAGCTCGGCATTCATAGGCGGCCTGGTGACAACCCTGATCTGGAAACTGATGGGTCTGTTTTTCCAGGAATTCTTCGTGACCTCGGCACGGGAGTCGATCTACCTGGCATTTGCCTCAGCCATCGTGATCATGTTTTTTATCTATGTCGGCTGGCTGGTGGCACTGATTGGCAGCAGTATCGCTTTCTACCACCAGTACCCGGCCAAGACTCGCACCGGCCGTGACAAGGTAGCGCTAAGTATCTGCCAGCGTGAAAGCATGGCCCTGGCGGTTGCCGAAACCGTCATCGAACAGTTCAATCAGGGTGGCGAGCCGCTGAACGAGGAACAGATCATTGCCCGGCTGCACGCTAATCCGACAGGAGTGGAATCGGCCCTGGCCCTGCTGCTGCAGATCGGCATGCTCACCGAAACCAGTAGCGAGCCAGCCAGCTATTTACCGACCCACTCGGTAACCGACAGCACCCTGGTGGACACCTGGAAGGCATTGCGCAACGTCAACGCCGACGAAATCGACCCACTGGGCAACTCGCAAGAGATGCAGCGAGTCAGGGAATTCCAGCAGCAACTGGATGCTACTATTGAGCGGGAACTGGGCGATCTGCATTTTGCTGAACGTAACAAATAACCGCGATACGGGGGGCCATTATCATGTCCGACATCACGCTGTTTCATAACCCGCGCTGCTCAAAGTCGCGAGCTGTTTTGGCCCTGCTCGAGCAACAGGACATCAAACCGGAAATTGTTTACTACCTTGAAAACCCACCCAGCGCCGATGAGTTGCAAGCGCTGCTCAGCAAGTTGAATTTGAAACTGGATGACATTATTCGCCGTAGTGAACCTGAGTTTGAGGAATTGGGATTGGGAGACAAAACCTTGAGTGATGCGATCAAGCTGGACCTGGTATGCAAGCACCCGCGCCTGATCCAGCGCCCCATTGTAATCAAGGGAGACCGGGCAATCATTGGCCGCCCCCCCGAGACTGTTTTGCAACTCATTGAGTCTGACTGATGTCCAAACCCTATATTCTGGTGCTGTTTTACAGTCGTTATGGTGCCACCGCGCAGATGGCGAATCTGATCGGTCGCGGCATCGAAACCAGCGGTGAATTTGAAGCGCGGCTACGCACGGTGCCGGCAGTGTCGGCGACCACCAAAGCCACCGAACCAGCGGTGCCGGATAGTGGTGCGGCATACTGTGAAGAAGATGACCTGCGGCATTGCTCCGCACTGGCGCTCGGCAGCCCGGCGCGCTTCGGCAACATGGCTGCGGCACTGAAACACTTTCTGGAAGGTACCGGTGGACTGTGGACCTCGGGTGCGCTGATCGACAAACCGGTATCCACATTCACCTCCAGTGGCTCGCTGCACGGCGGTCAGGAGTCCACCCTGTTGACCATGGCAATTCCGATGCTGCATCACGGCATGATTTACTGTGGCATTCCCTACTCTGAGACTGAACTGAACACCACCGGTAGCGGCGGCACTCCATATGGTGCAACCCATGTCGCCGGAAGCGACGGCAAGAAACCCATTACCGATGAAGAACGCGCCCTCTGTCTGGCCCAGGGCAAGCGCCTGGCCAGCCTCGCGGCGCGACTGCGCTAACGCGGCAATGGAAACCATCGCCCTACCCGCAAAGATCGCCCTCACCCGTCGTCTGGTGCTGGCCAATTTTTATGCGCTGCTGGTTTACTTCGCATTGAATTCAGTGCTGTCGCTGCCGGAACTGTCGCTGGCCATGCCGGTGATCTGGCTGCTGCAAACTTTACCGCTGCTGATTTTTCTTCCCGGCCTGCTGCGCACCCGGCCGCGCAGCTTTGCCTGGCTCAGCTTTGTCATACTGCTTTATTTCATGCACGCAGTGCTGCTGGCCTTTGAGCCTGAGCGACGCTGGCTCGGTGTGCTTGAAGCACTGTTGTGTACTTCGCTGTTTACACTGCTGGTGATTTTCATTCGCCAGTATCGCGACCACTACCAAGTCGGTATCTAGCGAACAAACAGGTAGCTAGAGGAAGACGCATCTGCAGACGAGCTGCCATCCAGCACTCTTGCTGCGGATTACCAACCCATGGTCTGCTTCACCAGCGGTATGGTCAGCGGCCGCTGATGGGCCAGAGAACTGCGATCCAACTCCTCCAGCACCTCCATCAACGCTGGCAGACTGCGCTGGGTGCGATTGAGTACGTATTCTGCGACCGCCGGACTCAGGTTCATTCCGCGACCCCGGGCGCGCAGCTGCAGCAGTTGTTTCTTGTCGGCGTCATCCAGGCCACGCAGTTGGTAGAGCGGTGCCAGCTGTAACCTGGACTGCAGGTCCGGCAACTTGATGGGCAACGCACCTGGATGTTCCCGGGAACCAAGCACCAACCGGGTCCCGGCGGCCAGCACTTCGTTGAAGGTATTGAACAGGGCTCGCTCCCAGGCTGCATCACCAGCGATGGCTTCAAGGTTGTCCAAACAAATCAGGGCCAGGGTTTCTGCCCCCTGCAGGATCGCCGGATCCAGTTGCTGACGCTGGCTCAGGGGCACGTAGAGTGCAGGATTACCATCCCGGGTTTCCTGATGACACAGCGCCTGCAGCAAATGACTCAGGCCGAAACCGGACTGGGCACGAATATAGACGAACTGCGGGGCCCGGGTTGCCTCCAGCAGTTCATCCAGAAGCGGTTGATTGAGCTCGGAGATATGGTAGTTCTCGAAGCGCGCCTCGTCATTCAGACGAATACCCAGGGGTAATTGCGAGGGCAGCTTGTAGATGCCGGAATCCTCAGTCACGGTTACCGGGTCCAGCGATAGTGCAGCATGGTGGTATCGGGCTCGCCTTCGGCAGCAGCACCGCCGTCCGGGCTGACCGGGAGCAAGTCCCGATCCAGGGCAATCAGCTCATTGAGCTGCTGGGCGTTGCCCAGCAGGCCCAGCCTGAATTCGATCCGCGCCCCTTCCAGACCGGTAGTAGTGACACTCTCCACCAGGCCCAGATTATGCACGTAATTAAGTAGCGCTGAGTAAGCCTGCAGATTGGCCACACCATCAACCCGCAGGGCAACCTGCTGGCGCCGGATTGTTTCCGGGGTGATTGCGAAATAGCCGGCCAGCACACTGGTGATTCGATCCAGCGGTGCAAACAGGTAGTCCTCAAGATCGGAATCAAAACCGTCAAACACGTCGACCTGGTCCTGAAACAGAAATTGCCAGAGGCCGACCATCTCGCTGCCAGCGGTAAAGTACACCCGCCCGGCGAGCACACTGTCGGCCCCATAGCGAGCGCTGGCGGCACGGATGGCATCGGTCTCCAGAGCCCAGACCTGATCGACACCCAGGTTACGCCGGTCTTCGAAATCCAGCAGCGGAAAGATTATTGGCAACCCCCGCCGCGCCGCAAAGTCCTGCAGCAGGGCCATAATTTCGGGTTGCGAATCAGCGCTCAGCATCTCCCGCTCACCATTGGGATCCTGCAACACCATCCAAACCAGCACGCTGGGTCGGTTGCTATCCCAGATGGGGATATCCGCATCGGCCAGCAACTGGTCGATCAGGTTTTTGGCAAAGCTGACATCAAGGTAACGTTGCTCACGCATAAGCTGCGCTGGCGTACCCTGCCTGGAATCGGCAGCCGGTTGTGGATCTCCTGCTGAGGGCAGTTGATCGGCTTGCGCTTCAGCACTGACCTGGAGCTCGCTACTCGCTGCGGGCTCTTGCCCCGCTGCAGGCTCTTGTTCCGCTGAAGGCTCTTGCTCCGCTGAAGGCTCTCCATTCGCTGCCGTTTGATCCGCAGATACCGCGCCATCCGGGGCCGGAGCTTGTTGGCCATCGGGCAGGTCAGCGGCATCAGTTTCGACGGCAACCGTCTCGCTGCTGAAGCTGATCGCTTCCACATAGCTTTGCGCATTGCGAATTGCGCGGCGAACATCGTCGTGCTCAAGCCACCGGGGATCGCCGGTGACCTTGATGAATACTGCTTCCAGCGCCTCTCGAAACGCCCGCTGCCGCTCGGCATCACTTTCGTTAGCCACCGCTATCCGCTGACTGTACAGACCAGCCACTGGCAAGGCATACAGTTGCAAGGGCTGGGCGAGGAGTACCGCCAGAAACAGCACCAGATGTAGAAAACGTCCTCGAATCATGGCGGCGATAATACGACACCCGGGCAGTAATCGCCTAACCCCCAGCCACTAACTCCTCACTCCCAGCGCCTAAAACCAGACCCCTGGTCGATAACCGGCCAGTGTCTCGGGCGTCCAGGCTGTCGGCTTCAGCCAACGTTCATCAGGACAATGTTGCACTGACCAGCATGACGGCCAGCCCTTGCTTTGGCAAAGCCTGACGCTGACGCTGTCAGCGCATCTTGCTAAACTGCATGCCTGTTGCGCGCGGCGCAGGAACTTGAAAAAGGAACGACACATGGCGGGAGACCAGGACTCCGGACAGAATCAGACACGGCAATCCCTCAGTTATCGGGATGCCGGTGTGGATATCGACGCCGGCAATATGCTGGTGGATAAAATCAAGGAAATCACCCGGCGCACCCATCGCCCGGAAGTGCTCTCGGAACTGGGCGGCTTTGGGGCCCTGTGCGAGATACCCGCCAAGTACCAGCAGCCGGTGCTGGTGGCTGCCACCGATGGTGTGGGTACCAAGCTGAAACTGGCCATGGAGATGAACAAACATGACACCATCGGCATTGACCTGGTGGCCATGTGCGTCAATGACCTGATTGTGTGTGGCGCCGAGCCCCTTTTCTTTCTGGATTACTATGCCACCGGCGGGCTCAATGTCGAGTCGGCACGAGCTGTGGTCAGCGGCATTGGTGCCGGGTGCGAACAGGCGGGCTGTGCCCTGATCGGCGGCGAAACCGCGGAGATGCCGGGCATGTACCAGGGCGAAGACTATGACCTGGCAGGATTTGCAGTGGGCGTGGTAGAACGCAGCAAGATTATCAATGCCAATGAAGTGAATATGGGTGATTGCCTGGTGGGGCTGCGATCATCCGGGCCGCATTCGAATGGTTATTCCCTGATCCGTAAAATCATTGAAGTCAGCGGCAGTTCGCTCGATACGCCATTCGCCGATACCACGCTTGGCGCGGCGCTACTGGAGCCCACCACAATCTATGTGAACACCGTGCGCGAACTTGCCGCAACGGTAAATATTCACGGTATCGCGCATATCACCGGTGGTGGACTGGTCGAAAATCTACCCCGGGTATTACCTGACAAAGCCTGCGCCGAAATTAATAAAGACAGTTGGCCTCGCCCGGAAATCTTCAACTGGCTGCAGGAACAGGGCAACGTCACTGACATGGAAATGCTGCGCACCTTCAACTGCGGTATCGGCATGGTACTTTGCATCCCGGAAAAAGACTGCCAGGTTGCTCTGGAGCTTCTCAATCGCAGCAGTGAAGGAGCCTATCTCATCGGCAAGATCGTTCAGCGCGATGAGTCCGGGCCAGCGATAAGCTTCACATGAACAACCCCAACAATTGATCAGCAGACCCAGGCCATGACCACGACCCACTGTCCTATCGTTGTTCTGATATCCGGTAACGGCTCCAACCTGCAGGCGTTGATCGATGCCAGCGTGCACTCCAATTTCAAGATCGCCGGCGTGATATCAAACCAACCTGACGCGCTGGGGCTGGAACGCGCCCAACGCGACGACATCCCAACCCGGGTAGTCGATCACAGCGGCTATGCTGACCGCAAGGAATTCGACCTGGCACTACTGGAAGCAATCGAGGAGTTCGACCCGAAACTGGTGGTCCTGGCGGGATTCATGCGCATACTCGGTCCCGAATTCGTCAGTCACTACGCTGGCCGCCTGATCAACATCCACCCGTCATTACTACCCAGATACCCCGGCATTAAAACCCACCAGCGGGCCATCGATGCCGGTGACAAGGAACATGGATGCACGGTGCATTTCGTAACTGACGAGACCGACGGCGGGCCGGTAATCGCCCAGGAACGGGTCCCCATTACCAGTGCCGATACACCTACCTCCCTGGCGGCCAGGGTGCTGGAAAAAGAACACCTCGTCTACGCAAAGGTGGTCAGCTGGTTTGCAGCTGGCCGACTGCGCATGGTCGGCAATCATGCGCTACTGGACGATGAAATTCTGCCGGCTCACGGCGTTGAGATCAGGCCATGATGGTGTCTCAACGCCACACAACTTTGCCAGCAACGGCCTTCGGCCTCTGCCTGCTGCTATGCCCTGGAGCCAATTTGCAGGCCGCTGAGCCGGTGGAGTTTTCAGCCTATTACGAGGCTCGTACCAACGGCATGCGCGGCACCGCAGAACGGCACCTGGTGCACCTGGCGGACAATAACTACCGGCTCAACATCTCCCTGGAAGCAAAGATGGCAGGCATCAACATCGGCGACCTGAAGCAGACCAGTGAACTCAGCCTGGTAGACAACCAGATCGTGCCGCAACACTATAGCTATCTGGTTTCCGGGATCACCACGGGCAGTGAAACCGTGAGCTTTAACTGGGACGCCGGCGTTGCCCTGAGTACGGAGGATGAACAGAGCTGGACCCTGGACCTGGAACCCGGTGTACTGGACCAGCTCAGCCTGCAGCTATCGCTGGCGCAACAGCTTGCGGAATCGACCTATAGTGAGCCGGGGCAACTGCAGGAATTCGAATTTCGCCTGGTGGACGGGGATGAAATCGCCACCCACCGCTATCGCAATCTGGGCGCAGAAATTCTCCAGACCCCGCTCGGGGAATTAAACAGCATCAAGCTGGAGCGGATCCGCAAGACCGACAGTGGCCGCCAGACCCTGATCTGGTTTGCCACCGACTGGCACAACCTGTTGGCGCGCATCGAGCAGATTAGTCCGTCCGGCTTGCGTATTGAGTTGGCGCTGGAACGCGCGCTGGTGGATGGCACAACCGTGTCAGCCCTGCCCTGATGCAAGCCCATCCTGATGCAGACCGCGCATCAGGCTGATGCCGCCTGATCCTTATCGTCCTGCTGATCGCTCAGGGATTCTTCGTCCCGCTCGTCGAACTGCTGCTTGGAAAGATTGTACTTGCGCATTTTTTCCACCAGCGTGGTGCGCCGAATATGCAACCGGTCCGCAGCCCGCGCCACGACACCTTCACTGTCATCCAGTGCCTGCTCGATCAGGTCCTTCTCCAGATTGGTGAGGTACTCTTTCAGGTCGATTCCGTTTAATGGCAATAGGGAAGCTGCCACGGACTCGTTGTCCAGATTCGGCTCAGCGGCTGGCTGATGCTGCTCCGTGACTGCGATGGTCGGGTTCGGCTCACCAGGGGCCGGAGCTACTTTCGCTGGCGACTGCTCCCCGGTGATGCGGAATCTATCCGGCAGGTCGTTCATACCAACAATGCCATGGGGATACAATATCGCCATGCGCTCCACCAGGTTAGCCAACTCCCGCACATTGCCGGGCCAGTGATAGCGACACAAACAGTCGATGGCGGCAGAATTGAAGCGCACCGAACCGCGTTTTTCCCGTTCCAGCGCGGTAATGAGCTCATTAAGCAACAACGGCACATCTTCGCAGCGTTCCCGGAGCGGCGGCATTTCCATGGGGAACACGTTGAGCCGGTAATAGAGGTCCTGACGAAACTCGCCGACCTCGATCATCGCTTCCAGATCCTTGTGGGTTGCTGCCAGGATGCGCACATCAGTCTGGATTGTCTTGGCCCCGCCAACCCGTTCAAAACTGCGCTCCTGCAACACCCGCAGCAGCTTGACCTGCATACTCAGGGGCATGTCGCCAATCTCATCCAGAAACAGGGTGCCGCCATCCGCCAGTTCAAAGCGCCCGATGCGATCGGAAATCGCGCCGGTGAACGCGCCTTTCACATGGCCAAAAAGTTCCGACTCCAGCAACTCGCGGGGAATGGCTCCGCAATTGATAGGCACGAAAGGCTGCTCGGCTCGCGCCGAATTCAGGTGCAGGTTGCGGGCCACGACTTCCTTACCGGTTCCGGATTCACCGGTGATCAGCACACTGACTTCTTTCGCCGCTACCTGGCCCATCATATGGCGAATCTTTTCTATCGCCGCAGACCGGCCCACCAGCGAGTGAAACATGTTGTAGTCGCGAATGCCGCCAACGTCCCGCAGGCGATTGTAGTGCTCGTGAAAAAGCCGTGCCTTGTGGAGTGAATCCAGCAGCGGCTGATAGTTGAGTTGTCCGGGTAATACCGCCGTAATTCGGGTCAGGAGTCTGGAGTCGAGATCATCCGGTAGCTGGTGCGGCCCAACCAGCACGAATGGCACTCCTGTTTCCCAGGCGTGAATCGCCGCCAATAATTCTTCCAGCGGCTGATGCTGGCAATGGCCGACGATGACCAGACAGATTTGTGTGGCTTCCAGCCCCTCACCGGCACAGGAATCGCGCCAGCATCTGGCATCGGCGCTGATCAAATTTTCACCAAGAAAGCGCAGGATGGTGCCGAGATCATGCCGGTGGTCGGCATCATCATCGATCAGCAAAATCCGGGAGGTGGACGCCATTGGCAGGTCTGGTCTGGTTGTTGGGTTATGATTTATGGGTGGCAGTTTAGGGATGATACTGCTCCCTGGCCAGAGCGTGTCGCTGCCCAAGCAACGACTCTGCGCTCCCCAGCCATTAGACATCCCTGACCAGCGTTAGTCAACGCGCCCGGGAACGATAGCAAACTGCCACGGTGGGCTGCGGGGTTCGCGATCTAGCGTGGCTGCAGGGATACTTTCAGGCGGGTATGGGATGTGCCACCAAATCCGGCAGGGTTAATACCCACCTCGGGCAATCCCCAACCACCGAGATCCAGAAATGCACAGCCCTGTGCTTTACTGTATTTCAGGCCGTGCCATAACATACGTAACAGGATTGGTCGGGATGTTTGGGTGTGCGGACCGTCATGAAGCACATAATGGCTGGTATGACCATTATGCAGGAACAACGCGCTGGTGTACTCGCCACCAGCCGCCCTCGCCTGCACCACAAACCCTCGGTTGCGCCTGATCAGAGCCAGGCAGCTGGACCAGCATTCCGCGGCTGAACCAAGCGCGTTGAAATACTGCGTACGGCGTTGCTCCAGAGTTGACGGCAATTTATCAACAGCAGTGCCACTTATCACTGATAAAGAAACCGCCGGTTGTTCCGCCTTTAAGGGTTGCTGATAGTCAGGCTGAAGCGAACGCAGCAGTGCCGAATTTGACAGCGCGAGGCGGATCACCTGTGCCTGGTGAACCTCGGGTCGGGCGCCACGCTCCAGCAAAACCTGGGTAAGCGGCGACATCAGTCCGCAGCTGACCGGGTCAAGATAGTCCAGGTAGTCCGGGCTCATCTCGGCGAGCAAGCGCGAAAAGTGCTCCTGCAAAAGACGAACCGCTTCCGGCTGCAAATTATTGCTGGGGGTTCGTAGCTGACGGCGATTCACCAGTGTCGACGCCTCGCGACCCAGAAAACCCAGTCGGCGGCGACCGCGCGAGTCAGTGCTGGACGTCAGTGAACAGCCGATAACCGGCTCCGATTCCGCCAACACCATAAACGAGTGATCCTGAAATCCGGTATCGGCTTGCCCTGCATCACGGCCCGGCGCATACAACGGGTTATGCGATGGATCGGCAGCTACCAGCTGCTCCCAATATCGGGAAAAGCGATTGTCCGAGCTATCAATGACGGCGTGCACGCTGGTTGCTACTCCTTATTCTGGTTATGTTCTTTACCTGGCTGCAGGCGGGTTGTTGGCAGCGCGTCAGGCAACAAGCAGAATCTGACCACCTGGACGCTTGACACACGCTGCAGATTTATCAGGGTGTGAACTTCCCGCCGCTAAAGACGCCCGGTAAACTCCTACGGCATAGAGGTCGGCGAACTGAATGTGCAGTCACGACCAGTGGTTCGCGCCACCCAATTGCGAGCGCGCCTGGCCGAGCGGTCCATCAGAGTAGCAGAATCCTTCCGCGGACCAGCGACCTGCATCACAGAATCGGTGGGAGCAGACGACGATCCTCTCTGTTCTCTATACCTAACTTTCCCTTATACGCCTTATATGTCGTGCCAATAGCCTTGCCTGCTGCGCCTGTGGATGTCACCACGCAGCTTCGGCAAGGATGTCACAGTCGATACAGATGGCAACAGCTATCGCGGGGAAAATGCGGGTTAAAGTAGTCGCTGGCGGTGCTGCAAAGTCACCCTGGCAGGCTAATCAATAGCCGGGAACAGGCGTGCTAGTATGGCGGTTTTTGCGGAGCCGCCATGACCGGGGAAACTGCCTGGGACCTGCCCGGTCCCTTTACCCAGACACTGGTAGTCAGTGCCGGAGATATCGATGGTCTTGGCCATACCAATAACGGTTGTTACGTGGTGTGGTGTGAAGCCTGCGCCTGGGAACATTCCCGGGCCCTGGGCCTGACGGTAGCCGACTACCAGCGCCTGGACCGTGGCGTGGCAATTCAGCGAGCCGAGTATAATTATACCCAGCCCAGCCTGATCGGCGATCAATTGATAATCGGCACCTGGCTTACCGGTTGCGACAATCGCCTGCGCCTCGAACGTCGCTTTCAGATTCGCCGTCAGGATAATGGCGAAACTGTGCTGCGCGGTCACTGGCTGCTGATCGGCATCAACATGACCAGTGGGAAACCGGCGCGCTTCCCGCCAGAATTTATCGCCAGCTACGGTGCGGCGGTATGCCGGCCGGATGAAGCGCAACCTGCGGGTTACGAATAAGTTTCCGCACTGCAGCGCTCGCCAGCCTGAGTGCCGGTTCACGGCCCGGTACCCGGCATTACCCTCGCTTTACCTTCACTGCTCACCACGACCGTGGTGGCCTTTTAAAGATATTATTGCACCAGTCGTTATAGATTAGACCCGCTGCTGGTTCAGCAAAACTCCGGCACCCGGGCGTCTCGGAAGAATCGGCCCGACGGCCTGCAAACCGGGTATCGCGAACCCCCAACAAACAAAACAAGCGGCCTGGCCCCGCAACTGGAACCGACTGGCAATCCGAGCAACCGGTGGACAAACCCGACTCATCAATTTCAGGCAAGGCGTACAAGGGTGGCCCCTCCACTACTGTCACGCCCCTCAGTCAGCACCGGCGTGAGGCGCTCGGGCGAGCGCAGCGCCGGGCAGCTGAACCCGTTGATGAAACACGCCTGGCCAGCCTCCGGGAAACCATTGAGCAGTTACCTGAGCTCGATGCCACGCGCGTGGTGCGTCTGCACCACCGCATTGTCGCCGGTGATTATGACATTGACAGTAATCGCCTGGCGGAGAAGCTTCTGTCCCTGGAAAGCCTGCTAAATCGGAAATAAGTCGGAACTACCCCGACGCCCCTCGATTTCCCTGGGTGTTGAAGACCTTGATCACCCTGGCAACAGGCGATTAGTGATCAACGCCATGGCCACTAACCAGATCAGCGAGAAGTGCAGACAGGCCTGGGCTCAAAGCCAGAGGGGATTGCAGTTCCGGCAATCGTTGCAAGTCGGCCGGCCGATCCACATCCCAGCGGGTTTCCAGAATCACTGGGGCAATATTGACCGCCTCGAGATTGGCCAGGGTTGCTGTGAATACCGTGTCTTCACCCCAGGGCACATTGCTAAATAACTCGGCACGGGCCTGGCGCATACCAAGCAGCACATAGCCACCGTCCTCGGCTGGTCCAATCACCACTTCTGCCCCTTCTGCCAGCGTTTCCAGGGCCTGCGCCACGTAAGCTGCGTCTACCGACGGACAATCCGCGCCAACCAGAACCACGGCATTGACGGCGGTATCGGCCAGCGTACTGGCAGCGGCATGTTGCATGCGCGCGCCAAGATCCGGTCCCTGCTGTTGATGAATGCCCGCGGCACCACGTAGCGCCAAAAAGTCCGGATGTTCGGGGTTGGCATCCACCCACAATTGCCAGGGAGCAAGCTGCGCCGCGGCCAGAGTCTGCGCGGTTCTGGCCAGTAACGCACGATGCAGCTCGAGACTGCCCGCCGCCGTGAGTGCTGGCTGCAGGCGCGTCTTCACACGGCCGGCCACCGGCTCTCGGGCGAACAACAACAAGCGGGCATTGGGATAACGGCAGGCAGTCATGAACGGCGCGGGTAGTAATGATTAACGAGTCGCTCCGGGCTTACCCCGAGCCAGTACAGTAAGCGTAGCCGCCACATCAACAGCACGGTACGCAACAGCCCATGCTGTTCCCAGCGCCGCGCCGACGTAGTGACTGGCGGGGACAGCACCAAAGGTGCGCTGCGCTGGCGCAATCGCTTGCTGAACGCAACGTCTTCCATGAGCGGCAGATCCGGAAAGCCACCCAGCGCTTCGAAACTGGAGCGGCGCACAAACAGCGCTTGATCCCCGGTACACACCCGGGTCAGGCGGGCCCGTCGATTCATATGCCAGGCTATAACCCGATAAGCCCAGCCGGGGTTGGCCAGTTGCACGTCAAACCAGCCCCATTCCCGATCACTTGCAGCGATGCCATTAGCCATGGTCAGTGCTGCCGACTCGGGTAGTTCGGTATCCAGGTGCAGGAACAACAACCAATCCCTGCTGGCGACTCGGGCTCCGGCATTCATCTGCCGGGCCCGGCCTCTGCCGGCAGTGAGTATCCGGTCCGCCAGGGGTTGCGCCAGCGGCAGACTGCCATCGGCGCTGCCGCCGTCCACCACAATAACTTCATGGCCCTGCTGGCGCAGATCCTGCAGAGCCTCCAGGCGCCGCTGAATCTGGCGTGCCTCATCAAGCACCGGAACAATCAGGCTGAATTGGGTCATCTGGAGGGTTTGCGGTAACTGCTGCTGATCAACGAATTGTGGCTCCGGTTATGGTCTGGATACAAGGCACTGTTATGCAGCCTGGGCGCCAGGCAGAGAGTCTTCCCCAGGTGCGTAACGGCACCCTGCTTACCATCAGCCCCGAAGCGCGCGGGCCAAGCCCCACCTCAGCCAGCGACCAGGTCACCGACAACCGGGCTTGAGAACCAGGTTATTGGGCACAATATGGTAAGTGAAACGGGCAGAAACTGGAACGAAACCGGTATTTTCTACTGAACCCCGGTGCCGCCCCGGTCGTAACGTCTGAATAAGCGCCTTTCAGCTGCCAGCTTCGCCAGTGTTTTAAGCATCCCTCGCACCGGAATGTGATCCAGGTTACACCGGCGCCAGACAACTGCCATTAAGCTTCGATTCAGAGGTGCCGACAGAGACTGTAACAAGCCATGGACAATCCCGCTCAGGTCCCGAAAACTGCGGGATACAAACTTGTCCCGCGGTGCTAATGAACTTGTATAAAAGGGACTGTTGGTTTTTAATACGCGGCCGATAGTAGCCGTAATTAACGGCCATCGGTGAATTCAACAGGATTTGCCGGTACACGCCTAACGAACGTGATCCGGCTGGTGGTAACCACGTCAGTGAACGCAAAGAACTTCTACATCATTGCCACGGCTCCCAACGAGCCGAGCCTGCAGGTCAAAATATCTGGCCCCTACCTCACCCGTCAGGCTGCCCAGGCAGATCTGGCCGCCGCCATTGACGAGGCCATGGATATTGATCCCAGCGCCAAGGACTACCAGTACAGCATCTCCCACGTGGAAAGTCGCAAGCCAGGTGTGATTCAGCACATGGCTGCCCACGCCTAGCCCGGTCTTGTCGATCGGTGTACACTGACTGATGCTTCCGGTTTCTCCGGGAAGCGAGAACAAGCAGTAATTCAGACGGCTTGCACCCGGTCAGCATCAGTGACCGGACACAACCTAAAGAACCTCTGAATAATTCTACCAATGTTCTGCGGGAGTCTGTCGGGCGCTACTGCCAGGCGTCACGCGCAGGCAATGGCCAATCCCTTGCCAAGCGGGACAACGACGCAGTGGCACCCGACTGGCTCCGCCCGGAGAGGCCTCCAGAGCATCGGTAGAATTATTCACAGGTTCCCTAATCCCGCAGTAGTCATTGCCAGTCCGGCTTCGGTCGATCTGGCCGCCAGTGACCAGGAAATACAGCGAGGTTCTCGTGAAAAAACTCAGCGCCCTGCATCACATCAGCATTATTGAATCCCGTGGTACCAATTGCGCCTGGGTGCGTATCAAGTACGACGGCAAGAGTTTCCAACAGTCGTTTCCGTTCAAAAAGTATGGTGGTAAGCAAAAAGCGATAACCGCCGCAAAACAGAAACGCGACGAAGAAGGCCGGAAAATCTACGGTAGCAACTGGCCATATGCCAAATATAGCCCGCGCAAAATATCACCGTTAAACTCTTCCGGTGAGATCGGTGTCAGCTACTCGGAAAAAGACCACTCCTGGGTTGCCACCTGGCAGGAAGGCAAAGGTGCGAAGCGCAAGCAGAAGAACGCCTACTTCTCCATAAACAAGTACGGCGATAGCAAGGCCAAGCGCCTTGCCGTCAAACGCCGGCGCGATGCTGTGGCCGAGAATCGCATCGCCTGAACACCAGGGCATTTATTGCTCGGAAAAAAACAAGGGCACCTCTATTAATAGAGGTGCCCTGGCTTTAAACCGCTGATTCCATTTTCTGGAAACACTAATTGGTTCACGTTTGCCGGACAGACGCGTACCGCTTAGCGCCCCTCCCGGCATCACCGGCCAGAAATCGAACCCTGGCTACTGTTTCACCAATAATGACTTCAGCTTACCACTGAACTCCACCTTACCCTGGGTGGCGTAGGACTCATGGTTACTCTCGATCTGTCCCGGATCGTAAAGATAGTTCACCATAGTCCCCAGAGACTGATGCATGCCTTTGTCACTCAGGTCTGCACCGGCATGGAGTTGGTGAATCGAAGCTCCGTTACCAAGATGAAAGCGCGCGACCGGGTCCACCGGGTGTTTGCCCCGCTTCGCGTGATACAGGTAATTGAACACACATTTGCGCAGCAGGTCAGCCTGCTCATGCACAACACTGGCTTGCCGATCCAACGCCAGCACTTGCTGCTTTAACGCCAGTAGCTCGTCGGATTCACTGTCTGATTCCTGCTTCAACCAGCGGTTGAAACCGGGAATCGGCGACAGGGTGACAAATGTCTTGATGCCAGGAAACTCGGCGCGCAGTTCTTGTACCACCTGCTTGATCAAAAAATTACCGAACGAAACACTCTTCAATCCCGGCTGACAGTTGCTGATGCTGTAGAACGTCGCACAGCGATATTCATCGGTGACATCAGGCTGGGCAGGCGCACTACTGAGAATGGCATTGATGGACCTCGGCACCTCCTGCCCCAACGCCACCTCGACAAAGATCAATGGCTCGTCAATCAATGCCGGATGAAAGAACGCAAAGCAGCGCCGGTCCGGGGGATCAATTCGACTGCGCAAATCTTCCCAGTCACGAATGGCATGCACGGCCTCATAACGAATGATCCGCTCCAGTATTGCCGCCGAGGTAGACCAGTTAATGGTCTGCAGCTGCAGAAAGCCGCGACCAAACCAGGACTTGAACACGCGCAGGAAGTCATCATCCACGGCCTTCAGGTTCGGATGCTCCGGCAGCAACCGCAACAGGTCGGTGCGCATGGCCAGCAGGTCGTGGGTGGCACCAGGAGTCTGGTTCAGTCGTCGCAGCAGTTTCAGGCGGCGCGGCTCCGCGACGCGGGACAGCTGGTTGAGATTCTGGCTCGACGGGTCATTGGCGTAGGCTTCATAGGCAACTTTAACCAGTGCCGGATTGGCATTGAAACCGGCTTCCAGGTTTTCAAAAAACCGCAGTTTCTCGGCTTCCTTCAGTGACCGGTACTGGTCGAGCACCAGACGCGCGGTTACGATGCCGGAGACTTCGCCAACGGTGCCCATCAGCTTGTCGAGCAATTCGTTGATGGGGGATTTTTCGCTGCTGGAGAACATGGCACGCTGCCGGCTCACCAGACCGCTGAGAAAATCCTGAAATTGTGCTAACGCCATACTGCCTAAACCAAGTTCGCCGGGCACCGTCTCCGGTGTTTCATAAGCCTTGCAAATTCGCCCGGTACGCTGCTTAGATTAAACATTAATCAGGAACAGAATGCAGGTGCAAAATACTCAGGTCCCGGCAGCTGTCTCCACAGCGCTGCCACGCAACCCGTTGCTGCGCTCCGGGCCACTACGTGTCGCCTCCCTGATTAGCCCTGATTCAACCCCACCGGCATGACAGAGGCAAGTCTGTAAAGATAACGCTAACTGGTAGCGGTTATGTGGGTCTGGTGACCGGGGCCTGCCTGACCAGGGTTGGCCACAAAGTATGCTCATGGACGTCGACCAGGAGAAGTTGGTGCTTCTCCAGCAGGGACAGCTGCCCATTTATGAGTCGGGCCTGGACGCGCTGATGAGCGAACCGGTGAGCAAACAATTTTTACACTTCACCAGTGACCCGGCCGCCGCCTTAAGTTTCAGCGATCTGATCTTGATCGCCGCGGGCACGCCGCCGCGGGAAGACGGGCCGGCTGACCGGCGCCAGGTCCTGGACGTGGCCGCCGGGATTGGCTCCGATCCGCGCATTGACTACCACTTTATCTACGCCGGCTGCGGCTACGGTGGCTCCGGTTTGCCCAAGGCTGTCCGCGCCCTGCCTCGCTCTGCTCAGGACCATGCTTGCCCAATGCCCGTACTGAGCGCCGTGGAAGCCCCAATGTGCGCCAATATTAAAATCTTTTTAATTATATATTTCAATATTTTAAAGACACTATCTCATGTAAGTTCATTACCTTGTGGAGGCTGGCCTTCAAGCCCAAAACCGATGACATGCGCGAAGCTCCATCGCGAGTGCTCATGGAAGCCTTATGGCAAGCCGGTGCCCGGATCCAGACGTATGACCCGGAAGCCATGGACGTGGCCCGGGGTCTGTATCCCGATCCCGAAAACTGATCCTGGCAGGCTCCCGGGACGCCGCCCTGCATAGCGCCGACTGCCTGGTTATCTGCACTGAATGGCAGAACTTCCGGATTCCAGACTTCGATCTGAGCTGCGAACGCCTGACTCATCCCACCATCTTTGACGGACGCATTCTCTATGATCCCCAACCCTTGTCCCAGCTTGGATTTTGGTACTTTGGAATTGGCCGTGGCGACTCGATGTATCCAAATATTGTTGACAATTTGGCACCGGATCCTTGTAAAAAGGCGCATAAACCGGCAGAATTCGCCGCCTGACTCATTTATTGTCAACATATAGGCCCGATGCCAGATCCCAGTGCAACCGAAACCCCCACCACCCCCACCGGCGGTACCCGTGCCGATGAGGTCTTTCGCCAGTTGCGCAGCGCCATTATCAATGGCGACATGGCGCCGGGCAGTAAAATCAATGAGCCCCAGCTAGCCAGCCGCTACGGCATCAGTCGCGGTCCTCTCAGGGAAGCTATCCGGCGCCTGGAGGGTTGCAAACTGGCCATGGTCACCGCCAATGTCGGGGCCAAGGTCGTTTCACTAAACCAGGCACAAGCCCTTGAAATTTATCAAATTCGTGAAGCGCTTGAGGGGCTGGCTTGCGGCCTGGCCGCGACCCGCGCCAGCGCTGCGGATTGTCAGGACCTGCGGCAACTACTGACCCGCCACGAGGAACAGATCCGCTCCGACAATTGGCGCGCCTATCTGCAAAAGGAAGGCGACCTGGATTTTCATTACCAGATAATTCGCCTCAGCGGCAATGCCCGGCTGTTTCATCTGCTCTGTGAGGAGCTTTATCATCTGTTGCGCCTGTACCGACGCCAGACCGGCACCGAGCCCTCGCGCCCCGAACAGGCCTTCAAGGAACACCACCATATTGTTGACGCCCTGGAAAAAGGTGACCGGGAACTGGCGGAACTGCTAATGCGGCGCCATATTACTGGCGCCAGAGATACACTAATTTCACAGCTAGAACAGAAACCTACGTAGTTTTATTAATGTTTTTATAAGGAATAGTCCATGACTTCTGCAGGCGCAAGATTCCGTGCTGCCCTCGCCCGGCACAAGCCTCTCCAAATTGTCGGCACCATCAACGCCTACTGCGCCATGCTTGCCGAACAGGCCGGTCATCAGGCGATTTACCTGTCCGGCGGCGGCGTGGCCAATGCCTCTTATGGTATGCCGGACCTGGGCATCACCAGCCTCAATGATGTCGCCACCGACGTGGATCGCATCTGTTCAGCCACTACCTTACCACTGCTGGTGGACATCGATACCGGTTGGGGCGGCGCCTTCAATATTGCACGCACTATCAGGACCCTGGAAAAAGCCGGAGCTGCGGCCATTCACATCGAGGACCAGGTGGCCCAGAAGCGCTGCGGCCACCGGCCCAACAAGGCCATCGTCAGTCAGTCGGAAATGGTAGACCGGGTCAAATCCGCCGTGGATGCCCGCCATGACCAGGACTTCGTCATCATGGCTCGCACCGACGCGCTGGCGGTAGAAGGCATGGACGCGGCGATCGACCGCGCGGTGGCTTGTGTCGACGCCGGTGCCGATGCGATTTTTCCAGAAGCCATACTCGAACTTGAGCAATATCAGAAGTTTAGCGATGCCGTGCAGGTGCCGGTACTGGCCAATATCACCGAGTTTGGCCAGACTCCCCTGTTCAACTGTCAGGAACTGGCAGGCGCCGGGGTAGCCATGGTGCTTTACCCGCTCAGCGCCTTCCGCGCCATGAGCAAGGCGGCCCTGGATGTTTACGCCGCCATTGGCCGCGATGGCGACCAGAAAGCGGTTCTGGAGCTAATGCAGACCCGTGCCCAGCTGTATGACGTTCTGGGCTATCACGCCTACGAAGAGAAACTGGATACACTTTTTGAAAATCAATAAAAATCAGATAGATAGATCGCTCTAAGAGGCGATGCCGGGATCGGTTATGGCCTTGAAGCCCGACCATGGCTGCAGCACACAGCACCGCATTGGCAGCCATAATCGCAACAACACTTGCAACCATTATTCGCAACAACAGAAACCTAAAGGAGAGACAGATCATGGCAGACAAGAAACTCGCAGGCGCCGGCCTGCGCGGACAGGTAGCTGGCGCAACCGCACTGTGCACCGTGGGCCAGTCTGGTACCGGGCTCACCTACCGGGGCTACGACATCAGCGTCCTGGCGGAACACGCCAGCTTCGCGGAAGTCGCCCACCTGCTCCTCAAGGGAGATCTGCCGACTCGCCAGGAACTGGATGACTATAACAATAAAATCATAAGCTTAAGGGAGTTACCAGAAGCACTGAAAGAAGTGCTTGAGCGGATCCCGGCCAGCGCCCATCCGATGGACGTGATGCGCACCGGCTGCTCCATGCTGGGCAACCTGGAAACCGAGGCTGACTTCAGTCAGCAGGATGACACCATCGACCGCCTGCTGGCGCTATTCCCGTCCATTATCTGCTACTGGTATGCCTACTCACACCACGGCAAGCGCATTGAAACCGCCCTGGACGACGATTCCATCGGCGCTCACTTCCTGCATATGCTCCATGGTGAAGCACCCAATGAGCTGTTCGCGCGGGTAATGAATGTCTCGCTGATTCTTTACGCCGAGCATGAGTTCAACGCCTCCACGTTTACCGCCCGGGTCTGTGCCTCCACCCTGTCGGATCTGCACTCCTGCATCACCGGCGCCATAGGCAGCCTCAGAGGCCCCCTGCACGGTGGCGCCAACGAGGCAGCCATGGACATGATCCAGAAGTGGCAGTCGCCCGGCGAGGCTGAGCAGGCGTTGATGGGCATGCTGGAGCGCAAGGAGAAGATCATGGGCTTCGGGCACGCCATCTACCGCGAATCCGACCCGCGCAACGTCATTATCAAGCAGTGGTCAGAAAAACTCGCCGAGCATGTCGGTGACTCGGTGCTGTACCCGGTGTCGGTGCGTTGTGAGGAGGTGATGTGGCGGGAGAAGAAGCTGTTCTGCAACGCCGACTTCTTCCATGCCTCGGCCTATCACTTCATGGGCATCCCCACCAAGCTGTTTACGCCGATATTTGTGATGTCGCGCCTTACCGGCTGGGCCGCCCATGTGAAGGAGCAGCGTGCCAATAATCGGATCATTCGGCCCAGTGCTGAGTATACGGGACCGGAGACTGCGGACTGGGTGGATATTAATAATCGATCTTAGGTTATTGTCTTATCTATTTGTATTTAATGAATTGTTTTAATTATTTTCCAGCATGATCAGCGTTTCTTGATAGGCTTTGGGATTGGAATGAGAAGCCTTGATGCTAAGGGGTTGGGTGGGAGGACAACCCCCAGCAAAGCTGGGGCCCCTTCCTCCCACCCCACCATCACCAGACATTGACCAGCCGGGTTTCTATTGGTGGTTTATGGTGTGCCTTCGTTTGGGGTGGTGATTATTGGCACCGGTGGGGAGAGGCCTTTGGCAGCGCCTGGCGCTGCAGCTGTCGCTAGATGGACGTTAGCTTTGTATTAATGCTCGGGAGTGCGGCAGCTTTGAAGAAAATAGGACCAACAATAATAGCCAATAGAAAATACGTCGCTATATCAGAGGTCTAGAACGATTTGGTTGATGAAAGAATGCAGATTGGTCAACGATGGTGATGGCGGTGCCTGGAAGGGGCCCCAGCTTTGCTGGGGGTGGTCCCGGCACCGCCCCTTTACGCTAATACCGGCACCAATAACCCTATCAATTAGTCATCACAAGATATTTACTTAACTATATGAAACAAAAGGATTTATATGAGCTCGAATGTTGAGATGAACAGCCGGCCGGAGCCGGATCAGGTGTTGGTGGATATTGCCGACTATGTCTGTGATTACGTGGTGGACTCCGATGAGGCCTTTGATACGGCGCGTAATTGCCTGATGGATACGCTGGGCTGCGGCCTGCTGGCGTTGCGGTTTCCGGAATGTACCAAGCTGCTGGGGCCGCTGGTGGAGGGGACTGTGGTGCCGCACGGCGCGCGGGTGCCGGGTACCCAGCTGCGGCTGGATCCGGTCAAGGCGGCCTGGGATATTGGCTGTATCGTGCGCTGGCTGGACTACAACGATACCTGGCTGGCCGCCGAGTGGGGGCATCCGTCTGACAATCTGGGCGCTATCCTGGCAGTGGCGGACTATCTGTCGCAAACTCGGATTGCCGCTGGCGAGGCGCCGCTGACCATGCGTGATGTCCTGACCGCCATGATCAAAGCTCATGAAATTCAGGGAGTTATCGCCCTGGAGAACAGTTTTAACCGGGTCGGATTGTGTCATGTCCTGCTGGTGCGGGTGGCCTCCACCGCCGTGGTGACCCGCATGCTTGGCGGTACCCGGGAACAGGTCATCGACGCCCTGTCCCAGGCCTGGCTGGACGGCTCCAGCCTGCGTACTTACCGCCACTCCCCCAACGCCGGACCCCGCAAGTCCTGGGCGGCCGGCGACGCGACCTCTCGCGCTGTGCGCCTGGCAGATCTCACCCTGCGCGGAGAGATCGGTTACCCCAGTGTACTCACCGCCCCGAAATGGGGTTTCTATGACGTTTCATTTAAAGGTAATTCTTTCACCTTTCCAATGAGTTATGGAAGTTATGTCATGGAAAATATTCTCTTTAAGATATCGTTCCCGGCGGAGTTCCATTCGCAGACTGCGGCCGAGGCCGCGGTCAAGCTGCACCCGCAAGTGAAAGACCGTCTGGATGAAATCGACAAGATTGTTATCCATACCCACGAGTCGGCGATTCGGATTATCAGTAAATCCGGGCCGCTGAATAACCCGGCGGACCGCGACCACTGCTTGCAGTACATGACCGCCGTACCCCTGGCCTTCGGCAATCTGGTGGCCGAGCACTACGAGGACAGCTTCCATGCCGCCCACCCCATCATTGATGAGCTGCGGGACAAAATGGAGGTGCACGAGAATCCGACCTACAGCAAGGAATACCTCGAGCCGGAAAAACGTTCCATCGCCAATTCCCTGCAGGTGTATTTCAAGGACGGCAGCAGCTCGGACAAAATCGCCATCGATTACCCGGTGGGACACCGCCGGCGCCGCGAGGAAGGCATCCCGCTGCTGGAAGACAAGTTCCGCGCGAATCTGGCCACGCGCTTCCCGACGCGGCGCTGCACGCAGATCTTTGAGCTGTGCAAGGATCAAAAGCGCCTGGAGCAGACCCCGGTGAATGCGTTCATGGATCTGCTGGTGATCTAGGCGGGCGCTTCAGGGCAGGACTCCGAGCAAAGATATGCGCCCTTGGAGGCTTGCCCTGTCAGCGCCGATCCTGGACCGGTCAGCCGGTTCAGGATTGCCCTGCCTTGCCGTTAACCAAAGAAACCGGGTTAAGTTGGCGACTGTAGCCGTCGCCAGCAGACATCGGCCCTGACCTCGAAGTAGTCACTAACGCCATGTATTCGCCATGGTAAACTGCTTTGTCAAATAGCGTGTCTAGCTATCTGACACATAAACACTTTCCTCAGCAATATCTAGAATTTACCTTAACAATTGTTGTGAGCCCCTTCACAAATTTCTCGCCTCCTGTTTACAGTAAACCTCGGCCGCTACTGCGCAAATTTTCCTTCCGGGGAAGAGCCGCACCAACGCTTTTCTAAAGGCGTATTACCTGACCTGGCCAGCACCAGCAGAGCCCGTACCGGAATCCGGTCGCGTCTGGAAGCTGATCAAGCACTGACTTGAAATCCCCCTTCCCGGCCCTACATAGAGTTTCAGCGAGACGCTCAACCGAGGTCTCCATGAACGCCCGATCTGATGATGGGCACTGATCATATTGCTTACTTTCAAGAGGATATGCGAAATGAGAAATTTGGATTTTTCCCCGCTGTACCGAACCACTGTTGGCTTTGACCACCTGTCATCCCTGCTGGATGCAGTGAACCGTGGTGACACCAATTCCAATGGCTACCCGCCCTACAACATCGAGCGACTGGAAAAAGACCAGTATCGCATCACCATGGCGGTGGCCGGTTTCGTCCAGGACGAACTGGACATCCAGACCGAGAAACAAACCCTGACCGTGAAAGGCAGCAAGCAGCAGGACGACGTTGAACGCAACTACCTGCACCAGGGTATTGCCGCGCGCAATTTCGAGCGTCGCTTTCAGCTTGCCGACCATGTGGAAGTGAAAGCCGCACGCCTGGAAAACGGCATGCTGCACATCGACCTGGTCAAGGAAATACCCGAGGCTGAAAAGCCCCGCTCCATTCCGATCAGCGGTGGCAAAAGCAACCTGATCGACGTGGACAAGCGCAACGCCGCCTGATGCGGCTCCTCGCGGTTCCTCGCGAGGGCGTTTACCAGCAACAAACTCCTGAGTGAAGGCCGTGGCTGCTCCGTCAGTCGCGGCCTTTTTTATGGCTCACCTTATGGTTCATCGCATATTCTCGGGAATTGTGATCAGTCTCTGTTTGTAGAACTGTGTGTTGCGCCCATCCTGCAGGCTGACGTCGCGCCGGGCAGGTGGATGATGCGTAGATGTTACGTTGTTTTTTGGCTTGCTTTCCCACTGATCGGAGGTGTGAACGGTGCTTCGCTGTCCCGGCTGTCACTGCGCGAGCGGATGTGGGGCGGCAACCCTGACGCCCCGCAGCCGCGATCGAGGTCAGTGACTTACAGAGCTATGTACACCACTCAATCCTTCTTTTAACAGTGTTTCCCAGCAAATCTGCGAAAACTTTTTTGATGCGGGATCACAGTAAATCGCGGCCGGGCCGTCAGCCGTTATCCTGGCATGGGCGTTTCAATGGCAGATAAGCGTCGGGGCGGGAAAAGTGAGAATTGTGACGTCAGTGGGGAAGCCGGCGCGCCTGGCTACCTCAAATTTTGAGGGCCAGACCCGCCTGTCCGCCGATGTAGCGCCTGTAGATGCTTGCGGATTACTGACGCCGGAGACCGGTGCGGTCTCAATCCAGCACGTGAACCACCAGCCCGCTCTTCAGTTTTGGTTCAAACCAGGTGGATTTCGGTGGCATGACCTCTCCGGCATCGGCCACCGACATCAGGCTCACGATGGAGGTGGGATACAGGGCAATGGCCAATTGCCAGTCGCCGCTGTCGACCCGCTTTTTCAGTTCACCCAGTCCGCGAATACCGCCCACGAAATCCACTCGCTTGTCGGTGCGCTGATCGTTGATGTCCAGTAGCGGACCGAACACAGCGTTCTGCAGGATGCTGACATCAAGACTGGCTACCGGATCGTGGTCGTCAATTTTCGCCTGCAGGCTGTCATTGGCGCGCAGCAGGTACCAACGGTTGTCCAGATAGATACCGAACTCCCGGGCCTGGCTGGGTTTCGCCGCCGCACTGTCGCCGACCGCCTCGATGACGAAATTTTCTGCCAGTCTATCCAGGAACGTTTCGATGTCGAGCCCATTCAAATCCTTGACCACGCGGTTGTAGTCGAGAATCTGCATCTGGTCATGGGGAAACAGCACGGTCAGGAAATAGTTATAGGATTCATCGCCCTGGTGGTCGGCATTGCGCTCCTGGTATAGCCGCTTGACTCGCGACGCCGCAGCAGAGCGGTGGTGACCGTCGGCCACATACAAACAGTCCAGGCTGTTGATCGCCGCCTCAATGTCGGCGCTGAGCTTGGCATCTCGCACCACCCAGAAAACGTGCTGGGTATGGTCCTCGGCGGTAAAGTCATAGTCTGGCTCTGCCGCCGTGACTTGGGCGATCATGGCATCAATGCCATCTTTGGCCTTGTAGGTCAGGAACACCGGCCCTACTTGTGCGCCCAACGCATCCATATGATTGACACGATCGTCTTCCTTGTCCGGGCGTGTAAATTCATGCTTCTTGATTCGGTTCTGGTCGTACGCTTCTACTGATGCCGCTGCCACCAGCCCAACCTGCTCGTGCGTGCCCATCACCTGCTTGTAGACGTACAGGGTTTCCTCTGGGTCGCGCTGCAGAATGCCTTCGGCAATAAAGCGTTGCAGATTATCGCTACCCTGCTGATAGACCTGCGGGTCATACACATCGATAGCCGGGTCCACATCCACTTCCGGCTTGTTGATGTGCAGAAAGCTGTAGGGATTATCCTTGGCCAGCTCCAGCGCTTCTTCGCGGTTAAGCACATCATAGGGGTGGGCGGCGACGCGCGACGCTAACTCCTGCGTCGGTCGCAGACCTCGAAAGGGCTTGATCAGTTTCATCATTGAATCCATTGTTGGTCCGCACTGAGCGGACTCACTTGAATTGGCGCCTTAGGTTCGCACTGATTCGCACGAAAGAATTGGCATTAAGCGCCAGGGCTATTTCTTGTCAAAAGTATACACACCGCACCAGTCAGCCGCGGGAGGATTGATTTTGAAGTAAGTAATGCGATCCAGAAACACCTGGCAGAGTTGTTTATTGTCGCATGTTCGCTGTAGTTGGCAAAACTGCGCCTCGGCAGCCGACCAGTCGCTCCGCCGATAGCTTGCCAGGGCTTCCGCAAACTGCGCATTCTCGGCGCGCTGCGCAGTACTGATGTCATCCGGCCGTCCCTGAAGCTCGAATATCGTCACCGACTGCTGCTTGCCGGCAACCCGAACCTGATCCAGCTCGCGATAACAGAATGCCGGGGCCGCCGCCTTGCTCGCGGCGCTGACTATAGTGGCCGTATTATACAGGCGGGTGAGACTTTCCAGGCGCGCCGCAAGATTGACCGTGTCGCCGATCACCGAGTAGTTCAATCGGTTGGCGGAACCCAGGTTGCCTGCCACTACCAGCCCGGTATTCACACCAACACAGGCACTGAGTTCCGAGTCCATATTCTCGAGCGCAGCAACAATATCCAAAGCTGCCTTCATGGCCAGATCGGCATCCTTGTCGCTGGACACCGGCGCCCCGAACAGGGCCATGACCGCATCGCCCTGGAATTTGTCTACCACGCCCTGATGCGATTCAATAATATTGCTGATTTCGCTGAGCACCTGGTTCAGCGCTTCCAGTACGCTTTTCGGTGGCAGCCCTTCGCAATAGGAAGTGAAGCCGCGAATATCGGAAAAAAGAATGGTGACCACTCGCTCTTCGCCACCCAACTCCACCGGATTGCTCAGTAGTTGCTCAGCAATTTGCTGCGAAACGACCTTACCCAGCAGATCGCGCACTTTTTCTTTCTCTGCCAAGCCACTGGCCATGGTGTTGACCGAATCCGCCAGTTCACCCAACTCGTCCCGGGTTTTCACCGGTGCACGCATCCCGTAATCGCCCTGCTCTATCTTACTGACCACAGTAGCAAGCCGGCTCAGAGGCCGGCTGATTGAACGCGCCAGCAGTAACACCGCAATAAAGCTGATCACCAGGACCAGTGAATAAAACTGGATCAACAGGCGGCGAAACTGCACGACATTGACCTGGTTCTCGGCAAAGGAACGCTGAATCACAGCAACCACTTGATCGCGGCTGCCGCTGGCAGTGAACAGCGGCCGCAACAGCGTAGTCCAGTCGCCGTCTGCATAGCCAATTCGCTGCAGTGCCGGTGAACCGCTGATGTCCAGTTGCGCAGCCAGGGCCTGCTGACTGGAAGATGGTAGTGTCGAGGCGATCACCTCCACACGATCCTGATCAAGGATTCGTACAATGCTGACTTCAGAAATAATGGTTTGTCCGACGCGGCTGACAAAGGTGTCATCCAGCGCAAAGCCACCGACAATCCATGCCACCTGCCGCGGCAGGTACAGTGGCAGCATGATCAGCTGATAAGGGATGCCATTGACGCTGGCGATGGTCTCTGCCGTCAGCGTATCACTCTGCGCAGCTCGCTGCGCAAGTTCCAGCCACCTTCCCTGAAGCTCCACGAAGCCCTGTAGCGCAGTATCGATCACCACCTGATTATCGAGATCGACAATCATCAGCATGTCAGTGCTGCGCATCGACCGGTCCAGCACATTCAATGCCGCATCGAACAGCGTGGCCGGATCATTGGCGGCGTAGGCTGTACGAAATCCGAAATCCCAGGTCAGACTGGTGGTGATGGCACGCAGCGTTTGTGCCTGCTGTTGCCGGGTGTAATCAAAGACATCTGCCCCTAGTTGCAGATAACGATTAATGGTCTGTTCGGTGTATTCAGTGTTGTTGCGATTAACGTAGTAGAAGATTCCGGCGAACACCGGGATCAGCAGCAGCAACAAAAAAGTAAGCAGGCGCGCCCGAAACGATTTGAACGCGAATAGTGCGCCGGGCCTATTCACCGCGCCACTCACCGCTTAGCGATAGCGTGTGCGATTGGCCGATGGAGCCCGCCGCAGTCTTCGGTCACGCTGCAATTCAACCTGCAGCGACAGCTCGCTTATTTCCCCGTCTTGCAGCTGCACTGTCTCATTGAGCATGTTCTGGTCTGCATCCAGTTGGCTGTGCCAGATCTTTAACTGGAATTCGCCCGCTGGCAGATCCCTGAGAACGGCACTGCCACCGGCATCGGTCATCGCCATAAGACTGGTTTCACCCACATAAATATAGGCCAGCATCCAATCATGAATGTTACAGCCGATTTCCACCACACCGGCATTGGGAAAAGGCTCTGAGTAGTTGATATTCTCATCACGACCGTAGAGCGGGATATTGAACGTGCGGGCCGGAGAAAACGAATACACGTGATGCAGAATATCGTCGCTGTTTGGGAAGCGCACCTCGCTTCCGGCGACAATGTAAGTGACCCGGGGAATGAATTCCTTGTCAACCTGATCGACGCTGGCTTCCTTCGGTTGACGAAATATTTCTCGCTGGGCTTCTGGCAACACCAGCTCGATAACAGCTTCGCTGAGCGCATTACCTTCACTATCTGCCAGGCTGACGCGCAGTTCCTGAGCAGCCAGAGCATTGCAAACCAGCAGCCCAGCACAGCTTGCAGCAAGCAACCGTTGCCAGTGCGGTAGTCCATACTGCGCTATCCAATAGATCATACTGACTAGAAACCCCGGGTCACGCTGACGGTGTATAACTGATTAGTGTAAGACCTGGCACCGGGCGCATTGATATCCACAAGATCCACGCTCAGATCCAGCCCCATATCCGGCCCCAATGGAATACTTATCGCCGTGGATAATTGATGGCTGTTGGAATCCAGCCGGTAGGCGAACCAGTCTGCTTCAAAAGCCGGATCCGAGTAAAAAGCTCGAGAGATTTTATAAGTGGCCAGATTCGGCGTGGTAGTGCTGGCCACGATATTACCATTTGCTCGAGTATAGTTAGCTGTAAGCATTACCTGGTTGGCGAAGGTGTAGTCGGCGGCCAGGAAATAGCTGTCTGTCCGGTAATCAAAAAGCTCAAAGGGAGGTCGCAGAACAGGATCGTAGCCGAACGCCGTCACTGCCGGGTCTTTTGGCAGCGTATCGCTATGCAAATGACTACTCTCCACGCCAGCCCGCAGTTGCAGGGCAGGCGACAGGCGCTTGTGTAGTGCTATCAGCACTGCATTCTCATCAAAATCCCGGGCTTTTCCTGGCCCACGCTGCTGGCGGTAACGCAAGCCCAGGTCCAGACGCGGCGCGTAGGCGCCAAAGCCAAACTTGTGACTGTAGGTTGCTGACAGCGCCGCACCAAGATGCTGAAATCCTGATAATTCACCATAGCGCCGCACATCCAGAGTAGCACCCAGCAGCAGTGAATCATTAAGCCCCAGCTGCCAGAATTTGCCGGCAAAGACTTCTGCGCCGAGAAAGCTGGAGTCCAGCTCATGTTGCTCGTCAATGCCGCGCGGCACATTGCTTTCCTGCCCCGCCGACAAGGTCAGCAGCAGTGACTCGTTGGCCACAGCATTTACCGGCAATACCACTGCCAGCCACAGGCAGATGGTCACAAGAGTAGGCCCTGGTATAGTCATAGCGGATAGCAATAGGGATGTAAGGTATTGAAGCGTCAGTATAAGACAATGACAGGACCGGCGCAGCAAGACAGGCAGACGCCCTGACCACACGCTTTGCTATTAGGGACCTCTCGTGCCAGGGGCGTCGGACTTTCAGTCTTTCATCCCGGTCTTTTCTCGATTTTTTCCCAATCCAGCTCCCAAACCAGCTCTCAGTCCTGCCCCGCTTGCGTCGTAGATGAGAATGACAGATGTGGATCGACAGCGTTGCGAATCTGATCGCTACTGAAGCCGCGGGATTGCAGAAAGCGCAGCAGTCGCCGGTGTGCGCGCCCTCCGAAAACAACGGCCTGGTCGCCAATTTTGCGCTGTACCAGGTCATTGGCAAGTTCCTGCCAGAGATCGTCGTCCTGATGCAGATTCTGGCCAAGCAATTGATCGCTAATGCCGCGCGATTTCAAATCGGCCTGGATATGCAACAGACCAAAACCGCGCGACTGTCGGTAGCGCACAAACGATTCTACGAAGCGGGCATCAGACTGAAGATTGTCTTCTTCCAGTGTCGCCAGTGTTTGTTCGATGAGCCCGGAATCGGCATCGGGGAATTTACGACGCAGCTTTTGTGTCAATTCCAGAAGAGAGTGTTCCCGGCGGGCCAGGCAATCCATGGCAGCCCGCCGGAGAACGGGGACATCAATAATCGGTTGCTCGTCAGCCATGGTTAACGAACCAGTCTATCCAGTGTCGCGATCTGGCTATCAGGCTTTCTTGGACTTGGCTTCCGCCAGATCCACGACCTCGCCATTTTCAGCGCCTTCAGCTGCAGCGGCTGCTCGCTTGTCAGCAGGCTTGAGTAGCTGCGCCCGGATGTTGGCCTCGATTTCCTTGGCAATCTCCGGGTTTTCCTGCAGATACAGCGCGACGTTCTTCTTGCCCTGGCCGATCTTGTCGCCCTGATAGGCATACCAGGCGCCGGACTTTTCGATCAATCCCTGCTTCACGCCCAGGTCAATCACTTCGCCCAGGTGATGGATACCCTCACCGTACATGATCTGGAACTCGGTCTGTCGGAATGGTGGCGCTACCTTGTTCTTGACCACCTTGACGCGGGTTTCATTACCCACCACCTCGTCGCCTTCCTTGATGGAGCCAATACGGCGGATATCCAGGCGCACCGAGGAATAGAACTTCAACGCATTACCGCCGGTAGTGGTTTCCGGTGAACCAAACATGACACCAATCTTCATGCGGATCTGATTGATGAAGATCACCAGGGTATTGGAGTTCTTGATATTTCCGGTCATCTTGCGCAACGCCTGGGACATCAGACGGGCCTGCAGTCCCATGTGGCTGTCGCCCATGTCACCTTCGATCTCGGCCTTCGGCGTCAGGGCCGCCACCGAGTCGATAACCACCACGTCCAGGGCGCCGGAGCGAACTACCATGTCGCAGATTTCCAGCGCCTGCTCACCGGTATCCGGCTGGCTCACCAGCAAGTTATCCACATCCACGCCCAGGTTAGAGGCATAGATGGGATCCAGTGCGTGTTCGGCGTCGATAAAGGCGCAACTGCCGCCAGCCTTCTGTGCCTCGGCAATCACCTGCAGGGTCAGCGTGGTCTTACCGGAAGATTCCGGCCCGTAGATCTCGACGATGCGCCCGCGCGGCAGACCGCCAATTCCGAGCGCGATGTCCAGCCCCAGTGAGCCGGTAGATATTGACGGCACGGCGACCCGTTCGGAATCGCCCAGGCGCATCATCGAGCCCTTGCCGAATTGACGTTCGATTTGTGACAGCGCCGCTGCCAGTGCTTTTTCTTTATTACCGTTGTCTTCGATCATCGTTGTTTCCTTGTAGTTAACACTACAACTGATCCTGGTTCCCTGAGTAATGCAGTTGTCCCCGTGGCGGCTGTATTGCCTCCACCTGTTGAGCGTAGCCTATTCCCGGCTACATGCCTTATTTATGCAGTAAATCCCTGTTTAGCTGGCCGGATCGCGCGCTGCGCTGTCTGAGTCCCGGGCCGTGCTGCCAATAACCACTGTATATCCAGACAGTGAAAATTAAACCAGAAATATACTGTATGTACAACCAGTATATTGGCAGTACCGGAAAATCCTTTAGGAGAATTGTCTGCGGCGGCTGCAGCGGCTCAATCGTCGGCCGCCGGTTCGTCGCCGCCGGTCATCAGCGCCAGCAGTCCTTCAAGCGCCGCAACAATAGTGGCCAGGCGGACTTCGGCACGGTCGCCACGAAACTGGAAATGTTTGGCCAGGCACTGCTGGTGCCAACGCCAGGCAATCCAGACCGTGCCCACCGGCTTTTCCTTGCTGCCACCGTCGGGGCCAGCGATCCCGGTGACGGCCACCGCCAGATCGGCGCTGCTGTTGGCTACTGCACCCTTGGCCATGGCCAGTGCAGTGGCTTCGCTGACCGCGCCGGGTCCGGCGAGATCGAACAACGAATCTGGCACATTCAGCAGTCGCGACTTGGCAGCATTGGTGTAGGTGACAAAGCCACAATCAAACCAGTCCGAACTACCGGGAAGCGACGTGAGCGCCTCGGCGATACCGCCGCCGGTGCAGGATTCGGCGGTGGCCAGCACACTATCCTGGGCGGTCAGCTGCTCGGCCAGATCGCTCACCAGTTGCTCTATGCGCTCGCGGCTTACTTCGGTCATGGACTCATGGTAGCGCTTGCTGGGCAGGAAGCAAGCCCGCAGCAACCCAGTAGCCAACTTGTTTGAACCCCGCTGTCTCAAGTGTCCAAGAGCGCCGGCAAAGCGTGTAGAATCGCAACCTTTGGCCGCGACCCGGAAGCATTTCCTTGGCAGACACCAGCTCACATACGCCGATGATGCAGCAGTATCTGCGCATCAAGGCCCAACACCCTGACGAATTGCTGTTCTACCGGATGGGCGATTTCTATGAGCTGTTTTACGACGATGCCAACCGCGCGGCTGAAGTGCTCGATATCACCCTCACCGCACGCGGCAAATCCGCTGGCCAGCCGATACCCATGGCCGGCATTCCCTACCATGCCGCGGACCGCTACCTGGTCAAACTGGTGGCCGCTGGTGTATCGGTAGCTATCTGCGAACAGATTGGTGACCCGGCCACCAGCAAAGGCCCGGTGGATCGCCAGGTGGTGCGCATTATTACCCCGGGCACCATCAGTGACGAGGCCTTGCTGGATGCCAATCAGGACAGCAGCCTGCTGGCCATCGCCTGCGCGACCCGGGAATCCGAACAACCCCGGTATGGTATGGCAATGCTCAGTATCAGCAGCGGCAGGCTGGTGCTGAATGAAGTCACCGGCGAGGACGCCCTGGTCACCGAGCTGGAGCGTCTCAAGGCCGCCGAAATTCTGATCCCCGATGACCAGCCGCAACTGGAGGCGCTGATCCGGCACGGTACCCGGCGACGCCGACCGGTATGGGAGTTTGAGCTGGACAATGCCCGCCGACTGCTTACCCAGCATTTCAAGACCCGGGATTTAAGTGCCTTCGACTGCGAGCATCTGCCGCTCGCCCTGCAGGCCGCCGGTTGCCTCTTTCAGTACGCCCGTGACACCCAGCAATCCGATCTGCCCCACATCCAGGGAATACGTATCGAGTCCCTGGATGATTCGGTGATCCTTGACGCCGCCAGTCGTCGCAATCTCGAACTGGATATCAATCTGGCTGGCAAGCGGGACAACACCCTGCTGTCGGTATTGGACCGCACTGCCACTGCCATGGGCGGCCGCCTGCTGGCGCGCTGGGTGAACCGCCCTCTGCGTGATCATGGGCAGCTGATCCAGCGCCAGCAGGTAGTCGCCGCGTTGATGACCGACTTTCATTTTGAACAGCTGGCCGAGATCCTGGCCCGCATTGGCGACCTGGAACGCATCCTGGCCCGATTGGGACTGCGCTCGGCGCGCCCGCGAGACCTGGCCAGACTGCGCGACGGGCTGGCCGCCCTGCCCGACCTGCAGCAGCTGCTTGCCGCCATTGATGCTGCCGAGGTCGCGGCGCTGGCGACGCGCATCGGCGAGTTCCCGGAGCAGACCGACCTGCTTACTCGCGCCATGGAAGATAATCCGCCGGTGGTAATTCGCGATGGTGGCGTCATCGCCGCTGGCTACGATACCGAACTGGACGAGTTGCGGAACCTGAGTAGCAACGCCGGTGATTTCCTGGTGCAGTTGGAGCAGCGTGAAAAACAGCGCACCGGTTCCAGCACCCTCAAGGTGGGCTTTAATCGCGTACACGGCTACTACATTGAAATCAGCAAGGGACAGGCCGGCGGTGAGCTGCCAGCCGATTACCAGCGCCGACAAACGTTGAAAAACGCCGAGCGTTTTATCACCCCGGAACTGAAAGAGTTTGAAGACCAAGTCCTGAGCGCCAACAGCAAAGCGCTGGCGCGGGAGAAAAGCCTCTATGACGACTTGCTGGAAACCCTGGCGGGCGACCTGCATACCCTGTTAGCCAGCATTGAGGCAGTTGCCGAACTGGATGTCCTCACCACCTTCGCCGAACGCGCTGTGAACCTGGACTACTGTCGCCCGGAACTCAGCGCTGAAACCGGTATCGACATCGTCGCCGGTCGCCATCCGGTAGTGGAAACCGCCAGCGCCGACAACTTCGTGGCCAACGACCTGAACCTCACCCCCGAACAGCACATGCTCATTATTACCGGTCCCAACATGGGTGGTAAGTCCACTTATATGCGGCAGAGTGCGCTGATTGTGTTACTGGCGCTGTGCGGCAGCTACGTGCCTGCGGAGCGCGCCCGCATCGGCCCGGTGGACCGCATCTTTACCCGCATTGGCTCGTCCGATGACCTGGCTGGCGGGCGCTCCACGTTCATGGTGGAAATGACGGAAACCGCCAACATTCTCCACCATGCCACCGCCAACAGCCTGGTATTGATGGACGAGATTGGACGTGGCACCAGTACCTTTGACGGACTGGCCCTGGCCTGGGCGGCAGCGGTGCACATCGGCGAGCAACTGCATTGCCTGACCCTGTTTGCGACCCACTACTTCGAGCTCACCGGCTTGCCAGAGACCCACGACGGGATCATCAATGTGCATCTGGATGCGGTAGAACACGACAACGGCATTGTCTTCCTGCATGCGGTCAAACCGGGTCCTGCCAACCAGAGTTACGGCCTGCAGGTCGCGCAACTGGCTGGCATACCGGCCGCAGTCATCTCGCGCGCCCGGGACAAATTGCAGCAATTGGAAGCTGAATCGCACCTGGAGGCCAGGTCGGGCAGCGCCCAACAACCGCAGCAGGCAGAGCTGTTCAGCAGTCCGCGGCATCCGGTGCTGGACAGCCTGGCGCGACTCCAGCCCGATGAACTCAGCGCCCGGGAAGCCCTGGCAATCCTCTATGACCTGAAAGACAAGCTGGATAAGCCGGGCTAGGAAGGCGCCAGGCAGGTGGTGAGAAAAGCGCCTGAAAAGCTGGTAGAATCCCGCCTCGACGCATAACGCAGTCCGCAGCAGTAATTGATACCTAGCGTCGGGCTGCACCCGGATCTGGCCGGGGCGAGATCAACAAGGGAACGAGAAACATGACTTTTGTAGTTGGCGATAACTGTATCAAGTGTAAGCACACCGATTGTGTGGAAGTCTGTCCCGTGGACTGCTTTTACGAGGGGCCAAACTTCCTGGTTATACATCCGGACGAATGTATTGACTGCGCCCTGTGCGAACCGGAATGTCCGGTAGATGCCATCTACGCGGAAGATGAATTGCCCGAAGATCAGGCGGAGTTTTTGCAGCTTAATGCCGATCTGGCGGAAACCTGGCCGAACATCACGGAAAAGAAAGACGCCCTGCCGGACGCGGAAGACTGGGCTGACAAGCCCAACAAACTGCAGTACCTGGAACGCTAGAGCCGATGCGGGGCCGGCGCCATGCCGGTCCTGTTTCTCCGCACTGCTCCGCAGCCTGGGTCAAGGCAGCAGCGACTTCGGATCCACTGCCTTGCCCTCTTCACGAATCTCGAAATGCAGCATCGGCACCCCCGCCGCATTATTGCCCACTTCAGCGATCTGCTGCCCGGCCTCGACTCGGGCTCCCTGATCCACGAGCATGGTGCGGTTATGCCCGTAGGCACTGAGGTAGCGATCATTGTGGCGAATGATGATCAGGTTACCTACCCCCTGCAGCCCACGGCCGGTATACACCACGTCACCGGCGCTGGCGGCGAGCACCGGGTCACCCGCGCGACCGGCAATATCCACCCCCCCGTTGCCAGCCACTGAAAAATCCCGGGTGATGGCGCCAGCATGTGGCCATTGCCACCTGGGTGCCCGCTGTTCGCCAATGGGTTGGCGCAGCACCCCGCCACCACTGCGGCCAGCCCGACTGCGAGTGCCGTTGCTGGACTCCACCACGGGTGAAGGACGGTTGGCAGCCGCATTGATGCCGCCCACGTCCAGGTTCAGCACCTGGTCAACGAAAATCGTATAGGGTGGATCCAGGTCATTGACGATAGCCAGGGAACGAAAATCCAGATGGTGCTGAAAAGCAATGGAATACAGTGTCTCACCGGGGCGCACCCGATGCGTGCCTGAGCGTGTGGATTGCCGGCTGGGGTTGGTGCTGGTGCTGGTCGTGACCGAACGACTGCGATCCACCGTGCTGGGCATACGTGGCTGGTTGCTGCCGCTGTCCACAATCACCGGTGGCGTGATGACCCGCCGTTCACTGGCCTCGGTAACCGGCGCCTGGTAAGGCAGGCTACAGGACACAAGGGCGACCGCCAGCAGGCCATAAAGACCAATCTGTTGCGCTGCTATTGCTGTAAATCTGTAGATTGTCATCGCCTTGTTCTTTGAGCGTTGCCCAGGGAATCGTTGCTCAGGGATTCGCGCCGCCGTGTGCCGCCCGGTGAATACCCAGCACCAGCACGGCACCGACAACGGCCATGGCCAGGACTCCTGGCAGGACTGGCTCCTGACCGGTGACTTCATAGTAGTTTAGCGGCCAGACCGGGTAGGTACTCAAGGCCGGATCCAGTGCGTCGACTGCCTGCGGCGAGGTTGCCTGCCAGGGCCACAAGGCGTTGAGCGAGCCCAGTAGCAGCCCGGTGATAAACGCGTAACTCCGGGCGTGAAAACGCTGCAACAGCCAGGCGAGCAGTCGTGAGAAGGCCAGCAAGCCGGTTACACATCCGGCCACAAACAGAACAATGCTGCCCCACTGCAGGCCCAGCAATGCCTCCAGCATGTACTCGTACATACCCAGTAGCAGCAGAATAAACGCACCCGACAGCCCCGGCAGAATCATGGCGCAAATCGCCACCGCCCCGGCCAGAAAAATACCCAAACCGGTGATGCTGCCCTCGCGGCTTTCCAGAAAGCCGATCGCAGCAGTCACTATAATGCCGGCAACCAGCAACAGCGCCTGCACCGGATCGCGCACGCTGAACTGACGACGCAGCAGGTAGCTACAAGCCAGAACCAAGCCGATAAAAAACGCCATCAGCACTTCAAAGTGGGAGTCCAATAGATACAGAACCGTATTCGCCGACAGCAACAGCCCCGTAAGCACCCCCACTGCCAACAGCAACAAAAAATTACCATTAATGTGCGTCCAGGCACGTTTTATCTGGCCTGAAAAAAGCAGACGCAAGGCGTCCAGATCAAAAGCACGCAGGGAGAAAATCAGTCGATCATAAATATTGGTCAATACCGCAATCGTCCCGCCGGAGATACCGGGCACCGAATCTCCCAGCCCCATGGCAATACCTTTGCTGTACAGCAACAGCGCCGCCCGCCAGCCGGAGGGCTCCTGGGTGGTAGCATGCTGTTGTGTCGAGGAATCGTTCAATCCGTTACCTCAGGTTTACTGTTGCACCTGGCCTCGAAGCAAAGGCACAAAGCGCACCAGATCAAGCGTTTGTGATTCAAACTGATTGCCTGTGCGAGTAATCAGCTTAAGCTCCTGGTGATCATTGCCGCCCACCGGTATTACCAGCCGCCCGCCATCGGCCAATTGCGCCAGCAGCTCGTCGGGGATTTGTTGTGGCGCCGCAGTGGTCATAATGGCGTCAAAGGGGCCACGCTCGGGCCAGCCCAGACTGCCATCACTGTGCTTGAAACTGACATTACGCAGGCGAAGTTTTTTCAGGTTCTGGCGCGCTCGGTCCAGCAGTGGCTTGATCCGCTCAACCGAATAAACCTCGCCAGCCAGGCGGGCGATAACCGCCGTCTGGTAGCCACAGCCGGTGCCCACTTCCAGTACTTTGTCGGTAGCACCGCTGGTGATAATAGCCTCGGTCATGCGGGCCACTATGTAGGGCTGGGAGATGGTCTGGTTGTGACCGATGGGTAAGGCCACATCTTCGTAGGCGCGGTGGGACAGGGCCTCATCCAGAAAGATATGGCGAGGCGTGGAGCGAATCACGTCCAGCACCTGCATACTCTCGATGCCCTGATCCATAAGCCGACCCAGCAAGCGCTCCCGGGTGCGCTGCGAGGTCATGCCAATACCGCGTAATGTGTGGTCGTGATTCAAATTCTATGGTCCTCACCTTCACTGATTTTACAGACTTCCCGCAACAGGCTTGTTGCATAGGCACCGCGGGGCAGTACGAAGCGCAGCTCGAGCTGGTCGGGCGCTGGCCAGTGCCAGTTTAGATCAGCGACGCGGAAGCGCAGCGCCCGACGCGCGGCCAGCAACCCGTGCTCCTGCAAGCCGGACACCAGCTGTGGATATTCATCCAGCACCGCCTTTTCAATATCGGCCGCTGCGCCTCCAGGAAGATACTTGTCCTGCGAATTACTTATTCCGGCCAGCGGGCCGGTGAGATGAATATCAAACGTCTCGAGGCGATTCTGCAGTGTCTCATCCCACTCCCCCTCAGCTACCGAGAAGTTGCGATTCGTACCGTCAAGGTTGAGCACGTCACCCGGCACATAGCGCGCCCAGTTACCGGCCGCCAGGCGCGCCGACAGCACTTCATTGAACAAGTAGGCACGGGCCGCCGAATACAGCATGCCACGTTTTTTACGCTTGTCTTGCTGGCGCTCACCTTTATTGAGTGCATCATTGTTGCCGAATCCGTTCCGGCTCCGTCCCTTGCTGGCACCCTTGGCGCCAGCGGCAAACAGATCCCGGACCTGCTGCAGATTACTCAGCCGGCGACCGAAGCGCTGCGGCCCAAAGTAATTCGGCACCCCGCGCTCCCTGATCACTTGCAGCTGTTGTTCAAATTCGTTTTTATCGCCGTGACAGTCACGCAGCAGCAAATGGAAATGATTGGCCCGGTGACTCCCCACCCGCAGCTTGCGGTGATTACGCCGCGTCTGCAGGATCTGTACAGCGTCCGATTCCAGGCTCGCCAATTCCGTCTCCTGCTCTGGAGCCAGGCGAATACTGAACCACTGCGAGCATTCACCGCGCCGATCTTTCATCCCGGAATAACCTACATCGCGTGAGCCTGCCCCGGTGGATTCCGCCAGACGCCGGGCCAACTCGGTAGTGGAGATGTTTTGTTTACGCAGCTGCAGGTAGAGATGTTCACCGCGACCACTAGGCTCAAAGCCCAGGTCTTCATCCACCCGAAAGTCACTGAATTGCTGCTTGATTACGGCGCTGCCCGCTGGCCGACCACCGACATAGGCCAGGCTATCCATAGTGCGAAATACCTGCTCGGCACGCAGCGGTTCAGTCATGGTGCGGCAGCTTTGACCAGCAAAGCTACACAGTGACAGGCAATGCCTTCTTCCCGGCCAATATAGCCAAGCCGTTCCGTGGTAGTGGCCTTGAGATTGACTCGCTCGGCGGGCAACTCCAGCAACATCGCAATGCTGTCGCGCAGCTGCGGACGATAAGGCGCCAGACGAGGTACCTGGGCTATCACCGTGATATCCACATTGACCAGCGCCAGGCCGTGGCTGTGCAGCAAAACCAGCACTTCCGTTACCAGTTCGCGGCTATTGATACCCTTGTAGCGGTCATCAGTGTCGGGGAAATGCTCGCCTATATCACCCAGCGCCGCTGCCCCCAGCAGCGCGTCGCAAAGCGCGTGCAGCACCAGGTCGCCGTCGGAATGGGCTTCCAGGCTATAGCGTTCAGGCAACTCACAGCCGGCCAGGCGCAGCGGCTTCGCGCTACTGAATTGCGTGGCAAAGCGATGTACATCGTAGCCATGACCAATGCGCAGGTTAGTTTCAGTCATGCTCCACTCCCTTTTCTCGCACCGTACTCGCACCATGCCCCGGCGCGCTTGCTGGTGCGCTGCCTGGCTCTGAACCCAGGATAAAACCGGCAAGCGCCAGGTCGCCCTCATGGGTGATTTTAAGATTGAATTTATCCCCAGCCACCATCAGTGGCTGTTGGCCAGCAAGTTCCACTGCGGATGCCTCATCGGTCACTGGCAGGTTCGCGTCCACCGCCTGCTGCAGGGCATCGACCAATACCCGGTAACGAAACATCTGCGGTGTCAGTGCATTCCAGAGCAGGCTGCGATTGGCGGTACCGGTTACCCGCTGCTCCTCATCCACTTGCTTGATCGTATTATCCAGTGGCGCCCCAAGCAAACCACCCACCGGATGCCCCTCCAGGACAGCAATCAGGTTCTGGATATCGCTTACCCGAACACAGGGACGCACCGCATCATGCACCAGCACCCAGTCACTGTCCTGGGGGTCGCTCAGTGCGGCCAGCGCGTTCAGTACGGAGAACTGACGCTGCTCACCGCCGGTGATCGAGCGCACGCGAGGACTGGCGGCTTCGGCAAGAGTTGCAAAACGCTGGTCACTAGGATTGATCGCCACCACGATCTGCCTGATTTCGGGCAGTGTCAGAAGCTTACGCAGGCTGTGGGACAGCACCGGACTACCCTGGACAGTGCGATACTGTTTGGGATGATTTTGGGGGGAAGACGATCCCATGCGGAGACCGACGCCAGCGGCTGGCACAATAGCCCAAATTGTCATAGTCAGTACTTGTTAAGTGACAGGCCGCGGCGCGGCCCTGGCGGCAAGACCTACTCCACGATCAGGTAGAAAATCTCGTCTTCAGCAATCATACCCAGCTCTGAACGGGCCCGTTCTTCAACGGCTTCGAGGCCATTCTTCAGATCAAGGACCTCTATCTCCAGCACCTCATTGCGGGCTGCCAGCGCTTCATTGGTCTGCCGCTGGGCGGCGAGTTCTTCTTCCAGAAGATTAAGCGCACGCACACTGTCATCCCCCAGCCACAGCTGATACTGGAGGATCAGGAATAAAGTGCCTAACAGTACATACAGCGCTTTCATCGTGGGCCTGTAGTTGTAGTTTTCAGCTAGAGTTGTGATTTCCAGCTAGCCGGTAAATCTGGCGAACTCTTTCAGTCCATTATAAACCGATTGGTCAGCCAATTGTTCTTCAATACGCAGCAGACGATTGTACTTCGCGACCCGGTCCGAGCGGCACAGGGAACCGGTCTTGATCTGACCTGCCGCGGTGGCGACTGCGAGATCGGCGATGGTTGTGTCCTCGGTCTCCCCGGAGCGGTGCGAGATCACCGCTGTGTAGCCGGCGCCCCGCGCCATGGCGATAGCGGCCAGGGTTTCAGTAAGCGAACCGATCTGGTTGAACTTGATGAGAATCGAATTGGCAATATTCTCATCGATACCGCGCTGCAAAATACTGGTATTGGTCACAAACAAATCGTCACCCACTAATTGAACTTTATCGCCTAGAAGGCTCGATAATTTAGCCCAGCCGTCCCAATCCGACTCGTCCATACCGTCTTCGATAGACAGAATCGGGTAGTCTTTGCACAGCCCGCCCAGGTATTCCGCGAACTCTGCCGCTCCGTATTCCTTGCCCTCGCCACTAAGGCAATATTTGCCATCGCGATAGAACTCCGAGGCAGCGCAGTCAAGGGCCAGGTGAATATCGGTGCCGGCCTTGAGGCCCGCCTTGTCGATGGCGGTCATGATCGCGTCCAGGGCTGCCGCATTGGACGGCAGGTTCGGGGCGAAACCGCCCTCGTCGCCGACGGCGGTGCTCAGCCCCTGCTGCGACAGCACCGACTTCAGGGCATGAAAAATCTCCGCGCCATAGCGCAAGCCTTCGCTGAACGAAACCGCACCGGTGGGCTGAATCATGAACTCCTGGATATCTACATTGTTATCGGCATGTTCCCCACCGTTGACAATATTCATCATCGGAACCGGCAGGGAATACTGGCCTTCACTGCCGTTCAGGCGGGCGATATGCTGGTAAAGCGGTACCTCGGTGGCGCTTGCCGCGGCCCGGGCAGCCGCCAGGGACACCGCCAGAATGGCATTGGCACCCAGCTTGGATTTGTTGTCGGTACCGTCCAGGTCCAGCATGGTCTGGTCAAGAGTCTGCTGATCGACGGCGTCCTGGCCCAGCAGCGCCGTGCGAATCGGACCGTTGACATTAGCCACCGCCTTGAGCACCCCCTTACCCAGATAGCGACTGGCGTCCTTGTCGCGCAATTCCAGTGCTTCCCGGGAACCGGTAGAAGCTCCGGAGGGCGCACAGGCCGTACCCTGGACTCCACCAGCCAAAACCACATCCGCTTCCACCGTAGGATTACCGCGCGAATCGAGAATTTCTCGCGCTTTGATATCCTTGATTGCTGTCATATCGATTCCTTAACTTGCATGTTCTGTCGTTAGTCTGTTTTTTGTTTCGGCTGGCATAGCAATCGTTCAGGCAGTATCCAGCGGCGTAAACCCTTTCACCAATTGGTCGATGGCCTGAATCTGCTGTAAAAACGGCTCAAGGCTTGGCAGCCGCAGGGCACAGGGCCCATCGCATTTGGCGCTATCCGGATCCGGATGCGCTTCAAGAAACAAGCCGGCCAGGCCCACGGCCATTCCGGCCCTGGCGAGCACCGTTACATCGGCGCGGCGGCCGTCGGCACTGCTGGACAAGCCACCCGGACGCTGCAGGGAATGGGTGACGTCGAATACCAGCGGGTAGCCAAATTGTTTCATCACTGGAAAACCCAGCATATCCACCACCAGGTTGTTGTAACCGAAACTGCTGCCCCGCTCACAAAGCATCAGGCGATCGTTACCCGCCTGCTCGAACTTGGTGAGGATATGGCGCATTTCCTGCGGCGCCAGAAATTGGGCTTTCTTGATGTTGATGACCGCGCCAGTTTTCGCCATGGCCACCACCAGATCTGTCTGCCGGCACAGGAAAGCCGGCAACTGTATCACATCCGCCACCTGCGCCGCAGCCGCGGCCTGGGTCGCCTCGTGGACATCGGTAAGGATCGGCAGGCCATACGCCTGTTTAACGTCTGCCAGCCACGTCAGGCCCTGCTCCAGTCCCGGGCCACGGAAGGAATCTACCGACGAGCGATTAGCCTTGTCGAAAGACGCCTTGAACACCAGGGGAATACCGAGAGACTGACACACCTGCTGGAAATGCGCGGCGGTTTCCATGGCCAGGTCGCGAGACTCCAGCACATTGATGCCACCAAACAGCACAAAAGGACGATCATTTGCGACCGCTATATTGCCGATCGAAATCTGTTTTTCGCTCATAGGAGTGGGACGGTCCTTGTTACCTGGGCACCTTTCTTATCAAGGCGTCTTTGTCGTCGGGGCAGCTTCGTCAACAACGTTGTCAGGGCCCCGGCCAACGCTGCCGACCAGCCGATGCGAACGCCTGGCAATGACCGTCATCGGCCTGGTAATCAGGCGCTGGCTGACTTGGCGGCGGAGACTTCGCTGGGTATTGCCTTCATGGTGCCGCTGTCGGCGTTATGCAGTTCGTGGCGCGCAATAGCCGCCTTAATGAATCCAGTAAACAGCGGATGTCCGCTACGTGGTGTGGAGGTGAACTCGGGATGAAACTGGCAGCCCACGAACCAGGGGTGGTCCGGTACCTCAATGACTTCCACCAGCATCTTGTCGGCGGACCTGCCCACCAGCTTTAGACCAGCATTAGCCAGGGTCTCGGCGTAGTCGTTGTTAAACTCATAGCGGTGCCGATGGCGCTCCACGATCTCATCCTTGCCGTAGCACTGATAGGTCACCGAATCATGATCCAGCAGACAGGTCTGGCCGCCAAGGCGCATGGTGCCACCGAGATCCGAGGCTTCACTGCGCACCTCCCGGTCACCGGCGGCGGTGGTCCATTCGCTGATCAGGGCGATCACCGGATGCTCACAGTCCGGTTTGAATTCCGAGCTGTGGGCGCCGCTGAGTCCGGCCACATTGCGGGCATATTCAATCACTGCCACCTGCAGGCCCAGGCAGATACCCAGGTAGGGAATCTTGTTCTCACGGGCAAATTGCACCGCCTTGATCTTGCCTTCCACACCGCGCACGCCAAACCCACCCGGCACCAGGATGGCGTCCATGTTTTGTAACGACTCGACGCCTTTTTCGCGCAGATCACTGGAATCGATGTAGTGAATATTGACCTTGGTGCGGGTCTGAATGCCGGCGTGAGTAATCGCCTCGTTAAGGGATTTGTAGGCATCCAGCAGATCCATGTACTTGCCCACCATGGCCAGGTTGATCTCGCGCTCGGGGTGCAGTTGCGAGTCGACCACGAAATCCCATTCGGAAAAATCCGCGCGCGGGCAATCCAGCTGGAATTTGCGCACCACGATTTCATCGATTCCGGTGGCGCCCAGCAGGGAGGGTATGCGGTAAATGGAATCGGTATCGGGCAGCGAGATGACTGCCGGCTTGTCAACGTTGGTAAACAGGGCAATCTTCTCGCGCGAGGAGGCGTCGATTTCCTGTTCCGAACGGCACACCAGGATATCGGGCTGGATGCCGATGGAGCGCAGCTCTTTCACCGAGTGCTGAGTGGGCTTGGTTTTAATCTCTCCGGCGGTGGCGATATAGGGCACCAGGGTCAGGTGCATGAACAGGGCCCGATCGGAGCCCACCTCGACCCGCAGTTGGCGAACCGCCTCAAGAAACGGCTGGGATTCAATGTCGCCCACGGTGCCGCCGATTTCCACCAGCGCCACATCGGCATCCCCGGCACCTTCCTGCACGCGCCGCTTGATCTCGTCAGTAATATGGGGAATCACCTGGATGGTGGCGCCAAGATAGTCGCCGCGCCGTTCACGCTTGAGCACTTCCTCGTACACCTTGCCGGTGGTGAAATTGTTCTTCTGCGACATGGTTGTGCGGCTAAAGCGCTCGTAGTGACCAAGATCAAGGTCCGTCTCGGCACCGTCGTTGGTGACAAACACTTCACCGTGCTGAAAGGGGCTCATAGTGCCCGGATCAACGTTGATGTAGGGATCAAGCTTGAGAAGAGTAACTTTGAGGCCACGAGCCTCGAGGATTGCAGCGAGAGACGCTGCAGTAATGCCCTTGCCCAGCGAAGAAACTACGCCACCAGTAATAAAGATATAACGAGTCATCGGGGCCCCATCCATTAGACATAAGCCAGCGGGACGCTAGCTCTCACAGATGGAAGGACAGCGTACCAGAAGCCGGGTAAGGTAACAATTGTCAGCTCACTGTGACCGGCATTATTTTGGTCCATCAAGCATTTCCGGGAATTGTCACCGGGCTGTGCTTGTGGCGATTGTGGAACTGTTTGTTGTGTCCATTTGTTGTGCCCATCTGTTGGCCGTGGTCGCGCCGGGCAAGAAGGGCTGGTCGCCAACGCTCGGCGCCCGTCCCCGGTGTCTTCACTGCAAAAAAGCCATGGTAAACCACTGCCGTGCCACAGTTTCCTCAATGAAAATACTCGATCAGGCAAGGGCGCGGGTTGCGAGCGTTTCCCGATGGTTTCGGACATGAAACCTGGCTGCCTGGCTCATCGGGCGGAACCTCGCAACCTGTGAACCTTGACGCGTGCAAACAGCGAGGGGCGCCCGGCAGCTAGCTTGTGTCGCGGCACTCAAGGACCTGCGCTGGTGGGTGTTACGATATTTGCGAGCTTGATTTCCCTTCGATCAGGGGTACGAAGGGAACCGGAGGTCGAAGAAGGCTTCCATATCCCGGCTGTCAGGTTGTCACTGTGCGCGTTAATGTGGAGCAACAGGGCTCCCCGCAGCCGCGCTCGCAGACTGTGACCTGCAGGGCCATGTACATCAGCATTAATTGTTGTTCCCCGGAAAACTGCAAACCACCAATTTTTCCGCTAACGCCAGGCCTGTGGTGGCGTTTAAACCCCGCGGGCGCGACTGGTAACCACCAGTTCAGGGTGCTGCCACTGCAACAGCAGTCCATCCTCCCCCGGGCGCGCTGCATGGCTGGCGGCCACGCCAATACCCGGAACGCATGCCAACTGCTCGGCGCAGTACAGCAGTGGCGTGCGCGCGCGCAGCCACGGAGGGACTCCGTGCTCCTGAAAAATTTTCTTCAAGGGTTTGCTCGGCCGCCCCGGTAGCTGCAAGGATTCTCCTCCCTCGCGATAGCGAATCCGGAGCTGCCCGGCATGCGACTTCGCCAGCCCCTTGCCGCTTGTTGACTGGGCGCTGAGGCGTCCATTACCCGGCAGTGTCAGACTGGTCTGTTCGCTGGCCTGCCAAACGCCGGCGTCCGGCGCCTCCCAGTTGCGCCGGTGCAGGGCGAACAGCTGTTGCTGGTACACCTGCAGGTAGTACGCTCCTGCCTCCAGTTGGGCATCATCAGCGCCACCGGGGCGCACAATGTCCGCCGTCAGACGCTGCAGCAATTGCCAGTTTACCTTCGGCATACCCAGCGTCTGCTGCAACCAGTAGCGCAGCATGTTGCGTTGTCGCGGCGGGGAAAGCGCCTGCAGCGGCTCCAGCTTGACGATGCCGGGTTTATCGCCAGCTACTTTGGCCAGGTCGAGACCGGCCAGATCGCTGATCAACTGATCGCTCTCGCGCAACAGAGCCTGGCTCTTTTGCCAGCTTTCCCGATAGTCTGGCCAGCGCTGCTCCAGCTTCGGCAGCACCACATGGCGGCAGTAGTTACGATCGAAGTAAGTCTCGGCGTTGGAATCATCCTCAATCCATTGGAGGCCATGCTGCTGGGCGTAGTCCAGCAACTGACTGCGCGGCAGCGCCAGCCAGGGCCGCAGCAGATGACCTGCGCCCAGCGCACGCTGACCAGGCATTCCGGCAAGACCGCCGGGTCCGGCACCGCGCATCAGGCGCAGCAGCAGGGTTTCCAGCTGATCATCCAGATGTTGGGCCAGCAGCAATAGCTCGCCCGCCTCTAGCTGTGCTTCAAACACGGCGAATCGGGCACGGCGGGCGTCGTCTTCGCTGGCGGTGGCCGGCAGCTCGACAGCAACGCTGTCGAGCCGCAGGTCCAACGCCCTACAAAGCTGCTGACAATGATGCTGCCAGTGATCGGCGTCAGGATTGATACCGTGATTGATGTGCAGGGCACGCAGCGGCCGCGCAGCGGTGCGTGCTAATTGCGCTGCACTATGCAGCAAGCAGGTAGAGTCCAGGCCGCCGCTGAAGGCCACCACCAGCGGCGAAGTTGCTGGCCAGGCGGCTAATACGTCTGTCAGTGCCGATTGCGGTGTGCTCATCACCCCGGCCGCGCCAATCAGGCGCTGATGCCGTAGCTCATCAGGCGTTGGTAGCGACGGGCAACCAGATCATCAATGGGCATCGCTTCCAGTTTGTCCAGCTGGGCGCTGAGCGCAGTTTTGATGTTCTCGGCCATGGCGGGCACATCACGATGGGCGCCGCCTAACGGTTCGGGAATAGTGTGATCGACTATCCCCAGCTCTTCCAGACGCTTGGAGGTCACCCCCATGGCTTCGGCGGCAGCCGAGGCATAGTCGGATGACTTCCAGAGAATCGTCGCACAGCCCTCCGGAGTAATAACCGTGTAGGTGGAATATTGCAGCATGTTGAGCTGATCGGCGACGCCAATGGCGATCGCGCCACCGGAGTTCGCTTCACCGGTCACCGTGGCGATAAGCGGCGTTTTCACGGTGGACATGATCGCCATGTTCTCGGCAATGGCTTCGTTGATACCGCGCTCTTCCGAATCCATGCCTGGAAAAGCGCCAGGTGTATCAATAAAGGTCAACACCGGCAGTCGATAGCGCTCGGCAAGCCGCACCAGGCGCCGCGCCTTGCGGTAGCCTTCTGGCCTCGGCATGCCGAAGTTATGGCGCACTTTCTCTTTGGTTCCGCGACCTTTCTGGTGACCAATCACCATCACCGACCGATCACCCAGATAAGCCAGGCCACCGACAATGGCAAGGTCGTCGGCAAACAGGCGGTCGCCGTGCAGCTCATCAAAATCATCAAAGATGTGCTGGATGTAATCCAGGGTATAGGGGCGCAGCGGGTGCCGGGCAACCTGGGAAATCTGCCAGGATGACAGGTTGGAATAGATTTTCTCGGTCAGGCGGGTGCTCTTTTCCTGCAGATTCTGGATCTCTTCGTTGATATCCAGCTCACCATCGCTGCCAACCAGTCGAAGCTCACTGATCTTGGCTTCCAACTCGGCGATGGGCTGCTCAAATTCCAGGTAATTAGGGTCCATGTACTATCCGTTCACTACGCCATTAACTGCGACGTTCACTGCGATTGAGTCTGTGGCGATGACCTGCTGTATTTCAAATCCACCTGATCCTTGCCGAATTCCGAACGCAGGCGCTCAACAAGCTCATCGGCAGGGGCGACTTGCCACTGTTCGCCCAGCATTATACACCCTCTGGCCGGATGTCGCTTGAGCCGCACCAGGATCCGGCAGGCGCTGCTGTCAGCGGCATCGCCAGCAGTCTGGGCGCCATTGGTGCCGGTCGCCTCCATGCTGACCTGCTGGGCGCAATAGGGCCGCAGAATATCTTCCAGCAAATCACAGAAGTTGGCTGGCAGGCGATCGGCATCCAGTTCCAGGGCCAGTTGACGGGCATGTTGCCGGCGCGCCTGTTCCAGGGTCATCACCTGCTTGGCCCGGCCCTTGATACCGCCACTGTAGTCATCTACGCTGACGCCGCACTCGATGATCAGGATAGCGTCCTTCTGGATCAGGTCGCGAAATTTCTCATATTCCCGGGCAAACAGCGACACTTCGAAGCGGGCACTGCGATCATCCAGGGTGAGAAAAGCGATGCTGTCGCCGGACTTGCTCTTCATGGTGCGGAAGCTGTGTACCAGACCGGCAGCTGTCTGTGATCCACGTTCCGGACGCAGGCTTACCAGCCGGTTCGGGGCAATCTGCTTGAGTTCCTGCAAATGCTCATCAATAGGATGGCCGGACAGATACAGTCCGAGAGTATCGCGCTCTGCGGTCAGTCGCTGCCGCTCACTCCAGGGCCGATACGACACCGCTCCCTGCCCTTCGGTGGCTGGCTCGGCCGGGGCGATCTCGCCGAACAGGTCTGCAACGCCGCTGGCCTGATTACGGTTGCACTGCTCTGCTGCCTGCATGGCGTCCGGCAGCATCACCATAAGCTGGGCCCGGGCATGGTCATAGTCGCCAGCCACCATCTTGTCCAGGGCGCCTGAGCGGATCAGCGCTTCCATGGTGCGCTTGTTGACGGTGTGCGGGTCCACCCGGCTGCATAAATCCATAAGACTGGCGAATGGTCCGTCTTCGCGGGCCGCCAGAATTTTCTCCACGGGGCCCTCACCCAGGCCTTTGATAGCACCCAGGCCATAAACAATTTCGCCGGCATCATTAACGGTGAAATTGAAGCGCCCCACGTTCACATCTGGCGGCACAATGACCAGGTTCATAGACCGGCATTCGTCAATAAGAGTAACGATCTTGTCGGTATTCTGCATATCCGCCGACAGCACCGCAGCCATAAAATAAGCCGGATAGTGTGCCTTCAGCCAGGCAGTTTGATAGGACACCAGCGCGTAAGCCGCCGAGTGGGACTTGTTGAAACCGTAGCCAGCGAATTTCTCCATCAGGTCGAAGATCGATTCCGCCAAACCCTGGTCGATACCCTGCTGCACCGCACCTTCGGTAAACGTTACCCGCTGTTTGGCCATCTCTTCCGGCTTCTTCTTGCCCATGGCCTTGCGCAGAATATCGGCGCCGCCCAGGGTGTAGTTGGCCAGAACCTGGGCAATCTGCATCACCTGCTCCTGGTACAGAATCACCCCGTAGGTATTGCCCAGCACCGGGGCAAGATCCGGATGTGGATACTGCACCTGGGTGCGGCCATGCTTGCGGTCGATAAAGTCATCCACCATGCCGGACTGCAGCGGTCCGGGACGGAATAGCGCCACCAGGGCGATGATATCTTCGAAACTGCTGGGCACCAGCCGCTTGATCAGGTCTTTCATGCCGCGGGATTCCAACTGGAACACCGCTGTGGTTTCACCTTTTTTCAGCAGATCAAAAACCGCGGTGTCATCCAGTGCCAGGGTGTTGATATCCACCGGCTCCTGATCCGGACCCCGCTTGGCATTAATCATCTTGACCGCCCAGTCGATAATGGTCAGCGTGCGCAAGCCCAGGAAATCGAACTTCACCAGACCAGCGGTTTCCACATCGTTCTTGTCAAACTGGGTGACCAGACCCTGTCCGGACTCGTCGCAGTACAGCGGTGTGAAATCGGTTAACCGCGTTGGCGCAATAACCACACCCCCGGCATGTTTGCCGACGTTGCGGGTTATGCCTTCCAGCTTGTAGGCCATCTCCATGATTTCCTGGGCATCTTCGTCGCTATCCACGAATTCACCCAGCTGCGGTTCTTCCTCAAAAGCCTTGGTCAAAGTCATGCCTGGCACAAACGGAATCAGCTTCGACAGCTTGTCTGCCAGGGCATAGGGCTTACCCTGCACTCGCGCCACGTCGCGCACCACGGCCTTGGCGGCCATGGTGCCGAAGGTAATGATCTGCGAGACTGCCTCGGTGCCGTACAGCTCGGCTACGTGCTGAATAACCCGGTCGCGACCTTCCATACAGAAGTCCACGTCAAAGTCAGGCATGGAAACCCGTTCCGGATTCAGAAAGCGTTCGAACAGCAGATCGTACTTGAGCGGATCAAGGTCGGTAATCTTCAGGGCGTAGGCGACAATGGAACCGGCACCGGAACCCCGCCCCGGCCCCACCGGTATGCCGTTGTCCTTGGCCCACTGGATGAACTCCATAACGATCAGGAAGTAGCCGGGAAAACCCATCTGGTTGATGATGCCAAGCTCCATGGCAAGGCGCTCATAATACGGCCTGGTGAAGGCCTCGTCGGCGGCCCGCTCACCGAAATCCTGGACCAGGCGACGCGCCAGGCCATCCCGGGAAATCTGCTCGAAATACTCCTCCAGTCCCATCCCTTCGGGTATCGGATAGTTCGGCAGGCTGGGCTCATCAAGGGTCAGGTGCAGATTGCAGCGCCGGGCGATTTCCGTGGCGTTGCTGAGCGCCTCGGGAATATCGGCGAACAATGCCTGCATTTCCTCGGCGCTCTTCAGATACTGCTGGTCGGTATAGTTGTGGGGCCGACGCGGATCATCCAGGGTACGGCGTTCGTTGATGCACACCCGGACCTCATGAGCGTCGAAATCATCCTGCGCCAAAAAGCGCACATCATTGGTGGCCACCACTGGACACAGCAGCTTCAGGGCGAGACGCACGGCAGCGGCGATATAGGCCTCCTCATCCCGCTTGCCAACGCGCTGCAACTCCAGATAGAAACGCCCTGGAAACAGTTCCATCCAGGTTTGCAGCAGGCCCTCGGCGAGGTCGAATTCAGCACTTAGCAAGGCGGCGCCGATGTCGCCATGCTGCGCACCGGACAGCGCCAGCAGGCCCTCGGTGCGGCCAGCCAGATCGGCCTGGCGGATAACCGGATCGGCGACGCCCCCGGAACGGGTATATATTTCTGAAATCAGGGTGGTGAGGTTGAGGTAGCCAGCTTCGTTCTGCACCAGCAGCACCAGCGGCGTACGTTGCCCGGCGTCATTCTCCACCCATACATCGCAGCCACAAACCGGTTTAATGCCCGCCTGTTGGGCGCCGCTGTAAAACTTGATCAGGGCAAACAGGTTGGCAAGATCGGTGATCGCCGCCGCCGGCATGTGCAACTCACGCAGGCGCGCAATCAGCGGTGCGACGCGGACCAGCCCGTCGCTGATGGAATACTCGGTGTGTATTCTCAGGTGGGTAAAATGTTGAACATTAGCCGGGCTGGACATGGCACTCATTATTATCAACTGGCCAGCCGGGCACAACCGGCTGATGACACTCAATCCTGCAATTCATTTACGCAGGTCAATCGCCCACCCCGTTCAACCTGCAGGGCCGCATAACGCCGCTACCGGGGCGAACGAACGACGGTGAATCGCACAGGGTCCAAGCTTTTGCAGCGCGGCCAGGTGAGCCCCGGTGGGATAGCCCTTGTGCTGGGCAAAACCATAGCCCGGGTAACGCGCATCCAGCTTCAGCATTTCCGCGTCCCGCGTTACCTTGGCGAGAATGGACGCCGCGGCTATGGCGGGTACCAGGGAATCTCCCTTGATCACTGCCTGGCTGGCATAGTGCCAATGTGGCAGATGCCTGCCATCCACATAGACAAACTGGGGTTCCAGGCTCAAACCCGCCACCGCACGCTGCATGGCCAGCAAACTCGCCTGAAGGATGTTGAGCCGATCAATCTCCGCAACACTGGCGCGGCCCACGCAACAGGCACGCGCCGCGGCGGTGATCTGCGCCGCCAGGTGCTGGCGCCGGCTGGCGCTCAGCTTCTTGGAATCTGTCAGTCCGGCAATTGGCCGCTGCGGGTCAAGAATGACAGCGGCTGCCACCACATCGCCGGCCAGTGGACCACGCCCTACCTCGTCCGTGCCGGCACAGCAGTCCAGATCCTCGCCCAACAGCTGTAGATCAAAACCCACCTGCTCAGGCATCGCTGCGCACATCCTCGTCAAGCTGCAGATGATGACAAATGGCGGCGGCGGCGGTGGCCGATGCGTCACGCCGCAAATCCCGGTGTATCGCGGCAAAGGCACCATACAATGACTCGACATGTTCGGGCTTTTTGAAATGGCTGACAATCTCCTGGGTCAGCGCCGGCACCTGCACCTGGTCCTGAATGTATTCCGGAACCAGCCGCTTTTTCGCCAGCAGATTGGGTAGCGCCACATGGGGAATCTTGACCATTCGCGATGCCAGCCAGTAAGTAGGCGCGGCCAGTCGATAGCAAACAATCATCGGTCGGCGCAACAGCAGCGCTTCAAGCGTCGCCGTGCCGGAGGCCATGAGCACCAGGTCCGCGGCACTGATAGCCGCATGGGAGTCATCCACCAGATGAAACTCACTGGGACTGAAGACATTGGCCTGGCGCAGCAGGTTCTGGAGTTGCAGACGCGCGTCGGCGCCGGCGCAGGGAATCAGAAATTTCAATCGCGGGATGTGTTGGCGCGCTTCCAGCCCAGCACCAATAAAATCCGGCGCCAGCCGCTTGATTTCACCGGCGCGGCTGCCGGGCATCAGGGTCAACACCGGGTCCTCCGGTGCCAGACCGAACTGGCGACGATGCTCTTCTTGCCGGTCTTCAAAATCGATGGCATCCGCCAGCGGATGGCCAACGCAGCGCACCGCTACACCGTGCTCCTCGTAGACCGCTGTCTCAAAGGGGAACAGGGTCAGCATCAGGTCCACTGATTGTTTGATACCGTGGATCCGTCCAGCGCGATAGGCCCATACCGAGGGACTGACGTAGTGTACGGTGTTGACGCCGCGAGGCTTTAACCTGGCCGCCAGGCGCAAATTAAAATCCGGTGCGTCGATGCCTATGAAGGCGGTAACCGCAGCGTCGCTGATAGCGCGCTCCAGTTTGCGCATGATGCGCAGCAGCTCCGGCAGGCGCCCGAGAGGCTCCACGAACCCCATCACCGCCAGACGTTCCATGGCTGCCAGTGAGCGGAACCCCTGGGCTTCCATCTTCGGACCGCCCACGCCAAAAAATTCGGCATCCGGAAAACGCTCGCGCAGCGCCTTCATCAAACCAACGCCAAGATTGTCACCGGACTGTTCGCCGACCACCATGGCAAAACGGGGTGTCTGGCTCATAGGCTTACGCATCGCTGCTTGCGACTAACGGTGAATGCCTTTTTCCGAGGATTCCAGAGACTCAATCAGGACCTTCAGCGCATCGCATCGCTCGCTGAGCACTTTCAACTGGTCAATCGCCTCCTGGAGGCTGAAATTGCGTTTGTAAATAATCTTGAAGGCCTCGCGAATCTCGGCAATGGATTCCTTGTCGAAACCGCGTCGCTCCAGGCCGACAGAATTGATACTGCGAACAGTAGCCGGCCGGCCGCTGACGATCATGTAGGCTGGCACATCATTGGAGACGTGGGTCATACCACCGATCATGGCATGGGCTCCAATCTTGAGAAACTGATTTACACCGGCGTAACCGCCCAGCACTACCCAGTCATCCACCCGCACGTGGCCGGATATGCCGACGTTGTTAGCAAACACAGTGTGGCTGCCTACCGAGCAGTCGTGGGCGATATGCACATAGGGCATCATTAGGTTGTCATCGCCAATGAACGTGGTTCCGCCCCCTACTCCGGTGCCGCGGTGTAGCGTGACCCCTTCACGAAAAACGTTATCGTTACCAATTTCCAGCCAGGTATCTTCACCTTCGAATTTCTTGTCGGCGGGGTTCTCACCCACGGAGCTGAACTGGTAGAAGTGATTGTTCTTGCCGATCCGGGTGTTGGTGCGAATAATCACGTTGGGCTCAATGACCGTGCCGGATCCGATCTGTACATTCGGCCCGACCACACACCAGGGACCTACCGTGACCCCTTCATCCAGTTCAGCTTTCGGATCTATTCTGGCACTGGAGTCAATCGACATCGACTTGCCTCTCGGCGCACATAATGATCATGGTTCCCACCAGCTCATCGCCTACCGACGCTTTGGCAGCAAACTTGTAAATACCACGACGATTGGTGATCACTTCTGCTTCCAGGCGCAATTGATCCCCGGGCACCACCGGACGCCGCAAGCGCACATTGTCGGCACCAACGAAATAATACAGGTAGCCGTCCTTGGGCTTTTTTTCCTGGCTTTTAAAGCCAAGCACGCCAGCGGCCTGGGCCAGGGCTTCGATAATCAGTACCCCGGGCATAATCGGCTGATTGGGAAAGTGACCCTGGAAAAATGGCTCGTTCACGGTGACGTTTTTATACGCAACAATGGATTTGCCAAGCTCCATTTCCACCACGCGGTCCACCAGCAGAAACGGGTATCGCTGGGGTAAGTATTCCTTGATGTCCTGCACGTCTAATAGCATTTGATTTCTCTTGTTCTTGCAACCGGCCGCGATTTCAGCCTGGTGACCCTGGTATTACTTTATGGAACCTCTGATCAATTCTACCGAAGCTCTGGCCTCCAGACGAGATCACTGTCGAGGCGTCTTGCCGCCGGCATGCGTCGGCCTGTCAAGACGAGGCAGCGAAGCCAGTGAGCTCGTCTGGAGGCCCCGCCGGGCACCGATGGAATTGATCAGCGGTTCCTTATATCGGTCTGTTTCTCCAATTCCTTCAATCGCCTGGCAATGCTGTCGAGCTGTTTGAAGCGAACGGTATTACGTTTCCACTGCGGAGTTTGCATAAAGCCGGTGCCCGATGAATAAACTCCGGGGTCAGTAATCTCCCGATCCACCAGCGTCATCGCGCTTAACTGAACGCCATCGGCAATCCGCAAATGCCCCACCACGCCGCTGCCGCCGCCAAGCACGCAATATTTGCCAATAGTTGCCGAACCGGCAATGGCTGAACAGCCACAGATTACTGTATGTTCGCCAATGTGACAGTTGTGGCCGATCTGCACCTGGTTATCGATCTTTACTCCCTGTTCAATAATCGTGTCGTCAAGGGCACCCCTGTCAATAGTCGTGCCCGCACCAATTTCCACATCATCACCAATCCGCACACTGCCAAGTTGATGAATTTTTATTGAACGTTGGCCGTCGAACGCATAGCCGAATCCGTCGGCTCCGATCACCGCGGTGCTATGGACGGTGACCCGATTGCCCAGCACCACCTCCCGGTAAAGGGTCACATTGGCCTGCAGTCGACAATTCGCACCGATCCGGGCGCCCGCGCCAACCACACTGCCAGCGCCGATACTCGAGTCTTCACCAATTCGGGCGCCCGACTCCACTACCGCATTGGCGGCAACACTAACCCCCCTGGCTAGGACCGCATCACTGGCCACCGAAGCGCTCGGATGCACGCCAGCTTCGCGCTTCACATCTGGTGCAAATAGCGCTGATGCATGAGCGAAGGCTACATAGGGCGCCTCGGTCAGCAAGGCATTGCCCGGCCAGCGATCGGCAAGATCCGGCGGTAGAATGACCGCTGATGCCTGACAATCGGCGAGTTGATCAATGTAAGAGGAGTTGCTGAGAAAGCTGAGCTGACCAGCCTGGGCACTTTTCAAGGTTCCCAGGCTGGAGATACGGCAACGCTCGTCGCCGCGCAGTTCAATATTGAGTCGTTTGGCGATGTCGCCCAGAATATAGCATTGATTATGTGACACCTGACTCTTACCTGAAAGCTATCAGTCGTCTTCCGAGCCAGTAATCTCATTAAGTTTGGCTGTCACCTGAGCAGTAATGTCCAGAACTGGCGCAAAATACGGAGCCGAGTCAGCATTAAGAATCAGGTCATATCCACCCTCGGCGACCACCTCGGTTACTGCTGTTGCAAGCTGGCCCTGCATGCTCTGTACGAAGGCCTGGTTTTGTTCCTGTAGAGCTGTTTGTACACGCTCCTGGATAAGCTGCAATTGAACCTGCAGATCCTGGGCATTGGAGTTCATGCGGCGCTTCTGTTCATCCGACATTACGGCTTCATTTTGCTGGTATTCCTGCTGCAACGCCTGTAGCTGCTCCGTCAGGTCAGTGGCGCGCTGCTCGTCTTCGGCAAACTCCTGCTCCAGCTCTTCCTGTACGACCCGCGCCGAATCAGAATTAAACAAGGCCTGCAATGCATTCAACACGCCAATCTTGGTGCCCTGAGCGAAAGCGCCCTGTGAAAAAAGAACCAGGCTCAAACTGGCAACCAGAATCTTGATCGTCTTCACTGTAATTCTCCAGTTGCGCCAGCCATTCTAGTCAATGGCCAGCATGAAATTTATGGGCTAAAGCGCATGTCCGGGTGGAGCCCACTAAACCCGAACGCCGTCACCAGACTTACTTAGAAACCGGTGCCGACGGTGAAATCAAATTGCTTGGTGTCGTCACCATCTTTGCCAAACGGTTGTGCCACATAAAAGGTCAATGGGCCAAATGGCGACAAGTAGGTCACGCTGACGCCTGCAGCGTAACGAATTTCCTTGAAATCGAAATCGGTGCAGTTGTTCAGCAATGTCTGGCGTTCCGTGCAATTTGACGAGAATACATTTCCGGCATCAATAAAAAAAGCCGATCGCACTCGACTTCTGTCCGGAATAAACGGTATCGGGAACAGCAGCTCCAGTGACGCGGTTGTCAATATGTTACCACCAAAGCTGTCGAAATCCTCATCGAGGAAGAAATTTTGCACCGCCAGTTGCACTTGTTGATTCCCATTGTCGTCGAGAATCGGCTGACCGTTGGCATCCAGCAGCGGCTGGGTCTGATAACCTACTTCCCGGCTGATCTGGGCCGAACCATCCAGATTGCGGATGATGTTGCCATCCTCGTCGCGAGCCAGGCTGATGCCGCGCTCGGTAAGGTAGCGGGCGCCCGGCGTACTCTGGGGCCCCAGGCTGTTTTCATCGTAACCGCGCACCCGACCGCCGCCGCGAATCAGGCCCCCGGCGAAGAAGTTGTTGAAAAATGGCAAGCCGTCTGTGTCACCGTAGCCAAGACCGTAGCCCAGATTGGTGCGCAGTGCGATCACCCATTCCCGGTCCGAGGTAATCGGAAAATACATTTCATTGCTGTAGTTAATGCGCGCGTATTCCAGATCGCTTCCGGGCAGTGTCACTTCCACACCAAGCTGGTGCAGCATACCATCATTAGCCAGCTGTCCGCGGTTCAGCGTATTGCGAAACCAGTTTCCGGTAATCGTGAAATTGTCGAAGGTGTCGCCGTTACGATCCACAAAACCGGGATCCGAGTTCTGCTGCAGTTGTCTTGCCGACAGATCGGCAACATTACCCAGCACTGAATCCACCACCGGTCCGTTAAAAGGATTGGGATTGGGCGGTTGAATTACAAACTGGTCAACACCTTCAAACAGAATCGGGCTGGAAATAATTTCCTGCACGGAGCCAGTACCGGCGCTCAGTTCGGTATGTGTATAACCAAGATCAAAGCCCAGCACCTGAATTTCACTCAGCGGATAGCTGAAGCTGACCGTGCCGCCAAAAGAGGTGGTGTTGAAATTGGAAACGTTGAACGGTGAGTCAATTTCCTGGGCAAAGATGTTGAAGCCGCGACTCACCCCGTCGGGCGTGAAGTACGGATCGACATAGCGAAAGTTCAGTCCTTTCTGGAAGCGGCTGCGGTTTACACCGATACCAACGGTTCGACCAGTCCCCAGAAAATTCTGCGCCTGGAGACTGGAACTGATAAAGAAGTTACCACCGCCACCGGTGCCTACCTGAAAGCTGATGGCACCGAAATTCTGTTCGGACACATCATAGTTAACATCAATCTGATCATCAGTCCCGGGAACCTCTTCGGTTGCCACCTCTACGGTTTCGAAATATCCCAGTCGCTCCAGCCGCACCTTGGACTGCTCAATCTGTTGACTGGAGGCCGGCGCACTTTCCAGTTGCCGCATCTCGCGACGCAACACGTCGTCGGCGGTAGACAGGTTGCCACTGAAATTGATGCGATTAACGTAAGTACGATTACCCGGCTCGATAAAGAACGTCACCTCTACGGTCTGATCTTCGTCGTTCACCTCGGGCACACCAGTGGCTTCGGCAAAGGCGTAGCCCAGGTTACCGAGAAACTGCACCATGATTTCCTCGGTGCCTGTCACCAGGCCCTGAGAATAGATCTGACCCGGTCGAACGAAAATCGCCGCTCGCAGCAACTCTTCGGCATCCACCAGATCGCCAGCCAGATCCACAGCGTCAACCACATACTGATCACCTTCATTGACATTGATGGTGATATAGACTTCGCGACGATCCGGAGTAATGGATATTGGCGTCGAATCGATATTGAATTCCACGTAACCATTATCCAGGTAGAAAGACTCGAGACGCTCCAGGTCACCGGAAAACTGTTCCCGGGAGTAGCGGTCGCGACGGCTGAAAAACATATACCAGGGCTTGATTCCCAACTCGAACAGATCCAGCAGTTCGTCTTCCTCGAAAGCGGTGTTGCCGACGATATTGATATGGCGAATGCGCGACTCTTCCCCTTCGTTAATATCCAGACTGATGGCAACCCGGTTACGGGGCAAATCCTCGACGGTAATATCCACGGCCGCACCATAACGACCGCGTGACGAATAAACCTCCTGAATACCCTGCTGGATGGCCTCCAGAGCAGCGCGGGTAAATATCTGGCCTTCAGCAATACCGGCACTACTCATATTGTCGATAATGTCTTCAGTTTCCAGCACGCTGTTGCCCTCAATGCTGATCTCGGCAACCGAGGGACGCTCAAGCACAGTAACGACCAGGATATTGCCTTCCCGGGCAACTTCAATTTCATCAAAGAATTCGGATTCCGACAGCGCGCGGATGATTTCCGCGGGCGTGGTTGGCGTGACTTCGTCGCCAATACCCACAGGCAGCAGGTTATAAATAATACCGGGAGAGATGCGCTGATAACCGTCGACGATGATATCGGCGATAGTAAACTCTTGCGCATGTACTTGGTTGGCAAGCCCGATTGCCAGCAACAAGGAAAAAACCAGTTTTTTCATGTCTAACAGATACTCAACTTCTTGTTTTCTTACTGAGCGGCGGGCTGTGCAGTAATATGAATTTGATGATTTACAGCAATCGGCTAACGTCGTTGTAGATAGCCAGCACCATGATACCGGAGATCAATAACAGGCCCAGCTGCAACCCCCAGGCCTGAATGCGTTCCGGAACGGGCCGCCGGATAACGGCCTCAATGGCGTAATACAGCAGATGCCCCCCATCCAGAACCGGTATCGGCAGCAGGTTCAGCACTCCCAGAGAGATGCTGAGAAGCGCCAGGAATCCCAGATAGACATCCAGACCGTAGGTTGCCGTTTCCCCGGCAACCTGGGCAATAGTGATCGGCCCATTGATGTTCTTCACCGAAATCAGGCCTACTACCATCTTCTTGACCGAGTTCAGCACAAATAGTGACTTGTCCCAGGTCTCCTGCAGCGCTGGCCCCACTGCCGCCAGTGGCCCATAGCGAATTTCACGCTGCATTTCCGGCCCCACCAGATCGGCGTAGCTGGTCTGCTGTACGTAGGCGCCGATGCGGCCAACGACAGCGCCGTCATCCAGCTCTGCCCGCTCTGGCTGCAGCTGCAGGGTAGTCAACTCGCCACTGCGTTGGACAGTAACATCAAGGGCGAGTTCCGGATTGGCACGGATTACCTCAACCCAGTGGTTCCAGCCGCGAATCGCGGTGTCACCAACAGCGACAATCTGGTCTCCGGTCAGCAAGCCTCCAGCCTCGGCGCGCCCCCCTGGGACCACGTCGGCGATGCGTGCAGGTATCTGGATCTGAACGATACCAAGCTCATTAACCGGGTTGGGCTCGGTTTCGCTGCCCATCCACGAGGTGATGGGAATGACCACGTTTTCCAGCCGGGTGGAGTCTGCCGGATCAACAGTCAGCTCGAGACTGCCGGACTCGCCCAACCGACCCAGCATGCGCAGCGTGACCTGCTGCCAGATAATGGTTTCCTCACCGTCAACCGCGACAATCTCATCGCCAGGCTGCAAACCTGCCCGGGCAGCAGGTGAGCCATCCACTACATCACTGATCACCGGCGCCACACCGCTCACGCCATAACTGATGTTGAGCAACCAATAGACAAAGATAGCTAGAAGAAAGTTGGCGGCCGGGCCAGCGGCGACGATAGCCATCCGCTGCCAGAGTGGCTTGTGAGCAAATGATAGGTGACGCTGGCTGTTGGGTACACCACTGCCCTCGGCGACGGTGGTGTCTTCCTGTCCCAGCATTTTTACATAGCCACCCAGCGGGATGGGCGCAATAACGTACTCCACGCCATCCTTGCCGATCCAGGTTTTTGCGGCCTTGCCGAAACCGATGGAAAAGCGCAGCACCTTGACTCCGCAGCGTCGCGCCACCCAGAAGTGACCGAATTCATGGATCGTCACCAGGATTCCCAGGGTAACGATCAGGGCAACAATGCTAATTAGGATTTCCAACATAAAAAGGTTTGGTCCGGGCTGGCTGAGTTTTGGGGCCGCTCAGTGAAAGTTCTTGATAATCAGATCTTTAGCAAGCTTTCTTGCCTGCCGGTCGCGATCCTGAATGATAGCGAGACTGGGCGGGGCTTCACAAGGCATTTTCGCCACCACTTCGGCAATCACCTCGGCAATTTGTAAAAATGGTAGCCGACCGTCGAGAAATGCCATGACCGCCACTTCATTGGCTGCGTTCAGGGCGATACAGGCACCGCCACCGCGGCGCGCCGCTTCCATGCCCAACGCCAGGCAGGGAAAGCGGTCATAGTCAGGATCCAGGAACTGCAGCGGCTGTTCCCTGGCCAGGTCCAGCATCGGGACCCCGGACTGCATGCGCTCCGGCCAGGCAAGACCGTGGGCAATCGGCACCCGCATATCCGGATTAGCCAGCTGCGCCAGCACCGAGCCATCCCGATAATGCACCATGGAATGGACGATACTCTGCGGATGAATCAGCACCTCGACCCGGTCTGGATCGACACCGAATAAATAACAGGCCTCAATAAATTCCAGCCCCTTGTTCATCATCGTCGCCGAATCCACGGATATCTTCCGGCCCATGGACCAGTTCGGATGCTTGCAGGCCTGCTCTGGCGTGACCTCGGTCAAGTCGCGGGCGGGGGAATTGAGAAACGGCCCGCCAGAGCTGGTCAGGACAATTTTCTCAACCTGGCTGAGCTGGTCCGCATGCACGCCCGCCAGATTCAGGGGCAGGCATTGGAAAATGGCGTTATGCTCACTGTCGATCGGGATAATCTGGGACCCAGACTCGGCAGCAGTTTGCATAAACAGCTCACCAGACATCACCAGGGCTTCCTTGTTGGCCAACAGCAGGCGCTTGCCGTGCTGCACGGCTGCCAGACTGGAGGCCAGACCGGCGCCTCCGACGATGGCAGCCATTACCACGTCGGTCTCGGGAGCACTGGCTACTTCCAATAGTCCTGTCTCACCCACCAGTAGTTCTGTCTGGCAGTCGCTGGCGCGCAGCAACGCCGCCATTTCATCGGCAGATTCGATCTCGGAAATCACTGCATAGCGGGGCGTGAAGCGCAGGCATTGCTCCAGCAACAATTTCGTATTGCGGTGCGCGCTGAGCGCGTGCACCGCGAATCGGGGATCGTCAGCCAGCACCGCCAGGGTATTCTGGCCGACCGACCCGGTAGCCCCGAGAATGGTAACGCGAGTAACTTCTGTCATAGCATCACCTGATATCGGCCACGGTCAGTAACACCGTGAGAACAAATGCCGGTGTCACCGCCATCAGACCATCAACCCGGTCCAGCAGGCCGCCATGGCCAGGTAACAACGCGCCACTGTCTTTAATATCCCGGTTGCGCTTCAACATGCTCTCCACCAGATCGCCGGTCACGCCAAAAAAAGTGACCGTCAGACTCAGTAGTACCAGCGCCAGCATCTGGCTACCGGTCAGTGGCATGAGAAACCGGTGCAGGCCCCAGGTAAGCAGCAAGCCGAGGCAGAAGCAGGTAAACAAACCACCCCACACCCCTTCCCAGGATTTGTTGGGACTGAGTTTCTCCGCCAGCTTGGTATGGCCGAACGCGGTACCCGCGAAAAAAGCCCCGACATCCACCGCCGCGACCATGACAATCAGCCCCAGCACCAGCCAGCCTTCCGGCATCAAATACTTTAGCTGGACGATACCTACCCAGGTAGGCACCAGAGCCATCAGGCCCATCAGTGCAATTCCGGATCGATTATTCCATTTACGAGTGTTGTCCGGATAGCCGCGCAGCAACATAAAAGCCAGCAGCCAGAAAAGTAGCCCCAGGGTCAACACTGTCGCCGAGGCAAGTCGGTTGATGTCAGCATTATCAGGCTCTATACCAAGCAACAGCCAGGACCCGGCCAGTGCCAGCAGGATGCTAAGCATGTAAGGCAAACGCGCGACCGGATCTGGCAGCCCAATGAAACCGGTCCACTCCCAGGCCGCCATCATCACAATGCCACCGATAATCAGCGCGAACGGCAGTGGCGGCAGGAACATCGCCACGGCCACCAGCCCCAACAACAAAATAATCGCTGTGATCACTCGCGTTTTCAGGGCGCCGCTCATGGCTTGTCCCCCGGCTCGGTAATGGTAGTGTCGTGTCCGCCGTAACGGCGCTTGCGACCGGTAAAGTCATCCAGTGCCAGCTGCAGTTCTTTGCTGCCGAAGTCCGGCCAGAAGCAGTCTGTGAAATACAGCTCGGTGTAGGCGAATTGCCAAAGTAGAAAATTACTGATCCGGTGTTCGCCACCGGTACGGATGCACAGGTCAGGATCCGGGTAGTCCGCCAGAGAGGTGAACTGATGCAGGGATTCAACGCTGATTTCATCCGGGTGCATGCTGCCCTCAGCCACCCTGGTCGCGGCCGCGCGAGCGGCCTCGGTGATATCCCAGCGACCTCCGTAGTCTGCCGCCACCGTGACTACCGTACCGGTGTTGTCGCGAGTAAGTGCTTCCGCATCGGCCATGCTGGCCTGCAGTCGCGACGAGAAGCCGCTGCGCTTGCCGATAAACCTGAGCCGGACGTTATCTTCGTGTAGCTGCTTGATTTCATGGCGTTTCAGTACCGACAGAAACAGGGCCATAAGACTCTGCACTTCCTTGCTTGGCCGGGTCCAGTTTTCGCTACTGAAGGCAAACAGGGTCAGGTATTTGATATTCCGCTCAACACACGCGTAGGTGATTTCACGCGCCGCTTCTGCACCCTGCCGGTGGCCCGAGCGAGTGGGCAGGCCACGTGCCCGGGCCCACCTGTTGTTGCCGTCCATGATGACGGCAATATGTTCGGGAATTTTTTGATGCGAATCAGGTGTCATTCTTTATAGAAGCATCACGGGGCGACAACCTGAGGAGAGATGAGTTTGAAGCTGGAAATTCCCGCGGTTCAGATCTTGAGAAGGTCAGCTTCCTTTTCCTGATAGGCTTGTTCAGCCGCTGCGATGTACTTGTCAGTTAGCTTCTGGACTTGTTCCTCGGCGCGGCGGCTTTCGTCTTCGCTGATGTCTTTATCTTTCAGCAGCTCTTTGAAATCAGAGTTGGCATCGCGACGAATATTACGAATCGCCACGCGCGCATTTTCTACCTCATTCTTGGCCTGCTTGGTATATTCACGACGGGTTTCTTCCGTCAGCGGCGGCATCGGCACACGAATGGTGTCACCGTTGTTGGATGGATTCAAACCCAGATCCGATTTCATGATGGCTTTTTCTATTTCGCCAATCATCGGCTTCTCCCAGGCAGAAACCACCAGCGTCCGTCCTTCTTCCACGGTGACATTGGCCAATTGGTTGAGCGGAGTGTCTGCGCCGTAATAAGCGACCATGACATCATCCAACAGACTGGGGTGCGCTCGACCTGTCCGAATCTTCTTGAAGGCATCTTCAAGCGACTGGACGCTTTTTTTCATGCGGTCTTCAGCATCTGCAATTATGTCGTTGATCATCTTTTTATCTGTCTCCTTGCTGGCTGATTGTTCTAGCTGATCAGCGTACCATCTGGCTTACCCATGACATTATCCAATAGCGCACCCGGCTTATTCATATTAAATACCTTGATCGGCACCTGGTGATCACGACTCAGACATATCGCGGTAAGGTCCATTACTTCCAGTTTTTTATCGATCACATCATCGTAACTGAGTGTCTCGAATTTAATCGCGTCGGGATTGATATTCGGGTCTTCGGAATACACACCATCCACCTTGGTGGCCTTGAGAATCAGATCGGCATCAATCTCGATACCACGCAAGCAAGCCGCTGAATCCGTGGTGAAAAACGGATTCCCGGTACCCGCGGAGAAGATCACCACATCACCGGCATTGAGATAGCGAATTGCGCTGCGTCGATCATAGTGCTCCACGACCCCACTCATCTGTATCGCGGACATCACCCGGGTCGGGATACTGGCGCGCTCCAGAGCATCACGCATCGCCAGCGCATTCATTACTGTTGCCAGCATGCCCATATGATCGCCAGTGACACGCTCCATACCGGCAGCATGCAGGGCGGCACCGCGGAACAGGTTGCCGCCCCCGATAACCATACCCACTTCGACCCCAAGACCGACCAGCTGGCCGACTTCTACAGCCATACGATCCAGAATTTTGGGATCAATGCCGAACTCTGCCTCGCCGGTGAGGGCCTCACCGCTCAGCTTGAGCAAAATCCGGCTGTACCTGCGCTCTTTCTTGGGCATGGCTAATTGCTCTTCAACATAGATCAGGCGTTAGCCTGGGCAGCAACCTCGGCGGCGAAATCGACTTCTTCTTTCTCGATGCCCTCGCCAACCTCAAAACGTACGAATTTGACAATATCCGCTCCGGACTCTTTGAGCAAATCGCCAACCTTGGTGTCCGGGTCCTTGACGAAGCCCTGCTCCATGAGGCTTACCTCGGCAATGAACTTTTTCAGCCGGCCACTGATCATCTTTTCGATAATTTCTTCCGGCTTGCCGCTTTCCCGGGCCTGAGCGGAGTATATTTCAGATTCCTTGGCCAGGATATCTTCCGGCACATCCTCGGCACGCACACACATGGGGTTTACAGCCGCAATATGCATAGCCACGTCACGAGCCAATGCCTCATCACCGCCTTTCAAGGCAATCAGGACGCCAATACGGCCGCCGTGTACATAGCTTTCCACAATCCCGGCATTGGCATCATCAAAGGCAACGCGCTCAACCCGGCGCAGATTGATGTTCTCACCAATCTTCTGTACCAGCGCCTGACGGGCGTCTTCCAGTCCGGAATCCAGCAGCGCGGCAATATCAGCATCCTTGTTGGCATACGCCTGTTCCACTGCCTGGTCAGCGAAGGCTATGAAATTGTCATCGCGGGCCACAAAGTCTGTTTCGCTGTTCACTTCAAGAATAACGCCGTAATTACCGTCCTCGGCAATCTTGGTCAGTACCACGCCCTCGGCGGCTACGCGGCTGGCCTTTTTGGCCGCTTTCAGCCCGCTGGCCTTGCGCAGATCTTCAATCGCCCTGTCCATGTCGCCGTCGGCTTCCGCCAGGGCCTTTTTGCAATCCATCATGCCCAGGCCGGTGCGCTCGCGCAGCTCTTTCACCATACTCGCTGTAATGTTAGCCATTGTCAGTGCCTCACTAAGTTGCTTGGCGGCCGTCACCGCCTTAAATCCGCTTAAAAAAATCGTTTCAAAAATTCATTTTAAAAAAAAGGGGCTTGAAGCCCCCTTTTCTCAATCTTCACAATCCTGCTTGTCTCGGGGGTGTGATCAGCGTGATCACGCTACGTTGACTCAGGAGTCCGCGCTGTCACCCTTGTCGGCCGCAGCCTTCTTCTTTGCAGGTGCTTTTTTCTTGGCCGGGGCTTTCTTCTTCACTGCCGCTTTTTTCTTGGCCGGGGCTTTTTTCTTGGCCGGTGCCTTTTTCTTCGCCGGGGCTTCTTTTTCTTCTACTTCACCCTTGGCGTCTTGCTCCGCGGCCGGCTCATCAGCCTTGGTCTCGGCCTTGGCTTCTACTTCGGCTTCTGCTTCGGGTTCAGCTTTTACCGCGGTCTCGGCGGCTGGCTCGGCCTTGGCTTCAGCAGCCGGGTCGGCTTTCTCCGCAGCCGCAGTTTTGGCTTCAGCAGCAGGTTCTTCGTCGTCATCGATTTCGATGAATTCGCTTTCTACGGCGCCGGCGCCACTACGCTTGTGGCCTTCGATGCAGGCATCGGCAACCGAACTGGCATACAGTTGAATGGCGCGAATAGCGTCGTCATTACCCGGAATCACGTAATCCACGCCGTCAGGATCACTGTTGGTGTCCACCACGCCGATGACGGGGATGCGCAAGCTGTTGGCCTCGGTTACCGCAATGCGCTCGTGATCCACGTCGATCACGAACAGTGCGTCGGGCAAACCACCCATATCCTTGATACCACCTATGCTGCGCTCAAGCTTTTCCTTGGCGCGCTTCAGCATCAGGGCTTCCTTCTTGGTGAGTTGCGCGAAAGTGCCGTCAGTTTCCTGCACTTCCAGCTCTTTCAGTCGCTTGATGGAACCGCGAATAGTCTTGTAGTTGGTCAGCATGCCACCCAGCCAGCGATGGTTGACATAAGGCATGCCAGCACGTTCAGCCTGCTCACGCACAATCTTGGCTGCGGCACGCTTGGTGCCAACAAACAGGATCTTTTTGTTTTTCTCGGCCAGATCAGCGGCCTGTTCCAGGGCACTGGTCAGCGCCGGGACGGTTTGCTCGAGGTTGATGATGTGAATCTTGTTTCTGGCGCCAAATATGTATGACTCCATCTTTGGGTTCCAGTATCGACACTGGTGCCCGAAATGCACTCCTGCACGGAGCATTTCTTTCATGCTTACGCTCATGGTTTTTCCTTGTATTCGGGTTAGGCCTCCACACACCCCATTGATCAACCCCAGGTCTTGCAAAAAGAGTCTTGCGAAAACCGGGGCACCCAGACCACATGTGACGGTGCGTGTGTGACGTTAAAGTAATTTACACCTGGCCGTCCCGGAGGGTCGACTTTCAGGCGCGGCGCTTTATACCACAATCGGAAACAAACTGGAAGGAATTCACTGTCTCTGGACCGCGACCAGCTGCCTGCTGGCCTTTGATTGCTTACGCGATACCCGGGCGGACCTGCCCTGGCGTCGCTGGCTCGGCAGCAGCGTCCCGTCGCCCCGGAACACCGCACTGACGCTAAACTCCCTGCTTTGCCGTGTGACTGCAAACCCGGTCTGATTTACAATACCCCGCTTTTGCCCAACTGGCCTGAGTTTAAGGGCCTCCACAGCTTTTTCCCACGCGAGTTCTATGACAATTCATATCAAAACGCCCGAAGAGATCGCCAAGATGCGTATCGCTGGCCGCCTTGCTGCTGAGGTGCTGGAGATGATTGGCGACCACGTAGTCCCCGGCATCAGCACCGGTGAACTGGACCGCATCTGTCACGAGCACATCGTTAACAAGCAGGATGCGATTCCGGCACCACTGAACTATAACGGCTTTCCAAAATCGGTCTGTACGTCGGTCAATCACGTCATTTGCCACGGAATCCCCAGCGACACCAAGATTCTCAAAGAAGGCGACATCATCAATATTGACGTCACGGTGATCAAGGATGGCTTCCATGGCGATACCAGCAAGATGTTTTGCGTTGGCGCGGTACCAGACCATGCCCGGCGCCTGATCAGGGTGACTCAGGAATGTCTTTATAAGGGCATCGAAATTGTCAAACCAGGCATGACCCTGGGGGATATCGGCCACGTCATCCAGCAACATGGCGAAGCCAACCACTACGCCATTGTGCGCGAATACTGCGGCCACGGTATTGGCCGGATTTTCCACGAAGAGCCACAGGTGCTGCACTACGGCCGACCCAATAGCGGAACCCGCATTGTTGAGGGCATGACGTTTACCATCGAACCCATGCTCAATGCCGGTAGCCGCTATACCAAATTGTCCAAAAAAGACGGCTGGACAGTCACCACCAAGGATCGACGCCTGTCGGCACAGTGGGAACATACCCTGGCAGTAACCGCAGACGGGGTCGAAGTCCTGACCAGACGAACTGAAGAAAACCTGTGACTATCGACAGTCTTGCCATTACTGACCTCAACGTCGATGCGGCTCATGAGCCGGACGGCGAACTGCTGAATATTGCCCAGCTGGAACGCGATGCGGCGGCGGCCAGCGATCCCCTTGCCGTGCTACGCGCGGCTATCGAGCATGCCGATACGGTACTGGACAACCGCTACAAACAGAACCTCCCGATTACCGACATCGTCAAAGGGCGCGCCTGGGTGATAGATCAGTTGTTGCGCGTGGTCTGGAATTTTCAGGAGTGGCCCAAGCCCGACGAAATTTCGCTGGTAGCGGTGGGCGGTTACGGTCGCGGTGAGCTGCTCCCTCACTCCGACATTGATCTGCTGATCCTGACTCGTAGCGACCGCAATCGACACTATCAGGATCACATCAGCCAGTTTCTGACCAGCCTGTGGGATATGGGCCTGAATATCGGCCAGAGCGTGCGCAGCATCAAACAGTGCAAACAGGAAGCCGCACGCGATATCACCGTGGTCACGGCACTCATGGAATCACGCACCCTGGTGGGACCCGAAGCGCTGACCGAAGCCATGCAAGCGGCAATCCGCGAGCGCCGCGTCTGGCCGATCAAGAAATTTGTGCGCGCCAAGATTGATGAGCAGGAAGCCCGCCACAAAAAATATCACGACATCGACTATGCCCTGGAGCCCAACGTCAAGACATCGCCCGGGGGCCTGCGTGACATCCAGACGATCGCCTGGGTGGCAAAACGCCATTTCGGCGCCAGCAGCTTCAAAGACCTGGTCGAACTGGGCTTTATGAAAGAGTCTGAAGAAACCATGGTCAACAAGGGCCAACAGTTCCTCTGGAAACTGCGCTATGGCCTGCACTATCTCGAAGGACGCTGCGAAGATCGCCTGCTGTTCGACAAACAGCGGGAACTCGCGGGGCTGTTTGGCTATCACGATGACGAGAGGAGTCTGGGCGTCGAGAAACTGATGCAGCAGTACTATCGCGCCGTCGCCAATCTCCGCGAGCTCAATGACGTCCTGCTGCAGCACCTGGACGAGGTTATCCTGCGTGCCGATGAGCGGGATAACATCAAACCGCTGAATAACCGGTTTCAGATCCACAACGATTACATCGAGGTGGTGGCCAATAATGTCTTCAAACGCGCACCTTTCGCGCTGCTGGAGATCTTTGTATTGATGGCCCAGAATCCGCAGATCAAAGGCATTCGCGCCGCGACCATACGCCTGATTCGCGATCATCGTCGGCTGATTGACGATGAGTTTCGCAATGATATCCGGGCCGTGACCTTGTTCATGGAACTGCTGCGCTCTCCACACCAGATGACGCTGCAGCTAAGGCGCATGTCCCGCTACGGAATTCTCGGCCGCTACCTGCCTGAGTTCGGGCAGATTACCGGGCAGATGCAGCACGATCTGTTCCACATCTACACCGTCGATGCCCATACCCTGCAGGTGGTCGAGAACATGCGTCGCTTCCTGGAGCCGGAAGCGGAAGAGAACTTTCCCGTGGCCAGCCAGATCGCCCACAACCTGCCCAAAATTGATCTGCTCTATATTGCCGGACTCTACCACGATATCGCCAAGGGCCGCGGCGGCGACCACTCCACTTTAGGCATGATTGATGCCCAGAATTTCTGCAAGCGGCATCGCCTCAGTCAGTGGGACGCCAACCTGGTGTCCTGGCTGGTGGAAAAACACCTGCTGATGTCCATGACTGCCCAGCGCAAGGACATCAGCGACCCAGATGTCATCAGGGAATTTGCCGAAACCGTCGGCGACAAGTTGCACCTGGATTATTTGTTCACCATGACCGTGGCCGATATTTGTGCCACCAATCCGGAGCTGTGGAATAGCTGGCGCGCCTCGCTGCTGCGGCAGCTTTACTACAACACCCGGCGCGCCCTGCGCACTGGTCTGGAGAACATCGTCGACCGAGAAGAACGCATTGCCGACAAGAAAAGCTCCGCACTTGATCGACTGGCCGACAGCACGCTCACTGAGCAACAGATTGAAACGATCTGGGCCAATGCCGACGATGAATATTTCGTGCGCGAGTCAGCCGATAACATTGCCTGGCACACCGAGGCAATCGCCAGCTTTAGCGGCGCTGGCCCGTTAATCTCGTTCAAGGACTCCGGTAGCCAGAATCCCGAGGTGGGCGCTACCCAGGTGTTCATTTATACCCGCAATGCCGACTTTTTGTTTGCCAACAGTACCGCTGCCTTCGAAGAATTAAACCTGAATATTCATGGCGCGCGTATCTTCACGTCGACCAACGACTTCTGCATGGACACTTACACGGTGCTGGAAACCAGCGGTAAACCGGTTGGCAATCAGCCCGGTCGCCTGGAAGAAATCAGAACGGTGCTGGCCCACAATCTTGAATTCGGCAATCAGGCCATCAAGCCAGTGCGGATCCGCCGGTCACGCAAGGAAAAGTATTTCAGCAAACCCATTGAGGCCAGCATTCACAACCCCGCCGGGAAGAATTATTCCACCCTGGAAATTAACTGTTCAGACCAGCCGGGCATTCTCGCCTGCGTGGGCAAGGTGTTTGTAGACCATGACATCAACCTGAAAGATGCGCGCATCACCACGCTTGGCGAGCGGGTAGAAGACCTGTTTTTCATTACCGACCAGCAGGGTAAGCCGCTGACTGATAATGACAGCATTGATAGCTTGCTGGCAGACATCAAGTCGGAGCTGGAAGACCGCCTGGCGGATTAACCTCCGGCTCCAGACCGGGAGCCGACAGACTGCGGAGACTGATCTTGATCACGCTTTATGGTATTGGCAATTGCGACAAGGTTCGCAAGACCCGCAATTGGCTGGCGCAGCAGCAGCTGGACTTTGAATTTCACGACTACAAGAAGCAGGGTTGTGATGCGGCCCTGGCTCGCAAGCTGCTCAATGCGTTCAGCATCGAGGAACTGATTAATACACGCGGCACCACCTGGCGCAAGCTGGACCAGTCTCAGCGCGAGCCACTGGATGAGTCACGCGCTCTGCAGCTGATGCAGGAGTACCCATCGCTGATCAAGCGCCCGATCCTGCATATCCAGCAGTCCTGGTTACTGGGCTTTGAGCCGGCGCGCATCAGCGCGCTGGCAGGCAACTAAGCCCGGCATAGCACTTTTGTTTACTCACTTTATGCTCTTTTGATTAACCTTTTCATGGAAAACACATGACCGACACACAACAACTGCACAGCTACGGCCTGGGTCTGGCCACCCGGAACAGCATCGGCGACATTATTGAGGTGTTCTATCCCCATCTGGTATTGGCACCTGACGCGGCCACAAGCGACTTGCTACAGCAAATCCTGCCGCAGGACGCTGGTGCCTGTGGCTATGCCGAGCTCAAGCCTGATCAGTTACAGGATCTGCATAGCGGCCTGTCCGGGCAGCAACCCGCACTGCAGGCCGTCATCGACAACATGGCCGCCAGCACCCAACCGGTGGTGCTGTGTGTGCTGGGTTCTGATCTGCCGCCTGCCTCCATACCCGAGGCGTTTTTGAAATTACAGCTGCTGTCGCATCGCCTGGTCAAGCCCCATGGCGTCAACCTGGATGGCATGTTCGGCGTGCTCAAGAATCTTGCCTGGACCAGCGAGGGAGCGATAGACCCCATCGATCTGCCAGCGCGACAGCTCGCCGCCCGCACCCAGGGTCGGCTGCTGGACGTCATGTCCATGGACAAGTTCCCGAAGATGACTAACTATGTTGTACCAGATGGAGTACGGATTGCCGATACTGCCCGCGTCCGCCTTGGTGCCTACCTGGGCGAAGGCACTACCGTCATGCATGAAGGATTCGTGAACTTCAATGCCGGTACTCTGGGTGCAGCCATGGTCGAAGGCCGCATCTCAGCCGGCGTCGTGGTCGGAGAAAACAGCGACCTGGGCGGTGGCTGCAGCACCATGGGGACTCTCTCAGGTGGTGGCAAGGAAATTATTTCGGTGGGGCGCAATTGCCTGATTGGGGCCAATGCTGGCATTGGTTTTCCCCTGGCCGACGGCTGCATCGTTGAAGCCGGACTGTATGTGACAGCCGGCACCAAAGTCCGACTGTTTGACAAGGATGGCAACGAAATCAGGATTGCCAAGGCCCGTGAACTCACCAGTCTTGAGAACCACCTGTACCGACGCAACTCCCTGACCGGGACCGTCGAGTGTGTGCCACTGGCAACCGCCATCAGTCTCAACGAAGAACTGCACGCCCACAACTAGGACCCACAATGACCGCCACTCTCGAGCTGACCCGGGCGCTCATAAATCGCGCCTCTGTAACCCCGGAAGACGCCGGCTGCCAGACACTACTGGGAGACCGTTTGTCGGCGCTCGGCTTCAAGGTCGAGCATCTGCCGTTTGCCGAGGTCAGTAATCTGTGGGCTGAAATTGGCAGTCACGGTCCGCTACTGGTATTTGCTGGCCACACTGATGTGGTGCCACCTGGCCCCGAGTCTGACTGGCAAAGCGATCCATTTACCGCCACTGAGAAAGATGGCTTTTTGTACGGCCGCGGTGCTGCCGACATGAAAAGCAGTCTTGCCGCGATGGTGACCGCCTGCGAACGGTTTCTCGCCGAGCGCCAGCCCAGAGGCAGAATTGGCTTTCTGATTACCAGCGACGAGGAAGGAGTGGCCACCCACGGTACTCGCGAGGTAATGACTACCCTGCTTCAGCGCGGCGTGCAGATTGATTATTGTGTGGTGGGCGAGCCGAGTAGCATCGCGGAACTGGGCGATGTGATCAAGGTTGGCCGGAGGGGCTCACTCAGTGCCCGACTAACCGTTTACGGAGTGGAAGGACACGTGGCCTACCCACATCTGGCCAGCAATCCGATTCATCTGGCGCTACCGGCGTTGACTGAGTTGACCCGCGAGCAGTGGGATGCCGGCAATGCCGAATTCCCGCCTACCAGCCTGCAAATATCCAATATTCATGGCGGTGTCGGTGCCAATAACGTCATTCCAGGTAAACTGGTCCTGGATCTGAATCTGCGCTACTCAACCGAGCTGGATGCGGCCACTATCAAGCAGCGTGTGACTGCCATTCTGGATGCCGCTGAGCTGCAGTACGAACTGGATTGGCATTTATCGGGCGAGCCGTTCCTGACCCATCCCGGGGAATTGCGCACCGCCATGCTGGACGCCATCCAGGAAGTCACTGGTCGAAACGCGGAATGCTCAACCGCCGGCGGTACCTCCGACGGCCGCTTCATCGCCCCCACCGGCGCCCAGGTTGCCGAGCTCGGGCCCTGCAACGCCACCATCCACAAGGTGAATGAGCGGGTACGTATAGGCGACCTTGAGCCACTTTCGGAAATCTACCAGCAGATAATCAGTCGGCTGCTCTAGATTGGAATGTCGGTTCCAGCCTAGCCTCTCCCAGAGCTTTAGCGCTGCAGATAAACATCGTATCGGCTACTGCTGCCACGAAAACAGATGTCCGCGACCTGGTCGGCAATAGCTGGTGATAGCTTGCCCCGCTTTACCACCACGCGTCGGGATGCAAGGCCTATAGCCCGGGTAAAAAGTCTGCCTTCATCGCTGGCCGGTCCCAGCAATTCCTGCAGCAGATACATCCCCTTTCCGGAACGCGCCGACTTGCGATCAGCAGGAAACATCGGGTCCAGGTAAACCACGTCAACCGCGTCGACCGGCAGCTTCGCGTCGATAAAATCATCGCGTATCAAGGACAGGCGAGCAACGATGTCGGCCACCGGTGAGCCAGGGGCAGCCCCGCGCTGGAGTCCGTCGGCCAGTAGTGCGTGAACTACCGCTGACCTTTCCAGCAACTGGACGCTGCAGCCCGCCGCAGCCAGCAGAAACCCGTCACTACCCAGGCCAGCGGTCGCGTCCAGCACGCTGGGCCGGACAGTGCCTTTCACCCCGACTGCCTTGACCAAATCCTGGCGCCGCAAGCCGTCCGCAGCGCGGCGCCGCAGTGCTGGGTCACAAAAATCTACGCGCACGCCGCCGGGAGCATTGGTTGCTGTGGCATATAGAGTCAAACCCGCCGCCTCGTGGCGAAGGACAAAATCAAAGGCCCCGGACTCCGCCGCTGCCACCAGCGGACAGGCCAATTTCCTGTGCAAGTCGAGCTGCGCAGCCTCCAACGCCGGATCGGGAGAGCGTTCGAGGGCAAAAAGTGTGGACATGGTTGGCGTCGGCCCTAGACAACGAAATGGAACATTATCAGCACGATTCCCAGCAACACCCGGTAAATGACAAAGGGGAAAAAACCGATGCGGGTGATCAGGCGCAGAAAAAAATGGATGCATGCCAGTGCAACTATCGCCGAAAGGCCTACGGCAAATCCCAGTAGCCCCCAATTTATGGTCTGGATATCCGGCCCAGCATCCAGAGCTCGTAATACACCTGAAGCAAAAATGATCGGAATTGCCAACAGAAAGGAAAACCGCGCCGCCTCCTGTCGGGAAAGCCCACAGTACAGCGCCGCGGTCATTGTAACGCCGGAACGCGATGTGCCTGGTATCAGGGCCAGCGCCTGTGCGCAGCCAACCAGCAGCGCCTGGCGCCAGCTCAATCGCGGTAGCTTCGCAGGAGTTGCAGCCGCTGCCGTCCCTCCCTGCCCCATTAAATCGGCATGTTGCAGGGCGATCCCAAAGACTATAGACGCGACCCCGATCACCAGGGCAGAACGGCCTACGTTTTCCACCACTTCATTCAGCAACAATCCGGCCAACGCTGCTGGCACAGTAGCAAAAATCAACAGCCATGCCAGGCGAGCGTCTTCAGAGCGGTGCCCGGCGAAGCTATGCAGCCAGGCCAGCGCAATGCGCAGCAGGTCACGGTAGAAATAGACCAGCACAGCAAGCAATGTCCCGAGGTGCACCGCAACATCAAAACTCAGCCCCTGGTCGCTCCAGCCCAGCAGCAGCGAGGGCAGTATCAGGTGCGCCGATGAGGAAATCGGCAGAAACTCGGTGAATCCCTGGATAAAGGCCAACAAGCTGACCTGGATAAGATCCAGCGCCGCCGGAACCAAGGTGACTGTATTCTGGACGATGGCTTCCATATGGACTCAGCTATAGTCCAATTGGTCTTTGACATAATTGGGCAGCGCCGCCTCAGGCAATACACTGTTGCCGGCAGCCAATTCAGCTACCACCAGACGGCAGACACTGGCCGGGATGATCCCGTGCTCTGGCGCTGGACGCAGCTCCAACGGGCAATCCGCAAGCGCTGCGCAAAGCCAGTCGATACTGCCTCCTGCCACCCCCCATACACTGTTAATGTCGGGTAGCGACCGGAATATCGGCGCGGTCCGCCCGTGGACTACCTGCTCAGGAAACAGGGCCTGACAGTGACCGCTGCGCTCCAGCTCGTAACCGCCGACATAGGTTTCTTCGTCCCGCGCTGGCTCAGCAATCAGCCAATGGCTGTGTCCATATTCCTGCGCTGCGCTCGCCGCCAAGGCTTGCAAACTTGAAATGGGCACCACGGGAATCTGCGCAGCAAAGGCAAGCCCCTGAGCAATGCCGACGCCAATGCGCATGCCGGTAAATGAGCCAGGGCCATTGATTACTGCAATCGCGGTCAATTCCGCCGGTACCAGACGGGCTCTGTTCAGCAGTCGCTCGGTCATTGGTAGCAATTGCTGGGCGGCACGCCGGGATTCGCTGCTGTGCTCAACCAGCAGTCCGCCAGCATACTGCAGCCCAACCCAGCACCGGGAAGAAGCAGTATCGAGAATAAGCAGATTGGTCATGATGGCTGCGCCCGGGAAAAGTCAGGCATTAAAAGCAAAAATCCCCCTCGATTCAACTCGAGAGGGATTTTCGACTTAGCAAGAGAGAAAACATCCACCACCCGAAAGCGGGCACGAGCGGTGGATGTCCTGGCTAAAGTTCAGCGTCTACCAGGGTTCAGGCCTTGTTGCGCGCTACCTTCCTGCGCGCGGCTTTCTTCCTGGCTGGCGCCTTTTTCACGGCTTTCTTCTTTGCTGCCTTTTTACGGGCAGGCTTCTTTTTCGCGACTTTTTTCTTGGCAGCCTTTTTCTTGGCGACCTTCTTTTTGGCTGCCGGCTTCTTTTTCGCTACTTTCTTCTTCGCGACCTTCTTCTTGGCTACTTTCTTCTTCGCGACTTTCTTCTTGGCTACTTTCTTCTTGGCTACTTTCTTCTTAGCAGCCTTCTTTTTTGCTGCCGGCTTGCGCTTGGCAACCTTTTTGCTTGCCGCTTTTTTCGCGGCGGCGCTGCGCTTCACGGCCTTCTTTTTAGCAGCCTTCTTCCTGGCAACCTTCTTTTTCGCTGCCGGCTTCTTCTTGGCTACCTTCTTCTTCGCTACCTTCTTCTTGGCAACCTTCTTCTTGGCTACCTTCTTCTTGGCTACCTTCTTCTTGGCTACCTTCTTCTTGGCTACCTTCTTTTTGGCTGCCGGCTTCTTTTTGGCTACTTTCTTCTTCGCGACCTTCTTTTTGGCCACTTTCTTCTTCGCTACCTTCTTCTTGGCTACTTTCTTCTTCGCTACCTTCTTTTTAGCCGCCGCCTTTTTCTTGGCAGCAGGCTTCTTGCGCTTGGCCACTTTCTTGGGCGAAGCTTTCTTGGCAGCCGCGCGGCGCTTCACCGCCTTTTTCTTCGCTACTTTCTTTTTGGCTGCTTTTTTCTTGGCTGCCTTCTTTTTGGCAGCGGGTTTCTTCTTGGCCACCTTTTTCTTGACGGCCTTTTTCTTGGCTACTTTCTTTTTAGCCGTCTTCTTTTTGGTAGCTGGCTTTTTCTTGGCAACTTTCTTCTTAGCTGCCTTCTTCTTAACTGCCTTCTTCTTGGCTACCTTCTTCTTGGCTACCTTCTTCTTGGCTACCTTCTTCTTGGCTACCTTCTTCTTGGCCACTTTTTTCTTTGCTACCTTCTTTTTAGCTACCTTTTTCTTCGCGACCTTCTTCTTAACGGCTTTTTTCTTGGCAACTTTCTTGGGTGACGCCTTCTTTGCCGCCGCGCTGCGCTTCACTGCTGCCTTCTTCCTGGCGGTTTTCTTCTTCGCAGCCGCCTTTTTCGCCGCTGGCTTTTTCTTGGCGACCTTCTTTTTCGCTACCTTCTTCTTGGCGACCTTTTTCTTGGCTGCCGCCTTACGCGCGGCGGCCTTGGCCTTGGCTGCAGCTTTCTTGGCTGCGGCTTTTTCCTTCTGGGCGGCCTTTTTCGCAGCAACTCGCGCTTTCAGCGCGTCCTTTCTTGCCTGCTTGGCTGCCTTGGCAGCATCCGCTTTCGCACGCTTCTTCTTCCAGCGTGCGGTAAATGCGGCTACCGCTTTCTTCAAATCTTCTTCCGCCTTCATTTCTTCAGCGGCTTTCTTGGCCTTGGCTTTCGCAGCAGCTTCCGCAGCGCGTGCTCTTGCCTTGGCAGTTCGGACTTTGGCTTTAGTGGCAGCTACCTTGGCAGATGCACGGCGAGCCGCGGTCTGAGCAGAGGTCGCAGCCTTCTTGCTGGTCGCTGTGTTTGCCTTGGCTGCTTTCTTTTTAGCGGCAGCCGCTTTCTTGCGAGCTGCTTCTGCGGTGCTGTTGGCAGACTTCGCTTCACGCTCCAACTTTGCGACTGTAGCTTTAGCTTTCGTGAGAGCCGGACTACTAACCTTATTAGCAGCTGCCTTCTTCTTGGCAGGTGCTTTCTTTTTTGCCTTAACTTTAGCCATACTCATTTCTCTCCTGGGTAGTGAATCGTGCCCGCTTAAGACTTTAGATTCTATCCACTGCTGGCCGGCAACATATCACAAAAATTCTTTGGCTGACAGCAAACCGGCTAGCACTAATTAAAGTAAACAAGTCCGTTTTGTTCACTCATACCTGATACCCACTTATTAGCGGTATCAACTCCTATTTCGCTACCTGCATTAAAAACTTTAAGAAACTTTTGTATTAAAAGAAGTGTCTGCACTCACACTTAAAGAATAATAGATCAATAAAAAGAAGTATAAGGGTTGTTTCTTTACACCTGGACACGACACCCGGGCAATAATTTCGTGGTTGTGTCCGCTATCAATAACTCACAGTTAACAAGTTATAGAAACAAAAAAGCCCGGCTTAGCCGGGCTTTTAATGTGACCATTTTTGTCAGTCAGCCGTTGATCAACTGCGCTATTTGTTCCTTGATGTCATCAACTGGAGCCACACCATTGATAGAAACAACGCGAACACCTGAGCCCTGGCTCTGCAGATTTGTATAGAAATCAACCAATGGCTTGGTTTGCTCGTGGTAAACCGCCAGACGCTTGCGCACCGTATCTTCCTTGTCATCATCACGTTGAATCAGTTCTTCACCAGTTTCGTCGTCCTTACCGGCAACTTTCGGCGGATTATAGTCAACATGATAGATGCGCCCGGAGTCAGGATGTACCCGTCGCCCGGATAAACGCTTTACGATTTCCTCATCATCAACATCAATTTCCAGAACCAGATCGATAGCCACGTCGGCATCAACCAGCGCCTGTGCCTGCGGAATAGTTCTGGGGAAACCGTCGAAAAGAAAACCGTTTTTACAATCATCGTCTTTGATACGTTCTTTCACCAAGGCAATGATGACGTCATCCGTCACCAGACCACCACTGGCCATGACCTGCTGGACCTGTTTGCCAAGTTCAGTGCCAGCCTTGACCGCTGCGCGCAGCATATCGCCAGTGGAAATCTGCGGAATGCCAGATTTCTCGGTGATAAATTGCGCCTGTGTACCTTTCCCAGCACCAGGTGCTCCCAGTAGTATGATCCTCATGTAGTGTTCTCTCCTACTCTATGAATAATGATTTAGGGAACCCGTTTGGGTTTCCTAGAGTCCCTGTTGCTTCGCTTCGTTCCAAAGCCTGTCCAATTCATCCAAGCCGGTCTGATCCAGGGATTTACCCTGCTCTTTCAAACGTGTCTCTATCCACCGGAATCGCGACTCAAAACGCTTATTGGTTCCCCGCAGTGCCGCCTCAGGTTCAATACTGGCATGGCGTGCCAGGTTAATCGCTGCGAACAGCACATCACCCAGCTCCGCTTCTACCCGTACCTTGCTATCACCGGCGAGCGCTTGTTCCAGTTCGGCAACTTCCTCCCTGAGCTTGGCTACTACCGGTTTCATATCCGACCAGTCGAAACCATGGCTGGCGGCGCGCTTTTGCAGTTTCTTGGCGCGCTCCATAGCCGGCAAGGCGCGCGGTACATCATCGAGTACGCTTGGTAGTTCTGCCTGATCTTGCTTACCGCGCCTTGCCTGTTTTTCTTCCCGCTCCTGCTTCTTGATTATTTCCCAGTTCACCGCGACCTGATCCGATGAAATATCTGACTCCTGCCCGAACTTCATGACATCCCCGTCCGGGAACACATGGGGGTGACGTCGCACCAGTTTGCGGGTGATAGCGCTGGCGATAGCGTCAAAGTCAAAATAACCATTCTCATTGGCGATCTGGGCATAAAACACTACCTGGAACAGCAAGTCACCAAGTTCGTCTTCCAGCTCCACCATATCGTTTTTTTCGATGGCATCGACAACCTCGTACACTTCTTCCAGAGTGTACGGCACCAGCGAGGCAATCGACTGTTCCAGGTCCCAGGGACAACCGGATTGACGATCACGAAGCATCTTCATAACCACCAGCAGTTTCTCAACTGCAGGCTTGTCTGAATATTGATCATTGCCAGGATCTGCTTGCTGTTTATTGCTCGCTGTCATGTCGAACGCTCAAAAATAGCCATGGACTCAACGTGATTGGTGTGCGGAAACATATCCATAACCCCAGCTGATTTCAATTGATAGCCTTTTTCCAGCAGCAGGGCCGCATCCCGCGCCAGGGTAATCGGGTTACAGGACACATAGGCAATGCACCTGGCGCCCAGACCAGCCACGTCCGCGATGATCTCCTGTGCGCCTGAGCGCGGCGGGTCGAGAATTATCTTGTCGTAAGAGCGCTGCGCCCAGTCATGATCGGCGATAGGTTTGCTCAGGTCAGCGGCAGCGAAATCGGTATTATCGAGTCGATTGTGGCGGGCATTCTCAGCGCCGCGCGCCACCATGTCAGCGCTGCCCTCGATCCCGGTAACGCTGCCTACCCGACGAGCTACCGGCAAGGTGAAATTCCCCAGGCCACAGAACAGGTCAAGAACCCGATCATTTGCATCAAGCTGCAGCAGCTCAAGCACGCGGGTAACAATCTGGCGATTAATGGGACCGTTGACCTGGGTGAAATCCATTGGATGAAACAGTAATTCAATTCCCTGCTCCGGCAGTGAATAGCTCAGACGGGCAGGAGATTCATCGGGCAGTGGATACAAGCGATGCACCGTGTCATTGCCGCCGGGCTGCAAATACAGATGAAAACCATGTTGTTCGGCAAAGGTTGTCAATGTCGCCAGGTCCTGGGAATCGAGTTCCTGCAAATGCCGAAACACCAGGGCGACCTGCATGCCACTATCCCGAGAGCTATCCGTTACGCTACCAGCGACTGCACCAAGTTCGCCCACCGCAACTTCGATTTGCGGGATCTGTAGGCGACCGTTAAGGCTGTTGATCATCTCACGCAGCGGTGCAATCAGCGCGGCAACGTCACTCACCAGCACCTGGCAGTTCTGCATATCGGTGATGAAGGTACTGTACTTCTCCCGAAAACCAACTAATGCCCCGCCTTTCTTTTCCACCACCCGTACAGCCAGTCTGGCCTTGCGGCGATAGTGCCGGGTCTCCCCGGTAAGCCGCGGCAGCAATTCAAATTGGCCGGGTTGCAGTGCCGTTGCGCTGCGCAGATGTTCCAGCAGCACTTGCTCCTTGAATTCGATTTGCGCATCGGTTGCCAGATGCTGCAGCGAGCAACCGCCACAGATACCCGCATACTCACAGGGTGGCTCCACGCGCTCAGCCGCGGCCAGTTCAACCTGCTCGGTCAGCAATTCATCAAACTGGCTGCGTCGGCGCACATAGCGCGCGCTGACCTGCTCTCCAGCCAGGGCGCCAGCAACGAACACGACTTTTCCATCCACGTGCCCCAGCCCTCGCCCTTCGTGGCTGAGGGATTCAACACTAACGTTGATCGGTTCACTGGGAAGTCGTTGTCTACGGCTGCGGCGTCTGCTCATAGTGGGTCGGAAAATCTCATTCAGGCTGGTGCCAACGCAGCCTTCGGCGGTTGACTTAGGCAGTGGGCTAATGGGCTGGGTCGGCGTCTTGCGGGGCAAACACACCGGTGGACAGGTAGCGGTCACCGCGGTCGCAGATAATAGCCACAATGGTGGCGTTTTCCACCTGTTTGCTTAGCTGCAAAGCGGCAAATATCGAACCGCCCGAAGAGACTCCGGAAAAAATACCTTCTTCCCGAGCCAGTGCCCGCATGGTGGTTTCGGCATCATCCTGGGACACATCGATTACCTGGTCGACACGCGAACGATCAAAAATCCTGGGCAGGTATTGTTCTGGCCAACGGCGGATGCCGGGAATACGGGAACCATCTTTCGGCTGCAGTCCGATGATCTGAATCGCGGGGTTTTGCTCTTTCAGATATCGGGACACTCCCATGATTGTTCCGGTTGTCCCCATGGAACTTATGAAGTGCGTGACCTGACCCTTGGTATCGCGCCAGATTTCCGGGCCGGTGTGCATATAGTGGGCGTTGGGATTGTCCTGGTTGGCAAACTGGTCCAGCACCTTGCCCTTGCCTTCCGCCTGCATCTGCTGCGCCAGATCCCGGGCGCCTTCCATGCCTTGTTGTTCGGTAACCAGCAACAGCTCGGCACCATAGGCGCGCATGGAAGCCTTGCGTTCATCGCTGAGGTTATCAGGCATGATCAGCGTCATCCGGTAGCCTTTCACTGCCGCTACCATGGCCAGGGCGATGCCGGTGTTGCCGCTGGTGGCTTCGATCAGTCGGTCGCCGGGCTGAATATCACCGCGCAGTTCCGCCTGCAGGATCATGTTGTATGCCGGCCGATCTTTCACTGATCCGGCCGGATTATTCCCTTCCAGCTTGGCCAGCACCGTATTGCTGGTGCTGCCCGGTAGCCGCTGCAGGCGGACCAGCGGAGTGTTTCCGATAAGCTTGGCGATGGTTGGATAAGACATGGGGGCGCTGAATAACGGACGATCAGCGATTCTACACGGAATGCAAAAGGGGTAAAAGACGAGTGTCCCGCTCTCGAATCAGCCACGTGCGGTGAACAAACTGCGACTGGCCAGCGGTTTGTCCCCCAGGTGCGGATGCAGCGCCAAACGCAACAGACGCTTGGCGGCGTGTGCAACAGACGCCTCGTCCAGCTCCAGCCTGCTCAGCGCGATCAGGTGCTCTCCAGCAAACAGCCACGGGTCGTCCGCAACTCCGGCTGCATCATCATTGGCGGCGCTGAAGCCGATTTCCGGTTCAAAGCGATACAGTTGGCCAGCGCAGATGGCCAGTTGCGAGTAGCAGTCGGTCTGCAGATTCAGGCCGTAGCCCAATTCACCCAGTAGCTGCAATTCAAAGCGGCGCAGAATCTGCTCGATACCGGTGTCGCCCTGCAGGGAAAGCAGCGCCGTCTGGTAAGCCTGATAAAGCTCGGTATGCTCAACATGCTGATGCAGCAGGCGCACCAGTAGCTCATTAAGATACAGGCCGCTGAACAGTCGTTCTCCGTGCAGGGTAATGGCGGCAACCTGGGATTCGATGTTGTTCAGGGTCTTGACCTCACCGCGACCGCTGCACGACAGCAATACGGGGGTAAACAGCTGCAGCAGCGCCCGGTGCCGCGACTTCTCGCGCCTTGCACCGCGGGCTACCGCACGCACCCGACCATAGTCCAGGGTAAAGAAATCCACCAGCAAACTGGTGTTCTGAAAGGGACGGCGGTGTAACACATAGGCTGGCTGCAGCGTGACACGGGTGTCCATAGCATTACTGACCGTCGTTAATGGTTCAGTCCAGGTAGCCGAGGCTCTGCAAAGCCCGCTCATCATCAGCCCACCCGGATTTCACCTTGGCCCACAGATTCAGCATCACCTTGCAGTCGAACGCTTTCTCCATGTCCTCACGAGCGGCGATGCCTATTTGCTTCAGGCGCTGACCGTCCTTGCCCACCAGGATTTTTTTCTGGCCAGGCTTGTCCACCAGGATCAGGCCGTGAATATGCAGGGTATTGCCCTGTTGCCCGAACTCTTCGATTTCAACAGTGACCTCATAAGGCAATTCATCGCCCAACTGTCGGGTCACTTTCTCGCGAATCAATTCAGCCGCCAGAAAACGCGAACTACGATCTGTGACCTGATCCTCGGGAAACAGAAACGGTCCTTCCGGCAAGTAGCTTTGCACCAGTGCTTCCAGGGTATCCATGTTGTGTCCGGCCAGCGCCGACAGCGGCACGATTTCGGCGAACTCATGGCGCTCTGCGAGCTGTTCGATATGGGGCAACAGACGGGTCTTGTCAGCCAGCAGATCGACCTTGTTGATAACCAGCAGCACCGGAACATTCACTTTCTGCAGCAGTGCCAGCACCTGCTCATCGCCGCTGTTGAAGTTCAGTTGATCCACCAGGAACAGCACCACATCCACATCGCTGACTACGCTGACCACGGTTTCGTTCATCACCCGGTTCAGTGCCTTGCCCTGCTCAGCATGCAGTCCCGGAGTATCAACGAAAATGCACTGATGACCGGGGCTGCTACTGATTCCAAGAATGCGATGGCGGGTGGTTTGCGGCTTACGCGAGGTAATACTGAGCTTTTGTTTGAGCAAATGATTGAGTAGCGTGGACTTGCCGACGTTGGGGCGCCCGACTATAGCCACGTAACCACAACGCTGGGGCGGCAATTCTGCTGCAGTGCTCATGAAAGGCCTCCAAGGGTCTCCAGGGCGAGTTGCGCAGCGACCTGCTCGGCCTTGCGCTTGCTGCGACCACTGCCCGTGGTGGGTTCCGCCAGCATACTGCTGTGGCACTGGACATGAAAGACCTGATCGTGAGCTTCCCCGTCAATCGCCGTGACCTTGTAGCGCGGCAAGTCATAGCCACTGGCCTGCAAAAATTCCTGCAGACGGGTCTTGGCATCCTTGGCGTCATTGGCTTGTTGATAGTTCTCCTGCAGCGACTGGGTGAGCCGATCGACCAGCGTCTTGCACGGTGCCAGACCACCGTCGAGATAGACCGCAGCGATCAGGGCCTCAACTGTATCGGCAAGAATTGAGTCGCGCTGCTTGCCACCACTTTTGGCTTCCCCGCTGCTCAGCCGAACCAGATTGCCGAGATTCAGATCGCGACCAATATGGGCCAGCGCAGACTTGTTGACCATGCGTGCGCGCAGGCGACTCAGCTCGCCTTCCTGTGCCTCGGGATACTGTTCATACAGAATTTCCCCGATAACGAAGTCCAGCAGCGCATCGCCGAGAAACTCAAGCCGCTCGTTATTGTCACGGCCAGCACTGCGGTGGGTAAGTGCCTGTTGTGCCAGTTGCGGCTCTGCAAATTGGTAGGAAAGTAGCTGTTGCAGTTTGTCCAGATCAGCCGTCATCTACTGAATTTCAGTATCAAACTTGGCCACAGCATCGAGATTGGCAAACAACTCCACACGACGCTCGTAGTTAATGGTGATGATGGCGCGATTGTTCTCCATGCGCTTGCTGATTGACGAGAGGTCAAAACCCGTCACATTATTTACGCGCAGACCATCTGAGACGCGATTGCGAATTTCGGTCACCGTCATGTCATCGGCCTGCCCATTATCAACAAGATCCTGACAAATGCCGGTGATCAGGTTGTGATCGATATACAGCGGGCCAACTTTCAGGCCCACGGTAAGGAACACGGTAATCAGCGCCAGCAGCAATACCAGTCCGAATTTTGAAACGCCTTGCTGGCGACTCAGGGAATTGCGGGTCATTCGTTTCATAGGCCTACTCTTAAACAAACCGTGGATTAGGGAAGCGTGTATCAGGTAATCATAGTGCCGGGGATTCTGCCCGATTTACCGCGTCCGGCGCAGCGCCAGCGAAGTAATTCGCGACCTGGCTCACACTCTGCTGAAACCCCGGGGCTCCTCAGTTAATCAACTGGTTACGGGAAAACGTCGGCAGACTCAGGCCGGGATCTTTGTGCATCCACACGGCAATCGCCTTGCCCACGATGTCTTCTTCCGATACCGGCCCCCACTCGCGACTGTCACTGCTGTTGTCCCGGTTGTCACCCATCATGAAATAGTGACCATTCGGGATCACCCAGGTAGTGCGCGCGCGACGACGGCCCGCAGCATCAATATGCTGGGTCAGGTGCTCGACGCCGCCAATGGTTTCGGTATACAGCGTGCCGGGCAGGTCACCGATACTGGTGTCGATAGAAATATCCCTGACATACTCTTTATCGATCAATTCGCCGTTTATATAGAGGTTTTTATTTTCATAGCGCAGCGTATCCCCGGGCAGCCCAATGACGCGCTTGATGTAGTACTTGTTCTCGTGGGGAGGAATAAACACCATGACTTCGCCTCGCTCCGGGTCATCGACATCGATAATCTTGGTGCCAATAACCGGTAGGCGCACGCCATAGGCATACTTGTTTACCAGGATAAAATCGCCAACTTCCAGGGTCGGGATCATTGACCCCGTGGGAATCTGAAACGGTTCCACCAGGAACGAGCGCAGCACCAGCACGATCAGCAGCACTGGAAAAAACGATTTCGCATACTCAATCACCAGCGGCTCTCGCCGCAGTTCCTCGAGTTTGCTGCTGCGCTGATCTTCACCCAGCGATTGCGCCGCTCCCTGCATGAATTCGTCGATAGCCGACTGCCTGGGTTTTTTCAGCAGCAGACTGTCCAGCAGCCAGAGCAGACCACAGATGCTCACCAGGACCACCAGTACCAGGGAAAAATCGATATCCATCAGTTCTCCATTTTTAGCACTGCCAGGAATGCTTCCTGAGGCACTTCGATATTACCTACCTGCTTCATCCGCTTCTTTCCCGCTTTCTGCTTTTCCAGCAGCTTTTTCTTCCGGGTCACGTCGCCCCCATAACACTTGGCTGTCACGTTTTTGCGCAATGCCTTGACTGTCGAGCGGGCAATAATATGGCCGCCAATTGCGGCTTGAATAGCCACATCATACATCTGCCTGGGAATAAGCTCTTTCATCTTTTCCACCAACATACGGCCTTTGCTCTGGGCTTGGTCGCGATGCACAATCAGCGCCAGTGCGTCCACGCGATCACCGTTGATCAATACGTCCAGCCGCACCAGCGCTGAAGGTTCAAAGCGCTGAAAGTGATAATCCAGTGACGCATATCCGCGGCTGACAGACTTGAGCCGGTCAAAAAAGTCCAAAACCACTTCATTCATCGGCAATTCATAGCTGAGCGACACCTGTCGCCCCATGAACTGCATGTCTTTTTGTTCGCCGCGCTTTAGCTCACACAGGGTAATAACATTACCCAGATGCTCCTGCGGCACCAGGATATTGGCCAGCACTATTGGCTCGCGCATCTCGGCGATGTCGTTGATTGCAGGCAGGCGCGACGGGCTGTCCACATTCAGCACCTCACCATTGTTCAGTTCCACTTCATAAATCACCGTGGGCGCCGTAGTAATCAGGGACAGGTCGTATTCCCGCTCCAGGCGCTCCTGGATGATTTCCATGTGCAGCATGCCCAGGAATCCACAGCGGAATCCGAAGCCCAGGGCATCGGAGTTTTCCGGTTCGTACTGCAGCGAGGCGTCGTTCAGTGTCAGTTTTTCCAGGGCATCACGAAAATCCTCAAAATCATCAGATGAAACCGGGAACAGACCGGCGTATACCTGCGGTTTGATGCGCTTAAAGCCTGCCAGCGGCTTGACGTCGGGTGTCGACGCCAGAGTCAGGGTGTCGCCCACTGGCGCGCCCTGGATGTCCTTGATGCCAGCGACCACGAAACCCACTTCCCCTGCCGCCAGATGCTTCAATTCATGACGCTTGGGATTGAAGACTCCAACATTGTCCACCACGTGACCTTTGCCGATGGACTTGGCAATAATTTTGTCACCCTTACGCAAGGTGCCGGACATGACCCGCACCAGTGATACCACCCCCAGGTAATTGTCGAACCAGGAGTCAATAATCAGCGCCTGCAGATCGCCATCACGGTTACCAATGGGAGGTGGCACCTTGGCAATCAGTTGCTCAAGAATATCCACGACACCGACGCCGGTCTTGGCGCTGCACAACACCGCATCAGTGGCATCCAGGCCAATGATTTCTTCGATTTCTGCCCGCACACGATCCGGCTCCGCCTGTGGCAGGTCGATCTTGTTGAGCACGGGAATGACTTCCAGATCCTGGTCAATCGCCGTGTAGCAGGTCGCTACCGACTGGGCTTCCACGCCCTGACCGGCGTCCACCACCAGCAGCGCTCCCTCGCAGGCAGCCAGCGAACGCGAAACCTCGTAGGTGAAATCCACGTGTCCTGGCGTATCAATGAAGTTCAGCTGGTAGCGCTTGCCGTCTTTGGCGTCGTAGTACAGGGTGACGCTCTGCGCCTTGATAGTAATACCCCGTTCACGTTCGATGTCGAGATTGTCGAGAATCTGCTCCGCCATCTCGCGATCGGTAAGGCCGCCACAGGTCTGGATAAAACGATCCGCAAGGGTCGACTTACCGTGATCAATGTGGGCAATAATGGAAAAGTTGCGGATATGACTGAGATCGGACACTAGCGGGGTGAACCTACCTTGGGCGGATGAAATCCGGCGGGGTCGAAGTCCGGCGGGTCAAAGTAAAGCGCAGAAACTGGCTGCGCTGAAAAAATCAAAGCGCGCAATTCTACAGTATTCCCCCGACACTGTCAGGAAAATCAGCGCAACAAAAACCCAACCATGACCGCTACTTAGCGGTCAGATCGGGGCGTTTTTGCGAGTCGGGTCAGGGGGTCAGTTCGAGTGCCAGGGTGGTGCCCTGCCCCTCGCGCACAATACGGATTGGCACGAAACCGGAGTCGGGCAGGCTCTCCGCGACCTGGGCAAACTGCTGCGCGGAACTAATCGTCTGGCGATTCAGAGACACAATCACATCTCCTTCCTGAAGCCCTGCAGCGCGCCCTGGACCGGCCTCCAGTTCAGCAATGCGCACCCCGCTCAGACCAGTAACCTGGCGGGTTTCGTCGGACAGGTCGGTCACCCGGAAGCCCAGCGGATTGCGCCGATCGCGCACCTGTTCCGGGGTATTGGTGGCTACTTCGTTGGTGGGCGAGCTGCCCAGCACCACGGTGCGCTCAAGGATTTCTCCGTTACGATACACTACCAGCGCCGCCTCGGTGCCAGGCTGGTACTGTCCGACATAAAATGGCAGGTCAGTGAAGAACTCTATTTCGTGGTCATTGAATTCAAGGATAATGTCCTCGTTTTGAATGCCGCTGGTCTGGGCGGGGCTGCCGGGCTGCACTTCGTCGACAAAAGCGCCGCGCGGTCGCTCCATGCCAAAAATTTCCGCCAGGGCATAGTCCACTTCCCGCATTCGCACCCCCAGCAGACCGCGTTCGACACGACCGGATTCGCGCAGCTGGTTGACAACGTTAATGGCCACATTGCTGGGAATTGAAAAGGAAATCCCGTTGGAGCCACCGGTGCTGCTCAGAATCTGCGAGTTGATACCAATCACTTCGCCGTCCAGATTGAACAGCGGACCGCCGGAATTACCCTGGTTGATCGCCACGTCAGACTGAATAAAGGACATATAATTATAAGAAGAACGCCCGGGAATTGACCGCCCCATGGCACTGACGATGCCCGCGGCCGCGGAAAACTCAAGCCCAAATGGCGAGCCAATAGCCAGCACCCAGTCGCCCACCCTGATGGCGTCGGAATCACCAAACTCCACGTGGGGTAAATTCATGGCGTCGACCTTCAACAAAGCCAGATCGGAAGGTTCGTCCAGGCCCACCACCTCGGCGTCGAATACGCGCCGGTCGTTCAGGTGTACCTGGATTTCATCGGCCCCCACCACGACATGATTATTGGTGACCACGTAGCCGTCAGAAGTCATCAAAAACCCCGATCCGACAGCGCCACGCTGGCGCTGCTGGGGCAGATCCTCAATATTCAGGTCAGGCTCCTGGCCGGGATTGAGGCGCCGTAGCAATTCTTCCAGCTCCCGGTCGGTGGCAGGTGAACGGGCCTCAACACTGCGCAGCGTGGAGATTTCAACGATGCTCGGCGCGTTGCGCTCCACCAGCTCGGCAAAGCTCGGCAGTTCAGCGCTGGTGGCACTGGCGGTGTACAGGCCGAGCACCAGAGCCAGCAAGAATGATGTGAATGCTGCTGAATTACGCATATGTCAGGATACCTCGTGGGGGTTCAATGTCGAGCGCGGGCCGATCGAAGCACTGAACCGTGGCTTGGATACCGCAGTATAACAGGGCTGCAACCAACTGACGTGGTCTGGCGGGAGTTCCTTGGGAGTGCTCGCGTTACCAGGGCCCAGACATGCCTGCATAGGGCTCTGGCAGGACGATCCGCAGGGCCACACGGGGCAGGATTACATAGCTGAGTTGGGACGAATTCCCGGGCTTGGGAGTCAGACAGTCAATCAGACCGCGCGATCAGTCCTGCACCTGGTTAACCAAACGAAACAAAGGGGAGTCCTGGATGTGCTGGGTGACTACCGGCTCGGACACATCAATGGCAATGCTTTGCAGGTAATTACGCAGGCGCGCGGCGGCCTCAGGATCAACTGTCAGCGCGGCGCCATCGGCCAGCATTGCCATCTCCGGCTGTGCCAGGGGGGCGGAGGGATTAGAGCCGCTGTCGGCCTCTACTGCCGGGGCTGTGCTGTCGGTCGCCAATGCTGGTGCCGGGCCCGACGTCGCGGGTTGCTGCAGGCTGGCCTGCATGCCAATCACGAAGACCGCGGCAACCGAGGCTGCAATAGCGAATTTGGCAAAGGTTTGCTGCCAGCCAGCCGTGGCGTTGGCTGGCAGGGCTGGCTCGTCATCGATCCGGGCTGCCACTTGCGCCGCCAGGTTACTGCTCACCGGCATGCCGCGGTCGTGGATCAAATCCTGAACCAGGTGGTAGCGCTGCCAGGATCCCAGCATACGCTCGGCTCCCGCCGGATCACTGTCCAGCGTCTTCAGCAGGCGGCGCAGCTCAAGCTCGTCACCCTGTCCGTCCATCAGTGCCGACAGCGACTCCCTCTCGAGGGCAGTCTCCGAGTCAGTTGCAGCCTGGCTTGCGGCATCAGAGCGTTTACTTGCAGTGCTTGATTTGGGTAGAGAAGGACTGGTCATTGCTGGTTATGATCCCTGACTTTTGCCGTACTGCCTATATTGACCGGCGTGGTTTCGAAAAGTTCCGCGATACGCACTGACATTTCAGAAATTACTTGTGAACCGGCTTGATCAAGGCCCATCACAGCAACTCGCGGATGCGCTTGTCGATGGCTTCCCGGGCCCGGAAGATCCGAGAACGCACCGTGCCAACCGGACAATCCATGACTTCAGTAATATCCTCGTAGCTCAGCCCCGAGAACTCGCGGAGCGTAAACGCCGTTTTCAGGTCTTCCGGCAGTTCTTCTATAGCCTGGTTGATGGCCTGCTTCAGGTTTTCGGTGAGCAGGCTACCCTCCGGATCTTCTATATCCCTGAGCAGTGTACCAATTTCACTGACTTCGGCGTCGTTGACATCGACGTCGCTGGCTGGTGGACGCCGATTGCGCGACACCAGATAGTTCTTGGCCGTATTGACGGCGATGCGATACAGCCAGGTATAAAAAGCGCTGTCCCCCCTGAATAGCGGCAGCGCCCGATAAGCCTTGATAAACGCTTCCTGGCAGACATCCTCGGCTTCCTGTGGATCGTGAATAAACCGGCCTACCAGGGCTGCGACACGATGTTGGTAGCGCAGCACCAGCAAATTAAACGCGTTTTTATTGCCCTGCAGTACCCGCTCAACAAGCTGTTGATCGGTTTCCTCTGTCATTACTTCCTTCTCCAACTGACGCGGGCGGGCCCCCGTGCTTGCCACGGGGCTTCCAGGCTGCATCGCCAGATGGCTGGCAACAAACCCCGGAAATGGAATGATAGACCTGTCACTAGTGCAAAAGTTCGTGAAATCATTAAAAATACTCGCTGGCTCCGCACTGCGCGGTGCCAGCAATCAGGATTCCGCTGCGCTGCGTATTAACTCCGAATTTCATCATATCCCGAACACCCGCGCTGACCATCGCCACAATATCCGGCTATGGCTCCGCCCTGCCAAGTGTACCGCACTATGAGTCAATCCCTTGCCGAACACGGCAAAGACACCGACCTGCTGATTATCGGCAGTGGCGCCGCCGGGCTCACCCTGGCGCTGCGCAGCGCCGACTTTGCCCGGGTCACAGTATTGAGTAAAGGCGATCTTCGCGAAGGTGCGACGTTCTATGCCCAGGGCGGTATTGCCGCCGTGCTGGACGAGGCTGACAGCATTGAATCCCATGTTCAGGACACGCTTACCGCCGGAGTGGGTCTTTGCCACCGGGACGTGGTGGAACACACCGTTGCGCACAGCGCCGAAGCAGTGACCTGGCTGGTGTCACAAGGTGTTCCCTTTACCACGCGCAATAATGCTGAGCGCCAAACCGGAACCGAACCAGTTCCGGCGGAACAGGACCTTAGCTCCCTGCATCTCACCCAGGAAGGCGGCCATAGTCATCGCCGCATCATTCATGCCACGGACGCCACCGGCAAGGCAGTGTTCGAAACCCTGCAGCAGCGGGCAGAAGAACATCCCAACATCACGCTACTGGAAGGCTGTACCGCTGTGGATCTGGTGACACACACCCCGGAATCTGGCGGAAAACGTACTTGTGTAGGGGTCTACGTCCTCAACCAGGGCGCCGGGCGGGTGGAAGCGATCCGCGCCCGCTTCGTGGCTCTCGCCACCGGCGGAGCCAGCAAGGCCTATCTCTATACCACCAATCCCGATGGCGCCAGCGGCGACGGGATAGCCATGGCCTGGCGGGCAGGCTGTCGGGTCGGAAATATGGAGTTCAACCAGTTCCATCCCACCTGCCTGTATCACCCCCACGCCAAGTCATTCCTGATTACCGAGGCGCTGCGCGGTGAAGGCGCGAAACTGGAATTACCCGACGGCAACCGCTTCATGGACAAATTCGATAAGCGCGCTGAACTGGCACCCAGGGACATTGTTGCGCGCGCCATTGACCATGAAATGAAGCGTCTGGGCTGTGACTGTGTCTATCTCAATATCACCCACCAGCCAGCGGAATTTGTGCGCGAGCACTTCCCGACCATCTACCAACGCTGTCTGGAGTTTGGCATAGATATCACCCGCGACCGGATCCCGGTGGTACCGGCGGCGCACTACACCTGTGGCGGCGTAGTGATCAATACCCAGGGAGAAACGGATGTAGCCAATCTGTATGCTATTGGCGAAACCAGCTTCAGCGGACTGCACGGCGCCAATCGCATGGCCAGCAATTCCCTGCTGGAATGCTTCGTGGTGGCCTTCGGCGCCGCCCGGCACATTGCCTCCCGGATTGCCGAGACGCCTTTGGTGACCAGTATCGCCGACTGGGATGAGAGCCGCGTGACCGATTCCGATGACGAGGTGCTGGTATCACATGACTGGGACGAAATTCGCCGCTTCATGTGGGATTTTGTTGGCATTGTTCGTACCACCAAGCGACTGCGTCGGGCAGAGAGCCGCATCAAACTGTTGCGTGACGAGATTCGCGACTATTACATTCGCCATCGGGTTACCAATGACAATCTGGAATTGCGCAACCTGGCGCTGGTGTCAGAGCTGATAATTAGTTGCGCCCTGCAGCGCCAGGAAAGCCGGGGCCTGCACTTTACCCTCGACTATCCGGAACTGTTGCCGGAAGCCCTCGACACTGTGCTCAGCCCATCCCGGACCTGAGCGGAAGCCGCCGCCGCGATTCCAGGTAGCGCCGCAGGCGCCAGTTGTCACGGATACTTAGGCTATCCGGCCACAGCAATAAATGCTGCCGCGTCGAACCAGCGCGACGCCTGAACTCCAGAATAATCAGCCACTCGCTTAGATAACGAATGTTGGGCGGCCGCAATTCCATGCTGCTCCCGGTAGCTCCAAGTCGGCAATAGCTGGCACCCAGGTGCAAGCGCTGAATGCCGGCGTTGCGCCCGCAGCACAACGCAACAATCGCTGGACCAAACCCCTGGCCGACCATCTGCAATACGATAGCTGCGCCCAGGATGAAGCGGAGCGGCGCCGGAGCACCACTGAGCAGCAGCGAGCACAGCGCAGCCCACTGACAGAGGCTCAGCAGGGTCATCTGAAAAATGGAGGGAAAAATCTCAATACCGGGCATAAACTCCCCTGCTTGCGGCAGAAGAGTTTAGGCCGAGCTGGCCTTGTGGGCGAGAATACGGGTAATAATTGGTTTTAAACGGGCTTGCGGTGGTTCACTGCGTTCCAGCAACCAGGACCAGAGATCCTGGTCTTCCTGCTCCAGCAGTTCGCTGTATAGAAGTTGATCATCGTGACTGAGGGTGTCGAAGACATCCTGGGCGAAAGGCATCAGCAACAAATCCAGCTCCAGCATACCGCGGCGACTGTGCCAGTAAATTTTTTGCTTGTTAAGATCGGTCATATACTAGTGGTCGAGACTGTCTGTGGGCCAGCTATGGGCGGAGCATTATGGCGGAAGCACGGCGACGATGCGAGAATTCCCCGTGCCGACGGCAATCAGTTAAGGGCTCTCTTGTCTCACCGTCCAACCAGCCCGGTCTTGCGGCCATGTGCCCCCGGCCTGCCAGGCCACCGGCCCAGCCAACTGCTAATGGAGTACACATGCTTGTTGTTGCTTTACCTCACTACGAATTCATCCGCGTCAGTGGCGCCGATACCGTCACCTTTCTGCAGGGACAGGTCAGTTGTGACGTTACCGCCTTAACCCCTGAGCGCAGCCTGACTGGAGCTTTGTGCAATCTGAAGGGTCGGGTCATTGCAGATTTTCGTTTGCTGCGCCAGGGCGAGGATTGCCTGCTGCAAACCTATTCCGGCATGGCGCGTATTATTCTCGACGTCCTGAACAAGTACGCGGTTTTTTCCAAGGTTGATCTACAGCTGGAATCCGCCATGAGCGCTGCTGGCATCATGGGCAATGGCGCGGCCGAAATAATAGCCGGATTGGTTGGCGAGGCACCGCAGCCCAGTGACGGAGTTGTTCAGGCCGAGGGGTTTTGTGTGCTAGCTATTGCCGGGCCCGAACCACGCTTCGAGATCTGGGCTGCTAACGAAAACCCGAACCAGGCAAAGCTGGATGCGCTGCTCAGGCAAGGGCCCGCGGGCGAGCTTCTGGACTGGCAGCGCCAGGATTTCCGGGCCGGTCTCCTGCATGTCACTCCCGAATTGAGTGAACAATACACACCGCAGCTATTGAACTATGACATCTCGGGAGTCATCAATTTCCGCAAGGGCTGTTACACCGGCCAGGAAGTTGTCGCCCGCATGTATTATCGGGGCAAGGCCAAAAAGCGACTGCACCTGTTCCAAAGTGACCAGGCCATTTCTTCGGCGGCGGAGAAACCGACGAGTAACTTTACGCTCCTGGCCCAGGCTGCTCCCACGGCCAATGACCCGGATGGCCATTTGTTGCTGGCGGTAGTTGATTCAGTCCAGGAGAATACCGATGGTGCCCAACTGGTAGCGAGCGACGGTAGCAGGCTGCAAAAATTGGACTTGCCTTACTTGCCTTCCGCTGCCTGAATCTGGCGAGCGCCTCTAGTGCGTTTCAGGGGCGGTTCTGGTGAAGGACTGCCAGAGTGATTCCAGGAGGGCCAGGTTGGTGTTTTCCAGCATTTGGATCAAGTCGATGCGACGCGCGATTTCGTCATCGCTCATCTCCTCACGCTCCAGAATTTTCTTGTTCAACCAGATTGCATCACGGACTCCGATCAGCTTCAGGTCTGCGCCGGGATGGGCGGCAAGTTTCTGGCTGATCACCTGACGGATCCCGTACTCGGCAATGGTGTCCAGGCAGTCCTGGCGGTCCGATTTGCCCACCGCGAACTCCACCGGAATCAGGCTGTCACTGCTGTCGGCAGCAAACTCGTTAATTTGCTGCGTGCGGAATTGGTCCAGTCTGACTACTTCTCCCATGGCCTTGTCCTGTCGCTGTCTGTGTCTGCGTTAGTAGGTATAGAACAAATTCGGCGAATCTGCCGCGGCTGCCTGCCAGATTTGTGGGAATCATTGTTGCCCGACAATTTAAGAAGCGTCAACGCATTGATTTTAATAAGGATTTTTTTGGAGATTTTTCACTTACCAATTACTGATAACTGAAAACTCAAGGGCAATTTCAGATCTGAAAGGCCGGCAAATAGCCATTGGACAAGACTGAAATCGACTTGCCCTGTAGGAATTTTGCCACTCCCCTGCCTGCCTGATCCCGAATCCGGGACGCGGGCCTGCGCCATGAGTCGCTGGCAATCCTGGACCTTGGGCTTTGTGGCCATGGATAAGGTGTAGACACAGGACCTTATGAGACGGATCCGCGCCCGGTCAGAACCGAGAACGGTCATCTACGCTCGCCGCTGAATCGGCAGGTACCGACGCAGTTCTGCAAACCCGGTGCAGGCAGAGACTGTCAGGGACACCGCCTACTCATAGCAAGCTTGTCTGCAGCGGCAGCTACCTGGTTACGGCAAGGCATCAATGTGCGGGTGTTCCGGGGATCGCCCAGGCAACAGCCGGAGTAGCGTCAATCGCCTGGTGCTGTCCCGCCACTTCTCGGTCCCGGCTGTTTCTACTGACTTTGCTGTTTACTGTTCCAGAGTAATGATATTGAACGCCTCGATCTCCCGGTTTGCGAAAATGCGGTTGTCCAGGTCGCCAGTCACGTAAACCCGGTCACCTTCATCAATCTGCTGGTAGCCAACAGCATCCAATGGGTTATAGGTCAGATACGCTGTTTCCACCTGCAGCACCAAGGCTCCGGCGAGGGCGCTGTCGGTGTGGATTGTGAAACGTGAACCATCAATTGCGCTGACCGTGCCAGCAATCCCGATCCAGGTACCATCTGCGACCTGCGATGCATCCACCTCGTTGATCGACCAGACTCGATCGCCTTCCTCGTCCACAGGGTTGGCGAAGTACTTGGCGCGGCGCTCTGCTATAAACACTGAGTCCGCTTCGATCGTGCGCTGTTCGTAGAAGGAATCATCGACGCGACCACGCACAGTGACTGTCTCGCCCGGATTCACCATCAATGCCTCATTGAAGTTGTCCCAGTCATCCATCTCCACCGTCACAATGCCGTCGCCATGGTCAAGACGAAACGAATCGCCAATACGTTCCACGACCTCACCGCCCAGCGTAATAAAAGCGCCATCGCTTTGCGGCAGGTGGTTATCTGCCAGAGCGGCACCACTCATTCCCCCGCTGGCAACAGCAAGCGCGGAGATCAAAAGGTGGCTGAGTTGACGTTGATCGAAAATTTTCATGATAGCTCTCCTGAATCTGGCAAGTTGTCTGCCCAGACAAACCAATATTCGCCAGCCAAAGTTCCACTCTGACAAACGGCCAAATACAGCAGGTGCTGATCAGGCGACGTCAGACCCTGGCCTTGCGGTGCAGCCAGGCCAGGACCACCACCGGACAGTCCAGCGAGAGCTTTAACAAGAGTCTCAAAATTGAGCCGCAATACGGAACGACCGATACAGTTTCAGGAAAAAGCTGTTGCGCCTGGGACGCCGCAGGCAATTGTTTACAGCAAAACCCTCTGCATGCTGCGCTTTACTCACGTTTTCCAAGAGGCTAATGTAAAAGAGTATTGTTACGGAGAATGACCATGTCCCGCACGTTGACCATGATTTCGATCATAACGTCGACCATGCTGTCAGTTGCGCTGCTGTGCCTGTCCTCGGCTGCCGCACAACCGAACAACAGGGCAACAGCCACCTTCGCTGGCGGCTGTTTCTGGTGCATGGAACCACCCTTCGATGAACTGGATGGAGTGCTGTCCACGGTCTCCGGATACGCGGGCGGCCACGTGCATAATCCTTCCTACGATGAGGTTTCCGCCGGCGACACCGGCCACGCCGAAGTCGTGCGCGTTAGCTATGATCCCGACCGGATCAGCTATGCGCAATTACTGGATGTGTACTGGCGCAATGTCGACCCACTGGATGCGGGCGGGCAATTCTGTGACCGTGGCGATCAGTATCGCAGCGAGATATTTGCAGAAAACGATAGTCAGATGCGCCTGGCTAAAGAATCTCGCCGCGAGCTGGCGAATTCCGGACGACTGGCCAGTGAGATCGCAACAGAAGTGTCCCGACTTGACACCTTCTTTCCTGCCGAGGATTACCATCAGGATTACTACCAGAAGAATCCAATTCGTTACCGGGTCTACAAATTCTCTTGCGGACGCGAAGCGAGGCTCGAGGAAGTCTGGGAAAAATGAAAACCACCGAAAATGCCAGAATACAAGCTAACGGCACGATTCCTAACCTTGGTTAATTCAGGCTGGTGTCTGGCCTCACTTTACGCCCTCACTTCACGCCTTCCGCACGCCAACTGGAACGCTGTTATTGCTGCTGACTTTAGGCAGGGCCGATTCTGGACAGCAATGTGGGTGGCTGGTTTGCTGATTGCGGATTATTTGACGTAACTTTGGTTTTTTAGCCCTGAATTTTTAACCAAGGCCCCTGAACCTTCAAAATGGTCTTGTTAGTGCTCGCCGCTCTCAGCATCCTTGATCTGCTTGAGGCTACGTCCGCTGGCGACGCTTGTGGTTTCTGTGCTCACCGGGTTGCGGCGCGCATCTGCGTGTTCATCCCCGATCTTGGTCAGTAACCAGTTGCCTTTCATGGATCCCTTTTCTGAACGGATAAGCGCATAACCGCCTTCGAGTTTGTTGCCGTGCACAACGAACTCCAGTTTGCCGCCGGCCCAGGCCTGGTGGAGACTCAAAGGCTCTCCATTGGCGTCAACATTGATATTGTTGATGTGGCCACGATCCCAGATCAGAACGGTGCCGGCACCGTACTCGCCCGCGGGTATGACCCCCTCAAAATCAAAATAGGACAAGGGGTGGTCTTCTGTCGGGATGGCCAGACGTTGATCGGATGGATCCATACTGGGGCCTTTTGGCACCGCCCAGGATTTGAGAGTCTCGTCTATTTCCAGGCGCAGGTCATAATGCAAACTGCTGGCGTCATGCTTCTGGATAACGAACAGCGGTTCCTGTTGGCCTTGATCGCGGCTCATACTTCGGCTGCGGGCGTCAGGCTCACCAGTCCTGTCAAAATTACGCTTGTGCTTATAGTCCGCCAGATCGTCAGACATGAGTTCCCGTGATTGTCAGCTAGAGGCATTAAACCAGTCTTCGGTACCACCAGCGTAGTCGTAGACCCGGGCGAACCCGGACTTCTCCAGCGCATTCGCCGCCTTGGATGAAGCGTCACAGTCGAAATTGGCGCAATAGACCACGACCTTGCGCTGCTTGTCGCCAGCCACGTCGGCAACCTTCTGACTAAAACTGTTGTCATCGACCGGGACATTGATCGAGGTGCGGATGTGCTTTTCCAGGAATTTTTCCTGCGGCAGCACATTAACGAGAACAAAGTCCTCATGATTGACCTCATTCATCTGCTTGAGTTCTTCGCGGCTCAGGGATTGCATTGCAGCCTCCACAGTAATGACTTTGCAGCTAACTAACGCGTAACGCTTAAATGAGTTCAGTTTTTCGCGGCCTGCTCTCCTGCCCCGGCCACCCAGGCCTCGGCCTGCTTATCCTCGCGAGAGGAGAAACTGCGGACCTCGGCGTTGACAAAAGGCCCGGCAAAACGCTGTGTCGCCGTCTCCAGAGCACCGTCGGTGACCAGTGCCACTCGCCGTATCTGGTTATGGTGCTCTCTCACAAAGCGAAAATGTTGCAGCATGGCATCGAGATCCTCCCAGCCGGGGAAATGCCCGGTCTTGATCATCACCCCGTGCAGGGCACCATGGCGCTCGTGCCAGGAATCAATCAAGAGCTCGAGACGTTCAAAATCTTCTTTTTCCAGAGAAGTTTCGGGGAATATCTTGATAATCCCCTGTTCCTCAATCAGTTCAGCATCTATCACCTGGCATCTCCTTGGTGGCCGGGGTTTGAACAGGCAGCCAACTGTTCAGCCAGGGAGGAAGTTCCGGAGCACCAATAGAGCGACCGGTTTGGTAAACACCACGGCCCGGTGCAATGTTGCTGAGTCATCCTGTGACAGCAATTTGTGGGCCCAGGTGTAGGTGTAGTCACGCTTGCAGAATGACTGCCGCGGAATCTGGAGGGAGTTGGGGAGTTGGCAAAGGGACTTGTGAAATGGTGCCCCGGGCAGGATTGATTCTGAATTGGGCTAAGCCCAATTCCTCACACCTTCGGCGCCGCGCTAACGCGCGGTCCTGCGCGCCTGCGGCGCTGGTCGAACCGGCAGCTCCTGCCTGACTACCCGAGTTACCATTTCACAAATCCCTCTGTGAGGGACTTGTGAAATGGTGCCCCGGGCAGGATTGATTCTGAATTGGGCTAAGCCCAATTCCTCACACCTTCGGCGCCGCGCTAACGCGCGGTCCTGCGCGCCTGCGGCGCTGGTCGAACCGGCAGCTCCTGCCCGACTACCCGAGTTACCATTTCACAAATCCCTCTGTGAGGGACTTGTGAAATGGTGCCCCGGGCAGGATTGATTCTGAATTGGGCTAAGCCCAATTCCTCACACCTTCGGTGCCGCGCTAACGCGCGGTCCTGCGCGCCTGCGGCGCTGGTCGAACCGGCAGCTCCTGCCTGACTGCCCGAGTTACCATTTCACAAATCCCTCTGTGAGGGACTTGTGGGCTCTTCATCATTAACGGGGGACACCGGTATTCATTAAACTGATTTTGCGAAGATCATTTTAATGGAGAGCACACCGATGTCCCACGCAGGAATGATTATAGGCATACCTGGCCTACAGGTTGAACGGGTAAAACGCAGCAAGGGTATTGAGGCATGGGCGAGACCTTACAGCAAGCCGTCCTGTAAGCACTGCCACAGCAAGGATTTGAGGATCAAGGCCACCCACAAGCGGACAGTAAAGCACACCCGCCAGGGCAACCAGGTGATGACTTTGCACCTCCGTGTGCCTAAGTACCATTGTCAGAATTGCAAGCGCTACTTCCGCCATCCTTTCACCGGGATCCGGCCACGCTACCGCGCCTCGGAAGCCTTTCGGTTGGAGGTTTATGAAGCCCACGACGGCGGGGTTACGCTTCGCAAGCTTTCGCGCACCCATCAGATCAGCGCAGCGACTGTGGAGCGCTGGTATCAGCATCACCTTGGAAGAAAGCGGTCTGAGATGATCAACCAACCCTGTCCGCGAGTGCTAGGCATTGATGAGCATTTCTTTACCCGCAAGAAGGGCTATGCCACCACCTTTGTAGATCTGTCCAGACGCAAGGTATTTGATGTGAGGCTGGGGCGCTCAGAACCCAGTTTACGCCCGTATTTAAAGGGCCTCGAGGGGCGCAGCAATGTGCAGGTGGTGGTCATGGACTTGTCCGAGACATACCGATCAATTGCCCAGCGTTACTTCCCTGGTGCAACGATTGTGGCAGACCGTTTCCACGTGGTTCGGCTGATCAATCAGCACTTTTTGAAGGTCTGGCAACAGGTCCACCCGGAGGGCCGGAAGAACCGGGGTCTGCTCAGTCTGATGCGGCGACATCAATGGAAACTCAGCGCCGAACAGCATGCAAACCTCATGAATTATCTGGCAGATTACCCAGTGCTAAAGGCACTGTATGAGGCGAAACAAAAGCTGATCAGCTTTATGCTGCTCAAAACTCTCACAGCTCGGCGTATGAAGGCGAAACTGCCACAGTATTTCGAACTGCTAGAGCAGTTGCGGCACAGCCCGCTGCGAGCATTGGCAAAGACGCTGACCAGTTGGATGGAACCCATCGTCGCAATGTGGCGATTCAGTAAAACCAACGGCATCACCGAGGGCTTCCATAACAAGATGGAAATGATCTCGAGACGGGCTTATGGTTTCAGAAACTTTGAAAACTATCGGTTGAGAGTACTGACCCACTGTGGGTGGGATGGGATAATCAATCGGGTAAACATGAATGCCCATCCCCCGTTAATGGGGTAGAGCCGACTTGTGAAATGGTGCCCCGGGCAGGATTCGAACCTGCGACCTGCCCCTTAGGAGGGGGCCGCGCTATCCAGCTGTGCCACCGGGGCAATGCGCGGGAAGTATAACACCGTGCCTGATTCTTTCGGCAGTTCGTTTGGCAGGTGCAACAGCATTTTTGTTGTCGCCTGGCTCAAACCGCCTGGATTTTCTGTTCTTTCTGATGCCTATGACCGCGTTATCCAACTGTGCCACGGGGGCAACGCGCGTCAAGTATAACCTGTTGCCATTTCTTACGGAGACCCTTGCAACGGATTTGTGCTAGTTTCCTGTTTCGTCGCTGCCGTAGCCAACATCTCCATGCCAGAACTCCTTTTTACTTGCCTTGAATTCGAACAGTTAAGCAATACCGATCTGTACGAACTGCTGCGGCTGCGCTCTGCAGTGTTTGTGGTGGAGCAGGATTGTGTGTTTCTGGACACCGACGGACTGGACGCCCAGGCCATGCATTTGCTGGGCAAGGTGGACGGTGAGTTGGTGGCCTATGCCCGGCTGCTACCCGGTCGGCTCAAGTATGAGGGTGTTTCCATCGGCCGCGTGGTGACCAGTGAAGCGGTGCGGCGCTCTGGTCATGGTCGCCAGTTGATGGCCGAAGCCGTGGCTCGCTGTCGACAGCTGTGGCCTGACCAGCCAATCATCATTTCTGCGCAGCAGTATCTGGAAAAGTTTTACCAGGGATTTGGTTTCAAGACCGTCTCTGATCCCTATCTCGAGGACGACATCTATCACCTCGAAATGCACCTGGCCCCGGGTCAGGAGTAACGGCCGCTTCGCCCCCCAAAACCAGCCTCTGGTAGCAGTGCCGTTTTACGCTTAAGGGCAGCTCTATTAACTTCTCGAGCTGACCTGAAATGACCACCAGTGACCGGGCCGTTCGGGAATCGTATCCAGCGCAGTACCGCGCATACCCGCCAGTTTCTCGGCTCGTGCCCGCCAGGCGCGCTGCAAATCCTGATCGCTGGTGAGTCGGCTGAGGGTAACCGGATACACCGTGCCATCAAGACGAATGCGCGCGGCAGGATTTTCCAGGGCCGCGCTGGACCAGCGCTTGCCTTCACACTGCGAACAGCTCAGGAACAGCTCACCGCTGCGACCAGCCATGCAATTCAAATTGATGGAATGGGGCAGCAAACCGGCGCGGGTTTCGATCTGACACAGCTCTACCTGATTGGCAAAGCGCCAGTCGGAGACCGCCTCATCGGCCTCGGTACCGCTCAGGTAGCCACCGGGAACCCGCTCACAGGGGCAGGTGTAAAACCAGACTGCGCCTGCGCCAACTGCAAGCACTGCCAGGGCAGCCAGGGCCCACAGGACCGCGCTGCCGCTGACGCTGCGCGCGGGGCCTGACGGCGCTGCCGATTGTTCAAGCAGATTGTTTTGCATGCATCCTCCTGGATTTATTGTCTGTTTTTCCCTTCCGACCATCATGCCTAACACTGGCTTACGCCAGCCAGGAAAATTAATGACCTTTGCTTGCGAATATACCCGTTGTCTCATCGTCCCGACAAGCGAGCCCGGGTAGCGTCAAACAGGGCCAGGGTTTCCGCATCCTGCTGGGGAACCAGCCGAGTCACGACTACTATCGCAATGGCGGCCGCGACAAAGCCCGGGATAATCTCGTACAGGTCGAATATGCCTCCCTGCAGATTGGACCAGACCACCACGGTTACGGCACCAACCACCATCCCGGCCATCGCTGCCGGTGCTGACATCCTGCGCCACAGCAAAGAAAAAAGAATGACTGGTCCAAATGCGGCGCCAAAGCCAGCCCAGGCATAGCTCACCAGCTCCAGAACCCGGCTCTGCGGGTCCCTTGCCACCACCAGCGCGATCAGGGCGATCGCCATCACCGCCAGGCGTGACACCAGCAACAGTTCACTGGCAGAAGCCTGGGGCCTGACAAACACCCGATAGAAATCCTCGCTGATAACGCTGGAGGACACCAGTAGCTGGGAATCAATGGTGGACATAATGGCCGACAGGATCGCGGCAGTGATTACGCCGGCGACCCAGGGATTAAACAGGCTCTGGCTGAGCTCAATAAACACCGTCTCGGCATTGTCCAAGGGCTGACCGGCAAAAAATACGATGCCGGCCAGGCCGGTAGTGACCGAACCGATTAACACCACTACCATCCAACTCATGGCGACCCGGCGCGCCGGGTACAGGCGCTGCTCCGACTCTACCGCCATAAACCGGGCCAGAATATGTGGCTGCCCCATATAGCCAAGCCCCCAGGCCAACAGCGACAGCAGGCCCAGGGTAGTCATGCCTTCCAGCAGCCGAATGTTACTGCCATCGATACTGGCAAGCTCTTGCCACATGGCTCCCGGGCCGCCAGCATTGATGATCACAATAGCTGGCGCCAGCATCAGTGCCAGCAGCATCAGGCCAGCCTGAATGGCATCGGTCCACGACACCGCCAGGAAGCCGCCGAAAAATGTGTAGGACACGATGATGAACGCCCCCGTGTAGAGCGCGACGTTGTAACTCATGCCGAAACTATTGGCGAAAAGGATCGCGCCGCCTACCAGTCCTGAAGCGGTGTAGAAGGTAAAAAACAGTAGTATCACCAGCGCCGAGATCAACCGCAGGATTCGACTGTGGTCGCGAAACCGGTTCTCAAAGTAATCAGGTAGAGTCAGGGAATTGTTCGCCATCTCGCTGTACACCCGCATCGGCCGCGCCACTACCCACCAGTTGAAGAATGCGCCCAGTACCAGGCCAATACCAATCCAGACTTCGCTGACACCGCTCAGATAGATAGCGCCAGGTAGACCCAGTAAAAGCCAGCCACTCATATCAGAAGCACCCACGCTAAGCGCGGTCACTACTGGCCCCAGCTTGCGACCACCGAGAATATAGTCGCCTAGATCATGGGTGCGCTGGTAGGCGCGCACTCCCAGGTACAGTATCAGCAGCAGGTAGGTTACGAACGTAATAAGCAGGGGGGCTTCGAAACCCATGGACAGGCATCCTCGGTAAAAGCCGTAAAGCTACAGCAAGACCTGCGGCACTGGCAAAAGATCCACAGCCTGCCTTAATAACCACCGCTCAGCGGCAAAGTTAGTAAAGCAAACCATATACTAAACACTGAAATATAAGCTCATCACGCTATTCCGGGAACTGTTTCCCGCCTGTGCTTGCGGCTCTGTTCGCGGACTTGTTTGTAGCGCCCAGCTGTTATTGCGCCCATCTGTAAGCTGAGGTCGCACCGGGCAGGATGGGAATACATGGTTTGCGGGCTTGATACCCATTGGATCGAAACGGTAAAGAATACGTCGCTGTCGCGGCTGTCACTGCGCCAGTGGCTGTGGGGCGGCAGGGTTTCCGATCCGCCAATGAAGGCCGGCGCTGAGCGCAGGAAAAAGACCGCTTTCCAGGCACTGCTGTCCCACAGATTCCCCTACGAAAATACTTGATCAGGCCAGGTGCCAGTGTTTCGCGTGTTTCCTCTTGGTGTCAGACGTGAATCCTGGTTGCTCTGCACCGGGTGCGCGAGCGCAGGCAGTAAACGTTGAGTCTTGCACTTGGCAAGGGGCGGCCGGCAGTTAGCTTGTGCCGATGCAATTAAGGACCTACGCTGAACGGCGAAAAATGGCCGTTTTTCAGGGCATTTTTCAGAGTGAAGGTACCCTGGCTTGCCGGGCGTAGCGAAGCGAAGACTGGAGGGGCGTGGTCCGCAGCGGCACAAGCTAACTGCCGGGCGCAGCGCTCGAAGCCGCTTTTCAGTGCTAGTTAAGGGGCATGGAACTGTGGGACAGCAGTGGTAGTCCAGGGCTTTTTTCGCAGTGAAGGCACCCAGGCTTGCCGGGCGTAGCGAAGCGAAGACTGGATAGGCGCCGAGCCGGCGGGGCGGGAACCCTGCAGCGCCGCAGCCGCGCTCAATGTCACTGAGGTATAGGGCCGACATACCATACAATCGATCTTCTCATTGATCTTTCTATAGGTCTTCCCAAGGGATCCAGGAAAAACCAGAAATCCGGTATTTAAAAAAGTAAATACTTTCTATACTAGCCGATAACCAGTTTAATCCGGGTAATCGCCAGACACCGCAATGGAACTCGCCAATAGCCAGCAAGACATTCTGCAGCGTCTGAAGACGCGCGGCCCACAGTCCGTGAAGATACTGGCCAGCCAGCTTGGTATGACCACCATGGGAGTGCGCCAGCATCTCGCGGAACTGCGTAAACGGGGGCTGGTGGAACAGACTCAGGAAACCCGTCAGACTCGCGGCCGGCCGGTGCATTTGTGGAAGCTTACCGGTGCTGGGCACCGCCAGTTTCCCGATGGCCACGCCCAGGTCACCCTGGAACTCATCGAGACCCTGCGTATTGAACTGGGCCCCACCCGCCTGGATCGCCTCATAGACGCCCGTAGTCAGCGCCTGCAGGTGCACTATGAGCGAGCTCTGGACGCCAGTGGCCCAACCCTGGAGGACCGGGTGACAGCCCTGACGGCTCTGCGCAACGAAGAAGGCTTTATGGCCGAGGTGCGCCTGTTACCCGATGGCTGGCTGCTGATCGAGAACCACTGCCCGGTTTGTGCGGCCGCCAAACTTTGCCAGCAGTTCTGCCGCTCCGAGTTGGATATGTTTCGTTCGCTGCTGGCCAACTATGCCGACGTTGAACGGGTAGACCACCTGTTCGCCGGGGCCAGACGTTGCGCCTACAAGATCATCCCCAATCAGCCCTAGGCAAATCCCGGCCAGGACCTGATACCATTAACACCTTGAGTTTACTGATTACAACTCACCAACCCGATCCTTAACACCACGCCAGACGAGCGTCGCCACGCAGGTGTTCTTAAACTTGTCGTCTGACCCATTATCCGGCTCTGCCCGAAGGCCCCCGATGTCGCGAAAGATTCTTGTATCCGCCCTGCTGCTGATGATCGCAGCCGCCAGTCTGGCTCCGTGGTGGGTCGGCGGTGAAGTGCGCTCCGCCCTGCTGGACAATATGCTGTACCTCATGCCCGATGATCTGCGTCGGCAAATTGAAGTCACCGAGCTCGACTACCAGCGCGGCTGGTTCAGCAGTCAGGCCCGCTATCAGATTGCACCCAGCGCACCGGTGTCTGGCGCAGACGCGCCGCTGTTGGTTGAGCTGGATATAGCCCACGGTCCCTGGCTGCGCGGGCCAGGTGGGCGCTTTCCCGGTCTGGCTGCGATTCGCGTGCAGCCTCGCCTGCAGGAGCCGGCAATCCAGGACGCCCTGCGGGAGTTGTCCATCAGTCTGCCGGAGCTCATTGCTGACCTGCGGGTCGGCCTCGATCAACGCATGGACCTGTCGCTGGCAATGGCCCCACTGGAAATCAGTGAGGCCACCGGTGAGCTTCGATTCGCCGGACTGGAAGGCTACCTGATTGCCAATGCCGATTTGTCTGCCGAGGGGTTTATCAACGTTGGCCAGATCACTGCCACGGGTGCGGGCAGCAGTTTTGTCATGGAAGGTCTTGAAATCGAAACCCGGACCCAGCAGATCAACGACCTGCTGGCACCGAGCTTTGCCATGCTTGCGGTACCGGCGATTCGCAGTACTCAGGTGAATGGCTTTAGCGCTAACAATATCCAGGCCAGCACGCGACTAAGTACGACACCTGACGCCAGTGATCAACAGGACGACTTATCCGATGAGTTACTCGATATAGAACAGCACATCACGATCGCCGAATTGCAAAGCAGCCTGCCGCTGCAATCCCTTGACTGGCTGCTGGAGATTCGCCAGGTCCCGGTCAGCGTACTGCGCAGCTATTCCAGCATGGCTACAGATCTGCAGGAACAGCTCAATCGCAACGGCGGGACGTTCGATGCGCAGGTCAATACCCTGGCGCAGCGTCTGGGGCTGGAATTGCTGCACAGCCCGCTGCGAATCAACAACCAAATCGCCTTTGGCGCCTACCAGGGTGAGCACCAATTCAGCCTGGCACTGGATTACCAGGGCATGCCGGAACTGGCCAACATTGCCAGCCTCGATCTGCAGGCGCTGATCGCTGCGCTAACGATGAATCTGGATCTCGATCTTGATCTGCAGGCAATCCTGCGCAGTCCATTTGCCGGGATGATTGATACCTACGTCCAGGAAGGCTACATCGTGGTTGACAGCGGTCGCGTGCGCCTGCAAGGTTCGCTCGCTGACAGCCATCTCCAGCTTAACGGCGAAACCATTCCAATTGAGCAGTTCTTCTGACCATGACTACCACCACAAGTACACCCAGCCAGCCGGCAACAGCGCTGCGCCCCACTCGCCACGGCCACAGCGTCAGTAAAATTTACTCCTATCCCAAGTACTGGGCTGAGTGCTTTGGACCAGCGCCATTTCTGCCCATGTCACGGGAAGAGATGGATATACTCGGCTGGGACAGCTGCGACATTATCATCGTCACCGCAGACGCCTACGTGGACCACCCAAGTTTCGGTATGGCGGTGGTGGGCAGACTCCTGGAAGCCCAGGGATTTCGCGTCGGTATCATTGCCCAGCCACAATGGGACAGCGCCGAACCGTTCAAGGCCCTGGGTAAACCGAATCTGTTTTTCGGGGTGACCGGCGGCAACATGGATTCGCTAATAAACCGCTATACCGCTGACCTGCGGATTCGCAGCGACGATGCCTACACGCCCAATGCCGAGCCCGGCAAGCGACCCGACCGCTCGGTTATCGTTTACAGTCAGCGCTGCCGCGAGGCCTATTACGACACGCCAATTATCATCGGCGGCATTGAAGCCAGTTTGCGACGCATCGCCCAGTATGACTACTGGAGCGACAAGGTCAGGCGCTCGATTCTGGTGGATGCCAATGCCGACATGCTGCTGTTCGGCAATGCCGAACGGGCCCTGGCTGAACTGGCCCATGAAATCGCCGCCGGCAAGTCACCGGCTGATTGCTGGGATCTGCGCGGCAGCACCCTGCTGCGCGACGCCATGCCGCAAGGCTGGACGGAAATCGATTCCACCCGCATCGACTGGCCGTCCAAAATCGACAAGATTGCCAACCCCTACGATTTCCACAACACCTCGCCTGCCGGCAATGCCTTTCCGGAGGCTACCGATTCTGGCGATACTAGCGGCGATGACCAGACCCAGGCGGTACGTATCATTCCCTTGCCGCTGCAGCGCAAGACGGAATTCGACCAGGAAACCAGCTATATCCGCTTACCGGCGTTTCACAAGGTTGTCAACGATCCTGCCCTGTATGCCCACGCCTCCCGGGTATTGCATCAGGAGGCCAATCCCTATAACGGCAAGGTACTGGTACAGCGCCACGGCACCCAGGAAGTCTGGGTAAACCCGCCACCGATTCCGCTGGAAACCGACGAAATGGACTGGGTGTTTGATTTACCCTACCAGCGTAAGCCCCACCCGTCCTACGGCCAGGCTCGCATCCCGGCCTACGACATGATCAAGACCTCGGTGAACATTATGCGCGGCTGCTTCGGTGGCTGTACCTTTTGTTCAATAACAGAGCACGAGGGACGCATCATCCAGAGCCGCTCCGAAGACTCGATCATTCGGGAAATCGAAAAGATCCGCGATCAGGTACCCGGATTCACCGGCACTATTTCCGATCTTGGTGGGCCGACCGCGAACATGTACAAGCTGAACTGCAAATCAAAGGAGATTCAGAAGTCCTGCAAGCGCTTGTCCTGCGTTTACCCGAATATCTGCAAGCACCTGAATACCGATCACAGCCCAACCACGCAGCTATACCGACGGGCACGCGCCGTACCGGGTGTGAAGCGGGTAGCAGTTGCCTCGGGACTGCGCTACGACCTGGCGCTGAAAGACCCGGAATATATCGAGGAACTGGTCACCCATCACGTTGGCGGCTACCTGAAGATTGCCCCGGAGCACAGTGAGGACAAGACACTGGGTAAAATGATGAAGCCCGGTATTTCTGCTTACGACGATTTCAAGAAACTGTTCGACAAGTTTTCCAAAAAGGCCGGCAAGAAGCAGTATCTTATTCCGTACTTTATCGCCGCCCACCCTGGCTGTGACGATGAAGACATGCTGAACCTCAGCCTGTGGCTGAAACAACACAACTTCAAGCCGGACCAGGTACAGACCTTTTATCCATCACCGATGGCGCTGGCCACGGCAATGTACTATTCCGAACGTAATCCTTTGGAAAAAGTGCGCTACAAGAGTGAACGCCTGAGTGTCTGCAAAGACCTGGATCAGCGCCGCCTGCAGAAGGCGTTCTTGCGCTATCACGATGAGAAAAACTGGCCACTATTGCGCGAGGCTCTGCAGAGAATGGGTCGCCAGGACTTGATTGGCTCAGCAGAACACTGCCTGGTTCCGGCAGTCAACGGCAAGCCGCGAGCTGCCGGTTCCGGGACGAAAAAACGGGCTATTGGCAAGAGTCGCGCAAAAGCCGGTCGACGGCGTCGCTAAGGATGCCAGGAGCGCCAGAGACGCTTTGATTAGTCAGAGCGTCACTGAACCTGCACGTCCAGATTCACTTCTTCGATGATCCGCCAGGCGTTGTTCTCCCTGACCAACACCAGCTTTTTCAGGGTGCGGTCCTGATACGACCCGGATTCATAGCCCAGCCAGAAATGAACCTCAAAGCCCTGCGCTGACTCGTCCACCACCTCTTCCACCACCTGGAAATCCGTTAACTCCAGTACAATCCATTCAGCATTGCCGATCACCCGCTGGCGATTCTGACGCCACTCGCCCAGAGAGTCCTGATAACGCGGCTGAAACTGCGAATGGTAGCGCTGAAAATAGCCTTCAAGATCTTGTGACTGCCATTCCGCCAGCCAGGCATCTACCGCACCGCGCAGGGCTATCTCGCTGTCTGCATTCACTGGTTCTGCCGGCGTTGAACTGGCAACTTCAGCAGGCCCGATCGAACGTACGGCTTCCTGCTCAGCATTGCTGGCAGCCGGGCCCTGCACATTCGTCGGCGCACTGACATCCATTGCCTGTGGGGCTACCGGCATGGTAGCTGGCGCCTCAGTCTGCATCCTGTCCGACGGTTGATCGCTGCTGGATTCAGCGCCAGCCGAAACCGCTACTGCATCTGCGCCCCTGTTTGATTCCGGAGTGGGTATCAGATCCTCAAAATTCGGCAGCGCAAACTGGTCGGCACTAATGCCCCGCTCCGCCGCAGTGACCAGAACCAGATCCGAGTCCGTTGCTGCCTGGGCCGCGGTCCGGGCAGCCTGTTGCGCTTGCGCGATGGCCGCCAGTAGTTTCGCCCGATCATCATCCAGTTCAACTGCGCCAGCACTGGAACCCGTGACTGTCGCGGCAGAAGCAACGGCCTCCAACTGGTCGGCATCCTCAACTGTCCCCGAAGCGCTGGCCTCGTTAGCTGGCATCGCTGTTACGTCTGTCTGGGCAGCTTCGACAACTGCTTCAGATTGTGGCGCAGGTTCTGGCGACTCAAAAAAAGGTGAGGTCTGGGGGCTGACACTAAGCACCTCAACGCTGGGCTGATTGCCCGTTTGCTGACCAAGTTGCTGATAGACAAAGGCCAGTGACGCAATCACGATTACCGCCGCCACGGGTATCATCCCGGGCCGAGCAGAATCTGCACCCAGCTGAATACTCGGCAACACCTGCTCACCTGCAGCATTCTTGATCAGGTGATCAATATCATCGCGAGTCAGTGGTGTGTTGCGCGGCGCTCCAGACAGGTTGCCGACAAGCTCTGTCGCCAGATTACCGGCCGAACCAGGATATCCTTTGCACAGCTTGTACAGCAGGTGCATGGCATCGTCGGTAAAACCAAGCCCGTGGATTCCGGCCTCAGCCGCAAAGGCCTGCAAAAAAAATTCCAGCTCGGTTATCGACATGGGTTGCAGAACAAACGGCTGACTGGCAGCGGCTTGCAATTCAGCCAGCTCTGTCTTGCCTTTGATCCGATCCAGTAATACAGGTTCAGCGCTCAGCACCACCGAACATACCCGCTCGCCGTGGATTTGCACCTTGGCCAGACGATCGATTTCCAGAAGCGTGGCTGCAGTGAGCAGATGCGCATCGTCAATGATCAGGACGATGGGTTGGCCGCTGGCGTGACTGGCTTCTTCGATGAGGGCAGCCGGGTTAGCCTGGGCAGGTAACTCCAGTTGCCGGGCCAGCGCCATACGCAACAGTTCCGGGGACTCGACGCCACTGGCAAGATGCAGTACCCGCAACTGTTTGCGGCGCAAAAACTGGCTGAGCTTTTCGCCTAGTGCACTCTTGCCGGAGCCTTCCGGTCCTAGCAACAACTGCACAGAGGGTGTGTCGTTCACCGCCTGATGAAGTCCCTGCAGCAGCTGCAAATAGCTGCCACCGGAAAAATAGAATGCCTGTTTAGCCATCATGATCCGAGGATAGAGACAGCGCCTGGGGATTTCCAGCCCAGTGTCTGTTGCGCCGATCTCGCTAGCGGCCAGACCCGCTATCAATGCGTTGCTCAATGTGGGTAAGAATACCGCGTAAAATATTCATTTCCATGTCGTCTATGCGAATACGGCCATAGAGTCGGCGCAGCCGCTGCATCAATTGCCGGGGATTATCCGGATCATGAAAATCCACTGCCACCAGCAATCGCTCCAGGTGCGCGTAAAAATGTTCCACCTGTTCAGCGCTGGCCAGGGGCTGGTCCCAGCGCTCACTTTCCTGGCCGGGCTGGCCAGCCAGCGCTGCCAGGTGAGCCTTATGAAGCTCATAGCTCAGCACCATGACTGCCGCGCCCAGATTCAATGAACTGTAGTCCGGATTTGCAGGAACCTGCACATGGAAGTGACACTGCTGCAGCTCCTCATTGTTCAGCCCCGAAGCCTCGCGACCGAAAACCAGGGCCACTGGATGCTGAGTGCTTTCCGCCACCAGCCTGCTGGCGCTGGCCTCAGGCGTGAGCATTGGCCAGGGGATACTTCGCGATCTGGCACTGGTACCAATGATCAATGAGCAGTCAGCGACAGCTTCCTGCAGGCTGCCTGCGACTGTTGCCTTGTCCAGCAGGTCAACCGCGCCCGCGGCTCGCCCCACTGCCACCCCGCTGGGGAATTCATCCGGACTGACCAGCACCAGACGGCTCAGCGCCATATTTTTCATCGCCCGCGCGGCGGCGCCAATATTGCCCGGATGCGAGGTGTTCACCAGCACGATTTTAATCCTGTCTGACCAGCTCTGGTCGCTTGCTGCCTCGCTCATTGTGTTCTCGCTTGCTCGCTCATGTATTAACCCGCCTGATATGTGCTTGTCGTGGTCCACTTGCTGTCAGTGTTAATTATTGCAGCCTGGAACGCAGTGGCTGCAGTATAGTGCGCGGATTATAGCAGCCAATTGTGGCACCGGGACGCGCCGGCCACTGTACCGTCTGCCTCGGGATACTGTTATCATGCGCCGCCTCGGTCGGCGCCTGATGGCGACCCGACTTGCTCTTTTCAGCGCCAGAACCGTTCCAAAGGAAACCAACAGCATGCATGCGATGGTTAATATCGCCCTGCGCGCGGCGCGTGATGCCGCCAGCGCCGTGGGCCACAGCAGCGACCGCCTCGACCGGGTTGATATTCTCAGTGACGCCGACGGGGTCTTTACCACCTCCATGGACGTGGCTGCAGACAAGACGCTGCTCTATCACCTGGGCAAGACTTACCCCGATCACCGCATTCTATCCCGGGTGTCCGGAGAATCCGGCGGCGATGATCCGGATACCCTGTGGTTGATTGACCCCCTTCTGGGCAGCCGCAATTTCGTCACCGGCTACAGTCAATTCGCGGTGTCCATCGCCTGCCAGATCAAGGGCAAGCTTGAGCACGCGGTGGTAGTCGATCCGGTCAGCCGCGACGAGTTCACCACCAGCCGCGGCAGCGGTGCCCAGCTCAATACCCGACGCATCCGGGTCAGCGCCCAGACCGACCTGAACAAGGCCCTGATCGGTCTCGATACTGACGGTCTCAGTACCGATCGCGCCATCTCCTGGCAACGCGAGCTTGCCAATGCGCATGCCCGAGTCCGCGTTAGCGGATCGCCAGCGCTGGACCTGCTGGCGGTCGCTGCGGGTCGCCTGCAGGGTGGTTGTTGCGCCGGTTTTGAGCTAACGTCAATGGCGGCGGCTGTTCTATTGCTACAGGAATCCGGTGGTTACATTGCCTCGGAAACCGGGAGCCCGGACATCAAATCCGCCAGTGAACTGATTTTCGGCAACCAGAAAATTTTCCGCGATCTGGTCAAGTTGCGTCGTTAGAGCCAGTCCCACGGACAATCACGTGGTGCTACGTAATGACCTCATCACGATCCTTCGCGGCTGGAAAGTAAAAGGCATTCATGGCTGCGAAGTCGGCAAGCCCACATAACCTGGTCGAAGGCTCGATTCGCGAGTCCTTGATTCGCATGACCCTGCCGATGATGGTGGGTATGCTGATGCTGTTCACCTTTAGCCTGGTGGACACCTGGTTTATCAGCTTTCTCGGTACAGAAGCACTCTCTGCCATCGGCTTCACCTTCCCGGTCACCTTCACCGTCATGAGTCTGGCCATCGGACTCGGCATTGGCGCCTCGGCGGTGGTGGGCAGGTGCCTGGGCAGCGCTCAGCATGAAAAAGCCAGGGAAGCCGCAACGGTCATCAATTACATTTCCCTGACTCTGGGCATTGTCACAGCACTGTTACTGTACGTGTTCATGGACCGGATTTTTCTGGCCATGGGGGCCAGCGCGGTACTGGAAACCATCAATCAGTATATGGTCATCTGGCTGCCGGGTAGCGTGCTGGTAGTCTGCATGATGACCGCCAACAGCGTACTGCGCGCCTGCGGCGACACCAAAACGCCGAGTATCGTGATGGCCGGGGCCGGATTGGTAAACGCCTTGTTGGATCCACTGCTGATTTTTGGAGCCGGACCGCTGCCTGCCCTGGGCATTGCCGGTGCCGCATGGGCAACCGTCATAGCCTGGTCGAGCGCCTTTATTTTCCTGACCTACGAATTAGTGGTGCGCCGCGAAATGGTGAGTCTGGTCATGCCGTCACGCTCGGTAATGAAAGCGTCCGGCCGGGATATGTTGCGTATCGGCATCCCCGCCGCCGGTGCCAATATGATGACCCCGTTGGCAATGGGCATCATGACAGCTATCGTCGCCGGCTTTGGAGAAACCGCAGTTGCCGCCTTCGGTGTTGGCGCCCGCCTGGAACCCATAGCGACGCTATTGGTGCTGGCCATGTCATCTTCGCTGCCGCCAGTAGTGAGCCAGAATTTTGGCGCTAATCGACTGGACCGCGTGGCAGAAGCCTACCGGCTTTCCATCCGCTTTATCCTGATCTGGCAGCTGGGGGTTTATCTGGTGTTGGGAGTGGGTGCCAGCCTGATCGCCACCCTGTTCTCAGATGATCCGCAGGTGATGAGCACCATTCGCCTGTTTCTCTGGATCATGCCCCTGGGTTACGGCCTGCAGGGCATTATCATACTCACCAATTCATCGCTGAATGCCCTGCACCAACCACTGGCAGCGCTGTATCTGAGTGTTGCGCGGTTTTTCCTGTTCTATGTACCACTGGCCTGGCTGGGGAGCGAGCTGTATGGGCTGGCGGGATTTTTCGCGGGGGCTGTTACCGGTAACCTGCTGATGGCACTGGTTTCCTGGCAGCGTTTCAAGCGTACGCTGGCGGAACAACGCAGCAGCATGGCTGCTGCGATGGTCACAGATTAGCGACGCTACCGGTCCTGGCCAGCAGCGCGGGTTCTTAACAAGCTTGCTTCAGGGCACTTCTATTAACAGGCAAGCTAGCTGCGAAACAGATTACGTACGCCTTCCAGCAACCCGGCCTTGGGTTTCTGGGCAGCAACCTGCTCGATGGGAACTTCCGGAGCGCTGGTGTCCGCCGGCGCCTCAGCAACTGCTGCGGCCTCGCCCTTTTGTTTTTCTACGGCCAGCATTTCTGCCGCTTCCTCGTCGCTCACCAGGCTAAAGCTCTTGTCGTCCACAGAAGCGTGAGCTGGCTCGGCAGCCTGCTCCTCATCATCTGAATAGGTCAGGCGATTGTTACTTTCCTGGAAGGCCAGCATTTCGAGGCAGATCTCGTTGTACTGTTCCGCGGTCAGCAACTCGGGCTGCTCTTTCATGTTCAGGGTGAACTGGCGATCGTTGGCCGCTGACAGGTAGTGCAGATTTTTCTTGGTGGTCAACAGCAAGCCTTCTTTCTTTGCCGTTTCATACAGCGGCGTGCCGCGCAGCGGAATATACGGGAAGAAGAAAAAGTGCTCCGGAGAAATAGCCTTGTTCAACTCCAGGGTCTGGCGCATGTTCTCCGCTGTCTCCAGCGGCATACCGACGATATTGAAGGTCAGACGATTAATACCGGCTTTCTTGCAGTTAGCCGCTGCATCAATCACCTGCTGGTTGGTCATTTTTCGACCCAGCATCTTGGCGCGATATTCTTCATCGCCGCTCTCGATACCAAACCAGATAGTGTGACACCCGGCCTCTGCTGCCGTGCGGCAAAAGTCTTCGTTCATCACCTCAACCCGTGAATTGATGGAGAATGGCAGGCGAATACGCTCCTTGTAGATCTCGAAAAAGGCGCGCACGAATTTCAGGTTGGACAGGAACAGCTCGTCCCAGAACTCAAAGTAGCCCACATTATACTTATCGCGCAGGCGTTCCAGTTCGGTCACCATGTCCTCGGGGTCATACTTGCGCAGGAAGGTCTTCTTGGTTTTCCAGCCTTCCAGTAGCGGCGTGTTGCAACAATAGGTGCAGCGATAGGGACAGCCGCGACCGGTCATCACCGGCAGTACCAGTTTGCCCTTCGGGCCGAAGATGGACGAGTTGACGTCCTTGAAGCCATCTTCCTTGGCAAAAATGTCATAATCGGGGAACGGTAGCGAGGTCAGTTCGCCAATCTGGTGTGGCTCGGTCTTGAATACCTCTCCATCAATCAGCTTTTCCCACAGACCATCGGCGGGACCATCCTTGCTGCCCTTGAGGTGCTGCACCACATTGGCAATGGCGTATTCACCATCGCCCACACAAATGTAGTCAACATTGGGATTTTCGATGGTCTGATCCTGGGACAACATCGCCTGATAGCCACCGATGACGATGGGCAGATCGGGCATCAGCTTTTTGATTTCTTCGAAATACGGCTCCATGGGATACCAGTGCGGACTCATGACCGAGAACGCGATGACATCGGCGTCCATCTCCTTGATCATGCGGGCGTAGTTTTCTGGCGAGTATTTCTCAGCGTCGCGCAGAATCAGCACCGGCTCGAGCAGGCATTCCACCCAGGGGAAATCGCGCTTCAGGTAAGCCGCCATGCTGGCAATGGGCATGGCAATCTCATTGCCATCCGGGGAATAGAAAGAAAAGACCAGTCGCAATTTGTCGCGTTTGACCGAGCCGAACCAGCGGGATTTGTCTTGCGGATAGGCGGGCCGTTCACTGGCGACGGCAATAACATCTGCCTTGGAATTCATGAAGCTGTCCTTGGAGTAACCCTGGAGATTGTCCTGATTCGTAAGTGTCAGCGCCGCCTCTCGCGACGAGACCCGTGCTGCATGGCGACACGCCCGGTGTAGTTTGGCTATGTCGCTCGGCAGTTGTCGCTGCTCACCATTTAGCCTTGCTATTTTCCACCTGACTACTACGGCAGAAACGGAATTGGCGGTTCGCAGCAACCCGGATGATTTGACTGATTTAGCGGACTGCTGCCGACCTGTTCAGTCGACTCTTGCTCTGTCATCTAGCTATATCGTCAAAAAGCAGCGGAAGTATACCATCAATGTCGCCGCCTTCGCAGGCCCCTAAAACCCGCAATTGCCCAACAATTGCCCGATAAAATACCTTGTAAAACCTAGGGTTATAAGCAGCCCCGGCACGTGCCAGCCTTGCTTTCTGAGCGCAATGGAATCACCATTACCGCCTGTTTAATGTCGCACCAGGCGATCCAGTGGCGGGACCGGACACCATGAATGCAATAGAAGCCCTGCACCAACGTGCCTCCATGCCGCGCCTTAACGGGCCAGCTCCCGGCCAGGAAGCGCTGGACAATATTTTTCGAGCTGCGCTGCGTGCCGCCGATCATGGTTTGCTGCGCCCCTGGCGGTTTCTGACTATCCAGGGGGAATCATTGCACCGTCTGGGGAACCTGTTCGCCGCCGTGGCTGAGCACGACAACCCTGAAATGAATCCCAACGAACTGGACAAGGTACGCCGGAAGCCACTCCGTGCTCCGCTCATTGTGGTGGTGATCTCCAGTCCCCGGGAGCATCCCAAGGTGCCGGTGTTTGAGCAGGATCTGTCCGCCGCTGCCGCCACCCAGAATATGCTGGTAGCGGCCTTTGCCCAGGGCCTGGGCGCGATGTGGCGCACCGGATCCATGGCCTATCACCCGCAGGTCAAACAAGGCCTGGGCTTGCAAACCGACGAGAAAATCATTGGCTTTTTGTACCTCGGTGAAGCGGCGGCTCCCGGGAAAAAGGTAATGAGTGAGGATCCCGCAAAGTTCGTGCAGGAATGGTAACCATGGCAAGCGGGACTATGGACATGCAGTGTTGGAAATGCGGCAGCCAGCTGAAAAACCTGCTGCTGCCTTTTTCCCGCTATGAAGAATGCACTGTCTGCAAGGGCGATCTGCATGTCTGCCTGGCCTGCAGGCACTATGACCCGAAACTCAATGATGGCTGCCGGGAAGATCGAGCCGAATTCGTGCTCGACAAGGACAAGGCAAATTTTTGCGACTACTTTCGTGCCAATCCCAAAGCCTATGTTGCCAAGGATGATGCAGAGGCGCGGGCGGCACGCGCCCGCCTGGCAGAACTGTTTGGTGAACCGGCACCGGACAGCGACGCCGGCGCACCACCGGCTGATGCCAAAACCGAAGCCGATCAGGCGCTGGCGGAGTTAAAAAAACTGTTTGGCGACAACTAAGGAACCCGCCACTCGCTAACACCGCCATGCGCAGAACCGTATTCAGCACCCCGATAATCACGCCCCTGCTGCGACTGCTGGCCATCGCCGGACTCAGGCTGGTGGGCTGGCACGCGCGTGGCGAAGAGTTGACGCATCAGCGCTTCGTGCTGATCGGCGCACCGCACACCAGTAACTGGGATTTCCCTCTAATGCTGCTGGTGGTACTCAAGCTCCGGCTGCGAGTCTACTGGATGGGCAAACACACACTGTTTCCCTGGGGACTGGGCTGGCTGATGAAATGGCTGGGTGGCATCCCCATCAATCGCTCGGCTTCGCACAATGTGGTGAATGAAACCGTGCGCCAGTATCGTGAAAACGATGAACTGGTGGTGCTTATCCCGCCTGAGGGCACGCGCAAGAAAGTGGAACGCTGGAAGACCGGCTTTTACCATATTGCCCACCTGGCCGAAGTACCAATTCTAATGGGCTATGTGGATGCGGCCAACAAGGAAGCTGGCTTCGCTGACTTTTTCCAGCCCACCGGCGACCTGGACCGGGACCTGGCAGAAATTCGGGCGTTTTACGCCACCAAGAAAGGACTCAACCCGGAAAACAGCTAAATCTCTGAACTAACAGCTCAACGGCGGGCGCTGGCGATCAGCTACCGCTGACCGACAGCTGCGGAACCGGGGAGTTGCCCAGCTGCGCATCGGCTCCCAGGCAGAGCAGCAAGTTATCAAGCACGTACTGGGCATACTCTTCCATGCTCACATCGCGCAATTTGAATTTCCAGTGCTTGAGGTGCCACTGCTGCAATTGCGCAGTGACCGCTGCGGCCAGCAGTTCAGGGTTGGCGCAGGTGAATTGCCCCTGGCTGATACCGGCATTGAAGGCATCAATCAGTATTCCTTCAAAACGCAGCTCCAGCTCCATGGCCTGCTCCTGCTGCTCACGATCCAGACCTTTCAGTTCCATGAAGCAGAAGTAGTACCAGGGATTGAGAATCTGCATCATGTAAATTTCGCCAAAGATGATCGCTTTCAGTCGCTGCACCGGCGCCAGTTCGGCATCGCCCAGGCTGCCGATTACCTGATCAACATAGTTGCGCAGCACACCTTCAATTACCGAAGCCAGGTCGTTCTTGCTGCCAATATAGGCATACAGGCCACCCATACTGATCCCGGTTTCCCGACTCAGATCACGCAAACTCATGGCCTGAAACCCTTTGCTGTTAGCTAGGCGAAACGTGGCGGTGAAGATTTTTTCCAGGTTGCCAATGGCTACCCTGGGATTCTTGATCTGCATCTTGTCCCTGTGCATCTCAAAAACACTACGCCAGAACTGTTCACCTTGCAGTACCCAGGCACGCTGGAAAGCTTCCATGTCCGTATCTACTGGCCAATTGCTCATCAGTGCTTCCCTACCTGATTGTTGTTGTGATCAGCGGTATTGCCGCTGTTTATCTGAGTGTAGCCCGGTTTTGACACACTGTTAAGCGCGCTGACCGGCTAACCATCTGGCCAGTCGGGTGTACCCGTCACTCGTTTGCCGGCTACAGACCACGCAACGCGGAACCGCCGGGAATCAGGTCGCACTGTTGCTGTTAGCTTTAGTAGTGAACTGTAGTTCTGAACTGTAGTTCTGAACCCTGGTTATGGCCCCTGACTATAAATTGTTATTGCAAACAGTTACCAGGAACAAGGCAACAGCGCCAACCTTGACAACTGGCGCTGTGAACTATTGATATGGAGAGTCTAGAACCAGTAGGACGCCACTGCCGAGCAACCGGCCACCGCACAGAGCATCAGGGAAAAACGGCGCAGGGACTCTGGCGTAACCAGATGCAAGGTACGCATTGCCAGCCAGTAGCCTGCCAGCGTTGCCGGCATCAGTGGTAGCGACCGGGATATCTCTGGCAACCCAAAGCGCCCGACTGCCGCCAGCATAATCAGCGACATGATGCAGCTGGCCACGAAGAATGCCGCCAGGTTGGCGCGGATAAAGTCACTGGCCTGATGCTGCATGACCAGGGCCATGGGCGGGCCACCAATGGAGGAGCTGGTGCCCATAAACCCGGACAGGAATCCGGCACTGAGCATCGCAACGGGTCGCGGCTCGATTGCAATCTTGCGCAGACTCAGGGCTACCGCCACCAGCACCGACAAGCCCAGCCACAGCGCCAGTTCCCGCTGATCAATCCAGAGCAGCAATAAACCACCGGCAATGGTCCCGGGAACCCGCCCGATCAGGGCATACTGCAGCCCTTTGAAAGAAATTGCGTGGCGATGGCGACGGGCATTGGCAAGCGACAAAGTCAGGGCTGACACCGTAATGGGGGCCGGTACAAACAACGGATCGATAAAGTACAGAACTGGAGCCGCAATAACAGCCAGCCCGAAGCCGATGCTGCTTTGCACATAGGAACCCACCAGAATAACCAGTGCGGCGATCAGAATTTCCATGGTTGAGCCTTGGGCACGATACAGTCAACAGGCATCAGCGAAACACAATAGTCTTGTTGCCATTAACGATTACCCGCTGCTCACAATGCCACTTCACGGCTCGTGCAAACGCAGAGCATTCGGCGTCACGACCGATCTGACGCAACTCTTCGATACTGAAATTGTGATCCACTTTTTCTACTGCTTGTTCAATTATAGGCCCTTCATCCAGATCGGCCGTCACGTAGTGTGCCGTGGCACCGATGATTTTAACGCCCCGGTTGTAGGCCTGGCGATAAGGATCGGCGCCCTTGAAACCGGGCAGAAAGGAATGGTGAATATTGATTACCCGCTGGGGCAGCTGCTCACAAAGCTCCGGTGACAGAATCTGCATGTAGCGGGCCAGGGCCAGCAGGTCGACGTTCTCGGCAGCGATAATTTCCAGTAGACGGGCTTCCTGCTGCGCTTTGTTCTGTCCATCCATCGGCAAATGAAAGAACGGCAGGCCATACCACTGGGTCAAACCGCGGAAATCCTCGTGATTCGATACCACGCCGACAATATTCGCCGGCAACACCCCCGACTCCCAGCGGTGCAGGATATCGTTCAGACAGTGCCCGTGGCGCGAGACTGCCAACAACACCCGGGTTTGCTCCGCCAGGGCATGGAACTGCCAGACCATGGCAAATGTTTTCGCCAGTTCTGTAAAATCGGCATCCAGTTGCGCCACGCCGGGCAATTCCGCATTACTTTCCTCGAACTCGACGCGCATGAAAAACTGGTCGATGACCGGGTCGCGATGCTGGGCAGCCTCATAAATAGTGGCGCCTCGCTGGAACAGAAACTCACTGACCGCACGCACAATACCGTTGGCTTCCGGACAGGAAACTGTCAGTACATACTTGTCCGGGCTGCCCTGCTGCTGGTTCACGTGACCTCATCTTCCGGAAACAGACCGGCGCCTTCTAACACTTTGTCTAGGGGACGCTGATTAATTGCTGCCCCGGTTCGCCATCAGTTGTTGCCCTGTCTGGAAGCGGTCTTTTACAATGCTGGGCAAATCCGACATTTTACAGGGAACGGTCATGAAATCACGCGCCGCAGTGGCTCTGGCCGCAGGTCAACCGCTGACAATTACTGAAGTCGACCTGCAGGGTCCCCAGGCTGGTGAGGTGCTGGTGGAAATCATGGCAACCGGTGTTTGCCACACTGATGCCTTTACCCTGTCCGGAGATGACCCGGAGGGTGCGTTCCCAGCTATTCTGGGCCACGAGGGGGCGGGCATTGTCCGCGAGGTAGGCGCCGGAGTGACCTCGGTAGCCCCCGGGGATCATGTGATTCCTCTTTATACCCCGGAATGCCGCCAGTGTGACTTTTGCCTGCACCCCAAGACCAATCTGTGCCAGGCCATTCGCGCTACCCAGGGCCAGGGCCTGATGCCGGACGGCAGCAGTCGCTTTTCCCTGGACGGTGAGCCAATCCTCCACTATATGGGATGCTCCACGTTCTCCAATTTTACCGTGCTGCCGGAAATCGCCGTGGCCAAAGTGCGCGACGACGCACCATTTGACAAGATTTGTTATATCGGCTGCGGAGTCACCACCGGGGTCGGTGCTGTTGCTTTCGATGCCAGGGTAGAACCCGGAAGTACCGTGGCGGTGTTTGGTCTGGGTGGCATTGGTCTGAATGTGATTCAGGGGGCACGCATGGTGGGTGCTGACCGCATCATCGGTGTCGACCTGAATGCGTCCAAGGCGGCCCTGGGCAGCCAGTTCGGCATGACCGACTTCATCAATCCCAGTGAAGTGGACAACGTGGTGGAAGCCATCACTGATCTTACTGGCGGCGGTGTTGACTACTCCTTTGAGTGCATTGGCAACGTCACCACCATGCGCCAGGCTCTAGAGTGCTGTCACAAGGGTTGGGGGGAGTCGTTTATTATCGGCGTGGCTGGCGCCGGACAGGAAATTTCCACTCGCCCCTTCCAACTGGTAACCGGGCGAGCCTGGAAAGGCACTGCCTTTGGCGGCGCTCGCGGCCGGACCGATGTGCCGCGCATCGTCGACTGGTACATGAACGGCAAGATCGAGATCGATCCGCTGATCACTCATACGCTGCCGCTTCAGGACATCAACAAGGCCTTCGACCTGATGCACGAAGGCGCCAGCATCCGCTCTGTCGTTGTATTTTAGCCAGGGCCTGTTAACCAGCGATTACCAGCGAGCCAATCATGAAATACCTGCACACCATGGTGCGCGTCAGCGATCTCGAGCGATCCCTGGACTTTTACTGCAACAAGCTCGGCCTCAAGGAACTGCGCCGCAAGGATTCACAACAGGGTCGCTTTACCCTGGTGTTTCTTGCCGCTGAAGGCGACGAGAACGCTCAAATCGAACTCACCTACAACTGGGATCCGGAGAGCTACGGAGAAGGGCGCAATTTTGGCCACCTGGCTTATGCCGTGGACGATATTTACGCCCTTTGCCAGCAACTCATGGATGCCGGTGTCACCATTAATCGCCCGCCTCGCGATGGACGCATGGCCTTTGTGCGCTCACCCGACAACATCTCTATTGAGCTGCTGCAGCGTGGCGATGCTCTGCCCCAGCGTGAACCCTGGGCAAGCATGGAGAATACCGGCAGCTGGTAGCGCGTACCGGTTCAGGATGATACCGACTTGAGCCTGCGTGACCGGCTCGTTTATGATTAGCGCGCTTCTGGTCACGCTGCCGTGGCGCGCCCCTCGACAGACGGACTATCACTGCAAGGGCAGCACCAGACCTTGCGACCTGAAGCCGATCACCCGAATCACTTTCTGACAGGAACTCAATACCATGGAATTACTCGACGGCAAGGCGTGCTCGCAGCAGATTCGCCAGGAAATTGCCGAACAGGTCACCAGGATGGTGAACGCAGGACAACGCCCTCCTCACCTTGCCGCCGTACTGGTTGGAGATGACGGCGCCAGTCAGAACTACGTGAACATGAAAGTGAAGGACTGTGCCGAAGTGGGTTTCGAGTCCACGCTGATTCACCTGGACGCCAGCACCTCCGAACAGGATCTGCTGGACAGAATAGCCGAACTCAACGCCGCTGATGGCGTCGACGGGTATATCGTGCAGCTGCCACTGCCAAACCACATCGACGAGAATCGGGTCACCCTGGCCATCGATCCGATCAAGGACGTTGACGGTTTTAGTCCGGAAAACGTGGGCAACATGGTACTTGGCCTGCCGACCTATGTTTCGGCAACCCCTAATGGCATCATGGAGTTGCTGCAGCGCTATCATATCGATACCGAAGGCAAACACTGTGTGGTCCTGGGCCGCAGCAATATTGTTGGCACTCCCATGGCCATCCTTATGTCGCGCAACACCAATCCGGGCAATGCTACGGTCACGCTTGCCCACAGCCGCACCCGGGACCTTAAGGCACTGTGCCGCAGCGCTGACATCCTGATTGTCGCGATCGGCAAGACCGAGTTTGTCACTGCTGACATGGTCAAGGACGGCGCTGTGGTGATTGACGTTGGTCAGACCCGGGTAGCCGATACCAGCCGCCCATCCGGATTCCGGAATGTCGGGGACGTCGATTTCGACAATGTGAAAGACCAGTGTTCGTATATCTCATACACAACCGGCGGCGTGGGACCTATGACCCGCGCGTCACTTCTGCAAAACACCCTGAAAGCTTACCGGCGACGTCTGGAGAACTGAGACCATGTTCCAATCACTGCAAGCATTACCTGCCGATCCGATTCTTGGCCTGATGGCCGCTTACCGCGCCGACAGCAATCCGAAAAAAATCGATCTCGGGGTCGGGGTTTACAAGGACGCCGATGGCAAAACCCCAGTGATGCAAGCCGTCAAAAAGGCCGAAGACATTCTGCTGAACACCCAGGATACCAAATCTTACGTGGGCCCCACCGGAGCCACCGAATTCAACGAGGCCATTGCCGAGCTGGTATTCGGCAAGGAATTGCTGAGCAGTCTTGGCAAGCGGCGCATCACTGCCCAGTCGCCCGGCGGTTGTGGCGGCCTGCGGCTGGCGGCAGAGTTCATCAAAAAGGCTAACCCCGATGCCACCGTCTGGGTAAGCGATCCAACCTGGGCCAACCATGTTCCGCTGCTGGGTTCATCCGGGCTGCAAATCGAACAATACCCCTATTACGATTACCAGACCCACAGCGTTCGCTTCGACGATATGCTGGCCACCCTGGACAAGGTGGACAGCGGTGACGCGGTGTTATTACACGGCTGTTGCCACAATCCCTGTGGCGCCGATCTCAGCAATGAGCAGTGGCGTGCGATTCGCGACGTGGCTCTGGAGCGCGGATTTACGGTATTCATTGACCTGGCCTACCAGGGGCTTGGCGATGGTCTGGAAGAAGACGTGGCAGGCGTGCGACTGCTGGCAGAGGCCCTGCCGGAATTAATTGTGGTCAGTTCCTGCTCGAAGAACTATGGCCTTTATCGGGAGCGCACCGGGGCACTGACCGTGGTTTGCGGCACGGATGCCGCGGCCAGCATCGCCAACACCCAGATTGCTGCTGCTGCCCGTGCCATGTATTCCATGCCGCCGGACCATGGTGCCGCGATCGTGCAAACCATCATGAGCACCCCTGACCTGCGCAGCGCATGGGATACCGAACTGACCGAGATGCGTGACCGCATTAACGGCCTGCGTGCACAACTGGTAGCCAGGCTCAACTCCGCCGGGGTCAACCAGGACTTCAGCTTTATCGAGCAGGAAAAAGGGATGTTTTCGTTTCTCGGCGTATCCGTCGAGCAGGTACAGCAACTGGTGAGTGAGTACAGTATTTACCTGGTGAACTCCAGCCGAATCAACGTTGCCGGTATTAACGATGACAACATTGACTACCTGACCACCAGTCTGGCAGAAGTATTGAAGTGAGTGGGGCGACCTTTACCGACCCTAGGCCTTCATAGCCACCACGTCGGAATCGATGCCCTGAATCACGCAATTGGTGGTTGCCCCCGGCAGGGGCAGCCACCCGTCAGTGCGCGTATGACTGCCAACGATAACCAGATCCGCAGCAAGCTCAGTTGCCATGCGCTTGATTTCCGAGGCCGGCTCACCGAACGCCAGATGCACCCGATCGCTGGGTATGCGCAGTCCGTGTTTGTAGAGCAGCGCACGCAATTCCAGCAAGGTGTGGTCAGTCAGGCGCTGCACGTGCGGATTCGCCAGATGCTCAGCCGTATCCACAACAACATCGTGCAGGCCGTACTTGATGACGTGTACCACGTGTAGCCGATCCAGTTCGTCACCGTAAGTCTGGCGCACCCGCTCCAGCAGTTGTGCAGCCTCGGAATTGATGTCGATTGCCAATAACAACCTGTTAAAAAATGCCACCGCGATGCCCTCCTGATCTGACCTGATTCGGGTGATCAGAACATGGTGACCATGCTAGCGACATCGACGCCAGGCGCGTTGATCCAAATCAAGCGTGACGCTTTTTCAATGGGACGCTAACGCTGGCAGCAAACTCACGCAGACTGGACTCGGTCACTTCCCAGCCCAGGCAGGCGTCGGTAATCGAGACCCCTGGCTTGAGATCCGCGAGGTCATCCGGGATCGGCTGATTACCTTCTTCCAGGTTACTCTCCAGCATTACCCCGACAATAGACTTGTTACCGGCCTGAATCTGTTCGGAGATCGCGTTCAGCACATCCAATTGCCGTTTTGGTTCCTTTCGAGAGTTGCCGTGGCTGCAGTCAATCATAATCTTGGCCTGTTGACCGGCACGGGTCATGTCTTCTTCGCAGGCCTTGACGCTGTCGGCATCATAATTGGGAGACTTGCCCCCTCTAAGAATAACGTGGCAATGGGGATTGCCCTCGGTTCGGAACACGGCAACCTTGCCCTGGCCGGTAACACTGATGAAGCTGTGGGGCGCCGAGGCGCTGCGAATCCCGTTAATAGCCACCATCAAATCACCATCGACGTTGTTCTTGAACCCTACTGCAGAGGAGATACCGCTGGCCAGCTTACGGTGGGTCGGTGATTCCGTGGTGCGCGCGCCGATCGCAGTCCAGCTCACCAGATCCTGAAGGTACTGCGGGGAAATAAGGTCCAGAGCCTCAATGGCAATCGGCAGGCCGATCTCGGCAATATCCAGCATCAGCTTGCGACCGATGCGAATACCCTGATCGATGCGGTGTGTACCATCGAGATGCGGGTCGTAGATCAGCCCTTCCCAGCCTACTGAGGTCCGCGGCTTCTCAAAATAAACCCGCATCACGATCAACAGATCATCGGACAGTTCGTCGGCCAGGGCCTTCAGACGCTTGGCATACTCCAGTGCTTCTTCAGGATTATGAATCGAACAGGGACCCACAACCACGATCAGTCGCGGATCGTCCCTCCCGAGAATCCCCTTCACCGAGCGGTGTCCACCGATCACTGTCTGCAGGGCTTGCCCGGCCAGCGGAAACTCCTGCTTCAATTCATCAGGCGGCGTCAGCTCCTCGTGGCCGATGATGTGCAAATTTTCAATTTCCGAGGCACTTTTAGGCATGCTTGCTTTCCATATTTATTCTGGGGTCAGGTGCGAATTGGTTCTGGCAGTCGAATCAGCGGGATTATGGTGTATATGACGCGGCAACTCAAAGCCCACCGCGATAAATTAACCCGCGGTTTGTCAGTGACCTCGTCTGGAGGCCAGTGCATTGGTAGACTTGATCCGCGGCTCCCCAAATTCCATGCCGTCGAATCACAGCCGCCAGGAATCACCAGTTATGCCAAAGGCCAGCGACCTCAAAAGAGGGATGATCGTCAATATCGATGGCGACCCCCACATCGTCCGCCAGGTTGAAGCCAAATCGCCAACATCACGAGGCGCCGCCACGCTGTACAAGCTGCGTTTTAACAATCTGCGCACCGGCCAGAAGCTGGATCAGTCCTGCAAGGGCGAAGACCTGCTGGCGGAAGTGGACTGTTTGCGGGTCGAAACCCAGTTCTCGTATCGCGATGACGAGATCTACTATTTCATGAACTGCGAAGACTTCAGCCAGTACGGTATTAACGCTGACCAGATTAACGATCAGATCCCATTTCTTGTCGAGCAACTACAAGGCATCATTGCCCTGCTGGTGGATGGCCAGCTGATAGCCATTGAGTTGCCGCAGTCGGTGACCCTGGAGGTAGTGGAGACCCCACCTCCCATCAGCGGGTCATCGGCCACCAATCGCAGCAAAACCGCCACTCTATCCACCGGGCTGGAAATTCAGGTGCCGGAATACCTGGCGACTGGCGAGCAGGTTAAAGTGAACACGGTGACCGGCAAATTCATGTCCCGGGCCTGATACCAGGGATAGCGTTCCGCACCGGTATCGGCCGTGACTTACAGCAACAACCAGTAAACCAGAATGAACAGCAACGCGCCGGCCAGCAGCCCATAGAGCAGGCTGAGCCGGTCCGCGTTGTTATCGTAGCGCCTTGGTACTGGCTCATCTCCCGCCGGTGAGCTGGACAGCGCCTGCTCCAGACGGGCGTATTCCGCATCGCTCATACCGCTGTCCGCCGCAGACTCTCCCCTGCTGGTGCCGGACTTGTCACTGCCCGTCATCGGCTGTGCGCGCCGTGCCGCACGGCGCGCATTGACTGTCGCCGCTACTGGCTCAACCGGTATCGTGGCAAAGTCCCCTGGTGATGGCCCAAGCACCGGCTGCAGCAGCGTCCTGGCATGACGGAACGCAATGGTAGATTCCGAGAGCTGAAGCAGATCCTGGTCACGATTTGGACCAAAGCGAACAAGTTGATTTCGGTAGCGGGATTCTTTCAGCACCATGATCAGTGACTGCCGCGCTGAACGGTCGGCGAGATAAGCCGACACCAGTTCATCGACCACGGATGCCGGCAGATCACAATCGTTTACGTCGCTCCAGTCACGCTGTTGTAAATGTCTAAATACGCTCAGCAAGTACCAGCGTGCCAGCGTCTCGATGTCTACTGTACCGTCAGACTGAATAGTCATTGCGGAATGAAATTACCGGTCTTGAGAAAATGAATGCTGTGATCAATGACCTCATTGTCGCGCATCATGATGCTGTGCAGAACCGGCAGTACAACATGATCATCCATGCCTTCTACCCTGGTACTGGCAACACTCACGACACTGTCATTGGGGCCGTCGATAAACAGCAGCCCCAATGGATTAATGGCCAGCGTGCCGGCGATAACGCCCAGCTCGAAATCCACCGGTGGCAACTGCTGTACCAGACTACTTTCATCTGTACCCAGAGCAAGGCCTGCAGGCCCCAGTAACCAGCCAGCCAGTGGCCAGGACTGTACCGCCTCGGCCAGCTGACTGCCCTGGTTGGGTGGCCCCAACATCACCACCCGGCCCAGTTCCGGCAGTGCTGTCTGCTGCAGGTAAACTCTCAGCAAGATGCTGCCAAGGGAGTGGGTAACAAAATGAATTGACCTGGCGCTTTGCTTCCGACAGGAAGCCACCCCCTCGCCAACCGCACTGGCGGCCAGTTCCGGGATCGTGTTCTGGCGCGATGGATAAGTAACGTAGCTGGTTTGATAGCCGCTGCGCTCAAGCTTTGACTGAAGTTCCGCCATGGATTCCGATACTGGCCACAGCCCGTGCAGCAGCACCACGCATTCGCTGGCAAGCGCAGACATCGGCAGCGCCAGCAGGCACAACAAGGTAATTACCCGGATCATCATCAGTCGCCAGCCGCAGCGCGGGAGTTTTGGCAATTCCAGCAAATGTCGAAGTTATCGTAATTGTTTTCCTGACAGTGACCGCAGAGCCATTCTGGTCCTTCCTGCCGCTCATTGGACGTCAGTTCCAACTCACGAATAATCTGCTCGGCGCGACGGAAATCCAGTGGCCGAACCCAGACTTCCGGCTGACATTCGTGGATGGGCAACTCCCCCGCCACCGAAAAGAGATTGGCATTACGCACCTCGGCATCGATATCGTGTTGCTCCAGAACGTTGCGCATGTGCCAGGCCATGGCCACACTGTCGGTGGTGTAAACTCGTTTCATCAATAAGGAACCTCTGATCACTAAAACATCAGGGGCTAGCGGTAGATATGGCGCCAGCGCAACCCACAGGCCACCAGTACCAGAGCGTATAAACAAATGCCACCGACCACCAGCAAGCTCATCTGCAACACCCGCTGCCACAGCGTCCACTGCAACCATTGCTGCCAGTCACCGGCTACATAGACCAGAAACACAGCCATGACCAGGTTGGCGACCAGGGTCTGCAACCCGAACGCGCCCCAACCGGGCTGAAGCTGGAATACCCGCTCTCGATACAGCCCGCGCCACAGCAGGCCGGCATTCAGGAACGCGGCCACGGAGGTCGCCAGGGCCAGACCAACATGGGCAAGACCCGCCATGAAGAAACCAATATTCATCACCATGTTGGCAGCCATCGCAAAAACACCGATACGCACCGGAGTGCGTGTATCCTGTCGCGCGTAGAAGCCCGGCGCAAAAACCTTGATGGCCATGAAAGCCAGCAGGCCGAGCGCATAGGCACGCAGGGATCCCGCTGCGCTGGTGACGTCCTGAACCGTAAAGTTATCGTTCTCAAACAGGGTGATCAGCAACGGCTCCGCCAGCAACAACAGTGCCGCTGTGGCTGGTACCGCGATCAGGCAAATCAGACGCAGCGCCCAGTCGAGGGTCTCGGCAAAAGCCGCCATGGATTGCTCGGCATGTTTACGCGATAGACTGGGCAGCACCACAATGGCAATTGCCACCCCGAAAATTCCCAGTGGCAGTTCCATCAGACGATCGGAAAAATACAGCCAGGACACACTGCCAGCCACCAGCATGGAAGCAATCACCGTATCCAGCAGCAAATTGATCTGGCTGACCGACACGCCAAACAGCGCGGGCACCATCAAGGCCTTGATGCGACTGACTCCCTCGTGACCGGGCACCGGTCTTGGCACCGGTAGCAGTCGCAGTCGCGCCAGGAACGGCATCTGGAACATCAGTTGCACGACTCCCGCCAACAGCACGCCCCAGGCCAGTGCCAGTTCCGGTGTGGCAAAATGCGGCGATAGCAGAAAAGCACAACTGATCAGGGAAATATTGAGCAGTGCCGGGGTCAGTGCCGGCACGGCAAAACGACCATAGCTGTTGAGGATAGCGCCGCACAGTGCGGTGAGGGAAATCAGCAGCAGGTAGGGAAAAGTAATACGCAGCATGGTCACGAACAGCGCAAACTTGGCGGGCTCATCGGTAAATCCATAGGCAATCGGCACCGCCAGCAGCGGCGCCGCCAACAGCACGACCACCGTCAGCAGGCTCAGAAAACCACCAAGACTGGCAGTCACCGCCGCAATCAGTTGCTGCACATCGGCCAGACTGCGCTGGCTGCGGTATTCCGACAGAACCGGTACAAAGGCCTGATTGAAGGCGCCTTCGGCGAACAGGCGGCGCATGAAATTCGGAATCTTGTTGGCCAGGAAGAAGGCGTCCGCGCCGTCGGAGGTGCCAAACAGACGCGCAATCACCACGTCGCGAACCAGGCCCAGCACCCGCGACACCAGCGTCATGGAACCGGTAACGCCACTGGCCTTGAGCAGCCCGCCGCTGATCGCTGCCGGTTCGGGGCTATCCGGCCCCGGGCGGCTGTCGCTGTCGATATCGCTCATACTGTTCCGCCGGTTGGCCAGCGCCGGACGCTGACCAAAGACTGTTTCACGGTCTCGTTCTTGGTATCAGGGTATCGGGTTATTGCTTGATTTAGTTGAATTTTCCTATCCCGGCCGGGCAATTTCACGGTAACAATTCCTATTGACATCAAATCCCGGAAACGGCATAGTACCGCTCCTTCAAAACCGCCCCCCGACTGGCAGTAGCGCTGATTGCGTTATTGTTGTTATTTCGGGCGTCGGAGACACCAAATTCGATCAGTCTGCTCCAGATGCGTTAACGTAGCCCGGAACAGACGCTTTTATACAGTCAAGATGCAGCGCGAACGCGGCATCGAATGATCCAAGGAGTTTCAATTGGCTAATTATCCCCAGTCCCGCAAGCGCGCCCGGCAAGGCGAGAAGCGTCGTCGCCATAACGCGTCATTTCGTTCCATGGTTCGCACCTACATCAAGAAAGTAGACGCCGCCATTGCGGGAGGCGATTACCAGGCAGCAACCGAAGCCTACAACAATGCTGTTCCGGTCATTGACAGCATGGCCAACAAGGGCATTATCCACAAGAACAAAGCCGCCCGGCACAAGAGCCGCCTGAACAGCGCGGTCAAGGCCCTGCAATAGGCTTTAGGGCCGCTATCTGGCCCGCTCGGCAGTTATAAAAAACCGGCTCATTGGCCGGTTTTTTATTGGGTATTCCTGGCCCTTGTTTCTTGGCCTTCGCTGTTCGAGCCTTTGCTTCACCACGATTGCTGACTCCGGCCCGTCAGCTACCCGACCGGTGCCCTCAACTCAATATCAGGTTGTCGCGGTGGATGATTTCCGCATCTCCGCTATAACCAAGGATTTCTTCAATTCGCTCGCTGCTCTGCCCCTGAAGCTGGCGAACCTCTCCGGAATCGTAGTTCACCAGTCCCCGGGCTATCTCCTGTCCGGCTTCATCCACACAGGCCACGACTTCGCCGCGGCGAAAATCGCCACGCACGCCAGCCACGCCCACTGCCAGCAGACTTCGCCCGGACTCGCGCAGTACTTTCACCGCGCCAGTATCCAGGTGCAGCTTGCCGCGCACCCGGAGCTGGCCCGCCAGCCATTGCTTGCGAGCGTTGACCGGCTCATTACCGCTGCTGAGCAGCGTACCAAGCGGCTCAGCGGCCGCCAGACGCGCCAGAACCCGCTCCAGACGACCATTGGCGATCACTGTGTCAGTGCCCGAACGGGAGGCAAGCCGGGCCGCTCCCAGCTTGGTCAACATCCCACCGCGGCCAATGCTGCTGCCCGCTCCGGCCATGGCCTGCAGTACCGGATCGCCGGCTTGTCCCGCGCTCACCAGCCTGGCGGCAGGGTTGTGGCGAGGATCTGCATCAAACAAACCGTCCTGATCGGTGAGTACTACCATGACGTCAGCGTTGATCAAATTCGCCACCAGCGCCGCCAGGGTATCGTTGTCGCCAAAACACAGCTCTGCCGTGGCCACCGTGTCATTTTCATTCACTACCGGCACCACCGACATGTTCAGTAGCGTGGTCAGGGTACTGCGGGCATTGAGATAGCGGGTCCGGTCAGACAGATCGGCGTGGCTAAGTAAAATCTGGGCGGCCTGCACGCCGTGGCGCATAAAACAGCTCTGGTAGGCTTCGATCAAGCCCATCTGGCCGACCGCGGCGGCGGCCTGCTGCAGGTGAATCTCTTTTGGTCGCTGCTTCAACCCCAGCCGCTTGACGCCTTCGGCGACGGCACCGGAAGACACCAGAACTACCTGGCGCCCTTCCTTCTGCAGCGCCACCAGCTGGTCAGCCCAGTGGGCGATTGCCTCCTCGTCCAGACCCAGGCCATTGTTGGTCACCAGCGAGCTGCCCACCTTCACTACCCAGCGCTGCGCGCCGGTCAGACGCTGGCGTTGCGGGTCTGTGGCTGCTCTCTGTTCCTGCCCTGCGTGTTGTCCTGCTTCCCTGTCAGTCATGGTCCCAGTCTTCGTCCCAATCATCATCCAGCTCGTCGTCGCGTTTCTTCTTTGGTTTGCTGGCTTCAATACTGCGCCGGATCTCGAACGCCATGGCAGCCTCGCGCTGTTTTTCCGCCTGCCGATAATCCGCATCGTCAGCAAGTCGCTGGCGGTGCTCGGTGATGGACTCCATCAGCGTGTTACAAAGCTCACCACAGCCATCACCGCTGAGGGCCGAAATACGATGAATCGGGCCCTGCCACTGCAGTCGCTCGCGCAGCTTCAGTTCCAGTTCGTCAAGTTGCCCGGCATCCAGCAGCTCCACCTTGTTAAGCACCAGAATCCGGTCTTTTGCCGCCAGGGTGGCACTGAATTTCTGCAGCTCGGCAACAATCGCTGCGGCATTATCCACCGGGTCAGAGCCATCCACCGGCAACACGTCGATAAGGTGCAGCAGGTAGCGAGTACGCGACAGGTGCTTGAGAAAGCGAAACCCCAATCCGGCCCCTTCAGAAGCACCCTCAATCAGACCCGGAATATCAGCCATCACAAAGCTGCGTTCCAGCCCGAGGCTGACCACTCCGAGATTGGGTACCAACGTGGTAAACGGGTAATCGGCCACTTTCGGCGTTGCCGCAGACACCGACCGAATCAGAGTGGATTTGCCAGCATTGGGCAAGCCTAGCAGGCCAACATCCGCCACCAGACGCAATTGCAGCTGCAGGCTGCGGATTTCTCCCGGCGTGCCATTGGTGGTCTGGCGCGGAGCCCGGTTTACACTGGATTTGAAACGCGTATTGCCAAGCCCATGGTAGCCACCCTTGGCCACCATCACCCGTTGGCCAGGAACATCCAGATCGGCAATCAGTTCTTCGGTGTCGACGTCAATGACGCTGGTGCCCACCGGCACCTTGACCAGCAGGTCGTCACCGCCCTTGCCGGTGCAGTTCCGACCCTGCCCACCCTGTCCGGACTGCGCGCGATAGCGGGGCTGGAAGCGGAAATCCACGAGCGTATTCAACCCCGGATCGGCTTCCAGAAACACGTGCCCGCCGTCACCGCCATCGCCGCCATCGGGTCCACCTTTCTCGATATATTTTTCCCGCCGGAAGCTGAGACAACCGTTGCCTCCCTTGCCTGCCTCGACAGTAATTTCCGCTTCATCGACAAATTTCATACTTGCGCGCTCTTGATTAGCTCACCGAACCTGATTACCAGACCTTCCTGACGGATTGTATTAGCTATTTTTTTCACAACCCCGGAAACAAAAAAGCCCCGTCGGCAGACGAGGCTTTTGCGACCGGCCGGGGCCGGATTGATGCTGTTCAGGCCGTCTCGACGCTGACGTATTTACGATTGTTCGGGCCCTTCACGGCAAACTTCACCACGCCGTCTGTCTTGGCGAACAGGGTGTGGTCTTTGCCGCAACCGACGTTTTCGCCGGGGTGCATACGGGTACCGCGCTGACGCACGATGATATTACCGGCACGCACTTGCTGACCGCCGAACAGCTTGACACCAAGCCGTTTGGATATGGAATCGCGGCCATTATTGGTACTACCGCCTGCTTTCTTATGTGCCATTGCCTGCTCCTGCTAATTTAAGCTTTTATGCCTTAACCCTTGATGCCAGTAATTTTCACTTCGGTGAACCACTGACGATGACCTTGTTGCTTGCGCGAGTGCTTGCGGCGATTGAACTTGATAATGTGCACCTTGTCATGGCGCGCCTGCTTGAGCACTTCTGCGGTCACTTCACTACCGGCCACGTAGGGCGTTCCAATCTTGACAGACTCGCCTTCGCCGACCATCAGAATCTTGTCGAAACTGACGGTGTCGCCGGTGGCAGCGTCCAGCTTTTCCAGCTTCAGGACTTCGCCTTCCTCGACCCGATGCTGCTTGCCACCACTTTCTATAACCGCGTACATAACCGTCTCCAGACCTATTTTTGAGGGGGGTTCAGACCCCATTCCTTACAGGGGTGCGGATTTTACGGGAACACCTGCCCAGAGGCAAGTACGAAGGGACAAATTCCCGAACATTCACAATCGCCCCAGGGCCGTCAATTCTTCCCGCATTTCAGGGTCTTGCACTGACTTGACAGGGTCAGGCTTGCTCCCTAGCATGCACTCTCCCGCGAACCCAGACAGCTTCAGCCGCTACAATCAGGACACCGCTCTCCGGTCAGACGCCTCGCTTCGGAAAATCCGCCCATGTATTTACAACTTCGTGCCAGCGTCGAACCTGATTTTCTGGCGGTCAACAAGTTCATTATCGAGCAGCTTCATTCCGATGTCTCCATGGTGGAAAGTATTGGCCACTACATTGTTGAGGCTGGCGGCAAGCGGCTGCGGCCATTGCTGGTACTGCTATCCGCCCGCAGCTGCAACATCAGGGATGAACAGCACATCGCCATGGCCGCCGTGGTGGAGTTTATTCACACCGCGACTCTGCTCCACGATGACGTGGTGGACATGTCCACACTGCGCCGTGGCCGCCCCACGGTTAATGCCCAGTGGAACAACCCGTCCAGCGTGTTGGTAGGCGATTTCATCTACTCCCGCGCCTTCCAGATTCTGGTGCAGATCGGTGACATGAGGATCATGGAAATCATGGCCGACACCACCAACAAGATAGCCGAAGGAGAAGTGTTACAGCTGCTGTCAAAAGCCAACACCGAGGCCTCCGAAGCCACTTACATGCAGGTTATCCAGAGCAAGACCGCAATCCTGTTCCAGGCCGCCGCCGAATGCGGTGCTATCCTCGCCGAGGCCCAGCCGGACACTCGCAGAGCACTGCGCGAGTTCGGCAATCACCTGGGTATCGCGTTCCAGCTCATCGACGACCTGCTGGACTACGACGGCGACGCCGAGGCCATGGGCAAGAATGTTGGCGACGACCTGGCCGAGGGCAAGCCTACCCTGCCGCTGATACATACCATGCAGCACGGTTCCCCGGCCGAAGCAGAACTCATCAAGCAGGCACTCACGGCCGATGCCCTGGGAAAGGAGCAATTAGCCGAAGTGCTGGCGCTGGTACGAGGCTCTGGTGCGCTGGCCTACACCCGGGAAAAAGCCGAACAGGAAGCGGCTCAGGCGCGGCAGTGTCTGGAGCATCTGGGTGATTCTGAATATCGCGACAGCCTCGCTGCCATGGTGGACTTTGCCCTGGCCCGGGCTACCTGATTGCGGTCACTGCGACTCAGTTGAGGATAATATTCACACCCGGTGATCCCTCTCGCAAAATCGGGCGGCTATCGATAACCCGCAGTCGCTCACCGCTGGGGCGATAAATTTCCGCATTCTGGGCCAGCAGCGACTGGGCCGTCTGCACCAGCTCCTCTGCCTGGCTGGTATAGCCCAAATCCCGATAAACCTGCGCCAGCGCCAGATAAAAATCCGGCTCCACTTCTTTCAGGCGTAACGCGCGGCGAAATGCCAGCCGCGCGGCATCCAGATCATCACGGCCATAGGCCACGCTGCCCACCGCGAAGTGGTAATAGGGGTTAAGCTCATTGACCCGGCTGATGGCCTGCTCGTACTCCGTGGCCAGCCTGGTCCTGCCCTGGTTACGATACAGCTTGGCCAGATTGTTAATGGCGGATGCGTTATTGTCGTCGGCGTTAAATGCCATCTGGTAGCTGTATTCGGCCAGCTCCATCTGCCCCTGGTGCTTGTATGCTGCGCCAATGTTGTTCCAGCCGATCGACATTCCCGGGTCCAGAAACAGGCCGTTCTTGAAATACCGGATCGCCTGGTCCAGCTCGCCAATTACCATCGCCTCGACGCCGAGATTATTAAAATACAGAGCCCGCGCCTGCTGATCGCTGACGATATTTGCCGTGAGTTGCTGCAGAGCAATTTCAGGGGTGAAATCCACCACGAAGCGGCGCTGCACGCCGAGTCTGCCGGTAGCATTGATATGCTGGCTGATAACCAGCAAATCACCCCGGCGGTCCCAACTGGGCCGCACCCGAACCGTCTGGAAATTGGCGTCAACACCCACGTGACGCGCCATGGCCACAAACAGGTTCATCACCGACAGGCAGTTGCCCTCCCGTGCGCGAAACACCTCACTGGCGGTGTGGGTCTTCTCGTCACTGTACTGAATGTTCAGATACTCTTCCGCGTACAGCAGCTCCTGAAGCTTGGCCACCCGCTGTTCAACGGTTGCACGCGGCGGAATCTGCTGCGCCAGCAGCGCCCGGATTTCGTCGTCAAGCGCCAGCGGATTTATCTCCGGGTAGAGATCCTGCTGCTGGTCTATGATTTGGGCGTGCATCGCCTCACGCCGATCAAAACCGGTGTCCAGATCAATGCCGGCGCAGGCCGACAGACTACCGGCCAGCAGCAGAAGCAGGATTCGTAAACCAATGTAGTGAGACACTCTGTTCATGACGATGGGCTGTTTACGGGGTTTCCATCCCTGTGCTCTGTATCAGGACTCTGATTATTACTTTTCACGACGCTCAAACCGCAGTTTCAATCTGCCTGGCAGGTACTGGTCGCCAGCCCGTAACGGCAGCTTGGCCCCTGTTTCGGTATGAACGTCTGGGTGACTGCCCCTTCAGTGACGGCCCGATCAATAGCGACCCGGGGTTTCTTGGCCGCTCTTGTTCAGCTTCATGAACTGGTATCGGCCTTCGGTAAACTGTACTTCATCCTCGTGCAGTTTACGCCACAGCGCAATCCAGCCAGCATAACGGGCCACCGGCTCTACGCCTTTACCCAGACCGGCATAATCAAGATTTTCTCGCAGCCTGGGGACATCTCGTCCCCAGGCATCATAGTATTCGGGTTGCTGCGTGCGGGAATCATATTTGTATTGCAGCGCCGCCCGGGTCTGGGCAATGCGCATATTGTCCGCCGATAGAAAGCGCACCTCAAAGCGGGATTCGAATACCAGCTGCTGGCCATCTCCGCCGGCTGCAAACCATTCCACACCAGTATCGACGATCACGCTTTTGGTCACCCGCAAACTGCTGACAAACTCAAACGGCAGGGTATCGGCGTGCATGATCTCATAGCCGGGATCGGTATCTTTCAGGGCCGCGTTAAGGCTCACCCGCCGCTCCGCGTCGATATCAACGATGGCATCGGAGCCAATGGCCAGCGAACGCTCGACGAAGTCGAACAACGACTTGAGCACTGCAGGTTCGATGCCGGGTAGTGGCCAGATTGTGCCGTCGTCCCCCACCAGGGTCAGCGCTTCGTCCACGAACCGAGCCTCGGCAATGGCCTGGCTAAGCCGCGCGGTTTCGCCCAGAGCAACACCACCGGGAACAACAATCTCGCGGATGGTGGATTCTGAAAATTCATCTCCAAGGGTCTCTTTGACAAACACCGCCGGTTCCTGCCTTGCCTGGCGGCGATCATCGCGGTTACCGGGGTCACTGAAAATAGACTCGCTGTTGCGCCGTACCCGTTCTCCCAACCAGGCCAGGTCGGGCAGCTCACCCCGATAGTCACGCGCTGCCGAACTGTCAATAGCCAGGCGCTGGGCGGCGGTGGAGAACAGGGTCCCGGCTGTCTCTACGGGCATGCTGTTCGACAATAGCAGGGGCTGCCAGGCACTATCCGCTGCCGCCTCTACAAGGTTTTTTGCCACCCCCAGGTCAGCGACCACCAGCGACACAAATACCCGATCCACATCCGCTGCTCGCAACCAGGCGCTAATAAATTCCCGCGGCGAATTGATGGTCTCGCCTGCCGCCGCATCTTTGCCCAGCAAAGCCAGGCCGGTCAGTTCATCAGCGGCGAAACCGCGCTCAAACTGCAGCAGCTCAAGGCTACCCGGAAACTGACGGAACGGCAGATCCGGAAAGCGGCCCAGCCGCGGCTGCCGCGGCCGGCGCCGGGCCTGGGCCCGATCATTGAGATTGGCAATGACATCAATGCCTTGCCGGTCCAGCAAAGCCGCCAGTGGCCCCAGTAGCGGATCTGCCGCCACGTCCTCGTCCAGCGGCGCAGCAACGGCCGCACACCACGGCAGGACAAGCAGCAGCAATAGCCAGCGACATTCATTCCGCACAGGAGTCATAGGATTCACCTTGGCGTCGGGCTAGCAGACGCTCGCGCAGATTAGTCACATAACCTGGCTCACCGAAAAAATGAATAGGCTGCGCCAGCTCTTCAATCAGCTGTTCTGCCCGCGGGTAATCTCGCGCAGCGATGGCGTATTTAGCAGATTGTTCCATAATAAATGTTTCCGCTGGCAGCAGCGCGAATGCCCGCTCCTGATAGGCACGCCCTGCCTGCCAGTCTTCACCTTTCAGCATGAACAATTGACCCATGGCCAGATTAACTTCCGGATTGTCCGGGTCCAACTCCAGGGCCTTGCGAAAACTGGCTTCAATAGTCGTCAGAATCTGGCCGCGCCGGGCTGGCGACCAGGTCTTGTCACAATCCGCCAGTTCGGCTTCCCAGTATTCACCATAGTCCAGCACGATAGAGAGCTCGTCTGGCGCCATGGTCAGCGCTTCTTCAAACAGGGCGGAAATTTCCTGGTCACGACCGGGCATATCCTGAAAGCGCAGCGCGTCACCAAGGCCCGAATAACTCCGCGCCGTGGCTACCCCGTCATCAATGCTGCGTCTAAAAAACCGCTCGGCAATTTCGGGCCGCCCACCGTTGAGTGCCAGATCTCCCAGAATGATACTCGCCTCCTGTGCGCTGACCCGCTGCACCGCGACTGTGTCCGGTGCCGGGAGACTCATTTCAACATCAACCCGCGGCCGACGGGATTGCTGCAGGAAGCGCTGGAATTCAGTATCCAGCTCTGCGGTAGTGACATCGAACGATCGGTCATAGGCAAAGCGATGATTGCGCCCTGCCAACAATAGATCGATATAATTTTGCAGTTGCTGACGGCGGTCGGGAAAGCCGCGCTCGAGGTAGCCGTGACGCAGGTAGTAATACAGTGCCTCTGCCTTGAGATTGGCAATCTGAATCACTCGTGGCGAAGCCAGGGCAGCAGTATTGAAGAACAGCCTTTGCATGGAAAACTGCTCACTGATTTGCGCCATGACCTCGTTATTGCGCGCGGTGTACTGCTCAAACCGGAAGCCATCGTCACCCACTTCAAGACGTCCCAGGTAGGCTGACAGACCTTCTTCAAACCAGCGCGGCAGGCGAAGATCGGCAAAATTACGCAGCAGGAAATGGCCATAGTGGTGCCGCGCCAGGCGCAACGCCGTGGCGTCATTAGCCACCAGAGCCATGAAATTGGCCCGCGGCGTTGGATAGAAAAACGCCGCATCTTCACCAAGGGTAAATTGCTGAAAATCGTCCAGCCGATCGAAAACGAAAACGTAGTTGGGTATCCCCGGGTGCGGGAACGTGGCCGGCCCCGGCATAACGCTGGCGGCGGCCAGACGCCACTGCTCCAGTTCCCGGGCAAAGCGCTCGGTTGCTCGCGACGACTGCTGAGAATAGACCGTGAAGTGTTCACTGGTTGCCCGCTGCCAGCGCGCCTGGGCAAGCTCATCCTGGGCACTGATCGTCGGCGCCAACAGGATTACCCAGACGAATATAATTAACGTGCAGCAAATCCTGCACGCAATTGGGTGTTGTGACGCAGCGCCCATCAGCATGAACCCCGTTGAACACCAGTTCACTGTAGCATGGGCGCACCGGGCCCGGTAGCGCCGCCCCATCGAAACGCGGTGCGAAGGCGGTCAACCGCCGTACGCTGGAATACTCGTCAGGTGGTTCACATGCCCGGGTAGTTGGGGCCGCCGCCACCTTCCGGCACCACCCAGTGAATGTTCTGGGAAGGATCCTTGATGTCGCAGGTTTTACAGTGCACGCAGTTCTGGGCGTTGATCTGGAAGCGCTTGCCGCCGTCGTTGTCCTCAACTACTTCGTAAACGCCGGCCGGGCAATAACGCTGCGCTGGCTCGTCATACTTCGGCAGGTTGACCGAAATGGGTATGGAAGGGTCCTTGAGCTGCAGATGGCAAGGCTGATCCTCGGCATGATTGGTGTTGCTCAGGAACACCGAGGACAGCTTGTCAAAGCTTATCTCGCCATCCGGTTTCGGATAGTCAATCCGCGGAGCCTGGTCCGCGGTCAACATGCCCTCATGATCCTGAGAGCGATCATGAAAAGTCAGCGGGAATTTGCCGAAGAAAATATTCTGTTCAATAAAGGTCAGCGCGCTGCCTATCCAGAAACCGAATTTATGGAAGCCGGCGCTGAAATTCCGGGTCTTGTGCAGTTCCGCATGCAGATCAGACTGCTTGAAGCGTTGTCCGTAATCGCTCAACTCCGCAGGTGGCTCAGCACTGGCAAGGGCGGCGAAAACCGATTCGGCTGCCAGTAGCCCGGACTTCATGGCGGTGTGGCTGCCCTTGATCTTGGCAGCATTCAGGGTCCCGGCATCACAGCCAATCAACAAGCCGCCAGGAAAACTCATTTTCGGCAGCGAATTCAGCCCGCCCTTGATCAGTGCCCGAGCGCCGTAACTGAGCCGCTTGCCGCCCTTGATGGTGCTCTCGATTACCGGATGGTGCTTGAACTTCTGGAACTCATCAAAAGGGCTGATATGCGGATTCCTGTAGCCCAGATCCACAATCAGGCCCAGGGAGACCTGGTTGCCTTCCACGTGATACAGAAAACCGCCGCTGGTGGCGGCGGCGCTGGCGCCAATCATAGGATAGCCCGCGGTGTGGACTACTTTGCCTTCGTCGTGCTGCTCGGCGGGAATTTCCCAGACCTCTTTCAGCCCAATGCCGTAGTGCTGGGGATCGCTGTCCTTGTCCAGCTCAAAGCGGCTGATCAGTTCCTTGCCCAGATGTCCGCGACAACCCTCGGCGAAAATTGTGTATTTGGCATGAAACTCAAAGCCGGGTTCAAATGACGGCTTCTGTTCGCCGCTGGCAGCCACGCCCATATCTCCGGTGGCCACACCTTTTACCCGGCCGTCATCGTGGTAAAGGATTTCCGCAGCCGCAAAACCCGGGAACACCTCGGCGCCCAACTCCATGGCCTGCTCTGCCATCCAGGCGCACAGCTTGCCCAAAGAGATAATGTAGTTGCCGTGATTGTGCATCGGGCGCGGCACCATCAGGCCTGGAAATTTGAAAGACGAATCTGCGCCGGGTAAGTAGTACACATCATCGCCGGTTACCCGGGTGTTCAGCGGTGCGCCACGCTCGGCCCAATCGGGGAACAACTCGTCCAGAGCGGAAGTCTCGAACACGGCGCCGGAGAGAATATGGGCCCCGACCTCCGACCCTTTTTCCAGCACACATACCGACAATTCCTTGTCGGCTTCCTGGGCCAGCTGAAGAATTCGGCAGGCAGTGGACAATCCGGCCGGCCCGGCGCCGATGATTACCACATCGACTTCCATGGATTCGCGTTGCATAGAAAAACCTCGTGAAATGGGGAGTTTGGCGACTCTTGCGAGTGAACCCTGAGCAGTGCACAGCGCCGCATCCATGGGCAACAGCCACCGTTTCAGGCGCGGTTATTATCCTCAATTCACCACAACAGCGCAAAAAGCCCGGATTGCCAGCGGGATATCGCGGTGCTTGCCGCAACTGCAAAATGTGACAAGCGACCAGCTATTTTCGGGGCGACTGACTCCGACTGGAGCCCGCGCCCCTGGCCCCTAACCTGGCAAGCGACGCACGCCGGGCAGGCAACAGCGGCCGCTTTGCAGATAACGGGCACTGGCAGCAATGCCTTTACAGGAAATAATTAGGGAGGGACTGCTTGCCGGTTTGCTGCAGCTGCAGATATCACTCACCGGGCAGACAGTCAGTGCAGATAGAAAATTACCGAGCCCAGTAGCATCAGCAGCAGTCCGCCTTCGGCCAGTGCCAGAATCACTTTTCCCCGGGGTGTCAGGGTGCGTACGTAGCGATCAATAGGCACCATGACCTGTCGGTATCGGTAGTTGCTCACTGTCAGACTCTGCTGTTCAGGATTCCGCGATCTGGCTGGGAGCCCAATGCTCGCCCGTGGCCTGTTCGCTTACTGAATTATGACGCCCGGAACGCGTAAAGGTTACGGGTGAGCGCGACCAATGGTCGCTTGCGCAGGTCAGACTGCAGACAATCCCTACTGTTCGTCAGGCACCTTGGTGAAAATCATCATGTGCTGCCACGGCAGAAAATCCAGGGTTTCGGTCCACTCCAGCCCGAATACGCTCATTTCCTTCACTACCTGTTGTTCGGTCATCTTGTGCAGCGGCCGGATCGGTACACTGGGATCCTCGCCACGGTATTCCAGCAGGAAAACCCGACCTCCGGGGCGCAGCGCCTGGTAAATGCCCGCCATCATTTCATAAGGATGTGAGAACTCGTGATAGGCATCCACCATAATGGCCGCGTCGATCGACTCTGGCGCCAGGTTCGGGTCGTCAATCTCCCCCATCACGCGGTCAATATTGGTCACACCTTCTTCTTCCTGGCGCTGGGCAATCAGCGCCAGCATCTCGGGCTGAATGTCCACCGCCAGCACTTTGCCTTCGGGCACCTGACGGGCAATCCGAAACGTAAAATAACCGGAGCCGGCGCCGATGTCCGCGACCACATCATCAGCCGCCAGGTTCATGTTCGTCACCACCGCATCGGGACGCTCCTCGCGCTCACGACCTGGCCGATTCAGCCAGTCCGCAGCCTGATGGCCCATCACGAAGGAAATCTCACGGTCCATGTAAAATTTTCCGATACCAGTGGTGCTGCGCTGGGGGTCAACGGTGTAGCCGGGATGTTCAGCGGCTATCGCCACTAGCGACAAGCTGCTGACCAGCAGCAGTAACAGAGACTTGCAAGCGAACTGGAGCGGGTGTGCCATGGTGTTCTCCGAATCGGCGTTAGTCGGTCATTGTAATGCAGTCGTCTGGTCGGCAACACCCGGCCAGCGCTTGTAGTTTCAGGTCGGTGGTTCCAGGTCAGCAGTTCCGGGCCTGTGCTAGACTGCCCGGCTGTACCGCGGCGACGTCCGCGGATGCACGACTGCCAGGCAACAACGCGCCGCCGGCAAGCCACAGCAACAAGGGAGACAGTGACGTATCATGCAAAAAATTCTTGAAGGGATCCGGGTACTCGATTTCGGACGCTACATTGCCGGGCCGTTTTGCGCCACGCTGCTGGCCGATATGGGCGCCGATGTGATTCGCATTGAAAAAGTCGACGGTTCGGAAGACCGCTTCCTGTCGCCGGTCACCGAACAGGGGGACGGCGCCCTGTTCATGCAGTTGGGCCGCAACAAGCGGGGCATGACCCTGAACCCAATGAAACCGGAAGGCCGCGAGGTCGTCAAAAAGCTGGTAGCCACAGCCGATGTCGTGGTCGCCAACCTGCCGCCGGATACTCTGGCCGCCATGGGCCTGGACTACGACAGCCTGTGCGCCGTCAAGGAAGACATTATCCTGACCATGATTTCGGCCTTCGGGCGCGGTGGGCCTTATGAGCACCGGGTCGGTTTCGATGGCCTGGGACAAGCCATGTCAGGCAACATGTACATGTCCGGTTACGCGAATCAGCCGGTGAAAGCCTACGCACCCTATGTGGATTTCGGTACCGCCAGCCTGGCGGCATTTGGCACCATGGCGGCGCTTTTTGAGCGCCAGAAAACCGGACGTGGCCAGATTGTCGAGGGCTCCCTGTTCAACACCGCGCTAACCCTGATGAACGGCACCCTCATCGAACAGGCAGTCATAGAGCGAAACCGTGTCGCCACCCTGAATCGCTCGCAGACTTCGGCGCCAGCCGATACCTTCCCGACCCGCGATGGCTGGGTACTGGTCCAGTCGGTGGGCGGCCCACTGTTCAAACGCTGGGCGGACCTAATGGGGGAAGAGCACTGGCTCACCGACCCGCGCTTCAAGGATGACATCAGCCGTGGCGACCATGGCGAAATTATTAGCGAGCGGTTGGCGCAGTGGTGTGCTGAGCGCACCACAGATGAAGTGTTAAGCGCCATGGAAGAAGCGCGCATTCCGGCTGGCCCGGTGCTGTCGCCACAGGAGGTACTGGACGATCCGCACATCGCGGCCAAGGGCTTGTTTCGCCATACTGACTACCCGGGCCTGGCTCGGCCGGCTCCATTAATGACCACCCCCGTGGAATTATCTGCCACACCCGGCAGCATCGAGCAGCGCGCACCGACCCTGGGCGAGCATACCGACGACATCATGACCGAGCTCGGTTATGAGGCGGATGTGATTGCCGATCTGCGCAGCAAACGGGTAATTTGATCAGGCAAATTTGCTCCAGGTCAGCCGGTGAACAGCTATTATCGCCTGTGGCCAACTAATAATGGACAGGCCCGGGCAATGGCATTAGGCTCTTTTCACGACCCGGACACCCGTGCGCCAGCAACAGCTGCAGCAATGCTTCCGGCTCGAAACCAGAACACCGACTGAGACGAGATAAAGAGGAAAAGAAACGTCATGAGCCTGATTAACTTTAGCGCTATTCGCGAACTGGTAGGCAGCGGCACCGCCAAGCACAAGCAGGAACTGTTTCAGGAAACAATGCTGATGGTTCTGGCCCGCGCCACCCGCGTCGACTCCAATGTAGAATCAGTTGAGGTGGCTCAGGTGAAAGCGGCGCTAAAAGAACACACCGGCGTGGACTTCAGCGATGCTGATATCCGCACTGCCGCATCCTCAGAAATCTTTGCCTCACAGTCATTGGAGCGCTATCTGACCAGTGCTACCCGCAAGCTGAGCGAAAGTGAACGGGTTGCCGTGCTGGATGCCCTGGCCAGCATCATTCGCAGTGACGAAGAAATTCGCTATACCGAGCTGGATTTCTTTGATCGCGTGGCCACATCACTACGCGCGACGCCCTCAGAAATTGCCGGCTTACTGGCCAGCGGCAACTCCTGAAGGCTCTGCACCGGCGCCAATAGTCTAGGCGCCGGGGCCGCAATCCAGACAGCGCTCCACCGGAGTCGGTCCCATTTTCAGCTCAGCGTTCAGGTCGCGCAGCGCAGTACGAACGCCCTCCTCAATCACCGGGTGATAAAATGGGCAGTCGAGCAACTCCTGCACGGTCAGGCGATGCTGTACCGACCACGCCAGCAAATGGCCAATATGCTCGGCCGCTGGGCCGACCATCTCCGCCCCGAGAAAGCGTCCTGACCCCTGCTCACCGTAGACCCGAAGAATACCGCTGTTTTTCCCAATTACCCGGCTGCGTCCCTGATCCGAGAAGTTCACCTGGCCAACGGCGAACGCATCGCCAGAGTTCGCCAGTTCCTTGTAGGTTTTGCCGGTCATCATGATTTGCGGATCGGTAAACACCACCGACAACGGGGCGCGGCGCGGTCGCACCCGAACCTCTGGATAGCGCCCGGCATTATCTCCGGCAATGCGCCCGTCATCGGCCGCTTCATGCAGCAAGGGGTGAGCATTGCTGACATCCCCGGCAATAAAAACCGGAGTATCGCCCACCTGGCCGGTAGCCAGATTGAATTCTGGAATCCCCATTTGATTAACTGCAATTCCCGCCTGGTTGAGATCAAGACTGTCAATGTTGGAGCGCCGCCCGGTGGCCGCCAGCATGTAATCCGCCGTAACCGTGTGCGTTGCACCGTTCGCAAGGTATTCAATCTCCACCCCGGACTCGCCGCGCCGCACTGATTCCACCTTGGCATCTGCCTCGAGGGTCAACTCTTTTCCCAGGAAGCGACCGACCTCGGCATTGATCAGGGGGTCCGACAGCGGGCCAAACTGATTGCCAATACCAAACAAGTGGGTTTTGACCCCCAGACGGCTAAGGGCCTGGGAGATCTCCATTCCGATAACTCCGGTGCCGACCACAACGACACTGCCAGGCAGTGTATCCCAGGCGAACACATCGTCATTGACCAACAAACGATCACCCAATTCATGCCAGGGTGGCGGAACTGCCGGTCGGGAACCGGCGGCAATAACAATGCGCTCGGCGTGCACACGGGTATGATCACCCACCTGTAGTTCGTTGGGGCCAATGAACACTGCCTTGCCATGCAGTTTGTGGTGCTCTGGCCAGTCGTCAACGGCACGCTCCACAAAGCCCACAAAGCGATCCCGCTCAGACTTGATTCGCTCCATGACCCGGTCACCATGGACGGTTTTGCCGTCGACATCGATACCGAACATCCCGGCCTGGTCTATCTGATGACTGACTTCAGCGGCCGCGATCAGGAGCTTGCTGGGCATACACCCCACCCGCGCACAGGTGGTCCCGTAGACACCGGATTCGATTACCAGCAGGTTATCGGTGTGCTCCCTGGCCTGGCGGTAGGCCGTCATGCCCGCGGTACCGGCGCCAATAATGGCCACGTCTACTTTTCTTTGTTCCATAATCCTGCATTCCTCCCGGATTTATCTATAACAGCCTACCGATACGCAGGCCTGACTTCTCTGTTTGTCAGCCTGACAAGGATTCCCCTGCCAGGTCAACGTCACGCCAGGGATGCAGCACACGGTAATTGCCCGCCACAACAGACCAGCGCTTCCGGCAATTTAATTCACCGCCGCAATAACCGATGACCAATAATACACCGCGCGAATCCTGTTTATAGCGGAGCATTCTGACGCCCTGAAAACATTGTATAGGCGCCATGTCGAATTCTTTCAATACAGGGATATTCTCTTTAACTATGAATAGCTTGCCGTTTGGCAGCTAATTTCGGCGGTTGGACTTTGCCCGGCAATTAAAGTAGTATTGTGTGCCTTTAATGTAACTTGAAGTAATCCGCGATACCTGCTGCCAGGGCCACCGAGACAAAAAGGATACAATCCAGCGATTGCAGCAATGCGGACGAACGGGAGAGACTCTATCCGCTCTTTACTGGCAAGAGCATTACATTGGCGGCACCTGATCTGGTTGATGTTACTGGCAACCACGTCTCACTCGTGGGCTGCTGAAAATATCGAAAGCACTAATAGCACCTCGCTCTCCGCCAGCACCGGGTTGTCCAATGAGGGCTACTTCGTTCTCAACTGGCAAACCCCGTCACCAGATACCACTCTCATACTCGAACAGGATACCAGCGGTGACTTCACCGATCCCATCGTGCGAGAAATTGCCGGCGAAGGCGCAGCGACAATCACCGGCCTGACCAACGGCAATTACTTCTTCCGCCTGGTCGAAGATGGTGCAACCCTGAGCAATACGGTTGAAGTGACTGTCGCGCATCACAGTCTTGGGCGGGCGACCGGCTTTTTCCTGCTCGGCTTGTGCTTGTTCAGTATCCTCGTGATCACCATTCTTCGCGGAAACAAACAGGCCGGCATCTGATTATGCAGTACAACGCGCTCTCGCCCACTGTGGCGCTCATTATTCTTGTTATCTTCGGCGTTGTCTGGATTGCTTTCGGCTATTTCCTGGGGCGCCAGAATAAAAACCTGGAAGACTACATGCTGGCCGGACGCAATGTCGGCCTGGCTTTTGCCGCCGCCACCGCCATGGCCACCTGGGTAACCTCCAACACCACCATGACCGCTCCCCAGGTGACTTATGAGTTGGGCGTCTGGGGCATGGTGGGCTATTCACTGGGCGCCGTGGGTCTGCTGTTATTCGCGCCACTGGCCAAGCGCATCAAATACTTGTTGCCCCATGGCTTTACCTCCGGGGATTTCATCCGCGAGCGCTACGGCGTAGTGGCCTGGCGAGTGTTCCTGGTCATTTCCCTGTGTTATGCCTTCGGCTGGTTGATCAGCCTCGGAATGGCCGGTGGCATACTGGTCAACGCCCTCAGCGGCATTCCCTACCATTTAGGTATGACAACGATTCTGGTTGTCTGCGTATCCTATACCTTACTTGGCGGACTGCGAGCGGTTATTGCCACTGACTTCGTGCAGACCATCATTATCATCACCGGCGTCATATTCATTGCCTTTCTGGTAATCAGCAATGTCGGTTTTGAGCAAATGCATACCGACCTGCAGATCGAACGGCCAATGCTGCTGGACCTGTTATTCCCAGCCGCCATCATGTTTCTGTTCAACAATCTGCTGTTCGGCGTCGGCGAAATCTTCCACTCCAATGTCTGGTGGTCAAGAGCTTTTGCCTTTCGCCAGGACACCGGTTTTCGCGCGTACTTTATCGCCGGAATTTTCTGGTTGCCGATCCCCATCGTGGCTGGATTTGTCGCGCTGGCCGCACCATCGCTGGGCATTATCGTGCCCTCATCTGACATGGTGGGGCCGCTGGTGGCGGGCCGTATTCTGGGAACCACGGGTGCCGTCGTGGTCTTCATTGTGGTGTTTTCTGCCCTGGCCTCCAGTCTCGACTCACTGCTGGCCGCCACCGCGGATCTGATTACCCAGGATATCTACCGTGGTCATATCAACCCTGGCGCATCTGATCAGCAGTGCTTTCGCGCCGGCCGCGTTATCATCCTGCTACTGGGACTGGTTACCTGGCTATTATGTGTGCCGCGATTGAGCACTCTGGCATCGCTGCTGTATTTCACCGGCGCCTTTGTCGCCAGTGCTATCTGGCCCATCGTATTCGGTCTCTATTTTCGCTGGGCAACTGGCCTGGCTGCTACCATGGCCATGGTGGCTGGCACCGGCCTGGGCCTGCTGGCCTATTTCACCATTGGCTATTACGTCGCCGCAGTGGCCTCTTGCGCCGTATCACTGATCGTCATAGTAGTAGTCAGCCGTATGGACAAAAGCCAATTCAACTTCGAATCACTCGCCAAATCCGAGAGCCCTTCATGATTTCGCTTAGCGCATTAACAATACTGGTGACAATCTCGTTGATTTTAGCCAGCTTAACGCCATTGATACTCGTGGCGATGATGTATACCGACATCAAGAACGGAAAACTGTGGTAATTAAGGAGAATACCGACGTGGATGATCAAGCCCACATTCGCATACGCGAGAAGCCCGATGTTCAAGGCGATGCGCACCCCAAGCAATTGCTGCGCACGATCATTGAAGACGGCGACCAGTTATTGCCACTTGAACAGCAGCATATTCTGCGGGCCGACCAGTTCAAGGCCGAGACACTGCTACAGTTATTCCGTCTGGCTGCCAAGTACGAGGCCAATCCGGACCGCTTTTCAACACCACTGGATGGCAAGATTCTGATTAGCGCTTTTTATGAGCCCAGTACACGCACGCGACTGTCGTTTGAAAGCGCCTGGCACCGTCTGGGTGGCGACATCATGTCGATCACTGATCGCTCCACCACCGGAATCGCCAAAGGCGAATCTCTGTCAGATGTGGGCGAAATGTTCAATAATTACGCAGACTGCGTGGTACTCCGCGACACGCGCGAGGAATCTCTGCATGAAATGCGTGAGTCACTGCGCATTCCCATTATTAATGCTGGCAACGGGCTTGATGAACACCCCACCCAGGCGATGGCAGATCTCTATACGATCTTCAAATGGCGCCCGGAGCTGCTGAAGAAGAAACTGGCACCTGAAAAACGCATCAAGATCGGCGTAATTGGTGTGCCCGACAAAATGCGGACCGTGCGCAGCCTGCTAAAGATATTCTCGATCTTTCCCCATGCCTTTTCAGAAGTGTACCTGTTTCACGACGAGAAGGATTCCTGTGACCCGCAAGTACTCAAACAGTTCCGGGATCGCGGCCTGAACGTGATTGAAGGTGGCGAGTCCTTTCTCGAGGTCGTTCCGGAGCTGGATGTTATCTATATCAATGCCATCGCCTGGACTGGCGATGATTTCGAAACCTTTGGCAAAGTTTTTTCCCTGACTCCGGACACACCCTTCAAGGAAGGTGCCATCGTTCTACACCCTCTTGCTCGCGGAGCAGAGCTGTCCCACGACCTCGATCAAACCCACTTTAACTGGTACTTCTCTCAGGCCAGAGGCGCGGTGTTTGTTCGTATGGCTTTGCTTACCTGCCTGGTACATCGCAAAGGACGAGTTCTGGACGTGGTCTGAACACCCACGAAAACCCGACGACAAGCATCCCTGCTACCAAACCCCTAAAACTAACCTAGACAATCGAGACAAGACTCTATGTGCGGTATCGCCGGCATCATGCATGCCCAGCCTGACAAACCCATCGACCCACAAATCCTGGTCAACATGGCCGCGATTCAGTATCACCGCGGCCCGGATGGTTTTGGCCACCAGCAGTTTCCCGATCATGGCGTCGGATTCAGCCACGCCCGACTTTCGATCATCGACCTGAATGAAGACCGTGCTCGCCAGCCATTCGTCAGCCAGGACGGCAATCTGCTGTTGGCCCACAACGGCGAATTTTATGATTACCAGCGGATCCGCGCGCGTTTCACAGCCCAGGGTGCACGCTTCGATACCAAGAGTGATTCGGAAATCATCCTGCACTTGTTTCCCCATCTGGGCATTGAAGGAACCCTGAAGCATCTGCGCGGCGAGTTCGCTTTTTCACTGTATAACAAGGACGAGGATGCCTTGTACCTGGTGCGCGACCGGTTTGGCATCAAGCCGCTGTACTGGACCCAGATTGGCGATACCGTGGTGTTTGGCTCGGAGTTGAAGGTGCTGTTTGCCCATCCGGAAGTGACACCTGAATTTACACCAGAGGGCCTGTATCACCAGCTGATCCAGACCATGGTGCCAGGCACCACTGCATTCAAAAACATCCATCAGGTTCAGCCCGGCCATGTCGTCAAGATCAAGCGCCAGGGTGGCAAGCTGGTAGTCAAGGAGCACAAATACTGGGATCTGAATTTCCCCAGGGAAATGGATCGCGCGCCCATGTCCGAGGAAGAAGCTATTGAGCGCACCCGTGAGGAATTGCTCAACGCCGTGGCTCATCGCCTGGAGGCAGATGTGCCGGTAGGCAGCTACCTGTCTGGCGGCATCGACTCCTGCGCCATCATCGGCCTCGCTTCCGCCTGTCGCCAGGGGCCGGTGCGCGCCTTCACCATCGGTTTTGATGACGCCGACTATGATGAGACCCCGATCGCCACCCAGATGGCGGAAAGCTGCGGAGCTGAACAGGACGTGATGCGCCTGTCTGGTAACGAGCTATACGGTCACTTTGAAGAAACCCTGTGGCATACGGAACGGACGATATATAACACGCTGGCGGTCGCCAAATTGCTGATGAGTCGTCACGTAAACAAGAGCAATTACAAAGTGGTCATGACCGGCGAGGGTTCGGATGAACTGTTCGGCGGCTACCCGGCATTTCGCCGCGACATGTTCCTGCACGGACTGGACTCCCTGTCCGCCGCCGAAAAGGCCAATTGGCAATCCCTGTTAAACGAGAGCAATTCGCTGTTTACCGGCGCCATGCTGTCAGAAAAGCAGGTAGACGATCCAGCTTTGCACTTCACCGTGGGTTTTACCCCGAGCTGCCTGCAGCCCTGGCTGGCCTGTGCCGATCTGGTACCGGACCTGCTGGCACCGGAGCTTCGTGAGCAGGTCAAGGACTATCGCCCCGGCGCCGCCATCGCCAACGCGCTGGACAGCGATCAATTGCAGGGCCGTCACGCCCTGGACAAGGCTCAGTATGTATGGTGCAAGACCATGCTCGAGGGCCAGATACTGACCTGGGGTGGCGACCGTGTGGACATGGCCAACTCCATGGAGGCGCGTCCGGCGTTTCTCGATCACCACCTTGCCGAATTTGCGGTCCAGATTCCGCCGCAGCATCGCATCAAAGGCCGTACCGAGAAATATGTGTTGCGCGAGGCAATGAAAGGCATACTCCCGGAAGTACTTTACAAGCGCGAAAAGTTTGCCTTCATGGCGCCGCCAGCGCACACTGATGAAACCAAGTGGAAACAGATGCGCGAGCTGGCGGAAAAGCACCTGTCACGGGAACGTATTGAGGCCACTGGTATTCTGTCTTATGACGGCGTGGAAGCGTTGTTCAAGCGCCATGACAATCCAGAAACCTCCGCTGCCGAGCAGGTCCAGATGGATGCCGTGATCAATCATTTGATCGGCGTACAAACCCTGCATCAGCACTTCATCGACACCGATATTCCGGCTCTGGCGAAACGCCGGGCCGATGAGTTAGGATGGCGGCCATGAACCAGAAACTCCAGATGACATCAGAGATCAAAATCGATCTGGAACGGGTTAAGCAAGACGTCTACAACCTGGCCCGCTTCGGATACAACACTGAGGATCAGGGCATTTACCGCCAGGGCTTCAGCGACGAGGATATGAAAGCCCGACACTGGTTAATGGACCAGATGCAGGGCTACGACCTGGATGTGTCCATGGACGGGGCCGGTAACGTGATCGGTCGCTATGGCGATCCCGAGCACAAGTCTCTTTTGATCGGCTCACACCTGGACTCGGTCCCGGCCGGCGGTATTTTCGACGGCGTACTGGGCGTAGTGGCCGGACTGGAATGCATACGCGTCATCAAGGAACACAACATCCCGCTGAAGCATGCTATCGAGGTGATAGGCACCAGCGAAGAGGAAGGCCGCTTTGGCGGCATGCTCGGCGCCCAGGCCCTGTCTGGCAATCTCAAGCTGGATTGGCTGGAACGCGCCCAGGATCACAGCGGCGAATTGCTGCGTGACGCCATGGCCAAGTGCCAGCTCCCCTACCATCTCGCCATGGAGGCCGCCCGCGATCCTGAGGACCTGGTCGGCTTTCTCGAGCTGCATATTGAACAGGGCCCGGTACTGGAAAAAACCAATAACACCATTGGCGTGGTGGAAGGTATTTCCGGGGTATTCAAATGGCTAATCAAATTCAAAGGCAAGGCAGACCATGCCGGCACCGCCCCAATGGACCTGCGCAGTGACGCATTCATGGGAGTGGCGGATTTTGCCCACGAGATTTCCCGCATCATCGATGAGGAAGGCACTGATAAAACCCGCCTCACCATTGGTAGCGTCGAGCTGAAACCCGGATTTGCACACACGGTGCCCGGTGAAGCCGACTTCACCCTGGTGGGCCGCGATATGAGCGAAGAAGTGATGCTGGCCCTGTCGGATGCCTGCCAGAAAGTCTGTTCCTCTATCGCGCGCCGGCACAAACTCAAATTTGAATTCGAGCAAATGAGCTGGCTGCAGCCCAAGCCCTGCACCCCGGAAATGATTGAGTTATTGGAACGTCATTCCAAATCACTGGGCTACAAGACGCTACTCATGCCCAGCGGAGCCGGTCACGATGCACAGTTCTTCACCGACATCACTCCCACGGGGCTGCTGTTTATTCCCAGCGTCGGCGGTGTCAGTCACGCACCGGACGAATGGAGTCACTGGCACGATGTGGAAAAAGGCTGCAATGTGCTGCTCAACTCAACCCTCGAACTGATTGCCGAATAACAAGGCAGTTTTCGGCAAGCAAGCTGTCAGAATAATTAACGCGCTCCAGAATAATAGCGGGGCGCGCACTCAGTCCCTCAGTCCCGCGGCACTTCATTGCCGGCTATCCAGACGCTCTCGATAGAGCGGGTATTGGTTATGTCGCTAGCAGGATTGTCGCGCAAGATCACCAGATCACCCCAGTTCCCCGGCTCCAGTGTCCCGATAATATTATTCTCGCCCATGCACTGCGCAGCAACGCCGGTAGCCGCGCGAATAGCCGCCAGGGGGCTCATCCCGGCATCCACCATCATGCTCAATTCCAGGTGTTCGAAATAGCCCTGGAACCTGGCCGGTGGGCCACTGTCGGTACCCATAGCGACCGGGATGCCGGCGGCATGCAGCGCGCCCAGATTATCCATGGCGACTTCGAGGCCGGCTTTGTAGGCCTGCGCCGACTCGCTGTTACGCACCCGGGACATGCGCTCGGGTGACAGCAACTCGGCGATAATCTGGTCATCCACTTCGCGGCGAAAGAACGGATCAGCAAAGAAATCCGGCTCACTTTCATACACAAACGTGGAGACTTCCCGGGTCAAGGTAGGCACGTAGCAGACCTGGGCGGTTTGCATCTGATCGATGAATTCGGCGCCCACCGCCGCGTCACGAATACTGTGGGCTATCAGATCGGCGCCCGCCTCCAGCGCATATCGTGCATCATCCAGGTAGTAAAGATGTACGGCAACTGGCAGCCGCCGCAGTTCCGCCTGATCTACCAGGGCATCGAACAACTCACGTGACATTTTCCGGGTTCGCCCAAGATTGTCGTCAACCCGCACCTTGATAAAATCGGCCCCGAGATCGGCGTTTTCGTTAACCTGGCGTCGGATCTCCAGCTCAGTATTGCCGCTGACTACCGAGCCAGCCACGTACAGTCGGGCGCGATCAAGGGTTGGTACGTGCTGTTCATTACGCAGCGCAAATCCTGCTTCGGCATCACCACCAAGGCTAAATACCGTGGTAATGCCATAGCGCGCGTAAAGGCGAAGCTGGCGCAGCAGATTGTCGCGATTATAGTGGCCGCCTTCGAGACCGAGGGTGTCGCCGACATGACCATGGGCATTGATCAGGCCAGGAATAATGGTACGTCCGGCGACATCGATTCGACGAGCATCGTCAGGGATGGTGACCGTCTGGCTGGGCCCTATGGCGCGGACCCGACCGTCGGTAATGAGCAAGGTAGCGTTTTCCAGCGGCGCATTGTCAGTACCATCGATAATGGTGGCGCCCACAAAAGCCAGTGAGCCTTCGTTTGCATGCAGCGTGGCGATAGCGCCCAGCAGGACGCCCAGGCCGAGAACACAGGTCTTCAGCAGCTTCATAACACTAGCCCTCCTTTCGATTCCGGAAGACCAGTGTAGCAAATCAGCACCGGAAAACGAGGAGCCCCTCAGGAATCCACATGTAGCTGCTGTAAATGCAATTCAAATTGGTTGAGGATATCGTTCACCAGCTGTTCCTGGGAATAACCGGCCACGTCATAGTGTTGCGGGCCCTGGAGCAGAAACACTTCTGCCCGCCAGTAGCTGCGCTCTTTGGACTTGCGCGGAATCTCCGGAAAAGCCACCGCAGCGGTGGAATACTTGCGCAGGCGAACCTGATAAAGGAATTCCGTGGTCTCCTGATGGCCGACCAGCAGCTGAATCTCTTCTCCGTTTTCTTCCACATTGGCGTGTAGCGACTGCGCCCGAAGTTGTTCTGCCACCGCTTGCATGGCCGGGCGCACGGTGGAACTCAAATAGTCACGCACCGTCTTTTCAGTGTGGTGACCAAGCAAGGCCTTCAGTCGCGTCTGCCAGACGCCGGGGCTCGAAGGCGGCACCGACGGCGTACTGATAATCGGGGTGATACCGACCGCCTCCTGCGCCAGGCCGCGATATAGCCCATAACAGATCAACAGCATAATAAAACCAAACGGCAAGGCGCTGGTGATTGCCGCCGTCTGCAATGCTGTCAGGCCACCGGCAACTAACAACACCGCAGCCACGACACCTTCCGAGATAGCCCAGAACACTCGCTGCCAGACGGGCGGGTCTTCAGCACCGCCCGAGGTAATTATGTCAATAACCAGCGAACCGGAGTCAGAAGAGGTAACGAAAAAAGTGACAACCAGCACCGTAGTCAGCAGTGACATGAAGGTAGTCCATGGCAACTGCTCCAGCAGTACAAATATCGCCGTCGGCATATCATTTTGGACCGCCGTGGCTATGCCCCCGCCCAGGCCCTGCAGTTCAAGGCTCAGGGCGGTATTGCCAAAAAAGGTAAGCCACATAAAGGTAAAGCCGCTGGGGACGAGCAATACCCCGGCCACGAATTCCCGGATAGTGCGGCCGCGGGAAATCCGGGCTATGAACATACCAACAAATGGCGACCAGGATATCCACCACGCCCAGTAGAACAGGGTCCAGTCTCCCATCCATTCGTTAGGTTCGTAGGCATAGGGATTCAGGGTCATGGACACCATGTTGGACAGATACATGCCGACGTTCTGAATCAGGCTGCCCAACAGCTGTACCGTGGGACCAACAAGCAGCATAAAGGTAAGCAACACCAGGGCCATCATCAGATTCAACTCGCTGATGCGCCGGATGCCACCGTCAAGGCCTGCTACGACCGAGATAGTAGCCATACAGGTAATCGTAGCAATCAGTCCAATCTGCACCATCGTACTGACTGGCACATCGAACAGGTATGACAGGCCAGCGTTCACCTGCATCACCCCGATGCCCAGCGATGTCGCGACACCAAACATAGTACCGAGAACGGCAAAAATATCGACTGCGTGGCCGATCGGTCCATGAATGCGATCACCGATTAGCGGATACAGCGCCGAACGAATGGTCAGTGGCAAACCATGGCGAAACGAAAAATAGGCCAGCGCCAGACCCACCACGATATAGATTGCCCACGCCTGCAATCCCCAGTGGAAGAAGGTAAGTTGCATGGCCTGGCGGGCGGCTTCGGCATCCCCTCCCTCGCCGACCGGCGGCGAGATAAAATGCGTCACCGGCTCTGCGACACTGAAGAACATCAAACCAATACCCATACCGGCACTGAACAACATGGCAAACCAGCTCAGGTAGCTGTAGTCAGGCGTGGAGTCATCTGGTCCGAGCCTGATCTTTGCAAAGCGACTAAACCCCAGATAAACGACGAAGCCGAAGAAAAGCGCCACGACGCCCATATAAAACCAGCCAAAATTTGTCACCAACCAGGATTGCACCGCCGTGAACGTGGTAGCCGCCTGATTACTGAAAACCCCGCCGTAGATACAAAACAGAATAATGAGGCCAGCGGAAATAAAAAATACAGGCCGGTTTATCATGTTTCCGGAGCCAGCATTTGTCTCTATGTGCGACTGATTGTTCATAGTTAGTGCTACTCCTTGATCGGGGACTGGCGCTCGTTCTCCAGCATTGCATCGGACCATCGTTCGGACAGCTCGGCGAGTGGACCCAGGGCTGACTTCAGCGGAGCGAGAAACTCCTCGTAGTTACGCCACTGATCAACTCCCGCGCGCGAGATGGGCTTTCTGACTTGCTCGGAGCTCGGTGTGCGGATATCCCTTTCAGTTTGATAGTAGTACAAACACCCTTCTTCAAATGGCAAGCCACAAAATTCGAGCAGACGCCGTACTTCGGTTTCAAGATCGGCTATCAATGCCTCATTTTCCACACGCAAAACATAGCCAGGCAGGACGCTATCCCAATGCTCCATCAAGGCAACATAGTCACGATAATAATGACCCAGGTCGCCAAGTGAGTAACTGAATTCCTGACCATCCGCAAACAGTTGTTTATAGGCGCTGAAACAGCAGGCCAATGGGTTGCGGCGGGCATCAATGATTTTGGCGTTGGGGAACATCAATCTGATCAGCCCCAGGTGGCGAAAATTATTCGGCATCTTGTCAATAAACAGTGGAGCGCCCTGCCTATGGATACGAGTGTCGCGAATATAGGTCTCACCAAATTCCCGAAATTCATCAGCAGATAATTCACCCAGAATAGCAGGATAATCCGGTGCTTGTCCGTCCCGTTTTCGGCGCCTGAGGTGCTGTGACAGAGACAGGATATTGGGCAATTCAAGGGTACCGTCAACCTGGCTGTGGGATGACAGTATCTGTTCCAGCAACGTGGATCCGGCGCGCGGCAATCCGACAATAAATATCGGATCTGGATGCTGACAACCCCAGGACTTTCGTTGCTCAAAAAATTCAGTGGTGCAGATTTCCTTCTGCGCTTCAAAATCGGCGCTGATTTGCTCCGCCTGATAACGACTCTGGGATTTTTTCAGACTGTTGCCCCGCTCATAGTGAAAAAAGCTCTGCTGATAATCCAGGCGATCTTCGAATGCTTTCCCCAGCGCAAAATGCACATACACTCTATCCATGAAGCCAAGGTTGCTGTTGTCCTGCACGGTCAACAGCGTATCAAGCTCCGAATCGGTGAAATTGTAGGTTTTGAGATTGGCCAGGGAATAGTACGCCTCGCCGTGCCAGCGATGAGCCGCAATTGCCTCGCGATACGCGCTGATGGCCGCCTCAGGCTGGCCACGGGTCTTCAAGGCATGCCCTTTCGAGGTCAAGGTCACTGGGTCCGCAGGCAGCGTCTGCAGGATGCGCTCAAAGTACACCAGGGCATCGTCGAATTTTCCGCATTGCATGCATTCAACAGCGTAAATGGACTGGTAGCGGGGATTATCCGGTTCGCGCTGTAACAGTGCGTCAGCTTCACGCAGAGCCTCGGTAAACTTCTGCCGCTTGCGTAAAATCTGAATGTACTCGATTCGGGCAGCAATATTCTCTGGCTCGAATTGCACAGCACTTTCAAGCAGATACTCCGCGTCATCAAGAATTCCCAGGCGGACACCGATCTCGGCAAGAATGCGCATACCCGGCACATTTTGCGGGACCTGCTGGAGAAACTTGCGGCACACCGACTCGGCCCGTGCCAGCTTGTTCTGGGCCAGCAGGTCACGTGCTGCCAGTAATGGCTTGGGCAGCGCCTGAACCTCCCTGAGTTGCGCGTCGACGGCAGCCAGGGCCGCGTTATCAGAGCTGTGTTGCAGGAGATCGCGCTGCGCTTTCAGGCTCGCAACCAGGGCCGGGTTGTAGTGGGTGGCGCGGGTGTAGGCTCTGAGCGCTTCTGCATTGCGGTTCAAGGCGCGAAAATTGTGCCCTTCTTCCTGATGTGCGCGGCCATGTTCCGGGGCCAGGGCTTTCAAGGTCTCCAGTGATTGCAGGGCCGCCTGATACTCACCCAGATAGCGCTGACATACGGCCTGCATGTACAGGAGCTCGGGGTCGTCTTCATGCTGCGCCAGCAGCGTCCTGGTTTGTGTCAGGGCTGCCTGAAACTGCTGATCAACGACCAGTTTCTGGATGCTGTCCAGATCGGACTGCTTGCTACTCATCAGATTCCTTGTTGCAGAAAAAAGGCGCCTGTCTTAGGCGCCTTTTTTCCGGGTCATCAGGATCCAGGTTACCTGGATCCCAGGTCACTCAGACCCCGTTAATACCTCGACTTCAAATTCTAGAAGTCATAGGTCATTCGTACGCCTGCGGTGCGCGGACGGGCATAGGTTACACGTTCGCGGTCAAATACAAACGAGCGGGCAATTTCGGCACGCTCATCAGTCAGGTTGTTCACGAACAGCTCCGCGGTCCATTGGTCCGAGGTCAGGCCAGCGGTGACTCCCCACATCGCATAACTATCGATGCGGTCACGGTTGATGACAATAATATCGCTGAACTTATCATCAGAATAGGTAAAGCTCGGCATCACGTGTGCCATTACACCATTGTCCAACGACCATTCATAACGGGCACGCATGTTAAATTGCATTTCCGGCGCGTATGCCAGTGAATCGCCTTCACGAACATCATCCGTCGGCGTAATGACGCGAGTGATCTCGGTATCAAGAAACGAAAAAGCACCGATAACATTCAGGCCAGGCATTGCTGCCGGCGCCCAGATGAAATCACCCTCCACACCGTTAACTTCAGCGTCGGCGGCGTTGTCTGAAAAGAACAGGTTAGTGATACTCGGATCAAAAATAGTGGTCTGCAGTCGATCGATTTCCGAGAAAAACAGTGCGCCATTGAATCGCAGGGTGTAATCGAGAAGATCGAGTTTCCATCCTAACTCATAGTTAGTCATGTCGTCGGTGTCGATCGCGTACGGCACGGTAAAATTGCCGTCCGGGCTGACCGAGCCACCTGGCCGATTGAGAATACCGGGTCGAAAACCTTCTGAGAAAGTCACATAGAGCATCTGATCGGGCGTCGGCGACCAGTTCAAACCAAACTTGGTAATTACCCCATCAGTCTGGGCCGAATCTGGATTTGGGGCACTGAACAGCTGATCAAGATTATTGCCAGCATTATTGTCCTCGGACGCGCCGAAGTTGCCGAACGAACCAGCAGCACTGCCCTGCAAGTCAACTTCGATGTCGTACAACCGCGCTCCGACAAGCACCGAGAACTGATCGGTAAGATCGTAAGTCACCTCACCAAAGAGGCCGCGCTGCTCATCCGGACGAAACACATCGTTGCGGAAGATTACACCTTCTGGCCATTGGCCGGGGTCAGCCGCAGAAGATGGCTGTGCAGAAAAATTGGGGCCAAATCCGACTTCGCCATTAAAGGCAACGGCTTGCTCCGAACCAGGATAGGTAAAGTTGTTCAGCTCGCGCAGATCAAGCTGGCTGTAGAAACCGCCGAATGTTGCCCGCAGTGGTCGGCTCGGATCCGTTGCAAAACGAATCTCGTGAGACTGCACTTCCGTGGATGAGGTGCTGTTTACGAACAGGTCCGGTGCCTGACAGGTTCCGGTTGGAACCGTAGATGGGTAGGTCACGTAACCATCACAGATGTAGTAAGGCAGGTATTGACCAACAAACAGGTAGTCGCTGTAGTCAACAATCTGCTCAGATTCGCGGTCTGTATAAGCGCCGGTATAGATAGCTTCCAGGTTGCCAATGCGCCCGGTCAAGGTCCAGTTGGTATTGTGGAAAGAATCCTCGATTCTATCGTCAGTGTAACGCTGAATCTCGAGATCACCCAGGTCAGGGTCGGCAAAGAATACGCCATCGGATTCGATGTCCTGGCGAGTATGAGAAACCAGCAGGCTCCAGTCGAGATTGAATTCATAAAGACCCGAAATCCTGGCACCGGCATAGCTCAGGTCATTGAAGTTTTCCTCAACCCGATTGCCATTATCGGCTTCCAGAAAAGTGACGTTGCTCAGGTCTGCGCCTGCCTGGAACCCGGTACGCGTTGAGCTTACCGGCACGCCATTGGCGCGGACCGTGCCTTCCTCACGAAAGCGGGCACTTTCCCGGGCACTCAGCGTGCCGGCCACGTTATCGATATAGCCACCCTTGTTATCCACGTAGACAACACCGCGCACCGTGAACTGGTCAGTGACCGGCAGATTCACAACGCCCTCGACATTGTTGTTCATTTCCCCACTCTGGGTAAACGAGGTACCGAACTTCACTCGCGCTGAAGAAGCGTTGGGGTCGGGCTTGTTGGTGATCAGGCGTACCGTGCCAGACTGGGAACTGGCACCAAACAGCGTACCCTGCGGACCGGCCAGCACTTCGACTCGCTCAAGGTCCGCCGCATACACGTCCAGGTTCCGGCCAGGCTGGGCCAGAGGCTGTTCATCCAGATACAGCGCCACGTTGGGCGACAGTCCGGCGACGCCGGCCACTGTGAGGTTTGGTGTCGTCGACGCAACACCGCGGATATAAATCGTGTTCTGGCCAGGACCACTGCCGCCGGCGGTCACACCGGGTAGTTGCATCATGTAGTCTTCAAAATTGCTGACGCCGGTCTGCTCCAGGGTTTCCGCAGTAAGAGCAGAAACAGCCACCGGGACATCCTGCAGGCTTTCCGGTCGTTTGGTGGCGGTAACAATGACTTCTTCGATCTGAGCGTGGGCAGTTAATGAGGTGGTCGATGCCAGGGCGACTGCCAGGCAAAGCTGTTTTCTTCTAAACATGTTCTTCCCTTGTTGTGGTCGTAATTCAGTGATGGGCCGCTCTGTGCAGGCGCTGCGCGGCTTCGTGCCATTCAATTGCGGCGTATTATATAGATTTGTAACTATATTCCCAGTGTAAAACTCTATTTTGCTGCGTATTGCCGCTTATGAGCCCCAAAATAAGTAATTATTTTTCAGATAGTTGCGCCAAATCCGCCAGTTAGCGGCAAAACTGCCTGCCAGCCTTGGGGGGTCTATACCAGCCCGGGATTGTTTGATATGAACGTTTCTGCGAGCTTTTTGGACTTCTTGTCGAGAATAAGTCTCGCCACCGCCTACAGTTGGCCGATAATCACTTAGTTTCCCTGTCACGAGACCAAACATCATGAAGGACTACGAGGCCCTGCTGGTGGCGCTCCGCCAAATTACCCGCGCCATTGACCTGCACTCACGCCAACTGCTCAAGGAAACCGGGCTTACCACCTCGCAATTGCTGATTCTGGACGCGATTACTCGCCAGGCAATGGCAACCCCCACCAGTATTGCCCGCGACATCCATCTATCCCAGGCAACAGTGACCAATATCGTGGTGCGGCTGGAAAAGAACGGGCTGGTGGAGCGACACCGCTCTGGCAATGATCGCCGTTCAGTGCAACTCACTATCACCGGCCAAGGACAGCGCACTATCGACGCTGCCCCAGAGATGCTGCAGGCTGATTTTCTGAAGCAATACCGGGAGTTGCAGCCCTGGGAGGCCAATTTGCTGCTCAGTGCGCTACAGAGACTGGCGACCATGATGCATGCCGAGAAACTGGACGTTTCGCCGATTCTGGCAGTTGGGGAGATTGGTGAGGAGTCGGGGGGCTAGGTGTGGATTTGCGTCCCGCGTCCGGAGCGCATCCTTCGGGCTCGCTTCGCTCGTGAAAAGTCGCTCCCGGCGAATTTTTGATTCGGAATTTCGCTTGGCCCAATTCCGCTAACGGGCTTTTGCGCGACAAGCATGCTGGAAGAAAGGTCGCCTGAGTTAAGCAGCGACGATCCCTGCGGGCCGCGCTATGCGCGGTCTGCGCCGCTACGCGGCTTTCGAACCTGGGAGCTTCTGCCTACTCCCCGAATAAGCCATACAAAAAAGCCCGCTTTCGCGGGCTTTGTTGTATGGCGCACTCGGGAGGATTGATTCGGATTTGAGCTGAGCTCAAATCCTCACCCTGCGGGCCGCGCTATGCGCGGTCTGCGCCGCTACGCGGCTTTCGAACCTGGGAGCTTCTGCCTACTCCCCGAATAAGCCATACAAAAAAGCCCGCTTTCGCGGGCTTTGTTGTATGGCGCACTCGGGAGGATTGATTCGGATTTGAGCTGAGCTCAAATCCTCACCCTGCGGGCCGCGCTATGCGCGGTCTGCGCCGCTACGCGGCTTTCGAACCTGGGAGCTTCTGCCTACTCCCCGAATAAGCCATACAAAAAAGCCCGCTTTCGCGGGCTTTGTTGTATGGCGCACTCGGGAGGATTGATTCGGATTTGAGCTAAGCTCAAATCCTCACCCTGCGGGCCGCGCTGCGCGCGGTCTGCGCCGCTACGCGGCTTTCGAACCTGGGAGCTTCTGCCTACTCCCCGAATAAGCCATACAAAAAAGCCCGCTTTCGCGGGCTTTGTTGTATGGCGCACTCGGGAGGATTCGAACCTCCGACCGCTCGGTTCGTAGCCGAGTACTCTATCCAGCTGAGCTACGAGTGCGTGTTGTGTTCGGGTGGGCCCGAAACGAGGGCGGTATTATAGCGAAAATCTTGGTTTTTCATAGTCATAAAATGGTCAATTGGCGGTTCGTGGTTTTCCGGTGGGGGTCGCTGTAATAGACTCTTTGCCATGAAGACAAAATACTCAGTAATTTATCTGGCCACGGTGCTTTTACTGGCGACCGGACTGGCTCGGGCTGACTATGAGGCGGGCGTCAGTGCTGCCCTGTCCGGTGACTACCAAACTGCGCTGCGGGAGTTCACGCGTGCCGCAGAACAGGGGCTGGATCTGGCTCAGTATAACCTGGCGATCCTCTACTTCACTGGCCGCGGCGTTGAGCAGGACTTTGCTGCGGCCCATCGCTGGACCCTGGCGGCCGCTGAACAGGGTCACGTCAACGCCCAGTACAATCTCGCCAGTCTGCTAATGGACGGTTCGGGCGTCGAACCCGATGTCGAGCAGGCCATCGTCTGGTTTTCACGTGCCGCCAGGTCTGGGCACGCGGACGCCGCCTTCGTCTTGGCCAACCTGTTTAATGACGGTGACCGTGTGGACCGCAATCTGGTGGAGGCCCATGCCTGGGCGAGCCAGGCGGTATACAACCAGCATCAGCAAGGCCCGGCATTACAGGACGCCCTCGAGGCACAACTTGATGCCGGGCAATTAGCCGCCGCGCGTCGCCTGTTTGCGCGCTGGCAGATCAACTAGTCCTGGCCCGACTCGGCAACACATCGAGTGGCGGTCTCATTACCTGACAGGTAATGGTTTTAACGAAACCAACTGGGTACCCTACCCGAGTCACTGTTGACTTCTTCGCCTTGTAACCGGCACTGGAGGTTTTTGTCATGCCCGCTGTCGGCTCCCTGCTAAGCGAATACCGCAAGCGCAATCGCCTTTCCCAGCTTGACCTGGCAATGCTTGCTGACGTGTCGTCCCGCCACATCAGTTTTATTGAAACCGGGCGCAGCAGCCCCAGCCGAAACATGCTGTTGCGGCTGGCAGAAGTGCTCAACCTGCCGCACAAGGACAGCAACCTGCTCCTCAACTCGGGAGGCTATGCCCCGGCCTACTCCGCCCTGGACCTGGGCTCAGAAGCCCTGCAGCCGGTCCGGCAGGCACTGAAGCTGATGCTGGACAACCACAATCCCTATCCGGCGCTGGTGATGGATGCCAGCTATAATCTGCTGATGGCCAACACCTCCCAGCAGCGGCTGTTTAGTCAGGTGGTCGACAACTCCGGCCAACTGCCTACCAACAACTTACTGGAAGCGGTTCTGCGTCACGATGTGTTCAAGCCATTGCTGCTGAACTGGGAGGAAGTTGCCAGCCATCTGCTCAGGCGCCTGCGTCGGCAGGTGCTGGCTTATGACCAGCCCGAACATCGGGAACTGCTGAAAAAACTCCTGACCATGGACGTGCCAGAGAACTGGCAGGCACCAACAGAGTCACCTGAAGACGGGCCAATACTGACTATTGACTTTAAACTGGGTGAGCAGACCCTGAGCATGTTCACGGCGGTCAGCCGGTTTGGCACCGCCCTGGATATCGGGGTTGAGGAAATATTGATCGAGCACTACTTTCCCGCCGATGCCGAATGCGAGGCGTTCTTTAGTGCCGCCAATAATTAACCGCGGGCAGATTAACCAGCTACTGCCCGGCGGCAGCCCGTTCTTCTTCCAACTTGGCCTGGGCATTTGCCAGCAGCGTATCCAGCCAGGCTGAAAAACCCTGCGGGTCAATGAAGGGATGAGGATCGCCTTCTTCGCGCTCCTGCAGTGCTTCATAACGCGCAAACACATCGCCGGAAGAGGGATGATTGGGAATATTCACCTCGATACCCTCAAGCTGTTGAATACGCTCGACACTGTCGATATACAGCTCGGTGCGTTCGACGCCATCGAAGTTCAAACCCACGCCGCCAAACATGAACGCGTTGTGCGGAAAACCGTCGTCATAGACGGTAAACAGTGTCGATAAAACACCGGGTGTATGACCCGGCGTGGTCATAAAGCGCATTTGAGTGCGACCGAGATTGAGGGTACTGCCGTTGGACGCCGACAGATGCCGAATTGGTGTTGGATATTCGCGGTAAACTGGAGGCTGTTCGGTCATTTGCCAGTCCTCCTCGGTCATCATGACCACGGTCCCGAACTCCTGCTGGAAGCGGCGCGCTCCACCAATGTGATCATAGTGGGCATGGGTGCCGATCAGATAGCGGATGTCATTGGGATCAAAACCCAATTCCCGAATATTGTCGATAACCAGGTCGGTTAAATCGCCATAAAGCGCATCGAAGACAATCAGACCCTCGTTGGTAACCAGTAGCCAGGACGCTACCCAGCGCGCGCCTACATAATAAAGATTGTCAAACACCTGGAACGGCTCGACGCGCTGCACCTCCGGATTGTCATTATCGGACAAGTCCTGCGCCTGCACGCTACCGGCACTGCCGATGACCATTATCCCGACCAGCACTCCAAACAGTGCCATGCTGGCCAGCGTATTGCGCCAGGTTGGGCTGGTTAAACAAACTTTACTACCGGTATTTTTGTTGGCATAGCTAGTCATATTGCAATCGTACATCGTAGTCTTGGAGAGTATGGGCAAGGCCTGCTGTTATAAACGATATGACTTGCTTTTAAAACCGCTTTTCGATTAACTCCGCGCTTTCTCGTCCCTGCCAATTCACCCACAACCACTGGAGATCATTGTTACCCATGACCAAAATTGGCTGCCCCAAAGAATCCAAGGCTCAGGAACACCGGGTCGGACTTACCCCTGAATCCGTAGCCACCCTGACCGGCGCCGGGCATGAGGTCTGGATTGAACATCAGGCTGGCCTGGGCATTGGTTGTGATGATCAGGGGTACGCTGATGCTGGCGCCAATATTGCCGGCGATCTTGATGAGGTATTTGCCAGGGCCGATCTGATCGTCAAGGTAAAGGAGCCCAGTGCTGTGGAGCGCCAAAAACTCGAGGCGCGACACACCCTGTTCACTTACCTGCACCTGGCCTCTGACCCCGAGCAGACCCATGACCTGATTGCCAGCGAGGCGGTTTGCATTGCCTACGAAACAGTAACCGACGATGCCGGGCTGCTACCGTTGTTAACCCCAATGTCGGCCATCGCCGGCCGTCTTGCGGTACAGGAAGCCGTGATTCATCTGGAAAAACACCACGGCGGGCTCGGCGTGCTGCTAAGCGGCGCACCCGGAGTAGCGTCTGAGTCAGTAGTCATTATTGGTGGCGGTGTGGTAGGCAGCAACGCCGCACGCATCGCCCTGGGTCTGGGTGGTGAGGTGACTGTCCTCGATCGCTCGCAGAACAAACTGGAAGAGTTGAACACCCGTTTCAACGGTAAGGTGCACTGCGAACTGTCAACCCCGGAATCGATAGAGAAGCACGTTATGTCGGCCGCGCTGGTAGTGGGCGCGGTGCTGATTCCTGGCGGGCGCGCCGACTACGTGATCTCCAGTGACCTGGTCAAAAAAATGCGACCTGGCTCTGTTATCGCTGACGTGGCGATTGACCAGGGTGGCTGCTGCGAGAACTCTCGGCCAACGACCCATGATGATCCGACATTCATAAAGGATGGAGTGATTCACTACTGCGTGGCCAACATCCCCGGCGCGGTACCGCTCACCTCTTCCAAAGCCTTGAATAACGTTACCATGCCCTTTATCCAGGCGCTTGCTGACAAGGGTGCACGTGCAGCCATGGCAGCGGACGCGCATTTACTGAATGGCTTGAACGTGTGCCGGGGAAGACTGACCCATCCGGAAGTAGCAGATGACCTGGGGCTTGAGTACACCAGTCCTGACGCGGCGCTGGAACTGATTCAGGCGTAGTGTTAAGTGACAGTCAAGGTGAGTAGCGAGGCCGCCTCCGGTCAGGATTGGCCCAGCGCCTCCAGTTGCTCATGCAGTGCCAGCAAATCCCGGGCCCGGGTCAGGTGCGGCACGTCTACCATCTTGCCCTTGTGGGCAAACGCCATGCGCCCGTCAGCCTGGGCATCCGCAAACGCGGCCAGCAGCTCGCGGGCCGCTTCCACTTCAGCCATGCTGGGGGTAAAGCATTCATTTACTACGGGTATCTGATCCGGATGGATAGTGAGCTTGCCGCGGAATCCCATGTCCGCAGCACGAATACATTCCCGCTTGAGCCCGTCGGCATTCTTGATATCCACATACACCGCATCAATGGGTTGCACACCGGCGGCGGCGGCCGACAATAAACAGGTGGACCGGACAAAGCTGAACACTTCAAGATAGTCACCGGCATCATCGCGCTTGCTGCGGGCACCAATGGCGCCTGACAAATCTTCGGCTCCCCAGCTGACGCCACTCACCCGCCCATTGCGCGCCATTTGCGGCACATTAAATACCGCAGCCGGCGTTTCCGTAGCGATGAGAATCAGGCAAACGCTGTGCTTGGCAAGACCGTGCTGGGACTCCAGGGAGCCGACAATCTGGTCGATGGCATCGACCCCGGCGCGGGTCGAGACCTTGGGCAACACCAGCCCATCGGGTCTGGCGGCGATTACTGCCTCCAGATCCTCTCGTCCCCAGGGTGAGTCCTGGGCGTTGATTCGCACCAGCCGCTCACGACCTCCAAAATCAGCCTGCAGCCAGTCGCACACGGCGTCCCTGGCTGCTGCCTTGTTATCCGGAGTCACTGAGTCCTCCAGATCCAGAATCAGGGAATCCGCTGCCAGCCCCAGGGCCTTGTCAAACATCCGCCGGTTGCCACCGGGGACAAAATGCAGGGACCGCCGCGGGCGGGAGGTACTTGTCTCGTTCATACTTGCCTCATGTCTGTACCGTCGGGCGGAACCGAGAAGAAAAACTTACGAAATTAAACCGTAGTCACGCGAAAATCATGCAGTCATGGTAAGACGCTGCCGCGACACTGGCAACTTGCCGAGCCTTGCATTACATTGCGGCCTTTGTTCAATCAGTGCCGCGAGCGCATCGAGCAGTGAGTCTTAACAGATGACCCTCAAAATCGGTAGCGCCGACCTTGCCGCCTGGCGCGGCAAGCAGGTTACAGTCACCAGCGATATCAACTGTGCCGACCTGGATAAACTGGCGGCGACCCTGGAGATTAACACTGCGGGTTTTACCGCCGGTGCAGTGCTGCCACCCCTTTGGCACTGGCTTTTCTTCCAACGCCCCGCTCCGCACTCGCAACTGGGTACTGATGGCCATGCGCAACGGGGCGATTTCCTGCCTCCGGTTACGTTACCCAGACGGATGTGGGCCGGCAGCCGCGTGGAATTCTGCGCGCCTCTGGTAGCCGGTCAGGTGGCGCGGCAGCAGTCTGAAATCAGCAACATCACCAGCAAGATCGGCAAATCCGGCCCCCTGGTATTCGTCACGATCAGCCACCAGGTCAGCCAGCACGGAACCCTTTGCCTGCAGGAGCAACAGGACATTGTCTTTCGCGAGGTAAGCTCAGTCGCAGTGCGCGGCCAGCCACCCGAACATCAGGCTGAGTATACGCGCAACGTGTCCGCCGACCCGGCGCTGCTGTTTCGCTATTCTGCACTGACATTTAATGCCCATCGCATTCATTATGACCGTGACTACGCGCGGGATGTGGAGCAGTATCCGGGTCTTGTTGTTCATGGTCCGCTGATGGCCACCATGCTGCTGGATTTGTGGCAACAGAATAATCCTGGCGCCAGTCTGGCCAGCTTTCGCTTTCGCGCCCTGGCTCCCGTGTTTGACCTGACCCCTTTTAAACTCTGCGGCCGCGGCCCTGACAGCGAACATCGTTGCTTGCTGTGGGTGGAAAACAGCGAGGGCAATATCTGCCTGCAGGCCGAGGCAGTGATAACTTGATGAGCGAACTCCCGGCGCAGCCACTATCCGGAATAACCGTGTTGTCCTTTGAGCACGCCATTGCCGCCCCCCTTTGTACCCGGCAGCTGGCAGATCTGGGCGCCCGGGTGATCAAGATCGAGCGCCGGATTGATGGCGATTTCGCCCGCCACTACGACGAAAGAGTCCGGGGGCTATCCTCCCATTTCGTGTGGACCAATCGCGGCAAGGAATCGCTGACCCTTGATATCAAGCATGCCGATGCCCAGCCGGTTCTGCGCCGCCTGCTGGCAGTAAGCGATGTGCTGGTACAAAACCTGTCACCCGGAGCGCTGGCCCGGCTCGGTCTGGACCATGCCACGCTGCAGAAAAACTTTCCGGCGCTGGTGGTCTGCAATATCACCGGCTATGGCCACGCCGGTCCCTACGCCGGGCGCAAGGCCTATGATCTGCTGATACAGGCAGAAGCCGGCCTGTTGTCGGTAACCGGAGACCAGGACAATCTCGCCAAGGCAGGCATTTCCATTGCGGATATTGCGGCTGGCAGTCAGGCCCACAGCGCGATTCTTGCCGCCCTGCTGGCGCGAACCCGAAGCGGCCAGGGCCGGGAAATCAATATCACCATGCTCGACGCCATGGTGGAATGGATGGGGTTCCCACTTTACTACAGCCTCGATGGCCAGGAGCCGCCGCCGCGAAGCGGCGCCGATCACGCCAGCATTTATCCCTACGGCGTGTTCCAGTGCGCCGATGGCGAGCCGCTCATGCTGGGCCTGCAAAATGAGCGGGAATGGCAGGAATTCTGCACCCGGGTCCTCGAACAGCCTGAACTGGCCGCCGATCCCCGCTTTTCCAATAACGCCCGGCGCTCTGCGAACCGTGACACGCTGCGCACGCTGATTGAAACCTGTTTCCACAGCCAGCAACGGGACACCGTTAGCGACCGCCTGGACGCCGCCGGCATCGCCTGGGCCAATGTCAATGACCTGCACGCCGTCTGGCAGCACCCACAATTACAGCAGCAACAGCGCTTCGCCACCGTGGATACCCCCGCCGGCCCGGTCCCCGGACTGCGCCCGCCAGCCGCCCCTGGCACCACCGAGAATCTCGGTCGCGTCCCTGATCTCGGCGAACACACCGACAAGATACTGAAAGAACTGAAGTTTTCAGATGCAGACATCGAACGCCTGCGCCAGGACGAGGTGATCTAGACAACTGAAAATTAGCCCATTTCAGCGTTCAATCCGCCTCCAGCCCTGTGCTATTATTCGCGCTCCGCGGAGGGGGTGCTTCAAGGACGGAGCAACAAAGCCCTTTCCGTGGATTTTCCAGGGACCGGAAAGCCGGTTAAAGGCAACTGCAAGGAAAGACACGCACAAGGAAAGTTGTGCCGAAGTTGTACCAAAGAAGAACACGGAGAAGTGGCCGAGTGGCTGAAGGCATCGCCACCGCTTACCGTCTGAAAAGCGGAGGTTGGCCACAGAATCGAAAAACAGGGAGTTGGGTTTGGAATCCCCAGATTGCAGCGTCCTGATAAGAGAGCAAGTTACAAAACGCACAATACTGAACACGGAGAAGTGGCCGAGTGGCTGAAGGCGCGCCCCTGCTAAGGGCGTATAGGAGAAATCCTATCGAGGGTTCGAATCCCTCCTTCTCCGCCAGACACAAAAGAGCCCGGCAACGCCGGGCTTTTTTGTGTCTGGCGGAGAAGGAGTCTGGTAAGAACCCTCCGGTTCGAAAGCCGCGTAGCGGCGCAGACCGCGCAAAGCGCGGCCCCGAAGGGGCGAGGAATTTGCGTCCACGCAAATTTCGAGTCAATCCCTCCTTCAGGCGTGCAAAGCACGCCCAGCCGAAACCACCAACGTGCAATCCACAACAACACCCCTCCACCACTGCCGGAAATTTTTGTGTCTGGCGGAGAAGGAGTCTGGTAAGAACCCTCCGGTTCGAAAGCCGCGTAGCGGCGCAGACCGCGCAAAGCGCGGCCCGCAGGGCGAGGGTTTTGGCTAAGCCAAAACCCGAGTCAATCCCTCCTTCAGGCGTGCAAAGCACGCCCAGCCAAAACCACCAACGTGCAATCCACAACAACACCCCTCCACCACTGCCGGAAATTTTTGTGTCTGGCGCAGAAGGAGTCTGGTAAGAACCCTCCGGTTCGAAAGCCGCGTAGCGGCGCAGACCGCGCAAAGCGCGGCCCCGAAGGGGCGAGGAATTTGCGTCCACGCAAATTTCGAGTCAATCCCTCCTTCAGGCGTGCAAAGCACGCCCAGCCGAAACCACCAACGTGCAATCCACAACAACACCCCTCCACCACTGCCGGAAATTTTTGTGTCTGGCGGAGAAGGAGTCTGGTAAGAACCCTCCGGTTCGAAAGCCGCGTAGCGGCGCAGACCGCGCAAAGCGCGGCCCGCAGGGATCGTCGTTGCTTAACTCTGGCGACCATTCCCCCAGCATACTTGTCGCGCAAAAGCTCATTCGCGGGTTTTGGCTAAGCCAAAACCCGAGTCAAAAATTCGCCGGGAGCGAATTTTCACGAGCGCAGCGAGCCGCAGGTGAGCCTCAGGGATGAGGCGAATAATCCCTCCTTCAGGCGTGCAAAGCACGCCCAGCCGAACCCACCAACGTGCAATCCACAAAACACCCCTCCACCACTGCCGGAAATTTTTGTGTCTGGCGCAGAAGGAGTCTGCTAAGAACCCTCCGGTTCGAAAGCCGCGTAGCGGCGCAGACCGCGCAAAGCGCGGCCCGCAGGGATCGTCGTTGCTTAACTCTGGCGACCATTCCCCCAGCATACTTGTCGCGCAAAAGCTCAATCGCGGGTTTTGGCTAAGCCAAAACCCGAGTCAAAAATTCGCCGGGAGCGAATTTTCACGAGCGCAGCGAGCCGCAGGTGAGCCTCAGGGATGAGGCGAATAATCCCTCCTTCAGGCGTGCAAAGCACGCCCAGCCGAAACACCAATGTGCAACCCCAAACCTCAACCATCAGAAACAGAAAAGCCCGGCAAAACCGGGCTTTCCATAAGCAATCTTCGTCTTCGGGCCACAGGGCCCGATCCGCGTAATCCACAATAGCCCTACTCGTGGCTGGTCTCAGTCTCCGGCTCAGGTTCCTCGTGTTTTTCCTTCTGGATGCGCTGATAAATCTCTTCGCGATGTACCGCCACTTCCTTGGGCGCATTGACACCAATTCGGACCTGGTTCCCTTTGACGCCGAGCACTGTAACCGTCACATCATCGCCAATCATCAACGTTTCACCGATCCGGCGCGTGAGAATTAACATGGTGATCCTCCATTACTCATTCCTTTGTACTCCCGTATCCCTACCGTCCTGCAGCAGGACTGGCGATTGGGATAAATCGCACGTGTCAGGAGTGGCTGCCTGCAAACCAGCTCGACTAGCATCCAGCTACGTACGCGCATTCAACCAGGTATCTGGGTCAATCCCGGACCATGGCTCGGGTCGCCAGCCCCCTGTCGTTGCGACTTGCCGGTTGGACTGGCAGGCGAAACGGAGGAAATTTGCACGACCTGTTAACCAGTACTCGCGCTACCGTTTTCTGGATCACCCAGTTCGAAGGCGCTGTGCAGGGCACGTACCGCCAACTCCAGGTATTTTTCTTCGATGACCACGGAAATCTTGATTTCGGAGGTAGTAATGACCTGGATATTGATACCCTCGTCGGCAAGGGCCTTGAACATCTTGCTGGCGATACCGGCATGAGAGCGCATTCCTACCCCCACCAAGGAGACCTTGCAGATCTTCTTGTCCAGCACCACCTGCTGCGCCTTGAGTGATTTGGCCACATCTTCCAGGATTTTACGGGCGCGCTCACTTTCGGCACGTTTGACCGTAAAAGTGATGTCATTGCTGCCGTCCTCGGCAACGTTCTGCACGATCACATCCACTTCGATACCGGCATCACTCACCGGACCGATAACTTTGTAAGCGATGCCGGGCAGGTCGGGAACACCGGCAACTGTAAGTTTCGCTTCGTCCCGCTCGAACGCTATTCCCGCAATTGCTGGATCTTCCATCTCGCTATCTTCCTCTAGACTAATCAGTGTTCCCGGACCTTCTTCGAAGGTGGACAATACCCGCAGCGGCACCTTGTACTTGCCAGCAAATTCCACGGAACGAATCTGCAGCACCTTGGCACCCAGACTGGCCAGTTCCAGCATTTCCTCAAAAGTAATACTCTTCAGCAGCCTCGCATCTGCAACCACCCGTGGATCGGTGGTATACACCCCCTTGACGTCAGTGTAGATCTGGCACTCGTCGGCATCCAGCGCCGCCGCCAGGGCCACAGCAGTCGTGTCGGAGCCGCCCCTGCCCAGCGTGGTGATATTGCCGAATTCGTCTACGCCCTGGAAACCGGCAACCACCACAACGTTGCCCTGCTCAAGCTGGGCGTGAATCCGGGTACCATCAATTTCCTTGATGCGCGCCTTGTTATGGGACTGGTCGGTAAGAATTCGCACCTGACTGCCCGTGAAAGAATGAGCACTGTAGCCGCGCTTTTCCAGAGCCATGCTCAACAGGGCGATCGTCACCTGCTCACCGGTGGATAGCAGCACATCCAACTCACGTGGTGTGGGATCTGGCATGATTTCGTGGGCCAGGGCGGTCAGACGATTGGTCTCACCACTCATGGCCGAAACCACCACCACAATGTCGTCGCCCCGATCACGAAACTTTGCAACCTTTTCGGCGACCGCTTCGATCCGGTCTACCGCACCAACGGAGGTCCCGCCGTACTTCTGAACTATCAATGCCATGTGAAATCCGTTTTAAAGTTGTTCCTGAACCCAGGGTTTGACGCTGTCCAGAGCCGTCCCCAGGGCGCTGGCATCGCTGCCGCCGGCCATCGCCATATCGGGTCTGCCACCACCTTTACCGCCCACCTGAGAAGCCACCTGATTTACCAGGTCGCCAGCCTTGATACGGTCAGTCAGGTCTTTGCTGACCCCGGCCACCAGACTTACCTTGTCATCTTCCACGGTGGCCAGGACGATAATACAACTGCCGAGTTTATTCTTGAGTTGATCCACAGTATCCCGCAGAGCCTTCGGATTGAGCCCGTCGACCCGGGCCACCAGTAGTTTGCCTACCGCAATATCCTCGGCCTGGGCCGACAAGTCGGTTCCGGCACTGGATGCCAGCTTCATTTTCAGCTGCTGAATTTCTTTTTCCAGCGCGCGATTATTAGCGACCAGTTGCTGCACCTTGGCAGCTGCATTTTCCGGAGCTGCTTTCAAGGCCTCGGCAATGCCTTTCAGGGCCTGCTGCTCCTGCTTCACCAGCGCCAGGGCACCGCGACCGGTCACCGCCTCAATACGTCGTACTCCGGCGGAGATGCCGCTTTCTGCAGTAATCCTGAACAGGCCAATATCGCCAGTTCGATCGACGTGGCAGCCGCCACAAAACTCAACGGAGTAGTCTCCGCCCATGGTCACTACCCGCACTTCATCACCATATTTTTCGCCAAACAGCGCCACGGCGCCTTTTTTGCGGGCCGCCTCGATGGGCATGACTTCCTTGCTTACCGGCGAATTGGCGAGTATCTCATCATTCACCATATCCTCTATGGCCTGCAGCTGCTCAGCGGTCACCGGCGCGGTGTGGGAAAAGTCGAAGCGCAGGCGATCGGCGGCCACCAGCGAGCCTTTCTGGGCGACATGATCGCCGAGAATCCTGCGCAGGGCAGCGTGCATCAAATGGGTCGCGGAGTGGTTGAGCGTAATGGCCTGGCGGTTCTTTTCCGCCACTGCCGCGATGACCTTGTCGCCGACGCGCAGGGTGCCTTCCTCCAGGCTGCCGCGATGGATAAACACGCCGCCCTGCTTCTGGGTATCCACCACCCGGAATCGGGTACCGTTGTTTTCCAGCAATCCCTGGTCACCAATCTGGCCGCCGGACTCGCCATAAAAAGGCGTGCTATCCAGCACCACCAGCACTTCGGTCCTGGCCGGGGCTATATCGAGTTTCTCGTTGTCCAGGGAGAAAATCGCTGTCACCCGGGAGTCGTCCTGGAGGCGCTCGTAACCGGTAAATTCGGTGCTGGTATCACTGTCAACATCGAGCTTGTCCACCGCCGAGAACTGGCTGGCGGCGCGTGCCTGGTCTTTCTGCACCGCCATGGCCCGGTCAAAGCCTTCCAGATCCACACCAAGGTCATGTTCGCGCGCCACATCGGCGGTCAAATCCACCGGAAAGCCGTAGGTGTCATACAGTTTGAATACCGTCTCGCCGGGAATCGTATTGCCTTCCAGGTCCTTGATTGCCTTCTCAAGGATGGCCATGCCGTTATCCAGGGTGCGGGCAAATTGCTTTTCTTCTTCCTGGAGAACCTTTTCCACATACGACTGTTTTTCCACCAGCTCCGGATAAGCCTCCCCCATGACGTTTACCAGCGACGCCACCAGTTTGTAGAAAAACACATCGCTGACACCCAGCTGATAACCATGGCGTACGGCGCGCCTCACAATCCTGCGCAGCACATAGCCCCGCCCCTCGTTGGCTGGCACGACTCCGTCCACAACCAGAAACGCACAGGAGCGAATATGATCGGCAATAACGCGCAGCGAAGTATTGGCGAGATCTTTTTCGCCGGTGACTGCAGCGACGTCCTTGAGCAGAGCCTGAAACAGGTCAATCTCGTAGTTGCTGTGCACTTGCTGCAACACTGCGGCTACCCGTTCCAGTCCGGCACCGGTGTCTACCGATGGCCTCGGCAGCGGCGTCAGCGTGCCGTCCGCAGAGCGCTCGTACTGCATGAATACCAGATTCCAGATCTCGATGTAGCGGTCACCGTCTTCCTCTGGAGAACCCGGTGGGCCGCCCGGAACGTCGGGGCCGTGGTCGTAGAATATCTCCGAACACGGGCCGCAGGGACCGGTATCACCCATCGCCCAGAAATTGTCTTTTTCGCCCATCCGCGAAAAGCGCTCGGGATCGACCTTCATTTCCTCCAGCCAGATAGCGGCGGCTTCGTCGTCGTCCTCATATACCGTGACCCAGAGTTTCTCCGCCGGTAATCCAAATTCTTCGGTCAGCAGCTCCCAGGCGAACTGAATGGCTTCCCGCTTGAAATAGTCGCCGAAGGAGAAATTACCCAGCATTTCAAAAAAAGTGTGGTGGCGTGCGGTATAGCCGACGTTCTCCAGATCGTTGTGCTTGCCTCCGGCGCGCACGCAGCGCTGGGAGGTGGTGGCGCGGGGGGTGGCACGTTTTTCGCTGCCCAGAAACACGTCCTTGAACTGCACCATACCGGCATTGGTAAACAGCAAGGTCGGATCGTTACCGGGCACCAGCGAGCTGCTGGGTACAATTTCGTGTCCGCGTTCGGCGAAGAAGTCCAAAAACTTCTGGCGAATTTCAGCACTGGTCAAGGGCTGCATGGTGGGCTGCATGGTAGGTCTCGTTATCTTGTGGGCTGTGGGCCTGTCTTTCTGGTAGCCAGCATGGGGCAGGTCTCGCCAGCGATCGACAGGTCGAAAAAGCAACGGATTATAGCGCGCAATGCTCGCCGATTGCAGGCCCCTACTGGCTAGGAGCCCGGCTTTCGCGGCTCCCCGGATTGCGCTGCCAGGCCGAGCAGATTGCCCTGGGTAGCCGCTTTGGGGATGCTTCCAAACGCCTCGGATCTGGGCACCACCAGCTTGCCGTTACTGGACAGGATAATGGCAATGGGCCGGGTCTGGGGAAAGTAGCTGAGGATGATGGCGATAATGATCAGGAACGGAACACAGAGAAACATACCGGGCACCCCCCAGATGTAGCCCCACAGCGCCAGGTTCAGCAAAATAATGATCGGGCTCAGATTGAATCGCGACCCCATCAGGCGAGGCTCGAGGATATTGCCAACGCATATCTGGACTGCGCCAATGCCCAGCAGGACGAACAGGAACAGTGAATAACCATCCGACTGCGCCAGGGCAATCAGGGCCGGAAAGATCGTGGCGATGATAGAGCCCACCGTGGGAATAAAATTAAGCAGGAAAATCAGCAATCCCCAGACTCCGGCGAAATCCACATCCAGAATGCGCATGAAGGTGTAGCTAAGAATGCCGGTCAGGGCACTGGTAAAAAACTTGATGCCAATGTATTTCTGAATGTCGTCACGGATCCGGTTGACGATTTCGGTGGCGTCTTCAGCCTTGTCTTTTGAGACCAGGGCTACCAGCTTGGAATGAAAGTGCTTTTGTTCAAGAAACAGGAAACCTACATAGATACAAATCAGCCCGCCACTGGCCAGCAGACTGGCGAATGACGCCGCAACCGAGGTGGCATAGCTGGGGATATCAATCAGGTCCGTCACCATCTGCATCAGGTTGATGTTTTCGAACTGGGTGACATCAATGAAGGGCAGATTCTCGATCCGGTTTATCAGGTTGGCCTGGTAGACAGGGGCCACATCCACTACCGCCTGCACCCGACCACTGAGGAAATTAACCAGGGCCCAGATCAGCAATAAAAATGTGAGAACAGACGCTACCAGGCAGGCGGACATCGGAAAACGGAAGCCGGAAATCGAGATTCTCGCAAATGCGCTGGCCAGAGTATTAATCAGATACCAGAAGGCGACGGCAATCACCAGCGGCAATAGCAAGGCTTCTCCCACGATAAGCAGGTAAAAAACCAGTACCACGAACAAGGCCGAAGCGGTGAAGTTGAGAATTTTCATCGTCAAAAATGCCAATCAGGTCGCGGTTTTCATACCCTGTAGGTTTTTTTTACACCTGGGGGCGGGATTTGCGAAGAGTATCACATATCAGCAATCTCCCCCTCAATTAGTCTACCCAGTGGGTCAGTTTCAGGGCTGGCTGACGTAATAGGACATGCAGAGAATTGGTACGGTAGTGAGAGCCATGCAACTGGAAGGGTATTCAAATCTGGTCAAGATCGGCGAAGGGGGAATGGCGCACGTCTATCGCGGCATTCAGGATTCCCTGCAGCGTCCGGTCGCCATCAAGTTACTAATCAATGACCTGATTAGCGATGAGGAAGCACGCCATCGTTTTGAACGCGAGTCCTATATAGTCGCGCGCCTCAGTCACGCCAACATCATCCACGTCATCGATCGCGGAATTACCAGCGATGATATGCCCTATTTCGCCATGGAGTTCATCGAGGGCATCGATCTGGGAACTGCCAGTAAAACCAAGGCGATGACTCATGTCGAGAAGATCGACATCGTCGTGCAAATCCTGAAGGCCCTGTCTTACGCGCACAAGAACAATGTGATTCACCGTGACATCAAACCGGACAATATCCTGCTGGATGACGAAGGTAATATCAAAATCCTGGATTTCGGTATCGCCCAGTTCTACGACGACCAGCACAAACCCGACGATCGCACCTGCACCGGTACGGTTATGGGGACCTATAACTACATGTCTCCGGAGCAGCGCGAATCTTCCGAAAACGTTACCGCTCAGAGTGATATCTATTCTGTTGGCGTAGTGATGTACAGTCTGTTCACCGGAAAGATGCCCACCGGGGTCTTCCCGGGACCTGCTGAACTTAACAGCGAAGTAACGCCGGAACTCAACCGCCTGATTCTGCAGTGCCTGAATACCGACCCGGCCAGGCGCCCAGTCTCGGCCGAGCAACTTAAAACCGAACTACTGGCTGCCGCCCAGGGCGCGCATATCGATGCCGATATCAAGTCTCGGGCCGAACGCGGAATTACCCGCTTCAAGTCCAAATTCATGCTTCTGGACGTGCTGCGGGAAGATCAATACGGCGGGGTTTACCTTTACCAGCACAAAGACAAAGGCACGCTGCTGATCATCAAGAAAAAAGCAGCTGAAACCAGTGGCTACGAAGCCACCAACCTGCTCGCTTCACTCGAACACGAGAACATAGTTAATACACTTGGCACGTTCCGCAATGAAGAATTCTTCATGTTGGTACAGGAATACATGAGCGGCGGGACGCTGCAGGACAAGCTGGCGTTTCAGCTCAACTGGCAGCAAACCCTGAAGATAGCCATTCAGCTTTGCGAGGCAATGATTTTCGCCCATACCAATCGCATTGTGCATGGCCACCTGCGGCCTACCAACATCCTGTTCACCAATGAAGGCGAACTCAAGATTACCGATTTCTCGCTGCAGGACGATATTACCGATGTGGAGCTGGCCCACTATTATTATCTGGACGGCGAAGAACGCTCCTGCTCGGCCGATATATACGCGGTCGGCGTGATCCTGTATCAACTGTTTACCGGCTGCCTGCCCCGCCGTCGCCATGAAACCGGTTTCCATATTCGCAAGGGTTTTTCAAAGCTGCCCAGCGACATCCAGGAACTGATAACCAATATGCTGTCGACGATTCCGGAGAACCGCGATGGGCAGAGCCTGGAGCATGCGGTAGAGATCCTCCAGACTCATCAACAGCGCAAACGCTTCAAGTCGTTTACTGAGAAACCGCCACGTGATAAAAACCGGGAATCCGGTCGGCGCAAGGAAGACCTGGACGACGAACGCCTTGATGTGGCGACGGTGCTGGTGGCAGCCGGTGGCGGACACCGGCAGCGGGGACGAATGAATCTGCTGTTTGCCTTGCTCGTTGTGGTGTACGCTCAGTACCTGTTTATTTTTGATGGCCAGGAAAAAATCTACCAGTCGATGCCTGTGTTCTACAGCGACGTGGTTAATGAATTCGAAGGACTGATTGGAAAGACCGATGCCAGGGGAACAGGTCCACTTGAGAATCGCCGGCTGTACTGACACGGGCGCACGCCGTCAGCATAACGAAGACCACATTGGCTACAACCAGGAACTCGGCATCGCGGTACTGGCCGACGGCATGGGTGGGCATCAGTCCGGCGAAATCGCCTCTCATATGGCGGTAGAAGCGGTGCTGGACAGCCTTAAGTCTCTGGCGCTGCGGGAAAAATCTCAAGCGATAACCAGTTCTCAGTTATTGCAGCACGTCTCCAATACAATTTCTCACAGTAACAGCATGATTTTTCAGGCCTCTGAGGCTCTGGAGAAGCATCGGGGCATGGGCACCACCCTGGTGGCTACAATTATCAAAGGTGATCGTCTGTATGCCGGGCACGTTGGGGACTCAAGGCTTTATCTGTTCAGAAATCAGGAACTTAGCCGTATTACCAAGGATCACAGCCTGGTTCAGGATCTGATAGACAAAGGCTTTTATACGGAAGAAGAAGCCCGTGCGGCCAGCGTCGGCCATATTGTCACCCGGGCCCTGGGCACCAAGGCCGATGTCGAAGTGGATACCATTGAGACCGACCTGAGTAGTGGGGATATGCTGCTACTATGCTCTGACGGCCTGACTGACATGGTTGCCGACTGGCACATCGAGGAAATGCTCCGCGAGCACAATGGCCAGCTTGAACAAACCGCTCAGCAACTGGTGGACCAGTCCAACAGAAACGGCGGCAAAGACAATATTTCAGTGATCCTGATTCAGGTCGCCATAACGCCAGGCTAGCCAGCTGGCATCGTGCCGGGAAACGGTAAGAACTGGGCAGCGGTAAGAACTGGGAAGTACCAGCGAGAAAGACAATGCCAGGAAAACTAGAGTTCAGTTTTAATTCCAGCAAGCTGGGCGAGTTCGTTCTCGACAAAGAAGTCATGACTATCGGCCGCAAGGAAGATAATGACATCCGCATTGAAAACCTCGCAGTCAGTGGTCATCACGCGAAGTTGCTGACCATTTTCGAAGACTCCTTTCTCGAAGATCTCAATAGCACCAACGGGACATTCGTCAATGGCAAGCCGATCGAAAAGCACCCGCTACGTAATGGTGACGTCATCACCATTGGCAAACACGAACTGCGCTATATTAATGATTCTGCCGGGACCGGTGACGATGCCGACAAGACGATACTGATTCGTAAAAAACCGGAGCAGGCTGCTCCCGCTGCCAATAGCGCTCCGGTAGACAACAGCGTTGATTTTGAGCCACCTGGAAAATCCGACCCCCCGACGCTGGACAGTGCCAAGCTGCAGATCCTCAACGGCTCGGGTGCCGGCAAGGAATTGCCGCTGGTCAAGCAGTCAGTCAAGTTGGGCAAGGCTGGCGCTGAGGTCGTGCAAATCAACAAGCGTCCGGACGGACACTTTATTGTCTGCCTTAGCGAGCAGGAAGGCGGTATTCAGCCCAGAGTCAATGGCGAGGCTATCGGTGCTCGTGCCATCAAGCTGGAAAATCACGATGTGATTGAAATCAACCGGCTGAAGATTGAGTACTACCTGACCAGCTAGCCCTGACCCTCTGTGCCAGGTCTTCTGGACCAGATCAGCTAGTCGGTTGCCAGGCTGGCTCCCTGCCCAGTGACCATGTCTGCACGCTGCCGGTTCAGTTTGGCAGGCCATAGAATCTCTTCTTCCACCAGATCGTAGAGCGCTCGCAGGTGGCTCCGACGCTGAGGCGATGGATCGCTATCGGACGTTGCCACCACCACCAGATCCAGCTCTGACACCACAAAGATCAGCTGACCGCCGTAGCCCCAGGCGGTCGGGATCTGCATATCCGCCAGATCGCGCAGCCACCAGCCGTAACCGTAGTAGCGTCCCTGCCCGCGCGGTGAGCGCGCGTGAGGCTCATGGGACACCTGGATCCACTGCGGAGCAAGGATCTGCTCGCCATCATAGCGGCCGTTATTGAGATAAAGCTCTCCAAAGCGCAACATCTGCCGCGGGGTCATCTCCATGTCGTTACCGCCGAAATAAATTCCCTGGGGATCCTGAGACCAGTAGGACATGGAATAGCCCAGCGGTGCAGTCAGCGCCCGCTCCGCATAGGTCTTGGTATCCATTCCAGTGGCCCGGGTAATTATGGCTGACAGCAAATGGGTACTGCCGGTGCTGTACAACATCCGCGTGCCCGGTGCCGCCACCAACGGTTGATTAAGCGCAAACGCCACCCAGTCCTCGCTCAGCACCCAGCGTCCATAATTGCGATTACTGGTTGTTTCCAGGCCGGAGCGCATGGTGAGCAGGTCTTCTATGGTAATGCTGCGCTTGCCACTATCCTCAAGCCCGGCCATGTACTCCGGGAAATAATTGGCAATGGGCTCGCGCACCGACTCGATGTAACGTTCCTGGATCGCCAGGCCCACCAGCGCCGAGATCACACTCTTGGAGGCAGACTTCATATTGGCGGGGCGACGCGGATCGGTACCGTTGTAGTATTCCTCGAAGATCAGCTCACCTTCGTGACTGATCAACAGGCTTTGTAGCCGCGACAACTCCTGGGCCCGCTGGTGCGCGGACTGGAACTGGGGTTGGGTATCTTCGCTTTGGGCTCGCGCCAGGGAACTGGCCAGCAATACCAGAATGGCAAGTGCCAGGTAGCTTCTTTTACACATCAAGAAAGGAAAGCCTTGTATTTCAATTGCGGGCATCTCTGTTAATTCAGACAAGTCTCTGCGGGAGTCCGTAAGCCCCTGCTGCAAGGCGCACCCCTCAGTCAATAGTGAGCCCGATTGCCAATGGGCGCAGCGCGGCAGGAGGGGCTTGCAGCATTGCAGACACGATAGCTCAAATACTGTTAAACGCTTCGGCAACAATACCGGGGGTCAGAATCTGCGGCAGAATCTGCGGCTCAGCCGAAGGGTCGCCCGGGTATAGCACATAAAGCGGGACCGAAGGTCGATTGAATTGATCGAGTACCGCAGAAATCTCGGGATCCTCATTAGTCCAGTCGCCCTTCATGTAGGTAATGCCGTTATCTGTCATGGCCTGCTTTACGCGATCGGTGCGCAAGGTGGTTTGCTCGTTAGCAAGACAGGTAATACACCAGTCAGCCGTCATATTGACAAACACCGGCCGGCCAGCTGCTCGCAACTCATCGAGTCGAGCGCTGGAAAACGCCTCAAATTCAGCCGCGGCATTTTCAGCGCCGCCCGTGTTGCCAGCACCGCCTCCGGCATTCAGCGCCGGGGCCGCCGCCGACTGCATGAACGGCGTCTGGGTCACATACACCGCAAGGGCCAGTACCGCCGCCGCGGTTACCGCACTGAATGAGCGCAACAGATTACCCAGCCGAAAGCGCCGCTGATAAACCCAGGCCGCAAACGCCATCAGCACACAGACGCCCAGCACCATGGTCATGCCCATGACGCCCACCTGATTCCCCAGCACCCACAGGAAAAACAGGGCCGAGGCGTAGAGCGGAAATGCCATCACCTGCTTGAAGGTTTCCATCCAGGCGCCGGGTTTTGGCAGGTAGCGGGTCAGCGCTGGCGCAAAGGACAGCAGCAGAATTGGCAGCGCCATACCCAGCCCCAGGGAAATAAACACCAGCATCGCGACCAGCCAGGACTGGGTCAGCGCAAAACCGATGGCCGGGCCCATAAACGGCGCCGTACAGGGCGTTGCCACGGTGGTGGCCAGGACTCCGGTGAAGAACGAGCCCTGATAACCCTTGCGAGTAGCCAGTCCAGAGCCTGCGCCCATTAGCCCGGTGCCGATCTCAAATACGCCGGACAGGCTCAGGCCCATCAGGAAGAACAGGTACACCAGGAACGCCAGGAACCAGGGCTGCTGAAACTGGAATGCCCAGCCAACTGCTTCACCACCTGCACGCAGAGCAATCAGTACCGAGGCCAGCAGCACAAAGGTCAGCAACACACCGGCAGTGTAGGCCAAACCGTCAAGACGCTGCTTTTGGGCCGATTCTCCAGCGTTTTTGGCAAAGCTGAGCGCCTTGATGGACAACACCGGAAACACGCAGGGCATCAGGTTGAGAATCAGGCCGCCCAGGGCCGCAAAGGCCATGAACAGCAGCAGGCTACCGTCTCCGGCAGGACCGGATCCAGCATCGCGACCAGCGGCGGCGAGCGGCGCAATAGTGGTGGTATTGGCGTTAGTGGCAGGGTTCTGGAAATCGAATGCCCGTCGGTTGCCCTGGTCATCCGCCAGCACCAGCACGCCAAAGACTTCCGGATCGTCCAGCATCCGGCGCGGCTGCTGATGAGTAATCTGCAGCAGGTTGCCCTGAAGGCTGACATCTCGCAAGGGTCCCGGACTGATAATGCGGCGCTGCTCAGGGAAAAACCAGGCGTCACTGTAGTTATTAAAAATGGGTTCGTCGGCTTCAAATCCCAGGCTTACCCGCTCACCGGCAATGGCAATCAGGGACGCGATATTGTGGTTGGTTTCCGGGAGTTGCGCGCGTGCGCTGGCGAACAGGGCCTGGTTACCGGCATCCAGTTCTGCCATTTCAGCCACCGGCAGAGTCAGACTAAGGCGCTGCTCACCCGGGATGCATATCTGGTCGCACACGTTCCAGTATGCCAGGGTGGACAATTCTACCGTCTCGCCGCTGTAGTCTGCCGGGACCGTCACGGCCACCGGTAACAGCACTTCCTGTTCGTAACCGAAATTCACCAGATCCGTGTCATAGAACGGCAACCAGTGCGGAGCTGGCCACTGGATCTCGCCGATCTGCGTGCCTTCCGGGGCCTGCCACTCATTGAGGCTGGTGGGCTCGCCACTGTCGCCGCCCATTTTCCAGTAGGTGTGCCAATGTTCAGCCGGATCCAGCCGCAGCCCCAGCCAGGTGGTTTCACCGGGGACGACTGCTGTGGTTTCCGACAGCAGTTCCACTTCAATACTGTGATCCCAGGCCACATTGGTCGCCTGGGGCTTGATGTCATAACCGTGCCAGGTGCCTTCCTCATCGACAAACGCCAGCAGCCCGTCCAGTTGCGCTGTGCCCTCATAGCGACGATGCTGCTCGGTGCTGATCTGCACCCGGTCACCATCCAGCATCACATCACGATAGGGGGCATAGCGCATGACGCGCCGCTCGGTGGGAAAGAACCAGGCTTCATCGGCCTCGGCAAACAGCGGCTCCGTGGCTGCCACCATGACATTGATCTTGCCGTCATGGTCGTTAAAGGCGGCAGTCAGGCGGTGTTCGCTGGCTGGCACTGGAGTACGAGCGCGGGTCTCGGCAAAGGCCTGCTGCCACTGCGGATCCATGGCCAGGCTGTCGCCAACCGGCAGCGACAGGCTGAAATCGGCCTCACCGGGAATACAGATTTCCTCGCACACCTGCCAGGATATATGGGTAGCGATCTCCAGGGTGTCGCCGGAGAAATCCTCCGCGACCGTGACCGGTATCGGCAGCAGTACTTCGCGCTCGTAGGTGAAGGTGACCAGTTCACTGCCCAGGAACGGGGTCCATTCCGGGATCGGCCAGACGATATCGCCCACGGTGACGCCGGCAGGCAGCTGCCAGTCGGTAGCCTCGGTAGCCTCACCGCTGTCGCCGCCGAATTTCCAGTAGGTATGCCAGTGGTCGATGGGATCAAGCCGAATCGCCAGCCAGAAGGTGTCCCCGGGCACCACGTTAGTGGTTTCCGAGATCAGCTCCACTTCGATCTGGTCAGTCTTGTGCACGTTCCCGCTGACAGCCGCGGAAAATGCCGCAAAAAATATAGTTATCAGTAGCTTACGAATCATAATAGATCTCGTTTCTGAATTCTGGCCGAACCCTTATCCGGACAGTGACTCACGACGCGTGGTGGCAAGGCACAGTTAGTTAAAAGTAGCAAAAGTCGGCTTTTAAGTCATGAACAGACCGCAGTTTGCGGTAATCGGGCGGATATCGACTGCAGGACACCTGCACCGACCATGTTGCGACTATCTTGCCACCACCTGCATAAGACCCGCGGCCCCGCAAAATCGTGCAGCTGCGGCTAAAAAAGGGGCTTCGCGCATTACCGGGAATTGTGGCCAGCTTTGTTTGAGAAACTGTGTGTTGTGCCCATCTGGAGGGGTGTCCTACTTGAGGGTGCCACTGCGTTCCCACAAATTCATGCGCCTTGACGAGTATTGAAAAGTGGCTCCGAGCGGTCTGCCCGACACTACTAGCGCTGATGGTTGTTACGCTTTTGTCAGCTTGGTTTCCTCTGCTGGGAGGTGCGAAGAGTACTTGGATGCTCCGGCTGTCACAACACGAGCGGATGTGGGGCGGCAGGGTTTCTGACCCGCCAATTAAGGCTGGCGCTGAGCGCAGGAAAAAGACCGTTTTCCAGGCACTGCTGTCCCACAGATTCCCCTACGAAAATACTCGATCAGGGTAAGTGCCAGTGTTTCGCGCGTTTCCTCTTGGTGTCAGACATGAATCCTGGTTGCTCAGCACCGGGTGCGCGAGCGAAACCAGTGAACGTTGAGTCTTGCACCTGGCAAGGGGCGGCTGGCAGTTAGCTTGTGCCGGTGCAATTAAGGACCTACGCTGAACGGCGAAAAATGACCGTTTTCCAGGGCATTTTTCAGAGTGAAGGGACCCTGGCTTGCCGGGCGTAGCGAAGCGAAGACTGGAAGGGCGTGGACCGCAGCGGCACAAGCTAACTGCCGGCCGCACCGCTCGAAGCCGCTTTTCAGTGCTAGTTAAGGGCATGGAACTGTGGGACAGCAGTGGTTTTCCAGGGCTTTTTCCGGAGTGAGGGGACTTTTTTTAACATGTAAGGATGGGCGCCGAGCCGGCGGGACGGGAACCCTGCCGCCCCGCAGCGGCGCTCGAGGTCACTGAGTGACAGTGACCAGGTACACAAGCCGATTGTTCTTCCCCGGAAATCTGCGAAGAACCAAAAGAAAGCCGCTGACCGGTTGCGATGCAAAGCCGCTAGCGGCTGGCGATGATGTGTTCGACCAGCAGTTGCAGATTGACCTGGCCGCGGAATTCGTTGGGCTCCAGGCGATACACCAATTCGATTTCTGTGCTGTCCGGCGCTGGCCAGTTCGCGTCTTCGACATTGAAGGCAATGGCGTCCAGTAGGCGAGTGTCATCATCAATTGGGCTGAGCACCATCTTCAGATGCCGCTCCCCGACCCGACGCTGCTGCAGCAAGCGGAACCGGCCATCAAACTGGGGTTCCGGAAACTCCTGCCCCCACGGCCCGGCCGCAATCAGCGCCTGGGCGGTATCCAGGCAAAAATCCGTGGCCGCCATTGCGCCGTCACTGTAGACCTGCGCCGCGAGCTGATCGGCATCCAGCAGGCGCTCCGCTTCGGCGGCAAACGCCGCCGCGAATTCATCAAAGCGTGCCTTGTCCAGACTCAGTCCGGCGGCCATAGCGTGCCCACCAAACTTGGTGACCAGCCCCGGATGGCGGGTGGCCACCGCATCCAGGGCATCGCGGATATGAAATCCCTTGATGGAACGGGCTGAGCCCTTAAGCTGCGCCTGATCACCATCACTGACCTCGGCAAAGGCAATTACCGGGCGATGTAGTCGGTCCTTGATCCTTGACGCAAGAATGCCTACCACTCCCTGGTGCCAGCGTTTGTCAAACAGGCACAGGCCCGTGGGCAATGCCTCCTGTTCCAGGGAGAGCTGGTCAAGGAATGCGAATGCCTGGTCACGCATGTCGGTCTCGATCTGCTTGCGATCCTGGTTCATTCCATCCAGCTGCGCCGCCAGCTGTTCAGCACCTGCGGCGCGGGTGGCCAACAGACATTCGATACCGGTAGACATATCATCCAGGCGGCCAGCGGCGTTGAGCCGGGGACCCAGGGCGAAGCCGAGGTCACTGGCGGTAATCTGACTGGCCTGACGACGGGCCACCTGCAGCAGTGCCAGGATGCCCGGCCGGGTCCGCCCTGCCCTGATGCGCTGCAGACCGGCATTCACCAGAATGCGATTATTGCGATCCAGAGCTACCACGTCGGCAATGGTGCCAAGTGCCACCAGATCCAGCAGTTCGGCCATATGCGGCTCGGCCAGATTGTTGGCCGTAAACCAGCCACTGTCCCGGAGCCTGGCCCGTAATGCCAGCATGACATAGAAAATAACACCAACCCCGGCGATGCTCTTGCTGGCGAATGTGCAGCCCGGCTGGTTGGGATTAACGATAGCTTCGGCGCTCGGTAATTGCTCGGGTGCCAGGTGATGATCGGTCACCAGCACCTTGATGCCCGATTGCTGCGCCGCCGCCACCCCGTCAATGCTGGAGATGCCGTTATCAACGGTGATAATGAGATCGGGATTGCGCTGCTTCGCCAGCTCAACGATCTCCGGCGTTAGACCGTAGCCGTAGTCAAAGCGGTTGGGGACGATGTAGTCCACATGCCGGGCGCCAAACTGACGGAGCGCATTAAGCGCCAGGGCGCAACTGGTGGCTCCATCGGCATCAAAATCAGCCACTACCAGAATACGCGCCTGGTCCGACAGTGCCGTCTCCAGCAGGTCTATCGCTGCTGCCATTCCTTTCAGGCTTTCCGGCGGCAACAGGTTTTTGAAGCTCAGGTCCAGATCATTGGCATCGCGCAGCGGACGCTGCCGGTAAACGCGCTGCAACAGCGGATGCAGATGCTCTGGCAGCGGAAAGTCGGCAATAACTGGTCGGCGCTGGACAGTGATCGACATTGACCTCAGGAGGATGATTGGCGGGCGTGGCTGGCGATGTAGTCGGTGATCGCGGATAACTCATTGTCAACCACGGTATAGCGCTCTTCCCGCTGGAACAAATCGGCCAGATGCGGTGGCAACACCGGTGACGGCAGACCGGCCGCGGCGATAGCTTCGCTGAATTTGGCTGGATGGGCTGTAGCCAGGGTGACTGCCGGTTCAGCATGTCCGGCCAAACATTCCCGGGCGGCCTGTACACCGATAGCGGTATGGGGATCGAGCATTTCGCCGCTGGCCTTGTAGACCTGGGCGATCACCTGGCAGGTGGTTTCATCATCGACGCTGGCACTGTCGAACTCCTCGCGGACCCGCTGCCACTGCGCCTCACTGACGCTGAGACTGTGGGTGCCCACACCGTTCATGAAACCGGCCAGGGTCTGGGGGTCGCGATCAAACAGGTCGAACAGGTATCGCTCAAAGTTGCTGGACACCAGGATGTCCATGCTTGGACTATAGGTCTTGCTCAGATCGGTTACCGCGTATTCGTTGCCGCTGACAAAGCGATGCAGAATATCGTTCTTGTTGGTTGCCACCACCAGGCGCTTGATCGGCAGTCCCATGTGCTTGGCCAGGTAGCCGGCGTAGATATCGCCAAAATTTCCGGTGGGTACCGAGAAAGACACCGCCTGGTCTGGGCCGCCCAGGCGCAGCGCGGCGTAAAAATAATACACGATCTGCATCAGTATCCGTGCCCAGTTGATGGAGTTTACAGCCACCAGCTGGCGACCAGCTGGTAGAAAACTCTGGTCCGCAAAAGCCGCTTTCACGATGCGCTGACAATCATCAAAGTTGCCGCGTACTGCCAGGTTGAATACATTGTCCCCGGGCACCGTGGTCATCTGTTTGCGCTGCACGTCAGAGACCCGCTGGTGGGGATGCAATATAAAAATATCGACTCGGTCCGAGTGTCGGCAGCCTTCCAGTGCTGCCGAACCGGTGTCACCGGAGGTCGCCCCGAGGATAACCACACGCTGATCATTTTCGGTAAGCACATAGTCAAGCATTCGCCCCAGCACCTGCAGCGCAAAATCCTTGAACGCCAGGGTTGGTCCGTGGAATAACTCCAGTACCCATTCGTTGTCGCCAAGCCTGGTCAGCGGCGCGACGTCCTCACCCTCGAAGCCAGCATAGCTAGCTTCGATGATGCGGCGCAGTTCCGGCGCGGGAATCTCGTCGTCAATAAACGGAGCGATGATTTTCAGCGCCAGCTCCGGATAGCTGAGCTCGCGCCAACCGGCGATCTCCGCGGCGCTGAATTGCGGTAATTGTTCCGGTACAAACAGCCCGCCATCCGGTGCCAGGCCGGTTAGCAATACCTGTTTGAAACTCTGACCGGAGCTGCCTCCGCGCGTGCTGATGTATTTCAATTGGCTACCCTTTTATCGTCCCTGTTACCTTATTGGCTTACAGCCTGCATACCTTAGCCTGGCATTAGTCATTCTTGCCCTCAAAGGGCTCAACGCGGATCCTGATGATCTCGCCGCTAACATCATCCAGCGCGGCGATTTCCGCCAAAGCCTTGTTCAGTTCTTTTTCCAACGCCCCGTGAGTAAGAATGACAATTGGCACGGTTTCGCTGACGGCTTCTTTCTGGATTACCGCTTCAATGCTGATGTCGTGATCTTCGAGAATTCCGGAAATTTTCGCCAGCACCCCCACCTTATCCCGGGCCGGGATACGCAGGTAGTATTCCGCCTCGATATTTTCGATGTCGAGCACCGGTAAATCCACTTCCTGAAGCCGGTAGCCCAGAGAAGGATACACCGGATGATTGACCCCGGCCTGTTGCTGACGGGCCAGGTCAATGATGTCTGCGACCACCGCCGAAGCCGTGGCCATGGCGCCGGCACCGGGACCGCTGTACAAGGTTGAACCTACCGCGTCGCCGTGCACCATAATGGCGTTACCCACACCGTTAACATTGGCCAGCAACCGCGATTTGGATACCAGGGTTGGATGCACGCGCATCTCCACGCCCTGGTCAGTGCGCCGGGCGATACCCAGATGCTTGATCACATAACCCAGCTCGCGGGCATAACCGATGTCTTCCGGGGTAATAAAGCTGATGCCCTCGGTATAGGTACGCTCGAACTGCAGCGGAATACCGAATGCAATGGAACCCATGATGGTGAGCTTGTGGGCAGCGTCAATGCCTTCCACATCAAAAGTGGGATCAGCCTCCGCGTAACCAAGCTCCTGAGCCTGCTTCAGGACATCTTCGAACGGCCGGTTGTGCGCACTCATTTCACTGAGGATAAAATTACCGGTGCCGTTGATGATCCCGGCCAGCCAGTTGATGCGGTTGGCCGACAGCCCCTCGCGCAGCGCCTTGATGATCGGGATACCGCCGGCAACACTGCTCTCGTAGGCGAGGCTGACGTTGTTGGCTGCCGCCAGAGTGAACAGCTCGTTGCCATGCTCGGCAATCAGTGCCTTGTTGGCAGTCACCACGTGCTTGCCGGATTCAAGTGCCTGGCGGATCACCTCGAAAGCCGGATCGTAACCGCCGATGGTTTCCACCAGCAGTTGCACATCCGGATCATTGGCCACCGCGAACGGATCACTGCCCGAGCGCGCTACCCCGGTGACCTGTTCGGGTCTGAGGGTGCGGGTGGCGACGTTGACTACCTGAATGGGGCAGCCGGCCCGCTCGGCGATTTCGTCCTTGTTGCGCTCCAGCAGGGAAAGCGTTCCGCCCCCCACTGTGCCAAGTCCGACGATACCTACATTGAAATGTTTCGCGCTGTCCTTACTCAAGTGGCTGACCTTCCCGGTTGGTGATGAAAGCGCGGATTATACTGGATTGACCGCCCCCGCCCACAACCCCGCACGGGTAATGGCTGGACGGTTTCTGTGCGCAGGAATGGCAGGCGTATTTTGCCTGCCATGGGCCGGGGACCCGGCGTTTAATTCAGTTCCAGCATTGACGCCAGGGTTTCGGCATCCAGGTAGCCGGGGATCAGGCGGCCATCGGGGAAAACGATCGCCGGCGTGCCGCTGATGCCAAGCTCGTTACCCAACTGATAGTGGGCCAGCACCGGTGTCTCGCAATCGCGGACCGGCAGATTCTGGCCATTTTTCGCCTGGGTCAGGGATTTTTTACGGTCATCGGAACACCAGACCGAAATCATCTTGTCAAACGAACCGGCCTGCTCACCACCCCGAGGATAGGCCAGATAGCGCACCTCAATGCCCATCTCCAGCAGTGTCTCCAGGTCGCGATGCAGGGCGCGACAGTAAGTGCAATCCACGTCGGTGAATACGGAAATGGCGGCCCGCACTGCGCGCTCCGGCGTAAATACAATCATCTCGCTTTCGGGGATCGCCGCAATTTTCTCACTGGTTCGCGACTGGCGCGTGGTGGATGACAGATTCATCAATCCGTCGGGAGTGGTACGGTACATATCCCCGGCAAACAGGTAATCGCCGCTGGCGTCGCTGTACAACAGCTCACCGGTATTGAGTTCCACCTCAAAAATATCCGGCAGCGGTGTGGTCTTGATGTCGACGATCTGCAACTGGTTTTCGGAGGCTACTTCCAGGGCCATCACCAGCTTGTTGCGCAGGTCGGACGGCACTCTTTCACCGGCCGCCTCCTGGGCAATTGCCGAGGTAGTCAGGCCGACGCCCAGTACTACTGCGGCGACAAGTCGGATGGCGGTCATCAAGTTGGCAAACATGAAGCAATCTCCTGGATTAAACGTGGATCCTGTTTCGAGCCCCGGGGTCTGTCAATGATACCTTCAGGCAATCATACCCACAGGCAATTACGCTCCAAGGCCCTGAGAACAGGGACACCTGGGGACCATTATACCCATGGGCAAGCCGCCTTGGGCAGCGCTGGTCCCGGGCAACGACCCTTGCGCCACTGCGGGCCGAGTCGCAGCCTCGGCGCGCCGATACTTGCGCATTGCTCGTCTATTCTGACGCCAGGTAGTAAGACCGGCAATAGCGTGTATTTCTTCACCTGGCTATCGGGTTGCTCAGCTACCTGTTCGCCCGGCTAAGTCGTCTGGCTATATTCGCCTGGCTAGCTCGCTGCCGCAACGGCAGGCATTGCCGCCATTTTCCTGGCCCGCAAACAAAAATGAGAAGATCGCCAGCGGCGATCTTCTCATCGAACTCAATCCTGCTGCCTGGCCGGGACGATACCGGGCACGCCTTTTGCGCGCGCCCCCAGGTTTCGCTGGTTTATCCGGCGGCCTTGTCAGCGCTTTTCTTGTCCAGCTTCTCAGAGATGCGAGCCGCACGCCCGGTCAGTTCGCGCAGGTAGTACAACTTGGCCTGACGCACGTCACCGCGACGCTTCAAGGTGACACTGTCCACCAGCGGGCTGAAGGCCTGGAAAGTACGCTCAACGCCCACACCGTGGGAAATTTTGCGCACCGTGAACGAGGAGTTCAGGCCGCGATTTCGTCTGCCGATAACCACACCTTCAAAGGCCTGCAAACGCTCACGATCACCTTCCCTGATCTTCACCTGGACGACCACGGTGTCGCCGGGACCGAATTCCGGCAGGGTTTTGTCCATCTGCTGGTTTTCAATCTGCTCGATAATCTTGCTTTTGCTCATCGCCTTAACTCCTGAAAATTCCCGGCTGGGTACCTAGTCTTGCTTGTCAGATACCCGATTGTATTCGTTGATAAATTCATCAAGCAGCTGCTGCTGCTCGCCATTCAATTCTGTGTTGTCCAGCAGTTCCGGCCGTTTCAGCCAGGTCATCCCCAGACTCTGCAGCGCTCGCCAGCGCCTGATTGCCGCATGATCCCCGCTGAGCAAGGTCGCCGGCACCCGCATTCCAGCCACCGACTCCGGTCGGGTATATTCCGGCCAGTGCAGCAAGCCCTCACTAAAGCTGTCTTCAGTGGCCGAATCAACAGCGCCGAGCGCGCCCGGCTGTAGCCTGATCAGCGCATCCATTACCGCCATCGCGGCAAGTTCGCCGCCGCTGAGGACAAAATCGCCAAGCGACCATTCCTCATCAATAACTGCTTCTATTACCCGGGCATCTATACCCTGGTAGCGTCCACACACCAGAACCAGGTCCGGCTGGTTTCCCGGGGTGCTCGCCATAGTCGACAGCATTGCCTGTCGCAGCGGCTTTCCCTGGGGTGACAGGTATATTGTTTTTACCCGGTCACTTTCGACCCGGATACTTCCAACCGGACCATTACCTTGATCGTTGCTGGCCTGGTCGAGAAGACCTTGCCTGGCAGCGGCAATAGCCGCCAGTAGCGGCTCGGTTTTCATCAACATGCCCGGGCCACCGCCGTAGGGCTTGTCGTCCACCGTGCGATGCCGGTCGCTGGTGAAATCCCGGGGATTCCAGAAGTCCACGCTGACCAACCCCTGTTTGATGGCCCTGCTGCTGATGCCAAACTCAGTCAGCGCCGCAAACATTTCCGGAAACAGGGTGACTATTCCGAATCGCAATCGTCGCCTCCTGTTCCTGCTTGTTCCGAGTGCCGCGTCGCGGCTAGTGCTGCTTCCTGGCAACTTGCCGGACTATTCTTCTTTTCAGGCTGGCTTTCAGGCCAGATAGTCAGCCTGCCAGTCCACCCTGACGGTAGCGGACTGCAAATCGACTTGCCTGACCACCGTCTCTGGCAGATAGGGAATCAATCGCTCCCTGCTGTCGATACTGTCCCGGTCCGGCTTCACGATCAGCACATCATTGGCGCCGGTTTCCATCAGCCGGGCAACGGTCCCGAAATCCTGATCTTCCAGGTTGACCACCCGCAGCCCCAGCAACTGGTACCAGTAGTAATCGCCGGTTTCCAGTGTCGGCAGTTCGCTGCTGTCGATGAGCAGATCCAGGCCGGTAAGCTCCCGGGCCGATTCCGGCGCATCGTAGCCGACAAAATGACCAACCAGTTTGCCGGACTGCTGCCGGGATTCGTCCAGGGTCAGGCGTTTTTCCTGGCCTTCCATCCGGACGATGAATTCGTTGTACTGCAGTAAGTTATCTGCCGGGCTGGTGTAAGAATCAAGACGTAACCAGCCCTTGATGCCATGTGGCTTGCCCACCCGGGCCATCACCACACGCTTGCCAACAGCCGCTTGAGATTGCATACAGCGTCAGCCGGCGGGCTTGATCAGGCCTCGGTGCTGGGAGCTGCGGCGGCGTCTTTGGCCAGGCGCGTAACGCGCTCGCTCAGCTGGGCGCCCTGGGACTGCCAATAAGCCATACGCTCCAGATCCAGGCGCAAGCGCTCTTCCTGGCCGCGTGCCATCGGGTTAAAAAAGCCAAGGCGCTCAATGAACCGACCGTCGCGAGAGCGTCGGCTGTCGCTGACAGTTATGTGGTAAAAAGGTTTCTTCTTGGCCCCACCACGAGACAGGCGAATAGTGACCATAAATTTTATCCTGTAACAATTCTGCTGAATTTCAAGGGCTTACGCGCGCTTCGAGGGCGCGCGGAGATGACCCGGGTAAAAAGGCGGGTATTCTATGTCAATTGCCGGGCAGATGGAAGCGTGACGTCGCCTGAATTTACCGCGAGCAGGCCCCTGTTCAAGCGGGATTCGGGGTTCCCACCGGGCGCTAGAAGCGTGGCGGGCGACCGCCGCCGGGGAAGCCCCCGCCGCCACCGCCGCCCGGCATATTGCCACCCATGCCGCGCATCATGTTGGCGAGATTGCCGCCTTTCATTTTCTTCATCATCTTCTGCATTTGCTTATGCTGCTTGAGGAGACGATTCAGATCCTGAATCTGGGTACCGGAGCCCTGAGTGATGCGTCGCTTGCGTGAGCCGTTGAGCATGTCCGGGTTGACGCGCTCGCGCATGGTCATGGAGTTAATTATGGCTTCCATGCGACGAAACTGGGAATCATCAACCATCTTGGCAGCGCCCGGTGGCAGATTACCCATGCCCGGCATCTTGTCCATGATGCTGGCCACGCCGCCCATGTTCTGCATTTGCTTGAGCTGTTCCTTGAAATCTTCCAGGTCGAAGCCCTTGCCCTTCTTGATCTTCTTCGCCAGGCGTTCGGCTTGTTGCTTGTCGACCTTCTTTTCGGCTTCCTCGATCAGCGACAGCACATCGCCCATACCGAGAATCCGGGATGCTATGCGATCCGGGTAAAACGGCTCCAGCGCATCGGGCTTCTCGCCCATGCCGATGAACTTGATTGGCTTGCCGGTAATATGGCGGACCGACAGCGCCGCACCGCCACGGGCATCACCATCTGCCTTCGTCAGCACCACGCCAGTAAGCGGCAGCGCCTCATTGAAGGCCCGCGCGGTATTGGCGGCATCCTGACCGGTCATGGCATCCACCACAAACAGGGTTTCCACCGGATTCAACTGGCCGTGCAGGGCGCGAATTTCTGCCATCATCTCTTCGTCGATGGCCAGACGGCCGGCAGTATCCACCAGCAGCACATCCATGAACTTGCGCCTGGCTTCCGCCACCGCAGCGCTGGCGATATCCGCAGGCGACTGCCCCCCTTCGCTGGGAAAAAACTCGACCCCGACTTCGCCCGCCAGGGTTTGCAGCTGCTGGATCGCCGCCGGACGATACACATCGGCGCTCACCACCATCACCTTTTTATTGGCACTGGACTTTAACCAGTTGGCCAACTTACCGACTGTGGTGGTCTTGCCCGCGCCCTGCAAACCAGCCATCAGAATAATGGCCGGTGGTGTCGACTTCAGGTCCAGTTCGGCATTGGCCTTGCCCATGATGGCTTCGAGTTCGGCCTGGACTATCTTGATGAACGCCTGCCCCGGACTCAGGCTCTTGGAGACTTCCTGACCAACAGCGCGCAGGCTGACCCGATCTATAAAATCCTTGACCACCGGCAGCGCAACATCGGCCTCTAACAGCGCACGGCGCACCTCACGCAGGGCTTCCTGGATATTGTTTTCGGTAAGGGTGGCTTTGCCGGTAAGCTTGCGGAACGTACCGGAGAGTCTGTCGCTTAAATTATCAAACACTGGATGGCCTGGGTTGCTGACTGGGTTTTAGTAACGCGCTGCTGCCTGGAGAATGGCGCATTGATGTGCGGCGCAAGCGCAGGATTATAGCGGCTCCGGCACCGGATAAAAAAGGACTTCAACCCCCAACGCTGTTGTGCGACACTTTGCCGGTTATTCATCCACGCGTTTACTTCCATGCAAGTCACCGTAATATCTGGATTATTTGCCGTCTTATGCTACGCGGCCGGGTCGGTATTCCAGGGTATGCGTTTTACGAGCAAGAAAGATACCAGCCATCTGGTGATGCTGTTTGGCTGCCTTGCCGTGTTCGCCCATGTGGTAAGCGCAATGAGCGTGATTCGTACCCCGGCTGGCTACCAGTTCGGTATTGTCGAGATCAGCACCCTGGTAACCGCCATTGGCTCGCTGCTGGTCCTGGTAAGCAGCTTGCGCAAGCCGCTGGAGAATTTGTTTCTCGGGCTGTTTCCCCTGGCCATCCTGGCAATCATCGCCTCACTGACCCTGCGCAGTGACTATCCACCGACCCAGCTTGCCTCCGGCCTTGCCAGCCACGTCATGCTCTCAATCCTTGCCTATAGCGTGATGACTATCGCGGCGCTGCAGGCGGTATTCCTGGCCTACCAGAACTACAAACTGAAACACGGTCAGGCCGGGGGGCTGCTGCGCAAATTCCCGCCACTGCAGGACATGGAAGTGTTTCTGTTCGAGCTACTCTGGTTCGGAATGCTGCTGCTTAGCGCAGGCATTATCGCTGGCCTGTTTTTTGTCGACGATATCTTTTCCCGGCAGGGCGTTCTGCATAAAACCTTCTTCTCCATGCTGTCCTGGGTAGTTTTCGCCGCCCTGCTGTGGGGACGACACCAACTGGGCTGGCGCGGCAGAACCGCGATTCGCGGCACCTTTATTGGTTTCGGCCTGCTCATCGTCGGTTTCTACGGTTCGAAAATCGTTCTGCAATACGTCCTCGGTTGACGCACAGCAGCCTCGGGTGCGCCTGCCAACCAACCCTGCTATGAATTTGATGATACCCGGCTATGGAATCTGAAGGTCCTTCATTACTGACACTGGTGCTGTCGTTTAGCGGCCTGATAGTGGCTTCTGCCTATTTTTCCAGCTCTGAAACCGGAATGATGAGCCTCAACCGGTATCGCCTGAAACACCTGAAGCGCGAGAATCACCCCGGCGCGACTCGCGCCTCGAAACTGCTGGAGAAGCCCGATAAATTGATCGGCGTGATCCTGATCGGCAACAATTTCGTCAATTTTCTCGCCGCGTCTATCGCCACCTCTATTGCTATTCAAGTACTGGGGGACCCGTCCCCTCTGGCCACCGCGGTGGTACTGACGCTGGTGGTGCTGATCTTTGCCGAGGTGACACCCAAGACTGTTGCGGCGCTGTATCCGGAGCGCATCGCCTATCCTTCGAGCCTGCTGCTGGCGCTGCTGCTGAAGATGCTCTATCCGGTAGTGTGGATGGTGAATTTCGTGTCCAACGGGCTGGTCCGCCTGCTGGGCTTTACCCTGAACATGGACGACAGCCAACAACAGCTTACTCCCGAGGAACTGCGCACCGTGGTTTATGAATCCGGCGAGCGTATGCCCAGGCGACGGCACGGCATGCTGCTTAATATCCTCGACCTGGAAAAGGCGACCGTGAATGACATCCTGGTGCCACGCAATGAAATCCTCGGTATCGACATCGATGATGATCTGAATGAGATTCTTGAGCAGATTGCCAGCAGCCAGCACACCCGCATGCCGGTCTACCGACAGGACATCGACAATATTGTTGGCGTCCTGCACCTGCGCAGCGTGGGCAAACTGCTGCGTGTGGAAAACCTGAACAAGGCGGCGATTCTCCAGGAGTCCCAGGAACCCTATTTCATCCCGGAAAGCACACCACTGCATACCCAGCTATTTAATTTCCAGAGCAAGAAAATGCGCATGGCAGTAGTGGTGGATGAGTACGGCGCAGTGAAAGGCATAGTGACTCTGGAGGACATCCTCGAGGAAATTGTCGGCGAGTTCACCACCGACCTCGCCGCCAGCAGCAAAGACATCCACGCCCAGGTGGACGGCAGCTACCTGATTGATGGCGCCACCAGTATTCGCGAAATCAATCGCACCCTTGGCTGGGAACTGGACAGCGGTGGCGCAAAAACCATCAACGGCATGCTGATGGAAATCCTGCAGGCTATCCCCGACTCTTCGGTGGGCCTGGAACTGGATGGTTACTACGCGGAAATTGTGCAAATGAAGGACAATGTCATTCGCACGGTACGCATGTGGGCCGCGCCGAAGACTGTTGAGATTCTGGTTGACGGCTAGGAAACTTCTGGTCAGATCTGCCGCCGGACGTCCACACAGCCTTTCAAGCCAGCTCCTGGCTTCAGGTCTTTACAAAGCTGCCCGGCGCCTTGAAATCAGGTTCGGCGAGTTTCAGGTTTCAGATCCGGCGCTGGCGGCATGAATAAGCAGCGCAAGCTGCTGATCGTCACCATTGGCACTATACCGATAGGCCGACAGGGTGATCGCCGAGCTCGACCCAACCCCGGTTGCCTTGCCCACTTCTGGCGATGAGTCCAGACCCAGCACCAGCGACATTGCATAGCGGCTGGCACAGTTCGCATCCACCATCGGATCCGCAAGCCGCCAGCAATGCCAGCCACCGGGCACCACCCTGGATTCCGGAAGTGCATTGTCATCCGGCTGCAATCCGATCAATCCGGGCCTGGACAGATCAAAAGCAAACCCATGCAGCGGCAGTGCCTGCCCCTTGCCACGGGCTTTCATATAGGCTTCTTTCAGGGTCCAGAGCTGATAAAACGCCTGTTGCTGTTCGCTTGCCGGCAACCCCAACAACCAGGCGCTTTCTGCTGCGGTGAAGTAGCGCTGCGCCAGACGCGACACCCGCCGCTTGCGAACGCAAAACTCAACATCCACACCGGTTGCCGGAACCCTGCTCACCGCCAGCACAAAGCGCTGCCGGGAATGGCTCAGGTTGAAATGCAATGCCGGTGCTTGTGCATCGACTTCCACGCCGACAATAAAAGGTTTGCCATGGGCATTTTCTGCGAACTGCCACGCCTGTGGCTCGGTGGCGCTATAGCGGCTCAGCACCTGGCGCGTGAAAACCTTGCCCAGCAAATAGCGCTGGCGCCGCCGCGCCAGCTGCAGTCGCCGAAAACGGCGTCGCTCATGATCACTCAACCAGTCGACATGAGTCTGATCGAGACTGCCGATGGCATGCGGCTCGTGGTCCAGATCCAGACACCACAAATGAACACTATTTGCCGCCAGCTTCAGCATTGCAGCCCCGTATCGCTGTCCCAGACACACAGCAGCCGCTTGCGGCTGATCCGCTGTTCATCCGGATAGGCAAAGGCGTTGTTAACGAATGTCGTTCCCTCGAGATTGATCACCTGATTGACATGACTGTGGCCATAGATATGCAGATCCGGCTGTAAGGCACGCACCTGATCACCCAGCCGATCGCTGCCCAGCACCGGGTAGACCCGGCGACGATGCACCGGAATTTGCTCCGGCATCACCGCCAGACTGGGCAGAAAATGGGAAAAGCTGATCACCGTGTCGTTACGTGCCGTGAGTCGCGGCTGATTGAGCTCCAGAAAATAGTCGGTCACTGCTGCCGAACTGTCCAGCGCTTCTGGCCAGCGACAGGCGCGAAAATCTCGCCAGGCACGACGCAGGTATTTGTCCGGTTCACCAAAACTAAAGTCGTACCAGCCCAGCAGCGGTACCAGACTCAGGCTTCCGGCCTGATACACATCGGTTATCACACCCAGTTTATGGCACAGGGTGTTCACGGCCTGGTATTTTTCCAGGGAGCAGTCATGATCGCCGCTGCGCACCCACAGATCGTGGTTACCAGGAACGAACAGAACCTGCGCAAAACGCTCGCGCAACAGCCGCAGTACCTGCTCCAGTATCTGCAGATCATCACTGACGTCGCCAGCCAGTACCAGCAGGTCTGCGCGGTAATCACCGCTCCCATCATCGGAACGCATATCAGAATTCACACCAGCACCCAGCCCCCGCAGCCAGGCGAGGTTTTCCGGATAGTCGGCATGAAGATCGGATAAGGCAAAAACGCGCATGAATCTGGGTCTGGTAACCGGGCAGTGAACCAGGGATGCTGCCTGGCAGGTGAAACCGGGATTGGCTGAACTCTTGTCTGATGAACTCTTGTCTGATGAACTATAGTCTGATGAACTCTAGTCAGGTGAACTCCAATCAGGCCAATTCTATAATGACTGCATGGCTGACAGTGTAGCATCCGATCTTCAGCAACTGCTGTGCGACATCCGCGCCTGCCAGCTCTGCCAGGGCAAAATTCCCGAACCGCGTCCGGTATTGCGCGCCGAGCATTCCGCGCGGGTGCTGCTGGTAGGACAGGCACCGGGCACCCGGGTGCATGCCAGTGGAATCCCCTGGGATGATGCCAGCGGCAAACGCCTGCGCAACTGGATGGGCATCGACAGTGCAGGGTTTTACGACGCGAGCCAGATCGCCATCGTACCCATGGGATTGTGTTATCCGGGGAAAGGTAAATCCGGTGACCTGCCCCCACGCCCGGAGTGCGCGCCCAAGTGGCATGGCCCACTGCTGGAGTTGCTGCCCAACATTGAATGCACACTGCTGATTGGCAGCTACGCCCAGCAACATTACCTGCAGGATGACTACAAAACCCTTACCGAGCGGGTCCGGCACTGGCGTGAATTCGCGCCCACCTGTTTCGTTATGCCTCACCCATCGCCACGCAACACCCTGTGGCTAAAACGCAATCCCTGGTTCGAGAATGAAGTCGTCCCTGCCTTGCGCTCCCGCCTGAGCGCACTTCTCGATCGGTCAGGACGGGGTCCGAAAAACGGATTTGATCTGCTAACTGAGCCACCGTAAAGTACAGCTTCTAACTGGCGCTCCCCACTGACCTTTTCAGCCTGGCGCCAGTCGTTCTGAAGAACACTACGACAGGAGAATCGTTATGTCGCTGAAAGGATCCAAGACCGAAGAAAATCTGAAAGCCGCCTTTGCCGGCGAATCCCAGGCCAATCGCCGCTACCTGTATTTCGCCCAGAAGGCCGATGTTGAAGGCTACAACGATGTTTCAGCGCTGTTCCGCTCTACCGCCGAAGGTGAAACTGGTCATGCCCACGGTCACCTGGAATACCTGGAAGAAGTTGGCGACCCAGCTACCGGCATGCCCATTGGCAGCACCGAGGACAACCTGAAATCCGCCGTCGCCGGTGAAACCCACGAGTACACCGACATGTATCCGGGTATGGCCAAGGATGCCCGCGATGAAGGCTTTGATGAAATTGCTGACTGGATGGAAACCCTGGCCAAGGCCGAACGTTCCCACGCCAATCGCTTTCAGAAAGCCCTGGACTCCCTGGACGACTGAGCCCGAATGAGAAATGACCTTGCCGCCAAACGGCGGCAGGGTGTTCCTGTCCGGCGCCTATGCAGGCGCTTCCGGAGACCGCTATGGCTGACCAAGGAAGAGAGGGAGGTCTGGACGCGCCGACCCGGCACCCCCTCAATCAGAATGATCCAGAATTCTGGGATGAGGACGCGCTCAACAAGGAGTTGGAGCGCGTGTATGACATCTGTCACGGATGCCGACGTTGCGTAAGCCTGTGTAATGCCTTCCCTACCCTGTTTGACCTGGTGGACGAAAGCGACACCCTGGAAGTGGATGGCGTGGCCAGGGCGGACTACACCAAAGTCGTGGACCAGTGCTATCTTTGCGACCTGTGCTACCTCACCAAATGCCCCTACGTGCCGCCTCATGAATGGAATGTGGATTTTCCACATCTCATGCTGCGTGCCAAAGCAGTAAAATTTAACAAGGGGGATTCGATCCTGCGCGACCGCCTGATCACCAGTACCGACATGGTGGGCAAACTCGCGCAAAAACCAGTGCTTAACTCCCTGATCAATGGTGGCAATAAAAATAGCACTGTGCGTGGTCTGCTGCAGTCCACTCTGGGCATTCACAAGGAAGCCAGGCTTCCTGAATACGCTAGCCGTACAGCTCGCCAGAACCACGCGGCACTGACCTGTGACCCGGCTAATCCGCCAGCTACAGAAAGCGGCAGCAACGGCAAGGTCATGCTGTTTACTACCTGTTACTGCAACTACAATGAACCCAATGTCGCAGACAGCATCATCAAGGTACTTCAGCACAATGATATTGCAGTTGCCTTGCCAGAGCGCGAGCACTGTTGCGGCATGCCGAAACTGGAACTGGGAGACCTGGATACAGTTACCCGACTGATGGAAGACAATATCCCGGTGTTGCACCAGGCCGTGACCCAGGGCTATGCGCTGATGGCCGCGGTGCCCTCCTGCGTATTGATGTTCAAACAGGAACTGCCGCTGATGTTCCCCGATGACGAGCGCGTCAAGTCAGTGGCAGCGGCGTTTCATGATCCGTTTGAATACCTGCACAAGCTCCACAAGAAAGGCCAGCTGAAGACCGACTTCAAAACCCGGCTCGGTGCCGTCAGCTATCATGTAGCCTGTCACCAGCGGGTGCAGAGTATCGGCCCTAAAACCAAACAGATACTGGAGTTGATCCCGGAGACCACAGTCAAGAATATCGAGCGCTGCTCGGGTCACGATGGTACCTATGGCGTGAAGAAAGAGACCCTGCTGTTTGCCAACAAGATTGCCCGGCCCATCGTGCGCCAGATCGAGCAGCAAAAACCGGACTACTATGGCAGCGACTGCCCGGTGGCCGGCAAGCACATCGAGAATAACCTGAAAGGCGATCAGGTCACGGTTCATCCTATTGACATGCTGCGCCTGGCCTATGGCCTGTAAACCCATGGCTCTTGAGAGCACAGGTCTTAACAACACGGGTCTTAAAATCAGGGCCGGTAAATCAGCGGTCCTGGCTCCCGGGTACTGTTAACCCCAACAGGCGGAAACGGTGAACACAGCCAAGATCACCGCGACCGCGAGGAATCCCTCAATGAAAAAAATTGCCATCCCAGACTTGCTTTCAATCGAAGCCTACGAGGCCCAGCGCCCGGCGATCCGCAAGGCGATAATGGAGCACAAACACACTCGAAGAGTGCCGCTTGGCCCCAATGCAATGTTGCATTTCGAGGACTATATGGTGATGCGCTACCAGATTCTGGAGCTGATTCGTGCGGAACGAATCACCAGTCCTGCAGAACTGGAAGGCGAACTGGAGGCCTACAATCCACTAATACCCGATGGTAAAAACCTGAAGGTCACGTTTATGCTGGAGTACCCGGACGAACAGGAACGAAAAGAGCGCCTCGGGCAGCTGGTTGGCATTGAAGAACTGATTTCCATCCAGATCGGTGACTTCGACCCGGTCTATCCCATCGCCAATGAAGACTTGCCGCGTTCTACCGAGGAGAAAACCGCGTCCGTGCATTTCCTGCGTTTTGAGTTCAGCGACGAGATGATCGCAGCCGCCCGCGCGGGCGCTGACTGGGTGGTACGCAGCGAACACCTGAACTACCAGCACAGCACCGATCCGTTGCCGAAAGCGGTCACCGAATCCCTGCTGCGGGATTTCGCCTGAAGCTGGCACCCCGATGGCTCAGATTGAAAAACAGGCCTGTCGTTAAAGGCTCCAAAACAGACCGGGCCGCTAAACTTCGCGATCGATTTCAATCTGAGCCACTACCTGGCATCCATACAACTTGCACACCATAAACCCATAACAATACCTATTTGAGAGAAACCTTCATGAATATCAAACCCCTACTTCGCACCAGGGCCTTGCTGGCACCCGGCCTGTTAATCGGCCTGCTGGCCAGTATTCAAGTCGCCATCCCGGCCTGGGCCGATAACCACGCCACGCAATCCAGCTCTATCCATGCGATTGATGCCGAACGGTTCGGCATCGATCAAGGCGAAATAGCGGCGATCCGGGCTCGCATGCAGGAGGCCGTAGACGGCGAGTTCATTCCCGGTACCCTGCTGCTGGTCGGCAACAGCAATGGAGTAGGCGTGCTGGAAACCGTTGGCAATCGAGCTCCAGGCAGTAACGATCCGGTTAACGAAGACACCATCTTCCGAATTTATTCCATGACCAAACCGATCATCAGCGTGGCCATTATGACCATGGTGGAAGATGGACTGATCAGTCTCGATGATCCGGTGGAGAAATACATTCCTGAATTCGCCAACCTGCAGGTCATGGACCAAGGCGTCGCACGCGATGCGCGCAACACCATGACTATCGAGCACCTGCTGACTCATGAGTCAGGCCTGATCCAGGCTATTTTTTCTCCCAACACCGAACTGGGGCAGCGCTATGCCAGTGACCTGTCCGGCGACTATACGGCTCGGGAATTTGCGGCGCGCATCGGAGCCCTACCGGTATTCTTCGAGCCCGGGACCGCCTGGCACTATGGCCATTCCACGGATGTGCTTGGCGCGGTTCTGGAAGTTGCCGCCGATATGCCCCTGGATGAAGTGCTGGAAGAACGTATTTTTACGCCGCTGGGCATGGACGAAACCTGGTTCTGGGTACCGGCAGATCAGGCCGACCGGATCGCCGAACCCTACCATGGCGACATGACGGACAACACCATTCCCCGCAAGATGCTCTCCGGCGGCGGCGGCTTGAATTCCACCACCGAAGACTATGTACGCTTTGCACAGATGCTGCTCAATGGCGGCGAGTATCGCGGCGCGCGCATTATTGACGAAGCAACGCTTGATCTGATGCGCGAAAAACGCATCGGCAGTGACGTGTCCCGGGAGTATTACTTCTACGGTAACCGCGGTGACTGGGGATTGGGCTTTCACCTGCAGCCTACCACCGATGACCCGGACGGCCCGCACAATTTCGGCTGGCGCGGTATTGGCGGCACCATCTTCGTCGTCGATGAAGAAAACGACTTCTACATGATTTACATGGAGCAAAAGCGCGGTGGCCCGCAGGCACCGTTTAACAACAATGTTGCACAGCGCATGGTGTATGAGGCCATGCAGGACTGAATCAGGCCTCAGCCCAACAGGTCGTATTTGCGCAAATACCCGCGAAGCTGGTGATAGGATAGATTCAGAAATTCTGCAGCTTTTTTCTGGTTGTACTGGTTCTGGGCCATTGCCTGTTTCAGCAGATCGATCTCGTAATCCTGCACCTGCTCCTTGAAATCAAAAGCCTCCAGGCCCGACAAGTCTGGAGCGCCCACTGGCTGCTGCAGCGATTCCGGTTGTTCTGCTACTGGAGCCGATGCAGCATGCTGCTTTGCCGCGCTTCGCGCCTTCGGTCGGTAAGGTGATTCAAACGGATTAAACACCAGGTTCGTTACTACGCTATCGCCAAACTGGTATACCGCTCGTTCCACCACGTTTTTCAATTCGCGAATATTGCCCGGCCAGGGATAACCCAGTAATTCCTGCTCCACTTCTTCGCTGAAGCCGGCAAAAAACTCTCCCTGCACTTCCTTGGTCATGGCAATCGCATAATGTTCAGCCAGCACCAGGATGTCCTCGGCACGCTCGCGCAGCGGCGGCAGAGTGATTACATCAAACGCCAGCCGATCCAGAAGATCTTCCCGAAAACGGTGCTCGGCCGCGAGCTGCGGCAGATCCTCGTTAGTGGCTGCGATAATACGTACATCCACAGACAGCGTCTCATTGCCGCCCAGCCGTTCGAATTCCCCGTATTCAATGACCCGCAGGATCTTTTCCTGCACCGCCATATCGGTATTGGCCAATTCGTCCAGAAACAGGGTGCCGCCGTCGGCGCGTTCGAAGTAACCCTTACGAAGTTTGGTCGCACCGGTAAATGCCCCTGCTTCGTGACCAAACAGTTGGGCTTCCAGCAGGGTTTCCGACATGGCGGCGCAATTGATCTTGAGGAAATTCTGGTCCCAGCGCCGCGACAGGTAGTGCAGCCGCGCCGCAACCAGTTCCTTGCCGGTACCTCGCTCCCCGACAATTAACACTGGTTTGTTGAGGGGCGCCACCGACGAAATGTGCTCCTGCATTTCCAGGAAGCTGGCGGACTCGCCAATCATGCGAGGCGCACGGACGCGAGGTTCCATATTCGACATTGAATCCATGGTAAAAACCGGACGATTTTGAAGTAGTGAAAATTACCACTAGTTAACCAATTAGGCTACGAAGGCTAAGCTCATTATAAAGACTGAAATTATTTATCTATGTTTTTCAATAACTTGAATTTATTTCCAAAATTGGCACGGTCCCTGCTCAATAGATATTACCGGTCCCTAAATTCGTGCATTTGTGCCACGGGGCTATAGACGAGGTAAGTACGATGAGCATTTTTTCGAGACTTTCGGACATTATTAATTCCAACATCAGTTCCCTGCTGGACAAGGCGGAGAATCCGGAAAAGATGATCCGCATGGTTATCCAGGAAATGGAAGAAACCCTGGTTGAAGTGCGTAGCGGAACAGCACGGGTTATCGCTGACAAGAAAACCCTGACCCGTCGCCTGGAACAGCTGCGCAAGCAGTCTGACGACTGGGAAGCCAAGGCTGAACTGGCGCTGTCCAAGGGTCGGGAAGACCTGGCCAAGGCAGCACTGCTGGAGAAATCCAACATTAATTCCAGTATCGACGTCACCGAAGTCGACCTGAACAAGCTGGACGAAACCCTGGATAAACTCAGCGTCGAAATCGAGCAGTTACAGGCCAAGCTAAACGATGCCCGCGCCCGGCAGAAAACCATTGTCATGCGCAGCAAGGCGACCGAATCACGCATGCACGTGAATCGTCACCTGCATAGCCATAGTATTGACGACGCTATGGACAAATTTGAGTATTATGAGAAGAAGATTGATTTGATGGAAGGCCAGATGGATAGCGCCCATATCGAGCAACGCGGTCTGCAAAGCGAGTTTGACGAGCTGGAAAAACAAGAGTCTATCGACAAGGAACTCGAAGCTCTGAAAAACAAAATGAGCAAGGACGCCGCAAAGGACTAGTGGTAAAAGGACTTCATCATGGGCATCTTTGAATTCATTATTGCGCTGGTCAGCATCGTCCTCGGTGTCATCACCGTCTGGATGCTGATGTTCCACAAGCAATGGTTCAGATCCGACGAGAAAATTGACCCCAAGGGTGATTATGACTTGCGCGAGCTGTCTGCCATGGCCGAATCCATGAAGGAGCGCATCGACGTCCTGGAGTCAATTCTGGATGCGGAAGTACCCAACTGGCGGGAGCAGAATGAACGTGAACAAGGCTGACATGCGCCTGGACCGGGAAAACGGTCGCTTTCTGGGAGTTTGTGCCGGCGTGGCCAACTGGCTGGAACTGCCGGTGGTGCTGGTAAGGATCGTATTCGTGATCTGCGTGCTGGCCTGGCCGCCGCTGCTGATCGCCTACTTCGTCATCTACGTCTGCGTCGACAAGGACTTTGCGCCTGACCGGATTCGCGACTACTTCATTGACTCCGGCCCAGCCGAACACTTTCGACGCATTGACTACCGCAAACCGATTTACCGCAGTCGCAGCAATCGACGGGTGGCGGGCGTCTGTGCAGGAATCGCCGATTATCTGGAAGTCAGTTCCTTCTCAGTACGACTTGTCACCCTGCTGTCCTTTTTCTTCCTGGGGCCGTTTACTTTCTGGGCCTACATCATCTGCTGGTTCGTCATCGATCCCGAGCCCTGGAGCGAGGACTACGACGCGGCTCCATCCGGCCGGCGCCAACGTCGCGCCGCCCGTCGTGAACGCCGGGAAAAGCGACGCGCCGCAGCGCGCCAGCGACACGCCGATCGGCACTATGCCCGCAACGTCCGCAAGGGCTATATGAATTCTGAAGAGCAGGCCGCGCATGATGAACATGCTGACCAGGAAACAGCCGCCGACTTCGCGGCCGAGCGCGCTAACGCCGATAGCTTCCAGTCTCGCCAGCAATGTACCCAGCTCTATAGTGAACTGGAGCAGCGACTCCGCGATATTGAGGCCTTTATGACCTCCAAGCGTTTCCGCCTGCACTGCGAAATTAATCGTATCTAGGGGAACAGCCGACCTGTGCCCGGCGTTTTTCAATCCGGGCAGTTAACCAGTACACTAGGTGCTGTTTCTCACTGCCTGACCCCACACCATGAAGTTCTGCCACCACTGCGCCTCCCCCGTTCTCCTCAAGGTCCCTGCAGGTGACGACAAACCGCGTCATATCTGCCAGGACTGCGACACGATTTTCTATCAAAACCCGAAAAACGTAGTTGGCACCCTGCCGGTATTTGAAGACCGCGTGCTGCTGTGCAAGCGTGCCATCGAACCAAGACTGGGCTTGTGGACCCTGCCCGCCGGGTTCATGGAAAACGGCGAATCGAGTCTTGAAGGGGCGATCCGTGAAACTGTTGAAGAAGCCGGTGCGCGAATCCGTGTTGCCCAGGACAGCCTCTATACCCTGTTCAACCTGCCGCGCATCAACCAGGTCTACATGTTCTTTCGAGCCGAACTACTGGATTTGAAGTTCGACCCCGGTTTTGAATCCCTGTCGGTGCAAATGTTCCGCGAAGCGGACATCCCCTGGGATGAAATAGCGTTTCCGGTAGTACGGGAAACCCTGCAGCACTATTTCCAGGACCGCCCTGCCAATAATTTCCCGGTGCGCATGTTTGACGTGATCCACGGCGAGGATCGTCGCTCAATCACTACCCAACTGATCAGCCAGAGCCAGCCGCGCTAGCTACTGTATTCTTCATTCCAGAAAAAGGCGGACAAAAGTCGCCAGCGCAAGCTATTCCTACATAGCGTAGGACTTATTCCTACCACTTGCCCGCCCGTACACCTTGCCGCACGTAAAAAAACCTTAGCTAAATCAGAGGCTTTCCCAGTTGAAATGGCAATTGGCCTGCAATTCCATTCTCGCAAGTTTAATTTGCGATTCATTTTCCTTTTTCCAAACCGCAGACGGATAATGCAGAAAGGTCGTTTCGAAACGATACCCTTCTTGCACAACCATCAAAGGAAACAGTTATGCACATGACAGGCCACTCAAAAATTGCCGCGATAGGCACCTACTTGCCAGACCAGGTCGTCACGTCGGCGGAACTTATGGACGAAGTAGCATCGGAATCGCGTTTTGGAATCGCCAATACCTTTATAGAAGATCTCACCGGCATTCATTCCCGCCGCTTTGCCGCTCCCGACGACCGCCCTTCCGACCTGGCCATTCGTGCCGGGCAAGTAGCACTGGAGCGCTGCGGCATGGATCCGAAAGACATCGGCATGGTGCTGTACTGTGGTATCGACCGGGACTGGATCGAGCCCGCCACCTCCCATCGCATCCAGCGCGAGCTGGGCTGCGTAAACGCAACCTGCCTCGATATCAGCAACGCCTGTCACGGGTTCTCCAACGGCATGTCGGTGGGCGATGCGATGATAGCCACCGGTGCAGCAGAGAATGTCCTGGTGGTAACCGGTGAGGTGCCCAGCCACTTGATCGGTGACGTTATCAAGGACATGCGCGAAAACCCGTCCCTCGAAAATTTTCATTCCAAAGTCGGAGGCTTCACCACCGGTGATGCCGGTGGCGCAGTGATACTGCAGCGCGCCTCGGATCAATCGGGTATCAAGACCTACCGTTTTGACAGCCGCGGACGCTATGCGGAGCTATGTTTTTACAAGTTCGATAATGAAGGCAAGCGCTGCGGGCAGATGATCATGGACAAAATCTCGGCAGTCATGATTCGCATGCATCAGGCAATCATCAAGGATACCTATGCGACACTTTCCTGGCAGCCAGCCGATGTTGATCATCTGATTTGTCACCAGGTAGGAAGCAAACCCCATCACAGAATGGCGAAATTGGCGGGAATCCAGCTTGAAAAAGCTCCCACCATTTTCCAGAGTTATGGTAACCTGACCAGCGCTACAATTCCGGTAACACTGGACTCAGCCCGCCCTGAACAGGGCGACAGAATCCTGATTCTGGGGGCTGGAAGCGGTTTGTCTATCAGCCAGATTGGGCTGGTACTGTAGGAAGTGGTCTGCGGCTGTTAACAACAGGTCTGTTTGTAGGAATAAGACTGACTCGACAATGCATTGCCCCGGCCACACACTAGCGATGGTCGGGGTCAGGCACGATAAAGCGTGTTACCCGGATCCTGGCATCAGGATGATGCAGCCACTGACAACGGGGTAATACAGACTCCAACAAAGCAGAGACAGACATTATGGCGCTTTTTAATTCTGTGGAATGGCTGATACTCCCTTCCCTGTTGGCGATCACCATCAAGATCGGCATCTTCCTTCGCTATCACCAGTCACTGAGCCGGGAAAATATCAATCTCGGTCTGTTTTTCGTGGCCGTATTTTTCCTGAACGTGTTCGAAATGCTGTCTATCCAGACAGAATACGCAGCCAGCAGTTCCATGCTGATTCTGCTGGCCTATTATTGCTGCGTCATTTTTACGGTCCATGGTTTTATCAATATTGCCATGACCTACTCACAGTTTTCCTGGCAGGCTGACCGCATCCGGCTCGGCCTCAATCTTCTGCTGGCAACCCTGGTTACAGGACTAATCTTCGGCCGCGGTATCATCGCTGGCGTCGAGCCGATGAGCGGCTACACTCTGACCCGGGTGCCTGGTGCTCAATACTGGCTATTCCCCGCCTACCTGATTGGCGGACTGGTGATCGCCCTGGGGCTGCTGATTCGCGGCATGGCCCGCGCTGATTCCAATATGGCGCGCCAGAAATGCCTGGTGGTATTGCTCAGCGCCGCAACTCCCGTGCTGACAGCAGTGTCCGTGGTGGTACTGATGGCACTGGGCTTCAAGGTCAACGGCGCCATCTGGATGTCCCTGGCTCTGTCGATCATGCTTGGTCTGCTGGTATTTGCAGAAGAAAAAACCCGTCTGTTCCGACTGCTGACCATCATGCCCGGTACTCGCGAGAACCGTCTGCACAAGCAACTGCTGTCGCGCATTACCGACTGCGTCAGCATCTCCGATAACCCTGACCAGCAGTCCATTAATCTGAAGGGGATGATGAAAGAACTGGAAAAATCAGTGGTAGAGCACGTACTGGGTTACTATGACGGCAATCAGAAGAAAGCCGCCAGCGCGCTGGGTGTTTCCGAAGCGACCCTGTCCCGCCGCGCCCGGTCTTAGATCCAGGCCTACACGGATTCAGTACGAATCACCGAGAATGCCACTTCCTCATAGGGGTGCGCTGATTTCAGGGCCGCGATGGCCGCCTTGATCAGCGCTTCCTTGCACACCAGCTCAACCTTGTACTCGGCTTCTTTCTCAACCTTGCCAACGTCACCGTGAAAAGGGTCAGCGCCTTCCAGTGGCCGGTATTGACCCTGCCCCAGGGTTTGCCAGGCGCAACTGTCGTAGTCACCAACGCGCCCGGCTCCAGCCGCAAACATGGCAGACTTGACTGCTTCCAGATGGGATTCCGGAACGTAGAATTCAATTTTAAGCAGGGTTTCCATAGCCGATTCACTCCTTTCAATTCAGATCGAAGCGTTCAAATCAAAGCCAGTTCAGCTCCAGCTTGTCCAGCCAGGCCAATCCAGCTCTAGGGTCCCTAGATCAGTCGAACCACTTCCTGGCGTTGCGGAACAGGCGCATGGTGGGCGCATCCTCCTGCCACTGGTCCGGGCACCAGGAATTCTGGCTGGCGCGGAATACCCGTTCAGGGTGCGGCATCATGATGGTGGCGCGGCCGTCGCTACTGCACAGGCCGGCAATACCGGTAGGCGAGCCGTTAGGATTAGCCGGATAGCGTTCAGTGACCTGTCCCCGATTATCAACATAACGCAGCGCAATCGATGATTCTGCTGCAGCCATTGCCTGCGCATCATTAAACAGTGCGCGACCTTCCCCATGAGCGACAGCAATTGGAAAGCGGGAACCTGCCATGCCGTCAAGGAGCATCGAGGGGCTGCCGGTGACCTCTACCAGACTGGCACGCGCCTCAAATTGTTCGGAGCGATTGCGCACAAACCGCGGCCAGTGACTGGCGCCTGGAATCAGTTCCTTTAACAACGAGACCATCTGGCAACCGTTACACACACCCAGGGTCAAGGTGTCGTGGCGCTCGAAGAACGCGGCAAATTGCTGGCGAAGCGCCTCATTAAACAGAATCGACTTGGCCCAGCCGCCACCGGCACCCAGCACATCACCGTAGGAAAAACCGCCGCAGGCCGCTAGTAACTGGAACTGATCCAGCACCACCCGACCGGAGATCAGATCGGTCATGTGGACGTCTACCGCTTCGAAGTGGGCACGGTCAAACGCCGCCGCCATCTCTACCTGACCGTTTACCCCCTGCTCACGCAGCACCGCCACACGCGGTTTGCTGCCAACATTGACGTAGGGCGCAGTGATGTCGTCATCCACATCAAAGCTCAGGGAAATATTCAGACCCGGATCTGCAGCAACAATCTGGTCAAACTCTTCAACGGCACAGTCCGAGTTATCGCGCAGCCGCTGTAGGTGATAACTAGTGCTGGCCCAGATGCGCTGCAGGTCTGACCGCGAGCCTGCGTAAAGGCTGTGGTCTCCGGCGTCAAAACGCAGCTGCTGGTCAGTCGTCGGCCGACCGATATTGTGCAAATGCTTGTCCAGATCGTGCCTGGTCACCAGTTCCCGGAACGCGTCCAGATGCTGGTCCAGGACCTGGACCACGGCGCCTAGCTCCTCGTTAAACAGGACTGCAATCGGGTCATCCATGCCCGGCAGTTCGGCCAGGTCCAGTTTCAGACCGCAGCGCCCGGCAAATGCCATTTCCACCAGGGTCGTGAACAGCCCGCCGTCGGAGCGGTCATGGTAGGCCGTCAGCAGTCCCGCAGCGCGGCAATTTCGGATCAGTGCAAAGAACTGTTTCAGCATCTCGGCGCTGTTCAGGTCCGGTGCCGTGCCGCTGATATTGCCAAATACCTGGGTAAGAGCCGAGGCGCCGAGACGGTTGCGCCCCCCTCCCAGGTCCAGCAGCCACAACGTTGAATCACCGAGGTCGGTGCGCAGGGTTGGTGTCAGGCTGCGACGAATGTCGGTTACCGGCGCGAAGGCTGAGATAATCAGTGACAGTGGCGAGGTATTGCTCTGCGCCTTGCCATTTTCTTCCCACACGGTGCGCATCGACATGGAGTCCTTGCCCACTGGAATGCAAATACCCAGACGGGGGCAAAGCTCCAGGGCTACCGATTCCACCGTGGCATACAGACTGGCGTCTTCACTACCGTATCCCGCAGCGACCATCCAGTTGGCAGACAGTTTGATATCACCCAGAGCTTCAACATCGGCACTGGCGATATTGGTAATTGCCTCGGCGATTGCCATGCGCCCCGAGGCGGGTGCGTCGAGTAGCGCCAATGGGGTTCGCTCGCCCATGGCCATGGCTTCACCGCAATAGGTGTCGAAACTGCTCGCGGTGACCGCGGCGTCCGCCACCGGGACTTGCCAGGGCCCCACCATCTGATCCCTGGCAACAAGGCCGGTTATGGTGCGATCACCAATAGTAATGAGAAAGCTCTTGCTCGCCACGGCAGGCAGCGACAACACTCGTTCCACTGCAGTAGCCAGGTTTAATTCTTTTGAAGGGAATTCGCGTGGCTTAGCTTGTGCCGACTTCGCCTCACGATGCATCTTCGGCGGCTTGCCGAACAGCACATCCATCGGCAAATCAATGGGCTGGTTATTGAAATGGCTGTCGTTGAGCCGGATATGATGGTCGGCCCTGGCCTCACCCACCACCGCAAAGGGACAGCGCTCGCGGGTGCAAATTTCGGCAAATCGATCCAGGTCGGCCGGGGCAATGGCCAGCACATAGCGCTCCTGTGCCTCATTGCACCAGATCTCCAGCGGCGACATACCGGGTTCAGCATTGGGGACCTGACGTAGTTCAAACTCGCCGCCGCGGCCACCGTCCTTGACCAGTTCCGGCAAGGCATTGGACAAGCCACCGGCACCCACGTCGTGAATGAAGGCAATGGGATTGGCATCGCCAGACTGCCAGCAACGGTCGATAACTTCCTGGCAGCGCCGCTCGATCTCTGCGTTGTCCCGCTGTACCGAGGCAAAATCCAGGTCTTCGTTGCCGGACCCGGAAGCCATGGACGAGGCTGCCCCACCACCCAGCCCAATGAGCATGGCCGGACCACCCAGCACCACCAGTTTGGCGCCTACTTCGATCTCACCCTTGAGCACGTGGGAGGCGCGGATATTGCCCAGACCGCCAGCGATCATAATCGGCTTGTGGTATCCGCGCACCTCGGGCTCGCCGCTGGCATTCGGCACCTCGGCCTCGAAACTGCGGAAATATCCGCACAGATTCGGCCGCCCGAATTCGTTGTTGAATGCGGCGCCACCAACAGGAGCTTCCAGCATGATCTCCAGTGCCGAGGCAATATGCGCGGGCTTGCCCAGCGGCTGCTCCCAGGCCTGGGGAAATTCCGGCAAGCGCAGATTGGAGACACTGAATCCGGTCAGCCCCGCCTTGGGTTTGGCGCCGCGCCCCGTGGCACCCTCATCACGGATCTCGCCGCCGGATCCCGTGGCCGCGCCGGGGTGCGGTGCAATAGCCGTGGGATGGTTGTGGGTCTCCACCTTCATCAGGATATGCACCGGCTCCTGATGGTAGGCGTAGCGCTGGTCATCGCTGTTCGGGAAAAAGCGCCCACCCTGGTGACCACTCATGACCGCCGCGTTGTCCGAATAGGCCGACAGCACATTATCCGGAGACTGTGCATAGGTATGACGAATCATGGCAAACAGGGAGTGGGGCTGCAGTTCGCCGTCAATCGACCAACTGGCATTGAAGATCTTGTGCCGGCAGTGCTCGGAATTCGCCTGGGCAAACATCATCAACTCGACGTCATTGGGGTTGCGCCCCAATGCACCAAAGCGGTCGGCAAGATAGTCTATTTCATCGTCGGCCAGCGCCAGGCCCAATTCTGCATTGGCGGCCGCCAGCGCCTCACGCCCCTGCCCCAACAGGTCCACTGAACGCAGGCTCGCCGGCTCCGCGCACTGGAACAACACTTCAGCCTGGCCGGTATCATCCAGGACCGACTGGGTCATGCGATCATGCAATAAAAGATCGAGTGCACTCAGGGTGCTAGCCGGCAGTTTGCTTGCCGAAACCAGTTCATACTGCAGGCCGCGCTCCACCCGATGCACCTGGGTCAGTCCGCAGTTGTGCAGGATGTCGGTAGCCTTGCTGGACCAGGGTGAGATAGTGCCCGGCCGGGGAACTACCACGCGCAACAGACCGCCCAACGGAGCCAGCGCAGGGTTTTCATTGCCGTAGGCCAGCAACAGACCTATCTGCTCTGAGGCGGCGGCATCAAACTCCGGCGCGCAATCGAGAAAGTGCACATAGCGGGCCTGAACGGCCTGGATATCGGGGAATTTTTTTTGCAGGGTGGCGAGCAGTTTGTCAGCTTTGAATTCCGAGAGCGCCGAGGCGCCGAACAACACTTGCATTGCTAGTTTCCAGTCGGGCCGTTACTGACCCATCACGTTGATTCAGTCGGTAGCTGCTACCACCACGGCGCAATGATAATTGAATTGGCGCCAGAATTCAGGCCGCTGTTTACCGTTAATGCGTCTATTTTCTGCTTTGTTGTTATTGCGGTAGTGACAGGGCCAGAGATTAAGCGGCTGCAAGGATGGCCGCTTACCCGGCAGGGATTGACTCCCGGCTCAGTCCGGATTCGGAACGTAACGCCCCTGCTCGCGGGTAACGATGATATTGCCGTCGCTGTCCTCCACCCAGAAGTTAACGTGGGAAAGATTGGCGATCTCCCGTGGCCCCTGTCCAAAGACCGGCTGTGCCCGCACGGTATAACGTTCACCGGCACGGGCATTGAAGCGCAAGGTACGCGACAGTGACTCGCGGGTTGCCGCGTACTGCACCAGGGCCTGGGCCAGGCCGCGCTGATTGCCCAGATCCCAATAGAAATAGACTCCCACTTCGTGAAAGCCCGGAGCGACCTCAATCCTGTTATAGACGATGCTTTCTTCAATCACCGTGTCGTCGATTCGCTGGAAGCGCACCGAGTCCACATAGCGGTTCAGCCAATCCTGGCGCATATAGTTTTCACCAGCGATCACGGCCACGGACAGGTCAGAGCGCTCGTCCTGGTAGGCACGGTAGGTGCCGGAACCGGCACAGGAGGCAAGCAGCATCGCCAGCAGGATCAAACTGGCGCCAGCCATTGACCGTCTCCTGATTAGATTGCGCTGAAGGTGGAATCTTGCCAACACGTTCAAGTATTTTCCTGATTCAATGATGAAGCTCGGATATAACTGAAGGTCACCTCTGGTCATGTAGACAGGTCTCTGGCCTTCAGACGGCGCGATCTTATTGACGCCTGGCGCGAAAAAAATCTTGTAGCCTGGCTGCACATTGCGCCGCCAGCACTCCCTCCACATATTCCGGCCGATGGTTATAGACCGAGCCATCCAGCAAGTGATATTGGCTCACAACGGCCCCGGCGCGTGGTTCACGGGCACCAAATACGACCGATCCGATACGGGCGTGCACCAGCGCTCCTACACACATGGTGCACGGCTCGATAGTAACATACAGGGTGCTGCCAGGAAGACGGTAGTTGCCGGCAATGTGAGCTGCCGCTCGCATTACCACTATCTCGGCATGGGCGGTTGGATCCGAGCTGCCAATTGGCTGATTATAGCCCTCTGCCAACAGCTTTCCATTGTCAACCAGGACGGCACCTACCGGCACCTCGCCCTCGCCCGCCGCCAGGTCGGCCTGCTTCAGGGCAAGCGCCATCCAGTGTTCATGATTGGGTTCCGAAAGGCTTTCCTGAGGGGTCATGCTTCACTCTTTGAGCGCGATTCATCAGGTGGAACCAGAGAGGGTGTGCCACTGGCTTTGGCCACCACATACAGGCCCAGAGAAACTGCCGGACCAATACCTAAGGCAAATAGCAGGGTACCAACCCCCACCACACCACCAAGGCTCCAGCCAATAGCCACCACGCTGATTTCCAGCGTTAGCCTCACTATGGCTATCGGTACCTCGGTTAATCGCTGGAGCCCAGTCATCAATCCGTCGCGCGGACCGGCACCCAGGTGAGCGATCAAATAGGTACCGCTACCAAACCCCACCATCAGTATTCCGGCCAGCACCATCAACAATTGTCCAGGCAGCGACTGCGGCTCAGGTAGCAGGGGCAGTGCCCAGGCAAGCGCAGCAGCTATCAGGATGGCATTGAGCAAGGTGCCGAGGCCGGGCACCTGACGCAGAGGAATCCACAGCAGCAGCACCGCAATACTGACCAGGAATGTCGCCCAGCCAATACTCAATGTCAGCTTCAGGGCAATGCCCTGGGCCAGTACCGTCCAGGGGCTAACGCCAAGACCCGCGGCAATCAGCAACGCTTCGCCTATGCCGAAAACAATCAGACCGAAACAGAGTAGCCCCAGGGTGGGCAACGCCGGACGAAAATTCAGCGGATGCGGCGAACTCCAGGCAACAAAGGGAACGGCTTTAACGGTAAACGCTTTCAGCCTGTTACTCCCACTCAATAGTTGCCGGCGGCTTGCTGGAAATATCGTAGGCCACGCGCGAGACATCGGCGATTTCGTTCATGATGCGATTGGAGACTTTCTCCAGCAGCTCCGGGTCCAGCCGCGCCCAGCGCGCGGTCATGAAGTCGATGGTTTCCACCGCACGCAGGGTAATCACCCAGGAGTAGCGCCGGGCATCACCCACTACACCCACGGAGCGCACCGGCAGGAATACGGCGAACGCCTGGCTGACCTTGTTGTAGCAGTCGGCGCGATGCAGCTCTTCAATAAAGATAGCATCGGCGCGGCGCAGCACATCACAGTATTCCTTGCGCACTTCGCCGAGTACCCGCACCCCCAGCCCCGGTCCCGGGAACGGGTGGCGATAGACCATGTCATAAGGCAGCCCCAACTCCAGGCCGATGCGGCGCACCTCATCCTTGAACAGCTCGCGCAGAGGCTCCACCAGCTTCAGTTTCATGTCTTCCGGCAGACCGCCCACGTTATGGTGAGATTTGATGACATGGGCCTTGCCGGTCTTGGACCCCGCGGACTCAATCACGTCCGGATAAATCGTGCCCTGAGCCAACCAGTTTACATCTTTCAGGCGGGTAGCTTCCTCGTCGAACACCTCGATAAAGGTATTGCCGATGATCTTGCGCTTGGCTTCCGGGTCATCGACACCGGCCAGGCGATCCAGAAACCGGTCCTCGGCATCCACGCGTATCACCTTGATGCCCATGTTCCTGGCGAACGTCGCCATGACCTGATCACCTTCCTGCAAACGCAACAAACCGTTGTCCACGAACACGCAGGTCAGCTGATCACCGATCGCCTTGTGCAGCAGCGCCGCCACCACCGAAGAATCAACGCCGCCGGAAAGCCCCAGCAGGACCTTGTCATTACCGACGTTTTTTTGCACCGTGGCCACGGCGTCTTCAATAATATTTGCCGCAGTCCATAACTTGTCACAACCACAAATATCGTTAACAAACCGTTCCAGTATGCGCATGCCCTGCAAGGTATGGGTGACCTCCGGGTGAAATTGCAGACCATAAAAGTGCCGCGCTTCATCGGCCATTGCCGCAATAGGCGCACTTTCGGTTGCCGCTACCAGCTGAAAGCCTTCGGGCAAGACAACGACCTTGTCACCGTGACTCATCCAGACATCCAGCTGCGCCTTGCCTGCCTTATCAACCCGGTCTTCAATATCGGTAAACAGCGCCGAATGATTCTTCAGCTCAACCTGGGCAAAGCCAAACTCCGAGCGATCCGAAGCCTCCACCTTGCCGCCAAACTGCTCGGCCATGGTCTGCATGCCATAACAAATCCCGAGAATAGGCACGCCCAACTCATACAGAAACCCAGCCGCCCGTGGTGAAGTCTCGGTATTCGCTGACTCCGGACCACCGGAAAAAATCAGACCCTGCGGCGCGAACCGTGCCAACTCATCCGGGTCCACCTCGTAATCCCAGATTTCACAATACACCCCCGCCTCGCGCACTCGCCGGGCAATCAACTGCGTATACTGCGACCCAAAATCCAGAATCAAAATCTTCTGGCTATGAATATTCTGCTCAGCCATAAACCATACTTAATCTAAAAATTAATATTCCGAAAACCAGAACCGAGAAACCAGCAACTCGAGGTTCCGTGAAGATCGACAGTTGGGATATTCCTGATGCCGCGAGACAAGGCAAGAGGCGGCACGAAAGCGCAGCGTATACGGAACATACGTGAGCATTTCGCGCCGCCTCTTAACGCAGTATCGCGGCAATCAGGGGCATTGCCCCTCAAGAAACCCGATAATTCGGAGCTTCTTTGGTGATTGAGACATCGTGTACATGTGATTCGTTCATGCCTGCCCCGGTAATCTTCACCAATTTCGTCTTGGTACGCATATCATTGATATTATGACTACCGGTATATCCCATGCTTGAACGCAGACCACCCATCAACTGATGCACGATCGCCGACATCGGCCCCTTGTAGGGCACCCTGCCTTCGATACCTTCCGGCACCAGTTTTTCGGCGCCGGAATCCGTGTCCTGGAAATAACGATCGCTTGATCCTTGAGAGTGAGACATCGCACCTATAGACCCCATGCCGCGATAAGCCTTGTAGCTGCGGCCCTGGTAAAGCTCGACTTCACCGGGCGCCTCCTCCGAGCCAGCCAGCAGGCTGCCGATCATGACCACATGGGCTCCGGCGGCGATTACCTTGGCGAGGTCGCCAGAAAAGCGAATGCCACCGTCGGCGATGACACAGACATCGGTATCCTTTAAGGCTTCCACCACGTTGGCGACCGCAGTCATTTGCGGCACGCCGACCCCGGTCACTACCCGGGTAGTACAGATTGAACCAGGACCGATTCCCACCTTGACCGCATCAGCCCCGGCAGAAACCAGATCCAATGCCGCCTCGGCTGTGGCGATATTGCCACCCACCACTGAAATATAAGGATAGCGCTCCTTGATATCGGCAACGCGGTCAAGCACGCCCTGGGAATGGCCATGAGCCGTATCGACGATAACCATGTCGACGCCAGCTTCCACAATCGCGTCCACCCGCTCGCTGGTTTCCGGGCCGGTACCGACGGCAGCAGCGACACGCAAGCGACCCAGTTCATCCTTGCAGGCGCGGGGAAAATCTTCTGACTTGCGGATGTCTTTAAGGGTAATCAGACCGCGCAGTTCAAAGTCGTCATTGACCACCAGGATTTTCTCGATGCGATGCCGATGCAGGAGCTCCTTCACCTCGTCCAGGGCGAAATCCTCCTGCACGGTAACCAGGTGCTCCTTGGGGGTCATAATGGTGGCCACCGGCGCATCGAGATTATTCTCAAAGCGCACGTCGCGGCTGGTGACGATTCCCACCAGCCCGCTGCCGTCCATGACCGGCATCCCGGAGATGTTATTTTCCTTGATCAGGGCAATCAGGTCACGCACGGTGGCAGTGACCGGGATGGTAATGGGGTCTTTGACCACCCCACTTTCGAATTTCTTGACGATTCTGACTTCTCGCGCCTGCTTCTCGATGGACATGCTTTTGTGAATAACACCCATGCCACCTTCCTGCGCCATGGCGATAGCCAGCCGCGCTTCGGTGACGGTATCCATAGCTGAGGACACAAGGGGGATGTTCAGGCCGATGGACCTGGTGATGCGTGTTTCGAGATTTACTGCTCGAGGCAGAACAGTAGAGTGGGCAGGCAGAAGCAGAACATCATCAAATGTCAGAGCTTCTTCAGCAATGCGTAACATAAGATTTCCACTATCCGCAAAACGGCATTATACAGATGCGCCAAAATCTTGTATAGAACCAACCGACCTCTTGCTACCCGCAAACTGCGGCCAGCCGTTGGCTTTGCGGAACCGAGCCAGCACTGCCAAACGCGCAGCCCCGAGACTTGCAACCCCCTGCAGCGCACTGCACACTTCACTTCAGTATCTGGATGCGGCCCTGCAGCAGCCGATAACCGGCCACCAGCAACAATAAGAACCAGTTTATGTCTGAATCCCTGCGCATCGCCCTGCGAGAACCCACCCTGCATTTTCTGCTGATAGCCGGGCTGGTTTTTGTTGTTTATCAATTCAGCCAAGGTAACGAGCGCGACGTGCTGGAACTCAGCGCCCGGGAGATCGAGGCCCGGGTAATGCTGCAGGAGTTAAATCGGGGCTCGGCACTGACTGAAGCCGAGCGACAGGCGGTAATCGATGCCTACATCGAAGAGCAGATTCTGGTGCAGGAGGCGCTGGCCCGGAATCTGGACAACGACGCCAGAATTCACGATCTGCTGGCGCAAAAAATGCTGCATGTACTGAGCGGCGATGTAATCCAGCCCAGCACGGCCCAGTTGCAGGAGTACTACGCAGCCAATGCCGGGCGCTACCGAATTCCCGCGCTGGTGACTTTGGATGAGCTGGTAATTAATACTCGCGAGCCGCTCCCGGAGCCGGTGCAGGCGCAACTGGCGGCGGGCGCCGAGCCAGATGTCATATTGGCAGCTGCCGAGGGTGATGTGAGCACGCTGCGCGGGGCCAGCCAGCTTGATTTGACCAATATTTTTTCCGCGGCATTGGCCGAGCAGGTGATGGCCGCAGAGCTCGACCAATGGGTGGGCCCATTCCAGTCCAATCGCGGCCAGCACTGGCTGCGTCCCCGGCAGCGCCAGGCGGCCAGCACCCCACCCCTGGCAGAAATCAGTGAGCGGCTACGGCTGGACTGGATTGCTACCGAAGAGCAGGCACTCCTTGCTGAACAGGTGAATGCCATCAAGGCTCGCTACAGCGTGGTCATTGAAGCTGCCGAGGAGCACTGATGACAAACTGGTGCGGCCGTGCTTGCTTGTTGATAGTGCTGCTGAGCAGCGGCGCATCCCTGGCCCATGATGTGGATGTCACTGGTGTCGCCAGAGTGTTTCTGGACCAGTTGACTGACACCGAGTACAGCCTGTCGATTGTCGACCAGCAGGTACCACCGCTGTTCGATGTCACCCGGATACTGCCACCGCGCTGTGAGGGCCTGCCGCCACAGCGTTACAGCTACCGTTTTCGCTGCGATCCAGCCCTGAACGTCAACGACACGCTGATTTTTCCCTGGGCGTTGGAGGGGGTAGTGGTACTCGCCAACTGGCGCGATGATCCCAGTGTCTCAGGCTATTTCCCCGGCGATGGCAGCTTTATCGAAGTTCCCCTGGGCGACGTCAGGGCCGGCGCCGCGTCCCTGGCAAGCCTGGCCAGCCGCTATCTGGTGCTGGGTGCCGAACATATCCTGTTCGGTATCGACCACCTGCTGTTTGTTCTTGGCCTGCTTCTGCTGCGGTTTGGCCCGTGGCGTCTTTTGCAAACCATTACCGCCTTTACCGTGGCCCACTCCATCACTCTCGGCTTTGCCGTGCTGGGCATCTTTCCGGTGCCCAATGCCCCGGTCGAAGTGTTGATTGCGCTGTCTATTGTGCTACTGGCGCGGGAAGTGCTGGTGGGACTGCGCGGCGGCCAAACCCTGGTGCACCGCAAACCCTGGCTGGTGGCGCTGGTGTTCGGACTATTCCATGGCTTCGGGTTTGCCGGCGCCCTGGGCGAACTGGGTCTGAGCGAGGCCGATGTTCCCATGGCGCTACTGTTTTTTAATCTTGGCGTGGAAGCGGGCCAGGTGGCCTTCATAGCCGCATTACTGGCCTGCCACTGGCTGCTGACCCGGATCGACCGCGACCTGATCCCAAGTATCTACCGCGGCCTGGCCTACGGCCTTGGCTGCATTGCCATGTTCTGGTTCATCGAGCGCTTGCCGGCTTTGGTAGCGGCAGCCTGAGCGCTATTGGTCCTGATAGCGTTGATGACAGGACTCGCAGGGCGGATACAGCGCATCATTGCCGGCATTGGACAGTGCCGCCTCATCCCGGGCAGCCACTGCGGTCAAAACCTGGCGCGCGGCTTCGATCATTTGCATATTGATCTGCTGCCACGGTGCTTCGGTGGCCAGGCCAACTTCACCGTCACCCGCGCCACCCAGGGCCAGCAGGTTACCGGCACCGATTACCGCCAGCGCCGCATTCTCGACTTCCTGCCACTGCCCCTCGGTTTCCAGCTGGTAGGCTCCCCAGATGGTGGCGGTGGCCGGTGTAATCAGACCATTCATGATTTCCTTGACGGTCAGCAGGGGCGCGGCTGCAGGCTGGGCAACCAGGCTTGAACAAACCAGGCCCGCGCAAAGCAAGCCGCTGATTTTAATAGTATTTTTCCCCATGTCTCCAGCTTCTCCTGGCGTCTTTAAGCAATCTTTACAAACCAGTGTCCCATATTCCTGCGGAAACTGTCTGACCTGGCTCAGTAATTTCGTAACCTGTGCTGCGTGAGACGCCTGCGAAAGCGGTTAATTAATAGCGATGATTCTGCTTTAATGCCGCCATGTCATCCCGGTTTAGTTTCTCCAGCGAGGTAACACCATGCATCGCGTCTGTGCTTTTCCCAGCCGTTCGGCGGCCATTAAGCAATGCTCCGCAACGCTGCTCAGTGCTCTTCTCACGATCCGCTGCACGGCTTTGGGTGTCGCAACCACTCTGGGCCTGTTCCTGATGAGCCTGTCTGCCCATGCCGATTTGCTGGACGAGGTAGAACACGGTTTTGCTGATAACAACGGCGTCAAGATCCACTACGCGGCGGTCGGTGAAGGGCCGCTGGTGATCATGATCCACGGCTTCCCGGACTACTGGTACAGCTGGCGGCACCAGATGGAAGGACTGAAGGATAGCCATCGGGTCGTGGCCATTGACCAGCGCGGCTACAACCAGAGTGACAAACCGACGGGTGAAGAAAACTATCACATGCGTCATCTGGTTAGTGATGTGGCAGCCGTGATTCGCCACCACGGCGAAGACAGCGCCACCATTGTCGGCCACGACTGGGGCGGCATGGTGTCCTGGCAGTTCGCCTTTGCCATGCCGCAGATGGTGGACCGCCTGATTATTCTTAACCTGCCGCACCCCAACGGCATGGGGCGCGAGCTGCTGAACAACAGTGACCAGCAGCAAAATAGTGCCTATGCCCGGGCCTTCATCCAGGGCTCACCGAGTGATCCGGATATCTTTTTTGGCGGCCCCATGACCCCCCAGAGTTTGTCCGGGTGGGTAACCGATGCCGAGGCACGGCCACTGTATATAGAAGCTTTTGAGCGCTCTGATTTCGACGCCATGCTGGCCTACTACAAACAGAACTATCCCCGCGGCACCAGCAATGCCAGCGCACCGCCGCCGGCCCCGCAATTGAACGTGCCGCTGCTGGTGTTCCATGGACTGCAGGATACTGCACTGCACTCTGACGGACTTAACAACACCTGGGACTGGAACGACGCCGACACCACCATTGTCAGCGCGCCCCACGCCAATCACTTTGTGCAGCAGGACGCTGCCGAGCTGGTGACCGACACCATGAAATGGTGGCTGGCCGCACGTCCCCAATAATCAACCCGAATCTCCATTAACCTGCTTTAACCTGCTTGAGGAAGTTCCATGCCGACCCTGAATAAATCGCTTTTTCGCCTGACCGCTCTGACTGCCAGCCTGTTTTTTTGTCAGCAAGGGCTGAGCGCTGACGCTGCCGCCACACGTGCGAAGATTGAGGAGAATCTTGATCACCCCAATCGGGAGGCGGCCGAAATCGCCCGCGACGCCAATCGTAAACCGGCCGAAGTGCTGGAATTTTTTGGCCTGGAAGACGACATGAAAGTACTGGAAATCAGTCCGGCCACCGGATACTGGTCAAAATTTCTGGGCCCGACACTGTGCGCGAACGGCGGTGAACTGGTGTTTTCTGTCAGCGTCAGTGATGCCTTCATGGAGAATGTGATGAGCCTGCCCGGTATGGACTGCACCTCGGCCATTAACCCTGGCATCGCCCTGAACAATCTGCCCGAATTCGAATTCGAGACTGGCGACTTTGACCTGGTACTGACATTCTGGAACCTGCACAACCCGGATGCAGCTGGCCGCGACAACCTGAATCAGGCTGTATTCGACGCCCTGAAGTCAGGCGGCATTTATGGCGTCGTCGATCATACCCGACGCCATGGCCAGCCTACCTCCCGGGCTGTGGGACGCCGACTCGACCCGGTATTGATGATCAAGGAAATACAGGATGTCGGTTTTGAGTTTGTCGATTTCAGCGACATGCACTACCACCCCGAAGACGACCTGACCCAGGAAGTCGGCACCCCTGGCGTGCGCGGCAACACCGACCGCTTTACCATGATTTTTCGCAAGCCTTGATGCGCAAGACCTGATCCAGTGAGTTGCGCCGGAGCCGCGAGGCCCCGGCGATTTTGCGCAGGATCAACATCGGGCCATCGCCTTCTGGCATCATTAACCCACCTGTTACCATGTACCATTTACCATGAAAGTAACGATCTGGAGTTGTTCATGATCCCTGCTTTGCGCTGTTTTTCATTGCTCACGATATTGGCCTTGCTGGTTAGCTGCAGCAGTCCGGCCCGGCAAACCGGGGCACCTGCCGGATACAATCCGCTGGATGATTTTGCCGAACTGGACCCCGCAACTATTTTTGCCACGCCGGAGCCAGACCCCACGCGCAGCTCCTATTCTACAGAACAGCTGTCACGTGGCCGCTATCTGGTGGGCCTTTTGGGCTGCGGCAGCTGTCACACCGATGGGGCCCTGGTGGGCGACCCCGACAGCAACCGACTGCTGGCCGGGTCGCAAACCGGGATCGCCTATACCAGCCCGTTTCGCGACGGCAATCCTGGCGTGGTCTATCCCGCCAACCTGACGCCAGATCTGGAGACCGGGCTTGGCACCTGGACCATGGAACAACTGGTAACAATGATCCGGGTTGGTACTACTGAACACAGCACCAGCAGCCTGCCGGTGATGCCCTGGCCAGCCTATGCCAGTATTACCTACGACGATGCGCTGTCCATTGCCGCCTATCTGAAATCTTTACCTCCGGTAATCCACCGGGTGCCTGACAACGTGCGCCGCGGCGAACCGGCGGGGGCTCCCTATGTGCATTTTGGCGTCTATCAGCGATTCGAGTAAGCGCGATTGATAGCACTCGTTCGGCAATGTCACTTGAAATCCTGATGCATCTATTATTACCTAGCGCTTTTATTGTTTCCGGGGCATTTTCGTGTCTGCACACATAAAAAAATTCATGCCCGAAGAAGAATTTTACTTCAAGGAAGGCTGCTTCATCGTCGAGACCTCCAACTCGGCCGATGATGGTGAGGTCTCCATTGCCCAGGCGCGAGTAGAGCCCGGTAAGCAAACCCGCTGGCACTGGCTAAATGGCACCTATGAGCGCTATGTCATTCTGGAAGGTACGGGCTTGGTGGAAGTGGGCGCCGATGAGCCCACCGAAGTGGTACCGGGGGACGTGGTTATTATCCCACCACAAACCCGACAGCGTATCACCAACACCGGAGAAGGCGACCTGAAATTCCTCGCCATCTGCACTCCGCGTTTCAGCCACCGCAATTACTACAATATCTGAGGCCGTAGTAGTCTCAGTATCTCCAGTTCGACGTAAATACCGTGGATGCAGTGACCGGTCCTATTGAGACAGGCGTGGCAACTTGCCGTGTCCCACCTGTTTAATCGTTCTGCCATTCGCAGCCGCCAAAAACGCTGCCACAAGGTGCCCGATGACCCTGTTTGAATTCATGATGGCCATTGCCTCGGTTGTGATCGCCATCGCCCTGACCGAGATGTTCGGCGGCTGGGGCAACCTGTTGCGCGCCCACATCGTGCCCAGCATCGACTGGTTGCATCTGAGCTGGTCGTTGGTGGTAGTGATGTACGCGATCCAGTACTGGATGGGCATCTGGCCCTATCGCGCGCAGGAGTTTATCTATATCTACCAGGTCTGGTTTCTGATTATTCCTACCTTGTTCATTGTGCTGGTGAGCTTCGCCATCACGCCGGACGTGAGCCCCGACGACAATCTGCAGCTGCGCGACTACTACATGACCCGGCGTATGCCGATCTTTCTCGGTCTGGCGGTGTTTGTGGCAACCGCGCAACTGGCTGATCTGATTATCGAGGGAACGGGCTTCAGCCTGGTGGGAGTGCTGCTGATTCTGACCCTGATCGGCCCGGCATTCAGCACCGCCACCTGGCTGCACAGCAGCGTCATGGCGGTCAACCTGCTACTGCTGATTCGCAATGCGTTTTTACCCTCCATCACTCCGTTCTAGATTCATTTGCAGAGCCGGTCGCGGCGCACCGCGATTGCCCCGCTTTTTGGACAAGACATTTACAAATTGGGACCAGTGGCGCCGCAGTGAGTACTGCGATTTGCTAACATTAGCACCATGAACCGACCTCGTTACCCTGCCGCAGTGGCAGAACTGTTGCTGGCCATCACCTTCCTGTTGACGACTCCGGCCTGGGCCGACACGCCTGAGCTGCAGGCCACGTCACGTGATGGCGTGCAAATCAACCTGTATAGCCGCCTCAAGCCACTCCAACTCAATACCATGCACAGTTGGGAAATCGAACTGCTCGATAGCAGTGGGACACTCATTACCGATGCGGTCCTGCAGGTACGCGGCGGCATGCCAGAACACGACCATGGCCTTCCCACCAGTCCCCAGGTGACCCGCACGCTCCCTGATGGACGTTATCTGCTGGAAGGCATGCGCTTTCATATGCCGGGGCTCTGGGTGCTGACCATCGAGTTGCAAGCCGCTGACAATACGGAAACCGTCGAGATTACCTTCGAGTTATGAAGCTGAAGCTGGTCATTGCAGCAACCCTGATAGCCGCCGTGGGCGCTTATGCCTGGCAACAATTCCGGGCACCGGTGCCCCAACAGTGGAGTGACAGCGAACTGGCTCTGCTGCGGTCCCTGTCCCTGGATGCGCTGCCGCCCTTGCCCGATGATCCCAGCAACGCGGTGGCTGATTCGGCCGCTGGCGCCAGGCTTGGTCATACTCTGTTCTTCGAACCACGATTGAGCGGCGATGCCAGCGTCTCCTGCGCCACCTGTCATCAGCCCGAGCGGTATTTCACCGACGGGTTGACCCTCGCGGAAGGCACCGCTACGGGACCCCGCCACACTCCAAGCCTGGTGGGACTGAGTTACAGTCCCTGGTTCTACTGGGACGGGCGCAAGGACAGTCAATGGGCGCAGGCGCTGGCGCCCATGGAAGCCAGTCACGAACATGACTTTACCCGCAGTGAAATTGCCACATTATTGGCGAGCGACCCTGATCTGGCCAGACTGTACGTGGACGCCTTTGGCGAAGCACCGCAATTACCCGACCGGTTGCCTGCTGCGTCGCCGGTCGGCGACGCAGCGGAGCAGCAAGCCTGGCAAGACCTGGGGGACAAGCTTCAAACTGAAATAAATCGGACATTCAGTAACGCGGGCAAGGCACTGGCAGCTTATCAGCGCAAGTTACAACCCGGGCGTAGCCGCTTCGATGATTATGTTTCCGCCCTGGATGACTCTGGTGATACCCAAACAGGCGAACTACTCAGTAAAGCCGAAGTGGGCGGACTGGCGCTTTTTATTGATGAGGCCCAGTGCGTGACCTGCCACAACGGCCCTTTGTTCAGCAACAATGAGTTTCACAATACCGGTGTTCTTGCCGTGTCCGGGCAGATGCCGGGGATGGGACGCTACCAGGGTATTCGCAGCGCGCGGGAAGATCCGTTTAATTGTCTCGGTGAGTTCAGCGACGCGCAACCAGAACAGTGCCTTGAACTGCGCTTCGCGCGCGACACCAATGAACTGGTCGGCGCCAACAAGACACCGACCCTGCGCAACGTCACTGAGACCGCTCCCTATATGCACGGCGGGCAGATCAGCAACCTGCGCGAGGTCATGGAACACTACAACGATGCGCCAGTGTCCATGCTCAGCCACAATGAGGCCAAGCCCCTGGAATTGAATCAGGCGCAATTGGCGCAACTGGTGGCGTTTATGTCGACACTCACGGCACCGCTGGCTACCGAGCAGCAATGGCTGCAGCCACCATCCCGGAAAGCGCAACAGCAAAGAGATCCGTAGACCCATGGCAGTAACGAAAGCAACCGGCGCTGAGACAGCAAATCCGGCCGCCAACACACCGCTACTGGATGTGTTGATCGTCGGCGCAGGGATTTCCGGTATCAGCGCCGCCGCCCACCTGCGCCGACAGTGCCCCGACAAGCATTTCGCGATCATTGAAGCCCGCGACGATATTGGTGGCACCTGGGACCTGTTTCGCTACCCGGGGATTCGCTCTGACAGCGACATGCATACCTTTGGTTTTCGCTTCAAACCCTGGACCGAGGCCAAGGCCATCGCCGACGGCGAATCAATTCTCAATTATCTCACTGACACGGTGACCGAATACCGGTTGCGCGACCATATTTGTTTCCAGCATCGGGTCAGCGCTGCAGCCTGGAGCAGTGCTGATAATGAATGGACTGTTACTACAGTCAGCAACAACGGCGAAGAACAACAGTTTCGGACCCGACTGCTGTTCATGTGCAGTGGTTATTACGATTATGAAACCGGGTATACGCCAGCTATCCCGGGCCTGGACAGTTTCAAGGGCACGCTGGTTCACCCGCAGCACTGGCCGGAAGACCTGGACTACCGCGACCAGCGAGTAGTGGTTATTGGTAGTGGTGCTACCGCAGTGACCCTGGTACCGGCCATGGCAGAACAGGCGGCCAGGGTGACCATGGTGCAGCGTTCACCGACCTACATCGTTTCGCGACCGGAAAAAGATCGTCTGGCCAATCTGCTCAATGCACTGCTGCCGAGCCAGTGGGCCTATGCAGCAACCCGCTGGCGAAACATCCGTCTCCAGAATTTCATCTACAAACGCGCCCGCAAGCATCCGGAGAAGGTGAAGAAAACCCTGCTCAAACTGCTGCGCAAAGAACTGGGCGATGACTTCGATATCGATACCCATTTTACCCCCAGCTACGATCCCTGGACCCAGCGCCTTTGCCTGGTACCGGATTCTGACCTGTTCCAGGCCCTGAAATCCGGCAAGGCCGCAGTGGTCACCGGGCCGATCCAGCGGATTACCGACTCGGGCGTGTTGATGGCCTCGGGAGAAGAAGTGCCCGCGGATATTCTGGTCACCGCCACGGGCCTCAATCTGAAATTGATGGGCGGCGTGACATTCACCAAAGACGGCGAGCCCATCGATTTCAGCCAATGCTTTAACTACCAGGGTCTGATGTTTTCCGGGGTCCCGAATCTGGTGCAGACCTTTGGCTATATCAACGCTTCCTGGACCCTGCGTGCCGACCTGAATTCCCGGTTCGTCTGTGACCTGCTGAAAGCCATGGATAGCCGGGGAGCCAGGCGCTGCACGGCGACCCTGAGCGAGGGGGATAGCAGCATGACGGCACAGGATTGGCTAACGGACTTCAATCCAGGCTACATGCGCCGTGGGCTGCACCAGTTCCCCCGCCAGGGTGACCGGCCGCCATGGACCAATACCCAGGACTACCTGTTAGACCGGAAACTGCTGAAACACGTGCCGACCGAAGATGAAAACCTGCAGTTCAGCTAACTGCCAGCCGCCCCACATCCGCTCGCGCAGTGGCAGCCGGGACCTCGAAGCACTGTTCGCACTTCTCTTAGCACTATCGATCGAAGAATAATCAAGCCAACAAACTACGTAACACCCATCAGCGCTCGTAGTGTCGGGGAGGAGGGGCTTGTCGCCAACAGTAAAGCGACAGCGCTGAACGGAGAAAAAAGACCGTAGTCCAGGGCTTTTTTAGGAGTGAAGGCACCCGGGCTCGCCGGGCGTAGCGAAGCGAAGCGAAGACTGGACGGGCGCAGAGCGTTGGCGACAAGCCCCTCCTGCCCGGCGCGACCTCAGTCTACAGATGAGCACAACAAACAGTTCTACAAACAGTGCATCAATCAGAGCCTGGTCACAATTCCTGCAAATGCGCGATGAACCAGAAAAAAGCCGCCGGGCTCCAAAATGGAACCTGGCGGCTACTGATTATCACACTGCAAGTCTGTCAGGCCTTGCTCACAGCGGCACAAACGCCAGCGCGAAATTGCTGTTCAGGGGAATCACCAGCTGGTTTTGTACCGAGTCGTAGCACATGGACGCAGCACTGGGGATGCCGGAAGCAATGATTTCCGCATCCTGGCCAGGCTCAATCTTCGAGACACTGCCAAAGCGCACGCTGCTCACGTACTTGGTTCCGTCAGGCAGTACCACTACCCCGTCATTGCCACCTTCCACGGCATATTCGGTGCGAATAACTTCCCCGGCCGGATTGTAGGTAAGCACCGCATTATCGCCGATGTTCACCACCACAATGTTGCCGTCGTTGTCGATGGCGACACCGTTTGGCGCGCTCAGGGGCGCGCCGTCAGCGAATACCGATACCTCGCCATCAGGGGTAACCCGGTAGATAGATTCCGGGCTGCGCGTATTGGAGGCGTAAACCGTACCGTCATCCGTGACCGCGATGCCATTCAGTATCGTTGAGCCGGGAACGGCCACGGCATCCAGCGGCTGACCGCTGGCCAGGTCGAAGGACCGCACATAGCCGGTATCAACGGTGTAAAGGACGCCGTTGCTGATCGCACTTCCCAGCGGGTGATGCAATTCCAGGCCGTCCCGGGTCGCACCAATCCACTTTGGTGTATGCACACTACCGTCCGGATTAATCAGCGAAACATAACCATCGTTCTCGGTTCCGTCTCCGCGCTCGCCGTTGTTCATGGCGAGAATGAGATTCTTCTCCGGGTCAAAGGTGCAGCTTTCAGAGAAATGAAAACTGCCATAGACCTTGACGTTATCTGACATGGGAACCCGCACCCCAGCCTCGTTGACTGAACCAATTGGCTGGCCGGCGGTAAAATCCTGGGCCTGGACGCCGGTAACTGCTGCACTGATGACTAATGCGGCGAGCATTCGCTTGCGCTGAAAAATCATGCTGTAGATACTCCTTGTAATGGCTGTTGTTTGGGACCTTGTAGTAGATCCTGCTGTGAATATTGTTGTTCAGGCTATCGTTCGGACATAGCAAATTCCGGACAATTCTAACCCGAGCAGGCCGACGCCGCACCAGCCCCGACACCGCCCGGCGCTTCTGGGAAGCCCCCTGTCGCGCTCTAGCCTGCACCTGATGGTGCTATGATTGCCACTGTCATCATCAAAGACCGATCCGATTAACGCCGCTGGCCGCTACTATCCCGGACAGCTCAGCCTGTCTCCAGGCAGAAAAATCGCACAGCATCCTGTCCTGCAACCGTGAGTGAAATGCAATGACCGATAGAATCAGCACCCTGGTAGACAAGATCTCCAAACTGGAAAAACAATTGCGCGACGAAATCAAGGAGCAGGAAGATCGCTTTCAGTATCGCCTGGAAGGGCGACGGGTCAAGTTCGAGCAATCAGTACTGGAGGCTCACCGCAAGTTCAAGGTGGCCATACTGCCCTGGCTCCGGGCATCGCTATGGCGCAACGTGTTCTCGGCGCCTTTTATTTACGCCATGATCGTGCCCCTGGCGTTCCTGGATCTCACCGTAACCCTCTACCAGCAACTCTGTTTTCGCCTGTATGACATCCAGCGCGTCGATCGCAGCCGTTACGTGATACTGGATCGCCATCAACTGGCGTATCTGAACGGCATTGAAAAATTCAACTGCATCTACTGCGGATACGGCAACGGGATTATTGCCTACGCGCGGGAAATCATTGCCCGAACCGAGCAGTACTGGTGCCCAATCAAGCACGCCCGGCAAGCGCTGGGCACTCATCGCCGCTATGATAAATTCGCCAATTACGGTGATGCTGACAATTACAAGCCGCAGCTGCTCAAGCTGCGTGACGAATTGCGCAGCGAGGACTGAGCGGCTTGATCTCTAGAAACCGCCCTTGATAGTGAAATTGATCAGCATGGTATCCACCGCCGGGTCATTGCGGTTGCTCAAGGGAAAGGCGAAGTCCAGGTGCGCCACGCGATCCGATGCGGCCTTGCTGGAGGCCAGTCGCAACCCGAAACCAACGTCCGTCAGCCAGTCTCCGGCAGTGCCGGTATTCCCATCGTCCGCCCAGGTACGCCCGGCATCGGCGAATACCGCCGCACCAACCCGAATCAGGTTGAACAGGTGGATATCGGTGTAGAGCCGTTCCTCGACACTCACCACCAGACGCCGGTCTCCGACCAGGAACCGGTTATCGAATGCCCGCGCGCCAGTCTGCGCCCCCAACACCACCTGTCGATGGCCCCTGAGATTTCGGGAGTACACCGCCTCAGCCCGGGCAAAAAAGGAACGCTGCGCGGTTTGGCGCCGAAAGTAGCGGTTTTCATAGCGCAGCAGCACATCTTCGGAGGTTTCCCGCGCCCGATCATAAAACCCCTCAAAGCTTAAGGAATGCTGCCATAAACTGTCGTCGTCATAGCCCAGGGTATCGCTGAAACTGCCGCGGGCAATCAGATAGTCGCCATCGGCGCCCAGCGCTGGCGAGGCAACTCCCAATTCCAGGGTCAGATCGAATCCCAGGTGCAGGTCTTCGGTGCGATAAATCTGGTCGAGGTTGAATGCCGTGGTGTAGTCATCGGCGATCAGTTCCAGGCCGGCATACACATAGCCGATTTCGCGATCCCGGGGAAATTGTGCTGGCGGTGGCAGATCCATTGATCGGCTGAATTCATTGGCCTGGTAGCGCAGACCCACCCGCCAGCGGCGCGCGAGACCATTTTGCAGGCCCGGCGAAAAGCCCCACTCTGCCAGGTAATCCTGTTCCCGGTGAGTTACCTCGGACACTTCATTACCGCGCAGGAATTGCGGGTCCTGGCGTTGATCATCCTTGAGGCGCAGTGCCCAGGCGCGGCGGCTGTCCAGGGCATAAAACGGCAGATCCAGATCGAATGCGCGGGTATCGCCGTCGTCGCTATTGATCAGGCTCACCCGATTGCGAATACGGCTGCCAAACACATTGTTGTCCTGGAACAGCAATTCCGTGGAGCGGCGGTCAAGCTCTTGCCCATCCGTTACCGCCAGCAGCTGACCACGTCCCAGCAGGTTGGAATCCCGCAGACCAACACTGTAAGTGCTCTGGCCACCCTGCCGGTCAAATGACAGGCTCGGGGTCAGTGACCAGTTATCCTTGGTGATGACTTCCACGTCCACGGTATCGCCACAGCGACTGACCGGGCGAATATCGGCATCATGAAAGTAACCCTGCCGGCGCAGCAGGCGCGCCGATTCATCAAGCAGGCGGGCATTGATTTGTTCCCCGGACGCGAATAGCAGTTGTTCTTCAATGATTCCCGGGCGGGTAAGGATGTGGATACGGTTGGCCCAGCGAAACAAGAAGTTGTCCTCGTCGGGATCGGACACACTGAAAACCGGCAGGCGCGTGAAGTGGACCTCACCGACACGCACTTGCTCACCGGACGGCAAGGTCGCGTGTTCCTCCCTGGCAAAGCCATAGCCCGGCGCGGCGGCCTGAAACTCGGCGCGGCAATCCAGCTGCGCAGGTTGCTGCTGGGCCCCGGCGGGCAGCGGCACAAGCATGGCAGCAAAGACGGACAGGCAGGAGGGTAAGAAAACCGCTAGGGAAAGACAGCAGCGATAGCCATGCCGCCATTGGCGCATCTCAGACATACTGTTATTCTGCCTGACTGTGGTGAAAATTGCGTCCCGTTTCAACACCTGACATGCCCCAACGCATCGCATTACTGGCACTGTTGCTCGCGGTCCTGCCCACGGTCGCCATCCATCTCAACTACCTGATCGCTGCCAGTGAAGGGTCGGTGCCCTGGTGCATCCCGTACTGGCAAAGCTGCACCTCGATCAGCGCCACCGGTCGCCATGGCCTGGCCTTTTATTTTTTCAAGACTACCATGCTGCCAGTAGCGGCACTGTACTGGCTGTACTGGCGTGCGGCACAAGAAACACTGGCCGGACATGGTTATCAGGGCAATGCCATCTTTATTCTTGGCAGCCTGGCCGTGCTTGCCCTGGTGGTCTATGTGCTGGCGCTGGGCGCCGTGGGTGACAGTTTTCAGCTTACCCGGCGCATCGGCATTATTTTTTATTTTACCTTCACTTACCTTTGCCAGTTGCTGATTGTCTGGCAGCTCACTCGCCTGGCGGTGGCCGACCCCAGCCGCAATATCCAGCTTGTCCTGCTATTGCTGATCCTTGTCATTGGACTGACTACCGTGCTGCTGGATCTGGTAATGGCCGACTATGGTGCCATTGAAGACGCTTTTGAATGGGTCATCGCCTTGCTATTGCATGGCAACTTCCTGCTGGCGGCATGGGGCTGGCGCACCGCACCAGTGCCAGGTCTACTTCGCCCTGCCTCCAGAACCGACCGCCTTGAGCCGGGTGATTGATATAGCTCAATAGATTTTCCTGCGACGCCGCTAGTCTACGAGGGTCATCAACCGTTGTTTACTCAACAGGTGTATCCTATGAAAGTTGCAAAGACAGTTTCAAAAAAGCATCCCGGGAATGTCTCACGGTTGCTCAGCAGCACCGTTGCGGCATTCGCCCTGTGCCTGGCAAGCACTGGCCAGGCGCAATCACTGGTAGACGGAGTTTACATTTCCGACGGACAGGGCAATGGCGCAGGCCAATGCACGCTGTTACTCAAAAGCATTGAGCAGACCCACAAGTATGGCGACGCGGCATTCGAGCTGGAATCATCCGGTGATGGCGCCTGCGAGTGGAGCGCTATCGGTATGGCGAAAAGTTTCTCCATCACTGCCGGGCTGATCACCAACAGTGGCACCCCGGCGTTTGTCAAAGTCACGTTTCCCTATGGCCCGGCTGGCGGACACCTGCAGATCACCACCTTTGATCTCGACGGCTCGGTGCGCAATGAGCAGACCTTTGCCAAACAGGACGAGGAAACGCTCACCAGCGGATAACTGCCAGCCCGCCAAAAAGTCAGCTTACAGGGACAGCAGCTGCTGAAAGCTTTGCTGTGGATCTTGCTGCGCGCTTCCCCATTCCGGGTTCAACTGTAACGCCATGGCGCGCAGCATTGGGATATTAACCTTTCGGTTTATTAACGGAGTGTGCACCAGATTTGGCCGGTCGTTGATCTCCACCAGCACGGCACGCCCGTCGCTCCGGATCAGCATATCGACCCCGAACAGGCAGTAATCAAACTCCCGCTCATGCTTGAGCCGATCCCTGAATACGGCGAACGCCCGACTGAGCGTTGCCGCGCAACGTTGCAGTCGGGCATCAGTCTGGTCAAGTTCTGACAGCGGGAGCAGACGAATGGCACTGTCCGCGCGCAAATAGCCATCGTGGACAAACTGCACGGCGGGGTCGCAGCTGCCAGGCTGATAGGGTGCCCCGTGCACCACGGCAAAGCCATCCGCATAGAGATACAGCTGCCCGCGAAACGCCAGCACATAAAGCCGCAGCGTGTATTTGTGACCGGCGATGAGGTCCAGATCCTGCACCGCCTCCTGGATAATCACGCCCTGCCCCTGAAAGCGATCCAGGTCCGCGCTGCGCACGACCGCTATGCCACGCCCCCCGGAACGGTGCGGAGTCTTCACGAACCAGAGTGACGCCGCATCAGTCGGTACATCCTGCATGCGGAAATACACTCGCGGTTCGCTCAGACCCTCGGCCATCAGGGCCCGCGCCATACTGGCCTTGTTATCAAGAGCCGCAGTGCGCTCGCGGGGAATCAGGGTCAGGCTCCGGGCATGAAGTGGCGGTGGCAGCTGCGCCTGGTCGTCGCTGGTCGATTGCCTGGTATCTGGAGAGTTGGTGCTGGAGGCATAGGTATCGAAATAGAGAAGGTCAGGCGCCGCATCAAGGCTGGCATCAAAGCAGCGTCCACCAATGGGCTCCAGGGCCATCGCAAATTGCCGGGAACCGCGATTACTGAAAAACGTGAATGCTGGCACTGCCTGTTGCATGCTTGCTATTGCTGATAGTCAATGATGACAGCGGCAACCTTACTCGATTGCCACGACCTCGACCAGCGCATCTCCTGCCCGTACCGGTCCAGGTGTCGTTCAGGTACACTGGCGCCATGCGTTCCCGAGCCACCCCCCCCCACCTGCAATCCAATCCAGCCAATCCTGCCGACCCGGCAGTGCTGTCAGTGACCAGCCTTAATCGACTGGCGAAGTCCCTGCTTGAGGGGCATTTTCCGGCGGTCACCGTGGAAGGCGAGATCTCCAATCTGGCGCGGCCTTCTTCCGGGCATTGGTATCTCACGCTTAAAGATAAATCCTCCCAGCTGCGCTGTGCCATGTTCGTCAACCGCAATCGCCAGGTGCGTTTTCGCCCGGATAATGGCCAGCAGGTAATCGTGCGCGGCAAACTAAGTATCTATGAAGGCCGGGGCGACTATCAGCTGCTTGTCGACAGCATGGAAGAAGCTGGCGACGGTGCCCTACGCCGCGCCTTTGAGGAGCTAAAAGCAAGACTGGCGGAAGAAGGGTTGTTTGCCGAACAGCACAAGCGCCAGGTACTCAATAACTACCGTCATATTGGCCTGATTACCTCGCCCACCGGTGCCGCTATCCGTGATCTGGTCAGCGTCTTTGCCCGACGCTTTCCCGCCACGCGCCTGACCCTGATTCCAGTGGCTGTGCAGGGCCAACAGGCGGCCCGCGAAATTGCCGCGGCTATTGCCCGTGCCAATCGCCTGCGCGGGTCGCTGGGTCTGGAAGCCCTGATTGTCGGCCGCGGCGGCGGCTCGCTGGAAGACCTGCAGGCGTTTAATGAAGAAGTCGTGGCGCGGGCAATCTACGCCAGTGAATTGCCGATAACCAGTGCCGTGGGCCATGAGATAGATTTCACCATCGCCGACTTCGTGGCCGATCTCCGGGCACCAACACCCTCGGCCGCGGCAGAACTGATGAGTCCGGCGCAGCAGGAGTATCTGGATCAGTTTCACGGCTATCGCCAGGTGCTGACGCAACTACTCCGACAACGTTTTAGCCAATGGCAACAAACCCTGAAAGCTCTGCGGCGGCACCTGAAAAGACCGGATCGTCGACTGCAGGAACATGCTCAGACCCTGGACCGGCTGGAAACCCGGCTATATCGCGGTCAACGCCAGCGGTTAAAACGCAAGGGCGAGCAGCTTGACCACCTGCGCAGGGCCCTGGGCAGCCACTCACCGGTGCAACGCCTGCGCCAGGCACGACTTGATCTGCTACGCTGGCGCCGCGCCCTGAGGCTGGCGGTTGAGCAGCGCCTGCAGTGGACCCGCTCCAGTCTGGGCCGAATTAGCCATAGCCTGGACACGGTCAGTCCCCTGAACACCCTGGCCCGGGGTTACAGCATTACCTACGATAATGAGCAACGGGTACTCCGCCATTGTCAGCAGGTGCAGCCCGGTGACACCCTGGTCTCAAGACTGGCTGATGGTTCGCTGCGGTCTACGGTAGACACCATCGAGCCCGGATCTGACCTGATCACAGAAGACGAATCCGCGCCATCAGCGAAGCGTTGAGCAACGCCGGTACCTGCCTCGGGCGACTTGCCCACTGCCGGATCACGACACAAAGCGCCCAAATGTGACACTTCAGCTCGCTAAAGGTCGGGTAAATTCCGGGTAAAACCTCAAGCAAATTCAGTGGGTTAGAATATTTCCTGGACAATCGGGGGCAATTTCTGCGCTTTCCCCGGCAATAATGTGACAGAACTAACAGTTCGCCCCGCAAGCCCCGTGCGTTGGCCCCGGAAGTGCTTACAATCCAGTGTCATGTTGTAAGAAACCTCCCGCGTTCGCGGCGCCGGATCGCGCCAGGCGGGCCGGCAGTGTGACGGTCTCAACACCGCCAGCTGCCGGACATTTTGGAGAGTGGAATGCCTCTGCTGGATAGTCTGTTTTTAATGATTTTTGGTCACGCACTGGCCGATTTTGTGTTGCAGCCGGAAGCCATGGGCTATGGCAAGAATCGCAACGATAAAATCCACAGCAAGGAACACAGCCTGTTTCCGGTCTGGTGGTACTGGCTGACGGCCCATTCGCTGGTCCACGGCGGAGTGGTGTACGTGGTTGCCGGTATAATGCTCGGCTCCTCCTACGCGCTGCTGCTGGGTCTGGCCGAAACCGTGATTCACTGGTGGACTGACTTCGCCAAGTGCGAAGGCTGGATCACCACCCACCAGGACCAGGCTATCCATATCGGCTGCAAGATCGCCTATGCACTGCTGATCGGCTACGGCGTCCTCTGACCAGGCCCTGAGCGGATCCTCGCTCGGCAGCTATTCAGGCGAAGCCGCCTGGCAAGACAACCGGAACCGGAGCGACTTGCCATCGACCCGCTGCTCTGCGCTCTTGTTCTCTTCTCCCCCTCCCACCCTTGACCAGTACCACCCCGGTCGCTGCAAGTGCAGCTGCCCGTAAGCGGGCTCTGTGCGGTCCTGATTTTAGGTTGCGGTATTTTTCGGTATAGTTTCGCCCTGCCCGGCCATCGCGGCCGGTGGCGGACCACTTCTCACCAGCTATGCAGGACTCAATATGGGCAAGCGCGAACAGCAGCAACAAAGAAAGGAACAGAAACAGCGGGCGGCGAAGCAGCGGGAGCAAACGCTACAGATCATGCAGAAAGTCGGCCTTTACTTCGTTGCCCCGGTACTGGGCCTGTTTATTGTCTACACGCTGTTCAGCCAGGGCCCGACCTATTCCCCGGTAGAGATCGCTGAGAACGATCATGTCCGCGGCAATCCCAACACCCCGGTATCAATCGTGGTTTATGCCGACTTCCAGTGTCCGGCCTGTGCCGTGGAACACCGCACCATGACGCAACTTTTTCCGACCATTGTTGATCAGGCACACCTGGTGTTTCGCCCTACCCGATTACCACCACCCATCCCCATGCCTGGACAGCGTCCCTGTATGCTGAAGCGGCCGGTCGCCAGGACCGTTTCTGGTCCATGCACGATACCCTGTTCGCTAACCAGAACATCTGGGCGGCATTGCCGGACGTGGAGCAGGAATTCAACAGCTATGCTCTGGAACTGAATCTCGATCTCGAGCAGTTACAGGCGGATCTGGAATCCGAGGCGGTGGTGGAGAAGGTGCGTAATGACCAGCGCGGGGGTACCGCCGCTGGCGTGCGGGCAACACCGGCGGTGTTCATTAATGGCCGCCTGCTGGCCAACCCGTCCCGGCAACGCATTCTCGAGGTAATCAACGAGGAATATGCCGAGGCTACTGCCGCAGGCTAGGACGCGGCGCCCCATTCACTCCAGGGCCAAGGTACAGAAGCGGCGTAACAGCGCCGCCGATTCGGGGCTGGGTCGGGCTGACTGCAGGAGATGCTCTACCGGCAGCCCTTCGGCCCGCAGGTCGTCCTGGCGCGCGGTAATATAAGCCCGGGTAATCCCGGCATTGAATTCGGGATGAAACTGCACCCCCCAGGATGTCTGGCCCAGGCGAAAAGCATGGTGTGGATCAAAATCATTGCAGGCCAACAAGGTAGCGCCTTCTGGCAATCCCAGTACGGACTGCTGATGGGAAACCTGGGCAATAAACTGCGCCGGTAATTCGGCAAACAGACGGTCATCGCTGGCAGCACCGGTGGTTTGCACCGCAACACTGCCAATTTCCCGGCCGGAGGGATGAAACCCGACCTCGCCACCGAAGGCCCAGGCCAACAGCTGGTGACCGTAACAGACACCGAGCACCGGCACTTCCCGTTCGTGGGCATCACGCAAATAGCCCGCCGCGATGTGATTCCAGGGTTCCAGATCGGTGACATAAGCCGGCGAGCCGGTCACAATGATCCCGGCGGTATCAGCAAGATCCGGCAGCGGCTCGCCCAGAAATAGCGAACGAACTGAGAAAGCCTCGACTGGATAGCCGGATTCGGCGATAAACCAGTCTTCAAAGTCTTCGCCCTGCTGGCGCAGGCTGGGTATGGTATTACCGGTTTTGATGATGAGCAGCGTCCGAGTCAAACTGCTGTCTCCTTGCTTAACTAGTAAATAAATTTAACGCCTACTAGGCTACCGATGCGACCAAGCGAGGTAAACAATGCTTTATAAAGTGGATGGCTGGCTGGGCAGAATCGCCGAAGACTCGAGGGACTGGAGCTGGGCGCTGATGCGCATTCTGGTCAGCGCCATGTTTATGACCCATGGCTTCAGCAAACTGTTTGGAGAAAATCCGCAGCCGGTCACCGGTGGCGGTATGACCACGGTCAACATCGGCGACCTGATTGTCTTTCCGATGCCCATGGAGCTTAACGCCCTGTTTATCGCCGGGGTCATTGAGTTCTTCGGTGGCCTGCTGCTGGTGCTTGGCCTGTGGACCCACATCATGGCCTTTCTCGCCATGGTATTAATGCTTATGGCCTACGCCACCGCCCACCTGGCCTGGTTTCCCACCCTGAATAATGGCGAGCTTGCGGCCATGTATTTCCTCGCCTACCTGATCCTGTTTACCTTTGGCGCCGGGCAGTACAGCGCCGATTCCTGGCTGGCAGTGCGCCGCCAGGAGCGTCGCCGCGACCGGCAGGAGGCGATGCAGTCCCAGGGAACCTGATCAAGCCTACCGGTGTTCTGCGACAGTCAGCCAATGATCCAGGCCCTGGGCATTGAGGCGCATGTCCATGGCCAGTACCGCACGGATCTGCTCATTGTCGAGACCGCACTGCTGATCCTGCAGATAATCCAGGGCTGCCTGCATCAAGGCGGCTTCAATACGCGTCTCACGATTGCTGGCATCTTTAAATTCCACCGCCAGCTCGGCGTACTCGGCAATGGACTGGCGCAGCCTGGTAGCAAGTATTTCCGGCTGATCATGGGCCCCATAATGGGTAAGATAAACCCGGGCTGGCTTCAGTGCCAACAGCCGGTCGAGCGATAGCTGCCAGGCCTGGGGGTCAAACTGTACCGGCGTGGTCGGTGGAAATACAAACCTGGCGCGCCCAGCATTCAATTGGGGATAACTGGCGCCAAATGTATCACCTGTAAAAATTCCCTGCGCAATCTCATCAACAATGCAGACATGGTGGCGAGCATGGCCGGGGGTGTCGAGAAACAGCAGATCCCGGCCATTGAAATTCAGACGCATTCCGTCTCTGGCATTGATTACCCGCTCCTCGGCCACTGGCGTAAGTTCGCCAAACAGGCGGCGAAAACGCGACTCGCCATACACTGCCAGCGCGCCCTGCTCCAGCTTTGCGGGGTCGATCATGTGGCGGGCGCCACGGGGGTGAACCACCAGTTCGGCGTTGGGACATTGCGCCATCAGACCGCCAGCCCCGCCAGCATGATCCAGGTGTACGTGGGTGGGGATAACATAGCGGACCTGACCGGCAGTCAGCCCTTTCAGGCGCAGCACCTCAAGCAATAACGGCACGGAATTTCCGGTACCACAGTCAATAAACGCCGCCTCATCACCGGACACCAGCAGGTAGCAGCTGGCCACCCCGGGATTTTCCAATTCCACGTCGATGCAGCTAATACCGTGGTCAAGGTCCTGGTAGCGAACCCCGGACGACCGGGCGGCGGTTTGGCTGGGAGGAGTATTGGGGGTATTAATAGTCGAGGTCATTCACTGAATCCTGACAGACAGAATCGGGTGCCCGGTGGCCGGATCAAGGGTTCGGATATTGTTCCAGACAGCGGCAGAACGTGGTCGCATCAATATTGCCTCCGGACAAGATTACCGCCACGGTAGCACCTGCCACATCCAGTTTGCCCTGCAGCAGTGCTGCCAGGGCCACAACGCCGCCCGGTTCCACCACCAGCTTCATGTACTTGAATGCATAGCTGATGGCGTGCGCAACATCATCCTCGCTGACCACGATAAAATCATCAACCTGGGGGCCGGTGATCGACCAGGTCAATTCCCCCGGTGTCGGCGCCATCAGGGAATCGCAAATGGTCGCGGCAGTGCCGCTCACCGCCACCCGCTCTCCGGCTGCTCTTGAGCGAGCGTGGTCATCGAAATTCTCCGGCTCCACCCCCGCGACCTTGACCTCAGGCTCACGGGATTTCACCGCCACGGTTACCCCGGACAGCAAGCCGCCACCGCCCACGGGACTGATAACCCAGTCCGGCCGCAGATCACGATTGGCAAGCTGGTCCATTATCTCCAGGCCACAGGTACCTTGTCCGGCGATAATGTCGGCATCATCAAAGGCTGGCACCAGGGTGGCCCCGGTGTCCCGGGCAATGTCGGCGGCAATCTGTTCCCGGGATTCACTGCGCCGTTCATAGAGCCGCACGGTGGCGCCCAGTCGTCGTGTATTATCCAGCTTGATCTGCGGCGCATCGCTGGGCATGACGATAGTGGCTGGCATATCGAGCAATTGTGCCGCATAGGCAATGCCCTGGGCGTGATTGCCAGAAGAAAAGGCCACCACACCAACCTTGCGCTGCGCATCGCTGAGTTGTACGAGCCGATTGTAAGCACCGCGAAATTTAAAGGCACCGATATGCTGCAGACTTTCCGGCTTGATGAACACCCGGGCTTGCAGGCGCCCGTTCAGATCATCACAGCTAAGCAGTGGCGTACGCACGGCAACACCGTCCAGTCGCGCTGCGGCCTGTTCAACGTCGCCAAGCGAGACCATGGCAGCGCTCATTTTCGTGCTCCCTGTTTGGGGCCACTCCGGGATCCGCCGCGGTTTTTCTTGATCCGCCGCTTCTGGGCTATCTGCTGCTGGGAGAGGTTCTCTTCGCCTTTCACAAAAGGATTGTCGTCGCTACGTAGCTCAATGCGCAACGGCGTGCCTTCCAGCTTCAGCACGGTACGAAATTTTTTCTCCAGAAAACGTCTGTAATGCCCCGGAACCTTGTCTGTCTGTTTGCCGTGAATCACGATAATAGGTGGATTCTGGCCGCCGGGATGGGCATAGCGCAGCTTGATGCGTCGGCCGTTGACCGTCGGCGGCGCATGTTCCACCACCGCATCCTGGAGAATCTGGGTAAGCTTGTTGGTGTTCAGCTTGCGCAGCGCCGACTCATAGGCCTTGTTGACCGACTGATATAAATCACCAACGCCGGTGCCGTGCAGCGCGGAGATAAAGTGCAGCTTGGCGAAATCCACAAAACTGAAGCGGCGCCGGATTTCGGTGCGAATCTGGTCCTTGGCATCGTCTTCCATACCGTCCCACTTGTTCAGGGCAATAACCAGTGCCCGCCCGGCTTCCACTATATAGCCCAGCAGGTGCATGTCCTGCTCGACTATGCCGTCCCGGGCGTCAATCACCATGATGCAGACATGGGCATCTTCGATCGCCTGCAGGGATTTGACCACGGAAAACTTCTCTACCGTTTCCCTGGTCTTGCCGCGGCGCCGAATCCCGGCGGTATCAATCAAGGTGTAGCGCTGATCACGGCGCTCGAAGGGGATATAAATACTGTCCCTGGTGGTTCCCGGCTGATCGTAGACCACCACCCGGTCTTCGCCGAGCATTCGATTGACCAGCGTGGACTTGCCAACATTGGGCCGACCGGCCACAGCAATCTTGATGCCGGCTGCCGGGTCTTCGTCTCCGGCTTGCGTTTCATCCTCAGGAAAGTCAGCCAGCACCTGCTTGATCATTGTCGCGACACCGCGACCCTGGGTGGCGGTGATGGTGAACACCTCCGCCATGCCCAGACTGGCGAATTCGGCGCTGGCCTGATCCGCATCCAGGCCATCGACCTTGTTGACCACCAGGAAGCTGTTTTTGTTGGTGCGGCGCAGATGATCGACAATGCGGCTGTCATCGGGGGTCAGCCCGTCCCGGGCATCTACCAGGAACAGACAGGCGTCGGCTTCGCTGATAGCCTGCAACGATTGTGCGGCCATCTCCGAATCGATGCCTTCTTCGTAGCCGGTAATGCCGCCGGTATCGATCGCGATAAAAGACCGCCCGTCGGCGTGTCCGTCCCCGTAACGCCGGTCCCGGGTCAACCCGGGCAGATTTGCCACCAGGGCATCCCGGCTGCGGGTCAGGCGATTGAACAGCGTCGACTTACCGACGTTGGGGCGCCCGACGAGGGCGATAACTGGACGCATGTCCCGTTTCCACTAATGATGATGAATTGAGGAACCTTATGAGAGTTAACCAGAGCCAGACAGAAGGTGCCACCGGCGGCAGGTGCCGGCTAATCCTGCTGTAGAGTCAGGCTTACCAGGCGGCCACTGTTGCCGTAGACGAACAGGCGGCTGCCCTGGGACAGCAGATTGGCGCGAATACCGTCATTGTCCACCCGGGTTCGGCCAACGATAGAGCCGTCAATCTGGGAAAGCAGGTGCACATAACCTTCAAAATCGCCCACCGCCAGATAATTGTTCACGGTTTTTGGCGCGCTGACTGCACGGTATTGCAGGGCTTCATTCTGCCAGATCACGTCTTCGCTGTTGTCGCGCACCGCCACGATATGGCTGCGGTCATTGCAGTAGTAAATATTGCCGAACCCCTGATCCATACCATGATAGCTGGAAGCTTCCATACCCCAGACAATCCGGCCACTGATCGCATCGAAGGCCATCAGATTGCCCTGGTAGCTGGCGGCCAGAATCCGATTGCCGTCCAGTAGCAGGTCGCCGTCCACATCAATGACCCGCTCGATATCATAGCGGCCTTCCGGCACCGCCACCCGCTCTTCCCAACGGTACACCCCGTCACTGGCGTTTACTGCCACCAGGGTGCCATTGCTGAAGCCGGCAACGACGGTACCAGCATTGGTAATCAGCGGCTGGCTGGTACCGCGCAGGGTCAGTGGCGGCTGGGTGGTCTCGTAGATCCAGCGCCGCTGTCCGGTCTCGACATCCAGCGCAATCAACTTGCTGTCCACGGTTTGCGCCACCACGATATCGCCGTTGGTTTGCGGTGCCGCCAGTACTTCGCTGGTCACCGGGCCGCGCCAACGTTCGCTGCCATCAGACTGGTTCAGAACCACAATTTCGGCATCCTGGGTACCCAGCATCACCATGCCGTTGCCAGCACCAACCCCACCGGTCACCGTCACGTCGAGACGCGTGCGCCAGCGCAGATCACCGCTGGCGACATCAACCGCCACCACGGTGCCGTTCTCGCTCACCGCGTAGATGGTATTGCCGTCCAGCGCCGGCACCAGTTCGTTGTAGATATCGCCCTGGCCATTGCCCACTGACACGCTCCAGTCCCGGCGCAGACTGACCTGACGCTGAAAATCCTCCAGTTCGGCCGGGGGATTGACTTCATCGTCAGAAAACCAGTTGAGCGGATTGAGATTGGCACAGCCAGACAGGACCAGCGCCAACAGCACCAGCAGCAAGCTGTTACGCGCTACAGGTTTATGAAGTGCCGGGTTCAGTGATGTCTCAGCGGGCATAAGTGCAGGATCAGCTATCTGTGGGCAGGGACTGAAGCTTCATGCGCAGGCCGTCACTACCGGAACCAGCCTGTTGCGCCGCCAGATAGGCCTCGCGCGCATCAACGTAACGATCCAGGGCCAGGTAGATATCTCCTCGCAGTTCCGCGAAGCCGGCTTCAAAACCCTGGGGGTCCACCGAATTCACCAGACTCAGGGCCCGCTCGGCATCACCCTGGGCCAGGATGATGCGCCCCAGGCGCAGAGTCGCGGTCAGCATCAGGCCAGGGTCGGGAGAAACGAACATGCCTTCACGAGGGTTATCTAGCACCCACTGCAGCGCCGTCTCGGCGGCGGGCAAATTATCCTGGCGAACGTACTGCTGCGCCGCATACAAGGCGCCGTAGCGAGCATAAACAGTATCGGTGTGCTCGCTCATCAGCTGTTCACCGTAGGCAATAATCTGGTTGCTGTCAGCATCGCTGATGGCCTGTTCCTGATCGCCCGGGAAAGACAGGGTTAATATGTCCTCGTAGATCACCGAGGCGGCTTCCACGGCATCGGCCCGGGCGTTCTGCCACAGTAACCAGCCGGTGTAACCACCGAACACCAGGATCACGGCGATGGCCAGAGTCCGGCCATTCTCATTCCACCAGGTTTTCAGGGCTTCAAGGGTTTCTTCTTCGGCGGCGTTTATTGCCACGACTTGCTCCTGCGTTAGCGTTGTTCTGTTGCTGAATAATTGGCACGATCACGGACTGGCCGCGTCGTTACTCTCTGTCGTTGGACAGTGTCGTCCTAAAAAAGGACCGCAATGATACCCGTTTGTTCCGCTTCAGGCACGGGTAAATATCAAGATTGAACATCAAGGCTGAGGTCCTAGCCTTTTGAATTACCAAGCAATTCCCCGAGATGCGCCGCCAGGTCGGTCAGCGCCACGGTTGCCGTATCGCCGTCCTTGTCAAGCTGCCGCACCCGCGCGCTACCGGGCACTTCCGACCCCTCTTGTTCCAGCACCACCGCCACTCGGGCGCCAGCGTTGAAGGCCCGTTTCACCTGGCTGTTGTACTTGCCACCACCACAGTGACTGACAATGCCGCAATCCGGCAAGGCCTGGCGCAGCTCGGCAGCCAGGCTCAGGCCCTGTGCCGCCAGGTTGTCACCGACCATTAACAGATATATATCAATCGGCTGCAAGGCATGGGCAGGCACCAGGTCCAGGGTGTCCAGCAGCAGCACCAGGCGTTCAATGCCGATAGCAAACCCGGCGGCCAGTGTCGCACGACCGCCAAGTTGCGCCACCAGGCCATCGTAACGACCGCCGCCACACACCGCGCCCTGGGCACCCAGGGATTCGGTCGTCCATTCATAAACACAGTAGTTGTAATAATCCAGCCCGCGCACCAGACGCGGGTTTTCCTGAAACTGGATGCCCAGGCCGCTGAGTAGTGTTTTCAGTGCCTGGTAGTGAGCCACACTCTCGACGCTGACATGATCAGCCAGTTTGGGCGCATCCCCGAGTACGGCCTGCACCTGCGGATTCTTGCTGTCCAGCACGCGCATCGGGTTGCTGTGCAGGCGGCGCTTGCTATCTTCATCAAGCTGATCCTGGTGCTGCTCAAGATACGCCACCAGCGCTGCACCGTAGCTACGTCGATCCTCGGCACTGCCAATATTGTTGATTTCCAGTTGCACATAAGGGGTCAGTTGCAATTCCTGCCACAGGCTATTAGCCAGTTGCAGGACCTCCACATCGATATCCGGGCCCGCCATTCCGAAGGCCTCGACACCGAACTGGTGGAATTGTCGATAGCGTCCTTTTTGCGGGCGCTCATGACGGAACATTGGCCCCTGATACCAGAGTCGCTGCTGCTGGTTGTACAACAGCCCATGCTGGTCCGCGGCGCGCACACAGCCGGCGGTGCCCTCTGGTCGCAGGCTCAGGCTGTCGCCATTGCGATCCTCGAAGGTATACATTTCCTTTTCGACAATATCGGTGACTTCTCCGATAGAACGCTTGAATAGCTGAGTCTGTTCGAGAACCGGGAAACGAATTTCCTGATAGCCGAAACGCCTGACCACCTGCCTGAAGCATTGCTCGACATATTGCCAGGTCAGTGATTCACCGGGGAGAATGTCATTCATTCCCCTGATCGCTTGAAGTTTAGCCATACTGTTTTGGTTTTGTTACGCGGAGGTTCTGGCGGGAGGGCCTAGTCCGTGGCGATAATATCCTTTTGTGCCGCATCCTTGGCGGCAACGCGTTTCCTGATCATGGTTTCCAGTTCGTCCACCAGGTTTTCATTCTTTACCTTGTGGTCAGGAACGCCTTCGACGTAGGCGAGATTGCTGGGGCTGGCGCCGGTCAGACCGATCTCGGCGGTTTTCGCCTCGCCGGGACCATTGACGATACAGCCAATGACCGCGACATCAATCGGGGTAATGATATCCTCCAGTCGCGACTCCAGTTCGTTGACCACGCCGATCACATCAAAGTTCTGTCGCGAACAGCTTGGGCAAGCCACCAGATTGACGCCCTTATGGCGCAGCCCGAGACTCTTGAGAATATCGAAGCCGACTTTGACTTCTTCCACCGGGTCGGCTGCCAGGGAAATGCGAATCGTATCGCCAATGCCGTCCATCAGCAGCGCGCCGAGGCCAATGGCAGACTTTACCGTGCCAGAGCGCAAGCCCCCCGCCTCGGTAATGCCCAGGTGAAAAGGTTGGTCAATCTGGCTCGCCAGCCCGCGGTAGGCCGCCAGCGTCATAAAGATTTCCGAGGCCTTGAGACTGATCTTGAAATCCTGAAAATCAAGCCGATCGAGAATATCGATCTGGGTCAAGGCTGACTCCACCATCGCTTCCGCCGACGGCTCCTTGTACTTGCGCAGCAGCGTCTTGCCCAGCGAGCCGGCGTTGACCCCGATCCGCAGGGGAATGCTCTTGTCCTTGGCACTGTCGATGACTTGTCGGATGCGATCTTCAGAGCCGATGTTGCCCGGATTGATACGCAGGCAATCGACGCCATAGTCGAGCACCTTCAGGGCAATGCGATGATCGAAATGTATATCCGCCACCAGAGGTACCGACACCTGGCTGCGGATGCTGCGAAACGCTTCGGCGGCGTCCATGGTGGGCACTGACACCCGGACGATATCGACACCGGCAGTCTGCAGGCGCGCGATTTGCGCCAGGGTTGCGTCGACATCCGTGGTTTCGGTATTGGTCATACTCTGCACAGAAACAGGCGCATCGCCGCCGACGGCAACGTTGCCTACCATGATCTGCCGCGTCTTGCGGCGCTTTATCAAGCTTTCGTTATGCATGGACCGAGTAGCTATCTACCTGAATTACTGTTTTTGGGTACTGTGGACCGGGTACTGTGTTGACCAGCATCAGATTCCGACCGTCAAGCGGGCCGAATTATCGACGCGAATATCATCGCTGACATCAATGGCATTGCCGTTCAAACGTACATTGGCAAGCGGCGCATCGCCCAGCAGCACATTGAATGGCGCCCGGCCGGTGATTTCGAGAATATCGCCGGATTCCCGCAAATCGCGGTAGATCATTCGCTGATCAGCGTCGTTCACTTCAACCCAGCTCTCGCCCGAGAAATCGATACGCAGCACGTCGGTACCATCGGCTTGAACAGTGATAATACGCTCTCCATTATCGCCTTGCAGCACATTAATCTCCACCAGTGTCTCGGGTTGTCCCGAATCGGCAGCTGCTGCGCTTTCCGGCTCCGGCGCCGCGCTTTCCGCCGGCTCCGCTGCCTGCGCCACGGCCGGCGTACTGGCGGGCTCCGATGCCGCCTGACTGGGCTCGCTGGCGCTGCTGGATTCCGTTTCGGCAACCGCTTGCCCAGTGGGCTCGGCTGCATCCGACTCGGTGCGCTGCGGCTCAGCAGATGCGGTTTGCGGGGCGCTGATTGTCTCTGCTACTGCTCGCGCGGTATCTGGCTCAGTGCTGGCTGGGTCTGGCGCACTCACCACAGGCAGTGCGGGATTGCTGCGCGTTGCGGGGGATTCAGGAACCGGCAGGGTTGGCTCATTGGCCACCGGGCGCTCCACAGCGGTGATCGGATTGCTCAACACGGGTTCTGCGCGCTGCGGCGCGGCATCAGCCGCGGCTCGACCGGCATTGCTACTGGCTGCCACTTCCGTGCTTTCTACCGTCGGGCCGGAGACTACCCAGACACCTACGGCCAACACTACCAGGGCTGCTGCCGACGCCATTGCCCATTGCGCGCCGCTGTAACCGCCAGCGCCGGATTCAGCGTTCTCAGTCGTGCGCTTGCTGGGCTGCGCACTGGATGTGGCCGCCTCATAGCGCGCGACAATGTCCGCCTGGTCAAGCTTCAGTAGTTTCGCGTAACTCTTGATATAGCCCCTGGCAAAGATAGCGCCAGGTAACTTCTCATAGTGATCGGTCTCGATGGCCTTCACATAGTGAACTGTGATGCGCAGCTGGTCCGCCACCTGTTTTTCGTCCAGACCGCGATCAACTCGAGTACGCCTGAGCAACTGGCCGGCGGTCTCCTGCGCATCTTCGAGGGCCGACCGCTGTTGTTGCTGTTCTTGTTCTTTTATTTCCTGCTCAGTTGGCATTACTCAACCTTTGATACATCAGATATTCCGGAGAATCCTTATACAGCGTCGTCAGGATGCGAGTAAACCCGTCAACCAGCTCGCTGTTCCGGAATTCGCCTTCAATCTGGATGCCAGCCAAAAGGGCCCGGGGTGTATGCGGGATACTGTAGAAATCCACCGTGGTCAAGTACTGCTGAAAAAAACGTCGCGCAGACTGCCAGTTGCCGACATCCGCTTCCAGAATCGCCAATTCCAGGGCTGAAACATAGAGATTGGAATTTAACTGCAGCGCGCGGCGAAACGCGACCCGGGCTTCGTTGGCGCGATCAGTGCGCAGCGCAGCACGACCCAGGTTTTCGAAGGCAATGGCGCGATTGTTGTAGTTGACGTCCTGGGTGACTTGCTCAAGCTGCTCATAGGCTTCGCGATAGCGATTCGCCTCGAACAGCAGCGCAGCGTAGTTGTTACGGGCCCGGGAGTTTTCGCGATCCAGACTGATGGCGCGCTGGAAATTTTCTTCGGCAAGCTCGATATCGCCCTCGCTCTGAAACACCAGGGCCAGGATGTTGTAGATATTCGAGTTGCGGTCGTTCAGCTCCAGGGCGTTGTTGATGTGCCGCCGCGCACCACGCATATCGCCGGCGTCGTAATAGCCGGTGGCCAACTGGACATAGTCCTGCACCGCCTGTTCGTCCGAACGCTCGACGTTAAATCCGCCGGTGGTGGTAGTCACACAGGCAGACAGTGAGATCAGCAGTACCGGGAGGGCCAGCAGCCGTCGCCACCTGGATGTCTTGTGCAACTCATTCATGCCCGGGTACCTGTGCTGATAATTCCGCTTCCAACTCCCTAGAGTCTGTCGGCCGCTACAGCCAGATTATCAGTTCTATCGAAAATTTTGCCGCCTGCATCTGCTGCCCGCTGCCGGTGTCTCTGGCTGCGTCGGGTTTGATCCTGCACCGTGCCCACCAATTGCCCACAGGCGGCGCCGATGTCATCGCCACGCGTGGTGCGCACGGTCACTGTATAACCTGCCTGCTGCAGAATCTGTCGAAAGTTGCTCACCGATGTGCCGCTGGGGCGCTGGTAGTCGCTCATGGCGAAGGGGTTAAAGGGGATCAGGTTTATTTTGCAGGAAAAGTCGCGCAGCAAATTGGCGAGCTCACGAGCATGCTGGCGGTGATCATTAACGCCAGCAATCAGCGTGTATTCGATCACCGGAACCCGCTTGTCCGGCAAACTGGCCATGTAACCGCGCACTGACTGCAGCAAATCCTTGATTGGATAGCGCTTGTTGAGCGGCATGATTTCACTACGCAAGGCGTCGTTGGGTGCATGCAAGGAGATGGCCAGCGAGGCATCGGTGAAGTCTTTCATGCGCTCGATGGCTGGCACTACTCCGGAGGTACTGATAGTAACTTTGCGCTTGGACAGGCCATAGGCCAGATCGTCCATCATCATCGCCACCGCATTCATGACATTGTCGAAATTGAGCAGCGGCTCGCCCATACCCATCATCACAACATTGCTGACCTTACGTTCTGTTTTTCCCGCAAAGCCTCCCAGTTTCTGGTTCGCCCACCACAGCTGGCCAATAATTTCAGCCACACTGAGATTGCTGTTGAAGCCCTGCTTGCCGGTGGCGCAGAAGCTGCAGTCCAGCGAACAGCCAGCCTGCGAGGAAACGCACAGGGTACCGCGGCCAGCTTCCGGAATGAATACCATCTCCACACGGCTGCCGCTGGCAACTTCGATCAGCCATTTGCGGCTGCCGTCCACTGACTGGTGGTCTTCGACGATATCAGGCAATTCCACGACGGCAATCGACTGCAGGCGATCGCGCAGCGTCTTGCTGATATCGGTCCACTTCTCGATATCAACCACACCGCGCTGATGAATCCATTTCATCACCTGCTCGGCGCGAAATGGTTTTTCATCAAGCTCGACGAACATGGCTCGCAATTGCTCACGGGTCATGCCTGCCAGATTTTGCTTTGTCATTACGGTCATGGAGTTCGTGTATTGGCTATCAGCTGCGCGGACAGATCTCCGAGTCCTTGAAGAAGTAGCTTACCTCGCGTGCGGCTGAGGTGGTGGAATCAGAGCCGTGAACCGCGTTGGCGTCGATTGACTTGGCAAAGTCTGCGCGGATAGTGCCCGCTTCGGCTTCCGCCGGATTGGTAGCGCCCATCAAATTGCGGTTCACAGCAACGGCATCTTCACCTTCCAGCACCTGGACTATTACCGGCCCGGAGGTCATGAATTCAATCAAATCCTTGAAAAAGGGTCGCTCGCGGTGCTCCGCATAGAAGCCACCGGCGGATTCATCATCGAGTTGCTGCATTTTGGCGGCCACGATCTGCAGACCGGCTTTCTCGAAGCGGCTGTAGATCTCGCCGATGACATTCTTGGCCACGGCATCAGGTTTGATGATGGAAAGAGTACGTTCGATCGCCATCTTGTCTCCCAGTATTCTGTTAAGGCAAAAAAAGAGCGCGCATTATACGTGGTCGGGCCGCGGTTTTGTACGCTTTTATTGGCTTAAGCCTCTGTATTTACGGGTTTATTCGCCAGCCTCTCCGAACGACCTCGTCAGCGACCAGCGGCCCGGTTCGGGGCATGATGCGAACCGCTGCACTGCCGGCACTACGTGAGCAACCGCCAGTTTTCTGCACAACGGTGAATCCGGCGTCTGACAAGCAGCAGCGGCCAGGCAGGATTAGCGGGCTGTCCCCTGCGCCTCCCGGGAATCAGTCCCGGTGCGGTGCTTTTTCCAGGCCGGTGACTGTTCACGCAGTTTGGCAACGGCTTCGCGGATACTGGCGCTGGCGTAGTCCACCTCTTCCTCGGTGGTGAAACGCCCCAGGGTAATGCGCAGCGCGCTGTGAGCCAGCTCATCGTCCAGGCCCAGGGCACGTAGCACATAAGATGGCTCCAGACTGGCCGAGGTGCAGGCCGAGCCGGAAGACACCGCCAGATTGCGCAGCGCCAGCATCAGTGACTCCCCGTCGACAAAGCCGAAGCTGATATTAAGATTGCCGGCGACGCGATGGTCCAGATCGCCGTTGATAGTCAGCGCATCAATTTCCTTGAGTCCTTCCAGCAGTCGGTTGCGCAGCGCCAGCACCCGGGCATTCTCATCGTGCATTTCTTCCCGGGCGATGCGGTAAGCCTCTCCCATGCCCACCAGTTGATGGGTCGGCAAAGTCCCGGAGCGCATACCACGCTCGTGACCACCGCCGTGGATTTGCGGTTCGATTCTTATCCTCGGATCGCGGCGCACATACAGCGCGCCCACGCCCTTGGGGCCATAGACCTTGTGAGCGGTGAGCGACATCAGGTCCACTTGCATGGCGTGCAGATCGATATCCACCTTGCCGGTGCTCTGCGCAGCGTCGACATGGAAAACCACGTTGGCCTCGCGGGTAAGCTCAGCAATGGCGGCAATGTCATTGATGACCCCAATCTCGTTGTTGACGTGCATCAGCGAGACCAGAATGGTGTCCGGGCGGATCGCCCTGCGCACCGCATCCGCACTGATGATGCCGTCACTGCCCGGTTCCAGGTAAGTCACCTCATAGCCTTCCTGCTCCAGATGAGCGCAGCTATCCAGTACCGCCTTGTGCTCGATTTTTGAGGTAATAATGTGTTTTCCCTGATCCCGGTAGAAATGTGCGGCACCCTTGATGGCCAGGTTGTCGGCTTCGGTGGCGCCCGAGGTCCAGACGATTTCACGGGGATCGCAGTTGATCAGGTCCGCCACCTGCCGACGGGCCGTTTCCACCGCTTCTTCCGCCTTCCAGCCGAACAGATGCGAACGGGACGCCGGGTTGCCGAAATTGGCTTCCAGGGTCAGGCATTCCGCCATTTTCTCGGCAACCCGCGGGTCTACCGGAGTGGTGGATGAATAGTCCAGGTAAATTGGCAATTGCATTACTGGTATTGGCCTCTAGCTGATGAATTCCGCCTCAATGGCGACTGGTCGGGGCAGGAATCGTGGCCAGGATGTCGTCATCGGCTGCTGTGTTGCCGCTTTCACTGGCAATCAGGTACTTGCGATCCTGCTGCTCGGCGATGGCCTTGATTTCGTGCTTGGCAACCAGGTTTGCCAGGCTGATCCCCTCGAGAAAATGATGAATCTGGTCGCTAAGATCCTCCCACAGGTAATGGGTCAGGCAGGTTTCCCCGCCCTGACAGTCTCCGGCGCCGCGACATCGGGTGGTATCTACCGACTCATTGACGGCGTCGATGATCTCCGCGATATAGATCGCCGCCGATGCCCGCTGCAGTTCATAGCCGCCGCCGGGGCCGCGAACGCTGCTTACCAGCGCTCCCTTGCGCAGTTTCGCAAACAGCTGCTCAAGGTAGGAAAGGGAGATGGTCTGGCGCTTTGAAATATCCGCCAGGCTGATGGGACCCTGGTCTTCGTGGAGGGCCAGATCCAGCATGGCGGTCACGGCATATCTGCCTTTGGTAGTCAGCCGCATAGCGTGATCTCTGGATTACGTAATTTGTTGAATTATCAAATACCTAAGTAATTTAGTCAACTATTCACCGGGAGCCCGGAGGTAACCCGGGGCGAATAGTCGGCGGCCGGAAATACCAGGACCAGAAGTCGCCTCGCTCGCAGACCACAGTGCCGGCCGGACGCCTTGTTCAGCCCCGTTCGTGGATAATGGTTGCGGCTGCCTTGCCGAAACTGTCGTCCAGATCATAGCCAAGCGGCCTGGCCAGCATGGCGATCATGGCCAGGTGGTGGGTGGTATGGCTGACCAGCGCCAGCAGCTCACGCGCCTGGGTGCTTGCTGCCTCCCCGACGGGCGCATCAGGCAGCACTGATTCACGGACCCGCAGCGGCCGGGAGTCGACCTGCAAGGCGCCCATTCGCCGCAGGATGGTCACCAGCGCAAACTCGGCCGACCGGGGATTTTCTTCCAGGGACCGGTCGCGATTACGGGCATCATAGTCCACGCAGCCTTCCGGCAATCCCGCCAGGAAACTCTGGTAGCGCTCCAGGATATGCCGAACATGGGCGCCAATCGAAGCCGCATCGGCGCGGCAGGCGACGTAGTCTGTCGCTGACAGCTGGGCTAAAAGCAGCCGGCACTGCTGCAGGCCATACTCACAGGCCTGCTGCAGATTGCCTGCCTGCAGGGTTGCCAGGTCCGCGCTACGTTCGGGGTTATTACTGGTCATGTCCGATTATCCTTGTTTCATTCCTTGTCCCAATTCTTCTGTCAGCCCCGGTATGGGCACCGGTCTGTGCAGCAATAACCGCAACGACCCGGCGCGCCCGGTCGTAACAAGATAGACCGCCACCGCCGCGGATTCTTGCAAGCCAGGCGCGATTTCCGGGGCGCCGCCTGGGTATAATGCCTGCTGGCCATGCCATGGCGCGAGCTGCAGCTGCTGAAGACATAGCTGCGAAACCGGTCTCCTCAGCAGCCCCTGCGTTGCTTCCTGCGGCAATCCGGTATCGCTGCAGCTGCCAGGATCCTGAACTCATGAAGCACCCGACGGTAGAAATCTCGTCTTGAAAGCCGATTTACACAGCCACAGCCACTACTCCGACGGTAAACACTCGCCGGAATTCCTGCACCAGCGCGCCCTGGAAGTGGGACTGACGCACCTGGCGGTAACTGATCATGACTGCCTTGCGGCGCTGGAGGAACTGCGGTCCTGCGCCGAACTCACCATCGTGCCTGGCCTGGAGCTGTCCTGCCAATGGCAGCAGCGGGAAATCCACGTGCTGGGACTCTGCGTGGCCCGGAATAATGCTGCGCTTACCGCCCTGGTGGACGAGCAACAGTCCCGCCGCCGGGAGCGCCTGGCCGCCATGGCCGCGCGCCTGGAAGACCTGGGCATCAATGGGCTGACTGACTACCTGGCAAGCCTTCCCTGTCACGCCCAGACCCGTACCCATGTCGCGGATTTCCTGGTAACTGCCGGGCACTGCAAGAATCACCAGAAGGCATTCAAACAATACCTGGGCCGGCGCGGCAAAATCTATGTGCCAGCGCAATGGTGCGACCTGGCGACTGCGCTGCAAACCATACGCGCGGCAGACGGTATCGCGGTGCTGGCACACCCGGGCCGCTACCCGTTGAGCCGCGGCAAGCTGGGTCAACTGGTGCAGGATTTTAGTGCCGCCGGCGGCGAGGCCCTGGAAGTCAGCTATAGCAACATCGATCCTAATAGCCGCAAACACCTTACCGCCGTGGCCCAGGAGGCGGGCCTGTGGATTTCCCAGGGGTCGGATTTCCACGACCAGGCGGCACACTGGACCGACCTTGGCAAATTCCCGGACCCTGGACCGGAGGCCAAAAAAAATGCCATCTGGTTACACCCCAGATGGCATTTTTCACAATAATCCGCTGCGCGTAGTTACTTGCGGCGCAGGCGGGAAACCGCGTCCCGAAAAATATCCAGCAGGGTTTCATGTTTGTAATCGGTGAATTCACCAGCATCCATAAACATGCCGTGATCTTCGCAGGCCTCGTACTCCAGATGCTTTTGCTTGGGGTCGTTAACCTTCTTCATGTTCTTGCCACAGCGCGGGCACTGAATATCACGCACCGTGTTGTAGGTACGTCCCACCCCGGGATCACCACTGTCGGCAAACTCCGCCATCCAGTCGCCTTTCAACTGCTCGGCTTCGCCATTATCAAACCACAGCCCGTGACAGCTGTTGCATCGATCGATCATCACCTGACCACTAAGGGTCTCGATCTTCAGTTCTTGCATCTCGGAATTGCACTTCGGACAGTCCATCTTGGTCTCCTGGATAGAGGCTTGTTCTTATTTCGGGACGCGAACCATATTGGTTGATGTACCTGCTTCGTCCTATTGGTCAGGCCAGTGATCAGGCCCAGGGTCCAGGCCGCTAACGGCTCCGGCCAACGCACAGCCAATTGGATGAAACGGGTAGCGATGCAGGATCAGTATCCCCAGAGTCAGCGGCATTTTATCGGATAATCCCCCACATGACCAAGCCCGAATCCGTCAGCAACCCCGGGGATTCGCGGTTTGCAGCAGTTAAGACTGGGTTCACTTTGCGCACCCTACACTGCCGGTCAGGCTGGATCACAACAGTAGTACGTTAGTTAACCGGCCCCGCTGATGATATGACCAGGATGGGAACAGACATGCGACAGTTACTTGTTATCGGGATGTTGATCACGGGCTTGCTGGCGGGTAATGCCCGGGCAGGCGGCGAAGAGAACATGGCCAGCGCCTGCGCCACGCTGGAATTCATGGCCAAGATGGTAACGCTTAACGCCCTGCTGCCCGCCGACCGGGACGACGTGGCTGCGCTGCGCGACATGGAGTCCGGGCTCAAGGAGTTGAACCGGATAGCCTGCCAGCCGGCCATTCTCTCTGGTTTCACCCGCGGCAACAGCGACTACGGCAACGGCCAGCTGATCTCCCGGGATCTCTATTATGAGCCCTGGTATTTTCGCAATGGGCAGGTCATGTTTGCCGGCCCGGGACTGGATACGGTGATTTATTACCCCAATGGTCAGGTAATGGCGCACCACTGGATGCACGGCGACCAGGCCGTGTTCTGGCCAAATGGCAATCTGGCTACCAATTACTTCCGGGCCTTCGATGTAACCTGGTACTACCCGGACGGTCGCAATATCGTCACCTACACCGCTGGCCGCAGCAGATCTCGCTGGTTTTATCCGTTTCCGCGCTTCGACGGGCGGCTTGGTCAGGAAGAGATTTCCAGGGACTGGGGCGCGGAAGATGAGGATTTCACGTTCCTTAATTTCCACGCCGATGGCAGCTCATTCACAACTCGGGAGAGAATACGCCGCAGCCTCGTGTTCGACGACATTGATCTTCTGGATGTGCCAGGTGTCCTTCTAATGATCACCCGACTGTACGAACAGCATGACAGCGCCAAGGAGTTCACACCCGCAGACATCAACATCACCGGCGCGCCGTTCTGAAGGAATCAGTCAAGAGAGGAATAGTGCTGGAAAGGTTCGCAGGCCTCAGGCGAGCCCGGGCCAGCAGTCGGGACGGTCAGTCGCTGTATGCCAAGGACCGTTCGCGCAGCGTTGCCGCATCAATTTCGCCGCGGATGCAGGCCTGAATCTCGGCAGTGGCCAACACGTGAACCCGATCTGTCGGCCGATTGTCTGCCGACTCCGCACCAAGATTATCCAGCACGATGGCAATACTCTCACCATCCGGCAGCAACCTGAGCGAAGCACCAAAATCACAGAAGGCTGTGTAGACCTTGTCTTCGAAAACCGCCACGTCCGCTTCCCACTGCTCAACATAGCGCTGTTCAGCATCACTCATTCGCGCCTGGAGCTCTCGTGCCTGGGACATGGCCTGCTCCCGAAGCGGCTCGATTTGTGCCAGCAATTCATCCAGCTGGCTGCGCAGTGCCGCCCGTGTTTGTTCCGATGTCGCGTCTGCGACTGATTGCCGGGCTCGCTGTTCCAGCGCGCGCAGTTCTTCCAGACGCGTGGCGATGGCTTCACGCATGCCGTCCAGTTCGGCGCGACGCCGCGCATATTCCTGCTCATCAAAATCCCCCAGCGAACGCAGTGAGCGCATGGCGTTGGCCGCCTGCTGGATGGCTGTATTCATCACCAGTGAGTAGTCAACATCGGCGATGCGGTCCATCATCTGCTGATAGAAACTGTCCGTTTCCAGCGCCGGGTCGGTGGCGACCGAAGCTTCAGCCGCGGGCGCAGCATCGGCATTGCGACGGAACGCATCGAACGGGTTACGGGGCGGCTGCAACGACTGCATGGTGGTACTGAGAGCCGCCAGGTTAAGCTGGTTGCGCCGCGCCGCCAGTGCGGAGCGCACTTCAAACACCACGCCCTGTCCGGCGATATAAGTGCTTTCCACGCCGCCCCGGTTCATGGCGAACAGGCCGTCGCCCGGCCCCAGATCCAGCGCATCCTCAAGCACTCCGCGGAACAACGTAATATTGTCCTGCAGCTCAGCCAGGTTTTGTGGCTGGGCACTGCTGGTGACGACGCCAAACAGCGCCGGGATGGTCAGTAAAAAAACTACTAGCGGACGCATTGGCAGCGGTTCCCCGGCATTCTCAGGTTACGGCAAATCGGCATCGAAACTGACATACTGCGCCAACTGGCGCAGCGAACTGATGGTCTGGTAGTCACTGTCCACCAGTTCCTCGTAGCCGGCGCGCATGGCCTGCAAATCCTGCAGCCGCTGTTGCTCGAAATAGGCATAGAGGCGATCCATGTTGTTTGCCGTGGCTTGCTGGGTTTGCTCCAGCACCGCCTCGAGCACCTGGATGTTGTTGCTGTCCTGGCGCGCCGCCAGGCGCGCCTCCACCGCCTGCAGCTGGTCCTGCTGACGCCGGGCAAAATCAGTGAGCAGTTGCTCAACCCGCTGGCTCTCACTGTCAGTGCCAAAGCTTATTGAAAACCCCTGTTCGGAAGACACCAGCGTGGTATTGAGCAGCAACACACCCAGCATGGCGAATGACGCCGCGGTCGGCAGCCACTGCCAGATCGACCAGGCCCGGGGTGGCTGAGCCGCGACTCGATGTTCACGGCGGTACAATTCCATTCCCCGATCCCAGTGCGGCACTGATTCTTCGCGCCAGGCCTGGAGACTGGAACGCGTGGCCAGGAGCTGATCAAGCTCGGTCTGGCAATCGGCGCATTGAGCCAGGTGACGATCCAGTTCTTCGCTGGCCAAAGGGGTCAGGTGGTCAGCGAAGTATTCCTGCATCAGATGCGCTGTTTTAGGACAGGACATGGTGTTCCTCCGAAATGTGCCTCAATTTTTTAAGGGCCGCATAAAAGCGGGTCTTGGCGGTGTTTTCTGATATTTCCTGCATGACCGCAATTTCATCAAAGGTCAGTGACTGAAAGATTTTCAGTTCCACAATCAGCCGCTGCTCGAAAGGCAGGGCCGCAAGCAGCTCGACGATCTCTCCGTTGCGCCGTAACTCACCCAGTTTTACATCCGGTTCGTGCTGCGAATCGGCTGGCACGGCGGCGAAGGTCTCTTCTTCAGCACCCTCGTTCCGGACCGGTTTCAACAGGCTGCGACGCCGATTCATGTCCATTGCCTTGTTGTGAGCAATGCGAAATATCCAGCTGCTGAACTTGGCGTCACCGCGAAAGCGATGCAGATTACGGTAGACACCTAAAAAGACTTCCTGCATCAGGTCCATGGCGTCCGACTGATTCCCGGTCAGGCGCAGACCGTGGTTGTAGATGCGGCTCTCATAGCGCTTGACCAGTTTTTCCCAGGCGTACGCCGACCCATTAAGCGCTGCGGCAATCAATGCGTCATCATCATCAACCGAACTCATGGTGTCCTGCCCTGTGCCTGCTAGCGGCTGCGACCGGGTCTAACCGGATGGGAATTCCGCCCTCTGCCGGTATATCGGCCGCAACGACTGGCTTGCCAGAACACAGGATACTGGTTTTCTCTACTAAGTCGTAAGCAGGCGGAGAATAGTTTGCCTGTATCAGGGCTGATACTGGCGACGGGAAGCGTCCAGCAGCCTTCCCCAGACGAAGTTATAGGGGTGAGCCTTGTCGGTAGGGCCCGCCGCATTGACCAATGGGCGGTCGGCATTGGCCCAGGCGAAGATCGAATGGCGCAGATTGAATACCTGGTCATAGCCCAGACTGGCCAGTTCCGCCGCTACAGCCGCCGAGCGATAGCCCACGGAGCAGTACACCACCACCGGTGCATCGCGGTCGGGATAGGCCGCAGCAATCGCGGCGGCGGTAATCAGATTTTCCGCTCCCGGCAGATGACTGACCCGAAACTCTTCGGCGGCGCGCACATCAACCAGTGCGGGGATATCGTTTTTCACCCCCCCAGGCTGCGAGCCCGCAAGCCGGCTCGCCAGATCCTCCTGGCTAATAAATGGCACCTGGGGGAACTCGTTCTCAATGCGTGCGTCAATTGCTTCCCAACTCACTCCAAACAGACCGAACAGGGAGGCGGAAACCAGCAAGGAAATTGGCTCGCCAAGCATTGTAGTTTTCTCCTTTACCGTCAGTTCATCACCGGCGCGAGGACGTCAGTCAAGGTACTCACTATAGCAGGACCGACACTCGCGCAAAAACAGCGGACATGCTGCAGGAATCAGGAATTGACCAGTGACATCGACCGCTATTGAAGCGCCGGCCAGGCTACTTTGAGACCAGAACTATCAGCCGATTACCGATCCGCTCGGCAATATCGGCTATTTCACCGATCAGTTGGATGACCCGGTAAAGAAAAACAACATTGACGGCAGACAATTCAGCCTCAATATCCAACAGGCTTTTTCGCAGTTTTATCTCGATCGCATCACAGCCTTCTTCCAGCGAATCAAGCTCTTCTACAAAACCCATGATGATTTCGAACTCCCGTTCTGCAAACCCGGTCTCCAGCAGATCGTCCAGTTCGTCGATGGCTCGTTTCGCCGCCCGGGCCGTATTGGCGCAGGCCTGGTAGTGCTCATGAAACTGCTTGTTGATCGGTTCCGGAATCGCCATCTGTCGCCCCAGCATGATTCCGGCGACATCCTTCGCTTTATTGGCAAGCTTGTCCTGCATGGTGAGCAATGAAATTGCGTCGGCCCGGGAGAACGGCATTAACAGATTGCTGGTAAGGCTCTTGCGAATGGCGCGTTTTTGCACATCAGCTTCGTTCTCAAGTCGCTTGATTTTCTGTTGGCAAACCGTTGCCTCATCCCAGTCCTTATTATTGGCAGCAGACAGGAACTGCCCCAGGGCCAGGACGCACTCGTAGCTCAAAGCCATGTGCGACTGCAGCGGCTTGATGGGTGAACTTGAGAACAGTGAATCGATTAACGAGGACATCAATAAGCCCGGTAACAAGGTTAATAAGACAGCATGGTAACATAATTGAAATATTCAGACGCGTTTTGCTTCCCACAACGCCGCTGCCCTGGGTGCCAACCGACCAGCCAACGGACAGAAAAACAGGGTGCGCCCAAACTGTGAAGATCGGGAACCTGGCAGTACCTAAGCTGATACAGGAAGGTTAGTACAGGACGCCTGTCGAACCGCTCCAGCCGGACCTTTCCGGCACCGCCTTGTGAGCGGAGTTCTGCAGCAATTCGACAGGCGTGGCCTGTGTTCGGGCTGGTCAGGCCGCCGCGCGCTGCTCGCTGAGCATGTCGCTGGCGGCCCCCATGAATGCGTTTAGAGACGAGGCAATAATGTCCTTGCTGATAGCAACACCGCTGTAGCGACGGCCCTCGCACTTGATCTGGATGTAGGTAACCGCCTCGGCATTGGCTCCCTGACCCAGTGCGTGCTCGCCATACTCGAGAATCTCGAAATCGATCTTGATCGCGTCCTTCAGGGCTTCCACGAAGGCGTCCAGTACGCCATCGCCCTCGCCATTGATCGCCAGCTCTTCACCATAATAGTCGAGCCGTGCCGAGAATGTTTCCCGACCCTCGTGCTTGTTGATGGAGAAATCCTCCAGGCTGAGCACCTTGTTGCTGCTCAGGTAGTGCTGGTTGAACAGGCTCCAGATTTCATCGGCCTGAATTTCCCGACCGCTATCCTCGGTGTGCTGTTGCACCACGCGGCTGAATTCGATCTGCAGCCAACGCGGCAGCTCGAAACCAAACTTGTTGGCCAGCACATAAGCCACACCACCCTTGCCGGACTGGCTGTTGACCCGAATCACATCCTGATAGGTGCGACCAATATCCCGCGGATCGATGGGCAAGTAGGCGATTTCCCAGGGTGCACCTTCCTGATAGGTATCGAGACACTTCTTGATGGCATCCTGGTGCGAGCCGGAAAAGGCGGTAAACACCAGGTCACCGGAATAGGCCTGCCGCGGATGCACATCGATCTGGGTGCACTCGCGCACCACGGAGACGATACGGTCCATATCGTGCAGGTCCAGTTTGGGGTCCACGCCCTGGCTGTAGAGGTTCATGGCCATAATTACGATGTCCATGTTGCCGGTGCGCTCACCGTTGCCCAACAGGGTTCCTTCCACTCGCTGCGCGCCGGCCATCACTCCCAGCTCGGCCGCAGCCACCGCACAGCTGCGGTCGTTGTGGGTATGCAGGCTGATGATTATCGCATCGCGGCGGTTGATATGGCGGGCAAACCATTCAATCTGGTCAGCATAAATATTGGGCGTTGCCATCTCCACAGTGGATGGCAGATTGAGAATGCAGGGCTTGTCCGGGGTTGGCTGCCAGACATCCACCACGGCGTTGCAAACCTCCACCGCATACTCCACCTCGGTGCCGGTAAAGCTCTCCGGCGAATACTGGAATACCCAGTCTGTTTCCGGCGCCGCCTCGGCATGGCGTTTGACCTCCCGCGCACCGGCTACGGCGATATCAATAATGCCTGCCTTATCGGTCTTGAAGACTTTCTGGCGCTGTACCACTGACGTCGAATTGTAGACATGCAGAACGGCTCGGCGAGCCCCCTTGAGTGACTCAAAGGTACGCGCGATCAACTCCGGCCGGGCCTGGGTAAGCACCTGGATGGTGACATCCTCGGGAATATAGTTGTCTTCTATCAGGCTGCGCACAAAGTCGAAATCCGGCTGCGAGGCCGCGGGAAAGCCCACTTCGATTTCCTTGAAGCCCACTTCCACCAGCAGTTCAAACAGCTTCTTTTTCTGGTCCACCGACATCGGTTCGATCAGCGCCTGATTGCCGTCACGCAGATCTACGCTACACCAGGTGGGAGCCTCGCTGATGACCTGGTCCGGCCAGGTGCGATCAGGGATGGCAATGGGCTGAAACGGTTTGTATTTACGATGATCGAATCGCTTGGTCATGGCGCTGGCTCACTGGGCTTGCTGTCAAAATAGCTGATAAAGGATGTTGCTGGCTTTCGCTGTCGCGCTAACTTCTGTCTGCTTAACTTCTGTCTGGCTAACAACCAGGCAACCTGGCTGGATCTCAGCTTCCGGCGGCTTGTTGTTTCCCGATTTGCCGGTCCTTGTGGGGCGGCGGGCCTGGGGCCGCAGATCTTGTGAATCCACGGTGGCGCGAGAATGGGTATCTTAGTGCATTGGTCGGGGTGATTCTACGTCTAAATAGCCCCTATATTTGAGCTTTTTAGCATTTTTAGCTATTTATTTATTATATTTTAGCTATATTATCCTCTATTCAGCAATTACCCAGCACAGGAATAAATTTTTAGCTCATGCAACTCGATAAAATGGATATCCGTATTCTCACTGCCCTGCAGCAGCACGGCGCCATCACCAATCTGGAACTGGCGGAAACCGTTGGTCTGTCACCCTCGCCCTGTGCGCGCCGCGTCCGGCAGCTAGAAGAAGCCGGCATTATTCGCGGCCAGGCCACGCTGCTGGATGCCGCAAAGCTTAATCTCAAGCTCACGGCGCTGATCCAGATCAGCATGGACCGGCATACGCCGGACCGGTTTGAGAAATTCGAGGAACAGGTTGCCCAGTATCCGGAGGTGATCGAGTGCCTGCTGATCACCGGGCAGTCAGCAGACTATCAGCTTAAAGTGATGGTCCCGGACATGGAGTACTACCAGCAGTTTTTGCTTAACAAGATCACGCGTATCGAAGGCGTCAGCGACGTACACTCCAGTTTCATGCTGCGCGAGGTGATCAACAACACCGCGCTACCCCTGAATCACCTGACATCCTAGCCAGCATCCATGCAGGAGTAGTTGCGCGGACCATGCAGCAGAACTCAGGGCCAGCGAGGCAACCGCGTCAGAATACCAGTAGCAGTGCCGGGCCCAGGGCCGGCGCTGCGGCTGGGCTCCCACTGCCGCGGTCCTCAGAAAAAATGTTTTACCTTGTCTTTGTAGGAGCGGCTCATTTTCAGGGAAGTGCCGCACTTCAGGGTCAGATGGAACTCACCGTTAATGTGTGAGGAGACTTTTTCCACCCGCTCCAGATTGACGATGGTGCTGCGATGCACACGCTGGAACAGGGTTGGGTCCAGCTTCGACTCCAGCTCCTTCATGGTGGTACGCATGATATGGGTTTGCCCCTGCACGTGCACACACATGTAGTCGCCGGCGGCATCAATCCAGTCGATATCGCGCACCGGTACAAAGGTAATTGAAGACCCGTCCTTGATGGCCAGCCGGTCTGGCTGTTCCACAAGGTCTTCGCCCTCACTCATCATCTGGCCGATGGCCGCCGGAGATTTGCCGGTGAGTGACACTACCATGCCCATCAGCTTTTCTTTCTCATCGTGCAGGGAATCACGGGCCTTCAGGCCCCTGGCTATGTCGATAGCCTCTTTCAGCCGGTCGCTTTCTACCGGCTTGAGCAGGTAGTCAACTGCGTGGACCTTGAAGGCCTCAACCGCGTAGTCGTCATAGGCGGTGACGAAAATGACCATCGGCATGATGTCGCCCTGTATTTCGCTGATCATTTCCAGGCCGCTTTTGCCGGGCATCTGGATATCAAGAAACACCACGTCAGGTTCATGCTCGCTGATGGCATTGATCGCCTCACGGGCATTGCCGCACTCGGTCAACAACTCAACCCCCTCCAGCTCCTTGAGGCGCATGGCCAGCCCTTGCCGGGCGAGGTCTTCATCGTCAACGATAATCGCGGTCAGCACGTTTGGGTCGCGCTGGTCCTGTTCAGCGTCTTGCAAATCACTGTTTTGTACATCACTCGGGCTCATAGGGAATCACCACCTTTACCGTTAGACCTTGGGGCTCGGTGCGCAGAAATTCAAGTCGATGATCATCGCCATAAATCTCCTGCAGCCGATTTCTAATATTACTGACACCAACGCCAGTTGACAGAAAAAATTCCTTCCCGGGCGTTTCCTCAGCACTGATACCCGGGCCATCATCGGATACCTCAATAACCAGCAGCTCACCCTCGCGATGGGCGCAAATAGCAATGGTGCCACCTGCCTCCACTTTGGAAATTCCATGCTTGATGGAATTCTCAATAATCGGTTGCAGCAGCATGGTGGGCACCAGGGCAAACTCCACGTCGGGGGCGATCTCAAAGCGCAGCTGCAGGCGATCACCAAACCGCACCTCCTCTATGTCCAGGTACAGGCGCGAAGTAGCAAGCTCGTGTTTGAGACTTACGCGATCCAGAGGTGAATGGTCCAGTGAGTAGCGCAAAAACTTGCTCAACTTGGTGAGCATTTCGTTCGCCTTGTCATTAGCTTGCGCCATGACCAGCGTAGAGATCGCGTTCAGGGTATTGAACAAAAAATGGGGATTAAGCTGATAACGCAGCATCAACAGCTGCGCCTCGTGGGCCAGCGCTTCGGAACGCAGGCTTTTTTCCTTCTCGGCCTGGAACAGTCGATTGTATTTAAATATGAAATACAGGGCGCTCCAGGTGAGCATCAGCGGATAGGCGCTGAAAAATGTCCCGTCCAGCAGGTCTTCGGCACTGGTGGTAGTCAGGTCAATGGTCTCACCAAACGGCAGCAGGGCAATGTAGTTACGGAACGCCTGCCAGATCATGGCCACCGCCAGTGATCCCAACCAGACCATGGCGAAGCGCACAATCAGGCCCTGCTCCCAGACCAGCCTGTACAGACCGCGCAGCCCCCAGGTCAGCACTACGCCAGCCGCCGCCGAGGCGCTGAATACCAGCGCCCGGGGAAACAGGTATTCCGGCGGCACAAAAATCACGTCCCGCAGGATCAGCATCAGAACCCAGGCCGACCAGCCCAGTATCTGGAAGACCCAGAACGGACGACGAGAGATCAATAGCGCCGGATTCTGACGCATCAGCTGTTAGTCATCAGGTCTTAACCACGAGGTCTTAACCAAGGTTGCGCTGCACATCAAGGCAGCAGGTCGGCAACGGCGTCACGCTCTTCCTTGAGCTCGTTCGCGGTCTTGTTCATCAGTTCCTGGCTGAAATCATTAATCTCCAGTCCCTGAACAATACTGTACTGACCGTCGGAGCAGGTTACCGGGAACGAGTAGATCAGGCCTTCGTCAATGCCATAGCTGCCGTCACTGTGAATGCCCATGCTGACCACCTTACCGTCGGTGCCCAGCGCCCAGTCGCGCATATGCTCGATGGCAGCATTGGCCGCCGAGGCAGCACTGGAGGCACCGCGCGCCTTGATGATGGCAGCGCCGCGCTGCTGCACGGTGGGGATAAAATCGTCCACCACCCAGTTCTGGTCCACCAGCCCGGTGGCGGCCTTGCCAGCAACCTTGCAGTGGTGAATGTCGGGATACTGAGTCGCCGAATGGTTACCCCAAATAATCACGCCGTCTACGTCGGTGCTGTGTTTGCCGGTCTTCGCCGCCAGCTGGCTGATGGCACGGTTGTGGTCCAGACGCATCATGGCGGTGAACTGGCCAGGGTTCAGATCCGGCGCATTGTGATAGGCGATCAGGGCGTTGGTATTGGCCGGGTTGCCTACTACCAATACCTTGACCTCGCGACTGGCTACTTTATTGATTGCCGCACCCTGAACCGAAAATATCTGGGCGTTGGCCTCCAGAAGATCCTTGCGCTCCATGCCGGGTCCACGTGGACGAGCCCCCACCAATAGACAGTAATCGGCGTCTTTAAAAGCCACGTTGGGATCATCGGTCTGCACAATATCGGCCACCAGCGGGAACGCGCAGTCCTCGATTTCCATGACCGTGCCCTTCAGCGCGTCCAGCGCCGGGGTGATTTCCAACAGCTGCAGAATGACCGGCTGGTCGGTTCCGAGCATCTCACCGGCGGCAATCCGGAACAGGAGCGAATAGCTGATTTGACCGGCAGCCCCGGTGATGGCAACGCGAACAGGTGCTTTCATGATGGTGTAAGTCCTTGACTGACTGGGTATTAATTGAAATTGATAATTGAAATTAACGGGTATTGGGTTTGCAAATTCTGGGGCGCGAAGTATAGCAGAATCTGCCCGCAGATCGCAGGCCCAGCCCCCGATCCGTTCGCCCGGCGACGCAGGCTGCTCGATCTAGCCCGCGCCGTTCTGCCCCTTGTGCAGAAACATCGCATCGCCGTAACTGAAAAAGCGATATTTTCTGTCGATGGCTTCCTGGTAAGCGTCAAGTAGCATTTTTTTGCTGCAAAACGCGCTAACCAGCATCAGCAATGTGGACTCCGGCAAATGGAAATTGGTGATCATGGCGTCCACCACCTGAAACTGATAGCCGGGATAGATAAAGATGTCGGTATCGCCCATGAAAGGCTGCAGCTCGCCGTCCACCGCCGCCGATTCCAGGCTGCGGACTGACGTTGTTCCTACCGCAATGACCCGCCCGCCGCGCTCCCGACAGGCTTTTACCTGGGCGCACAGCTGGGCACTGACCTGAATGTATTCCTTGTGCATCTTGTGCGCGGCAATGTCGTCCACCCGCACTGGTTGAAAGGTGCCCGCCCCTACATGCAGGGTCAGAAATCCGGTTTCCACGCCTTTCGCCGCCAGCGCGTCCAGCAGATCCTGATCGAAATGAAGACCGGCGGTCGGCGCAGCCACGGCCCCGGCCTGGCGCGCGTAGACAGTCTGATAGCGCTCGCTGTCCAGGTGCTCATCACTGCGGCGAATATAGGGCGGCAACGGCATGTGGCCCACCTGGGACAGGAAATCGAACAGATCCAGTTGCCCGGGAAACTTCAGCACGTAAAAATCATCTTCCCGGCCCAGCACCTCGGCGGCCACCGGCTCTCCCTCCTCGTCCCCGGCCGGCACCGGGAACAGCAGTTGCCCACCGGGCCGCGGCGACTTGCTGGCCCGCACCTGGGCGAGGATCTCGTTGTTGTCGCGCAGCCGCTCCAGCAGCACCTCCACCTTGCCGCCGCTATCCTTCTGGGCAAACAGGCGGGCCGGGATCACCCGGGTATCATTGAACACCAGCAGATCAGCCGGCTCGACCAGCTCGGTCAGATCGCGAAAGACTCGATGACGGCATTGGCCAGTAGCAGTATCCAGACACAGCAGGCGGCTATCGGAGCGTCGGTCCGCCGGATAATGGGCAATCAAGTCCTCCGGCAACGAGTAGGTGAAATCGGACAGGCGTTGGGTCATGGTCAGGCGATGCTCCGGCGTGGACAATCCGCGAATGATGACAAGGGCGCTGAAAAATGCGCAGCCTAGCGAATTCGCCCCCATTAACCAAGCATCAGCAGCAGCCTGGCGCCCGCAGGCGCCGATTGCTTAGACAAAGGCAACTGGTATAATCCTCTGACTCAGGGCTTTCCGTCAGGTGCCTTGAGCGATCAGTCGCTGACCCGGTCCGACACCTTAAAGGGCGGCCGTGCAAGCGTCACAAGAGTTGCAATGCCAGCGTGGTGAAATTGGTAGACACGACGGATTCAAAATCCGTTGGGGTAAAACCCGTGGCGGTTCAAGTCCGCCCGCTGGTACCAAACAAAACAACAACTTAGGAAAGTCCCCACAATTTGCCAGACCATCACCCCCAAGAAAATAGGCGAAATGTAGGCGATCAAGCCTGATCTATTTACCCTCACAGCTGGACAAAATATCTACCTGTTCAGCAACAAACGCATCCCCAGCTGGGCTTGATTGATGCAACCTACGCGTAACAACCACTATGTCCCCCAGTGGTTTCAGAAAGGTTTTCACATCAAACCGAGCAATCAGCTCTACTACCTAGATCTGGATCCAGAAACTATTCCCCTTCCTGACGGAAGCGTAAAGACATTGAATGATTGCAAACGCCTACCAACATCTGCTTGTTTCTGCGCGACCGACTTATACACAACTTTCTTTGGTCAATACATCAATGACGAGATCGAAAAAAAGTTATTCGGAAAGATAGATGACTCTGGCAGCAGAGCTGTACGAGGTTTCATTGAAGGATCAGACTCGAATCTCTTTAAGCACTTTGAAGCCTTTTTCTTGTTTCTAGACTCCCAGAAACTTAGAACCCCGAAAGGTTTAGATTGGATCAGAGCACAATACCCAGACCTCAACCAACTCCAACTCATGATCGAAATGCAAGCCATAAGGAGCTTGAATTGCTCTATTTGGTCCGAAGGAGTTCGCGAAATTGTTTCTGCACAGAGATCGTCCACCAAGTTCATAGTATCCGACCACCCAGTAACGGTATATAACTTTTATTGCCCACCGGATAGTAGTTACTGCAGATACCCACAAGATCCACCGATTAAGCTAAAAGCATCTCAAACTATCTATCCACTTGACGCTGAGCATTGCCTTATTCTCACTAACTTAGAGTACGCCAAATCCCCTGAATCGACTTCGCCTCTCGAAGCCAGAACTTATGCAAGGAACTACAAAAATTCTCTAGTAAAACCAAATGAAATTATTCGCAAAAGAGAATTTGATGACGAGCAAGTAAGGCACATCAACCTGATTACAAAAAGCCGCGCAAGAAAATTTGTTGCCGCCGGAAAAAAAGAATGGCTTTATCCTGAAGCATCAATAGCATTGGACTGGACTAAGCTGCGAGAGACCTTGCTGCCACCAGAAAGCGAACTTTGGCGTTTTGGAGGAGAAATTTATATTGGTCACTCAGACGGGAGCACAAGCTATCAAGACGCCTTTGGCCGTAAATCACCAGCCCATGAGCATTTGAGGAAGGAAGTTGGAGAAAATCGCCTAGGCCGAAATGATAGATGTGGTTGTGGTTCAGGAAAAAAATTCAAAGATTGCTGCATATCGGTTCCACGCCATCTAAGGCCATCATGGAAAGAGCGCAGCATTCGAGAACGGAATCTATTTTTCATAGACAGAATAGAAGACATCCTAGGGTTGAATTCGGGCAAAGGATGGGATGATGTTAGGCGAGAGCTTAATGATGAACATGTTAAGAAGATACATGAGCTTTTCAGCTTTCTCTGGCCAGTAGAAACAGAACTACTAGATCTATTACCTAAACCCGACGGACGCGCCAGGGTTCTATTCACAGGGATCGTCGATATAAGAACAATCTCAGAGTTAGCGCTCAGCTCTACTCTATATTTAGACGAAATAATGATACAAAACCCTTTCACGAACCCCAACGCAACAAGCAATGAGTTCAATCCTTTACACCACCCTAAAAAATATCGAGAACAAACTCTTAAAAATATTGCACTGTTACTTCAATTGCAGCCATTTATTTCCCGCGGACTAGTTAATCTAATTCCCGATCCATGCGCTCTGGACAGGCATCTTGCTTCTCAAATGATGGATATGGCCGAAAATCGCAAGGGAACAGTGACAATGTCTAAGACAGAATCAGCCTTGATGGAATGGCTAGCCCGGGATGACTTCTCACGCTCGCTTTCAGGTTTTCCAAGGCCCTTTTGGGAAAAACAGATACGGGATTTTAACCCAACATTCACCGATGACGAGGTCGAACAGATATTAGCCTCTAATAAAAGCCGGCGTCTGAATGATCCACTAAGCCTGCTACAGGATGATTTATACGAAGAGTCCGGCGAAGAAAACTCTCAGCTGACCATCTTAAGCATGACACCAAATTTTGAAATGGCTTTGTTTATTGCTCAAGCAACCGGTTCGGCGGTTCTTACTGACAGCGATTATAGATGGCGCGAAATAAACTTGGCTAAGATGGAAGAGCGTGAATCTAACGACCCGATAAAACGAGCATCTGAAGACATAGAGAAATCTGCACTTCCTTTAACACCTGAGCCCCACTTAATGCTCGATTTGAAGCGAAATGTGAATACTGTGGCGCTGTCCGAGCTATTATCAGAATTTATCACAACAGTTAACAAAAGCTCTATTGGCTCGAATGAAGCGCTCACCAACCTTGATTCGTTTGCCCAAAGATTTAGCGAAGCAGCGTCTAATACGAATAATTTTTTCGGCGAAAACCAAGAAGGCATGAAAACTTTTAAGGCACGATATAAATTTGTAGCCCCTTACGGCGGATTCACAAGCCAGAACATTAATAGACTGCTGATCATGTCAGGAAGCCAATATCATCTGAAGCAAGTTCCAGTGGGAATATATGTAAGTCACAGTCACGAGGATGAAATTTAATAGCTCTAACCTCACCATTCTTCTTGCATAGAATCCACCCATTATTCAAAACAAGCGAAAGCACGAATCGGTTTCAATAAACGAGCCTATCTGTTTTCCACTCCCTTCAAAATATTTCCATTTGAGCGCCCTGGCAGACTTCTCCTTACTTCATCGCCAAAGCCGCCGATATCTTTTCATGAACGGTCATTTTAATGCCGTCATTCAATGCAAATTCAGTAATGGTCATTGATTATGGACGAAACCAAACCACAAGCGAGGCAGGATGGATATATTTTGGCTATCGAAAAGCTTAACGGAGGAGGTCTCAGACGAATTAAGTGGCAATCCCTTTACGAAATTCTCGGTCGGCTTTCGGAAGGAGTGGAGACAATAGTTCAGCCTATAAAAGATCCATGGACACCCACAAACTTATTCAACAAACCAACTCGACCAGAAAACCACAATGTCCAGTGTGGGTAATGTCAGAGTAGTTGGGACTTAAAAAATTCCGTATCCGGCGCGGGACGATGATCAGAAGAGCTTTACCGCTCCGACAGAAAAAGCAGCAAAGGTGTATAGGCTACTGGGTTGAATTTGTTGACAGGACTACTGATAAAACGCTTGCGCTTGAGTTAGCCCATGAATCCATTGCTGTCCTGTACGCTCCGCTAATCGTCTTAACCGATTCACTGGCCCCAATGCCCGGTAGAACCGCTGGCCAAAATGCTGAGTGTTAGCCACCCAGTTTTCTTCCAGCACACCGAGGGTTTGTAATACCGGTCTGACGTCGGAGGGGATGACGCCAGGTTTATCGTGCCGAATGGCTCGGCCGGTCCAGTCCACGAGTGCAAGATAATCAGCCAGCCTCAGTGGTATAGCGTCCCGGGAACGAATGCCTGACTCGCTCATCGGTTTGAGCCAGGGCGAGTCCACAGTCTTCGAATTCCTGAACTTCAGCTTCTGCAGCCGCTCTTGTACTGAGGTAAATTCTGAGTCTTCCAGAGTCTTGCTGAGTTTCGCACGAATGGGGTTGAGATCCACATACGCCATGCAGGAGATCACCGCCGCCTCGTCCAGCAACGCCTGACATTTGAATCGCCCCTCCCAGAAACGGCCTTTGCAGTCGTCTTCGGCATTGGCCATACGGGCGATCCTCTCATTGAGGCAGCGCATGTACCAACTGATGTCCGCCAGGTGGTGCCGCCAGACTTCCACCCAACTGCTTAGGTCGTTCTGCTCAAGAACACTCAATTGTTCTCCAGCTTTATACTTCTGTGCTACCGGCGGCCCCTTGAATAGGGTCAGCCAACGATCTACCACCTCGTCGAAGGTCCAATGGTCGGCCGCGTCGATATCCACGAAAAGCACCAGATGAAAGTGATTCGACATGATGGCGTAGGCACAGACATTGATTGCGAATACCGAAGTCAGTTGCCGGACACGATCCAGTATCCACTGCTTGCGGTGGTCGAAGCTCTTGCCCGTCGTGCGGTCAAAACCGCACAGGAAGGCGCGACGTACGCAGCGCGAGATACAGTGATAGTAAGGTGTGGTCTGCGTGTCGATGAGACGGTAGCGAGCCTGGGGCATGGTTCCTCCGTGAACCGGAATCCTCAGGGCTTGTTATAGACAGGGACAGCTTCGATAGCCAAATTTTGGGAAATTTTTGTGGGTGTCTCGGTTTTATCTCGGTTTTACGTCCAAGAAATCGCCATACTCATTGATGCCTGGTGCATTGTGGACAAAGAGTCGGAATACCTACTTGTTACTCACAACCGAAAGTTCGATTTATTGTAGATTTGTATAGTTGAGCTATACAAAATTAACCATAATTGAACTTGCCAAAGGTTTAAATTAGATCTATTTTGTATAGTATGGCTAATCAAAACCAAACCAAGCTAAACCAGCTCCACAAGCTCGTTCCTGACGGGCTGTTCGTGACTGCAGCCTGGCTGGAAAGGCGCGGGTATTCGCGGGCCTTACGCAAACACTATGTGGATCACGGTTGGCTCAACCTGCTGGCTAGAGGCCTCTATCGGCGCTCTGAAGGCCCTTTAACCTGGCAGCAGGTGTTTGTCTCACTCAACAGCCTTCTGGACTATCCCGTTTCAATCGGCGGACTGACTGCCTTGGGGCTGCAGGGCTACGCCCATTACCTGACTCAATCCGGGCAGGTATATCACCTCTATTCGGATGAAAACGCACCTTACTGGTTGGACAACCTGCCAATTCCGGCGCGATTTCCAGTGCATAACCGGCAGCGGCTGATAGAGAGTACCCCTGCACCACTGGAACGCCCTCCGTTAGCAGCTAGTCGGGAAGGCTCCGGCGCGCAAGATACATCCTCGACACCAGGGCTGCGCAGCGAACCCTGGAGCGAATGGGAGTGGCCGATAGTGATGTCCAGGCCTGAACGGGCCATCTTGGAGTTGCTCGATGAGCTTCCCAAACATGAAAGCTTTCACAACGTAAACCTTGTCATGGAAGGACTCGTGAATATCAGCCCGACACGCATGCAATCCCTGCTTGAACTGACCAAAAGCATCAAGGTAAAGCGTCTGTTCTTTTTTTTCGCTGATCGCCACAATCACGAATGGCTGCAACGACTGGACAAGACACGCATTGATCTGGGCTCTGGTAAGCGCATGCTTGCCAAAGGTGGAAGGCTGGATACCACCTACCAGATCACTGTGCCGGAGGATCTGTAATGGCGTTCGGGGAAATCTACCGGGAACAGGTGCGCCTGCTCGTTCGCACTCTGCCCTATATTGCCAGAGAGGATTGCTTTGCCCTGAAAGGCGGTACAGCTATCAACCTGTTCATTCGGGACTTGCCGCGGCTGTCGGTCGATATCGATCTCACCTATTTGCCAGATGCCGACCGGCAGACTGCCCTGGTTGCAATAGAAAAAGCGCTGCAGCGCATTACTGCGGCGCTGCAAGTTGCACTTCCAGATGTTCGCATCACAGAATCCAGACCACACTCGCAGACCACAATCAACAAATTGATCGTCCGCACCCGGCACGGGGTTCAAATCAAAATTGAAGTTACTCCAGTCTTGAGAGGCTCTGTGTTCAGCCCATCGCGGCGAACCGTTGTGCCGCGAGTTGAAGACGAATACGGCTTTGCTGAAATAACTGTCCTGCACTTCGCCGACCTGTTTGCCGGAAAAATCATGGCCGCTCTGGACCGCCAGCACCCACGCGACCTCTTCGACGTATCATTGCTGCTCGACAATGAGGGCATCGATGCTGAATTGCGAAGCGCTATCATCATCTACCTCATTAGCCATGACCGCCCTCCTGACGAACTCCTGGAACCTGCTGAAAAAGATATTGCCCATGAGTATGAGACGGGATTCACCGGCATGACTGATCAGCCAGTGGAATTGCATCAACTAATCGCAGCGCGGCATAAGCTGTCGTCTGATCTGCTGGACAACATGCCGGACCACCACAAGCAGTTCCTGATTTCCTTTTACAGGCAGGAACCGGATTGGGCGCTTTTAGGACTTCCGGGGGTCGAGAGCCTCCCTGCTGTGAGCTGGAAGCAGAAAAATCTCAATAAAGCGAGCAAGGTCCGACAAGACGCCCTCAATAATTCCCTTTCAGCGCTGCTCTCCAGTAAATAATCACTATGAACAGACCACGTTTAGCAGGCAAAGGTTGCATGAACGGTAATGGGCTCACCATGCTGTTAACCCGTGGATTACCGCAGGGCCTGACAAAACTGAAGACTTGGAATAAAGTGCCGATAGAGGGTCTGATGTTGGCAGTTACTCTACTGGCCAAATCGCCCTGATCACGGCAACAAGGAGCACAAAGTCCATGGGTTTTGACGAAGATCCCCAAAACGACAATGGCGGCGAAGACAAAAAGCCGAAGTCGAAAACGTTCTTTGGCCTCGAACTGAGTGACGGCGTGGTATACACCGTCGTAATCATCCTCACGCTGATCTTTATCCGCCAGGTATCCGTCGTTATCCAGGCGCTGAACTAGCTCCTGATCGCCCGATTTCCCCGCCATCCGGGTAGCGCACCACGATCGGTCAGTCGCGCAGCAGCCACCCGACAAACCAGAATCCAAGCTCCGCACTCGCAGCTATGTTGAGACCTGGTCCGGAATCAGGTCACACCCCTCCCACGTCCAAACCTGTTATCCGCTGCCCCGGCATGCTAAATTACGCGCCGCATTTCGCGGCGCCCCGCTGACCAGTTCAGCATCCGGGACCGCTAACCCGCACGTACAATTCCAGCAGAACTGCAGCGCGATCCCCGCAGCCTGGACGAACAACAGACAGCCAAACAACAGGTAACAGCATGACAGACTACAAGATTGCACTTCTCGACGGCGACGGTATTGGCCCGGAATTGATGGCCGAGGCGGTCAAGGTGTTGCACGTAGTAGAGCAGCGCAACGACGTTAATTTTGAACTGCTGCCCGCCGCCTTCGGTGCCAGCGCCTATTTCTCGCACGGCAAGTCCTTCCCGGAAGAAACTCAGCAAATCTGCGATCAGGCTGACGCCATTCTCAAAGGCCCCATTGGTTTGAGTCATGAAGAATCACAGAAGATCCCGGTCGATGAGCAGCCGGAGCGTGGCGCCCTGCTGCCACTGCGCCGACGCTATGACACCTTCGCCAATTTTCGCCCGGTGTCTTTGCCCCGCAGCCTGGCGCATTTCTCGCCATTGAAGCCGGAAATTATTGGTGACGGCATTGATTTCATCATCATCCGTGAACTGGTGGGCGGACTGTATTTCGGACACAAGGAAACCGGCACCACCGCCGATGGCAAACGCTTCGTCAAGGAAACCCTGGAGTACGATGAAGACCAGATCGAACGCATCGCCCGGGTAGCGTTCGAAACCGCTGCCAAACGCAAGAAAGTGCTGCACAACATCCACAAGAGCAACGTGCTGAAATCCAGCGTGCTGTGGAACGACATCATGATGGAAGTAGGCAAGGATTTTCCCGACGTGGAAATCAAGCATATCCTGGTGGACGCCGCCGCTACCTACCTGTGCCTCAATCCGGGGCAGTTCGACGTCATGGTCATGGAGAACATGTTTGGCGATATCCTGTCGGATCAGGGTGGCGGCATTCTCGGTTCGCTGGGCCTGATGCCTTCCGCCTGCATAGGTCCTGAAAAGGCCTACTATGAACCATCCCATGGCTCGGCACCTGACATCGCCGGCCAGGGCATCGCCAATCCATACTCAATGATTGGTTCGGTGGCCATGATGCTGGAAATGAGCTTCGGGCTGGACGACGAGGCGCGCAATGTCTGGCACGCCATGCAAAGCGTGTTTGCCGCCGGCTACTCTACCCCCGACCTGTCGCGGCCCGGCACGGAAGTAAACCTGATCAGCACTGCGGATTTTGGTGACCGGGTGGTCAAAGCCCTGCAGGAAAGCTAGGCAGGAACGCCCGAAAGAAAAGTCGGAACTGGAGTCCGGCGCCAGGCGTCAGGCCTGGAGCCGGATATTGATCATCCGCATGGTGGCCTTGACCGCCGCCAGCACCTGATTGGCATCCACCCCGCGAGTCTTGAACTCCCGCTCCTCACCGGCCCAGGTGATGATACATTCGGTCAACGCACTGGTCTGGCCGCCGCGCGGGATATGGACCTCATAGTCCAGAAGCGCCGGCATGGTGACTTTCTTTTTCTTCAGAATGCGGGCAATGGCGTCCATAAACGCATCGAATCCGCCGTTGCCAGAACCCGAACCCTGGTACTCCTTGCCCTGGATATCAACCCGAATGCTGGCGGTGCTATCCACATTAAATCCGGTATTGATATAGCAGTTGAGCATGGTGATGTGATGAAACTCACGACTTTCCATCACATCGGCAATAATAAACGGCAGATCCTCCGAAGTGATGACATGCTTGGAGTCCCCCAGTTTAACAATCCGTTCCAGTACCTTGGCCTGGTCCTCGCTGGACAGGCTGATCCCCATCTCATCAAGATTGTTTTTCAATGACGCCTTACCACTCATTTTACCCAGCGCATAGGTGTGCTTGCGGTTAAAGCGCTCCGGGCTGAGCCGGGTTTTGTAGAGATCCCCTTTCAGGTCGCCGTCGGCATGGATACCGGCGGTCTGGGTGAAAACATCGGCGCCAACAATTGGCGCATTGGCGGCGATCCACTTGCCGGAAAAATTCTCCACCATGCGACTTACCATGGCGATCCGGGTTTCATCGATGGACAGTTGCACCCCGAGGATATCGCGTAGCGCCACCGCCACTTCCGCCAGCGAGGCATTGCCAGCCCGTTCACCGAGACAGTTCATGGTGCAGTGCACGTTGTTGATGCCGGCCTCGACCGCTGCCAGCACGTTGGCAGTCGCCAGTCCATAGTCATTGTGCGGGTGAAAGTCGAACTCGATCTCGGGAAAAGATTCACGCATATCTGTCAGTGACGCACGTACTTCTGCCGGTGACAGCATGCCGAGAGTATCCGGCAACAGATAGTGACCGATGCCCAGGTGCCGGGTCGCTTCAATCAGGCCAAACACATAGTCCTTGCTGTCGCGATAGCCATTGGACCAGTCCTCGAGATACATGTTGACGCGCAAGCCCTGCTCCCGGGCGTACTCGACCGTACGGGCAATGTCCTCAGCATGGCCCTGCAGAGTCTTGCCCAACTGCTGCCGGCAATGCTTCTCACTGCCCTTGGCCAACAGGTTGATGACCCGGCAGCCAGCGCTGTGAATCCAGTCCACACTGCGCTTGTAGTCCACAAAACCCAGTACCTCGACCCGATCCGCCAGGTCATGCTCTGCCGCCCAGGCCGTAATCTGCGCCACCGCCTGCTTCTCGCCCTCGGACACACAGGCGGATGCCACCTCGATGCGATCCACGTGCAACGATTGCAGCAGCGCGCGGGCAATGTTCATTTTCTCATTGGCTGAAAATGAAACGCCCTGGGTTTGTTCACCATCGCGCAGCGTGGTATCCATTAGCTGCACGTGGCGCGTTTGCGCATTGGGGGTCATGGCGCGTTCCTGACTAAAGTTTTCATCGGGTTGTTCGGACCGGCGATCTTGCGGGCCGGAAATTAATTCGCGCTGGTCAGCGGCTGGCCTGGTCCAGCCCATCCCTTGCTAGCGTACCCGCCGGGGATGCCGCTTGTTCGCGAAGGCCACGGAGTCTACCAAAAAGCGCTGTGCAGGCGAAGCCGCGAGCTTCCCGGGGGTCACGCCAGGCGCGAAAGACAGATACAAACAACAGGTATCAACCAGGCCGGTGCCAATCGGTCATCGAATTGCCAGCTGATCCGGTCCAGCTTACATCCGTGCCCCGGGCAGTATACACTCCCGGCCCCGAAGCCTGCCCGCCGAAACTTGTTATCATGGCGGTCTGCACCGCCGCTTCTTCGCGGGCAGTCTGAGCGATGCATACACCGCCAGGCAGCGACGCAAAAACAGAAAAACTGATAAGCGAACGAATCGAGAGAACCAGGAGAATCAAAGAAACCATCCTCATGGCTGACAGCGAACAACCCGACAACAGTATCCAGGACTCCAGCAGCAACGCTTCCGGCAGCAATCCCAGCGCTGGCCTCGGTCGCCGCCTGGCGGCCATGCTTTATGACGGCTTTCTGGTGGTGGCGATCTGGTTCCTGCTGGGCTTTTTGCTGCAGATTATTTTCGGCAGTACCGGTAACGAAATGGTGGACGGCGAGGTGCAAACCGATCCACTGCGCAGCACCCTCCTGTTCTTTCTCATGATGTTCAGTGCCTGGGGTTTTTACGCCTGGTTCTGGACCCGCAGCGGGCAGACCCTGGGGATGATTGCCTGGCGAATCCGCGCCGAATCAAGCCAGGGTGGACTGCTATCCGGCCGGCAAACCATTCAGCGCTGGCTGCTGGCCTGGCCGGCAATGTTCGTGTTCGGACTCGGTTACCTGTGGCTTCTAATCGATGCCCATGGTGATGCTCTTCACGACCGCCTGTCCGGTACCCGGGTCGTGCTGCTGCCAAAATCACATCGGCCTTTTCAGTAACAGCACCTGACTGACTTCGGGGATGCCTGGAAACAGGTAGAAACAGCCACCAGCCGTGATGGGCCGCTGTAGCTTCAGCGCGCGAAGTAAAACAACACCAGCGACAACAGCACTATGCTGCCAGCTGCCAGCAGGCGGGTACGGCGTTTTTGCTTGCGCTGCCTGAGCACCACCGCCAACGCATCCTCGGCGTTGTCGCGGGCGATGCCGCTGTCTTCCAGTTTGCTGATGATCTGCTGCTCGCTCATGCCGGTGCGCAGATCCAACTCGATAGCGCCAAAAATCTCGGTGATTGAACGTTTCCCGGCAACCGGGGTGGCGGCAGCGCTCGGGCTTGAATCCCGGGCTGCGCTGTTTGGCGCTGGTGTGCGCTGAGCCTCGGGGGCGTCCATGCCTGGCAGATAACCGTCGTTGTCCTCCAGCACACCACGCAGGCCATGCCCCTGAATCAGCGCGGCAATGGATTTGCGCGCCGCCGAGGCGTCAGCCAGGGATTCGTCCGCGCTGAAAAAATCCGCTTTCTCCAGAAAATCCACGCGCTGACCCGCGTCCTTGTGGGCCGCATCGCGATCCTTGTATTTACCCTTGAGCACCAGATAGTCACAAAGCTGATCCAGAGCCTGCTGCTCCTGCTCAGCCGCGGGAAAATCCGACAGATAGTTCATTGCTGTAGTCATGACGCCAATCTAGCAACTGGCGAGGGCTGTGAAAAGGCGGGGCGCGCTCAGGAATCTGGTTTTAAACGCCGCTGCCCAGTCTGTCGGGCCGGGTTAACTCCGCGCTTCAGCGTCCGATCGCTTCGCGCTGGCGGGCTGACAGCAGCGCAGCTGGCAGCGAAAGATTCTGCTCGTGACAAGTTTCGCTGGCGCCTCGCAGGGCAGAATCTGTCGCGCGGCTCAGTGGCATCTCCACGGTAAACGGCAGCTGGTAGCTGCCAGGATCGTAGACCGTGTAGGTATAACGCAAGCGGTTATCAGCCATTAACGTGAAGCGCTCATAAATCTGCAGTTGCTCTGTGGACACGATCGGGGCACTGGATTGTTCGCGACGAAAGCCACTGGTGTTAATCACCAGGCTATCGCCGTCCCAGGTGGCCACGGCATCACCCCACCAGCGCGCCGGTGGCGCATGGGCATGCTGTGGATTCATCCTGATGATGCGCAGCACTGCAAACGCTGGCTGCGAGATCACCAGGTAATCACCGGTCTGAATGATGCGGATACTGCGCTGGACCAGAGCTGTGTCCGGCTCCGGGGCCAGCAGCGGCAGTTGCGCGGGCCCTGACAGGCAGCGGCTTCGAGCACTGAATGCCTCGGGCCCGGGCAACGCGGTGGTCGGGTTTTCAACAGTCGCCGGAGCGACCTGGGCGCGATAGGGAATCCGGCCGTCGGGCGGGGCAATCACCAGCGAGGTCCGCACTTCGCCGTCGAGCCTGGCGAATTCCGCAGCGGCATAGCCGAACCCGGCACCTGGCCGTTGCCAGGCCCGGTTTTCCAACTCGGCTAGTTCATCGGCACGATAGCTGCGCTGTTCACCCAATTCCGGAGGGCGCTGCAGCGGAGTCAGCGCCGTATAAGACCAGACTCCTTGCAGGTCCGGTACCTCCACTGTCGGACCGTCGGGGTTCTGGGCCAGACAAACAGACACCGGCAACAGCCCACAGAACAGCAATGGCAAGTATCGGAGCATGATTGGCATCCTGATTGATGACCCGAGGTGCGAAGCGTCAGCGCACCTGTCGCATGTAGTAAACACCCAGGGCGGCGACCAGCGCAATGGGTGTAAGCACCGCCAACAGGGGACTGAACCCGTAAATCAGCGACGCCGGTTCCATCATCCGCTGGACGATGGTGAACAGCAGCCCCACCGCCAGCGCCACAAACACCCGAAAGCCGGTGGTGGCCTCACGTAGCGGCCCGAAGATGAAGGACACGGCAAGTATCACCAGCGCCAGGGTCGACAACGGCTGCAGCAGCTTTTTCCAGAACGCCAGGTAGTAGGTGGCGCTGTCCAGACCCTGGGTATCGAAAAACTGAGCGAGCCGATACAGCCCGCTGATGGACTGCTTGTCCGGTTCTACCAGCAGGACACTGAGCAAGGCTGGCGACAGATCTACGCGCCAGTCTTCCTGCTCATGGTTCACCGCGTCGATCCGGTCGGGACCCAGCAGCGACTGGCGAATATTGGCCAGCTGCCAATATCCCCCCTGCTCGTCTTCACGGTATTCGGCGGATTCGGCAAAACTGGCGGACTGCAGCTGCCGGTTGGCGTTCACCCGATACCGGGTCACTCCAAACAGGGTTTCACCGCCGGGCGCGATGGCATTGATGTGGATGTATTCCTGGCCGATACGCCGCCAGGTGCCCTGCTGCGAGCCGATCGAGGCACTGCCGCTGACCTGCAAGGCCCGGTTGCTGTTGGCCAACTGCTCCAGCGGCGGGGCCACATACTCACCCAGGCCCAGGCCCAGGATCATCACCAGCAGCGTCGGTTGCAGCACCGCCAGCACGATGCGCCAGGCGTGCACGCCGGCCGCCTGTATAACCACCAGCTCCTGGTTGGAGGCCAGTACGCCCAGGCCAATCAGGGCACCGCCCAGTGCGGCGAACGGCAGCAGCTCGTAAATACTGGTCACCGAGGTCAGGGCCACAAACACCAGGGCGTTGACCACGGTATAGTCGCCGCCCGCATCACCCAGTTCTTCCAGCAACGCAAAGATGATATCCAGCGAGGTAATCAGCGCAATGACGATGGCCATGCTGGCCAGCACCGTGTTGCGAATATGGCTGTCCAACTGGCGCACTAGGCTGAACTCTTCATCGTTAAACCCTTCGCCAACGGCAAGCGCAGTCCTTCGGGGAAGCGCAGCAGATACCAGCCGATCCCGATAAATACCCCGTGCACCCACCACAGTCCGAGGTAGGGGCTCAGTCGGCCATCGGCAATCAGATCGCGACAGAACTGCAGCGTGACAAAATACAGGGCGTAAAGCAGCGCGGCGGGCAGCAGCTTGCGGTAGCGACCCTGGCGCGGATTGACGCGACTCATGGGTACGGCAATGAGGGTAATGACCGGGATCAGCAGGATAATGGACAACCGCCACTGCAACTCGGCGCGCCGGGCAAGCTCGGTCGCACCCCACAGCTGCGCGGTCGGCAAGGTCGATTCTTCCAGCACCGGCGCAAAACTGGCTGGCTCGGGAAGCAGCAACAGCTGGGCATCAAACTGACCTACCCGAAAGCTGGCGCTACCCGGTTCGCCCTCATACTGCAGGACGTTTTCCAGGCGCATGAACCGCGAGCCGCTGGCCGGATCCGGTTGCGGGCGGGCGGTTTGGGCCAGCACGATGCGCGGTGTGGCTTCGGCGGTTTCGGCATTCATGGCCACGAACACCGATTCCAGCTGCCGACCTGCAGCCGTGCTGGCGATTCGCTCGGCGTAAGTTACCCGGGAGCCGTCGGCGAAACGTTGAAACTGGCCGGCGACAATAAGATCGATTTCGGTCAGCTCCTGCTGGTTCCGTTTGATCTGCTCGGTATTGCGCACCCCCCAGGGCGCAAGCTGCAGGCTGAGTAGGGCCATCACTACCAGTACCACGGTGCTTGCTGCCTGGGTCATGGCCAGCAACCGGCGCTGGCTGAAGCCGCTACCCAGCAGGATCACCATTTCATTGTCGGCGTACATGCGCCCGTAGGCCAGGATGATACCGAGGAACAGCGCCAGCGGCAGAATCACCAGCAGGAAATCCGGCAGCCGATAGAGCATCAGCAGCAATAGAATGTCCGAGGCCAGTTGCCCGGCCAGGGCATCACCCAGGTACTGGATAAAGCGACTGGTGAGCGCCACCACCAGCAACACCAGGGTTACGGCAATCATAACCTGCAGTATCTGGCGGCTCAGATAACGAAAAATCAGCAAAGCGGTGCGGGTTCCTTGTTTACGACAGGGTTCACGGCAGTATCTCCGGGCGTGCCGAAGTCCCACAGTGTACTGAATGCTGTCCGACTTGCCGAGACTCGCAAACTGATCCTCAGGCTGCTATCGGTTCACCCGCTTTTACGAAGGGCCGTTTGCTCAGGCTACCTGGCTCTGCTTGTTCAGCCGGTGCTCCAGCAGCTGGCGGAAAGAATTAGGGGTCGGGCTGATCTGGTGCTTGTCAAAATCGAAAAACACCACGCCGATTTTGGCATTGCACACCACTGACTCCAGCGCGCTGTTAGTCACCTGCAGGCCGATGTCCAGTCCGTAACGGTTGAAGTCACTGACGCCAACATCAATGATCAGGCAGTCGTTGGCAAAGGATTCACTGCGGTAGTCGATGGCCATGTCGGTGACCACCATCCCCAGGCCGAAGACATTCGCTTCGGTGAACCCAAGGCTGGCGAGAAACTGCAGGCGTGCTTCGTGAAGGAATTGCACCATGGTGACACTGTCCAGATGCCGCGCATAGTTCACATCGCTGATTCCTACCCGGCGCTCCATGCTGAACAAAAATTGCTCGGGGCTGGTCACTTTGACTCGGGACATGACTTCTCTACCTCCAATCAGGCATTCCGTTTTTCTGTAGCGTGGCGTGGCGATCTCCCGCAATGTCTGGGCCGCGCCGTGGCCTTGGCGTTGTAACCGCCACTGGACCCGCCATCCGACAGGGTCACCTGTTGAGCGATGCCACCCATCAGCCAGCTTGTCGGGTTCACTACCAAGTTCTGACAGCAACTCTGCGCCGAGGTTCACCACCGCACGCCACAAAGTGCTGGCGCAGCGGACGCTTTATTCCGGGCCTCGCTCCGGGACCCTGCCGGTATGCTGCCGCCTTGCTTAAGCTACTGAAAAACCGTAGGATTATCGCTCACACAAAGACCGCTCCCGCCGCCGGCCGGCGGTTCGGTACGGTTCACCAGGCGGCCCCGGCCAATATGGCATGGTGGCTTGCCCAGACCTAACCAGTACACAGGAGATTACACCCACTCATGCGTTACACCATCAAAGCAGGATCTATTGCCAATCTCGCTACCGACTGTCTGATTGTCGCGGTTTGGAACAAGGGCGCGCTCAGCGACGAGGCAAAGGAACTTGACCAGGCGGCCAATAAAGCGGTCAGTAAAATGATCAAGTCTGGTGATTTCTCCGGCAAGCTCGGTGAAACGCAGTTCCTCTATGAAGTGGACAACATCAAGGCGACACGGATTCTGCTGGTGGGTGGCGGACTGAAATCCAAGTTCCAGGCCAAACCGGCCCTTCGCCTGCTGAAAGCCGCAACCCGCGCTCTTTGCAAATCCCAGGCTGGCAGCGCGCATTTCGCACTGGGCTCAATTGAGGTTAAGGACCGCGACGCCTACTGGCTTACCCGGCAGATAGCGCAGGCCTGTGAAGATTCCAGCTATCGCTATACCGTCACCAAGAGCAAGAAAGGCAAACCGGTCGCTCTGAAAGCGGTCTCCCTGTCACCGGCTGGCGGCGCGCGCCGCAAGCGGCTGCAGGAGATGCTCAAGGCCGGACAGGCCATCGGTGGCGGTATCAATACCGCCAAGGAACTGGGGGATCTACCCGGCAATATCTGTACCCCAAGCTATCTTGCCGAGCAGGCGCGGGAGCTGGCCAACAAGCAAAAAACCATTACTACCCAGGTGCTTACCGAGAAGCAGATGGCGCGCCTCGGCATGGGATCCTTTTTATCGGTGTCAGCCGGCTCGGCCGAAGAAGGCAAGCTGATCATCATGCAGTACAAGGGCGGTGCGGCCAAAGACCAGCCCTATGCCCTGGTCGGCAAGGGCATCACCTTCGACACCGGTGGCATCAGCCTGAAGCCGGGCCTGGGTATGGATGAAATGAAGTACGACATGGGTGGCGCTGCCTCGGTGTTCGGGGTAATGACTGCCCTGGCGGAAATGAAGTTACCGATCAACGTGGTGGGCATGGTTGCCGCCGCGGAAAACATGCCCAGCGGTAAAGCCACCAAACCCGGCGACATCGTCACCAGCATGGCTGGCAAGACCATCGAAATTCTCAATACCGACGCCGAAGGCCGCCTGGTGTTGTGCGATGCCCTCACCTATGTGGAACGCTTCGAACCGAAGACAGTCATCGATATCGCCACCCTGACCGGCGCCGCCGTCGCCACCTTCGGTTCGGTGGTCACCGCCATGCTGGCCAACGACCAAGCACTGGCGGATACCCTGCTGGAGTGCGGTGACTATGCCGGCGACCCGGCCTGGCAATTGCCCCTGCTGGAAGATTACCAGAAGCAACTGCACAGTAATTTTGCCGACATGGCCAATATCGGTGGCCCCCGGGCCGGCACCATTACCGCCGCCTGCTTCCTGTCCCGGTTTATGGAGAAACAGCGCTGGGCCCACCTGGACATCGCCGGAAGCGCCTGGAACCAGGGAGCCGAAAAAGGTGCCACCGGTCGCCCGGTAGCGATGCTGCTGGAATACCTGAGCCGACAGACCTGAGGCCATGCCCCAGGTCAGCTTTTATCGCCTCAGCGATGCGGATCCCGACAGCCGGCTGCAGTTTGCCTGCCGGCTGACGGAAAAGGCCCGGTCGCTTGGCCACCGGGTGTTTATTCAGGCTCAGTCCGACGCCCAGGCCCGGCAACTCAGCCAACTGCTGTGGCAATATCGGCCGGGGGGATTCCTGCCTCATACCCTGTTGGCCGACTGCGATCCCGAAGAACCAGTTGCCGTGGGCACCAGCGACCACATTGACCGGCACGATGATGTGCTGGTCAACCTGGCAGCGGAACCCTGTGCCGGGCCGCAACGCTTCAAGCGTATCAATGAAATCCTCTGTGCCGACGACTCCATCCTGGCGGCGGGCCGCGATCGCTATCGTTTCTACCAGGCCCAGGGCTATCAGCCGGAAACCCACAAGCTGTAGCTGCAGTCTGGTAGATCCCGTAACGGCAAGAGCCCCACGCATCATGTATACTTGCGCCTTTTTCAATCGCGGCAGCAGCGGGCAGTAATGGACAAGACCTACCAACCACAGCAACTGGAAGACCACTGGTACAAGACCTGGGAAGAACGGGGCTATTTTTCGCCCCAGGGTGATGGCGACCCTTACTGCATTGTCATACCGCCGCCCAACGTCACCGGTCGCCTGCACATGGGCCACGGTTTCCAGCATGCCATTATGGATGCCCTGATTCGCTATCACCGCATGCAGGGCCGCGCCGCCCTGTGGCAGGTAGGCACCGACCATGCCGGTATCGCCACGCAGATGGTGGTCGAGCGGCAACTGAACGCTGCCGGCACGTCACGCATCGAAACCGGCCGCGAGGCATTCGTCGACAAAGTCTGGGAGTGGAAAGAGGAATCCGGAGGCATTATTACCCAGCAGCTGCGCCGCCTGGGTTCATCACTGGACTGGTCACGCGAGCGTTTCACCATGGACGAGCAGTTGTCCGAGGTGGTCGAAAAAGTATTTATCCAGCTATTCGATGAAGGCTTGATCTACCGCGGGAACCGGCTGGTTAACTGGGACCCGCAGCTGCACACTGCGATTTCCGACCTGGAAGTGGTTGCTGAGGAAGAGAACGGTCATCTCTGGCACTTTCGCTATCCGCTGGCCGACGGCGCCACTACCGCCAATGGCGACACCCACATCGTCATCGCCACCACCCGTCCCGAAACCCTGCTGGGAGATACCGCCGTGGCGGTTCATCCAGAAGACGAACGTTATACTGACCTGATCGGCAAGTTTGTCGACCTGCCGCTTTGCAACAGACGCATTCCCATTATCGCCGATGATTACGTGGACCCGGAATTTGGTACCGGCTGCGTGAAAATCACCCCGGCCCATGATTTTAATGACTATGAAATGGGCCGACGACACGATCTGGAATTCATCAACATTCTTACAGCCGATGCCGCCATCAATGACGAGGCACCCGCGGCCTATCAGGGCATGGACCGCTTCGACGCTCGCCAGCGCATTGTCGCCGACCTTGACGAATTGGGCCTGCTGGAGAAGGTAGAGGATCATAAACTCAAGGTGCCGCGCGGTGACCGCAGTGGCGTGGTGATTGAACCCTATTTAACCCACCAGTGGTATGTCGCCATCGAATCCCTGGCCGCCCCGGCAATCAAGGCGGTGGAAGACGGCGATATCGAGTTTGTTCCGAAGAACTGGGAAAACACCTACTTCGCCTGGATGCGCAATATCCAGGACTGGTGTATCAGCCGGCAACTGTGGTGGGGACACCGCATCCCGGCCTGGTACGATGAACAAGGCAAGGTCTACGTGGGCAGCAACGAGGCGCAGGTGCGCAGTAAATACAATTTGCCAGCTGACCTGACTCTGACCCAGGATCCGGACGTGCTGGATACCTGGTTTTCCTCCGCGCTGTGGACCTTTTCAACCCTGGGCTGGCCGGATGATCGCGAATTTTTTGACCGCTTCCACCCAACCGATGTCCTGGTAACCGGTTTTGACATCATCTTCTTCTGGGTAGCGCGAATGATCATGATGACCCTGAAGTTCACCGGCGAAGTTCCATTCAAAAAAGTATACATCACCGGCCTGGTGCGCGATGAGCACGGCCAGAAGATGTCCAAATCAAAAGGAAACATACTTGACCCGATTGATTTGATCGACGGCATCTCTCTGAATGAGCTGGTCCTGAAGCGCACCGCGGATATGATGCAGCCACAGATCGCCAAACAGATCGAAAAGCATACCCGAGACTCATTCCCGGCGGGCATCCCAGGCTACGGTACTGACGCACTGCGTTACACATTTTATTCCCTGGCTTCTACGGGCCGCGACATCAAGTTCGACATCGGTCGCATGGAAGGCTTCCGGAACTTTTGCAACAAGATCTGGAACGCGGCGCGCTATGTGATGATGAACGTGGAAGACAAGCCGGTAGCCCGGGACCTGGATCCGGCACAGCTTTCTATCGCGGATCGCTGGATCATGAGCCAGTTGGAACATACCGCCCACACCGTCGAACAGGCCATGGCTGACTTCCGCTTTGACCTGGTTTCCCAGACCCTGCATGAATTCATCTGGAACGAATACTGCGACTGGTATGTGGAACTCTCCAAACCCATTCTGTGGGATGAGGATGCCAACCCGGAAGCTGCCCAGACTACGCGCCGGGTGTTGCTCACCGTGCTGGAAAAGAGCCTGCGCCTGCTGCATCCGTTTATGCCTTTCATTACCGAGGAGATCTGGCAGAAAGTCGCCCCGCTGCTCGACGACAAAGGCGACAGCATTATGCTGGCCGCTTACCCCCGCTTTGATGCCAACTTGGTCGACACTGAGGCCGAGGAGCACATTCACTGGCTGCGCGAGATTATCATCGCAATTCGCAATATTCGCGGTGAAATGGATATCTCCCCGGCGAAAGCCATTCCGGTATTGCTGCGTCACGGCAGTGCCGATGATCAGGCGCGACTGGAGGCCTACCGTCCGTACCTGCAAAAGCTCGCCAAGCTGGAATCTATCGACTGGCTGGAAGCCGACCAGGACGCCCCCGCGTCCGCCACCGGGCTGCACGCCGGCCTGGAAATTCTGGTGCCGCTGGCGGGACTTATCGACGTGGCTGCGGAGCGCACGCGCCTGGACAAGGAAATCAGCAAAAAGGAAAGTGCGCTAAAACAGGTGGAAGGCAAGCTTGGTAACAGCCGTTTCGTGGACAACGCACCGGCTGAAGTGGTGCACAAGGAGCGTGACAAACAGCAGGAACTGAGCGCAGCGATCAATGCCCTCAAAGGCAAACTGCAACAGCTCGACAACCTTCAATAGTGGTCACCAGGCAACCCGGTAGAGAAACCAGAACGATTGGCAGACAGAAATAAATAAGGGGTTCAGGCAAGCCGTTCTTGTGGAACGACTCACCCAAACCCCTCGGGGGTACAGGTTCAGACAGGCTTATGACTTGGCTTTGTATTCGCGCAGTTCACGGTTGAACTGGTCAGCCACGTCTTCCATGTCGGCTACCATACGGTCTTTCAAAGTGGAACCACGGGCACACTCCAGATAGGCCTCCGCTGCTTCCAGATAGGCTTCAACTGCTTTTTTGGCGTCCAGCATGTCAGAACCGGAAGCGCCCTCACCGTTGGGTATAGCCGGGGCCTCGGGCTTGTCACAAGCAAATGTGGCACTGCTGAATGCCATTCCAGCCAATAAACCAAAAGCTACCGTCAGTTTTTTCATAGTCGTACAACTCCTACTCTCATAAGTTAAGTGTGCTAAGCAGACACAGAGCGCTCGCTACCGCCCTGCTACTTCATCATGTCGCCTGGGGTTGCCGCACTGCACTGCGGCTGGCACCAGACCAACAATTCCATTTGCATCCCCGGGGATGACAAGCTCTCTAATGCCGGACCTGCCTTGTGTGCTGCCCGACGCATAACCGGCTAACCCGGACGGTCGCTGGTAATCGACTGGCCGGTTGAGAAGAACTGCAATGAATACGACTACTTGCCTGGCAGCAGCGCTGCTGTTATCGACCATCACATTCCAATCCGTTTTTGGACGGATCCGATTTGTGGATTCCTACGGATGTCCGGATCGATATCTTTAGTGACAATGTGTGTCGTCGCCCAATCCCGGAGTACAGCTATATCTATTGCAGGTTCCTGACGGGACTACGGCAGTCGGGGAACTGCCCTTGAGGTGTTTTTCAGCGCCCGGTACCAGCAAACTGTGATCGGTCTCACAAATTCGAGCGCTATTGCAGCATGGCCCGCAGGAAGCAGGACTTCGGGAATGTCACGGTGATCGATCAGGAAAAAATTCCGGAGCTAAGACGAAAGTAGCGAACAGCAAGTGAAGATAAGTAGTGAAAACGAGGGGTGGAAAGCGGGGTGGGAAGCGGGGTGGGAAATAGAGATCAAAAGAGGCACAAGCGGAAGGCAGGAACAGGAAATTACCGCGTCAGCACTCCATCAATACCAACAGGGTAAGACGGCCGGTCAGTGACTATGCCGGGTCACGCAATTCCCGCGGCATGGCAAAGACGATATTCTCCTCGACGCCATCCAGTTCCACCGGCTCCAGAGCCACCGCAGTCCGCAGGCGATTAACCACCTGCTGCACCAGTACTTCCGGGGCCGATGCGCCGGCAGTGATGCCAATGCGCGATTTGCCATCCAGCCAACGTTCATCGATGTCGTCAACATTATCGATCAGATAGGACTCGCAGCCGAGCCGCTCAGCCAACTCCTTGAGGCGGTTGGAATTGGAGCTGTTGGGCGAACCCACTACTAACAGCAGGTCGCACTCCAGAGCCAGTTGCTTGACCGCATCCTGGCGATTTTGGGTGGCGTAACAAATATCTTTCTTGCGCGGCCCCTGAATGGCGGGAAAGCGTTCCCGCAGCGCATCAATCACCCTCGCCGTATCATCCATGGACAGGGTCGTCTGGGTAACGTAGGACAATCGTTCAGGGTCATCGACCTTCAGTCGCTGCACGTCTTCCACCGATTCCACCAGATAGATCTTGCCGCCCTGACTGTTGTCATACTGCCCCATGGTGCCTTCCACTTCCGGGTGGTTCTGATGACCGATCAGCACGCACTCCTGTCCGGAACGCGAAAATTTTGCGACTTCCAGGTGGACTTTGGTCACCAGTGGGCAGGTTGCATCAAACACCTTGAAGCCCTTGGCGGCGGCGTCGTTCTTGACTTCCTGGGACACCCCATGGGCGCTGAATACGACAATAGACTCACGACCCGTGGCGTCATGGCGGGGTATTTCGTCAAGCTCATCAACGAAGATAGCGCCGCGATCGCGCAGGCTGTTGACGACGAATTTGTTGTGCACCACTTCATGGCGGACATACACCGGCGCGCCAAAGATATCCAGGGCACGATTGACGATGTCGATGGCACGATCCACCCCGGCACAGAAACCGCGGGGATTGGCCAGGCGAATGGAGACCGGTTGCTTCATAGCTTGATTGTAACGCGTCGATGGCTGCCAGCGCTAACATCGCGTGCCCCAGGTTTTTTATGCTCAATCTGGGCGCGACTGGTGCCGCTAGAGCTTGACCTGCACCGCTTGCACCGATGGCGGCAGAACCGAGACGATATGGGCCCGGAAGACGATCGCTTTGCCTGCCAGTGGGTGATTGAAGTTGACGGTTATGGTCTGCGCGGTGATTTTTTCCACTACGCCCGGCAGCTCAAAGCCCGCCGGGTCACGAAACGACACCACGCTGCCTTCACTGGCTGGCATCAGCTCATCCTCCAGCAAATGACCAAACTTGTCGCGGGGAAAGTGCTGGCGGTTCGCCGGATTGATTTCCCCGAACGCTTTTTCCGCCGGCAGGGTTTGCTCCACTTCGTCACCGGCGCGCATCCCCAGCAGCACCTCCTCGAAACCGGGCAGCATATTGCCGTCACCCAGGTTGAAGCTGGCTGGCCTGGCACCAAAATTGGAATCAATTTCCTGCCCATCGGTCAGGGTCAGGGAAAAGTGCAGGCTCACCCCACTGCCAGGCTCAATCTGCGGATCGGAGTCAGTCATGACCGGCCTCAGGCGAAACGCCGCTGCTCACCATCGGCGTCAATATTCTCGACACAGCGGGCGCACAGCCCGGGATGGGCAGACACGCTGCCAACGTCTTCCCGGTGGTGCCAACAGCGCTCACACTTGGGGTGGGATGAGGCCGAGATAATGAGGCGCAGGCTATCCAACTCGGTGGTGGCGGCCGAGTCGGGTGCTTCGGCCAGCGGCTTGATGGAGGCACGCGATACAATCAGCACAAAACGCAGTTCTTCTTCCAGGCGCGACAGGGTGCCCGCCAGGGTCTCGTCGCAGTACAAATCCACTTCGGCGCTGAGACCGGAGCCCACCTGCTTTGCTGCACGCTTGCTTTCCAGTTCCTTGTTGACCGCCGATTTCACTGCCATCACCTGTTGCCAGAACGCATCGCTGAAGGTGTCCGATTCCGCCAATAGCGTAGGGGCCGCGTCGAAGTCACTGAGAAATACCGAGGCGCTGCGCTGGCCCGGAATGTTCTGCCAGATCTCGTCTGCGGTAAAGCTGAGGATTGGCGCCGCCAGCCGGCTTAACATTTCCAGAATGTGATACATGGCAGTCTGGGTTGAGCGCCGCGCCAGGCTGTCGGCCTGGGTGGTGTACTGGCGATCCTTGATCACGTCGAGATAAAAGCCACCCAGTTCTATCACGCAGAAATTGTGCAGCCGCTGATAGACATTGAGAAAATTGTAGTCGTGATAGTGCTTGATCAGATCCTGCTGCAGAAGCTGGCAGCGACGCACGATCCAGTAGTCCAGCGCCAGCAGCTGTTCGGACGGCAAACAATCTCCTTGCGGCTCAAAACCGCTGAGATTGGCAAGCATAAAGCGGCAGGTATTGCGGATCCGACGATAAGCATCGGCCACCCGTTTGAAAATTTCCTCGGAGACTGTCATCTCCCCGCGATAGTCGGTGGCGGCAACCCAGAGCCGCAGCACATCGGCGCCGTACTGCTGGAATATCTTCGCCGGGGCAACGGTATTGCCCAATGACTTGGACATCTTGCGCCCCTCCGCATCCACGAAAAAACCGTGGGTGAGCACCTCCTTGTAGGGTGCCGTACCGTGCATGGCAATGGCAGTTTTCAGAGAGGACTGGAACCAGCCGCGGTGCTGGTCCGACCCTTCCAGATAAAGATCTGCCGGGTACTGCAGCTCATCGCGGCGCTCTATTACCGAATAATGGGTGACACCTGAATCAAACCAGACATCCAGAGTATCGCTGACTTTCTCGTAGTCCGCAGCCTCGTCTCCCAGCAGCTCTTCGGCATCCAGTTCAAACCAGGCTTCGATGCCTTTCGCCTCGATGCGCTGGGCTACCTGCTCGAACAACTCGGCGGTACGCGGGTGCAGTGCCTGGGTTTCGCGGTGCACAAACAGCGTAATGGGAACACCCCAGGTTCGCTGCCTGGATACACACCAGTCCGGACTGCCCTTGAGCATCAGCTCAATGCGCGCCTGGCCCCAGTCGGGAATCCATTTCACATTTTTAACCGCCGCCAGGGCATCGTTCATCAAGCCCTTTTCGGACATGCTGATAAACCATTGCGGTGTGGCCCGATAAATCAGCGGCGTCTTGGTGCGCCAGCAGTGGGCATAGCTGTGGGTAATCCTGGTATTCGCCACCAGGGCTTTGTTTGCTTCCAGGCGCGCAATGATCTTCTCGTCTACCTTGTAGACATGCTCACCGGCGAATTCGCCCGCGGCGTCGATGAACACCCCGTTTTCATCCACCAGGTTCAGGGTGCCCAGACCATACTGGCGCCCTACGTTGAAGTCATCGACACCATGATCGGGTGCCGTGTGTACCGCACCGGTACCTGCCTCGGTGGTAACGTGATCGCCCAGAATAAGTGGCACATGGCGCTTTGCAAAGGGGTGCTGAAGCAACTGGTTTTCCAGGCTGGCACCCTTGGCAGTAGCGATTATCTCGTAATCGCTGCAGCCATAGCGCGCCATGATGCCCGGCACCATGTCATTGGCCAGCACCATCAGCTCCGGGGCATCCCCCAATTGACAGCGTACCAGGGCGTAGTCCAGTTCCCCGTGCAGGGTCACGGCCTGATTGGACGGCAGGGTCCATGGAGTCGTGGTCCAGATCACTACCGAAACCGGTAGCTCCTGAATCTTGGGCGAGACACTAAAAGTACTGAGGAAGGTGTCTTTTTCCAGCACCGGAAATCGCACGTCGATGGCGAAAGACTGTTTGTCCTGATATTCAACCTCGGCCTCGGCCAGGGCAGACGCCCCCACTACGCTCCAGTACACCGGCTTGTAGCCTTTCACCAGGTGGCCATTGGCGGCGATCTTGCCGAGGGCACGCACGATATCCGCCTCGGTCTGGAAGTTCATGGTCAGATAGGGATTGTCCCAATCGCCCAGCACGCCCAGACGGATAAAGCCTTCCTTCTGGACTTCCACTTGCTTGGCCGCATAGTCGCGGCAGGCTTCACGAAACTCGGCGTGGCTGATTTTCTGGCCAGCCTTGCCTTTCTTTTTCTCCACGTTGTGCTCAATAGGCAAACCGTGGCAATCCCAGCCCGGGATATAGGGCGCATCAAAACCACTGAGCTGCCGGCTCTTGACCACGATGTCCTTGAGGGTCTTGTTGATGGCATGCCCCAGATGCAGCTCCCCATTGGCATAGGGCGGGCCGTCATGGAGAATAAACTTGGGCTTACCGGCATTCTTGGCGCAGATCTCTTTATACAGATCCAGCTCCTGCCAACGCTTCAGCATCTCCGGCTCCCGCTGGGCCAGGTTGGCCTTCATGGGGAATTCGGTGTGCGGTAAATTCAGGGTGCTTTTGTAATCACTCATTGCAATCACTCATGTAATTTTCTCAGCGGCTGTTACTGCGCCAGCACCTCACGTACCTGGCGGACATCGGCACTGATTTGCTGCTTCAGGGCATCCAGGCCATCAAACTTCTGTTCATCACGAATTTTCTGCCGAAAGATGACCTCGATTGTCTTGCCGTAGAGATCTTCATCGAAATCAAGAATGTGGGCTTCCAACAAGGCCTCGCCGTCTTCCGACACCGTCGGCCGATAGCCAATATTGACTGCCGCCGGTCGGTAGCGATCCGCAAGGCGGACCTCGCAGGCAAACACGCCATGCAGGGGAATGCGGCGCCGGTGGGGATTGATATTACAGGTCGGGAACCCAAGATCGGTGCCCAATTGCCGACCGCGCACTACTTCGCCCTTCATGGAATAGGGGCGGCCCAGTAACTGTTCGACCAGCTGAAAGTTGCCGGCCGCCAGTTCCTCACGAATGTAAGTACTGCTGATTCGCTCGCCGTTGTGCTCATAGGGCATGGTCTCCAGAACCGCAAAACCATGCTCCTTGCCAGCCTGCTGCAGCATGGCGAAATCCCCACGGCGCTGGTGACCGAATCGGAAGTCATTGCCGATAATGAAACAGCGGACACCCAATCCGTTAACCAGGATGTCATCGATATAGCTTTCCGCGCTTAACTCGCTCATGGCCTGGTCAAATCGCAATTGATAGACATAGTCCACGCCCAGGCTTTCCAGAATATCCAGTTTTTCCCTGATTACCGTCAGGCGCGCCGGTGCGCTGTCACTGTCGGCGGCAAAGAACTCTTCCGGATGCGGCTCAATGAGGATTACCACGGTGGGACACTCAAGCTGCTCGGCCTGGCTCTGCAGCTGATCCACGATCAACTGATGGCCAAGATGCACGCCATCGAACTTGCCAATGGTCGCCACGCAGTGCTGCTCCAGCTGGAAAAACCTTTCCGGGTCGTCAAAGATGATCATGATGATGGCGGGCCGAGGATAAAAGCGCGTGATTATACGCGTTTTCGCCTGGCTGTGCAGGCGACCGGTGCCGGTCGCCAGAACCCGCTCCAGGAGGCTGAATGCGGCGCTTCAGGCTTCGTGCCGGCTGGAATCCTCAGTGCCGGAGGCTGGCCCGGACTGCGCCGCACCAGCAGGATCCGGATCGCGCAATTGGGCCAGACCACGGCGCAATAAAATACGCGACAGGGCCGCCAAACAAATAGCCAGCGTTCCCAGTCCGATCATGGCATTCACCACTGAAATGGTTTCCGGACGGGTAATGATGAAAGCCATGTTCACCAGGCTCGCGACGGCCGACACGGCAAGCACGGCGCTGATCAGTAGTTGGATGATTGCCTTTAATTTAGTCATAGTCCGGCTGTTCTTGAAACGTGAATTAAAACGTGGGTTAAGAGAAGCTTCAGCTTGTCACTGCGACCTCAAGCGGTGTCCTGCAGGCGTTGGTGAGCAAGAAAGTGCTCCAGCCCCTCGGCGCCTAAAAACCGACCCAAAGTCTTCAGATCAGTCTTACGCGCATCAACCACGATCAGACCTTCCAGCGAGTCGTTGAATTTTGAGTGGATATTGAAACATACCAGGCGCCCGTTCAGCGACAGGTAGTGACGCAATAGCACCGGCACTGCCTTGCCCGGGTCACAGCGACCGATCAACTTGCCCAGCATCTTGACGTTAGCCATCTCGGCCAGCATCTGCCCAGACCAGACGCGATTGACAACCCGATGCGGCGTCATGGGCCGCACCAGTTCAGCATACTCCCTGGCACAGAAATTCGTGAGCATGGTATCGGCAATGAGGGAGCGGGCCAGGTCACTGTATTCACGAGAGATACTCACCGATCCGAACAAAGTGTGATACTTGGGACGGGTGACCAGAATTCTGCCAATGCCCCGCCACAACAGATTCAGGCAAACCGGCTGACGCTGGTAATCGGGATGGATAAAAGACCGCCCCATCTCAATCGCTGAACCAAGCCGGGCGATAAACGCTGCATCGTAGCGATATAAGGAGCGGGTATACAGGCCCCTGACGCCATGTCGGGCGACAATCTCGTCCACCAGGCCAACGCGGTAAGCGCCAGCAATGCGTTTTTGCTGTTTGTCCCACAGAAATAAATGCAGGTAGTGCGGATCAAACTGATCGGAATCCCGCGCCAGTCCGGTACCCTCGCCCGCGGCTCGAAAGGAAATTTCCCGGGCGATGGCAATCTGTTCCATGATCGCGCCAAGCCGGTCGAAGGGCGCGCAGTACACATCAAATTGTTCGTGTTCCACCAGCCGCACATCCGCCAGTGCGGCAATCGCCTTATCCACCTCGGCAACGCTGGCCAGCGGGTCTGGTTCATCAATACCCTGCTGCACGGGCGGCCTGCGGACCGGGACCTTGCCAGCCAGCGCATCGGTACTGACCCGCAGGTATTCGGTAATGGCCTCGGGACTTTGCAGCAGACGCAGTTCCGGTGCCGGTACCGGACGCCCCAGGGTAAGTGGCAGCGTGAAGCCTTGCTTGTTGGCCAGCTGCCGCGGCAGCAGAATCGTGCGCAGACGCGGGTGAATCAGTCCGGCCGCATAAAAATAGCTGCTGTTGCGCCCCCCGACGTAGACCGGCAGCGTGGTGCACAGGTAGCGCCGCACCAACTGGCCGGCCAGGCGCGCCCACTGGCGATCCTGTATTCGCCGGTGGGAATGCTCATAGGCCGACACCATGCCGGCCGGGAACAGCAAGACCGCACCAGCGTTTTTTAGATGCGCATGTACCTGTTTGAGCCCGGCAACATTGCCCGCAGCGGCGTTACTGGATAGCACGTTAACGCCAATAAACATCGGCGCCAGTTCGGGAATCCGTCGCAACAGTTCATTGGTCAACACCTTGAGATCCGGGCGCACCCGCGCCACCTCCCGGGCGATAGCCATACCCTCCAGGCCGCCCAGCGGATGGTTGGCCACAACCAGCACCGGTCCAGTGCGAGGAATGTCAGCCAGGTAGTCGCGATTCTGCAGGTCAATGGTGACCCCCAGGGCATCGAGGGAATAGTCCAGAAATTCGGCGGGGGCCAGGCCCGGCGGACGCTGGTCGTAAATCTCACCGAGCCGGTCCAGGCCCAACAGGGATTCCAACAGCGCAGCCAGCGCACGGGGACGGACCGGCAATCGACAGGGGTTAGTCATTAGGCGGATAGCTTTTGGTAAGGTTCTTTTCATATCGCCAGGCTTGCCAGAGGGCCTTTATGCCAGGCGGCTTGTGTCCGCGCTTGCGATTTGCGCTGCCAAGTTTAAACAGGGTCCGATACTGCTGCAACAAGGTGCGCACAGCAACGCCCAGCCCGGTGCGGCGATCCCAAATATTGATAGATTCGGAACTGGCCCCGTTAATCTCGATGATGTCGAAATTCTCACCAGCCATCAGGCTGTCCAGGTCCCGAAATTTGATATCCAGGCGCCCATAGTAAAACTCGGGAATATCAGCAAAGATGCGATCCAACGTGGCGGTCAGGCGTTGATCGATATACTCGGCACCATCACGAAACACGGCGCCACGACAGTGACTGGCAGAGAATACCAGCCGGTAGGGCTGTCCAGCCGGAATCACTTCCTGCCAGCGTGCGGCATGGCGCTGGGCATACAGATGCTGCAGTTGTCCGGCCCGCGGATCCTGCGCCACCAACTGCGCCAGGGTACTGTTACCGTCGCCCACCACAAACGGGGTGTACTTTAGGGTCAGGGATGTAATCGCGCCACTCGGCGCGTCTGGGTGGCGCACGTAGAATACTCCGGCCTCGGCCTCGAAATCGCTAAGCTGCTGAAACTGGATACGTGCTGACTCGGGATAGGCCTGCAAGCAGGCGCGCAGTTGCAGCTCGGTTTGCAGCAGCTTCACGCCAGCTCCGCGACAGCCAATATCAGGTTTGGCCACCAGCGGCAGAGCCAAGCCGGCGCTGGCCCATAGTTGCCGCACTGTCGCCAGCTGCGATTCAACATCGAGGTCGGTCACGGTATACACCGTCCAGGGCAGGATCCACTGCCGCCCGCTTGCTCCTGCGACTGACAGGATCCGGCTTTTGGGCACGCCCACCATGCCGGACAGAGGCACGGCCGGATTGGCGATGAGCGGCAGGGTAAGCGACCGGTAGCGCACCGCCAGGACCAGCCACAGCAGCGCCACCGGCAGGTACATGACCCACAGTGGCCAGAATTCAAAAAAAGACGTGACCGCGCCATCCTGCTCCAACTCCGGCATTCCGGGTGGCACGTAAGTGGCACCGCTGGTGGTGCCGGTCTGACGGGCGTTGCTCACTGCACTTTCATCCTTAAAATCCTGCCGATTTATCCATCCTGGAGAAGTAGACCTCCGCCGCGAGCAATTTGTTCACCCTCCGTGCCCAATGAGTCGCCACCACTGTGGGCGATGCGCTCTGACTAGGCAGCCCGCCGGACTCACTGCTACTATCAGGACTCATGTTAACGTGATCGGAACGCCCATGCTGGGGAAAATACTGCTCACAGCTGCAGTGGTTTGTATCGCCTTTTTTGTTATCAGGCAGCGCCACATAGCCGAGCATCCCCGCGTTGACTCAGCCGGTGGCAGGCAGTCGGGCAGCAAGGCGAAAACTGGCAACAAGAATGCGGCCAGGCAGGCCGTGGACAATGAGGACCCGGGTCTGGCCCGCGATCTGCGCATCGGGGCCTACCTGTTCCTGATCATGATGGTAGGCCTGGCAGGGGTCATGTATTACTTTCAATGGCAGGATGATCGCACCGTAATCACCGTCACCCTGTTTCGGGACGGTGCCCAGGAGCCAGTGACCTATGAGGTGTACAAATACCAGCTGGGGGAGCGCAGTTTCACTACCGTGGATGGCGTCGCCGTTACCGTGGCCGCCAGTGAGCGCATGGAAATAGAGGGGCTTGGCAACTGAGCTCCAGCGTCTGTAATTACGGCCTGCTTTGGGTGGCCGTTTCGATTGCCTGCCTGACTTCCGGTGCGGATTATCTGCAGCAGCTCCCAAAGCTACAGGTCATCAACGGGTAGATGCCGGAGTTCGGGATAGCTGGATACTGTCAGGCAACAAGGTGAGGTCGGCAGCGTCAACCTGCGGATTCCTGTCTCCATCCTGCATCACGAACACGCACAGGGTCTCCAGACGCTGACCGGCGATGTTCATTCCCGCAAAAACCCACACCTGACTATCGCCTTCCCGCACCCGCACGATGCGCTCCCAGGCAAGCCCCGAGCCCTGCTTCCGGAGTGTCCGCTCAAACACGGTATCGGGAAACTGGTTCTGGTCATTAGCTGCTGTGACCTTGTACATCAGTACCCGCACCTGCCCGGCATCGGGCTGATTTCCTGCTTCGGAGCTGTCCTGCGTAACCAGGTCAAACAGCCCGCTGCCAAAACCTACGGCCAGGTCTTTTTCCAGAGTGATTTGCGGCTGGTTGGCACTCCCGGCCAGGCAGCCAGTAAGGCTGCCGACCATCAGTAGTGCGGTTAACACGCGCAGTGGCTTGCATCGCCTCAGGTTCATCGGTAGCACTCCCGGTCCGCTGCCTCTGATGGACCGCTAGTTGGTTTCCACTTCCAGGTCCTGTAGCTGGTCAATGTCGAAGCGGCGCCCCAGTGCTGCCAGGTCGTTGCCACTGATATCGCCGATGATGTTCACCAGTACTGTCTCGTAGGGCTCCGCCACCATGATAGCCAGGCCGTGAATAATCTCGGCGTTGGCCGACATGCGCACATAAATATCGACATGACTCTGGTCTTCCCGGACCCGGACCACGCGCTCCCAGCCCTGGACATCCAGGTCATCGGAAATGCTCTCCATGGAGTCAGACATCTGGGTAACGTTGTTGTTGTCACTTTCAAAGACATGCACGGTGACCCGCAGCAGCTTGGAAATGAAATCCGCAGCCTCTTCATCCTCACTGCGGATCAGGTTCGTTACCATACTCAACAGCGGCGCCTTGAGACTGATTTCCACCGTCGGTTCGCTGGTGGTCAGGCTCACCAGGGTAGAGAAGTCTACATAGCCGGGATGATTTTCAATGTCGCTCTCGGCGGCGCCGACCCGGCCTGCCAGAAGCAGCAGCAATAGCGCGCCAATCAAAGTAGTCCGTGTATTCATGGAACTGATCATGGTGTTAATCATGGTGTTACCTCGCATGTTGAGAACTGGTCTCATCAGTTGTATCCAGTTTCACTCCCTGCCGATGCAGCAGCAGGTTGTCTATATAGGGTGCCAATCACGGTTTAAATCGGGTCATCGCTCAGCGGGTCGTCGTCCTGGTTGCTGACTCGCTGGAATGACGCATTTAATGATTCCTGCAGGGGAACCAGTACAAAGCGCCCGCCGATCATGGTTTCGGTGCGCTGGCTGACTTCGTTCAAATAACTGATGGCAGTATTCAAATCACCCAGCGCCGCCAGCACATCTTCCTGGCTGTACTCTTGCTCACCATTGTCCGCCGTTGTCGCAACGGCCGGTGGCGCCTCACTACCATTGTTCAATACCGGCGACAGCAGCAAGGTAATGGCCACCGCAGCCGCCACTGGAGCGCCATAGCGCAAGGTGGCCGGAAGCGCTGTCAACCAGCTCGCAAGCGAATGCAGCCAGCCAGCACGCGCCGCGTCCAGCTTGCCCGATTCCCGGCCAAGGCGGTCGATGGGCTCCAGCGCGCCGTCGGCGCAGTCAAGCAGTGGCAGATCCATGACCGTATCGTGCAGGGTTTGGGCGAACTGCAGTTCAGCGGCGCAGTCGCTGCAGCCGTGCAGGTGGCCAGCAAAAATTTTCTGTTGTTCACTGCTCAGCTCGCCATCGAGAAAACTGTCGATCTGCAGCTGCATGAAATAGCACTGCGAGTCGCCGTTATCCGGGTGTTTGTTCATCTCATCCTGGCTCATGTCATTACCTGCCTACTGGAATTCAGTGTGTTCTCGTCAGTTACTACTCGTTGCGGTTTGCCGCCGGTCATTGTTCTATCTCGCGGGGCTTGGCTTGACGGGACCTGGCGCCGGCCGTTTCCCGTTTTTGCAGGGCACTGCCGGTCCACGCCGAAAACAGATCGCGCAGCGCCGGATTGTCACGCAGCTTCCGCCGCCCCCGGTGCAGGTATACCTTCACCTGGCTGCCGCTGATCTCCAGCGTCTCCTGGATCTCCGTGTAGCTGAGTCCCTGAATGTCGCGCATGATGACGATGCTGCGAAACGGCTCGTCGAGACCTTTTATAGCCGCCAGCAATTCTGCGTTGAAGGACTCCTGATCCAGTTCCTGGCCGGGGTCATGTCGCTGCCCCTGCTGCTCCACCTCGGCGTAATCATCCACCTTGTCATCGCCGTTCTTCTGTTTGCGAACTTTGTCGATTACCGCGTTGTGTGCCACCCGCATCAACCAGGCGGATAATTTGCTGTGATCAATCTTGCGCCAGTGCTGCCAAAGCTTGATAAACACTTCCTGAGTCACATCTTCGGCATCTTCCCGGCCACGCAGGCTGTAATGGGCATAGGAATAAACCCGTTGCCGATACTGTTCGATGGCTTGTTGATATTGAGGCAGCATTGGTTAGTAAAGACGGTGGGAGTCTGAATAGGTTACAGCTTGCCGCGACGAAACGCAGCGAGGCAGGAGTCGGCGGCAATTAACCGTCAAATTCGCGTATTCATCTCAAGCCACTGCGCCCGGCAAGGGGGGCTTGCTATACTCCGGGCCATAACATCAAAAATTACCCGGTCACCGGGTGTCCCGAAGATCTCCAGATCATAGCCACGCCAGCGCAGCCAGTCATGCGAATATTCCTCTCAGTCAGCCTTTTGATACTCAGCCTGTGTGCCAGCCCGGCATTCGGTGGCGAGGATGCGGTGATATTGTCCGGCGGGGAGAATATCAGGGTTCTGTACTTCGAGCCCGTGGAAACGGTCTCCCCTCCCCTGGCAATCATGGTTTCCGGGGGTTACTCCAATGAATTCATGGCCCGGGCGCAATTCTGGCTGGGCAAGGAACTGGTGGATCGGGGCTGGGCGGTGGCGGTACCAATTTCTCCGGGCGGCCGGGATTTCTTCGTCGAACACGCCAGTGAATTTCCGCAACTTATTCGGGAACTACAGGACTTGCACGGCCTGACTCATAACAAGACGCTGCTGATAGGAGTTTCCAGCGGGGGCAGTGCCGCCCTGGAGATCGCCGCCGTTGAGCCGCAGAACTACATGGGCGTGGTAGCCACGCCTGGCCGAATTACCGGAGAGTCGACCCTCGGCCACCTTGATGGATTGCCGGTCTATCTGCGCATCGGCGAGAAAGACGATTTTCGCTGGAATCGGGAATACAAAGCCATGGTTGCGCGACTGAAGTCTGCCGGGGCCTCGGTCAATTCAGCCCTGGTCCCCGGCGCGAAACATATCTTTCCGGTAAACTGGCTGGATCTTGAGCCGTGGCTGGCCACGGCTCTGCAGGGAAACCGCTGATCACGTCTACCGGTGCCCTGGCCTCCAGAGGCGATCAATAGCGCGTTTCTTCGATCCAGTAGTCGCTGACGATTCCATCCATGAATTCAATGGTGAGGGTGTCAATCCGCTCTTCTTCAACATCCACGGAAAACAGCAGGAACACGCCCACTTCAGTGTCTTTTTCCGACCGGTTTCGGTATTTCCATACCTCGGTGCCGTCGGCATAGTTCAGCTTGCTCATTGGCTCACCAAAGGAGGATCGCACCCAGTCCTGATTGCTGTTGCCAATCTCCAGGCGCCCTACTTCACCTTCATCCCACACCGTATGCACGGCGCGAGAATCTGAATCCACGGTCACCAGACAGCCGGTCATGGTCAGCGCCAGCCCCAAAATCAATGTGTACTTGAGCATTGTTGTTCCCCAGAATAATAGATGTTTGCAAACCGGTCAGCACGGTAGCCACCACGCCGACCTGGAATATAAGACGCTGCCTGCCCGAAAAGGTTACAGCGTCGATCCAGACATGCTAGCTTGCGCGCCTGAATCATTCCTTAACCCGGTAATATTCCGACCCTCAGACACCCGGTACCGCGCGCACCACCATGACCAGTTACCTTAATCGCCTGTTCCCGATGTGGGCCTTGCTGGCCGCAGTCATCGCGTTCAGTAATGCCGACTTATTTGTCCGCCTGGAAAACCTGATCGTACCACTGCTGGCCACGGTGATGTTTATGATGGGGCTGACCCTGGAGCGCGCCGATTTCCAGCGCGTCATCGCCGACCCGCGACCAGTGCTGGTGGGGGTGGCCTGCCAGTTCGTCATTATGCCGCTGCTGGCGCTGACCCTGGCCACCATGCTGCAGCTGTCCACCCAGCTGACGGCGGGCATGGTATTGGTTGGCAGTTGCGCCGGCGGTACCGCATCCAATGTCATTACCTACCTGGCCCGCGGGGATGTGGCACTGTCGATCAGTATGACGCTTTCCTCGACACTGGTCGGCGTGGTGGCTACCCCACTGCTGTGCAGTTTCTATCTTTCCCAGACTGTGGCCGTAGATACCCTCGGCCTGTTGTTCAGCATCCTGCAGCTCGTCCTGCTTCCGGTACTGCTTGGTTACGCCCTCAACAGCTGGTGGCCGGCGCCAGTGAGCCGCCTGCAGCCGATTCTGCCGGGCGCGGCAATCATCAGTATTCTGGTTATTATCGCCACGGTAGTTGCACTGAATGCAGAGCGCCTGCTGGATGTTGGCCTGGTTACCGTGGTGGCAGTGATGCTGCACAATTGCCTGGGATTGTCCGGAGGCTACTGGATGGGCAGGCTGCTGGGTTTTAATCTGCGTCAGAGCCAAACCCTGGCGATTGAGGTCGGCATGCAGAACTCCGGTCTTGGCGTGGCGCTGGCGCTGCAGTTCTTTTCTGCCACGGCAGCACTGCCGGGAGCTATCTTCAGTGTCTGGCACAACATCAGTGGTTCAATACTGGCCAGCTACTGGAGCAAGAAGCGCGAATCACTGGGCTACTTGATGCACGAGGCAATGACCGATCCAACGATAAGTGATTCTGATCACACCAATCCTGACCAGAAGGTATAAAAGTGCCGTTGAAGGTTGACTTAATCATTCAACGGCATACAATGCGCGCATCTTTAGCCCAGCAGCTACTCGGCATCATTACTGCAACAACTCAATTCAGGGTTTGAACCAGTTAATGAGAGCTGCTCTTTTTTAAACAGCAATCTGGATTCGAAAAACAAACCAATGAACAATTATTCCATTATCACCACCGCGCCGCTGACCATGGCCTCCCAGGGTCATCAGCTCTGCGTGCGCGTGGAAAAGAACTGGGAGACCCGCTTGGAGTAACTTTCTTACCAAACCGCAATTAACTGAAATTGCAAAGAAAAGACCTCTAAGCCAGCCAGCCTAGAGGTCTTTTTTTTGGCCATGAAATCGTAGTAATGCTCACCATGGGGAGTGGGCAGAGGGGGCCTTGTGCTTAGTAAAAAGGTACTTAAGAAAAGAGTGCTGGAAAAAATAATAGATGACGAATTAGCGACAGAAAGAATGAACCGAAACATTCCGGTGATCTACGGTCTGGCTTTCTTTCACAGTTTTCTGGTGATCGTGCCGGTGATCGTACCGTTCTTCATGAGCAAAGGGCTAAGCCTGTCGGAGATTTTTTATCTACAGGCAATTTTCGCCACCACTATTGTGTTGCTCGAGGCACCTTCCGGGTACGTTGCCGACTTGTTCGGGCGCAAGCGCGCCTTGCTCGCAGGCGCCGTAGCTCATGGCCTTGGCTATCTGCTACTGAATTTCACCGGGGATTTTCTTGGCCTGGTCGTTTTCGAGATCACGGTTGGCATTGCTGCAAGCCTGTTATCCGGAGCCGATCTGGCCATTCTCTACGATACCCAGAAGGCCCTGGAGGACGACGACAATAGCGAGCACAGCAACGTCATCGCCAATCTCGGATTCTTCAGGAGCGGTGCCGAAGCGCTGGGCGCGCTACTGGGCGGTTTTCTGGCCCTGCTGTCCTTTGACCTGATGGTCTGGGTTCAGGCTGTCGCCGCCTGGATGTGTTTGCTACTGGCGCTGCTGGTATATGAGCCGCCCTGTCGGCAGGGCCTTGATCCCGCGCGCCGGGTAAAACTGCTGGATATCCTGCGGCACCTGGTTATGCAGGACGCGATCCTGCGCCAAATTGTGATCGCCATTCCGCTGTATGGACTGGCCAGTTTCCATGTCGTCTGGCTGGTGCAGCCCTACTGGCAGGATATGGGTCTGTCACTGTCACTGTTCGGCTTGCTGTGGTTTGCCCAGAGCCTGATGGTCGCTGTTGCCAATCGCTTCGGATTCAACCTTGAGCGGCGCTTTGGTGCACCGGCAACCCTGGTGGTCATCGGTGTTTTACCGGTCGTGGGACACCTGGGCATGGCCTGGCTGCCGGGCTGGGCTGGAATTGCCGCCGGTATGCTGATCTTTGTCGGTCGTGGATTGACCCAGGTCATCCTGGTGAACGCGCTTAACCGGCGGGTGCCCGGTGAGTTTCGCGCTACCGCGAACTCATTTGTCAGTTTTTTGTTTCGCCTGGCTTTTATCACCAGCGGACCATTGGTCGGCTATCTGGCCGAGACCCACGGACTTGAAGCCACATTGACCATGCTGGCGGCAGGTTTTGTCCTGGTGTTTGGCCTGGTCATGTGGCCGCTGATTCAACTGGTGCGCACCATCAAGCAACGCGCACCAGCCTGACCCGTCCCTCCCCCCTCGGGGTAGTCACTCTTGCTCTCCTTCCCCGGAGTGACTACCCCGTTTTTTAATCGTTCTGCGCAGATTGCCGAGATAGAACGTGTGTGGTGCACATAGCCATTTAAAACACTGCCCATGTAAATCAGTGGCCTCGAGCGCGGCTGCGGGGAGGCAGGGTTACCGCCTCGCCGGCGCGGCGCCCATCCAGTCTTCGCTTCGCTACGCCCGGCAAGCCTGGGTCCCTTCACTGCGGAAAAAGCCCTGGCAAACCACTGCTGTCCCACAGTTTCTCAATGAAAATACTCACTCAGCTTAAGCGCTGGTGTTTCGGACATTTCCTGATGATTTCGGACATGATCCCTGGATGCCTGGCGCACGGGGCGAAACATCGAAGCCAGTGAACCTTGACGCTTGCAAACAGTGAGGGGCGCGCGGCAGTTAGCTTGTGCCGCTGCAATAAGGGACCTACGCTGAACGGCGAAAAATGACCGTTTTTCAGGGCATTTTTCAGAGTGAAGGTACCCTGGAAGGGCGTGGTCCGCAGCGGCACAAGCTAACTGCCGGGCGCACCGCTCGGAGCCGCTTTTCAGCGCTGGTGTAAGTGACATAAAACTGTGGGACAGCAGTGCCTGGAAAACGGCCTTTTTCCTGCGTTCAGCGCCGGCCTTAATTGGCGGGTCGGTAAGCCTGCCTCCCCACATCCGCTCGCGCAGTGACAGCCGGGACATCGAAGCACTGTTCACGCCTTCGATTGAAGGGTCTTTTGTAAAGAGACAGGTGACGGCCGCAGAGCGCTGGCGACAACCCCTTCTACCCGGCGCGACCACAGTGCAAACGGGCGCAAGAAACAGTCCCGCAATCACAGCCTGGTGAGAATTCCCGGAACTGCGCGATGAGCCTTGTTAATAGAGTCATCACCTGCTGATTTCGCTTGCCCCCCAGGCCGCTGTCACGCTCAGCCATACGGGCCCTCCGCCCCAGGATGGTGCTTTTCAGGGTGCCAAGAACAAGGGCGCCATGTTAAAGTTTGCGGGCTTTACAGCCTTGGCGTTGTTGACAAAAAGCAACAAGTCAGCAGCGCTGGTTAGTTGTATCCGGACCAGGGCACGGAGAACGCCCCGGCGGCAACGCCACATCCGCGGATGAGCACCATCCCTATAGAAGCAGGAGAACGACGATGAAACTGATTACAGCAATAATCAAACCCTTCAAGGCTGACGACGTGCGTGAGGCACTGGCCGAACTGGGCGTGAACGGCATGACCATGACCGAGGTCAAGGGCTTCGGACGCCAGAAGGGCCATACCGAGCTGTATCGGGGTGCCGAATACGTGATCGATTTTCTACCCAAAGCCAAACTGGAAATCGCCGTTTCTGATGATCTGCTCGACAAGGCCATCGAAGCCATTTGCAGCGCCGCAGGTACCGGCCAGATCGGGGACGGCAAGATATTTGTCACTGACCTGCTGCAGACAATTCGCATCCGCACCGGCGAAACCGGGGATGATGCCCTCTAGTATCTCACCAGAAGTGATCCACCAGAACCCGGCCCGAACTCTTTCACCCGGGCGCTGGCATTATTGCTGTTAAAAAAACTTCTAATAAGAACAGCTATTAAAAAACCCAGCTAACAAAAACAAAAAAGAGAACTACCGTGAAGAGAACCCTCCTGCTCGTCCTTGTCGCCCTGTGCCTGTTTCCCCTGTCCGTCACTGCCCAGGAAACTGTCATTAACCAGGCCAACACCGCCTGGATTCTCACTGCCACTGCCCTGGTGCTGTTCATGACCTTGCCCGGGCTGTCCCTCTTTTACGCCGGACTGGTGCGCAGCAAGAATGTGCTGTCGGTACTGATGCAATGTTTTGCCATCGCCGTGGTCATTTCCATTCTCTGGCTGGTGGTCGGTTACAGCATTGCCTTTGGTCCGGCCGAATCAGCCTGGTGGGGCGGCCTCAGCAAGGCGTTTTTTAGCGGTGTAGTGCTGGATTCCCTGTCCGGCGATATTCCGGAAACTGTCTTTGCGTCCTTTCAGATGACCTTCGCCATTATTACCCCGGCGTTAATCGTCGGTGCCTTTGTCGAACGCATCAAATTCTCTGCCATGCTGCTGTTTAGCGTGCTATGGACATTGCTGGTCTATTTTCCGGTAGCAAACTGGGTATGGGGCGGCGGCTGGCTGGCGCAGCGCGGTCTGATTGATTTTGCGGGCGGCATCGTGGTTCACGTTACCGCCGGTGTCGCCGCACTGGTCATGGCATTGACTCTTGGACAACGCCGTGACTTCCTGTCCGCCGCAGCGCTGCCTCACAACTTGACCATGAGCTTCACTGGTGCCGGCATGCTGTGGGTTGGCTGGTTCGGTTTTAATGCCGGCAGCGCATTGGCAGCCGACGGCGCCGCCGGGATGGCCATGTTTGTCACCCATATCTCCGCGGCGACTGGCGCCCTGACCTGGATGCTGCTGGAATGGGTCAAGTTCGGCAAGCCCAGCGGCCTGGGTGCCATCACCGGAATGGTGGCTGGCCTTGCCAGCATCACCCCGGCATCGGGCTCGGTGGGACCGGCCGGGGCGTTAATTGTTGGCCTGTGCGGCGGTTTGGGCTGTTACTACGCCACCACCTACCTGAAACAGGGGCTGCGCATTGATGATTCCCTGGACGTATTCCCGGTGCACGGCGTGGGCGGCATCATCGGCACGCTGCTGGCGGGTATCCTGGTGTCCACAAACCTGGGCATATTCAGCGGTAACGGCTATGCCGAAGGCATGACCATGGCCAGCCAGTTCCTGGTGCAGTTATTGGGGGTTCTTGCTACCGGTCTGTACACCGCGGTCCTGACCTGGGTGATTATCAAACTGGTGCGCGCGGTCACCGGCACACTACGGGTTAGCAACGACGACGAACTGCAGGGCCTGGATATCAGTGATCACGACGAAAAAGGCTACTCCCTGTGAGCCTTTGACACCGGTCGCCAGCCAGGGCGCGGTCGGCCGACATTCAATGAGCGCTAAAGATTTGGCGCCACCGCTTCGTAATTGTTCCTGAATTCCTGGTTGCATCACATCTGGAATCCGGATCACCCCACTGGCAGGCGATTCAGCAACATCAATCGCCACAGCGATGAACTGCGGTACTGGCCGGAGGCAGGGAAATTGACGATTGTAGTACAGGGCCTGGTGTTTGCTCTCGTGACGATTCTCTGGCTGGTCTTTCTGATGACCACCCATGAGTGGCGGCCGATTGCGGAACTGGAATGGGCCGATATCATCTTTGAGCTGTTTCGCTGCGTGTTCACCGTAGCCCTGATTTTTCTGGTGAATCGCTTTCAGGAAAAGTCCGTGCCCATCAAACTGATGCTGGCGGGCTTTACCCTGGTACTGATTGGCGAGATCCACGATTTTTCCGAAGAGATCTACTACCAGCCGTTTCTGGTCAGTCTGTTGTTTGAGAACGTCGCCTACTCACTGGGTATTGTGTTGATTGCGATGGGCATCTTCAAACTCAGCGACAGGCACAACCGGCTACTGGCAAAGCTGCAGGTGGAAAAATCGATCCTGCACAGGAAAAGCACCACCGACGCCCTGACCGGGGCCTTCAATCGTACCTACTTCCGGGAGTTTTCCAGCCACCTTCTGCAGCACAACCGAACCGGCATCGACTCCGGCAAACAGCAGGTGTCACTGGCTATTCTGGACCTGGACAAGTTCAAGGCGGTGAATGATACCCATGGCCACGACACCGGTGATGAGGTCCTGCAATGTCTTGCCAAGCTGATCCTGTCCCGGCTTTCACCTCTGGAAACGTTTATTCGACTGGGCGGCGAAGAATTTCTGCTGCTCCGTCAGGGCGACGGCAAAGCATTGGTGAAGCTGCTTAATCGGGCTCGGGAGGATTTTTCCCAGCTCTGTATTGACTGCGACCAGAAACTGAACCTGAAGTGTACGTTCAGTGCTGGCGTGACCGTGCTGCGGCCAGGGGAAACCTTGCGTGACGCCATGAAGCGCGCCGACCTGCGCCTCTATGAAGCGAAACAGCGAGGCCGCAACCAGGTGATATCCGAGGGCATCAATTTCGCCACGGTCGCGACAGAACCGAAGTTGGCGCTCTAGACCCGACTACTCAGGTCTGCCGCGCGAGCCTGCGTCACTTACTGATTGCCCAGCAGTTCATAGATACGGCGCACGGCACGCGGGTCGACGCCTGGGCCGCGAATCTGTGCATAATTACCGCTGTGGTTGGTCATGTCGATTTGACCGGCGGCCTGCTCCCAGCCCACGCCTTCCAGAAACATTGCTTCGGTTTTCGTCCATAGATCGCGAAGATATGCCTGAAAGGTGTCAATCGGCTCCTTGCTGCGCATCACCGGGCCATGGCCTGGCAGCCAGTAATCAAAGTCCAGTCCTTTCAGTCCTTCCAGGCTCGCTGGCCATTCATCCACATGACCATCGCCCATGTAGGACAGACCCGGCAGCATCATGTCACCGGTAAACACCACCCGCTCCTGGGGAAGATAAATCACCACGTCACCGCCAGTATGGGCGCGACCAAAATGCAGCAACTGAATTTCCCGGCTGCCTTGCGCAACCACCTGGAACAGGGTCATTTTTTCGGCCAGGGTGATATTGGGAGGCGTGGGCACGACTTCGCCAATGGCATTCAGGTAATCGCGCTGCACCCGGTGCCTCTCTTCCAGTTGCGCCTTGCGCTGCGGGTCGGTTTCTACGGCGGCCTGGCGCTCCAGGTTGGCGACAGTTGCCGGCACCGGGTCTGAGAAGCTGCGAAAGGTATTTTCTTCCAACACGTTGCCCAGGTCGCCGTTGAGTTTGGCCCGGGTAAACTCATGGCCAATGATTTCAACGCCTGCTGGAAACGCCTGATTGCCGTGAGCATGATCGAAATGATAGTGGCTGTTGACCAGATAGCGCACTGGCTTGTCGGTAATCACCGGCAAAGAGTCCAAAAGAGCACGTGCCGCGGCAGCGGTGACATGGGAATCGACCACCAGGGCATCAAACTCACCCACCAGGACCATGGCATTGCTCATGGTGTACACCGCGCCGGTTCCGGAGACATGCCATACCCCCGGAGTCACTTCCTCAAAGCGATGGGAGTCTGATTCCACAACGCGCCCCTGGGCCGACACCATCACTGGCAGCGAGATCCAGGCCAGCAGCAGCAACCAGGAGACTGACTGCTGTAAACTGTGAGCCCTGGCACCGGCAAAATAAAGCAGAAACCTCAGACAGTCGTGGGCACAATTTTGCGACGCCTTAAAAGTAGAATTCGATTGCTGCATAGCCGGGATCCCTGCTGTTGTTTTTGTTGAGGCTTGCGAGGCGAATTTGCTGGCCAGCATCGCCAATCCAGCATGACAGTAGCCCATCACCCTACCCCTGTAAAGAAACCGGAAATCCGAATCAAGAGCCGCAGCAGCCTCCTGTTGCCGGTGGTGAGATTCACCAGAATAATTAGCGCGAACCGCTATTTCCAACAGCCTGAGAGTCGGCGAAGCAAGCAGCTATAATCCTAAATTATTGTTTTTAAACACTTTTTAAGATCGGCAAAGATATTGCAAACCTCTGCAACAAGGGCGAGTGACCGCCCGTTAACAATAGCAATTCAGGTTCCGCGGTCCTGCCGGGAGCCACAACAAGCCTCGCCCAAGAGGCTGGAGAGGTAGGTAAAATGGCAATGGACAACCACACTATTCGCCTCGGCGCAGCAATGCTGCTGGCGACGATACTGGGCAGCTATCTGTTTGCCGCGTCGGCAGATGCTTCCGATATCCAGCACCTGTCCAGGATCAACGGCAGTATCGATATCGACGCCGGACAGAACGTGGGCGATGTCTCTACAATCAATGGCAAGGTCAGGATCAGCCGCGACGCCAGCGCCGGATCAATAGACACCATCAATGGCGGCATTGCCATCCAGCCCGGAGCAAGCATCACCAGGGCCGAATCGGTAAACGGAGGCATTCGCATCGACCGTGATGTACGGGTGGCCGAGAGCCTGAAAACCGTAAACGGCGGCATACACACCGGTCCGGGGAGTTCAGTCGGGTCCGATATCAAAACGCTCAACGGCAAAATTGAGTTACGCAACAGCCGGATCGTCGGGGATGTGCAATCTGCCAATGGCGATATCGAACTGCGGGACGGCACGGTCGTCGAAGGCGACATCATCATCCGGGGCAAGCGGTCCTGGCTTGGACGACTATTCAGTTTCGGCAACCACCAGCTATCAGAGCTGGAAGTCGATGCTGGCTCGACAGTACTGGGCGACGTTCATCTTTATCGGGAAGTGGAACTGCGCATCAGTGACGACGCTCAGGTTGGTGACATTATCCGACACTACTGAAAGCGCTACAGCCGGACCGGGTCGATTCCCGGTCCGGCTGCGTTTTACCTGCTGTCGACAAAATCACAGGGGTAGCTCTACTGCTCAGCTGCCTGGTAGTGGCCCATCAGCATGCCGGTGCCCAGCACGTGTCCGTCGATGGCTTCCAGCAGACTTTCTTTGTTGAGACCGACCGGTAAATCAAGCTCGCTGTCCAGCGCATAGATGCGGAAATGGTAGGCGTGCAGCTGACCGTTGTCAGGAGGGCGTGGCCCGAAATAGCCCGCACGGCCCAACCCGTTCAGACCGCTGATCATGCCTGACAGCTCCGCGGCTCCCATGACACTGGCTTCCTTGCTGAGATTGGCTGGCAAACCGCCCGCATCCACCGGGATGTTATAGGCGACCCAGTGAACAAATGGCGTTTCCATCATCCCCAGCTCCACCACCTTCGGGTCATCCATAATCAGCGCCAGTTGCTCAGTACCGGCCGGCAGATCCGACCAGGACAGGTCGATAGACTGGTTGGCTCCATAGGCAGAGTTCTGCTCGGGTACCATGCCGTGATGGTCAAATGCCGAACTGGTGACGCTGATAGTATCTTCCATCTGGGCGAGCAGCTGCGCCGGCAGGATCAGCACCAGGAGCGATGCCGCAAGGGATCTCAGTAATTGAATAGCTTTATTTTTTTGCATTGCTTTTCTCCGGTATCTGGCCCCTAAGGACCAATTATTAATAGAGGTGCCCTTAATCAGTTTTTCACCATGTCTGGCTGATCGCCAGCCTGACCTACACCGCATAAGGCACGAGCTCGGCTTTTTCCCGCAGCAGGTATTTCTGCACCTTGCCCGTGGAGGTCTTGTCTATAGGGCCAAATGACACTTTTTTGGGTATTTTGAAGCCAGCCAGTTGCTCCCGGCAGTAGGCTACCAGTTCTTCTGGCGTCATCTCCTGGCCTTGCTTTAGGGTCACAAACGCGCAGGGAACTTCACCCCATTTTTCGTCACTGGCTGCCACCACCGCCGCTTCGAGTATTTTCGGATGCTTGAACAGCACCGATTCCACCTCCAGCGAAGAGATGTTCTCGCCGCCGGAGATAATAATGTCCTTGGAGCGATCCTTGATCTGCGCATAGCCGTCGGCATGCCAGACCGCCAGATCACCGGAATGAAACCAGCCACCGGCAAAGGATTCCCGGGTAGTCTTGGGGTTCTTGAGATAGCCCTTCATCACCAGATTGCCACGCATAAAAATCTCACCCATGGTCTTACCGTCTTTGGGCACTGGCTCCAGGGTTTCCGGGTCCGCTACCATCATTTCATCCTGCAAGGGCGCACGCACTCCCTGCCGCGCCAGCATTTCTGCACGTTCATCGACGCTCAGATCGTGCCACTGGGCCTGCGGCGCACACACTGTGCAGGGCCCGTAGGTTTCGGTCAGGCCATACACATGGGTCACACTAAAGCCCATGTTTTCCATACCGGCGATGACCGCAGCGGGAGGTGCCGCGCCGGCGGTCATGGCGCTCACCTTGTGCTCGACGCCCTGCTTCAACTCTGGCGCCGCATTGACCAGGGTATTGAGTACCACCGGCGCACCACAAAAATGAGTGACCCGATGTGTCCTGATAGCATCGAAGATAGCCTCGTCGCGGACATGACGCAGACAGACATTGGTGCCGATCATTGCCGCCATGCTCCAGGGAAAACACCAGCCGTTGCAATGAAACATAGGCAAGGTCCACAGATACACTGGCATGCTGGTCATGTCCCAGCTCATCACCAGCGAGATGGCGTTGAGGTAGGCGCCGCGGTGGTGAAACACAACCCCTTTGGGATTGCCGGTGGTGCCGGACGTATAATTAAGGGAAATCGCCTGCCATTCATCGCTGATCTGGAAGCAACGGTAGTCGGGGTCACCCGAGGCAAGCAACTGCTCGTAGTTCTGCTCACCGAGCAGTTCCCCACCGGCGAAACCGGGGTCATCGATATCGATTACCCGGGGCTTGTTGTCCAGCATGGCCAGCGCCGCCTTGATGGTGTCACTGTATTCCCGGTCGGTAAACAGCACTTTGGTTTCCGCGTGCTCAAGAATGAACGCGATTGCCCTGGCATCGAGACGCACATTCAAGGCATTCAACACTGCGCCGGTCATCGGCACGCCAAAATGGGCCTCGAAAGTTTCCGGCGTATTGGCGCCCATCACCGATACGGTGTCGCCGGTGCCGATACCCAGCTTGAGCAGAGCGGAAGCGAGCAGGCAACTGCGCTGGTAAGTTTCGCGCCAGGTGTAACGCTGCTCGCCATGGATGACGGCACAATGCTCCGGATACACCGAAGCGGCACGTTCAATAAAACTCAATGGTGTAAGAGGCGCGTAATTGGCCGGGTTCTGGTCCAGATCCTGCGCGTAGATATTGGGCTTGGTCATGGTGCTGCTTAAAACCTGTTCTTATTGTTAATGTGACTGCGCCGGAGATCGGTGTCAGAAATGGCAAAAGCTAACAGCCAAGCGGCAGGAGGGACTACAGAAAATCCATGTCACCCGCCGTCAGCCACCATTTGCCAGCAAGCACGCTGGCGGCGGGGCCGCGATTCCAGCTGTTACAGGGTATCTCAATACCCAAATCATTCACAATCGCATCGGCGCAGCGCAGTTCATCCAGATAGCCCCGGGTAACCCAGAACTTCAGCGCATCTTCTTGCAGTGCACCCCGCCCCCAGGCTGCCAGACAGCGCAGTGCCGGAGCCAGGTTCTTCCGGGCGCCAATCAGATCCATCACCAGCCAGTGCTCTGCCTGTTTCTTCAACACCACAACAACCTGCGTTTCATCGTCAACCAGGCGCAATAACTTGTACAAGCCATCCTGGCCGTAAGGGTGATCACAGTAACGGTAGCGGAAATAATCACTGTCGCGCACCCCGACGATTCCGTCAGGAAAATCAGCGGCCATGGACTTCCACAAGCGGTCTATGGTGCTGGCTTCGATCCCGGGGTCCAGGGATTCCACTGTCCAGCCGGTCTCCCCGGGCGGCATTACCAGTTCAACAAACTCATCGGTTTTTTCATAAAGTCCCAGTCGCTTGGCAATATTCATGGCTTTTTGATTGGGGAAGCCAAAACCCAGCAAATGCCTGACGCTATTGCCAATTTCTCGCTCCAGAAAGGTTGCTGCGGTACGGAAAAACAGACTGGAACGTCCGTACTGGCTCCTGCTCTGCGGCAGCACCATGACGTCGCATACCTGGATTGCCGTGGCTTGCTGACCAAAATAGTGAATCCGTCGCGGCGCGCCACCGTAGTGGGCAACGATAGGCGAGTGCGGCTGGGCCCGAGCCACGACACATTTGCCAGCGCCCAGCTGATACTTCCAGTGCCACAACCGGGGATTGAATTCAACATTGAAACTGCGCTGGAACAGGTCCGCGATTTCGGCTGGCGGGAAGGAATCGATATCGGCAAATTCGGCCGCGGCATACTCGTCCTGCTGTTCCGGTAGCCAGCGCCAGTCAAACAGCCGCAGCGTGCGCCGACCGGCGCGATACTCTGCGGCGATAGCCTGCACCGCTTCATAAAGCGATACCAGCTCGGGTCGATTCTGCGCGTCATCGCCCAGACCAGCAAGCAGCTTGTCCAGCGTTAGCTGCGCGCCGGCGCTCAGGTCATCTTCAGCCTGCAGTTCGAACCCGAGTCGCGCCGACAGGGCGCGAGCCGAGGCAAGATTGGGCAGAGGAGAATAGGCGATTACCGAGTCATCCAGTAGATTCTCGCCCAGTAGCAGCAATCTGCCCCCTGCAGACAAATGAGCGCGAGCATACTGTAGCACCTGCAGCTGATCCAGATAATTTATCGTTCCTTCCAGAACAATGCCGGCACAGTTGCCGGGGAGCCCAGCGGCAACCAATGGCAACATGGTAGCTGGCTGCTCAGCCCCCACTTCATTTGCGGCGCGCAATAACGGGTCGACCCAAATGCTGTTGACCTCCTGACCGGCCAGGCGCGCGGCAAAGTGCTGCAGGCTGGCGCCATAGCAAACCCAGGTTTGCCCGGCGGGCTGCGTTGCCAACACCCGTTTTTCGAGCAGTTGCAGCATGTTTTCCTGCAGGCTCGCAAGCGATTCGGTCGCCTCACCGATGCCATAGCACAGCGGCGACCCCATGGTGTCAGTACCCGCTCCCTGCGCGGACCGCCCTTGCGAATTGAGATAGCGTGCCAAACCAGCCAGGTCCAGAGCGGTGTTGTTATTCGGGTCCTGCAATCGGTATTCCTTTCAGCGTAATGGCTTGTGCGGTGGCTAGTGTAGTGGCTTGTGTGGTGGCATGTGTGCTGCCAGGGTCACAGCCCGACGGCGCTCCGGCCCGGGTCGCGCGGCGTTGCAATATACCCCGCACAGCGCTGATTTCCTACCCTGCCGGAGCGGGGAACGCTGCCTGGCACCCGCTGCAAACAATTGCCAAAACATCTTGTTTCCGACTGCAACTCGTCTGGTAGTACGGTCCGGTTGCGGTAGAATAAGCCCATGGTTGATCAAACCCGAACTTACTCCTGGACTCGCCTGGCCGAGTACCTGTTCCCCCGCAATTTTGGCAGCGCCAGTATCGCCCGGCAGGGGCTGGAGCGGCTGCTGCTGCTGCGCACCTTCGTAACCATAGTCAGCACTGCCGGACTGCTGTTGTTTCAAACGCTGTCGAACCTGGCAATCCCGTTTCTTTTTATCAATATTCTGATTGCAGCGGTATTTGTCTCGGTGCTGCTCAGTTACTGGCGGTTGCAGCAATCCTGGGTTATCAGCCCGGGGGAGCTGTTCGGCCACATCCTGGTGGACGTGACTATCCTGGTGGTGCTGCTGTGGAATACCGGCGGAGTCAGTAACCCTTTGATCTCCTACCTGCTGGTACTGCTCGCAGTTACCGCCACCACCTTGCCGCGTGCCTATGCCTACTGGTTTGCTTGCGGCAGCATCTTGCTCTACACCTTTTTCCTGATTCTCGACATGCGCACCGACCACGAAGCTGGCGGCGAGATGATGGACCAGAACATGATCTTCCAGCTGCACCTGGTGGGCATGTGGGTGATCTTCCTGGTGAGCGCCATTCTGATCACCGTGTTCATTACCCGCATGGCGGACGCAGTGCGGGTGCGAGAGTTGAACCTGGCAAAAGCCCGCGAGAACGAAATTCGCAACGAACAGCTGGTGGCGATTGGTACTCTCGCTGCTGGCACCGCGCATGCCCTGGGTACACCATTGTCTACCATGGCAGTGGTGCTCACCGAGCTGGACAAACTCGATGCCGAGCAGTTGAAACAAGCCGATATCAAGGACGATATCAGCGTATTGCGTCAGCAGGTTACCCGCTGCAAGGATTCGCTGAACCAGCTGATTCGCTACTACAACAAGGACAAGCCAGCGCCCCAGGAACGCAAGCGCCTGGATGATTTTGTCGCCGATATCAAGGACTACATCACCAACATCCACCCCACTGCCAACGTACAATTTACCACTAGCGGCGATGACAACTTGCAGATCGCCGCCGACCTGTCGGTCAAGCACGCCATCATCAATATCATCGAAAACGGTATCAAGGCGGCGCAGTCCACGGTGGAAGTGAGCTTCGCGGTGAAACCGGGCAGCCCCGGTCAGGTAGAAATTACGATTAATGACGACGGCCCTGGCATCCCTGCCAAGGTGATGGAAAACCTGGGTGAGCCGTTTATTTCCATGCGCAAGGACAGCATGGGCCTGGGTATCTTTCTCGCCAATGCCACGGTACAACGCCTGGGTGGAACCATCGAAATGTTTAATATGAAAGTCGGCGGCGCCATGACGCTGATCAAATTGCCACTAACGGAGGCCGCATGACAGATCACGAGGCCGGCGACGTAGCCCGAATCCTGCTGGTGGAAGATGATGAGGTGTTTGCCCGGGTGGTGGCTCGTGCCCTGGGTCAGCGCGAGTATGAAGTGAGCCATGCCAGTGGTCTGCGCGCAGCCCGTGAACAGATGGAGCAGACTACGTTTGCCTATGCAATTCTCGATCTGAACCTGGGGGGCGAGACCTCGCTAAGCCTGATCGAGCCATTGAAAAGCGACAATCCGGATATCCGCATCCTGATCCTCACTGGTTATGCCAGCATTGCCACCGCCGTGGAAGCAATCAAGCTTGGCGCCGATAACTACCTGGCCAAACCGGCAGACACCGATGAAATTCTCTCGGCTTTGCTGGTGGGTGAGGCCTCGGAAAAACCGGACAGCGCCGAGCGAACCACCGCGTCAGGCGTGCAATCCATGGAACCGATGTCGGTACGCCGCCTGGAGTGGGAACACATTCAGAAGGTGCTGCAGGAAAACGACGGCAATATCTCTGCCACGGCGCGACAATTGAAGATGCATCGCCGCACGCTACAGCGCAAACTGCAGAAGCGACCTGTCGCCAGGTGACATCGGACCACACCTGGTAACAAGTCAGCTCGCAGGCCGGACAATCTACCCATCAGCGCTGCCGCGCCAGGCACACCAACCCCACCGCGGCCAGTACCGCGCTGACCACTTCCGCAGCCAGCAGCTGCAGCATGAAGTCATTGCCCTGACCTTCAATAAAAATACCCATGCTGCGCACCAGGGCAAGCAGCACGTAGCTCACCAGAGCCAGTACCAGAGCCGCCTGTCGCCAGCGCTCCACAACTACCCCCAGCAGGGAAAAGATTCCCAGCGAGCCCATCAAACCGATGTACATGGTTTTCAGTTCCGTGTAGCCAACTGGATCCCGCAGCTCGATGGACAGATTGCTGAACCAGCTAATCGGGTCGGCAACGAACAGCCAGGCAAGCACGCAGTAGAGTAAACCGTTAGTCAGCAAAAACGCGGGTGGAAAGTAGCGGGTCAGCATGATGATCAGTACGTCGCCAGGGCTAGCGTCGGGTCAACGGTGTTTGCGACAGGTGCCTGCCGCCATCCACGATCAGGGTTTCGCCAGTGACGATCTGCGGTCCGGCAATGAAATGCAGAATGGCATCAGCCACTGTGTCGGCCGTCGCGGTCACTCCCAGCGCGGCGCCACGCCGGTTAGCCTGCAGCGTCTTCTCATATTTTTCATCACCCAGTCCCTTACGCAACCAGTCGCCTTCGATAAATCCGGGACACACCGCGTTCATCCGGACCCTCGGCGCCAGGGCGCGGGCCAGGGACAGGGTCATGGTCACCAATGCGCCTTTCGACGCCGCGTAGGCCACACAACTGCCGATACCGGTGACTGCGGCGGTCGAGGCCACATTGACGATTGCACCTCCGGTATCCTGTTGCTGCATCACCGGGTTGCAGGCCCGCACCATCTGGTAAACACCGACGACGTTGACACCGTAAATGCGCTGAAAGTCCTCTTTGTCCAGCCCTTCCAGGTCATCATGGTCGACAAATTTCGTGGTGCCGGCATTGTTGACCAGGATGTCGATCTTACCCCACTGCGCCTGGGCCGCCTCGGCCATCGCCCGGCAAGCCGCGTCATCGGCGACATCACCACCAACTACCAGCGCTTCCACTCCTGCCTCGCGACATTGATCGGCAACGCCTTCGGCGCCGTCGGCATTGGCGTGAAAATTAATCAGTACATTGCAGCCCTGGCTGGCCAGCAGCCGGGCCGTTGCCGCGCCCACGCCGCTGCTGGAACCGGTGACGATGGCAGCTTTTCCCCGCAAATCTTGCACGCTGATTTCTCCTTCTTATGTCGGTCTATTGATACCAGTGCCAGCCCCCGGGAGGTGCGCCAGCGATACGCAATGCAGCAAGGCTACCGCCTCTTTGACTGCGCCCGGATTTACTGCCAGGCAAGGTACCACAGTTACCGGCGAGGGCCCACGCAGGGACAATCGCTGCATACCCAGCCACGACTGGCCGATAGCATTGCATTGCCGGGGATTACCGTTACAATAGGTAACACTTCTGTCATGCCGGTCTGGTATAACAGCGCACACAGCACAACAGACCCGGAAACTCTTGATGCTCACCGATTCCGGGGCTGTCAGGAACAAGGACACACAATCTATTCAGGCGAATCGAACCGCTCCGTCGCGACCAGCGTAGTAACTGGTCTTGATGGCAGGATTCTTATTTCTGTGCTGGCACCCAGCATGGTACGCACCGCAGCAAGTCGGAGGCCGCAGTGAAAAAGCAACAAATAGTCGCAGCAGTAATATTGGCCGTGGTGGTCGCCTGGATGGCGATACCACGGGGTAGCGAAAGCACTGCCGAAGTCCCGGAAGACTCGGCCCCCACGGTGGTAGCCACGGCGGAAAATGCCAGCGCCAGTGAGAACCCCGACGCCGTGATTGTTCGCGCCCGTCAGGTGCAGCCCGAGGCCTATGTCGAGCGCATTCGTGTGCGCGGCCGAACCCAGGCCCAGCGCCACGTGCAGGTTCGCGCCGAGCAGGCCGGACGTATTGTCAGCGATCCGATACCCCGTGGCGCCCGCGTCGAAGCCGGCGACCTGCTGTGTGAAATCGCCGTGGATGGCCGCGACAAGGCACTGGACGAAGCCATCGCCCGCCAGGAAGAAGCCGAACTGGAATATCGCGCAGCGCAAAACCTGCAGAATCGTAATCTGCAATCAGAGATTCAGGTGGCGCAGTTGCGTAGCGCTGCCGAAGGCGCCGAGACGGCCGTGGCTCGCGCCGAGCTGGCCCTGGCCAACACCAAAATGCTTGCCCCTTTTACGGGTAAAGTCGAGCAGCGCACCGTGGAAATTGGAGACCTGCTGAACGTAGGCGATATCTGCGCCTCGGTACTGGATGACGACCCCATGCTTCTCGTCGGTCTGGTGCCGGAGCAGAACGTTGACCGGGTCAGCGTCGGCGCCAAGGTGAACGCCCAACTTCTCAGTGGCCGTCAGTTGACCGGCGAGGTCACCTTTCTGGCCAGTGCCGCCGACGAGGTTTCGCGCAGCTATCGGGTTGAGGTAACCGTGAACCAGACCGACGAACCTATTCGCGAGGGCATTACCACGGAGATGCAGGTCAATGCCGCCGAAATCACTGCCCATCGAATTCCGGCATCATCATTGACTCTCGATGACGCTGGCGAGATTGGCGTGAAATTGATTGCCGATGACAACGAAGTGTACTTCAGTAATGTGGAAATCGTCGGCGACGAAACCGATCAGATGAACCCCAGCGTCTGGGTCACAGGCCTGCAGGGCACTGTAACCCTGATTACCGTCGGTCAGGAAGTTGTCTTCCCCGGCCAGGTAGTTGAAGCCGATTTTTCCTGGGCAAACAACGGACCACGCAGCAGGCGCTAACCTATGGACTCCTATATCGATTACGCCATATCCAGAGCGCGAACCACACTCAGTGTCTTTGTAGCTACCATGATCACCGGCTTCGTCGCCTACCTGGCGATTCCGGTGGAACTGAATCCGGACGTGGAAGTACCGGTCATTGTGACCACCATCATCCACGACGGCATTTCTCCTGAAGACGCCGAGCGACTGCTGTCAAAGCCGGCTGAGCTGGAACTGAAGACCCTGGATGGCATCACCCAGATTGACTCTTTTTCCAGTGAGAATGCCGCCACAGTCATTGTCGAATTTGATATCGATTTCGATTCCAACACGGCAGTTGCTGATGTTCGCGAAGCCATGAATCGCGCCAAGGCGCGATTCCCGCAAAACACCGAAGAACCCCTGATTCAGGAAATATCGGCGGCCACCGTGCCGGTGGTGCAGATTGCCATTGCCGGCGAAGGCGTGCCACAACGCACCCTGCTGCGAATCGCCGAGGATCTGCAGCGCGAAATCGAGATCTTGCCCGCGGTTCTGGAAGCAAACATGGTCGGCAATCGCGAAGAACTGCTGGAAGCAGTAGTTGATCCCGCCAAACTCGAAACCTACGGCATTTCCAACAGCGCCATCGTACAGACTGTTACCAGCAACAACCGCCTCATTCCAGCCGGCCAGGTCAACACCGGCCAGGGCAGCTTTCCAGTCAAGGTGCCAGGTCTGATTGAAACCGCCGAGGATCTCTACAACCTGCCGCTGGCATCCACAAACCTGGGTGTACTGACGGTCTCCGATCTCGCCGAAGTGCGGCGTACCTTTAAAGACGCCGATCGCTATTCTTACGCCAATGGCGAGCCAGCCATCTCCCTGAACATCATGAAACGCAAGGGGGCAAACCTGGTGGAAACCATGGAACAGGTAGACCAGGTGGTCTCAGCCATGCGACCGGGTCTGCCACCGGCTGTCAACGTTTCCTATATCAACAATACCGCGCCGCTGGTTATTGAGCAGAACATGGGCCTGCAGGGCAACATGGCCACTGCCATGGTGCTGGTATTGATTGTGGTCATTGCTTCGGTGGGCGTTCGCTCCGGATTGCTGGTGACCATGGCGGTGCCATTCTCCTTTTTCTTTGCTTTCATCATTATTTCCCTGCTGGGCTTCACCTATAACTTCATGGTGATCTTTGGCTTGCTGCTGGGCCTGGGCATGCTGATTGATGGCGCTATCGTCATGGTGGAATACGCCGATCGCAAAATGGCTGAAGGCATGGATAGCCAGGCGGCATACCGTGATGCGGTCAAGCGCATGTTCTGGCCAATTACCGCATCCACCGCCACCACCCTGGCCGCCTTTCTGCCGATCATGTTCTGGCCCGGAGTCGCTGGCCAGTTCATGAGCTACTTGCCGATCACCGTGTTCGCGGTTCTGGTGGGCTCACTGTTTTATGCTCTGCTGTTCGCGCCCACCATCGGCGCCCTGTTGGGCCGTTCCGGTGGTGCCGCACAAACCAATCTTGGCGACCTGGAAGATAAGGATCCGCGGGAGATGGGCGGCATCACTGGATTGTATGCGCGGGTATTGAATCTCGCCGTGCGCATGCCGATCACGGTTGCGGTGCTCAGCTTTGTCGTGCTGGTAACAATCGTGGCCGCCTACGCCCGCTTTGGTAAGGGCGTTGAATTTTTCACCTCGGTGGAGCCCAATCAGACCCAGGTACAGGTGTTTGCCCGCGGCAACTTTTCCCCCGAAGAACTGCTTGAGATGATGCTGGATGTACAGAACCGCATCATGGACGTCGGCTATATCAAGGGTATCGTCATGCAGTCCGGCGCTGGCCAGCAGATGGGCGGCGACCAGCAATCGGCGCCAGACCTGATCGGCTCCATCTTCATTGAGATGACCGACCGCCGTGACCGCGACATTGATGGCTTCGAAGTCGAGAACCGCTATCGTGACGCGATTACTGACATACCCGGAATCCGCGCCGAAGTCGTGGCGGTGGAACAGGGCCCTCCCGTGGGCAAGGAAATCCAGCTCGAGCTTTCCGGTGAAGATCTGGACCAGTTGTTCAGCGAAGCCGAGCGTATCCGTACCTACATGGAAACCGAGATGGGCAACGACCTGATCGACATCGACGATACCGCTCCGGTGCCCGGCATCGAATGGGAAGTCAGGGTCGATCGCGCGCGGGCTGCGATGCTCGGCGCCAACATGACCGAGGTGGGATCGGCGATCCAGTTGCTGACCAACGGGATTTTCATGGGTGACTACCGACCCAACGACAGCGAAGAAGAGGTCGATATCCGCATCCGTTATCCTGAAGAACACCGCGGCCTGGACCAGTTGGACAGCATCCGTATTGGCACACCCAACGGCCCGGTTCCGATCAGTACCTTTGTCACCGTGGAGCCCGAACCCCAAGTCAGCAGTATCCAACGAGTGGACGGTAATCGCGTGGTGTATGTGCGCGCCAATCCGGCACCCGGAATTGTTGCCGACAACAAACTGCAGGAATTGTCCGCCTGGCTGGAAAGCAACCCGCCCCGCTCCGGCGTTTTCTATCAGTTCCGCGGCGCCAATGAAGAGCAGGAACAGTCTGCTGCATTCCTGGCCCAGGCGTTCTCTCTTGCCCTGGCACTGATGGCGATTCTTCTGGTCACACAGTTCAACAGCTACTACCAGGCGCTGTTGATCCTGTCCTCAGTACTGTTGTCCACCGCTGGAGTATTGCTGGGTCTGTTGACCACCGGGCAAACTTTCTCGGTGATTCTTACCGGTATCGGCATCGTCGCCCTGGCCGGGATTATTGTGAACAACAACATTGTGCTGATCGACACCTTTAACGTGTTGCGCGGTGAGCACCCGGAGTGGAGTCTGCGCGAGACTATTGTGCAGACCGGTGTGCAGCGTCTGCGCCCGGTCTTCCTCACCACGTTTACCACCGGTTTCGGCCTGCTGCCACTGGCCATGCATGTGTCCATTGACCTGGTCGGCGCGGAAATCGAAGTGGGCGGCCCGATCACCTCGCAGTGGGTCAGCCTGGCCTCGGCGATCGTGTTCGGCCTTTCCTTTGGCACTATTCTGACCCTGGTGGTGACTCCCGCCATGCTTGCCCTGCCGGACCGGCTGCGGGAGCTGCTGGCGCGCGTTCCCCGTCCCGGATCACGAGGATCAAGCAAACCAGGTGATCCAAGCTACTCAACCTAAGGAACCTCTGATCAGAGGTTCCCTAAGCCCGGCTCAGCGCTGGCCGATTGTCAGCCGTCATTCTTTCGTGGAAGAATGGCGGCGGTCTGGCTGCCAACCTACCTGACTATTTGTTACTCAGATTTCACCAAGCGTTGCCATTATGGGCCTGCTCGCCACATTCTTTTTCCTCAGTATCGCCTTTTCGTTCCTCTGTTCGATTCTGGAAGCCGTGCTGCTTAGCGTGACTCCGGCGTTTATCGCGGTGCAGGATCAGGAAGGCTCGCACCTGGCTAAGGATCTGGCCAGCTTCAAGGCAGACATCGACCGACCGCTGGCGGCTATTCTTACCCTCAACACAATTGCCCACACGGTTGGCGCCATCGGCGTCGGTTCCCAGGCCACTGTGTTGTTTGGTGCCACCACCATCGAGGTTTTTGGTGTGGCGCTGATCAGCTGGGAAGCGATGATTGCCGCGCTCATGACGCTGTGCGTCCTGATATTCTCCGAGGTAATCCCCAAGACCCTGGGCGCCAACAACTGGGAGGCACTGGCTCCGTTCACTGTTGCTGCCCTGAAGGTCATGCTTTTTTGCCTGGCACCATTGGTCTGGGTCAGTCAGTACATCACCCGCCATCTGAAGAAGGACAAGGACAAACCGGTTTTGAATCGTGCCGACCTGCTGGCCATGACTCGCATTGGCACCGATGCAGGCGTGATCGAGAAAGATGAAGAAAAAATTATCCAGAATCTGCTGCGCTTCTCGCGCATCCTGGCCAAGGACATCATGACGCCACGAATCGTGGTGGTAGCCGCCAACGACGCATTAACGGTGCGGGAATTTCACGACAAACATGCTGACCTGCCGTTCTCGCGAATACCGCTGTACCACGAACGCAACGACAACGTTACCGGCTACATGCTCCGGGACGAGCTACTGCTGCACCTGGTGGAGGACAACGACCACGTCACGCTGGCGGATATTCGCCGCGATATCTTGATTGTACCGAAGACCCTGCCGATTCCTGAGTTGCTCAATGCACTGATAAGTAGAAGAGATCACCTGGCCCTGGTAGTGGATGAGTTCGGCGGCATGGAAGGCATTGTCACCATGGAGGACATCATCGAAACCTTGCTGGGCCTGGAAATCGTCGATGAGTCGGACAACGCCGAGGATATGCAGGCGCTGGCTCGCAAGAACTGGGAATTGCGTGCCCGGCGCATGGGAATCACGGTGCCAAAGGATTTGGCCGAGCAAATACATGTCGCCGGCGATAGTGGCAGCGAAAGCATTCAGCCGGAAAACGACCCGGACAAGGCGCAGCGCGGGGAATCGCCAGAACCCGATGATGACCGGGATGATGCGGGCAACGAAAAACAGTCCGGGAATACAGCGAAACACAAGGATGACAAGCCAGGGCCTACAAGGTCCTGAGTTCCACCCGGCCAGTTTCCCAAGAAATCATTTCAGGCGCCGGCAATCCACAGGGCAACACCGGCGGCCGAACCCTGCGATCAGACTGTTGCTGGCCTACACTATGGGCGCAACGACCTGACCTTTGATGGCTTTCTGATCAGCGCCGAGGTTTCTATAACAACGCTCTTTCTCCTCCACCTCCGATAGCTGCCACCGCATTATTAATTGGGCGACATGGCGCCTCTAGTAACGTCTATGCTATTGCAACGCAACTGCCAGGCAGCGAGACCGATGCCGCGGGGATTTCGCGCAGCCGTTGCCCGTTTCAATATCAAGCGTTCGCTCGTTTTTTTAGGTAGTAATGTAACAAATTGTAATCACATCGACCGTCCCAAACACCTATGGTAAGCTTTGCGCACTTTATCGAGGCTGTGCCACATGGAATGCGGCCACCCCGGTAAATAGCTAAAGTCCGGAGCTTGGGGGTAATTCTTTGTTCCCCCCTTTTCTAAAGCATCGAGCGACTTCCAAGTCTCCGCTTTAGCGCCCTGCTTTAATCTCCCTGCATTGATTCCTCCGCATCGAATTCTCCTGGTCAGATTCAGCCAGGTCGCGAGCGAATCCAGACACTTCCCCGGGCCACCCGCAATTTGCTTATCTCTGCTCGCTGCATAGCAAAGCTCATCGAGGCTGTGGGCGACGACTCGGGGGCAGCTACCGATAGCGGCTCAACCGCGCCAGGCATTCCTTTATTTGCGCTGCGCCACCAACTCCATGCTGATCTTCCCGGCCTGACCATTTCAGGTGGCTGCCAATCCCTATTCCTCAGGCGTTTGTCTGACTTGCCCGGCACCTGAGTAAAACGCTGTTCGCGCGGTGAGCCAGCAATCAGCAGGCACACTCGGTATGGGACTAAAGCTCGCGCGGGAATCAGTAGCGAAAGGCGGGGATTTTCGTCAAGGAAGAGCGCGTTGGTAAATCACGCGGTACAAGGGAGTACAAAATAGATAGCGGCGTCGCCAACCGGCGGAACCGCCGTGGTTTACTGCAGGTCTGCCAACAGATTATCGCGGCTGGACTGCGCGATCTTTTTCATCCGCTGTTTATGACGATTGGACATCAAATACAGGTGTTCGCGACTGAGTGCCAGGCTCTCATTGAGATAATCCAGCTTGGGATGATCTTCGGTCAGCGTCTGCTCGGCTACCTCGAGACGCAGCTTGAACAGATTTGCCGCCTTGCGCAGGTGATATTCACCACGGCCTTCCAGATTAATATTGAACGCATTCACGTGGTAGGAGGATATTTTCTGCAGGCCGGACTCAAGACGGGGATCATCGATGTCATACAGGCGCCGATACAAATGCGCCATATAGTCGAATTGCCGATCCACCGACTCCCAGTCCTGGATTTCCATGAGGCTGTAGATGATGCTTTCAACCAGGGGGATCTGCGACTCGTGAAACAGGCCATAATTAACCCGTGCGATTTGCAAAGCCTGCTCGAAGGCGCTCACCGCAGCACGGTGATCGCCAAGCTCCTGCTGGCTCAAACCCATCTCCAGAGCTGGCTCCATCGACCTTGTGTCGTAGGGGTCATAGGAAGTGGCTTCACGCCCAGGAAGCGAATAGTCGCTCAGTGAACTATTGCGGAATTGCTCGCCTACTGCCGTATCGACCGCCAGAGCAGTGTCCTGCGCCTGGGCGGGCAAGGTCAGCAGTACAGCAAGGCCCAGTCCAACAAACCGGACCCTGTGCGCGATCTGGCGATGGTTGCGTATGCTGGTCTGAATAGGAAAACCCATGGTATTGTGCCTCTGTTACACAATACTATCCTGTACAAGTTGTTCATTTTCAAGGGGTTTTCGGAATATTTTTACCGTAAGTTGACAGTAATATTACAGTTTGAAAAATAAATTCGTGATTTATCAATGATATAGTTTTTTGTGCGCGATAATGGTGCATTGGCAAAACTATGAACCAGAACACCCTGCATCGGCTTCATCCAGGAAGTTTCCGGGCGCGCTGCCAGTGATAATTTCGGGAAAGCGGCGCGCCGGGTCAATGGCGAAAACGCCCTTCAACAGCACAGATTACTAGCGCAGCAACGCCACGCTTGAGAGCGGATAACGCTGCCTGCGCAACCGAAACGACGGGCGATGCTAACCGGCAAACTGCGAGCGGCCTTCCCTGCCAGGACTTAGTTTCTAATTAGCGGTAGGTGCGGTTGGCGATCAACGATTCAGCCAGTAGTAGCAGTATCACCAGAGAGAGGATCCACCACCACAGTCGCTGGGGCCGCTCCAGTTCTTCGATCATCTGGGCGGTCTGCACTTCCCGGGACTGAATCGGACTGGTGTCCGGATTGATAATGCGGTCATACAGTGTCGCCGGGGCAATTCGCGCCAGGTTTGCTTCCTGCGGATTGAAATTTACCGCGTAGCGGGATTCCACACCATCAAGCAGGGCGGTGATCAGGCCGGGACGTGTGGCAGTGACTATGGCGCTATCGCCACTGACTGGCACCGCCTGACCGTCACTGCCGGTGACAGTCACAGACTCAGTTTCGCCAGTCGGGTCCAGATTAATTCGGTCACCCACCTGATAGGCACGTTGCTTCAGTTCCGGCTGCACCAAATGCCGCAAGGTTTCGTGAACAAACGGCAGGAACATTCCCTGTAGCGCCAGGTTATTCCATTCCAGATCCAGGGATGACGCGAACAACAGCACCTTACCCGCACCCACATCCCGCTCCACCAGTGCGGGATCGGTATTGTCGAAACGCATCAGCACCGAAGCATCAGCTACCGGTTCCAGCGCCCAGTGCGCCTGAAAGCGTGCCGACCAGTCGCTGTCCAATGGCCTAAGAATCGGATGCCGGCGGTCAAGATCGGCGATCACCAGGTAATCATCAAGGCCGGTATCTCCCTGACCGTTGAGCGTCGCGGGCAGGATCTCGGCGAACAACTGATTATAGGTGTCCGCCTGGACCTGGTCGGCCGGAGCCAGCAACAGGCTTCCGCCGTCCTGCACATAGCGACTGATAGCCGCGGCCTGACTGCTACTGATATCACCCACATTGAGCAGCACGGCAACATCGTTCTGCCGCAGAGCCGCTTCGGTGAGCCCGGCCGGCTCGATGGACTGCAGCTCGAACGGTGACTGTCCAGCGCCGCTGACCGCCAGCCCGAACCAGTGACCCTCGTCATCAAACCAGTTTGTGGATGCTTCGCCATTCACCAACAGCACCCGAATCCGGGGTAAAACATCCACGGTAAAGTAATAGCTGTTATCGATAGCAAATCCATCGCCGCTGACCTGAACTTCGCCAACATAGGAGCCCTGGTCGGTAAAGCTGGCGCTGAACGTTACCACCTCTTCCGAGCGTTCACTGAGGTCCACACTGGCTCGATCCACTACCTCACCGTTAAGGCGCAGCGTCACTTCTCCGCGGTCCACATACTGGGTGCCCGTGGAACGAACCCGGGCCAGTATCTGTTGCTCATCGGCATCTTCCAGCAGCTGTTCCGGTGAGCGCACGTCGGACAGCACCAGATTACTGCTGTTCGCAGTGCCCACGTCGATGGGTGTAAAGGCAACGCCGGGAGCCAGTTTGAAATTGTCGTCGGTGGCCTGTAGTCCGGCCTGCTGAAAATCCGAGATCAGGTACACGGCCCGGTTATCGAATCGTGATTCCGACAATAGCTGGTCCGCCAGGCGCAGGTTTGGTAGGTAGCGCGTGGTGCCGAAACCGGGTTCTTCCAGGTCATTGAGCAGCGAGCGCAGGGCGTCAAAATCGGTATTCAGCTCACGTACCACCTCGGCGGCCTCGGAAAAGCCAATAAAAGCCACCTCATCACCCGCGGCTCGCTCGCCCAGCACGTCCAGGGCCACGTCTCTGGCCTGCTCGAAGTTATCGCCGTAGTGCATGCTCATGGATAAATCGAGCATGATGACGGCCGACTGCGGATCAGCATCAACCAGCCGCGCCATGGACTGGTTGAACAGCGGGCGGGCAAAAGCAAACACCAGCAGCGCGATCACGGCCGAGCGTAGCAACAGCAACAGGATTTGCTGCAGCTGCTGGAACAGCACCAGCTTTTTCGAGGTTTTCTTCAAAAAACGGATGGTGCTGAACATCAGCTTCGGCGGCTTTTCGCGGCGAATCAGGTGGATCGCCACCGGTATCGCCGCAGCCAGCAGTCCGAGCAGAAAAAGGGGTGTCAGGAATACCATTTAGCTATTCATCCCAGTTTATCTCTGGTCATCTTTGATGCCCTAGAAGCTTCTGGCGCGCTTGGTCATGTAGGCAGACAGCGCCTCGTCCAGTGGCTCGGCAGTGTTCAGCAGGCAGTAGTCCACACCACTGCTCTGGCACTGCTTGCGGCAGAAATCCAGAAATTCATTGAGGTTCTCAAGATAGGCTTCACGAATCGCCGCCGGGGACGTGGTATAGGTCTCATTGTTTTCCATGTCGATGAACTCCGAAGCCTCGGTAAACGGAAAGGTAAGCTCATCGGAATCCATGATCTGGAAAGTCAGTACGTCATGGCCCATGGCGCGCAGATTCTGCAGCGTGCCGACGATTCGTTCCTCGTCGTCCAACATGTCGGTGATCAGGATCACCATGCTCTTCTTGGTCAGGGTCACCGCCAGGTCGGTCAACGGCTTCACTACATTGGTGTGAGTGCCGGTCTCCAGAGTGGACAGAGTCCGGAGAATACGCATCAAGTGCGGCTGCCGACACCGTGGCGGTATGAAATTGCGCACCTCATCATCAAAGGTAATAAGGCCGACCGCATCGCGCTGACGATTGACGAAGTAGGCCAGCGCCGAGGCCAGGGTCACGCCGTAGTTCAGCTTGCTCATGCTGCCGGAACTGTAGTTCATGGAGGCACTGGTATCCAGCAGAATGACGCAGCGCACATTGGTTTCATCCTCATACTGCTTGATGTACATCTTGTCGCTGCGCGCATAGAGCTTCCAGTCCACGTGACGCATGTCATCACCGCGCTGGTACTGCCGGTAGTCGTTAAACTCTACGCTGAAGCCACGGTGCGGACTCTTATGCAGTCCAGACAGAAAACCTTCCACTACCACCCGCGCCCGGAGCTCGAGATTGGACAGCCCGGTGAGAACTGATGGATCAAGAAAGTTGATTGAATCCGACATGGACAATCAGATGTCCGAGGCCGGTGCCGGAATCGCATCCAGCAGCAAGCGGATCACTTCGTCGGTATTTACCCGCTCTGCCTCGGCATGAAAATTCAGCAGGATTCGATGGCGTAGTACCGAAGGCGCCAGGGCACGCACATCATTGAACGATACATTGAAGCGGCCGTGCAGCAGGGCTCGCACCTTGCCAGCCAGAATCAGGTTTTGTGACGCACGGATACCCGCGCCCCAGCTGACCCAGTCCCTGATAAATTCCGGCGCCTGTTCGCTCTGCGGACGCGACGCATGTACCAGCCGCACGGCATATTGAATAACGGCCTCTGCGGCCGGAACCTGCCGGGCGATGCGCTGGAATTCCAGAATGTCCTCGCCACTCAGCGGATGGGCGAGTGCCCGGTCGTGGGTCTGGGTGGTGTTGCTGACTACCTTGACTTCATCCTCTTCCGACAGATAGCCCAATTCGATCTTGAACATGAAACGGTCCAACTGCGCTTCCGGCAGTGGGTAGGTACCTTCCAGTTCAATGGGGTTCTGGGTGGCCAGCACGAAGAACGGTTTGGCCATAGGGTGGGTGACACCACCGGCGGTAACCTGCCTCTCTTCCATGGCTTCCAGCAGCGCTGACTGAGTCTTGGGTGGCGTGCGGTTGATTTCATCCGCCAGCAGGATATTGGTAAAGATCGGGCCTTTTACAAACTTCAGGCGACGACCCTGATCCGATTCCTCAACCACTTCCGAACCCACCACGTCCGCTGGCATCAGGTCGGGGGTGAACTGGATACGGCTGAAATCCACCTGCAGGATATCTGCCACGGTCTTGATCAACAGGGTCTTGGCAAGACCGGGGACACCGGTCACCAGCACGTGGCCACCACCAAACAGTGCAATCAACAGCTCGTCGATAATATCGCTTTGGCCGATAATGACCTTCTTGATTTCCGTAGTGATCTGGTCGCGGCCTTCCTGCATCCGCTCTACCAGTGCCAGGTCATCGCGGTTTTCCAATTCCACTGCTGCTTCGGTTTCTGTGTCTGTCATGTTGCTGTTCCTGTCAATCAGTGACTGAATGCGTAGATAAGAAAGTTGATGCCAATCTTATAGGCTTCATTGGTGTACTTGGTTGGGTAACCGGCATAAAACGTGTGCTCCCAGCCATCGCCGAGATCGGTGTTGTAGTGTGCCGCCATCATTACCCGACCATCATCGTCCAGCACCGCATACACCTCCGGCGGATAACTGGGATCGTCGAGATTCATGAAACCGCCGAAATCCCAGGTCACCATTCGCCCCGGTACCTGAGCCACTTCGTCGATATCGAAGAAGATATGGAACACCTCGTGACTGGTATCCAGCTTGACGATCTCCCGGTCCGGGAAAATCTTGCCGATCTCCACGTACATGTCGTCGAGGTGCGGCTCGCCCCAAAAATCGTCCACCATAACCAGGCCGCCGCGGAACATGAACTCCCGCAGGGCCTCGATCTCTTCCGGTGTAAAATTCGGACCACTGTAGGATGAACCGATCGGTACCCGCTTCCAGTTCATGTACAGGAAAATGTGTTCAAACAGGCGCGGGTCGGTCAGCTCGACGTAGGTGTGATTGCGTGGGTTGGTGTCGATGTTCGTATAACGCTGTACGCCGCGCAGAAAGTTCTCATCGGAATCAGGATAGTCAGTATCCCACCAGCCACCGCGCCGGCCGAAACCGTAGCCACCACGCCCACCGCCGTGATTGGTATAGCGTCCGCGCAGCCAGGTGAATTCGGTTATATCGGTGCCATAGATCGCGGTGTCCTCATTGCCAGTACCCTCAAACTGTACCACCTGGCCCAGTGCCGACAGCGGTCCCAGCAACAGCAGCAGGCAAGCCACTGCTGGTGGTGCGCTGCGGGTCAGCAAGGCGGTAGCGAGTGACACTAGTTATCACCTTCCAGGGATTGCAGCAGCACCTGCTGGGCCCGGCGATAACTTGGCGCCAGTTCCAGAGCATAGAGAACATTCTGCCGGGCATCGGCCCGCTGTCCATTATTCAGATAAGCTTCCGCCAGATCGGTACGCGCTTCCACGGGGTCATTGATATCCAGACTCATCAGCACCTCGTACTCGGTTACCGCCTGGGCGGTGTTACCGGTAGCCTGGGCATAGCGCGCCTTGAGCTGATGCACGTCACTGCGATAGGGATCCACCTGCAGGGCGCGGTCCAGGTAATAGTCGGCGCGCTCAAAGTTCTCTTCCTGCAGCGCTGCTTCCGCCAGGATCAGCGCTGAGTCGTAATCGTGCTGCAGGTTTTCCAGCAGAATTTCCAGCCAGTCCAGGCGTGTCTGCTCGTCATTCTGGGCCTGGGCTATCTGCGACAGCACCAGCGGCGGGCTCGGATAACCGGTATAGCTGGGCAGCAGCTCGTAGGCGGTCATCAGGGTCTCTCTGGCCTCAAAGTAGGCTTCTTCCTTGAACAGCACAATCCCCAACTGCAGATGCGCCTGGAAATCGGCCGGATTCGCTTCGATACGCGAACGCATATGCTGCTTCAGGGACGCGTTGTTATACAGCTCGGCCAGGATGGCGCTGGAGTTCTCGCGAATGCCGTGACCATGGCCTGCGCCCTCATCGGGGACGTCCTCGGAGTGCACATAGACAGCGATCTCTTCGACCCGGCGCTGAATCCAGCCCTGAAAACCCGCGTCGAACTGATCCAGTGATTCGTCGAACACCTCGGCAAATCGCTCACTGTCTTCCTTGATAAAAGCATACTGCTTGACCAGTTCCACCAGTTTTTCAAAACCGTACTGCTGGGTGATGTAGTCAACTACCAGGTAGGACTGAAAGTAGGCAAAGCCCAGGTCGGCACTGTTGCGGGCATTGGTGAAACCGTCATTGAGCTCGCCAATGTGCAGCAATTGCTCGTCTTCCGCGGCCCGCACCAGGTCCAGGCCCTGGTCGCGGCCCCAGTAGGGTCGCCCTTCTTTTTCTTCCCACACCGAGATGCCTTCCGAAAGCCAGCGTGGCATGCGGTTGTCGGTCATCTGCAGGGTGATCACGTGCATGAATTCATGCCAGACAATTTCCTGCCAGTTGGCGGTCAGCGTGTCCGGCGAAATCAGGGTAATCACCTTGCCGAAGCAGATGCCCACCAGTGGGCCAATGTCTGGCAGTCCCACGGAGCGCACGGCAAAGTCTTCGGTTTCCTCGAACACCTCAATCAGGATCGGGCCTTCCGGTTCAAAGCCGTATTTTGCGGTCAGCGTGTCGTAGCTTTCCTCCAGCAGCGGCTCCATATACGGCCACAGAATCTGCGCGTCGCGCGAACTCATGTGCACCTTGAAGTGCTCACTTTCCAGGGTTTCGTAAGTGGCCAGGGTGTCGAACACTTTTAGCATGTTCGAGGTGCGCACATTGAACGGATCGTTCTCGAAGCCGATTTCCAGATTTGCCTTGCCTTCTTCTTCCTCCCCAAGCCTGATCAGGTTACTGCCCAGCAACGTGTAGCCCTGCCAGTATTCGGGATCTTCTTCAATGGCGGCGCGGGCATAGGCCACCGCCTCGGTAAAGCGGTAGTTGTTGCCAAAGGCATCGGCGATATCGCCGAGAAAATCCGGATTGCCCGGGCTGAAGGACTGGACCCGCTGGTAATACTGTTCATATTCGTCGGTGCGCTCGTTCAGGGCAGCGTCGGCGGCCAGCACCCCCAGGGTGTCAAGAGACTCAGGATTCAAGCCCAGCACGCGGTCGAAATACTCCCGTGCGTCATCCTCTCGGCCATTACGCATCAGTAACTGGCCATAGGTCTCCATGGCAGGAACCGAATTCGGATTGATTGCCAGCGCGCGCTGCAGGGCGCGCTCATCACCCACTACCCGGGCAATGCCCACCAGTGCCGGCACATAGCGGCTATTTACGTCCAATGCTTCCTGGTAAGTGCGTTCGGCATCGGCGGCATTGTATTTCTCGTTAAACAGATCACCCCACAGCGCCAGTGCTTCCAGGTTCTCCGGATTGGACCGGGTGGCCTCGTTAAACAGACTGTTGGCATCGTGAAAGTTTCCCAGTCGCCAGCTGGCCAGGGCCACCATCGCTACATCCTCAGACGCAAACACCAGGCCATCGTTGTAGCGCTGGACGGCCTGATCCAGAACGCCGTAAGCGCCCTGCTTGTCGCCGGTAAACAACAACAGATCGCCATACTGCACCAGGGAGCGCACCGGCGGCTCGGCATTGCCATCCACCACTGCCGCGAGAATTTCCAGCGCCTCGGCAGATTCGCCGGTCAGGCGCGTCACTTCGGCCAATTGCGTGGCCAACAGCGGCTGGTCGGCGTAATTATCAGCACCGATTTCCTCGACGAGCACTTCCCGGGCACGCTGATAATTACCCATCATCGCGTAAGCACGGCTGGCGCCTACCAGACCGTCTTCGCGATCCAGGCCATCGGCCATCTGCAGCACATCAGCGGCGGCGGCGTAGGAGCCATTAAGCAGCAATTCCTCACCGCGGAACAGCGGTGAATCGCCACTGCCCACCGCTTGCTGCGCCTGGGCTTCCACGACGCTCAAGGCTACCACCAGGCTCAGGCCCGGCAGCAGGCTAGTCAAATGTTTACTCTTGTACCAGTTCATTGAATTGTCCTGTGGTTCGGGCCAGTTCTACCAGCAGGCCTTCCATCTCCGACCAGTAATCTGCTTCCAGGTAGTCTGCCTTGCGGCCACGCAAGATAAATACCGACCGTTCCAGCTCCTGCATTCTGGCCTTGAGGCGCAGCGCAGCGGCACTCAGGCCGGCGGTGTCATCGGTCAGCATGTCGATATAGGCAATTTCCGCAAGTCGACCATCGGTGTCGTCAATCGCCGGGTCCAGAGAAAACAGCGCATCGCCGTTATCATCAAGCCCGGCATGTTCGGAGGCCAGTCGCCCCTGCTCTTCGTACCACTGCTCGACGCTGGCCTTGGCGTAACGAAACGCTTCCAGCATGGAGACACGATTATTCTTGTCACGATCGCCCTGTCGTGAATCCAGTGCCTCGATAAAATACCGTGAAAAGATCGGGTCGAATTTCTCTGACGGCGAGCGGGTCGCCGAGATCACCACACGCCCTTCGCTGGACAGCGCTGTAGAGAAGCCATAGCTGGCGCTGGTGGTATTGATTATTACCATGTCCTGCTGCTGGAACTGATCAAGCAGCGTGGCAAATTCGGGTCCGGTAAAATCCGGACCGACAATATTGAATTTCGCCTCATCCTCGGCGCCACTGCCATGCCCCATCAAATACAGGGTTATCTGGTCACCCGGTTTGACCGCGTCACCCAGTGCCGCAAGTCCCTGCTCAATCCCGGCCCGATCAGCCGCGCCATCGATAGCAACCGCGCTGGAGGCCGTGGAGTCGCCGTCTGCATACAGCAGGGTCACGGTGTCAGAGCTGTAGCCATAGTCGCGAATCAGAATATCGTGCAGGGCGAAGGACCAGTTGCGAAACTGGGCCTGGCTGGTCTCGCCCACTGTGGGTCCGGTAATAATCACCGCGAACTTGCTGGTATCCGGAGTATCAAGGAAATAGTCCGTTTCCAGTCCCTGGCCTGGTTGAGCCTGCACGGCGCCGGACAGGAACGCGGCCACACCCAGCAACAGCGTGGGCAGGACGCGGGCGAGGCGACCCGATAGCGGTTTATGTCTGATCAATATTGTCATCAGGATAACCCTTTCATGCGCCGCGTTACCCAGTCAAGGCAGAGCATGGCAATCAACAGGCCGAGCAACCAGGGCCGGTCCCACAAATCAATTTGCACCTGCCGGGAATAGGCGTTGGGGGTGAATTCCACGGTGCCAGCAAGGTTTGAGACATTGTTGAGATTGAAATAGCGCCCGCCGCTGGCTTCGGCAATCCGGCTCAGCAGGCCGGCATCCATTCCCGCGTCAGTAAACTCCCGCAGCGAAGGTGTCACCACGAAGGCCGCGCGCTTCTCAGAGGCATCGGTTCCGGATTCTCCGGCACTGCTGGCCACGTCCACCAGCAGATTGAACACGCCTTCCTCCTGAACTGTAAAACTGGAGCGATACACGCCGTCTTCGCTGATATCCCACTCCATTGGCGTATCGGTAATCTGGTCCAGGGGCGTAGTGGTCTGCATCCACAGGGTGGCGTCATTGTCTGGTTCGAATTCCTCATCGAGCACGGTGGCGGTGACATTCACCTGGTCACCGACATTGTAGAATTCACGGTCGAAGTTAATACTGATGCGCTGCGGTGCGGATACAGCCAGCCAGCGCAGCAATTGTCGCCAGATAGTCTCGTGCGACATATCGTCAGACGGCATCATCATCTGCCAGCGCCAGGTGCTGGCGGTAGCAACGCTCATGCTGCGGCCGCTGCCGAAGCGCTGGTGAGCGATAATTGGCAGCGCCTGGTTCTGGTATTGCAACAGCGGATGCTCAAGCAGCACGGTTGCCCCGGGCTTGATGCGTCCGGTAACGTAAACACCCTGTAGTTCGGGAAGCTGACCCCAGAGTCGCTGGTTCTCGGTATCGTCACCGGCCAGGCGCAACAAGGTTGAGAAATCGCCATTGCGCGTGCGTCTTGGAAAATACAGCTCGCCGGTGGGATGACTGCCGCGGCGGATACCGCCACGCAGGTGACCGGGCAGAAAATTCTCCTCTACCAGGGTAACCGGCAGAATGTCGGCTATTGGTGTGTCCAGGAAATCCTCATCCACCATGCCGCTTTTCAAAAAGCCGCCGCCACGTTCCGCTACAAAGTCTTCAATCAACTGCAACTGCTCGGCAGTAAAGAAACTTTCTTCGATGTCGCCAAGCACAATTGCCTCGTATTCGAACAGGGTTTCCTTATCATCGGGAAAACCACTGCTCAGTTCCGTAGGCGACTTGATACCCTGCCGATAGAATTTTTCCGGGCCTGTTTGCAGATAGGTAGCCAGGCGCAGGGAATTATCATCGGCCACCGCGCGACGGATAAACTTGTATTCGTTGCGCGGATGCCCCTCAATATAGAGAACGTCAAGCGGGGTCTTGGCGGTGTTATCCACCAGAAAACTGTATTTGTTGTTCTCCGGGATTATTTCCCCGGGCTGCAGCTCCACCTGTAGATCGTAGACAATCAACTCCGGTCGCTCCGGCGTGAGCTCCAGCTCATAGCGGCGGGTAACGCCCTCGCTGCCCAGCACCACCGGCTCAGACACCACGGTAGTATCGCCATCCATTACGCTGAGCAGCACTTCCTGGCCGGCAAAGCCCTGGTGATAAAGCGCGACCTGAATATTGAATACCGAGCCTTCCAGCACGGTCTCCGCAGTACTAACATCGACAATACCAATATCCTGCGGAATCTCTTCCTGGCCAGCACCTACAGTGAACACGGGAATCTGTTGCGCACCGAAATCCTGGGCTCGCAACACCGGATCAACATTGGAATTGTCGGCGCCATCGCTAATCAACACCACGCCGCCCAGCGGCAGGCCATTAAGTTGATCCTCAACATAGGCCAGCGCCTGATCAATGGAAGACGCCGTTCCCGGCTCAGCAGGCTGGTCGATACTGGCAATGCGCTGCGCCTGTTTGTCAAAGCTGAAGCTCCGAATCTGGAACGACTCACCCAAATCATCAAGCACGCCATCTTCGATGAATTCCTGGTAGACCACTTCCTGGCGAGTGCGGCCGCCCGGCATGTCGGCTACTGACATACTCTGGGAATTATCCATCAGTACCGCAAGGTAGGTTTCCTGGGGTGATACCTGATTGGTATTCACCACCGGGCGCAGCAGAATGAATAGCAACAGAATCAGCACCGCAGAGCGCAGGCCAATAAACCAGGTTTTCCAGGCTGGACTCAGGGGCCGCGTGGTCTTGTAATAACTGGCCCACACCGCGGCGATCACCAGCACCACCGCCAGCGCGAACCATAGTGGGTTCATGCCGTAGGCGAAGCTCAGTGAGCCTTCCGACAGTGCGGTAAGCAGATTAGGCTCGACAGATTGCATTGCTACTGATTACTGGCTGCTGCACCCTGGTTTTCAGAAAGTTCCCGGTAGTACTGTTCCACCAGGTCGCGGTACTCCTCGGGTACATCTTCATCCGCCGTGGCATAAAGCTTCTGGTTAATGTTTTCCAACTCCGCCTGTTCCCGCAATGCGCCCTCCAGTTCAATAATGGGCTGTAACAATTGCCGGAACAAATCAGGTTGACTGAGAAAATCTTCGATATCCTGCTGGGTTAGCTGCTGCTCAATGGAACGGGCATTGCCCCAGGGAACCGGATTCCCGGAGCGGTCCGCTTCGCTGGCGCCGCCACCGGGCTGGCGTGGATCACCGTCACCGCGGGCACCGCCGATCTGCTGGCGACCACCACGATTACCCTGCTGACCACCTGGCTGTTGACCACCGGCCTGGGCCTGCTGCTCGCCCTGTTGCTGCAGACGCTGAGCTAATTGCTGGGACTGGGCAAGGCGCTCGCGCATTTCGCGGACACTTGGCGCCCCCTCACCTGGTTGACCGTTACCTTGTTGGCCGTCTTGCCCACCCTGGCCACTTTGGCCGCCCTGGTTAAAGGCTTCGGCCTGTTGCTGCAGGGTTTCCAGCTGTTCACGCAACGCCTCGGCATCCCTGGCCGCCTGCTGGAGCTGGCCGCTTTCACGGTCAACCTGGGACGGATCCAGCGAAGTCAGGCTGCGGGAAAACGCCTCGATCTGGCCTTCCAGTTCCTGCTCAATGTCCACCGATAAATTAACCATGCCGTTGCGCAGCACACGATTGGAGGTCTGCATTTCTTCGCGAATCGGGCGCAGCTCCCGTGAGGCCTGTTGCGCCTGGGACAGCAAGCGCTGATCGTCGCTCTCACCGCGGGCAATAATGGCACGCAGCATGTCCTCGATTTCCTCCAGATCACGCTGTTGTTGCTGCTGTTGTTGAATCAGTTCCTGCAGGCTCTCGTCTTCCTGCACCGACTGTCGGGTTTGCCCGAGACCCTGCTGGCGACTGGTGGACTCCAGGGCATCCTGCAGGTCACGCTGCTGCTGCAGCAGACGCTGGCCGCGCTGACCAAGGTTCTGGGCCAGCTGGTTAACTGAACTTTCGCCTTCCTGGTTCATCTCCTGCTGCTGCTGCCGCAGATTCTCCAGGGCTTTCTGACTGCGTGCCGCGGCGATTGAGGCTGAATCACTCTGCGAGGCTTCCTGCATCTGCTGAGCCGCACGTTGTAGCGCGGTCTGCGGCTGCTGCTGTTGCTGTTGCTGGCCGCCGGCGGAACCACCGCTGGAAGACCCGCCCTGGGACTGTGCCTGAGATTGGGACTGGGATTGGGATTGGGATTGGGACTGGGACTGCTGCGATTGGCTCGAAGCAGACTGCTGCTGAGAGCGCTGCTGACCACGGGACATTTGCTCTGCCAGCTGCGCCACCTCGCGGCTCAACTGCTCCTGCTGACGTCGCAGGCGCTCCAGTTCACGGCGCCGCTGCTCTTCCGTCATCTGGTCTTCCCGGCGGGCAAGATTGCGCTGCGCCCGGGTCAGGCCTTCCTGTCGCCGTGCCAGTTCTTCCAGTTTATTGGCTTCTTCACTTTGCTGCTGGTTACCGCCGCCACCGGCGCTGTTCGGGGTTTCGTAACGGTTTTCCAACTGCCCCATTTCCATCTCAAACAGCTCGCGCAGGTCTTCACGTTCCTGTTGGGCGGAACCACCGCCTCCACCGCCACCCCCTTGCTGCATGCTGATGTTGGTGCGATTAATACTGGCTTCCGCCTTGAGAATAAACTGCAGCGCAAGCTGCTCGGGCTGCAGGGCACTGGTGATCTGTTCCAGCTCCAGTTCATCTGCCGCTTTATTCATTTCATCAATAGCCAGGGACAGGTTCTGAACCGCGGCATCGTAAGTGTCGTCGGAAAAGTTGAGGCGCTCGGCCAGTCGATCAATAGACATGCGCGCGCGACTGGTGGCTTCGCGCTGGGATTCGGCAATGATTTCCGCATCGGCCCGGAATTCATCCTCGGACACATCGTTCATGCGGTTCCGCAGCTTCCAGGTGGCGGCAATAATGTCTTTCTGAACGCTCACCAGCGCACTGGAATCGCCGCCCTGTCCGCCGCCAGCACCCTGACCGCCGCTCATGCCACCACCCTGCTCGCGGAATTCCTGGTCAGTTGGGATGACCTGGAGAAAATAAATATCGGATACTACCTGGTTAGGCCCGTCGAGGGTGCTGTTGTCCGCCAGGGTCAGGAAGTAGCTGACAAAATCACCGGGCTCGACGCCCAGTTCTTCCAGGTAGATCAGTTCGTTGCCGGAGACGCTGCGTACGTTGGGCTCGGGCAGAAAATCCACCGACACTTCATCACGACCCACCACGCTGTAGTTGAGATTGAATTCACTCAGACCATAGTCGTCACTGGCATCTACCTCGAGAATCACCTCTTCCAGCGGCATGACTTCCTGGTCGCGACCAGGGCGCTGCAATACCAGTTCCGGCGGCTGGTCCTCAATCGCCCGGATGAAGTAATCCAGCGGATTGCGACTGCTCATATCGGCCAGGTCGCGGGCATTAATTCGATACACGCCGTCGCGGTTAACGGTGAACGAGGCATAGCCGGTATCGCCATCGATCCGCAGCGGCATGTCCGGATAGGGTGCCACCGGTTCTGCTTCCTCGTCATCCGTTACCAGAGTTTCTTCAAAACTCAGATTCGCCGTAGCCACTACCTTGTTGAAGTTGATGGTCATGTCCACCACCGTGCCTTCGGGCACCACCATGTCACCACTATCTTCTTCTACCGCGGCTTCCAGACCGGTGTAATCCGGGTAGGTAAAGGACAGGTCGATGCGCTCCACCTGGGGCAGGTCGAACAGATTGATCTCGTATTGCGGCGAGCTGATGCCCTCACCTTCATCAAAGCTGATGTAGTAGGTGGTGTCTTCCTGAAGGGCGGGGATGTAATAACTGTAGGTAGCGCTGTCGCTGCCATTGCCGTCCCGACTCATGGTCACATCCCGCCAGTTAACATTGTCGTCCTGCAGGCGCAGATTGACGTTGGCCGGCATTGCATTGTTGACCCGGGCGACGATGGTGACGCTATCACCACGTTGCATTTCGATGTCACCCGGTTCCACCGTCAGCTCAATGTCCGGGGCCTGCTGCACAACAATCACCGGCTCGCTGATGGCGAACGGCCAGGCCAACCGGGTACCCGCGCTGGACAGCAGTTCGGAGCTCAGAAACGCGGTCACGACGATTGCCAGTACGCTAACCGCGGCCCCCAGCGACAGCCAGGAACTGCGCGCTGGCATAACAGTCTCTACCTGGCGCTGCTGCTGCTCGACATGGGACTGGGCATCCTGCCACAGTTGCCGGATGAACTGCTGCGAAACGCCTTCCCGGCCGTCGCGCAGGTCGGCTTCTGAAAACTCCAGGGAGGTAAGCAGGCGCTGCTCAAAATCAGGTATGCGGTCTTCCACGTAGTGCGCCAGGGCCCGGTCATCATAACGCCGCAGCCGCAATACGCGGATGAATTGCCAAACCAGTCCCGCAGCAGCCAGCAGGGTTATGCTAAACAGAACGATGGTGCCGGACCTGTCCAGGTCCAGCCAGGCAGCCAGGCCGGTAGCGGTAAGCGCCAGTATCGCCAGGGCGATGGTGAACAAGCTGCCCTGCTGCAGCAGAAATAGGCTGCTGCGCCGCCGGCGGAGAGTTTTCAGGGTAGTGCGAAGATTCTCAAACGTAGGCGTGGTCATAGGGTTCCTGAAGTGTTCTGGCTTTTTACCTGCTAGCTCATTGGACCCGGCTGAAGGCAATTCTCAGTCAGATCAAGACGTACGTCCTAACCAGAGCGCTTCGTTCACAATCCATGCCCGGATGGCCCCGAATATGCTTTGGTCATGCCAGGACTGACCGGAGTCCCCCGCACTGCTTGCGCGGGTCATCAGGCTGATCAGCAGAGCGACACTGATATGACCTGCGCTTCCCAGGTTACTTACAACTTGCACCTGCCATGGCGAGCAATATCGCAGGCTGCCAACCCGATGCGCAGTGAACTGCGTGCCCCGTGCAAGCCAGGGAGTTCGGCCAATCACGGCCAAAACCCCCATGATACGGTCTTTCAACTATCCCACTATCCCGCCCTGAAAAGCAAGGACCGCCGGGCGGCTCAAGGGACAAAATCCCTGTCCCGTCAGGCAGTCCGAACCCACCATGTCAGGCACCGGTAAAGTGCGGATTTCGCGGCCCAACGGCGCACCCGAACCAGCCTGATCATCCCGCTGCCCAGATCAGGAATCAGCGCGGAAATAGCCCATTTCATCCGGGCGGTAGTAACGGGAGTCGCTGGGAAATACGCGGATGTTACCGTCCATAACGCCGGTCAGCAGTGCCTTCAGGCTGCAATAGTGGGCAAGATCTTCCACCGTGACCCGCGTTGGATGGGGCAGCACCAGTTCACCGCGATCGGCTTCAGCCAGGGCCTGGGCCGGGCGCAACCAGCGGTGTTCGAGAATCTCGCGCTGATCAACTTGCACCGTGATCGGAACCGTGACTGGATAGACGAAAAACCAGGTGCAAAAGCGTCTCGGCAGACGCGGCGGCGTGGTCCAGTGGGCGGTATGAATCAGGCGCTGTTCAGCCAGTTCAACCCCGGTCTCTTCTTTAGTTTCGCGCACCGCAGCCTTTAGCGCCGCCGGGTACTCAAGCTCACTACCGGCGGCCTGGAAATCGGCTTCATCAACGCGGCCACCGGGAAACACCCAGTGTCCGCCGTGGAACACCAGATGCCTGCTGCGCCGCACCAGCAACACTTCAATATCCTCCTGGTGAGCGTGATCCTTGACCAGCACCACCGTGGCCGCGGGAACCGGCTGCAAGTCAGTCATGGCGGTTCCACAGCAAGGCGCTGCAGCGCTGTGGCAGAAATTGGCAGGCATGAGGACAGTGCATGGGCCTATAATAGCGCAGCCAGACCGATGGCCCCAGTGCAGGGCCGCCAAACTGATGGCCAACCACAGCAGCGATTGAACCGCAACAGACCTCGGCATAGAATCCCCGCCCACCTAACGCTCTGGACAAGGAGATTCCATGACCATAGATTTCAAAGACCGTGTCGCTATCGTGACCGGCGCTGGCGGCGGCCTTGGCCGGGAACACGCGCTGGAACTGGGGCGCCGCGGCGCCAAGGTGGTCGTCAATGACCTGGGTGGCAGTGTCGATGGCAGCGGCGGTTCAGCCAGTGCGGCTGAACTGGTCGCCCAGGACATCAACGACCTGGGTGGCACCGCCATTGCCAACGACGCCTCGGTCACCGATCTGGACGCGGTACAGGCCATGGTGCAACAAACCATGGACACCTGGGGCCGCATTGACATCCTGGTAAACAACGCCGGTATCCTGCGGGACAAGACCTTTGCCAAGCTGGATCTGGCCAACTGGCATGCTGTTATCGATGTCCACCTCACCGGCAGTGTTAACTGCACCAAAGCCGTGTGGCCAATCATGATCGAGCAGAACTACGGCCGGCTGATCATGACCACCTCCACGTCAGGACTATTCGGCAATTTCGGGCAAAGCAACTACGGGGCCGCCAAGTTGGGTCTGGTCGGTTTCATGAATACACTGCGCCTGGAAGGAGCCAAGTACAACATTCATACCAACGCTATCGCACCCATTGCCGCCACACGAATGACCCGCGACCTGCCCGGCTTTGAGGACAGCGACGAACGCCTGGCCCCCGGTCTGGTGACACCGGCGGTAGTGTTTCTGTGCAGCGAAAAGGCACCCAACGGCCGCATCATCCAGGCCATGGGCGGTCGCTATTACTCCGCTGACGTGCGCGAAAACCAGGGTGTTGATCTGGGGGCTGGCGCCACCGTCGAAGACATTGCCGAAAATATCGATACCATTCTGGACATGAGCGACAACGTCGGTTTTCTGGAGCGCCAGCGGCATCGGTAGCGCATCACAGCCACTGCGAGTGCTGGTGCTGTCAGCCTATGACGCCACCAGCCACCGGCTCTGGCGCGAACGTCTGGCGGCACTGTTTCCCGAGTACGCCTGGACGCAGCTGAGCCTGCCGCCGCGCCATTTCGACTGGCGGGTGCGCAGTAATAGCCTGCACTGGGGCTTGAGTGATGCGCCGCATCTGGACGCCGACTATGACCTGCTGCTGGCCACTTCCATGGTAGACCTGGCGGCACTGCGCGGCCTGCGCCCTGCCCTGGCGGGCATCCCCACCGCGGTGTATTTTCACGAAAACCAGTTTTTCTATCCGGCAAATGACCATGCAGATGCCCGGCGGCGGCAAAATATTGAACCGATGCTGGTGCCGGTTTATTCAGCACTTTGCGCCGACGCCATCGTCTTCAACAGCACCTTCAACCGCAGCACTTTCCTGTCCGGACTGAAACTGCTGTTCGACAGCCTGCCGGATGCGCTTCCCGATGCAGCCTGGCAACGGCTGCAGCGCAGTGTGGTCATCCCGGTGCCGGTGGCCCTCGAGCCTCCCGCACGGTCCACCCTGAGTGCCAGCGCTGACATACTCGAGGTGCTGTGGAATCACCGCTGGGAATACGACAAGGGACCCCGGCTATTGCTGGCGGTACTGCAGGCACTACAGCAACAGAATGTCCCGGTGCGCCTGCACCTTGCCGGCCAGCAGTTTCGCCAGCAGCCTGAAGAGTTTGCGCAGATCGTCCGGTTGGCCGCCGAGCTAAGTGAGGCCCGGCAGCTCGCACCCGGCCAATCTGGTTTTGTGGAAGACCCGGCGAACTATCAACAATTGATGGATCAATGTGATGTGGTGCTGTCCACTGCGGATCATGATTTCCAGGGCCTGGGGGTTCAGGAGGCGGCCCTGCGCGGCTGCAGCCCGCTGGTCCCGGATGATCTGGCCTATCCGGAATACCTGCCGGAGCACTGCCGTTATCCTCGCCTGGAGACTGTCTCGGCAACCGCCGCTGGTGTGGCGCGGCGACTGGCCGCCTTGTACAAGTTAAAGCAGATTGGGCAGCCACTGCCGCTGCCGGACCTTGGCAGCTATTGCGGGGCTGCTATCAGGCAGCAATACCAGGATTGCTTTAGCAGCCTGGCTGGGAAACGCGGAACAGTGTAATAAATAAATGGAGCTAGTCCACCGGCTCCAGTAGCGGGAAGACGATCTCCTGGCCAATCTGGATGCGATTGAAATCCAGCTGCGGGTTGTACTGGCGCAGTAGCCAGATCGGTGTCGAGTAGCGCGTGCGCGCGATAGCGCCGATGTTGTCGCCGCGGCGGACCTGGTAGGTTTCCACGTCCTGGATGCGGAAGTTGCTGAAGAACTCACCCTGCAGGCTGGAATGGAAGTCGCGGCGCTTTAATTCAAATTCATCAATATTGACCTGGGAGAAATCCAGCGTCAGTCGCTCGCCGATAATTACCGGATCGCGAAATGCCATGCCGTTCAGGCGACGCAGGTCCCAGGCGCGGATGCCCAGCCAGTCGGCATAGTGGCCAAGGGTTTCCGAGGCCTGGATCTCAACGCTGTTATCGCTGGCCACGGTGTAGTCGGACGGGTCAGCTTCCAGTAGTTCAGTTAGCTGCTCGTTGCTTTCGGTGACGTCCAGTTCCGGGTCCAGCGCCACAGCCTCGCCTTCGGCGGTGGTGACCGGGGCCTCCATTTCCTGGTTGTCCGGCAGTACCGCCGCCGGCGGCAGCAGTTCATTCACCAGCGCCAGCTGTTCCGGGCTGGCGTCGGCATCCCGGGTTCCGTTGGTTTCCGGGTCGTCGGTTTCCGGAATTTCGGGCACCGGCGTTATCACCACCGCCTCATCGTCGTCACCCGCATTCTGTACTTCCACCTCGACGGCCTCGTCGGCAAACTGCACCTCGGTGGGCGGCGTCGGCCGCAGGTTACCGTCGATCACCGCAAGACTGGCGCCTTCATCACCGACCCCGGGCAGGCGAAGCTCCTGGCCTGGATAAATACGGTGCCGGTCCTGAATGCCATTAATGCCCAGCAGTCGCTGCTCGGTAAGACCATAGCGGGCCGCGATCAGCGACACGGTATCGCCGCGCCGCACGGTATAAACGCCATCTTCCATGGCGCGCTCTTCCGCTTCCACCAGTTGCTGGGCGTTGACGTTATCCTGGGGCAGCAGCAGGCGCTGGCCGATCTGGATGCGGTTGCGGCTGGCTAACTGGTTCAACGACACCAGTTCACCCACCGAGGTATTGAAGCGGCGGGCAATCACCGACAGGCTGTCACCCCGCTCCACCACATAGGCAATATCCGGGGTTTGTACGGCAAATTTATAGTCGTTGGGAATTTCCGCCAGCAGGTTACCAGAGCGCGCGAACTGGCGGCGTATTTTCATCGGGAAGCCACGGGGAATGCGTTTACCACCTTCCCAGACTACCGGACGCAGGGCCCGGTTGTCGGCACGCAGTTGCTCCAGGCTTATACCCACGGACCGGGCAAAAATCTCGGCGTCAATAAACGCGTCCGTACGCACTTCCACAAACTCTGGCGCCGGGTCAAAGCGCACTTCACTAAAATACTGCTCGGCGTTCTTCTCCACCTCCAGTACCGCCAGGAACTGGGCGTAGAAATTACGCGAGGCAAATCCAAAGGCCCGGCCGCGATAGTTGGCAACAATGGTTTCGATATCCGTGGTACCGGTCTGGCGCACTGCACGAGCAATGCCGCCGGCGCCGTGATTGTAGGCAGTCAACGCCAGTGGCCAGGTGCCCAGCACCGAGTAGTTGTACTCCAGCAGGCTCATGGCAGCGTTGGCCGCAATGTAGGGATCCATGCGCTCATCAACGATGTGGTCGATGCGCATAAAACGCTGGCCGGTGGCGCGGGTGAACTGCCACATGCCGGCCGCCGATACGCTGGAAAAAGCACTGGGATTGAATGAGGACTCTACATGGGGCAACACCACAAGTTCCGGCGGCAGATTCTTTTCGGTAATGACGCGATTGATATGGTCACGGTAGGCGCCGGAGCGCTGCAGGCCACCCAGAAACCGATTGGATTGACCCAGTTGCCAGCGCACATTGGAGGCCGCCGCGCGCAAGGTTTGATCACTGACATCATCTGGCCACAGCGCCAGGATACGCTGCTGGGATGAGGTCAGGCTGGTGCGCTTGCCGGTAGCCAGGACCCGCAAATCCGCGCGAATACGCTCTCGGTTGCGTTCGATTTCACGGCGATCAAGGGGCAGGCGTTCGTAGATGACCGCCAGGTTCTGGGAGTCGTGCAGGAAACCACTGCGGGTATCGACCTCGGTGTAAACCTTGACCCAGAAGTTCACCGCTGGTTGCAGTTCCGGAGGACGGGGGAAATTGACGCTGCTCTGGGCCAGTGACACGCCCGAAAGGAAACCAAGCTGCAGCATCAGGAATGCGCCGAGTGCCAGATTCAGGCCACTATAAGGTCGAATTTTTGCCAGCAGGTAAGCCATTTTTGCCTTTTAATTCAACGCCTTCCACTCAAATTCCCGGTCAGGGAAGCAGGGAACTAGAACATAACAATAAAGCACGAAGCCGCCAAGTTTTTCTTACGGGGAGCCTGCTTTATTTATCGCCCTTCTGGCACGCGGCTTGACCTGCAGGTGCGTAAAACTGTCCGGCGCCTCAGGCCTGCCTGAGACATGCCTGAATTACACCTAAGGCATTTCGTCCAGTTCCGCGCCTTCCTTAACCGGAATCATCAGATCTTCGCGGGTTACCTGCATGTACAGGATCACGTTTGAGGCCACGTAGATTGAGGAATAGGTACCGATCACGACTCCGATAATCAGGGCAATGGCGAAACCCTGAGTGGTTTCCCCGCCAATGAACAAAATGGAAAGCAGCACCAGCAACGTGGTTAGAGATGTGATCAGGGTCCGGCTGAGAGTCTGGTTCAACGAGATGTTGACCATTTCTTCCGGGGTACCCTTGCGCAGCCGGCGAAAATTCTCGCGAATGCGGTCAGAAACCACGATCGTGTCATTCAACGAATAACCGATAATCGCCAGCAGCGCCGCCAGGGTGTTGAGGTCAAATTCCATGCCGGTAATGGAGAAGATCCCCAGGGTAATGATCAGGTCGTGCGCCAGCGCCACCACGGCACCCACGGAGAATTTGAACTGAAAACGTACCGAGATGTAGACCATGATGATGCCCAGTGCCACCAGCATGCCCAGCCCGCCCTGTTCGGCCAACTCCTCGCCTACTTTGGCACTGACATAGTCCGAACCCAGCAAGGCAATACTGGCATTACTGGACTGACGTAGCAGGTCGGCAATGGTTTCTCCCACCGCCACCGCCTGCGCGGCCTGTTCCGCCTCCGGGACCTCGGCGTTCACCGGCAGCAGAATACGGATATCGCGGTCGGAGCCAAAATTCACCACCACCGCTTCATCATAGCCATTGGCCTGCAGGGTCGCGTTGACCTCATTGATGACCACCGGTTGATCATAATTCAGGCGCACCGCCGTGCCGCTGGTGAAGTCGAGACCGAAGTTCAGGCCATTGAATACCAGCGATACCAGTGAAACCACCACCAGCACCAGGGAAAGGCTACCCAACAGCTTGCGGATGCCCATGAAATCGATTTGTTTATCTGCGAGCGCTTTTTCCAGCATGATTTATCGCTTACTGTGCCGCGGCCCGTTTGGGCTCGGGGTAACTGCCAATGGAAAGTTTTGAACCTTGCGGCCGCCATAGATCAGATTGACCAGGGCGCGGGTACCAACAATGGCGGTGAACATCGAGGTGATAATGCCGATCATCAGGGTCACGGCAAAGCCTTTCACCGGTCCGGTGCCAATTGTGAACAGCACCACCGCCACCAGGAAGGTGGTGAGGTTGGCGTCCAGAATGGTACTGAAGGCACGGTCGTAGCCGGCATCAATGGCCCGCTGCGGCGGTGCACCGTCACTGAGTTCCTCACGGATCCGGGAAAAGATCAACACGTTGGCATCCACGGCCATACCCACCGTCAACACGATACCGACGATGCCCGGCAACGTCAGGGTGGCCGGCAGAATTGACGACATCACTGCAAAGATCAGCAGGATATTCATGATCAGCGCCACATTGGCGGCCAGGCCAAACACCCGGTAGTAGGCGAGCATAAACAACACCACCAGCATGGCTGCCACCTGCACGCCGCGAACACCGGCCTGCAGGTTCTCCTGGCCCATGGAAGGACCAATCACTGACTGTTCAACAATGGTCATCGGTGCCGCCAGGGAACCGGAACTGATCAGTAGCGACAGGTCGTTGGCCTCACGTGCAGTCAGTCCGGTAATCACAAAGGTACGCGGCAAGGCCGTGCGGATCGTGGCATGGCTGATCAGCCGTTCGTCTTCATAAAACTCGGTTTCTTCCACTTCCTGGCCGTCTTCATCGAGATAGGTATTGGTGCGCGAACGCGTCTCGATGAGCAGAATGTCCATATTGCGCCCAACATTCTCGCGGGTCACCCGGTTAATCTGGTTGCCGCCCTGGGCATCCAGATTGATTTGCACCTGGGGCAGCCCATTCTGATCCAGTGTAGAACGCACACTGCTGATCCGGTCACCCTGCAGAATCACGTCATTGTCGACATCGATCAGCGCGCCCTCAAATTCGAAGGTCTCGTAGGTCGAGCGTGGCGCACCTGGCTCTGCTTCCAGGTGGAATTCCAGCGTAGCAATGCGCTGCAGAATACGAATTGCCTGTGCCGGGTCCTGCACACCGGGCAGTTCAACGACGATTCGATCCGAGCCCTGCTGCTGCACGGTTGGTTCGGCCACACCCAGGGCATCTACCCGATTGAGTAACGTGGTGCGATTCGCCTGCAGGGTTTCGCGCTGAATCTGTAGCACCATGTCCGGGGTCAGGCGCATGTCCAGCACAAAATTGCCCTGGGACTCGCTGTTCTGGAACTGAAGGTCTGCAAAATTATCGGTGAGAATTGAACGTGCCGCCGAGCGGTCCTCACTGCTGGCAAAACGCACCGCCAGATGCGTGTTGCTGACCAGGTCGATCCCGCGCGTGCGAATGCGCTCTTCACGCAGGATAGAACGCACATTGCTGATGTTGTCCTCCATGCGCCGCTCCAGGGCATCATCCATGTCCACTTCCATCAGGAAATGCACACCGCCCTGCAAGTCCAGGCCCAGATTCATCTTCCCGGCGCCAATGGCCTGCATCCAGGCTGGCGTAGTGGGCGCCAGATTCAGGGCGACGATAAAGTCATCGGTGAGAGCTTCCTCGATCACCGTCTTGGCCCGCAGCTGCTCGTCAACACCCTCAAACCGCAGCATCAACCCCTGGTCGGTGAGATTCTCGCCGAAGTAGTCAATCTCCGCAGCTTCAAGGGCGGTGGTAATCACCGCCACATCAGAGGCATTCAGGTTCAGGTTTTCATTGCTGATCTGCAGCGCCTCGTCATCCGGGTAGAGATTCGGCGCCGAATACACCAGCCCCAGAACAACAACCACCAGGATCAGGATATTTTTCCAGGCCGGATATTTATTCAACATGACTCAGGACTCGCTTTTGGTCGCGTGCAATGGTGCGTGACGTTGAAAATGCAGGGCATTGAATTTGTTCTCTTGTTCAGACTTGCGAGCATCTTGCCGGATTAGATTTGTTTGATGGTGCCCTTGGGCAGCGCTGCGGCGACTGAAGATTTTTGCAGTTTCAGCTCCACGCCCTCCGACACTTCAATGGCCATGTAGTCATCAGTGACTCGCGTGACCTTGCCCATCAGGCCACCGGAAGTCATCACCTCGTCGCCCTTGGAAATGTTCGATACCAGCTCCCGGTGTTCCTTGGCGCGCTTGGACTGGGGGCGCCAGAGAATCAGGTAAAAAAGCAGAAACATGCCCCCGAACAGGATCAGGTTGTAAACCATTGATGGCTGTTGCGCGGCGGCTTCCTGGGCGAAGGCGGTGGGAAAGAAGAAATCCATGATTGTGCTCTCTTAAGTGTTCTCTTGTTGGGTTCTTGCAGTGTTGCGAACGGTCCCGAAGACTGGAGATGCTGCTCGCGATATCGGCGCTGGCGATCGCTTTGTTATTGATCTTCTACCGGAGCCAGTGAGCGTGCGTCCACCACGCGGAATAATCTGACCACCGATTCGCTCTTTAGTTGGGCTGATTGCCGGCAATTCAAGGCGCGCGACAGGGTTTGACCGGGTACTCAAGGGGATTCGCTCTGCTGACTCGCCAGGAAGGCCTCGACAAAGGCGCTCAATCTACCCTGTTCTATAGCCGTGCGCAAACCGCTCATCAGCTGCTGGTAAAATGCCAGGTTATGAATGGAATTGAGCTGCGAGCCCAGGATTTCCTTACACTTATCAAGATGATGCAGATAGGCTCGGGAGAAATTCCGGCAGGTGTAACAGCCACACTCCGGATCAAGCGGAGCGGTATCGTCCCGATAGCGGGCGTTGCGCAGGCGCAGCAATCCCCGGGAAGTGAACAGATGGGCATTGCGGGCATTGCGCGTCGGCATCACGCAGTCGAACATGTCGATGCCCTGCTGCACCGCCAGCACAATGTCCTCAGGCGTGCCCACCCCCATCAGGTAGCGCGGCTTGTCAGCCGGCATTTGCGGCGCACAGTGGGCAACGATTTTTCGCATGTCGTCTTTGGGCTCGCCCACCGACAGCCCGCCAATGGCATAGCCAGCAAAGCCCATGGCCTGCAATTCCGCCAGCGACTCATCGCGCAATTCCGGGTACATGGAACCCTGAATAATGCCGAATAGTGCCGCATTGTGCTCGCCGTGGGCGGCAAGGCAGCGCCGCGCCCAGCGCATGGACAACTCCATGGACTCCCTGGCCTGTTGCTCGGTGGCCGGATAGGGCGTGCACTCGTCAAAGGCCATGATAATGTCGGCGCCCAACTGCTGTTGAACGGCGATGGCTGACTCCGGACCGAGGAACACCTTGTCGCCATCTACCGGGGAGCGGAACTCCACGCCCTGTTCCGAGATCTTGCGCATCGCTCCGAGACTGAACACCTGAAAGCCGCCCGAATCGGTGAGAATGGGTTTCGACCAGCCCATGAAGTCATGCAGGTCACCGTGCCGCTGAATAATGGCGGTGCCAGGTCGCAGCATCAGGTGAAAGGTGTTGCCCAGCAGAATCTCCGCGCCGGTGTCTGCCACCTGCTCCGGGTTCAGGCCCTTGACCGAGCCATAGGTTCCCACCGGCATGAACGCCGGCGTGGGTACTTCACCGCGGGGAAAGCGCATCACACCCCTGCGGGCGTGCCCATCCCGGGCACTGACACTGAACTGCAGTCGGCACTGGCTCATTAGCGACTCGCTAGTGCTCGCGGGTGGCAGAAAACTGGATATCCGGCCAGCGCTCTTCCATCAGATTAAGATTCACCCGGGTCGGTGCCAGGTAAGTCAGATAACCACCGTGGTCCATGGCCAGGTTGTCATTAGCCTTCTTGCGAAATTCGGCAAGCTTGGCTGAACTGTCGCTTTCCACCCAGCGCGCGCTGTGCAGTGTGACGGGCTCGTAAATACAGTCCACCTTGTATTCGTCCTTGAGGCGAAACGCCACCACCTCAAACTGCAGCACCCCGACGGCGCCGACAATCAGGTCGTTGCTGGCCAGCGGCATGAACACCTGGGTCGAGCCTTCCTCGGCGAGTTGGGTGAGGCCTTTTTGCAATTGCTTGAGCTTCAGTGGGTCTTTCAGGCGAATGCGCCGGAACAGCTCCGGGGCAAAATGCGGGATACCGCGAAACTTCAGTGGCTCACCAACGGTAAACGTATCACCAATCTGAATGGTGCCGTGGTTATGCAGCCCAATGATATCGCCGGACACCGCCTTGTCGGCCTGGGCACGATCACCGGCCAGAAAGGTCACCGCGTCAGCAATCTTGATGTCCTTGTCGATCCGGCAGTGGCGTATCTTCATCCCTTTGTTGTACTGACCGGAACAAATGCGCATGAACGCAATGCGGTCGCGGTGATTGGGATCCATATTTGCCTGGATCTTGAACACAAACCCGCTGAAGTCGGCTTCCCTGGCGGATACGGTGCGCGACTCTGTTTCCCGGTCTCTTGGCATTGGCGCCCATTCCACGAAATCATCGAGCATTTCCCGAACCCCGAAATTACCCAGCGCGGTACCGAAGTAAACCGGGGTCAGCTCGCCATTCAGATAGGCCTGCTGGTCAAACTCGTGACTTGCCCCTCTGACCAGCTCAATCTCATCGCGATAGTCATCGGCGTAGGACCCGAGCAGCGCATCCGTCTCGGGACTGTCCAGGCCGTTGATGATTTCCAGGTCCGACAGCTTGTGACCCTGGCCGGTGCGATAGACATGGATGGTATCGCTATACAGGTTATAGACGCCCTTGAAGTCTTTGCCCATGCCCAGCGGCCAGTTGATCGGCGCACACTCGATTTTTAATACCGTTTCGATTTCGTCGAGCACTTCAATCGGATCGCGAATATCCCGGTCCAGTTTGTTGACGAAGGTAAAGATCGGCGTGTCGCGCAGGCGGCACACTTCCATCAACTTGATGGTGCGTTCCTCCACACCCTTGGCGCCGTCCACGATCATCAGCGCCGAGTCCACGGCGGTCAGCACCCGGTAGGTATCCTCGGAAAAATCCTCGTGCCCGGGCGTATCCAGCAGATTCACCATCCGCTCTTTATAGGGGAACTGCATCACCGACGAGGTCACCGAGATACCCCGCTGCTGCTCCATGGCCATCCAGTCCGAGGTCGCGTGTCGGTCTGACTTTCGGCTTTTCACCGTGCCCGCCACCTGAATCAGGTTGCCCAGCAGCAACAGTTTTTCGGTGATCGTGGTTTTACCGGCGTCGGGGTGGGAAATAATCGCCAGTACCCGGCGCCGCGCAATTTCCTTGTCCAGTGGACTGGCCATGTTTGCTTACCTGATGCACGGCAAGTAGCCGGTGCGTGTGTGCTGCGCCTGACCCGAATTGACTTCGTTGCCGGGCACCGCGAAAAAGGGCGCGATTATAGCAGTTGCCCTCTGCCCCGGCATCCGCGAATTGCCGCGACGGATACTCTACAATGAGCCGCGCTATTCAGCCCCGGGCTCACCGTGACATTAGCCGCGACAATAACCCCCAGGTCTGCCTGGCAGGCAGCAATGGAGACCAGCTTATGGATTTTACACTCAGCGATGAGCAGCGTGCCCTGCAGGACTCGGTACGCCAATTTGCCCGCCGCGAACTGCCGGACATTGCCCGGGCAATCGAGGCCAGCGACGAACCACCGGATCTGGCACTTCGTCAGCGCTATGGGGAACTGGGCTACTTGGGCGTCAATCTCCCCAGCCGCTACGGCGGCGGCGGGCTGAGCCATTTTGAGGCGGTGCTGGTGCTGGAAGAAATCGCCAGTATTTCCATTGCCGTGGCCTTCCCCATTTTCGAGTCCTGCTTTGGCCCTTGCCTGGCGGTCGCCCATTACGGCAGCGAGCAGTTAAAACGGCAGGTGCTGCCGAAAGTATGCAGCGGCGAGATGATCCTCGCCGTGGCGATGTCAGAACCTGAGGCGGGCTCGGCGCTGACTGACCTCAATACCCGGGCCGAGGTCCAGGGCGACGAGGTGCTGCTCAATGGCAGCAAGCGCTGGTGTTCCGGTGCCGGACATAGTGAAGCCTACCTGGTGTACTGCCGCTTTACCGATGAGCCCGGTGCCAGGGGTATTGGTGCAGTGCTGGTGGAGAAAGACACCCCGGGGCTGAGTTTCGGCAAGCGGGATCATCATATGGGTTTTCGTGGCGTGCCCAGCGCCGACATGTATTTCGATGCGGTACGGGTCCCTGCCCACCAGATCCTGCTGCCTGCCGGTGGCTTTGCCAAACTCATGGAAGCCTTTGATCTAGAGCGCTGTGGCAACACTACCATGTCCCTGGCGGTGGCCCAGTCCGCCTTCGACTATGTGCTGGACTACACCCAGCAGCGCCAGCAGTTTGGCAAACCGCTGGTGGATTTTCAGGCGGTGCAGTTGCAAATCGCGGAAATGAAAATGCAGCTGGATGCGGCCCGGCTGCTGCTTTATCGGGCCGTGGTCAATGCCGATCAGCAATTACCCAGCATTGCCGACAGTTCCCTGGCCAAATGCTTTGCCAATGAAACGGCACGCGCAGTGACGGGCAAGGCGATGCAGTTGATGGGCGGTTACGGCTACTCCCGTGAGTATCCCGTGGAGCAAAAAATGCGCGATGCCTGGGGCTGGGGCATCGCCGGTGGTGCAATTGATATTCAGAAGGTTAACATCACCTCGGCGTTGGTCGGCCGGCGCTTCAATCAGCGCGCCAGGTGAATGGACCGGCGAGGCACCGGCAAAGTATCGTCAGACAGGAACGAACAGAACACCGCTGGCGACAAACCCAATAGTACGCAATCACCCCAAGGAGCAGACCGTGGAACCCATGCGTTTTCTGGTGACAACTGTGGAATCAGCCAATCGCGTGCAGGGAACCCTGCTCGCCGGCGCCATCAGCCCCGGCGACAGCGTGGCCATTGCGCCCGGTGGCCAACAATCGTCGATCATGGCCGTTACCGACAACAGTCAATGTGATCTTGTCCAATGTGACGCGGCAGGCACCACCCTCACTCTGACCCTGACTTATTCCCTGGCGCCACAACCGGGTAACATCCTGGCCCCGGCGGATGCTCGCCCGGAATACGCTGACCAGTTTGAGGCCGCACTACAGTGGCAGGCACAGGCCGAACTGCTACCCGGACGCAGCTATGATCTCGAGGCACCAGGAGGCCACAGTCAGGCCACCATCAGCCGGCTTAAGTACCGGGTTCAGGACGAACTGCAAATCGCCGCCAAGACCCTGGCTCACGGTCAGCAGGGGGTGGCCAATCTGGCCCTCACCACACCGATTATTTACGACGCCGCCAGTGTTTGCCCGGCCACCGCGGAATTCACCCTGCGCGATCGGGACAGCGGAAAGACAGTGGCTACTGGCAGTATTCGCCACGGCTTGCGCCGGGCCAGCAATGTCCACTGGCAAGCCCTGGATGTAGACCAGCAATCCCGGGCCGCCATCAAACAACAGGTCCCGCAGGTAATCTGGCTGACTGGTTTATCCGGCTCTGGCAAATCCACCATTGCCAATATGGTGGAGAAAAAACTGCTGGCGAGGGGCCGTCACTCTTACCTGCTGGACGGTGACAATGTGCGCCATGGTCTGAACAAGGACCTGGGCTTTACTGACGCCGACCGGGTGGAGAACATCCGGCGCGTAGCAGAGACAGCCAAGCTGATGCTGGATGCCGGGCTGATCGTGATTACCAGTTTCATCTCACCGTTTCGCGCCGAACGCGACATGGCGCGCACCCTGTTCAGTAGCAGCGAGTTCGTGGAAGTATTTATTGATGCCAGTCTCGACGTCTGCGAACAGCGTGACCCGAAAGGGCTATATCGCAAGGCCCGCCAGGGCGAAATCAAGAATTTTACCGGATTGGACAGCCCTTATGAGCCTCCGGAAAAACCGGAGCTGGCACTGGATACGGTGCAGTTGAGTGTCGAGCAGGCGGCCGACGCGATTATCGAATTTCTTGAAGGCAACGCCCGCGCCGACTAGCCCGCCGGCGCCCTAGTGCAGCACCGAACCGGTGGGCCGGGTTCGGGATTCAGCAAACTCGGGATGCAGGATGTCGACGCGCTTGACCAGCAACAGGTCATGGCGGGAGACGTGATCGTTTTCGTCAGCCGAGCGGACATCGATGTCGTCCAGCAGCACGCAGACCACGTCGTCGTCTTCCACATCCACTACCACGCAGGATTTGAAACCGTTGACGGTATTCAGGGATGCGAATGAACCAACGTCAAAGCTGTGGACCGGCAGGCTGCCGTCTGCTTCTTTCAGCAAGCCGCAGGACGTAAATGCCACGCCGAAGCCAGCCGCCGCCACCACGTGAATGATATCAATGATGTCGGGGTCGGTGAGGTCGACGCGAATGGTGTCGGTGATAGGTTGGTTGGCATGCATCTGCCGCTGATTCACCAACTTGATGAACAGACTGATGTCTTCCTGGTTCCATTCCAGAGTTTCCTCGGTCTCCGAACGTGTGCTGTCAGAAGACAGGCTGAGCACGCTGGTCTCGATGGTGAGGTCGTGAACCTCGGTCTCGGGAGGACAAGGGACCACCATGGAAACGGAACAGTAGCCTTCAGTACTCTCGGCACTGAGGCGCCACAGGAAGGGGATGTCGCCACTGAACTCAATCATTTACTACTACTCAGTGAGAAAGTGATTGTTACCATAGCATACTTAATCGCATCGGCAGAATCGATAACCGCATTAGGATTCTCTGGTTTATTCAGACAGTCCCTGCTTTGCTTACGACATAGCGACGCTGGGTATTTAGCTCACTTAGCCGGAATTGCTAAAATTCATTTCAGAAGATGCTAACAACTGTCTGAGCACTATAGGTTTTTATATCCTTGCTTGAAGAATGGGTTTTTCCACAGAAACTGTGGATAAGTCCGTGCATAATTATTGTGGAAGCGCTTCAAGCCTCGGCATTCCGCTCTGCTGACACATTTTGATTAATATTTAGACAATAGTAAATACTTATGCTTATCAGTAGCTTACATGTTTTAGAAGGATCGGATAAATATAATACGCGGGCTATAGCGGCGTTTTATGACAAGCAGGTAATTTATGTGCATAAAAATACGGGCTAAATTCACTTTTTCAGTGATCCAGCCTTTTTTGTTGTTGTTTTTATTAGGTTTTTTCAATCTATAATACCGCTCGTTCATAAAGCGGAGGTATACCTCAGGTTCTTGATGTCATGGCTAATCGTACTTCCCGACTGTTGCTGACAACGGTGGTTCTGCTGGTGCTGGCTACCCTGCTCCTGGGCTGGGCTGTCTGGCAGCAGTATCGCCGCGAGCAATCCAGCAGCCAGCTTGCTGTGACGGTGACACAGACAGTGTTAGCCAGCAACAGCGCTGCCGCCCTCGTCAACAATGCCCACCCCGACCTGCTGGCCAGGTCCGACAAAAGCGAGCTGGACGCCTATCTGGCCTACGTCGTTCGCCGACTGGGTGAATTGCAGAACCTGGAGGCGATTAGTGGCGGCAGCCAGGGCGGCTGGCTGCCTGGATTAGGGGAACCGGCCACCGCCAGCTATTCAATAAACCTGCAGTTTGCCGCCCAGCCCGCCACGGCGGAGCTCGATCTCCAGCAACTCGGGGGAGCCTGGCTGATACGGGAATTCATGATCGTCGCACCAGCCCTCAATCAATGAGCGCAGCAACAGGCAATCAAGACTGCCTGCCGCCCCGCTGGGTCACGCTCAACGCACGATAAGCTGGTAAATGGTGGGTACCAGGATCACCGCGCAGACGAATGCCAACAGCACGTCCCGGTCCAGGTGATAGCGTATCTGGGTGGCTTCAGGCAGGTTAATCGCCACTACCCCCAGCACTACGATGGCAAGTAACCACAGATTGCGACTGAGCAGCAGCACCGCCAGCAGCAGCGCCATGGAAAATACCACCACGTAATTCTGCTCCAGCCCAAGCTGGGCCATGGTTTCATTGGCGATGGTAATTCCCAGAGTAACAAAAACCACCACCGCATAAGCCACAGGTTTGATGGCGCGTTTCTCTTTTTGCATAGTAACTCCCGGCAAGGCCCCGAAAATCAGTCAGGGACACCTGAACAATCAGACCGGAATTACTATAGATCGCGCAGACTCGCTCCGATATGGAGATTGCCGAGAACTTGAACTGGTTCAAATCAAAGTTGCGGAGCAGACAACATTATTCACGTGCCGCGCTCCTGCAGCAGGGGTCAGAGCGCACTGATTGCAGCAACCGGCAGCCCCGGGCCGGGAATCAAGGGAGGGAAAGATCGGTTTGCAGCCGACTCAGCAGCTTATTCTGCAACTACGCGCAACAACTGCTGGTAATCGGTAAAGCCATTCATGATCTTGAAAATGCCATCCTGCTTCATGGTGCGCATACCGTCGCGCAAAGCCTGGGCCCGGATCTCATCCAGCTCGGCTTTCTTGTAGATCATCGCCTGCAGTTCATGGGTGCCTTCCAGCAGCTCATGAATACCGGTTCGTCCCTTATAGCCAGTGTCACCGCATTCGTCGCAACCCACAGCGCGCATCAACTCATGCTTGGAGAGATCGAACTCAGCCATATCCTTTTCGAATACATCCCTGCCGTAGTTGTCCGCCAGGTGGTCAAGCTCTTTCTGGTCCGGCTTGTAGGGTTCCTTGCATTTCGGGCACAGGGTTCGCATCAGGCGCTGGGCCAACACGCCCAGCAGGGCGTCGGAAAAGTTCACCGGATCCAGCCCCAGATCCAGCAGACGGGTAATGGTTTCCGGGGCCGAGTTGGTGTGCAGGGTGGACAGTACCAGGTGACCGGTCAGTGACGCCTCAACGCCGATACTGGCGGTTTCATGGTCCCGCATCTCACCGATCAGAATCACATCCGGGTCGGCGCGAAGAAAGGCGCGCATGGCGGTGGCAAAGGTAAAATCGATCTTCGGCAGCATCTGCACCTGCTGCAGACCCGGCTGGGTAATCTCCACTGGATCCTCGGCGGTCCAGATCTTGCGCTCCGGCTTGTTAATGTGACCAAGCACCGCGTGCAGCGTGGTGGTCTTACCGGAACCGGTTGGTCCCACCACCAGGAACAGCCCGTGGGGATGGGCAGACAGGTCAACCACGCGCTTGTGGTTGTCCGGATGCATATTCAGTTTTTCCAGCGGCATCGCGGCGCCGGCGGCAAGAATACGCAATACTGCACTCTCTCCCTGCACCGTGGGCACAGTCGCGACACGCAATTCCAGCTTCTGGCCGCGCACTTTCAATTTGCACTTGCCATCTTGCGGCAGACGTTTCTCGGCGATGTTCAGACGCGACATCACCTTGATGCGGGCAATCAGCGCTGCACAGTGTTCCTTGGGAACCTTCAACAGCTCGCGACAAATACCGTCTACGCGGATGCGCACCCCGCCGGGGGCATTATCCTTACCGGGTTCAACGTGGATGTCAGACGCACCGAGTCGATCTGATTCGGTAATTATCCGGTTAACCAGCTGGATGATAACGTTGGTCTCAGCGAGACTGGCGTCGTCTTCTTCGTCTTCACCGACTTCAAATTCAACACCGGCGTTATCGCCCATGTCGGAAAAAATATCGTCAAAGCCTTCTTCGTAATCCCCGTCGCCACCGCGCAGAAACTGGGCAATATGTTCCGGCAGCCCAACTCGGAACACATAGTTGCGAGCGTTCACCACGCCCTGGATTTCCATGATGCGCTGGTAGTCGGACGGGTCATCAATCAGGATGACCGCCTCGTCCTTGTTACCGGCCACCGGCAGCCACAGGTTGCTGCGCAGGTAACTCACGCCGATATTTTCCAACAGGTCAGTAGGCAGCTCATGTTTGGCGTCATAGGCCATGTACGGCACCCGGTAGTAATACTCCAGGGACTTGCCGATCATGTCCGCCTCAATCTGGAACTCCTCCATCAGCGCCCGGGACATGGAGCCCCCGTATAACTGTGTCTTGTTCTTTAACTCATCCAGCTCGGCACTGGTAATCTTGCCCTTCTGCACCAGGTAGTCGTAGGGACCCTGGGTGCTCTGCAATGACGAGCGGAATTGTTTGGCGAGCATCTGGCTGACCATCAGCGCGTGCTTCAGATCAGTCTTGGTGAATTCCCGGTCGCCTTCAAAGTTGATCAGCTGCATGACCCCGAGCAGGATTTCGTCCTTGATGGGTACCACGATCTGCGACTTGACCTTCCAGCCCTTGGCGTCGGAAAACTTGCTGTCGAACTGCAGGCGCGGATGGATGTCCACCAGCTCTTCGCTGTCTTTGACATTACGAATCACCAGAGCTTTCTGGCTGAGTGCAACGTAGCCAGCCAGGGAGGTGGTGCTGAACGGCACCCGGATTTCGACGGAATCATCATCATCAGGGTCACCGCCCTTGATGCTTGCCATGATTTCCTTGCCGTTGTCCACCGACTGGTAAATGGTAAACAAGCGCACGCCCAACAGATCAAGCAGGTCCTTTTCGACCTCCTTCATCGCCACTTTGAGCTTCTTGCTGTATTTCAGACGCTGATAGATTTTCGAGAGCTTGCTGACAAACTCATCTTTCTGCTCGGCCGGCTCCGGACCCGGAGCCTCGATCTCTATCGCTTCTGTTGCTGTTTCTGCCATGATGTTCGCTGATTTTTTTGGCTGCGGCCGATTAACTGGTGTATCTGAGCGATGCGCGCTGTCATGCCGGTTCTGGTATCGTGCGGTTAACGATTATCACCGCCAGCCAATGTGCCGATGCGGATGTCGTTATTGACAAGGCTTACTACGACCATGTTACTGATCGGCTGACTCATTTCCCTGCAACGGATGCTATTGGTTGTATATTTTCGGTTTTATCCGGTTTTATTAGGTTTTTTCCCCGGCCTGTTCGGGCCCGGAAATACCCCTGAGAACTTATCAAAATGCCAGCAATTTCAAGCAGATTCAATACATTTTTATTGATATTGCTGATCCAGTTTGCAGTTCCGGCAAGTGCTGACAGAACCCTGCCGGAACCTGCCGAGGCTACCCTGGCCAGACTGGGTGAGCGCATCTACGGCAACGAGTGTGGACACCGCCCGGACTGCCTTACCAGCTGGAATGCCGGTGAGGATTTTCCGTCCCTGGGTATTGGCCATTTTATCTGGTATCAGGCCGGGCAGGATGCCCCGTTTGAGGAGACTTTTCCGCGCCTGTTGGCCTTTTTACAAGATCAAGGCGTCGGGCTGCCGGACTGGCTGGCCGCTGCCGATAAGGCGGAATCCCCCTGGGCCAGCCGCGAGCACTTCTACGCCGAGTTCTCTGGCTCGCAGATGCTGCAGCTTCGACAATTGCTGGCTGTCACCCAGCCTCAGCAGACCCGGTTTATCGTTGCGCGCTTCTACGCCAGCATTGATGGCCTGGTAGCAGCGGCGCCGGAGGGCCAGCAGGAGGCGGTTCTCAACCGCATCCACGCCCTGGCAAATGCCGACTCTCCCTATGGGTTATACGCGCTGGTGGATTACATCCATTTCAAGGGAACCGGGCTGAACCCGAACGAGCGTTACCAGGATGAAGGCTGGGGGCTGCTGCAGGTGCTGCTGGCCATACCGGACGCCGACCCGGACCTGGCCAGTTTTGTGCGCGCCGCCGAGCAGCAGCTGCGGCGCCGGGTCAGCAATGCTCCAGTGGAGCGTAATGAACAACGCTGGCTCAATGGCTGGCTGGCACGCTTGCAGACCTACCTGCCAGAGTCAGGGTCCCTGGAGGTGACCGCGCAATAGCCGGTCAGCTACCGCCCCCGCCGCGACTCTCTCTGAGGCCGCCCCGGGCGGTTGCCGACCCGGGGAATTGCCATTACTCTTGCGTCTTTCCCGCAGGGCCTGCCGGTAGCGGCGGCCCGCAACCCTGCAACAGGTCCCTGTTACCCATGAGTCTGCAACGTCGCAATATTGAAGCCATGGAAGGCTATACCCCCGGTGAGCAACCCGCCGGTGGCAAAGTCATCAAGCTCAATACCAATGAAAACCCCTACCCGCCATCACCGACCGTGGCTGCTGCGCTGGCCGCGATCGACAGCGCCGCTCTGCGCCGCTACCCACCGCCCCTGGCAACGGAATTTCGCAATAGCGCAGCCGCGTTGCACGGGGTTAGCGCCGATCACATTATCCCCACCAATGGTGGTGACGAACTACTGCGTCTGGTGCTGACCACTTATGTGGAACCTGCGGACACGGTCGTGGTGGCCGAACCCAGCTACTCCCTGTATCCGGTGCTCACCGATATTCAGGGCTGTTTGCTTAAACGGGTGCCGCTGCAACCAAACTGGCAGCTTGCTGATGATTTCGCCAGCCAGCTCACCGGCGCCAAGCTCTGCATTCTGGTTAATCCCCACGCGCCCAGCGGGCAGCTGCTCAGCGTCGAGACACTGGCGGCAGTGGCTGGCTCCTTCGACGGCTTGCTCCTGGTGGATGAGGCCTACGTGGATTTCGTCGACCCGGAACAACACTATGACTCCCTGCCCCTGGTACGCGAGCTGACCAATGTGCTGATTCTGCGCACCATGTCCAAGGGCTACTCTCTGGCCGGGTTACGCTTTGGTTACGGCCTGGGTGCGCCGGGCCTGATCGCGCCGATGCTGTACAAGACCCGCGACAGCTACAACACCGACCTCATTGCCCAACGCCTGGCAACCGCAGCCCTGCAAGATCAGGACTACGCCCAATCCACCTGGGCCAGAGTGCGCGCCAGTCGCAAGCAACTGGTGACCGACCTGGCAGAATTGGGACTCATGGCACTTCCCAGTCAGGCCAACTTCTTGCTCTGCCAGGTGCCAGACAATCCAGGCGCCGCCAAACTGTACCAGTCACTCAAGGAACGTGGCGTCCTGGTGCGCTTCTTTGACAGCGAGGGACTGCGGGACAAACTGCGCATCAGCATTGGCAATGACGAGGAGAACCAGGCCCTGCTGGACGCCCTGCGGGACAGCCTGAGTTAGCTTACATGCCTGCCGGCCGGTCTGGAGCAGCGTGGCGCGGGGCTTTGCAAGCCGACCCGTAAGAAATTGCGAGGTATCAGCGCTGGCCCAAAGATTCCCCAATGAATACTCGATTCGGCCAGGCGCCAGAGTTTGGAGAGATTTACACATAAGTCCTGCAGTTTGGCACAGGGTACGGCCCCGGAAAGCCAGTGCAGATTGGCTCTTGCGAACAGCAAGGGGCATGAAACTATCGTACTGCAGTGATATGGTAGACCCATTAATTGCCACCGAACTGTGATTCGCCAACAGCCTGGTTACCGATGATTTTTTCCCTGCTCAATGTGCGCAAGAAAACCGCTGCAACGATCGCTGGCATTGCCATTGGCGCACTTTGCCTGTGGGGCGTAGCCATGTGGCAGGACATCCGCATCAGCCAGCTGGCGAACATCCTGCTGGCGATTTTACTGCTGCTGGGTGGCGTGATGCTGGCGGCGCTACTGCTGATCAGTTGTTTCAAGGTCACTTCTCACCTGCTCAACATCGCCGTGCACAATCGCAGTGAGCCTGCCGAGCACGAAGCTGAACAGCGAGATCAGCACCAGGAAAAAAGTGCTACGGACTCGAAAAATGAGGTTTGAAAGACGAGGCCTGAAAAGCCTGTCTCATTAATTCCTAGGCCAGGTCGCGCGACATAATCAGCGCATCCTCGCGCCCATCTTTCCCCGGGTAGTAATTCTTGCGCTCGCCGATGCGCACAAATCCCATGGCGCGATACAGCGCGATCGCCCCCGCATTACTCACCCGCACTTCCAGAAAACACTGCTTCGCGTCAAGGCTGACGGCCCGATCCAGCAGCAGGTTAAAAATCTTGCGACCATAGCCACGACGCTGGTAGTCAGGGTGAACGCACAGGGTCAACAAATGACATTCCCCGATCGCCACCGACATCACGCCGTGTGCCACGACCTGGTGTTTGTTGGCCAGCACCCAGCACTGGTAGCCGGCGTGCAGGCAGTCAATGAAGATTCGCCTGGTCCAACCCTTGCCATAGGCGAGCGACTCATTCTTCACCACCTGGTCCAGATCACTCTGGCGCATGGTGCGGGCAAAAAACTGCGGTTGAGTAGTGGTTTGAGTCAACATGTCGATGTGGCAATTCAACTTGGTCTGCGAGGTAAACGTCTGGGTCAGGTAATTAGATTGCGGGTACGAATGACGGGAAATCGAACCAGGGATTCAGCCAAACTGCTCCACCAGCCCATTTCACTGGAGAAGGCAAATCCGTTCAATTCGCGCAGGTTGCAAGTCGCTGGCGCAATGGCTGCAGTTGCTGCCAGACATCTTTTTTGATGGCCGGAACCGACAGCATCGCCTGCAGGCTGCTGACGCAAACCAGATGGCTGTCCAGCTTGTTGAGGCGTTGATCGCTGGGCTCCCCCTGACCGGGAAGCAGCGTGGCGACCTGGCCGGCAAAGACCAGCAAATTACTGAAGCCATCGCGCCGACGGCGCATGGCCATAAACCCTTCGACGGCCTGGCCCGCTTGGCGAGTTCCTGCCTGCAATTCCGTGGCCTGGTCAATCATGGGCCAATCAAATGTCTCTGGCTTCGGGGGCGAACCCGGTAACGGGGCCGCCAATGCCAGCAGGATATTACTCAACAACACCCGTGCCTCCCGCTCATTATCAACCGCAGCATGCAGCGGGACTTCCCACAGCACCGACAGGGACGCATTGACCGGCAGGTAGTGCAACCGAAAACGCAGTTCGGTTTCACTGCCCTGACTGGCATCCGCCGACTGCCTGGACTGTTCAGAGGGCGCTGGCTCCATTGCGCTGGCAGACGCCCTGGTGTTTGCTTGTTGCCGATCAGGGCCCGCTGTTGTTGCGGTATTCGCCAGTTCACTGACCACCCGGGCACGGGTCGAGTCCGCCGACCGGGTATCTGGCTGCGTTGCTGGCTTGGCGAGACGCTGACTGACAGGCGGTGTCTTCGGTACTGCGGGCAAGTCGTAGACCGGGCTGGGCCGCGCCGCGGTCACTGGCCGCCGCGGGTAGACCACGTCGATACCCATGACCTGCAGATAGGCCTGGCGTTGAAGTTCATTCATCGGGATGTAGTGCCAAGTTGAAAACAGCGCCAGGGTGACGGCAAGGCCGTGCGCAAATGACGTCAGACAGCAATATAGCGGTTTGCTCCAGGGCGCTCAACATGTCTCACCAGTGAGTACCGTCGAAAGCTGTAGTGTCAGCCGCTCGTTGGGACCTGGCCAAAACCAGAATTCCGGCCGGTTATCGGTCCGGTCGGCGGTTTGAAGTTACCCGGTTTTCATGCTTGAATCCGGCTTCCCAAAAAACAGCGCACAAGTTATGAAAGCCATACGTTGCAAGGAATACGGCCCGCCAGAAAAACTGGCTCTGGACAGCATTGATGACCCGGTAGCCGGTGACAATGAGGCGGTGGTTGAAGTCTACGCCGCGTCTCTGAATTTTCCCGACACGCTGCAGATTCAGGGCAAGTACCAGTTTCAACCACCCATGCCGTTTACACCCGGCTCGGAAGTGGGCGGCATTATCAAGTCAGTGGGACCGTCACTGCAGGGCTTCGCCCCGGGCGACCGGGTAATGGCCATTCCTGGCATTGGCGGCCTGGCAGAGCAGGTGGTGTGCCAGGCCGATGCCCTGCGCAAGATACCTGACAACATGGACTTCAAGACCGCCGCGGGCTTCGCCATGGTCTACACCACGTCCTACCACGCCCTGAAACAGCGGGCCCGCCTGCAGCCGGGCGAGACCCTGCTGGTGCTTGGCGCCAGCGGCGGAGTCGGTATGACCGCCGTGGAACTGGGCAAGGTCATGGGCGCCCGGGTAATCGCCGCCGCCAGCACCGACGAGAAGCTGGAATTTGTTCAGCAATTCAATCCCGATGCCACCATCAACTACGGCGACGGCGAACTCAAGGACAAGGTCAAGGCCTTAACTGACGACCGCGGCGCCGATGTGATTTACGACCCGGTGGGTGGCGATCTGTTTGACCAGAGTTGCCGCTGCATCAACTGGAATGGCCGTCTGCTGGTGGTCGGCTTTACCAGCGGCCGCATCCCGGAATACAAGGCCAACCTGGCGCTGTTGAAAGGCTCCGCCATGGTCGGTGTTTTCCTTGGCCGCTTTCGCAAGGAAGAGCCACAAGCCTATGAACAGAATTTTCAAGAGCTGCTGCAGATGTATGCCGACGGCAAACTGCACCCGGTGGTGACACAGAGCTTTCCAGCCGAGGACTACGTCAAGGCGTTTACGGTCTTCGCAGAGCGTCGGGTCATGGGCAAGGTCACCCTCGAATTCAAACGCGAATCGACCTGAAATGTTGAGTGACCCGGAAATAGTCGCTGACCTGGCGCGCCTTAAAGATATTGCCAGCGCTCACCGCGCTGCGGATGCCGAACTCGCCGTTCACGAGGAAATGATTGGCGACCAGATGCTGCGCGTGTTCAGCCACGTACCAGCCACTCTCTCGGCACTCTACCTCCTGGGCCAACAGGCACCCGACCAGCCCTTCCTGGTCTATCAGGACGAACGTTACAGCTTCGCCGAGTCACTGGACATGGCGGCCCGGCTGGGTCGGGTACTAATGGAGAAGTACGCCATCAAGCCCGGCGAGAGGGTCGCCATTTGCGCCCGAAACTCCCCGGAATGGTGTGTTGCCTACATGGCCGCGACTACCATCGGCGCCATTGTCGTGCCCATGAATTCCTGGTGGCAGGGCCCGGAGCTGGAATACGGACTGCGCGATAGCGGTGCTCGGCTGGTATTCGCCGACGCCCAGCGGGTAACCCGGCTACAACCTTATTTGAAGACTCTTGGCGTGGAACTGGTGGCCATCAAACCGGCCGCCACACAATCAGACCACCCCGAGTTTTACCAGCTACTGGCCGATGCCGAGCCGCTGACGCGCGCCGAGATTGAAGCCCTGGACGTACAGCCGGATGACGCTGCATCCATCATGTACACCTCCGGCTCCACCGGCGAACCCAAAGGCGTACTGTCCAGTCATCGAGCCATTATCAGCGCGCTGTACACCTGGAAATTTGTCAAGGAAATCAATGAAGTCCTGCGCCCTGAACTGCGCGAGGACAACCCGGAGTTCCAGCCCGCCATTCTCGCCAATGTCCCGCTGTTTCACGTTACCGGCAGCCATGCCCAGTTTCTGGCGAGTTTCGTCTACCTGCGCAAATTTGTAATGATGTACAAGTGGGACACTGAGGTGGCTCTGCGTCTCATTGAGCAAGAGCGGATTTCGGTGTTTCACGGTGTTCCCACCATGACCTGGGAGCTGATGCATGCCGACGGATTTACACGCACCGACCTGCGCAGTTTGCGCCAGGTACAAAGCGGCGGCGCACCGCGACCACCAGAGCACCTGAAACTGATGAGCGAAAAATTTCCAGAGCGGGCGATACCCGGTCTGGGATATGGGCTCACGGAAACCAACGCCATCGGCGCCATCATTACCGGCAAGTTCTACCTGGCACGCCCGAACAGCACCGGTCGTCCGTCACCGCCGGTTACCGACGTCAAAATCGTTGATCCCGCGGGTCACAGCCTGGCAGCGAACGAGGCGGGAGAAATCTGCATCAAGGGCCCCACCCTGATGAAGGGCTACTGGAACAAGCCCGAGGCGACTGCCGAAGTCCTGCAGAACGGCTGGTTCCATACCGGCGACATTGGCTATCTTGATGAGCTCGGCTTTCTGATTATCTCCGACCGGGCCAAGGACATTGTGATTCGTGGCGGTGAAAATATTGGCTGCGCTGAAGTGGAGTATGCCATCAGCGAGCATCCGGCGGTCAACGAATGCTCGGTGTTTGGCATTCCCGATCCGCGGCTCGGTGAAATTCCGGTTGCTGCAGTGATGTTGAAGTCCGGCCAGGATTTGGCTGTGGAGGATCTGCAGGGCTTTTTGAAGACCCGCATCGCGGCCTTCAAAATTCCCAGCATTATTCACTTCCAGTACCAACAGTTGCCACGGCTGGGCACCGGTAAAATTGCCAAGAAGCTGTTGCGGCAGCAGGCTCTCGCCGCGCGTTAACTGCGTTCGCCGCCGGGTAGGAACCAGTGTTTTTCTTTTCCCGCACGGTGCCTGACCAGGGACCGTTTGCTTACCCCCCAAAGCTCTTTGTTCTGGTTAGCGGTACCGCTGATTCGACGGTGTCGATTAACCGCCAGGCAAGCACCCCGATAGCTGTCGATGGTCATAAATCTGTCACACTCCGGGCGTAATTTAGGCGCCCTGAGAGCTCGGTCACACGCTGTAAAAATATTTCTTTCAGCCACTTTATTTCTCTCCAGTAAATCCCCAAAAATACCGATATACAGGAAGAGCAGTATGCGCAAAGGCAAGATTGCTAAGTCAAAACGCCCTGAGGGACAGTCCATGAAAGAACACAAGTGGGATGACTTCGAAAGCGCGAAAGACATACTCGAGGCTACCACCCCGGTGCCGGAAGATGACGAGGTCGAAGAGCAACAAGCGGCTACTGGCAATGCCAAGTCGCGAGTAACCGAGATGCGACGCCGGATTGAGGAACGTCTGGACAGCAAGCGCATTGCGCTTGAGTGTGACTACCTCGAAATGGAAGACTACTCGGACGAAATCGAAGACCCCTGGAACAGCGCGCTCCAGTAAAACACCAGTTTCGCTGTCCCTGACCGGCACCAAACCGGTCGCGGGCAGCGATTATTGAGATGCCGGACACTGCGCCCCGCGGGTAGTGGTCACGCTTTTTGCATCTGGCTCGTCGCTGATCCCCCCGACAATAAGCGCTATTCACTTTCCCCGTTAGTTAGTATGATTGCTGACTTGTAGTAGCAAGTGAGTAACAATGACCTATTGTGTAGCAGTGTCTGTCAATGCAGGCATGATTTTCTGTTCGGACTCCCTGACCAACGCTGGCGTTGATCAGGTGTCTACCTACAGCAAAATGTTCCGCTTCGGCGTTGAGGGCGAGAAAACCTTCGTGATCCTCTCGGCGGGCAATCTGGCAACCACCCAGGCCACCATTGCCAAGATCAAATCCGACATCAAGCAAAATGCCAAGGAAAACCTGCTGGCCATGCCCAGCGTCGAGGACGCCGCAGACTACATTGGCGACATCAGCCGCCATCAGCAGGAAAAACGCGCCATCGAAGGCAAGAACTTTGAAGCCAGCTTTATCATTGGCGGTCAGGTCAAGGACAGCAAACACGAGATCGTGCTGATCTACCCGGAAGGTAACCACATCACCTCATCGGATGACACGCCCTACCTGCAGATTGGTGAGAGCAAATACGGCAAACCGATTCTGGATCGCATTCTTACCCCGGACCTGAACCTCGACACCTGCGCCATGTGCGCCATGGTTTCCATGGATTCCACCATGCGCAGCAACCTCAGCGTTGGCCCGCCCATAGAGTTGCTGATGTATCCCACCGACAGCCTGACCCAGCACACGCCGTTTCGCTTTGAAAGCGACAGCGACTTCCTGCGCGATCTGAAGCGCAGCTGGGACCAGCGGCTCAAGGAAGCATTCCGGCAAATGCCGCCCATGACCTGGGCTAGGAACTGGGATAAATCAAACCGTGAACAAAACGAAGTTTAGTCATGGTTTGCTCTGATAAAATAAACGGGTAGGCATCTTCCAGCCCCATGCTGCGATTCAGGGCGTTGAGCATGATGGTCAGCTCTGACCATTTCATCATCAAATCATCAATATTATCGAAGTGCGTCGAGCCCTGGTGCATGTGGTATTCACCGGCAGTCTCCAGCGTGTCTACCATGTGCAGGTAGTGGGCCCAGACCTCGGCCCAGTCCTCCAGCGGATGTGACTGCGCGTAGTGACTGATCAGCGCTGGATCGCGCACCATGGTTGCCTTGTTCGCGTAGTAATTCTGCAACGCGCTGGCGTAGTCCTGCCGCTCGTCTCCGAACAGTTCGCGAAACCGGTTTATCGCCTCGCTATTCCTGACCAGTTTTTCAAAGTAGTAGTGTCCGCTTTCATGGCGAAAATGGCCAAGCAGAGTACGGTACAGCTCACCCGTGTATTGCCGGCTAATCTCGCGCCGGACATGGTCGGCCTCAGCGATATTGATGGTAATCAGGCCGTTATCGTGACCGGTATTGACGTGCTCTTCCAGCACGCCGGGATTGGTGCGTTGATCTTCAATGAACTGGAAAGCCAGGCCACCTGAGCGATCGCCCTTACCCTCTACCGACAACTCCAGACGCAACAGCGAATAAATCAGCCGCCGCTTGGCCTGCTCCATGGACTTCCACCAGCGCCGTCGCTGGGGCACCATCAGGTTGGGTATGGTGTGATTCAAATTACAGGACAAACAGTAGGTGTCCCGTGGCTTGGTGACCAGCCAGTTACAGACATTGTAATCGGCGGAATTCCGGCACAGCCGGGCCGCAGGACTGTGCGCATCATCCTTGGCTGGAATTGCGCGCATCTCCAGTTGCAGCGGGTCAAAACCCACCTGACGATTACAGTTCAGACAGCGCGTGTTCTCAAAGAACAACGCCTGTCCGCAGCAACAGGTAAAATTTTTCAATGGATCAGACTCTACTGGTTACGGTGCAGGAACCAGGTCTCGGCAATTTTGAAGTGAATACTGGCAGTGGCGAGTTGCAGTTCGTCGATATATTCCAGCAGCCCTTTGGCCAGCAGTTTTTCGATATCGCCGTCGCGAACCACTCGCCGGGTACGATCAACTTGCCACTTGACCTTGGAACTGCTCGGCAGCTTCTGAAGCACCTTGTTCAGCGTGGTCAGATTGTGGGTGGTGGAGCGCGGAAATTCCTCATCCTGAAGCAGAAAACGTACCACGTCCTCGCCACTAACGCGCTCGCGTACGTGCTGACGGTACATCTGGAATGCACTCAGGGAACGCAGGATGTTAACCCAGAGGATGTTTTCAAAAGGTACTACATGCTCGCCATCTTCCTTGACTTGTTCCTGGATCGGCTGCAGCAGATTACCGGTACCCACGTCAACGATGCGGGTGGTCATGTCCGCCCGCTCAAGACTGCGGCCGAGGCGAATAAAGCTGTAAGCGTCATCGCGGCTCATGCAGCCGGCCAACAGCCCGGTTATCTGCTGACAGTCGGCAATAATACCCTCGAGAAATTCGTGACGCGGCCCCCGGGCCACCGCTTTATCAGCATTGTCCCGGGCGTGGTAATAGAGGTTGTTGATCATCTCGAAGGTTTCGGTGGGCATGATCTCGCGAGTAGTGCGGGCATTTTCACGGGTCATGGCCAGGTTATCGAGAATGGAATAGCCGTTGCGCTCCACCAATAGAAACTTGAACACATTGCGTTCGGTCTGCTGCTTATACTTGGCGCTGAAAGCTTCTTCGGTACCGGTGATTTCAACCAGTGAATGCCAGCCCAGTTTGGTGCCCTTGGGCAGATCCATCAGCAGGGTGGAGAACACGTTCAACAGGCGAGCAGTATTCTCGACCCGCTCCAGATAGCGGGCCTGCCAGTAAACACGTTCAGCGACACGAGAAAGCAGCACGTCAGTTTCCTGTGAAATCCGCGGTCTTTAAAATGGTCTGAATAATAATGGTCATGCTAGTTATCCCCGATTATCCAGGTGTCTTTACTGCCACCGCCCTGGGACGAATTCACCACGTAAGAGCCCTTGATCATGGCCACGCGAGTCAAGCCTCCGGCAGTCACATAGGACTTTTCGCCCTGTAAAATAAATGGTCGCAGGTCGACGTGCCGGGGTTCCACCGAACGATCGCCAAGAATCGGCACCGTGGACAAAGAGATAAGCGGTTGCGCCATGTAGTTACGCGGATTGGCCTTGATACGACGCGCGAATTCCTCGCGCTCTTTCTGCGAGGCCTGGGGACCAATCAACATACCGTAACCGCCCGATTCATTGGCTGGCTTGACTACCAGCTTATCGAGATTTTTCAGGACATGATCACACTGGGCCTTGTCGGTGCACAAATAGCTGGGCACGTTGGGGATAATGGGGTCTTCGCCAAGGTAGTATTTAATAATCTGCGGTACGTAGGTGTAGATGATTTTATCGTCTGCCACGCCAGCACCCGGGGCATTGGCCAGAGCAACATTGCCTTTAACCCAGGCGTTGAACAGGCCTTTCACACCTAACACCGAGTCTTTGTTAAAAACTGAAGGATCGAGAAACAAATCATCGATCCGCCGATAAATCACATCCACCTGCGACAGACCGCCGATGGTGCGCATGAACACCTTGTCGTCTTCGACCACCAGGTCGCCGCCCTCTACCAGTTGTGCACCCATGCGCTGGGCAAGAAAGGAGTGTTCAAAGTACGCGGAGTTGTAGATACCCGGAGTGAGCACTACGACCTCCGGATATTTAACATTACGCCGCGACAGCGTCGACAGCATTTCCAGTAGCTGGTTTGGATACTCGGTTACCGGGCGGATGTCGTAGTTATTCTCGAAAAGCTCCGGAAACACGCGTTTGGTCACGCGCCGGTTCTCCAGCATATAGGAGACACCGGAAGGCACCCGAAGATTATCTTCCAGCACGTAGAATTCGCCGTCATCGCCCTTGATCAGATCCGTGCCGCAGATATGCGCCCAGACGTCAAACTTCGGCTTGATGCCGACACACTGCTTGCGAAAGTTGGCGGAGTTGAGAATCAACTCTTCGGGGACCACCTTGTCCTTGAGAATCTTCTGGTCATTGTACAGATCATGGATGAACAGGTTGAGGGCGCGCAGTCGCTGCTCAAGGCCCAAGCTGGTGCGGTCCCATTCCGACGCTGAGATCAGTCGCGGAATAATGTCCATCGGCCATTCCCGGTCGATATTGCCCGCGTCGCTGTAGACGGTAAAGGAAATGCCCATGGTCTTGATGGCGAGCTCTGCGGCAGTCTTTTTCTGCAACAGCTCTTCATGGGTCAGGGAACGGAGGTAGCTGGTCAGCTGCCGTGCCGGCTTGCGTGCATACCCCGGGCTGCTGATCAACTCGTCGTAGAACTTGCCGGGGTTATAGGATTTCCAGTTTACGCGCATGCAGCTAACCGAAATGGTTCCCGAAGCAGAACAAACAATGTTTGGTCCTTGCGTATCACAAGGTAAGCATAACACAGCAACTGCTGGAGTCCACGCCAGTCACGATGACGGCGCCCCGGGTTGCCAGCTATAACGGCCAGGCCAGCAACAGCAAGGGAGTCGCCACTGCGACGATAATGATTTCCAGGGGTAATCCAACCCGCCAGTAGTCTCCAAACTGATAGCCACCGGCACCCATAATCAGCGCATTGTTCTGATGACCTATTGGGGTCAGGAAGGCGCAGGACGCGCCCACCGCCACCGCCATCAGGAACGCATCCGGATTCAGCCCCAGTGAAAGCGCCAGGTTGTACGCGATGGGTGCCATGAGAATAGCCGTGGCTGCATTGTTCAGTACATCGGAGACAGTCATGGTTATCACCAGAATAAGCACCAGGATCATTACCGGCGACAGATCGCCGGCGACGGCCAGGATACCTGCCACCAGCAGGTCGGTGGTTCCAGTGGATTCCAGTGCCGCACCCAGGGGGATCATGGCGCCCAGCAGCACCACTACCGGCCAGTCCACACCCTGGTAAAACTCGCGGATCGGGATAATTTTGCCCAACGCCATAGCCACCGTGGCGGCGCCGAGCGCCAGCTGGATTGACAGCAAGCCGCTGGCCACCAGCGCTATAGCAGTGACAAAAATAGCCAGGGCCCACAGCGCCTTGTTGCTTTTCAGCAGACCTATGGAACGTTGCGCCAACGGGTAGACATTCAGCTTGACCACGGCTTCCTGAAGCTGCTCTTCTTCGCCGTAGAGCAGCAGCACGTCACCCACTTTGAATTTGAAATCCCGGAGCCGACTGTTGTGTGGTTTACCCGACCGGGACGCGGCAATCAGGTTGGTTTTGAACCGGGTGTTGAGATTTATGGAACTCGGCGTTTCGCCCAACAGCAGTGATTCCGGGGTGACGATGACTTCGGCGAACTCCTTGTCTTCCGAATGCAGCACACCATGCACGCCATTACTGGCAGTGTGAAGACTTAGTTTGTTGCTTTCTGCATAGGCCGCCACATCCTCTTGAGTGCCCTGGATCATCAGAAAATCCCTGCGGTGCAGTTCCTGTTCCGAATTCAGCTGCACCGTACGCAGCATTTTCCCATTGTGCTCAAGGGACAGCAGGTCCATTTTTTTCTTTTTTAGCGCTTTCTTCAGCGCGCCAGCCTTCTCACCGATCAGCGGTGACTGATCTGTGACTTTCAATTCAAACAGGTATTCCTCGACCTCAAACAGTTCCAGGCCAGCGGTCTTCTTTCTGACCGGAACCAGGCGCCAGCCCACCAGTAGAAGAAACAGGATCCCCAACATTGCCACACCGCCCCCCACCGCGGAAAAATCAAACATGGAAAATGCCTCACCTGTCACCTCTTCCCGGTAGCTGGCTACCAGGATATTGGGCGGGGTTCCGATAAGCGTCACCAGGCCACCCAGTATTGACCCGAATGACAGCGGCATCAGCACCGTGGCTGGGGCGCGTCCTGCCTTGCTGGTGGACTGGATAGCGATAGGCATCAGCAACGCCAGTGCCCCGACATTATTCATAAACATGGACAAAAAAGCCGCCAGAAAAGTCAGCGCGGAGGTGTGCAGCATCGGCTTGTCCTTGAATGGTTCAAGCACCGGCAACACGTAATCCACAGCGCCGGAGCGCGTCAGACCAAAACTGATAATTAGCACCAGCACCACGGTGATAGTGGCCGGATTACCAAACCCTGAGAACAGCTCCGACTGCGGGACAATGCCAAACAGGCCAGCGCTAAACAGCGCCCCCAAAGCGACAATGTCATACCGCCAGCGGCCCCACACCAACAGCCCCAGCAAGGCTGCCAGTATCACCAGCAATATAATCTGGTCTGCGTTCATGAAAATCTCATCCGGCTTCCAGCGCGCACTGCAACTCACCAATGCCGGCAATACTGGCTAGCAACTGGTCGCCGGCCACCACCGCCGAGACGCCAGCTGGCGTGCCGGTAAATATCAGGTCACCAGTGCGTAATTCGTAGAGGCCGGACAGCGCCACAATAATCTCGGCGACGCTCCAGATCATGTCACCCAGGTCCGCCTGCTGGCGCAGTTCACCGTTGACACTCAGCTTGATTTCACCGCTATCGGGATGACCGCATTCACTGGCTGGCATAATGGCAGAAATCGGCGCGGACTGATCGAAGCCCTTGGCCACATCCCAGGGCTTGCCGCCCTGCTTGGCCGCTTGCTGCAAATCACGGCGGGTGAAGTCGATACCGACGGCATAGCCGAACACGCAGTCCAGCGCCCCATCTATCGTCAGGTTTTTTCCTCCGGAACCCAGGGCCACCACCAGTTCGACTTCATGGTGGAGCTCCCGGGTAGCCTGGGGGTAGGTAACAGGCTCGTTATTGGTGACAATAGCATTGGCTGGTTTGCTGAAAAAAATCGGTGGATTCTTGCGCGGGTCGCCGCCCATTTCCCTGACGTGATCCGAGTAGTTCTGGCCGACGCAATAAATCCGGTTTACGGCAAACAGCGCATCAAGCACCGTCACCGGTACCGCGGGCACTGGCGGCGGTGTATACACATAACTCATTAGTGAGATCCTTGCTGAATAATCAAAAGGTTTGTTGACGCTGGGCGGCTGGCGGTGGGTTTTGGCAACTACCATTCAATCCTGGTTCAACCCTGATTCGACCCGCTGCACTCCAGTGCCAACTCCAGGCTCGCCGGTTCGGCAGCCAGGGATGGCAGTACCGTCAGGCCAGTACCGGACTCGATTGCCGCCAGCGTACTGCGCTGCGCACAATAGTCAACATGGGGTGGTAGCTCAACAGGAAACACGAACGCAGCTACCCGGTCACCACTGCGAACTACCTTGAAGTAGGCACTTGGCGTTTCTGTTTCACCACTATCCACATCAACAAGCCCCATCGGACCACTGACCACAAACACCTCTCCTTCCCTCGCAGCAAGCGCATTGATGCGCTGCTCCAGTCGCGCCCAGCTGCCGGTGCGCAGGTTCTCGGGTAAAGGTGCCATGTTACTCAGATTGTTCAGTTCATCCCAGTAGGGGGTTCCGGCAAAACTGGTCATGGGGGCGAGGCGCCCACGATCTACGCTCGGGTACACGACCTCGTTGACGCGGTACTCGCGATCCTGGGCGTTACTCAGATCCGGCTGTACAAATGTCACATCTTCGCCAGCAGCGGCAAGCTCCTCGGGAACCTCTTCCAGGAGCGGATCTGCCTGCCAGGCCCTGGGCAGCAGCGATGCCACTCCCACGCTCTCTCCTGATACGCGATAGGCCACCCACTCCGCCAAACCCGAGCCCGGGTCGATGGCGGCCGCGTAAAGATGGTGCACGACGATTTCACGTGCCGACGGCGCCTGCGGGCAGACCTGCGCGCAGTGGGCAATATGAACCCGCTCCGCGGCATGACTGCTGGCAGACAGCATCAGGAGCAAACCGACAAGACCAGCGCTACGCGGATTAACCCATCGGATAGAGGTACTGCTGATGAACCGCATCACACTTGTCCATAATCGATTGATCCAGAGACACATCGAGCGCGGCCAGCGACTCATCCAGTTGCTCGGCATTGCGGGCACCAATGATGGTCGAGGCCACAAAATCGAAATTCATACTCCAGGCGGTGGCCAGGGTCACTGCTGACATGCCAGCCTCGGCGGCGATTTCCATATACTGTGCGGTAGACGCCAGGGTGGCTTCATTCACAAACCGGCGGGCCATCATTTGCTGGCGGCTGTCGGCGTTCTGGTAGTCGGCAAACCGGGCATTGCGCGGCTGCTGCTCGGCGTTGTATTTGCCGCTCAGGACGCCGCCGCCAATGGGGGAATACGGCAGCAGGGAGACTTGCTCCCGGCGGCAGACCGTAGCCAGTTCGTCCAGGAAGCGGCGATTGAGCAGGGAGAAATTGTTCTGAATCGACTCGAAACGGGACAACCCCTCATAAGCGGCCACCGTATTACTCTTGGTAAGGCCGTAGGAATTCTCATTGGAGGTTCCCAGGTAGCGCACCTTGCCAGCCTGCACCAGACGATCGAGAGCCTCCATGGAAACCTCAATGGGCACTACCGTGTCGGGCCAGTGCACCTGATACAAGTCAACGTAATCAACCCCAAGGCGCCGCAGACTACCCTCTATGGCCCGGCTGATATGGTGATGGTCGATGGCGGTCAGGCCTTCGCGAATGGGCGGCACGAACCAGCCGGATGCAGCACCGGCCACCTTGGTGGCGATAATCAGTCCGTCGCGGGGCTTGGTCTTGATCCAGCTCCCGAAAATCTCCTCGGTCAGCCCGACCAGTTCGGCGCTGGGTGGTACCGGATATACCTCTGCGGTGTCATAGAAATTGATACCCCGCTCATAGGCCTTGTCGAGAATCCGGAAAGCCTCTCCCTTGTCGCTCCAGGTGCCGAAGCTCATGGTACCCATGCAGATCGGTGAGACCCGTAACCCGCTCTTTCCTATATATCTGTACTCCATACTCCGTCCTTCAAGTCAGTACTGTGTTAATGCTGCGCTGTTCTGGCTTCGTTTTTTATAAAGAGGGACAACTGTCCCCTAGGTAACCACCGCCGCCGCAATAGGCGCGATCCTGTAGCTGGATGTGAATACCGTCCGGGTCACTGAAATAGACTTCTGGTGTGCCGCCCTCCGCGCCGCCGCGATTCGGCATGCGCATGCTCACCCAGTGCATCAGCGGCTGGGTATCTGCGGGGTCCTGCCGGGGCCGCAATCCATAGTCACTAAGCGTGGCCAGAATGTCCTCCACGGCGAACGCGTCAATCGTGAAGCAGGCGTGATCAATCCGACCAGGCGACGTCGGCAACCCTGACTGACTCCCCCCCACGTACATCAGAAACTGCAGGCCATCACCGACGCCGATCACCGGCGACCCTGGGCCCTGAAAGGCCTGGTACTGCTTGCCAAACGCCCGGGTATAAAAGGCGTTGGCGCGGTCGCGGTTTGCCAGGAAGGTCGTAAAGTGGCTGAGATCCACCAGGTTAAAGCGGCCCTGTCGTGGCGACGGTTCCGGCGCAGCACAGCGGGTGCCGTACGCCCCACCACCACCGCAATAGTCTTCCGGTGTCAGTTGATAGCGAATACCTTCAACATCGGCAAAGTAAAGCTCGCGAGTCACAACCCCGTTGACCCCGGCATCACGCTCAATCACCCAGGAACGCATGGCGCTGTCCAGGGGGTTCTGTCCGGGCGGCGGCGCTGCTTGCGGGGTAACCCCGAAACTCGCCAGCCGGTTCTGGGTTCGCTGCAAATCGAAATCAGCAACACTCAGGCCGATATGGGCAATGCCGGGTGTCTCGCCAGCCATCACTGGGCTGATGGTAAAGTAATGCGGTCCGGTGCCAATCCGCAGAGTGACGGTCTCGCCATCTCGCGCCTGCACCGGTGCGGCGAACAGATCCTGGTAGAACGCTACCGACCTGGCCACATCACTGACACGAATGGCAAAACCATGCAGCTTGCGCACCGCGACAGGGGCGGGCCCCTGAGCCAGGGCTGATCCAGCCAGTGGCAGCCAGGGCAATGCGCACAGCAAGCGCCGACGCTGAAGATTTATCCCGAATTGCGGCCTGTCTGCAGAATGCTGACCACCCGGTAACGGGTCCTGGCCACGATTTGTTTTTATTATCGACACGACGTACTCCTGATGAGAAACGCAATAAGGCAAGCCCAGCGGCGCCAGAGTGGCAGACCAGCGCCTTGTGAATAGCCACTCATCATAGCGACAGCCTGCCGGGATCGTCCACTGCGGGCTAGTCCAGCTGTTCGACAGGCAGACCGGCAGCCTGCCAGCCTTCCAGGCCACCCGCCAGATGCGTCACCTGGTCTACGCCCATGCGCTTGAGGCTTTGCGCTGCCAGGGCCGAACGCCAGCCCTTGTTGCAGTACAGAATCAGCGACTCGGCGGTGTCGAACTCGGACCGGTAGTAAGGGCTGTCGGGATCAATCCAGAACTCCAGCATGCCCCGCGGCACATGCAGCGCTCCGGCAATCTTGCCCTCCCGCCTGAGTTCGCGGACGTCCCGCAAATCCACCAGCAACGTGCCTGGCTCGTCCAAACGGTCGGCTACCTGCTCGGGGCTGACAGCGCTGGTTTCGGCTTCGGCATCAGCAACCAGCTGGCGAAATCCGGTGGTAATTTTCATAGTCTTTTCCTTGTATCGAGCCGCAGCGCGTTCCTTGTATCAGGCGAGGCGGTCTGGACCTGGATCACATCTTACTGCAAGCTGTCAGGCGCTCAATGAGCAAAACTGCTAGTCTGCTGAGCAGCATCGCTGTAACCAGTTCAGCACCAAAAGTATATTGAGTTTACGCCACTGCGGAGGCCACTATGGACGAGCGCGACTTTCACCTGCTGCTGCGCGCCAAGCGCCAGATCAAACGCGAGTCATCGCTGCGCTCGTTCTTGCTGGCCGGTTTGCTGGTAGCCGCGACCCTGAGACTACTGGGCGCAGACGTGACCTTCTTCTATCCGCTGCTGTTCGTGATCCTGTTTGTATCGCTGATTCTGAATTCGGATCTGATCGCCAACTTTGGTCTGGTCACCAAACATGACCTGGTGAAGATGATCGAGCGCCAGATCCACAACGACCCGGATGTGCTGACTCGCTATGCCAGCCTGCGCAATCGTCCCTAGGGAACCTGATCCAGGGAATCTTTAGCGGCGCACGGACTTGATCAGTGCCCCGCCACCGGAAACCACGGCTCCATAGACATTACCAGCCGAATCCACGGCGACACCTTCCGGGTTGGAGCCGTCCGGGTAAGCCTCCACGCTGCCATCAATAAAATAATCCACCAGTCCATCCAGAAGCGAACCGACGCGGATACCGGCTTCCCAGCCCGGATTGCGTTCATTGTCGAATTCCGATTCGCTGTCGGCCACATAGATTGTGTCATTAGCGGTGATGTAGATGCCGCTCGGGCGGCTGAAGGATCTGAACTCGCCGATGTAGTTGCCTTCCAGATCGAATATCTGCAGCCGGTTGTTGCCGCGGTCACCCACCACCAGGCGGTTGCGGGAATCAATGTCGACCGCATGAGGGGTCTTGAACTGGCCGGCAGCCGAGCCCCATCCGCCCCATTGCTTGAGCAGGTTGCCATTACGGTCGAATTTAACGATACGGGCCACGGTATCCGGCGTCGCGCCTTCGTTCTGACCACTGTGGCCATCGCCCACATAGATATTGCCATCGGCATCGGTGACCACGTCGCAGGGCGTCTCCAGCAGTGCACCCGTGCCATCGCCAGCCTCTCCGGGTGTACCCAGGATCAGCAACACCTCGCCCTCGGGGCTAAGCTTATAGACCGCATGCCCCATGCCCGCGGTACGGGGGTCGTCAGGGTCGGGACCGCGAGCATCAGTCACCCAGACATTGCCATCGCGATCGACGTGCAATCCGTGGGGAAACAGGGTCAAGCCACCGCCGATGCTGGCCACCACGTTGCCTTCGGGGTCAATCTTGACGATCGGATCCAGGGTAGAACCGGCACAACTGTTACCACCGCAGCGATCAATCGCCCACAGATGGCGGCCATCGGGATCCATGTCGACGCCAGCCGTGGAACCCCATTCGCGACCATCGGGCAGGCTTGCCCAGCCATTGATGGAATTGTAGGGATTGGGCCGGTCGTTAATGGGTTCCAGCTGCCCGGCGGCGGGCAAACTTAACAAACTGGCGGCGACGCTCAGCAGGCTGGCAATAACTGACTTTCCTGTTCGTTTCATGGTGACATCCTCCACCGGCAAGTGCTGACCCTGCCTTGTTATCAAAGCGCTCCTGAAGTGAACCTGAGGCTAAACCAGCCCCAGGGCTATTGCAACGCAGCCGCTATTGCGACGAGCCGCACTGTGACCGGCGTACCGTCCAGGGATTCTGCCCGCCGCAGCGTTGCCTGGCTGACCGCGCTGCAGCACCGGTAAAACGGCACCTGTCACCAGGTCGGAGGCCAGCACATTACTCTGGAAAATATAAAAAAGGAGGATTGAAACCGGCTGCCCGCCAGGGCTGTTGCGGTTGCACGGCAGTGTACCGCGCCCCGCCTCGGCCCCGCCCTGCATGCTGGACGAGGCAGTGGCAGATAACGGTCAGAATGTGCCGCGGACCTTGATGGCCAGCACCGGTCCGGCATCCGAACAGGAGTCCTCGATCTCGCCGATGACGCCGGTGGCGATGGTGCCATCGACATAGCGCGTGCGCACCCGGCAGCGATCGCGACTGTCCCGGGCTTCAAAGCGATATACCAGTCCGCCCCAGGCCTGAATCTCGAACCAGCCGAAGTAGGAGCCAACTTTCGGGTACTGCTCTATCTTGTCGATGTCGTAGACCAGGAAGTCATTGTAGAACTCGCGGCTGTAGCGAAAGCCGTAATTCATGTTATTGCGCGACGGCAGATCGTGGCGATAACCGAAGTTGTAGCGGCTGCCGCCGCCACGCATGGCCCGTTCACGCTCGACATTGAGAAACGGGTCGGTCACGGTGGATTCTTCCACGCTCAAACCCGCGGTCAGCAGAATTTCCGGCTGATTGATAAACCCCAGTCGCAGACTGCCGTTCAGATTCACACCGTAGCGCTCGCCACTGCCGATGTTACCGCGCGCGGAGAGAATGTTGTCGTCGGTGGACACATCGACGTTGTCGATAATGTCATCCAGGTCGTGATAAAACACATTGCCGCTGACCACGCCGGCATCGTCCGGCAAACGGTATTCCAGGTTTCCCTCATAGCGCCAGGATTGCTCCTGCCTCAGATCCGAGTTGCCCTCAAAGGCATTCTGTTCATCGTCACTGGTGTCGACGCCAGCGGTAAAATCACGAAAGCTTAGCTGCGCCACATCCTTCTCGATAGTGGCGCGAAACTGAATCGAATTGGTCAGGTCGAAGCGGTAATCCACCTTGGGACGGAAAAAAGTGAAATCCCGGGACTTCTGCACATTGCCTTCCTGGGAGATCGTGCTGTCTTCAAACAGCAGTGTGGTTTCCAGAGTCATCCGCTCATTGAGCTGCCAGTTGTGAATCGCGAAATACTCATAGCGCATTTCCTCAACGGTACCCACCGCATCGGTCACCGGGCTCAGCCCGCCAAAACGCTCTTCTCCGGGAGCCGCACCCAGCAGCCCCAACTGCAGGGACGTATCGAGGATGGTCTGCGCCCGCTCGACGCCAGCCTCCACCGACTGCGACTCAGCCAGGTCAAAAATATAGGACGGTCGCACGATGCGTTCACGGGTGCGCTCAAAGTTGGACAGAAACAGGTCCTTGTTAAAGTCCGTGCCAAGCACCTGGAAACGTTCCCGCACGCTGTTATTGTCGGCCTCATTGACAATGAACAGGGTCTTGAAGCGACTGCCGTTGGCAAATACGTGCATGTAGTCACCACCCACTTCCCAGGAGCCGTTCTCGGTGGGGATAGTGTCGTATTCACGGTTGATCAAGATCGGATCGGCATCGAAGTCAGTCAGCGTCCGGTCGGCGTAGGCATCGAACGTATTGTCGGTCCACTGCAGGTTCAGATTGGCAGTATCCTGCTCGCTGAATTCATAACCGAGGTTGGCCTGCAGGGTAATCGGCCAGGCGTCGCGTCCTTCGTCGCGGTCAACGGAATTTGACAGCGTTTTATCGGCGTTATAGGCGCTCTCAAAACCGTCCCGGAATTCCCAACGTGGCTCGCGCTCGGCACTCAGAAAATAATTGAAGGCACCGTTTTGTCCGGTGGCCGAAAACTTTGCACCGGGCTGGTAAGTGCCGTCATGGTAATGGTCCATATTGACTTCGTAGGCATAGGACGTGCTGGACTGGGCCTCCAGCAGCACCACGTTAATCACCTGGTTGCCACCCCGCACATCCAGATCGCCGGAAGTACCGCGAATGATTTCAATGTACTGCACTTCGCCGGCAGGAATCCGGGACAGCTGGGAATTGCCCTCGTTGCCTTTACCGGTAATGCGGCGCCCATTAATCAAGATCTGGTCGCCACCTGCACCCAGCCCACGACGATTGGAGCCACCGGAACTGCCCGGCCCACCCTGGGCGCCACCACCACCACGAGCCACATCAATGCCGGGAATCCGGGCCAGCATGTCGTTTACCGAATAGGGACGATACTGATCAAAATAGCTGGCCGGATAGGTGACGGTTGAATCGTCGTCGGTGGTAGGCTGGACCTGGTCTGAATCAACCTGTCCTATGGCCAGTGCGGAATACCCGGCCAACAGGGCGGTACTGAGACTGACCGCCAGAGGCAAGCGGCGCAGGGGGGTGCGGAGATTGGAAATCATACCTGGAGAGGCTCCATTGTTGTTCTACAGACCCCCTTCAGAGCGAAATGGAGTCATTATTAAATTTATTGTGAAGACGCTAACGGATTGTTAGCGCAGGGCAATATGTAACGGGCTAGTATGCCCTGTGCCGGACAGCTAAAAAATATAAAAAGCCCCGGAAGTCATAACATTTTGTGACAAAATCCCTGAAAACCAGTGCCTTGCAACTGTCAGCAGCACCAGGAATAAGCCCGACAGGCGGTCCATGGCGCGCGGAATCCGAACTGTGCAACAAGGAAACGGAGAATCATCATGGCAACAGCACCGATACACATACTTGTTTTACTGATCCTGGCTACTTTTTCGGCAACCGGTTCAGCGCAGCAGACCATTGCGCTACCGACCCTGCCAGACAATCAGGAAATGCTCATCCTGAGTGTCGAACTGGAGCCCGGACAGGCTTCCACTCCGCACCGCCACAATGCCCATGTCTTTGTCTACGTGGTCGCGGGTGCAGTGGAAATGCAGGTCCGCGGCGGGCCACTGCTCAAGCTGGAGCCGGGTGACACGTTTTACGAAGCGCCCGACGACATTCACCAGGTCAGCCGCAACGCCAGCAGCACCGAGCCAGCAACCTTCATCGTGCACATGCTGCGCATCCCAGGCACCGCCGTGTCGCTGCCTGTCGACTGATCCCAGGGCTGGGAGGGTACAAGTTCTGGAAGCTCTTCCCTGGTGGAGACCGGTGTCGGGCCCCTGGCTGCAATCGCTTATGTCGATCACGACAATCGATAATTATGGTTTTTACGATCAACTGGCTTGGCTATAATCACCTTCTCACCAGTTGAAGAAAGCCCATGATTTCCACGAAACAAGTGCAGTACGCTCTGGCGGTGGAAAAAACCCGCCACTTCAAGAAAGCGGCCGAACTGTGCAGTGTCAGCCAGTCCACACTGAGCAGCGCCATTGCCGAAATGGAAAACCAGCTCGGTGTCCAGGTGTTTGAGCGGGACAACAAGCAGGTGCTGGTGACTCCGATTGGCCAACGCATCCTCGACAAGGCCCGGGTGATTCGCAATGAGCTGCGAGAAATTGAGCTCCTGGCCAAGACCTCCGACAAACCTCTGTCCTACCCGCTGCGCCTGGGTGTTATCCCTACTGTTGGCCCCTACCTGCTACCCCAGATTCTGCCCGATGTCCGGCGCCGCTACCCGGATTCGCGCATTGAAATCAGCGAAGCGCAATCGGACCAACTGCTGCAACGGGTGCGCAATGGTGAGTTGGACACGGCGATCCTGGCCATCCCTTACAACACCGAGGGCCTGCACAGTTTCGAGTTCTGGGAGGAAAACTTCTACTTTGCCTTCCACAAGGACAGTGAATTCGCTGGCAGGACGGCAATCTCGCCGGCGGATCTGGACGATACTCGCCTGCTGCTGCTTGAAGACGGTCACTGCCTGAAAGATCACGCCCTGGCGGCCTGCAAGCTGGACCGTAACTCCGGCAACTACGCCATGTCCGGTACCAGCCTGTTTACCCTGACCCAGATGGTGGCCAATGACATGGGTACCACCCTGCTCCCGGAGTTGGCCCTGAAGCTGCTACTAGGCTCCAGCCCGGAGCTGCGCGCCATACCGCTTCAGGAACCCGGACCACACCGCAAACTGGCGCTGGTCACCCGGCTCAACTATGCCGGGGTCAACGACATCGAATTGTTGCGTAAAATGTTTCGGGAATCGCTGACGGCACAGAAATTGGCCAGGGCCGGCAAACAGTAACACCGGCAATCAGGCAGGTCCGCTACAGGGGCTGCGGCAGCCCCGGGCGCGACAAACGGTGCAGCCCGATCGCCATCCCCGCCAGCACCACGGCAACGGCCAGCAACAGCATCTGGCTGAAGCCAAACAGTCCACCTGCCGGCAGAGCGAGGGTTAACCCCGACAACCCCACCAGCAACCTGACTATCCAGCCAACGCGGTGACTGCCCAGGTCACCAATACCCAGCAGGTAACCCTGCAGGGCGGCAGACACCAGTGCCACCCCCACCAGCGCGGTAGAGAAGGCCTGCAGGTTCTGCAGCCAGGTTCCCTGCAGCAACAGCGCCGGGTTGAACACAAAGAAAAACGGCACGAAATAGATAATCGCGCCGAGGCGCATGGCCTCAAAACCGGCACGCATCGGTGAAACCTGCGCGACCGAAGCCGCTGCAAACGCTGCCAATGCCACTGGCGGTGTGATAAAGCTCAACATCCCCCAGTACATCACAAACATATGGCTGGCCAACGGGTCGAGCCCGGAATTGGTCAAGGCCGGCACCAGCACAATGGCCAGAAAAATATAGGCCGCGGTGACGGTCATACCAATGCCAAGGATAAAGCTGGTAAGCGCGCCCATCAGTAGCAGCACCAGCACGTTTTCCCCGGCCAGGTAGACGAGATCATTGGCAATGGTGCCGGCGATCCCGGTCACCGCCAGGCCACCAATAATCAGGCCAATGGCTGCCAGGATACCGGCCAGTTCCGCCAGCAGTTTACCCATGGTGGCAGTCAATGCCATCAGCTTGTCCAGCGATAGACGATGTTTGGTGAACTGGTTAATCACCAGCAGCAGTCCGGTAGCATAAAACGGCGCAACTGCCTCTCGTTGCAGGTACACCAGCATCCACACCAGGGCCACGAACACGGCAATAAAATACCAGCCTTCCTTGAAAACGGTACCCAGTTTAGGTAATTCCTCGCGTGGCAATCCGGCCAGTTGGTGGCGTGCCGCGTAAGCATCAATCTGCATATAAAGACCGAAAAAATACAGGATCGAGGGTACTAACGCCGCGATGGCCACGGTGACATAACTGATGTTGAGAAAGCTGGCCATGACAAACGCGGTGGCGCCCATAATCGGCGGCATAAACACTCCGCCAGTGGACGCACAGGCTTCCACTCCCGAGGCATATTCCTTACTGAAGCCGATACGCCGCATGGCTGGAATGGACAGCGGCCCGGTGGTGAGCACGTTGGAAATGGGGCCGCCGCTCATCGACCCCATCAGACCGCTGGAAAAAATCGATACCTTCGCTGGCCCACCGCGAAGGTGTCCAAGCAGCGCAAAGGCCAGGTTGATAAAGAATGGCCCGCCACCGGTAAACTGCAGGCACACGCCAAAAATCAGAAAACCGAATACCAATTGGGCAAACACCTGCATCGGTATGCCAAACAGGCTTTCTTCTCCTAACACATGAAAGATGGCCGCATCGGTAACCGGAATAGCCAGGGCGGCAATGACGTTGGGCAGCTGGTCGGCAAAGGTGGGGTACAGCGAGAACAGCGCGACTATGGCAAACACTGGCCATCCCCCTGCCCGCCTGCCAGCTTCGAGTACAATCAGCCAGGTTGCCATGGCCAGCCATACACCAACCGGTGGCGCCGAGTATTCCCAGGCTTCCAGCACGATACGCTCAGCATAGAAAGCGTAGTAGGAAAAAATGACGGCAATCAGCGCCATAATCAGCATGTCGTACCATGGCACATGGGTCGGGCTGTGCTTGCTGGCGGGAAAGGTGATGAACACCATCGCCAGCATCACTCCGGTGATCAGGTACATATAGCGACTGTCCAGCATCACGTATCCGATGCCGAAGCCGAAATTGAAAATCTGGTTGATGGCCAGAATGATTGCACCAGCAGTCATCGCCGCCATGACCTGCCGCCATCTTGGTGACAGCTCCCGGTAGCGAAGCTTCTGCACATCGGTGTCCAGGTCTTCCACCTTGACCTTCGTCTTCACCGACAGGTTCTGATCCGTCATATTCCTACAGTCCCTCGCCCAGGGTAATCAGACCTTCTGCCTGAAGGGCCCGCTCGCGGGCAACCAGCCAGGCATCCTGAAACGCTCGATAGTCTTCAGGAGCAGTGGGCAGGAAATCATCCCATGCCTGCTGCAGGACTTGCTGACGAAAGAGGTTGGCCTGGTTCAGCACCTCGGCCGCTTCGGTCCAGACACCAATTTCCTTGAAGTAACGGATTGCGCCTGGATGATAAGGCACAAAAGACTGCTCAAATTTCTGACGGTCAAGTGCCCAGCCATTGGCGCCAGGTGCATTGTTTTTATACTGGTCAAAATGTTCCAGCATGACCTTCACCATACTGTAAACAATCGTCTCATCGGAATCAGCAATACCCACCAGAAAGGGATAGGCGGAAGAAAAAACCTCAATGCCTTGGTCGGGAATCCCGGCGCCCTCGATTGCGACATGCGGCACATACCACGGCAGACGATCCCGGACCCGGGCGACGGCCTCGGCATCATCATGCGGGAACTCCGGCCAGTGCAGCCCCCGGGGCGATGCTTCAACCCGCAGAAACGGCGGGGAATTGCAGGCGCCTCCGGCAGCATCGGCGCGGTTGTTCAGGATGGCATCGATTGAGGCGTTATAACCACCCACCTCCACTGCAGTCACGTCATCCCAGGTCAGGTTGGCATAGGACAGCAGCGCGGCGGTCGCATTATTCAGCGACGGGGCACCCTGCACAAAGGTCATGCGTTTGCCCGCCATATCGGCTACGGTATTGATATTGGCATCTGCCGCCGTGGCAAAGCTGAACGAACAGGCGTCGGAATAATTTGACAGCAGCGCGCGCACCGGCTGCGGCCCCCAGATCTTCGACGCGAAGTTGAGAATACCTTCCTGGGCGTACACCGATTCTGATCCGCCCGCAGAAAAATGCACGCGCCCTGCTCGCAGCGTGGCCAGACGCGACACATCGTTGCGCCCGGGTATCACCCTTAGATTGGTGCTGTACTGACGCTGCAGGATATTGCCTATAGCGACGGCCTGGGAATAACCACCGGTGCCGGTAGGATAGGCGCTCCAGGCAATAGTCTTCGGGAACTGGACTTCAGCGGCGGTGCTCAGCAGCGGCACAGAACTGATGAGCAGCACCAGCGCAGAGCACAGTAAGAACCAGGTGGCTGAAGAGGACGAAGTGACCAGAGAGACCGGCCGGGCCAGAAAACAAGCAGGTTTGAACACTGGAAGTGACCTGTTTCTTATCGATTTCGGCCAAGCATAGCGTAGCGCTTTTAGCTTGGCTACAAGGTGACAGAACGGTCTGTAGAGCGGCGCTGACTGGCTGCGGCACCTGCTACCGCAACCGGTCAACTGATCTGGCTGTCTGGCTGGGGCTGTGGGCCTCAGGGTTCTACCGTGACGTTGATATTGTCATAGGTGAACATCGACCCGTCGCTGGCGATACCGCGCAGCACATAGTCACCGGGTTGCTCAAAGACCACGGTTGTCTTCCAGCGATTATCCGCTGGCGGCTCAGGGATAATGAACGGCGGCGACCAGGGAGAGTTGGCGTAGACCCGGGTGTCGGTATAGGTTTTCATCTGCACCGGCGTGAATGACGCCGCCTCAGCCGGCCCACGGTAAATTGTCCAGGAGAATCGCAAACCGGGCCCGCTCATGGCCACAATAGAGGATGGCGGGTTGTAGATTTGCTCAGGAGTGCGCGGCGGCCTGCGATTGGAGCGCGCCGGAAAGTCATCGGGGTCGTTGGCGTAAACTTCCAACTGCAATGGTTCTCCGACCCTGACGCGCCGATAGTTGTCGCCCATGACCTGCATCTCGGGCGCGATGTTGTCCCGCAGCCGATCATCCAGGCTGCCGAATGACCCGCCCACCTCGGTGGAAATCACCTGGGGATCGATACGGTAATCCGGATACAGACTGCCATAGGCGCGGGCAACATGATCCTGGGTTTCCAGAGTCCAGACCACTTCCTTTTCACCGAAGTCAGCCGGCACATCGATGGTAAACAGGAACGGATTGCGGCGCGGATAAAAATGCGTGGGTTGCCCCATGTCGGCAGTCGCGGCAACAAAGCCGTCGGTTTCCAGATCATCCAGCGCCCCGGGCTCCACCAGGCGAAAATAATTGGCCTCGCCCACCGGGATATCGAACTCCTGCTCCCAGTTGGAGTTCATGTAGCCAAAAAACAGTTTGAATGTTCCATCCGCGTTGGGCCACCAGCCCTCAAATGCCGGCGAGACAATCTCTCCGGACAGGACCATGCGCCGCTCCTGGGCTTCACCCGCCTGGACCCAGGCCAGTGTCGTCATTACCAGCAGTGCAAGCCTGCCCCATCCGGTTACTGCATAGATGTTCTTCATCACCTTACTTCCTGTTGTTCTTGTTGTTCTTGTTGTTCTTGTTGTCTCCGACGTATCCGGCGTTCGGTCTAGTCTTCACTTGCCGCCAGGGAATCGTATTCCGGGACCGGCGCCCAGCACAGCGGACAACCCACATCGTAGTTGTTGGGACTGCCCAGGGCTTCGCGGCGCTGCGCCATTTCTTCCTGGAACTGTTCCTCGGTCATGGTCACGTTGTAACCCAGATCGATAAACATGTTAGACACCGAACGGCGTCCGCCGCCCGCCCAGTTGCGCCCGTCTGCCAGGTTCGGATTGGCGTCAGTGGTATCCATGTAGGCAATAGTGTGCAAGATGGTACCTTTCGGCAGCAGCGGTGCTCTGTCGTCACGATAGATGTACTGCTTGACCCAGTTGTGGTCGTAGCCAACGCAGTTCAGGGTAAAAATATTGTGCCCCCAGATGGCCTCAATACACATGCGCACACCCGGCGCGTGCAGGTGTGGTTCAAAGGCCATAATCTTGGTGTGCTCTTCCAGCAGCACGTAGTTGTGCAATTCCTGGTTAGGCTTGTCTGGAAGCACGTCCAGGTCGATGCCGTTACCGGTACGCGGTCCACGATTGGTGTATTTCGGCTGGTAGCCGCGTGGAAAGAAGCTTATGCCGAATTCCAGGTTACCGGTGGTTTCCCGGCCGTTGGAATGCAGATGGGCAGCACTGAGATGCAGCGCCGAATTGGCCTGCAGCAGACGCCCGGCGGAATCCGGAAATACATCGGCGTTGCGGCCTACTTCGTGAATCGGCCAGCTCACCTGGGTGTCCGGCAGAATGCGACCACCATCTTCACTGAGGACGCCGCTCTGGTAGGTCATGTGGTGGAAGATGTAGCGACCACCCACGGTGTTGCTGCCGGTGTCGGTGGGGATGTCGTTAATCTCCCGCACCTCGATGGATTTCACGTACCGGTCCTCGGTCAAGCCGGTGGGCACCAGTCCGAGGTCGCCCCACCAGTCCGGGCCGACCGCGGGTCGGGTCATATCCGGCCCCTGTAGCACCAGGTCAGGTTCACCGAGAGTCCATTCGTTACCGCTGACAAATTCCAGTGGCTCCGGCTCGTCTTCGGGATTACCGCGCAGGGCGCCGTTGCTGGTCCAAGCCTGGATCATGGCCAATTCCTTGTCGGACAGGGAATAATCGCTTTCAAAGCCATCATCGATACCGATGTCCTTTTCAACGAACCATGGCGGCATCGCGCCCATGCGGTCGCGAATCGCCGTGCGATACATGATTACCGGCGCCCAGGGTCGCACTTCCTCGTAGGTCATAAACGACATCGGGCCGGCGCCACCAGGTCGGTGGCACTGTTGGCAGCTATCCTGCAGGATCGGAGCAATATGCTCGGCGTAAGTCACCTCGTCGGCCTGTAAGCCGAAGTCCTCGATGTCGTAGTAGTGCAGTTCGTGATTGGCGAGGCTGGCATCGTGGGGCTGGGCACTGAGTGACTGCGCCAGAAAACCGGTGGTTGCCAGCACACTAGTCAGCAATGCCACCTTAAGCTGGGACCTGATCATGGTTGTCTCCTCTTATTAGGCCTTGCAACGTTAAGCTTGCAAGGATTTTTCAACGTCGAATGACTGGAATACCGGGAAACTTTTTTAACACTCAGTCAAGGGACTGAAACTGCTGTCAAGAAGGGTTCTACTCTGCACTGCTGAAAACAGTGCTATGGCCTGCGTTCGGATCCAGGCTATCCGGCACCTTTAAGGACAAGCCTACCACCGTAACCAAACGGAAATACAGTCAAAACAGGACCTGAGAGCAACTAGTCGGAAATCACTGAAAACTGGCAGCGCTGGCCAAGAAATTCGGTAGTGCACTAGCAAATCTTTACTCCAGACGCCCAAATATCAGGTGGTGCCGACACCGGTTGTAAAAATTTGTAAGCCGGAAACAAAAATCTGATAGTGGTTTCTGACAGGAAAATCAGGATTTACTGGCAGAATCCTCATCGCCCTGCATTGACTGTCGGTATTCGGTGGGGGTGCGGGCAAACTGGTTCTTGAAAACGCTGTTAAATGAGGACAGGGAGGTATAGCCCGCCTCGAAGGCAATGGTCGAGACCGGCGCTTCCGATTCTTTCAGGCGCTTGCTGGCTTCCGCCAGGCGATAATGATTAAGAAACTGATTAAAATTGCGAAAACCCATCTCGTGGTTGATGGTCTTGCGCAACCTGCTCTCGCTTACCGATAAGGCCTGGGCAAGATCAGAAATGGCAAAGCCCTGCTGGGTATAAAGTGTGTCCCGGGTCATAGCCGTCTCGATTCGTTCCACCAGTTGCGCTTCCGCATCATCTGTCGAAGTCCTGGCCACGGCCGGCGCGGTGTTTTCTGTTGTCACGCCGGACACCGAGGTTTGCATGAACAACTGTCGAAGATCTTCATGGCGCCGTGCACTTAGCAGGTTGAAACCCAGAAAAATCAGAAAAGCATAGGCGGCATGAACCAGTTCCGGAAAATTCACATTGCTGAATTCGCCATCGAAGACCAGCATGTTTGAGTACACCAGCAGACCGGACACCAGGCGCGGAATAATGAATAGCCAGGTGCTGATGACAAAATACAGTCGCAGGGTTCGCCTGTTTTCCAGCAAGTCGCTGCGGTAGCCCTGGGTGATATAGACTGCGGCCATCACCGCAAAATAAATCAGGATCGCCAGGGGCAGGATATAGGCGAAAATCAATAATGCATCACTGGCCTCGGCCGGGCTGAAAAAAATGCCCCCGACAACTTCCCGGAACACCAGAAAATAGGCCAGCAACAGCCAGTCCAGTGGCTTCATCCGCGCTTCATCGAGAAACAGGTAGCGGGCGATGGCGTAGAGCAGCACCGGCGTCAGCAGGGAGATACGATACAGTAGGGTATCAAGCCCCCCGTCAAAGGCGGAATGGGGCCAGGCCACATAGCAGGCCAGGCAGAGGAACAAGCCCAGAAACAGCAATCCGGAACGATTGCGGTGGTGAATCAGAAAATACAGGCTGGTGGTGACAAGCTGGGACAGGGCCAGAAAAATAAAACTGTCGTGAATAAGCTGCATACTCACAGTCGATCTACAAAATTCATTATTATTATCAAACCTGGGGCCCCATTGTAGCCGCTGCAGCCAACAAAGGCAGCATTGGCGCCGCGACCGGACTGGATTTCCCGCCAGCCCATGAAAATCCACTGCCAGATAAATCTGGCAATTACTGTCGAGCCGGCAGGGATACCTGCAATCGGTTTAATTCATCATAGTCGTTGACAGTCCCTCGGACTTGGTTTGATCATGGTAAGCAGAAAAATCACTATAACCAATAAGAAACCGGAGTGCCCATGAGCCAGAATCCGAAATCCGCCAAGCCCTCAAAAGTTCGCGAACTTGTGGTATCCACTGGTGCCGCTGTGGCGCTGGGGGCCCTGGTCCTCACCACCCAGACCAATATTATCAGCGCCCAGTCACCTAACTTTCAGGGTGGCCTGCCGGAAGTGAGCCAGACCCCGGACATGACCAATATCCGCATTCTGTTTCCCGCTGGCGTGCGGTCGTCCTGGCATAGTCATACCTGGGGACAGTTATTGATGATTGAGGAAGGCGTCGGCCTGCACCAGATTCGTGGCCGTGCCATCGAGGAATTTCATCCCGGCGAACCCTTCTGGACCCCGGCCGGTGTGGAACACTGGCACGGCGCCCATCCGGAAATTGACGCCCACCAGCTAACGATCTACGAAGGCGAGGTTGAATGGCTGGACCCGGTCACTGATGAGCAGTATCACGGTGTCCGTACCCGGCCCATGTCGCGCTCAGCCGACTAGGCGGATGTTGCCAGGCTGTTGATCTCAGACCTGCTGATCAATCGACCAGCTGTTTGCCTTGCCGGATCAGTCCGGTAAGGCAAACACCGACATCACCCCGCTTCCCGGCGACAGCTCGGTTCCGGACAGACGCCGGTAGGAAAAGGCCTGAGCAATGCGCCCGCCTGCTCCCACCGCAATATATTGCTTGCCCGCCACTTCAAAGCTGATGGGCGCACCGGAAATATCCCCGCTCAATCGCGCCCGCCACAACCGCTCACCGCTTTGCGAATCCAGGGCGAAGAATTCACGCTCCGCGGTACCACCGAAAACAATGCCACCGGCCGTGGCCAGCGCCGAGGCGGTCATGGCCGAACCATGGTCGTCCTGATAGGTCCACAGTTTTTCTCCCGTAACCGGATCAAAGGCGACAAATTCTCCCACATAGTCATAGCCTGGCGCAGCCTTGGCCCGACCGCTCATACCCGAATAAAAAGTACCGCGATCATAGTCCTGGGAGAAAAACGACACGTCCATGCAGGTGTTGTTCATGCCAATATAGTAAGTACCGCTCGCGGCATCCCAACTGGCGGCATTGAGGTCACGGCCGCCGTGGTAAAACGGGCACACTTCAAAAATCTTGCCACTATCCAGGTCGGCCGGCGTGGGCACCAGCTCTTGATTCAGAATCGGCCGGCCATTGTCCTCATAGCCGGTCACCAGATTGTCATAGGCGGTTTCAAAGGCATGCAGGAACTCACCGGTTTCTCTATCCAGCATCACCCCCCAGCCGATTTTGCTGGTCTGGATCAGGGCCTTGCGCATCTCGCCTTCGATCTCCACATCCACCAGCAGGCTCTCAAAGGCCGCCCGGTCCCAGGAATCATTGGGCATGACCTGGTAATGCCAGCGCCGCTCACCGGTGTCGATATCCACTGCCAGTATGGAGTTGGTATAAAGAGCGTCACCTGGCCCCCTTAACAGGGCCGACCAGGGATAGGGCTGACCGGTACCAAAATACACCAGGCCAAGCTCAGGGTCATAGCTGGCAGTATTCCAGGGCGTGCCACCCAGCGGTGGTGCATCGCTTGGTGACCAGGTATTCCAGGCCGGGTCGCCTTCATTGTGTGGCACGGTATTGAATCGCCACAGCTCTTCACCGCTATCGGCATCCAGGGCAATAAAAAAGCCCTGGGTACCCAGGTCGCCGCCGGTGCGGCCCAGTAACACCTTGCCATCCACAATTAATGGCGGATGAGAATGTCCGCCGTCCACGGTGTAATCGGCGGTAGCCACTTCCCATTGCTGATCACCGGTCAGCGCATCCAGGGCCACCAGATAGGAATCCGCCGTGCCCCAGTAAATATTGTCGCCGTAAATGGAAACACCGCGATGCTTGTTATAGGCCTGGGACACACCAATATCCTGCGGATAGCGCCGGGTATGCTGCCAGACAATATCGCCGGTGGCGGCGTTAAAGGCAGTCACCCGCCCCATTCCTTCGGAGACATACATCAAGCCGTTAGCCACAATGGGCGTCGGCACCCAGCGATTGCCATCCTCCACCGCCCACGACCATACCAGGCGCAGATCATCCACATTGTCACGATTGATCTCCACCAGGGGACTGAAGCCGGCCACATCGTAGGTGCGACGATAGTTAACCCAGTCTCCGGGCTCGGGAACTGCCAGACGCTCATCGGTGATGGACTCCCAGGGCTGGGGAAGATCCTGCGCCATCGCGGTCTGTAGCAACGCACAGAACACAAGGACAGCAGATGTTTGAAGACTGGTGGAAGGGCATTTTTTGTACATTGTTGTTATTACCTCAGCATGAATGAGCTGGCTTTAAACTAGCCCCGACCGGGAAGCTTGGCAAGCGCGGTATGGCACTTTAAATCGATACGACACTGCCAGATAAATATGGGAGCGCATCAAACCGGACTGCCAAAAAAATGTGCCAGTGTATTTATTTGGGATTGAAGGTAATCACGCTGGCAACTGGTCTTGCTATTTGACAACCCAGAATCATTGGGTTATTGCTACGTGCCATTAGAAAAAGAATACGAGCCGGATTTTGAGAGGCGTGATAATGACGCCAATCACCGGTTGGAAACCTGAACACAAACAACAACAATAAGCGGAGCGCCCATGAGCCATAAACCGGATACCACCCGACCTTCCCGCAAGAAAGAACTGCTGACCTCAGTGTGCGCCGCCGTCGCCCTGAGCGTGGCGGTACTGGCCACCCAGACCGACATTGTCAGCGCCCAGTCCAGCAATTTTCAGGGCGGCAGTCCGCAAGTCAGTCAGACCCCTGACATGACCAATATTCGCATCCTGTTTCCGGCCGGCGTGCGCTCATCCTGGCATTCACATACCTGGGGACAGCTATTGATGATTGAAGAAGGCGTTGGCCTGCATCAGATTCGTGGCCGCGCCATTGAGGAATTCCACCCGGGTGAGCCGTTCTGGACCCCGGCTGGCGTCGAGCACTGGCACGGCGCCCACCCGGAAATCGACGCCCATCAGCTCACCATCTACGAGGGTGAGGTGGAATGGCTGGACCCGGTGACCGATGAGCAGTATCACGGCGTGCGCTATCGGCCCATGTCCCGTTCGTCCAATTAATCGGACTACCAGCACGATCTTGAAAAGGCGGCCCAGTGGCCGCCTTTTTTGTTGTTTTCGGAGATCGCTGGAAAAAGCCCGGAAAGCCACTGCTGTCCAACACATTTGGCAATGAAAATGCTCGATCGGCCCGAATGCGAGTGTTTCGAGTGTTTCCTAAAATGCAGTAGTCGGCATCTGATCTGACAGACACTATCAGCTATTTCTGAAAGCAGACATTCTCAGGCTTGAAAGCTCACTGTCTCACTTCGACCCAAAGCAGAACTTGCAGATTTATAGTTTTGATGTCACTGCAACACGGAATGAGAAATATTTTGTCTAACATTTAGAAAAACTTGAGGGTGAAATGGAACCATCGAAGTGAGGATTTTCTGTAGACTGCGTGACCGATTCCTTAATTGGGCCAATACAATATAGAAGTAAATACTGAGTGTGATTTGGATTTAGCGACTACGTCTCTTCAAAAGCTGTTGATAGGACAATTTTCTCCTTAATTGAAAGGCAATAATGCTTGAGTCTGTAGCACTTACAGGGTTATGGTGGCAATTAATACGTAAATTTCTCTATCGAAGATTTACCCAGAAAATGACGAATGTAATCAAATCAAGTGCACTACTAACAGTAGCCTTTGCAGGGCTTCTGCTGTCTTTGTCCGTGCAGGCGGCTGCATTGGAAGCGGAGCTATCGAAGGTGACACTATTTGTCGAAGGCATGATGAAGAGCCGCGGCGGCGTCACTTGAATGAGCTGACCCGACAGTGTCGTAGCAGCTCTGTCAGAGTTGCCTGGAATACAAGAAGAGAACATCACTGTAAACCTGGATCGGGATGCGTTCACGGTGGGGTACGATGCGTCTTTAGTCACGCTTGATACTATGTATGAGGCGATTAGAGAGCTTGGATACTCGCCAGGATTGCAGGCCCCTGAAGCTACCGGTTCCGACCCTGTCGATGATTCCGAATCCTCGCCTATAGATTCGGCACTCTCTGCTGCTTCACAATCAAGTAAGCTGGTTCTGGTGGATTTTTCTGCGGAATGGTGTGCGGCCTGTAAAGTACTCGAAGCGCAAGTGTTTTCCGATGCTTCGGTGATCGAAGCTCTACAAAGTTATGTCTTTATTGAAGTTGATACTGACACGTATCCAGAAAGCTCTAAAACCTATAATGTCGTCGGGATGCCAACTTTAGTCATTCTGAATACTAACGGGGAAGAGTTATATCGAAACGTTGGACTGATTACGCCTGAAGAGTTCAGCCAAATACTCAATGATCTAATCGCTAAATAGACTTTCTATCAACGGGCATTCTGGAACATCCTCTTTGCTGCAAGAACTAATTGTTTTAGCAAGAATTGCTTCCATTCGTTTCAGGTGATCAATTTTATTTTGCACGGATTCGAGATGCTTTGTCGCCATCTTTTCTACTTCATTGCATGAAACAGCATTGCGGTCGACTAAGTTGAGCAAGCTTTTGAGGTCATCAATGGTAAAGCCAAGTTCCCGACCTCTCTGTACGAAATTCAGCCGCTCTCTATGCTCTTCATCATATTCCCGGTATCCATTTGCGGCGCGACCTGGCTCGGGAATAAGACCAATCTTTTCGTAGTATCTGATGGTTTCAGCGTTACATCCACTGATTGCTGCCAACTCACCTCTTTTCATTTTCGATCCTCTATATCAGCTCCTAGCTACACCAAATTATAATTAAAAAGGACTTGACCCTGTATTCACTACAGGGTTTATGGTGTCTTTATTCGCGAATTTAGTCAACATCAGATCGCGAAAGATGGAGGATGTTTTGAGCCACAATCACGATAGTGCAGATGTCCACTCGGATCAGAGTGCCAGCAATGCCCGTGAAAAAATGCTCGCGACAGGAAGTGTCATCGGTGCGGTGATTGCATCATCTTGCTGCATTGTGCCACTGATCCTGGTATCGCTCGGTATTTCCGGCACATGGATTGGTAGCCTGACTGCATTGCAACCCTATAAGCCAATATTCCTTTCAGTGACAGGGTTGATATTGGCCGCTGGTTTCTGGCACGTCTACTTCAAGCCGAAACCGGTTTGCGAAAACGAGAGTTATTGCGCGCGCCCAATATCAGGCGTGGTTACCCAATCTGCGCTCTGGATTGCTACGGTGATTGCAGTGCTCTCGGCAACTATAAATTTTTGGGCCCCATTGTTCTATTAATTGGAGTGAAAATCATGAAACGTATACTCATTACCCTTATCGCCCTCACTGTTGTCGCGATCAGCGGCTTTACTACACTGGCTCTCATGCCAACGCAACAAGGAGAAAATAGCGCCTATACGCAAGTGGTCGCGGAAGAAAATACTGCTATCTTCAATGTGGAAAACATGACTTGCGCGATGTGTCCGATAACTGTTCGCAAAGCAATGGAGCAGGTGAGCGGCGTAAAATCTGTTGTCGTAGATTATGACACCAGAACGGCCACTGCAGTATTCGATCCCGCTATAGCAACGCCAGCACAAATAGGCGCTGCATCAACTAATGCTGGGTATCCTGCCAAGCCTGTTTCGTAATTGTGCAGTGAAGGATCGAACAAAATTACGCCTGGGAATTGCAGGCACAGTGATAGCAGCCTTGTGCTGCTTCACCCCTGTACTTGTGATTCTACTTGGCTTGGTAGGACTGTCAGCGCTTACTGGCTATCTGGATTTCGTATTGTTCCCAGCGCTGGCATTTTTTCTAGGCTTAACAAGTTTTGCGTTACTGAAATCAAAGCTAAACAAAAATAGCGTAACCGCTGACACTGAACAGTAAAAGGAAGTTTGTAAACAGGATTTTATGATGGAAACTAACCCAGATTTGTTTGTTATCGGTGCAGGATCGGCAGGGTTTTCCGCAGCCCTCACGGCTGCAGAAGAAGGAGCAACTGTAGTAATTGGCGGAAACGGCATCGTTGGAGGAACCTGTGTCAATGTGGGCTGTGTACCATCGAAAACACTCATTCGAGCCATGGAAAGTATTCACAGTGGCAAAGATGCTGGCCGATTTGATGGCGTGGAAGGTGCAGCACGTGTCGTCGACTGGCAGGCCCTTATTCGCCAAAAACAACAGTTGGTCGATGATTTGCGCAAAGCCAAATATGAAGACCTGCTTCCCCAGTATCCAAATATTTCTTTTATCTCTGGAACGGCAAAATTCACCGGCAACACAGCTACGGAATTGACCGTCGCGGGAAAGATATATAGCCCCAGAAAAGTGATTATTGCTACTGGCTCTTCGCCAGGACTACCGCCAATCAACGGAATACAAAGTATCAAGGTATTAGACAGTACTCAGGCATTGGAACTGGAAAGTTTACCCAAGTCGCTACTGGTTATCGGTGGCGGTGTTATTGGCTGTGAGCTGGGGCAAATGTTCTCCCGAGCGGGGGTAAAGGTCACTATCTGTTGCCGTAGCCGATTGCTACCGGGGTCGGAGCCGCTAGTAAGTTCAATGCTGGCTGATCAGTTTCGCATAGAAGGGATTACTGTTTGTGAGGGAGTAGGTTACCAGGAAATCAAACAGGAAGGGGATATCGTCAAGCTCATTTGCCAAACCAAAGAAGGCAGTCATATTATTGAAGCTGAACGTGTCTTGGCGGCATCTGGCCGCAAACCGAATGTCAGATCACTGCATTTGGAGAAAGCGGGTATCGAAGTCAACTCGGCGAGCGGCGTAAAGGTGAACACTTTCATGCAAACGACAAATGCCGAAGTGTATGCCGCAGGTGACGTAACCGGATCAGACATGTTTGTTTATATGGCAGCCTATGGTGCCAAACTGGCCGCAAGAAATGCGCTGAATGGCAATACTAATATTTACAGGAATGAAACAATGCCCTCTGTAGTGTTCACAGATCCTCAGTTTGCAACTGTTGGATTAACAGAATATCAGGCAATCACTCAGGGATTTGATACTGAAACAAGCACCGTTAAACTAGATAACGTGCCGAGGTTTATTACATCCCGAAAAACTCACGGCTTCATCAAGCTAGTAGCCGAAACCAGCACGAAAAAAATATTAGGGGCCACTATATTGGCACCAGAGGCAGGAGAGAGCATTCAGACCATCGTCATGGCGTTAAAGGCCGAGCTTACAACAACTGAGCTAGGTGACACGCTGTTTCCCTATCTCACAGCAGTCGAAGGATTGAAATTGGCCGCTCAAGGTTTTAGCAAGGACGTGAGTAAGCTCTCCTGTTGTGCGGGTTAGCGAGAACAATGAATTCTTAGATTTTATTTAACGTAAGAATAATGAAGTTGAATACTCATTGATCAAAGCTATTTGCATAGGGAAATACCTATTACCGGTTTTCTTAACGTCCGCTAATAGCACAATTAGGTCATTGGCATGTCAATCATCGGCCCAATTAAAGCGTCCGCATTAGAGACTAGCTTTAATCAAATCTGGCACTGTCTGTCAGGTCAAATCTCAGCTATTACACCTAATAATTGCAGACAGGAAACCTTGTTGTTCGACACACGGGACATACCAACAAAGCCAGTAAACAGGGACTCCTGCAAACAGCAAGGGCCGACTGGCGGTCCGGAAAGCCTGCCTCCCCACCTCCGCTCGCACAATGACAGCCGGGACCTCAAGCCCTGCTCACCCCATAGTCGTTTACCTTCGCTAGCATTCGTACCCCTACGGCTGCCGCTACTGACCGCGCAACTGTTCGGCGATTGCCGCCCGATCAACCCGCTCACCCCCCAGATAAACCGCGTCGATCTGCCGTGTGTTGCGAATATCCGCCAGCGGGTTCGCCGACAGCACCAGTAGATTCGCCCGTCGTCCCGGGGCCAGCACGCCCAGGTCGGGCTGCCGCAAATGCCGGGCAGCGGCGCCGGTGGCTGCCACCAGGGCCTGCATCGGCGTCATGCCCAGGCGCACGAAGATTTCCAGTTCACGATGCCCGGTATAGCCAAATGGATGGTCCGGCAACGCACCGGCATCGGTGCCAAGCACGATGTCCACGCCGGCGCTCAACAGGCGATCCATGGCAGCGCGCACATCGGTGTCCTGCTGCGGACTCCCGGCCGCCGGGTTACGCCGCCCACTGGTGGCAGTCGACAGGCGAGTGCTGACCTCGGGCGGTAGCACCTGGGCCAGAAACGGGTCATTGCCAATGGTTTCCCGGCGCAATGCTCCCAGGCCCAGGTTGGGCACCACAAACGCACGCGCCCTGGCCGTGGCCTCAGCCACCCCAGCAGTCAATTCCGGACCCAACCGGCCATGGAGGAAGCCGCTGGCGCCGGCCGCCAGTAGCGGTGGCATGTCGCTGGCATACTGCTGATGCACAAATACCGGCACCCGCTGGCGCATGGCCTCGGCAATCAGCGGCAGATAGTGATCCTCAGGTATCCGGGTCTGGCTGCCACCACGGTCGTCCACCCACAGTTTGATGAACTCAATTCCCAGGGCCTGAGCTTCCCGGGCCCGCTCGATGGCCTGCACCGGACTGTCGATACCCCGCAGGATAGTCATCCCGGTGCGCGCCTCGACACTGGCGGTTTCTTCCAGAAAGGCATCATTCGGGCCTTGTCCCGGCGGCCCCATGCCGGCAGCAAACAGAAATCTGGCGGTATCAAGGGCATTCCCGGCCAGCTCCTTCTGTAGCGCCAGCGCCAGTTGATCAGGATCACTGCCCGCCGAGAAAACCGCGCCGAATCCGTAATAGGCGTATTGCTGCAGGTTCCCCACCAGATTGGCGCGGTGATAGTTCTCCGCACCCCAGGATGCTGGACTCTGGTAACCAAGGTGGGCATGACCATCGATCAGCGTCGGCATCAGCACCCTGCCGGTCATGTCGACACGGCGCGCATCTTCCGGCACCGGCACCTCAACGCTGGGGCCAACGGCCACAATGTCGCCATTGCTCACCAGGATGCTGCCGTTTTCAATAACCGTGCCGTCGCCAATTATTAACGTGCCGTTGGCAAACAGCGTGGACTGCGCACGAGCAGCCGGCACCGCGAACAGGGCCAGTATCAGCAGCATGCGGGCGGTAATTTGCAGCGTTGCCAGTGGCTTGCTCATCAGTTCCCGCATCGTGATCTGCTGTGATTTCCGATTAATAAAATCACCGGTCAGTAGCCACGCTGCACGACGCCGTTGCGCTGGCCAGCCACGGTGCCATTGCGCAGCCACTCGATGCTGTCGCCGAACAGGATGTCATGATTCTTCTCCCACATGGCGTTGTGGGACGAGCAGGCCAGATCCAGTAATACCTTGTTGTCGGAACCCAGATCCGCAAACAGGTCACGGACCCGCTCTACCGGCACCTGGGCATCATGAATCGGCGCCACCAGCAGCATGGCATGTTCGGTCGCCGCCACGGTTTGTGGTCCCCAGCCCCAGGTTGTGGTACGCGGCGCCCGGCGCACGCCCGTTCCCCAGGTGGCGCCAACCGGATCGGATGCCAGCATTGCCTGCCAGACCGATTGCGCGGTGGCCTGTTCGTACTGGTTGTCACAAACCGACTGACGATTCCAGTTGGTGTAGAAATCACTGCGCGACTGCTTGGTGAAGGTTGGTCCGGCTACCGGCAAGGGGTCAGGAGCCACATCCGATCGATTACGACTGTAGGCAGGCGCCAGAAGTACCAGGCGGCCTACCTTGTCACCGTGTCTGGCCGCATAGCCGCCGGCACGAGGACCACCCAGTGACCACGCCACGAGATGCACGCGCTCCACCCCGCGCAGTTCGCGAATGAAATCCACCACTGCATCAATGTCATCCCAGTCCGAGGCGATGGTCGTGGCGGCATAGTCATAGCTGGGCTCGCAGTCGGCAGCAATCAGTCCGGGTACAAACTCCGTGCGCTGTGACTCGCTCAGGTTGCAGGGATCGTTCATTGGATAGGGTCGGGTGGAGCGGCCATAGCCGGTGGTATCCATGGCAAAGGTATCGAAGCCGGCGCGCGCCAGAGCAGCCATCCAGCTGTAATTTCCATAGGGCACATCAAAGGCCACTTCAGCGGGGGTTCCGGCGCCATGTACAAACAGCACCACGTCGCCTTCGCCAATATCGGCATCGGCCAGAACCCGCTCGCGAACGTAGATCTGCGCCACCTCTCCTGCCATGGCAGGCGCCATCGAGACGTTGGCGACGTAGTGCTCGGTAGTGATGGGATCGGACTGGGCAACGCCGGACAGTGGCCAGCATAACGCCGGCAGCAACGAAAGCCGCAGCAGTAATCGGGAAACTTGCATGAGCATGGGCGATTCCTTGTTATATACGCTGTTGATTGCAGTAATTATCTGTTTTTCTGTTGCAGTGTTGTTTGCCTCCCACGGGCACCACCCTGGCCGCAGGAGTTTACTGTGGATCGAGCCGCATAAAATAACGCGGCGGGAAGCCGGTGCGAAACCGGAACCCAAAACCGACACTGTAATTCTCTCGCAGCATCGCTTCCTCGGCTCCTTCAAGCGGTACCGCAGTGTAGGGCTCAAAGCTGTCGTCCATCTGCACTTCGATTTGTGGGTTTTCCAGCGCCTCGTGATACCAGGCTCGCGGCCAGTGATTGGCCGCCACATAGGCATTACCGTCTATCTCCACCAGGCGCACGACGCGCTCACTGCGGTTGCCATCGTCATCGAAAGTGGCAATTACGATGGTGGATTGATTTTCCGGCTGGTTGACGCCCAATCGTACCTCAAACGCCACCACCTGCAGCACGTAGGCCAGCAGCAGCACGCACACCGCGATGATTGACCACTTCCGGGCATTCGCTTTCATGACCTTCACTCCTTTGACGATTACTGATCTGTTCGCTGGCGCAACCCGCGCTGTGGATCAGTGTAAGTAAAAACGCCGGTGACTGACAATCATCTGCCTGGGGCCGGGCCTGCTGAGGATTGGCTACCGATCGTCAGGCACTGCTGGCAGGCACTGCCTGCGGGCATAAGTTCAATAGGCATAGTGCGTAGCCTGGCCGGCAACGATCAGCCAGGTGACGAACAGGCCATTGATAAAAGCTCCGCTATGAATCTCACCGGTGGCATGAAAATAACGAGTGGAAATTACTGCCGCCAGAGGCAAAATCACTACAAACTGCAGCGCAACGATGGTCAACAGGGACTGGGAGGGAATCGCCAGGCTACCGGAAACAAACAAGGTACCGTACTGGAACAGCAACAATACAGCGATTCCGCCACCGGCCAGCACCGCATTGGTTATTGACGCAGGCAACAGCCCCGGTTTATTACGCGTTCGCATCTGGCCATGCAGGATTACTGCGAAGACCATGAAGAACAGAGTAAAAGGGAGCAGGTACACCAGATAAAGCTGCAGATGCACCAGGCTCATCTGCTTGACGGCCACAACCCAGAATCGAAAGTCGGCAGTAAATAAAAAATGATTGAGTGATAGCAGCAGATAAAGCCCAACAACCACGGTGAGGGCCAGCAACAGTGCCTGCAGGATGCGCCCCGGCGCAATCCCATCCTCGCCAGACAGGCCGTATCCCCACAGGGTACCGCCATCGACCCGGCCACCGAGACGAAAATGCCACAGTAAAAACAGGGCCAGGGATATCAGGCCATTGCCGAGCGCCCAGACCATGAACCCATTGGTCAGATTCTGGCCAAACAGTGCACTGGTAGGGATTGCTGTTGCCCAGCCCTGGAACAGAAAATAAGTCAGCGCCGGAATCGCGGTGACGATCAATGCCGCTGGCCACCAGCCGCGATTGCGAATCCCGGCCGCCGGAGCCAAAGCCCGCGGCAGGCGTCTGAACAACGGCAGACGCAGTAATACCGGCCCGGCGCCAGGCAAAAACATGAATGCGCCGAGCAGCGACAGCGCGGTACCCAATTCCTTCCACTGCCAGACCTGCCGATTGGGAGGAATCGGATTGGGAGCCCGTGAGGTGCGTTGTACCCAGTCGACCGCCGCCGCGATACCGCTGCCGGTAATGTGATTGGCAGGGTGGGTCTGCGCCGGCTGGTAAAGCTGGCGGGCGGTGCCTTCGATAATAGAGCCATAGAGTCGCCCTTCTTCCACCGTGTCGCTGATTCCAAACTGCGCCTTGAGCTTGTCGGTCTCGACGATACCGGCACCGGTGGCAGACGACCACATACTGCCGGAGAACTCATCATAGCGGCCGAACACCAGACCGAAATTTCGCGGGAACGTGGCATCGCCAGCGGGAACGCCAAAGGTTCCGGTGGACGAGCCGGATACCACCACAGACTGATAGGCATCCGGCATTTGCGCGGCGGCAGTCAGCACGGTCCAGCCACCCATACTGTGTCCGGCCAGCACTACCTGGTCAGTGTCCACCATGGGCAGGCTACGCAGGTGGGCCAATGCTGCCGGGCCGCCGAATCCTTCTGCGAACGCTGGCGGATCTGAAAAACCGTGACCACGCTGATCCAGCGCCAGCACTACGTATCCCCTGCGGGCGAATTCAATGGCATAGGGCGATTGTGTCTCACGGGAATTAATATAGCCGTGAACCGCCAGCACTGCCGGCGCCGGATGGTCTGCGCTGGCCGTGTCCGGTACGTAGAGCAACGCGCTCAATGTCGCCCCACTGGGACTGAGGAAGCGGACGTCGCGCACCTCGATACTGCCGACACCGGTCTGTACCAGCCAGGCGAGCAATCCGCCGCCAAAAATCAGGACCAGGGAAGCAATGAAAGCGGGGTAGCGACGAACAAATTCAGGCATGGTCAGGCTTTTCTTGTACGCTGGTTGACGATCGAGGCTGCGCCCTGCTCGCCAGGCTGAGCCGGGCGATCGCGAGCCGGCGCTGGGTTACTCCGGACGTGCCGGGGGGCCTTTATAGCCGGGATCGCCGCAAATTAACAGTCGCCTTCAGCGAATTCGATACGCTGCTTCGCCGCGTTGCCCTGCTACCGGGACAGACCTATACTGCTGGTCAGGAACTCTCGGTCAGGCTGGCATTTAGCTGCAACGGTTCTCAGCACCGAGTCATTCACTGCTCACAAATAAAAACCTGGCGACAGAACATCAAGCCGATCGCCATCCGGGGGGAATCACATGGGAAAAAATATCTGCACCGTGCGCGCAAGTTTACTGGCTGCCGCACTCGGCACGCTGCTGGCCAGCTGTGGCGAGACACCACCGGCAGAGCCACCGCTCAGCTTTGAGGAATCATTGCAGCAACAGCTCATTCAGGCGCAGCCTGGAGATATTATCGAGATCCCTGCTGGCACCCACGAGCTGACTCGCGGCCTGTCCCTGAATGTCTCTGGCGTGACCATTCGCGGCCAGGGGATGGACACATCGGTGCTGTCATTCCGTAACCAGGTCCAGGGCGCCGAAGGACTGCTGGTCAGAGCTGACGACTTCAGCATCGAAGACCTGGCGATCGAGGATACTGTCGGCGATGCGCTGAAAATCAACGACAGCGAAAACGTTACCATTCGCAATGTACGCACCGAGTGGACCGGCGGGCCACTCACCAGCAACGGCGCCTACGGGATTTATCCGGTTCAGTCCAGCAACGTGCTGATCGATGGCGCGGTAGCGATTGGCGCATCTGATGCTGGCATTTATGTGGGACAATCGACCCGTATCATCGTGCGCAACTCGCGAGCCGAATATAACGTCGCCGGCATCGAGATTGAGAATTCCACCTTCGCCGATGTCCACAACAACGTCGCGACCAACAACACCGGCGGCATTCTGGTGTTCGATCTGCCCAACCTGCCAGTTCAGGGTGGGCGCAATACCCGTGTGTTCAACAACCAGATCAACAATAACAACACCGCGAATTTTGCCCCGGAAGGCAACATCGTCGGCACAGTCCCGGCCGGGACCGGCCTGATGATACTGGCCAATGACAGCATCGAGGTCTTCGGCAATGATTTCATCGACAACAACAGCGCCAACGTACTTATTGCCAGCTATCTTATTACCGGACTCGAAGTGGATGACGAAAACTACGACCCGTTTCCGGAAGCAATCTATATCCACGACAACAACTTCAGCGGTGGCGGCACGCAGCCCGACTCGGAACCGCTGACGATGCTGCAGCAGGCCACCGGCCAGGCTATCCCCAACGTGGTCTGGGACGGCACACTGCTGCCCGGAAGATCGGCTAGGGACATTCTGTGCCTGGGAAACAATAGCGGCGAGAGTTTTGTCAATCTTGACGCCATGAACGCCTTCGCCGCGCCGTCTTTCGATCCGGCGGTGCATCGCTGTGCCATGGAACCCTTGTCGGAAATCTTGCTGGGTACCAGCGATGACTGAGTTGTCCAGGCGCCTGCGTTATCTGAGCGCCAGCTGTCTTTTCCTGCTGGCGGCCTGTTCCGAGCCAGCACCGGTCTGGCACGAGGATGAGATTCCCCAGCGCCTGTCCGACTGGCAGCTGTTCACTACCCGTAACGGCCAACTAAGCCCGGTCGCCGACACCCTGGTTTTTCGACCGGCCAGCACCCTGTACAGCGACTACGCCCAGAAGTTGCGCAGCCTGTGGATTCCCGCGGGCAAGCAGGCCGAGGTGGTGGACAATGAACTCGTCTTTCCCGTTGGGACGGTGTTGAGCAAGACGTTTTATTACCCCAGTACTGGTAATGGACGGTTACAGGCTAGCCCTGATCAGCGGCAACAGAGCATCGACCTGGCTGGCAATCAAGTGCTGGAAACCCGCTTGCTGGTAAAGCAGGCAAGCGGGTGGCAGGCGCTACCCTATGTCTGGAATGCCGAGCAAACCGAGGCATTTCTGCGGGTCGCCGGCAGCAGCGCAGCTCGGAGTCTGGACATTGCGGGCAACAGCGAGGATTTTCGTTATTTCGTACCCAACCAGAACCAGTGCAGCGGCTGCCATCAAACTGAATATCCGGATGGCGACTTGCATCCCCTGGGTGCCCGGCTGACGCAGTTAGACGCATCCGCTGGCGGGGCTGCAGGCCACACCGGTTCTCAGCTCGCCGCGCTAGCGGAACGGGGCTGGCTGACAACCGTTCCAGTTGTCAGCCAGGCAACCGATTGGTCGGACCCTTCTCAGCCTCTTGACGATCGGGCTTTGGCCTACCTTAATATGAATTGTGGGCATTGCCACAATCCAGCCGGTCCCGCGGACACTTCGGCGCTGATTCTCAATGGCCAGCATCGTTCGGCGACCGAGATGGGCATGTGCAAACCGCCGGTGGCGGCGGGTGGTGGTGCTGGTGAATTGAGCTATGGAATCGTTCCTGCGCGCCAGAACAATCCATTTTGCTCTATCGGCTGCGCTCCACGGCGCCAGATGAAATGATGCCGGAGCTGGGGCGTACTCTCGCCCATCGTGAAGGAATCAGACTGATCCGTGACTGGATCGCACAGCTGCCAGGAGGCTGCGGCTCAGGCGTCTGACTAGCAATCCTCTGATTAGTTCAAAGGTTCCCTAATCTTCAATATCCATAATGGTTGCCCATAACCGGCGGGAGAAGTTGATTTGCAGCAACAGCACCGCGTTGGTCATGGCAATGGCCAGCAGCGCCAGCCAGTCCGGAGTGCCCGGCAGCATTCCGGCTACTCCGAAACCAAGCAACAACAGCACCACCGAAATCAGCCAGCGAAAGTCCCGCAACGTGGCCGGAGCCCGGCCGCGAAAAAACGCCGCGTTCGCAGCATCATTACGGGCACGTCGAAAAGACTGGTGTGCAATCCAGTTAGCCACCACAAACAGCGATGCCAATGCGAATTGCCAGGCAAGCTTGAATGTCTCGTCGATCAGTTCAATGAGCAGAAATTCCTGGATTCCAATCACAATAGGAATGATGGAATCACGCAACCCCGGTCGCCAGGTAAAACCGATCACCAGGGTCGAATACATCACCCAGATTTGCAAAATACCCAGCAAGGCAACGCCAGGGAACCTCTGATTAATTCTACCGGTGCTCTGCGGGAGTCTGTCGGGCGCTACTGCCAGGCGTCACGCACAGGGAATGGCCAATCCCTTGCCAAGCGGGACAACGACGCAGTGGCGCCCGACAGGCCGCGCCCGAAGGGGTCAGCAGAATCATCGGAAACTGTGCCCGGGCGCGGTCCCGCATGCTATTCATTAACTTCCTCCGGCATGGCTACTGCACAGCAAAATCGAAATAGGTATCCGGAAAGGGTTCGTCCACCAGAGAAAAATGCCACCACTCGGTAGTAAGCGGCTGGAAGCCCGCTGCCAGCATCATCCGACGCAGTAGCAATCGATTGGCCTGCTGCTGCGTGGTCACCTGGTCCGAGTCCGGCCAGGAAGCCAGATCGAAAAAATCCCAGGGGGTACCCATATCCAGCTCCTGCCCGGTGTCCAGGTCCACCAGGGTAAGGTCTACCGTGGAACCGCGGGAATGTCCGGAGCGCGCGGCAATATAACCGTCGGAAAACAGGTCTGATTTGGCCACGTTCGGGTAATAGCGGGCCTTCATGTGCTGATCGTCCAGATCCCTGGCCCAGCGCACAAAATGATCTACCGCCCGCTGCGGACGATAGGCGTCAAATACCTTTAAACCCAGACCAAATGCTGACAGCTCGGCCTGCACGCCACGCAGGGCCGAGCCGGCCTCGCGGGTCAGATAGATTGTGGGTGATAGGTAGCCACTAATCCGCTCACCGACAAAATTGTCGTCGCTAAAATAGCGAACATCCTGGGCAATACCGGGCGCGAAATCTGCCAGTTCCACAAATCCCCGGGGAATCTGCCCTGGCGGCTCGCCACTGCTGCAGGCCAGCAGCAGCGACGTGCTGGTCACCAGGACCAGCCGTGCCAGCCTTGGCACCGGTGTGCAGTGCATTAAAATCCAATTGCCGAAACATTGCATAGGTCAGTATTCCTTCTGAGGCCTGCAGGCCCAACCACCAAGTCATTCTAACGGCTACCGAAGCCAGCAGCATAATACCAGGGGTCCCTGATAAAAGGCGGCAACAGCACCGCGGACTGGAGGACGCGGTTTCTCGTGACAGTGCAAATCATGGCATACTGGAGGCCGTTCCCTTACCAGACAAGGGCAGTGGCCTTGAACAGCCCACTCCGGTGCACTGCTGTCCCACAGTTTCCGCATTGAAAATACCCGATCAGACTAGGTGCGAGGGTTTCGAGCGGTTCCTGATGGTTTCAGACATGACACCTTGTTGTTTGGCACACGGTACCTGGCAACCAAGCCAGTGCACGCTGACTGATGCCAGCAGCAAGGGACACTCGGAGCCGCTTTTCAGCGCTGATCAAGGGACATGAAAGTGTGGTACAACAATGCCCTTCGCTGGGCTTTTTTTGTTGCCGCCGAAATTCCCAAAACCCGCGGTAGACCAGTAATATCGAGCCGCAGAGAGGCCCAATGAAAACCATAGGCATGCTTGGTGGGATGAGCTGGGAATCGACCAGCACCTACTATCGATTGTTAAACGAAGGTGTCAAATCCAGACTCGGCAGTCTCCACTCTGCCCGGCTATGTCTGTACAGCGTCGATTTTGCAGAAATCGAACGTCTCCAGCGCACCGGCGACTGGCAGGCCACAGCGGATATTCTTGGCCGTGCCGCACGCCAGGTAGAAGCCGGTGGTGCCGACTTCTTGTTAATCTGTACCAACACCATGCACAAGGTTGCCCCGGAAATTGCTGCCAGCATCAATATTCCGTTAATCCATATTACCGATGCCACAGCAGATGCCCTGCGCGCCGCCAACCACAGCCGTGTGGGGCTGCTGGGCACACGATTCACCATGGAACAGGATTTCTGCAAGCGACGCCTGACCGATCAGTTTGGTATCGAGGTACTGGTTCCCGAGGACGAAGAGCGGGACAAAGTTCACCAGATCATTTACAACGAACTTTGCCAGGGACTGATCAAGGAAAGCTCGCGCAAGTACTTCCTGACCCTGATTGATAAACTTACCGCGGCAGGCGCAGAGGCGGTGATTCTGGGCTGTACCGAGATTGCCATGCTGGTGGAGCAGCCCGATACTCCCGTACCGCTGTTTGATACCACCGCAATTCACTGCCGAGCGGCAGTGAACTATGCCCTCGAAGACTGAACCAATCGGATACAACCATGCTGGAAACCGCCTCAGTCGCCCTTGCGACATTCTTCGCCACCATCGGCCCACTGGATGTCGCGGCGGTGTTTGCCGCGCTGACCGCATCCAATTCGCAGAAACGTCGCCGACAAATGGCGATACGTGGCACTTGTATTGCCTCTACGATCCTGGTGCTGTTTGCCCTGACCGGCGAGCAGATCCTTGGCCTGATGGGCATTAGCCTGCCAGCCCTGCGCACTGGCGGCGGTATATTGCTATTGCTCATCGGGATCGACATGGTATTTGCACGCTCTTCCGGCAGCACCAGCACCACCGAAGAGGAAGAGGCCGAGGCCATGGGCAAGCAGGATATCTCGGTTTTCCCAATTGCCACGCCACTGATTGCCGGGCCCGGCGCTATGGGTGCCACCGTATTGCTGGTTGCCGACAGCGAGGGTGACCTCATTCTGCAGGGGATCGTGATACTCAGCTTGCTGGCTATTCTCGGCCTGACTCTGGTAATGATGCTGCTCTCCGCGAAGGTGGACCGGCTGTTCGGCAAAACCGGCATGCATGTGATTACCCGCATCATGGGAGTACTGCTATCCGCCCTGGCAGTACAGTTTATTTTCGACGGTATCGCCAACAGCGGTATTATTCCCGGGACATGAACCGGCCGGTAACCGACCTATGACTGACCTTGATAAAGACACTATGACTGTTCGGCTGCTTACGGTCGACGAAGATCTGGGCCCGGTGTGTGAAGTCCTGCAGGAACTCCGACCGCAATATGATCTGGCAGCTTTACAGGCACAGATCCGCAAGCAACAGTCCGCCGGTTACCAACTGGCTATTGTTGAACGCACCTCCCGGATCATTGCCGCCGCCGGTTTTGTGCTGGCCGAGAAACTGGCCTGGCAGACCCATCTGTATGTCGATGACCTGGTCACCCGCAGCGTCGACCGTTCCAGCGGCGCCGGACACGCACTGCTAACCTGGCTGAAAGACTATGCGCGTCAGCAAGGTTGTCAGCAGCTGCATCTGGACTCCGGCGTACAGCGTTTCGGCGCGCACCGTTTCTACCTGCGCGAAGGCTTTGATATTTCCAGCCACCATTTTTCTCTGGAACTGGATCCGGCGCCATAAACATTGGTCCAGCGAACGCGGCAGATAATGACGCAGTGTTCGCCCCTTTAATCCCCAGTATTGAGCTTTGCTGACGGCTGACATAAAGTCAGAACTGTCCGGCGCTGGCACGACCAGCAGCTACGGTTCATTTTCAAGCACGTGAAACAGGGAACCCAGGGGAGAGCACCATTGATATTCACCAGCAACAGACCCGCCGTCGAACTGCCTAAAACCGATCTCACCTCAGTAGTGCTCCGCTACGCCGAGGAAAAAGCCGAGGAACCGGCACTGATTGATGGCACCACGGGACGGCAACTGACTTATAGCCAACTGCAAACCCAGGTCAATCTCCTGGCAACGGGTCTGCATAAACGCGGTTTTCGTAAAGGCGATGTCTGTGCCGTATTCTGCCCCAACTGTCCTGAATACGGTGTCGTGTTCCTTGGCGTGGCGCGACTGGGCGGCATCAATACCACCGTCAATTCCCTGTACTCCACGCCCGAACTGATTCACCAGTTCAAGGACTCAGGCGCACGATTTCTGATTACCATACCGCAGTTCATGGAACGCGCCTTACCGGCAGCGCAAGAGGCAGGTATTGAGGAAATCTATGTGCTTGGCGAGGCTGAAGACGCCACACCCTTGGCCAGCCTGCTGGACAACGACGGCCAGGCGCCAGACGTCGACATTGATCCCGACCTGGATCTGGTGGCACTGCCCTATTCCAGCGGCACCACGGGCCTAGCCAAGGGAGTAATGCTCACCCATACCAACCTGATCGCCAACATGGTGTTGTCCTGTGAAATGAATGTTCTGAAACCCGGCGATCGCATGATTGGCGTGCTGCCGTTTTTCCACATCTACGGTATGGTGTTGATTCTCAACCTGGCGCTTTATCGTGGCGTACCGCTGGTGACCATTCCCCGGTTTGAGCTCGAGCAGTTTCTGCAGATCGTGCAGGACTACAAGGTCACCAGCCTGAATCTGGTGCCCCCACTGATTCTGGCGCTGGCCAAGCATCCAGTGGTGGACAACTATGATTTAACCAGCGTGCGCATCATTGGCTCCGGCGCTGCGCCACTGGGCAGCGACCTGGAGAAAGCCTGCGGCGAACGCCTGTCCTGCGACATTTATCAAGGCTACGGCCTGACCGAAGTGGCCGGTGCCTCGCACATCAATATTGCTCCGGTACCCCCGGAGAAACAGGGCTCGGTGGGCCCGGTGCTGCCCAATACCGAATCCAGGGTGATCGATACCGAGACCGGCGCAGAACTGGGTATTAACGAGAAAGGTGAGGTGATGGTTCGCGGCCCCCATGTGATGGTGGGCTATTTGAACAATAAGGAAGCCACGGATCAGTGCATAGACAGCGACGGCTGGTTTCACACTGGCGACATCGGTTATGCCGATGAAGATGGTTACTTCTATATCGTCGACCGGGTCAAGGAGTTGATCAAGTACAAGGGCTACCAGGTACCCCCTGCTGAGTTGGAGGCTATCCTGGTGGCCCATCCGTCGATCTCCGATGCAGCTGTTATCCCCAGTCCTGACGAAGAAGCCGGTGAGGTCCCCAAGGCTTTTGTGGTACTGAAGGAAGACCTGACCCCCGAGGCGATCATGGAATATGTAGCCGCTAAGGTCGCCCCTCACAAGAAGATTCGTCGCCTTGAGATCGTTGCCGAAATTCCCAAATCAGCTTCTGGCAAGATCCTGCGCCGGGTGCTGGTAGAACAGGAGCGCGCCAGCCTGGCGAACCAGACCTGAACCACACAACTCAGACACTCTTTGAATAACAATAAAGGAATAATACAAAAACAATAAACACCAACAACCAGGGAGTACTGTATGGAAGGAATCGCAATCAACTGGCTGGCAATCGTTGCTGCCACCCTGTCTGCCTTTGTGGTCGGTGGGCTCTGGTATGGCCCGCTGTTCGGCAAGGCCTGGATGCAGGCCCTCGCACTCAGCGAAGATGACCTGGGTAAACGCAATATGCCCTTGGTGTTCGGCGTTGCCCTGTTACTCAGCCTGGTAGCGGCTATTAACCTGGCGGCATTCATCGGGCCGGATGCCGGCATCGGTTTTGGTACCGCGGCCGGCTTCGCCGCCGGCTTTGGCTGGGTGGGCATGTTCCTCGGCATTCTGTATCTGTTCGAGCACCGCCCATTGAAAGCCTGGGCTATTAACGCTGGATACTGCACAATCGCGCTCACACTTATGGGGCTAATACTCGGCGCCTGGTAAGTTCCGAGCAGTCGCTGTACCGTGCCAATCGCAGGCCGATCCCGCTATAATCGCCAGCCTGTTTATCCACGGTGTGCGTTATGGCCTCTATTACTGGTTCTGACAATCCTCCCCTATCCACCAGCCAACAGGATGGTCCGCGGCGCGTCGGCTTCGTTTCCCTGGGCTGTCCCAAGGCACTGGTGGACTCCGAGCGCATCCTGACCCAACTGCGAATGGAAGGCTACGACGTGGTGGCAAGCTACGCCGATGCCGATATCGTGGTGGTCAATACCTGTGGGTTTATCGACAGCGCCAAACAGGAGTCACTGGATGCAATAGGCGAGGCCCTGGCAGAAAACGGCAAGGTCCTGGTTACCGGTTGCATGGGTGCCCAGGCCGACGCTATTACCAACGCCCATCCGAAAGTGCTGGGCGTAACCGGTCCACACGCCTATGAGCAAGTAGTTAATCAGGTACACAAATATCTGCCGCCACCGGTTCTGGAAGAGACACATGACCCGTTTGTGGATCTGGTGCCACCACAGGGCATCAAGCTGACGCCCCGTCATTATGCCTACCTGAAAATTTCCGAAGGCTGTAACCACCGCTGCAGTTTTTGCATCATCCCTTCCATGCGCGGTGATCTGGTCAGTCGCCCGATTGGTGAAGTACTTGACGAGGCGGAGCGCCTGGCTGCGGCAGGCGTACGAGAACTACTGATTATTTCACAGGACACCAGTGCCTACGGTGTTGATATCAAGTACCGTACCGGTTTCTGGCAGGGCCGTCCGATCAAGGCCAACATGCAGGGCCTGTGCGAGGCGTTAGCCGAGCTTGGTATCTGGGTGCGACTGCACTACGTTTATCCTTATCCACACGTCGATAATGTTATTCCGCTGATGGCCGATGGCCGGATCCTGCCTTACCTGGATATACCCTTTCAGCATGCCAGCCTGTCGGTGCTTAAAGCCATGCGCCGCCCGGCAGCAACAGAGAACACCCTGCAGCGAATCCAGGCCTGGCGCAGTCAGGTCCCAGGGCTGACCCTGCGCAGCACGTTCATTGTTGGCTTTCCCGGCGAGACTGACGCCGATTTTGAAGAGCTATTGGACTTTCTGGACCAGGCGCAGCTGGATCGGGTTGGCTGCTTCAAATATTCACCGGTAGACGGTGCCCGCGCCAATGACCTGCCCAACGCGGTGCCGGAAGAAGTAGCCGAGGAACGCTGGCAGCGTTTCATGTCCAGACAGAAACAAATCAGCGTTGCGCGCCTGGCTGCCAAAATCGGTACCCGCATTGAGGTGCTGGTCGATGAGGTAAACGGCAGCGAGGGCATCGGGCGCTCAAGCGCCGATGCTCCAGAGATCGATGGTGCCGTGATTATCGAGAATGCCGCGGGTCTTGCGCCCGGCGATCTGGTGACCGTGCAGGTGGACGCCAGCGATGACTACGACCTGTTCGGCAGGCTGGCATAAATAAAGCTCACGTCCGGCAATGCTCACGAATTTTCGTGTGATGCAGGCATAGAAATCGCAGGCAAAAAAAAGGCTGACAATCGTCAGCCTCAAGCCTCTAGGGAAAACTGAGCGGATGAACTCAGTCAGGTAGGACATCTGAGCCCTTAGAGGGAGGGCTGTAATGCGTGTATCGTGCACAAGTCGTGCAAAAAATAATAAATAAATAACCGTCTCGCCCTATACAACGCAGTGTCCCTGGGTGCGGATCACAGCCCTGTAAAAAAATTTCGCGGGCCCTGATCCAGGACCCACTTTTCTCCCGTAAACCATTGTAAATAAAGTGTTTTTAGAGGAATCATGAGAGTGAAGTCCGACTCAAAAAAGGCTAATGTCCTGATTACCGGGGCATCTGGATTAATTGGCAGCGCCCTGCACAGCGAACTTGAATCCCGGAATTTTCGAGTCTACGCGCTGGACCGGCACGATTCTGCAGCACCGTTCCATTATGATCAGCAGGCTCGGAAGATGCATCTGGACCCGGACATTCCTCTGTTCGCGGTGATCAATCTGGCTGGCGCCAATCTTGCTGACGGACGCTGGAATGACCAGCGCAAGCAAACCATTTTGCACAGCCGTACCCACACCACAGCCGATCTATGTGACGCGCTGGTGAAATTACCCCAGCGACCCGAGGTACTGCTGTCCGCATCGGCGATGGGTTACTACGGTGACACCGGTGAACGGCAGGTAGATGAGAACAGCCCCGCGGGTGATGACTTCCTGGCCGAGGTTGCCAAACAGTGGGAGGCCGCAACCGAGGCCGCCCGGGCCAGCGAAATTCGCACCGTGCATATGCGCTTTGGACTGGTACTCAGCCCCGCCGGCGGTGTGTTGCCGAATTTCATTCTGCCATTTCGACTGGCGGCGGTAGGTACTGTCGGGTCCGGTCGCCAGTACCTGAGCTGGATCAGCCTGCCCGACGTGCTGCAGGTCATTCTGCGTTTCCTGGAAGATGACAGCCTGAATGGCGATTTCAACCTGGTAAGCGGCCAGCCAATCACCAACCGTGAATTTTCCCGTACCCTGGCCCGCGCCCTGCGTCGCCCGCGATTGCCGCCGCTGCCAGCCCCGATCATACGCCTGATGTTTGGGGAGATGGGGGATGCTGCCCTGTTGGGGAGCAATCGAGTGGTGTCTGTTCGCCTGCCGGAAGAAGGTATCACCATCCAGCACCCAGACCTCGACACTGCGCTGCAGCAAGTCCTGTAAATACACCTCGACGCTGATACATGCTCGATTTGGGGCTGTATTGGGGAATATCACGAGGCTACTATTGACCATAACTTTCGTGCAGACCCTGGATGCGCGATCGTTTCGCCGACTCCCAGGTCGTTGCACCGGATAGCTGAAACCTCGCGTTTCACACCACCGGTTTACCGAAGGACCAACGCCATGCTCTCAGCTTCCAAGTACTTGCAGCCAGTATCGGCAGCATTATTCAGTGCCGGACTGAGTGGCCTACTGCTACTGAGTCTGCCGGGCTATGGACAGCAACCGGCACTGCCTGGAGTGCTCCCGGCGCCGGAACTGACAGCATCGGGCCGGGAACTGACAGTGTTGTCCCCTACTCTGCCACCGGAGGCACTGGACCGGGTCGTGCTGAACCGGCTGCTGCAGGAAATCAGTCTTAAACCAGAGACAGTCATGCAGCGCTTTCGGATTAACGAGGCTGCCCTTGATGATATGCAGATCAGCATCGCCAATGCTGGCGGCTTTATTAACGATAATGAAATGGCGAATGTGCGCGCCATGTGCCGCGCCTGGCGAGAATCGAAACTTGTCGGTGATGCCCGGGTAGCAGCGGCACTGGATGCCTACCGGGAAAGGCGCCAGATCACTCTTGAATTCATCGCCATGTATTACGAGGTAGTCATCCGGGAAATCGAATCGATTCTGACCGAGCCATCGCTGGCCCTGTTTCAGGAATACCTCAGCGACCGGCGACGACGTATGGCCCAGGCTGGCAATGTAATTCGTGGCGCCGCAGCTGAAAATGTGACGAGTGGCGCTGAAGCAGTAGATTTTCACTGCCACCGCTGATCCGGCTAGCCAGCAAGCATACTATCCAGATACATCTCCACCAGCGCCGCACCGGTCCAGGCAAGTGGCGGAATCAGCACATACAACAGGAAGCGGCTGAAGATGGATAGATCCATTGGCCAGTGGCGCAGGCCTTTGATGAATTCCCGCCGCTCCAGCAGGGCATTGAGGCGCAGTAATTCACCGGACTGCACATCCCGCGAGGCATTCTCGATTTCACCGTTCAATCGGACAAGCTCCGACGTCTTGGCCTGGCGGATGCGCCGCGGCAGGGTCGCGATAGGCAGAGCTATCAACAGTATTGCCGCAGGCACCCCCACCAGCAGTCCATTGGCATAGTTCTCGGTGCGAAACTCCTGGTCAATGGATTGCACCGTGGTGATCGCCAGAGCGCCCACTACCATCAGGAAATTGTTAGGGAACCTCTGATCAATTCTACCGGTGCTCTGCGGGAGTCTGTCGGGCGCTACTGCTAGGCGTCGTGCGCCGGGAATGGCCAATCCCTTGCCAAGCGCGACAACGCCGCAGTGGCGCGCGACAGGCCCCGCCCGGCGGGGCCTTCAGACGAGCCCACTGGCTTCGTTGCCTCGCCTTGACAGGCCGACACATGCCGGCGGCAAGGCGTCTCGACAGTGATCTCGTCTGGAGGCCAGAGCTTCGGTAGAGTTGATCAGAGGTTCCTAAAGCCCAGCACGACCAAATCCATTCAGCTTATCAAGATCGTACAAATCAATTCTGACCTGGCTGCCCAGCTTACCCAGCACCCAGCATTCGTGACAGCTGGCAAACAGCACCAGCCCCACGATTGACCACATGGTCACCTGGCCAAAAAGCCCGGCATGCGGCTATCCAGTATCATGGTTGACCAGTTCACGTTCCCGGTCAGCGCGAACATAATAGCCATGGCTACCGGCAGCGGCCACCAGTGCAAATACTGATAGCGATTTATCGCGAAGTTGTCGGGTAGTTGTGCCGTCAGTTCCCGATGAGTCTGGTTATTGCTTCGCACTCCGGCCAGCAAGCACATTATCAGGTAGGCAGAAAGCAGCGAAAACAGCAAGAATGAACCCAGGATTTCTATCGGGTCCGGGAACGGCGAGCCGGGATAATCCGGCAACGCCGCACCGCTGCCGATGAATATCAGCAGCATACAAGCCAAAACCAGAAAGCCGATGCCGCGCACCGGATAACGCCCCAGGGACAGCAAGCGCTGTACGATACCAATGGGAAATGGGGTAAGCTTCTCCACTCGCAGCCACTCTTGTCGTTTAATGCTGCCGCGTGGTAGTGGATCGCGAGGCAGGGGACAATCTCGGCACCCAGACCTAATTGAACCGCAATGGGAAACGCCGACGTATGCTCAGCGCATCGGGCAATACGCTGCAAAACGGCCCCGCGTCGGTGTTGGCATTTCGCCGAGATTCCCGACTTACATGCAAATGGACAGACTGGATCGGCATTCCCAACGATGGCACATTATTCAGAAAACAACTAAAAGTACTGGCCCCGGCCGGGACGGATCGCAATATCATGAGTCTCAGCAAGGTTTTAGCGTCGCTGATCACCATCCTCGCGTCAAGCGCCTTGTTGGCTATAGCGGGAAGTCAGGGTAGTGTCGAAGTCGCCGGTCTACCCCTCTATGCGCTGTGTGCCGGAGTTGGCTTTGTGCTGCACTGGCTGGCCTTCGTCCCTGCTTACCTGTTTCAAACCGAACGGTATTTCGACCTGATCGGTGGTGTTTCATTTCTCGGCACTGTTGCCCTGGCGGCAGTGCTGCACCCGGATATGTCAATGCGTGGCTGGCTGCTGTGCTTACTGGTAGCAATCTGGGCAGCACGGTTGGGAATATTCCTGTTCCGCCGTATTCACAAGAGCGGCGGGGATAGTCGATTCGATGATATGAAGTCGAAATTCTGGCGCTTCCTGCTGGCCTGGACACTGGCTGGCGCCTGGGTGTTTATCACTCTGGCAGCCGCCCTGTCAGCCATAACCCGGGCTGACCATTCTCCTGTGGGGATATTCGCAGTCGTCGGAACAGCGGTCTGGCTGATCGGGTTTGTCTTGGAAGTGGTTGCCGACTATCAGAAATCGCTGTTTCGGGCTGACCCGAAAAATGCCGACAAGTTCATCGCATCCGGGTTATGGGCGTATTCACGGCACCCCAATTACTTCGGCGAGATCGTACTTTGGACAGGGGTGGCAATTATTGTCTTGCCAGTCTTGCAGGGATGGCAGTGGCTGACCCTGGTTTCTCCCGTGTTTGTCGCGCTGTTGCTGACCCGGGTGAGCGGAGTACCAATGCTGGAGGCCAGTGCCAGAAAACGCTGGGGTGGAGATCCGGAGTATCAGCACTACGTGGAACAAACTCCGGTGCTGATACCCCGTCCTGTCTAGAGATAGTCCTGTCCGGGCTTAATCTTCCGGCATGCGCGCTGCGCGGATTTCGATTTCCACCAGCCAGCCCGGCACAACGAGTCCGGCGATCTGCACGAACGAGCGCACCGGTTTCATCGGATTCTCCTCGGTGCCAAAGAATTCTCGATAACCACGATTGAAACCATCGAAGTCCAACAGGCCATACTCGCCGGCCACGGCAAATGCCCGGACCTGAACAATATCTGACATCGACCAGCCCTCGGCTTCCAGAGTGGACTTGAAGCGCGTAAAGGTGTCGATTGTCTGCTGCTCCATGTCGCCCCAGGTACCGTCCGCCTGCTGACGCGCACCGGAACCGCTGAGGTACAGAGTCTCGGCGCCCGGCGGAATGCTGATCGTGGTATAGAAATGCCGGCCTTCACCTTTGCGCTCGATAACGCCGTCACCAACCACATCACCAGTGGCTGAGCGGTTGGGACTGGCGGCGGGCGTCGGTGCCGCTGGTGCAGGTTCTGCGGCGCTGGACGGCGCTGCCGATGCTGCTGTAGTGGGCGCAGTTGGCGCCGGCGTGCCAGGTCCCGGTATCGTCGTCGATGTTTCAGGTTCGTTAGCCACCGCCACCTCTTCCGGGGTGGTATTGCTGGCCAGCATCACAATGATCACCAGTAGCACCAGACCCAGGCCGGTAATCAACACCATATTGAAGTTGTTCACTTCCGGGAAAGCACTACTGGTGTCCTCCTCGGATTCTGTTGTTTGCGCTTCGTTCTCAACCGCTTCCGGCTGTTCGGTTTTTTTCTTGGTGCTTGCCTTGGTGTCCGCCATAACTACTTCCTCGTTCGATCGCTCATGGGCCGCTCGCGTCACTGCTTACGGCCGGTAACTGGGTCTGGGGTCCGACTGCTGCTCAGTCCAGGGTGTTGATGTATGCCAGGACGTCGTTGATGTCCTTTTCCGTGCCAATATTGGCGATACCCGCACGCATGGATTGTCCATACAGATCGTCCGGGTGAGCGCCGCGATAGCCTGACTGGAACAACTTCAACTGGCGAAACAGATACCAGTCATCCTTGCGCGTCAGTCCGGGTGCCGCCAGCGCCTGGTTACCCTGACCGTTGACGCCGTGACAGGCAGCACAACCCTGATACAGCTCGGAGCCACGATTGGCATTTCCGGTGATTGTGGGGTCGTTTTCTTCACCCTGCCAGGTGACGATGGTTGAGACCACCTCGTCTATTTCCCGGTCGCTGAGTCGCGCAACGGATGCCTGCATTTCATGACCGGGAATATAGTCTTCCTGGGTGCCACGATACTCGGCACGAAAACCTATCAGTTGATTACGTAAATACCAGGGCTCAATTTCCGCCAGACGAGGTCCGCCGACAACCGGATTACCCTTGCCGTTACCACCGTGGCAGGTCACACAGACTTTGTTAGCCAGCGACTGGTTGGCGCGGACAACTTCTGCGTATTGTTGCGCCGAGGCGGTGCTGGCGAAGACGCTGATGACCAGCATGGCCAGCAGCGCCAACAAGGAATCCAATGGCGGGGCAAATCGATTAGACATAACTTCTTTACTCTACAGCAAATTAATACAGGTGAATTTAAACGGCGCGTCCCGGCATGGTGCCACTGCCAGTCATGCGCTCGACCATGTCAGATATCGCCCAGTGCGCCGACAGAATGGCACTCTCCTGCCAGGCGGTGTGCATGCTGATCTGATCGCCAATGGTGTAATGACGGCCCCCGGCAGGCGCCTGCAAGGTGTGGTACAGGCGCTCTTCTTCGGCCGACATACCACCAAAACTGGTTGACCAGCGGGCTGCACAACCAAGCATGTGATTCATGCGGTGCCAGGCTATGGTAATCCCTTTCTCTACCTGCTGGCGGTAATCAGGATGGACCTTCTCGCCCTGGCGGATTGCCGTTTCGAGGCGCTCTTCCTGAGAAAGCTGGGTGAAATGCATGCCGCCACCAAAATCGTAGGCCGACAGAATCACACCCTTCTGCTTGAACATGCCATGGGGCGGATACCAGATCTGGCGGATCGGCTGGTTGGTCCAGGTAATGCCGCCGTAAATATCATCTTTTTCCCAGAACCGGGTCTTGGTCTGGAACGCCGACTTGTAGGCTTCACCACGACGCACATACTTCATTGCGTCCACGTAATCGTCATCGAAATTGTTGTTGATACCGGTCATCAAATGCGTCGGGATACAGTTAAAGCAGTAATCCGCCTCGACCAGATATTTGATGCCGTTGTGCTGGTACTCAACCGCTACCGTATCGCCCTGCAGCTGTACCGAGGTAACGGTGACGTCGTAGAAGATCTTGTTGGGCAACTGCCGCACAAAACCCTGCACGATCTTGTCCATGCCGCCCTTGGGCTGGAACAGAACCGGGCCGGTTTCGCCTTCATTTTCAGACAGCGCCTGGCGCAGAAAACGGGACTTGAGCAGCTCATGCAAGGCCACGACTTCAGTCTGTACGCCGTGTTCGATAAAGCCACCTTTGGCATAGCCAGCACGAAAGCTGCCCTTATACAGGTCATCAGGGTTCAGGTCGCCAAATGAACGAACCGCATCCATCAACGCCTCGGCCTGGTACTGGTCGAAGGGGCGCTCCAGCTCCTCGTTGCTGAAATTCTTGGCCATGATCTCGGCCATGAAGCCACGCGCGTTGGTGGTCATGGTGCGGTTCTTGATCGGCTGGCCATTGAGCATGGCGTCGTCCTGGTAGTAGCACTCCTTGTTCTCGTTGATGAAGATTTCCAGCTCTACGCCCAATTCGCGGCAGTAGTGCATGAGGTTGCGGTGGGCACTGGGGATGCGCGCCGGCCCCCCGTTGAAGTACATGTGCTCCTCATCGTCGAATTCGCAAATCTGCGGATTACCGACTTCATCAATCAGGTCACCATGGCGGACGGTCATACAACGGCCACCAGCTTTCGGCGCCGCTTCGAGAATCACCACGTCGTAACCCGCCTTGTCCAGCTCGTAAGCCGCGGTCAATCCGGAAATACCAGCGCCAAGGATGACCACGTTGGGCCGGTTGTTAGGATCCACCCGGGGAATGTCTGGAACCTGAAGTTGCGTATCGGGTAACAAACCCAGCGCCGCACTGGCGTTGAGTACAGTGGCACTGGTACCGGTTGCCGCCAGCATGGTCAGCAACTCGCGTCTCGTCACGTGTTTTTTCATCATCAATTTCCTGGAGTTCGAGAACTACCGCGTGAGGCAGAATGATTTCTGATAGCTATCCAAATAATCGAGCAGGAATTGTGCCATATAAGGACATTCAAATCAGTCGCTTATTGTTTCCGGAACCAGGATATTTGCTGGCCCATCGCCCCGCTCAAACCATTCCTCATGGTGCACGGTGCAATTTCACACCAAAAAAGGGCAAATTTGAAGGCAGAAAATGAACCTAAATGTGTCGCCGGTTCACGCTTTGCACTGACCGCCCCCAGACTCTGGTTCACGGCGGCCAAAATCGCGCCAGAGTCGCGGTCAATGGGTCTCTGAAAAACGCCCTAAATAGGCCCGCAGCGCCGGGAAAGGCGGGAAAATTGACTCCATACAGGGCACAGATGGCGCCGCCTGGCGGCTTGCAGATCACCGTGAGTCAGCTCAGTGCACGGAAAACCTGAGGCTTCCCACAGTGGCCTATAAATTGCAGTAAGCAGCGCGGACCCACAATTAGTTAGTCCAACCTGTAAGTCCTTCTATCTATAGCGCTCCCCAGGAGTAAAAATCTATGCAATTTAAGAAGAACCGCAAGCACCAGCTTGCGATTGCGATAGTTAGTGCCTGTGTGACAGGCTCTTCCCTACCAGTTCTGGCACAGAACCAGGACATCGAAGAAGTAGTAGTTACCGGCCTTCGCGGCGCGCCGCGTACCGTCACTGACGCACCGGTAGCCATTGACACCTTCGATACGGATACCATCGAATCAGTATCCTTCGTTGAAACCGGTGACGTTCTCCAGTCGCTGGTACCTTCTTTCCAGAATCCGCGTTCACCGATTTCTGACGGTGCCACCTTTATCCGGCAATTCAATCTTCGCGGTCTGCCGCCGCAATACACACTGACCCTGGTGAACGGCAAACGCCGTCACCGCTCGGCCCTGCTGCAACCCGGTTCTGGTAACCAGGGCCCGGACGTCGCCACCATTCCAACCGTGGCCATCGGCAGCATCGAAGTCCTTCGTGATGGTGCTTCTTCCCAGTACGGCTCTGATGCCATCGCTGGCGTAATCAACTTCAACCTGCGCGAAAATACCGAAGGCGTGACTTTCACTTATGACACCGGTCAACAGTACGAAGGTGACGGCTTTCAACAGACAGCACAGGTCAATGCCGGCTTCGCGCTGGGTGATGCAGGCTTTGTCAGCCTGTCCGCCGAGTACACAGATGTCGAACCAGTGTCTCGCGGCCTGCAGTATTGTGGCGGCACCAACCCTTGTATCGATCCTACGCGCCCGGAATTCGATCCGACTTCAACAGTCGGCGCCGCCGCGCTTACTCCTGAATTTCAGGCCGCACTGCCCTTCGTAGAAGTCGAAGGTGGTGTCGTTCAGCCCTGGGGACAGCCTAACAATGAAGCGTTCCGGGTATTTTTGAATTCCGGCTACACACTGACCGACGATGTCGAGGTTTACGGCTTCGCCAACTTCTCGGAAAGTCTCGGCGACGGTCCTTTTAACTACCGTCACCCGGGCGTTGGTAACGTTCGTAATTTCCGCCGCCTGTCAGACGGTAGCCTGTGGGGACTGACCGACAACCAGGGTCAGGGTCCGAGCTACGTTGCCGGCTACACCCCGCGCTTCGAAGGCCGGATCACCGACTACTCCGCCGTGGGTGGTGTTCGTGGTGAAACCGACGGCGGCCTGAGCTGGGACGTCAGTGGCCGGTTCGGCAGCAGCGAGATTGAGTATCGTCTGTTTAACACCTGGAACCCCTCTTTTGGTCCTTTCTCACCCACCGATATGGACGTGGGCGATTTGATCAACCAGGAAACCCAATTCCAGGCGGATTTTGTCCAGGAGCTGGATTTTGACGGTATCAACAATCCGGTATACCTGGCCTTCGGCGCCAGCTATCTGGACGAAAGTTTTGAAATCGTCGAGGCACAGGACAGCCCGTCCTTCCTGCCTGGTCCGTGGGCTGTTCCAGATCCTTTCGGCTTCTGTGACAACAACGCCCCGACCGCGATTGGCCAGGCGGTTATCTCAAATGGCTCCACACTTGACTGCGCCGATTCAGATGATCCTGTTTATAACGGCTTCGGTGTAGGCTCAGACGGTTTCCCTGGCTACGGCCCGGCCGCTGCCGGCGTGAACTCTCGTGACTCCTATGCTGCCTATATCGATGTGTCTTCCGACGTCACCGACAAGCTGCTGCTGCAGGCTGCGCTGCGCTTCGAAGACTACTCTGATTTCGGACAGGCAACGGTCGGCAAGATTGCTGCCCGCTACTACATCACCGATACGTTCGCCATCCGCGGTTCCGCGGGTACCGGCTTCCGCGCCCCGACACCGGGTCAGCAGTTCACCACCAATATCCGCACCATTCTGCCGTTTGGTGCACCAATTAACGTCGGTCTGTTTCCGCCCACCAGTGCCGCCGCATCCGCACTGGGCGCCCAGGCGCTGGACGCTGAAGACACAGTGAACTATACCCTCGGCTTCACGGCCTCTATCGGTGATCTCACATTGACCGTGGATGCCTACCAGATCGAGATTGAAGGTCGCGTCAATTCGGTAAGTAACCGTCCGGTCTCTAATGACCCGGCCAACGCCGAAGCTTTCGCAAACTTTCAGCTACTGGTAGCCAACGGCGTGCCGAACCCGGAATCATTGGGTGAATTGAACTGGTATGCGAATACTTTCGACACCGTCAACAGCGGTATCGACATTGTGGCTACCTATGACATGGATTGGGGCGGCGGACATACCACCGACTTTTCTCTGGCCTACAACTACAACGACCAGGAACTGGAAGGCAACGTCAGCCAGTTCTTTGCGCCGTTCTCGCGATTCAACTTCGAGGAAGGCCCGCTGCAAAGCAACACCATTCTGACGGCGACGCATCGCTACCAGGACTGGACGCTGGTCGGCCGCGGCCGTCTGTTCGGTGAGTACTCACAGGCGCAACGACCGGCCGCAGGTACCTCGATCGATGGCTCGGTGTTTGAGTCACAGACTTTCGACCCGGAGCTTTACATCGACCTTGAAGGTCAGTACCAGTTCAACGAAGCGGTGCGCCTGACCCTTGGTGCACGTAATGCTTTCGATGAGTATCCTGACCCGATCACCCTGGACCAGTCAGCCACTCGTGGCCGGATTTACAACTCAGGTTCCGATGTGCCCTGGGCTGGCGGATACTACTACGGCCGAATTGATTTCAGCTTGTAGTAATCAAGCCGGATAGACTTCGGTACGCCGAGGTCTGCCCGGTAACTCAAGGGCGGTGGAGCAATCTACCGCCCTTTTTTTGTAGTCACCAGTTTCCCAGCCACCTTTTTTAGTCAGTTTGTTTACTGCATCGCCCGTTTCCGGGAATTGTGACCAGGTTTTGTTTGTGGAGTTTTTTGCTTGGCCCATCTGGAAGTTTGTTCGCGCCGGGCAGGAGGGATTACGATGTTTGCGGGCCTGGTTTCTCTTCTATCGAAGGTGCGAAGAACCTTTCATTGGTGGCCTTACTTCAGGATTGGCAGTTGCCCGGGTTTCCTAGTCGAACTGGTCACCGCCACTGTCCGTGCCAGTTACACTGTAAACAATCCCGGGGTTGAATTGCTTGATGTCAGGTAATTAGCGCCAGGATTACATTTCATGAAAGGTGTGATAAACAGGTACAACCAACCTTCAATCAAGCAAGATAACCTAGAACCAATGGAGACCAGCATGACCAATTCTTCCCGCCGTCTTTCCAACCGCGGAAAATCCATCTCAGCTATAGTCAAAACCACTGTCGCGAGTATTGCCGTCCTTGTCGGGGCCACAGCGACCAGCCAGGCCGATGTGGAGCGCTATCCGTTTCCCGGGGGGAACGCACCTATCTCCCAGGCGGTGGAAATCAGTAATATCGATGGACTGGTATTTCTCAGCGGCGCGACGCCTCTGCCGGCGGACCCAAGCGCAGAAATCGGCGAACGCGCCTACTATGGTGACACCAGGACGCAGACCCTGAGCGTATTCAACCGCATCAAGGAAAACCTCGAGGACAAGGGTCTCGACATGGGCGATATTATCAAGCTGACGGTATTTCTGGTGGGTGACCCAGACAACGACGGTTTCATGGACCGCGATGGATTTACCGAAGCCTACCTGCAGTTCTTTGGGACAGCGGAGCAGCCAAATCTGCCAGCACGCTCTGCCTTCCAGATTGCCAGCCTGAGCCGCCCACTGATGTTTGTTGAAATTGAGGCAATCGCGGTGCGCGACCTTCCCGGAACAATAATTCGGGATCGTTAACAGCGAATCAAAGACCGCAAGCAGGCGCCTGGTAAAGGTCAGGCGCCTGCTGTCGGGTTGCAGCCCGCCTCAGATGGCGCCAGTGCGAGCTGCCCGAATCATGAAATCGGCAGCGCGAAACGCCAGCGCCATGATGGTCATGGTGGGCTGTCCGCGGCCCGAGGTCACCAGGCTGCTGCCATCCACCATAAACAGATTTGGCACATCGTGGGCACGATTAAAGCGATTGACCACCGAACTGTCAGGATCGTCACCCATGCGACAAGTGCCCAGCAAGTGCACACCCCCCGTTTGCCCCTCCGAGGCATAGCTGCTATTGATCTGAATAGCCCCGGCCGCATCCATCAATTCTTCTGAGCGCTCCACAAAGAACTTCATGGTGGCAAGATCATCGGGGTGGTTCATAAAGGTGGTGCGCAACGCCGGCCTGCCCCACATATCCTTGACATCCGGGTCAAGTGACACGTTATTAGTGGACAGCGGCAAACTGGTCGTATGGCCGTTGAATGAACAGGTGTGAGTGAAGTCACGAGCTATTTCCCGCTTGAAATCACTACCCCAGCTGGCACCGCTGAAGCGTGACGGGCGCATGGCGAAATCCATGGGCAAACCGCGCGACAAATGCCGGGCGTCAATCCCGCCGCCACCATAGAAACCATGGGTGGGATCAATGCTGTAGAAATCATGGATCACCCGCGTGGTGGGGACGCTCTTGTGGGCATTCACCGGATGTTCGAACAGCCCGGCAGTAGATGACCCACCATTGAACATCAAATTCTTGCCCACCATGCCGCTGCCGTTGGCCAGGCCATCGGGAAACAGGTTGGATTCCGACAGTAGCAGCAAACGCGGTGTTTCCGCACCGTTGGCACACAACACCACCGCTTTGGCCCGCTGCGACTGGACGGTGCCGTCTTCTTCCCAATACACCACTTCGGTTACCCGGCCGCGGCTGTTGGTCTCTACCCGTGACACCGTACAACCAGTGCGCAGTTCACAGTTGCCCGATTCAAGTGCCTGGGGAATCATCGATTCGGCAGTGGAAGACTTGGCCGCCACTTCGCAGCCGAAGCCGTTACAGAAACCACAGTGAATACAGCCAGGCCGTCCATTGTACGCTTGTGACAGAATCGCATGGGGCTGCGGATAAGCCGTCCAGCCCAGCTTTTCCGCGGCCTGCTCCAGCAATACCCCGGAACCTTTTACCGGTAATGGCGGTAGCGGGTAGTCTCGTGAGCGAGGTGGATCCCACGGACCGGCAAGACCAGACATACCGATCTCCCATTCAACCTTGGTGTAATACATCTCAAGATCTTCATAGCGAATCGGCCAGTCGACAAAGTTGGTGCCGGGGATTTCGCCACGCACCGAGCGCTCCATAAAATCGATCGGACGCAGCCGCCAGAAATTTCCGGAATAGTGCACACTGCTTCCTCCGACATTGTGTGCGTAGCCCAGATTGGGTCGTGGTGACAGTTCGGCCTTTTCATTTTCGTAACGGCGAAACGTCTGCGGATGCCCCTTGCGCGGTCCCCAGCGCAATTCCTCATTCTCGTTGACCGCCCATTCATCGTGTTTGTCGTGGGTAAAGTCGCCGGGTCTGAGGTATGGACCCTGCTCCAGCACCACCGTTGAAAAACCAGCCAGGGAAAGTTCCCGGGCAACAATGCCACCGGCCGAGCCCGAGCCGACCACCACAAAGTCTACTTCCCGTCGGGTTTCGTAAGTTGCTTGCGCCATAATTAATCCGCCGTATCCATTTGTTGACCATCGTAGTAACCATAAGGTGACTGCCAGGTATGCCGATCCTCGAAGCCCAAAAGCTGCCAGCCTGCTTCGCCCCGATTGCCACCGCGAGCCGGTGACGCGAACATGCCAGCGATGGTCAGGTAGCGCATGGTAGTAAAAAAGCTGCTTTGCTCGATCCCGTGCAGCAAGGCGTCCTGTTGCGCCACAGGCCGGTCGGCAAAACCGGTTCCTCCGTAGTTAGCCGCGGCAAACGCCTGAAGATCCGCAAGTCCGGTTCTCAGTTCAGCCAGCAACTCCGCGCGCTCGGCTCCCAAAACCCGATCCATAAAAAAAATGACACCTGCCTCGGTTGCCCCTGGCGTCTCATCGGTGGGGAAAATCCGCGCGGCAATCGCTGCGAATTCAGCCGCCTCCTCCGGTTCCAGAGTCGTGAAATCGGCGCCAGCCACCATGGCCGCATGGGCTTGCTGTCCAGCCAGCAAGGCCGCCGGCGCTGACAGGACCACCAATGATGCCTGGGCACTGTCGGACACGGAGCGTAAAAACGCCCGCCGTGAAAATTGATTAGTCATGAAAACATTACTCCCTTCGTCCCGGCGCGCTACCGGCGAAATCATAAAAACTGTTTGGACAACCACTTGCTTAGGCAAGACCTATGCCACAGCAATCGAACACGGACGCGTCACCGATGTTCTGGAATGGCATCAACTCAAGACCGCGAAACAGGCGCTGTTCCTGCCTCAATGCAGGGCGTAAAAAATCACCGCTCCCGGGCTTGGTGCAATAACGCGTAGGGACAGGATGTTTTGCCCGCTGCAGAGGCGGCACAAGATTTGCTTCGACCTGAACGGTGTTTGCACACACCGAGTACCTCTACCCACAGGAGTTATTAGATGACATTTCAAAAAAAACCTGCTCACTTGCTGAGCGCGGCTGTATTTGCTGCCAGCAGCATGCTGACAACTGGCGCAGCCCAGGCTCAGGATGCCGCAGCAAGCAGTCTCGAAGAAATCATTGTTACCGGTGCCCGCGGTCGACCGCGTACCGTGTCCGATTCACCGGTGCCGATCGACGTGTTCAGTGCCGACGATCTCGAATCCGTGTCGTTCACCGACACCAACGACATTTTGCAAACACTGGTGCCTTCTTACAACGTTGCTCGCCAGCCGATCTCGGACGGCGGTACCTTTATCCGGGCACCTACCCTGCGCGACCTGCCAGCAGATAAAACTCTCGTTCTGGTCAACTCCAAGCGTCGTCATCGCGCCTCGCTGGTATCCATCGGCGGCTCCGGTACCCAGGGTCCGGACGTAGCCACTATCCCGTCAGCCGCTATCCAGAACATCGAAGTACTGCGTGACGGCGCCGCCGCCCAGTACGGTTCTGACGCCATCGCCGGGGTAATCAACTTTATTCTCAAGGACAATGCCGAAGGCGGTAGCCTGAACATCGACACCGGCGAATTCTTCGAGGGTGACGGTGCCCAGACTACGGTACAGGGCAACATAGGTCTGCCCCTTGGCGATGACGGTTTTATCAGCATCTCCGGTGAATACTGGGAGTCTGATTTCACCCAACGCGGCGAGCAGTACTGCGAGTCCTGGTTCTGTGCCGAGCCCGGTCTGCCAGGCTATGACCCGACAGCGTCCTATACCCAGTACACTGAAACGGCTGAATTCCAGTCCGGGATACGTACTGCTACTACCGGTGCCGGCGGCGGTTCTGTCGTGCAGCCCTGGGGCCAGCCGGAAAATGAAGCCTTGCGTCTTTTCTATAATGCGGGTTACCAGCTGGATGCCGACACCGAGTTCTACAGCTTTGGTAACTACTCCGACAGCGACACCAACGGCAACTTCTTCTATCGCTATCCGGAAAACGGCACCATTGAGCGATTGCGCGAGCCCGATGGCTCGATTTATTTCCCGCTGGAGAAATTCCCCGGTGGCTTCACTCCGCAATTTGCCGGTCAAATCGATGACTTCTCATTAGTGGGTGGCATCCGTGGCGAGTTGGAAAATGGCCTTGGCTTTGACTTCAGCGCGCGAACTGGTGAAAACGAGATTGATTACACGCTCAGCAATACCATCAACCCGTCCATGGGACCTGAGTCACCGACCTCATTCAAGCCGGGTAACCTGATCAACAGCGAGACCCAGTTCCAGGCTGACTTCACCTACGAGTTTGATACCGGACTGGCCAGCCCGCTGCTGTTCGCCTTTGGTAGCTCCTACATGGATGAGTCCTACGAGGTAGTACAGGGTGGTGTGGACTCCTACCGTGCCGGACCGTACGCGACCCAGGATCCGTGGAATTTCTGTAACGACGATGGTACTCCTACTGCCGAAGGCAGCGCGGTGATTACCGGTGGTTCAACCCTGAACTGCGCCGATGACAGCGACCCGGTTTACACCGTCGTGGGTGTCGGATCCAACGGCTTTCCGGGTTACTCCCCGCAGTTCTCACAGCTCTACGAACGCAGCTCATTTGCGGTCTACGGCGATTTCAGCGCCGATGTCACGGATCAGCTGTTTCTGCAGGCCTCGGCCCGCTACGAAGACTACGATGACTTCGATTCCGAACTGGTGGGTAAGCTGGCCGGTAAGTTCAACATCACCGACACGTTTGGCCTGCGTGCCTCGGTCGGCACCGGCTTTCGCGCACCGACCCCGGGTCAGCAGGGCACCATTAACGTATCCACGCGACTGCCGGACGGCATCCCGATTGCCACCGGTCTGTTCCCGGCTGGCGGCCCGGTGGCTGGCGCCCTCGGCGCGGTTCCGCTGACGCCTGAGCTGTCCACCAACTACACCTTTGGTTTCACAGCTCAGTGGGCGGATCTGTCACTGACCGTGGATGCCTACCGCATTGATATCGATGACCGCATGAACGCCATCTCCACCCAGGATGTGTCTACCGACCCGACCTCCGGTCAGGCCTACCAGAACTTCCTGGCGCTGTCCGGAGCAGGCGTTGCCGGTGCCGAGACCATCGGCGGGGTGTTCTACTTCACCAACGCCTATGACACGCGTAACCAGGGTCTGGATATCGTTGCCAACTACCCGCTGGACTGGGGCTCTGCCGGTAGTACCACGCTGACTGCCGCCATAAACTTCAATGAAGCCGAGTATCGCTCCGAAGTAGGCGCACTGTTCAACGCCGAAACCCAGTACGACTTCGAGAACTTCGATCCGAACTGGCGCGGCGTGTTCACTGCCAATCACTCGGTGGGTGACCTGACCATTATCGGTCGCTTCAACTGGTACGGTGAATCCACCAACTCCAACTCTGGCGGCACTGGCCCTGGCGGCCTACGCTTCCAGACGCTGCCGGATATACTGTTCACTGACATCGAAGCCCAGTATCGTGTTAACGACATGATCAAGCTGACCCTCGGTGGCCGGAATGTTTTCGACGAGTACCCGGATCAAGATACCATCAGCGACTACTGCTGTGGCCGTATCTACTCTTCCGGTACCGTTGTGGGCTGGCAGGGTGGCTACTACTATGGCCGCCTGCGGGTTGACTTCTAAAGTCGCCTGAACAGGTTGTCTGCAACCCGAATCGCGGTGCTGGAGTACTCTGCCACCGCGATTTTTTTGCCTGTGCTCGACCTAGATTCGGATCAGCGCGGCCAATGACTATTTCGGACCGCAAATAAATCTTGCCCGGTCCGGTCTGTGTATTCCAGGCCCTCGAACCACCCCGGCTACAACAGGGCTCGCGAGTTTCGTTAGATCAGACGCAAATAGCAATCTATGACAAATTGTGACGACGTATTCGTTGCCAGTGAAACGTTGGTTAGAATACAAAATGTCTGCAAGCTGGATCCCAACCAGCTGCTGTACGGACCAGCCATTCTGGTGATGCGCCAGAGCGATAGAAAGTCGAGTATTCATGTAACAGGCAGTATGAATCGCTCGGACCCGGGACAAAACCAGCCAAGCTCTCTGCCGCAACCTCAGAAGAGACCCGAGAACTATGGATACCGTGCTCGACCAGATGTTGATCAGCATGCGCCGCATCATGCGTGCGTCCGACCTGCACTCCAATTTCATCAAGCGGACTGCCGGTCTCACCTCACCACAGCTGTTGCTGTTGAAGGCCATCAACCGCTCCGAAGGCGCCACCATTGGCGAGTTATCGGAGCAAATTTGCCTCAGCCAGGCTACCGCCACCACCATTCTTGATCGTCTCGAGAAGGCCGGTTTTGCCCGGCGCGTGCGTTCCGAAGTGGACAAACGCAAGGTTCATGTCGAGTTGACCGATGCCGGGCACAACATCCTCGAGGATGCCCCGCCCCCACTGCAGCGCCAGTTTATCGACCAGTTCTCCGAATTGAAGGAGTACGACCAGACCGCCCTGCTGTCTTCGTTGCAGCGCATTGCTGACCTGATGGATAACGAAGACGACGACACTGACAACCGGGATCGGGCTGCCTGAACCCTGTTGCCTGTCACTGCTGCCTGGCGCCTTGGTCCTGACCATAGGCCCCTACGGCTCCGCCCGCTACTCTGCTTGTAGTTGCTTTGTGCTTTGCGGCCTCCCGGGAAGCCGCGACATCCGACCCGGTGCCGCGGGGCCTCATTCGCCCCCGCTGGCCTGGTACCGGCATTGGCATCTCCCGCTCTGGCCTGCTGACCTGCCAGCTGCATTGTCATGACCGGGGATATTTGCGATAAATAGCCCCACTTTGGCACCCAGGCTGCCGCGCTCTCCGCGCTACGGCCTGTCCTGCGGTGCATCAGCAACAGGCAATGACACAAGGATGGCATCATGAAAGCGGTAAGAGTCAATGAATTCGGTGGCCCGGAAGTGCTGAGCGTGGAGGATATCGACGTCCCCGGCGCTGGCACGGGCGAGGTGTTGGTCAAGGTGGAAGCGGCCGGCATCAACTACATCGACACCTACCAGCGCTCCGGTCTGTACCAGATTCCCCTGCCGGCCACCCTGGGGCTGGAGGCGGCTGGCACCGTAGAAGAAACTGGCGAGGGTGTCAGCCGCTTCAGGAAAGGCGACCGGGTTGCCTACACCAACGTCGCCGGGGCCTATGCCGAATATGCCAGCGTGCCTGAGGACAAGCTGGTCGCCGTCCCGGAGGGCGTCTCCTTTACCCAGGGCGCTGCGGCCATGCTGCAGGGCTGTACCGCACACTACCTGTGCATGTCTACCTACCAGGTCAAGGCCGGCGACCGGGCCCTGGTGCACGCTGCCGCTGGCGGCGTGGGCTTGCTGCTGATCCAGATGATCAAGATGCTGGGTGGCACCGTCATTGGCACCTGCTCGACGGAAGAAAAAGCCGAACTGGCCCGCAAGGCTGGCGCCGATGAAGTTATTCTCTATTCGAAGCAGGATTTTCAGAAGGAAGTGCAGCGCATTACCGACGGCGCCGGAGTCAATGTCGCCTACGACTCGGTGGGCAAGGCCACATTCGAGAAGAGCATTGACTGCCTGTCGCGGTTTGGCTACATGGTCCTGTATGGCAATGCCAGCGGCCCGGTGACCGAGTTCAATCCGGCCACTCTTGGCCCGAAGGGTTCCCTGTTCCTGACCCGCCCGACCCTGTTTGACTACCTCGCCACCCGCGAGGATCTGGACTGGCGCAGCGGCGATATCTTTAAATGGATTACCGAAGGCAAGCTGGATTTGCGACTGGAACACTTCTTTCCACTTGCCGAGGCGCGCGCTGCCCACGAGGCCCTGGAAGGCCGCAAAACCACGGGCAAGGTGATTCTTACCCCTTAGCTATATATCCCTCGGCTATATAACCATTGGTTTTCCCTGATTTTTACCAACTGTTTTACTAAATACATCCCTGACCCATACATTGATCACCGTTATCATTGGAGTACACCATGAAGTTGATTGCCGCATTCATTCTCAGCCTGCTCGTAGTTAGCCCGGCCCTGGCCCAGAACCTGGACTTTGGTCGCGGCGAAGTTCTGGTCAAGGTCCCTGCCGACTACGATGACGACACCCCGGCGCCGCTTATCGTTCTACTGCACGGCTACACCTCCAGTGGCGCCGGACAGGATACCTACTTTGGAGTCAGCGAACTGGCCGACGACTACGGCTTTTTGCTGGTGGCGCCGGACGGTACTGAAGAGGCAATGGGCAATCGCAGCCGATTCTGGAACGCCTCTGAGGCCTGCTGCAATTTCTACTCCTCGGAAGTCGATGACGTGGCCTACATCAAGTCGATCATCGACCAGATGAAATCCCGCTACAGCGTCGATAGCAACCGCGTTTACCTGTTTGGCCATTCCAACGGCGGCTTCATGTCCTATCGCATGGCGCACGAGCATTCCGAAGAGATTGCCGCGATTGCCAGTCTTGCTGGCGCCAGTCACTTTGGCGATCGCGAAGCACCGGCGGAACCAGTTCATGTCCTGCAAATACACGGTACCGCTGATGGCACCATTGCCTACGCCGGTGGCGAGATTCAGGACAATCGTTATCCCTCAGCCATGGCGTCGGTTCGTCAGTGGGCAGGCTACGCAGGCTGCGGGATGGAAGGCAAGGCACGGGAAATTCGCGATCTGGATGCCAGTCTGCCTGGTCACGAAACCGGGGTGATGAAATTCGAGGTTGGCTGCCACCCGGCCGGCTCGGCCGAGCTCTGGACTATCTCTGCCGGTTCTCACGTCCCGCCGCTGTCAGACACCTACGCAGAACAGGTGGTGGAATGGTTGCTGGCCCACCCCAAGCCAGCCGCCTATGCGGCAGACTAATTCCCGCTGAACCAGGTCATTTCGCTAACCAAAAACGGGTGCCGGGACGATAACCCGGCACCCGTTTTTTTAGGTTGTTCGCAAATTTACCGGAAAAAACGTGTGTGGTGTTGCGTGGTGTATCTAACCCTGTAAATCACTAGCCTCGAGCGCGGCTGCTGGGCGGCAGGGTTACCGCCAACAGTTAAGCGACAGCGCTGAGCGGAGAAAAAAGACCGTTTTCCGGGCACTGTTGTCCCACAGATTCCCCTACGAAAATACTCGATCAGGGTAAGTGCCAGTGTTTCGCGTGTTTCTTCTTGGTGTCAGACATGAATCCTGGTTGCTCAGCACCGGGTGCGCGAGCGAAGCCAGTGAACGTTGAGTCTTGCACTTGGCAAGGGGCGGCCGGCAGTTAGCTTGTGCCGATGCAATTAAGGACCTACGCTGAACGGCGAAAAATGACCGTTTTTCAGGGCATTTTTCCGAGTGAAGGTACCCTGGCTTGCCGGGCGTAGCGAAGCGAAGACTGGAAGGGCGTGGTCCGCAGCGGCACAAGCTAACTGCCGGGCGCACCGCTCGAAGCCGCTTTTCAGTGCTGGTTAAGGGCTATGTATCTGTGGGACAGCAGTGGTTTTCCAGGGCTTTTTTCAGAGTGAAGGCACCCGGGCTTGCCGGGCGTAGCGAAGCGAAGACTGGACGGGCGCCGAGCGTTGGCGACAACCCCCTCCTGCCCGGCGCGACCACACGCTCAGATGGGGACAACAAGAACAGAGCCCGATCAAAATTCCTGGTTATCCGCGATGCACCTTTTTTGCGGCTTCCGCAACAATCTGCCGCGCTACTGTTTAACAGTAGCGCAGCAGTGGATGCAGTTGTTGTACGCGCCGCTTACAGCAACGCTTCAATGCGATCCATTAGATTGTTCATTCGTCGCAGTACCGGCTCATAGGCTTCGGGTTGGGTCATATCGAGGCCAGCCTCATCGCGCAGGATATTGTGCGGGTAGTCTGAACCTCCGGCACTCAGTACCCGGATAAACGCATCACGCACTTCGGTGTCGCCGGCCAGAAACTGCTCGGCAAACCACGCCGCGCCACTGATGGATGTGGCGTACTGAAAGACATAAAAATCGTAGTAGAAATGAGGTATGTAAGCCCATTCCACGGCATAGGGCTCATCAATGGTGAGTACCCCCTGGTCGTGACCGTGGTAGCGCTTTAACAGCTCACTGTAAAGTTCGGTCAGCCGCGGACCCGTTAACGGCTCGCCGTTTTCCGCCGCCTCATGAATAGCCAACTCAAACTCGGCGAACATGGTCTGCCGGAAGAAGGTTCCGCGAATGCTTTCCAGGGCGTTGCCGAGATAAAACAGTCGCTCCTCGTCGCTGCGCGCATTTTCGATCATGTACTCTTCCAGCAGAATCTCGTTGATGGTGGAAGCCATCTCGGCAATGAAGGTTGAGTAGTAGGCATTCTCGAAGGGATTGTTCTCATTGGCCAGCAGCGAATGCACCGCATGGCCCCATTCATGGGCAAAGGTGGACAGGGCGTTATAGTCGTCATTGTGGTTGAGTAACACATACGGGTGCACGTCATAGGCCGAGCCATTCATGTAGGCCCCGGAGCGCTTGCCAGGCTGCGGGTGGCTATGCATCCAATCCTGGGAGAGCCCGTATTCCAGCAAGTCCAGGTAGCGCTGGCCAAACGGCTGCAGCGCTGCAAAGGTGATTTCTTCAGAGCGTTCCAGGTCAAACACTCCGGTGTCCACTTCCACCAGAGGCGGATAAATATCGTAGTAGCGCAGGTCTTCAACACCCAGCATCCGACCGCGCAACTGCAGATAGCGATGAAAGATCGGTAATGCGTCGTTTACCTGGGTCACCAATTGGGTGTAGACCTCGGGAGGCAGCCCGTCATCAAACAGGTTGTGGGCCAGGACCCCGTCATGATTGCGAACCCGCGCAGTAAACAGGTTAGCCTGCACCTCGCTGGCCAGGGTGGCGCCCATGCCATCAGAATACTGGTTCCAGGTGTCCCAAAAAGTGTCAAATACCAGCTTGCGATCATCGCGATTGGCTGCACTGCGCCAGCGGGAATACCCGGCCTGACTCAGCGTGACTTCCTGCCCCTCTGACAGCGTTACGCTCGGCCAGGGAATATCCGCATTGGCAAAGTTTCCATAGATCTGTTCCGGTGACGACAGCACCAGGCCGGCCTGGGCAAGAATGGCTTCAGTCTGCTGATCAAGAGTGTGCGGCGCCTGACGAAGAATATCGTTGAGCATGAACTCGAAATCCGCAAGGCCCGGTTCGGCGGCGATATACTGCCGTACCGTGGGTGCACCTACTGCCAGCACCTCGGGACTGATCCAGGAGGTGGCTTCTTCCAGGTCGGAATAGAGCTGACGGGCGCGAGCGAAACGCGCCTGGGTGTCCGCTTGCCGCTGGTCGGCATCGCGCTCAAGACTGGTGTACACGTAAGCGCGCGCGGTTTCCTTGTTGGTATCGGAGATTTCCCGCAGCGCGCCGAGCATTGCTTCGGCGCTGTCGCCCAGCGTGCCCTGATAATCCGGCAGCGCGGCAATGCGCGCCGCCACGTCAGACATGGCGTCTTCCCACGCAGCCACGTTCGGGTACAGATCGGTCAGATCCCATTCATAGCGCAGGGTTTCATCGGACTGGGACCAGGCCGGTAATACCACCAGGAGCCCGGCCAGCAACAGCCCGACGCGGGTGGTGGTCTTTGCAATTCTGTTCAACACATTCACAACTGAAAATCTCCTGAAAACGTCAACTGGATACGATTCTGCAAGGCTAAAGCAAACCGATCATAGCGCAGATAGTGGACGAATTCAGAGCGCCACCGACGACCTGGCTTACCAGGCCACAGCTTCGCCGTCCCAGTCCAGGAACTGGACCAGATCGCTGCCGGGCAGATCGTCGGTCAACCCCAGTAGCCGCTTGGCAACAAATTCGGGAGAGAACAGTTTGTCCCGGGGCACTGATTTCTGGAACGGCTGCGACAGCGGTGTGTCGGTGGTCCCCGGGTGAAATGCCAGAAACCGCGTCTGCTTGGCGGTGCGCCGGTATTCGATAGCAGCGGTCTTGAACAGCATATTGAGCGCCGCCTTGGATGCCCGGTAGGCATACCAGCCACCGCGCTCGTTATCATCAATGCTACCCACCCGGGCACTCATGACGGTTATGACCCGATCCCGTTTACCACGCAGCAACGGCTTCAGGGCTTGCAACCAGAGCATGGCATTGATGGCGTTGATCTGGAAAACCTGTTGCAAGGTGTCCGTGGTGATGTCCTCCAGGCGCTTCTCCGGGGTAATATCAGGCGTGTGCAGGATACCGTTCAGGATATAGATCCGGTCAATTTCCTCGCCCTGCTCTGGCAGTTCTTTGAGTCGATCACAAACCCTGGCAATGGATTTCTCGCTGTAGTCCGACTCCAGCCAGTCGAGCTGCTCCCCGGGGGCCTGCAGCGCATCCGCCCCGGCCCGGGCACTGCGACTCACAGCAATAACCCGGCGCTGACCCTTATCGAGAATTTGTTTGATCAGTGCCTGAGCGATGGCGCTGCTGGCGCCAATGACCAGGGCCACCGGGGTTGTGGCAGACGCTGTTGCCGCCGCCTCGGAACCTGCTTGCGCTGTCATGAGGCCTCCTTGTTACTACTGGAGTTACTGGCGGAATCACTGCCAGTTGAGCTGGAGGCTGCCGTGGCGCTCGCGCAGCTGCCACCTGGACTGCAGCGGCGCTGCCCGGTAAGCACCAGGGAAATGCCATAGCGGTAACGGGCGAAAAAGCGATAGCCAAGATCGGCAAACCAGCGAATGACGGGCCAGCGCAAAACGGCCAGCCAGCGCTGCTTGCCCACCAGCGCCCAGGCCTGATGGGTCACGTCCAGGCCATAGATCATCCGGCCATCGTCGTAGCGGGCGTGCAGAATCCGGTCAGCCACCTGGGGATCAATATCGGGGTAGCGCTGGGAGAAATCGACAGCGTGGATATCTGCAAAGCGCAGCCGCTTGTGCGTATCAAGACGCCGCAGCTGATCCATTTCATTGGCGCAGAGGGGACAGTAGCTGTCGTAAAAAAGTGTCAGTGTTTGCATAGAGTTGAGATTGATTGGTGGTAAGTGAGAATTAAAATCGGCACCGATGCGCTGGCGGCCTGGTGGCTGCCATCCCGTCATCGTCAACCGAACGCCAGCACCAGCAAATGCGCTACCAGTACCAGGTTGGTGAGGAATAAACGCATGCGCATATAGGGCGCCAACAGCTCATAGTCAGCGTGGACCGCCAGCCGATGCTCGGCCGCGAACACCGAGACATAGCCCAGCATCAGCGTAAGCAGGGCCGGGTTCAGGTACTCCGGGCCAGCAAGCAGGCTGAACCAGGCCAGCAAGGCCACGCCGTTGCTCAGCAACAGCAGATTGCGGCCCAGGCTTGTTGTCTCCAGCGCCAGACTTCGGCCCCACAACACCCCGCCCAGAAAGCTCAGGATGATGGCGCTATAGCTGGCGAACAAAAAACCGGGCTCCAGACCCAGGCCAGGCAGCAGTTCCATGCCGCCCACGACGGTCAACCAGGCGCCGGCGGCGAACGGTATCAGGCCCAGAAATCCCAGGCCGGTCATGATGATGCGCGTTGTCATGGCAAGCATTACGTCTGGCAGGCCCTGGCGGTTTGCCGACGCTGGTCCGAATCAGGGGCTGCTGCGTAAACGTGAAAACTCGCGAGGAATGTGATGAGCAACAGTTTAGAGACACACTACCGGGAACTGCGCTGGCTGTTGGGCGACCAGCTTAACCACAACCACTCCTGGTTTGCCGCGCCTGACGCCGACGTGCTTTACGTGATCGCCGAGCTGCCTGAGGAAACTGGCTACGTGACTCATCACGTGCAGAAGGTGTGCGCGTTCTTTGCCGGCATGGAAGCCTTTGCCGCGTGGTTGCGCAAACGTGATCACCATGTTCTGCATCTCACCCTTGACGATACCATCGCTAGCAAAGATCTGCCTGACCTTGCCGCCAGTCTTTGCAGAAAGTATCAAGTGTCTCATTTCCGCTATCAGCAAGCTGATGAATACCGTCTGCTGAAACAATTACGCGAATTGAAACTGCCAAAAAAAATAACAGTTCATGAAACAGATACCGAGCACTTCTTGCTGCCTTACGAGGATATAGAAAATCAATTTCCCAAAGGTAAATCACTGCGCATGGAGACCTTTTATCGGCGCATGCGCAAACAGCACAACGTACTCATGGAGGGTGACCAGCCGGCAGGAAAACGCTGGAATTTCGATGCCGAGAATCGCAAGCGTCTCAAGCAGGAAGAGATTGACGCCATTCCCGCCCCAAAGACTTTTCGCAACGATGTTAGCGGAATTCTTGAGCGGCTCGAGAAGCATGGAATAGCGACTTTTGGTGAGGCCAAGGCTACCCTGCCCTGGCCTGTTGACCGCCAGCAGTCTCTGGCACTGCTGCGCCACTTCTGTCAGGACTGCCTGCCGCGCTTCGGCCATTTTCAGGACGCTATGACCGGGCGCAGTGAACACGCCTGGAGCCTGTACCATTCACGGCTGTCGTTTGCCTTGAACAGCAAGCTGCTGGGCCCGCGAGAGGTCATCGACCGAGCGGTCACGACCTATCAGGAGAATGCCCAAATAGATCTGGCACAGGTGGAAGGCTTTATCCGCCAGATCCTCGGCTGGCGCGAGTTCATCCGCGGTATTTACTGGGCGAATATGCCCGACTATGCAACCGATAACCACTTTCAGGCCCGGCGCAAGCTGCCGGAGTTTTTCTGGACCGGCGACACTGACATGCGCTGCCTGCAGCAGGCCATCGGCCAGTCACTGGAGCACGCCTATGCCCATCACATCCAGCGCTTGATGATTACCGGTAACTTCGCCCTGCTAACCGGTATTAATCCTGACGAAGTGGACGCCTGGTACCTGGGTGTTTACGTGGATGCCATCCAGTGGGTAGAGCTTCCCAACACTCGTGGCATGGCGTTATTTGCCGACGGCGGACTGGTTGGCAGCAAACCCTACGCCGCCGGAGGCAACTATATCAAAAAGATGAGCGACTACTGCAGCGACTGTCGCTACCAGGTGTCAGCACGCTCCGGGGATAAGGCTTGCCCGTTCAACAGCTGGTACTGGCGTTTCATGGACAAGCACCGCGCCGAGTTGGCAAAGAATCAGCGCCTGGGCATGCTCTATGGCAGCTGGGATCGCATGGCGGAAGACCAGCGTCAGGCGATTCTGGACACCGCCGAGCGCAACCTGCGGCGGCTGGACAAGCTGTGATCCGATTCGGCGCTGGCAGGACAGGAGTTTGCCGGGTCAAAGCCACCACGCGTTAACAGCCCGACAGGCATGGGGTATGCTAGCTTCCACGCTGCCAGTTCATACTCGCCAGGAGAAGCCCTATGTCGGCCTGGAAAACCACACCGTCGATAAGCCGCCGCGCCCTGTTGCAGGGCCTGGCGGCAGCGCCGCTGCTGACCCAGTGCACTACTGCCCTGTCACCTGCCAAACGCCACTACACACCATCGGGTCTGCCGCTACGCCGGGTCCAGGTCAGTGACCAGCGGCTGATTCGCACTATCGCCGGGCTGCGCCCGTTCCGCTCCAAGGGATTTGTGGTCAAGGCCGAGCCGCGCGGGGAGCAACTGTTTATCCATAACTATGGGCACGGCGGCGGTGGCATCACCCTGTCCTGGGGAACCTCGCACCTGGCCATGGAACTGGCCATGCAGTCGCAGCATCGCCGGTGTGCAGTGATCGGCTGTGGCGCCGTGGGGCTGGCCACCGCACGCCTGATGCAGGATCAGGGCTGGGATGTGACCATCTATGCCAGGGATCTGCCCCCTGATACCACCTCCAACATAGCCGGGGGCCAGTGGTCGCCGACGTCGGTTTATGACGATGACGCCCTGACCCCGGAATTTGTCGCCCAGTTCGAGGCGGCCATGGGCCATGCCTACCGCTACTATCAGAATCTGGTGGGCCCGCGTTACGGGGTACGCTGGATCAGCAACTACACAATCATGCCGGAAGCTCCCGATGGTGAAGACTTCACCGACCGATACCAGCGCTTTTATCCCCAGCACCAGGACCTGGCCGAGGACGAGCATCCCTTCGACGCCCGCTGGGTAAGGCACTACAATACCATGCTCATTGAGCCAGCCATTTACCTTCCGGCCATGATGCAGGACTTTTATGTGGCAGGTGGCACTATCAAGCGCCGCGCGTTTCAGGATGATGGGGAGTTAATGACCCTTGGTGAACCGGTCATATTTAACTGCACGGGATTGGGCGCCAGGGATCTGTTTAATGACCAGGAACTGATTCCCATCAAGGGTCAGCTAAGTTTCATCCTGCCCCAGGCTGAAGTGGACTATATTACGCTTGGTAACGGCGGCCTTTACATGTTTCCGCGCAGTGATGGCATCCTGCTGGGCGGCACCTTCGAGCGCAACGAATGGAGCACGGTCCCGGACCCCGAGGCCACGCGCACTATTATCGATGGTCATCGCACGTTCTTTAACGCTATGGGCGATCCCTGGGCCTGATAATCATTTACAGGAAAGCACGGCGGCCAGAAAATCCCGCTGGCTTCGAAATTGAATCACCAGGTCAAAAAACCTGGGTTGAAAAGAAAAGAAAAAACACAGAATAAAAAAATGGAACGGCGGACTTGAAAAGGGATGGGGAACGCCGCCGTTCCATGGGTCGCACAAACCGGGCCGGGGAGACCCGGGTGCTGAGAGATTCCTGACGGTTAAGAATCTGGTTTACGACTTGAAAACTTGCTGGTTAAGCTGCCTTCGCGTCAAACTTGATATAGGACAGCATGGTGTCGCAGTCACTGCACTCGAATGGGTCGGTCGCGCAGTTGTCTTCTTTGCCATCCTCGGCGAAAACTTTCACCACCTTGCCGTCGTCGACGAGCATGGAATAGCGCCATGAGCGGTCGCCAAAACCCAGGTTTTCCTTCTTCACCAGCATGCCCATGCCAGCGGTGAATTCGGCGTTGCCGTCCGGCAGCAGCTTGACGTTTTTGACGCCCAGTTGCTTACCCCATTGAAACATGCTGAATGCATCGTTGACGCTCAGGCAGTACACCTCGTCGACACCAGCATCCTTGAACTCCTGATACTTGGCTTCATAGCCTGGCAGGTGAGTGCTGCTGCAGGTCGGGGTAAAGGCGCCAGGCAGTGCGAAAACGACCACTTTCTTGCCCTTGAACACGTCGTCAGAGGAAACATCCTCCCAGCGAAACGGGTTGTCGCCGCCGATAGATTCGTCCCTGACGCGGGTTTTGAAGACTACTTTGGGTACTTCATTGGGTATTTGCTGTGTCATAGCTCGCTTGCCTCAATTGATAAGTGGATGGGTTAAGAACTTGAACGTAATTCTAGGTATTGCTCCATGATCGGTAAAATGATTAATTTCGATTGCAGTAATCGGGTTTTTCGATGCATCCCATGACCAGTGTTGACGTGGCCTGGCGCCAGACAGCCGTGAAATCAGTGATTGGCCTGGCTATGGCCCCTGGCATTAATGGCTCCTCCCCGTAAATCTGCGAGCATCCTGATTTTAAGACCACTAATGGACAACGCCAGCCAGAGTGATTAATCTCCAAGGCATTACAACAACAATTCGGGATCAACCATGAAATTCCGTTCTCTCGCCCTGCTTAACGTCTCACTTGCCCCCCTGGTTCTCCTGGCCAGCAGTGCCCTGCACGCTCAAAATGCTGTGCCCACGTTTTACGAGGATGCCCTGCCGGTTTTTGCGAAAAACTGCGCCGCCTGTCACCAGCCTGACGGACCAGACGTCGGTGGCATCAGTGCCCCGATGTCGCTACTGGACTACCAACAGGCGAAAACCTGGGCACCATTGATCAAGAATGCCCTGGTCACCGGCTATATGCCGCCCTGGGGCGCCCATGAGCGGCACCGTGGGGAATTCAAGGCTGAGCGCTATATCGACCGGAGCGAAAAAGAGTTACTGATCGCCTGGGTTGATGGCGGCGCCCTGGCAGGCGATCCGGCTGCCGCGGCGGATGCTGACGGTATTCTGGCCAGCGGCATTGAAACCGGCATGCCCGAATCCGGCTGGTGGATTGGTGATCCGGACCTGGTGGTCGAGTTTGAACGCGAGGTGTACGTACCAGATGAAGTAGAAGACTGGCAGCCCACCATCCAGATGCACTATCCCGAAGGTGCCCATACCAATCCCCGCTGGATCTCCAAGGCCGAGCTGGATCCCGGCGGTCCCTGGGTGCATCACATTGTCTCCAGCCACATGGGTGTGGGTGTGCCCGGCCGCGGGCCCTTCACCTATCCCGAAGGCTGGGGCGTGCTGCTGCCGGAAAACCCGTTTATCACTGTCAACATGCATTACCACAAGGACACCGGTGAAGGCACCGGCGTCTATGACAGCACCCGGGCCGGTTTCGAATTCTATGATGATGGTGACGTGATCGACTACGTGGTGGAAACCAACCTGCTGCCCCACAGCGGCTGGACCATTCCCCCGGGCGACCCGAATTTCCAGGTCAACAACACCCACGAGATCGAGGAAGACATTTACCTGCTATCCATGGGCCCGCACATGCACTACCGCGGCAAGGCCATGCGCTATGAGCTGGAGTATCCCGATGGCGAACGCGAGGTCCTGCTCTGGGTACCCAAATACGATTTCAACTGGCAGTTCCTGTACGAGTACAAGGAGCCAAAGTTCATCCCAGCCGGTTCCACCATGCACATGAGCTGGTGGTTCGATAACTCCGAGAAAAACCGCTGGAACCCCGACCCCAAGGCCGCCGTGGAATACGGCCCGGCTACCACCGATGAAATGGCCAATGCGCGCATTTATTTCGCCCCGGCCAACCCGCGCGGCATTGTGGTGGGCCGCGACATGCCCCAGGATGTCCTGGAAGAAGCACGCGCCGCCGAGCAGCAGCGCCGCGAGCGGGCCGACCTGCTGGACCAGTCAGAAGATGATTTCAGCTGGCTCAGCGAAGACAGTCGCTAGCGCCTTCAGCGAGTAATCCAGTTATAAAAAAAATCCCGGCTCAAGCCGGGATTTTTTATTTCCGTGTTTCAATACCCATGTTGGCCTGGATCAGCCCACCGCGATGGGTTCCCAGGATTTGACCCGCGCCTTGAGCTCCGGCACCGAGTGCTTGCAGGTGCCTGCCTTGTCAATCAACTTGCGCTCGCAAATGTCGCAGCGCACGCATTCCTTGAAGTCGATCTCCGGACCACGAATCGCCCCGGTGGGGCAGGCATGCTCACACACCTTGCACAGCTGACACTGCTCGACCCGCCTGATACGCCAGGGCGACAGCAGCGCAGCTACCCCCAGCGCCGCACCCAGTGGGCAGGCATAGCGGCAATAGAAACGCGGGATAATAGCGGCTCCAGCCAAAATTGCGGCCAGGATCCCCCACAACAGCAGCGACTGACTGAAGTAGAATGCGGTACCAAACGGTTCAAAATACTGGAACAGACTGAGCTCGCTGAAGGCCAGGGCCATGATTACCAGAAAACCAAGAATGGCGTATTTGATATAAATAGCCTTGTCGTGCACAGACTGGGGCACGGTCCACTGCCACGACCTGGGTAGCAGGCGGGTCATGAAGTCCTGCAGTGCACCGAATGGGCACAGGGAAGAACAGAAAACCCGGCCCCAGAACAGCGTGGTAACCACGGTGAATACCACGATCAGCAGTAGCGGCAGATCCTGCAGAAACATGGACGGACCCAGCTTGATACCGTTGGTGATGTGCGACACCGAGACAAAGCCGCCGTCAACCCAGCCCAGATACACCAGGGTATAGGCCAGCGTGATCCAGCGCAGCGTTGCGTTCTTGCGCAGGAAAGAGGTCATTACCAGCGCCAGCAGAATCAGCAGCAGGACCACCGAACCCCACGGGGCATTACTCACCAGCGCCGTCAGCCTGCCCTCGTCAGCCGCAAAATCCAGTTGTGCTGATTCGGGCAGATATTCCGACGGCAGTTCGGTGCCTTGCGCCAGCGCAAGTGGGAGAGCTGGCACCTGATACTCGACTTCGGCGCTGCTGATAAACGAACCCACCTCATCACTGGTGTCATAGATCACCGTAAACGGGCGCGCCAGGTCGATACCGGGGTCGATCACCATGGCGCCGGCGAACCGGACCTGCTCGGCGATCTTGCCAGTCTCGGCACTGCCCACGTAGACGAAACGCTGGCGCGGCATCGGGAAGAAATTCTCTCCCTGGCGCACCGCCAGGCGCTCCTGGCGAAACGGTTTCGAGGCGTCACCGTCGATGCCCACCAGCAGCAGCTTGCCATCGCGCACGCGATTGCTGGCCTCCCGGTCAGCACGGGAATAGTCGTCGCTGCCTACCAACAGCTCACCCAGGCCATCGTGGCCCATAAACGCCAGATCCAACTCCAGGCGAGTCTGATCGGGATAATTGATATTCATTTCCCGCACCAGGCCCGAGGCCTTCATGTCATCCCAGCTCTGGGCGCCCAGCACATTCAGCGCCACGGCATCGGAATTCACCTCGGCGACAAACTCGGAATCTGACAAATAGGCCCGGGCAACCTGACGCGCGGCATTGCGCACCCCGCGCGACACTGCCCAGCTGGTTATCGTGGCACGTGACACACCATCCACATCGCGGCCGACACGAAAGCCATCGCCGACCTGCTTGTCGGCAAACTGGTCGGGAAACCGCTCGGTGTTAAGAAAGTCGCCGCGGATACTCTTATAGGATTCGCGGTAATACAGGATCTCGATACCGGTGAGCCTGCCGCTCAGGTCCATGCCTACCAGCACCTCGATGGGAGCGCTGTAGCCAATTTCCTCGGGCGGCAAATCCGGGGTTTCGAACAGGTAGCCCAGTAGTTGTGCAGCGTTGCTGTCCGCCTCGCCACGCAGCGCGTGGTATACCGGCGGGTCACCCTGCTTGGCGCTGAAGCTGTCAGCCTCCGGGAACACGCGCTTGAGTTGCTCCGGGGTGGCCTGGCCAAACTCGGCACCATGGGCAGCCGACAGCCATGCGGTAACAGTTAACAGAACGAATAGTGAAATCAGGCGCCAGACAGACGCGAGCGGGATACTGCGAACATTCATTACTGCGGGCACCTGCTTGTTGTTGTTATGGCCGGAACGGCAGTGCAATTGTTGCGTCGTATTTAAACAAATAAGTACCCGGGAATCAGCACTTTCCCGAGGGCTGCCACACTCTGTGACATTGACATAGGTGTAAGCAATCGGCGGGTGAGCAAAAGCGCCAGAGCAAGTTGTTCACCAACTCACTCCGGGCGCTTTGGCTATGAATTCCCAGGTTAAAGCCGCTTCAGTGGTTATTGCTGCGGCAATGCAAACGTCGCCATCACGTGGCCGGAAATCACCGCAATATACTGCACGCCATCTACCGCGTAGGTTACCGGCGCCATGACTATCTGGCCGCCGAGGCTGGTGCGCCACAGCAACTCCCCGGTGCGGGCATCCAGGGCATGAAAATGCCCTTCCCGACCGCCGGTGAACAGTAAATCTGTAACCGTGGTGAGCATGCCGCTGTCGCTGACATCAAACTGCTCGAACTCCCACACCGCTTCCCCGGTTTCCGGATCCATGGCTTTCAGGGCCGCGTGTCCCACTTCATCGGTCCAGGTATTGATGGGATCGGTGCGGCCAATGCCGATGGTAGGTGCATCCGGTGCCGGCGCCACTACGTCGAAGCCGCCACCAAGAAAGGCGCGCCCCGGAATATACTCGGACTCTTCCGGTCGATAAATGGTGCCGTAATCTTCCCAGGAGGCGAAATAGAACAGCCCGGTACGGGGACTGAACGACGGCGGATACCAGTTGGTGCCGCCCTGGTTGCCTGGGTAGGTTGGCGACCCTTCCGGCTGCGGGGTCTGGATCGGCCGACAGTTTTCATCCAGACCGCTGGCCCAGTTGACGCGGACATAGGTCGTACCCAGCATGCATTCACCGGTGGTGCGATCGAGTACGTAGAAGAAGCCATTGCGGTTGGCCCACAACATCGCCTTGAGCGGCTCACCGTTCCAGTCGATATCCGCCAGCACCGGCACCTGCACGGCGTCATAGTCATAGCCGTCGTTGGGGGTGAACTGGAAATACCATTCCAGCTCGCCGGTATCGACATCCAGGGCAATCACCGAATCCGAATAGAGATTGTCGCCAGGGCGCTGGGAAGGATTCCAGTCCGGACCCGGATTGCCTACTCCCCAGAAGCTCAGATTCTGCTCCTCGTCGAAAGAGCCGGTAATCCACACCGGTGCGCCACCATACTGCCAGTCATCGCCTTGCCAGGTGTCGTGACCGGGCTCGCCGGGGCCGGGGATAGTGTAGGTTTTCCAGACCTCGGCGCCAGTCTTCGCATCATAGGCTGCCACATAGCCACGAATGCCAAACTCGCCGCCGCCGACGCCCACCAGGATTTTATCCTTCACCGCCAGGGGCGCCATGGTAACGGAATAGGCGCGGTCCACGTCACCCACTTCAATATTCCACAACGGCTGGCCGTTGATGCGATCAATCGCAATCAGGCGCGCATCCAGCGTGCCCATGTAGACGGTGTCGCCGAGAATGGCCACACCGCGATTGTTGGCGCCGCAGCAGACCCGGGAATTATCGGCAGGCGTGTGCACGTACTTCCAGAAAACCCGACCAGTCACGGCATCGAGCGCCATAACGCTATTGGGTCGCTCGGTCAGGTACATGATCCCGTCCACCACAATGGGATTGGATTGCCAGGCACCAAACACCTGGTTCTGCAGCATCCACTGAAGCTCCAGGTCGGCCACATTGGCGGAATCGATTTGATCCAGCTGACTGTAGCGCTGGCTCATGTAGCCGCCGTTGTAGGTCAGCCAGTTATGGGGTTCGGCCTCGGCATTGAGAATCCGCTCGTAGGAGACCTGGCCCTGCAGCAACGTCGGCAGCAGCGTCAAGGCCACGAGAATCGCCGGTATTGTTATTTTCCTGGTGCTCATGAGTCCACTCCCCGCAGCGTTAACAGGTAGGCGACCACATCGGCCACCTCCTCGGTGTTCAGATCGGTAGGCGATTTACTGGGCACTTCGCTGATGCTGTAGGTGGCCAGATCATCCTTGAGAAACGAGCGCAGCCGCCCTTCTGAATCAATGAGCTGAACACTGTAGGTATCCTCATTCAGCCGCCGGCCAGTCACCGTCTCTTCATTGACAGTCACCAGGCGCACGGGTCGATTGATCGGTAACAGTGCCGCGGCGGGGTCCACCAGATTGAGCTGCAGGTTGGCCGGGGTGCGGCGCAGGCCAACATCGGACAGGTCGGGCGCGGTGCGTGGGCCCTGGCCATTGACGCGGTGGCAGTCCGCGCAGTTGCCCTTGCCTTCGAACAGGCGCTGGCCGCGCGCAGGGTCGCCAATGCGCACCGCCACGCCTTCTGGGTCAAACCCGGCACGGATATAGGCAATCACCGATGCCAGCTCCTCGGCATCCAGGTCGAAGGCCGGCATGCGCCCTTCGGCGGCGCCACCGGTAATCACGTGGCGCAGGTCATCGTCAGACTGGACGTTGCGAAACTGGCCCATGCGCAGGTTGATGCCGTCAATCAGGTCGCCCTGGGGTCCGTGGCAAAGGGCGCATTCCTGAGTGTAGATGCGCAGCCCGGCCTGGACAGCCTCGCTGGTATAGCGGTGATCACCAAGCTCCTGGCCCGAAGCCGGATTCAGCCAGCCCGCCAGCAGCAGCCCGCACAGGGCGACCGTAAAGGATGTTCGTCGCAAGGGTTTCATTGTCTCTCCCAGGAATTTTATTGTAGCCTCGGAGCATATCGGCAACCGGGTCGGCGCTCAACTGGCCAGACTGGATTCATTTGCAGTAGAAGAACCCGCCGCACTGCTGGGCACCTTTCCCGTTCCCCGCCCGGCCAACCACTTGTTGCTGTGTTATTCCGACACAAGACCGTGAATGCACACTAAATAGTAACTTAATTCAGCCACATGGCGTTTTGTAGCTTATGCACGCTGCGGCTGGCAGCAACAAGGAAATGCTCAGACTTGCGCCCGGCGCCAGCTCTCGCAGAATCTGCGTCCCTGGTCAGGCATGTCTTTGATGAGGGGGTACGGTCCGGTTTAGCGGCTTATCTCCAGGGCAGCGATCGCACCTTCGGCAATCGCTTCAGTCACGCGACGAGGTTCGCGCGCATCCCCTACCACCACAATGTGCTCAATCTTCCCCGCCAGTGCCGTGGCCAGTTCATACTCCGCTCGAGAGCCCATGCAGATCAGAACCGTATCCGCCTTCAGGCTTTGTTTCGTCTCTTCCTGCTGGATGATCACTGAGTCCGCCGCGAATTCCAGAATGCGGGTATGCAGCCGCAGAGAGACACCGAGGTCCGCCAGCCGCGTCATGAGCAGCGCGCGCTCGGCAAGTGGCGCATCCACCGCGATCTCGTCCGAGGCCTCGACTATGGTTACCGGATGTCCCCTGGCCGCGAGATATTCCGCCGTCTGCGCGCCTGAGCAGCCACCACCGGCGATGATCACCGAGCCTTCGGCCGTGGCACGCCCTTCCATCACATCACGAGCGAATACCAGACGCGCGCCGAGGTCGGGCACACTGGGTCGCAGCGGGACCGAGCCCGACGCGACGATGACCACATCCGGTTGTTCTTCGAGGATGGATTGTGCATCTGCTGCACTATTGATCCGCACCTCCACGTCAAGCCGTTCCAGTTCCGATTCGAGGAAGCTGCGCAGGCGCTCCCAATCCTGCCGGTGCGGTGAGGCGGCCGCAGCGAAGAGTTGACCACCCAGGCGCTCCCTGGCTTCAACAAGTATTACCTGCTGACCGAACATTGCAGCATAACGTGCGGCCGACATCCCCGCCGGTCCAGCGCCTACCACAACGACCCGTCGCGGCCTGGAAGTTGCCCGCAGGTCCTGGAAAAGAGTTTCACGCCCGCATTCAGGATTTACCGTACACAGCACATCCTCATGGGCGAACAGGCGCTGGATGCAGCCCTGGTTACAGGCGATACAGTGATCTATGAGTTGTTCCTCACCGCGCTGCGCTTTTAATGGCCAGTCTGGATCGGCCAGCAGCGAACGACCTATAGCCACAAAATCTGCCTGGCCGGACTCGACAATAGTTGCCGCTGCCTGGACTTCGCGAATCTTGCCCACCGCAATCACTGGTACGTTTACGGCGTGCTTAACCTTCTCGGCCAGCGGAACCAGAATGTTGTCATCCACAGACATGGGCGGAATAAGATGACCCTTGGCATAGGAACCGTAATTGCAGGCGCTGACATGCACCGCATCCACCCCCAGGGTCTCAAAATAGCGAGCAATCTGAACCCCGTCTTCCAGCTCGATACCGCCCTCCACCATCTCGTCGGCACTGATCCGGATAATGATGGGCAGATCCTCGCCAACAGCACCACGTATCGCCTCATAGACCTCGGTCGGAAATCGCATGCGGCCTTCAAAACTGCCGCCGTAGGCATCCTCCCGCCGGTTTGAGAATGGCGACATGAACTGATTGACCAGATAGCCATGGGCGGCATGAATTTCGATAAAGTCTGCACCGGCTTCTTTCGCGCGCCTGGCCGCCGCTCCGAAATCCGCGACGATGCCCTGAATTTCCTCACCACTCAGTTCATGTGGTAGCTCCTGCATGATGGGACAGGGAATGGCCGATGGAGCCACCGGACTGGTGCCCGTCACCTGGCTCGATGTCTGGCGGCCCGCGTGGTAAAGCTGAGGCCCCACCTTGACCCCGTGCTGATGACAGCTTGCAAACAAGGTGCGCCAACTGGCCACCACGTGGTCAGCATGCAGGCCGAGTTGCCGGGCGAAGCCGCGCCCCTCCGGGCTCACGAAGCTCGCTTCGATGATCATGGTGCCAACACCACCGCGGGCAATGCGTTCAGCGTGAGCCAGATAACGCTGGCTTACACTTCCGTCGGTCTCAGCATAGTTGCGCACCATCGGTGGCATGACCAGTCGGTTTTTAACCGCCATGGGACCAATCCACCCACTCTCAAAAAGCCAGCCGATATTGGACATAATCTCTACCGATTCAGGGTCAATGGATGCTTTAAATCAGAATAATGAAGTTTATAAGCCAATGGGCATTGGGCGGTGATGACCTGGATCAACTAAAGCCATTGAATTGGACAGATGCAAGCTGGTGAATGCCTGGGGGGGATCGTGTTCACTACGCCAGTGGCGGCATCAATTACAGACCGTGCCGGGCCGCCACCGAACATCAATTACAAGAAGCGCCAAGTCAGTATCGGGCAGCTCCACAGGATTAGACGGGTCAGCAATCCACCCACAGCAGCTCGCACTGCTGATTATGGATCGCGGCTCACCATGCCAGATTGAAAAACCGGGCGGGCCCGTCTTTTCCTGACAAATCAGTGCCGATTCGCGCCGCCGAATGACGGTTTCTTAGGGTCGAAAATGTTTGCCAAACAGTAGCCTGCCTGCCAGACTTTACCTATGGCTTTGAGCATTCGGTGGTTCGCGAGCCCGGATTCGGCCGTTGTTCCAGGGTGCAGGGTTACCAGTTGCCGGTGATTTTGAGTTTGTACGGCCTGTTTCATCAGTGTGTTCAATTCGCTCCAGTGGCTTTCATCTCTCGGCAATTTATCGGGTGACGGTCATACTTTACAATCAGATATCCCCGCGCTGGCCACTCAGGAGTTTATGCACAGAGGCGTGGTCGCGATTTCTTTCTCCTAGTGAAACGGTTGCCAGCCGACACTATCGACTCGAGCAGCTGCGTCCGGCGTCGCGACTCCATCGGCGCGGGCAGAAAGCAAACAAAGGCGCTGATTTTCCCCTTCCGACCCTGATGCGCAAAAGCAGACTGGAGACTGTGATAATCAGCGTTATAGCCCGGTAACAAACAGTTCCAACAGGTAGGTTTCCAGACCAAATCCCGACAGCGGCAGGGAGATTGCCCATGCGCGAGTATCAACATCTAACAGAGCGCGAGTTCGAAAACTTTGACCTCATTGAGCACCCGGTCTGGGTGTTTGATCCGTCGAGCCTGCAGATTCGCGCTGCTAATGACCGCGCCTGTGAGTGGCTGGACTATGATCGGGACACCCTGAAGAGCAGAACGATTGCCGACCTGCGCCCGCCGGAGGAGCGCGCCGCGATTTTTGCCGAGGTCGAACGCTTTCCGGCCGGTACCAATCGGCATAGTGCCGGCTCCTGGCATGTGCTTAAAGCTTCGGGACAACCTCGTAAGGCCAGCTTTGAGTGGCGCCGCATCAAGTTTGCTGGGCAGTCCGCGATCCTCGCCACAATTAACGACATTACCGAACAAGCAGGCACTGAGGCCAGCAATGCAACTCTTGCCAGTCAAGTGGCTGAATTGGAACAGCGTGGCCCGCAAGAACTGGAAAACTACCAGGCGCTGTTTGCAGTATTGCCCGGGAAATTTCTGATTCTTGCCCCTGAGACTTTCGAAATTGTGGCCGTAAGCAATGACTACCTCAAGGCTACTTCGTCCACCAGGGAACAACTTATTGGGTCTCCGGTGTTTGAGGCATTTCCTGAAGATCTGCAGGATAAAAACCCCTCGGGTGTCAGGAGTCTGCACCATTCCCTGCACAGGGTTGCCAGGTTCAAGACCGCCGACAGCGTGCCAGTTCAGCGCTACCCGGTACGACGTCCAGATGGCAGTGTCGAACAAAGATACTGGTCGCAACTTAATGTCCCGGTGCTGGACGAGCATGACAAGCTGTTTTTCCTGGTCCATCGGGCTGAAGACCTGACGCCATTGTATGCAGGGGACGAAGCGATAATGGATTTCGCCGCAGCGCAGAACAATGCATTGTTCCAGGACATGCGGCTAAGTCCGGAACAGGTGCGTGCCGCACTGTATAAAGCAGAAGAGCAGAATATCCGACTGGGTACTGCAGAGAGTCTGCTGCAGCTAGGTGCCTGGGAGATGGATTTGGACACGCTGAGTCTGAACTGGTCACCAATGGTCTTTGAGATGTATGGCATCCCCGAAGGCAGCGACATTGACCTCGAAACCTATATGAATATGGTGCATCCGGAAGACGAACCAGCGACCCGCCAGGCCTACCGTGAGTTCGTCGACAAAAAAGACCAGGAGCAGCTTCTGTTTTCCCATCGCATTGTGACGGTCGATGGTGAGATCAGGCATGTTCGCGGTGTGGGACAGCGGTACCAAAGTCCCAGCGGTGAGATTCTGGTGGGTTACGTTGCCGACATTTCCCCGTTCATCGACATGCAGAAAGACTTCCTCAGCACCCAGGAACTGCTGCGTATCGCCGGTGAAAAAATCAGACTGGGAGGCTGGAAGGTCGAACTTGATCCGGAAAAACTTGTCTGGACGCCGGAAACCGCCGCTATTCACGGCGAGCCAGCAGATGTTTCCCTGGCGGTAGAGGATGCTATCAATTACTACGCTCCTGAGTTTCGAGACCAGATCAGCAAGGCATTCTATGCGTGCGCGACACAGGGCAAAGACCTCGACGAAATCCTGCAAATCATAACTGCACAAGGGGACCGCCTGTGGGTGCGATCTATAGGCACCGCAATCAGAAATTCAGAGGACAAAATCATCGCGGTCCAGGGCGCATTTCAGGACATAACGCCCCTGATGGAGGCCCGATCCCGGGTCGGTGACCTGGAGCGTCAGCGCCTGGAAATCCTGGACGCCATGAGCGATGCCTTTTTTACGCTCGATCGCCATTGGCGTTTTACCTACCTGAACAAGCAGGCGGAAATCGATATCGGTACAGACCGATCGGCCCTGCTGGGCAAGTCGGTCTGGGAGGAGTTTCCCGATGCCAGGGACACACAATTTGCACAGGCTTATCGTACGGCTGTGGAGACCGGTGAGGTACAGCGCTTCGTCGAGCACTTTCCACCGCGAGATTCATGGTTTCAGGTTTCCGCGCACCCCATGCGGGATGGATCTGGTGGTCTGGCGGTTTACTTCAGGGACATATCCGCGGAACGGTCCAACCAGCTCAGGCTGCAGCTACTCGAATCGGCGGTGGAGAATCTCAACGATATCATCCTCATCACTGAAGGCGATGCGATCAATGAGCCTGAGGGGCCGCGCATTGTTTATACAAACAAGGCGTTTGAGAAAATTACTGGCTACAGTGAGTCAGAAGCAGTCGGCAGAACGCCGCGATTTCTGCAGGGGAAGAATACCGACCGTGCCGAACTTGACCGTATTCGCGTCGCTCTTGAATCCAGGCAGCCGGTGCGCGCGGAACTGATCAACTATGACAAACAAGGGCGGGAATTCTGGCTGGATATTCGCATTACTCCTCTGCTGGATAGCCATGGCAAGGCCATAAATTTTGTCGCGATTGAACGTGACGTATCGGTCCTTAAACGAGCTGACGCAAAACGCAAGTCCAGTGAGGAACGCTTTCGGCTGATAGCCAAGGCTACCTCTGACGTTATCCGCGACTGGGATCTCGGAAGCGGTGAAATCTGGTGGAGCAAGAGCCTGTTTGCAGTTTTCGGTTATAGCTCGGAGACGCTGGAGCGGGGTCCGGAAGCCTGGAGTAACCGGATCGCCGGTAAAGACAGAGCTCGGGTATTAACAAGTCTTCAGGAAGCCATTGCCGGCGGGGAACTGGAATGGGAGTGCGAATACCAATTCGTGAATGCTGACGGTAAAGCGGCCACCGTCTATGATCGAGGTTTTATTGTCCGTGACGAGTCTGGGAAGGCCCAGCGGATGCTGGTGAGCATGACAGATCTGACCCGTGAGAGAGCGCTGGAGGCGCAAGCGAGAGAGTCCCAGAAACTCGAAGCAATCGGGCAGCTTACCGGCGGCGTCGCCCATGATTTCAATTACCTCTTGACGGTGATACTGGGCAGCGCTGAAGAACTGCAGGAAAGGCTCCATGGGGTCGAAGAAAAGGAGCTTGCGGAGATGGTGGTTTCCGCCTCCGAACGTGCGGCGGAGCTGACTAATCTGTTACTGGCGTTTTCCCGCCGCCAGGTTCTGCGCCCGCAACGCATTGATATTAACGAGCAACTGGCAACCATGCAGCGCCTGTTCAAACGAACCCTGGGAGAAGATATCGATTTTCTGATCAAGAAAGGAAAGAACCTGAAACTGGTGGAGATTGATCAAGGGCAACTGGAAGTCGCTCTGCTGAACCTGGTAATCAATGCCCGCCATGCCATGCCGGGAGGCGGGCATCTTACTATTGAAACAGGCAACGCTTCTCTGGACAAAACCTACGCGGAGAACAACGATATCAGTCCGGGCGATTATGTATTCATCACAGTAACCGATGATGGCTGTGGTATGGATGCGCACACTGCGACCCATGCTTTTGAGCCATTCTTTACCACCAAGGAAGCTGGTCAGGGAAGCGGACTGGGTTTGAGCATGGTTTATGGATTCGCCAAGCAGTCCCAGGGACATGTCAAAATATATTCCGAGCCTGGAGAGGGAACCGCGATGAAGCTCTATTTTCCCGTCGCCAACCCCGGATTGACTTCACACGCGGATGATAGAGAGGATGAAAAGGAAGAACGAGGCAGTGAACACATTCTCGTGGTAGAGGATGACGAACTGGTTCGCAAACATCTGGTGTCAACCCTGTCGTTTCTCGGTTATCAGGTGTCACAGGCAGAACACGGTGAGGACGCCCTGCGCTTGCTGACAGAAACTGCAGATATCGATATGTTGCTTACCGATGTGGTACTACCCGGAGGTATGGGTGGTCGGGAGACTGCCGAGGCGGCAAGAACCCTGCAACCTGACATTAAGGTTCTCTACACATCAGGGTACCCTCAGTCGGCTATCATGCATAACGGTCGTCTGGACGAAGGAGTCGAGCTGTTGAGCAAGCCCTATCGGCGACGGGAGGTTGCGCGCCTGGTACGAAAAGTACTTGAAGGTTAAGCCTTCCCCCAAACTGGTGCCAGAAAGGGGCAACAAACGTCAACAGCCACACTTAGAGCCGATTCACAAGTAGGCGGACAACATTTTGGGCCCAGCACCATCAAGCCAGATAATAAACACGCACACCATCAACAACTCGCGTCGTTGGGAGAAAACCGTGCTTGTTTTCGATAGCTGACAATGATTCCTCACTAAGTTCCACCCGGTTTGGATGGGCGTCTTTCTGGATGTGTCCGGCGATATCAATCGTTTTGGAAAACAAGTGACTGATTGGCGAGTTCTCGCTGAACACAACCGGCCCGGTATGAATACCCAGTCGTAGCGAAAAATCCTGAGGCAGCCAATTATCCAGGAGATTGAAGTCTGAAAGATTCGTGACTATTTTATTGGCAGCACTGATCGCAGCAGCGGGCTCCTCAAAACAAACCATAGTTCCGTCTCCCGCTGTACTGTGAATCTTTCCACCAAAACTGGTGACACTTCGTTCGATAAAGCGGTGATAGAGGTAGAATGTATACTGGGATAGAAAAGGGTCTTGCCTTGCCTTAAGATCAAACGACTTCTGCACGTCGATAGCTAGAAACGTTCGCACCTCCATGCTGCGCATCACTTCCCGATGCAGGCGGACATATTCACCAAGCTTCCAGTCAAGGCCCTGTTCTTGCAACCACTTGTTTATCAGAGACGAAAAATATTCTGGCCTGGTGCCGACCTTCCCGACAAAATCGTAAAGACCGGCTCGAACCAGTCGCATAACTAGTTGTACATCCTGTTTATCGCTCAGTGCAGCAGTGCAAATATGGGGATACTGCTCTAGTATCCTCTCGAGGATGTTTGTGCCCGCGGCTGATTCATTGTCCAAATCAAACAGAATAACGTCGACACTCTCGTCCATTGATTGAAGCCGCCGCAATGCATCGTAACCATGCCTGACAGCCGTCACTTCAAATTCTCCTTCGAGGTGACGTCGGAGGTCTTTGAGGGATTGTTGATCGCCAGTCACGATAAGTACCCGTGTAGCTTTCTGCCGTTCCCGGTTAGGGGCTTGCCGGCTTGCCTGCTTTCTCGAAATCAAGTTCTTGTGCGCTGCCAGAATATTGGGTCTAAACACGGGGTCGCTTCCCTGTCGTCATGTTAATGTGGTGCGCTCAATACAGCGCTAAATCGACAATACCTGCTGGTTACTGGCAGACGGCTTCGAATTTATTCGAGTCTGGAGAGCTCCAAAATAGCTGCCACTGGCTCGATCTACACCGCACCTTGTCGCTAACTGATAGTGGGCATACGAGTTCATGTTTCTTGCGCTAACGCTAAAACCTTCCTTATGGGCAAAAGACACCAGCGAACCGAGCCAGAAGTCGGCTTCAGTGCTCTGGGCCCGTGAGCTCAGCAGCGGATTCGCAGCAAAGTCGACCTGTAACTCATCAACTGGCAGGCGTTTAATTCTGGCAAGTAATTCATCCGACTCCTGACCACACACCAGCGCCACCCGAAATCCCTGTAATCCAAGTCGAGCGAGAGTTTCATTGACCATATCCGGATTCGCAAGAATCGTTTCCTCAACCACTTCCAGAGTGAACATGGAGGCGTTTAGGTTATTCATACTCAGAATTTCCCTGAGGATGGAAACGTTGTCTGGATGGATTAGAAAGCTTGGTTTGACAGTATAATAAAAGTGATAACCACCTTGCCGATTGCTGCCACCAGTAGTCAGGCATAGGTCAGAGCTCAACCGGGAAATCATCAGGCTGGTCAGGCCAGCCACGGCCTCGGCTTTGTGATCGGAGTTAATTAGCGAATCGAAGGGAATATTCTCACCGCTATCTGCGCGCCAGGTGAAATGAGCCCGTAGAGTTAACGCTTCATCTGACGATTTACCGAGGGCAGCAATAGGCTCGTAAAGCATGGCAGGTCCGGGTAAAAGGGCCTCGGCAGGTTGCGCCTCAATTGTTGCGAGAGACTCTTTGTGACTGTCGATCTCAGCACCAAGGATCTTTCCCAGATCAGCGGTCCCAAATGGCTTGTGTAGTGTGGTTACAACCGCCAGCCGCTGGGATTTCGCAACTTCAAGCGCTGACTGGAGCACACGCTGCTTGAGGCCACTCATAAGCACCAGGCGTGCTCTGCAACCGGATTCAGCCAGCTGCAGCATGACTTCGATGCCATCCAGGCCCGGCATGCACAAATCAAGGAAGATAAGGTCTGGATTAAATCGAGAGGACGAGTCGATCGCAAGACGGCTGTTTGTCACTTCGACACAGTCGCAGCCCACATCCCTTGATTTTTTACCGATCATACCGGCAATGTTTTCATCATCATCAACAACAAGTACCTTTAATGATGCCGTATCGAATTGATAGTTACTCATTGAGTTTTCTCCAGTGTCAGCTTCAAGATGCTGCAGTTTTATTCCGGGAATCCAACGCAGTTGCCAGATGCTGTCGTTTGGGCGTATTTTCAGCGTCGCTATCATCCTTGTACTGATCTTTGCTTTCGATCTTAGCAATCCTGCCAAGCAAAGTGCTTGCCTTGAAAGGCTTGCGTAGTATCTCGGTTGCGTTTACTTCAGGATTATTAAAGAAGTTGACTACCGCGGTGTCATAGCCAGAGGCCAGAATCGTATGTATGTGAGGAAACTCTTCACGAGCGCGCGCAACAAGTTCGGACCCGAGTATCGCCCCAGGCATGAACATATCAGTAACCATAATGTTGATAAATTGACTCTGGCTACGCAGAATTTCTAGCGCCTCACTGCCATTGCAAGCAACAAGTACCTGGTAACCAGCGTTGCGCAGAATTTTTTGTGTATATCGACTGACTAAATCATCGTCCTCAACCAAAAGAATAGTTGTTTTTCGTCCTGCGGCTTTAGTAACAGTACTCTCGGATGACTTCAGCACAGTGTCATAATTATCTGTGATAGCTAAAGGCTGTTGTGGTGCTTGACAGCTTGCAGTACCCAACAATTCGTCATCCTGGAGTAAGCCGGAAGCTTTACCAACGGAATCAATAATCTGTCGAGCTTCCAGTCGCACCGCTGCACCGACTTCAGAATCCAGCTCAATGTTTTCGGCTGATCCGAGTATGGAGGTAAGAACATTGTTCAAGTCGTGGACAAGCTTTCGATCTGCACCGGTGGCAGCGGTCTGAGCAATGACGGCATAGCCTGACGGTACGTTGACCTCTACTCCTATCCCATTCCACTCCCCGGCGAGCAAAGGTGTTCGGCCATACAGGTTGCGTTTTGCCTGCAGTTGATAGTGGCGATACTGATGGTCTCGGCAAAACAATCTGGCCCTGCACACAAAATGAGAACCGTTCGATTGCTGAGCCCGCAACCATTGCCGCAGTACTCCGAAACGATCATCAGGATGAATGAGCGCCATCGGACGGCGGCGCAAGACTCTCGCGTCCGGGCCTTCGAGGCATCCATCCTCATCTTCGCAGGACGCAGACAGACCGCTTGTACTGCTGTATTGCCACAGAACACCGGGCAGGCTGTGAAGGCTCTCATGGAGTCGGGCTATTTCTTCGGAATAGTCTTTCTGCTGCGCTTTCTCTACCGAGATGTTGCGCAGGGTGCCGATTACAGCACTTATCCGATTACCGGAAAAATAAGGATTGGCATTGAGCTCCAGCCAGACCCGTTCACTGCCACGCGTCAATAATTGACACTGAAGCTTGATGGTAGAGCCATCATGCAGGCAGGCGTCCAGTGCAGCATGGACTTCTTCCCCGTAGCCGGGCAGCATCAGCGCAGTAAAATCCCTCAGCGTGAATTCGAACTCTGACGTCTTTCCAAGCAATTCAAGCGTGGCGTCGCCCAGAAGCAATCGCGATAATTCGGGTTGAAAAAGAAATCCACCGAGACCGTACGACTCCCCGGCGACGGCGAACAGGGCGTTGGCCCGGTCGAGTTCATCCTGTTTTAGGCGAACAGTGTCGCGCAGTTTCTTTTCTTCCAGCGCCCACAACCGGCAATGAGTATAGAAACCCGCAGCAATTATAAGCATACCGGCAGCGAGCTGGCTGATGATAACGGATAAAGTGCTAAACGGTTCGTGCAGCGCCATAAAAAGTAGCGTCTCTGCCACCAGCATGGCAGAGCATGCTGTCAACAGGGTCCAGATACGACTGTGGCTGGTAGAGGTAAGCGAATAGAGACATACCGGTAACAGATAAAGCCAGCCAAAGGGGATACTCAAGGGGTGAAACAAATCCATGAGAATCGGGAGCATCATCAGGCAACCCAGTACCGCTGAAAGGATTGCTTCCCAACCATTGACCTCAGCCGGCGGGTTATTTCTAGTGGAAGTTATTGGCATCCGGTTTTCCATCGCTTTCTCCATAACTTTTGTCAGTGTGTAGCACGTTGTTTTTTCGGGCTAAGTGCAGAGTATTTGAAATGCGCAAGAGGGTAATCCGCAAAAGCCCGTGATCTTATCCGTAAAAATACTGACACCTCTATGTGTTGCAGGCCCGGAGGAATTCCCGCGCCGGTGTTGTTCGCACAGCTCTACACAAATCTGGAGTTCTGACGCTGAACGTTCTTCGCTGCGGCCCTTCGGTGACAGGAAACAGGCTCAACCAGTTGAAAATCCAGCGGTTTTCCACAGTGGACCTTGAAGTTAATAGCACGGGCGTGCCCAAAATTGCGGCAGTTTTCCTGTTTTTTTTTATACGGGGGTGTAGGCTTGGTCTATCCGGACTGGTTAAGGATGAGCGCGAGGATAGCCAGGACAGCGCTAGACTTTGTAAGACAAGAGTTATCTAACCTCGTGCTATAGCTGCTGTTCGGAAAGGAGGCGTCGTGAGTGACAGCTACAAGGTTATTTTGGTCGACGATGACAAGGATGTGCTCAAGACTCTCGAGCTAGTATTCAAATCGGCCGGTTTTTCAGTGATCACCCATGCCCGGGCCGGAGACTTTCTTGATAGTCTGCCGAGCTATGCTTATACCTTTGCCGATGCCGCAGTGGTGCTGGACCTTAGAATGCCGCAGATCAGCGGCTTGGAAGTACTTAACGAACTCAAGCGGCGAAACAACATGCTTCCGGTGATCGTTTATTCATCTCATGCCGATGTGGAAGCGACCGTACGGGTCTTTGAGGATGGCGCCTACACACTGATACAGAAACCTGCGAGCAAGAATCTCCTGGTCGAAAAGGTCAAAGAGGCCATTTCCCGACATCGGGATCAGCTCAAACGTAGCGCGGAATGCCAGGAAGCCAAGCTGCGTCTGACCCGCCTCAGCCCTCGGGAGAGGGAAATTGCAGAGCTTTTGGCCAGAGGCAAATCCGCCCGGGAGATTGGTGAACAGATCCATCTCAGCACACGCACCGTGGAAACCCATCGCAAGAATATCTTTGCCAAAACCGAAGTAAGCTCAAGCGCTGAACTGGCCCGGCTACAAACCCTATCCGAACTGGCCTGAACGCGACAGGCCTGCGCATAGCAGCCTTCTGCTAAAGAAGGCTGCTTAATCAAATTACTCGCTGTCTGAGCCAAAAATGTGGGCACTGATAAAACAAGAACTTAAGGGCACGTATAGTTGAGCGTACGGCGCATTAATGCCGTCAATGCTATCCTGCATGTTTTATAACGCGCTCGGAGTCAGTTCATGCACCGCCTCTCCATCACCATCCTTGTGGTCGCTCTCGCCGGAATCACCAGTCTGTGTCTTGCGACCGTGTCTGCCCAGGACCGCCCCCGCGCCCGGGACGCCGGGCTGGTGGTAGGCATCTTTTCACCGGGCCCTCTAAACGCCATCACCGACGTTGCTGGCGTGCAAGTGGGGCACGAAACCGTGATTCGCGGCGACGATATCCGCACCGGCGTCACTGCGATTATCCCCGCTCCGGGGAACCTTTACACCAAACCGGTCCCAGCCTGGGTGCATGTCGGCAATGGCTACGGCAAACTCATCGGGCAAAGCCAGATCCAGGAGTTTGGTGAGATCGAGACCCCCATCCTGCTGACCTGCACCCTGTGTGTATGGAGCGCTGCCAATGCCCTGAAAGAATGGGTATACGAGCAACCGGGCATGGGCGAGCACACCGTCAATCCGGTGGTTGGCGAAACCAATGACGCCCGGGTCAACAATATGTGGGCCGACCCGGTACAGCGTGATGAAGTGTTTGCCGCCCTGGCCAGTGCCAGTAGCGGTCCGGTGGCCGAGGGCAGTGTCGGTGCTGGCACCGGCACCCAGGCCTTCGGCTGGAAAGGCGGTATCGGCACCAGCAGCCGGGTGCTGCCCGGCGAATTGGGTGGTTACACCGTGGGGGTGCTGGTGCAGACCAACTACGGCGGCATTATGAGTATCAATGGCGCGCCGGTGGGCCGGGAACTGGGGACCTATCCCTACCGCGACAGGCTGCCGAGCAGCAACGACGGGGATCGTGATGATGGCTCGATCATGATCGTGGTGGCCACCGATGCGCCGCTTAATCCCCGTAGCCTGGACCGGCTTGGCACTCGCGCCATCATGGGCCTGGGCCGCACTGGCTCCTATGCCAGTAACGGCTCCGGGGATTACGTGATCGCGTTTTCCACCCACCCCGAGGTGCGCAAGCCGCGCAACAGCCAGACGCCGATCATGACCCCGGAGTTAAGCAACGGCGCCATGTCGCCGCTGTTCGCCGCCACTGCCGAAGCCACCGAGGAAGCCATTTACAACGCCATTTTCAAGGCCACCACCGTGTCCAGCAGCCGCGGTGAATTACGCGCCGTACCGCTGGAGCGACTGCTGCAAATCCTCGACAATCATGGAGTGCTGAATTGGGATCAAACACTGACAAACTGACCAGTCAGTCTGCTGCCCGGCAGCCCCCTTCGGCAGCGGAAGATTGCGCTCAGGTAACCGCAGAGCACTGGGCGCAGCAGGCTGCTCAGGCACCGCGAACGATGCCGCTGTGGCGACGCCTGCTCGGCGTGGGCCGCCGTCGCAAGCCCTCGCGCCAAGCGCGGATTTTGACCACCAGGTAACCGTGTTATGCTTGCGCCGCATTACACGTGGCGTTGACCGCAGGGTTGGCGTTAGGGGTCAGAGCGACCCGCCTCATGTCGGACACGGTCCGGCAGGCTCAACGCTGTAAGGAGATCACAGGAACCCATGAGGGCACTGCTAACCCGCAATTCCAGAATACTGCCAGCTGCCCTGGCGCTTGGCGTGTCATTTCTCTTTGGCATGCTGTTACCCGCCCACGCCCAGGAGCCAGCCTTTGATCCTGACGACGTGGTGCACCTGCTGCAGGAACCCCGGCACCGGATAGTGAAGCGTGACGGCGGCGTGTTTCTGCTCGATGTGCAGATCAACCCCGGCGATGTCACCTATCCTCATACTCATAATCAACCGATTCTGCTGACCTATATCAGCGACGCCGCCGGTCCCCGCGGCGGTGAAGTCGTGTCCCGCACCGACTACGCCAGCAAACCGCTTACCCATGTGGTGGCCAACGAGGGCCCGGGCCTGCGCCACATCATGGCCATGGTGAATGACAATCCCGGGGTTGCCAGCAACAACCAGGACCAACCCAGTGGCGTGGACGCCGATCCGGTGATAGAAAACCCCTGGTTTCGCGCCTACCGGTTGGAGTTGCGTCCCGGCGAAGCAACCGGGCAGCAGACGCATCTCAATCCCACGGCGATCATCCTGGGCAGCGAGGGCATGGTGCAGGTCACCCGCCCCGATGGCATCCGCCACGAACTGGACCAACCAGGCGACTGGGCCTGGCGCAGTGCCAATTCCACATTCTCAATTCGCAATGTCGGCGACACTACCTGCACCGTGGTTATCAACGAAAGCCGGCGCCCCATTTCTCCCTAGACCTCACTCTCCCGGTACCACCCCCCCTGAACCATTACCTGAATGCCGCCAGCCCCAGAAGCAGGCAAAAAAAAACCCGACGCAGTCACTGCGATCGGGTTTTTTGTGTGGCGCTTATTGTGTAGCACGTCGCGCCAGAGTTGCGCCAGAGCCAGGCCCTGGCGCAAGCTGACTTTAGTAGCCGCTGCTCTGGGGCTGCGCTTCCGGCAGCGCCACCGCAAACAGCGAGGCGCCGGACTGCAGCATGATGTACTGGTGTCCGTCGTGGACCCAGGAACTCATGCCATAGCCACTGCGTGCCGGCGCTTCAATTTCGCCGATGATCTCACCGCTTTCCTTGTCGATGGCCCACAGCATGGGCGTTCCGTCAGACGCGACGTCCGAGTAAACCAGCATGTTGGCGGTCGCCACCATGGGAATCAGCGCACCGGTACCGGTGTTGCCATAGACTGACTCCGGTACCCCGGCTTCTTCAAAAGCGCGCTTGTAGCGCTCCGGGGTTTCGCCGGTGGGAATCATCCACTTGTGCTCGCCGGTATTCAGGTCGATAGCGGTAATGCGGCTGTAGGGCGGCTTCAGGTACGGCAGGCCATTGGGCATGCGCGGCGGACGCGCGGTGGCACCTGGCACCCCATTGGCGTATTGCGCCGTGGTGGTACCGGTTGAGTTCGGGAAGAACACATCCGATTCCTCACCCGGAATCACCCGCAAGGCAAAACAGGCGCTGTGGGAGTTCACAAACACCACACCCGCAGTGGGATCGGCCACCGGTGGTCCATTAATGTTGGCGCCACCGCTACCGCCGGGGCAATTCATGGCCGCGTACTTGCCCATCTCATTTTCGGCGTGGATCGGCGGGTTAAACAGACCACCCATGACGTAGTCTTCCAGTGCCTCAACAGCCATTTCCCGCAGTTCGGGCGTGAAATCAATCAGGTCGTCTTCGGAGATGCCCTGGATGTCATAGGCAGCCGGCAAAGTCACATGCGGCTGGGTCGCTGACAGTTGCTCACCAGGCACGATGGACGGTGGCACCGGTCGCTCCTCAATCGGCCAGATCGGTTCCCCGGTCAGGCGATTGAACGCATACAGCCAGGACTGCTTGGTGGCCTGGGCCACGGCAGGGATCTGGCGGCCGTCCACTTCCACATCCAGCAGGATGGGTGCGGTGGGCGTATCGAAGTTCCATACATCATGATGCACAAACTGGTAGTGCCAGCGCCGCTCGCCGGTATTGGTATCCAGCGCAATCAGGCTGGTGCCAAACAGGTTGTCGCCGGGACGGAAACCACCGTAGTAGTCGATGGTAGGCGGGTTGGTGGGCACAAATACCAGGTTGTTTTCCGGGTCGGCTGACAACGGCGCCCAGGAAGAAATGTCGCCGGTCCACTGCCAGGCGTCGTTTTCCCAGGTTTCGTGGCCATATTCACCGGGCTGAGGAATGGCATTAAATTTCCATTTGAAGTCACCGGTATTCTTGTCATAACCCAGGATGTCACCGGGCACGTTTTCAATGCGTGCCTGATGGTAGCCCTGCTCGGCAGAGTTACCCACCACAATGGTGTCGTTTACCACGATGGGGGGTGAAGAAGAAGTAATGTAGCCGACTTCCAGGGGAATGCCTTCATAGGGGTCATAGGGATGACCCAGATCCTTCAGCAGATCTACAACACCGCTTTCAGGAAAGCCGTCGATGGCTACAGGCTCACCCCAGCCTTCCAGTGGCACGCCGGTCTTGGCGTCCAATGCCACCAGGAAGAACCCGGGAGTCACGATATAAACCACTCCCTCACCATCGATATAACCAAAGCCCACGCCCTTGCCGTAGTCGGCGCGCATGGAGTACTCCTGGCGTGGCGTATCGGGCAGGCGGAATGACCATTGGGTCTCGCCGGTCTTGGGATCGATGGCGATCACGTGGCGGTTGTAGCCGGCCACCGTGTAGAGCATGCCGTCGATATAGGATGGCGTGGAGCGGCCGCTGACCGCGCCGAAGCTGGCGCCGTTCCATTCCCAGGCCACTTCCAGATCGCTGAAGTTCTCGGCGCTGATCTCGTCAGCCGGGCTGTAGCGGGTGTGGGCATAGTCACTGCCCAGCGTGAACCACTCAATGCTGTCCTGGGCGGCCGCAGGGCTCGCCAGTACCGGCAGTGACAGGCTCAGGAAAGCCGCTAAAACCTTCCTTAAATCAAGAAATTGCATTTACTTCTCCTCGTTGCTTGATAGTCGGGGGCTGCGTCGCTGACGCGATCCCCGGGGGCCAGATTCTGGCCAGTTGCTGGACAGGCAGATAGAACAAACCCAGCCCGGTGATTATCCAGTTTTTGGCGCTGATTCCTAGACATCTATGCTGGCCCGGTACGAAATTGCTGATTAAGATGAACCGCAAGCGATCTGACCAGACCCGGCCACTCCCCGGGCGATACCCCGCACGGGACGGCTTTGCTATAGTTGTTCGAACCCTAAACGCCTGCACTGCCGCGCCAGACGCGTCCCCGAACAACAGCAACCAATACAACAACAAAACAACGAGGTAAGCCGCCATGTTCCAACGAGTCTTTACGCCGACCGCCCGATTGCTTGGCCTGACCCTACTGGTCTGTCTGCTGGGCAGCGAAACCCTGGCCCAGGACAATAGTACCGGACGCTATCGGCCGGAAGGCCGGGAAATTGGCCGGGCTGCTGCCGGAGAGCTGGGAGAGCGACTGTTTGAAGTACGCACCTATGCGCCCGATGTGAATTCCGATGCTTTCGCCGCCGCCACCATTTTCTACCCACTAACCCTGAGCTTCGATGCCCCCATGGGCGGCGTGGTCATGGCCCCGGGCTTTCGCGCCAGCGCCAGCAACTACGAATGGTGGGGCCCGGCTCTGGCATCGCTTGGCTACGCGGTCATGATTCTGGATACCAACGCACCCACCGATGGTCTGGCGGCACGCGCCGATGCCCTGATTGCCGGCGTCGGGTTTCTCAAGAGTGAAGGCGACAACCCTGATTCGCCGCTCAATGGCAAATTCGATAACTCCCGGGTCGCCATCATGGGCCATTCCATGGGTGGTGGCGCGGCGCTGGCGGCAGCAGCGGAGCTGGGCGACCAGATCCAGGCGGTAGTGCCCCTGTCCCTGTATTGCTGCGAACCCGGCGGCAGTTTTTCCGCCGACTATGCAAACCTGAACACGCCCACCCTGATTATCGCCAGTGCCAGTGACGAAGTTGCGCCGCCGGCGCAGCACGCTCGCCTGCTGTATGACGCCATCGGCAGTAGCGACAAGGCGTATCTGGAGTTTGCCGAAGGCGACCACATGATTGTTGCCAACGGCGGACCGGACCTGGGGACCATTGCCCGGTTCACCCTGGCATTTCTGAAAGTGCATCTGGAAGGCCGTGACAATCTGGCGGCGTTTATCAGCGATCCCGGCGCCGACTACCGCGAGCGCTTTTCCCGCTACGAGGTGCAGTAGCTGCTTTCGCTACCACCTTGAGCTCACCATGACCTGGGCTTTCAGCCCTTGACATTACCGCGCCCGGCCTGGCGCTGTTCGAGCCGGGCCAGGCGGTGCATCTCACGCAGTTTGGCGTATTTCATGAAGTTGTAGTATGCCGCATTCATGGCGGTCATCAGGCCACCCACGCCATCCAGAAAATGACCTTTAAAGACATAGACCTGCAGAAACGTCAGCGGGAATATTAGCGTCACGGTCAATGCTGACGCCGTCTGCCGCTTGTCGAATTTGTCCTCGGCCTTGGCCTGACTGTACTTGTTCGCCTTGTCCACTCGCTGACTGAAGGTCAGATTCTCGTTATGAATAATGGTGGCGTCAGTGGTCGCGACCTTGCCGCTGACGCTGATACTCTCATGCACCCGGCGCTCCTCGTAGTGGGCGCAGCGCTTGCGAAACAGCCTGATCAAGCGATCCTCGCCGCCAAAATGCCGCGGCCTTCTGCCCCAGCGATAAAGTGTGCGAGTTGACTCCAATGCATCCACCGCATCCTCGGCCACGACCCGCCTGACCTCATCGAGATAGGCATCGGTGAGTATTTCATCGGCATCAATATTGAGCACCCACTCATTGCTGCAAAGCGCCATGGCGTGAGCTTTCTGCTGGCTGAATCCCGGCCAGGCATTGAACGACGCCCTGACGTTGGGATAGGACTCGGCGATCGCTACGGTGGCATCACTACTGCCACTGTCCACCAAAATCACCTCATCGAATTCCACCAGCCGATCCAGACAGGCACCAATGTTGTCCTGCTCATTGAGAGTGATGATGAAGGCGCTTACGGGAACTGATTCAGGCATTTCGGGAGTCTCAAGCTTGAGTCTTTATCGGGGCTATCAAACGGTTTCATTCATTTGCGCAAGGATTCGGTAGTGCTGCCGGCATTGTCAGGAATGACTCTGGCGTGCTCGGTGACAGCTGCCAACACCCGCTCCGGAAGCAGTGAGGTCAGGCAATGGTAGCCGAATTCACAGTGCCAGGCGTCACAGTCCTGGCCGCAGGCGTGGGCACCACGCAACACCCGGCTATTGTCGCCCATTGGCGCCCAGATTGCTTCGACGCTGGGACCAAACAGGGCCAGTACCGGCAACCCGGTAGAAGCCGCCAGGTGCATGGGTCCGCTGTCGCTGCCAACAAAACAGCCGCAATGCTGGTACAGCGCTACCAGCCCGCTAAAACTGAGCGCATTGCACAGGTCCAGCGCACTCGACTCCGGCAGCCTGGTCATCACTGCCTTGATAATGCCTTGATCCATGTCCCCGGCGCCGACCCAGACCACCTGCCAGCCAGCGTTCTCCAGGCCATGCACCAGTGCGACGAAGTGCTCTTCGGGCCAAAGTTTGTAGGACACGCTGGCCCCAGGATGAATCGCCACCAGTGGCCTGCCGGCCACCGGCTCAAGCCGCGTTGCCAGCGAGCGACTGACGGCTTCCGGCACGGTATAGGCAAGCTGGCTGTCCGGGATGCCGGCGGAATTGAAGTCAGCGACAATCGCGCCAAACGCATTAAAGCGGTGACGCCGGTAGTCCAGATCCAGAATATCAGTATAAAAGCGCTGTGCCCGCTTGCCCTGTGGCCCAATTCGGCGCTGGCAGCGGCTGAGCCAGGACAGCACTCCGGTGAAGCGCTCACCTTCCAGATCCATCAGGGTGCCGCGTCGATAGCGGCGCAGAACGCGCAGCAATTGCCAGTAGTGACCAAGGCGAGTACGCAGGGGCTGACTGCTGGCAAGTTTATCGCGCCGATAGAGCAGCAAATTCACCTGCTCAGGCAGCACCATGGCCGCGAGTTCGGCAAAGCGGCTGTCCAGCACCACCAGCGCATCAGGATGCTCGCGCAGCACCTGGCATATCCAGGGCAGACCAAGGATGAAATTCCCGAGGTAGTGGGTCGGAAACAGAAGTACCGGAGCGTTTGACGGAGTCACGGACAGAAGTGTATTGCATCGCCTGCAGTTCAACCAGACTGGTCACTGCTGACGTACCGGCTTCAGTCAACAAGCTACAGGCTGTGATACAGCGCACACTATACAACCCATTGCAGCCGTTGCGGGTTGCTGCAATGCGCTGAATTGTGACCGTAACGACAGGATTTCCCGACAATTTGTCACAAAATGAGTCCTAAGTAACCGCTATACTCTGCCGTAACACTGCAGTAGGTAGCTGATTGTTTTAATTAATGAATTTTAAAGCAATGCCGGTTACGCCAACTCTCAACCGATTTGTTTCCAACATACCAGCAGCAACAGGATATCTCTGGACTCGGATTCGGTTTCATTAAGCGCCACCAGTCTTAAAAGACAAGACCTGACCCGGTGTGGTCGGGCCAACGTAACAAACTGATGATGTCAAATATTCGCTTGATCCCTCGCCTGACCTCGAGATTTGCCTCGGGCCTTACTCTCGGCCTGACCCTCGGCATGCTGTCCTCCCACGGACTGGCTGAAACGCCGGACCGCCAGGAACTGGCGGCCGAGGATAACGATTCGACCGTCATCTATGAGTCGAGCTATTTTGCCGAGTTCTACCCGGTTTCCGCCAATGACATGCTCAATCGCATTCCCGGCATCGGCCTGGCGCTGCGTGGTGGCGGCGGTGGTCGTGGCCTGGGTTCCGGGGCCGGTGAGGTGCTGATCAACGGCCAGCGCATGTCCGGCAAGGCCAACGGCGGCCGCAGTCAGCTGCAACGCATCGCCGCTGACCAGGTGGACTACATCGAGATTATCCGCGGCACCGCCGAAGGCCTCAGCGTGCGCGGCGGCGGCCAGATCGTGAACGTGGTATTGATGGATTCCGGCTCACTGTCCAGCACCACAGTGCAGTTGCAAACTGATCGCACTCAGGATGGCACCTTCGACCCCGGTGGCCAATTTGCCTACAGCGCCCAGACTGGCGATTTCAGCTACCTGCTGTCGCTGGAAGCCGATCCTCGCTTTCGCGCCGAGCGCGGTCGAGAGTACTCCTATAATGCCGACGGCGAACTCCAGGAAATCTGGCAGCAGACTCGCGAACGAGACGAAACCCAGTATCAGGTCAGCGGTAGCGCCGGCTACGCCTTTGAGCGCAGCTCGCTGCAGTTCAATGCCCTGTACGAAACCCAGGGCGACGCGCCCAGCACCCTGAATCGCAGTATCGACCTGCTGGCAACCAATAGCCGTCGCTTCGAGCGCGTAGATCGACGCGACGTGCGTGACAACTGGGAAGTAGGGGGTGACTTCGAGCACGGCTTTGACAGCGGCGCGATTTTTCGTTTCCTGTTCATCGTTAATGATCGCCACACTGAAAATGAGCAGCAGCGCTTCGACGTGATCGATGACGAACCTGCTATCAACCGCTTTTTGCTGGACAAAGACCGCAACCGTGAGCGCATTGGCCGCAGCTCTTTTACCTGGAGCCTGGCCCAGGGCCAGGGGCTGGAAGTCGGTGTCGAGGCAGCACAAACCATTCTCGATTCCGATCTGTTGCTGGGCCTGCCTGGTGAAGGCGCCGCCTCGGACCGGGTGGGTGGCCTGGTGGTGCAGGATGTTGGCAACGCCCAATCCACCGTACAGGAAATGCGCTACGAACCGTTTACCGTGCACAACTGGCAAATTAATGAGCGCATGTCGCTGGAAAGCGCGGTGGTTTACGAGACCTCAACGATTGAGCAGAGCGGTGATGTGAACAACAGCCGTAGCTTTGGTTTCATCAAGCCGCGAGTCGATTACCGCTTCGATATTACTCCCAGCCTGCAACTGCGTGCTGGCGTACGCAAAGATGTGGAGCAGCTAAGTTTCTCGGACTTTTCAGCCACCATCGATGGCGGCGATGAGGAAGCCAATACGTTTGCCGGTAATCCGGGGATTCGCCAGGAGCAGTCCTGGCGCTACGAGCTCAACCTGGAGATGCGCTTGCCCAATGATACCGGCGTGGTGAATTCCCAGTTCTGGTATCGCGATCTGGATGACGTAATTGGCCTGATAGATGTTTCCCCCGACGAAGACAACCTCGCCTCAGCACGCGGAAACATTGGCGACGGCAAGCGCTACGGTTTGAATCTGGATGTCAGCACCAAGCTTGACTCACTGGGACTGCGTAATGGACTGCTGAACACCGGCGTGCGCCTGCGCGACTCAGAAGTTATGGATCCATTCCTGGGCTTCAAGCGCCGCCAGGAAGGCAACGGCCGCTGGTCGCTGGAGATGAACTACCGGCACGATGTGACTGACCTGGGACTGACTTATGGAGTGAACTACTCCAATGATTCCAACGACGGTACCGGGCGTACCCGTTACGATATTTTCGATACCGAAACCCGCATCGAACAACCCTATATGTGGGCCTTTGTTGAAAAAGTTGCGTTCGGCAATACCACATTCCGCCTGGAAGGCCACAACCTGACCGAAAAGGAATTCTGCCGGGTGCGTACCCGCTTCGTAGGCGCCACCGCGAATGGCATCGTGGAAGAAGTAGAAGACTTCTGCAACGGCAGCGGCATGGAGCTGGCGTTCAAGGTTCGCTCCACGTTCTAAAACGCCCCAAACCGAGGTCACTCTGTCAGTCACGCAGATTGCCGTGAGCTCAACAGATTGAAAACGGCAGCCGCACTCAGGCGGCTGCCGCATCGTTCCCGGTCTAACGCTCTTGCCCTCTTCCTTTTTCTATCGCTCGTTCCTCGCCTCAGCAGCTGCCGTTCGGTGCCTGGCTGCCGGCAGCACCACGTTCTAGCTCGGGGTATCACTGCCTCCAGCAGCCTCGGTCTTGCCCGGCGCGCTTGCGGCAGAGGTAGCACCGCTGTCCTTCGCGGCGCCCTTGTCACTGGCAGCTGCTTTTTTACTGACGGTTTTCTTGCTGGCGGATTTTTTACTCGCTGCTTTCTTGCTGGCCGTCTTTTTGCTGGCCGCTTTTTTGGCAGCGGGTTTCTTGCTGCTTACTTTTTTAGCGGTAGTCCCGGTCTTCTTTGCTGGCGCCTTCTTTTTCGCCGCTACTTTCTTTTTAGCCGGAGACTTCTTTCGGGCCGCTGCTTTCTTCTCCGCTGACACTGCCTTTTTCGCTGGGGTTGCCTTTTTCGCTTGCCTTGCGCCGCTGCTGCCACCGGCGAGCTGCGCGGCAGGGAAGTCATCCACCTGGATCGCCCGATAGCGGGCGCGCTCGGCGCTGACGTAAGCCTTGGCCGCTGTCTTGCCAAACAAACCCAGTGTTACCGCCGCCTCGGCCTGGTCCGCCGGATCGAGATCGGCATCAATCTCCCCTCTTTTCACGGCCTTGCGAATACTGTCCCGAGTGCTGGCAGTGGCCAGCAGCTTGCGGAAAGCATCTTCGACAATAAACACCGGGTCGCGGTCATTTTTGCCCAGGTAGGTATGCGCCGTAAGGCGATCACGCAGTTCATTATCGGAAAGCATGGGCTGAACCAGCTGATGCTCCAGAGCATCATCGGGCTGACGATAGGGGCTACCCAAAGGAAACACCGCCAACTTCAGCAACCAGGCAACCGGCCGGTTTGGCAGGTTTTCCAGAAATTCCTTCATTGCCAACTGGCAGTTGTACAGCGCCAGCTGCAGGTTCCAGTGCACATAAGGCAGGTCCGACTGCTTGCGGCCATTGTCCTGGTAGTATTTAAGCACCGCGCAGCCAAGGTAAAGATTGCTAAGCACGTCACCCAGCCGTGCCGACAGTCGCTCTTTGCGCTTCAAGGCCCCGCCCAACAGCATCATCGAGATGTCGGATACCAGTGCCAGGGAAGAACTCATGCGCGTCAGCTGACGGTAGTACCGTGCCGTAGCATCGCTCACCGGCGCCGGGGCGAAAAGTCCGCCGGTCACACTGAGACTAATGGTTCTCACCACGTTACTGATGGTATAGCCCACGTGGCGATAAATCAGGCCGTCAAATTCCAGGAGACCTTCCCAGTTATCCTCGTGCTTGGCCGCCTGCATTTCACGGAAAATAAATGGATGGCAGCGAATCGCGCCCTGACCAAAGATGATCAGGTTGCGGGTCAGGATATTGGCGCCCTCGACGGTAATGGCAATGGGCGTACTCATATAGCCGAATGCCAGGTAATTGCTGGGTCCGGTTATCAGGCCCCGGCCGCCGTGAATATCCATGGCATCCTGGATGACCTTGCGGGAATTCTCAGTCATGTGGTACTTGGCAATGGCCGACACCACGCTGGGTTTAACGTGCTGATCCACTGCCCCGGCGGTCATCACTCGCGCCGCTTCCAGCTGATAGGCATAGCCTCCAATACGGGACAGCGCCTCCTCGATGCCCTCGAACTTGCCAATTGGCAAGTTGAACTGTTCCCGGAGCATGGAGTAGGCGCCGGTAGTGCGGTAGCTCACCTGGCCGATTGCCGTGCCGAGTGCCGGCAGGGAAATGGCGCGTCCCTCCGACAGGCATTCCACCAGCATCTGCCAGCCTTTGCCGGCATAGTCGCTGCCGCCGATAATCCAGTCCAGCGGGATAAAAACATCGTCACCCTGGGTTGGCCCGTTCATAAAAGCCATACCCATGGGCTGGTGACGATTGCCGTGCACCACGCCGGGGTGATCGGTGGGGATCAGGGCCACGGTAATCCCCAGTTCTTCCTTGTCACCCAACAGCTTGTCCGGATCGTACATCTTGAACGCCAGACCCAGAACTGTGGCAACTGGCGCTAGCGTGATATAACGCTTGTTCCAGGTGAGCGCCAGACCGAGAGTTTCCTTGCCCTGATACTGCCGCTTGCAAACCACCCCGCGATCAACGATGGCACCGGCATCACTGCCGGCCTCGGGACTGGTCAACGCGAAACAGGGTATTTCCTTACCGCAGGCCAGACCCGGCAGATAGCGCTGACGCTGCTCGTCGGTACCGTATTTCATTAACAGCTCGGCCGGACCCAGTGAGTTTGGCACCATTACCGTCACCGCGGCGCTGGTGCTCTTGCTGGCCAGCTTGGTCACTACTGCCGAATGCGCCAGCGCGGAAAAGCCCTTGCCACCAAATTTCGTGGGAATAATCATGCCCAGAAAGCCGGCATCCTTGATGTATTGCCAGGTGGCTTCATCCAGGTCACTGTCCTGTACGATCTGCCAGTCATCAAGCATGTCGCACAGCGTTTCTGTTTCGTTGTCGAGAAATGCCTGCTCTTCCTTGCTCAAAGTCGGCTTTGGATAGGCTGCAAATTCCTGCCAGTCCGGATCGCCCTTGAACAGCTCTGCTTCCCACCAGACATCGCCGGCTTCCAGAGCTTCCATTTCAGTCTGGTTCATGGGCGGCAGGACCCGCTGGAAAAAGCCGTAAATGGGCCGCGTAATTAACTGAACCCGCATAGCAGCTACCAGGTAGAAAAGACCCACCACCGCCAGCACCACCCAGGGCAGCGGCGCGAGCCCCCACAACCCGGTCATGAACAGCAGGGCGACGAGTACAGAAATGAGGATGGTAGACATTCGAGCGCGGTGGTAGGCAAAAATCCAGACCAGCCCAAGCGCGATTAAGGTTTGCATGATGAATTTCCCGTTTTCGCTGTGTATCAGGTTGACTTCGTGCCGCAGCGGGCTGTTGTTGCCGCATCCGCCAGCACTTTCCTTGTGGGTAACTGTAGCACGTCCATAATTCACCGCCAGGGTCAGACTGGCATTGAGGCTGTGCGTCGGCCCTACTATAATCGCCGGTCACCTTCCGCGACTACCAGCAGTAATGCCCGCCACCTCTCACCGTTCCTCCAGCTCCAATGAGTCTGGCCCAGAGGGCCGCCGTAAGCGAGCTGGCTCGGCCGCCAGCCTTCTCCAGCGCATCGAGAAAAGCCGCGTCTTCCAGGCCTCGGTGATTTTCATCATTGTGCTTTCGGCCATCTCTATAGGCGCCAAGACTTACGATATCCCGCCATTTTTCGAGCGCATTCTCGCCATCCTCGACATGACGGTGACCTATTTCTTTCTGGCGGAGATCCTGCTGCGTTTCAGTGCCTGCGAAAACCGCAAACGCTTTTTTGCCGACGGCTGGAATCTGTTTGACACCATTATCGTCATCGGCTCCCTGCTGCCCCTGCAAAATGCCGAGGCGGTGCTGATCGGTCGCCTGTTGCGGGTATTCCGCGTGCTGCGCCTGGTATCTGTGGTCCCGGAACTGCGCTCGCTGATTAACGCCCTGCTCAAGGCCATTCCCCGCATGGGCTATATCGCCTTGTTGATGTTTATCATCTTCTATATTTACGGTGCCATCGGATCCTTGTTCTTCGCGCGTGTTAATGAGCAACTTTGGGGCGATGTGTCGGTGGCCATGCTCACGCTGTTTCGGGTTGCCACCTTTGAGGACTGGACCGACGTGATGTATGCCACCATGGATCAGTATCCGCTTAGCTGGATCTACTACCTGAGCTTCATTTTCCTCACCGCCTTCGTGTTCCTCAATATGATGGTGGGCACTATCCTCGAGGTAATGACCGAGGAGACGGACCGGGAAAACGTCGAACAAGCGCAGCAGGACCGGCAGCGCATGGCTGACCAATTGGAGAAAATGCAGCAGCAGATGGATCACATGCAGCAACTGTTGCAATCCCGGCAGGATCGGCCGGGCGGACCGCAACCGTAAACCCCTCAAGTTTTTCCGGCAGATTGACGTAGTCAGAAAATGTCGTTTTGGCGATAATAAGTACTAGTCAGCCATCTTCCAGGCCGGTGAGACGTGATCCCCCCTATTATCAAGGCTAAACGCGAGCCTGATCCGCTTGATGCGTTCCTGCTGCCAGCACGCGAACGCCTGCTGACCAATGTCCTGCGCTTTTTTATCGTAATCGGCGGCATTGCCTGCACAACTGCCGTGACAACTTATGTCTTGCAGGGCGTCTATCCACTCGCGTTGTTTTACGGGCTATTTTACTGTGGCTTTGTGATTCTGGCGCGGTGGGAATCCGCCAGCTTTGCGTTCAAACGACTGCTGCCGATAGTGCTGCTGTCGGTGCTGCTGTCTGTAGAATACATTTATTTTGGCAGCACACCGTTTTCGAATACCCTGATATTCGCGCTGGTGGTATTTACCGGCTTGATGTACGGGGTCAAGGGCGCGCTACTGGTATTGGGCGTGGGATTGGCACTGGTGCTCGGTCGTGCATGGAACGGGTATTACTTTATCCCCGAGGTGCAGTTTCCAACTGACTTTGCCTCACTGCTCTCGCCGATCATCTCTCAGTTCGGGCTCATTGCGATGACTGTTGCAGCAATCTACGTCATGTTCTCGCAAATGCAGCAAATCATGGCGGAAAAGCATGAGCTGATCGATCATCTGCAGCAGGAAATCAAGGACCGGGAAGAAGCACAGGCAGCGCTCAGGCTCAGTGAGGAGCAGTTCGATCAACTGTTCCAGCAATCCAAGGATGCCGTGTTGTTTGTAAGCCTGGATACCGGCAACATCTTGCTGGCCAACAGCGCTGCGCAAACCCTGACCGGTCTTGACGACGAGACACTTAAAACCCGGCGCATCGGTGAACTGATTCAGCTTCGAGATCCCTCCCAGCCATATAATGAGACTCTTACCAGCAGTAGCGACCTGACCGGGGAAGTCACCATTTCTCGCAATGACGAAGAAGAACGCATTGCCGAGATGTCATCCAGCATAGTGGAAGACGGGCTGCGCTTTCTCATGTTTCGCGATGTTACCGAACGTAAAAAGCTCGAAGAACAAGTGGCCCAGGCTCACAAGATGGAAGCTGTTGGCCAGCTGGCGGGCGGCATCGCTCACGATTTCAACAACTCTTTGCAGATCATCATCGGTTTCTGTGAATTGGCACAGATGAAACTCAAGGGCGGTCCTGGCGCGGAGGAAATCGATAAGGTCTACGATTCAGGCAAGCGCTCCCAGAAACTGGTCGCGCAACTGTTGGCCTTCAGCCGCCGGCAGCAACTGGAAACTCGACCGATGGACCTCAATGAGGTAGCGGAGGAATCTCTGGATCTGGTCAGACGTTTGCTGGGCGACAACATAATTTTGAAATTCGACAACGCCGAGCAATCGCTGATGGTGCGCGGCGACCGCAATCAGCTTGAACAGGTGCTGCTCAATCTCTCCATCAACGCACGCGACGCCATCACCGACAACGGTACCCTTCTCATCAGCCTCAGTGAAGCACTGTTGACCCCGGAATTCTGCCGCCAGAACCCTTGGGCGAAGCCTGGTGTTTACGCCTGTTTGACCGTTGCCGATACCGGTTGTGGCATGCCTGAGCGAATCAAGGAAAAAGTCTTTGAGCCGTTCTTCACCACCAAACAGGCTGGGAAAGGCACCGGTCTGGGGCTGTCCTCGGTACTGGGTATTGTTCAGCAGCACGACGGCTTTATGCATCTGGAAAGCGAGGCCAACCAGGGCACCATTCTGGATGTGTACCTGCCACTGCTTGATCAGGAGTCAGGGTCAGCAGGCCAGACAGGGTCGGGTGACCACCTGCAGCAAGTGACCGGCTGATAAACCCGATCGATGGGCGAACCTGATTAACTGCCAAATAATACCCCGGGCTTTACTGCACGCAGCAACCTATGCTTCCTTATGGGGTCAGTCCTCACTTGAGGCACGCACCTTGTAGTACGTGTCCAGTACGTGTCGTTTTATGTCGGAAGCTCTTTTCCAGCAATACCTGATCATTATTTCCCTGTCACTGGTTGGGGTGCTGATACTGCGTCGCCTGCGTATGGCCAGCATCGTGGCCTACATGGTGGTGGGCGCGCTGATCGGGCCGGGGGCGCTGAATTTTATCCAGGACCCTGGGCAATTCGGTTTCATCGCCGAGTTCGGGGTGGTGTTTTTGCTGTTTGCCCTGGGCCTGGAGTTCAATCTCCACAAAATGCTCACCATGCGCTTTGCGGTGTTTGGTGTGGGCGGTTTCCAGGTACTGGTGTGTACCGCACTGTTCTTTGTTGCGGTGTATGCCTGGGGCGCCACCTTTGCGGCGGCATTTATGATCGCTGGCAGCCTCGCGCTGTCGTCAACCGCCATTGTCACCCGGGAGCTTTCCAACAACCGGCAACTGCACAATCTGCATGGTCAGCTTTCCATTGGCGTGCTGCTGTTTCAGGATCTGGTGGCGGTGGTTTTCCTGGTGCTGGTACCGGTTCTATCGGCCGGCAATGACCAGAGCCTGCAGGCCGCCCTGGGCCAGGCGGCAGTAAGCGCTGCCATCGTAATAGGCGGTTTGCTGGTGTTTGGCCGCTGGGTCCTGCCCCTTATCTATAAAGAGGTGGCAAAGAGCGACTCCGATGAGATTTTCGTGCTCACCACCCTGGTGATCGTCCTGCTGGCTTCGTGGCTGGCTCACGCCCTGCACCTGTCAATGCCACTTGGCGCTTTTGTGATTGGCATGATGCTGGGAGAAGGTTCGTGGAAATACCAGATTGAAAGTGACATCCGACCCTTCCGCGACATCCTGCTGGGCCTGTTCTTTGTGACCATCGGCATGAATCTCGATCTGGGTATGTTGATCGAGTACTGGCCACGGATTCTGCTGTTCACCGTCGGCCTGCTGGCCATCAAGATGCTGGCGGTGGGCTTTGTGGTACGCGGCATGGGGTTTTCATCGCGTAATGCCGCAGCGGTTGGCGTCAACCTGGCCCAGGCCGGTGAGTTCGGGCTGGCTTTAATGGCGCTGGCCCTGGCCGGCGGCATTGTGCCCCAGGAACAGGCCTCTTTCATTATCCTGATAGCCATTTTCTCCATGATGGCCAGCCCGGCACTGATTCGCCGCTCCGAGATCATTGGCCGCTACCTGTTTCGCGAAATTCCTGAGTCCAACCGCCACCTACCGGTGAATCTGCCGCCGGAAAACCACGTCATCATCGGTGGCTTTGGCCGACTCGGGTCACTGCTGGCGGAGTTTCTGGAAATGAACGACGTGCCCTACGTGGCCATCGACTCCAATATCGAAGTGGTGGAGCGCAAGCGCCAGGACGGCAAGAACATCGTCTATGGCGACAGCAATAACGTCGAAATTCTGCGGCACTGTCACCTTGATTCGGCACGGCTGGTAATCCTGACCTTTAAATCACTGGAACGCGGCAAGGCGGCGATCGGCCGTATTCGCGAGCGCAATGCCGACATTCCCATCATCGTTCGCTGTCAGGACCACGAACACTACGAAGAGCTGGTTTCTCTGGGGGCGAGTCATGTCTTTCCGGAGGTGCTCGAATCCAGCCTGATGATTACCCGACAGGTACTGGACCTGCTAAACGTCAGCAAACAGGATGTGGCGGCGCAAATGGAAGAGTTTCTCGACAAGGCGGATATCCGCCGCACCTGAGTTGGCAATCGGCATTAATGTGCAAGCAGTGACAACAGGCTCTGGTCAATGACCCAATCCCTGTCTACCCTCGACTGGCTGGTGGTGGCCAGCTACCTGATATTTCTGATCGGCTTTGCGCTATGGCTGTCCCGCCGACAGGAATCCCGGGAGGATTATTACGTCGGGGGCCGCGACATGGGGCCATGGCCGGTGGCTATTTCCATCATGGCTACCCAGTGCTCCACCAACAGTATTCTCGGCGCACCCGCCTTTGTTGCTTTCACCACGGCCGGCGGGCTGGTCTGGTTGCAATATGAGCTGGCGGTACCACTGGCTATGGTGGTGCTGATCCTGTTCGCCATGCCCCTGTTTCGGCACCTGAAGCTGGTGTCGGTGTACGCCTATCTTGAACAGCGCTTCGATTTGAATACCCGCCTGAGCCTGAGCGCCCTGTTTTTGTTCGTACGCGCTTTCGCCACCTCGGTCACCGTATTCAGCATCGCCATTGTCATTGAACTGATCACCGGGCTGAGTTTTTTCTGGTCGGTGATTTTGCTGGGAGCGTTTACCGTCGTCTATGACGTGCTGGGGGGGATTCGCGGCGTCATCTTCAGTGACGTACTGCAATTGGCCATTCTGGTGTTGATGCTGACCGTGGTGCTGATCCTGCTGCTGGATGCCAACGGCGGCCTGCTCAACATGCTCGCCGAACTGCCCGACGAGCGGCGCCGAACCCTGGATTTTTCCGCACACGGTCTTGGCGACGGCCAAACCTTTGCCTTCTGGCCGATGCTGTTGGGCGGGCTGTTCCTGTATGTTTCCTACTACGGCTGCGACCAGTCCCAGGTGCAGCGCACCCTCAGCACGCGCGACATCGACGGCAGCAACCAGGCGCTGTTTCTCAATGGCCTGCTGCGCTTCCCGTTAGTGTTGCTCTATTGTCTGGTAGGTGTCGGCATCGCCGTGTTTGCCGCTGACAATCCGCAGTTCATCACCGCGCTACCCGAGATCAACGGCCAGCCGGAATACAATCTTGCCGTGCCACTGTATATGATCAACAACCTGCCCACTGGCCTGGTGGGTCTGGCCATGGTTGCCCTGTTTGCCGCCGCCATGTCCTCGCTGGATTCGGTGTTGAACTCTCTCAGCGCAACCACCATGGAAGATTTCGTGCGCCGCTTCCATCGCGGCAAACCCTGGACGCCCCACCGGGAATTAATTTACTCGCGGCTGATCACCGCGATCTGGGGGATTGCGACCCTGATCATGGCGTTTTATGTGGGTGACATTGCCACCACGGTACTGGAAGCCATCAACCAGATCGGCTCCCTGGCCAACGGCTCGATCCTGGCGGTGTTTGCTCTTGGCCTGCTGACCCGGCATACCCGGGGACCGGCCGCCCAGCTGGGCCTGGTGCTGGGGATACTGGTTAACGCCTTACTGTGGCTGTTCGCGCCCATGGTGTCCTGGCTATGGTGGAATGTGTTCGGGTTTGCAGTGACATTCCTGGTCGGTATCGCGCTGGGATCATGGCGCGCCCATGGCCAGCAAGCGGCGCTGCACACTGCTGAATCCAGTATTCCCGGCTACCTGGCCAGGGAAGCGCGGATCAACTGGTCGCGGCGTAGCCTGTGGCTGGTCGCCTGGTTCGGGTTTCTACTTGTTTTTCTGGGCTGGTTTGGGGTATCAATAGGCCCCACATAAGACAATGAAACACCGGGTTTTTCCGGCGCCGCGAGCAAACTCGAGATGGTCCGCAGTCAGCCGGGCATACCGCGCCAGTCATGTTGCCGGCAACAGGCCGGAACGCAGCGGCAACCGGACCCGGCAAGCCTTAATCAGCGGCCTCTTTAGTTGCGGCCACCGGTCAATCATGGCCACAGGGAGATTCATGAACACAATTCAGCAGTTTCGCAGTATCACGGCTTGCGCCTTTTCTACCACGGTTAAAATCGCACTTGGCCTGGCGGTCTCCGGCAGCCTGCTGGTGTCCGGCGCCCAGGCTCAGCACACCATGCACAACATGGGGGGCGGCGACAGCGAATTAAGTGTACAAACCATGCCCGCTGATGATGCGGTACTGGCCAATCAGCCGCAGATGCTGATGCTGAATTTCGGGCCCATGGTTCGTCTGGTCAAGCTGGCGGTGCGCACCTCGGAAAGTGACCTGCTGGATATCGGCTTTCGCTACAACCCACGCCCTGGACACGAGTTCACTCAACGCCTGCCGCAACTACAGGCGGCAGATTACTATACCGTGGAGTGGGCAGTGCTGGACGACACGGAGACGCTGGTGAAAGGTAATTATCATTTTGCGGTGGGACCCAATGCTCGCCCACCATCCTACTACCTGAATCAGATGGAACAGATGCAGCACATCATGGCACCGGACTATCGACTACTGGGGCCTGGCGCGCAATAGCCCGCACCCTGACTACCTGGAGGCAACAACAATCAAAACACTATGCCTTGCAAACGACCCGACTCAGCACTCAGCTAACGCTGTTCACTCTCGCGCCAGCCGGCTCATCAGCCGGCTGTGGTGGCTGGTTTTAAGCGCCGCAACCCCGCTGCTGGCCCAACACGGCAGCAGTGATGGCCAGTGGCCCAGCTATGCCAGCGACGCGGGTTCCACGAAGTACTCGTCCCTGGCGGAAATCGACGCCGACAATTTCCATTTGTTGGAGCCGGCCTGGCGCTGGCTCTCCATTGACGGCGAGTTGGACCTGGAAGCCCTGCAGGAAGTCAGCCCCGATATCCGCATCGCTAACATGCAGGGCACACCGCTGATGATTGACGGCGTGCTGTATATGATTACGGCGCTCCACCAGGTAGCAGCCATTGATGCAGCCACCGGCGAGACTTTGTGGCGCTACAATCCGGAATCGTACTTGAGCGGTCCGTCCATGAACCCAATCAGCTACCACGCCCGCGGCGTCGCCTGGTGGGAGAAAAACGGAGCCCGTCGCGTGCTGGTCAGCACCCACGATGCCTATGTGCTGGCACTGGATGCCGATACTGGTGTTCCGGACCCGAATTTTGCTGGCGGGCGCATTGACCTGACCAACGGCATTCCACGGGCTACCCGCGGCGAGCTTGACTGGCGGGGCGGGCAGCCACTGGCGGTGGTATCGCCACCGATCGTGGTAGGCGATATTCTGGTTACCTCCCAGATCACCTCCAACCGACCGCGGTACAAGGAACGGCCACCGCTGTTTATTCGCGGCTATCACCTGCCGGACGGCGAACTGGCCTGGACCTTCCACACCATTCCCCAGGAAGGTGAATACGGCGTGGAAACCTGGGAAGAAGAATCCTGGCGGCGAGCCGGCAACACCGGTGTCTGGACGATGATGAGCGCAGACCCGGAATTGGGCTATGTGTATCTACCCATCGAAGCGGCTACCAATGATTTCTATGGCGGCCACCGGCCGGGTGACAATCTGTTCAGTCAATCACTGGTAGCACTGGATGCCGAAACCGGCGAACGGGTCTGGCATTACCAGATGGTTCATCACGGTATCTGGGACTATGACCCACCCGCTGCGCCAAACTTGATGGATATCACTGTTAATGGCCGCGACATCAAAGCGGTGGCCCAGGTCACCAAGCAGGGATTCACCTATGTGTTCGACCGGGAAACCGGCGAGCCAGTCTGGCCCATTGTGGAACGTCCGGTACCTCCCGCCTTGCTGCCAGGCGAGCGCATCTCACCGACGCAACCATTCCCAACCAGGCCACCGGCTTTTGAAAAACAGGGCATGCGCATTGCCGACCTGATTGATTTTACCCCGGAGCTGCGCGCCGAGGCAGTGGCGATTCTCGATGACTATACCTGGGGACCGTTATTCACCGCCCCCACAGCGACCGAGCGCGGCGGCAATCGCGGCACCATACTCAGGCCCGGCACCGGCGGCGGTGCAAACTGGTCAGGGGCCAGCGCCGATCCCGAAACCAACATGCTATACATTCCATCCAATGACTCGATGACAGTCCCGGTAATCGTCACCCTGGACGAGGCGGATTCCAATTTCAACTTCGTGCGAATTTCCCTCGGTGGTGTGCGCGGGCCGCAGGGCTTGCCCTTGCTGAAACCACCCTACTCCACGGTTACCGCCATCGACATGAACACCGGTGAAATCGCCTGGCGAGTTCCGAATGGTGACGGCGATGCCCAGGTGGAAAATCATCCGGCGCTGGCAGGCATTGAACTGCCGCCACTGGGTGGCGGAGGCCGCCATCCAATCCTGGTCACAGCCACCCTGCTGATTCACGCCCAGCAAAAAGATGGCGGTTACGTGCTGGTCGCCAGGGACAAGAGCAACGGCAACGAAATAGCCACGCTGCCACTGCCCGGTCGGCCCCGAGGCGCGCCGATGACCTATGCTCTGGACGGGCGGCAGTACGTCACTATCAGCGTCGCCAGTGAACCCACTCCACAGCTGTTGACATTGACCCTGCCGAATTGAATTCCAGACGGTGCAGCAGTTTGCAACCTGCCTTGACCGGTTATTGACGCTGGCCAAGCGTTCCTTACGGCCCTGGCCAGCGATCCGTATCTTCGACAGTCAGTAATCCGTCATTCCTGACCGGCAGCCAGCTCAACTGCCGGGCAACAGCTCTTTGTTGACGACTTCCTGACACTTCCATTTCCGCCGAAAGACTCTATAGTTTACGTGGCAGGCCAATCCTGGCCCGCAGTTGCCAGCGGATGGCTTTATTGAGAACATTGCCGGTCTTCCGGCTTCTCGCTCACCCGATTTGCCCGCCAATACCGCTCACGGAGTTCATGCATGACAAGCGCCAGGGACAACAGCGACGCCAAGGTCCTTAAAGACAACATCCAGGATGACAAGGCATTTGAGGGCCTGGGAATCGTCGTCGGTGAAATCGCTCACGACTTCAACAACATTCTGTCGTTGATCTCCGGCTACGTGGAAATGGCGCTCAGTGAAATACCCGAGGGCGAACGCGCCCGCTCCGATCTTGAGCATGTCCTGGCTGCTACCGACCGGGCCACTGAACTGGTAGCCCGTATACGCACTTACAGCATGAACACCAAGCTGAAGCAAAGTGCGGTGTCCATCGACAAACCGATCAACGATGCTCTGGAATTTCTCAGCACCCGACTCCCTCAGGGCGTCAACCTGAGTTCCGATATTGAGGATAGTAAAGGGCGCACCATTCTTGGCAATGACACCGAGACCTTCAAGATCATCCACAACCTGGTGCTGAACAGCGTACAGGCCATGCCGGAAGACGGTGGTGATATCAAGGTTAACGTGGACTATATCAAGCCCGATAGTGACCTGACGGCCGCCTACCCGGGCCTGCCGGACCGCGACTATGCGCGCATCACCGTGACCGACACCGGGATGGGGATGACTATTGAAACCATAGAGCAAATGTACCTGCCGTTTTTTTCCACCACCCATAGCTATCCGGAAACGAAAAAACGCGCCGGACTTGGCCTGACCAGCGTACACAATATTGTCACCAGCCAGGGCGGGATGATTTACGTGGATAGCACCGTTAATCAGGGCACCCGATTTGAAATTTTCCTGCCGCTGGTGCGCACCGAGGTCCAGGACGATACCGGCTCCGAGCGCGATGCTCCCAAGGGGCAGTCGGACAAGCACATCCTGGTGATTGACGATGAGGCGTCTATCATCCAGATGGCGACGCAGATTCTGGAAAAGCATGGCTATGCCGTGACTACATTCATGGATGGTCACGAGGCAATAGAGCATTTCCGGCAGCAGCCTTATCAGTACGACGTGGTGATTACCGATCTGATCATGCCTACCATGCCCGGTTCCGAGATTGCATCCACAGTATCGGCTATCAATCCGAATGTGCCGATTATTCTCAGCACCGGATTCAGCGACAAAATCGGCAAAAGCACCTGTGCCAGCTGGGGTGTGGACAAGGTGATCAACAAACCCTTCACCATCAATGAACTGTTATCATCCATCGAAAGCCTGACCAGCTAGACTGGGCAGCGAGCCAGCAAACCGATTCACTGTTCTTGCCGTCCAGCGCCCCTGCTGCAGGCAGTGCTGGCGAAAATACTCAGGTCAGGTCTGTCTCAAGGCCCGAGACTACTCCTGGGTCTCGACCATCGGGGTCGCGGTCCCCGACGCTGGCTCGAGCCAGTCCCGCAGGGCAGCCTGCACCTCACCAGCGGCATCTTCAAGCCGAGCCATTGCCGCGGCGATCATTGCCACATTGCCACTGTGACCGGCATCTTCCAGCGTGGCACACAGCTCTCCCAGAGGCAGTGCGCCAACGCTGCGTGATGACGACTTCAGGGTGTGCGCGGTACTGTGTATCTCATCCCAGTCATTGGCATCGTAAGCACTGAGCAGTTTTTTGCAGCCCGTCGCCAGGGATTCCTGATAGGTGGTCAACAGGCGCAGGATCAGTTCTTCCTTGTCACCTACCAGCTTCTTCAATACATCCACATCCAATGGCGCCAGGCCATCCATGCTCCGATCAATCTCATCACCCAATCCATAGTGCTCGTAGTTTTCCTCGATCGCGATACGCGCCTGTCTGGCCCAGTCGGAGATTTTTTCTTCGAGATCCTTCAGGGCAATGGGCTTGGTCAGGTAGTCGTCCATACCGCATTCCAGACAACGATCGCGCTCACCCTTCACGGCATTGGCCGTGTAGGCAATGATCGGGGTGCGCTCACTTTGTCGTTCCATGCGCCGGATTTCACGGGCCAGTGTGTAACCATCCATATTTGGCATGTGCAGATCTGTAAGTAACAGCACGTGCTCACGCCGCTTCCATGCCTCCAGCGCCTCTACGCCGTCACTGACCAATGTGCTGTTAAAGCCCAGGGCTTCAAGCTGGCTACCGATCACACTCTGGTTAATCGGGTTGTCCTCGGCCACCAGAATCTTGATAGCCGTCGTGTCAGCGCGCTCTGCCCGACCACTTGCAGTCGGCGCCGCAGTTATTTGTTTTACCGGTTGTGATTCAGCCTCCGGCGGCCGGTCCGTCAGCACCGCAAGCACGTTGCGAAAGTTCTGATTTTCATGATTTCCGTCTACCACTATCTGCCAGGGTCCGGCTGGCGATGGACAATGCTCAGCCTGAAGCAGAATGAACTTGTCCAGATTGCGGCGCTGCAGTTCACGATCTATTTCGGCGCGCACGGTACTGTCCGGCTGCTCGCCAATGACAATACCCACCAGCTTGTAGTTGCCGTCAGACTGCAGACTCAACGTTGTGATCAGGTTTTCCCAATCGCGGATGCAGACCACGTCCGCGCCTTCACTAACCAGCCAGTTGCGCCAGTCGCGGCTACGTCGCTCGTCGCTGCTGAACAGCACACATAAGGAATTCTCCAGCAAGTCCGAAGGTGCCCGCGCTACGTCCTCAAGGCTATCGATAGGCAATTCCACGGTAAAGCGCGTCAATTTGTTCTGTCGCGAGAAAACATGGATCTTGCCCTGCATTTTTTCCACCAGCGCTTTGGTAATCGGTAATCCAAGTCCAGTGCCACCGAATCGCTTGACCGTGGACTCACTGCCCTGCTCAAACGGGTCAAATATCGATTCCAGTTTGTCGTGCGCGATACCGATACCGTTGTCTTCCACAACAATGCGCATGATGGATTTCCCGGTTGCCTCAATGCGCATCGTTACCTCACCTGGCCAATCCAGTCCGCCACAGAATTTAATCGCGTTACCGGCGATATTGGTAATTACCTGACGCAATCGCGTCACGTCAGAGACGATGGTCGCGGCCAGGGCTGGGTCATGGTAAAAGTTAAGTGTTACCAGCTTGCTGTCGGCAATGGCCTGCAGGCTGTTATAGACAGAATTGGTCAGCTCCGGCAGGTTAACCTCGTCACGGGACAATTCAATACGACCAGCTTCCACCTTGGAGAAATCAAGAATCTCATCAATGATGGTCAGCAGGCTGCGCGCTGATTCCTGAATCGTGACCATCTTCTGGCGCTGTTCCTCGGTCAGTTGCGAGTCCAGCAGTAACTCAACCATGCTCACCACGCCGTTCATCGGAGTTCTGATTTCGTGGCTCATGGAAGCCAGAAATGACGATTTCGCGTGGTTGGCATCCTCCGCCTTCTTCCAGGCGACCTCCAACTGATAAGTGCGCTCCTTGACCTCGGCCTCGAGATTGCTACGCTCACGCTGCAAATCATCGTTCAGCTTCTGAAGCTCAATGGATTTCACTTCTACGGTATTCTGCGCGTCAATGCGCTCAGTGACATCACGACCTGTGGAGATAATGTAGGAGTTCATGTCGTGATCCACGTAGTGAATCCCCAGCTCTACAACTACTTTGCCACCATCGCTGCGTGTATAGATATAGTTGCGACTGGTTCGCTGGTCATCGCCACAAGCGATACGCTCGAACTGTTCCTTGAATGGCGACCAGCTATCTTCATCAAGTACATCCCTGGGGGTCATGGTCAGCAGCATTTCGCGACTATAGCCCAGTTGCTTTTCCGCGCCCGGATTTGCATAGATGAACCGTAATGTTTCTACGTCGTAGGCGAAGATCGCGTCATCGGTGGACTCCAGAATCCCCAGCGCCACCTGCATCCGCTCGGAGATATCACGAATGGCCACCGCATACAGATCATTGAGCTCATGCTTGCCACGCAGCACAGCGATCTCCGCCGAGAACTGTGAGCCATCCTTTCGCTGCGCACTAAGGCCATCGCCTATTCCGTCCAGCGCCATAATCAACTGCTGCGCCTGACTGGAATCCGGCCGCAAGTCTTCAAGCTGGATGGGCCGATTCCCCGGAAATAATGAGGCCAGCGGTGAACCAATGAGTGTCGAGCGACTGCAGGCAAACAGCTTCTCCATTTGCCGATTGGCCTGCACTATCACGCCAGCGCTATTCACTACCGCCAGACCGTCCGGCGAAAAATCCCCGGTTGTGTATTCCCCGGCCTGTTCCAGTCGAACCAGCTCTCCGCGAGCGAGATTCAGACTGAGCAAGGCCCGTCGCCAGCGCCGGAAAAAGACCACCGCAGTGACGCAGGCAGTGCTCAGGGACGCCAGTAATATCGCTGTTGGTGCCGTTATCATCAGTTGTCCATTCTCTGCATGTGGGTTTCAACAAACTGGCCCGCCAATAATCCGGGCCCGTAGAGTCACTACGACCGTTTCCTGCCTGATCTTGATGATCTGCTCATGACCTGCTTATCGCACCAGCTCAACTGGATCTGCCTCCGGTCGGCCGTGGGGACCCTGCCAGGTATCCAGTAACTGCAAAATCTGGTTGTGCGGCATCGGTTTACCGCAGTAGTAGCCCTGCACATAATCACAACCCAGTTCTTCCACCAGATTCCAGTCCTCTCGGGTTTCGACTCCTTCGGCAACCACGACCATGCTCAAACGCCGCGCCAGATTAATACTTTCTTCAAGGATGCTGCGTGCGCCCGGGTCGTCGCTGGCACCAGTTACAAACTCCCGGTCGATCTTCAATTCTGTGAACGGAATATTCTTGAGATGGGTAAATGACGAGCTACCGGTACCAAAGTCATCGATAGACAGACGGAAGCCTTTCAGCCGCAGGCTCAACAACGCCTCCAGACATTGTGGCGTGACCACCGAGGTTTGCGATTCAGCCACCTCGAAGATCAGTCGCGCACAATCGATGTTGCGCTGCGCCGCCGTGTCGATCAGATAGCGGGTGAATTCCGGACGCCGAAAGGAATTAATCGACAGATTGATGGCTGCACTGATGTGCTTGTCCATGGCAAACCAGTCAGCCACCTGATCGATGGTCTCCCGATAGATAAGGTGGGTCAGCTGATCCAGCAAACCACTGCTTTCGGCCAACGGCAAAAATACATCCGGGGCGAGCATGCCGCGCTCCCGGTTCCACCATCGTGCCAGGACTTCTACACAGACTATAGCGCCGGTATTCGCGGAAACAATCGGCTGGTAGAGCAGACAGGGCTTGTTGTCAGGACTGCCGGTCTCCAGCCCCGCAATCAGGTCAATGCTACTTAAGGGACGGCGAACGACATCGAATTCCTGGCGCTCTCTGGAGGGATCCTTTCGGCGCTGCAGCAGTGATTCAAGCCTGGCAGGCTTGATTGGCTTCTGGATTGCTCCCAGCACATTCAGCCCCATGGACTTACCCAGGCTGATCGCAGTACTTAATACCCGCTCCCGCTGACCGCTAACCATGATCAGATCCATGGCAGGACGAATCTCGCTGAGGTGTCGCATAAACCGGATGCCATCCATCTCCGGCATGTGCAGATCCAGCAACACCAGCTCCACTTCGGGCTCATTCGCCAGTCGCTCCAGGGCGCGATGGCCGTTGTGCTCAATGCCTACCTTGTGAAATCCAAGATTTTCCAGACTCGCCTGCAACACACTGGCACTGATGACGTCATCATCAATCACCAGCACAGTCGGGTATTCCTGTTTGCGAATCATGTCCATGATGACAACAACCCATCCAACTGCTCATAGAAATCAATCGGCGTGAATCCCACATCGAGCCTGGTGGTAACTCCGAGCTCGATCAACTGCCGGGCACCGGCCTGTTGATCGGTGTTTGGCTTGCCCATACTCGGGACCCGTTGCAATAACTTCTTAAGCGACGCATCGGCCTGGAGGTCACCAGTCGCAAGCGCCTCGGGACCCACTATTACCAGTTCGGGATCTAACTCACCGCTACCGAGCTCTGCCTCGGGCAGCCATCGATGACAGTGCACATCCATACCTGGCCTGACGTTCAATAGCTGCTGGATAAACTGTAGCTCAGCGTCGTCCCGGCCCAGACAGAGCACCGTGCGTGACTGTCTGCCCGCCGTCCCGGCCATATCATCATCGAGATTGAAATCAACAGCGAAGACACTACCCCTGCTCTCTCGACTGCTCACCCGGATTCTGCCGCCCATCATGTTCACCAGGCGTCTGGTCAACATCAAACCCAGGCCACTACCTTCGGTGTTTGCTGCGCCTATCAACAATCGCTTGAATGGACTAAAGATCGTCTCCGACAATATCTCTGGAATACCCAGGCCATTATCCTGAACTTCAATTCCTGCACAGCGATTACCGATTGCCAGGCTATTGATGACTACCTGCCCAGTTCCACGTTTGTATTTGATGGCATTCGATAGCAGATTGAGAATGATTTGACGAAGGCGGGTCTGGTCACAGATAAGGTGACAGGCCACCCCTTTTTGCACCAGGAGCACGCCAGCTTCCTGAGCCATCGGCTGCAGCAATGCGACGCACTCGGCGATAATCGCCTTTACATCGACATTTTCGGTGCACAAGGCTATCTCTGAGCAGTCATATTCAGCTTTGGAAAGAGTCAGTATTTCATTTACCAGTTTCAGCAGATGACTTCCTGCGCCGATGATCCCTTCCACCCACTCACGCTGGGCGGGTTTGCTCACATCGCCAAGCAGCAGATTGCCGAAACCAAGCACCGCATTGAGCGGAGTTCGAAATTCATGACTGAAACTGGTCAGCAGCTCAATTTTTTCCTTGTTTCCATCCTGTCCGTGGGTGATGGCATCAGCAAGACTGCTGGAAACAGTATTCTTCTGCGCGACTCCAGGCAGCAGTTGCAGCAGGTAAACCGCCTCACTGTGGACGTTGGCTAACAACCCGCCACCCTGCTTGTCCGCCACCATTACACCATCATCGCCGGACAGTTCCAGTTGCCAACGGCCAGCATTTGCTTCAGGCTCGCTATCCCATAATGGCGACAGCGGCAGTTCCTGGCCGAGCAAGTCATCGGTGGTAAACTGCAGGCCGGTCTGCCGTCCCAGAAAATCAGCAAACCGTTGATTGTAGTACCGCAAGCGTCGCTCGCCATCCAGTACCGCAATCCCCCACAGCAAGTGGTCATAGGCTGCCGTGCTGTTCGTGGCTTCGCAGTCCGCTGGCAAACTGAATGCTTTACTGATCACCATGGTCATTGCTGCTGCTCCAGGGGTTTCTCCAGGAAAGTGCGCACGGTGTTTTGCACGTCTTTGACTCTTAACGGTTTACCGATAAAGGCATCAAAGCCAAGATTACTGGCGGAGCCGGACTCGAAGTTACCTTCGTCGCCGGAAATCGCGATTACCGGGATATGCTCTGTCGGCGGCTGCCGCTTGAGTTTTTGTACGGCTTCAACGCCATCCATGCCCGGCAGGTTGATATCCATCATGATGACGTCAGGCTGATGTTCCTCCGCCAGAGCCAGGCCCAACTCGGCGTTGTGCGCCTGGATAATTTCCACATCCAGATTTGCCAGGCCGTTCAGTATATGCAGCATCAGATCCTGACTACCGGGGTCGTCTTCGATATACAGTACCTGGGGCGTAACCAGCTGCTGGTTTGTAGCATTGAGGGTACGGGCGACATTGACGCCTGACCGGTCAACAGAACCGTTGCCGTGAACTGACGTTGCCTGACTGCTGGAGCTGAGTGTACTTCTCGAAATCGGGACATCGACCCAGAACGTAGTACCCACATTTGGGGTACTTTGATAAGCGATCGACCCGCCCAACAAATCCATAATGCGCTTGGCGATACTCAGGCCGACACCGGAGCCGGGCACCTCTCCGGTTTCCCGGCCCATACGCTCGAATGGCTGAAACAGGTTCTTGCCGGGCGCGTGAGGGATTCCCAGGCCGCTGTCAGATACAGTGATCCGGATAGTGTTGTCCGGTCCCGCGAAGCAGTCGATTTCCACCGAACCCCCATCGAGATTAAATTTGACAGCATTACTGAGCAGATTGATAAGAACCTGTTTCAAGCGGCTGTCATCGGCCCATACTGTTGGCCATTGATTATCCCGGTCGCGATTATCCAGCAACCGGATCTTGCGCTGTCTCGCCAGAAACTGCACATCCTTCAGACTTTCATCGATCACATCATCAATACACACCTCGCTCATGCGCAGCGAGATGCGCCCCTTCTCAAGAGTGTTCAATTCAAGAATCTGGGAAATCAGATTGAGCAGTTCCTGCCCGGCCAACAGAATGTGATTGATATATTCCGATTGCTTCGAATGGGAATCAGCACACTCCATTTCCAGTAGTTGGGCAAAGCCAAGGATAGAGTTCAACGGGGTGCGCAACTCGTGACTCATGGACGACAGGAATTCAGACTTGGCCTTATTGGCACGCTCGGCTTCTTCCTTGGCTTGCAGAATCTCGGACTGGACCTTGATTGCACGGTGCTCGTTGGCTACATGGGCTGATACGTCAATGCCAGTACCGCGATAGCCTTTGAAATCACCGGATGCACTAAACACCGGTACACCGTTCATGGAGAAATAGCCATCGCCGTCATCGGGGTTGTGATAGCGAAAGCGAAGTTCGCGAAATGGGCGACGGTTTTCCAGGTCCGCCTGAAAAGCCGACCAGTGCTTACTGCTGGCCACATTATCTTCAATCAGCTCACCAGTCAGGCCTGACAGCCGCGAACAGTCCACACCCAGGATTTCCTTGATACTGTCATCCAGGAAGGTAAAACGCAGCTCGGCATCGGTTTCCCAGATACCATCAGCCAGCGAGGAAGCAATGTCGTAAAAGCGCTCTTCGCTGAGCTTCAAATCTTTCTCGATAGCCTTGCCTTGCTGGGTCTGAACATCCAGCTGCCTCGACCGCTGTCGGCAAAGATCCTCAACCCGGGCGTATGCACGCTTGAGCTCCAGCTCGGTTGACTTACGCTCACTAACATCCATGGAAAAAGAAATAACGAACGAGCGGTCATCCACGGTCAGGGTGCGCAAGACATACTTGTACCAACGCGGGTCATCGGCATCAGTGGTACGATCCAATTCTATGCTCAGCACTTCGTTATCGGTCTGCAGATGCTTTTTGTAGCGAGTGCTCAGGTGGCTGAAAAGTTCTTCGCCAATGACCTCCGCCACCGGTTTGCCGAGCATATCCTGCTGCTTGATGCCATAACGCTGTTCTGCTGCGGCATTGGCAAAGCAAATCACCGCGCTACGCATGTCAGAGACCATCACTGGACTGGGCAGCGCATTGACGATCTCGTGCAGCTGCAGCAGCTCATGCTCCTGGTCTTTTTGCGCAGTAATATCCTGGATCGCGCCCACCAGTCGCACCGGCTTGCCTTCTTCATTGAAGTCAGCCTTGCAGCGATCCAGTACCGTGCGAATGTCCCCGCCTGGTGTAACGACCCGAAAACGGGTCTTATAGCTCTTTCCCGATTCAACCGCCTGCTTGTGAAATTGGAGTAATTCCTCGCGATCATCCGGGTGGATCCAGGCGGAAAGGGTCTCGTAATCGACCTGAATATCTTCAGCCTCCAGCTCAAAAAGATTCAGTACCCGGGCAGACCAGGTTCGCTTGCCGCTGAGCAGATCCACTTCCCAGTACCCGGTTTGCGCCAGATTTTCGATCAGCAGTTCACGTTCAATCTGGCTGCGTGCGTCTTCGTCACGGCTGGGCACTGTTTCAAGACTGACTATCAGGTAGGCCACCAGGTAATCGTCGTCCAGAGGAAACAGGTCGAGGGAGATATTGGAATTGCCAACGCGGACCGGCAGAAAATTAAAGGTGGTGCCGGCGTTGGCATTAACCATCCAGCTGCCACTCACGGCGCCGATTGCCTTCTCCAGCTCCTCGGGCGTAAGACTGTCTACAACAGAAGTCAGAGGCTGTTCGAGCAGGGAGTCGCTATTGCGACTGCACAGACGGCGCGCAGCGGGATTGGCATAAGCAATAAGTTGGCGATGCCGATCTATGATTAACGTGGCAACAGGAGACTGATCGGTCATCCTGACAAAGAGATGATCGATGTTCGTGTCTAGAGTGAATCTCGACTCTGGTTTGACGAGTTCCATGTACTGATTTACCTGGTTGTCCTGCTGGCTACATGCTCGTGTCGTAGATAAGCATCGCTGGCCAGCCGGGCTATGCCCGGATGGCGCTTATATATTGTTGCCAGGCGCTATCGCTTGTCTCGCTGCGGCGGCCTGACGCGCCATGCCTGATCAATGCTCAGGCGTTGACACTCGACTTAGTTGATCGATCGCCGAAAGCGGACCATTGGTCAATGAGTTCAAACAGTTTGTTAATGCTGTAGGGTTTAACCAGGTAGTCCCTGGCGCCCGCTTTTCTTGCCCGTTCCACATCATGACCCATGGCATTGGCGGACACGGCGATTACCGGTATGTGCCAGGTGCTGTCGTTGTTGGCTAACTGGTAAAGGGCTTCATAGCCATCTATCCCGGGCAAATTGATGTCGAGCAATATCAGATTAGGCTGTTGCCGTGCCGCGATCTCAATACCTTCCTCGCCGGTGCTGGCTTTCAGCAACCTGACGTGTTCCCGGTGAGTCAAAGCCGTTTCCACCAGGGAAAGGTTAGCGCTGTTATCTTCTATATAGAGGATATGGAAATATTCACGCTCGCCGCTTTTAGTGTCAGACCTGGCGTCATTGATGACCTCAGCTTGTTCGACACACAGACTCAAATCCATCCATAGTACGTGGTAGTTGGGCGGTTCGACTGTTGGCGCATTCTGCATGCCGCTGCTCTGCTGTTCTCCTGGTTGCAGAGAATTCTCGGATTCATATTCAAGATGCACCCAATCGCTGTCGCCAGGCTGATCCAGCACCTGGTCTACACCTGGCCAGGGCACAGCTCCGCGAAAGCCGACGCGCACGCCATTGGCAAGATAGGGTGAGCGGGAAATCCACACCTTTACATCACGGTGCTGCGGGGCGTGCACACCGTGATTAAGCAGCTTGACCAGAATGGTTTTCAAACGCTTCGAGTTGGCAATGATCCGGAATTCCTTGCTGGCGGTGAACCAAACCTCACTGGGAGACAGTCTGGTCGCGGGTCGTGACAAGGCAATACAGTCATCCAGCAAGGATTTCAGGGCTACAGATTGGACATCAGGTTTTGACATTATTAATGGCGTTCCTTGGCGAGGTCACAGCCCGTGACACATCAGGTAATTCCGGCTCCCGTTAGCCTGAGGAGACTACGACCACTTGGCTTACGGCCTTGAGGAAAAAGAATGGCCAGAACAGCTGGTAAATCTTCACGCTCCATGACGTGGTTTAATTCCGCGCGCAGTGCTGACAGCCGGGATAATTGTCTTGACCATCATGGGCGAAATACGCGAACTTGGGTCATAATTCAGCACTGCATCCTTAACATTAAAAATCCTGCGGTTTTCCACAGTTCCAGCCACTGCAGTGGAGAACCCAGGGCAATCACACGCGCCATAAATACTATGAGCCAGAGCAATGAACTCGCCCGTCTGCATATACTGGACAACTACCAGGTGCTGGACACGGCCGCCGAAAAAACCTTTGACGATCTGACCCGGCTGGCCAGTGTGATCTGCGAAACTCCTATGGGGCTGGTTAGCCTGGTCGACGATCACCGCCAGTGGTTCAAGGCCAGAGTGGGTGTTGACGTCAAGGAAACGTCGCGGGAAGCAGCCTTTTGCGCTCATGCGCTGGAAGCCCCCGAATTCCTTATTGTTGAGGATGCACTGCAGGATGAACGCTTTCAGCAGAATCCATTGGTGACTGGCGAACCCAATATCCGCTTCTATGCTGGCGCACCATTGACCGTGCAGTCAGGCCACAATCTGGGCACCCTGTGTGTGCTGGATACCAAACCACGCACACTGTCTGGCGCTCAACTCAGCGCTCTGGGGATCCTCCGGGATACGGTTGTTGCCCAACTGGAGCTGCGCCGCAGTCTGCAAACCATTACTGCCCTGCAGTCGACCCTGCCCATGTGCGCCTGGTGCCGTAGCGTGCAGACAGAGTCCAGCGCGGATGGCTGGCAACCGCTGCACGAATATGTAGCCAACATGACCAAGGTGTCACATGGGATTTGCCCCAGTTGCAGGGAACTCATGGAGCCCGGGCCAGGCAAATCAAACACCTGACAACACCTACCAGGCCGGTCTGGCCGTGTCTCCCGTGAACTGTTCCCGTTAACTGTTCCCGTTAACCACCAAGTCTGCTGTCCAAAGGCGTCTGTATTAAGGGCACCTCTATTAATTCAGACAAGTCCCTGCGGGAATCTGTAAGTCCTTGCTGCAAGCCGCAGCCTGATGACAATCGCGAGACTTATTGTCAAAGGGTGCAACGCACCCGCAGGGGCTTGCAGGCCCCGCCCTGCAGGGCCGGCCTGTACTAGTAGCGGTGCGCTAAAGCAATAACCCGCAGAAGTCGTAATCCCCCCGGTAACCCGGGAAAATCGCCTGGCTAAAGCCGGCTGTTTTGTGTTCCGGATTCGCAGACCAGCAAGAAGCAGGAGCCGACTCGTGGGCGCAGCACACCAACTAGATATTGTCACCGGCAATCCGGTATTCGTAGAAATCGCCGGCAGCAAGCAGAAGCTGCCCAGCCGGTTTGTAGGATTCAAGGAGGGGAAATACGTCATTATCGCCACTCCCGCGGGAAGCCAGCAGGCCATTCCCGAACAGGGCGGCACCATCACCATCAAATATGTCCATGATGGCGCTGTGATTGCTTTCAAGGCGTCCCTGATGGAGACCTTGCACAAACCCGATCAACTGTTGTTTCTTGCCTATCCCCAGGAAGTTACCCGGCAGAACCTGCGCCAACAAAAACGCTACAGCTGTGACTATCAGGCACGAGTCAGTGGTACGGGTTCCCTGGTGACTGGCCAGCTGATGGATATCAGCTCCGGTGGCTGCTGCTGTCGGTTATTAAAGAAGGCGCTGGGTGTCAATCAGCCACTACCGCAGAAAGGCGAAGTGGTTCAGGTTTCCATCAAGCTACCCGAAGGTGATGACTGGTTTCAGTTACCTTGCACTCTGAGCAATGTATTTAACGGCGTCGAAAGTATCAACTTTGGACTGACCTTTCAAAGCCCCGACCTGGCACAACAAACCCAGATCAAGCAATTGATTTTCCATACCATCAAGTTCTGATCAGAGCGGCGCCATGCGATCAGCCCAACGACGCACCGCCTGTCGTCCGGTTAATTACCGGCCCGCTTACCGTCTGCCACAGCTTTGATTGTCCATTGCCCTTAACGTCACCAGGACCGGGTCTATCACCGGCACCTGATCCTGTCGATTCTTGATCGTCCATTGAAACGACTCTGCTTGCCGGTTCGCTCAAGCCGAGCGGACACTACTATCCAGTGCCTGCTCACCAAAGCTTTGTAACGAATAGATCCTGCCAGAGCTGGTGATGCATCGACGCTATTTGCAAGGCAGACTGACCTGCCGGGAAGGCCGCGGCGTCCTGGATCAGGCGTCCAGGGCTTCACGGATTGTGGCGGTAAATTTCGCGGTGGGGAATGGTTTGCTGAGCAAATTGACCCGGTTCAGGTCAAGATCATCAACCGACACCATTTGATCGGTGTGGCCGGACATCAGGATTACTCGCGCTTCGGGATTCTTCTTCTGCAGCTGACGATACAGCTCCATACCGTTCATCACCGGCATGACTACATCAGAGACCACCAGGTCGAACTTGCCGCCATGACTGTCATACACATCCAGGGCGCGGGCACCGTTTTCGGCGGTCATCACCGTGTAACCGGAATCAGTCAGTACAGTGGTTAACAAACTTCGCACCTCGTCATTGTCCTCGACCAGAAGAATCGACACGACGCCAGATTCCACTTTATCCGAACGCGGCTGCTCAACGGGTGGAACCACGTAGTCCACATTGTGCAGCGCCCGGGGGAAGAACACCGTAAACCTGGTGCCGCTATCAAGCTTGCTATCGACTTTGATCAGTCCGTTGTTCTGCTTTACCGCTCCAAACACAGAGGATAAGCCAAGCCCGGTACCCTTGCCTTTCTCCTTGGTAGTGAAAAATGGCTCATAGATGTGTTCCAGGTGTTTCTCGTCAATGCCGGAACCATTGTCCTGCACTGTGAGCTGAATATAGTCACCGCCCTCTGCCAGGCCGAGCTGATTCGCGCTCTTGCGCGATAACGTCACATTTTCTGTCCTGATTGCAAACACGCCCTGCTCAGACATGGCATCGCGGGCGTTAACAGCCAGGTTAAGAATTATCTGCTCAAACTGGGACTGGTCAATCTTGACCGGCCACAGATCCGGATCGGCATGCCATTCAACGATGACGGTTTCGCCCAGCAGGCTCTCAATCAACTGCAGGGAATCCCTGATAATGTCATTCAGGTCAATGAGCTGTGGTTCGATCATCTGTTTGCTGCTGAAGTCCAGAAGCTGACTGCTGAGTCGGGCCGCCTTCTGCGCGGAGTCAAGAATCATTCGTAACTCGTTCTCATCCGGGTCGCCCTTGGCATTGTTCAGCATCGCCAATTCGGCATACCCCATAATAACTGTAATGAGATTGTTGAAATCATGGGCTACTCCACCGGCCAGACGCCCCATGGTGTTCATCTTCTTGGTCTGGTGCAGCTCCTCGAGAAGTATCTTGCGCTCCTGTTCGGCCTCGCGAATGCTGCTGATATCGCGGAGAATCACCGAAAAGCATTCGACATTACCAACCGCATCCTTGTGGGCAATCAACACCTGGGATCCAGGAATCTCATGGCCCTGCAGGTCGCGAATCTGCACTTCACCATGACTGGCACCGTACTTGATGGCATGGCGAATTTGCGTGCCGACAAAATCCCTGGCGCTATCACGATCATAAAAAGACACCAGACGCTGCCCGCGAAAATCGGTGCCCGGCTCCATACCAAGTAATTCATAGCCAGCAGCATTGAGATGGGTCAAGAATCCATCAATATCAACGGTAGCCACCAGGTCGGTGGTATTTTCAGTGATCGCAAGCTTGCGCTGCTCCTGAATCATATCGAAGCGGGCAGCCCTTTGTGCTAGCCATTGTTTCATAAACCGATTCCTCGACGACCACTATCCGCTGTCGCCAATAGACCTTTATCAGGCGCCACAGAAGGCCTCGTAGGCCTGCAGATAGTCTTCATAGCTGTTATTGGCGATCACACAAAACTCCTGCCAGCTGACGTTGAGCATATCCAGCAAGACTTGTTTACTGTTTTGCAAATCCTCGATATCCACCTGTCGTGGATGCTGAAAGTCCAGCTGATCGGTAAAATGACCGGTCAATGCCATAATCGACTGATTTTTACTGCGCCGAGCCATAATTTCTTCGACCTCACAGTGATGACAGGCTATAGATTCGATTAGCGCTTCGTCAAAATTCCAGCGCGTCGCCATTAGCGCACCCACGTGGCTGTGGTCGAAACCCAACAGCTCCTGCTCAACCTGGTAAGTCGAGTCGCCGGTTTCAGCCTTGTAACGCTGTACCTCTTGCAATAGATCCGGTTCGTGATGGTACAGGAGCAGACTGCCGATATTCAGCAGCAAACCGGCAATGAAACATTCTTCCCAGGATTCGGCATCCGCAATACAGTGCTTGGCCAGATTGCTGGCCAAGACCGCACTGAAAATACTGGCACGCCAGAATGAGGGTATATCTACAGAAGTCGATACTTTCGCCATTGTCTTGACGATGGAAGTCACGATGACCAGGTTTTGCAGCTCTTCCTCACCCAGGATGTTAAGCGCATGACTAATCTCGCGCACCGGCTGTGGTAAACCATAGTAGGCGCTGTTAACAATACGCAGCACCCGCGCGGTAAGCGCTGGATCATGCAGGATGGTGTCCGCCACTTCCCGTCGGGTGTGCTGGGGATCTGCCAGTAGCTCGCGCAGCTTCAGGCAAACCTCCGGCAGCGAAATGAGCGCATTGGTGTCACTCAGTAAGGATTCCGGGCAACGGATTTCGACTTTGTTCACAACATTGGCTTCCTGAGTTGGTTCCCTGCGTATTACGACCAACCCGCTACCAACTTTTACCCTTATTTCGCCTCCATGTATTGCCAACACCGCGAAAACACTGGATTTGTCCGACATCTCCTACATCTGATCGAGGCGCTGACGGATGAGCAACAGGCTTGCTGGCCGCCAGCGCTAATCCCCAACATGCTATCGACAGAACGCCTGTGCCAGACATCCGCTGGACGATGAATCCACCGCTGAATTCGTCTACAATGCCTGCCCCGGGTGGCTTACCCAAGTCATCCGCCAGCGGCGAACTCCTTACCAGTGGTTTTATTGTCCTGATCATGCAAGAACGCGAACTCTTAACCTTTCTGTTTGGCACAGGCGTCCTGGCATACCTGTTGTTGCAGCACCACAAGCTGGAAATTTTGCACGGCCTGTACCTCCCGGTCGCGGCTTACTCGGCCCTGGTGCTGGGGTGGTTCGTCAATCTTCTCGATAACTCATTCACCGTGCCGGGGCTGATGCTGCTGGAACACGGCAGTTATACTCTTGCAGCGATACTGCTGTATCGCTGGGTTCGTGGACTCAAGGTCAGACACCGGTGAGTACCCTGCTGGTAAATCTGCTGGATCTTGCCGTGGTCGCAACACTGACCCTCAGCCTGTTTACCCTGCGCACGCTGCGGATAGAATTCGACGGACTGCCCCGGTCACTGCTTATCTGGTTTCTGGGCTCCCTGCTGATGTCCGCGGTACTTGCCTTGCTGCGCCGCAACCTGCCCGCTGACTATCAGCTGTCTGCCAATCTGTTCGATATCATTATCGATCTGGTCCATTACGCTGGCGCAATCTTCTTCCTGCTGTTCATACATGCCTACGGTCAGTGGCGCTCCAGCAAAGCCATCGCCCATCAGCAGCAGGAGTACCAGGCCCTGCTTGCCAATCTCCCCGGCGTGGCTTACCGATCCAGCGGTGATGAGCAGGCAGTACTGCTGCAGATCAATGACGGGATCGCCGACCTGCTCGGTATACCCGCCAACTATTTTCGCGCCGACCATAATCGGTCGCTGCTGGAATTCATGCACCCCGATGACCTCGCCACCATGCAATCGGCTTACCTCGACTGCATGCGTGACCTGAAGCCATTCACGTTCGAGTATCGCCTGCGAACCCGGGAGGGCCAACATATCTGGGTTGTCGACCGCGGCCAACCCATAGCTGGCCCGGATGGGCGTGCCGCCTATGTGGACGGCATTCTGCTGGACGCAACCCGAATGATATCCGCAGAGCAGGCACTGTCGGAGCGAGAAGAGCGCATGCAGGCACAACAGAAAGCGGTGCTTTCCCTGTGCGAATTCAGTGGTAGCCTGGAGCAGTCTATCCAGTTGGTGACTCGCCTCATGGCTGAAACCCTGAATGTCAGCCGAGCCAGTGTGTGGCTATATGACCAGGAAAAAATCAGTGTTGATTGCCTTGATGTCTACTGCCTGGAGTCACAAGGACATCTGGACACCGAGACCTGGCGTGTCGCCGATTACCCGAAGTACTTCAGTCACATCGAACAAGGCGAAGTACTCGCCGTAACCCAGGCGCAGACAGATACTAAAACCGCAGAATTGAAGCAACCCTATCTGCTGGCCAATAACATTCAGTCACTCATGGATACCCCCATCAAGGTGGGCGGGGAAGTCCGGGGACTGTTAAGCGCGGAACAGTGTCACCGGCAACGACGCTGGTCCATCGATGAGCGGAATTTTGCCCGCTCGGTCTCGAACATAGTGTCCCTTCTGCTGGAAATTTCCGTTAATCGACAGATTGAACATGATCTGCGTCGTGAACGGGATCGGGCCCAGAGCTACCTCGACGCGGTAAATGTCATCATTGTCTCAATCGATAATAACGGCGATGTAAAACTGGTCAACAATCGGGCCTGCGAACTGATGGGGTTTACCCAGGAAGAGTTCATCGGCAAACACTGGGTCAACACCTTCATCCCGGAGGAAGACCGGCCCGGTTTAAACAAGGCAGTCATGCATTCAGTAGCCAGGTCGCCCGAAGGCAGCCTGCAGTCGAGTCACGAGAATCACGTTCTGACCAAGACCGGCGAGAAATTGTTAATTCGCTGGAACAATGCCTGGCAAACCGACGACGAAGGCAATGTTATCGGTATTCTGGGGGCTGGCGAAGACATCACTGAACTGACTCGCCAGCGCGAAGAAAAAGAACGGCTTCAGGAGGAGATGCAGCACGTCCAGAAGATTCGCTCGATCGTGCAGTTGACCGGCGGCATTGCCCATGACTTCAACAACATGCTGACCAGCATTATGGGCTATGCCGATCTGGCGCAAATCTCCATCAAGCGCAATGCCGAAGTGGACTCTGACCGCTATCTGGGCGCAATTCGGGCGACCTCAAAAAAGGCTGGCAAGCTGGTCTCACAATTGCTGGACTACAGCCGCGAAAATGTTCTGGTCAAGGAGCCTTTCGACCTCAATGAGTTAATTACGGACTCGCGACGCATGCTCGAGGCTCTGGTCTCGAGTTCGATCCAGTTGGTAACTGAACTGGATGACGACATCCCCACCATCAGTGCCAATCGCTCCCAACTGCAACAGGCATTGGTAAATTTGTGCCAGAATTCCAAGGAGGCCTTGCGCACCAACGACGCGACGATCTGGTTGCGCACTCGAAATCGCAAGGTCCTCAATGCCTCCTGCAGCTCCTGTTTTCAAAAGACTAGCGGCCACTTTGTGTGCCTCGAGGTAGCGGATAATGGTAGCGGCATTGACGACACACTGCTGGATACACTGTTCGACCCCTTTACCACCACCAAGGAAGTTGGCGAAGGCACCGGCCTGGGACTGTCAGCGGTACACGGCATTGTGCACATGCATGGCGGGCACATACTGGTACACAGCGAACCGGGCAAGCAAACGCGGATCAGTATATTACTGCCTGCCAATGAAGACCGGCCGCCAGCAGACGATGTCGCGCCTGCGCTTCAGCCTGAGACACGACCAGCAATTGCTAATGAGCGACCCCGGGTATTACTGGTTGACGATGATGAGTCAGTAACGCGCTTACTGGCGAATTATCTGCAACGCAACGGTATTGACTCTGAAGTGATGAACAACAGCAACAGTGCCTGGGATCTGTTCGCCAGACAAAGCGAGGCGTTTGATATTGTCATCACCGACCAGACCATGCCGAATCTTACCGGCCTTGAACTGGCGCAGAAGATTCGCACAGTGCGATCTGATATCCCGGTAGTATTGTGTTCCGGTTATCAGGAAATGGTTGATGAAAACGAAGCAACGACCATGGGAGTTTCGCGGTTTTTGAATAAACCGGTAAAGCTGGAAAACCTGACCAGCGTCATTTCAGAACTGACCCAGGACTGACCCGAACACGGGACCGGGCTCAGTCGTCCAGTTCTTCCCTGACCACCTGGGAAAACTCATCAATGGTGAACGGTTTGCGCAGCAAGCGAATATCCCCCTGGGTAACACCGCGTTTGACCACCTCGTCGTTATTATAACCAGACAGGAAAAGCACCTTGATATCCGGGTGGCGCTCCCGGGTCAGCTCTGCCAACTCTCCACCGCTCATGCCCGGCATTACCACATCCGTCACCATCAACCCGATCTCGGCATTGTGCTCAGACAAAATCTTCAAAGCATCCTGCCCATTGCAGGCAGCATGAATCTTGTAACCCAACATCGACAGGCCGGTGGTCATCAACTCACGAACACCTTCATCGTCCTCCACCAGAAGAATGGTTTCCGAGCCGGTGGCCACATCGTGGGTTTCAAACGTCTCGCTCACCTTGATTTCTTCTTCCGCCAGGCCCGGGAAAAATAGCTCAAAACTGGTGCCGCTGTTACCCGTGCTGCTGACCCGCACCGCGCCGCCTGATTGTTTGACAATCCCATAGACAGTAGCCAGTCCCAGGCCAGTGCCTTGCGACTGATCCTTGGTTGTAAAGAACGGCTCAAAAATATGGCCAATAATTTCCGGCTCGATGCCACAGCCGTTATCCCTGACACGCAGTACCACGTAATGGCCAGGCTTCAGATTCTGCCCAACAGCTCGCAGGTCACTATCCACTGTCAGCACAGCGTTCTCGGCTTCGATTAACAGCGTCCCACCAAGATTCATGGCATCGCGGGCATTCACTGCCAGATTGACGATGACCTGCTCCAGCTGGTTGGGATCCACATTGATCGGCCAAAGTCCTTCACGGGTGCTGGTAGTCAGAATCACATCCTCGCCCAGCAGACGCTCCAGCATCTGCCCGAGTTCCTTGATCAGCGCTCGCAGGTCTACGCGCACCGGCTCCAGTACCTGTTTGCGGCTAAATGCCAACAATTGCCGGGTAAGCCCACTGGCGCGCTGGCCGGCAGCGCGTATCTCGCTGATCAACTGATGGGCTTCGCCGCCGCCAGCTGCACCCTGGTCTATCAGGTCAGCATAGCCATTGATTACCGTGAGCAGGTTATTAAAATCATGAGCCACGCCAGCGGCAAGGCGACCCACCGCTTCCATTTTCTGCGACTGCAGATAGTTGGCCTGCAGCTCTGACTTCTCCGCCTCGCTCACCTGAAGGGAAGTCTGCATTTCCTTAAGCTCGGTGAAGTCACGGCCTTCAGGTATTAACAGGGCAATCCTGCCGTTGGAATCACGTACCGGTTTCAGTGAAAAATCCACATAGTGTTCGCGTCCCTCGGCATCGGGATGGGTAACCTCCATTCGTACCACTTCACCGCGGGCAGCGCGCTGTACTGCTGCGCGCAATTTACCCTGCAGCTCCTCGGAATGAGACCACCAGGGCGTATTCCAAAAAAGCTTGCCTATAATGTCATCAGGGGAGGCATCAATGAAATTTAGCGCGGTTTGATTGGTCTCCAGCACCACGCCGTCAATATCCAGCAGACCTATAAACTGGAACGACTGATTAAATATCGCATGAAACTTTTCTTCGCTTTGGCGCAGCAGATCCTCGGTACGCTTGCGATCAGTAATATCCATGATCGAGGTCAGGACATAGGACTTGCCGTCGATAGTGAATGGTGAAGCTGAAATAAGTCCGGCGCGGATTTCGCCGCTGGCATGGCGATATTCGAAATCCTTGCTGCTCACCTTGCCGTGCCTGCGAAATTCTTCATAAAGTTCGAGAAAATCAAATTCCGCCTGCCAGAATGCAAACTTGGCGTGATCGGCAGAAAGCGCCTGTTCACGCGTGTAGCCAGTCATGGATTCGAACGACTTGTTGACGTCCAGAGTTACCCCGGGATGGTCAAGGGAAACAATGCTCATCGCTGCCGGGCTGTTGTTGAACACGGCGGCAACCCGCTCCTCAGAGTGGCGCATTTGCTCACCGATTTGTAGCTGCTCGGTGAGATCCTGAAAAGTAAGCACCGCTCCGAGGCGCTGGCGTGCTTTGGACGTATTGTCAATTATAGGCGCCACGGTCATTCGCAGCGGCACATCCCGGCCCAGACGGCTGTGCAGCGTTCCGCGCAAACCAACCGCGGACTCAGAGTGCAGAAATGGCAGTAACTCATCGCCAGGTGCCGGGGCACCCCCTTGTGAAAAATTGAATACTTCCCGCAGCGACCGACCGAGGACATCGCCGGCACTCCAGCCGGTTAATTTTTCGGCCATCGGGTTGAAAAAGCTGACTGTGCTGTCGATATCGACAGTAATCACTCCTTCGTCCAGACTATCCAGGGTCGCCTTGAAGCGCTTCTCCGAATCGCTGAGACGCTGCTCCAGTTCCTGGCGCCGGGACGCCGTTTCGATGGTGGATACCAGATCGGCTTCGTTGAACGGTTTCAGCAGATAGCCAAACGGGTCGCCGCTCCTGGCTTGCTGCACGGTTTCCCAATCGGAATGGGCAGTCAGGTAAATCAGCGGGATCTGGAATCGGGACTGGATGATTTCTGCGGCCTGGACCCCGCTCATGTCGCCCTTGAGGCGAATATCCATGAGAATCAGCTCGGGAAGCTCGCCCTCGACAGAGTCGATTGCGCCCTGACCGGTATCCACCACATCAAGGACCACCGCGCCGAGGCGCTGTAATCGTTCCCGGATCTCTTCCGCGATTAACACCTCATCTTCGACGATGAGAACTCTGAGGTTGGTTAGCGATCTGGGACTCGATTTGATCATCTGCAGAAAAACTCTGGGTCGCAATTGTGCCTGGGTTACCAGGCAAAAAATTCAGCTTGCCATCCACCTGCCGAATCAGGGGGTCTACCAGGCGCACACCGAAGGTATTACCGCCGGTGAAAACGACGGACCGATCCGTGGACCTATCCGTGGACCTATCCACCGTCTTGTCCTGAACCGTGAGCGGGAATTTTCCCTGACCGGCGGTCCGGAGGCAATGCGTAATTTACCCGACGCAATGCGCGAAGATGTATGCCTCGAGTTGTTTGCTATCAGCCCGCCAGGATTCTGCGCGCAGGCAATGGCCTGATTAATACCAGCCCGCACCTGCCCAGAATTGGTGTCCGGTGGTACCTGTTTTGACCCGACCCTGTAACGGCAAGGCAGTTCTCTACTCAAGTCGCGGGAATACCCCGCAATGCCCATCGCCGCGAACAAACCAAAATGGTATAGCCGCTCATCAACCTGCGCCCTGGTTTGGGCCCGACCCTGGCAGTCCCGCACAATCATCATCACCTGTTGATCAATGATACCGGTGGATTACAGAAAAAAGTCCTGGCGATGAGCGCCTGACTGTTCTGCGCGGGGGTCTGCTGCCCTGAACTAGGTGTCTTTTTCTTCCGGTGAGGCACGCAGCGTCGCCTCCACCTGTTTGCGAGCGGTAATAGCGCGAAACGCCCTGGACTCCAGCAGCCCGTCTTCAGCGTGCTAAGACTGATCTCAATGGGAAATTGCTCACCATTGCTGAACTGGTCGTAGAGCTCAAGCCCCTGGCCTTTGCTGGAGTCGAGTATGCTGAACACGATGCTTTCGCGCACCTCGGCACCGTCGTCACGCAGCGCGAAGGGTCCGGGATGAGGCATTCCAGACTTCAGCCCAGGCGGTTGTGCATGGGGGTAACCTACCAGTTCCTCACGGTGTCGACTGGCAGGGACAATAGTGCCGTTGGCATCCATCAGCGTTGGTCGGCTATCAGGCGCAAATTCAAAGGCCCCTGCTGACTGCGGCAGGTCGCCGGATGAGTCCTGTCCCCGAATGTCCCCGTCGTCCATTGCCTGTCCCGGCCGGTTTGACTGCCGTGACTGCAAGCCCTGGTAGTGACTCACAGAATTCGATACCGGTGCCAGCATAGGTACTGACAATCGACTTGTCCAGGGTAATCACGGCTCCGGGCGGCGGCAAATCGTGTTCGGCCACATCCCTTGTTTTGCGGGAAATATTATTTAAATCAACGAATTATAGCAAGCGAGAGGTGACGTTGTGATTACAGCGTGAGCACCAGGCGATCCACCAGGTTCTTGATGGCAGTCTGGCCGTCCTGGTCCACAAACGTGAATTCCATACTGCTCTGAAAAGCGGAGCCTTGCTTCTCGGACTTGATGATGCGGGCGAAAATATCCGTGGTTTCATCACTGAACACTTCCAGGGAAATCTTCATCTTAATCTCGGACAGGGGGGCCAAACGTGCCTCGCTTTCGATCAGCATACCGCCGTAGCTGATGTCGATAACCTGGCCTTTGAGTTTATCGGGAAGGATGATTTTACCTGCCAGGCACTGAAAGGTAACCGGCATTTGCACGGCCACACGTGGACTCTTACGACCCTCCCTGCGCGGCACGCTCATGTCCCGCGGTCGGGTTGTGGAATACACCTCAAACAGTTTTACCGGCTCGCGGGCTCCCTTGACCTCAACGCTGTTCGGCGGGCTGACCTCGATATAGTCCCTGGCCACCTCCAGGGTATGCTCGCTGATCAGGATCTGGCCACGCAGGCAATGTGCTTCAATACGCGAAGCCAGGTTTACTTCTTCACCAATAATGGTGTTCTCGCTGTAGTGTTCCGAGCCCAGCGAACCGACAACGACTTCACCGTGATTAATGCCAATACCCATGTAAATCGCCGGCATGCCCAGCGCCTGGTTTTCCTCGTTGAAGTTGCTCATGGCAAGCTGCATTTCCACGGCGCAGGCTATCGCGCGCTCAACGTCGTTTTCAGCATGATCCGGCAACCCGAAGGTCACAAGTATCGAATCGCCCATCAGCTTGTCGATGGAACCGCCATAGTTGACGATGATATGGCCCATAGCGGAAAAGTAGCGGTTCAGCATATCTACGACATCATTAGGCGGATAGGCCTCGGCGATTTCGGAAAAGCCGCGAATGTCCGACAGCAGAATAACAACTTCCTTGGTCTGGACACCCTGGTGACCATAGCCGGCACCATCAAGCATCTCTACTACGTCATCACGCAGATTTACCTGGGCAGGCTCCGGCATTTCGCCCGCATTGTGTTTTTTGATCAGTTCCAGGAGTTGTTCTGCGAGTTGCGCGGACTTTTTCTTTATTTGCACCATCTGAACCTGGAAGCTGGCTGCTTGAGCGGAGAATAGATTGGAGAAGCCTTTAAAGCCCCGCTGATTAGCCCAGAGGGACAATCCATAATTATATACATCGCCCACCGCAGGGCAAAGCTGTTTCCGGGTGATACCGGTTTCGGCACCGCTGAGTGTGAAGCAAGTCGCGCCCGACGCGAAATCGACGCTAGTGCTAGTCAATTCGCAGGTTAGCATCCGCCGGCTTTACCGAACTGCCGCCAGGCAAGTCACCGTCAGCCAGGTCACCGCGGGCGAGACACACCCGGTTGCGCCCCTGCTCCTTCGCCTGATACAGCGCTTCATCGGCACGCTTCAGGGTTTCCTGCCAGTGCGCATCGGAGCCCATGGCGACGCCGATGCTGATAGTGAGCTTCTGGCAGGGATTTTTAACATGTTCATAGGCCTTCGCCTCAAGGGCTTCACGCAGCCGTTCAGCCGCGATATAGGCCTCCTTGAGGTAGGAGATGGGCATGAAATAGAGAAATTCTTCGCCACCGTAGCGAAACACCTTGTCCGAGGTTCGGGCTTTGTCCTTGAGCACCGCCGCGACCTGCTTCAACGCTTCATCGCCCGCCAGATGGCCGTAATAATCGTTGTACGCCTTGAAGTAGTCAATATCGATGAGGGCGACGGTATAGCATTCACCGTAGCGCTGGGCGCGCGCCTCGGCCTGCTTCAGGTCACGCTCCATGGCGCGGCGGTTGGGCATTTCGGTCAGACAGTCTTCCATCGACAGCCAGTGCAATTCTTCAGAGACTTCTTCGAGCTTGCTGTGCTCTTCCACCAGGTTTGAGTAGGCTTGCACCATGTCGCGTAGTGTAATCAACCCAGCCAGCTTGCCGGTCGAGCTTACAACCGGCAGGTGACGCAAATTCTGGGATTTGTAGGTAAATATCGCCTCACTCAGTTCCATGTCAGTACTGAAGGTGATCGGTTTCGGGGTCATGACCTCTCTGGCCGTGATGCTGTCGGGCAAACCGTATTCGGAATACTTGAAAAACAGCCTGACCAGGTCCTGCTCGGTAATGATACCGACCGGGATGCCACCTTCGCAGATTACCATGCACGAACTTGCACTTGTTGCCAGGGAACCAATGACGTCCACCAACATATCGTCTGGTCCGCCGGCAACTGCTCTGGACATGATTTGTTCGAGTTTCAACTTGCTCTGCTCCCTGCTCTGGTGCGGTGCTCAGAAATTTCCAGTTTCAGATAGCGTCAGCCCTCACAATATAAAATCGTTGGCTGACAGCGAACTCAAGCGGATTTTCCGCTCGGTTATTCCTGGTTGTGTGGCCCCGTCCAGTTGTCCATGAAGACCATCAGGTCGCTGTTGCTCATCGGGCGCGCGCAGTAGAATCCCTGCACAAAATCCACACCCAGGTGTTCCACCAGATCCCAGTCTTGTCGGGTCTCGACGCCTTCGGCGACGACCACCATTTCCAGCTTGCGCGCCAGAGAGATGCTGGCTTCCAGAATCGCCAGGGCGCTTTCATTGGTGGCAGCGCCGGTTACAAAAGCTCGATCGACCTTCAGTTCGGTAAACGGAATATTTTTAAGCTGGGCCAGCGAAGAATTACCGGTTCCGAAATCATCAATGGACAGCCCGAAGCGATTCAGGCGCATGCCAATTATTGACTCCAGGCAATTGACGGCAATGGACATGGCCTGGGTTTCAGTGATTTCCAGAAGCAGTCGGTCCGGGTCAATATTGAAGTCCTTGACCGTATTAATAAGAAAGTCGCAAAACTCCTGCCTGGAGAAAGAATTAACCGAGAAGTTAATAGCAACCCGCAAATCCACGTTCAGTCGCTGCCAGTCGGCCGCCTGCTGCACTGCCTTGCGGTAAATGGTATTGGTCAAATCATCAATCAGTGCTTTTTCTTCTGCCAGGGGAATAAACGCACCCGGGCCAAGAACACCACGATCCTTGTTCCACCAACGTGCCAGGGTCTCGACACCAACGATCTTGCCGCTGGCTACCTCAATCTTGGGTTGGAATACCAGTAACACCTCGTCATTGGCGGACCCCTCAATACCATCACGAAGCTGCGTCTCGGTGATCGGTTCCTGCGGAGTGAAACTGCGCTTATTGTCACCACTGGGCTGCATTCGACCCATGGTTTCGCGCAATTGCTCAGGATTGATTGGCTTGGCCATGGCACCCAGGATATTGGCATCATGGGTTTTGGCAACGCCGTAGGCGGTTTCCAGCATGCGCTTGTTTTCACCGCTTAACAAAATAATTCCACCGTCGAAACCGGTTTTCGAAGCATGGCGAATAAACTCCACACCATTCATTTCCGGCATGTTGAGATCACAGATCACAACATCAAAATGCAGGTTTTCTTTGGTTAGACAATCCAGAGCCGTGGTGCCGTCATTGGCAACCGAGACTGTCTCGAAGCCGAGATTATTGAGCACCTCAACTGCCAACTCCGAGTAGAAAGGATCGTCATCGATCAGCAGAATCGACATGTCGTTGATAGCTTGGTTCATGATTGGAAATCCCAGAATGTGGATATGACCGTCCGGTTCATGTTGAGAATTTGCCTTTGGCGACTGACCTATTCGTTAATGAGGCACCAGGCGCCTTGAGTGTTCCAGTGACCATCGAGCCTGTTGCAACCCGAGTCTATGCATCCTCCGCCAGGGAGGCGGGCTATGGTATAGCTACGACTTTTTTCTGAATTCCTTAACTACTTTCGCGTGAGTTCATACCTGCGAAAATATCCGGCGGATCGATTCCGGCAAACCGTACCCGCCAACATTGATTCCAGGATGCCCAAGGAGCTTCAAATCAAATCACCTCAACCGAGCTCCCTAGGAAAGCCTGGCCCAGGCCAGCGCAAATATTGCCAGCCAGACCATGCCCTTGATAAAGAAGAACAGAAATGAGGCCGCCAGCAACCTGGCGAATAGCGGCTGGGAGGCAGTGACCACCAGCCGGGGACGAAGCTTGTTAAGCAGCCGCACTGTCAGGCCCTCACGCTGGCGTCGCTGAACGCATTTGCCAGCCTCGCGCCAATGTCCTTAAGGGGAAGAATCTCGGCGGCAGCACCCAACTCCACGGCCGATCCCGGCATACCCCAAACCACACTGCTGGACTCATCCTGCGCAATAGTATTGGCGCCAGCATCGCGCATGATCTTGAGGCCTCTGGCACCGTCCTTGCCCATCCCGGTGAGAATCACGCCGAGGGCATTCTGGCCGGCACATTCGGCAACCGAATTAAACAGCACATCGACACTCGGGCGATGACGATTCACCGGGTCGGCATCACTCAGCTTGCAGCGCCAGCGGGCACCATCCTTACGCACCAGCAGATGCATGTTGCCGGGAGCGATGTAGGCATGTCCGGGCAGGACGATGTCGCCATCCCGTGCTTCGGTCACCGTGATTGCGCAGCTATTGTTGACGCGGTCCGCAAAAGCCTTGGAGAAGTATTCCGGGATATGCTGGGTGATTACCACACCAGGAGTCGATAACGGGAGCTGCTCCAGCACTTCGCGAATCGCCTCGGTGCCACCGGTAGACGCACCGATGGCTATTATTTTGTCAGTGGTGCTGAAGTGTCGCGCCTGGATGGCACTACCATTGACTTTAGCGGCTGCGCTGCCGTTCACTGGCTTCACCGGATCACGGCCAGGCTGGCGGAAGCCCTCATAGCGGCGCACCCTTACCCCGGCAGCGGCCTTCACCTTGGCGATGATTTCCTCGCCGTAGGCCTCCAGGGTGTTGGATACATCAATCTTGGGTTTGGAAACGAAATCCACGGCACCGGCGCTCAGGGCGTCCAGTGTCACCTCAGCACCTTTCTCGGTGAGCGTGGAGACCATGACAACCGGCAGCGGGTTCAACCGCATCAGGTTACGCAAAAAAGTAATACCATCCATTTTCGGCATTTCAATATCCAGCGTAATCACATGCGGATGCAATCGCTTGATCTTGTCCCGCGCCGCGTGCGCGTCAACCGCGGAGCCGATCACTTCCAGACCCGGATCGGACGACAACACTTCAGTCATTATTTTTCGTACCAGGGCTGAGTCATCCACCACCAGTACTTTCGTTTTTCCAGTATTCATGCCCTTGGCTCCCGTTACGGAATCGCTTTGACAGAACAGCTCAATATCGCCTGCTATTGGCTCGGTACGCAGCGTCGCGGCGTACTGTTTCTCGCGCAGTTCGATAGTGTCGTTGTGTAATGACTTCAACCGCTTAACCATGGCCGTGCCATTATGGGGAAAGAATTTAACCTTGCGCGGATAGATCAGTCCCAGATCCGATAACTCAAGGCGAAGCCCTTCTGCGTAGATAAAATTTTTGGCGAACAAAATATTCTTGCGCCCCACGTCCGACATGTTCTTGATAATCTGCCCCCCACCAAACAGCTTCACTACCAGATGGTCTTTTTTGCAACCGCACTTCAACAATTCGTTAATGAGGCTCTCCATGGCACAAATCCCGTAGCGCGCCGATTCATCAGTGCTGGCGCCGCCCTTATCCGGCTGCATGAAATGGTTCATACCGCCAATCCTGCGCAGGGGGTCATACACGCAAGCCGAAACGCAGGATCCAAGCACCGTGGTAATCATTTCCTGGTTTTGGGAGATATAAAATTCTCCGGGAAGCAACTTGGCAGCCACGCATTTGTTGTCGCGATCAATATAGCGGTGGATATGGGAAAACAAGCTTGGGCAAGGCTTGATCGTCATTTCCATATATTGATGTCACAACCTCTCATAGGTGGTCTTGCCGACCGAGCGATACCCAATCGATTGCGGATCCTGGACAACCTCAGAGTGACCAAGGAACAAAATACTGCCAGGTTCTTGCAGCTTCGCGTAGCGGGCAACCAGCCTGGCCTGGGTCGGTTTGTCAAAATAGATAAATACATTACGGCACATGATGACGTCGAACTTACCTTTCATTGGCCATGACTCGTGCATCAGGTTTAGCTGGTTGAAAGTAATAAGGCTGCGGAGATTGCCATTTGCACTGAGCATCGGTCTTGACATATGAGTTGCGACTTCGGAATGCACGGGCTGGAAATACTTGTCAGTGATATTGGCGGGCGTCTTGTCAAAGCCCTCAACCGGATATTCACCCTGCCGCGCAGTGCGCAGGCAATTGCGATCCAGGTCAGTCGCAAGAATACGCGCATCCCAGCGCTGCAATGCTGGTACCGCTTCCCGAAGTACAATTGCCAGGCAATAGGGCTCCTGACCAGTGGAACACCCGGACGACCAGATACGCAGGCGCTTTGATGATTCGTTACGCTGCAAAATACCCGGCAGCGCCTCATCACGAAGATAATTGAAATGATGATTCTCCCGAAAAAACGACGTGAGATTCGTAGTGATCGCATTACAGAAATTGGACATTTCCTGCGCACCTTCGGTCTTTACAAACTTCACGTAGGCGCCAAAGCTGCCCAGACCCAGAGCCCGCACGCGGGGCGAGAAGCGACGCTTGACCAGCTCCCGCTTTGAATCGCCGAGACAAATACCGGTGGTTTCGAGCACCAGTTTTTTGATCGAGGAAAACTCAGCGTCGCTGAGATCCAGCGAACTAATCGCGTTCATGAGTGCAATTCCTGATAGTCCGGGAATCTCTGATCAGGCAGAACAGATTGATAGCCGCCTTCAAAAACCATAATGGCTTTTCCCAATCGTTCAGAGATATTCCGAGGTTAAAAGAGTTCAATCATGTCACTAGCGTCAATCTTTCTGGACTCCGGAAACATTTTTTCCAGAACTTCGAATTCAGACCGGATGGAGAAAATTCCACTAATATCCTTGAATAGCTCATCTGAGCTTTTCGGATCGCTCAGAAAACCTTCTCGTTCGGATTCGAGCTTGATCAAACGAACAATTTCCTTAATGTGCTGGATGCGCTGGGAAAGCTCATCAAAGCACTGCATGCGTACCAGAATTTCGTTTACTTTTTCCTGAACGTCGGCACACAGTATTCGTGCCTCTTGTTCAAGATCGGCACACTGTTCGATTCTGCCATGAAGCTCTGCGCTCTCATTCACCGCGACAGTCGTGCAATCGACAATACGCGTGATGGATACATCCGCATCCTCGATAATGGCCAGCAGTTGCTGTTCACACAGATCAAACAGCTTCTCGCTCATTTTCTGGTTAGTTTGGTCGGACATAACATATTTTTTCAGACAGACTCGACTCAGGCGTCGAGCTGGCCTTCCAGGCCCAGCTCTGCCGCGATTTGATAGATCTGCACCGAGTCGTTAACCCATTCCACCTGACAATCCTTGGCGCGCATAAAGAGCAGAAACTGAACAATAAGCTGAATACCCGCAGCATCAACCAGCGCAACCTTGCCGGCGTCAAGCGTGAACTTGTTGTAACCTTGCCTGGCAAACTCCAGCAGTTCCTCATAGGCCGTTTCTATCTGGGCTATCTCCAGGGACCGGGGCAATTCATAGGTTGCTTCCAGAGTCTCGGTTTGTTGTTTACTGGCCATGCTTTCTCTCTCTGCTCTATTAATGTTGATGGGTATCCATGTAAATGTTCAGCTCTGACCGGGAAGCGTCCTAGAACACTTCCCACTCGTCACCTTCATCCTCAAAGCTGGAATCGGGCTCGAATGCCTTTGACGGAGCCGGCCTGGTTGCAGGAACCGGCTTTTCTGATGACCCGGCAGATCTGCTCTGGCGCACAGGCTGCACCGATGCTGATCTTGCTTCTGACGACACTTTTGTAGCCTTATTTATCCCGGCCGCACGGGGGGTAGCGTAAGGCGTCGGTGAAGAAAGCAGCCTGCTTCTATCAGTGCCGGTATTAAAGAAGGAAATCAGTTGCTCCAGTTTATTGGCCTGCGAACTCATGGATTCACTGGCCGCCGCAGCTTCTTCAACCAGAGCAGCGTTCTGCTGGGTCATTGAATCCATCTCGCCGATGGCCCTGCTGATTTCGCTTAACCCCGTGGACTGCTCATCACTGGCGGTGGCGATTTCAGCAACTATGTCATTCACTTTCTTTACCGCTGTCACAATCTCTTCCAGCGTTTCACCGGACCGATTGACCAGTTCCGATCCTTCGCTGACTTTCACGCCACTGTCTTTGATAAGGTCCTTGATTTCCTTGGCGGCTTTGGCACTTCTACCTGCAAGACTACGCACCTCATCGGCAACCACAGCGAATCCGCGACCCTGGTCGCCTGCACGTGCCGCTTCTACAGCAGCGTTCAATGCCAGCAGGTTGGTCTGGAAAGCGATCTCGTCAATCACTCCGATAATGTCGTTGATTTTCTTACTGGACTCACTAATGGCCTGCATCGCTTCGACAGCCTGGCCGACAACCGTTCCACCGTTCTCGGCAGTCTCCCGGGCGCCGCGCGCCAGGGTATTGGCCTGAATGGAATTCTCGGCGTTCTGCTGCACAGTGGCGGTGATCTCTTCCATCGCCGATGAGGTTTCTTCCAGGCTGGCAGCCTGCTGCTCGGTGCGCTTGGACAGGTCATTATTGCCATTGGTAATCTCAACGGACGCCTGCTGTACGCTGCCGCTGGCCGCAGCAATATCGTTTACCACGCTGACCAGTTGCTCAATGGAGGTATTGACGTTGGACTGCAATTCGCCGAACTGGCCCTTGTGGTCGCCGGTCATTTTCTCGGTGAGCTGACCCTGGGCCAGTTTGCCCATGGTGCTGTTTACATCATTCATGACGCTACTGAAGGAATCCAGCAGGGCATTGATGTTGACCGCGGCATTTCTGATCCAGTCGCTGAAATCGTTACGGATGTTGATACGCGACTCGAGATCACCGTCGATTGCCTTGGTAATTACCGCATTGACCGACTCCTCGAACAGCATTTCCTGCTTCAGGTTTATCCACTCAAGCACAGTACCCACTCGCTGACCGGCATCATTCCTGACCGGGTTAATGATCAGGGAGAAGCTCAGACCGGCTACACTGATCGTGGAGCGCATGGTTGATTGAAGATCACCAATCATGCGCTGTTGATGTGACGGATTTTTATGGAAAACGTCAATAGATGAGCCTATCACCTTGTCCACATCAAAGTGTGGAAGCTCACTACGAAGTTTTTCCTCATACTCGCGAAACATCTCCATAACTGCTTTATTACAGTACACAACTGCGTTGTCAGCATCGGTGATCATCACGTTGGTAGTCGTACTGTCCAGGGCCGACTTGATACGCGCCATCTCGGCAAGCATCACCTTCTCTTTCGCATCGGCATCGGCTTCAGCTTTCTCACGTGCTTTTTCTGCTGTGACATCGGACCATTCAACAACAGTTCCGATGCGCTTGCGCTGCTCATCAAACATTGGACTGACCACCGCACCAAGCACTCGCCTGCCGATGGTAATCTCCGTGCTGGCTGTTGAATCCATCGCCGCCAACATGCCCTGCTGATGTTCTGGCCGCTTGTGGAAAACATCAATGCACTGTCCAATCAGGTTCTGTGCATCGAAGTGTGGCAACATTTCCTTAATGTCCTGTTGTGCGGCCCGCATCAATTTCATGCACGATGGATTCATTTTCACGATAATGTTGTTCTCGTCAGCGATCATTACGCATGACGATGAAGCATGCAGGGCGGCGTGATCGCGGGCATTTTCAGCGGCGCGAGTAGCGACTAGCTCAGATGTATCTTTCTTTGCCAAATCTCGGGTGAAATCTTTGAAAATACCCACGTACATTCTCCTCAAGGAAATTTTCTAAAGCCAATGGTTAGAGCTGTCTTCCCTAGGCGGCTATTGAGTCCTGTTGATGTTTACCGGATTCCGAAGAAGCCAGTTCTCGCCAGTCCACCATTCGGTCGATGTCGAGAATAATGACCATTTTCTCTTCAATAAGACCCAGGCTGCGGACAAATTCCTGTTTGATAGCGGAGCCAAAATCCGGTGACTCGCGCATGTCGTCGTTCTTGATGTCGTGCACGTCGGCAACTGCATCAACCACCAGTCCTACGGTCTTCTCGGTATCGCCTTGCTCGACGCGGACCACGATCACCACGGTATTGGTGCTGTATTCAACCGGCTCCAAACCGAATCGGCGGCGCAGGTCTACAATAGGCACAACCTCACCTCGCAGGTTGATAATGCCCATCACATAATTTGGCGAATTGGGTATTGGGGTTGTTCTCTCCCAGCCCTGGATGCCTCGCACACTGAGAATCGGCACACCGTACTCTTCCTCGTCGAGGACAAACGTCAGGTATTGCTGCAATTCCTCTTTCACTTTTTCTTCCTGTGCTCTCATTTCCTTGCTCATTGCTCATTCTCCTCGCCGCGCGACTGGGGTATGCATAACTGCACTAATGGGTAGTTCGATTCTCTTGACCTGCCAGTATCGGGCCGGCAAAAGTGGTTACGTCAACAATCAGGGACACGGTACCGTCTCCCAGGATAGTGGCACCAAGAATGCCGGGCATTTTGGTGTAATTGGTTTCCAGGGACTTGATTACCACCTGGTGCTGGTCCAGCAGTGCATCCACCACCAGCCCAACGTAGTTGCGATCAATATCAACGATGACCAGCTCCTTGCCTTCATAGGAAGTCAGAGCCTCTTCGCCGTTAATCCTGTACAGCGAGCGCATATCCACGATGGGTATGACTTCACCGCGCAGGCGGTACAGCGGATTGCTCCCAGAAACCACATTGATTTTTCCCGGGTCCACCTGAACTGTTTCCACGATCGACAACAAGGGCACAACGAAAACCTGCTCGCCCACCTGCACCAGTTGACCATCCAGGACAGCTAGAGTCAGCGGCAGGGTGATCTGGAAAGTACTACCCTTACCCGGTGTAGAAGAGACTTCCACACGGCCACCAATGTCCTCGATATTGGAGCGCACGACATCCATTCCCACGCCACGCCCGGACACATCGGTTACCTCATCGGCGGTGGAAAAGCCGGCCTGAAAGATCAGGTTGTTGATCTGCTGTTCGTTTAGGGTATCGCCTTCCTTCACCAGACCTCGTTCCAGGGCCTTGTGGTAAATCTTTTCGCTGTTCAGGCCACCACCATCGTCCGCCACGCGGATGACCACGTTGCCGCCCTCATGGGAGGCGCTGAGATTAATGACACCGGTCTTGTTCTTGCCTGAGGCCAGGCGCACATCAGGCGCCTCGATACCATGATCCAGGGAGTTGCGAATCAGGTGCGACAGCGGATCGGCGATTTTCTCCAGCACGGTTTTATCAAGCTCGGTAGTTTCACCGGAAATCTTCAGCTCCACCTCTTTACCCAACTTGGCGCTCAGGTCGTAAACCAGGCGCGGGAAACGATTGAACGTGGTACTCACCGGCAGCATGCGGATATTCATTACCGCTTCCTGCAGCTCACGGGTGGTACGCTCCAGAATCGCCAGCCCCTGGTCCAACTCAACACTATTAGCTTCGCTGGTTTCACCCTTGCGATTACCGCTGCTGAACTGGTTCAGCATGGACTGATTGATTACCATCTCGCCAACCAGATTCAACAGCTTGTCGATCTTGTCGATTTCAACGCGGATCGAGCCAGAGTCTTTCTTCACAGTGCGTGCGGCGGATGATTCTACCGATGCTTCAACTACCGGGGACTCCGGTTTCGCCTCACTGACAGATGACTTCGCAGGAGCTTCACTCTTGTTGTCTTCGCGTGCCGTTATTTCCACGTCACACTCATTTTCCACCCAGTCGAATTCGGCAAGAATTTCTTCTTTAGTCACATCAGCCTTTAGCTCGATTGACCAGCTCAGATGCATCTCGGTCGGATTAACCGTGCTGAACTCCGGGAGATAATCGTATTCAGGCTGCAGCTGGAGGTCGCCCAGTTCTGCCAGAGCACGGAAAATATGCTGCGGCTGATTACCAGTTTGCAGATAGTTCTTTTTGGGCTTGAATTTTATGTCCCAGCAGGTCGCGGAGGACTGTTTCTCTAGCGTATCGCATTCCGCCTCGACATCCCCGGTTGCTTGTTCCGCTGCAGGAGACTCATCGCCCAGCCAGGTTTCCAGCTCGGCCTTGATCTCGGCGGCATGCTGCTCGTCGTAGTCTCCGCCGCCCATGCACTCGACCATGTCGCGCAGACAGTCCACAGACTCCAGGAACAGTTTCACCAGGGGCGGTGAAACAGACAGTTCATCCGAGCGTACCCGGTCCAGCAGGGTTTCCATAACATGGGTGAAGTCCGCAATATTGGCGTAGCCAAAAGTCGCGGCACCGCCCTTGATGGAATGGGCACCGCGAAAAATGTCATTAATTGTCTCTTTGTTATTGTCGCCAGCTTTCAGCGCCAATAATCCGGACTCAATAACATTCAAGCCATCGTGGCATTCGGCCTCAAAGATCTGCCGAATCTCATCCATTCCGCTGCTTGTTGAACTTACCTCAGGCATGGTTTTCGCCTCGTGCTCTCTGCGTGGTTGTTGCGCTATGCAATAGCATAGAGTTCTGTACTCAATTCAGTATTCTGGCGATGACGCCAATCAGTTTGTCTGGATCGAACGGCTTGACGAGCCAGCCGGTGGCACCGGCCTGCTTGCCCTTCATCTTCATTTCCTGGGAAAACTCGGTGGAAAGGATGAGGATTGGCTTGAAGCTGTATTCTGGCAGAGCGCGCAGATTGCTTAGCAGTTCAAGACCATCCATTACCGGCATGTTGATGTCGGTAATCACGAGATCATAGTTAGAAGATTGCGCGGTTTCGAGCCCGGCCTGACCATTATCCGCACTGGTGACGCGATACCCTGCTTTCTGAAGCACGCTGGTGAGCAGCTCTCTGATCGAATGCGAATCATCGACTATAAGGACTTCGGACATTTTTACTGCCTCCACTAGTTACCTGGTTACTGGTGCTGTAATACACCTGGCACCACGCTCAGCTGCCGCGAACAATTACTTGATCCCGATCACACTGTGACGCCCTGGTGTGATTACGGACTTGTAGAATCAATTCTTTAGCAGTTCATGCGCGCTTTCGTAGCGGCAATCTGTCGCCATTGCCAGCCATGCCGTCTATCTTCCGAATCCGGGATGGCGTGCCGGCTAGAGTTACTGGTCGGCCCGGTTTACAAGGCCTGCGGACCGCTGCTGCTGGTTCTGTTGGCGCCTTCGCCTGGGCCGTGGCAAGCCACTTACGCACCGGGCGAACTGGTCGTTGCACAGCCTGTGCCAGTTTGTGAGAAAGCACTTACAGAAATGACTGACCGATGGCGGTTCATGAATCAGGCGGGATCGGCACAACGGGTGCCTGCCAGTTTCGGTGCAGCGCGAGAATTTGACATGTCGGAATACCGACAGCAGGCCCAGGCAAAATGCCTGTCGATTTTTTGACAAAAACCGGGGGCTACTCTACAGTGCCCGTGATTCAGGGGCTCCAGGGGTTGTTTGATAATTGGCTTGGTTATTGCATCGAGGGGAGCTACGCCACACACAACCCAGCGAATACACGGAGACCGCAATGCCAGCATCCCTAGACATGAAGATTCTGGTCGTCGATGACCACGAAAGCATGCGCAAGATTGAGAAGCAGATTCTTAATGACCTAGGCTACAAGAATGTCGACATGGCCGACGACGGAACCACTGCCCTGCCCATGTTGCAGAAAGGCAACTACGATTTCGTCATTTCGGACTGGAACATGCCGCAGATGGAAGGCATCGATTTGCTCAAGGCAATCCGCGCCGACGAACGTATCGGCAAGACCCCGGTTTTGCTGGTAACCGCCGAATCCAAGAAGGAAAAGATCATCGAAGCCGCCCAGGCGGGTGTTAATGACTACGTGGTCAAACCTTTCAACGCGGATATCCTTTCAGAAAAGATTTCCCGGATATTCCCTTAATCCGTAGCCTCACCGCTGCCTGACTGCGCTGACGACAATTACCAGAGGACAGAGCCTTGAACAGTTCAAACGACAAAAATATGATCCCGCAGATCATCGAAAGCATTAAACTGGACAGTTTCCGGGAAAAGACCGACCAACTGCTGGCTGATCTCGAAAGCAATGACATCGAGCACGCCCTGAAGTGCATCAACGAATTGAATGAACTCAACGGGCAGAATTTCTACAGCGTAATTGGCAAGTTGACCCGTGGCCTGCACGATGCCATCTCCGACCTCAGCATACCCACCAGCAATGCTGAATCCGAGGATAACCGCACCCGCAGTGACCTCAACTATGTGATCAACCTGACCGAAGATGCGGCGCAAACCACGCTCAACAGCACCGAGCGAGTACGGGAGCAAACCGAGCAGGTCAACCAGAACAGCAGTCAACAGAATGAACTGATCGACGCACACCTGGCCAAGAGCGATGTAGACCCGCAGACTCGCGCCTTGCTGGAGAAGTTGCGCGGCCTGTGCAACAGTAATGACGAAACCATTGCTGCCCTGAACCGGAATATTTCCGAAATCGTCATCGCCCAGAATTTTCAGGACCTGGCCAGCCAGTCCCTGACCAAAGCCCTGCGTATTATCAAGCAAGTGGAAAACTCATTGATCTCCCTGACCCAGTACGCCAACCTGCTCACCAAGCTGTCCTCCTTTTCTGGCAAAACGGCAACCGACGTCAACGACGAGGACAGCGAGCAACTCAGGGATAACATCGGCAAGCTCAAGGACCTCAATCAACAGGAGCACCTGGGCCAGGATGAAGTAGATGATCTGCTGTCCAGCCTGGGCTTCTAGAGCAACCCATTCGCTTTTAGAGCATTCAAAGATGCGGAATCAATAACATGGCAAATGCAGTACTGCTGGTCACGGATGATGACACCATCGCCAGTAAGACCGCGACAGTTTTCGAGTTCATCGATCACTCCGTCGTACGTGCCGCTGATACCGCGGAAACCGGGGAGCACCTGGCCGCCGACAAATATCTGGTCGCCCTGGTGCGGCTGGAGGATGCTGACCGGCAGACATCAATTATCGACCAGATCAACAAGCAGGCACCGTCACTGCCAATCTTCCTGCTTTTATCCAAAGACGGGGGCGAAAGCGCAGGCAAGCTACCAAGAAAGGTGGCGGGCGCACTGAACTATCCGGTTCAGTATCGCGATGTACTCAGTATCATCCGTCAGGCCGAGCTGGATAACAAAAACCAGGGCGCGCGCAAAAAGCTTTCCGTGTCCCTGACCGGTAACAGTCCCCACATCAAGAACATCGAAGGCCTGGTGCGGCATGTCGCCATGACTGACGCCAACGTCCTGCTGTCGGGCGAGTCTGGTACTGGCAAGGAAGTAGTGGCCCGGTCCATTCACAATCTGTCGCTACGAGCTGACAAACCATTCGTGGCCGTCAACTGCGGCGCTATTCCACCGGAGCTGCTGGAGTCTGAACTGTTTGGCCACGAGAAAGGCTCTTTTACCGGCGCCATACACAGCCGCGCCGGGCGCTTTGAACTGGCCGAGGGCGGCACGCTGTTCCTTGATGAAATCGGTGATATGCCCATGCCCATGCAGGTTAAGCTGCTACGGATAATCCAGGAGCGCACCTTTGAGCGAGTGGGCGGCACCAAGACTATCACCAGCGATGTGCGGCTGGTTGCCGCAACGCATCAGGATCTGGAAAAGCGCATTGGTGAAGGCAAGTTTCGCCTGGATTTGTTTTACCGCCTCAACGTATTCCCCATTGAACTGCCGCCGCTGCGCAATCGCCCGGAAGACATTCCGCTACTGATCAAGGAATTCGCCTACAAGATGGAGCTGGAGCGTCGCAGCCCGATTGAATTCGACGACTCGGCCATTGGCGCACTGGTACAGAATCCGCTGCCCGGCAACGTACGCGAGCTGGAAAACCTGGTGGAGCGCCTGGCCATTCTTTATCCCGGTGAGACCATTACCCGGGTCAAGCTACCGGCCCGTTATCGAGGCCAGGGGCAGGAAGATGATTCGCCGGCGGCGACACTGAACGGCAACAACGCAGCACCAGCAATGAATTCCACGCCACTGGATTCTCAGGACACCATTGATCTCAAGCAGCACCTGGCGAATGTTGAACGGGCACTGATCAGCCGCGCCCTGGAAAAGTCCAACTGGGTGGTCTCCCAGGCCGCCAAATCGTTAAGCCTGCGCCGCACCACGCTGATCGAAAAAATTCGCAAGCTGGAAATCAAACAGCCAGAGCAGGAAAGCGAACGACCTCCTTTGTAGTTAGAAAGGCAGATAGTTGGAAAAACTGGTTCTGCGCAGCGTTCCGGGTAAGATCCACTTCGTGGTGCACCTGGCCCTGTAACTCATTGACCTCGAGCGCAGCTGCGGGGACGCGGGGTGTCCACCCCGCCGGCTCGGCACCAACCCTGGGTTTAAACATAAGTGCCCTCACTTCGGAAAAAGCCCTGGAACTACTGCTGTTCCACTGTTTCATGCCTCTTATTTCAACGCTGACAATGCGGCTGCGAACGGTCCGCCCGGCAGTTAGCTTGTACCGGGTATCGGGCAAGAGGATGCTGTCGCCAGCAGTAAAGCGACAGCGCTGAATCGAGAGAAACAGGCGCGCTGTTCCGTAGCCGTTCTTCCGCCACTGCGCAGGGCCAACTTCAACTTACCTGATCCAGGGCCAACCCTCACCGAAACCTTTTCCAGCCTTTTCCAACCCCTGCCAACCCCTGCCAGATCCCCGTTCCAGCTCCGGACGGAATCCCGTCACTGCCTGTAAAAAATCCGACGACGTTAATTTACCGTCGGTCGGTATATTGACATGCGTACCCCAACTTATTGTTTTTATTATTTTATTTTGTTGGCACGCAGCTTGCTAAACAAGATACAGGGAACACCAAACCGGCAGTAACCGACCACCAACCGGAGTCAGCTATGAAAGCATCCACCACCAGTCAGTCCGATGTAGCACTGAACAAGCTTGAGCAGGCTTTTGACATGTTCAACCAGGTGTCTGCCGATCTGGGTTCCAGCTATCGCGTGCTGGAAGCGCGAGTCAGTGCACTACGTCAGGAACTGGCCGCGTCGAATTCGGCACGAGTCAAGGAGTTGACCGCCAAGGAGCAATTGGCAGCCAAGCTTTCGGCCCTGATGGATTCTCTGCCCGGCGGCGTGCTGTCTCTGGATGCCAACGGCTGCGTGATTGAAGAAAATCCGGCGGCGCGCTCGCTTCTTGGCCAGTCCATCAAGGGCCAGCAGTGGCAGCAAGTCCTGAGCCAGGTAACTTCCGAGCAGGATTTCATGGCAGGCGAGGTCACGCTCATCTGCGGACGCCGCGTATCCATCAGCAGCAACAATTTTGGCGACCAGGGCGATGCCATTATTCTGCTCACCGACATCACCGAAAACTATCGCCTGAACAACATGATCAGTCGCGAGAAACGCTTGACCGCGCTTGGTGAAATGTCAGCCCGACTCGCGCACCAGGTACGCACGCCACTGTCCTCCGCACTACTGTATCTGTCGCACCTGAGCTCCGGCAAGAAACTCTCCGCAGTCCAGAATGAAGCGATAACCAACAATATTCGCAATCGCCTGCGCCAGATCGAAAAACTGGTGGACGGCATGCTGTCCTATATTCGCGGTGACATCTGTGCCAGCCACAGCTTTACCGCCCACTCGCTGCTACAGGAAGTGAATGATACCTGCAGTCCGAAGGTGCAGGCCGCCAATGGCTCCCTGCAGTTCGACTGTCCGGTTCAGGAGCTGAGTCTTCGCGGCGACAAGGAAGCACTGGTGAACGCCCTGCTGAATCTGGTGAACAACTCGGTAGAAGCGGCGCAGGAGGCGCCGCATATCACCATCGGTATATTCGAGGCAGACGGCAACATCAACATCAAGGTTGCCGACAATGGACCAGGCATCAGCGACTACCATAAAGAAAGTATATTTGACCCTTTCTACTCGACCCGTGAAGGTGGTACGGGCCTGGGGCTGGCGGTAGTGATGTCGGCAGTGAAAGCCCATCGTGGTGAAATCATTATTGAGAACCTCAAGACCGGTGGCACTGTGTTCACGATTTCCATTCCGCACTGGCCGCAAACCGGGTCCGAAGACCTCGGTATCTGGGCCAGTGATCCGGAATAAAACTATTAAGCAGAGCCTATAACAATGCACAACGATACTTACAGGAATCCAACCATGACCGACAACGCCATCTTGATCATCGAAGACGACCCCGATCTGCGCCAGGCGCTGTGCGATACCGTGCGCATGGCAGGCTATAGAACTCTGGAAGCTGATTCTGCCGATCCAGCCCTGGATATCCTGGCCACTGAAGATGTCAGCCTGATTGTAAGCGACGTTCAGATGCCTGGTACCCACGGCGATGAGCTGCTGAAAACGGTCAAGCGCAAGTACCCGGAAATACCGTTTGTCCTGATCACTGCCTATGGCACGGTCAGCAAAGCAGTGGAAGCAATTCAGGCTGGCGCCGCCGACTACATCGTCAAGCCATTCGAAGCAGAAGTCCTGATCGAGATGGTGGATCGCCTGGCTACACCCGCCGGGGGTCCTGCAAGCATGATCATTGAAGACAAGCGCAGCCGCGATCTGGCCGACCTGGGTCGGCGGGTCGCCGCGACCGATGTCACGGTAATGATCAGCGGCGAGTCCGGCAGTGGTAAGGAAGTGTACTCGCGCTTCATCCACGAAAGTTCAAAGCGCGCTGGCAAACCGTTTGTCGCAATCAACTGCGCCGCGATACCCGAGCCCATGCTGGAATCGATGCTGTTTGGTTACGAAAAAGGCGCTTTCACCGGCGCCTATACCGCCCGCGCTGGCAAGTTCGAGCAGGCCAATGGCGGCACCCTGCTGCTTGATGAAATTTCCGAAATTGATATCGGGCTGCAGGCCAAGCTGCTGCGGGTAATCCAGGAGAAAGAAGTTGAGCGCCTGGGTGGCAGCAAGAATATTGCTCTCGACGTACGCATCATCGCCACCACCAACCGCAACCTGAAAGAAGAAGTAGCTGCGGGACGGTTTCGTGAAGACCTGTTTTACCGACTTAACGTGTTCCCCCTGCACCTGTCGCCGCTACGCGAACGACGTGCGGATATCCTGCCACTGACCCGCAAGTTCATCGACAGCTACGAGCCCGGCAAGGGCGTGCAGCTTGACTGCCTGGGCGAAGAAGCGCTGCTGACCCACCGTTGGCCCGGCAATGTACGTGAACTGGAAAACGTGATTCAGCGCGCCCTGATTCTCAAGTCTGGTCTGACTATCAGCGCCAGCGACATCATTTTCGAAACACCATCGGATGCCAACCTGGTGCCGGCGGCAAGCGAAATAAAATCTGCCGCCGCACTGGAAACTGACCTTAAGACCCGCGAAAAAGAAATCATTATCGACGCCGTGGCATCCCATAGCAGTCGCAAGGAAGCCGCCGAGAAACTGGGCATCAGCCCACGGACCCTGCGCTACAAACTGGCCCAATTCCGTCGTGACGGAATCAACATCCCGTGCTTCCCCGCTGAAGCACGCGCTTCCTGAGGACTAGACCATGAGCAACATGAGCATTGATCAAGTACTGCAGCAGATGCGAATTCTGTCCCAGAACAATGTTGTTCCGGGCGCAGAACGCACCGAAGCTGGCAATCGCCCCGACTTTGGCAAGCTACTAAACGATTCCATCAACCAGGTAAATGATCTCCAGAAACAGTCTTCGGAGATGAAGGTCGCCTTTGAGACCGGCAGTAAGGATGTCGATCTTCCGGAAGTCATGGTTGCTGCCCAGAAAGCTTCCGTGTCGTTCGAGGCCATGACCGAGGTACGCAACAAACTGTTATCCGCGTACCAGGAAGTCATGAACATGCAGGTCTGACAGGTCTGATTACTTTTCCTTTTAACCATTTACCTGGCAAAAAGAATTACCAACATGGCTAACACACCTATCAGTTCAAACGCGATGGCCCAACTCAACTCGCTGAGCCAGCTCACTCTGGTCCGTCAGCTGGGCTTCATGTTGATCCTGGCGGCAAGTATTGCCCTGGGCATTGCAACTGTTCTCTGGTCACGCAGCGCCGATCACACAGCTCTTTATATGGGACTCAGCACCCAGGATGCCTCCGATGTCGCAGCGGCACTGGATCAACGCGGACTGCCCTATAAAATTGACAGCGCAAGCGGCATGATCACCGTCCCTAACGACCAGGTTCGTCAGATTCGTATGCAGCTGGCCAGCGAGGGACTGCCACGTTCCAATAGCCGCGGCTTCGACGTTCTGGAAGAAGACCAGAGTCTGGGTACCAGCAATTTCATTGAGCAGGCCCGCTACCAGCGGGCGCTGGAACAGGAACTGGTACAAACCATCAAACAGATCCAGGGGGTGCGCGAAGCCCGCGTCCACCTCAGCATTCCCAAACAAACCTCGTTTATTCGCAACTCCCGCAAGCCCAGCGCCTCGGTGATGATTGACGTAACCGGCACCCAGCAGCCCGGTGATTCCCAGTTGTCTGGCATTCTTCACCTGGTGGCCTCCAGCGTCGCCGGTCTGGATGCAGAGAGCGTCTCCATTGTCGACCAGCGCGGTAATCTGTTATCCCAGCGCAGTAACTCCCAGCTTGGCAATACCAGCGAAACCATTCGCCACACCCGCAACATCGAGCAGGAATACAGCAATCGCATTATCGACATCCTGACACCCATAGTAGGCGCCGGAAATGTTCGTGCCCAGGTGAGCGCGAATCTTGATTTCACCGCCACAGAAACCACCGAAGAACTGTATAACCCGGATAATTCGGTAATTCGCAGCGAGCAGGTGCAGGAAGAGCGCACCGGCGTTACCAATACCGTCGGCGGTGTTGCTCCCGGCACCCTGTCACCCACGCCGCCGCAGAATCAGCCCCAGGAAACTCCGCAGGCACAACCGGGTCAGGTGCAGTCAGATTCCAGCAACAACAGCCGGGTCAGCTCGACCCGTAACTTTGAGATCGATCGCAGCGTCAATCACATCAAGCGGGTTCCTGGTTCTATCCAGCAACTCTCCGTGGCGGTATTGGTGGATCTGCAGGCAGGCATAAGCACCACCAATGAAGACGGCGAACTGGTGGAACTTGATCCTGCCGTGGCCGCGGCACGCATCAACCGCCTGACGCAACTGGTACAGGATGCTATTGGTTTCAGCGAAGCCCGCGGTGACAGCGTCAGCGTAATCAATGAACAATTTCTTACGCTTGAACCCATCGAAGCCGAGGCGCCGCCGATCTGGGAAGAAGCCTGGTTTGGTTCAACGCTGAAGCAGGCTGGCGCCAGCATTGTGGTGATCCTGTTGATCTTTGGCGTGCTACGTCCCGCCTTGAAGTCTGTGGTGGCTGCTGCGCCAATGAGCAGTGCCGGACAGCTGACGGTTGCCGGTGGTATGGATGTAGGCGAAGACCAGGTTGCACTGTCCGGTGCGGCCCAGGAGCAGCTTGCGCAGGCACCGCCGGTATCCGTTTACGACCAGAATCTCAACAAGGCCCAGCAGCTGGTCACCGCGGAACCACAGCGGGCAGCGCGCATGATCCAGACCTGGATTAACAATGACAAGTAACCCGCGAAAATTCGCTGGCGCCACGGTTAGCGAGTGGAAGACGCCGCAACTGGTGGAGTCCGAAGCAGATTCGGAGTACGCCGGCAAGAGTCTCGAAGAAATACGCCAGGAAGCCTATGACCTGGCATTTCAACAGGGACTGGAAGAAGGCAGGACACAGGGATTCACCGATATGGCCCAGCGCGCCCAGGTAGTGGAAAACTTTCTTGCTGCCCTGGCGCGTCCGTTCGACGAACAAAGCGAAGAACTGGCCGAGAACCTGGCGTACCTGGCCGGACGCATCGCCAAGAGCCTGGTTCGCCGTGAGTTACGCACCACACCGGAAACCCTTATGGCACTGGTGCGTGACACTGTTGCGGCACTGAATACCACCGAGCGGGAAATTACCATTCATCTCAATCCGAACAATGCGCCGGTCATTCGTGATCTGATCAAGGACGACAGCGGCGAGAAAAGTTGGCGCATTCTTGATGACCCAATGATTTCTCTGAATAACTGCAAGATCAGCTGCCGCGATTCCATTATCGATGCCGACCTCGATGCCCGCATCAGTATGATCATCACCCAGTTTCTGGGTGATGAGCGCAACAGCTCGCGGGAGTAACAGTCACCATGTCCCAGACACGCCAGAACGAAGCGCCTCGCAATGCCCGTACCGCCTTTTTGCAGAACAAGCTGCGTGACTACGCTGAACTGGTAAGCGCTCCAGATCTACCCGTGGAAGGACGATTGACGCAGATGACTGGCCTCACCCTGGTGGCTGCCGGCTGCCAGGCGACCATTGGCAGTCGCTGTAAGATCCAGATATCGCCAGACCGCGAAGAAGAGGCCGAGGTCGTTGGTTTCTCCGGCGGGAATCTCTACCTGATGCCCATTGGCCGCATTCACGGCCTGAAACCGGGAGCCCGGGTTATCCCCGTGCCACACTATCCAGAAGTAGGAGTCGGCAACGCTTTGCTGGGGCGCATTATTGACGCCATGGGCAACCCCATTGATTCGCTGGATGAGCCGCGCTACGAGCGCCATGTGCATCTCATTGGCCCACCCATTAACCCATTTGGCCGAATGCCCATTGACCGGCCACTGGACGTCGGGATTCGCTCGATCAACGGCCTGCTCACCATTGGCCGTGGTCAGCGCATGGGCCTGTTCGCCGGTAGCGGCGTGGGTAAAAGTGTACTGCTTGGGGAAATGACCAAAAACACCGAAGCCGACATCGTGGTAGTCGGCATGATTGGTGAGCGGGGCCGCGAGGTCCGCGAATTTGTCGAGAATATTCTTGGCCCGGAAAGCATTGGTAAAGCCGTTGTTGTGGCAACGCCCGCCGATGATCCGCCATTGATGCGACTGCACGGTGCCTGGCGCGCAACCGCCATCGCCGAATACTTTCGCGACCAGGGCAAACACGTACTGCTGTTGATGGATTCACTGACCCGTTTTGCCCAGGCCCAGCGCGAACTGGCCCTGGCCATTGGCGAACCGCCTGTTACCAAGGGCTACCCCCCGTCAGTATTTGCTCAACTCCCGACCCTGGTGGAACGGGCCGGTAACGGCATGAGCGACGTCGGTGGATCGATTACCGCCATTTATACCGTGCTCGCCGAAGGCGATGACCAGAACGACCCGGTGGTTGACGCCACCCGCGCCATTCTCGACGGCCATATTGTGCTGTCCCGCTCTCTCGCCGAGGCGGGCATCTATCCAGCCATCAACATTGAAGCGTCTATCAGTCGAGTAATGAACGGCATTGTCAGCGACGAACAGTCTCAGGCGGCAATGCGTTTCAAGAAGCTGTACAGCAGTTACGAACAAAACAAGGACCTGATCAATGTTGGCGCTTATCGCATTGGCACCGATCCCGAGATAGACCGCGCCATTGAGTTCTTTCCGCATCTGCAACACTTCATGCAACAACGGCGTGGCGAAAAATCCGACTACCAGAAAAGCCTCAGCGATCTGCTGTCCCTACTGAAACCCAAGGAGATGTAAATGAAAAGATCTGCCCGCATGGAAAAACTGGCTGAAATCAACCTTGGCTATGAAAACACCGCAGTTGCGGCACTTGCCACGGCTCGAGCGAACTATCAGAAACAGGAAAACCAGCTCGAGCAGCTGCGAATCTACCGCGAGGACTATCGCGAGCAATTAACTAAGCGAATGCAGGGCAGCACATCAGTGAACGCGCTGCGGGATTTTCAGTATTTCTTCGAATCACTGGATGACGCTATTACCCAGCAGTCCCGAGAGGTAGAGAGAGTAGCAATGGAATTGGAGAAGGTGGAAAAGAACTGGCTGAACTGCCGCCAGGAAGTCAAAAAATTCAACCAGGCAGCTGGCAATCTGCGCCGCCAGGAAAACGACGCAGCAGAGCGCCGGGCGCAGCTGGAAAACGATGAATTGTCTACCGCCAACTATGTGCGCCGGATGCAACAAACCAACGCCTACTAAACCAATGGTACTGGGTAGGCGGCTCACAGAACGTAAATCCAAGTTGGCCCAGAGATTGCTTATTACTTAAGGAGCTGGTCTTAAGGAGCTGGTCTTATAGAGCAAGTCTGACCGGTCCTGGTTTATAAATTTTGTCCGGTAACTCTGGTTAATCCGTTGGAAAACTGACTATGAACACAGCGTTTAATCTCATGAACTCGCCTGCCGACAGCGCGGCGATCAGCAGCCCAGGCGCAGCCTCGGCTGACAAGCGCAGCGCTGCCGCTGACGGCGGCAGGCCACAGGATGAGTCGCCGTTTGCTGCCATGCTGAAAAAGGAAAGCACTGGCGGCGGCGCAAAAAGCGACCAGGCGGGCAGCACTGCCCGTGCCGACAAATCCGCGAAACCTGCAGACGATAAGGATAAGAACGTCTCTGAAAAGGAAACCTCGGAAACTGCGCAGACCAGTACTACCGAAGTGGCCGAAGGCCAGGAAACGCAATCCACGAATCCGCCCGAGGACCTGGTGCCGGGTATGGAAACGACCGGGAACACCACCATTTCACTGGCGCCTCTGCAAAGCACCCTTGACGGCGCAGACCCTGCCTTGGCCGGGACGGAGCAATCTTTCACGGTGGTAAGCGCCGCGCGCTCCGGCGATATCAGCCAGCAAAGCGACGCTGTCAGCCGCAGCCAGGCCCGGGCCGGCCAGGTGGTTCCGGGCGATACCGTGGCCACCTCGGCACTGAACCCGCCAACCACCACAACTGCGGGGGATGCCCCGCTCGAGCAGGCCAGTGAGGTAGCAACGCCACTGGTCATAACCCGCATACATCAAGGCCAGGTTTTTTCTCCGTCGGATGCAATTGCCACAGCTGGCAAAACTTTGCCGTCAGGCGGCAAGGCACTGCCGGGCGGAGTCTTTTTCAACTCCGAAGGCAGCGGTGAAACCGAACTGAAATTCGGCGATAGCACCGAGCCTACCGAGGACTTAGAAATGGTTTCCCGCAATGCTGGCAAGCGACACACTGGCCTTGGCGTGGAATTCAATGCCGACAATTTGCTTCGCAGCCTGATGAGCGGGAAGGCCGGGCAGTCGCCACTGCACGCCGACACTTCACAACTGGCCGCGCAGCCGGGCAGCACCGCAGGAAATGAAACTGCCGCACCGCCGCTGTTGAATCCAGGCCTGCAGGTCAGTGCTGACCGGGCACTTACCGGTAGCCGCAGTCCTTTGCTGCCCGGTCTGGAAACCAGCACCCAATTCACAATTACTGCCGAAGCCGGCAGCAGCGAATGGGGCAACCAGTTAAGTAGTCGCATCCGCTGGATGGGTAACCTCAACCTTTCCTCTGCCGAGCTCAAACTGCACCCGGCTGAACTGGGCACCATAGAGATCCAGATCACCACTGAAGATGACCAGACCCGGGTGAGCTTTGTCACCAGCAATGCCGCCGCCAGGGAAGTCATTGAAAACTCCCTGCCGCGCCTCCGGGATCTATTAAGCGAAGGCGGCCTGCAACTGCAACAGGGCGACGTAGCCCACAAGGAAGCTGGCGACGACAAGGCTGGCGGCAATTCACAAACTGGCTCAGGTATGAGTGGTGATGAAGAGCGTGCGTCGGAAGAAAATATGCTGCATGTCAGCCGCAAGTCCACCAGTCAGATTGATCACTACGTTTAACCACAGATCGGGTTAACAGGAGTACCGAAGTGAAAAAGATAGTCATCATTGCCATCGTTGTTATCCTCGCGGGCGGTGGCAGTAGCGCTTATCTGCTGGGTTTCTTTCCCAGCAGCAGCGTGGCGGAAGCCAAGGTAGCGGCGCCCGGGGAAGACGCTGGCCACGGCGAAGGCGGTGACGGCGATGGCGGCAGCCAGTCCAATTACATGTCTATCAACCCGCCCTTCGTAGTCAACTTTACCCACCTGGGAACCCTGCGCTTTCTGCAGATCTCCCTGGCAGTTATGTACCAGGATGAACAGTACATCGAACGGGTCACTGACGAGCTGCCAGCGATTCGCAACGAGCTGATTCTCCTGCTAAGCGATCAGAAGTTCGAGAAGCTCAACACGCTGACCGGAAAACAGGAACTGCGCGGTGAAATGATCGCGGCCATTAACAATCGAATTCTGCACGAAGAAGAAACCGACGTGCATGGTGAAGTGTTTATTACCAACTTCGTCATGCAGTAGTTCAAACCAGCTAATTCAATACAACCTCAGTACAGTTACAGCACAGCATTCAGAGCGGCATTCTGAACCAGGAGTTTTACAATGACAGATTCCAACGATACCAATAACGAAGAAAACCAGACGGAAGAGAATCAAACAGAAGAGAATCAGGCGGAAGAAACCAGCAAGCAGGATGATCAACTCGCCGCCATGGAAGCGGCCATGGCCGAGGCTGCTGCCAGTGAAGCGGCGAGCGCCGCAGAGCCGGAGGTCACCGCTGCGCAAAGTGCCGAGCAGATTGCCCGCACCGTCAGCAGCAAGGACGTTAACATCGACGCACTGCTGAAAGTGCCGGTATCGCTGTCCATTGAAGTAGGTCGTACCAAGATGGCCCTGAACGACCTGCTGGAAACCCAGGAGGGCGCGGTGATCGAACTGGAGCGTCTTCTCGATGAACCGCTGGATATCCTGGTCAACGGCGCGCTGATCGCCCATGGCGTAGTGGTGCTGGCAGAAGACCGCTTCGGCATCCAGATTACCGATATAATCAGCCTGGAAGAGCGAGCCCGCAGCTTGTAGGTCAGACCTGCCGGTCGATGCCCGGTGCACCGCCTGCTTTGTTGTCTGTCCGCCCGCCTGCCAATTGGCCCGCCCATGCTAAACCGCTGTTTTATCTAATTAAAAAAACAATGGCCTGGGTTTTTGTCTAATTTTTCTCTGTAAATAACCGATATCAGGTTATAGAGTATAAGAAACTGGAGGCAGACACGCAGTTCACCTCAGGGTGATGGCTGCTCGTCTAACTCCGCCGGATCCGGGCATTCCTTCCTGTTTCCTATATTGATTTACTGGCACATTATTCTCCGCACCCAGCGCTATCCCTAGGCGTGACGTGACCACAACCATGGCCGAAAACGACAAGCAGGACAACAACGACGAACAGAGCTTCGACGACCTCGACGAGGAGCTCGAACTCGACCTGTTCGACGATGGCTCGGATCCCGATGACCAGGACCCACTCGCTGACTTGAGTGACACGGTTGAGGACGATTTCGACTCTGAATTCGCTAACGACTTGAGTGATGAACTTGATGCGGACAGCAACGATACTCTGGATGAGGACATTATCGATCTCAGCGATGACGACCTGAAACAGGAATTTGCCGCACTGGATCGCGAAGAACCTCGAGCCAGCGGCGCCGATCCTGAGTTGTCCCCCGGCTTTGACACCGACGATCTTGGCGATGCACTGGGTGACCAGGCAACCGGCAACGATCCCGATGATCTCTATCTCAACATGACCAGCGAAGAGTTCGGGGCACCGGATCGCTATTCCTCAGAATCCGGCGCCACCACCCGGGTCGACGCCGACCCGCAAGCCAGCAAACCAGCCGCGAACCCGGCCAGCACCGGTCTGCCCGCCCCGCTGGCCGCCCTCACCGCCCTGTCGCCGCGAATGATTGTTGCCGCAACCGCAGCAGTGCTACTGCCCGTGGTGCTGTTCGCCACTCTCGATTTCAATGCCGACCAATCTGACGCCGACGAGCCGGCAGGCGTCTCCACTTTTGTGGACCAGTCGGACAATAGCGCAGTCAGCAGCGCCACCAACAATACCACCGACACCGATCCAACCGGCATTGACGCACCGGCCGCACGGATAGCGCCCCCGGAACCGGAACCTATCCAGGTGCCGGAATTACCTGGTGCAGACACCCCCGAGCCAGGTAGTACGCTGCTGGCTACCGATGATGAGCCGCTTGTCTCGGCAGACAATCCGACCGCCGAAGCCGAGCAAGCGCAGACCTTTCAGGCTACAGATCTACCCGCAGAGACCGCACCCGGACTGCTGCTGGCGCAGGCTGATACCGATCAGACAGATGCCCCGGCGACCGCTGCAGAACAGACCGGCGACCGCACTCCTGAACAACCGGCGGTGCAGCGCCTGGTAGCAAGTGCGCCGCAGGATGCAGATGGACAACCGATTCCTCCGGAACCGGAAACATCCGCCCCGGAGCCAGTCAGCGACCATTCTCCCGAATCGGCCCTGACCGAAGACCGCAGCGCCCGCACTGGCAGCGGTGAAGTGGCGGTGATTAACGAGGCCCAATCCAGCGGCCGCAACTACCATGTGGTGGTCGCCAGTTTCGCCGTCGAAGACCAGGCTCGCCAGCACGCTGGCAGGATATCTGATGAAGAGATTGTCGCCTATGTGATCCCGCCTTTTGGTGGCTCCGACAACTACCGCGTGGCGGTAGCCGGGTATAGCAGCATGGCTGAAGCCAGAGAAAATATTCCGGGACTGCAGGCGGTGTACGGCAGCGGTATCTGGCCACTGCGCTATCCGCCGTCGCCGCCCCTGCAGACGATCAGCGAGCGAACCGGCGATACCTATATTATTGTCGCCAGCTTCCCAGCTGCTGAACTGGCGCGGAATCACGCCAGCGGCCTGGTAGCTGATGGCGAGCAGCCGGTAATCATTGCGCCCTATCCGCCAGCCAACCGGTATCGGGTTGCGGTGTCTTATTTTGATTCGCTGAACAACGCCGAAAACGCCCTGCCCCGCTATCGCCAGAACTATGGCGAAGACGTTTGGCTGTTGCGCTACTGATCGCTTTTAACCAGCACTAGCGGTCAAGCCGCTGCTGTGCCACCGCACGGCGGTGATGGCGAAAGATAAGCTTCTCCAGCAGATCCACTACCTGCTGACTAACGCCGTAGAATTCCGCTTCATACATGCCAGCCTCGGCAGCGATCACCTTGCCGTAAAACTTGAGCGCTTGTGGGATACCTGGCGTCATGTGGACTTCCACTTCGATGCAATCGTCGAGGGCAAAGGCCAGCTCGCCATCCTGCCACCGCACACCTTCAGCGCTGAGGCGAACCTGGCGAGTGCCAGGGTTGTTACCTTGCCGGGCAAGCAGGGTGGAAACCAGGTCGAGCAGCAGGTCCAGTTTCGCTTCCTGGCGGCGCAAATGCTGGGAGATCTCGTCGTTGTCTTCGACTTCGACCGGTTCATTGGGCAGCAGACTGGAACGCAGCGCATGCTCATTGCGCTCGTTGCACGCCGACAGAGAGCCGGGATTGGGGATGTTGGCGATGGCGTGAAAGGCAATGGGTAATTGCCCCTCGAACACCAGGCTGGCGCTGTCACCATCACGCATGATCGGAAGTCACTTAATAAAACAATGGGAGCCGTTAACGGCCAACGATTGCAGGATACGCACAAACCTGGGGCTTCGCCAGCGGGCCCCACGGTGCGGGACACTATTCTCTAGTCGATATCCTGGTAGTGATTAGCCACCGACTTCTGGGACTGCATACGCTGCTGCTCGTCAACCAGTTCCGTCTTGGCTTCCTTCACCAGTGCGGTGATCTGGTTGTTCATATACAGCAGAGTCGCCAGCGCTTCGGCCACCAGCGGCGAGTCTTCCTCGCCGCCACCGGCGAAGCAGGCTGCCAGTTCACTCTGGCGCTGCTTCTCCAGGGATTCCACCGACTGCCAGTCACCCAGCTGGGCACTGTGCAGGATTTCCTCGGTTGAACGCAGCAGCCGCGCCAGTTGGAAACGCTGCCGGTTATTCAGATCTTCCTGCAGCTGCTCAGGACTTGGCTCACTGGCACGTACCATTTTCAACGCTAGGCACCCCGATATTCAGCCGGAATGGAATCCCAACCGTCTTTGATTTCATTAACCAAAGAGACCACTTCCGCCACGATCTTGCTGTCGGACCTGGCGTTGGCCTCAACCAGGCGCCGCTCCATGTAGTCGTACATGGAACCCAGATTGGTAGCAATGTCCCCACCGCGCTGATAATCAAGACTGGCACGCAGACCGTCAATAATGCGAATACCGGAACTGAGTGCCACGCCCTTGTTGTTAAGGTCGCCGCGTTCCAGCGCACCCTGGGCACGGGCCAGCTTTTCTAGCAAGCCATCCAGCAGCATGGCTACCAGGCTGTGAGGGTTGGAAGAATTGACTTTGCTTTGCACGCCAATTTGCTGATATTCGTTCAAGAGAGTTTGATTGTACATCGTCCTAATCCTGCTATTGGGTGTGAATACCGTCATCATGATGACGGCGTTGGGTTAAGAATTTGATTTTACTGAGTTCGGTTTTGGCAAGTTGGCCAGCTGTCCTTCAAGGTAGCTGCTCGTGTTTTGCAGCTGTCCCAAAAGCGTATCCAGTGCGTTAAACTGGTCGGTATAACGCGCTCTGACTTTCTCCCACCGAAGCTCCAGTTCTTCACGACGCTCGCCTACTTCTTCGAGTCTGTCTTCAAAACTATCGATGCGGTCGTTGAGTGCTCCTTCATCGGCCAGCAACTGCTCCAGCAGCTGATCAAACTGGCTGCTTATGCCACGCGTAAAGTTGACTGTACCGCGGCTACCGGTGGTATCGCCGGAAATAAGCAGACTCAAGCCTTCCGCATCGGTACCACTTCCGGCGATTAACATATTGCCCGCGCCCGTGGCTGCGACTCCGTCAATCGTCCCGGCGACGTCCTGGCCAACTGTCCCGCCGCTCACTGAGAAGCCAAGCTCGGCAGCGGTATTGGTGTCGATTGCGGTAATGCTTACGGCCGAAGTACTGCCCAAAACGTTGGACGTAATGGTGATACTGTCAGTACCGCTGTCATAGCTCACCGCAATCGTCTTGCCGGTGTCGCGCATGGCGGTGGTGCCGTTAATCTGCGTTTGCAACTCTCCGGCTAATGCCGCACCGCTGGTATAAGTGCCCGCGGTCAGGCTTATCTCCCCAATATCTATACCATCGATTTCCAGCGAGAGGTTGTTGTTATCAGCATCGATAACTATCGACCCTCCGCCGCCGAAATCTGGCAACACCGCAGCACCGGTATTGGTTCCGTACGAAGCTGGCGTAGTTATTTCTACGGCATAATCGCCGGCGACTGTAGCATCGGTTGCGCCGTTGAAATTGATCTCAGCATCGGAAGGCGTACCGAATGCCGCAAACATCTTCACCACATCATCGGGATTTTCCTCCCAGACCTCGAGAAATTTTGATTCGTCGAATTCCAGCGAGCCGCTGGAAGTGGTAGTAATGCCGAGCTCCGCAAGCGTACTGATCGAGCCGCTGAAGCCCGGCACCGCACCACGCAAGATGCTGCCCACCTGACCCTCGATCGAGCGCAGGGTGAAATCGCCCACCAGGGCAGAAGGAATATCCTTCTCTACGTCATATGCCGAAAGTGAATTGGCGGTAGACGTAAAACTGTTGTAACCGGAGACAAAGGATTTGACCGCACTGGTGATTGCCTTGGTGTCTTTGGCGACCGTTACGGACACAGGGCTGCTACTGACTTCCTTCAGATCCAGCGTGACTCCCGGGATAGCGGAGGTAACTTTGTTGTTGCTGCTGGTGACGGTTAGCCCATTAATCCGCATTTCGGCATCGTTTGCGGCTGCAGTTTGTTCCATGTTGGTGGCAGAGCTGTTGAATGCGAATTGTGAAAGGCCGCTGTTGTCCGTGTCATTACCATCGTCATCGGCTACGGCGATTTCCAGGCTGCTGTTCTCACCGGTAGCATTGGAGCGCATAAGCAGACGAAAGCCGTTGCCGTCGTTGACGATAGACGCGCTAACACCGATGTCAGCATCATTGATGGCCTGCATGACGCCTTCCAGCGTGTTGTTACTGCTGTCGATTTCAATGTTCGCGGCATTTTTGTCGGCATTCAGGGTGAATCCGTTGTAGGTGTCGGTGCCCGGAACATAGTCAGTCGTGCCGAAGCGAATGGTTAGGGTGCCGGTGCCGATAGCGGATTCATCAGCGTCAACGAATGTACCGCTGGCCAGACTGTGGGATTCCGCCAGCTGATCGACCGAGATGGAATAGCTGTTGGGCACAGCATCGCTGCCAGCAGTCACACCAATCGTGCTGGTTGAAGAAGAAGTAGCGGTATTTTTACTGTAATTACTGAGCGTGTTAATACTGCCCAGCGCACTTTGAAAAGATGATAGCGAGCTCTTGAGCGAACCCAGCGCAGAAAACTTGGCGCTGTAGCGCGATTGCTGACGGCTCAATTGTAAATCTGATCCGGCGCGTTCCGCCGCCACCAGCTGATCAACCAGCCCGGATATATCAAGACCGGAACCAAGTCCAGTTGCCGTAATCATGTTCCACCTCAGTTGACTGATAGCCCGCTGCCAAATTACCGGACAGCGGCTTTGCTAACTATTACGAACGTGGGCGGCCATTTCTGAACCGCTCACGCGCGTGCCAACTGAAATTGCAACATCTGTACCAAGTCGGGGACCAAGCGATTTTTAGTTGGATTCTGGGATATCAGGCATCGCCGCGGAATAAAATCCCCTTGGCAGGCTGCTGCTCACCAGAATCCTCGGACTCCGCGATATGGCGGGCCAGCTGCAGCATTTCTTCGGTCGGGATTTGCCGGATAACCTCGCCGGTTTCCTCGTCCAGCACCGTCACAATGGAGCGATTCAGATCCTCGTCAACGGAAAAATTCAATTCCCGGGAGATATTCTGTACATAGCCGGAAACACTTCTGAGCGCCTTGTCGATCCCCTTTTCCCTGGCCGTCACGGCGTCGGGTACGGGTGGTGCTACAACAGGGATATTCTTGCCGCCGGTGGCAAGTTCCTGCCGATTCTGAGTCGCCCTAACAGGCTCGATTTTAGCGATGGCTCGCAATTGGTTGGCGAGCATCGCTGACTTATCCAGAGTTGTCATCTTGATAACCTCGTTCTATCAATGGCAGTTATTATTATCATCACTCCCCGGTTATCTCTCCTGATTGGCCTTCTCAACAGGCCCTCGGCCTGGTCTTGGCGCAAGCCTTTATCACTTTGAAACAGCTACAGCCCCTGATGGGGCTGTAGCAGTCTGACCTAAATCGCTGTCAGGTTTCCTGGCTTAGCCGAGAAGTGACAGCACGTTCTGTGGCAGTGAGTTGGCCTGGGCCATCATTGCCATACCGGCCTGCTGGAGAATCTGCGCCTTGGTCAGGTTGGCAGTCTCGGCAGCGAAGTCAGTGTCCTGAATACGTGAACGCGCAGCTGACATAGACTCGGAAGAAGTCTGCAAAGACGTGATCACCGATTCGAAACGGTTCTGAACCGCACCCAATGTGGCGCGAGAGCTGTTTACATTGTCCAGCGCAGAATCAATCGCGGTGAGTACCGAATTGGCTCCGGAAACTGTTTCTACAGTCAGGGTGTTGCCGGTTGCGGTGGTGGTACCAGTACTCAGGCCTGCAGCAGTGGCGCCAGTAGAGCCGGCGATAACCAGGTCTTCACCGGTGCTGGTGATATCAACAGTACCGTAGGTGGTGCCGGTGGCACTGATCGCCGCTGTAGTGCCGCCGTTATCTTCGGCAATGACGATGTTGCTGCCGTCGCTCGTGGAGAACTGCAGATCGCCACCGTTTGCGGTGCCGGTAAACGACACACCAGCCGCGGTCAACGATGCGGTCGCTGCAGTCAGGGCAGTATCAAGGTCGCCGCCAGTAATACCACTACCGGATTCAGTCACCGAGATATCGACATCGTTTACCGTCAGCGTGTAGGTCTCACCACCGCCGGTTGTGGCGAAATCGGTGAAGGACAGGTTCGCTGTCTGGTTGCTGGCAGTAGCAGAAACGTTGCTACTGGAAGCACCGATGGCGGTGGCAATCGCCGCCGCGTCGCGGTCAGCAGCGCCAACATCAACGCCGTTGATACTCAGGTCACCTGCAGTCAGTGCACCGGCTACAGCAGTACTGGTTTCTGAGGCTGTACCGTCATTCAGACCAAGACCGGCAGCGGTGGAATCAATAATGGTGGAAACGGTAATGGTTTCACCCACGTTGGCGCCAACCTGAAAATCTTGTGCGGAGAATGTACCGTCCAGCAGGTTTACGCCGTTGAAGTTTGAAGTGGAAGCTACCCGGTCAATCTCACTGACCAGCTGGCTGACTTCCTGCTGCATGGCAGCACGGTCAGAAGAGCTGTTTGTGGCATTCGCAGATTGAACTGCCAGCTCACGAATTCGCTGCAGGTTGTTAGTAACCTCACCCAGGGCGCTCTCGGCAGTTTGTGCCAGAGAAATACCGTCGTTTGAGTTACGGGCGGCCTGATTCAGACCACGGATCTGAGCAGTAAATCGTTCGGTGATGGCGAGACCCGCTGCATCATCTTTGGCGCTGTTAATACGCATACCAGATGAAAGACGCTGCAACGAAGTACTCAGCATACCTTGAGATTTGTTCAGATTTCTCTGCGCGTTCAAAGACGCAATATTGGTATTGATGACTTGTGGCATTAGTGTGTCCTCTTTCATCCCTTCAGTGGTGGTAGCACCAAACTGCAGAGATCGTCATTGATTAAAAAAGCAACAAAGGTTGCTGTCGAGGAACACTACGGCAAAGCGGCAACGCAGCTTTACCAAATATTGCCGGTCCTGTGAATAAAATTATATTTTATATATTTTTCAGCTAGTTAGAGAGAGAAGAATACTTGTCAGGGCGGAATATCTTTGCCGCCCAGGACTTTTTTGGGCTCCGCCGCAGACACCTTCCACCCTGAAATCAGCAAGATTCTACTCCCGCAGGACCGACCCCAGGGACAGACAAGATCCTGCCGTGACACCAGGCAGATAAATGCTGGACTAAGAAACCTTCGCGGTTTTAGGGGAAGAAAAAAGGCAGCAAAACAGGCAGACTGATTGGGTGGTGCACCTGGTCAGTAATTTACATCACCAGGTACACCACACAATGTTGTTCCCCGCAAATCTGACAACAACCAAAAAAAAGCCCCACCCGGAAACCCGGGTAGGGCATTAGCAGCCATGACTGTATTACTTTGAAGTAGTTTACTGTTGCAGCAGTGACAATACACCCTGCGGCAGTGAATTGGCCTGGGCCAGCATTGACATACCGGCCTGCTGGAGAATCTGCGCCTTGGTCAGGTTGGCAGTCTCGGCAGCGAAGTCAGTGTCCTGAATACGGGAGCGCGCAGCTGACAGTGATTCGGCAGAAGTCTGCAGAGACGTGATCACCGACTCAAAACGATTCTGAACGGCACCCAGAGTCGCACGCGAACTGTTCACTGTCGCCAACGCAGTATCGATAGAGCTGATCAGGGAGTTGGCCCCGGACACTGTTTCTACGGTCAGAGTGTTGCCAGCCGCGGTGGTGGTACCAGTACTGAGACCGGCGGCAGTGGCGCCAGTGGAGCCGGCGATAACCAGGTCTTCACCGGTGCTGGTGACAGAAACAGTACCGTAAGTAGTGCCGGTGGCACTGATCGCCGCCGTAGTGCCGCCGTTATCTTCGGCAATGACGATGTTGCTGCCGTCGCTCGTGGAAAACTGCAGATCGCCACCGTTTGCGGTGCCGGTAAACGACACACCAGCCGCAGTCAACGATGCGGTCGCTGCAGTCAGGGCTGTATCAAGGTCGCCGCCAGTAATACCACTACCGGATTCAGTCACCGAGATATCGACATCGTTTACCGTCAGCGTGTAGGTCTCACCACCGCCGGTTGTGGCGAAGTCGGTGAAGGACAGGTTGGCTGTCTGGTTGCTGGCGGTAGCAGTAATATTGACGCCAGCAGCCCCGATGGCAGTGGCGATTGCCGCCGCGTCGCGGTCAGCAGCACCAACTTCAACACCATTGATGCTCAGATCACCCTGAGTCAGTGCACCCGCAACAGCGGAACTGGTCTCGGTTGCGACGCCGTCGTCCAGGCCCAATCCAGCCTTGGTTGCATCGACAATTTCGTTGACCAGAATCGTTTCACCGACGTTGGCACCGACCTGGAATGTCTGACCAGTAAAGGTGCCGTCCAGAAGGTTAACGCCGTTAAAGTTGGAAGTTGATGCCACCCGGTCAATTTCGTTAATCAACTGGGACACTTCCTGCTGCATGGCAATGCGGTCAGACGCCGAATTCGTGGCGTTAGCCGATTGTACCGCCAGCTCGCGAATACGCTGCAGGTTATTAGTAACCTCACCCAATGCACTCTCAGCAGTTTGTGCCAGAGAGATACCGTCGTTAGAGTTGCGAGCGGCCTGATTAAGACCACGGATCTGAGCAGTAAAACGCTCGGAGATGGCAAGTCCCGCGGCATCGTCCTTGGCACTGTTAATGCGCATACCGGATGACAGACGCTGCAAGGACGTGGACAGCATACCCTGAGACTTGTTCAGGTTCCGCTGGGCATTCAAAGACGCAATATTCGTGTTAATAACTTGTGGCATGGTAATCCCCTTAAAGTTTGAACCGGCGAAAAGGTTGCAACTGAAAGCCGGTATGAACCACTGTTTGAAAAATTACAGCAACAGTGTTGCCTCGGGAATCTTTACGACAAAGGGCCAAAATCCCTTAATGTTTTTTTATTATTTTTTTACTTTTTATATTTTTTATTTTTTCGTTCCATAACATTAAATAAAACCTTATCAGCCTTGTTTTCAAGTGCTTTTAAGACAAATCAAATTCTTGAGCAGCATCGCTGCTACTCAAGACAAAGGGCCAGGAGAAACCCAAAAACTTTTCTCTTACTGGGCGCCTCAACGGCCCCCATCAGAGGTACTGGAAGAGCGACAAACCCGAGGCCTTGACGAATGCCTGCTGGGCTGCCTGCAGAGCGGTGAGTTGCAGGTTAAAACGGGAAATTGCTTCGGCGTAGTCCAGATCCTGGGTTTCCGATAGAGTCGTTTGCATTTGTAATTTGAAGTCCTGGTTGATTTCTTCCAGGGTTTCAAGATTGTTCAATCGGGCTCCAATGCCAGCGCGAATTGCCGTTACTTTATCCAGCGCCTGATCCAGACTGGCCAGACCCTGGCCCATTTTGTTGTGGAAGTCAGCACGGGCCGCTGCATCCGGTGCGGGAGCATTCAACGCATCGGCAATGGATTTAACCGTGGTAAAAATATCCTGGTAGCCGGATGGAGAAACAAATATTTCATCCCCGGGAGCGGGCGTACCACCCAATTTGAACTGGGCCCCGGCAAAGCTGATGCTGCTGCCGGCATTGTAGTCGCCTGTACTGACCACATTACTGGCACTGTCCGTCACCTGATAAGTAATGGGTGAATCGGGAGACGCCTGATCGAAAGTCACGGTGTAGTCATCCGGCTGAAACGTGGCCACCAGGCCGAACGCCCCAACAACCGCAGAACCCGAATTACTGTCAGCGCTGCGCACATTAATGTTGCCGTCACCGGAACGAATACGCTGAAAAACTTCCAGACCGGAGTCGCGGGTGGCCACCTTGGATCCGTCCCCGATTTGCAGCAAGCGTTGCCCCTGGTCGCCCCGGTAAGACACCTCACCGTCAATTTCGACGAACGGCGGGGAATCAACTTTAAAACCACCGAAAATATATTCACCCTGGGAGTCGCGTGTGTTGGCCAGCGACACCAGTTCATCCAGGCGCTGGTATATTTCCTGGGCAATACTCTGCTTGTCTCGATCCTGGTAAGTGGAGTTGTTACCCTGTACCGAAAGTTCGCGAATCCGCTGCAGTGTGTTGTTTACATTGGCCACAACACTTTCTTCAAAGCCCAAAGAAGCCTCGGCTATAGCGCTGTTGCGTGAATACTGATCAAGACTGTCAATACTGGCCTTAAGGTCGAGCACCTTGACTGCCGCGGCCGGATCATCAGACGGCTTGCTGACCCGCAAGCCGCTGGCGATCTGTAGCTCGGTTTGCTGTAACCGGGCCTGCTGGTTCTGCATCGCGGTGACGCCCTGGTTATAAAACGTCAATGTTGAAACTCGCATGTGTGGTGCGCCTCGTGCGCGGAAAGATTCGCGGTTAGCGAAGTGAGTTCATCAGGGTCTGAAACATTTCTTCGGATATCTTCACCAGCTGCGCAGCCGCCTGGTAAGACTGCTGGTAACGCATCAGATTGGCAGCCTCTTCGTCCAGGTTGACCCCGGTGACGCTGTCCTTATAAGACTCCGCTTGTTGCAACAACGAGGTTTCCAGATCAAGATTGGCCTGGCCCTGTCGCTGCAGCGAACCCACCTGGGCAACCATCGCGCCATAGGTTTCCTGAAACGTGTCGGCGCCGCCCGCCAGCAGTGACTGGTGTTGCAGCGCACTCATGCTCAGGGCGTTGTTGTTATCGCCGGTGGCGCCGAAATTATTCTCGATAGTGAAACTGTCACCCGCTTGCGGGATTTCTGCTGCGGTAAAACTGACACCGGTAGTTCCAAGGCTAATTGTCTTACCGTCGCTTTCCGTGGCCGGATCATAGGCATAGGGACCCAGACCACCCGGGCCACCAGTGACATCAAAGCCAGGGATACCTGCCCCCATTGCATCGGGATTGAAGGTCACAACCACGGAGCTGGCGAACGGCAATGTATTGGTGGCGTCTATCCGAATGCCGCTCATCGTTGCAGTGCCCGTATTGGCCACGTTCTCGATCACGGAAATTGGCGACGCCGCCGCGATCTTGCGCGGGTCATTGATGACAAAATCAAAGCCGGCTCCTGCTTCCCGGGCTGGATTAAACCGAAAGCTGTCGCCAGTCGATGGCGTGCCAACACTGACATCCACGGTCATACCATCCAGGCTCAATGGACCAGCCCCGGATACTGAAGTGTTGTCTGACATTCGGGTCAAATGCCACTGAGTACCGTCATAGGACAGGTTGTATTCGCTGGGGCGCACCTCGGTGTAGTCATCCAGGCTGACACTGGGATCAGCCGTGCCCGCGTTGGTAGAGCGATCAATTACGCTGATGGAATTCTGGTTAAACATCAACCCGCCGAGCTCGCTGTTCAGGTCCATACCGGTCAAGTGCTGGCCATTGAGTGATTCTGACAATCCCATGCTCACCAGACCCAACTGGGACTGCGCTGGCACCAGCACGCGGTTACGAAAATCGATCAGACCCTGCAACTCGCCCCCGGTGACGAATTTGCTCGTACCGTTGTTGGAGACCTGACCGGCGATGCCGACTTCAAGGTGACTGCTGTCATAGGCGTTGGTTTCGGTTTGCAACTCGGTGACCTGGGAACCCACCACTACCGGTTGGCCCTTACCCACGAATACGTTCACTGAACCATCGCTTTGCTCATTGACCGTGACGCCGATCTTCTCCGACATTTGCCGGATCAGTTTGTCGCGCTGGTCGAGCAAATCATTGGGCAGTGTGCGTCGGCCAGCGCTTGTTTCGCTGGTAATCTGCTTGTTCAACTCGCTGATGCCCTTGGCCAGGTTGTTGATATCATTCACCGCCAGGCCAAGAGCCGAATTCACCTCGGTATTAAGATCTTGCAGCATGTTGTAGAAGGCGCGCTGCTTGTCCACCAGGTTGTTGGCTTCACCAATCAACGCCTGTCGCTCCGGCAGTGTTGAAGGGCTGGCAGCCACGTCTGCCATAGCGCCGAAGAACTGTTGCATGGAGGTATTCAAACTGGTTTCTGTATTGGCCAGCAGATTGTCCACTCGTGAGGCAAACTGTACGAAGGTATTCTGCTGGCTCTGACTTGAGGTAAAGCTCTGGACCTGGGAAGTCAGGAATTCATTATAGGACCGATCCACACTGCTGATACGTGAACCACTGCCCACGAAGCCAAATCCGTAACGCGCATAGTCCTGGGTTTCGAACTGTACGGCCTGACGGCTGTAGCCCTCGGTATTGACGTTGGCAATGTTGTGGCCCGTGGTAGTCATCGCCTGTTGCAGCGAGGACAATGTGTTGGAGCCCAATCTCAGAATATCAACCATGATCTCGTCTCAATGGATCGGCGGCACAGGCGCTCGGCCTGCAGCGCCGATCCGGTTATTCCCCGGCGTTAGCCTGGTACATGGAACTGGCGGTGATTTGCCGTTCGATGATGTCAGCCAATCCGAGACCTCCCTTGCGGGACAGGTCCACCGCCAGCTGTTTGTCGAACATCTCCTGGTAAGCCTCCATCTGGTGGCTGCCGAACAAGCTGTCATCGGGCAGGGTATCGCGCATGGATTTCACCATCATGCCGACGAAAATCGATTCGAACTGCTGCGCAACTTCCCTGGCCGCCTGCTGTGGATCACTGCTGGCCTGGCGCTTGAGGCTGGCCAGCCCGGAGAAGTCACTGTAGATCGCTGCTTTCGCTGAATCCATTTTTTCCACGCTTACTACAACAGGTAGTTCCAGAGTCTTGATAGAAAATTGGCTGTTAAATCACAATCAGCTCAGCGCTCAGGGCGCCGACCTGTTGCAAGGCTTCAAGTATCGCTACCAGGTCAGACGGTGACGCACCCACCTGGTTAACCGCCCGCACCAGTTCATCCAGGGTTACGCCCGGGCTGAACAGGAACATACGATTGTCTTCTTCCTCGATGTATACCGAGGTGTTCGGCACCACTTCTGTCGAACCACCAGCAAATGCATTTGGCTGACTAACGAAGGTGTCCTCGTCGATCGTGACAATCAGGCTGCCGTGGGCCACCGCGGCCTCATCCACGCGCACCTCGGAACCAATCACCACCGTACCGGTACGGGAATTGATAATCACTTTTGCTGCAGCCTGACCGGTCTGTACTTCCAGGTTTTCCAGTACCGACACGAAAGCCACCTTCTGCGAGGCATCTGCCGGACCACGTACACGTACCGACGAACCGTCGATAGCTGCTGCCGTTTCCGGACCGAAAAATTCGTTGAGAGTCTTCACCATATTAATAGCGGTGGTGAAATCAGTGCTATTGAGATTAAGCACCAGGGAATCACCGCTGGTGGCGAAAGGACTGACTACCTCACGCTCCACGATGGCGCCATTGGGAATGCGCCCGCTGGACGGAATGTTTACTGTTACCGAAGAACCATCGGCGCCCTCCACGCCAAAACCACCTACCACCAGGTTACCCTGCGCCAGCGCGTAAACCGCACCGTCGGCACCCTTGAGTGGAGTCATCAGTAGCGAGCCACCGCGCAGGCTGTTGGCATTACCCACTGACGACACGGTGACATCAATGGTCTGGCCAGCCTTGGCGAACGGCGGCAGTTCGGCATGCACCAGCACCGCAGCGACATTGGTAAGCTGCGGGTTAATATTCTCGGGAATCACTACTCCCAGTTGTGCCAGGGTGCTGCGCAGCGACTGTACCGTAAACTGGGTCTGGGTAGTCTGGTCACCGCTTCCGGGCAACCCCACCACCAGGCCATAACCCACCAGTTGATTGGCGCGCACGCCTTCGATGTTGGCCAGGTCCTTGATGCGCTCGGCCTGAACCGGATTGACGCCGGCGAAGGCTACAGCGAACACCAGTACAAACAGTAATCGAAATAATTTCATGTCCGGTTCTTCCCCTAGAATGGCCACAGCGGGCTGAACAGAATCTTTGCCGCCCAGCCTGGAGTCGTATTATGTGAATTGGTGCCGCGACCGGCATAGGTGATGCGGGCATCCGCCACCTGGGTTGAGTACAGCGTATTGAATGGATCGATATCGCGGGTGCGCACCACTCCGCGCAGGCGGATGTATTCATCCCCCTGATTAATGCGAATGCGTTTCTCGCCCTGGACGACAAGATTACCGTTGGGCAAAACTTCGTGGACAGTGACCGCGATGCTGCCATTGAGCCGATTGCTCTGGCTGCTGCCGCTCTGTCCGTTGAACGCGTTTTCAGAACCCAGCGATACATTCATATTGGGTCGGACACTGCCGCCAAAAGTCGGTGCTGCCACATTCACCTCGGTAGACTGGTTTAGGCTGTTGTCAGAGCTGTTTTGGCCGGAAGTCTCTTCCACCAGCAACACGGTCAGGATGTCTCCTATCCGCCGCGCCTTGAAATCCTCGTAAAGGACCATTTCCGTGCCGGTCTGATAGATAGAGCCGGACAGGTTCGGTGGCGCATGACCACGCAGCTGTTCATAGCTGGGCACCATTTCCGGTTGTGGCACGGGCGCCGGAGCGGATCCACAGCCGATCAGAAACAACCCAAGCGCGCCGAGTATGATTGTGTTTAGCCTACTCATTACACTCCCCTTACAGGTTGTTGCTGACGTATTGCAGCATCTGATCGGCTGTGGATATTGCCCGGCTGTTCATTTCGTACGCACGCTGGGTTTCGATCATGCTCACCAGTTCTTCAACCACGTTGACGTTGGAACCTTCGATGAAACCCTGATTCAGGCTGCCCAGGCCATTAAGCCCAGGTGTCCCTATTTGCGGCGCACCACTGGAAGTGGATTCCACATAGAGGTTGGCACCCATTGGCTGCAAACCGCCGGGATTCATGAAATCGGCTAGCTGCAAATTACCCACCTGGGTAGTGGCTGCCGTACCCTGAGTGGCCACGCTGATGGTGCCGTCTATACCAATAGTGATGGACTGGGCATCAACGGGAATATTCACCGCCGGCTGGATCGGGTTACCGTTAGCGGTAACCAGTTGGCCCTGGCCATCAACCTGCAGGGAACCGTCCCGGGTATAGCCAAGGCTACCGTCAGGCATCAGTACCTGAAGAAAGCCTTTACCCTCAATGGCTACGTCCAGTGGATTTTGAGTCTGGGTGGTGGCGCCCTGAGTAAACAGCTTTTCAGTAGCGACCGTGCGCACACCGGTACCAAGCATCAGGCCCGATGAGTAGGTGGTGTCCTGAGAGGACTGGGCACCGGGCTGACGCTGGTTCTGGTAGAGCAGATCTTCAAAGATCGCCCGGCTGCGCTTGTAGCCGGTAGTACTGGCGTTGGCCAGATTGTTGGAAATCACCGACATCTTTGTCTGTTGCGCATCGATTCCGGTTTTTGCAATCCATAATGCCTGTGTCATGGGTTTACTCCTGCTCTGTTAGTCGACCAATCAAATTGATATTCCTCATCGATTTGATTGTCGTCCTGGAAATACTGTCGTAGATAAGTAGATCTACTGGTAGTTCGCGGGCTCGCGCCAGCTCTAGCCGGCGGCGGTATATCCCTGTACCACTCTGCTTTTACAACTGTTATCTCATGCCCATTATTTTTGATAACGCTTGTTGGTTTTCCTGCGCTGACTGCATGAGCTTGACCTGTCCCTCAAAGCGACGGGCCAGGTCTATCATTTTCACCATCTCGCCAACCGCATTAACGTTGCTTCCTTCAAGACTTCCGGCGGTGACACGCACGTTAGCACTGGCATCGGCAATACCGTCTTCAGGAAGACGCATCAAGCCGTCTTCTCCGCGAAGCAAAGCTTCCTGATTCGGTTCGGTCAGCTTGATGCGGTCCACAACTGCCATGGTGTTGGCGGGTGAGCCCAGGGGCTGCACGGAAATCGTGCCGTCCGCGGCAATTTCTACCGAGCTGAAAGGCGGCAGGGCAATGGGGCCGTTGTTGCCCAAAATCGGCCGGCCTGCGCCGTCCATCAGTTGACCAAAAGAATCCAGATGCAGATCACCACGGCGGGAATAGCCTTCCATGCCGTCCTGACCCTGCACCGCGATCCAGCCCCCGCCACTAATCGCGATATCCAGGTTGCGTCCGGTGGTTCGCACCACACCTTCGGACATATCCACGCTGCTAAGCGCCTGGGACCCGCCGGAGTTGGCGATGGTGTAGGCCAACTCGGCGCGGAAGCCGTCGGTGCTGACATTGGCCAGGTTATTGGCATTGACCGCCTGCGCCTGCATTATCTGCCTGGCGTTATCGACAGCGGAAAGAAGCAACTGGCTCATGACTTGGATCCTCTCAATTAACTATTGACTGGTTCTTTACCTGGCGATTAGCGCAGGTTGATGATGGCCTGGGTGATGGTGTCCTGGGTCTGGATAACCTTGGCGTTAGCCTGAAAGTTGCGCTGCGCAACAATCATGTCCACCAGCTCCTGGGTCACTTCCACGTTGGAGTCCTCCAGAGCGCCGGATTCAACCACACCCAGTCCACCGGCACCCGGTGCTGACAAAGTCGGCTGACCGGAAGTGAAGGTTTCCGCCCAGATGCTGCCGCCCAGGGGCTGTAGACCAGCGGTATTAGAGAAGTCCGCCAGGGCAACCTGCCCCAGGGCGCGCGACTGACCGTTGGTGAAGCGGGCAAAGACAACGCCGCCCTCACCCACTTCCACGCCGCGCAGTTGACCTGTAGTGAAGCCGTCCTGGTCGATAGTAGACACACTGAACTCGTTGCCAAACTGGGTCAGCTTGGACAGGTCAACAGTGAAGTCCTCCACTGCGGCACCGTTATTGGCACCGGCTGAATCAAGTGGCTGCCAGCCGGTCGCGCTTATCTCGAAAGGCAAGCTGGCGGAAGGAATTTTGCCGGATGAGTCAAAAGTAAGGGTATCGGGACCAGTCTGGGACACACCGTCGATCAGGCTGTAAACGTTCCACTCGTTTTCGGTGGCAGTCTTCAAGAAGTACAGACTCTGGGTGTGGGAATTACCCAGGCTGTCGTAGATGGTGACCGAGGTTGAGGAATTGAACATGTCGGGGTCGGGTGCAGTTGCCGGTGTGGCAAAAGCATCAAAGCCAGCGGCTGGCCAGGGAACAGATGGCGGCAGTGCCCGGGAATCCAGGTTGGCGTTCATCGATACTTCATCGGTTGCCTGTGGCTGAATCAGGGAGTTGTCTATCTGCAGCGGCGACATGCCGCCGGTGGGAAGGCCGGTGTCGGTGGTGTTAAAGGTCATCAACTGCTGACCAGAAGCATTCACCACGTTACCGGAGCGATCCACCTGGAAATTACCAGCGCGGCTGTATACCTGGGAGCCACCGTCATTGAGAATGAAAAAGCCGCTACCGTTAATGGCCATATCCATCACATTGTCGGTAAAGGTGATATTGCCCTGAGAGAATGATTGATTGACACCGTTTACGGCCACACCTTTACCGATGGCGTTGGCGGAAACACCCAGCAGACTGGTGGCGAACACGTCGGAGAAATCCCCGGTTGAGGATTTGAAACCCGTGGTCCCGGCGTTGGCAATATTGTTACCAATGATGCCGAGGTTGGTTGAAGCGGCTTTAATGCCGGAGACTGCAGTATCAAATGACATGGTTTAGCTCCTGATAGGTGATAACTGGCTATTTGTATTCGCGGACCTGGGACACGCCGACAGAACTGCCGTTGGCCAGATGCAATAAAACATTGGTATTGGCGCGATCTACGGACACGCTTTCAACCTGGCTGAAATGCGAGACCGGGATCGCTGTTAACTCACCGTTAACCAGACCCTCGGCGGTAATTGCGTACTCCCCGGGTGCGGCCATTTCGCCATCGGACCGCTGGCCGTTCCATGAGAAGCGCTGAGCACCGGCGCTAACGATACCGAGATCAAAATTGGCCACCAGTGAACCGGATGCGTCATGCACCAGCATGCGAGCATTGGTGGCGACATCGGTGCTTTCCAGCATGCCATCCACGGTCTGGTCAGCCAGCAGCGTGGCGGTATCCGCCTGGGTCAGCACTTCCTTGCCAACCAGCTGCGAAGCCTGCATGGCCTGGGCGGCGTAAAGATTGCTGGAAATACCCTGGAACGAGGTGCTCATTTCATCAATGCCGGATACCATGCGGAACTGGGCTATCTGACCGAGGAATTCGGTATTGTCCGCCGGGTTTACCGGGTCCTGGTTTTTCAACTGAGCGATCATTAATTCCAGAAAGTCTTCCTGACCCAGTTCTTTTTTTGGTTGGCCGACGGTGCTGGTGCCTACCGGGCCAAAAACCTGTTCAATCGTATTCATGTGACTGCCCTGCCAATGCGTTAGTAGTCGTTACTTGTTACCCATGTTCAGCGTACTGAGCATGAGTTGCTTGGAGGTATTCAAGACCTCGACGTTGGACTTGTAGGCTCGCGAGGCCTCCATCATGTAAGCCATCTCTTCGACAATATTGACGTTGGAGAAATAGACGTATCCTTCGGCGTCCGCCAATGGGCTGTCCGGCATACGCTGGCGCTCTACCGGCGCCGCACTTTCCACAAAGCGGTTCACCTTGACGCCTTCGTTATCCAGACCGCCGAACGCTCCCCCGCGGACACCAAACCCGGAGAATGCGTCACCCAGCACCGAGGCAAATTCCGGCCGCCTGGCACGGAAAGCTGCCGCCTCTGAACTGCTGGCCACCTGGGAGTTCGCCATATTCTTGGCGATAGTGTCGATATGTATGCTCTGCGCGTTGAGCGCCGAGCCGGTAATATTAAAAGTATTGGAAATACCCATTAACGTTGTCCTTTAATCGCCAGGCGCAATCCGGAAAGCGCACCGTCTATAAAACCCAGGCTGGCCTGATACTCCAGCGCATTGCGGGCAAAAGCCGCCTGTTCCACTTCCGCCTCCACCGAATTGCCGTCGTGCATGGCTTTGGTGGGAACGCGGTAAAGTAATTGGCCAAAGCTGTCGTTATTGGTATTAACCGCGTGCTTGGCATGAGTTGTTTGCATCTGCAGCTGACCGCCTTCAGACACCGATTGCAGGGCGGTTTTAAAGTCATAGTCCTGCGCCTTGAAACCCGGGGTATCGGAGTTGGCGATGTTGCTGGCCAGAACGGCGCTGCGCTGGGAGCGAAAGCTTAATGCTTTGGCGTGTATGCCCAGGGCGTTGTCGATCCAGTTCATGCTGTTACCTCTCAAGGGTGAAAATGCTTTTCGCATCCCGATGATTGCAACAGCCGTGCCAAACAATGAATTAGCAGATTATTCAGATACTTAGCGGATTTAACGGCGACCCGCGATGCCCCTGGGCGGCAACAATTGCTGGCCGGGCGGCAACAATTGCCGCTCCCGTGGCAAGCACCCTTGGGCCGGATGTGTTATCTGCGCAGTGACCTGGTCCAGACCGCCAGTCCCGTCTACCTGACTGAGTCCCGCCCTACTTCCCGCTCCTGCTTGCCGCTTTCGCTCCCTGGCCGGTCCAGCATCGGGCTCGTCCTGCTATTAATAGCGGCGCGTGTTTTGTGGACACCGCAGTCAGGCGGTCTGCGCACCAGCTTATTGCCGACAGCAGCAGCGTTTACAAACTGTGGCATGTGGATTGCATTACCCTCTAACAAGACCCGGACAAGACACAGACACCACCCTGGAGACCACGTTTCCCGGGCCAACACGGACAATGAAAGGCTATGAAGGTCAACTTTTTGACAAGCAAACTGACGGTAAAGCGGACACTGGTCTCGCTAAGCCTGTGGCTGGCCACTGCCCTGCCTCATCCCGGCTATGCCGAGACGGTTGAGGCCATCAGCGAGATTCGCCGCGTGGCCGAAGCATTCGCACTGACCCAGATCGACCGCTCCGGATTGAGCAATATTGAAGCCAGCGCCGGCGCCATGGATTCACGGCTGCGGCTGAAAGATTGCGACGTGGCACTGGAAGCCTTCGGCACCGGCAACGGTAATAACAGAAACCTGACCCGCACCACGGTCGGCGTGCGCTGTAATGGCAGCAGCCCCTGGACCTTGTATGTGCCGGTCACCATTGAGGCCATGAAGGCCGCGCTGTTTACCGCTCGCCCCCTGCTGCGCAGCGAAATACTGGACGATTCGGCAATCGAAGTGCGGCGAATTTCGGTCAGCAAACTGCCGCCGAACAGCCTCGGCAACGCTGACGACCTGAGCAACATGGAGACCGTGCGTCCGCTGAAAGCCGGCGTGCCGCTGACTCTCAATGCTCTCAAGGCCCGCCAGGTGGTGCGCCAGGGCCAGGAAGTAGTGATCGTGGCGGCCGGTAACGGCATCTCGGTCAAGATGACTGGAAAAGCTATGAAATCAGGAAGTTATGGAGATCTAATCCCGGTCCGCAACAGCAATTCCGGACGTATCATCGAGGCCGCCATCGAAAATGAAGGAACGGTTGTCGTCAACATGTAAAGAACGCCTGAAAAGGCTAAAGTTAATGATTCAAGCGGTCGTAGCTTGACTATGTCACGGCCAAAATTTTGCAATTAGCAACGGAGCACTCTGATGAGCAATGACATTCAAACCGGTAAGCCACCGGTTTCCAGCATCACTACTGGCACGCAAAAAACTGCCAATGCGCAAAGCCGCGCGGCTGACAAGCCTGCCGACAGCGCACCGGCGCGGGTTGCCGACACCGTCAGCATCACCGACCAGGTTTCCCGACTGCAGGAGATTGAAAACATGCTGGGCTCAGTACCGCCGGTCAACAACGCTCTGGTGAACGAAGTCAGCCAGATGATTGCTGACGGTACGCTTGAGATGGATCTGGAACGCACCGCCAGCCGTCTGATCGAAATGGAAACCGGTGTACCTTCGTCTGACAAGAAGTAAGCTGCCGTGAGCAAGTCCGTGGACACCCCCAATGCGGAAATCCGCAGCCAACTGGAAGAGTTGCTGGAAGACGAAGCCAGTTGCGCCCGCACTCTGCTGCAGTCACTGAAAGCAGAAAGTGCGGCCCTGGCCAGTAAGGATGCCAAGCTGGTGACAATCAACAGCGCCAACAAGCGCAAGCTGATCGACAAGTTGCAGGCCGCCAGTAATGCCCGCCAGTCCTTTATGGATGCCCAGGGACTATCCATCCAGGCGCAGGAAATGCGCGGCTATAACCCGTCCGAGTCACCCAATGCCAAGCTGGATGCCCTGTTCATTGAACTGGCGCAGCTGGCCCAGCAGTGCTTCGAGGAAAATCGCATCATCGGGCAGCTTATCAACCGTCGCACCCAGTTCATCAGCCAGATTCTGCGCAGCCTGTCGCCGTCGGCCAATCTCAATGGCCTGACCTATGAGGAAAACGGTAACCCTGCGGCCACTTCCCAGAACTCCATGTTCTACCTGACCAAAATCTAGGCGTCAGTACTGGGGGGCGGTACTGTGGAAGACTCAGATCTCATCACCACCATCACGCGCAAGACCGCCATCCTGCGGACTATTCAAGGCATCGCCCGGCAACATCTGGCGATCCGTCTGGCTACAGACGATCCCGAGCCACGCGTTTACCGAACCAGCATCGCCCGCATCGAAGCCGATGATCAGCAGATCGTCGTCCATCAGCCCAAACCCGAAGACTGGAAACAGCACATCACCAGCAATCAGCCCCTGGAAGTCACCTGCCGAATGCCCAACGGCACTATCACTTTCCATGGTCCGCTCAAGCCGCTGGCGGGCGCGGAAGACTCCACTTACTACCAGATCCCGTTTCCCGCGCAGGTCAGCAAAAAGCAACTACGCTCCACGTTTCGCGTGTCGGTGCTGAAATACGATTCGCGCGTGAATTTGTGCCTGGGGAACGATGTCTGGTTCCAGGGCATCTGCAACGATATTTCCGAAGGCGGCTTGCTGGCCCATTTGCCAGACCTGAGCGACGCACCGGAGATCGGCAAATTCATCCACAACCTGCGTATCAGCATCACCGGGATCCTGGAGCTACACTGTGCGGCAAAGGTTTGCCGCAGCAAGGCCGCCAACGGCAGTGGCATACTGCTGGGACTGGGTTTTGAACCGTTACTTCCGCGACAGGCCAGCGACCTGCGTGCCGCACTGATCAAACTGGAACGAAAAAACCTGAAAAGCTAGCGATACTCACACCGGACACGTCGAATTTTTGACAACTATTGGTACGGAATTCCGTCGTTTTGCCCGATTTCTCCTACCCAGCCACCTGCCAATCCCCTGGCCCCCACCCACAAGCCACTGAATTCGAGCCTACTGCTAATTAGAGACAGTTGGCACAGGCATTGCATTTATTCGATCTGAGTAGGAATTATTTTCAGCGGCCGCGCAAAGTTTGCTTGCGGCCGGGTAATCTGCCCAGGTGAGGCGAAGACGATGAAAAACAATGAAGCGCTGGCACACAAATATGATGAGGAGGTTCCAATGATGGCAGAACCGAATCTGGAAGAGCTGCATACCACTCTTCCTCTGCATGAGCTGATTGGCCTGTTCGCCAATGAAATTCGCGAGTTCGTGGATTACGACAGTTTCAACTACCTCCACGCCGACAAGGATATTCAGGTGGATCGCGGCAACGCCAGCGCTCACCAGTGTCACTACAACATCAAGGACAAGGGGCTTGAACTGGGCGAGGTCACCCTGACCCGCGCCACACCGTTCAAGGAAGAAGAAATGATCATCATCGAACGCGCCCTGAGTGCCCTGTCGATTCACCTGATCAATGCCGTGGAATCCCAGTCCCGACTGATCCACCAGGGCCGCTAGCCCGCAACTGGAATCACTGCCATTCCCGGTCCTGCAAACAGCGGCCCGCCCGTCTCCCCTGCTCGCCTGCCAGACCCTGCCCATCCCCCAAGCCGCCACCCAGCCGCGCCTCCTATTTCTGACAAGGTCGCACGGTTTTCACCCAACTGTGCAACAATTCTAGCTTAATTTCAGCAAGTTAACGTTCTGCGCTCGTTTTGTACCGAGCAATAAAGCTTAGGCAATGTGCGCACGCACGGTGATCCGCCGTGGTTTCCTGAAAGTGGATTTATTTGCTTTTCATTTCTGAAGGTTAACCTTTAAACTGACGGGCATACTTCGGACCAAACGAGTCCGCTCATTATATAAATGTTATGTACCTAAGGAGGCAAAGTGCCAGCCTTTGAATGGACTAATCCTAAGCGAATTGATTTAGGGCTGCCCTATCTGTATTTGATAAAGGTGAAGTCTCCCAGTAGCGAGTATAGATATATCGGAAAAGGATCAAGTCCATCTAGGATGGACGCTTACTGGAAGAATGTGGATAAGGTTTTGGAGGGCAAACCCAAGCGACCCGCTATCAAACGGGATGGTACACCTCAGAGCGATGGCAACCAGAAATTCCGGTATGTGCATCTAGTGCTAGCGACGGCAGTAAAACGAGGCTGGAAAATCGAACACTACCCGATAGAGAACGTTGAGAAGCCTCAACATACTATGCGGGAATCGGAACTAATCCAGGAATTGAAATGCAACATGAATTCAGGACCTGCTTGGTGGGTTAAAGACTTCGCATCACTAGCCCGCAAGCTTAAGTGATCACGGTACATAACAATTAGTTCTATAAAGGACAAACTGCTGCGCAGTTTGCCCATAAACAAGGGCGTTATGCCTACAGAGTGCGCGTGGATACATTATCCTTTTTTTCAGAATTGGTTAGCTCATTAGCTTGGCCAATAGCAGCGGTTGTTATTGCATTCCTTTTTAAAGGCGAAATAACAAAGCTCTTGGGTAGAATTACGCACGTAAAATACGGCGACTCAGAAATTGAATTCAGAGAAGGCGTCAAAAAGACTTCTCAGCAGGCAAAAGAGACCCTCCCTGAAGATTCATCTGAGAATGAAGCCAAAAGTAATAGGCTTTATGAGCTCGCTAAGGTCAGCCCCCGAGGAGCCATAATAGATGCCTGGCTCGGAGTTGAAGAAAAACTTAGAGAATACGCAACTCGAAGTGCAATCGAGCAACATAGCTCGACCATTGACCTAATTAGGGCCGTCGACTGGCACAGCATGGAACTTGGCACAATTGGGAAAGGCGTGATCCGCATGTTGTATAAGCTTCAGAGCCTTAGAGATGAAGCTGTCCATTTAACAGATTCGTCAATTGATACTTCGACAGCCATTGACTACGTTAATCTTGCTGAACGCGTGCAGAATAGATTAGAAGAGGCATAACAATACGCTCTGAGTTGTTCGTCAAGCTTTAGCAGTCACGCAGCCATCGCTTTACGCTCCTTCAATGCAAACAAATAAATTGCTTCATCGTAGAGTGTATTGGTCTGCCAGCACCTGAACAGAATGCGAATCCATTTGAATGCGAGCATGCGCAAAATAGCCTGGTGCGACTTTCCCTCATCACGCTTTTTGTCATAGAACTCTTTCGCCCAGTGGTGGATTCATTCTTCCACAGCCTGAAAATACAAGCAGTCCAACGCAAAGTTTATCGCAATGAATTGGAAGCCACGGCCGAGACAGTCAGCCACATTCACTTTTACAATCAGGAGCGACTGCACTCCGCTCTGGACTACCAATCGCCACTGGCTTCTGAAAAGCTATGTGCATAAAAAGTGTCCACCAAAGTGGTAGCAGATCATTCCTATTAACAAAGGCGTTACGTGTACAGCATCGAGTAGAAATCGAGTAGCGGTGAGACATTCGGGATAAAAACTATGAAAGCCACATCCATTTTCATATTGCTTCTCTTAGCCTCTAACGGATTTGCGCAGCAACAGCAAGTTCAACTGTTTCCTATCACAGATGTCGTGCCAGAGTATCCGACAGAGGCAATTGTCCAGGAACAAGAGGGATGGGTACTAATATCACTTGATGTCTCGTCTACTGGTAATACCAGCAACATCCGGATTGTAGACTCTGAGCCGAGACTAACATTCGACCAAGCGGCACTTGATGCGGGCCAGAGACTGAGGTTCGAACCATACACTGAGAATGGGATAGCGCAAGATGTGAGTGGTCTCCAATATGTATTTCGCTTCGAATTGTCTGAAATACCAGATATTGAGGTTCCTGATGCACTGTTATCCTTAAATGATGCCGCTCGCGAATCAAGAGCCCGGACAATTGAGCAAAGAAAGCCATCAGTTACACAGATTGCCAACGAAGATATGATCCCTCTATCTACGATACCTCCTGAATATCCTCCTGCAGCTCTAGAACAGAACGTTGGGGGCTGGGTCTTACTGCGATTTTCTGTGTCTGATAGCGGAGATGTTATTGACCCGGTTGTAGAGGATTCTGAACCAGCTAACGTATTCGATGAGACCGCATTAGATGCTGTACAAACATTTAAATATGAGGCTTGGGGCCCAGAAGAAGATTCGTTTGACAGACTAAATGTTTTCCATCTTTTCAAGTTTCGACCTTCAACATAATACTATTGTTCGACACGTAACAAACGATTGTGGTATCCATGTAAGAGGTTCGTTAAAGTGTATTGTGTGTACCAGATTTTCGAGATACGCATCAAACAACTCATCCAGCACAACCAAAAGGATTAAAAATGAGTGCAGCAGCAATTGGCGGAATAGTGGCTGTCGCTATAGCCGTGTTAGTTGTGGTTATATCTTCGAGTTCGAACAAGAAATCGGAGGATGAACCAAAAGAACCATAACCTGGCTCACTCCGGGAAACTGGTAAGATAATTAAATATCCGGATCAGTCAGGCACCATCTTTCCTGGTTAGAACTTATCTTATTTGATTAGTCCCCCGACTGTGCTCAGCGTATGGCAATGAGTTCAGCTCCGCCTCGGGCCTGCAGAATATGTAGCCACTGCTTTTGGGAACTACCAACGAGCGTTTCGCAAACACGACAATACAAGGGTCTTAAAGCATGACTACTCTGGTGGTAGGAGCAAGCGGTGCGACCGGGCGGTTGCTCGTCAGGCAGTTGCTGGATCGTGGGCAGACAGTGAAAGTAATAGTGAGATCGCCCGCAAGATTTCTCGACGCTGTTGGAGAACACGAAAATCTATCTGTGATCCACGCTACCGTTCTGGATTTGAGTGATGCAGAACTCGAGCAACAGGTAAGCGGGTGTGATGCTATTGCCTCATGTTTGGGCCACACTATGAGCTTCAAAGGAATGTTTGGCAAACCCCGACGACTTGTGACCGATGCCACGCGACGACTTTGCGAGGCCATTCAGGCTAGTGAACCGGAAGGCCCAGTTAAATTTGTGCTCATGAATACGTCAGGGAACCGCAATCGTGATCTCGAAGAACCCATTTCGTTTGCGCAAAAGTGTGTTGTTAGCCTGATCCGGGCGTTGATACCTCCCCATGCGGATAACGAACTTGCCGCGGAGTATTTACGTTCCAGTATTGGTCAGAATAACACAAGTATCGAGTGGACTGCTGTTCGCCCTGACGGCCTGACCGACGAAGATACCGTCACCGATTATGAACTTCATGCATCACCAACCAGAAGCGCAATTTTTGATGCGGGAGTGACCAGTCGGATTAATGTCGGCCACTTCATGGCTGATCTGATTACCGACGACGCCGTGTGGAGCGCATGGAAGGGTCAGATGCCGGTAATTTACAACATTGCATAAAGAGTCGCTCAACACGAAGTCCCATCAGAGACATTAGCAGGCTCGCCAGCTACCACGATATCGACATGCGTGAAAAGGAAATCAAGATCCAATCAGCAGATGCGGTACTCAGTGGCACGCTATGCACGCCCGATACAAAAGGGCAGTTTCCCGCGGTTCTAATGCTTCACGGCAGTGGGCCACTGGATCGCAATGAAAATATGCGAGGGCAAAAGCTCAACATATTCAATGCACTTGCCCATGCCCTGGCTGAGCAGGGTATAGCCAGCCTAAGATATGACAAACGCGGATGCGGCAAAAGTTCAGGCGTTTTCATCAAGGCCGGTCATGCTGATTTTGTCCAGGATGCTGTGCAATGCCTGGACACGCTGGCAACACTAGAGAATGTTTCCGCAAACAGTTTGTTTATCCTGGGGCACAGCGAGGGCAGCATTATCGCTCCCCAGGTTTCTCACCATCGCCCAACGGTGGCTGGCCTCATACTCCTGTGCCCATTTATCGAAAGGCTTGAGTCCATACTGATAAGACAGGCCGCGCAGCTTGAGAAAGAGGTGGATTCTTTGCCGGGTATAGCCGGCACTTATTATCGATCATTGTTCAGGATTATCGGCAAGCCGCGTGCAACACAGCAGCGGCTTCTACGCAAAGCCCGGGATACTGATTCGGCTGTTGTTCGCGCTGCGCTGTCCCGGCATCCGGCGAAATGGCTACGGGAGATGTTGAAGCTGGATACAGACGCTATCTTTGCAGCAACTCGCGCGCCGATGTTACTAGTAGCCGGAGAGAAAGACCTGCAGTGTAATCCCCAGGATATATTCCGCATCGCTGAAATCACCCAGGGCCCATCAGAGTCCTTGCTGGTTGAAGGGATGACACATTTGCTGCGAATAGACGAAAACCCGGCAACCATCATGGGTTCTGCGCGGCAGTCTGGTGAGCCCCTGGTGGGCGTTGTAATTGACCGAATCGCACAGTGGACTCGTAATACTTCAGCAGCCATGAATCAATTGCACACGACCGACGCCGCTGGAGCGCGGAAATCCGATCAGCTGTAAACGTGCTCTGAGATACAGATTCCCTGGTTAGTCCTCGTGTTCATCACTTACCTTCATCACCGTCTTGTCTTCCTCTTCCTTCAGCCAGCGCACCTCATACAGCTCGCGACGTCGGTCCAGGTGGTTGCGCACTGAGCCCACGTTGCGCAGGTCTTTGAGCTTCTCAAGATCCAGGTCGACGATCAGGGTCATCTCGGTGTTGGGGGTGGTTTCCGCCATCACCGCATCATGGGGAAAGGCAAAATCAGACGGCGAATATACCGCTGACTGGGCGTACTGAATGTCGGCGTTGTCTACCTTCGGCAAAATCCCCACACTGCCGGCAATGGCGACATAACACTCGTTCTCAATTGCCCGGGCCTGGGCACAGCAGCGCACCCGCAGGAAGCCATTCTTGGTATCGGTCCAGTAGGGAATGAACAGCATCTGCATACCCTGGTCGGCCTGGATTCTGGCCAGCTCAGGGAACTCCGAGTCGTAGCAGATCAAAATACCAATCTTGCCAAAATCGGTATCGAATACCCGCAGGGTATCTCCGCCCTGCATGATCCAGTCGCGCTTCTCGGTGGGCGTGGGATGAATCTTGTACTGGGTATCCACGGTACCGTCGCGGCGGCAAAGAAAAGCAACATTGTAGAGTTCTTCGTTGTCCATCACCGGCATGGAACCGGCGATGATATTGATATTGTAGGTAACCGCCAGCTTACTGATCTCCTGCACCAGAGTATCGGTGAACCCGGCAAGCGTCTTAACGGCCTCAATTGATGTCTCTTGCGGTCCCAGGCCCATCAGTGGCGCATTAAAGAATTCCGGGAACAGTGCCACGTCGCACTGGTAAGTGCTCAACGCATCAACAAAATACTCGAACTGCTGCACCATTTCTTCAACCGACTTCACCGTGCGCATCTGCCATTGCACCAGCCCGACCCTGGCGGTGGTGCGCGTCGCACCAATGAGCGGGCTTTTCTTGGGTTCGTAGTAGATGTTGTTCCACTGCAACAGCGTCGCATAACCCATCGACGCGGTGTCGTCGGGTGAGTAGGCCTTGAGCAGACGTTTTACCTCAAAGTCGTTGGATAGCTGAAAGGTAAGAATCGGGTCGAAGATTTCCTTCTTCTTGACCTGCTCGATGTATTCTTTGGGGCTCATCTTGTCGGCAAATTTTTGAAAATTCGGAATCCGCCCGCCCGCGATGATCGCCTTGAGATTGAGGTTCTGACAGAGCTCCTTACGCGCTTCATACAGTCTCCTGCCGAGCCGTAAACCCCGGTATTCCGGGTCGACAAACAGATCCACACCGTACAGCACATCGCCTTTGCGGTCATGGGTGCTCAGATAGGCGTTTCCGGTGATCTCCTCATAGGTATGCTGGTCGCCGAACTGGTCATAGTCGACAATCACGGAGAAGGCAGCCGCCACCACGCGACCATGGTCCTCAATACAAATCTGGCCTTCAGGGAACACCTTAAGCTGGGTACGGAACAACTTTTCGTTGAAGTAGCCATAGAAGTCATCGTATATGGCGTACCACATTTTCTTCACGTCATCGTAATCATCAATGGTGAGATGACGCAGATTGAGTTTGTGCTCTGTCTCTTCCGTCACTGGTAATTCTTCACTCATATCGAACCTTTGTCACATTGCCCCCTATCTGATAACAGAGGGTCGTCGTTAGTTAATTTCACTGATGACCGGAGTCTGGAATTGTCATCGAATCCGGTCGACAGCATCGCTGCTGCCGTAAGGAAAACAACAACTACAGGAAGACAGTGAGTACCTATCCTCCCCGGAGAATCACACTGCCGTATCAGGTCAGCAGGTATTCCCGGTGCTGGCCGCGCGCGCAGTGATTGGAGGCCATGGACGTGGAATAGGCACCAGCGTTGATCAGGGTCAGGTACCTGGCATCACGCATATCAGGCATGAGGGCGTCGCGATAGAACACATCGAGTGCTTCATTAATATTGCCAACCACGGTGACTTTCTCTGCCGTCTGCTGACCAGCCTGGCGGCTCAGGGGCAAAGGCTGAAAGCGCAGGTCATAAAATGCCGGCTCCGGCGCCAGATTGAAACCAGCATCAACACCCAGAAACAAGGTATCTGCCTTCTTTTCCAGGTAGGTCTTGCTGAGCAACAGCAGTCCGGCATCCTTCATCACATACTCGCCAGGTTCGACGTCAAGCTTGAAAGGCTTGTTCTTGAAATGCTTGAACAGCATCCGCGCCCAGGCGTTGACGTCCAATCGGCCATCGGCGGCATCGTGAGGCACACCCAACCCGCCACCGATATTGACACGCTCAATGCTGTCACACTGCTCAACAAACCACATGCAGCGACTAACCACTTGATCAAGCTGCGGGATTTGTTCGGTCAGGTAACCGCAGCCGGTGTGAAAGTGAATCCGGCTGATGGTGAGATTGAACTGCTTGGCAAGCGTCAGGGCTTCGTGAAACTGTTCCTGGTAAATTCCGAATTTGGTAATGGCCTGGCCAGCATACTGCAAACGCTCGTTACCCTCCCGGCTCACTCCCAGCCCCGGGTTTACCCGGATACCGATACTGCCCCCGGGACGCAACTCGCCCCAGGTCTTGATGGCATGCAGGGAATCACAGTTGATATTCAGATCCCGGTAGCGATTCAACACCCGGTAATCCTCCTGGGAAAGCGAGCCGGCAGTGAAAGAAATATCTGCTGGCGAAAAACCGCAGGAAACCGCCAGTTCGACTTCCTGGGGCGAACAGGCGTCGATGCCACACAGACCGCTCAACTTCAGACTGGTCAGCAACGGACCAAATCGATTCGCCTTCATGGCATAAAGAATGCGGTAGTTGGCGTTAGAACCGTTGTCTTTAAGACCTTTGTCGCTAAAACCAGCATCGCACAGGGCGTTGTGCAGGCGTTCAAGATTGGCCTTGGCCCGCGCCAGGGAATAGACGAACACTGGCGTGCCAAATTGTTCCGCCAGATCCTGGACCCGGTGTCCGGCGAAATGCAGTTCATTGTCGATGAAGGCCAGATCGTCCCGCTGCCACCAGTCGGTCTGGTTTTCATTCCCTGCTGTCGTTATTTCTGATGTTGCTGTTTGCACCCAATGGTTCCTTCGGCATCGCCGGTATGAAAATGATTGCCTTGATAATTGGCTTGCGCCGCTTCCTCTTGCTTATTCCTGTTGGCCATTCCTGTCGCCTGCTCCTTGCGCCTATTCATTCCTGCCCTTGATCCAGCCCCGACAATTGGCACTGCCACACCGGCACTGAAACTGCTTGAACAGAACCTCCTCGGTCTCCGAGTAGTCCATGAACAAATAGTCCCCGGCCGCAACATCCCGCAGCGCGATAACCTTCATACTCTGCATATCAACCGACACATTGGGCGCACAGGAATGCAGGAAATAGCCGCTGAACTCGCGGTCCAGCAGGTGTTTTCCCGGAGCAACTTGTAACGTATGCTGGAGTACTTCCGGAACTATTTCGCCCTGTAGATTGCACAACAATTCACCGGCCTTGAAGGCCCGATAGCTGATAACTCCTTTACCACTGTCCTCGTCCTTGCGCACTACAGCAAAATGCTCGCCAGGATAATCACTGCGCACCCCGGAATCATCCGCGTCTGTCATGAAATTCAGCCTCCTTTGGGCAATTTCTGAGTTATCAACCCGGCAGGCACCTTGCGGTGATGCCGAAGTACTAAGGTAGCAAAAGCAAAGCGCCTTATATAGGCGATTGCCCCCGACGACAAGTGTTTTCGCGGGTTGCGATCCGCTCTATCGCGCGCAGGCAGGGGCGTGCAGGCGATTCGCTGGAATTGGTATCGCCCTGTCTGGCATGACTGGGTACAATCTACCGGTGGCTTGACCGCATTGTGAACCGACAACAGGTACAGGAAATCATCACAAGCATGAAGAAATTCTGGATATTCGGGCCAGCCATGGGTGTTGCAATTGCGGCGCTGCTGACACTTATTTTTACCCTCTGGAACTGGGTGGAGAATCCGGGCGGAATCTTCCATGATGCAAGCGGAACTCACTGGAGGTTTGTTTACGACACCGCCGCCAGCTGGTTTCTGCCGACTTTGATCCCGGTAACAATCGCAGCCGCCCTTGGCCATATTGGCGTTACCCGCTCGCTCATGGTTTACAGAAAGTATTTTTCGGGCAATAGTAATCACTCTGATCAATAGGCGCCTGATTTACAGCAAGCTGAATGACTCGCTCACAGTGAGCGGCGCCTTACAAAAGGGAAAATGTTGTGCCACGATTAGAAGGCAAGATCGCACTGGTAACTGGTGCGGCTCAGGGTATTGGTCAGGCCATCGCGGCACTGTTCGTATCCGAAGGTGCGACCGTCATCGTGTCGGATATTAACGACGAAGCCGGCGAATCAGTGACTGCAGAACTGGGGGAGCGCGCCGAGTATCTTCACCTGGACGTGGCCGAAGAGACTGCCTGGCAGAAAGCAGCCGAGCATATCACTGACAGGTACGGGCACCTGGACATCCTGGTCAATAACGCTGGCATCACCGGATTCCTTGAAACCGCCGGCCCCCATGACCCGGAAAACCTGGATATGGCAAGTTGGCACAAGGTACACGAGGTCAACCTGCACGGCACCGCGTTGGGATGCAAGTACGGCATTCAATTAATGAAGTCATCCGCAAGCGCCAGCATTATCAATGTCTCTTCGCGTTCGGGGATGGTCGGCATTCCCGGAGCCGCCGCCTATGCATCCAGCAAGGCAGCCATGCGCAACCATACCAAGACTGTTGCACTTTTCTGCGCCGACAAAAACTACCCGATCCGCTGTAACTCTCTGCACCCCGCAGCGATACTGACTCCCTTGTGGGATGCCATGCTCGGCGAGGGCGAGGCCAGGGAAAAGGCCTTGCAGGCAATCAGTGCGGGTATTCCCGTGGGCAAAATGGGTGATCCTATGGATGTTGCCTACGCGGCTGTGTACCTGGCTGCCGATGAATCCAGCTATGTCACCGGCTCCGAACTTACCATCGACGGCGGTATTCTGGCTGGAAGCACAGCCGCGCCCGCGAGTGATTAGCCGGCAATTGGCGATCTGGCAGACCAATTAGCCAGCAAGAGCCGTGAATACTAAATGGGACACTGAGGCTCAAACCGATTATGGACAAGGTCTTTTCCCATGAAAACCTGACAATTGTGAACTCGGCAAAAAACCTGCTGGAGCTGAACAACATCGCCTGTTTCATCAAGAACGAATACCATGCCGCTGGCGGGCATGTGGGCTTCGGCGCTATACCGGTTGAGCTTTGGGTGCATGATTCGGCCCAGTCGACGACGGCCATAGCGCTACTGGAAAAAGAGCTGGCCCCGGATCGCCAAAGCGAAGACTGGTTATGTGAACACTGCGGCGAAGTAAACAGTGGCTCTTTTGAAGTGTGCTGGCAGTGTCAGCATGCACCCGGCGAGAATTCCAAATCCGACTAGGCAGGCTTGAGCGTAGATATATCTGGATGACAGTTGAAAATCAGCAAGACATGGATGGCATTCTGCAGACCGGTCAGGTAGTGGCCCGGGTTCGCGATGCCATGCTCCAGGCTATAGAGCCCGGCATGACCACCGCCGAGCTTGATGCCCTGGGCGCACGGTTACTTGATAGATACGAAGCCAGATCCGCCCCCAGAGTGACCTATGATTTTCCCGGTGCGACCTGCATCAGTGTCAATGAACAAGCGGCACATGGAATTCCGGGCGAGCGTGTGATCAAGGCCGGTGATATCGTCAATGTGGATGTGTCCGCAGAAAAAGGCGGCTACTTTGCCGACACCGGTGGCAGCATCGTCGTGCCACCGGTGACTGCGATAAAATCCCGTTTGTGTGAAGCCACTCGCCTGGCCTTGAAGCAGGCGATTAGCGAGGCACGGGCCGGTGCCCGCATCAATCGCATTGGCCGGGCCATTCAGCGTACCGCCAGAGATTATGGTTTCGAGACCATCAGAAACCTTTCCGGCCACGGCATTGGCCGCAGTCTGCACGAAGAACCCACTGGCATAGTCAGCTACTATGACCGCCACGACACTCGCTGCCTGGTCAACGGCCAGGTAATCGCCATCGAGCCGTTCCTTTCCACCGATAGCACAATGGTTACCCAGGCGCCCGATGGCTGGACGCTGGTGGGCCAGCCCGGCAATCTGTCAGCTCAGTATGAACACACCCTCATTATTACCAAGGGTTCTGCCATTGTCGCCACCCTGTCGCAACCGCCTGACTAGGCCAGACCAGGCAAGCTGAACAGTCCCGTGAACATCAGAGCGGCAACGTCCGATGACTTCGAGGCGATCTGGCCCATCTTCCAGGCAGTCGTTGCTGCCGGAGACACCTACGGCTACCGCCCTGACACCAGTAAAGAAGAAGCCTTCCGCCTGTGGATGGAATCCCCGCGCCAGACCTATGTGGTTGAAGTCGATGGCCAGATTCTCGGCACCTACTATTTGAAAACCAATCAAGAGGGACCTGGCGCCCACGTCTGTAACTGCGGCTATATGGTGGCAACCGCGGCTCGTGGTCAGGGTCTGGCCACGCTGATGTGTGAACATTCACAGCGCGAAGCAATCAGGCTGGGCTACCGGGCGATGCAGTTCAATCTGGTTGCCAGCAGCAACGTGGGCGCGGTGGCGCTCTGGGAAAAACTGGGTTTTGCACAAGTGGGGAGACTGCCGCAGGCTTTCAATCATCCAAAGCGGGGTTATGTCGATGCGCTGGTTATGTATAAATGGCTTACCGGGTGAATCCGTGGTGCCAGGCCAACTTGTCAACTACCCGTTCTGCGGCGCTTGTTTAGGCGCCGCCCTGCCAGCTATTTAATGATGGATTAAAGCTGTTTGACGGTCGGATACGCTGTCCCCGCGGGACTTTTTATTGACTCGGCTCATGGACTCGACGCTATGGACTCGACAAACTGATCCTTTACTCTCGACATTCAAGCCGCCTGACCGGAATGACAAGACCCGTTGCCAGGTAATGGCTAAGGAACATAAGATGTCTTATCAGGCGTGCTTTCATGATCGACCATGATTGACTATTAACGATGATTAACCCATTCAACAGATCCAGCTTTGTCTGCACAGGTATTGTTTACCTGCTGCTCAGCTCCTCTGCCCTGGCGCAGGACGACAATATTCCCCGAACCCCGTACGGACATCCTGATCTGCAGGGCAACTGGATTAACGACGTGCAGGCACCGCTGGTGCGCCCGGAAGTATTGGGTGAACAGCAAGCCTACACTGAAGCCGAGGTGCGGACTCTGCTCACTACGCGAACGGAACAACAGCGCATGCGAGAACGGGCTTCCGACCCGAACCGGCCAGCACCACCGACAGGCGATACCATTACCAACATCGCCGATGGCAATTTTCTTCCGGAAATGCCGCTGTCTCCTCCCTACGTCAACGGGGAATACCGGACGTCCCTGATCATCGATCCGCCCAACGGCCGCGTGCCGTTGATCGACGGCGCCCGGGATTATTATGCGCAGCTTCAGGCCCAGGGATTTGGGCAATTCGACGGCCCGGAAATCCGCCCCGCCAACGAGCGCTGCCTCAATTCACCAGGTCAATTGCCACTGGTTATCCAGATCCCGCCCGGCGATTCAAAGACCATGCAGATTATTCAGACTCGCGACTATGTGGTGTTGAATGCGGAATACGCCACCAGCATTCGCATCGTCCCCCTGCACCTTGATGAAAATCCGATTGCCTGGCCCCAGTGGCGGGGTGTGTCGCTCGGGCGCTGGGAAGGCGATACCCTGGTGGTCCGCACCCGTCAGTTCCGCCCGGAACAAACCCGACCCAAGATGCCATCATCAGCACAGCTGGAGACTGTCGAGGAATTCACCCTGACCAGCGCTGATGAACTGCTGTATCGCTTCCGGTTTTCCGACCCGGTAACCATTGACGGGTCTTTCACTGGCGAGCTGCCATTGAGCCGTATGCCAGCCGGGCAGCGCCTCTATGAGTCCGCGTGCCATGAGGGCAACTACAGTTTGCCCGGGGTTCTGGCTGGCGCCCGCCGGGCGGAGATAGAACAGGAATTACAAACCTCCCCCTAGTCCACCACCCAGGGATAACTGCCAGGCCGCGGCGATCATCCCTGTCCGGCGTGCGCTCCAGCCTTTGGGACGGGTATCCGTTCCCTGGCCTGTTTCAAGCCTCTGACCCGCAGCTCACGCGGCGTGAGGGCCATAGGACATACGTCCCAAACCAGCAAATACGGGCGCTTGCCCAATTCTTCCGGCACCACGCTTGCCCAATTCTTCCGGCACCACATTGGCCTAATCTGACCTCCTCAAACCGGCGCAACGCGCCCAGGAGGTTGACCATGACTACCCACGATTTTTCCTATTCGACAGCTGCCCGACTTATCCATCTCGGGCTCGCGGTATTTGGCATCGCTGCATTCCTGACCGGTGAACTGGCAGAAGACGGCGGTCGCTCCGGCTACCTGATCCATGCCTATCTCGGCCTCTCCCTCGCGGCAGTAATGCTCCTGCGCATGGGCACCGGGTTCAGCCAAAGCCGATCGCTCGGGTTTCGCCATTGGCGGCTTTTTTCACGCCAGCAGTGGCTGCAGACTCGTGCCGACATCGCTGGCCTGCTGCGTTTTAAAGTCCCTGAAGGCGGCCAGCACCGGGGACTATCGGGACTGGTCCAGGCGCTGGGGCTGCTGATCTTTGCCTGGATGGCTACATCTGGCACCGTGCTTTACCTGACTCAGGGAAACGTCAGCCGGGAATTATTTCACCGCCTGGAAGAATTGCACCTGCTGGGCGAAGGACTGATTCCGGTGTACTTGCTACTTCATGTAGGCGCGGTAATTCTGCATACTCTGGCAGGCCAACCGGTTTGGCAACGAATGTTCCGCCCCGGCCGCCCAAACAAATTCATTGACCAATAAATGACACCATGCCCCCACGCCTGAAAAAGCTTCTGCCCGCGATCGTGCTGGCAGGAGCTGCCGCTTTTTTCGCCTACGACATTCTGGTAGACCTGCTCACCGGCATCGACAGCATGGCTCATATTGTTGTGGAAATGCTGGTCTTTATCGCGATATCCCTGGTGCTGGGTTACGAAATCACGCGGGTCCGACAGCTCAACCAGGTTATCGTTCAGGAGCGCAGCAAAACCGCGCGTCTGGCTGGCGAAATGCTGGAGGTAATGCGCGGGCAGTTCGCCATCTGGCAGCTCTCCGCATCCGAGGCGGACGTGGCGCTGCTGCTGATCAAGGGCCTGTCCATGAAAGAGATCGCCGCGGTGCGAAACGTCAAGGAAAAAACCGTACGCACCCAGGCGGCAAGCGTTTATGCAAAGTCCGCTCATGCCGGTAGGCACGAACTGGCTGCCCATTTTATTGAAGACCTGATGAGCGCCATCCCTCTGGTTGAACCTGAATCAAACCCTGAGAACTTCCCTGGGGACGACCTTGCGACAGACACCAACAAGCGAGCCAGGTGAGCCGCAACGACACGACAGTTCAGAGGTTCATTCATGGCTGAATGGTTGATCGTATTGGGTCTGGCATCAGTCGCGGGGCTTGCCATGCCCGCCGGTGCCTGTCTGGCGCGGATCGAAAGGATTCGCCCCAACTGGCTGGACAATGAATTGCGTCATGGCGTGATCGCCTTCGGCGGCGGTGCATTGTTGTCAGCTGTGGCCCTGGTGCTGGTGCCGGAAGGCATCCATGGTCTTTCAACGTTGAGCACTGCGCTATGTTTTTCCGGTGGCGGCCTCGCCTTCATGGCCCTGGACATCGCCCTGGCGAATCGGGAAAGCTCTGCCAGCCAGCTCACCGCCATGCTTGCCGATTTTCTGCCGGAATCGTTGGCGCTGGGCGCTACATTTGCCCTTGGTGGGCAATCCGCACCACTGCTGGCCGGGTTGATCGCGCTGCAAAATCTCCCGGAAGGATTCAATGCCTACCGGGAGCAAATTGAGTCAGGTCCGATGCGGGGTACACAGGTGATTGCCGCATTTGCCTTGCTGGCACTGCTCGGACCCGTAGCCGCCCTGTCCGGGTATTTTTGGCTGGCCGGTTTCCCTGTTCTGGTATCAAGTATTATGCTGTTTGCTGCGGGTGGGATTCTTTACGCTATCCTTCAGGACATCGCGCCGCAAGCAAAACTTGAACGCAATTGGGCGCCTTCCCTTGGCGCGGTTGCCGGTTTTTTGCTTGGGCTAATCGGGCATATGTACGTAAGCTAACCCCTCGTTTATCTGTGCCATGACTTTGGCAGCGCCATTCACTATCCTGAGATGCCTTTCTGATTACGCCAGGTAGCAGCCATGAAAAAAGCGGTGCGCGACTTTCTCAATGGTCTGGAAAACGATTCCCAGCGCGAGGATTCATTCACACTGATCCGGCTGATGGAGGAAGAATCTGGCTATCAAGCCGCCCTGCACGGCACCATGATCGGCTTTGGCATGTATCACTATAAGTATGCCAGCGGCCATGAGGGTGACTGGTTCGTCACCGGCTTCGCACCCCGCAAGCGCAACATGACGGTATACATCATGCCGGGCTTTTCGGACTACGGGAAAGATCTGGCAAAGCTTGGCAAGCACAAGACGGCCAAGTCCTGTTTGTATTTCAAGCAACTGGCGGATCTGGATGAGCGGGTGTTACGCAAGATAGTGCGCCACTCGGTGAAATCCATGCAGAAAAAGTACTCCTGCCGCGCTGCGTAACTGAATCACTGCCGGCAGGCGCACAATCGTTGCGCCGAAAGCTCACCACCAGCCCGCGGTTTCCTGCGCGTAGTTGTAGCGCTGACGCATCTTCTCCAGGGTTTCCATTTGCAGGTTTGGATCCATGGCGTTGTCCGCCTGCAGATCGGCCATCACCACCACAATGACGCGGCGATTCTGGGAACGGCCCTCGGCGGTGTCATTGGGCTGTTTCGGGCGGTGCTCGCCAAAGCCTACCGATGACATACGAATGGAATCAACGCCGCTGGTTTCAAACAGACGCACGACGGACGCGGCTCGGGCGGAGGATAACTCCCAGTTTGAGGGAAAGATCGAATTCTGGATCGGCATATTGTCGGTAAAACCTTCCACCATCAATGGATTGGGATAGCGAGCTAGGATATCGCCCATACGGGCGAGGATTTCTTCCGCCGGAGTTGCCAGATTGGCGCTACCACTGGTAAACAGAATGTTGGATTTGATCTCGATCTCCATCCACAGTGGGTTCTGGCGGACATCGATCTGTTCGTCTTCAATCAGCTCGCCAAAGGCGTCTTGCACCTCCCCTTCCAGAAACTGCAGCGTGGCGTTGACCGGGAACTCACCTTCGCCATCTCCCCCGGCAGCCTGCGTGGCGTCGCTGTCGGTTTCCACCTGAACGTCGACATCGCTCTTGCCGGGAATTTCCGGCTTGATGTTAATCGGAACCGGCACATCCATGATCACCGAGAAATCTGGCTGGCGAATACTGCGCGCATTTTCACCAAACTGGATCGGAGCAAAGGACTTGGTGATTGGTCTAAACGCCGCATTCATGGATTCCGACAGTACCCGGTATTTGCTCTCGTTCACCGACGACATGGAGTACATGACCACAAAGAATGCGAACAGCAAAGTAATGAAGTCGGCATAGGAGACCAGCCAGCGTTCATGATTCTCATGCTCTTCGTGTTTTTTCTTGCGCGCCATGTATGGTCCGTTAGATTCTTGAATAATTGCCTGATCCGCGTCGGGTCGATAGCCTGATTAGACACTGACCCGATCAGAGATAACCGCGCAGCTTGGCCTCGATGTTGCGGGGGTTTTCGCCCTCGGCAATGCTTACCAGGCCATCGATGATCATCTCCCGGTACAGGGACTGGCCGTTGGTCAAAGTTTTGAGTTTGTTGGCCATGGGCAGGAATACCAGGTTGGCCAGACCCACCCCGTAAATCGTTGCCACGAACGCAACCGCAATACCGGGGCCCAGCGCCTCGGGGTTGGATAGATTTTCCATCACGTGAATCAAGCCCATCACCGCGCCAATAATGCCGATGGTTGGCGAATAACCTCCAAAGCCTTCAAAGACCTTGGCGGCCTGTAAATCCTTGTCTTCCGCTGCTGACAGTTCAACTTCCAGGATGCCGCGCACCGATTCCGGTTCATTGCCGTCTGCCAGCATCTGCAGGCCGTTTTTGGAGAACGCATCGGTTTCCTCCTCGGCCAGTTCCTGCAGTGACAATAAGCCTTCCTTGCGAGCGGTCTGACTCCATTCAACAATCTTTTCGATTGTTGCTTCGAAGTTGTTTTTCGGCGGAATAATCATCCACAGACTGCGTTTCAGACTGAGCAGAAATATTTTCAGCGGCGTCTGCACCATGACTGCACCCAGCGTCCCGCCAAAGACGATAAAAAAGGCAGTGAAAATCATCAGCGATTCGGTATGGCCGCCTTCCAGCAGGTTGCCACCGACGATCGCTGTCAGGCCGATAATCAGCCCTATGATTGTCATGATATCCATGGATATTCCTGTTACGTCGCCGTCTGTCGGCGAGTCATGTAGTGACCGTTGCCTTTTCTCGGTCGGGTGTTATTGATGAATCGCTTGATAACTCAATTGATAACTACAAATCGTCTTCTTCGATCATGCTGTTACGCATCTTGGTGCGTAGTCGGCTAGTGGCCTGGCTGTGGATCTGGCAGACCCGGGACTCACTGACGTTCAGCGTCTCGCCGATCTCCCGCAGGTTCATGCCGTAGTCGTAGTACAAAACCACTACCATTTTTTCCTGTTCCGGCAACTTGCCGATCGCCTCCGCCAGCTTCTTCTTCACTGACTCATCGTGCAGACCCATCATGGTTTCATCTTCGTCCGTGGATGGCTCGGAAAACGTATTGTCATCGTCCAGGCTGAATACCGTGCAGCTGGCAACGGTCTCCAGCAGTTCGGCATATTCCTGCATGGACAGGCCCAGCTCGGCTGCAATTTCCTTGTCGGTCGCCGTCCGACCGTTGCGGTTTTCCACCTCGCGGATCGCCTGGGACAAGCGACGGGATTTTTGTTGCACCGAACGCGGCACCCAGGTCTCACGACGCAATTCATCAAGAATCGCGCCCCGAATTCGAATACTGGCGTAGGACTTGAACTCCGCGCCCTGGTTGGGCTCGTAGGTTCGCGCCGCTTCCAGCAGGCCGATCATCCCGACCTGGATCAGGTCTTCCACACACTTGTCCGGTGGCAGACGCACGCTGATGTGGTGGGCGATAATTTTTACCAGGGGCAAGTGATCCTCGAACAACTTGTCCCGGGACAGGTACTCGTGCATTTCGTATTGTGTGGCTGGATTGCTCATCAGACTCATCTCGCCGTGGCGTTTTCGTTACCCGCGACCCGTCCGACAAAAAATTCCAGATTGCCGGTGGTAGGCGGAAGTAAAGGTAATTGGTTGATGGATTTGGCCAGGCGTTGAAATGCCAGACCGGAAGCGCTGTTGGGAAACTTCTCCACTACCGGCGCTTGCATGCGAATCGCATCGCGCAGTTTTTCATCCATTGGAATACTGCCGAGAAATCCAATGGAGACGTTCAGGTAGATATCGGCGACATTGACCAGCTTGCTGTACAGCAAACGCCCCTGCTCCGAGTCAGCCACCATGTTGGCCAGCACCTGGAAGCGCTTGATACCGTGCTCGGTATTCAGCACCTTCATCAGGGCATAGGCATCAGTCAGAGACGCGGGTTCATCGCAAACCACGACGATCACTTCCTGACAGGCTTTGCTGAAGGTAATCACACTGGGTGAGATACCAGCAGCGGTGTCGATAATCAAAATGTCGGCGTCGTCCTGAAGCAGGTCGAAAGCGCGGACCAGGTTGGCCTGCTCAAAGGTAGTGAGCTCAGCCATCTTGCCGATACCGGACGATGCAGGTACCACGCGCAATCCGCCGGGACCATCGATAATGATGTCGCCAAGCTCACATTCACCGGTTACCACCTGATAAAGATCCTTGTTAGGCCTCAGGTTCAACATCACATCGACATTGGCCATGCCAAGGTCGGCGTCCATCAATAACACCGACTTGCCGGTCCTGATCAGGCTCAGCGCCAGGTTGACCGAGACGTTGGTCTTGCCGACCCCGCCCTTGCCGCCTGATACCGCAATTGTTCTTACTGCTTGGCTCATTTTTTCAGTCCAGTTCGTGGTTGACTGCCTTAGCTGGCCAGTGCGCGTCCCTGTCCGTTCACGGACTCGCGATGCTCGATGGTAATGCGCTGCTGCCGCTGACGACGCAACTCACGATAGTTTTCCAGCAGCTTGTTCCAGAAGAATTTCGCCTCGGCGGCGATCAGATCCTCGGGAATTGACTGGCCAATACCCAGGAAGGCTACTGGCAGCCGGAAGCGAACCACACCGGAAATAGCGGCGCCTATAGACACGTTTTCATCGGTCTTGGTGATAATGGCGCCAGCCAGGTTGATATCGCGGTAGGCGCGAATGGTGTCGTTTATCACTGCTTCCTGGGCAGTCGCGGCCAGTACCAGAAAAGGAGTAATGTCGGTGTTGTCGCCGATGATGCGCTGGTATTCGCCAGCCAGGGAGTCGGTACGGGGATTCACGCCAGCGGTGTCAATAATCACCAGCTTGCGGCCAGCGAAGCTGTCGAGCGTCTGACGCAGTTCGTCGGCATCGGCGGCAACCTGTACCGGAATACCCAGGGAGCTACCCAGGGAGATCAGCTGGTCCTTGCCGCCAATCCGCACGTTGTCGGTAGTCACCAGAGCAACCTGGTTGCGGCCATGCCGGGCGGCAAACTGGGCGGCAAGTTTTGCCGCCGTGGTGGTCTTGCCGACGCCGGTGGGACCGACCAGGGCGATGATGCCACCGTCGGATAGTGGATCATGGCTCGGCGCTTTCACTACCCTGGTCAGGATGCGCAGCGCGCGGCGCCAGCCCAGCTCAAGGTCGGCACAGGGCAACACCCGGTTGACGATCTTGATCGCCAGATCCCGACTGACACCGACTTCCTCCAGTCGGCTCAGCAAGGCAATGCGGTTCGGTTGACGGGTGCGGGCATCACGCCAGGCCAGCTGCGCCAGCTCGCCTTCAAAAAGCTCGCGCAGGCGGCCTAGTTCGGCTTGCATGTCCTGTAGTGACGGGGCCTGTTCAGTTCGAGTCTGCCTGTCGCTAAGAATCTCAAACAGAAACTCGTCCTTTTTCTTGGCGGCTGGCTTGTGCGGCGCCAGCCGCTGCATTTGCGCCTTTAGCTGCTTCGGATCGTAGTCACTGGCCGCCATTACCTCGATGAGACCATCGACGTTACGGCTGGATATCAGAACCGCGTCCTTACCCAGCTCGGCTCGCACCTTTGCCATGGCCTTCTGCATGTTCTCTTCCTGGAATCGTTCTACTCTCACGTTACTACCCTCGCGTTTCTATTCCGCTTTGTAATGTCACCCTCAATCGAGTGTGATCTGTCGAGTTTGATTTATACCTGCCGGTCAGTTTGCAACTGGACACCTGGTTACGCGGCGTTTGATTCCAGCTGACCAACGGTCGATACCACCTGAATCTGTTTGTTGTTGGCAATCTCGTTGTAGGCCAGTACTTTCAGCCTTGGATTCGCACTCTTTACGAATCGGGACATCCAGTTTCTGATCTGGTCCGACACCAGCAGTACCGGTATCTGTCCAGAGGCTTCCAGCTCCTGACTACGCATGTGGATCTCTTTCATGAAGGTCTCAGCGAGTCCTGGTTCCAACCCGGCCAGACCACCTTCGCGATTGCCCGCAACTGACTCAAGCAATATCCGTTCCATACCTGCACCCATGGTAATTACGCGTAATTCCGCCTCCATACCGACGATTCCTTGACAGATAGTGCGTCCTAAACCGACACGTACCGCTGCCGTTAATTCGTCAGTGTTGAGACCTTGGCCGGAATGCTCGGCAATGGATTCAATAATGGTTCGCAGGTCACGCACCGGCACGCCTTCCGCCAGCAGGTTCTGCATGACCTTGAGAATTGTGCCCAGGGACACCACGTCCGGCACCAGGTTCTCTACCAGCTTCGGCGCAGTTCTGGACAGGTTATCCAGCAGCTTCTGCACTTCGTCATGACCCAGCAGCTCGTGGGAGTAGGACTTCAGGGTGTGGCTTAGATGCGTGGCAATTACGGTACTGGCATCTACCACGGTATAGCCCTTGGACTGCGCTTCTTCCTTTTGGCTGGCTTCAATCCAGATTGTGTCGAGGTTGAATGCCGGGTCTTTACCCGCTATGCCTTCAAGATCGCCAAACACCTGCCCCGGGTTAATGGCCATTTCCATACCTGGATGGATCTGGCCTTCACTGACTGGCACGTCCATTAGTGTGATGCGATAGGAATTGGGGGGCAAAGACAGGTTGTCGCGGATGTGTACCGAATGGACCAGGAAGCCCAGATCCTGGGAAATCTTCTTGCGGACCGCCTTGATACGATCCAGCAGTTCGCCGCCCTGATTTTTGTCCACCAGCGAAATCAGGCGATAGCCCACTTCCAGACCGATGATGTCGACTCCCAGAATGTCGTCCCAGCCCAGATCTTTTTGGGACTCGGCCACCTGCTGTTCGGCTTCTTCTTCCTGCTCTTCCACCACCGGAGCGGCATTCTTCCTGGCCAGCAGATAACCAATGCCGATCAGCGCCGAGGAGATAAACAGAAAAATAAGATTCGGCATGCCGGGCACCAGGCCAAGCAGACCAATCACGCCACCGGTGATCACGAAAACTTTTGGACTCTCGAAAACCTGGTCGAGAACCTGGCGGCCGACATCGGTAGCGGCGCCAACGCGCGTTACAATCAACGCGGCCGCTACCGAGATCAGCAGTGACGGCACCTGGGCTACCAGGCCATCACCGATAGTCAGCAGCACATAATTGGTGGCCGCTTCACCGGCCGACAGATTGTGCTGCAGCACACCAATAGCAAAGCCGCCAATAATATTGATAAACAGAATCAGGATGCCGGCGATAGCATCACCGCGCACGAACTTGCTGGCACCGTCCATGGCGCCGTAGAAACTGGATTCCTTGGCCACATCGTCACGGCGGGTGCGGGCGGTGTCCTGATCGATCAGCCCGGAGTTCAAGTCGGCATCGATGGCCATCTGCTTACCGGGCATGGCATCCAGCGTAAATCGTGCGGTGACTTCCGACACCCGGCCAGCACCCTTGGTTACCACCACAAAGTTGATGATTACCAGGATCGCAAACACCACCAGGCCGACCGCATAGTTGCCGCCCACCACGAAATCGCCAAACGCCTCGATCACTCGACCAGCAGCACCAGTACCATTGTGGCCTTCAATCAGCACCACCCGTGTGGAAGCGATGTTCAGTGCCAGGCGCAGCAGTGTCATGACCAGCAGGATGCTCGGGAACACCGCGAAATCCAGTGGCCGACTGACATAGACCGCCACCAGTAGAATGATCAGCGACAGCGCAATGTTAAAGGTAAACAGAAAGTCCAGAATGAACGGCGGCAGCGGCAATATCATCATTGCCAGCAGCATGATGATTAATAGCGGCGCACCGAGCCCTATCAGCGGCACTTTGACGCCGGCAATTGAAAACGGTTGTGCTGTTGTGCTGGCACCGGCCATTACTGACTACCTCCCTGCTGTTCCCGATTGCTATATTCTTCGGGCACTTTGATATTACGCGGCGCCGTCGGCATCTTTCTGCGACCCTGACGCGCCTGGCGAAGTTGAAAAATGTAGGCCAGTACCTGGGCCACAGCCATAAACAGATTGCCCGGGATTTCCTGGTTGATATCGGTTGAACCGTAGAGCGCCCGCGCAAGAGGTGGCGCCCGGAAGATGGCTACCTCGTTTTCCTCGGCGATTTCGCGAATTCTCTTGGCGATAAAATCCTTGCCTTTGGCTACAACACGCGGCGCACCATTGCTGTCCTGGTCATAGCGCAGTGCCACCGCGTAATGCGTCGGGTTGGTAATGATCACGTCTGCGGTGGGCACCTCGCTCATCATCCGCTGGTTCGCCATTTCCTGCTGTTTTTCACGGATGGCACTCTTCACTTCCGGCTTGCCATCCGTTTCCTTCATTTCGTCCTTCACTTCCTGCTTGGTCATGCGGATCTGTTTGTTGAACTCAAAGAGTTGAAACGGGACATCCATGGCGGCGACCAGAACCAGCACGGCGCTGAAACCCAGCAGACACCAGACGAACATCGACCCGGTCGCCTCGAAGGCCTGTGTCAGGGGCTGCAATGACAAGCGAAGAATGTCATCCAGCACTGCGTACAGCACCAGACAGGCCATGCCGCCAACCAACAGAAACTTACCGATCGCCTTGACCAGCTCCATCAACGACTTGGGAGAAAAGATCCGGCCCATGCCCTTGATGATGCTGATGCGCTCAGCCTTGGGGCGAATCTGGTCGGCGCTGAACACCCAGCCGCCCATAGACAGGGGACTGGCAATGGTGGTGACCAGTACCAGGGAGATCAGCGGTACCAGCATCCAGACACTGTCCATGATGGTTTCCAACAGCGTTACTGGCATAAGCTTGTCGCTGAAGGCTGCTTCGCGACCAAAACTGAGCCCTTCACTCAGCATGACTTTGATATCCTGAATAATGGCCTTGCCGAAAAACATCATTCCGAATCCTGACGCCAGTAACGACACCAGGGTATTGAGTTCCTTTGAACGAGCGACCTGCCCCTTTTTCCTGGTGTCTTCCCGCCGTTTGGGAGTCGCCTGTTCGGTTTTTTCCTGACCGGGTTGCTCAACCATAGCCCCTCCTAATTCACCATGGTCCGCATGAAGTCAAAGCCCGTGGCAAACAGGTCTTCAAGCAGTGGAATCAGAACCGGTACGCTGAAGAACATCAGTACAAACCCGGCCAGCATGGTGGTAGGGAAACCCACCGCGAATATATTGAGCTGCGGCGCAGCGCGGGTAATCACGCCAAAGGCAAGATTCACCAGTAACACACCCACCATCACCGGTAGTGCAACCATGACCGCTGCCATGAACAGCTCAGCTGCAAACAGCGCGATGTCGCCAAAGATCTGGGTGCCATTGAGTGGCGAACCCACGGGCAGGTAGGTGAAGCTGTCAGCCACCACCTGCAGTAATAAAAGATGGCCATCCATAGCCAGAAAATAGAGAGTGCCCAATATCAGATACAGCTGACCCAACATTGTTACCTGCACTCCGTTTTGGGGATCCACAGAAGACGCAAAACCCAGACCCATGGTGGTAGCCATTGCCTGGCCAGCCATGATCAGGGCAGAGAAAACAATCTGCAGAATCAGGCCCATGACGATTCCCACGCTGACCTGCTGCAACGCCGTAAGCAGACCAGTGGGACTGAACGGCTCAATCGATTCGTTAAAAGGTAAACCTGGCACCAGAACCAGGGTGATCAGCACGGCGAGAATGATGCGCACCCGCACCGGAACCGTCTGTGCACCGAATACCGGAGCAACCATGAACAGTGCGCCGATACGCAGGAACGGCCAGAAGAAATCTCCTACCCATGCCGTGACTGTGTCCAGTGAAATATCCATGCTTCGTCGTTTCTATCCAGTCAGGTTAGCCAATCAGATCCGGAATGCGGAGAAACAGCTGCTCGGTGTAAACCACCCAGGAACTCAGCAGCCACGGGCCCATCAACACCAGCGCGACAACCAGCGCCAGCAACTTGGGAATAAAACTCAGGGTTTGTTCCTGAATCTGGGTTGCCGCCTGCAGTACACCGACCAGCAAACCTACTGCCAGTGCCGATAAAAGTAGCGGTCCCGCCAGGGCCACGATCAGAAACAACGCTTCGCGTCCTACCTGTAAAACAATGTCTTCATTCATGGTTCGTTATCCTTGTTGCGAAACGCCCTGGTCAGGCCACCGCGAAACTGGAAGCCAGCGTGCCTACGACCAAAGTCCAGCCGTCCACCATCACAAACAGCATGATCTTGAAGGGCAATGAGATCAGCATCGGCGACAGCATCATCATGCCCATGGACATGAGGATTGACGCGACCACCAGATCGATCACCAGGAACGGGATAAAAATCAGAAAGCCGATCTGGAAAGCGGTTTTCAGCTCACTGGTGAGATAGGCCGGAACCAGCACCCGGAACGGTACTTCTTCCACGCTGTTAAAACCTTCGTAGCCCGCCATTTCTGAAAAAAGCGCCAGGTCAGATTCACGGGTCTGGTCGGCCATAAACTTGTGGAACGGGCCACCGGCTTCGGTCAATGCCGCATCAAAGCCCAGACTCTCATTCATGTAGGGCTCAATGCCGTTCTGGTAAGCGGTTTCAAACACCGGTGCCATGACAAACACGGTCATGAACAGCGCCAGACCCAGGATGATCTGGTTCGATGGAGTCGACATCAGCCCCAGTGCCTGCCGAAGAATGGACAGCACGATAATGATGCGCGTAAAGGAGGTCATGGCCATTAAAGCTGCTGGCAACAGGGTTAACACCGTCATCAGCATCAAGATCTGCAGACTGATGCTGTAGTCGGTACCACCGCTGGTATTGGACTGGGAAGTCACCAGGGTCAGGTCTGACTGGGCAAGCGCCAGATCAGGAACCAGAATCAGCGCAACAAGAAGAATAAGCGCGCGCGACATCAAGAGCGACCTCGCTGGGTAACTGCCTGCAACAGGCTGGCGAAATTCGGATTGTTCGCTGAACGGGTAGCCGCCGCATCGGCATCTATCGGTTCGCGCATTTCATGGACCATGCTGACTCGACCCGGGCTGGCACTGATCAGCAGTTGCTCGTTACCCACCTGTACCAGCAGCAGGCGGTCCTTGTTACTCAGTGCCAGGCCGCCCACGATACGAATGTGCGCCGAAGATCCGGCTGTGAACATATTGAATTTACGGATGGCGAAGGACAGGCCAACGATCAGCACGATTACTACCCCCAGCGCCAATAACATCTGCACCAGGCTACCAGTATCGAGAATCGACACCGGGCTGGCAGCTGGCGTCGCTTCCGCTGCCCGTGCACTTGGTATCAGCAACATCAGGCTCAGGGTCAGAGCAATCAGTGACAACAGCTGTAGCAAACCCTGCTTCATAATTTTTCCAGATCCAGTCCCGGAGGAATTTCCACTTCGCCCATGCGAATGCCATACAACTGCTGCAAGGCAATGGCCTCACCTACTGCGATAATCTGCTCGCTGATCCGCACATCGATGGTGTCCACGGACACATGACGCAGTTCCACGAAGGAGCCTTCGCACAATTCCATCAACTGCTTGATGGTGATTGAGGTGCGACCAACCTCGAAGGTCAGGGTCAGGGGTACATCGTTCATGATCTCGATCGGCGGCACTTCACGATTAATAGTGACCGGCATGTTGCGGCCGGACTGGGCAACCTGCAGCGAATCCATGGTCACCGGCTGCCGCTCACGCAATGTTGCCTGTGCGCTTCCGGGATTTCCGATCCCGGGCTGCTGATCCACACCGGGCTGGTTCTGTGTCATGTCACTCATGGTTTACCTCTTGACCTGGCTGTCTGCCTGGCCGTTGCTCTGCCTAAACGCGGTTAAGAATTTCCAGCCCGACCTTGCCGTTAAGCTCGCCCATGCGCGCCTTGAACTTGGCCCTGCCATTAACTTTCACATCCACCTGTTCGGGGGAATCCACACCAATTATGTCGCCGCGGGACATCTTGAAAATCTCACCAATAGTCAGCCGGGCACCGCTCAATTCGCCGGTGACATCCATCTCAAAATCGTGAGCCACGGCGCGTAGCACATCACGAGTGGTCAATCCGGCGTCTGCCAGCTTGGATTTTTTGTTGCGGAACAGGGAGTCGATGATGTGGCCCGGCATCAGCAACTGGATTTCGCCACCGCCGCCGGAGAATTCCACGCGAAACGGACGAATCATCAGCACGTCGGAATCGTTGTAGGCCGACAGGTGGGCCGGATTCATTTCTGATTCGGTGATGGTGAATTCATGATCGGAAATTTCCTTCCAGCTGTCCTTGATGGCTTCGATAATGGTTCTCAGGATTAATTGAATCACCCGCTGTTCGGTCTGGGTAAATTCACGACCGGTAACCTGGGTCGGGCGTGTACCACCGCCGAAAAAGGTATTCACCAGCGCGAACACCAGCTTGGCGTCCATGACAATGGCCGAAAATCCCACCATGCCCGACAGCAGGAACGTGGTCATGCTGGTCGGTACGTACAGCGACTTCACGTACTTGGCATACTTCTCAATACGAATGTCCTGGCGCTTTACCTCCACGCTCTTGTGCAGCAAACCCAGCAGCTTGATGCTGAGGCTGGCCTGCATACGTTCATCTGCGGCCTGAATTTCCTGTGACCAGCCAGAGACGCGATTCATGCCGCTAGTCAGGTCGTAAAGGATGTAGTCTTCTGCTTCGCTAGCAGCACTCTTCTGGCTATCGTCGTCACCGACGCCGTGTAACAGGGCGTCGATTTCGTTTTGGGATAACAGGTCACTCATGGTCTGTATCTCGTAAGAGGTCCGGTTTTACTGGCGCTTTTTTGCGATAGTTACTCGCGATCAGCCAATCATGTCGGCTTCGTCTTCCTTCAGCTCGATGTCGCCGGCGTCGGCCATCTTCTTGGCCACCGCCAGGATTTCCTTTTGCGCTGTTTCCACATCGCTGACGCGCACCGGGCCCAGCTCTTCCATGTCCTCCTGGAAGATTTCTGCCGCCCGGGACGACATGTTTTTGATGACTTTGTCGGTAATGGACTGGTCGGCACCCTTGAGTGCCAGGGCCAGGCGGTCCGTGGCGACCTCGCGCAACACTTTCTGGAAGTCGCGATCGGGAATGTCCCTGAGATCCCCAAACACAAACATCTGATCAAGAATCTGCTGGGCCAGCTCGTCACTGACCTCGGTGATTTTCTCCATCAGGTTGTCTTCAACTGACTTGTCCAGAGAGTTCAGAATGCTGGCTACGTTCTTGACACCCCCCATGGCCGAGGACTGTTTGGTGACCACACCTTCCACCTGTTTTTCAAGTGAATAGTTCAGTTCCTGCAAGGCTTTCGGATCAACCGAATCCATCTCCGCCATACGCACGATCAGCTCAACCACCGCGTTCTCCGGCATATGGCCGAGCACTTCGCCGGACAGCTCCGGGCCCAGGTAGGAAATGACAATCGCCTGAATCTGCGGATGCTCATTCTGGATAATGCCCGCCACCAGCGCTGGCTCCATCCACTTCAAAGAATCCAGGCCCTTGGTGTTGCCGCCCATGAGAATCTTTTCCAGAATCTCACCTGCTGCTTCTTCACCAAGGGCCTGGGTAAGCACCGCGCGTGTATATTCATCAGCCACAATGTTGATGTAGCCGTCAGACTCACAGTCTTTGAGGAAGTTGGACAGAATCTCGTTAACTTCATCAGTGGTGAGTTCGTTCATGCGCGACATCTCAACACCGATCTTCTGGACCTCTTCACTGGACAGGTGCCTGAGCACATTGGCGGCCCCTTCTTCACCCATCACCATCAGGAACTGCGCCGCGCGGGCGGGTCCGGTGTTTCGTGCAAGCTGTCTGCGATCTACTGTGTTCATGGCACTTCCGGAATCTTTACCTTAAGTCTCTGACTCGCCGGTTTTGCGGCTAGTCAATGGATTGACAACGTCGGTTTTCCATCCGTTAATTTTTTTGACACCCATCCCGTCCGGTTTTGCTGCAGCCCAGTGTTTGCGAGACTTGCGGCGGTCCTGCCTGGTATCGTCAGGGCGTCTTAACTGTTCGACACAGGGTATGGAGCAAGGACTGTGCCAACGGATTTTAAAAACTACTAAAGCCTTCAAGGGCGGGGGTCGTAAGGCATGAAACGGGTTATGGCGCGGCCTCGCGGCTACCCGATTTTCGACCTCTGATCGCTGACGGGAAGTTCTGCAGCCACAGGGTGTTGTTAACCTGTTTTTAAAAACAAGGCAGCGCGGGAGATACGGGCTTGCAGCTAACCAGACTCGATGTACGGCAGATTCCCGGCCGAGAGAAAAACCTGAGTTGGAAACTCAATCAGGAAATGCTGGCCCAGGTGGTGGGTAAAGCCAAAGACGGTGCTTCCCTGCTACGCATCGGTGGCAATGTCTATCACGCCACGTCGAAAACACCCCTGGAGCAAAACTCATCGCTTATCGTCAGGGTGGCGGCTCTCGGTCCGCAGCTGGCGCTGGAAGTGGTGGAGAATCTGCGCGCGCCGCACAATCCAAATCAGCCATCCACCGTGGTGTCCGGACATCTGCTGGAACAAGCCCGGCGACTGCGGCGCAACAACCTGACCCACCTGGTCCAGATTCCCTACCAGAAATCACCGGCAGCACTGCAGGCCCTGCCCGGGGACAGCATGATCCTGCTGAATCGATTGAAGCGGGCCCTGTTAAGCCCCAGCGAGTTAGGCAAGAGTGACCGGCTGCGGCCGGCACTACTCAACTCGGGGTTGTTTCTGGAAAGTAAACTCAGCGCCGCTCAACAAGGCCCGGTCGACGGTGATGGCTGGTTTGGCAGCGACCTGAAAGCGTTACTGCTGCGCCTGGTGAACAGCCTGGGGGGCGGTGGCGGGCTGCACAGCAAGGGCGTGGCTCACGAACCCTATGGTGTGACCCTGTACCGTGAGCTTTACCACCAGCCTATCGGCCTGCGCAAGGAAGTGATCGGGCATGCCGAGGAGATCCTGCAGAAAATCGTCAACAGCCAATACCGGACCGTGGATGAAACCGACGACCACTGGCAGCGCTGGGTGTTTGAACTTCCATTATATAACAATCAGCAGCCGGATTCTGTGCCGCTGATTATTCACGGCGAGAAAGAATCTACCCGGGAACACCGCGACCGCAACCGCTGGGGCGTGGAGTTTTCCCTGCGCCTGGAACAGGGTGGCATGGTGAAGGCCCGACTGAAACTGACCGGGTCTACGCTGCGCCTTGAACTGGCCTGTGAAAATGACAACCTTGCCCAGCGCTTGCACCTGAGCCAGGACCGGCTGCGCCGCCAGCTCGCTGTCGGCGGGCTGGAACTGGAATCCTTTAACGCCGCGCACGGCTAGCAGGTTTACTACGGAAAATCGATGTCCACTGAAAAACAGAACAATTTTGCATCAGCCATAAAGTTCCAGGCGGATGACCGCCCTGCCGTGGTCGCCCAGGGCCACGGCGTTTTGGCCGACGCTATCGAAGGCACCGCCCGCAACTTCAATATTCCGGTGCTGCAGGATTTTGCCCTGAGTCAGGAGCTGGCCAGTATTCCGCTGGGGGAAGAAATCCCCGAGGACCTGGTGTTTGCCATCGCCTCGGTGTTTGAATACCTGATGAGCATGGATGATGACCCGAGCGACGAGATTGAGTCGGCCAGGTAGTGCCTGGCCTGATGCGGTGCCGGAGTTGGGCATCAATCGCCATGCCCCTGCAATACCGCACTATAAATCAGACCTGACTCTCATTTCAGGCAGTCGAACTGGTTACACATTCGCACTGAGCTGTGCCACTTCCTCCATCAGGATGCGATGACTGTCCGCATAATTCAGCGGCGTATCGATTAAATGCACGCCGCCCGCCTTGAAGGCCGTCTCAATTAAATCACCCAGCCCATCAGCTGAGACCAGCCGATGGCCACTGGCGCCGTAGGATTCGGCATAGCGGACAAAGTCCGGATTGCCAAAGCGCAGCCCAAAGTCCTGAAATTTCATGCTTTCCTGTTTCCAGCGAATCATGCCGTAGGCATCGTCACGCAGCACCAGAATCACCAGATTCAGATCAAGACGCACCGCGGTTTCCAGCTCCTGCGAGTTCATCATGAAGCCGCCGTCGCCACAGATAGCCACCACCCGCTTGTCCGGATAATGCAGACAGGCGGCCATGGCTGCAGGCAGACCGGCACCCATGCTGGCCAGAGCGTTATCCAGCAGCAAGCTGTTACGGCGCCGAGCCAGGTAGTTCCTGGCAAACCAGATCTTGTACAGCCCGTTATCAAGCGACAGCACGGCATCTTCACCCAGGGCTTTCTCCACATCGGCCACCAGGCGCTGGGGTAGCAACGGAAAGTCGCTCGCTGTGGTGTTGCGTGCGCTGTGTTCACGCAGCGCATCCCGTGCCGCCATAAAACAGCTGAAGTCCCAGTGTGACTCTGGCTTGAGTCGCTCCAGCAATTGCCAGATGGAATTGGCGATATCACCAATCACCTCGGCCTGGGGGAAATACACCGGGTCGACCCGGGCCGGGTAGAAATTGATATGGATAACTGTGAAGCCTCCCTTGCGCATTAGAAACGGCGGCTTTTCCACCACGTCGTGACCGACGTTAATAACGAGGTCGGCTTTCTGGAAAGCCCGATGGACGAAGTCATTTTCGGACAAGGCGGCACAGCCCAAAAACAATTCGCTGGATTCATCGATCACGCCCTTGCCCATCTGCGTGGTGACAAACGGGATACCCAACTCCTCGGTCATGCGCGTCAGCATCTTCGAGGTCATCTTGCGATTGGCACCGGCGCCGATCAGCAGCAGCGGATGCCTGGCTTTCTCGATCAGCTCCACGGCGTGGTCAATGGCCTTGTGCTCGGCAACCGGTCGCCGGGGATTGACGCGCGGCAACACTGGCAGATCAGTTTCTTCCCGGGCAATATCTTCTGGCAATTCCAGATGGGTAGCACCCGGCCTCTCTTCCACGGCAATTCGGAATGCTTCCCTGACGCGTGCCGGCACATAGTCGGCACCGACGATCTGCCGGGTGTACTTGGTTACCGGAGTCAGAATATCCACCACATCGATTATCTGGAATTCACCCTGCTTGCTGGACTTGATCGGCTTCTGTCCGGTGATCATCACCATCGGCATCGCGCCCAGGTTCGCATAAGCCGCGGCGGTCACCAGGTTGGTGGCACCCGGCCCCAGCGTGGCAAGCACCACCCCGGCCTGGCCGGTTAGCCGCCCCCAGGTAGCCGCCATGAAGCCCGCCGCCTGCTCGTGGCGGCACAGGATGATGTCAATATCGGAGGTGCGCAGGGCCTCCATAAGGTCGAGGTTTTCTTCGCCGGGGACCGAGAAAATACGTTCGACGCCCTCGGCTTCCAGGGCCTGGACCATTAATTTGGCTGCTTTCAAAGTGGCTCCTTGGCTATTTATGGGTGCTGGTCGCTTTATAGCACAGGCGGTTGGTGGTGTTTCAACTTACTGGCTGGTGAGGTGTTTGGATCAAGGGGGCGGATAACGAGCGGTGTCAGGATCAGGCGCGGTTTGCAGGGCCGCAGAACTAGGCGGTCTTCGCCAAGCGCGCGCTTAATTTCTCGATACCAATTATCCAGGCCGGACTCAGCAACCAGCTCAGGGCAGTGACCGACAGAACATATTGATAACCCTCGTCAACAATCACACCGGTGGCCAGGCCCAGCGCTGCCAGCACAAAGCCGAATTCACCAAGCTGGGCCAGACTGGCGCCGGCACGCAGCGAATCCAGCCAGCTTTCCCCGACCACGCGCAGCGTGAGCATGTTGATCAGGGTGTTCATCACCAGAGCAACGAGCGTTAGCCCGATAACGATGACCAGATTACGCAACAGAAAATCCAGATCCACTAGTACTCCGATGGAGACAAAAAACAGCGCGACCAGGGCAAAATTGAACGGTTCCAGGGATGGCTGCACCCAGGCCATGCTGTTTGACAGCCGCGCAATCAGGCCACCCAGAAAACCGCCCAGCACCACAGATAACTGCATAAAGCCAGTGAGCAGGGCCATACTGAAACAAAATGCCAGGGCCGCCAGAACCTGCATTTCATGACTGTTTTCGATATGGGAAGCGAACGGTGTGGAGAAGCCGCCACGGCGGACCAGCCCGGCAATAACACCAGCAATCAGCAGCATGGAACTGATTTGCAGCAGCAAGGTGCTCGCTGACGGGGTCTCTCCCTGGAATACACCCAGGATGATCAGCATGGGAATAGCCAGCAGATCCTGGGCGACCAGCACGCCCAACACATTGGCGCCGAGATTGGTATTTAACAGCCCAAGTTCGGACAAGGTGCGCAGCACCACCGGCGTGCTGGAAAGGGTGATGACAAAGCCCATCAGGATGATGCGCGGCAGCGGCCAGTTCAGCCACTGGCCAATCAGCCAGACCACAGCAACGCTGACCACTGTCTGTAGCAAGGATCCCAGGACCGCCACCCGCCAGCGCGAAGAAAGTTGCCGCAGATCCACTTCCAGACCAATAAAAAACAGCAGCAGCACCAGCGCCAGTCCGGCCATGGGATCGAGCACGGTTGGGTCTGAGAAAACGCCAAGCACGTGCGGCCCCAGCAGGATGCCGGTCAGCAGGTAGGCCACCAGCACCGACTGCCTCAGAAACTGGAATAGCAGTCCCGTGATAGTCAGGCTCAGCGCAGTGGCGGCGATTACGATCAGCCAGGGGTCAATGGTCATGGCCACTTCCGGGGTGGATGAGGGGGCTTAAAGTAGATGGGGTTCGGGTAAAAATACAGTGCTAAATAAAAATACTTTGCGACGCGCTACCCCGCGCCATTCTCTCCACAGATCGGGCTGCAGGGCGCCTGCTGGTTTGACGGGCCCGGAGCGACTGCCGAGCACCTCCATGGGACTGGCCCTTTGAGACGCAGTGCCTGTGGTGAAGCTTACAATCCCCGGATAGCTGGGGTAACCTGCTAGCGGCTGGCCTCACTGGTACCCAGGGAGTTCAAAATGCGTACGCTCAGATCTGCCCCTCTTATATTCCTGCTTCTGGCGGGGCTACCTGCCGCAGGTGATACAGAATTCCAGGGCTCGATTCCAGTCGAGACTGTCGAAGCCTTGTTCAATACCTACCACGACGATCAGTTCGCCGTTTATTCCGACATCGCCGAAGAGTTTCCGGATTTTCCCGTTCCCGATGGCTTTACTGTCGTTGGCAGCGTCTATCAGATGACGCAGCTCAGAGTTGTGTTCGAAACTGAATCGGTCGAAGAAGAAGCGGCTCAAACCATAATTACAGTGTTTGAAAACCAGGGCTGGATTCAATTCCCGGTGTTTGCTCGTCAAAACCAGGAAGTCGGATTTATCGCTCCCCGACCATTCAATCCGGGCCGCTCACAAACCCTGTGCCACGACGACCTTGGGCATATATCCATCAGAGGCTCCACAACCGGCAACGGCAACTATCTCTCGCTTGGCTTCAATCTGGTGCGCAGCAACCAACAAGGCAATTGTGAGCAACAGTTGGCCATGCAGCAGGTATCGGCCGGACAGATGTCGCGGTCTATTGGTCTAAGGCAATACTTGCCGCGCATGGAAATCCCGGAACAGCAGAACCGTCTCAGGACCAGCCCGTTTTTTGTATCCGGCGGCTTCTCAAGCAGCGGCAATACCGTTGATACCGATGGCGCATTGACCTCTGAGCAGGATATCGACGAGATCTATGAGTATTTTTCTGACCAGATTGAAGAACAGGGTTGGGAGCTTGATTCCGAAGTCGTGGGATCCCTTAGCGCCAACGGCACATGGACGAAATCGCCGGAAGCGAATCTACGCCTGATCGGGCGGCTTGCGATTCTTGACTCGGGCGAGTCGAATTACGATTTACATTTTGTGCTGACGGCCGAGGGTTATACGGGTAATAGCTCGGCGATTTTTAGCCCGATCGGGCAATGATTATGATTCGGACATCACTACCGGTTTTTGACTGGCTCATAAGCAATATCAAAAGCAGCACAGCCAAACTGTTCACAGGTAGCGACGGCGCAACTCATGTTCGCATGAGCGATTCAGCGCTGATCGCGCTGCGCTGTAATTCATCCCTGAAGATCGAAGATTATTGGTATGAAGATAACGTGGCGCGGGACACAGTCACGCTAAGACTGCTGTCCGGAAGTATTCGTATGATTAGCGGTGCAATACCGAACAACAACACCAGGGCTTTTCGTCTGCTGGTGAATGGCACGGAGATCAGCATCAGGGGAACAGATTTCGAGGTTTCGATCGAGCCCGAGGATCAGACTATCCATGTCGGGGTGTTCGACGGTGGGGTAAGCGTAGCAAATCAACTCGGCAGGCTGGATCTTAGCGTGGGTGAAGATGTGAGTTTTGCAAGAATACAGCAGGGATTGGAGCCTGTAGGTTTAGTGAATTATTCCGGTCGAGATATTGGCTGTTAGGGAGCGACTGATTCGGTATTCGGCTGAGCCCAATTCCTCACCCTGCGGGCCGCGCGGAAAGCGCGCGGCTTTCAAACTGAGGAGTTCGAACCAAGTACGCCAGGACTTACCAAACAAAAAGGGAGCCTATGGGAAATCTTTCGGATCTATCCACAGGTTCAGGAAGCCTTCGGCTTCCACCGGAGAGATTGATTCAGAATTTGGCTGAGCCAAATTCCTCACCCTGCGGGCCGCGCGGAAAGCGCGCGGTCTGCGCTGCTACGCAGCTTTCGAACTGAGGAGTTCGAACCAAGTCCGCCAGGACTTACCAAACAAAAAAGGGAGCCTTTGGGAAATCTTTCGAATCTATGCTCAGGTTCAGGAAGCCTTCGGCTTCCACCGGAGAGATTGATTCAGAATTTGGCTGAGCCAAATTCCTCACCCTGCGGGCCGCGCGGAAAGCGCGCGGTCTGCGCCGCTGGCGCGGCTTTCGAACTGAGGAGTTCTCATCGTGCCGCCAGGCACACCAAACAAAAAAGGGAGCCTATGGCTCCCTTGTTTGTTTGGCACGCCCGGAGAGATTCGAACTCCCGACCAACTGGTTCGAAGCCAGTTACTCTATCCAGCTGAGCTACGGGCGCGTGATTTGGTGGTTCTGTCTTGTGCTGTGCTTGCTTGTTCGGTGCTTGATGCACCCGGAAGGCTTTGCCTCCTGCTGCCTTGTTCGGCCTGTAGCCGTACCAAGGGGCGGAATTATAAAGGCTTACGGGCGAATTTCCTAATTCAGCAGGGAATCTATTTGGTCGTAGGTATGAGTGAGGCATAACTGCAAATCCCTCAAGATTATTGGGACCTATGTCAAAATTCCTACATTTTAGTGGTGCAGGTCATTCACTTGGGGCCGAGGTTCGACTTATTCTATGGGCATGTTTACCCGAATTCATGGATGGAAATCGGCAGTGGGGTTATTGCCACGCAGGCATTCGTAGTGGCAGCGCTCTGCACACGTAGGGAAAGTTCCCGGTTAATGGCCTCCAGCCAGTGGTTTTCAGGCCTCGGAGCCCGGCATTGACCTGCATGAGACAAGCTCGATCCATCTACCTTTGCAGTGTTGTTGCCTGCCTGCAATTTGCTGCCTCGGCCACTGCGCTGTTCGCGGCGGAACAAGATGAGTCATTTGACGCGCTGTTGATATCTGGCAGCGGCGGTCTCGCTACCTGGACGCAGAACTACAACGAACAGCTGCGGAATCTGCTCGGACCGGCGCTGGGCAGTAACTTCACTCCGGAATTCCTCTCCCTGATAGATTCCAGTCCTGAAGACCGGGAACTAATAGCTCGCTCGCTGGCGCTCAAGTACAGCACCCGGGAGATAGATCTGGTAATTGCAGTTCTTATCGAAGCGAATTCCTTCATTCACGAGTACGGCGATTATTTTGCACCGGATGCTACGGTCCTGCATGTCCTGCCCGGACCAGATGTCGCCGAAAGCGCGAGCGATCGACCCGATCACGCGGTCCTGGCCAGCGCCATCAACCTGGCCACTGCCAATACTATCGAACTGATCCCGCAACTGTTTCCCGATATGGAGCGAATTTATGTGGTAGGTGGTGTGGGAGTGGGTGACGCCAGCTACATGAGTCGCTTTCGCGAGGTAGCCGCGAATACGGAGTCGAACCTTGATTTTCAGTATCTGACCGGCTTGCCGCCGGATGAGCTGGTGGATGAGTTAAACAATGCACCGGCCAACAGCGGGGTCATCATGACCATCTACGACCTGGACAACACCGGACAACTGCAACAAACCATGTCCGTGACTCGGCTGATGGTAGATAACACCGATTTACCAGTATTCGCGATGAACGATACCCAACCGTCGGCAGGCGCTGTCGGTGGCAATGTCACCACGACCGCCGCCTATGCCCGCTCCACCTTCGAAGTGATTCAGCGTATTTTGGCCGGCAATATCCCAACCCAACCGGTCACCGCTGGCACGGTATATCTGTTCAACGGCCAGCAACTGGATCGGTTCAATGTCAGCCGCAATCGTTTGCCGGATGACAGCGCTGTTATTAATGACCTGCCAAATCTGTGGCGCGACTATCCGGGCTGGATCGCTCTGGGGCTGGGCATTATTGTCGCGCAGCTGGCGCTGATCGGCCTGATGCTGGCAGCCCGGCGGCGCAGCCGGGTAGCCGAGGAAGCGTTACGCCATACCCAGAAGATGGAAGCCCTCGGTAATCTTGCTGGCGGAATCGCCCACGACTTCAACAACATCCTGATGGCCATCATGGCCAACGCGGAGCTGGCCAAAACCACACTGAACGAGCCCGACAAGGCCGATTCCCGGCTCAGCAACATTCTCTCCGCCAGCAACCGGGCCAAGGGCCTTATTTCCCAGATTCTGCTGTTCAGCCGGCAGGCTGCAACCCAGTCCTTTGAGGAAACTGACCTGTCACCAACACTCCAGGAATCCGTGGATCAGGTTCGCGCTTTTTTGCCGCGTAGCTGCGAAGTCACCCTGGAATGCGACGCTGAACTTGCCCCGGTGCGCGCCGATACCAACCAGCTGCATCAGGCATTCATGAATATCTGCATCAATGCCCAGCACGCCATGAATAATGAAGGTACGATCAGCGTCACGGCCCGCAACGTGCAACTGGACTACGAGAAGAAAATCTATGGACAGAACCTGCCGGCTGGCCACTACGTCGCCATCGCGGTGAGCGATACCGGCAAGGGTATTGCGGAAAAGGACCTGCACCATATTTTCGAGCCCTTTTATTCCACCAAGCCTTCTGGTCGCGGCACCGGTCTGGGCCTTGCGCTGGTGTACCGTATTGTCCGTGCCCACTACGGCTTTATCGATGTGGAATCCAGACCGGGCGAAGGCACCACGTTTACGATTTACCTCACTGCTTCATCACAACCGATGAGTCAGCTGACCGGTACCCAGGATGCTGATACCAGCGCGGGCCGGGGCCAGCGCATTATGCTGGTAGATGATGATGACATGGTGCTGGATGCGACCGAGCGCATTCTGGCACGCAATGGCTTCAGGGTTGACGCTTTTCGCAGCCCCCTGAAGGCTCTGGAAGCAGCAAAGAATAATCCGCGCGCCTGGGATCTGGTGTTTACCGATTTGTCGATGCCGGAGATGGATGGCGTGCGGCTGGTTACCCAAATTCGCCAGCTGCGGCCGGATATTCCGGTGATTCTCTATACCGGCTACCTGGATGCGGTGGAGTCCATCGAAATCGAGAATTTGCGCATTCTCAGCAAGCCCAGCAGGGTCAATGAGATCGCCAGCGTCGTCAACGAGTGCCTGTCTTTATCCTAAAGCAGTCATCGCGCGTCAGGACCGCCGCTCGCAGTCCCGGGCCAATTCGGTAAACTGGCTCGTTGAATCATGCTACCCTGCCATGCCAGACGGCCAGCCAACTGCGGCCTTCACCAGCGGTCATTCCTGGCAATGAATTCGATGCAGCAAGCCCAGTCCGAGAAGTTACTAATTTGTCCAGGAACGCTGCTGCGACCCTCCCTGCTTATATTGCTGCTAACGATCACCTGGAGTTGTTACCTTAACGCTCAGACCAGCAGCGACTCAACACTGATCATCTATGGCACGGGAGGCATAACCAACTACGACCTGTCGTTTAACCAGGCATTTCTGGATGCTCTGGGCCCCACTCTTGGCGCGACCGCGGTTCCGGAAGTGATTAACCTGCATCTTGCCACGGAGCGACAGCGTGCCAACTATGCCGAGTCATTGCGTATTAAGTACCGCGACACCAACCTGCCCGTAGTGGTCACGTTATTCGCCGATGCCGAAGCGTTCGTGTCGGACTATGGTAACGTTTTCGCACCGAACGCCATCCATATTCATGTCTTGCCGGGCGAAAGCTTTGTCATTGACGTGTCCCCGGAGTCCGATGCTGAACAGCACTACAGCGTACCCAGCGTTATTCAGTCAGCGGTGCGCGAAACCGCTGGCCTGATCAACAGGCTATACCCGCAATTGGACACACTGTATGTGCTCAGCGGTGCAGGTTTTACTGATCGCAGCTACCTGGAGCGCTACCGGAACACGCTATCGGAGCTTGACCTGCCGTTTCAGATTGAATACCTGGTGGGCCTGCCGGTGACGGAACTGCTAACCCGAATCAGCGCCCTGCGCGGTAACAACGCCTTGCTCATGGCTACATATGACGTGGACCGCGATGGAACTCCCTCGACCACCCGCGGGGTGGCGCGCACCTTGTCCAACCAGTTCGAAATCCCTGTGTTTGCGAATATCTCGGACCTGATTGAAGTTGGCAGTGTTGGCGGCAGCATTACCCCAACCGCCAGCTATGCCCAGGCGGCTGCCGCCCTGGTAAACAATGCTCTGTCAGGTACTCCTCCTGTGGCACCGGTGATTGCCGAAACGCGCTATCAGTTCAATGGCGCCATGCTTGATCGTTTTCGGATAGATCGCGCGCTGTTGCCGCCCGGCAGCGAGATTGTCAACGATGTACCCAATCTGTGGCGCGACTACGGCAACTGGATCGTCCTGGGGCTGGCTATAATTGTTGCGCAACTGGTTCTGATTTCACTGTTGCTGCTGGCGGTACGTCGCCGCAAAGCCGCGGAAGCGAAGCTGCTGGCCGTCAACAAGCTCGAGGCGCTGGGTAATCTCGCCGGTGGTATCGCGCACGACTTCAACAATATCCTGATGGCGATGATGGCCAATGCCGAACTGGCCAGTCTCGATGCCGATAACGCCGACAAGGTGAAATCACGCCTCAAGCAATTGCTGCTGGCTGGTAATCGCGCCAAGGGGCTGGTAGCCCAGATCCTGATGTTCAGTCGCGACGCCTCTATCCAGCTCAATGAAGATGTGGACATGGTGCAGCTGGTAAGCGAATCCATTGAGCAGATTCAAAGCCTGATTAGCGACTCTTGTTCAGTGTCCTGCGACTACGCCCTTGATACGGCCTGGGTAAGAGGCAACCCTAATCAATTGCATCAGTCCCTGATGAATATCTGTATCAACGCCAAACACGCCATGGAAGATGGCGGCAAACTACGGATAGAAGTTAAGGAAAAAACCATCGGGACGGCACAGCGGATTCACAACCAGATAATGCCGGCAGGCACCTACGTGAGCGTGCTCATTAACGACACTGGCAAGGGTATTTCCCCCGAGCATCTGCCCCATATTTTTGAACCGTTCTACACCACCAAGCCATCCGGCAAAGGCACTGGTCTGGGACTGGCCCTGGTGTATCGGATTATCAAGGCTCATGACGGGTATATCGATGTCAGCTCCAGCCTCAATGAGGGAACCACGTTTACAATTTACCTGACACCGATTGCGCGACCAGAATCGCCAGCTATTCCGGTACTGCAGGGCAGCGCGCCACGTGGCCACGGCGAGCATATTCTGCTGGTGGACGATGACCAGATGGTGCTCGATACCAATCGCCAGTGCCTGCAGGAACTCGGCTATCGCGTCACGGCATTCGGCAGCTCACTTGATGCCCTGCATACCTTCAAGGCTGATCCGCTGGAGTTTGATCTGGTCTACACCGACCTTTCCATGCCGGAAATGGATGGTGTCCGACTTGCGACGACTATCCGACAAAGCCGTGCCGATATCGGTATCGTACTGAATACCGGCTACCTGGATGCAGTGGACAATATCGATATTGAGAACCTGCGCTTACTCAGCAAGCCCGCCGACATCAACCAGATTGCGACAGCAGTTGCCGAGGCGCTGAGCAACTCGTCAGGACACTGAGCTTGCCTGCCGGGCCTCATTATTCGCCAGCATCGCCCCTCCCCTGCGCTGACACTGTCTTTACTCTGAAACCCTGCTGATGCAGAATTCGCGACCAAGATCCACACTCACCAGGGACGTTGCCGTGGAACCTATCAATGCTGTTGAATCCATCGCTGGTGTTATCCAGCTTGCGGTAGCACCAGTGTTTCTGCTGGCCGGTATCGCCGGCATGCTCAACGTACTCGGTATCCGGCTGGGCCGTGTGGTCGACCGGGCTCGCGTGGTTGAAGCCCGCCTGGCCATAGAGAAACACTCCGAGCACCGCGACATTCTGCAGTCTGAAACCGAAGCCCTGTGGAAGCGCATTCGTCTGGTCAACTGGTCAGTGCGAATGTTTGTTAGTGGCGCGCTACTGGTATGCATGGTGATCATGACCCTGTTCCTGGGCGAGCTGGCAGGGTTAAACCTGTCTTTCACCATCGCGGCCCTGTTTATTGGAGCCATGTGTCTCCTTATTTTTGGATTACTGTTATTCCTGTTCGAAGTGAGCATCTCGACGCGGCGCATCCGCCAGGGTATTACCGAGATACTGCACAAGGATGGAGAAGATCAGCCGCCTGCCTGACCGCTCGGCCGGCGACCAGCTTGCAGCCAAGACAATTTGTCCAACAAGCAAGAAGCGCTACTGACAGCCAGCCACGTCCTTATTGCCTGGCGGGCAGTCAGTTAGTTGAAAAATCCGGTATTTGTTTTACCTGAAGATGAGCTGCCAGGCCTTATCGCGCCGGTTCATCCCCAGGCAACCACTTCGTTGTACACCTGGAGCTAACCGGCGTTCGCCGACTGCAGCCAGGCAAAGTGCAGGTTGGTAGCGATCACCTCCGACTGGATGTTCTGCAGCAGCAATAATCAGGGCCAGCAAGCGCGAACTACCGGCTGGCGAATTCATTCCGGGTCTCTCCTTGAGCATCCTGGGTCTCTCCTTGAGACAGTACCGGTGTGTGGCACCTGTGATGGGGCGAATAGCCTGGCCGGGTGCTGGAAAGAGCGCTAAAGTGATCTCAAGTTGGCGCAATATCAACTGCTTAGCCTGGGAACAAGCAGCCGTAACTGTGACAGGTTGTCACGCCCCCCGGCGCTCGCCTGACCGCAATCGGCCGCAACAGCAAAGCCTCCCCTGCAATGCTGGACAGGTGCAAAACTCAGTCCCGGTTCAGTTTTCGAGCAATATCCTGTCAGTTTATTGCTGGCGGACGACCGTCATCGATCACTACCGTGTACATTGCGGCCAGTGTGTAATCGCCAGGCCACCGGAAAACGTTCTACCAGACAGTGAAGTCACGATTATGCGACCAATCCTGGCCAGTGGATTCCGGACTTTTTCAGGATCTGAAAACGGGATACCATGCCCGCCTTTTTTCACCGGCGCGGCTTGCAGCAGCCTGACATGAAGGCCAGTACGGCCAAGTAAGATAGAGGAGAGTTAACAGTGCCAAGAGCAATAGTGTTCCTGATCCTGGGATTACTCAGTGTAACCGCAGCCCGGGCGCAAGACGCGAGTGTCGAGCGCGGCCGGGTGCTGTTCCAGAATGAGTGCTCCCGATGTCACGTGCCGGTCGAGATGGACGCGCGACTGCGCGCCCGCTGGGTGGGCCGTACCGGTCAGGAGCTCTACCAACAGATTCGCTCCACCATGCCGGCCGAGACCCCTGGCTCGCTAAGCAATGAAGAGTACTATGATCTCACTGCCTTCATTCTGCAGTCCGGCAACGTCAATATTCAAGGCGGCACCATGGCGGTATCAGCCCTGTCGCGACTGGAAATCGACCCGGCGGTTGTGGCCGTCGCTGGCGATGTCGAAGCGACGGTCAACTGGACGCATTACAATGGCGATGAACGCGCCACACGCTATGTACCAATCGATCAAATAAATGCCAATAACGTCGATCAACTGAAAGTCGCCTGGACACTGGATACCAGCCCCTTTGGGCCCAACCCGGAAACCTATAGCACCGCGACACCGCTGATGGTCAATGGCCGCCTGTTCACCACGGCTGGCCCGACCCGCAATGTGGTCAGCGTTGACGCCGCCTCGGGCCAGCTGCTGTGGATGTGGCGCCCCCAGGAAGACGACCGCTTTGATGCCGCACCACGCAAAGGCTCGGGCAAGGGGCTGGCCTACTACAGCAACGGTGCCCAGGAAGTCATTTTCACCATGACGCCGGGTTATTACCTGGTGGCACTCAACGCCCATACCGGCGATCCGCTGCAATCATTCGGGGCCGGCGGTTTTATCGATCTGCAGCAGGGCCTGCGCCGCGGACCGGGTCGCGACGACCTGGATATCGGCATCACCTTCCCGCCCATGGTGGTAGACGATGTGGTCATTACCGGCGCCGCCCACGAGGTCGGGATGCGTCCGGTGTCAGCCAGCAACGTCAAGGGCGACATTCGCGCCTGGGACGCCAACAGCGGTGAGTTGTTATGGACCTTCCAGACGATACCCGAGCCCGGTGACAAAGGCTATGACACCTGGCTGAATGGTTCAGCCAGCTACACTGGCAATGCTGGCGTCTGGGCCCCCATGTCCGCCGACCCGGAACGAGGCCATGTGTACCTGCCGGTAGAATCAGCCACCGGTGATCGCTATGGCGGCGACCGCCACGGCAACAACCTGTTTTCCAGCTCCACCGTGGCGCTGGACTACCGCACCGGTGAAATGCAGTGGCATTTCCAGACCACCCATCATGACATCTGGGATTGGGATACACCGTCGGCGCCGCTGGTAATCGATTTGCCGGACGGCCGCGAAGCCGTGGTGCAAACCCTGAAGCAGTCGCATTTGTTCATGTTTGATCCAGACACCGGCGAACCCCTGTTTCCGGTTGAGGAACGACCGGTTCCCGCCAGTGACACGCCCGGCGAACAAACCGCACAAACCCAGCCGTTTCCACTGCTGCCTGCAGCCTATGATCGACAGGGTTTCCAGGCTGATGACCTGAACGACATGACGCCCGAGATTCATGCCCGCGCCAGGGAAATAGCGGCGGATTACCGCATGAGTGAACTGTTTAGCCCACCGTCGCTGTACCAGCATCCGAAGGACGGCAGCCTCGGCACCCTGCACCTGCCTTCTTCTACCGGCGGCTCGAACTGGGAAGGGTCAGCCTATGACCCGGAAACCGGCATCATCTATGTGCCGTCCCGCACCGCCACCAGCGTTTTGTCTCTGGTCAATGACCCGGATGCGTCGTCGATACGCTATATCCAGGGCGGCGGTCGCACCCCGTCAGTGGATGGCATCCCCCTGGTCAAGCCACCCTGGGGACGCATCACCGCAATTGACCTCACTACCGGCGAACACGTCTGGCAGGTAGTAAACGGTGACACCCCGGATGACATCAAGAACCACGAACTGCTGGCTGGCGTGGATTTTCCTCCCACCGGCAAGCCCACCCGCTCCGGGATCCTGCTCACCGAAACCCTGTTGTTCCATGGCGAAGGCCCGGGCGGCGATCCCTACCTGCACGCCCTGGACAAGGCTACCGGTGAGCGCATTGCTGCAGTGCAATTGCCAGCCTCAGTCACCGGCGTGCCGATGACTTACGTACTGGACGGCAAGCAGTACCTGGTGATGACGGTCAGCGATTTTCAAAATGCCGCAAAATTGATCGCCCTCGCCCTGCCATGATCGCGCGCTGAGCTGCCAGCAAGGTAGTCCTGAAAACCCGGCCTTTACCAAGCGCCGGGTTTTTTATGGCTGCCAGGTTAAAAGACAGGGTTGCCATTGGCACTGTGTTTATATACAGTATTGCTAAAGTGAAGGCTCGACGGCCAGCAGTCCAGCCGCGCAGGCTTGTTTTTGCCAGCCTGCCCTCGGTACTCTGTGGTCGACCAGCAAGCCAATCCCAGGGCAAGGAACAAGCCATGGCAAAAACCGACCGTCCCGGCTCACACCGCCAGAGCGCACAAACCTCAGGCGCCAGCAGCGCAGCCAGCCAGCAGCGCTGCTGGTGGCCGGGTAGCGACCCGCTGTACATCAGCTACCACGACGAAGAGTGGGGCGTCCCGGTGTACGACGACCAGAAACATTTCGAATTCCTGTGCCTGGAAGGCCAGCAGGCCGGGCTGAGCTGGATCACTGTGCTGCGCAAGCGGGAAAACTATCGCCGCGCGTTCAAAGGCTTCGACCCTGAGAAAGTCGCCCGGATGCGCGACAGTACTCTGGAGAAATTACTTCTGGATGCGGGCCTGATACGCAATCGCGGCAAGCTGTTTGCCGTGCGCAATAACGCCCGCATTTTCCTCGACATACAGTCGGAATGGGGCTCCTTCACTGACTATATCTGGTCATTCGTAGGCGGCAAACAGCCACTGGATGGCGCTCGTCGTGAGCGCAGTGACGTGCCGGCCACAACCCCGGAAAGTGATGCGCTGTCGACCGATCTCAAGCAGCGCGGCTTCAAGTTTGTTGGCAGCACGGTTTGCTATGCACACATGCAGGCGGCCGGGCTGGTCAATGACCACACACGTAATTGTTTTCGCTATCTGCAACTGAAAAGCTGACCTATCTGGTTAACCCGGACGCACGAGCGATCTCCCAAACTACCACCCCAGTCCCGGAGGGATGCAACATGATTGGCTATGTCACACTCGGTACCAACGACCTGCAAAAATCAGCCGCATTTTACGATGCATTACTGGCGGAGATCGGCGCCAAACGCTTTATGGAATTCGACACGTTTATCGCCTGGGCGGTCAGCCCGTCGGCACCGGCGTTATCCGTCACCGAGCCCCACAACAAGGAAGCCGCCACGGTTGGTAACGGCAGCATGGTGGCACTGGCGGTGGATTCTCCGGCGAAGGTGGACGCCATCTATAACAAGGCAATGGAATTGGGTGCCCGCGATGAGGGCCCGGCCGGGCCACGCAGCGACAATTTCTACGCCGGCTATTTTCGCGACCTGGATGGCAACAAACTGAACGTGTTCTGCATTCCACCGGCCGGTAGCTAGTCCTGTGGCCGTCGACAAATAGCAGTCCGGGGCGAAACGACTCCGCCCCGGGCAGGCCCGTCGATTTTTTCTGCGCAGGGTGTCTTGCTGGTGTTTCGCCGACGATTATCAGTCGCAGACGCGATCAGATTTGCCAACGCATTGCCGGTCGTGCTGCGCGCGCTGTTGGTTGCCGATTGGGACACAAATCAGTCCCGACTGTCTTTCGGCGCCCTGACCAAGATGAACGAAGAGGTCAGGCAGCTGCGACCGAAGCATAATTTTTCAACAGATACGGCTATTCAGGACGTTGGCTGAGTGCTTAAAAAGCACGTCGATGAAGTTAAATTTCGAGCAGTAATGCAGTCCATGCCGGTTGCGGCCCGGCAATTCTGGCAACGGCATTGTTGAGACCGCTGCAAGATTCAGTAACGACCAACTCCGGCGACATCAGGATCAAGTGCAATCGCTAACTGGGGAAGATGACTTACGCGATCCGCCGCCTGGAGCAGCCTGGCCCTACAAATTGCTGATGTGACGCTCCAGCTCAAAGCCGCGGTCGGTAACGATGCTCTCCAACACCACAATGCGCTCTTTCAATTGCCGAATCTCGGTTTTTAACTCATCAGTTGAGTTGTCGTTCAATTCCTTTCTGAGATCGCCGAACTTGCGGTCGGTACTGCGCTTGTACTTGAAGTATTCTGTGATGAAAGTGATCAAGCTGATTGGCACCATAATCGCCATCATCACTGAAAACAGTTCCAGGCCTGCATCCATGATCGATTCCCCTGTACAGTTAATGAAGCTGTAAGCAATACGAAGTAGTCAGACTTTACCTTTTGGCCCCGGTTGTCAGGCTTCTTTGATAAGGATCTTTGTTGTGGAGTCCTGATCATGGAATCCTGACCATAAAAAACAGGCCATGTAAGCCAAACCATAAACCCGACAAACGTCACATCCCGTAGCATAACGGGCCACACCGGCGGCAGCTTTGCCGCTGGCTGCCAAGCTACGGCTGCGCCATAAACCGGCCTTCCTACATGATCGAGCAAGATTCAGGCCAGCCGAATTTCTTTTTAGTTATCAGTTACCTGGCGGCTGACCACCGACTAATCGCGGCAGATATTCGGGGAAATTACTAACTATTGGCGATCCTGACAACCTGCGACGTTTAAAAAAGCAGCTTTTCCCGCCAGCCTGGTTTGCTGCCAGCTTCTACTCTTTCTATAACTCTTTCTATTACTCTTCCTCTTCCTCGATCTCACGCTGGAGCCGGGCGTAGGCGATGGAATTCATTTCCTGGGCGCGGTTGTCGAAGATCACTCGCTGTAGAATCCCCGCTATGGACTGATGAAAATCGTCCACGTGCAGATAGGCGGCGACATTGCCATCAGTTGGATCAAGCGCGATCTGACGCAAATCATTACGGTGATCTTCAGTAATAATCAGCACCGGAGTCGGACCACGTAGCGGGCTGCGCTTTTCATCCTGGCGAAGCCGGAACAGGAACTGGTCCCGGGGGCGCTTGTAGTCATTCCAGCCGGTGATAATGCAAGACAGACGATTGGTCAACAGTCCAAACAGTCGATTGTACTGCCGCAGCGCCTCAAGGGCGTTGACTTCATTATAGGTGTTGATAGTTGTATACAAGCCGGTTTGACCGATGAGCTTGGCACATTCATCTACCAGCTCGTTGTTCAGGTCATACAGCAGGACAACGGGTTTGAAACTCATGGCCTGATCACTTGCTCTTGTTTGTTCTTATTTATTGGCGCCTGCTCGTATCGATATCGGCTCGAGCCGGGTGTTCCTGGTTGGTACTAAGATGGACAGCGCTCTCGTAAACTGTCTCAGGACAGCGTTACTCAGTTGGAGCGGAAAACCACATTGCTTGCAATCGGATCTCTGGTAGTACGCGTCCGGTTTGCCGGCACGGACTTGTCTTCGTAGCCAAAGCTTATCCCGAATAAAATTTTCGTGCCATCCTGTATGTCAAACGCCTCGCGGACCAGATCCGGGTAGTTGCGCATAGTGCCCATGGGACAGCTGTGAATGCCAAACGCCACCATGGCAAGCATCAGCGTTTGCGCCCACATGCCCACGTCGATTGCCACCGTGGTACCAAACGCCTTATCCATCCCTATGAAGGCAATGTGCGGCGCATCGAAAAACTCGAAGTTGCGCAGCACAGCATATTTGCGCCCTTCCTTGTCATGGCGCTCAATGCCCATTTCCGAATACAGGGCGACGGCGCACTCCACCTGCCGCTTGCGGTATTCATTCTCAAAATCGCCACGATAGTCGTAGTCCGGGTTCGGCGGCACCCCATTCGCGGTATTGTCGACCATTTGCTGTCGAAGCCGATCCTTCAACTCGCCAGAAGCGATATAGGCCTTCCAGGGTTGTACGTTACAGTTCGACGGTGCCTGCTGGGCAATAGTGAATATTCGCTCGAGCACCTCGTCCGGCACAGGTTTGTCGAGAAAGCCGCGCACTGACCGGCGCGTATAAATGGCATCCTGCAGACTGATCTCTGGATCGGACTGTGGACTCGGGGCTGATTGACTCATGCCTGCTACTCCTGCTGCAAACTTACAGGCACCGCTATTAATTAAGACAGTTCTCCGGCCGTCAGGGCGGGGCCTGTCTTAATTAATAGCGATGCCCTCATATGACGAGCCGGGCGAGCAAGCGCCTCAGCTCAGGATACGGCCACCGTCTACATCGACCGTGGTGCCCGTTACAAACCGGTTATTCATGACAAACAGCAGGCCTTCGGCAACTTCATCAGCCGTACCCGGTCGCTTGATGAGATGCGATGCGGTCATGGCGCCCAGCTTGTCCTGCTTCTCCTCACCCATCCAGTCAAACATCGCAGTAGCAATCGTGCCAGGAGACACCACATTGACCCGGATCGGTGCCATTTCCACTGCCAGGCAGCGCACCAAGTTTTCCACCGACGCCCCCACACAGCTGAGTGGCGACTGGGATGGCTTGATCTTGCGTGCCGGCGATCCGCTGACCAGGGTAATGGCGCCGTCTTCGGCCAGATAAGGCGCTCCGGTGCGCACCACCTTGGCGTAACCCCACAACTTGTCGTAAGCCGCCTTGAACTGTTCCTCGGTTTGCTCCAGAAACGGCTTCAGCGTACGTTCGCCGCCGATCGCTGCCGACACAAGATGATCAATGGTACCGGCCTCCTTGAAGATCGCCTCCAGGGAGTCAGCATCGTGGGTATCCGCCTGGCGCACCTCGAATTTACCCTGGGCTGCTTCCTCGGCACGCTTCAAATTCGCCTCGCTGCGGCCCGCGGCCCACACTTTGGCACCCTGCTCGGCAGCCGCAATGGCAGTCGCCAATCCGATACCGGCGGTGCCGCCAATGATTACCACATGCTTGTCCTTGAGATTGTTCATTGTCATTGTTGAATCCTTGTTTGAGCTGGCCGGGCTGTACGACGTGACTGTAGCTGCCAGACCCGGGAGATATCGGTAGTGGTTGCCGACGCCCAGTGGATGATCAGTCGCCCTCTGCTGACAACAGGTCCAACAGAAGTCAGTAACCAGAAATCAGTAGCATCAGGGCCCCATCCACCGAGACAATGGCCCGGCGGCCTGTAAGCCGCAACACCGGGCAGCGCGCCAGTCGACAGTTGGCAACGCGAGGCATGCTACCATAGCGTCCACGCGGAATTCTGGCAATTCCGCTTTGCTCAGTCCAGGCGCCAATCTTGCCAAGTTCTGGCACTGGACCACTTGCGAGGTATTAACATGATTCGACTACTGTCTACTGTGATGGCCCCCGGCCTGCTGGCCGTCGTACTGACCGGTTGCACCTGGGTCTCCCTGACTGCGGAAGGCGAAACCGTGGAGCTGATGGAAGCCTCCGCAGTCACGCGCTGTGAGCGTATTGGCCGCGCTACCGCGACCACCACCGATGAAGTAATCCGGGTTGACCGCAGCGGCGAGCGCATGCAGAACGAACTGCTGATTCTGGCCCGCAACGAAGCCGGTGCCATGGGCGGCAATGCCATTGTGCCGGAGACCGTGATCCAGGAAGGTCGGCAGGTATTTATCGTCTATCGCTGTCCCTGAAGTTCAGCTTTGCCGCAAAGCCCGTAGGGCCCTGTCACCGGGAGCTCTACGAGCACAAAACCGGTTTCACCGACCGGTGGCTTAAGCTGTCCGGTGGGTTCCCGGCAGCCTGGCAGCGGGTTTGCGCCGGTACATTGAGGGCGTCTTTTTGCCCTCGGTACCTTCTCAGTACCCTCTCTTCAGTGCCCTCTCTTCAGTACCCTCTCTGAACCCTCCAGGCACCTTCAAAACGCAACGCGGAAAGCTGCACTCCCCATGTTATCAGCGTTTTACCAGAGCGCCCCTGAACTGGCCTGATTACCTGAAGGAGTGATAATGACCAGCAGTCGTGGCCTTGCAGGCAATTAGCTACTTTTGTAAATACCAGGGAGCCACCATGCAAGAAGTTCTGGTAGCCATCTCCGTGCCGACCCGGCGCAATGGCCAGAGCATCTTTAGAATTAATCAGAGGTTCCCTAAGTCTCGGCGCATTACTGGCCATGTTCGTGGCCAGCGCCGTGTTGTGTAGCGGTCTGCCCGAACAGATGCCGGCCCCTATCAACTTTCAGGACAACGTGGACGACTACCGCTCCCGGCAGGTCATGGTCGTGCACATGCCCCGGATTCTTGTTTCCCTGCTGCTGGCAGTGAACATCCCGGTGTGCAACCTGGCATCACCCTCACCCGTCGTTGCCATTGATCGCTTTCCTGGAATCAGCTGATTTCGTTAATCAGATCCGAAGACCATTCAATGGATTCGAGGTAAAACTGACGTAATTCATCGGCACTGAGCGACTCCATGTTCAGCTTGTCCCAATCGCCCTGTTCATAGTGCGTTACAAAATCCAGCAGTTCACCCAGTCGTCCCTCATGGTTTAGCAGGGCACGAACGATGTCATTGGCTAACGGCAGCTCGCTCATGATCCGCTCCATGGACTGATCCATCAGCGCATCGATACAGGAAAACAAGCCGGTAGTGAAGGCGGCGTCGGCATCCATACCCTGAGCTTCCGCCAGGGAAGTCATCATCCGCGCACGCTGCAAACTCAGTGCCACCAACTCCCGTGGCTTGTCGTCGATATCGGTGAGGCTGATGATGGCCAGCCAGTCACGAATTGCCTTCAGGCCTAATGCCAGTATCGCCTGCTTTACCGAATCGACATTGCGGGGCAAACTGTATAGCGCAGAGTTGATGATGCGCAAAATCTTGTAGCTCATGCTCACATCATTGCTTATCAGCCCTTCCAGCTCGCGAATATCGCAGTCGGGGTCCTGAAGCGTCGCCAGGATGCGCAGGATCGCCAGGCGATTGGGCTTTATAGACTGGGCAGTAAAATTTTTCGGCTTGCTGAAAAAGTAACCCTGGAAATAGTCGAAGCCCAGCTCCTTGCACCACTCGAAGTCTTTGTGTGACTCGATTTTCTCCGCCAGCAGTTTTACGTCGTGTGGCTTAAGCTGTGCAACGAAGCCAGTCAGCCTGTCACGATCACAGAGCTGCAGATCGATTTTGACAATATCTACCCGGTCCAGCAGCGGCAACTTGTGATCTTCCTGGGTGAAATTATTCACCGCCAGGGTATAACCTTTATTTGAGAAGCCCTTGAGCACGCTTAGCAGACGGTCATCGACTTCAATATCTTCCGGGATTTCGATGACCAGGGAGTCCGGAGCCATAGGCAACGGCAGTTCACCAACAATGAAATCCCGGGTCAGGTTGATGAATACCGGGTGGTATTTGGCGATGGCCTGGAAATTCATATCCACAAAGGCATTGAGAATCACCTGACTGCTGGCCGCATTGCCATCAGTGATAGACGCCTGATTTTCGTCATTGTTGCGGAACAACAGCTCGTAGGCGTACAGGTCTGTTTTGGCATTAAAAATCGGTTGCCGCGCCACATAGATGTCAGACCGCTCGTTGGTCTCGGAGGACACCTGCTGCTCGCCTTCCAGGATGGGAACACCTGCTGTGTGTAGATGATTATTCATGGTTTAGCCGTCGGACAGTAGTGGATTGAGTCGCTTGCGGGCGCCGCATGCCCGGTTGTGCACCGGCTCCGCCCTTGCGAGTCTGGACTCACCAGTTGCCAGTTGTTGAAACTGAAGGGTCAGCACCAGCCAGCATCAATTGGTAATACGACCTGGGCCAGGGGAAGGTTAAGAGTTTTCTTAAGGAAGCATGATGGCTATCACACTACAGCCGCCACTCTACAGCCAGTGGGGCTGCAGCACGCAACCGGCAGGTATCGGGTTGCGAGACGGGAGGCCAAAATCAACTAGTCTAGCCGTACCGGGACCAGCTGGAAGGCAGAGAGGTAGGGAGACAGGGCGCCTAGCTGTCCAGTTTTAGCGCCAGCTTAATCAATTCCGCCAGGGAGTTTACCTGTAGTTTGTCCATCAGGTTTGCGCGGTGAAATTCCACCGTGCTGACGGAAATGCCAAGCTCATCGGCGATGCTGCGGTTGGTATTGCCAGCAATGATCAGCTTGCAGACCTGGTATTCCCGCCTGGTAAGCAGTTCGGAAAGCGCCTCCCCGGAAGCGGCCTCGCCGGGTTCTGGCGCCTCTCGGCTGGATTCAACCGCGGCATTTATTTGCTGCAGCAACTCCGCCTTGTGAAACGGTTTTTCCAGGAAGCCGTGAGCTCCCTGCGGGTTGCTTCCACTACATCACTGTAGGTGCTGGCGCCGCTCATGAAAACCACGGGCAGATTGACTCCCCGTTCGATCAGCTTGCGCTGCACATCAAGACCACTCAACTCTGGCATCTGGTTATCCAGCAGGATACAGCCAACCGGGTTCAGGTCTTTTTCTTTCAGGAAATCAACCCCGGACAGAAAAGTCCGGGTTTCAAAGCCAGCGGTGGAGAGCATCCAGGAATAAACAGTGACGTTATCCTCTGAATCATCCACGATGTAGATGACGGGATTCACTTCTTCCATAAGACTGTGCCGCTCTGTCGCTGCTGTCACTGGCGATTCCATCGCTCATACCTGCCAGAAATACCGGGATTCCAATGCTCACAACGCCCATCAATCCGCTGCACTGTGAGCAGGGCGTCTTGCCGATAGAATACAGATAATTCTCACAAAGATTCCTACAAATCTATCATTATTGCCGGATACTGCAAACTACTATAAACCTTAGGGGTGCACTGTTGTATCAGGGCTGGCACCCGGGTATTTACCGCCTCCGACAGCAATTGCATTACATTACGACAGGCAGTGAACCGGGCTTGAACAGTTTGTCGCTCAAGCCGGGGGGATGAAGTTCCCACGGACCATCCTACAGCTATTCAGGCAATGCGGGGGTTCAAATCAGGGGAACAATCTGTCTACACACTAGCGGGGCTAGTATTTCATCGGGCGATTGAAAATCTCGGCGTCGAATTCATCTTCCCAGTTGGCAACTGCCGTGGAAACAGACAAGTCGCCACATATGTTTACCGAGGTGCGCAGCATATCCAGCGGCCGGTCGAAGGGCAGTACAAAGCCCACGACAATGGCGATTTGCTCTGGTGTCAAACCGATAACCTCCATGACCGCGGCCATCAGGAACAGCGACGCGCCTGGAACCGCAGCGGTGCCGACAGAGACCAGCGTAGTGGCACCGGCCATCAGCATATAGTCACTGAACGCCAGATCCACGCCAAAAGCCTGGGCGGCAAACACCGAGACGATACCGACATAGAGTGCGGTACCGTCCATATTGATGGTCGCGCCCAGCGGCAGCACCGTGGAGGCAACCACCGGTTTGATACCGAGATTTTCCTCGGCCACCGACATTGAGACCGGCAGGGTGGCGGAGCTGGATGAGGTTGAGAATGCCACCAGCATTGCATCGCGCGCGCCGCGGAAAAACAATACCGGAGACAATCCAAGCGTCCCCTTGATTATGAACAAGCCGTGGACCACCACCACGTGAATCACACAGGCCAGAAGCACTGACAGCGCCAGGAGTACCACATCAAGCAACGCACCAACGCCCTGGGTACCCGATACCCAGGCGATCAGTGCAAAAACCCCAAAGGGCGCCACCTCCATGACCCAATGAGTGATACGCAGCATGACGTCGGTTCCTGCTGTCATCAGGTCGGCTACCGGCTTACCTTTCTCGCCGATGGTCAGCAGGCTGATACCCACCAACAGGGCAAAGAAAATAATCGCCAGGATGTCACCACTTGCCAGAGCGGCAATCGGATTTTCCGGAACAATGCCAATCAGCCGCTCGCTGAGCGGTACCGTTTCCTGAACTTCGGTGGGCGTTGCGCCGGATAAATCCACGCCCACACCGGGCTGCAGCAAGGCAGCAAGAAACAGACCGATGGTGATTGCCGCCAATGTGGTGCCCATATAGATGGCGAGGGTCTTAATTCCCAGAGAGCCAAGCTTGGATGGATCTCCCATGGAAACCACCCCGGCTACCAGAGTGACAAATACCAGCGGTACTACCACCATGCGGATCAACCTGATAAACAGGTCACCCAGCCAGACAATGCTTTCCGCACCGTCGCCCCATAGACTGCCTACTATGACGCCCAACACCAGTGCCCCAAGGATTCGCCGCCACAGCGGAATCGCAAACCAGATCGACAGGTATTTCATCATAACGCTTCTCTGCCCGGGTAATGGGGTTAAGGTCCAGGTGTCCAGATAACGAGTGGCTTTAGTGTCAGAGGCGCACCGTTACACCGGGATTCCCGATGCGGACAAACTGTCTAGGAGACTATAGAAATTCATTCCATAGTTCCAGCATTCACAGGGACGTGACCTGGCACGTTTGTTCAGGCTCTCCCCGGGATGCGGCTGGAAATGCCCGGTCTCCAGCTACAATTGCAGCGGCGCCGATTGGCACCGGCCCGGCGGCTCTATTCATATCCTGCCGGCACCCGGCGCGCCTGGCTCAGCCGCTCAAATTGCAGCCCGACGTCCACCAGTTCCTGCTCCTGAAACGAAGGCGCGATCAACGTCAGCCCCATGGGACGGCCATTCTCGTCATAGCCCATGGGGATAGTCAGCGCCGGGTAATTGGCCAGTGCAGCGATGCCGGCGTTGCGATTGTTGTAAGACAACAGCACGTCCAGTTCGTGCTTACGAAACAGCGCGTCCAGGGACTCCCTGGCGGCGGTTTGCAGACGTTCTCGCAGTGCCGCCAGTTCCGCATCACTCAGCTGCAGGGACGCCATCATGTCCACCAGTGCCTGACCGTAGGGGGCTCGCTGCTCAGGCGCCGCATTGTTGAACGCCTGCAGCGCCGCGATGGAATCGATCTGCAATACCGGATTACCGAAGTCCGCCAGATAGGTTTCGAGGTCGCGCACCATATCGCCACCCAGCAATTCACTAAAGCCGTCACGCTCAAGGTCAGGCATCTGCGCTTCAGTGAGCGTCGCGCCAGCCGCCGACAGCTTGCTCAGCGCCTGCTGATAGAGCGCAACGTCTGCAAAATCCACCAGTACACCCAGGCGTTTGTCACTAAGCGGGATCTGGCGCAGCATTAACTGATAATCCATGGTTAACCGCGGCATTGCCGAATCGGCTGGATCAAAACCAGCCATGGCGTTAAACACAATAACGGCGTCAGCCACGCTGCGGGTAATGGGTCCGGTGGTGTCCAGGGTTGAAGAGATTGGCACCACGCCGCTGCGGCTCAGGGACCCCGTAGTTGGTTTCAACCCCACCACCGACTGGCTACTGGCGGGCGACAAAATCGAACCGGAGGTTTCCGAACCCACGGCGACACTGGCCAGGTTGGCCGCCATAGCAGTGCCGCTGCCGGAACTGGACCCACCGGTACCAAACTCAAAACGCCCATAGGGATTCAAGGTCTGACCACCCATGGCACTGTAACCGGAGGGGCACTGCTGGCAGAAAAAATACGCCCATTCGCTGAGGTTTGCCTTGCCGAGGATTATCGCGCCGGCATTTTTAAGTTGCGCAGCAATAAATGCATCGCGGGTCTGGTTATACTGCAGCGCCAACGCCCCGGCAGTGGTAGGCAAACTGGCGGTACCGATGTTGTCCTTGAGCAGCACCGGAATCCCCACCATGGAAAACGGATCAATGGCTTCCCTCATACGGCGCTGATCTGCCAGTCGCGCCAGAGCAATAGCTTGAGGATTAAGGCTGATTACCGCATTCAAATAGCGCTGGTTATCCAGCTCAATTTCGCGGATTCGGTAAATATAGAAAGTCGTCAATTCCACGTAGCTGAACTGCCCGGCCGCGACGGCATTGTGCAGTGACTCGATATCGGCTTCGAGGATAAGCGGCTTCAACTGCTGGTAGCGCGCGTCACCGAATGCTGCCAGCTCGTCGGTAAATGGCGCCCACAGATCATTCTTGTCCTGTACCGGAGACAGCAGTCGCTGAAAATGCATACTGTCATTTTCATGGGCCGCCAGGGTGGCCAGATCCGCAGCCTGGTCATAGCGCTGCCAGACTCCGATTGACCCGGTCGTTTCGGCAGAGTGAGCTACCTGACACCAAAACATCGGCAAAAGCATCAATACCGCAATCTGAAACTTTGCCCGTCGCTGTAAATACATGTGGCTACATTCCGTAGTAAGAGGATACTGTGTCGCGGGTGAGCACACCGATGACCCGCGCTTCGTCAAAGGAAATCGACTCTATAACAAGCACCGCCGCGGCACCAGTTTCACGCATTTGCTTGCTGGCATCATGGAGACTGGCCAGAGAATCCAGCAGCGTGATATCACGCTGCTGAGCGGGAATAGCGGAAAGGTCAATAGCAGAATCGGGTGGCTTGAGGCCTGGTTCAGTGTCGTCGCCCTGCGGTTTCTCCGTTGCCGGGGATGGTGCGCCACCCGAGCCTGCTTTTTCAGCCTGGGTAGCCAGATACCGTGCCAGGTCAGCCATGGCCAGCAAGCGATAGCCAGCGTCGTCTTCCACCACCAGCCAGACCACTTCACTGTCTACCAGGTGCTCTGCCTGGCTGTGGTCGAGTTCATTGTCACTCACCCGGAATGAACGATTCATCACACTGCGCACCCCGACTCTGGCCAGAAATCCCTTGCCGGGTTCGGCATATACATCAAGCCCCCTGAGCCGAAGCTGTTCGGCAAAAATGCCGCGATAGGAAAAACCCACCTGCACCCCGAGGCAGGACACCACCACCAGCAGCATGGCCGGAAAGATAATTCCCGGGCTATGGCTAAGCTCCAGAATCGCCACCAGTGCCGCCAGCGGCGCATTCAGCACCGCGCCCATCATGGCAACCATTCCCAGGCCTACATAAAAACCCGGCGGAGAAGATCCGGGCACCAGGTAATTCCCCAGCAGCCCCAGCAGCGCGCCGAGGCAACCGCCGATCATCAAGGTCGGACCGATTAATCCACCCAGCATCCCCAGACCGGTAACCACCGCGGTGAGCAGCAGTTTGGCCAACAGGATAATAAGCAAGAGCTGCACATCAATACGTTCGGTCATGGCCTGGTTCAGGGTATCGTAGCCGGTGCCCAGCACTTGCGGAATATAGATGGCGATACCACCGGTAAGCAGGCCGATAACCAGAAAGCGCAGCAACACCGGGCGCTGATGTTGCTGCATGCAAAGCAGATGCACCTTGATAAACAAGGCGGCGGCCAGGGCAAACACGGCGCCGCTGAATACCAGAAACGGCAACTCCGAGATGATATCCGGCCGCGCCTGCATGGCCACGAAACTGAGATCGTTGCCGAATACCAATTGGCTGATAGTGGCGCCCAGCACGGACGCGAGAATCACCGGCACAAATCCGGCAATGGTGTATTCCATGAGAATCACTTCCATGGCAAACACCACACCAGCCATCGGGGTGTTGAAGGAGGCGGCAATGGCTGCAGCGGAACCACAGGCCACCAGAGTACGCAGGCTGTTATTGGGCAGCCTGAAGTACTGACCAAGCAAGGACGCAACGCCAGCCCCAAGGTGAATGCTGGGGCCTTCGCGACCAACACTCTGGCCACTGATCAAGGCAACGATACCGCCAAGAAACTGCACAATGATGTTACTGCCGGGAATCTTGCCCTGATAGTTGTGCAGCCGATCCAGAACGTGAGAGACACTGACGGCGCGATGCCGTGGATCAAGCAAGGTCAGCGCCAGTCCGAGAACAAGCGCGCCGGTAAACGGCAATCCGAAACGCAGCAAGGGCGACAGACTTTCAAAGCCGTCCACATTGCCGCCAAACACTTCCGTGAGCGGAGTTTCAATCAGCCAGCGAAAGGCCACGATCAGCAGCGCCGCCGCCAGTCCCGAGACCAGGCCCAGCACCGTCAGTTGTGGCAGGGCATCGTGGTAGGACAGTCGTTCTCGAAATCGATCTATGGCTCTGGCCACGACTGCTCCTTAAAGAAAACGGGCGCCTGCAGAGAGACGCCCGCTACTGCTTACTGCGTCTACTCAATTCCCTTAGGCTCCATGATGGATTGGTACACCAGGCGTCTTGACAGGGAACGCACATCGGGACGTCCACTGCCAAACTGTTGGATCATGCCAACAAACACCAGGTCTTCCACGGGATCGATCCAGAACCAGGTTCCGGCTGCACCGCCCCAGTAGTACTCACCGGCAGAGTAGGTTTCGGCCGCCACCGGATCATCTATTACGGCAAAATCCAGACCAAATGAAGTACCGGCGCCGGGACCGGCCACACCGTCAGGCAATTGATTGCGGTGCATCAGGTCAACTGTCAGTGGCGCGAGAATGCGCACGCCGTCCAGTTCACCCCCGTTGAGCAGCATCTGGCTGAAGCGCAGATAGTCCATGGTGGAACCCACCAGACCGCCACCCCCGGATTCAAAATTAGGCTCCACCAGGAAGTTGGCGTCGGGGAAGCCCTCGCCAGCCACCAGGCCGCCATTGTCATCATAGTTGTAAACCTGGGCGAAGCGGCTGACTTTCTCTTCCGGCACGTAAAACGCGGTGTCGGTCATGCCCAGAGGCTCAAACAGACGCTGTTCCAGAAACTCGCCAAACGGCTGGCCTGACAAGCGCTCCACCAGCGCGCCCTGCACATCCACAGACACAGAATAATGCCACATGGAACCTGGCTGCTGGCGCAGCGGGATGGCACCCAATTTGGCGACAAACTCATCCATGGTCTGGGTAGTGGCAAGCATGTCTGCTTCCACGTACATGGCGTCCACCGCGGACTGCGAGAAAATGCCATAGGACAGGCCACCGGAATGACTCATCAGTTCGCGAATGGTCATCTTGTGATTCTGCGGTTCGAGGATAGGCTCACCGCTGGCATCTTCACCAGCGTACACCTGCAGGTCCTTCAGCTCCGGCAGGTAGTTCTCCACGGGATCAGCCAGTCGAAACTTGCCTTCCTCATAAAGCATCATCAACGCCACGCCGGTGATTGGCTTGGTCATGGAGTAAATACGGAAAATCGCGTCGTTGGTCATTGGGTCACCTGATTCCAGGTCGCGATAGCCCACCGACTCAAAATGCACCAGCTTGTTGTCCCGCACCGCGGCGGTGACTACACCTGCCAGGCGCCCGTCATCCACCAGACCCTGCATGGCATCGGTAACCCGGGACAGGCGCTCGGCATCCATGCCTGCCGCTTCCGGTGCGGCACGCTCCAGGGCGGCCGCCGCTGGGGCGGGGGTTGGTGCGGAACTGGAGACCTCTGGCGCTTGGTTAGCAGGTCCGCAGGCCACCAGAAACAGTGGCACCAGCATCGCTGCCAGGGCCAGCCTGGGGACTGATAATGATCGCTCGGTTTGCTTATTAGAATTCTGCATTGCTCTCCTCCGGGGGGCTTGGCGTCGCTGCATAGGTAAAATTGCCGATTTGCAGGTTGCGGTCAAGTCCGCTGACAGACTGCCCCGCTCGCAAATCATTGGTCAGGAGGATTCCCAAGGCGCGACAACCTCGCGCAGCGGAGGATCGACGGCAGCCTTGAGGTCCGGATAGCCGAGGTTGACAAGAATATCGCGCATCACATTCAACCGGGCCTGCCGCTTGTCGTCAGCCTGTACGATGCGCCAGGGACACTCCGAAGAATGGGTACGTTGCAACATGGCATCCTTGTAGAAGGTATATGCGTCCCAACGCTCCAGTGCGGCCTTATCCACTTCGCTGATCTTCCACTGTTTCAACAGGCTGTTGCGCCGGCTCTCCAGACGGCTTTGCTGCTCTTCTTTGCTGATATCCAGGTAGTACTTAAGCATCAGGAATCCGGACTTGGTCAACAGCCTTTCAAACTCGACCACTGTGGCCATGAATTCCTCGTACTCTTCTTCACTGCAATAGCCCATCACCGGTTCCACGCCGGCACGGTTGTACCAGCTGCGATTGAAGTAGACCAGTTCGCCACCGATGGGCAAATGCGGCACATAGCGCTGAAAGTACCAGCCTTTCACGTCCCGCTGCCTTGGCTTGCCAAGCGCAACCACACGGGTATCGCGCGGGCTGGCATGGGCAGTGAGCCGCTTGATGGTGCCATCCTTGCCGCTGGCATCGCGGCCTTCGAAAATAACCAGCGCTTTCTTCCCGCTTTCAATAATGTGCTTTTGCAGCATCACCAGCTGAATCTGCAGTTTGATCAGCTCACGCTTGTATTCCGGTTTCTCTATTGGTTCCACTGTCATGTCATTACCTGTCGAAGTCTCCAATTCTAGTTGAGATCATGCCCGATACCGTATCTGGTGCCAGCGCCTTGAGCCCACACTATATGTGGGTTGTCGATTCATCTGACAAAGCGTATTGTTCCAGTAGTTGCCCAAATAAGCATCGACCTTACCACCCAAGCTGGTCGGCGTCGCTCAAGGCAGAGACTTATGGACAGAAGATTTCTGGAGTCAGACTCATCATTGTTCGACAAGATACCGGCCGCACTGTTTCGCATACGCTTTGACGGCGCACGGTTTATATTTACTGATGCCAATGCAGGCGGGCACTTGCTCACCCAGGGTAAAGTGGCTGACTTGTTTGGCCGCGATGTGTTTGATATCTGGAAAAAAGCCAACAATCGACATCTTGCGGAAAATACCAAACGCGCATTTGAGTCCGGCGAGCGTATCGAGGAAACGTTCTGGCATACCTTCGTGTCAGATAAACAGCGCCGCTACGTTAATGCGCACTACGTGCCATTGGGCGGCAAGGAAGTGTTGTTGTGTATTAACGACCTGACCGACGAGAAGTACCGTGCCGAACAACTCACGCATTTGGAATCCCGCTACCGTGCGCTGTTCGAGCGATCGGATACCGGTCTTCTGGAAGGCTTGCCCACCAAGTTTTTCGACTGCAATAACCAGATAGCGCGGATATTCGGCTACAGCAAACATGAGTTTTTAAAACTCAATCTGAGCGACATTGCCGAACAGAAAGAATTACCGAAGCTGGAAATATTACTTGGGCAAAGCCGCAGTAATCCCTATAAATTGTTGCAGTGGGAAGGCTGTGCTGTGCGCAAGAATGGCGAATCGTTCTGGGTGCATATCGAGCTCACCGGCATCGTCGGCAAAAAAGGTGAGTTCGGCCATTATCTCGCATCGTTGACTGAGATCACCGATCGTAAAAATTCCGAGGAAACACTCAGAAGCGCGCTGGTCGACACTGTCAAAGCTGTCGCCTCAACCGTGGAGGTGCACGATGCCTATACCTCAGGTCACATGGATCGCGTTGCTGAGATTTGTGCCGCCATGGCCGGGGAACTCGGTTTGACGGACGACGAAATACTGGGCCTGAGTCTGGGCGCCTCTATTCACGACATTGGCAAAGTAGGCATACCCAGCTCGATATTGAGCAAGCCCACACGTCTATCAAAAGCTGAATTTGACCTTATCAAGGAACACCCAAAGCTCGGCTGGGAAATAATCAAGGACATCCAATTCCCATGGCCAGTTCGTGAAATGGTTATCCAGCACCATGAGCGGCTGGACGGTAGCGGCTACCCGGAAGGGCTGCACAGCGACACGATCAGCAGGGAAGCAAAGATTCTGGCGGTCGCCGATGTCTTTGAGGCAGTGACCACTCATCGCCCCTACCGGCCGGCCAGGTCATTGGCCGACGCGGTGAAAATTCTGGAAGAAGAAAAGAATGCTGGCAAACTCGAGTCTCAGTATGTCGATTGCCTGCTGGATCTTGTCGAAACAGGTCAAATTACAGCCAGTCAGGTCACCGGTGCCTGACTACCGACCCGCGGCTCGCAGTGTTCAACATTAAAGCTGTCTGCAGCTTGTTTGTCACTGTTCACCGCCATTTCCCTCCCGCGATAAGCAATGCTGAGCCCCGCTCACTCAGAATTGGCTGGACATGAGTCGCCTAATTGATACCAATTGATACATATATTTAAACGACACATTCGTTACAAATAAGTATTTTGGTGCCCTGATCAACAACCCGAGGTGCCGAGATGTTTAGCAATACCATAATCGAAGATGATTCAGTTCAAGCGGAATTGCTGGGCGCTCTTCTGAAAAATCATGATATCCGATCAGAAATCGTGGGTTCCTATACAAGCGCTTGCAAGACCATAGATTCCGGCCTGAAGTCAGACTTGGTTATTCTTGATTATGATCTGGGAGACAGCAACGGTGATGGCGTAGATCTATGCCGACGTATCGAAGCCGCATCCGATATCCCCATTGTAGTGCTAACGGCCAATGACAATAGTAATGTAGTGATCGACTTCTTGAACGCCGGTGCAAAACGCTTCGTCGCCAAACCTTACCAGTCCAGTGAACTTCTCCACTGCATTAGACAGCTTCTTCCCGGACAGAAACCAACGACGGCCCAATTATTCGGTGTCGGCTATGATCGTCCGAAGCTGGATTTCAACCTTATGAAAGTTGTCTACAAAGGTATCGAATTCCCGATGCCCGCCAAAGAACTAGAGTTGTTTGAACTGCTCATTGACAATGAAGGCAAAACCGTATTCCGTCAGGATATCAACTTCCTGCTGAGTGATGGCCCGGTTAATCCGCGCTATGCAGATACCATGATCACCAAGCTACGCAGTCGACTTGCCAGATTGCCCGGCGATTTCCGTATTCGCTCAATCCGGGGTGTTGGGTACAAACTGACCTGGAGAAACTGAATGAGCAAACCGATGTTTTCAGAAGGAAGCTTACAAAAAGCGCTACGCTCCGCAGATAGCCACCTCCATTACCGCGTACTAAAGCTATTCGTCGCCAACCTCGACGAGTTATCACAAACACTGACAAACACTCCCGATTCGCTCAAGCAATGGCAAGAACTGGCCACCGCTGCGCACAGACACAAGTCTCCGGCCGAATCGGTAGGCTCAGAACAATTGGCGGCAACTCTTGACGAACTGGAAAACGCCATTGACTGTGAGCAGCTGACAGACGCCGCCAGGATCCTGCGGGGACTACCGGGTCTTGTCGACCAAACCAAAAATGTAATCGACCAGAAAATTGGCCTACTGGAGCAGGAACTGTGACAATCAATACTGCAACGGCAACGCTGCCGCCCCGTAATGTTCTACTAATAGACGACGATCATCTAATTCCCTTGATACTTGGCAATACCGTTCGTGATTCAGGTTTCAGCGTCGTAAGTCTGACTGATGCCTCGAAACTGACCACAGAGCACATTGATGAATCTGATCTGGTTATTCTTGATTTGATGATGCCGGACATAGACGGTATCAACATCATTCAAAAACTTGGAAAATCACACTACCCAGGAGGGCTAATACTCATATCCGGCCTGGGCCAGGACTACCTGAATGCTGCGTCAATGATGGCAGGCTCGTTCAAGCTTAACGTGGCTGGCGCCCTGCAAAAACCGGTTGACACTACCAAGCTGAAAACTCTGCTGGTGAAGCACTCCTATTCGTTGCTGCGGGAAGGCAGCCTTTCGAACAAAGAGCCGAACGTATCGCCCGAAGAAGTGAACACAGCACTACGAAATAATCTGATCAAAACCGCCGTAAAAATGACAGTCAACGTTTCTGACAGCACGGCAATCGGTGGTGAAATCGTTAGCTTTTGGGGTAGTGATTCGCAATATCTCGACCACGATTTATTGTGCAAGTCAGCTTCCTGCGATCCGGCAACTCACAACGCATACACGTATTTCATGTTGCAGAAAGCCAGGGAAGTCCTGCGTCGTAATACTACGGTCGAGATGGAAGTCAGTATTCGCGTTCCGGGAATTGGCGTCATAAAAGGCCTGAGAGACCCTACTTTTGTAGCTTTTTTGCGCGACGCCAGCAACCAGCCCGGGGATTTTTATATCAGTTTCGATTCCGAAGATGTAAACACTCTTGGTGATCAGTTGTTAACCGCTTGCAAAAAACTGGCCGGCCTGGGAGTAAAAACCGCACTGGATATACAGGAATCCCGAATTACCAAGAATCTAGACCTGGTCAGCAGCCCGTTCAGCCGAGTAGTCCTCAGTCATCCGTCGGTGACTCACCCGGGATACAGCAAAAGCCTGATTAAATTTCTGGACTTCGCCAAACGGAAAGGACTACAGACAGTATTAAGTGAGGTCGATACACTGGACATACTTGAACAGGCGAGCGTCTTCGGATTCAATCTGGTCCGGCCGATAATCTCTAGGTAACTATTGCGAGCCGGCAATGTACTTCCGCTTGAAACCGGCGAGCCACTAATATTTGCGTCGTTCATAGCGATTACACTATTTTTGGAGGAAATAACCTTGTATGGCATGATCCATAAATCAATCCATGGCATGGTGGTCGAGCATCTTGGTGAAGAAGGATGGCAAAAGATCGCCAAACAGGCAGAAGTCGATGAACAGCACTTGTTGTCCATGGAAAGCTACGACGACCATATTGTCTACGACCTGGTGGAAGCTGCCGCCGACTGCATGAACCTCAAACCCGACCAGATTCTGGAAGACTTTGGGCGTCATTTTGTTAACCAGACTCTCAGCAACAATTACCAGAATCTACTGAAAAGTTATGGCCAGACTAGTTTCGAGTTACTTGACAATCTGAACAAGCTACACACTTCAATCAAGACGACATTCACTGGATACCGCCCCCCTGCTTTTACAGTCCGCTATATCATGTCCGACGAGATCGACTTGTTTTATGAAAGCGAGCGGATCGGACTGTCCCCATTCGTGCGCGGCCTTCTGGCAGGCATTGCCGATCTTTATGGTGAAACGCTGGTGATCGCCTTTGAGGAAAAAACTGACGTGCCTGAAGGGGAGCAAACCCTGTTCCGAGTAGTCCGTGAAATCCCGAAATGACGACAAGTCCAGCATTAGTCTGGACCTTTGCCTGGAGCTGTCCCCGCTGGTCATGTGCCTCTCCGAAAGCGGCGAGATACTGTATTGTAGCGAGCGTTTGATTAAACACTTGGGCAAAGATGCACTTGGCCAATCACTATTCAGACTATTCACGGTCGAGGGCCCAGGCCGGGCGTATATAAAAAACCGAAATATCAACGCAGATGCCGTCGGCAAACTGTTGCTGTTGAGTAGCCATGATCTTGGATTTGCGCTTCGAGGCCAAATTATAGAGGGCATGTATGATGCTAAATCTGTCTATATTATGTCCGCTGCCCCATGGCTGAACTGGCTTTATGATAACCTGACCAGCGTCTTCGTTGACGTCAAGGATTTCCCCGCCAGCGACAGCCAGCTTGAATATCAGATGAATCTTTGCGCAAACAGGGAAATGCTGACGGATCTGAAAAACTTCAGCAAATCACTCCAAAAAGCCAAAAAAGAAGCCGAATTGGCCGGGCAGGCTAAAACCCGCTTCGTCCGCCACATCAGCCACGAAATACGCACCCCCCTCAGTGGCGTCATCACTTCCCTGAAACTGATTCAGGATGAGACTGAAGAGCGGCGCCGTGCACGTCTATTTGAGATTGCCAATAGCTCAGCGAATGCGCTGATGGATCTCATCAATGAAGTCCTGGATTTCTCCCGAATAGAGGACGGCGTGTTTGCCAGTAACCAGGAAACCTACAGTCTGCGCAACATGGTGCGCGACCTGGAAGCAGGACTCACTGCCAAAGCCGCCGAAAAGGACATGTATCTTCAATTTGACATCGACCGCGCCCTACCGGCGCTAATCACCGGTGACAAACGCTCCCTGCAAAGGATTCTCTACAATATTGTCGGCAACGCTATCAAATATTCCGAAAGCGATCTGGTCAATACGCGCTTTGGACTCCTCACTTACGGCGACGATCTGTATCTGTCTGTTGAAGTAGAAGACTACGGCATTGGAATCGCCAAGGAAGAAATTTCACACGTTTTCGAACCTTTCTGGACATCGGACAACAAAAAATCGAATGAGTACAGCACGGGTTTGGGGCTTGCCATCGTCAAAGAAATCGTTGACAAACTGGGCGGCGATATAGCCGTCGAATCCATGCCAGGCCAGGGCACCCGCTTCAAATTCACCATGCCCATAGCGCGACCGACAAATACTGCCCAGGTAGAAATCAAAGAAAGCTCGGCACCACCCACCCGGAGTCCGCTTTCTGGGAAGTGTACTGCTTGTCGATGATAATGCGATTAACCTTGAACTAGCCCAAATCCTGTTGCGCAAAACAGGGTTGACAATCAGCACGGCGCGCGACGGCAATGAAGCGGTAGCCGCAGAACAAAACGATGATTTCGATTTAATATTGATGGACATCGAAATGCCGTCTATGAATGGCACAGACGCAACCGTAAAAATTCGCGAAGCTGGCCGCAACCGTGATGTACCAATTGTGGCGCTGACGGCGAACGTTTCAGAGGATGATATTGCCCACTACTTGTCCAGGGGTATGAACGACTCGCTGACCAAGCCTGTGGCATTCGAGAGCCTGATTGAAATGCTGGCACGCTACCTGACGTATACCGTGGAAGACACAGACGTCGTCAATGCGCCACAAGATCTGCAAACGAAGGAGGATCCAATGCTTGACAGTGAGACTTTCGACAATCTCGTGAACGATATTGGCGCCGAAAACGTGGAACGCATCATCGGGATGTATATTGAAGAAACCGAACGGCAGCTTGAGGAGCTCTATATCTTTTTGGAGCAGGGAGTCCTTGAAAAAGCTAGCAAGGTGGCTCATCGAACCGCCAGCAGCACCCTGTCATTCGGATTGAATCGCCTGGGAAATCGCCTCAGGGAGATTGAAAAGGCGGGCAAGCAGGATGAAGGCTTTGATAGCGGTGAGGCGGCTGAGCTTAAATCCCTGTTTGATGCCTCTAAGTCAGCCCTGATGCGCGCCTGCCAGCCCAGTCAGCAAGACTGAAAACTGCGCTCGGCGGGCGCTGGTGAAATCTGGCGCGAACTGCATCACAATACTACCACAATCCGCTCGTTTCCCTGACGAGCGGCACATCAGTTTGCGGTCATGGCCGCGTACTATAGCCAGACCTGATACATGATACATATTGATACTGTATCGATATGTACCAACCGCTATGGCTGTGTCAGAATTTAAAAATACTACGGAAACTTCTGAAAGATATGTCGAATACACCGAAGAAAAAAATTGTCCTGATAGACGACGATGAAGTGTTTTGTCGAATATTGCATCTCGGCCTGAAAAAACACGGCTACGAGGTCTACACTATCAACAGTGCCGAAGATGCTTCCGAATTCATCGAGTTATCTGTGGATGTGGACTTATTCATTGTTGATTTTGATCTCGATGATGTTAGCGAAGACGGCTTGAGTCTGTGCCGAAAAATCAAGGCATACACCGGTAAACCGATCATCATGCTTACTGGTGAATCTTCCACCGACATCACTGTTTCGTGTCTATATGCCGGGGCAGATCAGTACGTGACCAAACCCTACGTCTTGCAGGAACTGATCGCGCGCATCCACGTGGTACTGAATCGGAGCAATCCGAACAGGTCGGAAACTCCAAAAAAGAAAGAGCTTTCCTTCGATGGAGTAACTCTGGACGGCAAGAAACGAGAACTCTTCAGCCAAAGCAGCAGAGTGCGATTGACCCAACGGGAATTACAACTGGCGGAAATTTTATTTTCACGCACGGAAGATGATATTCCTAGAGACCAGATTTTTATGCTCATCTTCGGCAAGCAGATGCCTCCCTTTAACCGGGCGATCGACATCATCGTCGGCAGGCTCCGCAAAAAGCTCGCGGAAGTGTCGCCCAAAGTAATTATCCAGCCGTCACGCAGCTCAGGGTATCAATTGACCAGCACCGGGGAATCCGATGAATCCAGTACAACTTCAGCCATTTGAACCTCACTCACCTGCTTCGCAAGCGACGGGCGAAGGATCGGCGAACCAGTTCATGTACACACCGGACGTACTGCTAATCGATGACGATATGATGGTACTGGAAACGGTTTCGCTGATGGTGCGCAGTCTCGGTCTGGAAACCGCGACGGCAATGAACGCGGATGCCCTCAGACAGGCAGATTTGCATCGCTTCCGCTGTATCATTCTCGACCTTTGGCTGTCCGACAGTTACGGCGAGGAATCGCTGGAGATCCTGACAGAAAAGTCCTATCGCGGCGCGGTCATTCTGATTTCCGGGAAAACCAGGTCTGAAATCAACCACATTGCAAGACAGGGGCTGGAGGCTGGCTTGGCTGTCATCGGCTATTGTCAAAAACCGATAAGCAAAGGCGATATCACGCAATTGTTTACCCGGATTCCCGCGCTCAGTACAACAGTGCAGAGCAATTGAATATCTCTGCCATTTCTATCCTGGTTTCGATAGTTCGCGTGCCGGGCACGGATGATTAACCTTCGCTTATGACAAATGAAATCTCAGACAGTGGCATGGGGACAGACCTCGTTATAGCCTTGAATGATTCCGGAATCATCATGGACGTCTGCTGCCATCATCCTGAAATCATGTTTGCTGATCGCAGTGAGGTTTTGGGAGAACACTTCTCCAGTTTTTTGCCAGCGGACATCGCAAATCTAGCCGACAAGATCATGCATGCCGGGGCCGCCAGCGGATTGGTGCAATCGAGCTTCCGGTACCATCTCCCCGTCCGCGGCGTCGAGCAAGATTTCATTTGTGAACTGGTGGGTCTGGGGAACCGCAATAGCAGTAAGTATCGCTGGCTGGCCTTGATCAACACAGTTGACGATACGGCCAGGGACAACTGGAGAATACGCTCCAAAAACCGGCTACTCTTCGCCGTTACGCAGGCCAGCGAGGCGTTAATGACCGAACGTCGCTTTGCGGAAGTGATGAACGAATCGCTTTACTACATCGGCAACGGTATTGGCGTCGACCGGGTCTATTTCTTCGCTGCGGAAACCGACGCGGACAGCGAGAAAATATACATGAGCCAGAAATTCGAATGGTGTTCCCATTTCGTGGAGCCACAAATCGACCACCCTGAGCTTCAAAAAGCCGATATGAGTCTTTTCAAGGACATGTGGGCTCAGCTTGTCAATGATCGCCCGTACAAGGCAATTGTTGCCTCAATGCCTGACAACCTCACCCGGGAAATCCTGTCTCAGCAAGCTATCAAGTCGATTCTCACAATTCCAATTTTCGTTAGAGGTGACTTGTGGGGCATGATCGGCTTCGACGACTGCCAGTACGAACGCAACTGGAAAGGCGTAGATATCGCTATCCTCAAGATGTTCGCGGCGATACTGTCCGCCAGAGCGCACCGGGTCGGCAACGAGTAGTCACTGGAATGGTAGCGCCCGCCAGTTGACTATTCCCCCAACTCACTGCTGTGGCATCCTAAAGCACCAAACCAGTTCGGTCGGGAAACACCGGCACAGCGCTCCGGCTATACCATTCCCCCGAGCACACCATCCAAAGTTCTCCAGTGGCGATCCCGACTGACGAAAAAGGAATCCCACCGATCACAATTTAGCCACGCTCCAAAAACTGCTCGCAAAACCGAATAATGACGTCCTGTCGCGCTGGCTTGGCCAGCATGTCATTGAAGCCTGATTGGAGATATGTTTCCACATCATCGGTGGAGACATTCGCTGTGAATGCCAGCATCGGTACTCCTCGATTACGGCCGCGACTGCGTATCAGGCGTGCCGCCTCGGTGCCATTCATGACCGGCATGGCTATATCCATTATTATCAGATCATAGTCATCCTGCTGCTCGTACTCTACTGCCTGCTTGCCGTTCACCGCAGTAGTGACGCCAAGTCCTAGTTTGGTGAACAAAATTCGCGCAAGTTCGAGATTGATCTGATTATCATCCACCAGCAGGATATGACCCTGGAAACTTGGATTCCGCTGGGGGCGAGCCTCCGTCACAGTTCCTGCCGCCCTTGGAGTCGGCGTCAATTGCACGGGACAGGTGAATGTAAATACGGCCCCTTGATTAACTGCGCTTTTCACTGTCAGTTCACCGGCAAGACTGGATGCGAGGTTCATGGCAATAGGCAATCCAAGGCCCATGGCATGACTATCAGTTTGGCCAGATATTTCGGTCCAGAATGGTTCAAAAATACTGTCCATGTTCTGTTCGGCAATACCCTTGCCGTAATCGGACACCGACATCTTCAGCACACATGAGCGCCCGTGCACGCTATCAGCGGCCAGCTTCAGTTCAACCACTTTGCTCCCCGAATGCCGAAGTGCATTGGTCACTAAACTATCTAGAACCTGAATTATGGCATCGCGATTGCTGCTGATCCAATCCGGAACAGACGGGTCAATTTCAAGTCTGAGATCAATTTGAAATCGAGCTGCTTCTTCTTTGTGATGACTGACCAGGCCAGTAACACAGTCGTTAAGGCTAAATACCTGAGACTGGCTGGGGAATACTCCCTGTTCCAGTTTTGAAAAATCCAGCACGTTGCTGATCAGTTTATTCAGTGACCTGGCTGAATGATCGATCATGCGCAGCAGTTTTCTGCGCTTGTCTTCATCATTTTCGGGCAGCAATAATTCTACCGATGAAATAATACCGTTCAGTGGTGTTCTTATTTCATGACTGACATGTTTCACAAAGCGGGTTTTTGCTTCGTTGGCGAGTTCCGCGACTTTTTTTTGTTCAACCAGGCTACCGGTTAGTTTCTCCATGTCTTTCAGAGTGGAATCCTTCACCACCATACTGATTTGTGATTCAGACTGCGTATCCAGCAGAGAAAATCCGATGGTTTCCGCCTCGATCGGAATATCATTTTCGACAAACCATGCCAGCCATGGGGTGGCCACCAAAAAATAAGAATCCTGATCGACAGTATCCAGTTTCAATAACCGCGCGCGAATTGCGAAGCCGCCGGTTTTGAGAGCCAGAAAGAATTCATCATCCGGAATAGGCTGCTCAGCCAGGTCCGGCGGGCAATCAGACAGTGACTTTTTACGATCAAATACGGAAAACAGGTCTTTACCCACAATCGGTCCGGCATGGAGCTCAATGGAGTCGCTGGCGGATATCACTCGCCAACCGGGCGTAAGACGGGCATGCAGCGGATAGGTCTTTTGCAAGATTTCGGATTCATCTACCACAGTCATCATCCTTTATCACCACTCCAGGAGATGAGGTAGCTAGTGTAGCTGTCACCCTGATCAGGTTCTGACCTGGACAACACGATCTTGATGGGCTCCTCATAAAGCTTCGCCACACCAATGACCAGACCTTTGATAAAGTACTCCATTCCCGGCCGGGCACTCCGATAATCCAGGCGAATTGTATACGGTTCCAGTTCTTTAACCTCAAATCCGGAAGAAGTGAATTTCTGAAAGGCCTGGCTGACCGTGCCAATGTAGATGGGTAGATTCACCAGCGCATCCTCGAATCGGGGACGCTTCCCCATGGTCAGGGATTTGCGCAGCTCAGTACTGAAGTCCCCGATAAAAAACACACCCAGTTTCTCCAGGAATCGATCAGCAGTAACGCCAAGTACTTCGATTGTTGCGCGAATCAGTTGCTGAGTATCAGCGTCATCATAGTTTTTCATGGCCAGAAAATGCTGATCATCTAAATTAGTCCGCTTCATGATTTCATGCCAGGTGGCTTCGTTGATCTGCAAGCGCACCATATCTCGCATCGCTACATGGAATAGTCCGTACATCGTCGAAGTCTGTCTCCCAGGAAATTTGGATCTATTAAAGAACACCCCTCCGCGTGCTCGAATAGCGAACACGATCGAACGCTAAGCTTTGAAAACCAAGCAGGTGTGCCTAAGAGTGAAATGGCGAATGCTGCGGGTTAGTACCTGGTATTCCATTCCCAGAACCCGACAACGCAGCTGTTACGCCTGCTGTGCGGCTGATAGCGCACCGTGACCAAAGCGATATGTGACTCGCCTGTAATATCACGACATTTGCGGCTACGAATTCTAAAGATATGCTTAACAAATGTCGAAGGGATTTAACATGAATTTATACGTTTCGACTCATATTTATGACTGACGATCAGGAAGTCTACAACACCAAAGGCAAGAGTCCCGGTAGCAGTGGCAATAGCACATCTTCTGACGATGACTCAGGTCAGTCAGACAGCATTCCACCACCAGAATTAAACGCCACAAAAGACTCAATAGATACATTTAAACAGGAATCAACGGTCCATAAACAACCCAGCAATTCGCCGTTAGCAACCACCGCCCCAGGGCTGAGCGACGATTCCCAAATTAAGGTTTACAGTTATGCCATGGATCCACGCTACCGGCACAAACTGCATATGTATCGACGATCTCTGAAAAGCAGATTACAAACCCTTACCAACAAGACCAACCCCTGACCGGTCTGACGTGCAGCAACCAATTGAGGTACACCATGAGTGATGACCAGCAGCCAGGCGACAGCGAATCTCTGACAGATGGCGCTGCCGTTTCCCAATCCAGCGAAGACACACCCAATACGCCCGAGCAGACAGACTGCGCTGCTGCGAGCGACTTCACTGACGGTGGCACACCAAAGGAAACAGCTACTCCGGAAGACACTGCCGAGGATGACGCCGGCGCGGCAGAGGTTGAAACCGTCGATGCAGACGATGCTGTTCCTGGCCCTGTTCCTGACGCCGCGATTCATGCTTTTGATGCCGATGATATCGATCTGACCGAGGTAGAATCGCAACTGCAAGCCCTGGTGCCGGCAGTCATCGAGATGACAGAACACGTCACTCAGACCAGCGAGGTAAACAAAGAATTCAGAGGTGAGCTTGAGCAGGAGCGCACGCTTACCAGCAAGGCGATCAAACAGTATCAGGCCATGCTTGATAAGCAGAAGAAAACCATGACCATAGTTCTCAGCGCCAGCATCGCGGTGCTGCTGATCGGTTGCGGAGTGATCGGTATCACCGCAGCCAGTTACAGCAAACAAAGCAACAACATGAACGCGATGTCACTGGCGCTTGGTAAGCGCATTGGCGAAGTCAGCAGTGGTTTAGCTACATTTGAGCAGATCAACCAGAGCCTTGCCACCATGCAGCAGACTATTGAAAGACTCCAGCTCGACTCAGAGTTAATGCGCAGTGAGTACGCCACGTTCAAAACCGAAAATCAATCGCTACTGGACGACAGTCTGTCCAGTCTCAATGACAATTTTGTGGCGCAGACCCAAGCTTTGAGCGACCGAATCGGGATGGCTGAAACTGAATATCAGTCAACCAAGGACAGCCTGACAGAGGCGTCGGAGGCAATATCTGGATTACGCGGCAGGGTAGATAATGCCTCCAGTAAAGCAGATCAACTGTTGTCCTTGCAGGAAGCGCTTGACGCGCTGGTTGTCCTGGAGCGGGAACGCTATCTGGAACAATTGCGAGCGCAGCTCCAGCAACCGTCAGATACGACCGAAACGGTAGACAATGAAGCTCAGCCTGACGAAAGTCTGATCCAATATTCCCGGCCGGGCTCAGATGATGACATCTCTGAATACAGGCGCTAGCCCGATTTCATAGGCTCGGAAAACAATCGGGTTAAGAGTTTATCGATTGCCGCGGCTTTGCTGGATTTCTGCACTGCCACATGGATTTCTGTCAGGGCCAGTACATCAGGTACCTCAATGTGCAGTTCCTTCAGCGAAGGACGAAACAATGGCATAAGGCTTCCTGACTGCACGTCGCGGCCACTGGCGGTAAACAAATACGCCAGATTCGTTGCCGGAAAGTCGCGGATCAGGTAACGCAAGGCTTCTTCATTCTCAGCGCTCAGATTTTCAACCCTTGAAATGATTACACAGCGCCTGGCTAAGGGAGCGTCGGTCAGAGACAAGGCCTGCTCCAGACTGATGTCTTCTAGAAGAGTATTCAGCTTGTCAAGAAAACCGTCTTCGGCGGACGCCTCGATGGTCTCTACTTCCGTACTCACACTGCCTCCGGGACCCTGGGACATTCTCCTCAAGAAGATCTTTGCGTAGTAATCAAGCAATGCCGGATTTTCGCAGCAAAGCAAGCAACAGGGATAGTGACTGCTTATTGCGCTAAGCAAATTGTCCATTACCTGAATATGATCAGTGCTTAGGAACAGGTTTTTACCCACCACATGATCGGCGAGCCGCCATGGTTTATTAGTCATACTTTATCCTGACGCCCCTTCAAACTAGCTTTCCTGCGCATACAGCGGATTACCGTCAGTATCGAACAGCATTTCCCGGGGCACGCGCGGGTCTGGTTTCCTGATTGTCCGATTACGTTGCTGGAATGTATTCAGGTTAAATATGTAAGCGATCACCTCAGCAACCGTGTGATACAAAGATTCCGGAATTAACCCATCAAGGGGCGTGGTGAAAAACAATGCCCGCGCCAGCATGGGTGCCTCGAACACCGGTACGCCATGAAACTCCGCTCTATTTCGAATGCTTAGAGCGATTTCGTTCACGCCTTTCGCGACCAGTTTTGGCGCCACGCTTGAACCCGGACTGTAAGACAGCGCGACAGCAAAATGGCTCGGGTTGGTAATAACAACATCCGCTTTCTCGATCGCCGCCATCATCTGGCCCATGGCCACCTCGCGCTGGCGCTGGCGGATTCGTTGCCGAACCTCGGGACGGCCTTCCGAGTCTTTCAGCTCATCCTTGATCTCCTGCTTCGACATACGCAGCTTGGAGCGGTGCTGATAAAGCTGGAATGGCATATCGACCAGCGCAATCAGAATAAGCGAAACAGATATGGTGATGCTGCCGACCAGTATGATCTGTCCGCTGCTGAGCAAGGAAGGGCCGAAGGGAAGCGCACTCAAGCTCGCCAGCCGCTCAATAAAAAATGCCATCGTCAACGCAATGGCCAGCGCGATGAGCGCGGTCTTGAGCAGGCTTTTACCCAACTCAAACAGGCTCCTCAGGCCAAACATGCGCTTTAGCCCGGACACAATACTAAGCTTGTTCAACTTCGGCTCAATCGCCTTCCAGGTAAAACCAATCCCACCGAAAACAGTTGCCGCCAGAATTGCTCCCAGCACCGTGACCGCCATCACCAGAATCAGCCCCGGTGATACAATTTCAACGGTTCCCGCCAGACGCTGTACCATTTCCCGGGAATTATCCGTGACCCTGGAATCAAACGCCAGATTGTACCGAAACGCGCGTGTCAGCAAGTCCACGAAATAGCCACCAAAAAACCAGAAGCTAACCGCCACTGTGATCAGAATGACAGCCACTGAAAAATCCTGGGAACGAAGAATTTGTCCGTCTTCCCGGGCTTTCTCCAGCCGTCTCGACGTGGGTTCTTCGGTTTTACTGGACTGGTCCTGCTCGTTATCCATCTCAGATTTCCAGTATCAGACGCATGACATCGTAGGACTGCAGCCAAAGGCGCTCGATGGCCCGCATCATTCCCGGGAGCGCAAAATTCAACAATATCAGTCCAGCCAGAAGAATGGCTGGAAAACCTACGGAAATGATGTTTAATGCTGGTGCGGAGCGGGTCACAATACCAAGCCCAATGTTCACCAACAGTATTGAAATCAGCAAGGGCAGGGACAGATTCAACCCGGCTATAAACAGAATCGGCAGCCAGTCCATAAGAATAGCGGGCCACTGCTCAAAATCAGGAACAATACCTATCGGCACAATGCTGAATGACTCCAACAACAGGCTTATTACCAGCAGATGGCCTCCTACCGCGAGAAAAATGAAGGTCGCCAGCACTACGAGAAATTGAGAAAGCACGGGAATATTGCCCATTGCCGGATCCACCAGATTCGCGAAACCCAGCCCCATGGCGTTCGCGATCGCCTGTCCAGCCAGTGCCACTGCTGCGGTAACAATTTGCAGAACAAAACCCAGTAGCAAGCCCAGATATATCTGCAGGACAATCTGATTGATACCAGACAGACTCAGCGGATCAATATCAGGTGCCTCGACAAAATCATAAATCATTACCGTCAAAGCGAGCGCCAGCAGTATCCGCACACGCAACAGCACCGCATCGAGCGAGAACAGCGGCGCTGCAATAAGAAACGCGCTGATCCTCAAAAATGGCCATAGAAAAGCGGACAAACCATCGGCCAAAGTAAGAAAGTTCGCGGTAATCACCGCATCAATTCCGGAATCAATTGCACCAGGCGCTCAAAATAATCAATAAACGTTACAATCTGCCAATTGCCGATAAGGACAATGGCCAGCACCAGGAAAATCAACTTGGGTACAAAACTGAGCGTCATCTCCTGCACCGAAGTCGCCGCCTGTACGACACCGATCAAGACCCCTATGACCAGAATCACCAACAGCAGCGGACCTGCCAGTAAACTGGCTATCCACAGCGCTTCACGACCAACTGTAAGAGCGGTGCTGATATCCATGCTTATCCTGTAAAACTCGCGGTGATTGATTGCATAACCAGCATCCAGCCATCTGCCAGTACAAACAGCATTAATTTGAACGGCATGGAAATCATCATCGGCGACAACATCATCATACCCATGGACATCAGTACGCTGGCCACGACGAGATCGATAATGACGAATGGGATGTAGAGCAAAAAGCCAATGGTAAATGCAGTTTTCAGCTCGGATGTCATAAACGCAGGAATTAATACCGACATTGGTACGGTGCTGTAATCCCCTTCCAATTCCATGTCGGCAATATCAAGAAACACACCGACGTCTTCTTCTCGCGTCTGCGCAAGCATGAAGTCCCGCAGAGGGTCTGACGCAGTCTCCAGCGCCTCCTCTGCGGCTATCTCATCATTTATGTAAGGGGTTAAAGCGTCATCATAAATAATCTGCAACACCGGGCTCATGATAAAGATACTCAGGAACAGAGCGATGCCTATCAGTACCTGGTTGGGCGGTGTCTGCGCGGTACCAATAGCCTGTCGCAACAGAGAAAGCACAATAATAATCCTGACAAACGACGTCATCATTATGAGAAATGACGGCAGCAGCGTAAGCACCGTCATTAGCAGCAACACCTGAAGCGTCAGGCTGTACTCCGTTTCACCGTCAGCATTCTCGGTAACGCTGACCATGGGAAATGCTTCCTGGGCGAACACATCAAGCGGAACTATCAACAGCAGTATAGCGGCTAACACCGGCACCGCATCTACAGACACGCAGCGCATAATTAACACGCGGAAATCAGGCATTACCCGGATCATCCCAGCTGTCAAGCAAAGCCACCTGTTCCTGGCTCACCGCCAGCAGCAGTTTCTTACCGCGAGTTTCGATCATGATCAAGCGCTGTTTGGGCCCGATAGGAAGTTGCTCCGTAACTCGGAGATCGCCCTGGGTTCTGACCAGAAAACGATTGCGGTAATAATTGAGCGCCACGAAAAAAACCACCAGTAACGCGGTCACGGTGAGGAGCGCAACTGCAGAGTCTAGAGTCAGGATGGTGTCCACGCTTTTTCCAATCGAATAGGTAGGTGGTCAGAGATCTTTCAGGCGATCTGCAGGCGGCACTACCTGAGTGAGCCGAACACCATAACGCTCGTTGACCAGCACTACCTCGCCCTGGGCGACCAGGGTGTTATTAACCAGTAAATCCAGGGGTTCTCCGGCCAGGCGATCCAACTCCACAACCGACCCCTGCGTCAGACGCATCAGGTCCTTGATTTTCAGGGACGTGCGACCGACTTCGACCGAAATCGTCACCGAGATGTTATCCAGAAGTTCACTGTTTATCGACGCGAGGTCAGTTCCCTGCGTGCTGCCTGCAGAGCTGGATTCCAATAACACGTCTGTTTCGGTTTCGGTTTGAATTCCGGTTTCACCTTCAGTTTCGCTCATGGCGCGGCTCCTGATTTTCTTTCAATGCTATAAAGTTATTAATCTTGGCGGCCGCATTCTTGCCAACGCTGCCAATTTCGGCAGTAAACACTGGCAAATCATTGATCTCGGCCCAGGCCTCGTCGGGCTTATTGAAGAACACAACGTCACCAACATTCAGCGCTTTTAGTTTGTGCAGCGAAGAAGGAATCTCGGCCAGTTTGACTCGAATGTCCAAGCTGGAATCAAGACATGCCTCATGCATGTCACCGCGCCACTTGCGATCCTTTTCGTCATTTTCCTCAGTGGTCTGCACGCGACTGCGTAACAGATCACGAATAGGCTTTAGGGTCACGAAAGGCATAACTATGTAGATATTTCCTTCAACGTCATCCGACAGGGTCAGGTTTAACTTAGTCACCAGCACCAGATCATTGTCGTCGGCAATTTGGGCAAACTGCGGATTTATCTCCGAAGCAACGTGGTTAAACTCTATCGGCAGGATTGGCGCATAAGCTTCTTTCATAGCGCCGAATACCAGACTCAACAGGATGCGGATAATGGAGTTTTCAGTAGGCGTAAAAATTCTGCCAGCCGGGATCGTCACATTGGTGCTGCCGAAGCCACCAAAGAAATTATCCAACGAGGAAAAAATAACGTTGGGTTCAATCACGACCAGCGAGTAACCACGCAATGGCTCAACCTTGACTGTGTTGACCGAAAGCGGTGGATTGAGCGCTTGCAGGAAGTTCTGGTAACGCATGGTGCGCACTTTTTCCACACCCAGCCGCGGCGTAGACCGAAGCACATCCACAAGCCCCACCCGCAGCTGTCGGGCAAAACGCTCGTTGATCATATCAATCGCAGATTCGTTGAATCCGAGAAATGATTCTTCGCTGGCCAGATCGTGGTTAACCACAATGTACTCTTTCGAGCTGTCGCTGTTGTCACCTTGCGCGGCCGATTCAGAGCGCAAGGCCTCCAGCTCCTCAGCGGTAATTTTATTGTCCAGATCAGACATAGATTCCTCTTAAACTTGGTTACTGCACCAGGAACTCTGAAAAAAGCACGCGTTCAACACCGCCAAAATCCTCAAACTCCTCAAGCTCAGAGTTAATCGCGATGCGCAAATCCTCCGCCAACCCATCCTTGAATTCAGGGTTTTCCAGATCCTCTTCTGTGGTTCCTGTCAGAACCGATAGCATTGCCGAACGCAGAGAGAGCTCATGCTTGGTAATGTTGGCAACCACACTCTCATCATAGTGGGTCATTACAGCCACAGTGATTTGCATAACTTTTCGCGAGCCCGATACATTGGCGGTGAGCGGCCTGGAGATTTCATAATAGAGCGTATCCAGTCGCGACGGATTGGGTGTTTCGAGCAGCTCGGGGTCGGGCTCTTCTTCTGGTTCCTCTTCCACTGCTTCCTCTTCTATCCGCGCCAACTCAGCTTCCAGTTCGCTTTGTTCATCAAAGAATCCAGTAAAAAACAGCGTGGCGAAAATTGCACCAATACTGACAATTAGAGAAACCAGCACTGCAATGAGAACCGGAACCAGGGGAAATTTGCTTTTTTCTTCCCCGCTTTCTGCGTTTTTTTCCTCAGCCATTTCTTAGCCTCTTAAACATAGGTATCCAGGCCGCGCTGGCCCGATACCGAATTCAGATTCGTTACATTTTCTGTGTTGGCGCTGCCCTGTTCATTGCTGGTGCCAGGTTCCTGATCTCCGTGACCAGACCCTTCCGGGCTTTGCCTGGAGCCTTCATTTGCGACGCCCACCTCTACCTGGACGGCAGTCTCGCCGTCAGCCAACATGTCTCTCAGCGTGCTGTTACTATCCCTGAGCAGGCGAGCAATTTGATCGTTTTCCGCCAGCAGGTGGATTCGCAAGCCGTCACTGCCTTCGCTGATGGTGGCGTCTATGCGACCAAGGTTTTCCGGGAATAGCCGAAGCCGGATGCGCTGATCGGCCGCCTCGCTACCCTCCTGAATGATCTCCGCAAGGAATTCAGGTACCTCGTTTGCAAAAGCGGTCGGGTTGCTGAATCGGTAAGTAAACTCCCGCATAGGCTGAGGCGGCTGATTCAGGTTGACCCCTCGCTCTTGTACGGCCGCATTGTCGGGCGGTACAGAACCTGCCGCGAACTGAGTAAGTCGGTCAGCCGCACTTTCTAGCAATTGTGTCGAAGCCGCAGGCTCTGAGGAAGAAGCCGGGGTAATCCCTGCGGCTCGCGGCGCTGTGCCGACCGTTGCCACCATTGACGCCAAATGTCTCTCATCAGATTTCGCCTCGGCTACCTTAGCGGCGGCTAACGCTTCCAGTTCAATCCTGCCTTTGTTCGGCCCGGCCGCTTCCGGCTCTCCAGCCAACCGACTGTTCGCATCACTGATAGGATCGAGCGCCTTCGTTTCACCGCCCAGTGCGACGGACTGATCCAGCGTTCTGGCACCGAATCCAGAAGCACTGCTGCTCGCTCCTGAGTCCCTGCTGAATCCGGTTACCGAGTCGTGGCTAACCGGATACGAGTGCTGTTGAGCATATTCCGATAGCGTATTGTCAGTCGCCACGGCAGGCCCGCCCAGAGTTTGCCGCGCCACATTGGTATCAATTGGTATCACTACTGGAGGCATCATTGACGCAGACGATGAATACGGCGCGGCTGACTGGGAATCCATTTCAGGATTTGGCGAGGTCACGCCTGACCGGGAATCCACATCATCATCCGGGGATGCCCCGCGTGACCAGGATTCCACATCAAGACCTTGGGTAGCCCGACCTGACTTGCTCAATCCCGGCAGGGCGGTCTCATTTGTTTTGCCGGGGAGCTTCGCCAAATCGTCGACGATCTCCTCGACCGCGATGTCAGACATCATCTCTGTGTCATCATAGCGTGATGTTAATACCGGCCGGCCATTGAGTAACTGCCGGGTTTCCAGCTGCAACGGTAACCCAGTGTCTGGCACTGTGCTGCCACTCTGATCGCTATCAAAACCACTCACAGCATCCATGTCAGAGACTTTGCTGTCTGAATCTGGTTTTGCGGGGTCGACACTGATACGGGGCCGAGCTTCAACGGCCAAGCCAGAGCCGATTCGGCTGCCGCTTTTGCCACTTTGCTGCAAAGCGGCCAAAGTGGCAGTAGATCCAGAGGCGTCGAGCTGGTTATCCAGAACTGCCTGAAAATCCATTCCGGACTTTTCGCTGACGGCTGCATTATCGGCTCCAGACCTCGTCGCGCCGCCGGTGGCAAGCAATTGGCCTATTATTGATTGCAAATTAAAGTCAGTTTGCATAGTCATAATTGTGTATACCTGGCTACCTAAGTGGCATAGCGATTCTCGCTTTTCCTGATGTATCGCAAATAGTATGCCAGGCATATGATCAGCTTCCTTTTGAGCGGTTAAACAGCGCAATATTCACTTCATCCGCTTCCCTGGTTTCCAGTTTGGCTGCCATGTCGTTCTGCTCTTTTTCCGCGAGTGCCCGCAGCTGCTGGTATTTCTTTTCTTCGCGAGCATGGACACGCACACTATCGCCGCTAGCTACGATCGCTGCACGAATGCGTCCTTCTTCCGATTGCAGTTCATGTTTCATCGCCAGTACCTGCCGCAGGTAGCTCGACTGAGTTGAGAACTGGCCGGCAGACAACGGCTTGCCACGCTTCTGGGCCACGCAGTCATTAATCACCGACTCGATGTATTCCCGTCTTTCCCTGACCCGATTCAACTCATGTTGCAGGACTAGCTGTCGATCTGACTCTTTTTGACGCTGCCACTCCTGTTTGCTTGCCAGCACCTGCCACAGCTCGATGCTCACGACCTGCCTCCAAACAGCAAGCCAAGCTGACGCCATCCTTCTGAAAAAGGCACCCGTTCACTGTCAACCTGCTGCAGAAAAAGCGACAGATCCCTTCGATAGCGAATGGCCTCGTCCAATTCAGGATTACTGTTGGCTTCATAGGCTCCGACATTAATGAAGTCCTGTTTCTGGGTGTACAGCGTCCACAATCGTCGCAAGCGCTGCGCCAGTTCCACCTGCCCTGGTTCAAGCAAAGAGTTCGCGACCCGAGATATCGAACCGGCCAGATCTATGGCCGGATAGTGGGCTGCATCAGCCAGCTGCCGGGTGAGCATGATCTGCCCATCCAGTGACGCTCGACTGATGTCGACGATCGGATCGTTCCGGTCATCGCCTTCAGCGAGCACTGTGTAGAAGCTGGTGATGGAACCCCGGCCACCTCGACCAACGCCCGGCCTTTCAATGAAATTCGGGATCGTGCTAAATACTGACGGCGGGTACCCTTTGGTAGTGGGTGGCTCACCGGATGCCAGGCCAATTTCCCGCTGCGCATGGGCGACTCGGGTGAGACTATCGAATAGCAGCAGCACATGTTTGCCCTGCTCTCGAAAGTATTCACAAATCAGATGACTGAGTTTCGCGGCCCTGATGCGCTCCACCGGAGACACGTTGGCAGGCGCCGCGACCACCACCGCCCGTTCCAGACCAGTTTTACCGAGCGTCTCATTAATAAAATCCTTGACCTCACGGCCCCGTTCTCCAATCAGGGCAATCACCACAACGTCCGCTTCCGTATTCCGCGTCAACATCCCCAGCAGGACGCTTTTACCAACACCAGAACCAGCAATCAGTCCAATGCGCTGGCCGCGGCCGATGGTCAACGCGGTATTGATAGCCTTGATCCCCGTATCCAGGACTTCCCTGATTGGACCGCGCTCCATTGGATTGAGCACGGCGCCTTCAAGATTCGCCTTGCTCTGGTAGCGAATGGCACCGCGACCATCCAATGGTTCACCAAATCCGTCCACTACCCGGCCAATCAGCTCCGGCGAGAGACCACCACTAGATTGCGGTTCAATCATCGTTATTCTGGCTCCAGGACTCAGACCTGCCACGCTCTGGAACGGGATTAACACTGTGGTGTCACCCACAAAACCAACGACTTCAGCCAGCATCCGTTCGCCACTGCCCTGCAATCCAATATCACACTGTGCGCCCACGGGAGCAGTGAGACCTTGAGCCTCTATGGTCGTACCGGTAACCCGGGTAATCCGTCCGTACAGCGGTGAAGTGACTGGTTGCAGCGTGGATTGACTGGCGGCAAGCCACTCAGAAAGCTCCCGTCCGTGGTCGGACAATGACTGCCAGTGGCAATGACTTGGCGGCAGCAGCATCAGTCTTGACCTTTATCAGTATCAGCAGAGTCAGAATCAGACCACTGCGCGTCAATCTCAGTAGTCCCGTCATCCGTCCCAGCATCAGGCGAGACTGGGTGCGGCTGGTTCCGGTCAGCTGGAAGAAGTTCCTGACCTTCCGGTTGCGATTCATAGGTTTCGGCTGCGAGTCCGGCAGCGCGTTTGGCGGCGTATTCGGTGGCAGACTCGCTCGCCGTTTCGGTAGGAGAATCAATAGTAGTTTCAGAGGCTGCGTCGCTAATCGAACGCTGTTGCGGCACCTCTGCGGCGGCGAACAAGCTGGTCACGGCGCTATTAATCTTGTCAGCTACAATTTCAGCACCTTCGGTGGACGCCATTTTGAAATGAAAATCACCATCTCCCAGGGATTCGTCGCGGTGCAGTGCTGGCTGCGTGTCAAGACCAGCCAGGGCCTCGACCAGGCTGTCCAGGGTGCGCTGATTAGCGCGAATCTCAAGCTTGGCAACGCTGTCCGACGCCAATCGGCCCACTGCCGACCGAACCAGATCGCGCATCCGTTCACTAGAACACAGCAACTCATGTCGGAGCACGTGTTCAGCAATTGCAGTGGCCAACTCGCGCACAAACTCCACATAGTCAGTCAGATCCACCTGCGCCTGGCCGATAGCAGACACCAGTTGTTGAATCTGTTCGCGCTGCTGCTCCCGGTCCTGTGCCAGCTCCTCGCTGGCGCGGGCATATCCGCTGCGTTCACCCGCACTGCGGGCGTCGGCGAGCATGGCGTCAAAATCTGGCTCAGGTCCAAAGTGTTCATGGTCTTGATCATCGGGCTGATCCGCCGGCTCGGGCTCACCTTCGGCGACCAGCGGGTCAGCTTCCGCATCCACCTTGTCCTGGGTATGGTCTGCAATGTCAGCATTAAGCGCGCGTGGCTCCCAGGGGGCGAAGGGCTTCTGCTCGGTCATCTCCTGCTGGCCGGAATGCTGAGCATACTCACGCGCCCGCCGGTCTGCTGCCAGCAGTTCATTGAGCTTCCAGTCAACACTAGACAATGGCTCAGACAAAATCATCACCTCGACCGGCCAGCACAATTTCACCCTTGTCAGAAAGCTTACGCGCTATGCGCATAATGTTTTTCTGGGCATCCTCGACATCGGTAATGCGGATCGGCCCCTTCGCTTCCATCTCGTCAAGGAACATGACTTTCGCACGTTGCGACATGTTATCCAGGAACTTGTCCTTGACAGTTTCATCAGCGGCTTTCAGAGCAGTCATCAACATATCGTTTTCAATACTTCGCATCAGCGTCTGAATACTGCGATTATCGAGGGCGGACAGGTTCTCAAACGTGAACATATTGTCCTGAATCTTGAGCGCCAGCTCTTCATCTTTTTCAGTTACCCCTTCCATGATCTTGCTTTCCAGCTCAACCTTGGTGAAGTTCATGATCTTTGCCGCCGCCTTGATACCACCAAAATTGGACGACTTGGCGGACGAGCTGTTAGTGAACTGTTGTTTCATAATTGACTCCAGCTCTTCCATGGCGGATGGCTGCACTGTATCCAGCATGGCGACGCGCTGGATAACTCCCGGACGAATTTCTGGTTCAAGAAAATTCAGCACGTCGGCTGCAACGTCGTATTCAAGGACCGACAAAATGATGGCGATGACCTGAGGATGTTCGTCCTGAATCATCTCGCCAATCGATCGCGCGTCCATCCAGCGCAGAATTTCCAGCCCCTTGCTGGATGAACCCGGCATGATCCGACCAAGAACAGTAGCCGCCTTCTCGTCACCAAGCGCACGTTTGAACACGCTCTCCACGTAGTCGACAGTACCAAGGCCAAGATTTGTCTGTTTTTTAATGGTCGCAACAAAATCGTCCAGTACCACATTGACTGTCTCCTGGGACAAATCGGCAACCCCGACCATGCTGGCGCCCAGTGCCTGGACTTCACGGGGCGACAAAAACTTGATAATGTCTGCGGCCTGCTGTTCACCAAGCAACAACATTATGACCGCGGCCCGTTCGGTGTCGGTCATCACTTCCAGTTCCTGCTTTACATTTTCCGGAAGTTCTTTCTCCTCCGGTGCCGTCGGAAGATCGATATTCGCTTCTTCAGCCATGATCTGTTCGCCTCATTCCTAAACTGGTTTAATCATCTTCTTCAGCACATTCGCCACGCGACCGGAGTCCTCTGCCACCAGCAGCCTGATCAGGGCTACCTTGTCGTCATAGGTATTGGCAGTATCGAGCATGTCAGCAGAGATAGTGGATTTCTTCGGTTTGAGCTTGGACTTGATTTCTTCCAGAGACTCACCCTCACCCAGGCTAATCATCTGCAGTTCCTCTTCTGACAGTTCCCCGTCAGCCAGTGCTTTGGCTCTTTCTTCAGCCTCATTCTCTTTCTCCGGCAGATACAGCTTGATCACGGGTCGAAGTACAAAAAGCGCAAGAATCAGGAATGCGGAAAGCCCGGATCCATACTTGATCAAAGACAAAATGGCCGGGTCTTCATACCAGGGAGTAACAGTGCGAATTTCCTGTTCAGGACGGAACGGCGCGCTGATCACCGTGACCGAGTCACCGCGATTAGCATCAAAGCCCACCGCGGCACGCACCAGTTCGGTCATCTCGGTGCGACGCTGATCAATATCCGCGGCTGGCTCACCGCCCTCGCCTTCAGAATCAGCAAAGGCCTGTTCGTTGATTACCACGGCAATGGACAATCGGGTCAAACTGCCGGGCTGGTTACGCACATACCGAATCGAGCGGTCCAACTCGTAATTGCGGGTTGTCCGCGAACTGCGCACGCCGCTATCGGTGCCACCCTCGACGCCCAGGTCGGCAGTATTGGCTTCCGCCAGGTCAGTGTTCTCCGGTGCCACATTCGTGGGCGCGCCCGGCACACCGGCAGCGGTCAGGGTTTCAGTGCGGTCTTCTATCAGCACCTCGGACCGGGTCTGTGGTCCCTGATCGTTCTGGTCATATTCCTCAACGGTGGTTTCAAGCTCCGTGAAATCAAGAATCACGTCGACGTCGGCACGTACATTGTCCATTCCGACCATCGGCGCCAGCAGGCTTTCCACGCGCTCGCGGTAGTTTTCCTCCACGGTTCGCTCGAAATTGGTCTGCATGGAGGCTTCGTTCAGCAAAGGTGACATGGTATTGGTGAGTAGATCTCCCTGCTGGTTTACCACTGACACATCACTGGCGGACAAATACGGCACGCTGGAGGCAACCAGGTGCGTGATGGCCTGGACCTGGCCGGGACTTATGCTGCGACCTGCATATGGCACTACCACCACTGATGCCTTGGTCGGCGTTCGGTTGCGAATGAATGCGCTTTGCCGGGGGGTAGCAAGATGCACCCGCGCCGATTGAATCGAAGAAATCTGGGCAATACTCTTGACCAGCTCATTTTCGATGACCGCCCCATACCTTGCCTGCTCCATAAACTGACTGGTAGTCATGGAACTTTGATTATTGAAATAATCCATGGCGCTGCTGGAAGCCTCACGAGGCAAGCCAGCGGATGCAAGCGCCATCCGTGCCTCGTAGTAGCGGTCCAGCGGGACGGTAATAGATCCGCTTGCGCTGTCAATGCGCGCATTGATACCTGCTGCAATCAGAGCCTCATAAGCCTCGCCCCGATCAAGGTCGGACATCCCCGGATACAGCGCGCGGAACTCACCGTCATCTATCCAGAGAAACACCAGCGCGAACCCAGCCAGTACCAGCACAGCCAGAATGGCTGGCAATGATTTCCTGACCAGTGGTTGGGAGACTATTTCAGTGACGCTCGGAAACGCCCCTTCCGAAGGCGCTTTGGCCGGCAAATTAGCCTCACCAGTATTGCCGTCGCTGGCCGGCGCCGGCGTCGAGGCTGGCTTTTCCAGCGGGGCCGGCTGAAAAGCCATGCTGTTGTCCTGTATTGCTTCCATAGCTGGTTGTCTCTCGCGGCATTACACCGGCATATTCATGATGTCTTCGTAGGCTTTGATGACCTTGTTGCGGACCTGCACAGTGGCTTCAAAGGCCAGAGAAGACTTCTGCATAGCCAGCACGACTTCGGTAAGCGGCACGTCCTCGCCAGACTCGTAGCGGGCGATCATGTCGGCCGAATTCGCCTGCAGGCTGTTGACCTCGTTGATAGAGGTTTTCATCGCCTCAATCATACGGGTATTGAATGCTTTGTCGGTGGCGATACCACCGGCCTGGTCCAGTTCCGCTGGCCGCTGCTCCCCTATACGGTCCTGATAGGCGCGGATCTGTGACAGGAGCTCGTTGCTTTGCTGAATAGCACTGCTGTTCATGGTCAGTCCTCCGCTTAGCGTGAATAGGCCTTGGGCACATCAAATCCACTGCTGCGCAACTGCTGCAGCTTGTGGCGCAGAGTCCGGGTGCTAATGCCCAGCCGGCTCGCGGCTTCTTTCCGATTACGGGCCTGCTGCATTGCGGTCACGATGCTATTGGCCTCGGCACTGGCACAAGGGTCCAGCGCAATCTGCTGGCGTTCGGGTCGCGCCTCCTTAACGGCGACCACCGATGCCGCGCCTAACTCCTCGTCGTCGAACACAATGGCGTCGACGCCGATTTGGTGGTCCTCAGCGAGCACAATCGCCCGGGCAATCACATTCTCCAGTTCCCGAACATTGCCAGGCCAACTGTGGCCAAGCAGTTTGTTCATAGCCGTGGCGGTAAACCCTGAGTGTCGCCCCCCAGAACCGTATTTTTGTAGCATCAACAGACTCAGGGGCTTGATATCAAGAGGTCGGGCAGCCAGTGGTGACACAGAGAGTCGGAATGCGCTTAGTCGGTAATACAGATCTTCCCGAAACCGCCCGTCCGCCAGTTCTTTGCGCAGATCAACATTGGTCGCGGCCACAATCCGCACGTCCACATCAATTGAACGCGTGCTGCCGATGCGAGTGACCTTCTTGTCTTGCAGCACGCGCAAAATTTTCGGCTGCAAATCCAGCGGCATCTCGCCAATCTCGTCCAGAAACAAGGTGCCACCATGAGCCTGCTCAAAATATCCGGGGCTGGCCGCCTGGGCGCCGGTAAACGCACCTTTCTCATGACCGAAGAACAGTGCCTCGGCAAGACTCCCTGGCACAGCAGCGGCATTAACCGCAACGAAGGGGCCGCTGGCCCGTGGCGAAGCCTCGTGGACAACCTTGGCAACTATTTCTTTGCCAGCGCCGGTAGGTCCGGCCACCAACACCGGCACATTGGTAGCCGCGACACGAGTGGCCAGCGAAAATAGTCGCGCACTTTCCGGATCAACAAACACAAATGGTTGTTCGGCGTTACCCATACCGGGTTGCGAATCGACTTTATCGTTCTTCTGCTGTTGCATCTGATACATGACCATGGCCGTTAAATAACTGACGTTCTAATCTGTACCTGCAATCACCGTGCCAGTGAATATTTCTCCTTGTTTTTCAATAGCTAAAAAAACGGCTGCCATTTTTATGACAGCTATTAATCTTTAACGCGCAACTGGTTGCCACTTTTTATAAACACCATTTTGTTGGTTACCTATTTGTGGGTTACATGGCCCTGTTACTTTTAAGCATCCAATAAAAGCTTTTTTCGCCGTGCGTTCGGTATATTGATGTTTTAGTAAGCAATGTTAAAAAGAGTTTTGTGATCAATTGTCTTCATTGTTTCGAATGTTTCTAACCGGTCGTACCTTAATATGACCAGTGGCGCAAGAAACGAGAAACCGTGATGGCTCGACGACAATAATTGAAGTCGCGGCTTGTTAGCTCAAGTTACGCGCGGAGTTAAAATAATGAGGAGGTAAAACAAATGAGCGGACAGACAGAAGAAATCGAGGCGTGAGCCGAGTCGCGGTTATCTATAGATTCGATCTCGCATCAACTCAGATTGTACTTTTCAATTTTCTGAATAAGTGTGGTGCGCTGCAACTTAAGCAACATGGCCGCCTTGGACACATTACCATTGGCCTGGTTCAGCGCCACTTTGATGAAGTTACTCTCCAGATCCTGAAGAATCTGCTTGGTGGCAATGCCCTGGCTGGGCAGATCGCGCCGGCCCTGAGCAAGAGCCACCAGTTCTTCGGCCTGCTGCGGTGTCCAGTCGTCCGAGTCTGGTGCTGATTCAACGGCCGCCGGCGTCGTTTCAGTCGGCAGCCGTTTCAGCAGGTCCAGCTCGTCTACATCGGGGCCGGGATCCAGTGGGGTAAGCATATCTGTGGTAAGGCGCACCAGCGCTTCGGGCATGGCTGACTGGGGAACCTGGGCAAGATCAATGCGATTACCGGCGAACAGCACACTGAAACGCATGATGAGGTTCGACATTTCCCGAACATTGCCGGGCCAGCCATACTGTTCCAGCACGTGCTGGGATCGCGCAGTAAAGCTGATGGCGTTGCCGTTACTGGCGTGCAGTTCCGTAAAATGGCGGCACAGGGTCGCGATGTCCACCCCGCGATCCCGTAACGGCGGAATGGTCAGCGGAATGACATTCAGTCGATAGTAGAGATCTTCGCGAAACTCACCACGCTCCACCATGGCAGCCAGATTCTGGTGGGTAGACGACCCGGATATCAACCGGACGGGATTCACCTCCGCCAAGCGGCTCAACGCAGCGATCTTCGAGCACCCGGAGCAGCTTGACCTGAAGATCCATCGGCATATCGCCGATCTCATCCAGAAACAGGGTGCCGCCCTCGGCCATCTCGATACGGCCAATGCGATCCGACAGGGCGCCGGTAAAGGCTCCTTTGCGGTGACCAAACAGCTCGCTTTCCAGCAACGTGCCGGGAATCGCACCACAGTTAATTGCTACCAAAGCTTGCTGGGCGCGACCTGACATGGCATGTAATTGCCTGCAGACCACTTCCTTGCCGACACCAGTCTCGCCTCGGATAAGTACTGACGCATTGCTGGGCGCGCAGGCAGCAACCATCGCCTTCAGCTCCAGCATTGCGGGACAGTCACCGAGCAGCAAGCTATGATTGTTGCGCATTGCGATTCCAGGGCATGGTCAGCTGGAGCCAGACGACTCTTGTTATGACGTACAGGGGCATCCAATTCTACTGACTAACCGGTGGATGACAATCTGCAAAGAGCCCCAATTGCCGAAAAATTGGTATCAGACTGTATCGGCCAGGCACGACCCGCAGACCACTGACTACCCGTCACTGCTGCTCAGGAAACACCCGGTTAGGCATTAAATGCCAGGCTTCACTGATCTCACCGAGCAGACTGGCGACTTCCGCAAGCACCGCCGGATCGTTTTCCGCATTGGCGAGCGACAGGCGCCGCAAACAGTAGTCATACAAGGCATCCAGATTCCGCGCCAGCTCACCGCCGCGCTTGAAATCCAGCGTGCTGCGTAAACCATAAATAATTTTCTGGGCGCGGGCGATACTGCGACCTTTGCTGACCAGATCTGCAGCAGAGAGATGTCGTCTGGCATCAGCCAGCGACTCCAACAGCGCATTAAACAGCATGCCCACCAGCTGATGAGGATCGGAATAGTCCACACTGGCCGTGTAGCCAACGTCCTGATAGGACGATAGTGCGTTTTTTACCATTATATTCACAAGTACAACTCCCTGCACATTTACCATTTCTTCGCCATTCGGACTTTGCCAGGCATAACTTTAGAGCGGGCAGCAAGCTGACACCGCCGGGGCTTCTATTCCGCCGATAACGCGGTTGCGGCATTGCTTATATGCATAAGGCGCCACCTGTAATTCTCCAGTAGTTCTCCAGGCTCAGCCTATAAAGATCGTTCAGCCAAGTGTCGAACGTCTTGTTAACGGCATATTCCCGGTGACGAACCGGTCTCATGATCGCGACCGGACAGGACTAATGCGAAGGTGAGTGGTCGTTATCAGTACTTTTATGACAACGTAACGGAGTAACCAGAATGACTGCAATCAATACCAATGTCTCAGCTACCCTGGCGGCCAATGCGCTGACCCGGAACGAACGCACGATGAGCACCGCGATGGAACGGCTATCCACCGGCCAGCGCATCAACTCCGCCAAAGATGACGCCGCTGGCCTCGCGATTTCTTCGCGGATGACTTCTCAGATCCGGGGGCTGGACCAGGCGGTTCGAAATGCGAACGATGCAACATCCTTACTTCAGACTGCTGAGGGTGCGCTGGATGAAGTAACAAATATGATGCAGCGGATGCGAGAGCTCGCTGTTCAAGCATCAAGCGACACTTACAGCGCAGATGATCGTGGTTATCTGGATGATGAATTTCAGGCTCTGGCTACTGAAATAACCAGGGTCAGGGATACGACTGAGTTCAATGACATGCTCTTGCTGGATGGCAGCACTGCGAGTTTTACCTTTCAGATAGGTTCCGAAGCAACACAAACCATGGCAGTTGCCATTTCGGATATCGCCGGATCAGCTGGAACTAACGGAACAGCTATTGCGGCTACCATTACCGCACCGGACGGAACTAACGGACAGGTTTCTGTTCTTGACTTTGCCACTGATTACAGCGGCATGGCCGCCGATGAAACCGTTTCCCTTACTATAGGTGACCAATCCTTTAACTACACAGTCACGGCAGCCGACGTAGCCGACTTAGCGAACAGCGGCGATAATAATGATGACGGAGTTGGCGATCTGCTTGCTACAAATCTGGCAGCCATGATCAATTCCAACACCAGCATGCAAGGAACAATACATGCTGCAGCGAGCGTAGATGGTACAAATACACTGACATTGACTGGTGTAGATGTCGACAATCCCTATTCAGTCGAGGTGATGGCTGGCGCTACTGACGCAACATCTGTCTCTGGCGACATCACCACCCAGTCCAACGCCAGTACAGCTATCACGACACTCGATACGGCGATAGCCAATATTTCATCACAACGAGCCAGCCTGGGTGCTTTTCAAAACCGCCTCACGCACACCGTTGATAATCTTAGCAATATATCAATGAATACCGAGTCGGCCAGAGGTCAGATTACAGACGCGGACTACGCCGCGGAAACCACTGAACTGGCGCGCACCCAGATTATCGCCCAGGCTGGCACCGCGATGCTGGCCCAGGCCAATCAGGTGAAGCAGTCGGTCCTGGCCCTGCTCCAGTAAGCGGCGCTTCAAGTCGCAAGCCGCCGGGGTGGTTGACGCCGCCCCGGCTTTTGCGACCCTTTGATACAGTAATGTACTTAATCTGAGCTAGGGAGGGAGGCACAATGAGCGATGTGAATGTTACCGCCTCGCCATCGGCCAAAGTGGTGGCGGCTGATACCGGCTCAAGCAAGACGCGCAGCGAGTCGGCAGTCGCGACCGGCAAGGCCGAGCAGGCCGTGCAGTCGCTGCAGCAGGTCAACTCGCGGATTCTCGACCAGCGATCGCGCTCGGCGGCCACCATGGAAGGCATTCGCGAGCGACTTGACGCGGCCATACAAACGCTCAACGAGCGCATGGCCAAAGGACCAAAGGATTTAAGTTTTTCGGTGGATGAGGTCTCGAAACGCTATCTGGTGGTAGTCACCGACCAGAGCAACGGCGAAGTGATCCGCCAGGTGCCCGCGGAAGCCGTATTACGCGTGGCCCACAATATCGAAGCGCTCAAGGGAGTGTTGTTCGATCAGGTGCTCTAGTCGGTTATTGTTGCCCCTTGCCAGAGCCGGTCTAGAGCGCCTTCTTATCGATTTCTTGCAGCACCTCCAGCGTCGCGGCAGTCGCGCCCTGGCGGCGGAAAGATGCCACCGATCGGGTGCTGGTCAGACTGCGCTGCAAAGCAACAAAGATGTCATATCGGATATTCAAAGAACTGTTAATCATCCTGCTGGTGGGCTGCTTTATCGGTCTGCTGATGGCGGTGGTAGCCAATCTGTTCGTACTCGGTGTGCAATCCGCCAAGGTGTTGCGCGAGTCCAGCCAATTGTTGAGCGTAGGCCTGCCCTGGGGCCGTTATTCCCTGGCACCGATCATTTTTCTGCTGCTGGCTGCCCTGGCCGTCATCGGGTTGCGCAGGCTGCTGCGCCTTGGCGCCTGGGCTGGTCCTGCAGACAGCATCTACGCCGCACACAATGTTCAGCACCGTCTGGATATCAAACAGGGCGCGGGCTCCACTCTGGCGGCATTCATCTCCGCTGCCGGCGGCGCTTCGGTGGGCCAGTACGGACCGGTGGTCCACTTTGGCGCCACAGTGGGTTGCGCCTTGCGGCGGGTGTTTGGCAACTTGCTCTCTCAGGATATTTTTCTGGGTTGCGGCGTGGCGGCAGCAATTTCTGCCGGCTTTAACGCGCCACTGGCTGGCGTGGTGTTTGCTCATGAGGCAGTCCTGCGCCATTTTTCCCCGCGGGCCATTGCTCCGATCTTTATAGCCGCCATCAGCGCCAGTACGTTTGACAGCCTGTTTTTCAGCAGCAGCGGCACCACCTTCCAGATCCATCAGTCCGTGCCGCCGCTGGTACAGCTCGCACCGATTCTGCTGCTGTTGGGCCCACTGGCCGCACTGGTGGCCATCAGTTTTATGACGGCGTTGCGCGGCGCCACCGCGCTCGGCAAACACCTGCCACTGTCAGCCAATACCCTGCCGGTTCTGGCCGCGTTGATCTGTGGTTCTACCGGTGTTTTTCTGCCGCAGATCCTGGGTATCGGTATCGACGGCATTAACGGCATGATCGCTGGTGATGCCAGCCTGAATCTGCTGCTGGCGCTGCTGGTTGGCAAGCTGGTGATGACCGCCCTGTGTATCGGCTTTGGCTTATTCGGCGGCGTGTTTTCTCCGGCCCTGTTTGTGGGCGTGGCCACCGGCGCCATTGTTGCGCAGCTACTGGCTGGCTTCGGCATAACCGGCCTGGATGAGGTGATCAGCGTGGCCGCCATGGCCGCGGTGAGCGCCGCCGTGATCGGCGCGCCCATTTCAGCAGTACTAATTGTGCTGGAGTTGACCGGCTCCTATGGCTTTGCCGTGGCGGCAATGATTGCGGTCATTATCAGCAACTTGCTCACCCACCGCCTGTTCGGCCAATCCTATTTTGATCGACAGCTGCTGGACCGGGGCATCGACCTGCGCATGGGTCGCGAATCCCTGGCCCTGGACAAAAGTCGGGTTGGCGACTACGTGGGAGCGCGATACCTGAGTGTACCCGACAGTCTCACCGGCCATGAATTGATGGGGCGCATGGCTGAAGGACCGTTTACTGAAGCCTATATCGTCGACTCCGAACAACAGTTGCTGGGCAAAGTCACAGTGTTCGACAGCGCCAATGCCGGCAGCGAACCCATTGCCAGCTGCCTGGACCGAAACCCGCTGTGTTTTAACGAGTCGGAAAGCCTCGCGGAAGTTATGCACAAGGTAAGCCGCTTTGTCGGCGAGAGCATCCCGGTGCTGGCTGCCGATTCTCGTCGCGTGCTTGGGGTAGTTACCGAAGGTGATCTGTTCCAGGCGGTGTTGCAAGTTCAGAATAGCGTGCGCCAACTGGAAAGGAGTTAATAAGTGAACCACTCTATGCCTGACATAATTGTCGCTCTCGGTCCTGCCGATAACAGCGCCAAACCCGGGTCGCTGCCGCGCATACTGCTACTGGCGTTGGCAGTCGCCTGCACACTATCTGCGCCGGCCCAGGCTCAACAAACCAGTCTGGAAGCCGGTGTGGCCGCCAAAGATCGTGGCCATTTTGCCACCGCCATTCGCGCCTGGCAGCCACTGGCAGAGTCCGGCGTGCCCGAAGCGCAAAACAATATTGGCCATATGTATGAAGAAGGCCTGGGAGTCGCACAGAACTACACCACGGCCATGCGGTGGTATCGCCAGGCCGCCGACAATGACCTACCGGAGGCCATGCACAATATCGGCCTGCTGTACTACAACGGTTACGGGGTGGCGGAAAATCCGCGCGAGGCGGTGCGCTGGTTCCGCCAGGCTGCTGAACAGGACATCGTGCCAGCGCAGTACATGCTGGGCCTGGCCTATCAGCAAGGCAAGGGTGTTGACCTGGACTACCGTGAAGCACGGCGCTGGTTTCTCAAGGCGGCTCGGCAAGGCTCGGTGAACGCCCAGTTCATGTACGCCTACATGCTGCAGGCGGGCGAAGGCGCGGACGAATCGAACCCGTTTGGCGCCTACGTGTGGGCCACGATTGCCGAACGTAGCGGTTTCACTGATGCCGGCGACGTGTCTGCGGTGGCAGTGATTTTGCTGGAAGATGATGAGGTTGCCGAGGCGGACGCTGTTATCAACAACTGTCTCGGTGACGGGCTGAGCGATTGCCCCGCCTGATCCGCCTCCGGCAGCGCGCACACAACGGGATTAACTGCTGCCAGAGCCATTGATAATGATTTCAATCCGGCGATTGCTGGCGCGGCCGATCGCACTGTCATTATCTGCCAGCGGTCGTGAGTCAGCAAAACCCTTGATGCTGACCCGACCAGCCTGCACAAAATCATTATTGACCAGATAGTCTGCTACTGCGGCGGAGCGGGCTGCTGACAAATCCCAGTTCGATCGATAGCGACTGCCAAAGCCGATGGGCACATTATCGGTGTGCCCCTCGACGCTGATCCGCCCCTGGGTGCCGGAAATTGACGCACCCACCGTATTGATCAGCGTGAAAAACTCCGGTTTCAATTCTGCCTGTCCGCTGTCAAAGGTGCCCTGCTCAGCGAGCCGGATAATGATCTGATCGCCATCGCGCTCCACCTCGGCGAGACCGTCACGGATTTGTTCCGAAAGATTGGCGCGGATCTGCTGGTACTGATCATCAAGCGGTGAACTGCCAACCGCCGCACCGGCACCGCTGGCGCTCGCATTCTGCTGCTGAACTGTGGTTTCGGCAAAACGCGGATCGATTACCTCGATCAGGCTATCGGTTTCGGTCTGCGCCGCAGCAACCCGGGCATAGATCTCTAGCGTATCCTGGTCTACCTGACCCCTTGGACCACCTGCATCGGGAGAATCGCGCAGTCCTTCCTGACCGCGATCCACAATTTCCACCTGCACCTTGTTGTCTGCTGTGCTGATCCGCACCCTGCCCTGCGCCAGTTGCTCAGCCAGCGCCTGCTCCAACGCCTGTTCGGCAGCATTGGTCTCCGATTCACCGGGCCCGGTGTCATTTCTCAGCTCGACATCCTCCGGTTGCGGCTGCTCGGTTTTCTGTTCTTCAACTGTCTGGACCGGTGTGGGATCGACCCTGGCAGTGCGGTACTGGGTGGCAATAATGTTATCCGCGCTGGGTGGCTCGATCACCGGTATCTGCGTCTGCACCCCAAACGCCATGCGCATGGATCCGCTGACCTGTTTGTACTTGGGCACATTGACGTGGGCGAAAGACAGGATGAGCACGAAAAACGCCATCAGCAGCGTCGCCATGTCGGCGAATGTTGCCATCCAGGCAGGCGCCCCCGCCTTACACGGCGGGCAATCCTCCGGGGGCGACTCCTCGGGCGGCTCCGCTTCCTCTAGCTCCAGTTCCTGTTCGTCTTCCTCAGCCATGGTTCACCTGTCTATCCAATCTAGTTATCCACGACGATTTCAATACGACGGTTTTGCGAACGGCCATCGGCACTGGCGTTGGAGGCCAATGGTCGGGTATCGGCATAACCGAGCACCTCAAGTCGCGATTCGTCGATCACCAGCTGATTGTTAAAGAAGTCCGCCACAGACGCGGCGCGCGCGGCCGACAAATCCCAATTGGAATTGAACTGCTCACTGAACGCGATAGGAATGTTATCCGTATGTCCTTCCACGTTAATACGACCACCACCCTCAGCAACACTCTGACCGACCCGGGTCAGCAGCGGCAGAAACTGGTTCTGCAAATCCGCGCTACCGGAGACAAAGCTCCCCTGAGAGGCCAGCCTGACCACCACTGCATCTCCCTGGCGTTCAACTTCCACCCGCCCCTGTTCGATATCAGTATTCAGCGCGACAGAGATGCGCTCGAAACGCTCCTGAGCACTGGGTTCTCCGGCCCCGGACTGCGCACTGCTGCTATCGTTCACCTCTGAGTCGGTGGCACCCGGCGCATTGACGTAAACCTGTACTTCAGCGGTCACCTGAGACTGCACCGCTACCACTTGCGCGGCAATGTCCAGTAGCGGCTGATCAACGCTACCGGCGTCACGGCTTTGCATTCCAGCCTGGCCGTCGCCACCGCCACTGGCTGGAGACGTCACCTCCACTACCAGACGCTCATCGACAATGCGCACGCTGACCTGCCCTTGTTCGATCGCTTCTGCAAGTTCTGCCTCGACCACGCGGTACTGTTCCTCGATCGGAAAATCCTCCGAGAACTCCTCGGTTTTTTTCTGCACAAAGGGGTCATTGGGGTTTTCCGCCTGTTGCTCCCGCCGGTCAACCACCGTGGGCTCGGCCAGTGCTGGCGTGAAGTCCTCCACAATGATGCTGCGCGCCATGGGGATAGTAATGGTGGGAATAATTTTTTTGATGCCAAAGGCGGCCTGTATTGAGCCATTGATCTGCTCGAACTTGGGTAATTCGGTATCGGAGAAGGACAGAATCAGCACGAAGAAGGCCATCAGCAGTGTGGCCATATCGGCAAAGGTGGCCATCCAGCCTGGGGCCCCGCCTTTGCAGGGAGGACACTCCTCGTCGCCAGAATCATCCAGCGGCGCGCCACCGCCATCGGCCGCTTCCGGATTGTCGATAGCAGCGTCCTGAGCGTCGATTTCCCCGGGGCCTGTACCCTCAGGGGCGACCGCCACCGTGTCCTTATCGGCGGGCGGGGGTGCTTCGGACTGATCCTGTGCGTCACTCTCGGCCATAGCTCAGTGATGCACCGCGAGGCTAAGCTGCAGCTTCCAGTTTGGCACGCTCCTTGGGTGCCACAAACGAGGCCAGGTAGTCGGTAAGAACACGCGGATTACCGCCGCCCTGAATAAACAGAACACCTTCGATGATCAGTTCGCAGTTATGCGCCTCAAGGTCGGACTGGTTGCGCAGTTTCATGGAGATTGGCAAGCAAATGACGTTAGCGAGAATCGCACCGTACATTGTTGTCAACAACGCTACCGCCATGGCCGGCCCGATCGCCTTTGGGTCATCCATATTGCCCAGCATTTGCACCAGACCAATCAGCGTGCCGATCATCCCCATGGCTGGGGCAATTTCACCCCAGGCGCTGAAAATATCTGCCCCCATCTTGTGACGTTGCTTCATGGCTGCATTGTCCTGGTCCAATGACTTCTTGATCATTTCCGGATCCGACCCATCCACCAGCATGCTGATGCCCTTGGCCATAAAGGAGTTGGGAATATCCTGCCCTTCCAGCGCAATCATGCCGTCTTTGCGAGCGATAGTGGCCAGTTCAACCAGTTTGTGAACCAGATCTTCCGGTTTATCCAGCTTGTTCTTGAAGGTCTTGCCCATCACTTTGATCGCACCCAGAAACTCGCCAAGGGATGAGCGGAACAGCACCACCATGATCGAGCCGGCAACCACGATGAGCATAGAGGGAGTATCGATAAATGCCGAGGGCTGGCTGATCGACATGGCGATCATGCCGAATGCTCCAAGCAGACCGATAATCGTTGCGAGATCCATGTTCAGAAAGCTCCAGGTACTAGTAAATGAGTTGCAGTTGAAGGCAGCGAACGCGGCACCAAACGCATATTGCAGTTATGGCACGCTGACTATAATCTCATCAACGCTGGAGCACTCGACAAGTGATTCAATGCATCAATTGGTATCAACAATAGTCTGTTGCTTGCGTTGTGCGACAAATCCAGTAGAGTCCTGCCCAGCAATGAACCGAAGCGCAAGAAATCAACCACGTATATGTTCAATCGACACCACGTTCTCAAAACTGTAGTGCTAGCCAGCCTGGCCTGCCTGTTGTCCGGCTGTGATTTTTTCAAATCCCCGCCGTCGTGCGCAGACTTCTTCACCGTCGCGCAAACTCCCGGATTCATCGCCACTGGCGATGGCCTGGCCCGTCATCAGCAATCCGCAACCACCTGGTACCGTTGCCCCGCTGGGATGACGTTCGCTGCCAGTCGTTGCCGCGGCGAAATGTTGCGCTCCACCTGGGACGAAGCCATGGCCTATGCGGACGAGTTTTCCGCAGCCAGCGGACGCCCGTGGCGACTGCCCACTAACCGGGAACTGCGAGCAATCCAGGAGAAAAGCTGTCGCAACCCGTCAACCAACCACTTCGTCTTTCCGGCCATTGACGTGGCCAACCATTGGACATCCAGTGACTCACTGCATAACGACAGCTTTCGCTGCGCGGTGTACACCTATCAGGGCGATTTGTCCTGCCGGGAATCTCGTAGCAATACCTATCCTTTCCTGCTCGTTCTGGACCAATAATCCCGCAACCGCACGCCAACAACTCAAGACTTCAAATTTTAAGATCGATGCGGCCAGATTTGGGCAATCCGGACGCTTCATCTGAGTCGGCATCCGCACTGGCAGCACTGAGACTGCGGTAACTGTTACAGGGGTTGCCATCCACTTGCAGGACCACACGGCAGGGGAGCTGCTGACTTTTGAATCCGAAGGCGCGACAGCCGTAACGCTGATTCAGCTCCCAGGTGATATAGAAGAACTGGCAGTCTGCACATTGAGGCTCGATTGGCTGGGTTTCGCCGGGATTACTTGTGTCGCCAGAACTCATCGTAGGCTTTCCAGGCCACCAGCGCTACAAACGCAACGGCGACCATTACTGCAAAAATATTGGTCAGCATAATGCCCCGGAGTGCATCTGCCTGTAGCCCCAGCATCATCATCACCACGATTGGCGCACCGATCATCAGGTAGATACGGATGATCCGACACATGACACAGGTGTCTTTTGGCCGTTCCCGGTCAGTCTTCATTTTGTCCCATCCACCCAGGCTCGCCGGACTGTGGTCGCTACCGGAATACTCACCGCCATGACCACTACCTGCAGACAACTGGCCTAATCGTACATCTTGTTCATGGCCTCAAACTGGCCCTCAAGATAATCACCGATGCCCTGAGTCCTTTCCACAAACGCCTCCATGGCAGCAAACTGCTGGACATACCTTACCCGCGCCGCTTCCAGTCGTTGTTCCAGGCGATCCAGTTCAGTTTGATAATCGTCCACCTGATCCTGCGCCGCGTTGATACGAAGCTGTACCATACCGTTGTTATCCAGAATACCTTCCAACTGCGCCGCCAGATCAGTCGCCAAGCCCTGCTCATCGGTACTAAAGCTGTTCTCACTGTCATTACCCGCGGTCAGCATCTGCAGTACATCATCTGGTTGCGCGGCAAGCAAGCCACCAAACACAGCCTCATCAAGAGCCAGAGAACCGTCACGCTGAAAGCTCAGCCCCAGGTCTTTCATGGTGATCAAGCCACCGGATGGCGAGCCAGACTCAATCTCGAAAAGGGCTCGAGCTTCACGCATCAGCGCGTTGGCCAGCGCTTTGTCGCGCGCCAGGGAGCCGGAATAGTCGTTGGCCTGGGAATCAGGATTAGTCAAATCATTGGTAATGGTCTGCAGATCATTAAACCTGATTACCAGGTCATTTATCGCGAAACGAAGTGGCTCGGTGGACTGGCTGACCGTTAACAGTTGCGTGTCGCCACCGGCCTTTTTCAACGACATGGAAAGTCCCGTGATCACATCATCAATGGTGTTGCTGGCGCGTTCGATCTGAGTCAAGCCATTAACGCTCAGTTGCGCGTTGCCGGCACTGGTCAATTGATTGGCTGCATCGTCGAACCCGAGACCAGCCACGGCCGCAACGCTAAAACTGTTTTCCGTGCCGGTTTCCCCCTGCAGCAAGATATACCAATCGTCGCCAGCCGCACTTTTATTGACCAAGGTAGCACTGATGCCAATGTCCGCAGAATTGACGGCGTTGACCACACCCGCGGGCGTCGCATCGGTTATGTTTACCGTGTGCAGGGTAGGATTGCTTGCCCCTACCGTCACGTTCAGACTGAAGGCTGCGCCACTGTTGAGACTCTGGGTTGTGCTGCTAAAACTGTTGGAGCGGACTGTCTGGGACGTCGCCAATCGAGTGACATCAATCTCATAGCTACCCGCTCGCGCATTGGCATCAACGCTGGCGGCCAGTACCGAAGGGTCAACACCTTCCACGGAGTTCTGACGCAGACCAGAATAGCTGCCCAAACTACTGAAACCCTGCCGCAACGAGTCCAGACCCGTTGACAACAGACCGTATCCGGATATGCGTGCTTCCACTGAATCCTGTCGAGCCGTCACTTGCTCAATACGGGGCGCATTTTCTGCCTCGGCAAGATTGCGGGCCAGCGCCTGAATATCGACGCCTGACCCAAGCTGCAGAGCCTGAATAATTCCCGAGGCTTGACTTGCGCTGTCGTTAACGGTCGACATGAAAAAACTCCTGCGTGCGCCGCGCGCTGCTGGCGATAATTTACTGACTATCTGAGGTAATTAAACAAACTGAGCTGAGTAACCTTGGCAACAGTGCTTTGTGCAGCTTCCAGCGCCAGCATTTCGGCTGACAGTTGGCTGACCGCGGTGTTGTAATCGAGGTCCCTGGCATTGGAAAGAATCGACTCCACCACCAGTTTTTTTTCTTCGATTATTTCCTGTTTGGCCTCGACGACGGTCCGGCGCAGCCCAATATCCACCATGAGCTGCTGCAGATTGCTGGCTACCATATCCAGGTCGGTAATGGCCTGCTGAATACCATCGCCATCCGATGCGCTCAGAGCATTGGCAAAATCATCGAGAACGTCGAATGTCGCAACTTTTTCAGGTCCGGCGTCCGAGCTGCGTACAATATCCGGTAGCAGTGTCTTACCGTCGATGTTAATTGTCAGCCGATTGCCTTCGTCTACATCAATCTCGATCCGGGTTTCGTCCCCGCGATAGTCAACAGCACCAGACTGATTTTCGACAAACGGCCTGGTGGTGCTCTTGATCCCGGAAAAATAGTAGTTGCCATTACCGTCCCGGGAGTTTGCCAGGGCCAGTATTTCATCGCGATAGCCCCGCACTTCGACAGCAATCGCCTCACGATCCAAGGCACTGTAGGTATCGTTTGCAGCTCTGACCGCCAGCTCCTGCATACGCACCAGCATTTTTTCCATGCCGCTAATAGCGGTTTCCTGCTGTTGCAGCCGGCTGTCCAGTGCCGTCAGGTTTTGCAGAAAGGTTTCCTGGCGCTTGATGGTTGACCGCAACTGCAGTGATTGTGCAGCAAGATCCGGTTCAGCACTGGGCTTGACCATGTTGTCACCGGTGGCAAGCTTGGCCTGCAACTCGGCAATCTTGCCCTGCTGATCGCCCATGTAGCGAGTGAGCATATTAAAGTACTGATTGGTTGCCACCTTCATCGCTGTACTCCTAACGTCCCACACCAAGGATAGTGTCGAACAAACGGGTTGATACCTGTATCACCTGTGCGGCAGCCTGGTAAGCCTGTTGAAACCTGATCAGGTCCGCCGCTTCCTGATCGAGGCTGACCCCGGACACCCGGGCCCGGGTTTCCTCCGCCTGATCATAAACGACCTGAAGCGCTTCCTTTGACAACTGCGACAGCTCGGAAACGGTGCCTACCTTGTTCACCTGGTCAACATAGAATTGAGCAATGGTCATATCATCTATAAGTGCCTGATCAGCAAGGTCATTAATGGCCAGTAGATTGCGATTGTCGCCGCTGGCATCGATATTGGGATTAATGACAAACCCTTCTCCGGCCCGCGGCTGCAGATCAAAGCGTACCTGTGCATCGAACAGCGCGATTCCCGCCTCATGGTCATAGCGAGCCTTGCGCAACAGTGTGCCGGCACCGGTCTTGAGCTCGTAGATATCATTGTCGAGAAACTCAATCCGGTAGCTACGATCGTTAGTCGGGGCTTGTGGCGCAAGCAGATCGCCAGCCTGCAGAACAAGGTCGACCTCACCAGCCTGATCAGCACTGACAAAAACCTGTAGCAGGCTGTCGCGCCGGCCGTCGCCGTACACCCCCGTGGCCAGACCGAGACGTGACAAATCTGCAGGGCGACCGGTCTCGTTCAGCTCAAGGGCAATGGCCCCGGCTGTATCGGACGCCTCCAGGCGCAGACGGCCGGTCACCAGGGTGTCGCTCCAGCCAAACAAGTTCGCTGTTTCCCCAGCAGCAACGCCCACCTGTATATTGGCGCCGGCACGGGTAGGTACATTGCGCAAATTAAGCTGGCCGTCAGTACCCAGCCAGGCTTCCACGCCGGTTGTGTCTGTCGCCCCATTAATCGCGGCAATGAGCTGCTGCGGCGTTCCCGAGACTCCTTCCGCCAGTCCGTTAAATACCGTCTCGCCGTTCAGCACCAGACTCTGCTGGTAGTTCAGGGTATCGACGGACAAACGGATGACGGTTTCGGCGCTGGCGGTTACCCCGGTGCTCGCAGTCTCATTGTTTAACCACGTCGCCAAATCGGCTGCGCTCAGTGTTTTGTCATCCGCTAACTGCAGTGTCGGGAGATCGTGACCATTCAGCGACAGGGCGCCGCTGGCAATCAGGTCAATTGAGCCACCGGTTTGATTTTGCTGCAACGGAATTGCGTTAGTGAAGGCCTGCTGACCGCTGCGAAAGCCATAGAAAATACCGTGATTTGGATCATTCCGGGTGGCATCCTGATAAAGCGTGTTGCTGGTAAAAGCGCCAGTTTGCGCGAGTTGCCCTTGCTCGTCAGCACTCAATTCCGTTCCCAGCAGATGGGCGAAATCGGCATTCAACACTTGCAAATGTTGTTCGGAATCCACTGACGGCTGAAAGCTGACGACGAATTCTTCAAGGTCCGGCGCAACTGTAACTGCGGGCTCGAGCCATTGCGTAGTCACCCTGGCCTGCACATTGCGCCCGTTCAGGTCAGCCAGTTCGATACCTGTTGTGACGTCTGGAGCAGCGACGGAGTAATCGAAGGAGATATCGTAGCTACGTTCATTGTCGGGCTGGGCGGACGCAATAAGCCGGCCTCCGGCGGCAATAGACGCCGCATCCGTCAGTGCCAGCCGCATATTCCGGGCGGAGCCGGTCGTAGCCGCTAGCGCATAGGTCTTGCCGGCTTCCGGGGTTTGCGCGAAACGCAGATCAAGCCCGTCCAGCGTGAGACGATAAAGCCCGTCTTCATCCCGTCCCTCCACCTGCCCCTTGCTGTTACCGTCACTATCCTGTACCAACCACTGATTATTGCCGGTGTAGGTAATCTGAACCGCTGATTGCAGTTTGTCGGCATTAACGCTCGCCGACACGCTGACCTCATTCGCAAGTTGTCCGCTCGCGTCCAGCGCAACGACTTGCTGGGTAATAGTGAACAGATCAAGACCGGTCTGATTTTCGAGGTTGATTCCTGAACTGTGAATCTCATTAACGGCGGCGGCAAGTGATTCCGCAAAGCGGTCTATGTTCTGGACTAGTGGATTAAGCACCTCACCCCGAAATGACACCAAGCCACCCAGTTCGCCGCCACCAGGTGGTGCCACGTTGATATTGGCGCCATAGGCGTCAACGATAAAGGCATGGTTCCCCGCATCCAGCGGCGAGAATGCCACGTCCAAACGGCGCATATCGCCACGGGACACCAGCCAGGAACCGCTGGATGAACCGGCCAAACGCACAGCCACTTCGCCGTTAGCTGCTTCTTCCACCGCCAGACTGGCCAGTTCCGACAAGTCTCTCAGCAGTTTGTCGCGCTGATCAAGCAGGGTGGGAGGCTGACGGTCAAGACTGTTATTCCTGGCCAGTTCAACGTTAATCTTTGCCAGTTGTTGCGCGAGCGTATTCAACTGCCCCACGGCCGAGTCAAGCGCTGCGGCGGAGTCCGCCTCTACATCTGCCAGCTGTCCGGCGATATCCCGCGTCCGACTGGCCAGATAATCACCGGACGACAGCACTCCGCCGCGGAGTGCGCGTGAGGCCGGGTCCACCGCCAGCTTGTTCGCGCTTTCGAAAAACCGGTCGAGGGCACTGGTCAGTGAACTGCTGTCGTCGCCCATAATATCGAGTATGCGACTACTGTAATCCACCATCGGACTTTGCGCACTGAGCTGACTCTGGCCCTGACGCAGGTTGCTTTCCACGAACTGGTCATAGTTGCGCTGCACTGCCACCAGGCGCGCGCCGGTGCCAATATAGTGCACTCCCTGTTGGGCAGGTGCATTGGCGGTGGTCACTGCTTCCTGGCGGGAATAGCCCTCGGTATTCAGGTTGGCAATATTATTACTGACCGTGGACAGAGCCTGCCGGTAAACCTGGGTCGCGGACGCGCCAATGGAGGTAAGATCAGCCACGATCGATGCTCACTTCTGCGCCGGATGTCTCTTCGCCGGGCAGCATGCCGGTGTTTTCCATGGCCTCGTCAATCCACTTGCCAACCCCCAGTGACTGACGCATGGCGATAAAGTGGGACACCTCGGTGATAAACATATCGTCTACGAAGTCCGTGGACTGACTGTGCAGCAAATCGCTTTTCAGGGGTTCGGACGCCTTCTTCATGGACTGCAGCATTAACTGCATAAACGCACTCTCAAATTCTGCCGCCACGCGCTGACGGGTCTCGGCATCTGCGCCTCCGTTTGCGCGAGTGGCTCGGGAGCGTAGATCCGCCAGTCCGGCCAGGTCATAAAAGCTGCCGCCTGCTGGCATAACGTCAGACATCAGATCACCACCAGATCGGCCCGAAGGCTACCGGATCGCTTCAAGGCTTCGAGGATCGCAATCAGTGCCGAAGGTGTCGCCCCCACCTGATTCACCGCATCGACGATATCCTGCAGATCAACGCCTGACTCAAAAATAAACATGTTGCTGAGCTCTTCCTCCACGTCGATGTCCGCGTTCTGGACGCCCACCGTATCCCCCTCACTGAATGGCGCCGGCTGACTGACTTCATTAAATGCCGTCACCCGAACGCTCAAGGTGCCATGAGAAACAGCTGCCGCCGACACTCTGACCGAACGATTGATTACCGCGGTCCCGGTGCGGGAATTAACCACGACTCGCGCCATGGGCTCGCCAGGATCAACATCCATATCCTGAATGTCGCTGATAAACCCGATTTTCTGGGCCGGATTTTGCGGTACACGCACCGCCACCGACACGCTGTCCAGAGGCGTCGCCACTCCTTCACCGTATCGGGAATTGATAGCATTGGTAATGGCGTTAATGGCGCCAAAGTCGGCACTACGCATATTCAGGACCACATGGTCAGATTCTTCGAATGGTGTGGGAATCACCCGCTCGACAGTAGCGCCATTGGGAATCCGGCCAGAGGTAGGTACGCCGATTTCAACACTGGAACCCGCCGCGTCGACGGACACACCGGTTACTGTCAGGGGCCCCTGGGCAAGCGCATAGACCTGACCATCAATGCCGCGCAGCTCAGTCAGCACCAGATTGCCGCCACGCAGGCTCTCCGCGGTGCCGATAGTGGAAATATTGACATCGATTTTCTGGCCCGGCTTGGCGAACGGCGGGAGCTCGGCGGTCACCAGCACGGCAGCCACATTGTCGGTTTGCAACGGCCGCTGCGCCGCCTGGGTGACCAGATTGATCAGGTTGTCACCCAGTTCAAATTCAGAAACTGGACCATCGACACTCACTCCCAGGCCGGATAACAAAGTTTTCAGGCTCTGCCCGGTGATCAGCAAATCTCGGCCATCACCACTACCGGACAAACCGGCCACCAGCCCGTAGCCGACCAGCTGATTACTGCGTACACCACCCAGATCGGCCAGATCCTTGATACGCTCTGCGCTGGCGGTTACCGACGTCATTACTAGGACACAGACAGTCGAAACTAGGGAAAAATGTTTCACGGATTTCATCAATCGCATCCTCAGAATGGCCATAGGCCGAACAGAATCTTCGCGCCCCAGCCCGGCTTAATGGCCCGCGCCAGGTCACCGGTACCGCTGTAGGAAATTTGCGCACTGGCAATACGATGGGACAGTACGGTGTTATTAGGCTGAATATCTTCCGGTCTGACCAGGCCCTTGACACGAATCACCTCACTACCTTCGGTCAGGGTTAGTTCCTTTTCACCCAATATCACCAGGTTACCGTTCGCGAGCACATCCACAACCGCAGCAGTAATAGATCCCCGTAAAGAAGCCGATTGATCAGACACGCCGGTGCCCACGCTGCTCAGCGTTGAGCCACCCGTCGAAATCTCGTTGAAAAAACTGTCTCCCGGGAACAACGCCCCGGCCTGGGCTGCGCCAATCACATTGTTGCTGGATTCGCGCTCAGCAGTAATGCCATTGGTTCTTGAGGCCTGGGCAGTTTCATCCAGAATCACGGTGATTATGTCACCTACACTAATCTGACCCGCCTGGTAGATGCGGCGGCTAGGATACAGCCCGACACCATTATCCATAATACTTCCGGTCACCAGGGCCGGGGCAGGCTGGGCATTCGGGTAGGTAAACTGAAATTCAGTTTGCTGAGCCAGGGGGGAACGCAGTGGGCTGGCACAGGATGCCAGTAGCATCAGGGCGGTAACCAGAGCAAGACAACGAGCGACAGCAGTCGAAACCATGTTAATACCTTTCATCACAGGTTGTTATTCAGGAAGCGCAGCATGCCGTCGGCCGCGGAAATCGCTTTGGAATTAATCTCATAGGCGCGCTGGGTTTCGATCATGTTGACCATTTCTTCCACCACGTTCACGTTCGAAGCTTCAAGACTACCCTGCATCAACAAACCTGCACCCTGATCACCAGGAATGCCAACAATGGGCTGTCCACTTGAGGCTGTTTCCGCATACAGATTGCGGCCGATTGGCTGCAGGCCCGCGCTGTTCACAAAACGACTCATCTGAATCTGGCCGACCTGCACGGCACCACCACCATTGGCCAGTTCGGCGCTGACAGTGCCATCGCGACCAACCGTGATACTGGCAGCATTCTGAGGGATAGTAATGGCCGGCAACAGTGACTCACCGGACGCTGTCACCACGTTGCCGTCAACCGACATTTTGAACGACCCATTGCGCGTGTAGGCAGTGGTACCATCAGCCTGCTGGATCGCGAAGAAACCGTCGCCGGCAATGGCCAGATCCAGCGCATTCTCGGTCGAAATCATGTTGCCCTGGCGATGTATCTTCTCCGTCGAAACCACACGCGTGCCAGTCCCCAGCATCAAGCCGGTGGGATTCAGGGAAACCGCGTCCGCCTGGGCGCCAGCCTGCACGATACGCTGGTACAACAGGTCCTCAAACATCGCGCGGTCTTTCTTGAAACCAATGGTATTGACGTTGGCCAGGTTATTGGCAATCGTCGTCATGCGCGTGGACTGGGCGGACAGGCCAGTCTTGGCAACCCACATTGAAGCATCCATCAATCAGTCTCCTTGGTGACCGCTGTTATCAGCGGATACTCATCATTTTGGTGCCGCCGGTATCGATATCCTCGGCGTTTTTGATTATTTTCAGCTGAGTTTCAAACGAGCGATACAAATCCAGCAGCGAGACCATGACCTCGATGGGATTGACATTACTGCCTTCCAAAGAACCCACTGAAATCGACACCGGCTCGGGACCAGTGGCAAAGTCGCCAACTTGCCCCTGGGCTTCAAACAGCCCATCTTCACGGCGGCTTATAGTTGTGGCGCTCGCGTCACGCAGCATAAGCTGGCCCAAAAGTTCCGGCTGCCCGGCTTCCAACGCCAAATCGGTACCATAGACCGAGCCGTCAGGCGTCAGGGTGACGGAATAACCGGGGGGTATCTGCAGCGGCGCCCCCTCACCCATCACCACCTGGCCAGCACCGGTTTGCAGAAAGCCGTCGGCATTAAGTCGCAAGTCGCCACGCCGGGTGAACGCGATTGTTCCGTCAGCAGCCTGCACTCCCAACAACGTTTTGCCGCTCATGGCGATATCCAGATCGTTCCCGGTGTAGCTCACAGCACCAGACTCAAGATTGACCCCGTCCTGTATCTCCTGTACTACCGGCTGGAATCGCGACGCGAAGCCCGGCCCATTCAGATAGGCAGCCTCCGGTGAATAGGCACTGCCGCGCTTGTAGCCCACCGTCGACAGGTTGGCCATGTCATTGGCCAACTGGATCCGCAAGGCCTCCTGACTGGAGGCCGCGCCAAGCGAAGTAAAAATCAGTCTATCCATGGCCGGCTACCTGTTATCCGCGAATATTGATAATGGTCTGGGTCATAGAGGTGGTGGTCTCGATCGCCTTGGCATTAGCCTGGAAGTTCCGCTGCGCGGTAATCAGGTCCACCAACTCGGCGGTGAGATCGACATTCGAGCGCTCCCGGGCGCCGGCACGCAAGGTACCAAAGCCCGCCGATCCAGGCTCGCCGTAGTCGGCTCCACCGGACTCGGACGTTTCATAAAAACTGGAATCACCGATCTGACGCAGCCCCTGAGGTGTTGCAAAATTGGCCACAATGATCTTTCCCAGAGAACGCTGCGAACCGTTTGAATAACTGGCCACCACCAGACCATCGTCACCAATGTTCACTCCTACCAGATCACCTTCTGGCGCACCGTTCTGAGTCTGACTCAACACTGCAAACGGACTGTTAAACTGAGTGCTGTTGGCGTAGTCAATGGAGATCGCAGTACCGGTAATACTTTCGCTTTCTAGTCTCGAGCCACTAATGGGTGACACCAGCGAGCCACTGGTATCAAAAGTAAGCTCGCCCTTGTCAAGAAAGATGGGCGACCAGTACGGAATATTGTTCTCGTCAAAATCACCCTTGTCAGTGGTCTCATTCCAGTTGCCGTCGTTATCCTGGATCACATAAACCGAGCTGGCTCCCTGGGTATCCTGCTCGAGCTGGATATAGTTGGACGTCGAACCAAATACCGCATCCAGATCTTCCAGCCCCCAGTCGGAGTGGCCCGCAACCTGAATGAAGGATTCGTTGGACGCCGTGGCGCCGGTAATAACCAGAGCTTCGCTGGTGTCATCAAAATCCACCTTGACCCCGGACACAGTGCGACCCAGGCTATCAGCCATCAGATTGATTTGATCCTGCAGATGCTGGGTAAAGGTGCCGATTGAGTATTGACCTGGAGTCAGGCTGATCTGCGCCGAAATTCCATCGACAATTACCGTCAGATTCTGATTGGCCGCGGTTACCGAGAAGGATTTACGTGGGTCCACACCCATCTGGTTACCCTCCAGTACCGCCGGCTCGGAACGCTGACCCCGAACTGTTGGGAGATTGTCAATCTGCGAAGTCTGTGGCTCAACGATGGCGCCGGACTCCGGTATTCCGAACAGACTCGCCGCCAATGCTGAGGCTGCGGTCAAACTGACCGTGCCGTCATCTGCCTCGTTCGTATTCAGCCGCAGTTGCAGACTGGATTCGTCGCCGGTGGTACCGCTCTGAATACGGAACTGCCCATCGGAATAAGTGACCTCAATGCCATAGCGTTGATCTCGGGCCGTGCTGTATTGCGCTCCGTTGGGAAGCACATTGCGCAACAGCACTACATCATCATCGTTATCAAGTGGAGAAAGTAATTTCCCATAGTAAGCAGGTGTTTCGCCGTCCGCGGCAGCAGAGGCGCTTACCCCGAACACCGGGTTCAGCGCGGCACCGCCACTCAGATACAACTCAGTCACGTTATTGGCATCGTTCTGGGTAAAACGAAAACCGCGATTCGCCTCGTCATACTCGACAGTGAGATCGTCGAATTTTGGATCAGCCTGATTGGAAAGATGATCGTTCAGCGCAAACGCCAGCGCCTCGGGCTCAATATCGCCGCTTTCCGACAGCGAGACGCCCTCGGCCGCCTCTATCACGGCGCCCAGATCAATAGCCAGCGTAACCGGATCGGCATCCCCCAGAATTCTGGTCAGCTCAAGGCTCTTGGCAGCATCCTCAGAAAGATTGAATTTTCGACCATCACCGAAACGGGTATTGAGCACATTGCTCAGCTCAAATGCCAGCTCCGTGCCTGACAGCTGCACATTACGTCCCGCCAGGTGTTCCAGCCCTACCTCAACGAAGGCTGAGCCGTCCACCGATACCTGAAACATGTTGGTCAAATCTGCTCGAGTAAAGCCGGTCGCGGTTTCAGCGCCGTCGTCTGCGATAGTTGTGCCGTTAGAAAAATCAACACCATCCTGATTGTTAGTCAAGTTGAGGTTATCAATGTACGGCGATTCTTCCGGGATCGGCAACGGAATAGTTGCTGGTGTGGAATCAACCGGTGTGGACAACCTGTCAAAGGAATACTTCTTGTAAAGGGTACCGGTAGTGATCAGGTATTTTTCACTTTCCGAGCTGGTACGCTGCAGTTCCAACAACTCCGTTCGAGACTTGATTTCACCATATTTGTTGACGAAAAATTCATCGCCGTTATCCGACGCCTGAATCAGCGCTGGCTCTACCGGCTGCTCATCAATGTACACATGGGTCTGCCATTTGTTGAACGGGGAATCAGCAGTGGCGTTCTTGGTTTTTGCATAGTAAATCGTCGCCAGATGCGATGAGCCAGAAGCTCCGTATACCGTTAGGGATGTAGTCTTGTGATAGGTTTCCGGCTTGCTGGGATTGAATGTCTGGGAAATCGGCTGGGCGTCTGAAGGCAGGTTAAGACCCAATTCAACTTCGGTAGTGGCCTGGAATTCCGAGACCGTATTGCGTGGAATCGACAAGGCAGTAAGTGGCTCGCTGAAATCCGCTTTATTGGTGGAGTCAACTGGCAGCGACATCAGTGCCTGCCCGGCTGCGTTGACCATCTGATTCTGCTCATTGAGCATGAACCCACCATTGCGCGTGAACACCTTGGTGCCGTCTGGCGTTTCCAGCGCGAAAAAACCGTCTCCGGTAATCGCCAGGTCCAGAGAATTGGCGGAGAACTCGATATTGCCTTGGCTGAATTCCTGGCGCACCTCCTTAAGCGATACACCGGCACCAACCACAGATGAGGATTTCTGCAGCGGTGATGTCGCAAAAATATCGCCGAAGTCTGCGGTTGACCGTTTAAAACCGGACGTTCCGGCGTTGGCAATATTATTGGAAGTTACGGATAGCTGCGTGGTGGCCGCATTCAATCCAGTCAACGAAGTATAAAATGACATAAATCAGTCTCCGGCAGTCGATAAATAAAAGTCAGTTTTCAGATTTTGATTACAATTCAATTCGGTCTAGTTCCGCAGCAGACAAGCGATGTCCGTTGCGGGTTTCGACCACGATATTCTTTGCGCTCTCATCCCATTGAATGGACGAAATTATGTCGCGGGTTTGTACCGGCAGTTCCCGGAATACACCGTTTTCTTCCCGTAACGCCACAATACGATAATTGCCGGGAGCTACCGGTTCGCCGTCATCGTCGACACCGGTCCAGGTGAATTCAACCGGCCCCGGCATGCGTGCTCCGGACTGGTCGCGGTACACCACCTGACCTTGGCTGTCGGACACCACGAACACTACAGAGTCGGCGGCACTGCCCAGATTGGTTTGAGCTTCCGCGACCTGTTCGTTACCCGCCTGAACCAGGCCACTGTTCACGGCCACGCTTTTGCCAAGAAAGTTGGAACCGGTATAAAAGCGGTCAAACTTCATCTCAGCGGCCAGGTCTTCTATGGAAGCCTGCATGCCTTTCATGGATTCCAGGGATGAAAACTGGGCAAGTTGCGCCACAAATGCCTCATTCTCCATCGGATTCAATGGGCTCTGGTTTTTCAATTGGGTGGTAAATAAAGTCAGAAAGGCATCGCGTCCAAGAGCGTCCTCAGACGCCATGTTCTGCTGTCTTTGATCCTGTTCGTAGCGATCCACCGTCAGAATCGATTCAGGCACAGAAATATCATTCAGCATGGTATTGGTTTCCTGTTCGAGTCAATCAAACTCTGATTACTTCCAGAGTGCGCAACATGAGGTCTTTGGCGGTGGTCGCCACTTCGACTCCGTTCTGATAGGCGCGAGACGCATCCAGCATATCGATCATTTCGGCAACCTGATTGACATTGCTGCCCCACACATAACCTTCTTCATTGGCCAGCGGGTTGCCAGGATCAAACATTTGTCGCGCCGGCTTCGGGTCTTCAATGATCTGTCGTACCCGCACCCCGTTAGTGAGACTGTCCTGGCGCATAAAGGCGTCCTCCAATACTGTTTCGAATACAGCACGCTTGGCCCGATACGCAGAATCCGGAGCTTCCGCAACGACACCCGCATTGGCAATGTTACTGGCAGTTGCGTTCATTCGAACCAGTTGTGCGTTCATGCCGCTACCGGCAATGTCCATCAATTTATTCAATGCCATGATTATTCTCCTCGCAGCGCCTTGCGCAGGCCGCTGACCTTGTTTTCGAAGAACTGTAGTGACGCCTGATATTCCATCGCCGCACGACCGAACTTGGCCTGTTCAACCCCGATCTCTACGGTATTGCTATCGAGACTGGGATTGAGCGGAGTCCGGTAAACCAGTGCGTCATCAATTCTGGCACCGGGGACATCTGCGCTGTAATGAGTCTGCGCTGTGGCCCGCAGTGTGAAAGCCTGACCAGCATCACGCATGGCGGCAGCAAAATCGATATCCCGGGCCCGGAAGCCAGGCGTGCTGGCATTGGCGATATTCTCCGAAATGACCTGCAGACGCTGATTACGAACCTGAAGGGCCGAATCATGCTGCGAGAAATAGGTGCCAAGAGTCTTCATTACTTACAATCCAATCAACCTTTTTCATATGTCCCGGGAAAAATACTCATCGTTTCCAGCTTAACTTCGTAACCAGGCATGGTGGCCTGACTGTCCGCTGTATTAACTGCAGGTTTAATGCCAGGGTTGAAAAATAACGCCGACCAATGATGGATTCAATATATATATCAATAGCTTATAAATTCGAATCTGCATCTTTCTATTAGTAAGCCACCTGTCCCCTTTATTTTAAACTGCCACTTTCAAACGAAGTGGCAAGCTAAAGCGGCAAATCAAACTGAGCCCTGTTGCCACTTTTCTTGCCACGTTGCGCAGGCTTCAGGATTGGGTTACAAAGCGTCCATGATTAGCCGACTTGTAGTCCTTAGTAGCTTAGTTTTACTCGCCATGGCCGTGACACAGGTTCACGCGCAACAGCCGTGGAGTGACATCACCGCGCCCAAGCAGAAAATGATCAGCACTATTCAGTTGTGGGTGAGCGAACAGAATAATGTGAGCCCGGATACGATCACGGTTATGGCCACCGACCGACGCCTGCAGGTTCCGGAGTGTCGGTCTGGTTTTCAGGTGTCGCGGCCCTTTGGAAACGCCGAAACTGTCCAGGTTGAATGCCGGGATCTGGGCTGGCGCGCAATTGTCTCCATCAAGCTAAGCGCATTGGACACGTCCTGGCTATTTGCTACGTCATTGCCAGCTGGCCATCAGCTTGTGCCCCACGACCTTCGGCCAGCATCAAACAACAGACCGGCGCATCCCTCTGCTGCGCTGGTCGGTAAAATTCTCAAGGTTCCGGTGCGTGCCGGGCAACGCGTTCACCAGCGGCTTCTCGACCAGGCCATCGTCAGCTATCGGCTTACCCGTGATGTACCCGAGGACTGGCTGTTGTCCGCCGACGACGTTAGCAGCTTTCGGGTCGCGGCAAGCTATCTGCCCGACTATGCAAGACTGGAACTGGAAACGATTGTGGGCGCCCGGACTGGTCGCGATCTCGCTGCTGGTTATCAACTGCGCGGGCCGGATCTAAAGGTTCGCAACATAGTACTCAAGGCGACTGCACTGATTGAGCGTGGTGCCGCAGTGACCGCAACCAATAGCCAGCGTCAAGAGACCTGGACTGATCTGCCCAGCGACGTGTTCCCCCATCAGGCTGAACTACCCCGCGCGGTAGCCACTGCACGCATTTCACCCGGACAGATTATTCGCCACAGTCAATTGCGTATTCTCCCGGAGGTGGTAGCGGGAGAACGGGTTGACACCATTATTGTGAGAGGTAATTTGGAGATTTCTGTTCCATTGGAAGCGCAGGAAGACGGTCGCATCGGCCAGCAGATCAATTTGCGCAACCCTCAGTCAGGACAGCTCGTCTCGGCAATCGTAACTGGTGCTCGACAGGCCAAAATAAGGTAATCCTGACCCTAAAGTTTGGCACTTGAAGTGTCGAATGGCTGAATAGCATAAAAATTTTTAACCTTACCCAGGACGAATACTGCCATGAACCCGATTAATACAGGTGCCGGCAAATCAGCAGAATTGGCGGCCATGCAGGAGCAACAGCGGGCTGAAACCCGACAGTCTGAAAAGCCAGCTGCGGACACGGTGAATCAGACTTCGGCTGCACTGCCCCCGGAAAAGCCGGTAGCACTGTCAGAGAGTGTCGAAACCGCGCTGAAAGCAGCAGATTTTGATCAGGACAAGGTGGCAGCGATGAAAGCTGCTATCCAATCCGGAAACTATCCGCTGGACGCCAGCAAGGTGGCCGAAAACTTTCTGCCGCTTGAACGCCTTCTATAATCTTCCTGAGGTGCGATGATACGATGACCAGCACTGCCAACAGCTCCGATCCTCAATTGCATGACTTGCAGCTCAGGCTTGAAGATCTGCAGAAACTGCTCCAAGCTGAGTTTCAAGCCCTCAAAGAGCAAGATCTTGATGCTCTTGATCGGCTGGTTGTCACCAAGGAGCAGATCGTCAGTCAACTGGGAGATAAATCTATGGAATCGTTGATAGAAGATGCGTCGGAGGCCGCCAAATCCGCTGGCGATGGGAAATCTGCGGCACAGTGGCGAACACTGACAGGGCTGGCAAGCACCTGCCGAAATATGCAGAAACGCAATGAAATTCTGATCGATCGCAAACTGGCTGTGGTCCGCACCGCGCTCTCGAGTCTGGTTGCTCCCGCCGATGCTGGCGTGCAAACCTACAATCGGCAGGGGAGAATGACCAGCAGTGGCAACGGACCCGGTGGTGTTTTATAGTATTTATGACGTAAATCACACTCAGCGGCGCTGATGCCAACCACGAACGGCGCACCGCCGGAATATTCATTGGCAATTGAATTTCATAGGCGCGGGCGACTACATGCTGTCAGGTCGACGGCCAGTCAACCAGTAAGCCCAGGACAGCACCACCGCCACCGCCACATACAGGGATTCAGGAATTTCCTCATTTAATGGGATTTGCTGCAATGCTTGCAGCAGGGCGTCGTCCGTCATGATCGGAATCCCGCTGCGCTGCGCCGCTTCCTTCATCAGGTCCGCTAACTCCCCTTCGGCACGCGCAACCAGTTGCGGCGCTTTGAGTTCGCCATATTCCAGCGCCGCTGCTCTCGATTTTTTGTCTGGCAAAATGTGGCTCTCCTTTTCTTGTTAATCTCGCTCGGCTGCAAACACGCCCTGAAACGGCAGGCCAGTTCCCGACGGCCTTGGCTGATCAACCACCTGCAATGAGCGCAGCTCTAAACCAAAACTGGCGAGATTGTGTCTGAGTTCGCCGACATTGTCGCGCAGGTCCCTGGCGAGATCTGGGTTATCAGTCCAGGCTGTCGCCTGTACGTCCCACGCCGAGTCGAACAAACAGTTAAGCCAAAGCCGCTGATCGCCCAGAAGCAACATCTCAAGATCAAGTCGCCAGCCGCTGCCGTCTTCCCGATGCCCCTTGCCTTGACCGGTAAGGCTGATTTCCACTGGCGGCGCATCCGCAAAAAAAAGCGGAAAGCGCGTCACCAGTCTCCCCTGATCCTGATTGAGAAGCGACTCAAGCCGCGCGCTATCCTGATATTCCTGTAGCGGCTTGATCAGTTCAGACAAATTCGTGCTGTCAAGACTGCTGTGGGCAACCTGGCGCCTGTTCATCAGCGCCTGCCAAAGTATCTTCAGTAGCGAAGGCGCTGTGCCGCTTCCCGCCACTGCTGTCATAGCAGTAAATGCGCTGCGAATCGCGTCCAGGTCAAGGTCCGCGACCTGCGGCAATTGCTGCTGCACCCGCTGATATTCCTGCCGCAAGATCTGATGCGCCTGGCTCGCTGGCTGGCGCTGGCTATCGAGCAATGACCAAATAGACGCCAGCGACGGTCGTGAAGCCATAGTCAGCACCAGTCGGCGCGACAAGTCCGCTATCGCGTCACCCGAAACGGGCAGTGACGCTGAGCTTGTCGGCCTGGCGCTATCGGTAGATTGGTGGCTCGGGAGGGGTCTCAGAGTGACGCCATAAGCTGATTGTGAAACCCGGAACCAGATAACGGCGGGCGCATACGCGCTGGGGCGGTAATTAAATGCCAGCGAGGCGCTATCAGTGCTGAGGCGGATGGTGCCCGACCGGGAATCGATCAGCCCTTTGACAACCTGCTGATCATCAAGCCCGAGCTGTCGCGCAGCCTCATTGCTGATCCGCAACAGGGCCACTGGACCACCCTCGCCGCCTACCCTGAACAGTGGGTTCGCTGAATTGGTATCACCAACAAATACCATGAGCAGTGACATCCTCCCGCACAGGGTATCAACACCCATTGCTGATCAAGGGTAACGAATCCAGTGGCGCTGTGCAGCTCTTGGATCAAGCGCCGCTGAGTCTTCAAAAATCACATGCATCAGATCTTCAGCTGCAGGAATGCGCACCGTGACGCCAGCTAACATCCAATTGGGATTACCTCTTCTGAATGCTCCGGGGTTGGTTCGAACGAAAGCCTGACGCAGGAAATCGCGGCGAATAGGGGTGTCAGGAAAAGCGCGATTCAGGATACCGTCAAGGGTATCTCCAACCCGAATTCTGTACTCGCCGCTGGCCATTTCGTCTTTCCGGCCAGCGTCAATAAACGACGCCAGATCGACATCGGCAAGCAGCGTCTGCAATGCCGATTCAATATCCGCTTCAGCAGAGTAGACAGAATTTCCCAGCAGTAACCCACAGCAGACCAGCAGTGCCAACAGCCATTGTCGGGCAAAGGCAGTATCATTCATGACGTCGTCACCTCAAGTTCCGAAATTTGATCAAATCGTCAGTTTACAGCCAGCCGCAGGCTCAGAACGGCACAGCAAATTTCAGCATGCTGGGGTCCTGGTTGCCGGCAATAACGCGAATGCGCGCTTCTTCGGCACTGACCTCAATCACTTCGCCAATCGCCAGGCCTGCCAGCAACTCATCGGCCAGGGCATCCGGCGAACGATTCAGATCCTGACTGGACATCAGGAACTGCATCCCAGGGCCGACTCCATGAAGGCGCCCGCGACCCAGAAGGCGCACCGATGTATCCCCTTGATAGTCCTCACCAAGCCGCAACCGGGCTAGTGCACAGTGTTCAAGAGTCGCGACCTGCCCCGCAAATTCCAGCATGTCTGTCGCGATCTGCTGCGGCAAGTTTCCCAGCCCCGGAGCTTGATCCAGTCTTGCCCGCTGACCCGGAATTCGATACGCGCGGCTGAACACCAGTAGTGCTTCGCTGTCGACAGTATCAGTGAGCCTTATCCGCAACTCCAGCATCCACGAAGGATAATAGGCAGCCTGTGAGGCCAACTCAGTGACCGAATCCCGTAGAATCACCACGCTGTTACGAGCCATCCCGCGCAGCCCCTCGCGGTCATGGGTCGACGACTTGACGATCCGCAATTCAGTGTCCAGGACCAGTTCCGCCTGCGCAGAAGTTATGCCGCTCATCAGCCGTTCGTAGTTACTCAATGTCCCGGCGACCGGGTTGGCTATAACAGGCAGCAGGCGTTGACTCCCTTGTAAACTGTCTGCCAGAGACCGGGTCAGTAGTGCTGCCAATTCGCGCTCATTGAATACGATCGCGGGCATACCACCCCTCAAGGACACCGGCGTGATCAGCACGGTACTGGCAAAGCGGGGGCTGCAACTGTTTCCGGCGCGGAGCACCGGCGGCAGGACCGACGGTTCATTGAAAGTCGGCGCAGTCATTTCTTCCAAATAAGAAGCGATACGCAAACCGCGCGCCTGGGTGCCGGTTTGAAAGTAAGCGGACTCCACCAGGCGGCCGCTGCTGTCGATATAACCGTGGCTGAGCAGTGCAACCCCTTCGTCCAGCGCCTGTGACAACAGCGTTTGGCGCACCTGGTCCAGACGCCTCAGAGCATCGGTGTATTCGCCAGTTTCCTCGGCCTGCACCGCGACGATAAAGCCCAGCAGCAGGGTCATGCTCCAGTCTCGAAACCTTTTAATAGTCTTGCGCCCCCTCATGATTTCAGGCCGATCCCGCGCTGATGTATTCGAGGTATAGCAGTCGCAGATCGTTCACCACGTCCTGCCCCAGGCTCAGCGTCACTTCGTAACTGTCCTGCCCAACCGGACTAATGCTTTCCAGCCGGGCACCGTAAATCACGCCCTCCACGCGAGCACGGAAACTGTCGCTGACCACTACCAGATCTGCAACCGTCGTCGTGGCATCCAAATATTGCCCATAGACCTGTTCGGCAAGCGTCCGGTAGGCGTCGAGCTTTGAAGCGCGAATCGCCAGCAGGCGACGCTGGGCTGGCACAGTACTGTTTTGAATTTCGATCACGGCATAACCGGTGGCGGTGATGCGCTGGCTTTGGTTGATCAGATTGATTACTGATCCGCCGGATTCTGCCTGCCGGGTTGCCGCCAGCGATGAGCATGGCTTCAACCCCAGAGCAACACAGTCCTGATTGACACCCAGGTCGGTCCGGGTGGTGACCGCCGTGCAATTTGTCAGCAATGCAATGACCACACTGGCCAGTGCCAACCTGTGAAATCTGTTGTTATCCATAATTTCTCCTTCCAGAGGCAAAGCCGGATTGCCATCGCCCTGGCAGCAACTGGCCGGACCCCCGCAACTGGCCCGTCTCTATTGGCCGCCGGTTTCACTATTACCGGTCGACAGATGACGCTTAAATCTTTATGCCCAAACAGCCTTTAAGCACGGCGCCAAAAGGGGTGTCATTTTTTGCTGGCATGATAATTGCCACTACCAGTCAAGACACGGTTTCTGGCCCCTGGCGGCTTTGGCCAAATAATTTTAATTCACTGTTTTACAAGGTATTTTTTTGAGCTCACTAGTGATGTCAAGTTTGCGACAGTGGCTGCCGACCCTGAATCTCGGCGGTCTCGGTGTCCCAGTCATGATCCTGGTGATCCTGTCCATGCTGGTCATTCCGATGCCTGCTCTGGTGCTCGACACCCTGTTCACAGTGAACATTGTATTCGGCCTGATCATCATCATGATCGCCATCAACGTCTCCAGGCCGCTAGAGTTTTCTTCGTTCCCCTCGATCTTGCTCCTGGCCACCATGCTGCGCCTGAGCCTCAACGTTGCCTCAACCCGCATCGTGCTAATCAAGGGACACGAGGGCCCAGATGCTGCGGGACGCGTTATTGAAGCGTTCGGAGACTTTGTCATCGCAGGCAACTACATCGTCGGATTCATCATCTTCACCATCCTGATGATTATCAATTTCATCGTAGTCACCAAAGGTGCAGGACGGGTTTCGGAAGTCATCGCTCGTTTCACTCTGGATGCCATGCCAGGCAAGCAGATGGCTATTGATGCTGACCTTAATGCCGGCATTATTGACCAGAACACGGCTCGGGAACGGCGTGAGGAAATTTCCCAGGAGTCGGACTTTTTTGGCTCAATGGACGGTGCCTCGAAGTTCGTACGCGGTGACGCTATTGCTGGCTTTCTGATCCTGATCATCAACATAGTTGGTGGCCTGGCGATCGGTATGAGCCAGCATGCTCTCAGCTTTTCTGAGGCTGGAGAGATTTATGTGCTGCTCACTATCGGTGATGGTCTGGTCGCACAAATCCCCGCCCTGCTGTTATCGCTTTCCACGGCTATTGTTGTCACCCGGGTCACCACCTCAGAATCGATTTCACGTCAAGCAGGCGTGCAGCTGGCTAGTCCGGAAGCATTTCTTATCGCGGCACTGATTCTTTTAATTTTGGGCGTGATACCGGGAATGCCACATGCGATTTTTTTACTGTTTAGTGTACTGTCTGGCGCGATCGGCGTACTGCTGCTACGTCAGAAGCATAACCGATTAACCCAAACGTCAGAGTCTGAAAGCAAGTCAGCGGAAGCTGACGAAGATGAGGAAGATTCACTTAACTGGGAAGAAATCGAGCAGGTCGACCCGGTGTCCCTGGAAATAGGCTACGGCCTTATACCGCTAGTGACCAAAGAAAACGGCGGCGTGTTGCTATCCCGAATTAAAGGAGTACGTAAGAAACTTTCCGCAGAACTCGGCTTCCTGCTCCAACCCATCCGGGTAAGGGACAACCTGAATATCAATGCCGATTGTTACCAGATTCTGATTCGAGGAACAGTGCGAGGCAAGGGTGAGATCCACATTGGCAGGGATCTCGCCATTAATCCCGGGAACACCCAGGTGCCCCTCGAAGGGCTGAAAACCCGGGAGCCAGCTTTCGGTCTGGAAGCCTACTGGATTCACCCGGAACAACGCGACTATGCACGGACCATGGGATACACCGTGGTTGATGCCGCCACTGCCATCGCTACCCACCTGAACACGGTGCTAAAGGATAACGCGGCAGAACTCCTCGGCCATGAAGAAAGCCGGCAGCTGCTCGACAATATTGCCGAAAAGTCTCCCAAGTTGATCGAGGACCTGGTGCCAGACCGACTGCCTATTTCTACTGTGGCCCAGGTACTCCGCAATCTGGTTGCTGAGTCCGTCTCGCTTCGCGACATCCGGACCATCGTTGAAGGCTTGATCAGCGAGAGCAGTAAAACGAAGGACGCAGACGAGTTAACTGCACTGATCAGACCAAAAATATCCCGCGTGATCATGCAGGGCCTGATAGAAGTCGATCAGGACTTACCAGTTATTACACTCGAACCCGCGCTCGAACAGATGCTCACGGAAACTTTAAACAAAAGCCGGCAGTCCGGAGAACTGGTTATCGATCCCGGCGTCGCTGAGAACCTGTTTAACGCAATCGCCAGAGACAAACGCAAAGCAGAAGAAGCTGGACATCCCGCAGTGATGGTTGTGTCACCCGGTGTTCGCACCTGGCTGGCGAAAACCTTGCGCCAACGAGCTCCCGGTCTCACAGTCCTGGCCTATACCGAACTACCTGATGACCAGAACGTCAGGGTAATCGCTCGGATTGGGCTCAGTGAAGAAAAAACAGGAAACTAAGCTATGAAACTTAAGCGCGTCTACGCTCCTGACACAAAAACCGGCATCGAACGGATTACCCGACAATGCGGGGACAACGTCATGATCCTGTCCAACAGAAGGCAAGACGATCAAAATGTCATTCTTGTTGCTGTCGACAATGACGCAAGTCCTCCCGCTACGGTGGAATCTATGCGGTTTGAACAGATTCTGGCAAACCGGGAAGAGTCTTTAAAGCAGCAATTGGAGTCAGATTCAGTAGCGCCCGACACCAGGGCAAAAGCAACCAAAAAACCTGTTATAGCGCAAGACAATGAAAGACCGACAGTGACCATCACCTCCAAAGCCGGCGATTCAGGACCCAGCGATCATCACAACGGAGTAGAAGCGCAGGCCATGCGTTCTCTCGCGCTTCAGATACGCCAGGAACTCACCTCATTGAAATCGGAGATTGCCAGTCTTCGCAGCGCGAAGCAGTTTGCAAACATTTCCGGGCCAGCGCATCCACTACTGGAGTATCTTCGCGAGACCGGAGCGACTGATTCCTATCTCGATGAATGCCGTGAATTATTGTCGCGGGGAAGTGACCCCAACCCACTGACACATCTGGTGGCAGATCACTTGCGCCACAGCAAGCTGGTTGGCCAGCCCATTAAGCCTGGGATACACGCGCTTTTCGGCAATCATGGCTGCGGCAAAACAACCCTGGCGATAAAACTCGCCTCATTTCTGAGCAGCACGGATAAGCCAGCTATCGTAGTCTCCTACAGGGACGACAAAGATGGTGCCTGGAGTGTCCTGCAGGTTCTGGGCGCGAAAGCGGGGATCGCCACATTCCAGGCGTGCGGCGAAGAAAATCTCAGGGCACTGATCAAAGAGTTTTCGAACAGTCGCAGCATTATAATCGATACATCATCGAATACTGTCGGCGACTGTCTGCAAGACATCAGCAAAGCAGCGCCCGAGGCGCGTTGCCATCTGGTTCTCCCGGCAGACACCTACCTGACGTCGCTACCCCCGCTGGTTAAACAGCACCTGCATCGCTTTGAATCCGCACTGGTATCGCGACTGGATCAGGTAGTACAGCCCTGGCCGCTGCTGAAGATTCTCTCCGCCAATGGCCTACCCGCTTCTATGGGCTGTGGTCATGCAAGTGTTCTGGACAAACTGATTGAAGTAACTGCGGAAACGCTATCGAGAAAATTGATACAGGAATCTGGCGAGTGGGCGGAAACACCTCCCTCCGGTATCAATGACGATGCGGAATTTGCTTTTCATTTATTTTAGAGCAGAACAACTTCGCCCCTGTATCAATTGGTATCAACAACGTTTATGGAGCAGCTCAGCTAGTATCATGACAAATATGAAACGGTCAATCGCTATCGCCAGCGGTAAAGGAGGTGTCGGTAAAACCACTTTTTCCATCAACCTTGCCATGGCCCTGGCGGAACTCGGCCACCGAGTACTCTATTTTGATGGGGACCTTGGTTTGGCCAATGCACAGATAGGCTTCAATTGCAGCGCCGAAAGTAATTTCGGCCATGTTTTGTCTGGAGAGATGGAAATCGAGGAGATACTGGTGGATACCGGTTTTGGAATAACGCTGGTACCAGGAGCGAGCGGAGAGGGCGAACTGGCTTCTCTAGACAGTTTTCGGTCATCAGTGGTTGTACAGGCATTTAGCAAGCTGGAGGATAGATTCGATTATATGATTGTTGACTGCGCAGCCGGGATTTCTGCCACCGTTATGGCATTTTTGAAGGGCTGCCAACAGCGCATTATCGTCGGTACTCCCGACATGACTTCTGTAGCCGATGCTTACGCAACAATAAAAGTTATGGTCAAGGAAAAACAACTCGACAATATATATTTTGTACCGAATAGCGTCCGCAACGAGAAAGCTGGTGTGGCACTGTTTGATAGCCTGAACCTGATCGTTAACAAGTTTCTCTTTACCAGACTCGGATACCTGGGATCAGTATTTATTGACCAGGCGGTGAACCAGTCATGGCAGCGCGGCATTCCGATTATGTCACTCGCACCGCATTCACAGATTTCAGGCAACTATCGAAAAATCGCCAACAATCTGGCGATATCTCAGCCTCAACTTGAGCTCGACGGTTCTGCAGCTCAGTTTTTCACACGCTGGAATTGAGCAGCCTAGAATGAAGACAGAACTCTACGAGACGATCCAGCAAGATGGTGTAAGCAACTCCCGCATCTCCGCGTATCTGGGATTGGTGAGGAAGATCGCAATTTATCTGCGCCCTAGAATTCCTTCCTATGTAGAGACAGATGACATGATTCAACTAGGCACTCTGGGACTGATAGAGGCTGAGAAAAAGTTTGACGCCAACCAGGGAGTTGGTTTCGAAGATTTCGCAAAAAGCAGGATCAAGGGCGCAATACTCGACGAGGTGCGCCGACTGAGCAACCAGTCACGTCTTGCGGTAAAAAATATGCAGCGACACGCGGCGGCAAGAGCCGGACTTTCTCAGCAACTGAACAGGACTCCAAACAACCGCGAAGTGGCTGCACATTTGGAGATAAGTCTTGAGGAGCTCGAACGCCAGCGCACTCACGCAAACAACTTTGACATACTGGCGATCGAAAGTCTTAGCGAAGAACAACCATTCGATCTCCCTGATTCCGGACAAAGTATCATCGACAACATAAACGATACTGAAGTAAAAGCACTATTAGCAAGGGCTATCACGCAACTCGATGAGCGCCGTCAGCTCATACTTGCACTTTACTATGTCGAAGAAATGAACCTCAAAGAGATAGGGGCAACCATAGGTGTCAACGAATCGCGCGTTAGCCAGTTACTGAGTGGATGCGTTGAAAAACTACGTAGCATCCTGAAGGAAAACGAGGAAGATATTCTTGAGCCATGATCTGGTCTCTACCACGCAAGAACAACTCCGAAAAACTCAAAGATCAGGCAAGAGCTGATTATGAGTTGGCCGCCGATGACAACCGGGCGAGTCGTTCCTTTCGGGTAAAAATCGCATTACGCTGCCGGGCAAATATCGACCGTGCATTCATCAATAGCGCCAAAGCAACGGAATCAGCGGATGCAGAAGATTCCGTTAAAGAAATGAAAGCAAGCCCTTATCAACTCATCAAATCTGGAGACGGTTACATTTATACCTACATCCGCGAGGAACATGCCGAGAGAATTTATGAGCTGGGGCAAGACTTCCAGGAAGGCTCTATCAGCGCCTATGAGGCCGTATCAAAGGCGCAGGTTGTTGCTGATCAGATATGCCAGGAACTGAAGCTCCCGGACAGCTTCCAAACTCTCGCATTCCTGCAGGAAGATAATGACGACCGCGAGGATGACGAGCCCGGAGACTAGCGTTTCTACGCGACAGACGCCCTTCTTGTTGATACCGAATGTTACCAATTTCACAAATAAAACTACTTAGAGAAATGATAGCTTTGCCCGATTTGTTTCTGGCAACGTAATGCATCCCATATGATGGAGCCTTCTAGCAATCCACAGTTGATCGATACCGAACGACGTCTAATCCCAGACGAACGTCGTCGACGAGTGATGTGCAAGCCAACTGATTTCTCCGTTTTCAAGACGCCTGCCCTGTTGATCAGAGTCGAGTTGCCAATTGTACTGTCTCTCGAATCAGGCAGATTTTCCGGAGTTTTGAACAAAATCTACCTGGATGGCTATGACGCGCAGCTTGATATTCCTACCCGGAGTGCCAGCCAATTCCAGAGACTGGAGCCGTCAGCAACCGATCTGATCGGGGCCATCGGCACGCTGAAAAAGCGAGAAAAAAATGAACCCGCGTTGCTAGAGAACCAGGCATCAGTACAAATCACGATTGCCAGACGAATCAATAAAAAAGCAGTGCTGATTCGAATTAAAGACCTTTCTTTACAAGAGGGTCTCTACGCCAAACGCCTTGCATTACTTCTTGCTAAAGAATCGGCATCCGCAGGTCCAGAGTATTGAGTAGCCACAGCGAAGTATCACATTTTTTCCAAGGAATAGCTGGTATGCAACAAGAAACACTTTCTCTATCCGGTTTTATCGACGGAAATTTCATCATGGATACGGATATTAAACTTCACGGCTTGAGCATCGGCAGATTCACCTGCAAGGACCTTGAGATCTCCGAAGCTGCGGTTGTGAAGGGGAACATCGAGTGCAGAAATGCTGTTATTTTCGGAAAAGTCATCGGTAATGTTATTGCTTCAGGCAACGTATCACTGCGCAGAAGCGGCAAGATTGCGGGTAGTCTGACCTGTAGCGAACTCGAAGTAGAGGAAGGTGCAGTATTGAATTGCCGCATGCAATGCAATAAGAGCCTGGATTGTTTTAGCACCCCCATTGAAGAAATAATCAAGAACAAACAGCGTTTAAGTCCAGATGTCCTGGAATTTCTGGAAAGATAACATGGTGGCAGGACGATGCTGTGCTCACTGCGGAATACTTTTCAGCCGTGCTTGAGCCCAGCACATCGACAACAAGCTGCAAAGGATATGTTCACCTCAAAAAAATAGGCGTACCCTCTCTTTGAGAATACAGCGAGTTCAACTCGTCGAGTTAATTGAGCTATGATCAACCTTGTTATTCTCTCCTTTCTGCTTGTCAGCTCCGTATCGCTCGTGGTGTTGTTGCTCTACGTGATCGATCGAATCAGGCGAATCGAAGACGTTGCTGAAGCGTTGATCCGCGAGTCTCCGGCCGCAGAAAAGGAAAAACGCGCCGAAGGACCGTTCGGCGGCTACCAGGGTAAAGAATTATGGGACATCATGTCCGGCAGGAGCGCCGACAAACTCGACGGTGACACTATCGAGAAGGAACATCAGAGATACGCTGCGCTTGTAGAAAAAGCGGTCAAATTGACAGTCGAGGACGGGCATCGAGATGGTGAGGCCGGAAATCCAAAGCAAAATCCAAAAAACGAGCGAGTAGTAAAAACACTTCGCGGGACAATCAAATCGTGGCTTCCTTCGCGCGAAATTTCCACCATTTACAATACAGCCTATGATTCCGCTCGCTCATCCAGCGAGGACCTGGCGCGGCTTGAAGCTAATTTCCAGGACAGTGTCCACAGCATATTCAGTCAAATCAGTATAGATGTACCAGACTCCCTGGCGCGGCTGAGTCATGATTCAATGGAGTCAACCGCAGAACAGCAGAATCCCGATGATAAGCTGCCTGGTCCTGGCACGTCGGGGCCTGACTCAATGGGAAGCCAGAATTCCTGACAGCGCCACCGTCGCACGCTGCTGTGGATAAGTTATTCATGTCTGAGTGCCTCCACAGGATCCATGCCAGCGGCGCGCACGCTTGGGTAAATCCCGAAGATGACGCCAATCAATGCGGAGATGGAAAAGGCCAGTAATGGAGCAATCGGGGTGACGATTGTGGTCATGCCCCAAAACAGGGAAATGAAGAACGGGATAGTCACTCCCAGCACCACGCCGATCAGTCCACCAACCCCGGACAGGATCACGGCTTCAATGAGAAACTGGGTGACTATGTCGCGCTTCTTGGCGCCCAGAGCACGGCGGATGCCTATCTCCCGGGTACGTTCGGTGACGCTGGCCAACATGATATTCATGATGCCAATGCCGCCCACCAGCAGCGAAATACCGGCAATGGCGCCGGCGACAATCTGGTCGCGCAGGGCGCTTTCTTCTGCCTGACGCAGCAGCGACAGGGGCACTTCAACGGCGTAGTCTATATTGCTGTGACGTCGAGCGAGAATCTGCTCGATCACTTCGCCTACTTCGATAACGGTGTCCTGACTGTCCACCTGGATAATTGCTTCATGCAGCTCAACGGTTTCTGATTCAACCCCACCAGCAGTCTGCCGCGTGCTGGTTTCGCCAAAACGGCTGCGCGAAGAAGTAATGGGCATAAAGATGCGACTTGGCGCTGCGTTGGAGCTGCCGGCCTGGTTCTGGCCGAGATTTGAATACCCTTCCGACTCCATGATGCCAATGATGTCGTAGTAGTCACCGTCAATGCGCAGCGATTTATCCAGGGGATTATCGATGGGATAAAGCTGCTGAGCCACCTCATCACTGAGCACCACGACGTTGGCATTCTCTCGCGCCTCGGATTCGGTGAAAAAACGGCCGGTGCGCAGGTTGTAGTTACGTGACACCGGATAGTCGACGGTGGTTCCCACCACGTCAGTATTCATGCTCCTGCCAAGGTGCCAGACATTCTTTTTTATAATTCGGGAAGCAATCACGTTGGTGACGCCGGGTATGGAATTCTCGATAGTGCGAATATCGCCGTAAGTGAGGCCGTACACCACCGCCTGGGGCGGACCAAATCCGCTGCTGGCACTTGCTTCCACTTCCGCCGGCTTGACGCTTTTCACCAGGATATTGGCGGCACCCAGATCGCGAAACTGCTGCTGCGCCTCAAAGCTCGCGCCCTCGCTCACCGCCAGCATGGCAATCACTGCGGCCACGCCGATGACAATGCCGAGCACAGTCAGCAGCGAGCGCAAACCGTGACTATAAATACTTTTCAGCCCCACCTGGGTGATCTTTTTCAGACGCACCAGGTTGAAACTGGCTTGCGGCCTGACAGGCCGCGCTGGCGCACCGCTGCCCAGGCTAATCTCGCTCATCACTCTCCACCCGGCCGTCCAGCAGTTTGATGCGACGTCGTGACCGTTCGGCCAGCTCATCAGAGTGGGTCACCATAATCAGGGTCTTGCCCTGCTGGTTCAGCTCATCAAACAGATTTAGAATTTCGGCGCCAGAGCGTGAGTCCAGATTACCGGTAGGCTCGTCGGCGAGGATAATCAATGGATCTACCGACAGCGCCCGGGCGATCGCCACCCGCTGCTGCTGGCCGCCGGACAATTCAAACGGTTTGTGCTCCACCCGATCCAACAGTCCAACCCGTTCGGCCAGGGCCAGCGCGGTGGCGCGACTTTCCGATTCGGAATAACCCTGGTAGAACAGCGGCATTTCGATGTTTTCCAGGACGTTCAACTGCTGAATCAAATTGTAGGACTGGAAGATGAACCCAAGCCGTGCGCCGCGGATAGAGGACAGGTCATCGTCGTCCATTTGCGAAGTATCTTCTTCGCCCAGAAAGTATTTGCCGGTGGTGGCCTGGTCGAGACAGCCAAGGATGTTCATCAGCGTCGACTTACCACAGCCCGAAGGTCCCATGACGGAAATGTAGTCGCCCGCATAGAAATCGAGACTGATGCCATGCAGCACCTGAACCGAGAGCTGGCCCATATAATAGGTCTTGGTGATTTCTTCCAGACGCGCGACCCTGGCGCCAGCTGCATGAGCCAACTCCGGCGGGACTGCGGGTGATTTTTTCCCCGAGCCGGTTCCCGGATAGCTCATCAGTTGCTGGCCACGGTCGCCGATTGTTGTTGCGGGGGCAGGAGCAACACTTCTTCGCCAGCGCGCAGGCCGCTGCGAATCTCGATAAAGGATTCCGAGAACGATCCGACCTCGACTTCCCTGGCCTGGGCGCCGCCTGCACCGCGCACATAGACCACCCGTTGGTCGTCCTGGTAGGTCACCGCCTGCAGTGGAATGTAAACCACGTCTTCCAGGCGATCCACGAGAACCTCCACTTCAGCACTCATACCTGGTCGCAGCCAGTCATGAATGCCATCAATCTTGATGGTGGTGGGGTAAACCTTGAGGTCCGGATTCATAAACGAGTTCGTCGAATCGGCCACCACGGCCACTTTGATCACGATACCGGTGAGACGCTGATCGGGAAACGCATCAATACTGACTGTGGCTTTCTGTCCCACTGCCACGCGCTGCACGGCAGATTCATGGATATTGACCTTGACCGCCATCTCGCGCATGTCGGGAATAGTCAGGATCGCCTGGCGTTCGCTTACCGTGGCACCTTCCTGAATCGCCTCCTGGTTACTTCCGCGCCAGCGCGACCGATTGGAATCCGCGGCGCCATACACCACCAGGCCGGGTCGCTGGGCGCGGATCGTGGCCAGCTGAATCTGCTCGTTGACGTCCACCAGCTTGACCTGCTCCAGATTGTATTTACGCTCTGCCGAACGGAACCGGGCGCGCTGCTGCGCTTCTTCGGCGACGTTGTCAATCAGTTGCCGCTGATAAGCCATAACTGCATTTTCAAAGTCAGACAGTTTTTGCTCGGCTTCCTTGGGAAACGTATATTGGATATACAACGCCAGGGCTGTTTCTTTTTCCTGCTGTTTATTGAACGCCTTGTTCAGATTCAGCTCTTCCGCCTCAAGTTCGGTAGGCGTGATAAAACCACGCGATTCCAGGCGGCGCTGCCCTTCGATACGATCCTGGGCCAACAGGTATTCCTCCTGGGCCACTTGCAGTTCATCCAACAGGGCCCGCAGCATCTGCTTGGCCTCGCCGTCCTCCAGCTGGGTGATGTCGGCATACTGGGTAAAATCCAGCTGGTCGCGCTCCATCATGTAGGATTCATCCATGAGCATTGACGGGGTGACTTCGGCAGAAGGCGCAACCATGTCGTCATTGAGAGTCAGGCTGTCCGGTTCACCAGCTGCGACATCTGCCGGCTCGGAAGTGGGCAGCGAGGCGTCTGCCTGGCGTGTGCTCCCGGCACCGCGTCGCTGGCCAAAATCCTGGCCGCCCCGGGGAAAATCACCGCTGGAAAACCGCTGCATGCGCTGCAACATCTCGGCAGGAATTTCACCGTTATTCTCAGCCAACAGCTGGCGGATCCGGTCCTGCATGGGTGCGGGCAAGGATTCGATGTCCACCGGCATCTCGGTGCGCGAGGCCGGGTTCACCTCAGGCTGCATCGGCGGTTCATTGGCAGGCGGTACGCTCTGCTGCCGACCGGCAAGCTGTGCGGCTTCGGCTCTGGCCAGCCGCGCTTCGATTTCCAGTTCGGCAATGATTTCCGTGACAATATTTGCGCCCAGAAACTTCTCAAAATCCAGTCGCGCAAAACGCATGTTCTGCCGCGCCTCATTCAGCTCGGTCATATTCTGGTTGAGCTGAATCTCATATTCCGCCTTCTGTTCAATAAAGCTCGCCTCCGCTGTTTCAACGGCGATTTCCTGATTCAGTTTCTCATCGATCAAGGCCGAGGTATCCAACTCCACCAGTATCTTGCCGCTGTCCACATCGGCATCGGATACCCGGTAGCCTTCTTCGACAATGCTGAGGATCTTGACCCCTTCCCGCCCCTTGACCATGGACCGGATTTCCTGGGACTGCAACGCTTCCAGGGCGCCGCCCTCAAGTACCGTGATGTCCAGATCACCGCGCCTTGCGGTAAAGGTCACGGCGCTGTTGTTGACGCCATCATCACCGCCGGCAACCAGCAGCAGCGCCAGCAACAACACGCCAGCGCCGCCGCCAATAGTCAGGCGCGTGCGCCGTGGGGCAGACTGAAAGCGCGCCACCAGCGCATTGCCGCGCATCCGGATTGGTTCCGGAACACGCGCGGCCAGTTTGCCGAGCACACTGTGCATCCTGTCACTATTGCGGCTCATCGACGCCTTCCTCCCACTGGCCGGAATCGTCGACGTAAAGCAGACCTACGTCGCGCCAGAATTCCAGCTTGGCTATATTATGATCGACTATTGAACTGACCAGTTCTGTTTGCGCTTCCGTCAGGTCGTTCTGGGAATCCACTGTATCCTGGATATCCCCTAGCCCTAATTCGGCCCGCAATTGAGCTTCTTCCACCCGGCGTTCATTGATCTGGACGCTGGCCAGGCTGATTTCATAGCTTTCGCGAAACTGGTTCATTCGTCGCCAGGCGTCAATCACGTCCAGTGTAATGGTGTCCTGAGCCAGCAAATAGTTGCGTGTCGCGACTTCATAGTTAATCAGTGCGCGACGGTAGTCATTGCGTTGCGCCTTGGTATCCAGCGGCAGCTCCAGATTGAGGCCAGCGGTGTATACCGCATTTTCAAAGTCCAGCTCACCCAGGGTATTGCTTGGTGAATCCGGTACGTCCGCCACGAAACTGAAATCCAGGGCTGGCAACAGGACATTGGCGGCCACATCGATTTTACGTGCGGCGTCCTGCACCTGGTCCAGTTCAGTGTACAGGTCCAGACGGGTGCGCACCGCCATCTCCACGGCCTGATCCAGGTCAATCTCGGGCCGGTCCATCCCGGTTTCAGAAATCAGCATCATTTCATTGTCATCCAGCACAATGTTCAGATTGGCGTCCAGGCCCAGCAGCAGCTTGAAATTGTCCAGGGCGCGCTTGTAGCGGGCAATCGATGCGGTCCAGCGCAAATCGGCCTGCAGGGCGGATTGCTCGAGACGGCCGACCTGCAGCAAGGTACGCAGGCCTTCCTGCTGGAATGCCTGTTCCCGCTCCAGGGACAGGTTGTTGGCGTTGAGGCCAGCAAAATTGTTGACCGCGGTTTCCCGATTCAACAATACCGAGTAGTACTGCGAGGCAACCCGTACCGCCAGTTCCTTGCGGAATCGGGTGAAGTCACGTAGTTGATAGAGCAAGTCCCGCTCCGCCTGCAGCAAGGTCTCGGTTTCCACGGCACGCCCGAAATCCCGCAGCAGCGGCTGCGTAAACGAACCAATCAGCGCGCTGCTGGCGATTTCACTGCTGTTGCCGGTGAGAAAGCGCGTCAGATTGTTGGTCAGGTTCAGGGCCACCGCACCGCCGCTTTTCAGCAAGATCCGCCCGCCGAGGCTGGTGCCGGAAGTTACGGTCTCGGTCATACTTACCGCCCGCATCCCGGTGAGGGTCTGCATGTCCGAAACGAACTGGTCTTCCGCCTGCCACTGGATCTCACTACCACCAACGGCGGAAAAAATCGGCGCGTAGCGGTACCGATCCAGAGTCAGGGCCAGCGCTTCAAGATAAAGCCGCTCTTTTTGGGTCTGGTATTCACGACTGTGCTTGAAAGCCAGATCAAGTGCCGCTTCGAGGCTGATAATGTGGGCCCCGACCTCACTGTCGGCGACGGCATCCAGAAAGGCAAACGAGTCGTTATTTACCGGGAAAGCACTGAGATCAACCTCCGGCATCTGGTCAATAATCACCTGATCGGTAGTGCCCGGGACTGCGGCTGCCTTGTCGGCAATGACGCCATAGGATTCCCGGTCCGCGCTGTCCTTGTAGTCGGCGCTGGTGCAGGCACCGAGCATCGCCAGGGACAGGAATATAGTGTAGGCACGATATTTCACACGGGGTCTCTTTTTGAGTCTCTTGCTATTATTGCGCTGCTTCCCGCCAGCTTGCGGCTCACCAAAAGCTTGGCCGGGGTACCGTTGAATGCTGGATTATACGCGCCCGAGCAGCAAATCATGCGCCAGTTAGCGATCAAACGATACCTGTGCACGGGGGATATCATTATGATTTTGCGCTTTTTTTACTTACCATAGCAGCAATTGTTGCAATCCATTGCCAATGCCGGTCGCGACGCCCGCACCAGCCGGACCTTTCGTAAGGTTTTCAGCCCCTTCGCGGTCTCCACTGTTAATCCGGCACGTATCCGGCACGTTCGCACGCCGCTCGTCCCGCAGGAGTTTTATGATGACAAGCAGTACCTACCTGACTATCCGCTTCAGCAGCTGGCTGAAAATCGCCGCTACCGCCCTGTTGCTGCCGACCCTGCTGGCTTGTAGTGAGCAGCCCACCGGCTCCGGCGAAGCGCAGAACGCAGCGAGTAGCGAGGCCCCGGCGTCACCGGGTTACCAGCGAATTAACACCCCCAATCCCGAGGATCCGCTGGATGCCCATATCTATGAACTGGACAACGGACTGCGGGTCTACCTGACCGAGAATCACGAAGAGCCGCGCTTTTACGCAGAAATCGCGATACGCGCTGGCAGCAAACACGACCCCGCCGATGCCACCGGACTGGCCCACTATCTGGAGCACCTGCTGTTCAAGGGCAATCGCAACCTGGGCACATTGAACTACGAGGCAGAGCGCCCTCACCTGGAACGTATTGTTGAGCTCTATGAGCAGCACTTTGAGGAAACCGATCCGCAGCGCCGCGCCGAAATTTATGCCGAGATCAACCAGGAGGCGCAGCAAGCAGCCCAATACGCCATCCCCAACGAGATCGACAAGCTGTACAACAGCATGGGCGCATCCGGCCTGAACGCCCACACCTGGCACGAGGAAACCGTATACAAGGTCAGCTTGCCGTCAAACCGCCTGGAGCAGTGGGCACTGATCGAATCCGACCGCTTCATTAACCCGGTGTTTCGCCTGTTCCACACCGAACTGGAAACGGTCTATGAGGAAAAGAACCGCACCCTGGACAACCCCGGTCGCGTCATTGCCACCGCCGTCGATGAACTGCTGTACAAGGTACACCCCTACGGCCAGCAGCCCACCATCGGAACGGTTGAAGATCTGAAGAATCCCTCACTGGTATACATCCGCGATTATTTTGATACCTATTACGTGCCCAACAACATGGGCATTTTCCTCAGCGGTGATTTTGCTATCGAGGACACCATCGAGCTGATTGCCGAACACTTCAACCAGTGGGAGCGCGGTCCAGTGCCGGAAGTGGGTCCCTGGAGCGAACCGGCATTAAGTGGCGCCGAGCGGGAAACCGTTCAGTATCCCGGTCAGGAGCAGGTCAGCCTGGCATTTCGCACCGCACCCAACGGTAGTCCCGACAAGGAAGCACTGATCCTGGTGGACATGATTCTCGACAATCGCACAGCCGGGCTGATCAACCTGAACCTGAATCAGCAACAGCGAGTGGCGGAAGCCGGGTCGTCACCACTGTTTCTCAATGACTACGGCACCCAGAATCTGTACGGCGTACCACGCCAGGACCAGACCCTGGCCGAAGTGGAGCAATTGCTGCTGGAACAGTTGGAACTGATCAAGGCCGGTGAGTTTGAGGACTGGATTATCCCAGCCATCATCAACGATTTTGAGAAGAACGAAAAAGCCAGCCTGGAATTCAACACCGCCCGGGTGTCCAGCATGCGTCAGTCGTTTATCGAAGGTGCCGAATGGGACCACTACGTCGGCGAAATCAGTCGCCTGGAGCAAATCACCAAGCAAGATGTGGTGGCGGTGGCCAACAAATATTTCGGTGATGACTATGTCGCGGTATATCGCGAAAATGCGCAGAACAGTATTCCGCTGGTGGAAAAGCCACAAATCGATCCGGTCACCATTGATCCGTCGCGGCAGTCAGACTTCGCTGCCCGGGTGCTGGCCATGGACTACCAGCCGATCGAGCCGGACTATGTGGTAGCCGATGAGGACTACCGGGTGGTGGAGTTCGCCGAGGGCGTACAGCTTTATTATGCACCCAATCCCCTCAATGACCTGTTCAGCTTCTCCATTGGCGTGGATGTCGGCACCGAGGTAAATGATTACCTGGGCATGGCCAGCGGCCTGCTGGATGTAGCCGGCACCGACAGCCTGAGCAACGAGGAACTGCAGAAAGAATGGTATCGCATGGGCAGCGAGTTCCGCTTCGGCGCAGGCGAGAACAGCTCGGCCATGTCCCTGAGCGGTCTTGATGACCAGTTCGAGGAATCCCTGGACTTGATGATGGCTCTGCTCACCAGCCCCAGTGCCGAAGCCAGCACCCTGGAGCAGCTCAAGGCGATCACCCTGAAATCCCGCGAGGACCAGAAAGTTTCACCCACAGCCATCGCCCGCGCGCTATTTTTGTACAATCGCTATGGCGAAGAATCTCCGATGCTGGAAGCCCTCACCAGCGATGAAATCATGGCCGCACAGCTCAACGACTTGCTGGCCTTGCCGGGGCAACTACTCAACTACGAGCACACCCTGGCCTACACCGGCTCCCTGCCGCTGGAACAGGTGGTGAGTATTCTGCGCGAACATTACCCGGTAGCGGACGAGCTCGCCCAGACGCCGCCTTACCGCTATCGCCGCGTGCGGGAAACCCTGGAAAACGAAGTGAAGGTGGTAGACCAGCAGACTGCCCAGGCCCAGGTGCGCATCGAGTTTGGTGACGGCGTGTTCAGCGAAGCCGATAGCGTGGATGCGCAGCTATACACCAGCTACTTCGGCAGCGGCATGTCCAGCGTGGTGTTTCAGGAACTGCGTGAAGCACGGGCGCTGGCCTATTCGGCCTCCGCAGCCTACTCCCAGGGCAGTCGCGAAAATGCGCAAAACCTGGTACTGGGTGTGATCGGCACACAGACCGACAAGACGGTCGATGCCCTGTCCGCTTTCGTGGACCTGATCGACAACATGCCCGCTTCCAGTGAACGCTTCGATGAAACCGTGAACTCACTGGTGAATCGCTATCGGACTTCCAAACTGAGTTTCCGGGAAGTGATAGGCGCGGTGCGGCGCTGGGAAGAACTGGGCCTTGAGGGCGACCCGCGGCGTGAGCGTTTTGCGCAGCTGCAAACCGCCAGTCTTGATGACCTGGTCCAGTTCCAGCGCGAGCATGTGCAGGGCAAGCCAAAGCTGATTTCGGTGCTTGGCGACCTGTCCATCATCAATATGGAAGACCTGGCCCAGTTCGGCGAAGTGGAGCAACTCAGTACCGACGCGCTGTTCGTGGACTGATTGCACTGTCCATTAAGTACCACCAGTCAAGCACCTCATACCGGGGCAGACATTAGGGCCTGCGATGAACGCCAGTGACGACGCCAGTATTCTCGCTGTTTCTGGCCTGAGCAAACGCTATGGTCAGCACACCGTTGTTGACGGCCTGAATCTGCAGGTGAAACGCGGAGCCATACACGGTCTGGTGGGGCTTAATGGTTCCGGCAAAACCACCACCCTGGAATGCATTCTCGGGCTTCAGCGTTTCGATGGCGGCGAGATCCACGTGTTGGATCTGGCGCCTGATCAGCTCTACCAAGGTGCCGGTCGCGTGGTGGGTATATTTGATACGCCCAGTCTCAACCCAAACCTGACTGTGCGCCAATGTCTCACCCAGGCCGAACTGCTGTGCGCCAATCCTCAGCGTCGCCCGGCGGAAGTAGAGGATTTGCTGGCGATCAGCCGGTTCCGCAACTTCCGCATCAAACACCTGTCGCTGGGCAACAAACGCCGAGCCGCCATTGCCCACGCACTGATAGGCAATCCGGAACTGATCATCCTTGACGAACCATTCAATGGTCTGGATGCTGGCGGCGTGGACGACGTGCTGAACCTGATCCAGGATCTCAATCAGCAGCACCGTACGTCGTTTCTGCTGTCTTCACACCAGCTACCCTACCTGGAACAAATCTGCACCCACATCGCGGTACTGCATCGAGGCAGTATTCCGACCAGTGCCGCAGTGACGGAACTGCTGGCTGATTCCGGCACCCGCATCCTGCTGCGCGCCAACAATGAAGAGCTGGCCCGGCAGGTCCTGGCCACCATGCCCGACATCCAAATCGGTGAGCGGGACGCCGGTGGCTATTTGCACCTGAGCGCTGACAATGTCGATTCGGCAGCCCTGAACAAGGAACTGGTCGCCCGGGACGTCGCCGTTGCCGAGCTATTGGTGGAGCGACCGTCGCTGGACACCCTGTTCCGCGAATTGACCCGGGAGCCAGCGCCATGAACGGGGTGCTGGTGGCACTGCGCTCAGAGCTTCATGTCGGCCTGCACACTCTGGGCAGCAAGCTGGTGATAGTCACACCTGCGCTGCTGGTCGCACTGCAATATTTTCTGACCCGGCTGACCGCTGCCGGCACCGAAGCCAGAGATAATTTGTTAGGACAAAATAGCTTTGACCAGGCATTGACCAGTAACGCCTGGGGTTATTTTGTCGACGGCCTGAGCACCGGCCTAACCTTGCTGGGACTGCTGCTGGTCGCTCTTTCCGCTTACAGCTTCAGCTTTGATCGCGATACCGGCGCCTTGCGCCACCTGTTGATACGCCGGGTCAGTCGTCCTGCGCTGGTAGTGGCAAAACTGATCTATTTCCATCTCCTGGCAGTGCTTGCTATTGTTTTACTAACAGCGGTTTGCTACTTCCTGAGCGGCAGTCTCTGGGAGTTCGGGCCCGTGGTTGAAGACGGTTTCGAACTGATTGGCGAACAGGAAATTCGCGAGGAGATCGCTCTGGGCCTGCGTCTGGCACTGCTGCCACTGCCAGCGGCAATTGCCCTGGGGGTTCTGGTTTCGGTGGTCGCCAATTCGGCCACCAGCGCAGTGACCGGCGCGCTGGGCATCACCCTGGCCATGGATATCTTCAAGGGCATGCTGGGCAGTAGCGCCAATTATCTGTATGCCCGCTTTCAGCCGTCACTGCTCGACCAGTCCTATCTGCAGGATGTCGGCAGGCTGGTGCGCGGTTACTCGGATGTCCTGGTGGACGAGCGCCTGCTGCAACTGAATACCTGGGTACCCTGGCCGGCAATGACACTATTCGTTGTCCTGGCGCTGCTAATCGTGCGACTGAGAAAATTATGAAGCTGTTCCGCGCAATAATGATCGTCGCTAACTGCGGGCTGGCCGGTTGTGTCAGCTACGCCCCGGCTGTACTGGTGCCGGAAATTACCCTGTCACCGGAACAGGTGACCCTGCGCAATACCGGATCCGCAGCAGACGCCAGGCTGGACTTTGGTCTTGATGTCAGCCGCAACGAGAGCGATTCCCTGTTCAATGTTGAGGTACTGCCTGGAGTAGTAGTGCGTCAGGTAGTGCCCGGCGGTCCCGCCGCGGCGGCTGGCATCCAGGTGGGCGACGTCATTTTGCGGATCAACGACCTGGCGATCAATCAGCCCGACGCCGTCCTTGCCCTGCAGCAGACTGGTGACAGCAACCAGTTCAGCTTCACCCTGCGCCGCGGCACTACTGGTTTCGAGGCCACGGTTATTGCCAGACAGGTGATTGAAAATCCAGCGCCCATCGAGCTGTATCGAGTTGATCCACTGGCCACCCGGGCTGGCTTCACCACCACGCTGGTTGACATTGCGTCACGAGGGTCCGTTGCTGCCGCCGAGGTCACCGGATTCTTCCCGGAAAGCCCATTGCCGGGAGCCGGTATTAATGTGGGCGACCTGATACTGGCACTGAATGGCAGCTACCTGAATTCTGCGCAGGACCTGGTTACCCGACTGAATCGTGACCACGAGCTGGGCAGCGAGGTCAGCTTCACTGTGTATCGCGATCAATCTATCGACCAGGTTACCGTGTCTCTGTGGGACCCCGGGCGCCGCATCAGCCGCGTTTCTTTCTGGCCGCTGCTGCGCTACGAAAGCGCGTTGAGCCCGGAAAGCCGTAGCTTCTCCCTGCTCGATTTGTGGCTGTTCTCGGTTTACAGTTTCCGCCAGGTGGAAGAAGAACGCTCCCACAGCATTCTCGGACTTATCAATTTCAGCAGCGATGTCGGTGAACTGGTAGAAGAATGATGGTAGAGCAATGACACACAGCGCAGCTCTCGGCTCGATTAACAACGCACTCCTGAGCGCAACACGCAGCGCCAAGCCCTGGCTGATTGCCAGCCTGATGCTCGGTTGCTGTCTGCCCGTAGCTGCTCAGGAAAACTACACGTCTTTTGAACTGCGCCGCGCGGACAACTGGGCGCCACTGCGCCTGGAAGACATGAATGGTGATGGACGCCTGGATATAGTCTCGTCGGGCTATCAACCCGGGCTGGGTCGCGAACTGCACATCTATCACCAGCAAGCAAACGGCAATTTCAATCCGGACCCGCAGCGGGTGGAAATCAAAACCGAGATTATCGCCGTGGGTTTCGCTGACCTGCGCTCAGACCCCGGGGAGGAACTGGTTCTGTTCGCCAATAGCGGTATTTTCAGTCTCAGCACTACCCGCGAAGGATATACCGACAACCTTAAGCTGCTGACACAATGGGACTACCTGGCTACCATCCCCGACCTGGAAAGCGTCCGTTTTGTAAATCATCTACTGGATATTAACAACGATGGACAGATCGACATGCTGGTGCCCGGTGATGATGAGTATGGCGTTTTTCTCGGCAGCGGCGAAGAGCAGTTCCAGCGGCAGCAGGTGTTTTCTACAGTTAACGCCGACCTCACCCCGATTCAGCGGCGTAGCCAGCGCGGTGACCTTGAAGGACAGCTTGCCATCAATGCAGAAAGCGGGGTGCAGATTGCGCTGCGCGTGGAAACTCCAACGCCTTTCCAGGGTTTTGTCGAGCAATGGCCGAACCAGGACGAAGCTGCTGCCCTGCTGGATGACGAGCAGTGGATGCCGACCGCGACCCTGGCGCAACTGAATGCCGACGGACTGGCGGATATCACTTATATTAATGCTGGCGACAACGGGCTGGGGCAAATGCACGTGCATTTCCAGAATGCGGACAGCGGCTTCAGTGGCGATCCCGACTGGTCGCAGTCCTTTGACTCCAGCGGGGACTTGCAGCTGACCGACCTGGATGGCGATGGTCTGGATGACCTGCTGCGGGTCAGCGACGATGGCAGCGACTGGACGGTACGTCTGTATCGCAACCAGGACGGGCAGTTCCGTCTGGACGCACCGAATCAGGTGCTGCGCTTTTCCGGCTACGACCTGCGGGTGGACATTATCGCCGCAGCGGACGGTACGCCAGCCTTAAATGCCAGCTACTACACAATCCCGGTGGTGGACGCGATCCGCAACGCCAGCATTAATCGCATTCAACTGCTGTATCGCGGCAATTCGCCGGGCACCGATGAGCTGTTCAGTCGCCGTCCCGACTCGCGCCTGGAAGAAAGTTTTTCCGCGGCCAACGTCCGTGGTTTAGCTGAGCAAATGTCACTGCGCTACGATGTCGATGGCGATGGGCATAACGACGCACTTTATATCACCGAGAACGGGACTCTGGCAGCACGCCGCATAGATGAGAATCTGCAAATCGCCACCGAACCATTCTGGGAGTACGTCTCGCCGCGCAGTGTATTTGAGTTCGAAGTCCTGGCGCTGAATGACGACGACCGCCCGGACCTGATGCTGCGTCATGGCACCACGACAACTTTTCTGGTGGCGCGACCATGAGGCGATGCAAGGAAAATTCCTGGCTGCTCGCCGGTCTGTTGCTGTTCTCCGCTGCGGCCATTGCCGCGGACTACCGGCAGCAACGTTTCGAGCTCCCAGCTGACACCGAGTCATTGGTAGTCGCCGATGTAAATGCTGATGGTTTTCGGGATCTCATTACCGTCATCGACAATCGCCTGCGAGTGTATCTCCACCGCACCGGCGGGGATAATCCAGCTAGCAATGACAGCGGCTTCAATTTTGAGTCGGGCTTTGTGGATATCCCACTGGAATCGCCAGCTGTTGGCTGGGATATCAGTTCGGGCTACAGCACTGACGGCAGTGCGGCCATCATTACCCTGCTCGACGGGCGCGAGGCCCGGGCCTGGCCGATAGCCGGGCAGCAGCTTCAGGAGCCGGTTACCCTGGCCGTGAACCTGCCCGGATTCCTGATGCGCGGCGTCAACCGCCTGCGTTTTTCCCAGGACGTTAACGGCGATGGCCTGGAAGACCTGGTGGTACCTGGCGCTGGCGTGCTGCATATTCTGATTCGCAGCAATAGCGGCGACTATCAGGCACCGCTGAGAGTGCAGTCAGAAATGCAGCTGCGCACCAGCCTGAGCAATAATCGCTTCAACCGCTCCGCTGGCCAGGCAGTACGCATTCCGCGCCTGGAACTGCGTGATGTCAACAGTGACGGCAGTAACGACCTGATTTCGCGTACTGATGAGTCGCTGAATGTCTTTTTGGCCAATAGCGACAACAACTATTTCCCGAGCGTGCCCAGCTATAGTCTGGATATCGCCGAGATTGAAGAGCGCCTTGGTGAATTCGACGTCGATAATCTGGATTTTTCCAACCTGACCGGCGTGCTGGCGCTAACCCACGAGGAGATCCTGGAAGACGTCGACAATGACGGCATCGAGGATCTGCTATTACGGGAAGGGGGTAAGGTGTCATTCTTTGGCGGCACCCCTACCGGCATGGACCTTGAGCAGCCGCGACAGGTATTGCGTTCCGGCGGCAATGTTCTGAGCACGTTTCTCTACGATGAAAATGAAGATGGACTGAAAGACCTGTGGCTGTGGCGGGTGGAAACCATATCCGTGGGCGATCTGTTCGTCTGGCTGGCCTTGTCGGGCAATATCGCTATCGAAGCCTTCATCTATCCCAATGACGGTGAGCGTTTTGCGCGCCGACCCACGCGGCGGGTTACAGTTAACCTGCGTTTTCCTTCGGTAGTGCGGCTGGCCACTGCCTATCAGGATTTGAACAGCGCCGCGGATGGGCTGCGGGCCGGGGACATCCCGCCGCACCGACCCGCGTCGCTTGACGGGGATGCTGAAATCCAGGATTTGCTGGTACTAATGGAAGATCGGGTGGATGTTTTTTTCGACAGCGTCAGGCCCGAAGCCGATCAGGACAATTTCCTTGGCTCACTGGGCTACAGCCGTGATCGTGACGACTACGAAATCGATATTCGGAAGATTATCGACAATGTAGATGTCAGCGGCACGGCGCAGCTTACGGCGGTTCAGGATCGCTCGGCAGACCAGCAGATCAACCTCGACAGCAGCCTGATCACCGGCGACATTATTCCCGTCCGGCTGAACAGCGATAACGTCGATGACCTGTTTGTGTTTCAGGATTTTGACGGTAGTGCCATTCGGGGATTGCTGTTACTCTCGAAGTGAGTTCTGGTCATCATCCGCCTTCTTCACTCGCGCCACTGAGATCGCTATGAAAAAAATTGTCTGGGTTACCTTTGGCATCGCGTTCGTTCTGGTCAATGTGATCGCCGAGGTGGGCTATCGAATGACCGGCATTGAGATCAACATGTTTCTGCGCATCGCCCTGATCGTGGGTGTCACCACCGGTATATCAGTGCTGGGCGGGGCCGGTGTGCTGATCAACAAACTGGACGAAGAAAAATCCCTGTCTGGTAATGCCCGGGATACTCTCGGTGCTGATCGCAACAAGTAGCTCGCCAGCCTCATGCTGAGCAACCGTCAGGAATAACAGCCTGCTCCAGGACTCTGATTCGAGACCCGGATCCGAGCCCCAGACCCCAGACCAATACACCCGGCCCCCAGCCTGGAGGTGATTGTTCTTTGTCGACAAATATGCTTTCATCGATCAGCTTTCGACGCTTGGGTTGCTGCGGTTTTTCCGCCCCAATTCAATCACTTGCAACCCGCCGCCCGAAGCTGACCAGGAGCAATACCCAACCCGGGCCCAGGTTCCGGGCAGGAACAATTCGAGCTATAAAGAACCACTCCCGGACTCGTTTCCAGACGCTTCCGTCTGCCGGGCTAATAACAAACACAAGCACTGCCGGCGACACGCCCTGACTTGCAACCTATGTCCAGCTTTAGCGGATTCTCCATGCCCATTACCCTCACCAAGCCCCTCGTGCCTGCCACGCGCAGAATGCTTGCTGCCCTTGCTACCCTGCTGCTGGCCCTGCTGGTTAGCAGCTGCGGCGACCAGTTGAATCGGGCCCGGCCCTACGTGCTGACCACGGCGACTACCGGAGGCACCTATTACCCGGTAGGCGTCGCCCTGGCTACCATAGCCCACGCCCAGCTCGCCGATTCCGAAGGGATTTCCCTGACCGCCATCAGCTCAGCCGGCTCGCTGGAAAACGTCAAACTGCTGCGCGATAACCAGGCGCAGTTTGCACTGTTGCAGGGACCGTTCGGCGCCTGGTCCTGGGCCGGCGAAGGCCCGGTCAGCAATCCGCAAACCCACATGCGCAGTGTTGCTGCGATGTGGCAAAACGTTGAGCACTTCGTGCTGCTGACCCGGCTGACCGAAACCGGGACCATGGACGATCTTGCCAATCTCGATGGCGAGCGCTACGTGCTGGGAGCGCGCAACTCCGGAGCCGAACAAACTGGTCGCTTTATCCTCGATACCCTGGGTATCAACTACCAGGAAAAATTCAATCTTGCCTACATGGGCTACGGTCCGACCACCAGCGCTATCCAGGACGGCAACATCGTCGGCATGAACATTCCCGCGGGTGCGCCGGTCAGTTCGATTACCCAGGCCTATGCGCTATTGGGCGACCGTATGACTATCCTCAACTGGACCCAGGAATCCCTGGACCGCATCAATTCCCGCTACCCGCTGTGGGACTGGTACGAATTTCCCCCGGATACCTACCCCAACCAGGATGAGCTGATTCGCACTGTGGCCTCACCCAATGTCCTGGTGACGCGCGCCGATATTCCCGAATCCGTGGTGTACAGCATCACCAAGGTTATATGGGAGAATCTGGCTACCCTGCAGGAAATACACGGCGCTACCCGTGACATGCGTCTGGAAATCGCTGTCGCCGGACTGGGTGCACCATTGCATGCCGGAGCCCTGCGTTACTACCGGGAGGTCGGACTGGAAATCCCCGACCGCCTGATCATGGAAGAACCCTCAACTTTGGTTGCAGAACCGGCGGGTGGATCAGCTGATGACCCGGCCAGCGACGCAACGAGCGCTCCCTGATGCGATCAATCTATTTGCGATGGGCAGCGTTCCTGTTTGCGCTGTTTCATATTTACTGCAACGTCTTCGCCAGCATCTCCGAGCTGTGGCTGTCGGCTATCCACTTTGGCGGCTTCTGTGCCCTGTGCGCGCTGATTGCCAATGAGTCCGACGACGTCTCCACACGCTCACCTAAATACTGGATCAATGTCGGCCTGGCGCTGATTGCAGTGCTCACCTCCGTCTACCTGATTCTGTTTGAGAACGCGCTTTACGCGCGGGAAACTGAATACATCTTCAGCGACTACCTGTTCTCCCTGGTCGCGATTGGTCTGGCTATTGAATTCACCCGGCGCACCACCGGTTGGTTCATGCCCATACTGATCCTGGTAAGCCTATCCTACATCCTGTTTCTGGGACGCTATATTCCGGGCGTGTTTTCGTTTCCTGGCCTGAGTCTGGAAACAGTACTGTACCGGTCTTTCTTCACCAGCGAAGGCATGTTCGGCCTGACCGCGAATATCAGCGCCACCTTCGTGTTCATGTTCATTATCTTTGGATCATTTCTGCTGCGCTCGGGTGCCGGCGATTTTATTGTTCGCCTGGCTCATTGCCTGGCCGGCCGCTTCACTGGCGGTGCCGGACTGGTGGCGGTGATCGGCTCTGGCCTGATGGGTTCGGTATCCGGTTCGGCAGTGGCCAATACCGTGTCCACCGGTGTCATTACCATTCCGATGATGAAGAAGTCAGGCTTTGAAGGTCAGTTTTCCGCAGGCGTGGTAGCGGCTGCCTCCACCGGCGGCGCGCTGATGCCACCGGTAATGGGGGCAGGTGCCTTTGTCCTGGCCAGCTACACGCAGATCTCCTATCTAACCATTATCGCGGCCTCAACGCTGCCGGCGATACTTTATTTCCTGACCGTGTCCTTTTTCGTGCGTATTGAAGCCAAGCGCCTGGGACTGCGGCCCACCGCCATCGGTGAGACTGAAAAGGTAAGTACGGTTCTCAAGGAAGGCTGGCATTTTATTATCCCCATGACCGTGCTGGTGAGTTTTCTGGTCGTCGGGCGCACACCGACCACGTCTGCAGCCTTCGCCATCCTCAGTGTGATAGTGGCTTCCTGGCTGTCCAAAAATCCGATGCGACTGCCGGACATCTTCGACGCCGTGGTGGAGGGCGTGCAGACCATGGTATCCACCGCCCTGCTCCTGGTTGCCGTCGGTATCATCATTAATGTGGTCACCACTACTGGCGTCGGTAATGCGTTCTCCCTGATGATCGTCGAATGGGCCGATGGCAGTCTGCTGATCACGCTGATTCTGGTGGCCCTGGCTTCCCTGGTTCTCGGTATGGGCTTGCCAGTGACCGCGTCCTATATCGTACTGGCGACGCTGTCGGCGCCGCTGATCTTCGACCTGATCAGTCAGGCCGCGCTGCTGCAGTCGATTCAGATGGCCATTTCCGAGGGCAGCCTGCCGCAGAACGTGGCAGCGACCCTGAGTTTGTTTGAAGGCGGCACGGCCGCGGCGCTGGAGCAAATGCCGCTGGCCATGAAACAGCTTATCCGCCAGGAAATGCTCGACCCGCAGCTGCTGACCGGCATGCTGCTCAGTGCCCATCTGGTGATTTTCTGGTTATCCCAGGACAGCAACGTCACGCCACCGGTGTGCCTGGCCTCATTTGCCGCGGCCGGCATCGCCGGAACCCGGGCCATGGCCACCGGACTGACCAGCTGGAAGGTCGCCAAAGGCCTGTATCTCATCCCGGTGCTGTTTGCCTATTCGCCGCTAATCTCCGGAACCTGGCCGGAGCGTCTGGAAGTGTTTTTCTGGGCGAGCATGGGATTGTATGCCTTGTCAGGGCTGTTACAGTGGCATCTTGAGACGCGGATCAACATCCCCATCGCTGCGGGACTGCTGCTCAGCGCCGGGCTGCTGATGTGGACGCCGTTTCCCCTGTATTTCCACTTGATCGGTGTCGGAATCCTGGCAACCATCATAATTGTTCAGAAACGTATGGCAGCCAGCAATTCACCGGAAGCTGTTACCTCCTGAGCACCATTTTTACGTTCTTTTACACACATCAGGCGAGTGGTTACCGACGCACTTTCAGGTGCGGGCCACTGCATTTCGCGGACTATTCATGCTGACATCCATCGGTTTAATACTGATCGGTTTTCTGCTTCTCGGAGCAGGGGCTGAGTTGCTCGTTGGTGGCGCCAGCCGCCTGGCGCTGCGTCTTGGCGTCACACCGCTGGCGGTGGGCCTGACCATTGTTGCTTTCGGCACCAGCGCCCCGGAACTGGCGGTCAGCGTCGAGGCCACAATCAACAACCTCAGTGCTCTGGCGCTGGGTAATGTGATCGGTTCCAATATTGCCAACATCGGGCTGATCCTGGGGATTACCGCAATGATCCAGCCGATCCATGTGGAGCGCAGCCTGGTGCGCCAGCAGATTCCCATCGTCATTGCCTGCTCGGTGTTGCTGGGACTGCTGTTGCTGGATGGCGAGGTCGACCGAATGGACGGTTTCCTGCTGATCATCGGGCTGCTCGCCTATCTGTATTTAAGCTTTAGGCAGAGCCGCGGTGAATTCGATGCTGGCGAAACGCTCGATCTGCCGTCGGCAATCACCCCGCAACAACCCGGTCGCACCCTCATCAATGTGATATTTGTTGTGCTTGGTCTGGGATTGCTGATTTACGGCAGTCAGCTGTTCGTGGATAACGCAGTGATTCTGGCGCGGATTCTTGGAATCAGCGAAGCTATCATCGGTCTGACCCTGGTGGCGGTCGGCACCAGCATTCCCGAACTGGCCACATCGGTGCTCGCTGCTTTTCGGCGCCAGTCTGATATCGCCATTGGCAACGTGGTGGGCTCCAACACGTTCAACATTCTTTGCGTGCTTGGCGTTACCGCTGTGGTCGGCAGTATTTCCGGTGAACAGTTTTCACTGGTGGACTTCGGCACCATGCTGGTTTTCGCTCTGGTGCTGTTACCCATCGCCCGAACCGGCTTCACTCTGAGTCGCGGAGAAGGGGCGCTGCTGCTGGCTGGCTACCTCGGCTACATAGCGGTTATCGCCAGGGCGGCCTAGGCGAACCAGCTATCCGGTCAATTCACGCGACCTAAACCGGGTCCTTGACCCGCAAGTCTTCCACCGCCTGATTGTGGCTCAGGTAGTTGTTGCCAGTCAGGGTTTTGAAAAACCCGGTACTGCCCAGCCGGTCCATGATTGGCCCTTTCACCTCAGACAAATGCAGTTTGATGTCCAGTTCCTTGAGGGTGTTGTTAATGTTTTCCAGCGAATCCAGGGCGCTCAAATCAATCTCGTTGACCGCCGTGCACATCAGGATGACGTGCTCAAGGTTGGGTTTCTTCGCCACCAGCTTGAAGATCAGCTCTTCCAGATACTGACTGTTGGCAAAATAAAGACTTTCATCCACCCGGATTGAAAGCAGGCTTTCAAAGGTTTCCACCTTGTGCCGCGCCACGTTGCGAAAGTGTTCTGTTCCCACGACACGTCCCACCACCGCAACATGAGGCTGCGAAGTCTTGTACAGATGTATCAGAATCGAACCCAGTACTCCGGCGGCAATTCCGATCTCAACGCCCACCACCAGAGTCAAAACCAGGGTGAGGCAGACCGCGATAAAGTCCGACTTTGAATAGCGCCAGGACTTCCACAGCATGGAAAAATCAATCAGCGGATAAACCGCCACCAGGATGATTGCCGCGAGACAGACGCGTGGCAGCCAGAACAGGGCTGGCGTAAAAACCAGCGCCACCACCGCGATCAGCAAGGCGGTTAGAACCCCGGCGGCCGGGGTCGCCGCACCCGCTTCAAAATTTACGATAGAGCGGGAAAAACCACCGGTAATCGGAAAACCGCCACCCACGGCACTGGCCATATTCGCAGCCCCTAGGCCTACCAGTTCCTGGTCAAGATTCAGGCGTTCCCGGCGGCGGGCTGCCATCATCTGCGCCACCGACACCGACTCCACAAAACCGATAATGGCAATCAGCAATGCTGAGCCCCAGAGGCTGCGCACCAGTTCAAAACTGAGACTGGGCCAGCCCAGCTTTGGCAGTCCCGACGGGACCTCGCCAAGTAGCTGCACCCCAAGCTGATCGAAGCCGAAAATCCAGGCCAGAATCGCAGTCAGCAATGCTGCGATCACCGGGCCGGAACGTGACACCGTGGCAGCAAGGCGCTCGTTAACACCGCGCGCCACCAGCAGCGGCTTCATCCAGACTTTGAAGACTAAAATAGTCAGAACGGCAGATGCGCCGACGGCCACGGTGAGATAGTGAGTCTCCGGTAGCGCCCCCATGAGCGACAGCATCAGCTCGATAACATTCTCACCCTCGGCTTGCACGCCCAGCACATAGCGCAACTGGCTGATGCCGATAATGATCGCCGAGGCGGTGATAAAAGCACTGATCACCGGGTGGGAAATAAAGTTCGCCATGAACCCCAGGCGCGACAGACCCAGAGCCATCAGGAAAACGCCTGACAGTAGCGCCAGAGCCATGCCAGCCATCAGATAGTCCGCCGGATTGGTAATGTTGAGCTTGGCCAGCGCGGCAGCGGTCATCAGCGACAGAACTGCCACCGGCCCCACCGACAGGGTATTGCTGGTGCCAAACAGCGCATAGACAACCAGCCCGAGCATTGCCGCATAAAGACCGGTTTGGGGCGGCATTCCGGCGACCATGGCGTAGGCCAGCGCCTGCGGAATAATCATGATCGCGACAATCACCGCCGCGATACTGTCGTCCGTCAGACTTACACGATTGTAGCGCCGCGCCCAAACCAGGATCGGCAGATAGCGTTTCAGGGAAAAGTCCTTGCTCACCTTGGTTTAGCCCCTCTCATTGGTTGCTGGCTGGTATTTGCCGGTCGGTATTTGCTGGCTGTTCGTTGCCGGACTTAGCCACAATGAGGTCCCTGGACCCACACGGGGATCCTGCTTCCGCCAGGCTACCGGTCTCAACCGTCAGTTTCCTCGGGCAGGCGCAGGCGAATACTGTAGCGACTGGCCAGTTCAATGTTGCCGCGCAAGCGATAACCAGCCACGGCCTCACGCATAACGCTGTACATCCAGCGCGCCTGCTCGTCACTGGGCGCCGTAATCAGAAAGAATGCCTCGTGCTCCTTAGCCTGGCGGGCAATGTTGGCAAGACGATCCCTGACCGAATCAGTGCGCGCTGCAATCTGGTTGGCGTTGAGATCGAAAAACAGGTCACCGGATTCTTCTTCCTGACCCAGGCGCTGTTCGGCAGCAGCAATAGCAGGATGGGAGCGGTCAACGAAGCGCGCCCGACCCAGTAGCTCCGCTGCCTGATCAAACAAGCCCTGCCGGATCGCGTCATCGGCAAGTTCCACATAACGCAGCACAATCGCCTCAAGCCCTTCAAGGGCCAGCGTGTTGTTTGGCTCGTAGGCGAGGACGCGCGTGAAACGGGCGTGGGCACTGTCGTCTGCTGGCGTGAGCAAGCGATCATCATCCAGCGCCTGCAGGCCTTCATAAAGCAGATCGGCGATCAGGCGGCGTCGCTCGGGCTCCGGGTTACCCCGAATCACCCTGGCCTCAGACAGGACCCGAACCCCGTTGGTGGCGGCAGCCGCGCTGTCGGTCTCCGGCACCGGATCGCCAGCATTACTGCTGCAGCCAAGCAGTACGGTGCTAACCAACAGAGAGGGCACAAGCGTGCGGATCATGATCATGGTTGTCGGGTATTCGCGTCAGTAAGGTTCTGAATCAAAGGGTACCTGGTCAGATGTAGGTCGGGTACATGCCAAATTCATGTCAGATACTAGTTGAGGATCCCCTGGAACGGCAGGAAGCGCAGTCGGTCCCCTTGATTCACTGCAGTGTGCGCCGGAATTATGGCAAGACCGTCGGCTGCACTCAAGGAGGCGGAGACTCCGGAACTCTGGTTGTCATAGGGGATCACTTCTGGCGCCAGAGTATCAGCCTGGCGAAGCGTAACCCGCAGGTACTCCTGGCGATCTCCAGATTTCGGCTGACTGAATCCGGCCTGGACTACGCTCGCCGGCGGCGCGAGATGTCTGCAGCCCTGCATCGCCAGTAACGCCGGCCGCACCAGAAGCAGACAGGTCACAAACGCGGAGACCGGGTTGCCCGGCAAACCGAAGAATTGTCGCTCTGCCAGTTTTCCGCTGGCGAAGGGCTTGCCGGGCTTGATGGCCAGCTTCCACAGATCAAGATGCCCGCTGTCTTCTATGGCGCTCTTGACGTGGTCTTCTTCGCCTACTGACACACCGCCAGTTGTGATCACACAATCGCAGTCCGCAGCGGCCTCCAGCAGCAGCGCCCGAGTCGCCTCCCGGGAATCCCCGACGATACCGTAATCTATCACCTGGGCTCCAAACCCCTGCAGCAGAGTCGCGAGCGCAAACGCATTGGCATTGTAAATCTGCCCTGGCTTCAACACGGCGCCAGGTTGCACTAATTCATCGCCAGTCGTCAGCAGGGCAACCCGGGGTTCGCGCACGACGATAACTTTGTCGATCCCCGCCGCCGCCAACAGACCGAGATCCTGCGGCTGCAAGCGATGTCCGGCAGCAAACAGGCGTGCGCCAGTGCTGATGTCCTCACCAGCCATGCGCAGGTTTTCTCCGGCAACTGCACTTTGCAGGATTCGCACACGGTCGCTAACGGACTCGGTGTTTTCCTGCATGATCACAACATCGGCACCCGCAGGCAGCGGCGCACCGGTAAAAATACGCGCTGCGCTTCCTTCGGCCAGCGGCTTCCCTGCCTGCCCTGCGGCAATGCGTTGGGAAACAGGCAACTCCACGGGCACGGATCGAATATCTGCGGCACGCACCGCATAACCATCCATGGCGCTATTGTCATGGGGCGGCACATTTAGCCCGGCATGCATAGCAGCGGCCAGCACCCGCCCGCGCGCATCCAGCAGCGCTAGTTCCTGAGTTTCCTCAAGACAGCGCACCCCGGCAAGCACCTTCGTCAGCGCCTCATCTATCGGGGTCAGTTGAGGTCGTGCAGCGGAGTTGCTGTCGCTCATAGGTCAGGCAGCATCCGAGGCCGTCTCGCTACTGCGAGGACGGCTGGTAGAGTTGGCCCGGGATTTTCCGCCATACAGCAGCTTGATGACTTCCTGGAGGTGACCATGCCAGGTTCTTTGCTTGATTCCAAAGGTGTCAAATATCTTTTTACTCGACAATGTCGAGTTCACGATTTCCGGGATGCGGGATTCACGCTCAACCAGTTTTATGCTGTCGAGCAATTGATAAATATCCTCATCGTGGCTGGCGGCATACTTCAGACACTGCTGCACGAACTCTGATTCGCGTTTGGTTTCCAGACCACTGTAGTGATAGGTACCCCAGACATTGGCACCACAGTCTACCTGCTGACACACGGCCAGAATGGCCGACGCCAGGTCGCCGGTGTGGGTCGGGCTAAAGCGCCGCCTGGTGACCGATACCTGACCATCGTTCTTTTTCGCGGCGCGGATCCAGGACTTGATCAAGCCGCGCTTCCAGCGGCCAAACAGCCAACCAGAGCGAATAATGATGTGGGAATTGTGTTCCGCCACCGCCCGCTCGCCTTCCAGTGTAGCGCGGCCATACACACCAAGCGGATTGGGGTCGTCGTTCTCGTTATAGCCCAGCTTCTTTTCACCGTCGAAAACATAGGCATTGGACAGATGCAGCATCGGCACGTTGAGATGATTGGAAATCTCGGCCAGGGTCGCCGGCAGCAGGGTGTTCACTTCGCGACAGCGGTATTCCACGGTCTCTGCCCGGCGCAGCGCGCTGTGGTTCCCGGAAATAAAATCCGCCAGATTCACCAGCTGCGTGGGGCCGTAGTCAGTGACCATCTTGGCAATCCCCACCGCATTCTCCGGAAACAGCTGGGTTCGACTGGGCGCGAAATACGGAATCCTGCGTTTCCGCAGAATTTCAATAAAATGCTTGACCGTGGGACTGTTAGCGCCCACCACGAAGAGTTTCAAAGCCATACCAACCGGGAATTAACCAAACCAGAACGCGACCCCTAAACTTCAGGCAAAGCCCCAGCGAAGTCAAGAACCCAGCCCAATGATTTAAAGAGAATTCAGCCAATTACGGACGAAAAGGCTAGCCACTGAAGCGAAAGGCCATGAGATCAGAATGCGGAAATCGCACCCGGTGAGAAACGAAGAAGGCTTTTTAGAGAAATAGTAGATCGAACAAGGGCCTGCACCCAGGAGCGTCACGAGCAGCCCTCTGGCGAGGCGGCGGAATTTTTTAAAGCGCAGTGTACACGTCAGTACACGAGCATTTAAAAAATTCCGCCAACGAAGCCAGGGGGTTGCGCAGTAGCTCCGCAAAGAACTACGCGGGGTTTCTAAAAAGGTATATCGTCGTCGAAGTTGTCGAAACCTCCAGATTGGGGGCCAGACTGCCCACCACCCTGCTGCCCGCCTCCACCGCCTTGCTGCGGTTTGGACTGCGGCGGTGACGACTGCCCCTGACCAAAATCACTGTCACCACCACCCCCGCCACGGGAATCCAGCATCTGCATCTCGTTGGCGACGATCTCGGTGGTGTAGCGTTTCACGCCATCCTGTTCCCAGGAGCGGGTCTGGAGGCGACCCTCAATGTAGAGCTTGCTGCCCTTTTTCACATACTGTTCAACGATTTCCGCCAGGCGGTTGAAGAACACCACGCGATGCCACTCGGTGCGCTCCTGCTGCTCACCGGTATTCTTGTCCTTCCATTGATCGCTGGTGGCAATGGATACATTGGCCACGGCATTGCCGTTGGGCATATACCGAACCTCTGGATCGTTACCAACATTACCTACCAGAATCGCCTTGTTGACTCCTCGACTCGCCACGCTGTTCTCCCCGATTGGATCCAATGTTATTCAATCCCGAAGTCTATACCATGCCCGCGGCGATGGCGAAATCTGCAGCGAATTCACCAGAGGTTTCCCGGAAGGCTCGCTGGGACGTCCGTGAAAATAAATCCACGTCAACTTTACTCACGTAAGCAAAGTTTCCGATAATGACCGGTTTCCCCTTTTCGTTTCTCCTTTCCACCCTGGGCCATGCATGGACAAGATAGTAGTACGGGGTGCACGCACCCATAACCTGAAAAACATCAATCTGGAGATTCCGCGCGACAAGCTGGTGGTAATCACCGGGCTGTCCGGCTCAGGCAAGTCATCCCTGGCGTTCGACACGCTGTACGCGGAAGGCCAGCGGCGCTACGTCGAATCACTGTCTACCTACGCACGACAGTTCCTGTCGATGATGGAAAAGCCTGACATCGACCATATCGAGGGTCTGTCGCCGGCCATCTCCATCGAGCAGAAGTCCACCTCCCACAACCCCCGCTCCACGGTGGGCACAATTACCGAGATCTACGACTACCTGCGCCTGCTGTTTGCCCGGGTGGGCGACCCCCATTGCCCGGATCACAACATCAAGCTGGAAGCCCAGACCGTCAGCCAGATGGTGGACCAGGTGATGGCCCTGCCGGAAGGTTCGCGGGTCATGGTACTGGCACCGATCATTCGCGACCGCAAGGGCGAACACCTGCACGTATTCAACGAACTGCGCACCAGCGGCTTTATCCGCGCCCGGGTTGATGGCCTGGTGTGTGAGATCGAGTATCCACCCAACCTGGAAAAGAATAAAAAGCACAGCATCGACGTGGTGATCGATCGCCTGAAGATCAAACCCGGCCTCGAGCAGCGTCTGGCGGAGAGCTTTGAGACCGCGATCCAGCTCGCCGATGGCCTGGCCGTGGTGAGCAATATGGATGAGGACGGTACCGAAACCGACCTGGTATTTTCATCCCTGTTCGCCTGCCCGCAGTGCGGGCACAGTATTTCCGAGCTGGAGCCGCGCCTGTTTTCCTTTAATAACCCTGCCGGCGCCTGCAGCAACTGCGACGGCCTGGGTTTGAAACAGTACTTTGACCAGTCGCGGGTCATTACCGACGAGGCCCTGGCCCTGTCGGAAGGCGCCATTCGCGGCTGGGACCGACGCAATATCTACTACTTCGCAATGCTGTCGTCGCTGGCGGACCACTATGGTTTCGGTATTGATACCCCGTTTAAAAAACTGACCAAGAAACAGCGCGAAGTCATTCTTTACGGCAGTGGCGATGAAGTCATCGACTTCCAGTATGTGAACGACCGTGGCCATACCCGCACCCGCAGCTATCCCTTTGAAGGCATCCTGCCGAATATGGAGCGCCGCTACCGGGAAACCGAATCCAGCATGGTTCGCGAAGAACTGGCCAAGTACCTCAGCTCCCAGCCCTGCCCCGACTGCGGCGGCACCCGCCTGCGCCGCGATGCCCGGCATGTGCTGATCAAGGGCAAGAATCTGCCAGCCATCACCGAGATGACCGTGCATCATGCCTTTGAATATTTCACGACTTTAAAACTGGCGGGCAAGCGCGCCCGAATTGCCGAAAAGGTGTTGAAGGAACTGCAGGACCGCCTGAAGTTCCTGGTGGACGTGGGCCTGAACTACCTGACCCTGAGCCGCAGTGCCGACACCCTGTCCGGCGGCGAAGCCCAGCGCATCCGCCTGGCCAGCCAGATCGGCGCCGGCCTGGTGGGGGTGATGTATATTCTTGATGAGCCGTCCATCGGCCTGCACCAGCGCGACAACACACGTTTGCTGAATACCCTTTTTCACCTGCGCGATCTGGGCAACACCGTGATCGTGGTTGAACACGACGAGGAAGCGATTCGTAGCGCCGATCACATCATCGACATCGGCCCCGGCGCCGGAGTTCACGGCGGCCGGGTGGTAGCCGAGGGTTCGGTGGCTGCCATCAAACGCGCCAGCGAATCACTGACCGGCAAATACCTGTCGGGCAGGGAATCCATTGCCATCCCCTCGCAGCGCGTGCCGTTCAACAAAAACAAAGTCCTCAAACTCAAGGGCGCCAAAGGCAACAATCTGCGCAAGGTCAACCTGACCCTGCCACTGGGACTGTTTACCTGTGTGACCGGCGTGTCCGGTTCCGGCAAGTCCACGCTGATCAACAACACGCTTTATCCGATTACCGCCGCGAAACTGAACGGTGCCACCACACTCAATCCCGCGCCCTTCGATGAAATCCAGGGCCTGGATGAGCTGGACAAGGTGGTGGATATTGACCAGAGCCCAATCGGTCGCACGCCGCGCTCCAACCCGGCCACCTACACTGGCATTTTCACCCCGGTGCGAGAGTTGTTTTCCGGCACCCAGGAAGCCCGTTCGCGCGGCTACAAGCCGGGTCGCTTCAGCTTTAACGTCAAGGGCGGCCGCTGCGAGGCCTGCCAGGGCGACGGCGTGGTGAAAGTGGAGATGCACTTTCTGCCTGATGTCTATGTAGCCTGTGACGTCTGCCGCGGCAAGCGCTATAACCGCGAAACATTGGAAGTCCAGTACAAGGGCAAGAACATTTCCGAAGTGCTGGGCATGACCATTGAGGACGCCCGGGAGTTTTTCGACCCGGTGCCGGTCATCGCCCGCAAGCTGCAGACCCTGATGGACGTCGGCCTGTCCTATATTCAGTTGGGCCAGGCGGCCACAACTTTGTCCGGCGGCGAGGCGCAACGAGTCAAGCTGAGCCGCGAGCTGTCCAAACGCGATACCGGCAAGACGCTGTATATTCTCGACGAGCCCACCACGGGACTGCATTTCCAGGATATCCGCCAGCTGCTTTCCGTGTTGCATCACCTGCGCGACCAGGGCAACACCATCGTGGTCATTGAGCACAACCTGGATGTGATCAAAACTGCCGACTGGCTGGTTGACCTGGGCCCCGAGGGCGGCAGCGGTGGCGGCAGCATCATCGCCGAAGGCACGCCAGAGGATGTGGCCAGCAACAAGAAGTCGCACACCGGGGCCTTTCTCAAGAAAATGTTCAGCGCCTGATCGCCAGGTCACGTACTGCCTGGCATCCAGGCACCCACCCGGCCAGCTGTCGAAAAACCGACAGCCTGGCTGCCGTCAGGTAGCCGGGCTTTTTCCAGCCTGCTCTACCCGTCCTGACCCGTTATCGGGCCCCGGAGCCCGCCAGCCTGCGCTAAGCTCTGTGCTAATTCCGCGATCAAAAACACAAGGAAATCACTACCGATGGATGCTGTCCGCAGCTTGCTTGTTGGTGCCCTGGCCATGGGAGCATTCACGCCTTTTCTCGCTCCTCTTGGTATACAGCCTGGCATCCCCCATGGTGAGGCCGCTGACCCGGCACAGATCGACCTGAAGGCTGGCTTTATGCCCGACCCCCACCGGCTGGAGCTGGTCGCTGGAGGACGCGATAAAGCCAGCGTTCTGGCCGACAACTGCAGTGGCTATGTCGATGCCGACCAGCCCACGGCAAGCATTGCCTACCAGGCCCTGGCCGAGTCCAGCCAGCTGGGAATTTTCACCGCCGCTGGCAGCGACACCACACTGGTGGTGCAGGCTCCCGATGGCGGCATGCATTGCAACGATGATTCCGACTATCTGGCCAGCGGCGCCGCGGGCCTGACCATTAGCCCGGCACTGGACGGCATTTACCAGGTCTGGGTAGGCACTGCATGGGCAGACGCTGCCGGTACTGTCGCCACGCTTGCCATCACCGAATACGGTGCCCCGATGTGGCTGACCCTGAATCTGGAAGCGGGCTACAATGGGTTGCTGATGAACATGGTCAACATCGACATTGAGTTCGGTGACGACAGCGGGGAATGGGCCAACGACGGCGAGTGCGACGACCCGCGCTTTGTCGGCCCCGGCATGACCCTGATGCCACCCTTCGACCACGAACGACGTGATGCATCCGACTGCCGGGTGCTGTTCGGACTGGGTGAGATTCGACTGGGTCGCAGCGCCCAGCAATAAACCTAGGGAACCTCTGATCAATTCTACCGAAGCTCTGGCCTCCAGACGAGATCACTGTCGGGCGCCACTGCGGCGTTGTCGCGCTTGGCAAGGGATTGGCCATTCCCGGCGCACGACGCCTGGCAGCAGCGCCCGACAGACTCCCGCAGAGCACTGGTAGAATTGATCAGAGGTTCCCTAGTAGAGTTTGTAGACCGGATACTCAGCCGTGCCCTGGCGCTGTAGCTCGGCTTCCAGAAACGCGTCAAACAGATTCCAGTACGCCAGGCCGTCATCCGCCTGCGGCTCCAGCAAATAAAAGATAAGGTTAGCCAGTCTCGTGTCCATACTCACCAGGTAGTCGCCCCGGGAAAAACTGCGCGTGTCGCGCCGGAATTCGCCGTCGAGCAGCGAGTTGCGGTGACCATTTTGCACAAAACTCTGCTGGTCCACAGCGTTGACTGCAAACACCTCCACGGCGAACGTGGAGTCCGCTTCCAGCACTTCCACGTCTATACCGTGCTGGCGCAGCTTGTCTGCCAGGCCGGCGAATGCGGCGCTGAATAAATAGGCCGATGGTCGCGTGGCAGTCCTGATCGGGCGGAAGGCATTGAAGTTGGCCACGTCTGCAATCACCACCAGTTCCGAACTGCGCACAAAGTCGGTGCTGCCGTCTGCTGCACGGTAGGGAATATAGCGGTAGCTCAGCAAATCTATGGGCTCATCGCGCGCCACCATGGTAAACGCCACACCCTGCTCATCCCCCGACTCCATTGCCGCCACCCGTGCATCAGCGGCCCGGTTGATGCGGCGTATTTCATCGCCGTGCACATGGGTGTATTCCAGGATCTCTTCAATAAACGCATTGGCGGCATGCACCCGCTTGTAGAAGCGGTCGTGGGAAAAGGTCTCGCTGAGGATTGCCATGCGATTGCGCAGCGCCATGTTATTGGTCAGGTAGCGCGGTGCATGGTGAAAGGTTCGCAGTTCGGTGGGCGGCCAGTCGCGGTAGTCGTAACCACCGTACCAGCCGAAGTCCAGATCAAATTTTTCTTTTACGCGGTCGGTAATAGCTGGCAGCATCACCTCGGCAGTGTAATCAGAAGGGGCCGGGTCTCCCACTGTATGGTAGGACGGTGCCCAGGTGAGGGAATAACCATGCCAGGTGCCATTGGTGGTATGCAGGTCCACCAGCAGATCCGGATCCCAGCGATTGATGACCTGTTCGTAAAGGGCCCGGGTTTCGTCGGCGTCGATGATCATGCCATCCCGATTCAGGTCCAGGCCGTGGGCAGTGCGCACGCCGGTCATGACCGGGCTCAGTTCCTGGTTCGGCCGGGTGTTCTCGGCCATGGCATCATTGCCGTCGGCGTTGTACACCGGGACAAATACCAGGATCTGGTTGTCCAGCAAATGCTGCTTGTCCCCCAGCAGGATATCCCGCATCAGGATCAGCGACGCTTCCTTGCCTTCCACCTCACCGCCGTGGATGTTGCCCTGCAGGTAGATTACCGGCTTGCCACTGTCCCGGGCCTGCGCCGGTGACGACACCGGCGGGTCAGCCAGCACCACAATGGGCACGTCGCGCCCCTGCCGGGTTAGCAGCAGGCGTTCACGGTGCATCAGGGTGGTGGCATCGTCCAGCGCATTCAGCACTGCCACCACTTCCGCCAGGGTCGAAGTGCGCGCATAGTCACTGCGTTCCGCCGCGGTGATCATCGCCGCCGTGAACGCAGGTTGCTCGGCAGCTGACAGGGGCAGCGCCAGTGCAGCAAGCAACAGGGCAAGGATTCGGTTCATGAGACCTCCGGGGGCAGAATTATCGAATGCCACGGCAAGGTAGTCCACGACCTCCGCCAAGGCAAGCCATGACCGAGCGATGGGTCGGTGTGCAACTGGCGCCCGATAATTGTAACAGTGTGTAACTTTTTCCGACCGGACGGCCCTAAGTATCAGTTTTTATTGACTTTCAGTGCCGACTCACAGTCCGGTTTTGTTGCTTTCGGGGGCCAAACCGACTACCTTCAAAAGCAGCTAGTCCACCCATCAGTCAGTGCGCCCGGCCCCCGGCCAGTTACGCACGTTCGACCAACAACTGTTTTGTACAATCAGAAACGGTACAACAATAAAACGGAGCCATGTCAGTGAATTCAAAACTTACTCGCAGACGTTTTATCAAGGGGGTAATTTTCTCCGGCGCCGCAGCAACCACCGGCACCGGATTTTACCTGGCCGCCAACGCCCAGCAGGGCCAAGGCGCAGCCGAACGCTTGATAACACTCAATATCAACGGGCGCTCCCGTCCCGTCGATGTCCTGCCGTCCGAGACCCTTGCCTACACGCTGCGCTACAAGCTCGATTTAACCGGTACCAAGATCGGTTGTAATCGCGGCGAGTGCGGCGCCTGCACGGTGCTTATTGACGGCGTACCGAACTACTCCTGTTCGGTGCTGACCCACAACGTCAAGGACAAGTCCGTGGTGTCCATCGAGGGCGTGAAAGCCTCGGATGGCACCCTGCACCCCGTCCAGCAGGCCTTCGTTGACGAAAACTCTCCGCAGTGCGGTTTCTGCACACCCGGCCAGGTAATGTCAGCAGTCGCCCTGCTGAGCAGCAACCCGCGCCCCACCCGCGCTGAAGTGCGCAAGGGGCTGTCCGGCAATCTGTGCCGCTGCGGCGCCTATGAACACTATATCAACGGCGTGTTACGCGCCTCGGGGCAGATAGCATGACTACTCATATAGGACACGATTTCATTCCACCCGATGTACCGGGCAAGGTCACGGGTGAGATCAAGTACGCGGAAGACTATAAAGCCGAAGGCATGGTCTTCGCCCGACTGTTGACCAGCCCCCTGCCCTCCGGGCGGGTAGTCAGCATCGACGCTTCTGAAGCCCTGCGCATGGACGGTGTGGTCGGCATTCTTACTGCCGATGACCTGCCGCCGGTGGCGCCGCCAGCCAACCCGGCCCTGGCCTCGGAGTACATTACCTACGTCGGCCAACCGATCCTGGCCGTGGCCGCCACCAGCGAGGAAATTGCGGAATCGGCACTGGACCGCATTCGCATTAATTTCGAACGTCGCCCGTTTGTCGTCGACCCGCTGGAATCTCTGGCCCCCGGTGGGCCCAATGCCTACCCGGATGGCAACACCCTGATTCGAACCCAGGAAGAAGGCCCGGAAGGCACCCCGATTCGTGGCGCCAAGATCGCCGACATCAAATGGCCCCAGTCCGCCATTGACGCCCTGCGTGAGGGCCGCGAACCAGTAGGCGCCGAATTCACTAACGAGTGGGCATTTGGCGACATTGAAGCCGGCTTCGCCGAAGCGGTGGAAATTATCGAACAACCGTTTGTCACCATGGGCTATCCGCACCACTCGCTGGAAGCGCGAACATGCATGGCCTACTGGGAAAACGGCAAATGTTTTTTCCATGGCTCATCACAATCGCAAAGTGCCAACAACGCTGGCCTGGCCAGGATGCTGAACATTGATCTGGCCGACCTGGTGTTTATCAACGAGGCCACCGGCGGCGGGTTTGGCTCCAAGATTGGGCCCTATCCGTACATGGCCATTACCGGCAACTTCTCACGCATTCTGAATCGACCGGTACAGACTCGCATCACCCGCGAGCAGGAGTTCTATATTGGCTCCGCACGCTCCGGCATGCAGGGCTGGATCAAGGCGGGCGTGAAAGCCGACGGCAAAGTGTCCGCGGTGGATCTGATTATCGTCAACGACGGCGGCATGACCGGCGGCGGCAGCGGCAACTCGTCTGCCCAGCACGTGACGGTGGCTTATCAACCGGAGAATATGCGCTTCCGGCACATCTCGGTGTACACCAATACCACGCCTCGCGGTGCCCAGCGGGGTCCGGGCCAGAACGAAATGGCCGCAATCCTCGCCCCGGTGACCGACAAGATCGCCAACGCAGCTGGCATTGACCGGGCCCAGTTCCGCAAGGTCAACGCCATGAACAGCGCTGGCTTCCAGGGCGGCAGCCAGGGTCCGGTCACCAGCGCCTTCGTCAAAGAGGCGATTGAGCAGGGAGAACGGCGCTTTGGCTGGCAGGAAAAACTGGCCCTGCCCAAAGTTAATGGCAGCAAGGTTCGCGGCATCGGTATTGGTATCGGTTACCACGGTGCCGGCGGTCGCGGCTATGACGGCCTGATTCGCATGGCACCCGACGGCACGCTGCATATTCACAGCGGCGTCGGTAACCTCGGCACCTACTCCTATGCCGGCACCTGTCGTGCCGCGGCTGAGCGTTTACAGATTCCCTGGGAGCGGTGCGTCATTGAACGTGGCCGTAGCGACAATCACCTGCCCCACAGCTCCGGCCAGGGTGGCAGCAATACCATCTTCACCCACACCCGAACCAACTGGGTAGCGGCGGAAGACATGATCGCCAAGATGAAGGCAATCGCCGCCATGGACCTCGGTGGTTCAGCGGACGACTATGACATCGGCGGCGACCGGGTGTTTCGCACTGACGACAACAGCGTCGGCATGACCTACGCCGAAACTGCGCAGCGAGCCATGGAGCTTGGTGGCCGCTTCGCCGGTGAAGAATATCCCGATGACATCAACCCGCTGACCCAACTGGCCGTACAGGGTCTGGCTGGCAGCGGACTGATTGGGGTTGCCAAGGACAATATTCCCGGACAAGGTCAGCCGCCCGGGGTCCAGGTGGGCTTCATGGAACTGGAGCTGGACAAGGACACCGGCAAGGTGGAAATCCTCGACTACGCCATGGTGGCGGACTGCGGCACCGTGGTACACCCGAAGAACTTCCTGAACGCCATGCGCGGTGGCATGGTCTGGGGTGTTGGTCTGGCCGGGCTGGAGAAGCACGTCTATGACCCGCAGAACGGACTGCCGGCCAACACCGGCCTCTACCAGAGCAAGCCGCCCACCAACATGGATGTGCCGGTGGAAACCAACATGAGCGCGGTGAATATTCCGGACCCGCAAAATCCGGTGGGCGCTCGCGGAATCGGCGAACCTACCCAGGGCGCAGCGGCGGCGGCTTATGCCAGCGCTATCGCCGATGCTCTGGATGGACACCTGTTCAACACGGCACCGATCACCACGGACATGATCATTAATCACTTGGCTGGTAACGATTACAGTTCCAAGTCGCTACAAACCAACACATTCTGAGGTGAGATATGCCATCACATGACGTAATGCCAAATATGGAACTGTACCAACCGGTACAGGTAGAGGATGCGCTTGCGATTGCTGACCGTCTCGCCGAACGCGGGTGGTTGGTAGGCGGTGGCCAGGATACTTATGGCTGGCTGAAAGACCGTGCCAAGAGCGCCGATGCACTGATTGACCTGAGCGCTATAGAAGCCCTGCGCGGGATTCGCGAAGTGGCCGACGGGATTGAAATTGGCGCTCTGACCACACTGACCGAGGTCGCAGAGAGTGAGCTGGTCAAGCAGCGCTACGGACTGCTGGCCGATGCTGCCGGCGTCGTGGCCAGCCCCCAGATTCGCAATATCGGCACCCTGGGCGGCAACGTGTCCCAGGACGTGCGCTGCTGGTACTACCGGCGGGGTCTGTCCTGTTATCGGGCCGGCGGCAACCTGTGCTATGCCGATACCCCGCAGGGTATGAACCGGGAACACGCACTGTTCGATACCAGCCGCTGTGTGGCGGCGGGTGCTTCGGACACTGCGCCAGCGCTGGTGGCTCTGGATGCCACCATGGTGATCCAGAGCGTGGACGGCCAGCGCACGGTGTCAGCCGAGGACTACTTTGTAGGCCCGGCCATCGACATCGAGAACACCACCATCCTGCGTCCGGGTGAGATCCTGACCGCGGTACGCATCCCGGCCTCCTGGGCCAATGCCGAGTTTTACTTTGAGAAAGTGGCGGATCGTAACGTCTGGGATTTCTCCCTGGTGAACGTCGCCGCGGCCTTCAAGGTCAGTGGCGGCACTATCCAGGATTCGCGCATTATCGCCGGCGCGGTGCAAACCACACCGCGACGCCTGCGCGATGTCGAAAATGCAGTGCAGGGCCAGTCCAGGACCATGGCGACTGCGGAAACTGTCGCTCCGTTGGCGGTGCAAGGCGCCCGCGCCCTGGCCCATAATGGCTTCAAGATCCCGTTGTTGCAGAACCTGGTGAAACGAGCGGTAGCCGCCTAGCCGTCTCCCGTAGTTCACCACTGGCGGCCCGGCCGAATACTATCTGGCAGGGCCGTCTAGTAATGACAGGAAAAGTGACAAGAAAGGGTTTGTGATTTCTATCGCAAACCCTTTTTTTATGCCCGCTATCGCCTCTTCTGTCATGCTTTTCGGCTGCTACTGCGGCCGCTTTCCCGCGCCCGGCTGCCAACCCAAGATGACCAGAAACACGTTGCCATCAGGTGACCGCACTGTCACATAAGGTGGCTTGCTGGCTTGTGGCTCCGTCCCCAACTTTACCCGGTATTCGGTCCGATCACCCCCGAATACTGTCCGGGTGAAGAATTCGCACAGCAAGTTCCTTTCATTCAACGCATAAAAGACTCCGTTTATCGACGCCGCGCAATGCGAGCACTCCCTGATAAAAGCTCCCTTTGATACCGAAATACTCACAAAGTGGCCTGCGAGCGAGCAACTGCTCGACTTAATGCCAAAAAACCTTAGGGCTCTGAATTTCTTTGCGTATTCGCGTGCTTTTCAGCGCATTGCACGGAGAATCCCGTAAATCTATACTCGCTGACACAGCTGCATGGGGGTGCCTGGCATTGAGTTCGAACCCGGTTTTCGGCCGCGATTTGATACCACGATAACCTACCAATCCCCACCGTGCAGACTCATAACGATAGCAATAATAAACTACGTCCCGGGAGTTAATATGAGCAGTAAATTTCCATTCAAGCGGCACGGGCTGTCGATTGCAGTAATGGTTGCCAGCGCTGGCCTGTCTTTCCAGGCAGTGGCGCAGCAGGACATCGAGGAAGTGGTCGTCACCGGCTCCTTCATCCGCGGCACCCCTGAAGACGCCCCGTCGCCAGTGACGGTGATCGATCGCAGCAACATTCAGGAGCAGGGCGCATCCCAGATCTGGGACGTAATTCGCAATCTGGAAGTCAACCAGGGTTCGGACACCAGTGTTGAAGGCACTAACGACGCCAGCCAGCTCTCAGGAACGGCGTCGGTCAACCTGCGCAACCTGGGTGGTAACTCCACCCTGACCCTGATCAACGGCAAGCGCTTTGTACCGGCAGCGGTTACCTCCAGCTCCGGTCAGGAGTTTGTTGATCTCAACTCTATCCCCATGGTGATGACCGAGCGCGTTGAAGTGCTTACTGACGGTGGTTCCGCGCTGTATGGCTCTGATGCCGTGGCCGGTGTGGTCAACATCATCATGCGCAGTGACTTCGAAGGCCTGGAACTGTTTGCCGACACCCAGGGCATCGAGGAAGCTGGCGGCACCTACGAGAACACTTTCAGCGGCATTTGGGGCACCAGCTTCAATGACGGCGATACCCGTCTGGTACTGTCCGGTGAGTACTTCGAGCGCGATCCGGTTGGCCTGGAAAATGCGCAGTATTACGACCCCACCCGCATTGTCAATAATGGCGCCGTGGGCAGCTTCGACCCCAACAGCCCGCTGGGTTCCAACTTCAATCCAGCTTACATCGATCCAGCCCTGAGCCAGCAACAGGTACAGGAGCGACTGGCGCTGGACGAATCAGTGTCCGGCACCCGCGGTATCGTCTTTACCGACCCGCTGTGTGAGTCACTGTCCGGCAATCTTGGCGAGTTTTTCACCGACAATCGCTTTACCGATCTGGGTCGCCGCTCTGGCCGCTGCCAGGAGAACAATATCGCGAACCAGTTCATTGCCATTGGTCAGGAACGCGCTAGCGCCGCCGCGACGTTCGAACACACCTTCAGCGACGCCGCCGAGTTTTATTCGTTCTTCCAGTATTCTGATGTCGAATCCATCACCGAGTGGGATGGCACCGCCTTTTCCCGCAGCCAGCACCTGTTCCTGAACCCCGGAACGCTGGGCGTACTGGCGCCGTTCGCCGGTAATGCGCCGGTAACCTCACCCGCCGCCAACAACCCCAACCTGATCGCCAACGGCGGCTTTGGTGAAGGCTGGTTTGGTAGTGGCGTACAAACCGGTTGGCCACGCACCACGACGGGAGAGCAGGTGACCACCAACCGAACGTCCGGTGTGCAAATGGGCCTGCGCGGCGACATTGAGGGCATTGGCTTTAACGACAGCCCCATCAGCTACGACGTGAGCCTGTCCTGGAGTGATTCCAGTATCGAACAGGAAGACGATACGCTGATTCGGGATCGCACCGAGCTGGCCATCAATGGCCTGGGCGGGCCGAACTGTACCCCGAACGGCACTACCGATTTCAATTTCCTGGCGGTGCCAGGCTTTGGCGCTCTCGAAGGACTGTTCCAGGAGGTCTTTCCTGGCTTCGTACTTAACACCCGTGACAGCTACTCGCTGGCACTGACCTCCAACAACCACGGCCAGGACGGCTGCCAGTTCTTTAACCCGTTCCTCACTTCGCTCGACAATCCGGATGTGGCCAACAGCCCGGAGTTGCTTGACTGGATGTCAACCCGGATTCTGAGAGCCGACAAGCGCAACCAGTTGATGGTGTTTGATGCGGTGGTCACTGGTGAAATGTTCGAGATGTCTGGCGGCACCGCGCAATTCGCGGCGGGTGTTCAGCGTCGCGAGCGCGATGCTTCCGGCAATGCGCCGTCGATTAACCTGCCGGGTATCTCACCGATCGCCGGTTATGACGCCCAGGGCCGACCCAATGAGTTCTTCGAGAACGCTACCAACAACCTCGAATGTGCCAGCTGTATCTTCAATTTCGATGACTCGCGCAGCGTAAACGCAGCCTTCATGGAATTCTCGGTGCCCTTTGCACAGAACGTTGAATCACAGATCGCGTTCCGCTGGGAAGACTACGGCGGCAACATCGGCAGCGACATTTCGCCAAAAGTTGCCCTGAGCTGGCGCCCGATGCAGGAATTGCTGCTGCGTGGCTCCTACTCCCAGTCGTTCCGGGCGCCAAACATTGGTGTTGTGAACCAGGCCTTCGAGGCGTTTGGCACCACGGTACTTGATCCGTTGCGTAACCAGCAGGTACGTGCCGGTCTGCTGCCGGCTACCAACGAAAATGCCCAGTCCAACAGCTCTTTCACCTCCGGCGCTCCGAATCCGAATCTGGGTAACGAGACTGCCGACACCTACAGCCTGGGCTTTCAGTGGACCCCCGCCGGTAGTCTGGACGGCCTGAGTGTTGGCGCCGACGTATGGCGCTTTGATGTCTCAGACCGCGTGCTGCCGCAGGTTCCGCGCGCCGCGCTGAACCCGGAGATCGAACTGTTCAACTCGCTGGTGGACAATCCGGATAACTATATCCTGAACGACTCACTGCCACTGGATGCCCGCGGGCCAAATGGCAATGTGATCCCCTGTGATCCCAACGCCATCGCCGCGCAATTCGGTGCTGGCTCTGACGAGCGCCTCAACTGCGTGGTCAACCCGGCGCTGTATAACACCCCGGGTGTGCAACGTGATCCAACCGACGTGGACGCTGATCTGATCACCATCGTGCTGCCTGCAGTTAATGCCGGTAACATTCAGGTGCAGGGCATCGACGTGAACCTGGGTTACAGCTTCAGCACCGACCTGGGTAACTTCCGCTTTGCAGTGGACTACACCCACGTCGATGAGTACCTGGTGAACGACGTGCCGGGACTGGAACTGGGTCTGCAGGAAACTGGCCGATTCGATGCCGCCGGAACAGATGGCGAGCAGAACATCGTGCGTGAAGCGCCGGATAATCGCGGCAACATCACCATGAGCTGGAACCGCGATAATCACCGCGTGACGGTCTTCAACCGTCACACCGGTTCCTATGAAATCCTGGGCCACCAGGAGTTCATTAACAATCCGGTAGAAAACCCGGTGAACGTCTCTTTTGCCAAAGCAAAGACCGATAGCTACAGCACCTGGGATGCGCAGTACACTTACCTCCACGACTTTGACAACCGGTCCTGGGGTTCGGCGTCCTTTACCGTCGGCGTGATCGACCTGACCGACGAGAACATTCCGCTGTTCCGTCGCCAGACCTTCGATACCTCGGTATTCGATGCCCGTGGCCGTCGCTGGTACGCACGCGTACTGTGGCAGCTGTAAGCCAGGACACTGGTTACCGCGTCGGCAACTGTTGATGCAGTAACAGTGGTAAAAAACAAAGGCGGTGATGAGCTCCACTCATCACCGCCTTTTTTTTATGGTTGTTCGCAGACTTCCGGGGAACAGCTAGATGGACAATGAAAAGACCAATTGTGCGCTGTAGACAGCCCTGCAAATCACTGACCTCAAGCGCCGCTGCAGGGAGGCAGAGTTGCCGGGTGCTGGCGTCAGGAGCCCTGACTGTCGATTCGACTAATCACGCCGCAAGCGATTCGTGGACCCGCGGCGCCGGCCGGGTTGCTTTGGTAGTCATCGGCGTGGCGGTGCAGAACAACCGCAGCCCCGTTACTGTCCAGCAGTGTATCGCCCAATAGCAGGCTACGACTCATATACTGCACTTGCAGTGGTGCCGACTCTGCGACATGGATATTCGGTAGATCTCCGGCATGAACACCATCACCGTCCAGAATCCCATGGCCCTGACCCAGCGGCGCATAGTGGCCGCCAGCAGAATCGAAGCTGCCTTCGCACCGGCCGGTCTCGTGCACGTGCAGGGCATGAGTACCCGCGGGTAATCCCGAAAAGCTGGCCCGGATGAGAGTGCCATTGGGGGTCTCTGTAAATTCCACATTGCCCACGGCTTCACCATCACGATTTTCAAGCTCTGCTTTGGCGTCGGTAGCGCTGGCCATAGCAGGCCACAGGGTTGCGGTGAGCGTGAGGGCCAGAACTGAGTTGGCTGTTAACATCAATACCTCGCAGTTTGCGGATGAATTGCAGTGCTACAGTGCCAGTCGGTCCGACAACACTCACCGTTTTAAAACAGCTGGCAATGTCCGGTCTGAACAGGCAGTGCGCACTGAGCCAACTAGTGGCCGCGAGAGAAGTTCCGGAGGCGGTAGCAGCAGCAAAAAGAAAGGCGGTGATGAGCCAGACTCAGCACCGCCTTGTTGATTGCCTGCTATCCTGCCCGGGTAACAACCCGGCAGGGCTATCAGGGGATTTGATGGATCATGTTGCCAACAAAGTAGGCAACCGTAATGATGGCGATATAAAGGCCAGCGATGCCGCCGACAACCGGTAAAAGATGGGCGCGATCTGCGCCATTTTCGGTGATTGCATGTTCACTCATGATTTTCACTCTCCATTACTGGCCAGTTCGGCCGCGCTGTTAACATGGCGTCACTATAGCCACGCCGCGCTGGAGAATTATTGATTCAAATCATGAATGGGATCGGTTCCTGGCGCGGAACTAGCCGGTCATGCGCAGGTGTTTGTGCGCCATTTCGTGGACTGCGTCAAACCAGGTCGGGTCATCATTGAGGTTCGGCACCAGGGCAAAATGATCACCACCGGCTTCTTCGAACTCTTCCTTGTATTCCACCCCGATTTCGAACAGCGTTTCCAGGCAATCGGAAATAAATGACGGCGTGACTACCGCCACCCGCTTGACGCCCTTGTTGACCAGACTGGCAAGATGCTCATCCAGGTAGGGCTGCAACCAGGGTAGCGGCCCAAACCGGGATTGAAAGGCAAAAGAATACTTGTCCTTGTCCCAGCCCAGCGCCTTGACGATCGCTTCGGTGGTTTGCACACACTGCATACGATAGCAGTAGCGATTGCCCTCGGTTATCTGCTGACAGCAAGTGCCAAACTTGCACACTCCAGCCTTGTCAGCTTTCTTGATGGTCTTCTCTGGAACGCCATGGTAGCTGAACACCACATGGTCAATGGATTCTTTCTCGATAAAACTGTTAATCCGCGCCGTCCAGGCACGAATGAACGCTGGCTCGGTAAACAGATCATTAACGAAATGCAACTTGGGTGCCACCTGCCACTTTTTAGCAGCCTGACGAACGTCGTTAAATACGGACTCGGTAGTCGCCGTTGAGTACTGGGGATACATTGGCAGCAGGACGATTTCTTTGGCGCCTGCAGTTTCCAGCTCGGCCATGGTTTCGGCCACAAACGGTTTGCTGTAGGCCATGGCATTGCGGACCAGCACGTCTTCACCGGCAGCAGTAAATGCCTGCTGCACACTGGCCTGCATGCGGTCGGCATAGACCTTCAGTGGTGAACCATCATCCATCCAGATCTGCTCGTAATCCTTGGCAATACGCGGCGCCCTGAACGGCAGGATAATCAGGTTGCGTAACAGCCACAGGCCCAGAGGATTGAAATCAAACACGTAAGGGTCGGAGAAAAAATGGCGATAGTAATCTCGCAGCCCTTCCGGTGTAGGCTCTGCGGGGGTGCCCAGATTAAGCAGCACTACGGCTTTGGTCATGTGGATCTATTCCCTGATTCCCAGAAACAAGCGCCTGGAATGAGTTCCTGAATTTTTTGCTTCAGTAGCAAGAGGGCGTGGACTTTAGCCTGTTCAGGCGACTGAATCCAGCCCGCTGGCCCGAGTGCACATCGTCGACGCAGGTCGCGCAAGCGAAGAAAAAGCGCCATGAACCGTGCCATACGCTCCGGCCACGGGACTGAGATCACCTCGCTCAGCCCACCGCTGGTACGCTGCAGAGCGCTCTGGCGAGTAATCCGGCGCACAGCGATCTCAGGCGGACACCGGGTCTTTCTTGTCCTCCTCAAACAAATGCTCCAGTTCCATGCGCCCTTCCCTGGCGATAGTGAGCAATTCGTCCATATCGTCCTTGTGAGCCACAGACTTCTGCAGCAGCGCCTCGTCGTAGCGACGGAAACGATCCGCAACCTGCAGTGCCTGGCCGTCGGTATAGCCGAGATTCAGCAGCGTGCTGGTACCCGCCTCCAGACTGCTGGGGAATGTCTCACGGATGACATTTTCCACTTTACGGGCGTGCAGTTCATAAGCATGAAAGCGGTCTATCGCCCGTGCCACGATCCGGATCTCTGGATTCAACTCCCTGGCCTGGTCAACGATCTTCAAGGATTCCTCAATATTGTCCACTGCCACTACCAGAGTCCGGACGGTTTCGATACCTGCCGACTGCAGTATATCGAGCCGGGTCAGGTCGCCAAAATACAACCGGTTGCCGAATTTCTTCACAAACTCCACGTGGGCCGGATCCTTGTCCATTGCCGTAAACGGCACATGCTGGGAAGTCAGCATCCGTCCTACCACCTGGCCAAAGCGACCAAAACCGGCAATGATTACCTCCGGTTCGTGCTCGTCCCAATGCGCATCCTGGTCTGGCTGCGCATCACTGCGGCAATGGAACAGGCGGCGATGCAGCGCCACCAGGGGTGAGGTCAGCGCCATGGACAGGCCCACCACCAGGGTGACCTGTTCGGCAAATTCCGGGCTGACCAGCGACTGCTGGGTAGCCTGGGTCAGGATTACGAACGCAAATTCACCTCCCTGGGAAAGCATCAGCGCCAGCTGGAAGCTTTCTTTATAGGTCACCCGACTCCAACGCAGAATGGCGACTATCACCCCGGTCTTGATGGCGATCAGCAGTAGCGCCCCAAAAATCATGAGCAGCGGGTTGCTTACCAGCAGCGACAAATTCAGGGTCATGCCCACGGCAATGAAAAACAGCCCCAGAAGAATGCCTTTGAAGGGCTCGATATCCGACTCGAGCTGATGGCGATAGTCGGAATTGGCCAGCATGATCCCGGCCAGGAACGCCCCCAGCCCCATGGACAAGCCAACAACATCCATCAATACCGCGACTCCGATGACGATCAGCAGGCTGGCAGCGGTCATCACCTCCCGGTTGCGGGTGTTGGCGACGATGCCCAACACCTGATTGAGGCCATAGCGACTGAACGCCAGCACCGCGATCACCGCGAGCACCGCCAGATACCAGGGCACCGCCGATTCACCCGCGCTGCTCTGACCCAGCACCCCCACCAGCAACAGAATGGGAATCACCGCCAGGTCCTGCAGCAGGAGAATGGAAAACCCCTTGCGGCCCAGCGGCGAAGCCAGAATATGCTCTTCATTCATCAGCTGAATCGCGAACGCGGTAGAGGACAGTCCCAGGGTGAGCCCCAGCACGATGGCCTGGGATGTTGACCCGTCGATCAGCATGAAAACGCCAGCCAGCAGGCCGGCACTGACCAGAAGCTGGCTGCCCCCCAAAAACGCGATTTCACCACGCATGTTCCAGAGCTTCTCCGGAGCCAGCTCAAGCCCGATAATAAACAGCAGCAGGATGACTCCGTACTCGGCAAAGTGCAGCACCTCTTCCGGGTCATGAATCAGGGCCAGACCACTGGGGCCGAGGACAATACCGGCAAACAGATAGCCAAGGATGGAGCCCAGGCCGAAGCGCTTGAAGAGCGGCACCGCGATTACCGCAGCGACCAGGTAGTAAAGTGCATTAATCAACAGACTTTCGCTGTACATGCCGGGACCCTATTTTAAATGCCATTAACGCCCGTGGTGGAATGGGCGAGCGGAGTGTAGCGCTATTATGGGGACCTTGTAGACGGGATGCGAGGTCTCCCGCAGGCGACAGCAACACCATCGCTGTGACGATGGGATGGATTGTAATTTCCAGTAACTATCTTCACCTTCGTTCAGCCCCTCCAAAAGGCCCTTTAAATCCCCGCAAAGCCGCGCCAGCCGTGGCCTTTAGACCATCTGGGTAGTTCGGTAACAAAAAGTTGCAAATAGCCGTGAATTCTCCGACAAACGGCGTACACTTGGGTGTAGCTATATCCCATTTCTTCATCACACAACCCAGATTTCAGAGGGAGCACTTAGTGAATACTTCTCTGCGCATACTCTCCGCGGCACTGATCGCGGCAGCCACCCACAGCGCCGTCGCAGGTGAACGGGTGGGCGATTTCGCCCTGATCGATCACCAGGGCGCGCAACACCACATGGCGTGGTACGACGACCACAGTGCGGTAGTGTTGCTGCCACAAGCTGTGGGCAATACTGATTCTGCTGCCCTGCAGGCGCTATTGGACCTGAAGGCCAGCTACGAAGAGCAGGGTGTGGAATTCTTCCTGCTCAACCCCGGGCTGCAAAGTGATCGTGATGCGGTCGCCGCTGATCTCGGTGACGTTAACCTGCCGGTACTGATGGATGACGCCCAGGTGGTATCCGAGGCCCTGGGCCTGACTCACATGGATCAGGCAGTGGTTTACAGCCCTCGTAACTTCGAAGTGGTTTACCGGGGCCCGGTACAGTCTGAACTGACCACGGCCCTGCAGACATTGCTCAGCGGTGATAATTCGGACCTGGTTACTGTAGCCAGCAATGGCGCGGCAATCCCCGAGCGCGGCGTGGACGGCGCGGCCCTGAGCTATGCTGACGATATCGCCCCGATCATTGCCGAAAACTGTGCCGAATGTCACCGCGAAGGCGGCATTGCCCCCTTCGCCATGAACAACAAGCTGGCGGTTCAGGGCTGGTCGCCGATGATCCGCGAAGTGGTGATGACCAAGCGCATGCCGCCGGGTCAGGTCGACAACAAGGTTGGTTACAAGATGGCCAACGAGATGAACCTGTCTGACGAAGAAATGCAGAAGCTGGTGCGCTGGGTCAATGCCGGTTCTCCGGCCAGCGGCGACAACGACCCGCTCACCGCACTCACCTGGCCTGACACCAAGTGGAAGCTGGCCGATGAACTGGGCGAGCCGGACCTGATCGTCAAGGTGCCGCCACAAACCATCCCGGCTACCGGCGTGGTGGACTACATGGATATTCCCATCGATCTGGGACTTACCGAGGACCGCTGGGTGAAAGCCAGTGAGGTCGCCCCGGACAAGGCCGAAGTGCTGCACCACATTATTACCACCGTGGTGCCGCCAGGTGGCCCCGCCGACCCGCAGCAGGCCTTCCTGCAGGCTATCAACAGCCTGCCAGCGGAACGCGCCCAGGCGGTTCGTGCACAAATGTTTGCCGCCATCGCAGCGGGCGAGCAACCTGACCTGGACCGCATCTTCCGCGAAAACCCGGATATTGATGTGGGCTTTATTCTCGGCGGCGGTGACCCCGACCAGGCTTCCATCGCTGGCTACGCCCCGGGCAACAGCTATACGCTCAACCCGGATGGCGTGGGCGGAATGCTCAAGGCCGGTGCCAGGCTGAACCTGCAAATGCACTACACCACATCCGGCAAGGAAGTGACTGACGCTACCGAGATCGGCATTTATTTCTACCCGGAAGGCTATGTGCCGGAAGAGCGCATGTCCGGCGGCGTAGGCAATGCCTTTACGATCGAGATTCCGGCCGGCGCCAAGGACCATGAAATGGAACTGGTCACCTACGTGCCGAATGACGCGGAGATTCACTCGCTGATGCCACATATGCACTTCCGTGGCAAGCGTATGGCTTTTACCGCACGCTATCCAGATGGCAGTGAAGAGTTGCTGCTGTCAGTGCCGGCCTACTCGTTTAACTGGCAGCTGTCTCATGAACTGGCTGAGCCACTCAAGGTTCCGGCGGGCACACAAATTGTGGCAACCGGCGCTTTTGATAACTCCGGTCAGAACCCCTACAACCCCGATCCAGGCATGGAAGTGAACTGGGGCGAACAGAGCTGGGAAGAAATGTTCATGGGTTTTTACACCTGGAAAGAAACCAATCAGGGCGGTGGCGAAGACTAGCCGCACCACCTGTAGAACTGATTGTTGAATGACGAAAAAGCGAGCCCCCGGGCTCGCTTTTTTTGTTCTTCGCAGATTTACGGGGAAGAAGAACTGTATCGTGTGTGTAGCCCGCTAGAATATAGACCTCGAGCGCGGCTGCGGGGAGGCAGGGTTACCGCCCCGCCGGCTCGGCGCCCATCCTGGGTCCCTTCACTCCAGAAAAAGCCCTGGAAAGCGGTCTTTTTCCTGCGTTCAGCGCTGGCCTTGACTGGCGGGTCGGCAACCCTGCCTCCCCACATCCGCTTGAGCAATAACAGCCGGGAATCTGAGCATTCTTCGCACCCCCGATTGAAGGGAGGTGGAGTCCGCAAATAACGTAACACCTACCAGCGATCGGACGCGGGTAGGAGGGGGTTGTGGCCAACAGTAAAGCGACAGCGCTGAACGGAGAAACAAAGACCGTAGTCCAGGCACTGCTGTCCCACAGTTTCATACACCTTAACCAGCACTGAAAAGCGGCTTCGAGCGGTGCGGCTGACTGGATTAGACTGGCTCCGCGTCTGTGGTAAGCTAAATCGTTCGCGATTCAGCCGATCCATGTCCGAGGCTTTTACGTGGCGCTTAACCAGGCTCTCAACCGAGCTTTCCACCGGGACGTTCACCCACTCTTTCACCAATCAATTCCCAGCAGGATTCCCTATGTCTTTGCCAACGCTGAAAATCATTCCAGCTGCCACGCTCATGCTGCTACTGAGCTATTGCTCAGAGCCTGCAGAGCCACCCGTCAGTAGCGCCGCCCCCGACGCCCTGATGGATGCCGCTGCCGCGGCGCCAGCATCGACAGCACCAGCCGAATCCGAAGGCGGCTGGACACACGGCTTTATGGCCGCAGTAGCAAACCCCTATGCCACGGAGGCCGCTGCCGAGATGCTTGCCCAGGGCGGCCACGCAGTAGATGCTGCGATTGCGGCCCATGCGGTTCTGGGTCTGGTGGAACCGGAAAGCTCCGGGCTCGGTGGTGGCGGTTTCATGCTGGTCTACAGTGTTGATACCCAGCGCGTGGAGTTCCTGGACGGCCGGGAAATGGCTCCGGCTGGCGCCAGCGCCAATATGTTCATGGCTGGCGATGAGCCCATGGGCTTTCTGCAAGCCTGGCAGAGCGGTCGCGCAGTGGGTGTTCCGGGAGCCGTAGCCCTGTATGAACTGGCTCATGACAGCCATGGCCTGCTGCCCTGGTCAGTGTTGTTCGAACCCGCCATAGAACTGGCCACGGAAGGCTTCATCGTGACCGAAAAGCTGGCAGACTACCTGCCGCGGATGGCGCAGATGGCGCGCCTGGATGAGAATCCCGGCGCCGCTGAGTATTTCTATCCGGGCGGCGAACCGCTACAGGCCGGGGATCTGCAGCGCAATCCCGAATACGCTGCCACCCTGCAGCGCATCGCCGATGAAGGCGCCGCGGCATTTTATAGCGGCGACATTGCCGCTGAGATCGTCGCGGCGGTGCAGGCTGATCCCATTCCCGGCACCATGACCCTGGACGATATCAGTAACTACCAGGCCATTACCCGCGATGCGGTGTGCGGCCCCTGGCGTGCCTACCAGATTTGCTCCGCGTCGCCGCCCTCCTCCGGCGCCATGCAGATCATGATGGCCAACCAGTATGATTACCTGCTTACCGATGGCAATGATCGCGCTGCCCAGATCAGGGCATTCGTGGATTCGCAGCGCCTGGCTTACGCTGATCGTGACTACTATTTTGGCGACCCTGACCGGGTGACTGTGCCGCTGGACGGACTGCTGGATCCTGACTATCTGGAATACCGCGCCGCTAATCCGATTGCACCGGACGCCGTGCCGGTCCATGGTGATCCTGGCGCGGTGCGCGGGGTAGATACTGCCCTGGACTGGGGGCCCGATACTACCCAGGAAGCAGCCGGTACTACCCACTTCTCAATTGTCGACCGGTACGGCAATGCGGTGTCAGCCACCATGACTGTGGAAGCACCGTTCGGCTCGTCGCGCTGGGCAGCAGGCTTTCTGTTGAACAATGAGATGACGGATTTTGCGCGCAACTACGCAGCCGACCAGCCCGAACCAGCCAACGCGGTGCGCCCCGGAGCCCGGCCGCGCTCGTCCATGTCGCCGTCGCTGATGCTGCATGAAAACGGCGAATTGTTCATGGTAACCGGCTCCCCAGGTGGTAACTCGATCCCCGCCTACACCGCGAAAACAGTGCTGGGTATTGTTGACTGGGGGATGTCGGTACAGGAGGCGGTGAACTTCCCCAATATTATCGCCCGGGGCCAGACGGTGCGCGTGGAAACTGGCGTCGAACCGGGACCAATGCTGGCGGATTCCCTGCGGGCAGCTGGCTATGATGTCCAGGAAAGTGAGGGTGAGAACTCAGGCCTGCATGTCATCCTGGTGACTGAAGACGGTATGGTGGGCGCGGCCGATCCGCGCCGCGAAGGCACAGTCCTTACCACCGCACCGTTGGCTGACTAGCCGCGATAACTGGCCGCCAAAAAGTCACAACACCAGGCGATAAAAAACTCATGCGGGGAACACAGGAACGGGCCGCTGGTCGGCGGCCCGTTCAGTGAACTGGCAAGGAGAAAGCCTGGCTTGCAACCCCTTGCTTGCGACTCTACTGCCTGGGCGGCGGAGGCGTCCAGTCGCAGCCGGCGCAGTTGGGGTCGACGTCGTTCTGGGCCAATACCTCGAAAATAAAATCCCGCCACACCTCGTTGGGCTGCCAGACGGTATTCATATCGGCCTTGGCCTCAGCCACCGCGACATCTTCATAAATCACCCGATACAGAAAACTGAACGCCGTGGCGCGAGCATTAACCTGGCAATGCAGCAGGGTCTTCTTGCCGGTATTACGCTGCACGGAATCGGCAAAGGCATAAAACTCTGACGGCAGCGGGTTGGAGAAATCCACCGGGATCTGGGTGTATTCCATACCCAGCCCCTTGACCACCTGGTCGGCATCCGGCAGTGCATTGGTGTTGTTGGTAAAGGCTATATAGACCACGCGCTCAAAGCCCTGGTCGGCGATGGCCTGGAATTGTTCACGGGTCGGCTGGCCAGAACTGGCAAAGGTGTCGCTGTACTGACGAAAGTTGGTGATTTCGGTCAGTTCCGGTGCAGGTTCCTCCAGCGCCATGGCGGCGCCCGAGAACAGGGCCAGGACCAGTCCCAGCATTACAGAGTGTTTCATGTTGGCTCCAAAGCAGCTTAGATTTCAGGGGCGTAAATATCGCACGAAGCCTGCGACGATGCTACTCCCCAGGCTGCCGCACGGGCCGCCGCCAGCCAATGTCCATCTCCACTGCAACCTGTCGCCTGACCTCTCTCCTGACCTCTCTCCTAGCCTCCCCATGCCAGGAAATTCATGAACTCCCGGCGGGTTTTCGGACCATAGGTCAGAAAACTGGGGTCCGGATTCTCGCGATAGGCCAGCCGTTCCGTGCTCACCTGGTCATTGGCGGTATGCATGCGAATCTCTTCCTGGTCGATACCATAGGGCACGGCAGCGTTCAGGCCGAATACCTTGCGCCGCAATTCCGGGGTGATTGCCGGGTAGCCATATTGCTCCTGGAACTGCTCGGAAATCTGAAACGTGCGGAACGCCTGGATTTGATCCTGGGGCGACCCATACCAGATTGAATCTGTGCCCCACAACACATTGTCTTCGCCAACATAGCGAAACAGCTTACCCAGAGCGTGGGCGGCATTATCCGGGTCGCGCATCAAATAGCGCCAGGTGCTCCCCAATTCAGCATAGACATTACTGTTACGGGGCACTTCGTTGTCCAGCAAGGATTGAATCAGGGTATCGATGCCGTCGCGACCGGCTCCTTCCATGAAGGCCTGCTCCTGGTTTCCGGCCACGAAACCCGAGTGGTAGACAAGAAAATTCATATCCGGGTAGTCCCGCGCCACAACCCCGATATCGGAACACTGGCTGTGCTCATAGGACCGGGGGCCAAATGGCAATCCCTTGTGAATACAGATGTTGCGCACGCCAAGGCTCCGCGCCCGCTCGATCATCGCTCGACCGACATCGTCACTGAGGAAAAAGCCGACACCATCCGGACCGTACTGGGTATAGGTTTTAAATGCCGCGATATCCCAGTTCTCAGCCAGTTCGTCCATGGCTTCCAGGTCACCCTCCTGGTTCGGATTGACCCGGCCATGAATCATCAGCCGTTTACTGCCTTCCAGCGCAGCCACAATACTGCGGGTCTGGTCAGCATCCTCGATGGTCACCGGCTCGGTTTCCCGGGTGGACGGTACAAAGGACAGCACCATGATGTCAGTGTCGCTGTCCATAAATATATCCTTGATAAATTCGCTTTCGCTAAGACACCCAAGGTAACCGCGTTCGCCGCCGGTATTGGCATCACTGCAGCTGGCCTTCTCCATGCCAGAGTAGGGGCGCGCGTTCGGTGGAATGCGGCTCAGCCAGTCGCCCTCCGGATTCACGTAATGTCCCTGCACATCGAAAATAAACTCACCACCTTCCACCTGCGCGTTGGCGGCGGCGCTTTCCAGCGCAGCCTCATCCACCAGGTCGAAATAGCCACCCTGCCGACCATGCATGGCATTGGCCTCGTTTAGCGCCAGCAGCGTGCTGGCTGCCCCGCAACTGGACACCAGAAACTTCCGCCGGGACTGGCCAGTGCGCCTGGCGTGGGCCGTAGCAGCGTCAAGCGCCAGTTTATTGCCCAGTTCATTAACCGGATCGATGGGGATTGGTTCGTATTCGCCGTTGGAGGTACTGTCGATTTTGATCGGCAGGCGGGTCCCGTGTTCGTCGTAGCGGTAAGGGGTGTGAGTGCGGGCCATGGTGAACTCCTGATTATTGTTATTTGCCGGGCGTTCCTGCTTGAGCCCAGTTCGCGAACTGCCAAGTGGAAAACTGCCAAGTGGAATTCATACTGACACGGGCCACGGGCCGGTGAAAAGGGCGCCAGCCGGGGCAAACACCGACTAACGGGAAATAATCGACAGGAGCCGGCTGGCTGACGGTGAACTGTGGCGCCGCGCGCTGCGTAATCCTGGCCATGACTCATTTGAAGCTTTCAATTACCGCGCTTTCTCTACTCACCATTGTGTTCTTGACCGGCTGTACCAGCGTCAAGGTCACCGACTACGCTGGTGACAACCCCGAACTGGATATGACCGAGTTCTTCAGCGGTGACCTTATGGCCTATGGCGTGGTGAAAAACTGGCGCGGCCAGGTGATTCGCAAATTCGAGGCGGATATCGTTGCCTACTGGGAAAACGGCGTCGGCACTTTAGAGGAAGACTTCGTGTTTGACGATGGTGAACTGGATCGCCGGGTCTGGACCCTGGAACCGGTGGCCGATGCTCGCTATCGCGGTACCGCCGGTGATGTCGTGGGCAGCGGTGAGGTACAGGTCTCTGGCAATGCCGCGTTTCTTGATTACGTACTGCGGGTGCCGTTCGGTGACGACAGCATCGACGTGCGCGTCGATGATCGCATGTACCTGGTGAACCCAGGCATTCTCATCAATGAATCGAAGCTGAGCAAGTTTGGCGTCAAGGTGGGCGAGTTGCTGTTGGTCATTACCCAGGACGGTGCGCTTCAGTAACCCGCACCCGAAAACCACGTCTTACGCCCGAGCCTCAGGAACGGCTGTCCGGCGCCATTGTAGCCAGGCAAGCCATGGCGCGTTCTGCCTTCTCCAGCGGCACGAACACATGGTCGTGATAAAAAGCCGCAATGACGTTGGCCGGGATATCCAGAGCCGCCAGCTTCGATGCCACCGCCGCGGTAAAACCCACCGCATCAAGACTGGAATGCACCGCCAGGGTGATACCCCTGAACACGGACTCATATTCCAGCTTGTGCAGGTCAGCCGCAGGCCGCGGCAATAACAGACTCAGGCCCTCAGCCTCACGATAGCAGGCCAGGGGCTGCAAGGCTTCCAGATCCCGGTAGCCCATTCCCGGCACTGAACAGAATACGAATTCTCCCTCCAGCAGCGTTGGCTGCATCGCCGCCAGCAGCGTGTCGAGGTCAAGCTCACCGACCATGAATCAGCTCACCCAGAGTTATGCGCGTGTTGTGAGGTGATCATGGCCTATTCCATTTCGGCGCGAATTTCATCATAGAACCCCGGCACACTGCGGCTCATGAACAAGCCATTCGGAGCCTGGGTCCAGCTCAGGTCCGGGCTCTGGATAGCCTGTGCTGCCTGACTGCGGGTGGTGCCGCTGCGAATCAGCGCCGCCATGTGAGCGCGAATATCTTCCATCTGGTTGCGGAAATTGAGCACATCGCGCCGATCCATAACTGCACCGTGACCGGGTATCGCGGTGTCGAAATCCAGGGTCAACATGCCGTTAAGGGTAGTCACCCAGCCGCGGGAACTCCCGCCATTGGCATAGTCCATAAACGGCGCAGTGCCGTGCAGCAGGTCACCGCCGTGGACGGTATTCAGGTCGGGAAAGTACACCACCGAGTCACCGTCGGTATGGCCAGTGCCGAAGTAGTAAGCCCGCACTTCAGCGTCACCAAGAAAAACCGAGGTTTCCTGGCTGTAGACAATGGGTGGCCGGCCGGGCTGATCGCCGCGAATCATGTTCAGCCGCGCATTCTTGTGGGCAATAACTTCTGCCACCTGCAGGAACGCAGCATTACTGCCGCTGTGATCACCATGATGATGGGTGTTAATTACATACTTGACCGGCTGGTTTGAAACCCTGGCCACCAATGACTGTATCTCCTCGAAATCCTGCGGGAATTTGTCATCAATGAGGATCACGCCTTCGGAGGTAACCCGTACCCCAATATTGCCTCCAGGACCGGTAATCATATAAAGACCGGTTTGAACTTCTTCGATAGCCAGACGCCCCTGGGCCAGGGCAAGACCACTGAATAGCAGGCTGAACACCCCTGCCACCACGCCGAGACGGGTTAATTGTTTCATGACAGCTCCTTGGTTTGTGACCGACCAACAATGATCTTGCAGTGCATTGCCTTGTTTACGCTGAATAGTGGCCATGCTGTCGGCCACTGGATTCATGATGCCCCACAGTGTTGCACCCAGGAGCAAGCGACGCAAACCGAGGCAGGTTTCAGGCCTGGGCCGCCATGCGCTCGTTGTTCAGCTGCTGAGTACGCTGCAGCGCCGGGCGCTCGGTCAGTCTGGCCACATAGGTTTCGAAGGCCGGACGTTTCTCAATGGTGCCAAACTGCATGCCCCACATCAGGTGCGAACCCAGATAAACATCCACCGCTGTGAAGGTCTCACCGCACACATAAGGTCCCGGGGCCAGGGCGGTCTCGACCGCCTTGAGGGTGTCTTCGATGCTGCCAAATCCCAGGGTCCGGCTGCGTTCCGCAGTGACTTCCCAGCCCATGGAGCTTGTGCTTACGGCTTGCTCTAACGGACCGGCCGCAAAAAACATCCAGCGATAAAAGGCCGCCAGCTGTGGATCACCTACCGCCGGGATCAGCCCCTTATCCGGAAAACTGGCCGCCAGGTACGTGCAGATTGCTGCAGTTTCAGTGACGACTTCACCACGGTGCTGAATGGTTGGCAGCTTGCCCATGGGGTTAATAGCAAGAAACGTATCCCCTTTGATTTCTTCGCCGTAGTCTATCCAGCGGGTTTCATAAGATTCACCCAATTCTTCCAGCATCCAATGGGCCATCTGGCCGCGGGACTGCGGATTGGTAAAAAGAATAATATCGCTCACGCCAAATCTCCCAGGCCAGGATTGGGCCAGACACACATCATGGAACAGCTACCAGCGCCACCATAGCCAATCTCACCGCTGCTGACCAGCTAATCCACTGGCACTGTTTGGTGAACAGTGCCCGGAAAATACCGCCTAGTAGTTGATAAAGCGGCGCGCCACCGCCACCAGGTCATCATCGTTTACCAGCCGCCAGCCCTGCTCGTGAAACTTGTGCAGCGCCGCCTGATCCGGAAAGCTGTAGTAATTCCCACCACCGCGCTGTGGCGTCAAGTCCAGCGCCTGACCGGCAGCCAGACGCGCCACTGCCGCGACAATCTCTGCGCAGCCAGCCTCGTACAGCGACAGCACATGCCAAAGGTAAGACTTTTCCGGATTCACCGGCAGCGTAGTGCTGGCGACGATGCGGCCAGTATCAATACTGTCGTCATCGATGGTGTGCAGCGTGGTGCCGAGATTGGCTTCGCCATTCAGCAGGCCCCAGAAACTGGCCATCACCCCGCGGTAGTCCGGTAACAGTCCAGAGTGCAGGTTGAGCACACCCAGCCCCGGTACCGACAGCACCGGCGCCTTAAGGATGACACCGTAGCGAATGGAAATCACCAGGTCCGGCGCCATCGCCCGAAACTGATCAAGCTCCGGAGCCGTGTTGAGACGATTAAATTCATGCAGCGGCCGACCGGTACTGTTGGCCAGCGCGGTGAAACTGGAAAAGCTTCCGCGCTGCGGATTCGACAAACTGTCAGCCAGGGGCCAGAGCAGATTATTGAACAGCGCCTGCTCAGCAAATTTGAGTTGCGCAAGCCCGGCGGGCACCGCCTGACTGCTTCCCACCCGCGCGGAGACGATCAGATTAATGCGATGCTCCGGCTGCAGCGCCGGCAACAAATAGTTCAGTGCCAGACAACTGGCGAGATCCCGATTACACAATACAACAATGTTCACGCTCTAATTCCCGATCTGCACTCTTTCAACATCGTAACCCTAGCTGCACAACAACTGCACTACTTGCCAGACATGGCTGGTCCAACACGATGAAAGACAAAGCTACCGAGTATAGGCGCCTGCTGCGGTTCTCGCACTGCCTGTTGCCGGGGGCCGCGCGGCCCGCTGCCTAACAAGCGGGCTTGGAGGGAAACGGCAACCGCGCTAGACTGGCTCAATACGCGGCTCACCCGGAGCCCGGCAGCGCCCCAGGAGATCAGTAGTGAAGTCAGTAATTTCTATCCGAATCAGGAACTTAGTACCGGTTTTGACCGCTCTTCTGATGACCGCCTGCGCCGTGCCGCCGATCAGTTTAATGGACACCCGCCCCGGGCAAACACTGGCATCTGGGGATTCGGCCACGGTGCATTTCTTTCCCATGCAGGCAAACCAGGACACCGGCGTGGTTCTGCAAGCCGGCGCTCGCTATGCGCTCGACATCAAACTGCTCAATTTCTGGGTGGATGGCGACATTGAAGAGACTGCTGACGGGGAGCGGATTGATGAGATGGGTTTCAGCAATAGCCAGATGCCGTTTGAGTTTCTGGGTTTGCTGCGCCGCGCCAATGATCATAACTGGTTTGAATTAATGCTTTACCAGCCACGCTGTGCGGGTGAAAGCCTGCGCGGTGTCAGTGAGCTGGATATCGATGAGAACAGTGGTAGCTATAATTTCGTCGCAAACTGTGACGGCAAACTCGCCCTGTTTGTTAACGACAGCTATGTGACGTACGGGAATAATCTCGGTTACGCAAACATCGCCGTGTCGAGGGTCAACTGATTGCCGTCACTCCGGATTAATGCCCAACAGAAGGCCAGACCGAGGAGTGACCGATGCACACAGTACAACAGATACTCAGCCACAAGACTGTTCAGGAGATCTGGTCAATAGCGCCAGATGCCACAGTATTCGAGGCCATTCAGATGATGGCCGATCGCCAGGTAGGCGCCCTGCTGGTAATGGAAGCCGACAAACTCCGTGGCATTATCTCCGAGCGCGACTATGCTCGCGAGGTGATTCTAAAGGGCCGTGCGTCACGCGATACTTTGGTGGGACAAATCATGTCGGAGCCGGTGATCAGTGTCGCGCCCACCCAACTGGTGCGTGACTCATTGTCACTGATGACCAGCAATCATATTCGTCACCTTCCGGTGGTCGAGGAAGACCAGGTGATTGGTATCGTATCCATCGGCGATCTGGTCAAAGACGTGATCGAGGATCAGCAATCCACCATTGAGCAGCTACAGGAATATATCCGCACCTAGAGAACTTCTGATCAAGTCTACTGGCGCTTTCCTCGGTTCTGATCAGGCCTTCCACTCGGCCAGAGTGTGTCCACCACCGGCCACCGGAACAAAGTGATAGCGTCGATTGATACACGCTGGCTGCTCACCGACCACGTGACTGACGTAGATGAGTTGTGTGCTGGTCTGCCCGGCAATGGCATCCAGCAGCTTCAGAATCAGGGCCCGGTGATAGTCATCCAGACCCACGCAGGGTTCATCCAGCACCAGTAGTCGCGGCTGCTTTACCATGGCTCTGGCCAGTAACACCAACCGCTGCTGTCCGAACGACAACTCGTGGTAGTACGATTTCTCCTGACCGGCAAGGGTGACTACTGCGAGCCAGTCTCGCGCGGCTTCTTTCTCCCTACCACCGCTGTCGTCGTAGAGCCCGACAGAATCATAGAAACCGGACACCACGACATCCAGTACCCGCCATCCCTGCACATATTTGTTGTGCAACTCGTTGGAAACCACGCCAAAAAAACGCTTGATCTCCCACACTGACTCGCCGCTACCCTTGCGCTTACCGAACAAGGTCACGTCCTGGCCATAACCCTTGTGGTTTTCGCCATCGATCAGACTCAGCAGAGTCGATTTACCACTGCCATTCGGACCCTCTATCAACACATGCTCGCCGGCTCCCAAGGTCCAGTTCAAATCCACCAGCACCGGCTTGTCAGCATAGCTAGCCTTTACGCTACGTAGTTGGAGCAATGGGGTTCTTTTATCAGGGGTTTTGTCATCGGGGGTAACGCCATCAGGAGATCCGCTTGCCGGGGTGACGCCCGACGCCGGTGGCAAGCGTGACGGCAGGACTGGCTGGCGGGAAGTCAGGGCCGAAAACTCTGCTGCCTCCAGGACCTGTTTCCGGGGTCCATGCGCGCGCAGACCCAATTCACTGAGCAAGGCAAGATGACTGGCCCAGTCGGGAATATCAGCGCGGCGCCGACACAGGTACAGCGTGGCGAATTGGCTACCCAGCGCACTGCGGATAACCCCATCGATATCACTCCGGGAAACATGGTCAATGCTTTCCAGGGGCTCGTCCAGGATCAACATACCACCGGCCGACGCAGTCACCCCATACAGTGCCCGGGCCAGCAAGGCCTTGCGCACCTGCCCGGATGACAAGAAGCGGATACCCTGATGCCTTAACTCATGAAGCCCCAGCGCGGTAAGCAGCGCTGCGCTGACTTCCTTATCCTGCTCCTTGCCTGCCCGGGCAGAGCTGACCAGAGCATCAACAGTGGTACCCGGGTCGGCCGCGTCGCTGCTGTACTCGCTGATATCCATACGGTTATCGTGCTGCCACAGACGCTGCTGTTCCTCGAAAGACACCAGGAACGTTTGCCTGACAGGATCGAAATCCGGCGCATAGTGGACATACTTCAGAGAATCGTTGCGTATGCCGGCAAGAAGGTTGGCAAACACAGTTTTGCCAGCCCCGTTTGGACCGAACAGGCACCAATGTTCGCCGCGCTGAACGATGAATTCGTCGGCATTAAATACGGCGCGCTGACCAAGACGGCAGCGCGCTCCCTTGACTTCCAGTAGCGATAGCATCTCCGTCATATAACGTCAGTGAGACTGAATCTGAATCAGGAGCCAAAACCCAGGCTACGGGAAATGCGCCGCCAGATTCTACGCCCGATGCCGGGACCATGTGATCCTGCCGAGCCGGCCTGCTCGGGTATCCAGACCGGATCCCGATAAGTGGTTTTCTCGGGCGTACTCTCCATCGGCGTGTAGTATTTACAGCCAGCAAAATAGTAATGTGTTACCTGTGAGTTACGGCTGCGCTGCATATCATTTTGTGGGGCACCACCGTGCAGCAGATTGGCATGCCAGATAATAGCTTCGCCCTTGTGGACCAGGCCGTATTCCGGCTCAAAGTCGTGTTCTTCCACCAGCTCACTGATACGCTGCTCATAGAGAGGATAATTCTTGTAGCCGGGCTCCAGACCCAGATCCTGCATGGTATAGAAAGGCAGCTTGTGACTGCCGGGGTAGTACACCAGCGGTCCGTTGTCGCGATCGATGTCTTCCAGGGCGACCCAGATGCCGGCCATGTAGCCAGCCGGAATTGTGCTGAAATGAATCGTATCCGAGTGCGCCATCTGGCTGGTGCCCTTGGGAAAATTCAAGGTCTGAAACGGCAGCGCCCGTCGGCCGTATAACTCTTCCAGGGCCGTAGTCGCGCGCTTGTCCACCGCCAGCCGCCGCGCTTCGTCGATTATCTTCCAGGCATCCTGCACCCGGGTAACCGGCGTCAGGCCTTCCCGAAATTCTTCGGGGTAATGGGGATAAACTTTTTCAACGATGGCATCCAGCATCGCCGGGTCAAAGCCGAAGTCGACTTTCAGGATACCCCGGTCATGGAATTCCTGGATCTGGTCCGCGCTGAGTACCTGGGTTTTAGCTGCTACTGCTGTCATTACTTTATAACTTCTCGATCGTTTTTCTGACTCGTCTACTATCTCGAACCATGGGAAGTTTATCGTACCCCATGCCGGAATGCTTGACCGGGATCATGAGTCTCAGCGGTTGCCGAGGGCTCGCTGCATGACTTCATTCTGCACCGCCATCATGCTGCCAATTGACCGGCGCCAGTAGTCTGCCGTGTGGCCACCCTGGTCCTGGCGAAACGTAAACGGCACATTGTTGATCATCAGTAACTGCACCAGTTCCCGGGCCTGACTGATCAGCGGGTCGGCAGTGCCGGCATCCAGATAGATATGCGGCATGGTGCTGCGGGGTACCTCGTAGATGATGGTAAACGGATCATAGGCCTCTGCCTGTTCCGCGGTCAGAAAATCAGTCCCGGCTGGCGTTCGCTCGGCCTGGGTACCAAAACCGGGGATGGCAATGACATCGGCAACAAACTGATCCGCCCGGGCAAATTGCTCACTTTCCGGCAACGGCGCAGGCGAGCGGTCCAGGCCCGCACGGATCGCGGCGGCGGCGCTGCGGGCATGGCCCAGGGCCCCGCTGGTGCTGCCCAGGGAAACAAACTGCTGCGGATGTCGCAGCCCAATAGCCAGGGCGGCAAAACCACCCATCGACAAACCGGCAATGGCCCGGCCTTCAGCGCGTGCCTCGGTGCGGTAGTGACTGTCAACGTAATCCACCACATCGACAACCACGTGATCTTCCCAGTTGTTGCGCTGCCCGTCGCGATTCGCCGCGTAATTGACAAACCAGCTGTTGCCACCATCGGGCAGCACCAGGATCAACTCGCCCAGGCGCCGCGCCACTTCCGCAGCACCCAGGCTGCGTCCCCATACCGTGTAGTTTTGCAGATGGCCATGTAGCAGGTACAGCACCGGGTAGCGGCGCTCACTATCGGTATAGCCCGGTGGCAGAACAATGTCGAATTTCATTTCCCGGGCCACCGCCGGGCTGTAAAAGCTGACTGTCTCGAGTCCATCCGGCCGCGGCGCCGCCACGGGCTGCAACTCCTGCGCCACGGAATTGCTCACCATGCCGACTAGCTGCAAAGCCAGTGAACAGCGCAGCATCAGCGCAACAACAGAGAGCGCCGGAAATCGGCGCGGCAAGCTCCCGATTCGACGAGATAAAACACGCATGGGGGCGGCTCAGCAATAAATGAGTTGCCATTGTACCGCACCCGCGCCAGCAAGCGCCGTCCAGGCTCTGCTATCATCAGGCGATGTATGGATTATTCTGGAGACATGAGCGGCAGCCTCGCCCGCCACGATCGTGGTTACCAGGCACAGCGCCATTACTGGCACTGCTGTTCGCCACTGCCGCAGTTGCTGCCGATGAAGACGGTGCAGCCTTGTTCCGCGCCAACTGTGCGGAATGCCACCAACTAAGTGGCCAGGGTATCCGCAATGTCTATCCGGCACTGGCCGGCAGTGAAACGGTATTGGGCAGCGGCCTCGACGTAGCCCTGGTGATGATCATCGGTCGTGGTGAGATGCCGTCCTTCGACGGAGTGCTGACCAGCACGGAGATGGCCGCCATTATCAACTTTGTACGCAACAGCTGGGGTAACAGCGGCGACCCGGTCAGCGCCGAGGAAGTCGAGCAACTGCACTGAATGTGCCTCCCTCAAGGCCAACGAAATAATTGCCGCTTGTCTCGCCTGTCTGCTATGTCGCCATCTGCCCTCGGAATCAGCCAGCAAAAAAAGGTTCTTCGCAGATTTCCGGGGAAGAACAATTGGTTTGTGTACTTGGTGTTGTAACTCAGTGACCTCGAGCGCGGCTGCGGGGCGGCAGGGTTTCCGACCCGCCGGCTCGGCGCCCATCCTGGGTGCCTTCACTCCGGAAAAAGCCCTGGAAAAGCGGTCTTTTTCCTGCGCTCAGCGCCGGCCTTAACTGGCGGGTCGGAAACCCTGCCGCCCCACATCCGCTCGTCCTGTGACAGCCGGGACAGGGAAGTATTCTTCGCATTTCCTATCGGAGGAAACCAGGCTAACAAAAAGCGCAACAACCACCAGCACCAGGAGTGTCGGGCAGGAGGGGGGTGCCGCCAACGAGGTTGTTGCAACAGTAATGCGACAGCGCTGAACGGAGAAAAAAGACCGTAGTTCAGGCACTGCTGTCCCACAGGTTCCCCAAAGAAAATACTCGATCAGGCTAAATGAGAGTGATTCGAGCATTTCCCAATGGTTCAGACATGAAACCCTGTTGTTTGATACACGGTACAAACCTTTGAAGCCCGTGAACCTTGACGCTTGCAGTCAGCAAGGGTCGGCCGGCAGTGAGGGTGTGCCGCTGCAATTAAGGACCTACGCTGAACGGCGAAAAATGACCGTTTTCCAGGGCATTTTTCAGAGTGAAGGGACCCTGGAAGGGCGTGGTCCGCGGCGGCACACCCTCACTGCCGGGCGGACCGTTCGGAGCCGCTTTTCAGCGCTGGTTATAAGGACATAAAACTGTGGGACAGCAGTAGCAGTCTAGGATTTTTCGGAGTGAAGGGTCTTTTAAAAAAGAGACATGGGACGGGTACCGAGAATTGGCGACAATCCCCTCATAAACAACTCCCTCCTGCCCGGCGCGACCACCCTCAAGTAGGACACACCCTCCAGATGAGCACAACAATCAGTCCCTCAAACAAAGCTGGCCATAATTCCCGGTAATGCGCGATGAACAAAAAAAAGGCCCGGGAAATTCCCAGGCCTTGAAGGCTACTTAACCGCAACCAGAAGCTTGATCAGCAGTGCGTTGATCCAGTCGGCTTGTGGATATGACCCGCGTTAAGTAGCACCCACATAGCAGGCAGCTCGTCACTAGCCTCACTAGTGGCGATAGACTAACGAACCAGTATTGCGGGAGCCTTGCAGTCCTGTGAATTTTACGTGACAGCGCCAGGGCCGCTGGTTCACTCGGAGGGTTCCTAGCTGCGTAAATAAGACGCACCGTTTACGTCGATGATGGTGCCGGTGGTGAACTCAGTTCCGGGCGTGGCCAGAAACATCACTGCCCGGGCGACCTCTTCCGGTTCTGCCACCCGGTTAAGCGGACTCTGGGCGCGGATATCGTCACCCTCCGGTCCCTGCAATCGCTCGCGGGCCAGATCGGTGTTTACAAATCCCGGCGCCACGGCGGCGACAAAGATACCGTGGGGTGCCAGTGCCACCGCCAGGGATTGGGTCAGAGAGTTCAACCCTGCCTTGCTGGCACCATAAGCCGGTTTAATTGGTTCGCCCCGGAATGCGCCGCGCGAACTGACGTTCACGATACGTCCACCGCCGGAGGTCATCATGTACTGCGCCGCACAGAAGCAGACGTTGGCCGGGCCCAGCAGGTTGGTGGCCAGGGTGGCCTGCCAGGCCTGCTGCCAGTCCTCGTAGCTGGTTGCATCGGGCGGATGGTATTCACCAATGCCGGCATTGTTGACCACCACGTCCAGCTTTCCCATGGCCGCCACCGCCTCATCCAGCACCCGTTTGACGGCCGCTGGATCGGCAAGGTCGGCCGCAAACAGCAGATGGTTCTCGCCCGGCAGGGCCTGCAGCGCTTGCCGGGCGGCAGATTCGTTTTGCCGGTAGACCATCGCCACGCGCGCACCAGCCCGGGCAAAGGCTGTCGACACCGCCAGGCCAATACCACGGGTGCCGCCGGTCACCAGCACGGTGCTGTTCATAAACGGCTTGTCTGGGTTGCTGTTACCCACGGTCTAGTTTCCCTGCAGCCCATCCATGCTGGCCAGCCTGCCAATCAGTTCCTCGACCCGGGTGCTGTAACCCCATTCGTTGTCGTACCAGCTCACCACTTTTACCATACGCTTTTGCAGCACCTGGGTGAGCAGCGAATCAAAGATGCTGGAGTGGGTATCGCCGATGATGTCGGAACTGACTATGGCCTCGGTACTGTAGGCTAGAATGTTCTTCAACGGACCCTCGGCCGCGGCCTTCATGGCCGCATTGATTTCCTCAATACTGGTGTCACGCTCTACCTCGACAGTAAGATCAACAATACTGCCATCAGGAACCGGAACCCGCATCGCCAGCCCGTCCAGCTTGCCAGCCAGTTCCGGCAGCACCAGACCGATAGCCTTCGCCGCTCCGGTCGATGTTGGCACAATATTGGACGCTGCATTACGCGAGCGCCGCTTGTCGCTGTGCGGTGCATCTATAAGACGCTGGTCGGAGGTGTAGGCGTGAACGGTGTTTAACAAGCCGCGTTTGATACCCACGGTTTCGTGCAGCACCTTGGCCAGCGGCGCGGCGCAGTTCGTTGTGCAGCTGGCATTGGAAATGATTCGGGTATCCGGCGTCACTACGTGGTCATTAACACCAGTCACCAGAGTCGCTTCCAGAGCGTCCTTACAAGGGACTGTCAAAATAAGACGCCTGGCACCTGCTTCCAGATGCTTGTTGAGATCTTCAAGCTTGCGGAATACGCCAGAGCTTTCCACCACGTAATCGACTTGCAGTTCTTTCCATGGAAGGCGGGCCGGGTCACGCTCACACAGCACCTGGAACTGGTCGCCAGCAATGGTCATCATGTCACCATCCACCGTAACTTCACCAGGAAAGGTGCCGTGGATACTGTCGTACTTGAAAGCGTACGCGAGCTGATCGGCACTGGCCAGATCATTGACCGCTACCACATTATAATGCTCACGCAGTTTGGCGATACGCATAATAGTGCGGCCAATTCGTCCAAAACCATTAATCGCAATTCGGGGTTTTGCCATAGCAACTGAATACCTCCTGGCTGACTTGCTGTTAAGGATAAACCTGTCGAGTTACCGTCTGTATCACGCCAGCAGCGACTCACTCATCGCCCACAAGCGTTCCGCACTCTCCGGCCGGGTAGCCCACTCGGCAACGTCACAATAGCGCGGGGAGTCTGCAGTTGCGATGCTGGCCACGTCACAGTCTTCACAATACAGGCCACCCATGCCTGCCAGTGCGGGGCTGGTAGCCGCCCACAGGGTCGTTGTACAGCCCTGGCTGGGGGACTTGAACAGCGAGGCCGCCAACTCGGACAGATTGCCCTGTTCATCCAACCAACCCAGTTCCTGCATCTCCTCCTGGGGCAAATGCCGCTGCAGAGGAGTGAGAATACCACCTGGATGCACAGAAAATGCGCGTATGCCCTGCTCGGCGAATTTCATATCCAGGCCCAGTGCGAACAGCGCATTGGCAGTTTTTGACTGCCCATAAGCCACCCATTTTTCATAGGCCTGACTGGTAAAAAACGGATCATCCCAAAGGATGTCTGAGCGCCGGTGACCGACAGAGGAAAGCTCTACGACCCGGGCACCACCGGCATTCAGCAGTTGCGGCAAGAGAGCATTGGTCAGCACAAAGTGGCCCAAATGATTAATAGCGAACTGCGCCTCCCAGTTGTTGCCGACCCTGGTTTCCGGGCAGGCCATGATCCCGGCATTGTTAATCAGCAGATCGATTTTCTGCTCCTGCGCAGCGATACCCTGAGCGTAATTGCGAACCGACTGCAAATCCGCCAGATCCATGGCGCCAGTTCTCACATCTCCAGGCACGTCCTCCAGGGTCTGCCGGGCTTTCTGCAGGTTGCGTACCGGTACGTATACCCGTGCGCCAGCCTTGCCCAGGGCACGGGTGGTTTCCAGGCCAATACCCGAATAGCCCCCGGTTACAATCGCCACCTTACCGCCGAGATCAATGCCCGCCAGCACCTCATCGGGCTCGCTGCGCAGGCCAAATTCTGAGCCTACGGGTTCCTGGATTCGCGTGTTGATGTTACTACTCATGCCACCTCCTGGCCGGGCGTCCGTCAAGTCTGCTAGTTGAACCTGGCTATTCGTCTAGCCTACGCAGTTGCCCGGCAACCGACAAGTCACCAGTTGTACTGAAGCCAGCCGCCCCAGCTCCGACGGGATTCCGTAGCGGAGAAATGCTAGAATAATCCGTATCAATTTCAGTATGACTAATACGACCACATGGCGCTTCACCCACAGTTAAACGCATTTCTGGACAGCCTGGAGGCACTGGGCGCACCACCATTGCACACGGTTCCGGTGTCGGTTGCACGCAAGATGTATGACAAAGGAGCGGAGCTGACCCGAGGCACGCCTCCGGAACCAGTGGCGGTCGAGGCGGTTACGTTGCCCGGACCCGGCGGCACTCTTGATGCGCGACTTTACCGCCCCTCCGAGGAGCCGGGCCTGCCGATTCTGGTGTTTTTTCACGGCGGCGGTTTCACCATTGGCTCGCTGGACAGTCATGACAGCGTCTGTCGCGCCCTCAGTGTGGAAGCTCATTGCCTGGTGCTGTCGGTGGACTATCGCCTGGCACCGGAGCACAAATTCCCGGCGGCGGTGGAAGATGCCTGGGCAGCCACCTGTTGGGCGGTAAACAACGCCCGGACTCTGGGTGGCGACCCGGACCGGGTCGCGGTAGGCGGTGACAGCGCTGGCGGCAACCTGGCGGCGGTGGTGTGTCTGATGGCACAGCAAGCCGGCGACCCGCAGTTGAGTTATCAGCTGCTGATTTATCCCGGCATCGACATGACCTGCAGCCTGCCCTCACACACCGCCTTCGCTGATGGCTATCGCCTGACCCGGGAACTGATCACCTGGTTCTATCAGGCCTATTTCTCAACGGAAGACGATGTGACGCACTGGCAGGCTTCGCCGATTAACGCCCATAGCCTGGCAGGCCTGCCGCCCGCCTACATCCTGTCCGCCGGCTACGATCCGTTGCAGGACGAAAACAAGTCCTATGCCTACAAGCTGGAAGGCGCCGGCGTTCCGGTAACCTATCGCCATTATCCCGACATGATCCATGGCTTTTACACCATGCCCGGGGCTCTGGATCGCGCTCGCGAGGCCATCAGCGACAGCGCCCGCGCGCTGCGTACCGCGTTCGGTGACTAGTTGTGGTCATTCCCGACTTGTCACGGCGCTGTCAATTTCGCTGATTAGGCTGGACGGCTACCAATCCTGCCAGCGGAGTGCCAAATGCTCACAACTCGTTATTTCCTGACCTTATTCCTTGCTCTGGCGAGCATCGCGACAAGCCACGCCCAGGCGCAGTGCGGCGCGACCGGGCCCCACGAAACCGCCCGCGGCAGCGTGTTCATCGACAGCAACGGCGATGGCCAACGCAATGGCAGTGAAACCGGCCTTGCTGGTGTGGCGGTCAGCAACGGTTGCGACGTGGTTGTCACCAACGGGGATGGTCATTACCAGCTTGACCTGGCCGCGACAGAGATTCTGTTTATCAGCAAACCGGCAGATCTGGAGGTTCCGGTGGATGAACACAACATTCCGCAATTTTTCTATCGACACTATCCTCAAGGGACACCGGAGCAGATAGCCGGCACCGCTGTGGAATGGTTGTTCCCGGTAATCGCTCCCACGGGGCCACTGCCCGACAGCATTGATTTTCCCCTGGTGCCGCGCGCAGATACCGGTTCTTCGTTTCGGGCGCACGGCTTTGCAGATACCCAGGCCCGCTTCGATCTCAGCCAGGACATGCTGCGCGAGGACCTGATCAATCCGTTGATCGATAACCCCTACAAGGTTGACTTCGGACTCACCGTGGGCGATGTCGCCAATGACAACCTGGACATTTATGATCGCCACAAGGCGATGATGGGCTTGATGGGGATTCCCCAATGGTACCTGCCGGGCAACCACGACGTTAATTTCGAGTCGCCCAATGATTTCTATGCCAACGAAACCTACAAACATCATTTCGGCCCGGCCTACTATTCATTCAACCATGGCAATGTACACTTTGTGGCACTGAACAACGTTGAATATGCCGGTGCCGGTCGCGAATTCGACGATGGCCGCTACCGCGGCTATGTGAGCGATGACCAACTGTACTGGCTGGAACAGGATCTTGCACAGGTAGCACCGGACAAGCTGCTTGTGATTGCCACCCACATTCCGTTAATCGCCGAAGCGGACGATGGCCGCAATCCGATTGCTACCGGGCCGAACACCGAGAATTTTTCAGCCTTGCTTGAGATCCTGGCACCGTTTGCGAATATTTACGCACTGGCAGGACACGACACATCCAACAGTTGGAAAGTCGAAGTCGGACACAGTCATGGCTGGACCGGTCAGCCCTGGATCGCGCACACCCTGGCTGAAGTGCGTGGCAATGGCTGGACCCGCGGTCCGGAGGATCCGCGCGGCGTGCGCGATGCGATGATGGAAGACGGCAACCCGAACGGGTTTTATGTGCTGCACTTCGACGACCTTGAACTAACCCCGGAATTCATCCCTTTTCCGTTTGGCCCGGATGCCGCGCAGCGCCTGCGGGTCAGTCTGGACCCGCAACTGACTGCGAGCGAGACCACCATCAATCGGGGCAAGCTGGCAGCCAATACCAGTCTCGTGGTCAACCTGTTTGACGGTGGCGTTCGCGATACGGTCTGGGCATCAATTGATGGCGGCCCACGCCAGGCCATGACTTATACAGTGCGAACCGACCCCTATGTCGAACGCCTGCACCGCACCTATGCCGATACAGACAGCGCCTATGGCAGCGCCAGGCGCTCATCTCATATCTGGGAGCTACCTCTACCTGCCAATCTTGAGCCCGGTCTGCACCATGTGCTGGTCACCAGCCTTGATGAATTTGGTCAGCAACAGCGTGGCAATTTCAGCTTCGAACTACTGGCTGACTAGGGGCCCTCCAATCAAATCCAGCGGCGCACCTTACGCTTGTAGGCCAAATATTCTTCGCCAAACGCCCGTTCCAGGTAGGCTTCCTCACGGGCAATGGCGATGTAATACACCAGAATTGCGCCCGGTATACACGACAGAAAAATCCAGAGATTATTTAGCGCGATGCCAATACCCATGTTGAACAAACAGAAGCACACGTAGATCGGGTTACGCGAGATTCGGTAAAAGCCACCGGTGATCAACGTAGTGGTCGGCTTCCAGGGCTCGATTGCCGTTGATGAACGTTTGAACGAACCGCCGACCAGAATACCCACCGCGACGCCAAACAGGGTAATGGCCACGCCGACAGCACGGAAGCTTTCCGGCACCCCCATACTCAACGGCCAGAGCCTGTCCAGTCCCGCCCCCAGGGCTATCAGCAACACAAACACCAGCGGTGGCGGAAACCTGACTTGAGCATGATCTGCGGATTCGCCCCTTGCACTATTGTTGTTGTCTTCGTCCATAGCTGACTCCGGATATCCTTGGTTGAATTTCTCAGGGTACGCCAAAGACGCTGATCTTCAAACAAATCTGCGGCTCGCGCCCGGCCAATTTCGCTGCCGGCGCTTGCCGAAATCGGCATTCGTAGTAGGATAACGAGAACTTCTGAAGTAACCGGTGCCCAACAATGAAACAGGGTTTACAGCTTGCCACGGCGGTGCTCGCCGGGGTACTGGGCGGCTCTTTCATCAACATCGGTCTGGTAATGCTCGGCCCGCTTCTGATCCCTCCGCCTGCTGGCGTTGACATGTCGGACATGGAGTCCTTCGCCGCTGCAGTAGACTCCATGGGGCCGCAACATTTTCTGTTTCCGTTTCTTGCCCATGCGCTGGGCACGTTCACCGGCGCGCTGCTGGCCTACCGACTAGCTACCGACGGACGCGCCTGGTGTGCCCTGGGTATTGGCTTGTTTTTCCTGGCTGGTGGCATCACTGCAGCCGCCATGATTCCGGCGCCGGCCTGGTTTGTGATACTGGATCTGGTGGCCGCCTATTTACCTATGGCCTGGCTGGCAATCCTGCTGGCCAGGAAATTTCAATCAAAGTTTGAATCAAAGGTCGCGCTATGATTTTTTATTACGCCCCGCGCACGGTTTCCCTGGCGTCTCATATCACCCTGGAAGAAGTGGCGGCCGACTATGAAGCGCGGCGACTGGACTTCACCGCCACCGAACAACGCTCGGCACGCTACCTGGGCATCAACCCCAAAGGGAGGGTGCCGACCCTGGATACCGGAAACGGCATTCTTACCGAAACACCAGCGATACTGGCCTACCTGGCCCAGACCCACCCGCAATCCAACCTGGCACCATTAGACGATGCATTTCGCTTTGCCAAGATCCAGGAATTCAATATCTACCTGTGTGCAACCGTGCACGTGGCCCACGCCCATCGGGTACGCGGCTCGCGCTGGGCGGACAGCGAAAACGCTATCAAAGCCATGCAGGACAAGGTCCCCGACAACATGCGCGACTGCTTTACGCTGATCGAACAATCCATGTTCAGCAGCCCCTGGGTCATGGGTGAGCAGTACACTATTTGCGACCCGTATCTGTTCACGCTGGCAAGCTGGCTGGCAGGCGATGGCGTTGATATTACGGAATTCCCGCAAATAAGTGCGCACTATGAGCGCATGGGAGAGCGTCCAGCAGTCCGCGAGGTTTTGCAGATTCACGGCCTGTAGTTCAGACCCGGGTCAGTCAGGACAAGTCGCTAGGGCTTGGGTTCATAGCGACCATCGAACCAGGGCATCCATTGTTCGGAGTCATGATTGTACTGCTCCAAATACTGACGCACGGTTCCATCAGCATTCGGCGTCCAGGTACCGCGAAAATTCCACACCGCCCCCTGAAAGTTATAGATACTGCCTTCAAGAAGCATGGATTCACCGCGCAATCCGCCGACAATGTCGATCGAGTACTGACCGGCTGACACCCATACCTGACGCCATTCCCGGGTCACCGGGTTGTAGTAATTCAGACTGGTGCCGGTACTGCCGGAATCACCCTGCCAGCGCTCCAGCAGCATACAGCCCTGTTCCATTTTGACAATGCTGTTTTCTCCGGCCTTGCGCCCGGTATTGCTGTCGAACACTTCCCATTCGCCAACCCAGAAATCGAATTCATCAAATCCATCAAGGCCAACGCAACCGGTTTCCTGTGCCATAAGCGGCACGGATGCAAGCAATACTGCCAGCATGCACAACAGAGTATAACCGCTGCGAACAGTGTGCCTCATGGGAAACCTTCGCCCTCCGTCAGCCAGGGGAAATTGACAGGCGACACGACACGGTCAGGTAATCGCTACGGGTATCTACCTCAGTGTCTATGGAAAATCCGATTCCATGCAGCAGGCAAAAACGCTGCACAATGCTGCTGCCGACTCCCTGCCCGGACTCCTGGTCGGTTCCCTCGCGAGACTCGATAACTCGTGATCCTGCTTTTACCTTCGCGAGGTTTTCAAGGTGCTGCCGCTCCGCCTGATTGATGATAATCACTTCATTGGACGCACTCAACTTCCTGGCGCTGACCCTGACCAGACCGCCCAGCGGTGAAAATTTCAACGCATTGCTGAGAATATTAGCCAGAATGATGTGCAGGAACACATCGGCATTGACCCGCAGCAGCAGATTGTCATGCGGCTCAAAAACCAGGCGCAGATTTTTCTGCAGGAGCTGCTGCCTGAACAGCAACTCCATTTTCTTGACAGCCAGCGACAGCGGAAGCTCAGCGATCCCTGCGTCGTCGACTTCCACAAGATTTCTGACTTCCTGCACTTCATCCAGCAAAGCTGCGAGAACTCGAATATTTGAGCGCAGGGAATCAAAGCGCTGACTTGCGCGGTCACCGCCGAACTCCCGTTCGCCGGCATCAATCTCCATAAGCAGACGCTGGAGGTGGTTCTTGAAGTCGTGCGACAGGACCTGCAGCATCAGGTGGTTATCGTCATTCGCTTTACTCAGGGCGATCAGGGAGTTGCCCAGGGATTCAGAGTTCTCCTGAAAGGCCCTCGCGAAATAATAGAAGATGGTCACCGAACCAAGCAGAGCCGCCACGAAACCGATTACCAGACTGACAACATTCTCGTTGCCATAAAGCACTGGAAAAGGTTCAAAATAGTATACCGTCAATGCGGTGACTAAATAGAGTAGCAACAGATACAGCACGGCAAGGGCCGCGTGACGAACCCGCAGTATCAGAAAAGCAAGCCCGGCCATCGCCGGAATGAAAAAAGCATCGACCAAATAAGTGGGACTCGAGGTCAGGTTGAACAGACCCATAGTCGTATAAATGAACAGCAAATATAGCAGTACGTAGCGATAGTGCCCGGTGCGCCAGATCAAATATCCGAACAGAATCATGGGCAGCAAAAAAGGTAGCAGGGCAGCGAACAGCAAGTACTCCCCATCCAGCAGGTAGGAGCCCAGGAATACCAGGCAGATCAGTATTGAGACGCAGATTGCCAGCAGAGCAACCTGGACGCGCACCTGATGGGCCTGGTCGTAATTCCTTGCAGCAAGCTTATCGCTGCTCTGTTCCTGTGGCAGTGTCAATACCCTGAATTCCTTGGAGAACTGCAGCGACAATTCACTTTATAGAATCAGCAAACCGAAATCTGGTCCGGCTGCTGCAATTGCGATACCTTACGACAGGTAACTCTGAAAATGTTAGGGTTTAAATGGAATGTTCTTTCTCCGAGGTAAAACCATGCGCCGTGTGCTGACTTTCGTGTTTGCTGTATCCATGCTCCACTCCGTCGCTTTACCGGCGGCCGAGTTTGAACAGATTGGCAGTTTCGATTTTCCAACTTCTGCTTCCGGGGCAGCTCAGGAGCATTTTTTGCTGGGTGTCGGTTACCTGCACAGCTTCGGGTTTGTGCAGGCGCAGAGCGAGTTTCGCCGAGCCCAGGAACTGGACCCGGATTTTGCCATGGCCTACTGGGGTGAGGTCTTTACCTATCAACACCCGTTTTTCGGTGGCCCGTCTGACGGCCCCGGTGAGGCACTGATGCGCCTGGGGCGCACTCCCCAGGCCCGTCTGGCAAAAGCACCGAACGCTCTGGAAAAAGGCTTTCTGAAAGCGGCCGAGGCCTATGCCCTGACCCCCGGCGGCATGCCTGCCAAGCGCACCGCCTGGATGGAGGCGATGCTGGATGTCCATGAACAGTTCCCGGACCACGATGAGGTCAAGGCATTCACCACTGTTGCCATGCTGGCCGGCGCTACCGCGGCTGGTGATATGCGCGAGCGGATTAATATGCAAGCCGGCGCGCTGGGTATGGAACTGTTCAAGAAGAACGATAATCACCCGGGGGCGGCTCATTACGTGATTCATGCCTTTGACGACCCCATCCACGCGCCAATCGCCCTGGAAGCGGCCTGGAAATACGCCGACATAGCCCCGGCGGTGTCCCATGCCCGACACATGCCCACGCATATCTTTATCCAGCACGGCATGTGGCAGCAGGTTTCCATCTGGAATGACTCAGCATTCGAAGTGGCCAAGGAACTCTGGCAGCCGGGCGATGCCGCTGACCCACAGAATCACGCCTCGGACTGGGGTCAGTATGGGGATTTACAGCTCTGGGATCTGGCGCGCTCCGAGCTCTGGATTGAGCGCGCCGAACAAACCCTGCGCGAGAATCCTGATCACCCTCGCTCACGCAACACCCTGAAGATCATGAATGCCCGACATACGATTGAAACCGAAAATTGGCAGCTAGTGCCTTACAGCGACGCCCTGATCGACGAAGAACTGTTGGCCCTGGGCCTGAGCGCTGCCAACCTGGGCGACCTGGCACTTTCCAGCAAAGCCGCCGAGAAACTGGCGGAATTGTCTGCCGCCAATCCCAATAATCTGGCGCTACGGGAAAGCGCTCGACAGGTCGCTGGCCTGGCCTTGTTTAAACAAGCTGCCAGTGACATCGAAGCCGGCATGAACAGCAGCGGCATGGCCAAGCGGCAGGAGGCGCTGGCACTGCTGGCGGAAGCCGCCGATGTTGCCGAACAGGGCCAGCTACCCAACGGCGCCGCGAACCCGCTGAAGCCGTCCCATGAACTCTATGGCGAAGTACTGCTTAGTGCTGACAATCCGGAAATGGCGGTGGCCATGTTCGAACAGTCGCTGCTGCGCACCCCCAACCGCAGCCGGTCACTGTTGGGCGCGGCACGGGCCCATCGCGCTCTGGGCCATGCGGAAGTTGCTGCCGAGCGCTATCAGGCGCTGCTGGCCAACTGGAGTGATGACAGCTTGCCCGAGGTACGCGAGGCTAAGGCTTTTCTGGGCTACTGAGCGTTAGAAATTGGCTACGCGCCGAAGCCAGTTGTGTTTGCGCCAGATCAGGGGCAGCGCAAGTTGCCATTGCAGACCGGGGACGCTGCGCTAAAATGACGCCACATCCCCAACAATGCCGTATACCTGAGGATCATGCATGATTTTTCGTCAGCTTTTTGAGCCTTTGTCCAGCACCTATACCTATTTGTTTGGCTGCGAGGACAGCGGACAAGCCATTCTGGTTGACCCGGTGATCCCGACCATGGAACGTGACCTGGCATTGCTTCACGAGTTGCAGTTGAAGCTGGCGATGACCGTGGAAACCCACGTGCATGCTGATCACATCACCTCGGCTTTGTATCTACGGCAAAAAACCGGCTGCCAGATAGCCTTCCCGGCGGTGGATAATCTGCCCTGTGCCGATGTCCACGTCGAGGACCGTAAACCGGTGATTCTGGGCAGCATCGAACTACTGCCCCTGTTCACACCGGGGCATACCGATGACCATTACAGCTATCAGGTTGACGGCCGGGTACTCACCGGAGACTGTTTGTTAATTGATGGCTGTGGGCGAACCGACTTCCAGAACGGTGATTCGGCAATGCTTTACCAAACCATTACCGGGACTCTGTTCCAGTTACCGGATGACACCCTGGTCTACCCTGCCCATGACTACAAGGGTCGCCACGTATCATCGATTGCCCAGGAAAAAGCCCGCAATCCGCGGGTCGGCGGCGACAAGACCCAACAGCAATTTATTGACCTGATGGCAGATCTGGATCTGCCCTATCCAAAATTTATCGATTTTGCAGTCCCGGGCAACAAGCTTTGTGGTGAATGTCCTGACGATCTCCCGGAAAAGCTGTCCGAATACTGTGAACAAATGACCCACAGTCCCCAGGGCTGAGGAACTGAAACCAGGATCAAGGGATTTATCCAACGTGGAAAACTTCACTCCTGTAAGCGCACTCATTGGCGGCCTGCTGATCGGGCTGTCAGCCACTCTAACTCTTGCGGTTAATGGCCGTATCGCCGGTATCAGTGGCATTCTGTCAGGCGTGTTAACGCCGCGCGGCGGTGAGACCGCCTGGCGGGTGCTGTTCATCGCCGGACTGCTGAGCGGCGCCGTTGTCTGGCTGCTGGTGGCTGGCCGTCCGCTACCGGTTGATCTGCAGGCAGGCCCGGTACTGACTATTGTCGCGGGACTGCTGGTGGGTTTTGGCACCCGACTCGGCAGCGGCTGTACCAGTGGACACGGAATCTGCGGCCTGGCGCGATTTTCACGACGCTCGTTTACCGCCACTCTGGTGTTCATGCTCACCGCCATTGTTACGGTCTATCTGACCCGGCATGTCCTGGGGATTATGCCATGAGCCAGACGCTAAAAAGCCAGCTGGCAATCTTTGCATCCGGACTGCTGTTTGGCCTGGGACTGGTAATCTCGGGAATGGTCAATCCTGGCAAGGTAATCGGATTTCTCGATATCGCTGGCAACTGGGACCCAAGCCTGGCGCTGGTGATGGGCGGCGGCTTGCTGGTCACGCTACCGGCATTCCGCTGGGTACTGCGCATGCCGCAGCCACTGCTGGAGAAAAAATTCTACCTGCCTATCCTGAGCGCCATTGATGGCAAACTTGTTGCTGGCGCGGTGCTGTTCGGCCTGGGTTGGGGCATTGCCGGTTTTTGTCCCGGCCCGGCGCTGACCGCCCTGGTTTCACTGGATCCCACCGTGGGTTTGTTTGTCCTGGCAATGATCGGTGGTATGGTGTTGCACCAAATTTTACTGTCCTGATCCACACCCATGTTTATCCCTCTTACCGCTGACAGCAACTGTCATGCCGACCACGATGGCGCTCTGGAGATCACCGGCCGTGAGTAACGAAATCACCCGGCTCAGCCTGACCCAACTGGAGACCGAACCCGGCGAATTCCGGCGACAGCTTTACCTTGGTCTGCGGGAGTACGGTTTTATTATTCTGCGCGACCATCCCATCTCCAAGGCCAAGCTGGATGACGCTTACCTACTGGCGGAGCAGCTGTTCGCCCTGCCGGAGGAAACCAAGCTGCGCTACGACAGCGGCAAGGGCGCGGCCCGGGGTTACACCGCGTTCGGACGCGAGAACGCGGTAGGTAACGTACATGCCGACCTCAAGGAATTCTGGCATATCGGTCCCGATGTGGCGGCAGACAGCCCCTACCATGGGTACTACCCCGATAACGTCTGGCCACAGGAAATCCCCGGCTTCGAGACCACCTTTCGGGATCTCTACCAGGAACTGGAGCAATTGGGCAAACATCTGCTGGCCGAGCTGGGGGAGGAAATGGGGCTGGAGCGCGGTTTCTTCGCAGACATGGTCGAGGACGGCAATTCGGTATACCGACTCCTGCACTACCCGGCGGTGGAAGGCCTGGACACAGCCCGGGCGATGCGCGCGGCGCCGCACGCCGATATCAATCTGATTACCTTACTGGTAGGCGCGACCGATTCCGGCCTCGAGCTGCTTGACCGCCACGGCAACTGGCTGGCGGTGGAAAGTGAGCCGGACGAAATCGTGGTGGATACCGGCGACATGATGAGCCGCCTCACCAACGATATGCTGCCTTCCACTGTGCATCGGGTGGTGAACCCGAACATGCTGGATCGCTCTCGCTATTCGATGCCATTTTTCCTGCACCCGCACAGCCGCGCCAGCCTTAACTGCCTGCCGCAATGCACCGGTCCCAGCGGCGGCAAGTATCCGCCCATCACCGCTGGCGAATTCCTCGACCAGCGGCTGCGGGATATTGGCCTGATGGACTACTGAACGTAACCAGTGCCGGCACCTATCAATTCAGGCATTTGCGCAACAGGCACTATCCCTAGGCAATCGACAAAAAGAAACTGGCAATGGCGGCGCTCATCAGATTGGCCATAAAGCCAGCCAATACCGCACGCAGACCAAGTGCGGCGATATCCGGGCGCCGGGCCGGCGCCATGGTCCCCAGCCCTCCCAGCAGAATACCGATCGACGAGAAATTGGCAAAACCGCACAGCGCAAAAGTCACCACCGCGCGGGTGTGTTCGCTGAACTGGTCGATCATACTGGTGAACTCTACAAACGCTACGAATTCATTGAACACCAGCTTCTGACCAATCAGGCTGCCCGCCTGCCGCGCTTCCTCCCAGGGAATGCCGAGCAGAAACGCCACCGGTTGAAATAACAGGCCAAACAGCATTTGCAGGGACAGGTCGGTAAGCCCGACAAAACTGCCGAGCCACCCCAGCAGCGCATTCAGGACCGCGATCAAGCCCACGAAGGCTAACACCATGGCGCCAATATTGAGGGCCAGGGCCATGCCGCTGCTGGCGCCTGCGGCAGCCGCATCAATAACATTAACGTGCTGCTCCAGCTCCAGCTCCACGTCTTCTTCCTCGTTCCTGATGGACTCTACTTCCGGGAGCATCAGTTTGGCCATCAGGAAGCCACCCGGGGCCGCCATGAAACTGGCGGCCAGCAGAAAGCGGATTTCCACCCCGAGCAACACATAGCCAGCCAGTACTGAACCGGCCACCGTGGCCAGACCACCCACCATCACCGCAAACAGTTCGGACTGGGTCATGGTGGCGATGTAGGGCCTGACGACCAATGGCGCCTCGGTCTGGCCAACAAAGATGTTGGCGGTGGCTGACATGGATTCGGCTTTACTGGTTTTCAACATGGCACGCAATCCACCACCAATGACGCGAATCAGCCAGCCCATGACGCCGAGGTAATAGAGCACCGATACCAGGGACGAAAAGAACACCACCACCGGCAACACGTGGAAGGCAAAAATAAAGCCCAGTTCAAATTCGCCGATCGGGCCAAACACGAAGGCAATGCCATCCTGGGCGTTTTCCAGCACACTGCCTACCGCCCGGGAAACGGCCTCCAGCATGGCAATACCCGGTCGCAGATACAGTGCCAGGGCACCAAGCGTGATCTGCAGGGCCAGCGCCAGCCCCACGGTTCGCCAGTTGACTTGACTGCGGTGGATGGATACCGCATAGGCCAGGGCTATCAACGAGACCATGCCCAACACGGATATCAGCGCGCTCATGATTGCGGATCCGTGTTCTGCGCGTGATCGGTCAGGGACAGTATTCGGGTGGTCAGGGCATGCAGTTCCTGGTCAGCAACGGCGACACCATCCACGAGCATGTCGGCATGCTGTTTGGCCGGTACCACAAAGCGCTCGTACATCGGCTGCACTGTGCGGGCAAATTGCTCCCGCACTGAGGTCTCGGTGCGGCCGCGCTCACGGATATCCCGCTGCACCCGCCGTTCGATACACAGATCCAGCGGCGTATCCATATACAGGGTCAGATCAAACAGGTTTCGCAGATCGGGATTGGTGAGGATCAGTACGCCCTCGACGATCAGAATCGGGGCCGGTCTGACCGGCCTGACCCGCTGTGCGCGGGTGTGATTGACGTAGTCATACACCGGTATCTGCACCGGCTCGCTGGCGCGCAATTGCGCGAGTTGCGCCTGCATCAGTTCATGCTCCAGGGCATCGGGATGGTCATAATTGACGTGGATACGTTCGGAAAATTTCAGGTGTGACTGATCCCGGTAATAGGCGTCTTCCGGAATAACATCCACCTGGAATTCGGGCAGCTTGCCGGTGAGCTGGTTGCGCAGAGCATTGGCAAGCCAGGACTTACCCGACCCGGACGGGCCAGAAATGGCGACTATTTTTACCACGATACTTGCCGCCGCAAAGGCGCTTTTGCTCCACACCGGGTGGACCGCAGCCGGTGCGGCTTCCACTACTATTGTTTAATGTGCTGCTGGATCAGGGACGCAATTTCACCGACATCGGGGAAACGACCACTGTCATGTTTGGAAAACAGCAGATCATCATTCACCATCACATCGAATACTCCGCCGCCGCCCGCCAGCAGGCGCGGCGCAACCCGGCAATGCTGCTCGATCTCGGCGGACACACGGTCTGCCTCGGGTCGGTAATTTCAGGCGGTGCAGTAGGTGATCTCGATCTTCATGTCTGACTCCATGGGCGCAACTTTACCCCAGAAACACCACCCGTGCTAACCCGCAAGCCCGCAACTTGCCGCCCGAGGGTCAATATCCTGTAATATTCACAACGCATCATGAGTGACCGACATATTTACCAGCATTCGCCCAACTAAATGGTACTAACCATGACCTCTATTCCTACGCGCTCAACACCTGCCCGCAAACCCGCCCGCAAAGCCGCTTTGCCTGCCTGGCTCCTCTGTCTGGGCACAGCACTTTCGATACCGGCAACGAGTCCGGCAATCCTTGCCCAGGAAACGCCGCAAACCTGGTTCAATGACGGTCAGGCAGCGGTGCAGCGGAACCTGGCGCTGCGCGGTACCGATTACAGCGGCATGGCACGTAATGTCATCCTGTTCGTTGGCGACGGCATGGGCGTATCCACGGTCACCGCGGCACGAATTCTCGAAGGGCAATTGCGCGGTGAAACCGGTGAAGAGAATGAGCTGTTTTTCGAGTCGTTTCCCAGTGTTGCCCTGTCCAAGACCTACAATGTCAACGCCCAGGTCCCGGATTCTGCCGGCACCATGAGTGCCATGGTAACTGGCGTCAAGACCGACGCCGGACTGATCAGCGTCAACCAGAACGTAGCCCGCGGCGACTGCAGCAGCCAGCGTGGCAACCAGGTGCTGACCTATCTTGAGCGCGCCGAAATGCGCGGCCTGTCTACCGGCGTGGTGTCCACGGCTCGGCTGACCCACGCCACACCTGCGGCCAACTATGCGCACATTATGGATCGTAATTTTGAAGACGACGGCGACGCCGCAGACATGCCTAATCCCGGCGACTGCGCTGACATCGCCCGACAATTGATCGAGTTCTCCAGTAACGTCCTGGGCAGCGACGGCCTGGAGGTTGCCATGGGCGGCGGCCGTAGCAGCTTTTTGCCGCGCACCGCCAGCGATCCGGAAACCGGTAATCCCGGCGCCCGTCTGGACAATCGCAATCTCACGCTGGAGTGGCAGAACCGCCATGGCAATGCCGCCTATGTCTGGAACCGTGAACAGTTTGCCGCCATTGATCCCCAGACCACAGACCATTTACTAGGTCTGTTTGAACCCTCCCACATGCAGTATTCCCTTGACCAGGACACCGACAGCGGCGGCGAACCAAGCCTGAGCGAGATGACCGCCAAGGCTATTGAACTGCTCAGCCGCAATGAAAACGGCTACTTTCTCAATGTCGAGGCTGGCCGCATCGATCATGCTCACCACGCCATCAATCCGCAGCGCGCCCTGCTCGACACCATTGCCCTGAGCGATGCGGTGCGTACTGCCGTGGAAATGGTGGACCTCAGTGAAACCCTGATCATCGTCACCGCCGACCATAGCCATGTCTTCACCATTGCCGGCTACCCGTCCCGGGGCAACCCGATACTTGGCAAGGTGGCGGGAGTAGACGACGCTGGCAACGTGACCAGCAACCTCAGTCTGGCAGCGGACGATATGCCATACACCACGCTGGGCTACGCCAACGGTCCCGGCTTCCACTTTCTGCCCGACGCCAACAGCGCAGATGCTGTCTACGACGCCGATATTACTGCCGGTTCGCGCAGTGATCTGAGTGAGGTAGACACCGAACATGCCGGTTTCCATTCGGAAACCCTGGTGCCGCTATCCAGCGAAACCCACGGCGGAGAAGATGTCGCAATCTATGCCACCGGAGCAGGCTCCGACCTGATTCGCGGGGTCATGGAACAGCACGTGATTTTTCACGTGATGATGGAAGCCAGTCAGCTGCAACAGCGATAGCCTGCCCAGCAGGCAGCTCGCTAGGTTAGCGCGGCCATGGCATCGCCAATAATGGCCGCGCCCCGTTCAAGATCGCTGCTGGAAATATTCAGTGGCGGCAGCAAGCGGACCATATTGCCGCCGGCACTGACTGCCAACAGCTTGCGCTCGCGCAATTCGGTGAGCAACGCGGTGTTTTCCACCTGGCACTTCAGGCCCAGCATCAGTCCCCTGCCATGAACCGACTCCACTACTCCCGGCGTGGCGTCAATCAGCGCCTCAAGACGCCGGGTGAGGCTCGCGCCCTTGTCGGCAACTTCATCCAGCAGGCCGGGCTCCAGTAACAGATCCAGCACCCCATTACCCACTGCAGTGGCCAGCGGATTACCACCAAACGTGCTGCCGTGGGTACCCACCACCATGGCATCGCCAACGGCTGCAGTGGTCAGACAGGCGCCGATTGGAAAACCGCCGCCCAGGCCCTTGGCCAGCGCCATGATATCCGGGGTAATACCATAATGCTGATGTGCGAACAGCTTGCCGGTGCGCCCTATCCCACACTGCACTTCATCGACCATGAGCAGCAGATCATGTTTCTTGCACAGACGGCTTAGCGCCTCCAAAAATGGCGCTGAGATGGGGCGAATTCCACCTTCGCCCTGAACCGGCTCGAGAATGACACCGGCTGTGTGCTCACCAATCAGCGCTTCTACCGCGTCCAGGTCTTCCCAGGGCGCATGATCAAAGCCGTAATCAGTGGGTATGAACGTGCGGGTTTTGGCGTTGTTACCGGCGGCCGCCAATGCCCCGAGCGTGCGCCCATGAAAGCTGTCATGGAAGCCAATAATACGGAAGCGTTGCTTGCGACCCTGGTGCGCCTGATAGGCGCGGATTGCCTTGATACCCGCCTCAACTGCCTCGGTGCCGGAGTTGGCAAAGAACACCCGGTCACCAAAACAGTGATCGGTCAGGCGCGAGGCCAGGCGCTCAGCACCGGGAATCCGGAACAGGTTGGACACGTGCCAGAGTTTTTCAGCCTGGGCATGCAGCACCTTGATCAGGTGCGGATGAGCATGCCCAAAACTGGTCACGGCAATGCCGGACAGGAAATCCAGATACACGTCGCCGTCTTCGGTGACCAGTTCACTACCCTGCCCGTGGCTGAATACCAGGTCCGCTGGCGGACTGTAATTCGGCCACAGTGATTGCCGGGTCTGAGCAACTGACTGAGAAACTGACTGAGAAATTGTGTTGTCCGAGGTCACGCTAGTCTCCCTGGTGTTCGCGGGTCGGGCCTTGGCAAGCCCCTGGTTACTGGCAAACGGTCACCCTGTACGGGCGGCAGCGCCGGGAGTAAGACTATCAGGAATCGGGGCCAGGGAAGAATGGAGTTGTGCAGACAAAAGCTGTTGCGCTGCCCATCAAGGCGAACTGAGATTACTGCACAGCAGACAAAAAAGTACTTCGCGGACGTACGGCAAATAATCATGAGAAGATTAATTATGTAGTGTACATAGCTGTGGCAATCACTGACCTCGAGCGCGGCTGCGGGGAGGCAGGGTTACCGCCCCGCCGGCTCGGCGCCCATCCTGGGTCCCTTCACTCCAGAAAAAGCCCTGAAAAGCGGTCTTTTTCCTGCGTTCAGCGCCGGCCTTAACAGGCGGGTCGGCAACCCTGCCTCCCCACATCCGCTCGCCCAGTGACAGCCGGGAAAGCGAAGCACTGTTCGCACCTCCGATCGAAGGGGGTTTAAGCCCGAAAACAACGTAACACCCACCAGCACTCGGACGCGGGCAGGAGGGGGTTGTGGCCAACAGTAAAGCGATAGCGCTGTACGGAGAAAAAAGACCGTAGTCCAGGCACTGCTGTCCCACAGATTTCCCAATGAAAATACTCAATCAGCCCAAGTGCGAGTGTTTCGAGTTTTTCCTAAATTTTTCAGACATGAAACCTCGTTGTTTGGCACACGGGACAAACCGACGAAACCAATGAACATCGACTCTTGCAAACAGCAAGGGCCGGCTGGCAGTTAGCTTGTGCCGATGCAATTAAGGACCTACGCTGAACGGCGAAAAATGAACGTTTTTCAGGGCATTTTTCTCAGTGAAGGTACCCCGGAGGGGCGTGGTCCGCAGCGGCACAAGCTAACTGCCAGGCGGACCGCTCGGAGCCGCTTTACAACGCTGGCTAAGGGGCATGAAACTGTGGGACAGCAGCGGTAGTCCAGGGCTTTTTTCACAGAGAAGAGACCCGGGACGGGCGCAAGAAACAGTCCCGCAATCAGAGGTTGATCACAATTCCCGAAAGTACAAGAAGGACAAAAAAAAGCCCGCGCCAGCTAAGCCAGCGCGGGCGTAAATGCCCATATACATAAGAAATCTGGTTTGTAGCAAGCTCGCCGTCCAACAAGGGAGAGAGTTGTTCAGACAACCGGCTTACAAGATTTCCTGTACGTCACTTAGTATTTAGCAGAACCCGTGCCAACTTTTAAAAAACGCCATTTCACGGGCTTTGCGTCAAATAGCCCAGGCCGACTCCGCTTTGGCCTCTGGTTTTCTGAACCAATTTGATTCAGATTCCGGGCCGATGCCCGGTAATTGTGCCGGGACGCAGGCTCAAACCGTGTCGTGCAAACTGCTCTGGAAAGTCTCGGTCAACAGCACCACCGAGAGCAGGGACAGTGCCGAGGCCAGGGCGATGTATACCGACACCCAGATGATGTCGTACTCGGTCCACAAAATGGTGGCAATCGTGGGTGCGAATGCACCACCGACAATGGCCCCGATCTGGTAGCCAAGAGAAGCCCCCGAGTAGCGTACCTCAGTGGAAAACAGCTCCGTGAAGAATGCCGCCTGCGGCCCATACATCATGCCCAGGAAAACCAGGCCGCCACCAATGGCCAACACGATCATCCAGAACTGGCCGGTATCAATTAGCGGAAACAGCACAAAGGCCCAGGCACCTGTGAGTATGGCTCCCAACATGAACACGCCACGCCGCCCACGCCGGTCTGACCAGGCCGCGGCCATAAACTGGGTCGGAATCTGGATCGCTGACGCGACCAGTACCGCGGTCAGCATGCTATTGCGGGAGATGGCAGCGCCATTAGGATCACCGCCATAGGCAAGCACAAATCCGATCAGGATATAAAACGTCACCTGAATTGATAAAAAAGCACCCGCTGCCAGGGCAATGCGTTTCGGGTATTTGGCCAGCGCTTCCAGTACCGGTGAGCGCCGCACCGGGGTCAGCGTGGCTTTATTCTCCATCTGCTTTTTGAGCTTGGCGGCCTGCAGTTCCTGGAAGGCCTCGGTGTCTTCCATATGCAACTGGATATACATACTGATGGCGATCAGCACTACGCTGGCCAGGAACGGAATCCGCCAGCCCCAGGTCATGAAAAAGTCTTCCGAGACGCTGGCGCTGATGGCGATGAAAGCGAGGTTGGCCAGTATCACCCCGACCGGCGCACCGGCCTGGGCATAGGCTCCGTAATAGCCACGCTGATTGGCCGGGGCACTTTCGGTTACCAGCAACATGGCGCCGCCCCACTGGCCACCAATCGCCAGGCCCTGAGCGAAACGCAATACCGTGAGCAGGATCGGCGCGGCAATACCGATAGTGGAATAAGTCGGCAACATGCCAATCAGGGTCGACGCCACACCCATTAGCACCAGCGCAATTACCAGGGTCTTTTTGCGGCCGACACGGTCACCGAAGTGACCGAACAGGATGCCGCCCAGGGGGCGGGCGATGAAACCAAATGCAAAGGTGCCGAAGGAGAGAATCAATCCGATGGTGGGCGAGCTTCCCGGAAAAAAAGCCGCTGGAAACACCAGCGCCGCGGCGGTGGCATAGAGAAAAAAGTCGTACCACTCGATACTGGTACCAGCCAGCGCGGTGAGCGCCACCTTGCGCATGTTCGCTTTCAGATGTCGTTCATCAAGCGCACCGGTGCCGGGCGGGTTGATGTTGCTGGGGTCGGTCGACACAGTATCACTGGGCACTGGAATATCTCCTCATCAGGTTCTTGTTATTGGTGTTATTAATAGAGCAGTCAGCGTTCCTGTTGGTGCTTGTGTAGTCAGCTCCTGGGGACCTTTGATCAGCGACCGTACGACCGCTCGAATCCTTATTCCGGGCCGAGCATAGCAGGAAAAACAGCCGGTCAGCAGCACTTTGCGATTGATCGTTAATAGTGCAGTATGATCTTCCTATGGCTTACCTACTGTTCAGATACCTGCATTTCGGTGCCCTGCTACTCCTGGCGGGTGCGGTGCTGATTCAGAACATCGCCATCAAACCAACCATCAATAACGAAGATGTGCACAACCTGGCCAGAATCGACAAGGCCGCCGGTCTGGGTGCGCTGCTGAGCCTGGTCTTTGGACTGGCGCTTTGGCTGTGGGTGGGCAAACCCGCGGAGTTTTACAGCGCAAACCCTGCCTTCCATGCCAAGCTGGGGCTGTTTGTTGTACTGCTTGCGCTGGCAGTGCGCCCGGCACTTTATTTCCAGCGTCATGCCCGCAGCACGGCGGCAGAGCTATTCGTGCCGGCTAGCGTCCGCCTGCTGCTCAAGCTTGAATTGATCGTGCTGCTGTTGATGCCGGTGCTGGCGTTCCTCATTGCCCGCGGTATCGGGTTACCCACCTCCCCATGAACATGCTGACGGCCGCTGGCGTGCGAGTACACTGCCTGGCCGGGTTAGCGGCCCTGTCCTGTGCAGTGGCTTCGCTGTCGGCACCGGCCGCCGAACTGGATACTGATGCACTGCAGCGGGCCCTGTCCGGTCCTGATCGCGACGTCAATGATTTCGTCCGCGATCAGGCACGCAAGCCGGTTGCGGTGCTGGCCTGGCTCGGGCTGGAGCCCGGCATGACGGTGCTGGACGTCTATGCCGCTGGCGGCTACTACACGTTCATTCTGGCCAAAGCCGTGGGTTCAGGCGGCCGGGTTTTTGCCCAGAACACGCCGCGCGGTCTGGCCTTTGAAGAAGACCGCCAGGACATTACCCAGGGCGAGGCGCTGCGGCGCAAAATCGCCCGGGCCAATCTGGACAACGTGACCCACCTGGTCCAGCACATTGAGGATCTTGACTTGACGGATGCATCGCTGGATGCGGTACTCATCGCCCAGGTCCTGCATGACTTCTATAACCCTGATCCACAGCGCGCACTGGCGATGCTGCAGCAGGTATACCGCAAGCTCAAGCCGGGAGGTTTCGTCGGCGTTACCGACCACGTTGGAATACCAGGCAATAATAATCGCGAGTTGCATCGCATGCAGATCAGTCAGGCGATCAGCCTTGCCGAGATGGCGGGTTTTGCTGTCGAGCAAAGTGACTTGCTGCGCAATCCCCGGGATGATTATCGCCGCAGCATTTTTGATCCGCGCCTGAACCGCAACACCGACCGTTTTCTGCTAAAGCTGGTGAAGCCTGTTAGCCCGCGGACGGACTGAAGTGTACCCCTGCAGCGGTATTTGATAATCTGCATTCGGTAGCAGCCGGGCCAGACGAATCGATCACCCAGAACAATAGCCCGAACCTACAAGCGCAAAAAACCCGCTTGCAACCAGCTTTTCACTACAGAGTTTCCGCCCATGAAAAAACCGTCACACCCAGGCCTGAATGCCACCTACGGCAAGGATCCCATCGCTGCCGACCGCAGCCTCTGGGGGCGGGAAACCCCGGCACTGACCCGGCGCGGCTTTCTGCGCAAGAGCGGGCTGACCGCCATGGCCACTGCCCTGGGCACATCGATTCCTTTCGCGCATTTGATGCCAGCCGGGTTGATCCCGGCTGCGTTTGCCGCGACTAATGCACCGGCGGTAATCCCTGGCAAAGAGGGGCTGGTAATCCTGAATGATCGTCCCCTCAATGCCGAGACGCCGGCTCATTTACTGGACGATGCCGTCACCCCGAACCGCTATATGTTCATCCGCAATAATGGTCTGCCGCCAACGGCCATTGATCCGGATTCCTGGCGCCTGGAAATCGGCGGTGAATCCTGTGTGACACCGCGCAGTTTCAGCATCGCCGAACTGCGCCAGTATTTTGAAGAAGTTACCCTGCAGCTACAGCTGGAGTGCGGCGGCAACGGGCGCAGCGAATTTGTGCCCGCAGCCAGTGGTAACCAGTGGAGCACCGGAGCAATTGGTTGCCCAACGTTCACTGGTGTGCGCCTGCGTGACGTGCTGAACTTTTGCGGCGTAGCTGCCGATGCCAAGTATGTCGGATTCTATGGCGCAGATACGCACCTCAGCGGCGACCCGAACCTCGATCCGATCTCACGCGGCGTACCTGTTACCAAGGCCATGGAACGGGAATCCCTGATTGCCTGGGCCATGAACGGCGAACCGCTGCCGCTGCAGAACGGTTTTCCCCTGCGCCTGGTGTGTGGCGGCTGGCCCGGCTCGGTATCAGGTAAATGGTTGAACCGCCTGGTGATCCGCGACCGCGTTCATGATGGCGAAAAAATGGCAGCGCCTTCCTACTCGGTGCCAAGTCAACCTGTGGCACCTGGCTCCCGGGTCCCCAATGAAGACATGCAGATTATTCAGTCCATGCCGGTGAAATCACTGGTCACCTTTCCCCAGTCCGGCATTACTCATGACTTTCGTCAACGCCTGACCGTGCGCGGTCACGCCTGGGCCGGTGATAACCAGGTCTCAGCGGTATTCCTGTCCATTGATTTTGGTGCCACCTGGCTTCCTACCGCCATGCAGCCAGCCGCAAATCGCCTTGCCTGGCAGCACTTTTCCTCCTGGGTGCAGTTTCCCGGACCGGGCTACTACGAGGTCTGGGCCCGGGCCATGGACGGCCGCGGTCGTTCACAGCCCATGGTAGTACCTGGCTGGAATCCGCGCGGCTACCTCAACAATGCCTGCCACCGCGTGGCAGTGCAGGCAGTCTGAGGTGAGTATGTTGATTCGCCTGTTCGCGACCGTGCTTTTGTTATTGCTGACCCTGAATGCCGGATATTCCCAGGACACTGATTCCACTACCGGCCTGATCATCGCTGAAGGCTGGGAACTGGTACGAGAGAACTGTGTGCAATGCCACTCTACCGCCATGGTCATCCAGAATGCCGGCAGCAAGGCAACCTGGCGCAGCCGCCTTGGCTGGATGGTGGAAACCCAGGGCATGGCGCAACTGCCCGCAGAAGTGGAAGACGCGATTCTGGACTACCTGGCCAATCACTACGGCCAAAAAAATATCACCCGGCGTCCCGGCCTTGCGGCGGACCTGATGCCGCCCAATCCTTACCCTGTCGACAACTGACATGGCTGATCAGCAAATCTCAATGTTCTCGGACCAGAGCGCTCCTGTGAGCGCTAAACCTGCCACCTTCAGCATCAGCAAGACCGTCAATGCCAGTGCGCAGCGCGCCTTCGATCAGTGGCTGATCCCGGTGTTCCTGGAAGAATGGCTGTTCGGAGCTCACACCGGCGGCGAGCAGGTGGTCAATCTGCAGAACACCGTACGCAAGGGCGGGGAATTTACCTACCAGGTCAATCGTCAGGGTGAGGATGTGAGCTACGTCGGCGACTATGCGGAACTGGACATCCCCAACCGCCTGGCGTTTACCTGGGGCGAAAAAGACGCAGCAGTTGCACCGCTGCAAATCAGCGTGCAATTTACCGCCGACGGAGACAAAACCCGCATCAAACTGCAGGGCCGGATCCCCGCCGAGCGTGCCGCTGACCGGGACGCCATCAAGGCCTTGTGGGCGTCACGCTGCAACGCGCTCGCCGGCCGCTTCAAGAGCTAATTGAGAGATCTCCCATTAACGGCGGCCGATATCTGAAGCCTTTGCGGCCCGCAGGGTTGCTGCCGCTGCGTACGGCAGAATGTAACCGTCGGCCACGTTTTCCCCTACCACCTGGCGAACCCGATCCACATAAGCACTGTGGCTTGAATAGAGACGGTCCAGTAGTTCATCAGCGAACGGCTCATGGGAGCCGTATAAAAAGCAGAAGCGATTCACAGTGCCGCTGTTCATGCCGGTATTCTTCGCTATCGGCACAGCGTGAGCCGCCAGGCGAATCCCCCCCAGCACGTTGCCAAATTCATCCCGCGCGAATTGTATTTCCGGCATCATTTGTTTGATGCGCAACGGTTCAGCACGCGGCGGTGCCAGATCATCCCGAATCCACACCACGAGATGTTCGAAAGCCGCATCCATCACATCACGAAACGGCACCCGACTATAGGGCGGCAGCGCGCAAGCCGTGTCCCGCGGCGCGACATTGTCGATGGGCAAACCGGCATGCTGATTGCGGACCTTTGCGTACTCCAGTTCAAATATCTCGTCGACGTGGGATGAGCCGGCTACCTCCCACTGGCGAAATGTCTCGGTGTCTGGTTGCGGCTCAGCCGCGCGCCGGCGCATGTCGGTCTCGGCCATCACCTTGAAAATTTTCGCGGCACCATCATCACGAATCCGGCCACCACCGCCATGCACCATGAATCCGTCATAGATCGGCTCATGGGGATGCACATTGTTCAGATAGGTAGCCAGGCGACTGGCGGACTGACTATGTCCCGTAGCAATCAGCATTTCTGCTTGAAGACCGTCGAGAATATCCAGATTGGCGCTCACAGACTCACCTTCTCGCGTGATTGCCTTACCCACCGCAGAGAAAATATCAAAGGACAGCGCATCGTTTTCCACGGTGCCATCATGAGTGATATCCAGATCTCCGTACCGTTCTGGCGACAGGTCCTGCATGGTATCGATACCCATCTGCTGTGCCGACACCATCACGTAGGCATAGCCATTACGCATCAGATGCGGACCCGACTGCCACCAATCGATATCCTTGTCCGGGCCACCAGTCACATTCAGCCATTCGACCACGACCACGCCATTGAAATGCTCCGGGTCCAGTGGCCGCCGCACTACCAGCCGGGTCAGATAGGGATGACCATTATCAATGATTGCGCCGGTTTCCATACCGCCCAGCTCATAGCGATTGGCTATGCCACTGATAAAGTATTCTTCTTCAACATAGCCGTTGGCCTGCAGATCAATGGCCGATGCGCTGTAAATAAAGTTCTTCGAAGGATGCCCAGAGGCCTCAGCCCCGAGTGGACCCTCAATAGTGGCATCTGGCACCTCGGCCTGGGCCGGTAGACCAAACATCACTGGCACCGCCAAATAAAACAGAAACGCCAGGCAGCGGAAACCTGGTAAAAGCGATGTGGTGATTCGACTGAATTGTGGGGACATAGCGCCAGTCTCCAAGGTTATACTTATCTGGAAGGCTCTGCGCGGCTGAGCAATCGACGTGCTCACCTCGAGCGTAACTGAGCGTAGCAGATTATCCCTGTTCTCCCAATTGCTATATGCTCGGTGCTATGTCTGATTCTTCCAACACTTTCACCGACCAGCCATCTTCTGATTCGGCGCAGCCAACTGCGCGCCACGGCCTGCTGTGTTTTTCCGGCGTGGTGCTGACCATTGCGGTAGGCCTGTTCGAGTTTGGTATCTCACTGCATAGCCTGATGTTCATCTGCTTGCTATGGGTGGCAGGTCATGCGCGCTGGCTTGGTCATGACCTGCTGCAGATTCGCATGTTAATGAGCCAGGCTATTATTCGCGCGCTGCCTGCCATCTATATTTTCCTGCTCATCGGCATGGTCATCGCCAGCTTCATGCACAGCGGTACGATTGCTACCCTGATGTATTTCGGGCTCGACTGGCTAACGCCGCAGCTGTTTCTGCCGGTGGGACTGGTGATGTGCGCGTTGATGTCAGTGGCGACTGGCACCGCCTGGGGCACGGTGGGCACACTGGGCGTGGTATTTATTGGTATTGGCGAAGCGCTGGGGATTCCCCTGGCAGTGGTCGCCGCCATGGTGGTGGGTGGCGCCACATTTGGCGACAAGATGTCGCCGGTATCTGATACCACCAATCTTGCCGCCATGAGCGCAGAGACCAACCTCTATCGGCATATCTATGCCATGGCCTTCACTACCGCACCGTCTTTTGTGATCGCACTGGTACTGTTCGCCATGCTTGGGTTCAATCTGGCGTCCGGCTCCTTGCCGGCAGACGACATCATCCGGATTCGCCAGGCGCTGCGTGACAACTACGGCTTGTTTCCGTTAATTACCCTGCTGCCCATTGCAACGCTGGCAGTACTCAGCTATCGACGGATCTCCGCCGAGGCAACTATGGCCATCAGCGTGATGGTAGCGGTGCTGATAGCGCTTGTTTACCAGGGCGGCAATCCAGTCACGGTATTGAACGCTTTGTGGGAAAATACTCCGGGCGACACCGGTCTTGCCAACCTGGATGATCTGCTGGGCCGTGGCGGGATGTACAGCATGAGCTGGACCTTGCTGCTGGCCTTGCTGGCACTGGCCCTGGGTGGGCTGCTCCATGGCGCGGGCTTCCTCACCGCGCTTCTGTCCGGCTTTATTGCGCGCGTCAAACGCGTAACGTCATTGATTGCAGCAACCATTGCCGCCGGCCTGGTGGGGAACCTGGCCATGGGCGAAGCCTATATTTCCATCATTCTCAACTGTCAGCTGTTCCGCGAGAAGTATGCCAGCGAGGGACTGGATCAGGCTATTTTGTCCCGCTCGGTAGAAGAAGGTGCAACGCTTACCACTGGCCTTATTCCCTGGACTACTGCGGGTGCGTTCTACGCCGCGACACTGGGGGTGCCGGTACTCGACTATTTACCTTATGCTTTCTTCAATTACGGTAACGCACTGGTTTCATTATTGATGGCTGGACTGGGGATGGGCCTGCTGCGCAGCAACAAAAAAAAGGTAAGCAGATAAGCTCAAGGGGCCAGGCGCACACCTGCATTGCAGGTGGCGGCTACACCCCGCGAATACAGGGATCGCCGAGCAACAGGTGCCGGGTATCACCGGACTGATCTGAAATGATGGTGTCGCTGCAAGACTGGGCACCACAAAGCTGCGTTTGTTACCGCCACTCCAGCCCTGCAAACCATTGGGATCGAGTAGCCCCGGATCGATGTCCGTGCGCCGGGCTCTGCGGTAGTCGAAATTTACTTTAGGGCACCTCTATCGACTCAGGCAAGTCTGGATTAATAGAGGTGGCCTTTAAAAGACCTCGTGCCAGCCGGAACCTGGAACGGTGGTTCCAGACAGGTCTCGAAGTCGTCGCCAGTGGCAGAGATTCCACGAGTTTGCTGGTGCAGCGCGAGCGACGCTTCGCAGGCATTCCCGGCCTGGACCAAGACAGCAAAAAAATGAAAACAACAGCACTAACAGTCTGTTCAAGATGCCGCCCCAGGAAATAAAATCAGGAATAGGTTTGTTCTATGTAGTTGGCCAGCGACCGCTTTTGCTTGGTATCCAGCAGATAGCCCAGCTTGGTACGCCGCCAGAGAATATCATCTGCAGTATTCGCCCATTCATGGCGGCACAGGTAATCCACTTCCCGCTGGTAAAGCCCGTGCCCGAAATTCACGCCCATGTCGCCGAGACTGCGCGCTTTATTCAGGATCTCGAAGCTTCGGGTGCCATAGCAATTCAGCCAGCGATTGATCAGGTCCGGGCCCAGCCAGGCGTACTTGCTGGCCAGTTCGCGAAACAGGTCTTCGCTAAGCTCAAAATCACCTCCGGGCAGGATTGCTTTCTTCGTCCAGCTACCGCGCATGCGTGGAAAAAACTGGCCGAGTTCTACCATGACCTGTTCCGCCAGCAGGCGATAGGTGGTCACCTTGCCGCCATAAACCGAGAGAATGGGCAGCGGGTCTTCTACCAGCTCCAGGCGATAGTCGCGAGACACCTTGGTAGCAGCCTTGCCTTCCTCATCAATCAGCGGGCGGACACCGGAGTAGGTATAGACGATTTCTGAGCGCAGCACGGATTTTTTGAAGTACAGATTGGCGATGGACACCAGGTAGTTGATCTCATCATTGCTGATGCGAGCTTCGCCGGGGTCGCCCTCGTAGTCTTCCTCCGTGGTACCGATCAGCGAATATTTTTTCAGGTAGGGGATCACAAAAATAACGCGACCATCGTTGTGCTGCAGCATATAGGCTTCCGGTCCATCGTAGATCCGGGGCACGACAATATGGCTGCCTTTGACCAGGCGAATCTTGTGCGGTGCTGGCGCGTGGGTCAGATCCTCAAGCAGACTGGCCACCCAGGGACCCGCGGCGTTAATGATCACCTTGCAGCGGCGGGTAATATCACGATCGCGTCGATGGTCATGGAGACTGACTTTCCAGCCATCACCATCCGGTTCGATGCGCCGGCACTCGTGACGAGTAAGAATTTCCGCCGCTTTTTCCCGCGCCAGCATGGCATTTAGCACTACCAGCCGCGAGTCATCTACCTGGGCATCCCAGTATTCAAAACCACGCTTAACGCTTGGATTCAGGGGGCTGTCCTCGCCGTAGCGCACCCGCCTGGAGCCCTTGAAGCGTTCCCGTCGGGCGAGGTTATCGTACAGGAACAGACCAGCCTGAATCAGCAGGCCGTTGCGCGAATTGGGGAGCTGGGGAATCTGGAAAGCCATGGGCTTAATGATGTGCGGTGCGGCGTGAGCCAGCACTTCGCGTTCGCGCAGGGCTTTACGCACTAACAGGAAATCGTAGTTTTCCAGGTAGCGCAGTCCGCCATGAATCAGTTTGGTGCTCCAGGAAGAAGTGCCGCTGGCCAGGTCGCCCTTTTCACACAGGCAGACCCGCAGCCCCCTGCCCGCCGCATCAGCGGCGATTCCCGCGCCGTTGATACCCCCGCCAATGATCAGCAGGTCCAACGTGTCATCAGATTGTTTCACCACTTTTCCTGTCGCGGGACCGCTATCGGCTGCTGTTGAGCCATTGAATATCGAGCCATTGAACTTGACGGTAGTGTAACATGGCTTCATGGGTCCACTCGTACTATAGTGTTTGCCGTTAGTACCAGGTCAGACCCGGAGCTAACTATCACCCCAACAAGTGACAACAATAAGACATAATCGCAATGGAACAATACATACTCGCTATTGATCAGGGGACTACAAGTAGCCGTGCCCTGGTCTTCGATGCCAACGGTAATCAGGTCAGCCTCGGCCAGGAAGAATTCAATCAGCACTACCCTGCTAACGGCTGGGTTGAGCACGATGCCACAGAGATCTGGGAAACTACCTTGCGCAGTTGCCGGGCCGCCCTGGGCAGCACCAGCGCGGCCAGCATTACCTGCATTGGCATTACCAACCAACGGGAAACCACCGTGGTCTGGGACCGCGAAACCGGCGAACCGATTCACCACGCCATCGTCTGGCAGGACCGGCGCACTGCTGAGTACTGTCAGCAACTGCGCTCACAAGGCCATGGCGAACAGATTCAGCACAAAACCGGCCTGCTGCTGGACCCTTATTTTTCAGCCACCAAACTGCGCTGGATCCTCGATAATGTGGACGGCGCCCGGGCCCGCGCTGAGCAGGGCGAGCTAGCCTTTGGCACCATCGACAGCTATCTGCTGTGGAAGCTGACCGGCGGCAAGCAGCATGCGACCGACGCCACTAACGCCTCACGCACTATGCTGTTCAATATTCGCGAGCAGCAGTGGGACGACGAGCTGCTGGCCCTGTTCAATATCCCGGCGGCAATCCTGCCGGAGGTCAAGGACTGTGCGGCAGATTACGGCGTTACTGAAGAGTCCCTGCTGGGAGCGCCGATACCCATTACCGGTATCCTGGGTGATCAGCAGGCGGCAGCGTTTGGCCAGTGTTGCTTTACTGCCGGCACTGCCAAAAGCACTTATGGCACCGGCTGTTTCTTGCTTCTCAACACAGGTGAGGAATTACTCACTTCCCGGAATCGCTTGTTAGGAACCGTAGCCTATCGCCTGGACGGCAAGACTCACTACGCCATAGAGGGCAGCATCTTCATGGCCGGCGCCACCATTCAGTGGTTGCGGGATGAAATGCGCCTGATCAGGAGCGCGGCGGAATCAGAACAACTGGCGGAAGCCACCAGCGATGACTTGACGGTCTACCTGGTGCCTGCCTTTACTGGTCTCGGAGCCCCCTACTGGGATGCGGATGCCCGGGGCGCCATCTTTGGCATGACCCGTGATACCGGTGACAAGGAAATCGTCACCGCCGGGCTGATGTCGGTCTGCTATCAAACCCGCGACCTGGTGGAGGCGATTGCAGCGGACGGCGCTGACTTGCAAACCCTGCGGGTGGACGGCGGCATGGTCAGCAATAACTACCTGCTGCAAAAGCTTGCCGATCTGCTGGATTGCGAGGTACATCGTCCCACCGTGCAGGAAACCACTGCCCTGGGAGCCGCTTATGTAGCCGGACTGCACGTTGGTCTGTTTGCATCGCTTGAAGAAATTGAAGCCAAATGGCAACTGGATCGGGCCTTTACTCCAGTCAAGGATGCTAGCTGGCGTCAGGCGCGCTACCAGGGCTGGCTGCAGGCAGTGGGTCGTACCCGGACCCCGGGATCGGCTGACTAATGGAGCTGCATCTGTTTCGCCACGGCCAAACCGACTGGAATGCCGAGCGTCGGGTGCAGGGCCAGAGTGAGTCCCAGCTCAACGACCTGGGAGTTCAGCAGGCCCAGGAATTGAGCGGTCGCATCAATGACCTGCGGTTTTCCCATGTCTATTGCAGCAGCAGCAAGCGCACCAGGCAGACCGCCGATCACGCCTTTGCGCACGGGGAGTTTGCGATTACCTACCTGGACTCCCTTCGGGAAATTTGTATGGGGCCCTGGGAAGGGCATCTCTACGATGAGATTTCGAACCGGGATCCGGATTCCTTTCGCCATTTTTGGCACGAGCCCCATCTTTTCGATGTCGCTGGCGCCGAATCCTTTGCCGAGCTGCAACTACGTGCCATTACTGCGATTGAGGATATACGTGCACGACATCAAGGTGAACGCATCGCTCTGGTCAGCCACGGTGCGCTGATCAAGGCGGTGCTATGCCAGATAAGCGAACGGCCGTTAAGCGATCTGTGGGCACCGCCAGCGATGCACAACTGTGCCCACAGCATTATCGAGTTCTCCGATTCCGGAGACGCGGTAATCCTGCAGTATGCTAACCAAACGGTGAGCGACGGTCCCGGTTAGCGATTGTTGCGCCGCGTTTCCTGCAGGCGCTTCTTGAGCCAGCGGTTTAGCGGCGGGATATCGGTGGCCATCAATGCCAGGCCCAGTGGAATCATCCAGAAACCCAGTACTGGCAGAAAACCCACTATCCCCATCAGCACCAGGCACAGGCCCAGGATTGCTCTGATCAGTGGCGGCAGGTGTCGTCTGCCTTTGTTCTGCAGCACATAGGCGCTGGCGGCCAGATGGCGTACCCGTCGTCTACGCCGCCTGAGCCGCGCAGCCTGTTCATTGTCCTCGGACACGTCTACCTGATTCCATGACGCGGCGGCTTTAGCCCGCTGTGCTATTCTAGGGGTTTTGATTCTGACGCCGTGGGCGCCAGCCGCAGGAGTTACACGCTTGACTCGCAAATCCATCAACATGGCGCTTTATCTGGGCGTCGCGTGTTTTGTTGCATTGCTGTCTCAATATACCGGTTATTGGGTAAACAACAACATCGACATCAATACCACGCTCGAACTCAACAGCCTGATCCATCTAACCCATATTCGCAACTACGGCGGCGTCTTTGGTTTCGCCCAGGGCATGGGTTGGTTGTTCGCCCTGATCAGCGTTGCACTGCTGTTGGGCGTGACACTTTATCTGTGGCTGGGCAAACACGTGCAGCGTCACGAATTCGTCTGCTTCGGATTTATCGTCGGGGGCGGGATCAGTAATATCCTGGATCGACTGCTGTATGGCAGCGTCATCGATTTTATCGACATCCAGCACATTCCCTACTGGAACTACGTCTTCAATGTCGCCGATGTCATGGTCCATGTCGGCGTCTGGCCGCTGCTGCTCCTGAGCCTGTTTGTCAGCCATCATCAAGCAGAAGAAAGCCGAAAATCCTGACTTAAGCTTATGGGCACCTCTATAAAAAACCCGGTCAATGATGATAATCACTGACCGGGTTCGGGCGTTACCCTGGTTGCTATCTGACTTGACGCCAGAACAGCTTCCTGGATCCTACATGCGGTAGCAGAGTGAGTACTCGTTGTCTTCCGAGTAGACGCCACCGCCACCCAGCGCATTATTTGAAGGTGCAGTGTTCTGCCCACTGGTACCCTGAGTGGCACGGACACGACCAGTAGCACCGGAGCCGTCATCCATTTCGTTGTCGATGGCAATGGCAGCCGAACCCGGCACCTGGCTCAGACAAACCTTGTTGCCGCCCAATCCGCCGTTTACAGTCTGGGAAGTTACGCCTACCAGGCCACCCCAGGCGTTGGTTGGCAGTGACGACACGCCAGTGTCAGTCGGGTCACCGGCGATAAAACCAGCCGCTTTCAGTTGACGCCAGAAAGTCTGGCTCTCGTTATTCGGATTGAACGTATTGTTGCGGTTCGCTTCCAGGCGACCGTCAGCATCACCGCCAATGTTGGCACTATTCCAGCTGCTGCCTCGACCCTGAATAGTTGCGGTTGGACCGTCATCGCCCGGCACCGAACCGTAGCGGTCCTGATAGGCAAACATGGCAGCTGCGGTACCATTCATATCCTTGGTTGCCTGCTTGACCCGCGAGTTTTCGATTAATTCTTGACCTTGCAGTACACCACCTACCAGCAGACCAATAATCACCAGAACAATGGCGATTTCGATCAAGGTGAAGCCCTGCTGTCGCTTTGAAGGCATTTTTTTGAATCCGTTTTGCATTGTTGCTCCCCTTGGAAAAAATTGTTTCCGTTGGTCATTGAAGACGAAATTGAATGTGTCATGAAACTGGCGGGCACTATAACGACACCCTCTGGAGGCTGCAATATGTAGGTTTTTTTTACACATTTTTTGGTAAATTCATCACAAAAATCAGCGGTTTATCCGCTGGCGCCCTGGCTTCAATGCTGCCTCCGGCGCTGCTCAGCAGCTGTCGGCAATGATAGAGACCGATACCCAGTCCATCCCCTTTTTCACTCCAGAATGGTTCAAATAGCCGCTCAGGCCACAGGCAGGGCTTGCCTTTGTTATCGGAAATGTGAACTGAAACGTTGTGCTCCGATGCATTTTCGACTGTCACTGCGATATCCGGGACGTAAGTCGGATCCCGGCGCATCTGGTCCACATAGTTGCCGAACAGATTATCAAGGATACTGTGCAGGGTCTGTTCGTTCACTGCCACCTCGGCCTGACCGGTTACTGAAACACGTAAATCGTGTATTTCAGCGGTTGCTTTCATAATTTCATTCAAATCAACCCCAGCCTCCACTTCAACCTGCGGCTCGCTGGATAGAGTGGTCAAAAACCGTTCGCAGCGCTTGCGCAAGGTCGGCATTACCACGCGCAGGCTCTCCAGCAGCCGGTCCTCGGCACCCGGCTTGTCAGCGGCAAGCTGTTCTGCCAGCAAATTCACCAGTTGCACAATATTCTTCATATCGTGCTGCAGAAACACATTCATCTTTGCAGATTGGGCGAACGCACCCTGTACGGTACCGAGCTTGACCCACATATCCGTGTACAGCAGCAGGAACAGACTGTCCGAGACCATGGTAGAAAAATAGCGCTGCTCGAAGCGACGGCGGCTGTCATAGAGATTCACCGTCAGGCAGATATCGTCCACTTCCAGTTTGCGGCTGATGAACAGCTCGCCTTCTTCGCCTTCGGTGGCAGAAAGAGTTGAACCAAACCAGTTCAGATGCCAGCTCAAACCGCGAAACCCGGCCGCCTCCAGGGGCCGCCAGCAACTGCGCAGGAAATCCGGCAAGTCAAACTCAAGGCGTTCGTTCAGAGCCACCAGTTCATTGGTGATGCGCACCCGCCGCCGGGCCTGGGTAAGCAGCCAGAAGCTGGCGACGATGATGCTGACACCAACCAGAATCAGGTAAGGATAGAGGCTAGCCATCCTTGCGCTTGATCCCGAATTTTTTCAGAAAGTAGTAAATGCTTTCCCGTTTCAAACCCAGTTTGGCGGCACTTTGATAGACATTGAATTCAGTGTCCTTCAGCACCTGCCTAACCAGCCGCTCTTCGGCGTCTTCGCGCACAGCTTTCAAACCGTCTGCTACCCGCGCGTTTATCTGCAGGCGGGTGAGCCCCTCTTCCTTGGCGAGAGTTCGCTCATTCTTGTAAAACAACGCTGCCCGCTGTACAGCGTGCAGAATGTCGCCGGACGCCGAGGGCTTGGCAAGAAAATCGAATGCGCCCTCACGCACCGCCGCCAGCGCAGCGCTTTCTTCATCCTGTCCAGTAAGAACAACGATTTTTGCTGGATGTAAATGCTCTGTGAGCGCCCTGATGGTAGCCAGTCCCTCACTGGTGGTATGCGGCGAGGGCGGTAGCCCGAGGTCAAGCACTACCACCGCCAGCTCGTCATCATTGCTGAAAATTGCTGCGGCAGAGTCTTTGCTGTCTGCTTCCTGGACATGATAGGCATTGTCTTCAAGCAGATTGCGCATCACCAGGCGCAGTGCCGGATCATCTTCAACAAGCAGCACGCGTACCGGTGCCGCGGAATCAATGTCTCCGGTCTCCGTTTCGCTAGTACTGGACTCTTCACTGGTCATGGCGCTGGTAGTTACCCCTGGCGAAAGATCACGGCAGCTGGCCTGCAGAAATCAGTCGCGTGTAGAGAATGTTAGGAGACATCCAGGTAATCACATCATCGAAAACATCTTCGATATAGCCGCTGGACACAAAATCCAGGTCATTGCCGTGCCGATAGCCGGCGATGGTTGTCTCACCGGCGTTCTCCGTGGCATCCGCATCAGCACCGGTAAAGTCTCCCCAATCCGGCCCCATGGACAACAACACCAGCGGTACACCAGTGGCAATGACCGTGGTGCAGGCAGCGGAATCGCAGACTCGGAGATTGGGGGCCAGGGCAGCTATACCCGCCGTGCGCATCCCGTTAACCGTGGTGAACGCATTGCCATTGGCGGTGCTGACCGAATAGCGGTATGGGTTACCCCAGGGATCCTCGAGGAGCGAATCAGTATTCACTTCACCACTGAGACCCAGCGTTGCTGCCGGTACAAAACCATGGGGCTGAGTGCAGTTGCCGCCCCCCAGGGGCGCCTCCGCGCCATTGCTGGCGGCCGTCGCCGGACAGGGCAAGCGGCCATTGGCCTGGGCGAAGCCATACAGGGAATCAATCATAAGCTCGAGTTGACTCTCCGCGGCATTACGGTCATTCAGGTCACGGGTAGTACTCAGCGATAGCAACAAGCCGCCCAGCAGCGCCGAAACAATGAGCAGCACTACAGCCATTTCCAGCAGGCTGAACCCCGAAACGCTATTGAAATCTGTTTTAGACCTTTTGATTAACATTGGTATCCGGTCCTGGAAATGGTGGGCGTGGTTTGGTCCAGTGTATAGACGATCGCACACCCGGTGAAACTGATACTGGCAGTATCAGTAGTCAGGAACGTATAAGTGCTGTTGGTTTCCCACTGGTTGCTGGCGAACCAGGCTGGCGCCGAACTCACGGCGGCACTATATTCGATACTGTCCGGCGGATACTGGCCATTGCTGCTGTGATAGGCATCAAGCTGCTGCTTGATGGTTTCAGCAACTCGCGCACTCACCGGTGACAGGATATCGCTGGCGTGAATAGCAATCAGCCGGTCATTGAAATTGTCCGGATCTGCCGGGTTGTTGCTGACGAAATTCGGTCCGCCGGCGTTACCCGCCTCCAGATAATTGGCGTCATTGTTGCTTGGGCGCGACTGCGAGGCCAGGGCTTCACCCGGGGCAATCAGCACCGCCGCCAGCCCGGTGCGACCATCGAGACGCAAGCCACCAACGCTGGCCGTATTGACAACTCCCGGGGTGCTGCGACGAAATGCCGGGCTGACCGCATACCAGAGTTGCTGATCGATCCCCACCAGGTCATCATTCAATGGATGTATATTGCCACCGGGTACCGTGATGCTTTCCGGCAGTCGCCCCAGGGTCGCAGAATTACAGGGAATGTTTTCGGCGCCGTTACCATTGCTGTCCGGACAGGGTAAGTGGCCAGGTCCGGCGCCCGCTGCTCCATAATAATCGCCGTGTAGCACCGCAAAAGCGATTAACGCTTCCCGGGCAGATCGCAAACTGTCCTGAACACTGCCATCCGCCTGCAGGCGAGCCACATTGTTATTCAGCACCGTCAGAAAAACACTGCTGCCGACCATAAACAGCATGATGAACAGAATCAGCATGGCGATGCCACGCTGTTTGCTGGCATTCTTGCCCAGCCAGACTCTGGCACTCATTGCTGGACACCCTGTGCTGAACCAGTTTCGTCAGCTGCGCCGCCATCTTCAGCTACCCCGCTGCCGCTTTCCTGCGCCTGATAAGATTCCTGCAGCGTACCCTGGGTAAGATTCAGGATCTGGCCGGGCTTAACGCGGAAGTCACGATTACCGTCCGGATCGCTGATTCGCAATTCGCCACGAGAATATGGGGTCAGCAGTTGAATGTTTCCCGGTAGCGCACTTTGATCTACTGGCGCGTTATTGAGCCAGACCGTGTAACTGCCATCGCTGCGCCGCATAGTGCCACCGTGTCGGTAGATAACGTCTTCGGGCTCCGGCGGCGGCGTCACCGGTTCCTCCAGGGATCGCTCGGTTTCGTCCAAAACAATGGGGAGCAGCTGACTATCAATGAGACGCAGGCGCTCCAGGTAAGCCCGTTCAGCCGGAGTGAGAAACAGGCGCCCCAACTCCTGTGCAGACAGGCTGCCGCCCGCACCTGACAGGTAAAGTATTAGTAACAACACTAATATCGAACGCATCATCATTATTCGAAATCACTTGCGTAGTCGGGATCAATATAGGGTTCGCGCTGAAATGAATACCAGTACAGCTCACAGGCAGCTATCTGGTGCTGCACCAGTGTAAGAGAATTTTCTTCCGATTCCAGTGCATAGTTCACAGCACAGCGATCAACTGCCAGCAGGCGTCCAGTCGCCAGCAACTCGTTAATCAGACGGGTCAGGTCTTCTTCGTGCAACAGTGACAACTGCAGACTGATACGACTGCTGCGCAGGGAAATCTGCTCAGTGGGAAAATCCACCTCGGATACAAACGGAATCACCCGGCGATCTTGTTCGGAAATATCGACGCTGATGGGATAGAAGTTATATCGGGCGCGGATATCGGCAATATCATCCAGCAACGCCACGCGGTTCTCAGCAGCCATAACCCCGCGCGCCACCATGGCATTATAAATACCTATATTATTAACAATAATCTGTTCAGCCTCTTCGATCTCGCGCACCTGGCCGATGAGCAGGTCCAGCTCATTGCTGGCATTAAACTCTTCACGCTGCACCGAGTTACGGTAGCTGGCCGCAGTCCACCAGGCACTCACGGCAATTGCCACAGCCAGGGTCAGGAACACCAGTGGCCAGCGCAGCCACAGCAGATCGTCCTGCCAATTACGTCTCCGAAGCGCCATTTCAGGACTCCCTGCCCATGCGCACGCCAAACTCCACGTTCACCACGGAGTCGTTTATCACAGTATTCACTTCACCTTCCGGGCCTTCTTCAATAGGCATGGCAATGGCCCGGGCACTCACATCTTCAAGCGCATCCAGAGCGGCAACAAAGCGGCGCAGCTCCCGATCCGAATTGCCAATGCTGTCGCTGCCACTCAGCGTGCCGTAAACATCCATGACCACAACAGCCCGGTTGTCCAGAAGCAGTTGGGTAGGCGCATCGTCGTTGAGCTCAGCCCCCAGGCGCCATTCGATAGACGTGAGGTTGACCCCGGGGAACTGCGCCATCACCTGACTCAGGGAAACCAGCATCTGATTCGGATTCTCAAGCTGGGAGTTAATGCGCGAAAAACTGCTGACGGCCACCTCAAGTGCTTCCGAGGGAATCGGCGTTTCCGGAAACTCTGCGGTGAGTGCGTCGTATTGTTGCTGCACTGGAACTGTTTCATTATTCAAATTCACAATGCGCAGCTCCCGTTCCAGCGCATCAAGCAACAACGGAGTGGCTGTCAGCACCCCAAACAACACCGTCACGAAGGCAGCGATATAGATCAGTCGCCGGGCGGTAAATAGCTCCTGAAAGCGCAGTGCAGCTGATGGCGCATAGATATTGGCCAGCTCGCCTTTGCGAACACCCCAGTTCAGAGCCAGCATATTGGCAGTTATCGACGTCTCGGCACCGTGATAAAGCTCTGTATCCGCCATATCAATCGAGTTGTGATGCACGATGCGGCGGAAATTTCGGGTCGAGGGCGTGTCGGCAAATATGTCGTCTGGAAGCTGCGGCGTGATAACGTGTACGTCCATTGACTGCTCGAAACCTATCAGTCCAATACGCTCCAGGTAGTCGTTGGATTGATTGCAGGAGTCAATAATTGCCTCGGCCAGATCGCCTTCATCGGAGGACGGGCGTGGGGTAAGGCGACTGAACAGCGTGCGGCCATTCTCGATATAGGTGTGACGGATACCGGACACCTCCCAGTTCACCAGCAGGACCCGGTCTTCTTCAAGCAGCCCATAATCTTCCGCAATACGGCAAAGCGCGTAGGCAGGCGTGGTAATACTACGTATTGGAACCTCTTCCTGCAGCATGGTTTTGACCCAGGGCTCCAGGGTCTGGTTCTTGGTAATGGCGCTGAACAGTACCCGGTCCGATTTGCGGTTCGCTGGTGACCGCCCCAGGATTTTCGCTGACTGATAATCAACGCCGCGAAAATGCTGGCCCGCCTTGCGCTTCAATAGCGAAGCGCGATCAAACGGACTGACATGAGGTATTTCTTCGACGAGAAAATCCTCGGCGATTGAGTCAAGCACGATGGTTACCGGCGTAGACGGGTTTTCGGCGAGATAGCGACCGAAATTCTCATGGCCAGTATCCTCGTCAGAAAAGCGGGCAACGTGGGTCAGCTGATCATCCTGAATGGCGAACACTGACAGGCCTTCCAGATTGACCAGAAATATGCGGCGACTGCGTGGCTTGAAGAAACTGAGCACGTTTAATCCTGGTGTTTAAACCTAGAGTTGCATATTACTGATGGAGTCATAAACCGGCCCCATCACCGAAAGCATCACCCAGCCGAGGATACCGCCCAGAAACACGGTCATCACCGGCTGAATAAGCGCCTGAACTTTCTCAATCGAGTCACGAATGTCCCGATCGTAAAAGTAGGACACGTTGAGTAGCGCCTGATCAAGGTCGCCGGTAGTTTCACCAACCCGAATCATTCGCACCACAAGCGGCGGAAACAGCCCGGTGTTACGAAAGCTGGTGGACACACCCTGCCCTTCCTGGATATCAGCCCGGGCCCGGGACAAAGCAACCCGGATCGCCATGTTGTTGGTTGTGCGCTCTGTAATTTCTATGCAGTCCAGCACCGGGATGCCTGCCCGGTACATCATTGCGAACAGATTAGCGAAACGGGATAAGATAATTTTCTTCAACACCGGGCCAATCTGCCAGATCCGCAACTTGAACGAATCCAGTTGATAGCGCACGTTGCTGCTGGCGGCAGCCAGGGTGCGAACAATCAGGACTAACGCGACAGGTCCCAGGGTAAAAACATACCAGTACTGAGCAACAAAATCCGAGGTGGCGATCAACATTCGGGTGTGCAGGGGCAATGTGGAACCAATTCCTTCGATAAAGCTGGTGAGCTGCGGCACCAGGTAAATCATCATAAACCCGACCACACCGAAAATAGCCACTCCGACAACAACGGGAAATATCAACAGCTTCTTGGTAGTAGTAATGAGTTCGTCCTGCCATTTCAGCATTTCATTTAGCGACAAGAACACATCCGGCAGCGTGCCGCTGACCTCGCCGGCCCCTATCAGGTTGATGAACATCTCATCAAAAACTGCTGGATGCTGACTCAGGGCTTCCGACAATTGCATACCGCTCTCAATATCCTCAATCACCCGTGCCATGATGCTGCGGAAGGCTGCCTGCTCGACACTGTCACGCAGATCCTCAAGTCCATTGATTAATGAAACACCGGACCGGGTCAGCTGTTCCATGTGGAAGCAAAAATTAATCAGATCAATGCGGCGAATATGTCGTGAAGCCGACGACGAACTTTTTTCCTGCACATACTTGCAGCGAATAAGCTCCATACCCATCCGCGTGAGGCGCTGCTCAAGGTCCGACTCATTGACGGCATCGAGTTTGCCGGATTGGGTCCGGCCCATGGTGTCGATTGCCTTGTAGGTAAAAAGTGCCATCGCCTCACCTGCTGACGCGACCGGTCAAATCCACTTTACGGGTAATCTCGTCGAGGCTGGTGGAACCGTCAATTACCCGCCGGCAGGCGTCATCGGCAAGAGTCTTGAAGCCGGTTGCCACGGCTGCCTTGCTGAGTTCATGAGCCGACGTATTCTGGGAAATCAGCTTTTTCAGATAGTCGGAGATTTTCAGAATTTCAACGATCGCGGTTCGGCCTTTGTAGCCCACGAATTCGCAGGCGAGACAGCCCTCGGCTTCGTAGATGGTGATATTCTGGACCGCTTCATCCAGACCCAAGAGACGACGCTCGATATCACCGATTTCCTGCGGCTTCTTGCAGTGTTGACACAGGCGCCGCACCAGACGCTGGGCGACGATACCGATCAGATTGCTGGCCATGATGTCCGGCAGCACTCCCAGATCCTGCAGCCGGGGAATGGAGCCCACGGCGGAATTGGTATGCAGGGTAGAAAACACCTGGTGACCGGTCATTGACGCACGAAATGCCATTTCTGCGGTCACAGCATCGCGAATCTCGCCCACCAGAATCACATCCGGATCCTGTCTCATCATGGAGCGAATGCCTTCTGCGAATCCCAGCTTGGCGGTTTCGTTAATGGAGGTCTGGCGGATCATCGGCATGGGATATTCCACCGGATCCTCCATGGTCATGATATTAATAGCCTCGGTATTGATATGATTCAGGATCGAATACAGGGTGGTGGTTTTACCACTACCGGTGGGGCCGGTAACCAGAATGACCCCTTCCGGCTTGGACAGCATCAGCTTCACAGTGTGCAGGTTACTCTCACTCAGACCGAGACTTTCCAGCGGTACAATTCCCTTGCGACGGTCAAGCACGCGCATGACCACGTTTTCACCATACGTAGTGGGCTGCGAGGCGACACGAAAATCAATTTGCCGGCCGATCAGTGACAGGGAAAGTCGGCCATCCTGAGGCGCTCTTGATTCAGCGATATTCATGCCGCTGATTACTTTAAGACGCACCACCATGGCCGGCCAGTAACTCTTGTGCAAACTACGCACCTGGCGCAACACACCGTCAATCCTGTAGCGAATACGCAGAAATGCTTCTTCAGGCTCGAAGTGAATGTCGGAAGCATCACGCTGCACAGCATCTGCGAGCAGTGCATTCACCAGGCGTACCATAGGATGATTATATTGGTCGCCAGCAGCCTGCAGGGAATCCACATCCACTTCACCGGTTTCGATTTCCTGAAGAATACCGTCGATCGACAGTTCAAAGCCGTAGACTTCCTCGATCAGGCGAGTGATATCGGCTTCCGAACCGAGCTTCGGCACGATTTCCAGCTCGCCCTCGTTAAGCGCCCGGACCTGATCGAGCGCTACGATATTAAACGTGTCCGCCATGGCCAGGGATAATTCGTTGTTCAGCGAATCATAAGACAGCGGCAGAATCTTGAAGCGACGCGCCAGATCCTGGGGTACCAGCTTGATTGATTCTGCATCAATCACTGCGTGGCTGACGTCGACGCTCTCAAAGCCGGTGTTCTCACTGAGCGCGTCACGGATGATTGAGTCGGTAACGAAGCCCAGCTGGATGAGCACCGCTCCGATCCGCTTGCCAATAGCTTTCTGCTCATGCAGCGCAATGCGTAGTTGATCATCGGTGATGATGCCCTTATCGATCAGCACCTCTCCCAGGCGCTTGTTAGGTACTTCTTTTTTTTCTTCACTCATGGCGTCAGGGTCCTGCTGAGGGAGTCGATCCGATTGCGAACCAGCGCGACATCAAAACTTGCCGGAAAGCGATCCGACTGTTCCAGCGCTTCTCTATAAAAACTGAGGGCCGCCCGTCCCTGGTTGAGATGTTCAAGGCTGACCGCCAGATTGAACGCGTAATCCGGGTTGATCTCGGACGACTCGCGCGCTGCCGACTTGGCCAGCTGCAGCGCACGGAAGTAATGCTGCTGGGCGTCTGTCCACTGCTGGCGGGACGCGTAGAAATTTCCCATCGAGTAAGCCAGCGGTGCGACGGCAGGATGCCGCTCCTGTAATCTGCGCAACTCCCTTTCCTGGACTGCCGGGCCACCCGCCGGACTGAGCTCCAGCAAGGCAGTGCGGGCCACCGGGTCATTGGGATTACGCGCCAGTAGACGCGAGTAATATTCCATGGCCTGCGCTGGCTGCCGGTTCTCAACGGCAATTGCCGCCAGCCCTAACAGCGCATCGCGATGCAGTGGCGACTCGATTAATACCGATTCGTAAAGCCCACGCGCCTGGCTGAAATCCCCTTGCTGGAATGCGGCATAGGCCCGATTGAGCTGCGGTTCGATAGTTGATTCTGGCTGCCGTCTGCTGAACGAAATCACGTCTGTGGCCCGGGATGGAGAACTGCCGGCGGCAACCTCTACAGAAGCCGACGACTGCGAGCCCGGGTTGTTTGCCGGGCTGGCAGTTGCAACCGTAGCCGCGGCATCAGGACCTGGCGCGGCAACACCGGACTGGGTTGGTTCGGGCCCGGATGATCCAGCCGCCACTGGTTCAGCCCCTACTACTGCACTGGTAGTGGTGTCCGTGGCATTTGAACTGGCGGATGCTGGCTCTGCGGGCGCTACTGGCCCAGCTGTTGTTGTCTGCGCAGTTGTAACGGGTGCCGTGTCCGCTGTCGCGGTCACTATCGGTGGCTCCAGAGGCGGAATAATGACCGGTGTTGAGACGACATCGTCAGCGGCTGAACTGGAGCCAGGCTGCTGCTGATCGGTTTCATCAGCGCTGACTATCGGTTCATTCAACCCGGCGTCCTGCTGGGCCACGCCGCCAGCATCTGCTGTCACTGCGTTGTCGCCGCGGTCAATTTCACCGTCGGAGAAATCCTGGCTGGCAACGTAATTATCCGGCACTGTGATCCCGCTGCTGGAACCGCTGTTGAGGTAATAGACAGTACCCAAACCAAGCAACAGCACCGTCATCGCAGCGCCGCCGACGAGCAACAACTGCTGGCGACGCTTTTGCTGTTGTGGCTTTTTGGCAGTGAATACCGAGCGCGCCGAAGCCCGGCGACCGGCACTGCGCTCGCGAATACTGCTGCCGGTGCTTTGTTGCCTGCCCCGCGGCTCGGGCGAGACCCGTGACTTGCTGGGATCTGGTTCACTGTGTTCTGCCTGTACTGCTGGCAGTTCCGGGCTTTCCACTTCCAACGCCAGTGCTGGTTTGGGCTGCGCAGCAGCTGGACTGTCATCCGGTTTTTGATCCGGGTTTTCACCTGGATTGTCAACCGCGGAAGGGATCGCCGAGTAATCTGGTGCAGTACCGGTATCCAGCGGTTGCCGACTGTCGGTCTGTTCTTTGGGCGTCAACTCGAACTGCGCAGCGGAGTCCTGGTCCGCAGCTTGCCTGGGAATATCCATCGATTCCCCGCTAGTCTCGCTTTGCCCGACGTCTGCGGATGTGGCTGAATTTTCTTTACTGGCCTGCGTCCCAGCGTTGTCGGTTGCCGGCGCTGGGGTTGTAGGCGGCATGGATGAAGGGGAATCTGCCTCGGCCTCGTCGAACTCCATTGCCAGGTCAGGAATCGGTTGCCGCGATGCCGGTTTACGCGTCCCGACCGGTGGCGCAGCTGGCCCGGTCTCGTCTGGCGGTACGTCCCGTGACGTAGCTTTGTCCGGCGCAGGCGCAGGCTTCGCGCTTTTGCCTGGCATTGCAGGTGGCATAGCGGGACTGGCTGACTGGCGCGCTGACGATTCGGCTTCAGATGGCGCTTTGCTGGCGACCTTCTTCTTCGATTCCTCGGCCTTGCGCAGCGCGTCCATTAACAGACTCATGGCGTGTCTCTTTTTATCAAGCGCCCGTCATTAAGCGCTTTTTGCAATGCTGTTTTCCCAGGCAGGCCTGGAGCTCAGCGCTAGCGTAACGTAGATCTTCGCGTATCGGCACCGGTACCGGCGGAAGAAGGCAGGAATTCGCGATAGTTTTGCAGATCCCCACTCATACTTGGCTGGCGAACCACAACCGGGCGAATGAAGATGATCAGCTCGGTCTTGATAGCGTTGTCATCCCGGTAATTGAACAAATCCCCCACTACCGGCAAGCGGCCAAGACCAGGCAGGCCCACCACATCAGAATCTACTGTATCCTGCATAAGCCCGCCGAGCACCGCGATTTCCCCGCTATCCACGGTCAGTATTGATTCGATTTCACGAATCTGGATCTCGGGGATAGCATTCACTACTTCGGACTCAGCAAGAATTGGGTTCGGGTCGTTTACAAAGCGGATAATCCGCGAAATAGTCGGTCGCACGTTAAGCGTAACCTGGTCTGACTCACTGATCTGCGGCGTTACCGCCATTGTGAATCCTACTGGCACGGTATGAACGGTGCTGGTAAACGTCGGGGGAATCGCCGGACTGGTCGCTGTCCCCGGAAAACCTTGCTCAACATCGATGGTAAAATAGATTTTGCTGTCCACCACCCGCAACATGGCCGTCTGATTATTTAGCGCCATCAGTCGTGGGCTGGAAAGCACCTGGGTATCACCAAACTGAGATAGCAGGCTTATGGTGGCGTTTACCGCATCCGGACCGGCACTCTTATCGATGGTCAGCACATTGGTAGGCGAGTTATTCAGGTTTAAACCGGTCAGGTCCTGCGCAAAACTGACCTGACCACCATCCCTGGCCAGCATCGCCCAGTCCACGCCGGACTGAAACCTATCGTTCAAATTTACCTCGACCACGGTCGCTTCAATCAGCACCTGGTACAGGGCGCGGGTGCGAACCGACTCAATAAAGTCATAGACCTCCTCGTGCTGGCGGGCGGTGGCGCGCACGGTAACCAGTCCGGTTTCCGGATTAACGATCACGGGGCTGGCACCGCCTTCATCGACGTTGCCACCGAGCACGGTTTGCAGATTGGCTTGCAGTGTTGTCCAGAACTGGTTGGTCGACGCCTGATTCATGATAGTAGTGGAGTTATTGGCATCACCGGCAGCAGCATCGCCAACCCCGCTGGAAACGGCGGAGGATACACTGACTTCCGACTCGGCGGTGCGCGCCACGTTGACATAGTCAATGCGGTAACTGCGCAGGATCGGCAGATCGGATTCGACCACCAGATAGTCGTCCTGCTCGAATTCCCAGCGTATGTCTACCTGTCTGGCAATACGCTGCAGGATCTGGGGCAAGGTCTGGTCGATAGCATTAATGCTTACCGAGCCGGCAATTGATGAATGCACATCAATATTGATGTCCGCATCCCGCGCCATGGCGAACAGCAACTCACGCACCGGGACGTCCTGCACCACAACCGAATACAACTCCAGAGGTTGCTCTGGCTGTGGCGGCGTAACCACCGGCAGATCGCGAACGATGTCCGGGATATCGCTACTGGTTTCCGGGGCCTCCGCGCTGTTTATGTGGCGATTTTCCAGTTCAAAATTACTCTGGGCTGTGGGTGCTGGCAGTGTGTCACAGGCTGACAGCGCCATTAACAGGAAGCCTGCCGCCATGAGTATTGTGGTGCTGTTGCTGTTGCTCATGATCTACTCCGGGATGGTGGCGGCCACGCTGGTATTTATATTGCACTCGACAGCATCCATATTCTGGACAAACGGCTGATAATCCTGAATGCGCTCGGGTAGCGAATTGATGTGCTTGAGGGCTTTGCTGACGCCCGAAAAACTGCCATGTTTGACGGTCCAGTAAATGCGCTCACCGGATGCCGACACACAAAAATATGAGTCATCCAACAGTCGCGCCGCTTCCAGTTCCGCAAGAAATATTTCGGCGAAATCGAGATCGCTGGTTTCTCCGGACATGAACTGGATGGTGTAGCTACCTGGATTGGCTGTCTGCAACCAGTCAACAGATGCCAGAAAACGACGCCGGGTGCGCTCTGCCAAATCAGCAACAGCAACTGGCAAAGTCACTGTCCGGGCCGGTGTCGTGTTGCTGGCGCGTGACGTCAGCATTCGCGGTACCGCAACATCAGGTGCCAGGGAGTCCGTAACTTGTTCCGGTAATTCCCCCGCTTGCGGCATGGCAGCCACAGGTTTGGCCTGCGCCGCTTCTATTACCAGGCCCTTGCTTTGCGGCTCAACCGACAGCGCCGGCCGCAGATCCACCAGTTGCTTGGCCACGCCTGTGCTGCCGGGCCAGAACAGGAAGGTCAGTGCGACAACCAGCGCCAACGCGCCGGCGCCGACCATTCTGGCCGGCAGGAACAGGGCCTTGAGCAGCGCCGGAGAATATTCGCTGTCGCGAATCGCCGCGGCCACATGACGCATCTTCACCACCGGCGGAACATCCGGGCTGAGATTTTCGGGCGATTCCAACACGTTGTCGGCGAACGCCGCCAGCAGCGCCTTATCAGCCAGAATATTGATGCGCCGAGTCAAACCCTGGGAAGCCCTGGCAATCAGCCATTCTGCTGACGGCGTAAACAGGCGCGGGCAGGGACAGCCAGCGGCACCCAGTCGAAAACGGAGATAGTCGCGGGTCTCCTGGGTGCCCAGGGGGCGAAGATAGAAACTGTGAGTAATGCGTTCCCGCAATTGCCGGATATGTCGCGCACTGAGATTCTTGTCCAGTTCCGGCTGGCCAAACAGCACGATCTGCATCAATTTGTCACGATGGGTTTCCAGGTTGCTGAACAGCCGGATCTCTTCCAGAGTTTCCACCGGCATGCCCTGGGCTTCCTCGACAATGACCAGAACCTTGCGGTTCGCTGCATGCTGGCGCAGCAGGTAATTCTGCAACTGCTGCATCACCAGCAGCTTGGACGTGTCGCGTCGTACCAGCAGCCGGAGTTCAAAGGCAACGGCGTAGAGAATCTCATCCGGCGCAAGATTTGGGTTGGCGATATAAACCACCTCGGTGGTCTCCGGCAACTGTTCTTCCAGCATCCGGCAAAGCATGGTCTTACCACTGCCAACTTCACCGACCACCTTGAGAATGCCTTCTCCGGACTCGATCGCATACAGCATGGCATCAAGGACCACGCCCCGGCCTTCACTGCCGCCGGAGAAGAACAGGGACGTATCTGGGGTAATGCGAAACGGATGCCGCTGCAAGGCAAAATAATCCAGATACATGTCTATACTCCTGCGCTGGTAACTAGAATTGACTCGATTTGCTTCACCAGACCACGACGAAGGCCTGATGTATGTACCAGTTCTAGTAGGTTGTATCGGACCCGCACCGTATAAATTGATGCCTGAATGCGGAAAATAGCGGGGTAAAAGCCCGGTAAGTGTTCACTTACCGGATCAGAGTCAAGCGAATGTGGCAAGGGGGCGTGATCAGGCCTCGCGGTCGCAGCCCACCTCAAATGGCGCCAGCCGGTCAGGTTCCGCGCGCGCCGCGGCACACCAGCGACGTAGCGAAGGGTTTTCCAGCAGAAAATCACGATAGGCAGCGGCTTCCGGCCCCAGCGGTACGGCATAAGTATGAAAACGCAGTACCATCGGCGCGAACATGCAGTCCGCAAGGCTGAAGCGGCCAAACAGATAGTCCCCCTGCTGGACAAACCGGCGCCGGGCCTGAGTCCACAGCATCTTGATGCGCTGACACTCGGCGGCGACTTCGGGGCTGAATTCGACAGTCTTCAGCGCCCGGCAATTCATCGGCAACTGGGCCCGAATTGCTGCAAATCCGGCATGCATCTCGTGGCAAAACGAACGACACATGGCGCGGGCCTCCCGCCCGGCAGGCATGGCTTTCCCACCCAGGTAGGTTTCGTTAACGTACTCGCAGATCGCCAGCGACTCCCACACGGTCAGCTCCTCATCAATCAGTACCGGTACTTTCAGATGGGGCGAATAACGCTGCAGTTGCTCCTGATAGCCAGGCGTAAACAATCGAACGGGAATTTCCCGGTAGTCCAACTGGTAGTGATCCAGTAACAACCAGGCCCGCAGCGACCAGGAAGAATAGTTCTTGTTGCCGATGACCAGCTGCAGACTCAAGGCATGGTTTCCTGTCGGGTTGGTATGACGGACAGCGCCCGGAATCGGGCAGCACCGCGACTATAGCGGAACTGCCAGCCGTCCGACAGTCCTGCTGGCCGGACATGCCCAGCGCATGATTGCGCAGCTATCTGATATTCGGCGAGTTTTTGCCGACAAAGCCGGATTAATGTGGATGGACAAAGGGGGGGTCTTGCGGTAGCCTCTGGGAGGTTGTACCTGGCTGGGATACGCCAGCCTTGCAGTCTGTCTCACCGCTGTAAGAGATTGATTATCAAGGCTTTTAAGGGGGCTGAATTGTTTCAGGGCCAGACCCCGGCTGTACAAGCACAATAACAACAATCCTTTTTCATCAGCGAGGCATAAAATGATAAGAAGAGAACCTATCTTGCAACGCCTCAGAACCACGGCGCTTTTTGCCCTGGTAATGAGTTGTTCCGGGAGCTTGCTGGCTCAGGACACCGTCGAGTGGTACACCCTGGGCAATGATTTTGCCCACACCCGTTATTCACCTGCCGACCAGATCGATGTCGATAATTTCAACGATCTGGAAGTGGTCTGGGAGTGGAACGGCGCCAGTATGGGTGCCAGCAGCGGCCGCTCCACACCTAGCTATATCAACGGCCGACTTTACACCGTTGCCGGCGCGCGCCGAAACGTGGTCGCCATTGATCCGAGTACCGGTGAAACCCTGTGGTCCTATCGTCTACCCAATACCGGTCGCTGGGAATACTCCATGCGCGCCGACTACGGCAAAGGCGTTGGCTTTGCCGAAATCGATGGTCAGGAAGTAGTCTACATGATTACTCCGGGCTTCTTCCTGGTGGCTCTGGATGCCGAGACCGGCGCGCCGCTGGACGGCTTTGGCTCGCCAGTACCCATTGATGGCTTTCCCGATACCGGTGTCGTAGATCTGCTGGCCGATCTCGGGCACCCCTACGATCCCTATGAGGGAATTCCCCTGGAAACCGGCTACATCACTTCTTCATCGCCTCCGATAGTAGTCAATGACACGGTAGTGGTCGGCAACTCTGCAGAGCAGGGCTACAACCAGTCACGAATAGAAAATATCCCCGGCGATATTCTTGGTTACGATGCCCGTACCGGCGACTTCAAGTGGAAGTTCAACGTCATTCCACGGCCGGGTGAATACGGCCACGAGACCTGGGAAAACGATGCCTGGCAGTGGACTGGCGACGTCTCTTCCTGGGCGCCGATTTCTGCCGACGTAGAAAATGATCTGGTATTCATTCCCACCAATGGCGCCACCATTGATTACTACGGTGGTTTCCGCCCCGGCGACAACCTTTACGGTACCAGCCTGATCGCACTGCGCGCGTCCACTGGCGAGCGCGCCTGGCATTACCAAACCGTCAAACACGATATCTGGAACTACGACAACCCCATGGCACCGATCCTGCTGGATCTCAACGTGCCCGGACAGGGTCAGGTGCCAGCCGTCATGCAGGTCACCAAGCAAAGCATGGTGTACACCTTCAATCGGCTGACCGGTGAACCGGTTTGGCCGTTTGAAGAACGTCCGGTTCCGCAATCACTGGTACCGGGTGAAGTGCTGTCACCAACCCAGCCTTTCCCCACCAAGCCGGCACCGTACGATATTCAGGGCGTATCGCCAGATGACCTGGTGGACTGGACCCCGGAATTGCATCAACAAGCGATCCAGGCGTTCGCTGATTACCAGATGGGGCCATTGTTTAACCCGCCCCTGCATCGCGACAACGATCTGGGCAAGCGCTCGGCCATGATATGTCCGGGTGGCGGTGGTGGTGCCAATATCACCGCACCGGCGGTGGCGGACCCCACTACTGGCATGCTGTATGTGTCCTCGCAAACCGCCTGCTCAGCTGTACAGCTGGTACCGGGTGAAGAGGCTGATACCCAGTATGAATTGCCCACCGGTACTACTTTCTCGCAGTACGCCGACGGCCCTGGCGGCGGTGCACCGCGCCACCCAGCCGGTATTCCACTGTACAAGCCGCCCTACAGCCGCATCACCGCGATCAACATGAACACCGGTGATCACAGCTGGATGATTCCCACTGGCGAGACACCGGAGCGAGTGTTAAACAACCCGGTCGTTCAGGGTCTGGATATCGGCAACACCGGTTCCGGTAACCTGGTGCCGATGACCATCACGCCGACCATGCTGATCTACTCCGACACCGCTTCTGACGGCACGCCAATGCTGTACGCCGTCAACAAGGCCACCGGAGCCACGGAAGCCGCGATTGAAGTTCCCGCGCGCAGCCGCTACGGCATGAGCACCTGGGTACACGACGGTTATCAGTACATTATCCTGCAAACCGGAGCGACGCTTACCGCTGTAGCCCTCCCTGGCGCAGCACCAGCCTCCTCCGGTTACTAAGTAACCGGCTGCAAGAACAAAGCCCCGGTCACCGTGTGGTGGCCGGGGCTTTTTTTGTTCGTTTGTTTGTTTGTTTATGTTCTTTTTTGGATTGGGGTCAGAGTGCCGGCGAATTGCGCCTGGCGCTGAGCCGGGTCCCTCCGGGATACCCTCACTCCCCAAAAAGCCCCTGCGGGTCTTTTTTGCTCCCTCGGCGCTGGCTCTTTTACGCTGCCAGTCGCAATTCGCCGACACTCTTCCTGAGCACGACAGAATGGAAACGTAAGCTGGAAAACCAACTTGGCGGATTAGAAATCAGTCAGAAAAAGACTGGTACGAAAAACCCAAGCCTAAGTAAGAGTAGCGAGCGAGGGAGCCGGGATCGAGGCGCGGGGATTTTTTGGGCCGGGAGCTTACGATCAGTAAGTGACTGGATCAAAAAATCTCCGCAACGAAGAGCCCGGTTCCCGCAGCCGCTACGTCATATGGTACGGACTTGGGTGTAGTCGGTGTACCCCATCAGGATTTTGTCGATACCGTCCTGTTTTCTGGTACGCATTCCGGACTTAATCGCCTCAAAATGAATCTCCGCCGCCGGCGCCCGTCTAAGCACCATCTTCTTTATATCCGGCGTACTCATCAACAGCTCATGCACACCCATCCGGCCGCGGTAACCAGTGTCGAGACAAGCTGGGCAACCTGGCGCCTTGTAGAGTGTGAACTCGCCGTTCTGGGAATAGTCATTGCGCCACACTTCGAGCTGGGCCTGGACATGCTCTGGCTCCGGATCGGAGCGAGTGCCGTCCGGGATAGATTCGCGACAGTATTCTGAAGCGAGGAATTCGACTTCGCTCGCCTCTGGTGTATAGGACTTCTTGCAGGATGTGCACAAGGTCTTGGTCAAGCGCTGGGACAGAATGCCGATCATGGCGTCTGCGAAATTGAACGGATCCATATCCATATCCAGCAGCCGCACGATGCTCTCCGCAGCGCTGTTGGTGTGCAGCGTAGAAAGTACCAGGTGTCCCGTAAGTGACGCTTCGATAGCGGTACCAGCGGTTTCCGAATCGCGCATCTCACCAACCATGATGATATCCGGGTCCGCACGCAGGAATGCCCGCATGGCATTAGCGAAGGTCATACCCACTTTCTCATTCACTTCGACCTGACGCAGGCCTGGCTGGGTGATTTCCACAGGGTCTTCTGCAGTCCAGATCTTGCGCTCAGAGTTGTTCAGGTAGTTCAGGATGGAGTGCAGAGTCGTACTCTTACCGGAACCGGTTGGGCCGCACACCAGGAATAAGCCATAGGGCTTGGAGACCCCGTTGAGCAGGTTATCCAGATTCGGCGTACTCAGGCCAATGGCGTTAACCGGCATACATTTGCCGCCGCTGAGAATACGTATGACAACGTCTTCAATGCCACCGGCCGTCGGAATAGTTGCAACACGTAGCTCGATATCGATTGGCGCGAAGTGGCGGAAATTGATCTTGCCGTCCTGCGGCTTGTACTTGTTGGATATGTCCAGGTGCGCCATCACCTTGATACGGGATACAAACACCGAACGATAGCGAGTCGGAAACTTGTAGTACGTTGCCAGCACGCCATCCTTGCGAAAGCGTACGATGACTTTCTGCTTGCCCATACCCGGCTCGATATGAATGTCCGAGACTTTCTGGCGATGCGCGTCCTCGATAATCTTATTGACGATTCGGACCACCACATTGTCGGTGACCTGCTGGGTCTCTACCGCAGAAAAGATCGTGGAGTCATAATCATCGTCTTCTGTCTCGCTCTCGAAGTCGTCGAGATCCTCGGCAATCGTCGACTCTATGTCTTCTGAAGAATAGTAGAACTGGAGCGCCCAGTTGATATCTTCCGGCGATGCCATAACTGGCTCAACATATTTATTTATATTGAAGCTCAAAGCATCAGTGACCTGCCAGTCCATCGGGTTCTCAATGGCGACAACAATCTTGCCTTCATAGACGTAAAGCGGCACCACTTTATGTTTGAAAGCGATAGCGGCAGTAAGCATTCGGATTACTTCGGGTTCGACAGTGAATTCCCGCAGGTTAACGAATGGGATACCCAGCTTTTTGGCCAGCGCTTGCTGAATCTGGTCCTTCTCAATAACGCCGCGGATTACCAGGATCTCACCGAGTGCGCCCTTGCGTTTCTTTTTCTGCTCCTTTAGCGCCTCATTCAGCTGCGCTTCCGATACCAGATCCTCGCCCACCAGAATCTCGCCAAGCTTCAGGTTAGGCATATTCTTCTGGCGCGACAGGGCTTTTTCTAACTCACTGCTGTCGATGATCTTTTGGGTGACCAGATACTCGCCCACCAGCCTGGAGCGTTCGCTCTGCTGGTCCTTGAGCGCGGTGTCCAACACATCCTGGGAAATCTGGTTTTCTGACACCAGCATTTCACCAATCTGGCCACCGATAACGTGGTTCTCCACTGCCGAATGGGCAATAAACAAATGCGTGCAGTAGCGCCACTTGCGCCCTACCTTGGTTTGCTCGTAGAGGTGGATGCCATTCTTGTCGGTGCGGGAGCCAAAGGTGTTGCCGGTCAGTTCAGTATGGTCCTTGAAATGGACCTTATAGCTGCGCGCATCGGTATCAATATTGAGCCCTGGAGTTCCGGCAGAACCAATACTCATCTGGTAAGGTTTTTCCAGGCGAAGGTACTTCACCGCACCCATATCAATATCAAGCGGCGTGACGCCGCGCGGCTCGAGAATGGAGATCACTTCGGAGGCGGCATTGAACTGCACCAGGGTACCTTTGGCGCGAGTGCCATTGGCCAGTTCTATGGTGCAGTTTGACTTGTTGTATTCAGGCCCGTCATGGACCTCGGAAAAGGGCGGCGGCTGCAGGTCAATTTTCTTGCCCCCGCTGTTTTTATCGTGAGCCTGTTCCTGGGACTGCATGTCCTCGGCGGAATCCATCTCTACGGCGGTATCTGCTGGCATGTCCGGTCTCTCGCCTGGTTTGACGCCTCATTAACGCTTGTTTGGCTTTTCCAGCCTGCTGCTGTCTGCAATCGGCTGACAGCCCACTTGCCCCACTTGCCCCACTTGCCCCACTTGCCCCACTTGCCTAAAACGATCAGCGATCAGCGATCAGCGATCAGCGATCAGCACAGGGGAAAAGGGCGGGCGGCATTTGTGCCTCATCTCTTCACTGTAGCAGGTATTAGAATCCTGCACAATTTGTGAGCGCATCTCCAAGCCCATGTAATATAACGAATTTCTATACAGATACATTAGCGATTAAGACGCTCAATAACGTGATCTGCTGCACAATTCGCAGCCAGAAGCGCAGGTCTTAGTCAGCAGCTCCGGCATAGACAGTCTGGGCTGACCTGATTGCGGCGCCGGTATCCACGGCCACGCCCATACCGGACATCACACTGCCAAGAGCTGACAGGCAGTTGAGTACATTGGTACGATTGCTGGCATATCCCATCAGGCCGATGCGCCAGACCTTACCCGCCAGGTTGCCAAGACCGGAACCTATTTCCAGGTTGTAGTCATTGAGCAGCGCCTTACGCACCGCAGCATCATCGACTTTATCCGGGAAACGCACCAGATTGAGTTGTGGCAATCGAAATTCCTCATTCACTACAAAGGACAGCCCCAGCGCTTCGATACCGGCAGCAAACGCCTGATGGTTTCGGGCGTGGCGCTGCCAGCAATTTTCCAGACCTTCTTCCTTGACGATAACCAGTGCTTCATGAAGCGCGTATAGCGAATTGATGGGCGCCGTGTGGTGATAAGAGCGCTTGGCGTCCGCCCCCCAGTAGCCCATCACCAGGTTCAGATCGAGAAACCAGCTTTGCACCTTGGTCTTGCGCGCCTTGATGGTTTCCACTGCACGCTCGGAAAAGCTTACCGGTGACAAACCCGGCACGCAGGACAAACATTTCTGGGTACCGGAATAAATCGCGTCTATTCCCCAGTCATCGACTCGCAGTTCTATCCCGGCCAGTGAAGTGACGGCATCGACAATCGTCAGGCAGCCGAATTTCTGTGCCATTGCGCAAAGCGATTCAGCGTCGCTACGGGTTCCGGTAGACGTTTCCGCGTGCACGAAAGCCAGCACCTTGGCGTCGGGATTCTCGGACAGTGCCTGCTCGACTTTGTCCAGATCGACTGTCTTGCCCCATTCATCCTCAACCATGATGGGAACCGCACCACAGCGCTCGGCATTTTCTTTCATCCGACCGCCAAACACGCCATTCTGGCAGATTACCACCTTGTCGCCCGGCTCCAGCAAATTGACGAAGCAGGTTTCCATCCCGGCGGAGCCTGGAGCAGAAACCGGTATGGTGAGTTCATTGCCGGTTTGAAAAACGTACTGTAGTAGTTCCTTGACCTCATCCATCATGCCAATGAAAGCTGGATCCAGGTGTCCGATTGTTGGACGCGACAGGGCTTCCAGTATTCTCGGGTTAACGTCCGAAGGGCCCGGACCCATCAGTGTTCGCTCGGGGGGATGAAAAGACGCGGTCATAGTGAATCCTTGTCGAAAAATTAGTTCGAATAGTTTACATCAGCCAGAAAGCAAAAAACCCGATCACCGGCGGTGATCGGGTTCATGAAGTCGGTGTAGACCGAACAACCTAGCTTTCAGCTGTTGCTTCTACATCATCCTCAAAATCATCGGTGTCGATCTTCGGACGGTCTACCAGTTCAACATAGGCCATAGTGGCCTTGTCTCCCGCACGCTCACCGCACTTGAGAATACGAATATAGCCACCGGGACGATCTGCATAACGCGGACCCAGCTCAGTAAACAGCTTGCCCACGGTAGCCTTGTTGCGGAGCCGATCGAAAGCCAGTCGGCGATTGGCGACGCTGTCATTCTTGGCCAGTGTGATCAGCGGCTCAGCAACGGAACGCAGTTCCTTGGCCTTGATCAGAGTGGTTTTGATGATTTCATGCTCCACCAGCGACGAAGTCATGTTGCGAAACATGGCTGATCGGTGGGAACTGTTTCTATTTAACTGACGACCACTGTGTCGATGACGCATAACTCTATACCTTTAAATTCTTAGTGCTCTCAGGCAGCTCGATCGTCTGACTTGAGGCTGGACGGCGGCCAGTTTTCCAGACGCAGTCCCAGAGACAGTCCACGAGTTGCCAGCACATCCTTGATTTCAGTCAGGGACTTCTTGCCCAGGTTCGGGGTCTTCAGCAACTCAACTTCGGTGCGCTGGATCAGGTCACCAATGTAGTAAATATCTTCCGCTTTCAGGCAGTTAGCCGAGCGAACAGTCAGTTCCAGATCATCCACCGGACGCAGCAGAATCGGATCAATTTCGTCTTCGTGCTCTTCCGGCTCGCTGATAATCTCGCTCTGCAGATCTACGAACACGCTAAGCTGGTGTTGCAGAATAGTCGCTGCGCGACGAATAGCCTCTTCCGGATCGATAGTACCGTTGGTTTCCAGATCGATAACCAGTTTGTCCAGGTCAGTACGCTGCTCCACACGGGCATTCTCAACCGAGTAGGACACGCGAACAACCGGGCTGTAGGAGGCGTCCAGAAGCAACTTGCCCACGGACCGGGTTTCCTCATCAGTGGCGCGGCGGGCATCGGCCGGAGAATAACCGCGACCCTTGCGCACGGTGAGACGCATGTTCAATTCGCCATTACTGTTCAGGTGTGCGATCACGTGATCAGGATTGACAATGTCTACGTCGTGATCAGTCTCGATGTCTCCGGCAATTACTGTGCAGGAACCCTTCTTGGACAGATTCAGAACAACTTCGTCCTTGTTGTTCAACAGTATTGCCAGGCCCTTAAGATTGAGCAGAATTTCGATCACATCCTCACGGACACCTTCGATAGTGCTGTACTCGTGCACGACACCATCGATTTCAACTTCCTCAACCGCACAGCCAGGCATGGATGACAAAAGAATCCGGCGCAGCGCATTACCAAGGGTATGTCCAAAGCCGCGCTCCAGCGGCTCAAGCACCACCTTGGAATGACACTTGTCGATCTCGTCAACCTGTATCACTTGTGGTGTTAAGAAGTCAGATAAAGAAATTTGCATGTAATCCACCCTTTGTGTGATTAAGTCACTACTTGGAATATAGCTCGACAATCAGGTTCTCGTTGATTTCCGGCGACAGATCGGTGCGATCCGGTCGGCGAGTGAACTGGCCTTCCAGTTTGCTCGAGTCAACAGAAACCCAGTCGATGGCGCCCCGCTGGGCGGCCAATTCCAAAGCAGATTTGATTCGCAGTTGCTCTTTCGACTTCTGCCGAATAGCAACCACGTCGCCTTCCTGGACCTGATAGGAAGGGACATTCACCACTTCACCATTCACGGTGATTGCCTTGTGCGACACCAGCTGGCGTGACTCGGCGCGAGTAGAACCAAAACCCATACGATAAACCACGTTATCGAGACGGCATTCCAGCAGCTGCAGCAGGTTTTCACCCGTTGCACCTTTCAGGCGCGCCGCTTCTTTATAGTAGCCACGGAACTGCTTCTCCAGGACACCATAGGTACGTCTCACCTTCTGCTTTTCACGCAGCTGGACACCATAATCCGACAGGCGACCACGACGCTGGCCGTGCTGGCCGGGAATATTCTCGGTCTTGCACTTGCTGTCGATCGGGCGCACGCCGCTTTTCAGGAACAGATCCGTTCCTTCCCGGCGAGACAGCTTACATTTTGGGCCTAAATAGCGGGCCATATTCTATTCTCCTGTTTACACACGCCGCTTCTTGGGCGGTCTGCAACCATTGTGTGGAATCGGGGTCACGTCAGTAATGTTGCTGACTTTCAATCCGCAGTTGTTCAGGGCTCGCACCGCTGACTCGCGGCCCGGGCCGGGTCCGTTAACCTTCACGTCCAGATGCTTCAGACCATACAGTTCGACGGCGGCCTTGCCCGCTTTCTCGGCGGCGACCTGTGCGGCAAACGGGGTGCTCTTACGTGAGCCACGAAAACCGGAGCCTCCGGCAGTGGCCCAGCTCAACGCATTACCCTGTCGATCAGTGATCGTGACAATGGTGTTGTTAAATGACGCATGAATGAACGCGATGCCGTCGATGACGGTATTGCGTACTTTCTTCTTGGTCGATTTCGCTGCTGGCTTTGCCATGTTTATTTCCTGATTGGTTTGCGCGGACCTTTACGGGTACGGGCATTGGTCTTGGTACGTTGACCGCGTACCGGCAACGAACGTCGGTGACGAATACCGCGGTTGCAACCCAGATCCATCAGTCGCTTGATGTTCATGGAGATCTCGCGGCGCAGGTCGCCTTCCACCGGGTGCTTGCCCACTTCCGCGCGGAGGCTATCCAGCTGCTCCGGACTCAGATCACTGGTTTTTGTACTGGGCGTGATACCGGTCGCCTCGCAAATCTGCTGGGCTGTGGTCGGACCAATGCCGTACACGTAGCTCAACGAAATCACGATGTGCTTATTATCTGGTATGTTAACCCCGGCAATACGTGCCATAGATTTACTCCGTAGTTACCTTGTGCCCTTAGCCCTGACGCTGCTTGTGTCGGGGTTCAGCACTGCAAATTACTCGCACCGCGCCGTTACGTCGAATGACCTTACAGTTGCGGCAGATTTTTCTTACCGATGCTCTTACTTTCATGATCTTCTCCTAGATGCCACTACGGCCGTAGTTGCCCAGCTTCGATTTCTTCATCAGGGAATCGTATTGATGTGACATCAAATGCGACTGCACCTGGGACCAGAAATCCATGGTGACTACCACGGAAATCAACAGCGCCGTGCCGCCCAGATTAAAGGGCACGTTGGCCAGCATCTGCATAAAATTCGGCAGCAAACACACCAGGGTGATGTACACCGCGCCAAACATCGTCAGTCGGGTAATCACGCCATCAATATACTTGGCGGTCTGCTCGCCCGGGCGTATGCCCGGGATGAAGGCGCCGGAGCGCTTCAGGTTTTCTGCTACATCGCGAGGGTTAAATACCAGCGCGGTATAAAAGAAGCAGAAGAAAATAATCATGGCGCTAAAAATGATGATGTACAGCGGCTGTCCCGGACCAATCAGTAGCGCCAGGTCTTGCAGCCACTCGGCACCATCCGACTGGCCAAACCACTGTCCCAGAGATGCCGGGAATAGCAGGATTGAGCTGGCGAAGATCGCCGGGATCACGCCGGCCATATTGATCTTCAGCGGCAAATGGCTGGACTGCGGCTGCATCATCTTGCGGCCCTGCTGACGCTTGGCATAGTTCACCGTGATGCGGCGTTGGGCGCGCTCCACGTAAACAATGCAGGCCACGACGCCGATGGCAATCAGTCCCACCACCAGCAGCAGGACACCGCTGATCTGGCCTTCGTAGGCCTGGGTCAGAGAGCTACCTACCGCAGCCGGGAAGCCCGCCACGATGCCGGCGAAAATAAGCATGGATATACCGTTGCCGATACCCTTCTCGGTAATCTGCTCACCCAGCCACATCAGGAACATCGCGCCGGTTACCAGGGAGATGATCGCGGTCAGGTTAAATGCCAGTCCCGGGTTGTAGGCCATGGGGGACAGCAGACCGACAGTCATGCCGGTGCCTTGCACTGTAGCCAGCACCAATGCGCCATAGCGCGTGTACTGGCTAATCTTGCGCCGGCCAGACTCGCCTTCTTTCTTTAACTGATCAAGCTGCGGGCTGACGGCAGTCAGTAGCTGCATGATGATCGACGCCGAGATGTAGGGCATGATGCCAAGCGCAACGATACTCATACGCTCCAGCGCACCACCGGAAAACATGTTGAATAGATCCGCGAAGGTGCCCTCGTTCTGATTGAAGAACGCCTGCAGCTGCAGTGGATCTATGCCCGGCACCGGAATATGTGTGCCAATCCGATAGACGAATATGGCAAACAACAGAAACAGCAGGCGTGACTTCAACTCGCCGAGGCCAGCGCCGATGTTTTCCGGATTCATGTTGGGCTTCTTTGCCATGTTTCGTTACGTCTCTTTACTACTAATTAACTACACTACTAATTAACTGCACTGCCAATCCACCACCGCCAAATTGCGGGCAGTCAGTGAATAATGGTTATTCGGCGCTGTCAGCTGCTGGCTTTTGAGCCTTCTTCGTTTTCTTGGTTTTCGCTGCAACCTCAGCCTCGATTACCTTGCCACCGGCAGCCTCGATCGCTGCTTTCGCACCTTTGGTGACGGCGATGCCCTGCACAGTGACCGCCTTGGTCACGTCACCGGACAGCATTATCTTGGCACGCTTGTAGCTGCTGCTGATAATGTTGGCCTTACGCAATGCTTCCAGGTCAATCACCTCAGCATCGACTTTGTTCAGTTCGGCTGTGCGTACTTGTGCAGTTACTCGACCCACGCGGGAGGAGAAGCCGAATTTTGGCAGGCGCATCTGCAGTGGCATCTGGCCGCCTTCGAATCCTGGCTTGACGCTGCCGCCAGAACGGGATTTCAGGCCCTTGTGACCGCTGCCACAGGTCTTGCCCCAACCGCTGCCGATGCCGCGGCCCACGCGCTTGCGAGCCTTGGTACTGCCAGGAGCCGGGCTCAGGTCATTCAATTCCATGATTAGGCCTCACCTTCTACGGTTAACATGTAGTTAACCTTGTTGATCATTCCACGCACCGCCGGGGAGTCTTCAACTTCGACGGACTGGTGCATACGGCGCAGTCCCAGGCCCTGCAGACAAAGCTTGTGCTTCGGCTGGGCGCCGATCGGGCTGCGCACCAATGTGATTTTTACAGTTTTCTTGCTCATCTCTGCTGATTCCAATGTCAATCTTTTCGAACCCGCCACAGCCGCTACGCCGCTGCCTGAAAATTCTCTAGCTGGTCTAAACTAGCAGCCGACCGTTACCCGGTGATCTCTTCAACAGTCTTGCCGCGCTTGGCAGCAATCTCGTCGGGGGAGCGCATGTCACGCAGACCCTTGAAAGTCGCGTAAACAACATTCACCGGGTTGGTGGAGCCATAGCACTTGGCCAGTACATTTTGTACACCGGCCAATTCCAGGATGGCACGCATGGCACCACCGGCAATCACGCCAGTACCCTCTGAGGCCGGCTGCATGAAAACCTTCGAAGCGCCGTGACGAGCCTTGATCGGATATTGCAGGGTGTTACCGTCCAGACCCACAGTAATCATGTTGCGACGGGCAGACTCCATGGCCTTTTGAATAGCCAATGGAACTTCGCGTGCTTTGCCGCGGCCAAAACCCACCCGGCCATTACCGTCGCCGACTGCAGTCAGGGCAGTGAAACCGAAGATCCGGCCGCCTTTGACCACTTTGGCCACACGGTTTACCTGGATCAGCTTCTCCTGCAGACCTTCTTCGTTTTTGCCTGGCTCGTCTTTAAATGCCATATCTATCAACCTGTCTAATTAACTGGAACACTCATCGCTCCAGATTCAATAAGTCACTGTTCTCTTGCTGTACCTAGAACTTTGTACCTAGAAGTCCAAACCACCTTCGCGGGCGGCTTCTGCCAGGGCCTTGACGCGGCCGTGGTAGGCGTATCCAGAACGGTCGAAAGCTACCTTCTCAATGCCGGCTGCTTTGGCTCGCTCGGCAATCAGCTGACCGATCTTGCCAGCAGCTTCGACATTGCCCGTAGAACCGGAGCGCACGTCCTTCTCGACGGTAGACGCACTGACCAGCACTTCATTGCCGGTCGGTGAAATAATCTGCGCGTAGATGTGTCGCGGTGAGCGATAAACGCACAACCGGTGTACACGCAGTTCACTAATTTTGGCTCGGGCTCGGCGCGCGCGGCGCAGTCGAGCATCTTTCTTAACGCTCATAGTCTGTTCCTATTTCTTCTTCGCTTCTTTTCTGTACACACGTTCAGTTGTATAGCGAATACCCTTACCCTTATAAGGTTCAGGCGGACGGAATTTGCGAATCTCGGCGGCAACCTGGCCGACCAATTGTTTGTCTGCACCGGTAATTACGATTTCAGTCTGCGTCGGTGTATCGGCGGTAATACCCTCAGGCAATTGGTAATCAATAGGGTGTGAGTAACCCACGCTGATATTCAGTACCTTGCCCTGCGCCTTGGCTCGATAACCAACGCCCTGAAGCTCCAGTTTCTTCTCAAAACCTTCACTGACACCAACAACCATGTTGTTGATCAGGGAGCGAAAAGTTCCAGCCATTGCATTGGCATCACGGCTGTCTTTCTTGGCAGACACCTTGAGCTCTTCGCCTTCCTGAGATACACCAACGAGACCGTGCAATTGTAGTTGCAGGGTGCCCTTGGAGCCTTTAACCGAGATTTCTGTCTCGGTTAATGTTGTTTCTACACCCTTAGGTAAAGTTACCGGGTTGTTAGCTACTCTGGACATTGTTTGCTCTTAATTAAGTAAAATCCAAAAAATCTAGAAAACTGTGCAAAGCACCTCACCACCAATCCCGGCAGCATCTGCTTGCTTGTCAGTCATCAGTCCTTTGCTGGTGGTCAGAATGGCAACACCCAGACCGGCTCGGTTCTTCGGCAGCTCATCCTTACCCTTGTAAGCACGCAGACCGGGACGGCTTACTCGCTTGATCTCTTCGATGACCGGCTTGCCCTTGTAATATTTCAGCTCAAGGTTCAGGACTGGCTTGCCGCCCTCGTCATCCACGGCGTAGCCACCAATGTAGCCTTCATCCTGCAGCACCTTGCTCAGCGCAATTTTCAGCTTCGATGAAGGGCACGCAACTGTTGGCAGCTGAGCCATTTGTGCATTGCGAATGCGGGTCAGAAAATCTGCAATCGGATCTGTCATGCTCATAATGTGTCTCCCGCCTACCAGCTAGCCTTGGTCAAGCCGGGAACATCGCCGCGCATGGCAGCTTCCCGCAGCTTGTTCCGGCACAGGCCAAACTTGCGATATACACCGTGTGGACGACCAGTAATCCGGCAGCGGTTTCGCTGTCGAATCGGGCTGGCGTCACGGGGCAGCTTCTGCAACTTAACCTGAGCATCCCATTTTTCGTCATCGCTGGCTTTCGAATCTTTCAGCACTGCCTTCAGCTCGGCTCGCTTGGCGGCATACTTTTCTACCGTGCGTGCCCGCTTTTCTTCTCTGGCAATCATTGAAGTCTTTGCCATGGTTATGACTCCTCTTTATCTTTTGCAGCCGTGTCGTCGGCCTTTAGCTGCGACGGATTCACGCCGCGGAAAGGAAAACGCATCGCCGTTAGCAAGGCGCGGCCTTCATCGTCATTTTCCGCTGTGGTGGTGATGGTGATATCCAGACCACGCAGCACATCAATCTTGTCGTATTCAATTTCCGGAAAAATAATCTGTTCGTTAACACCCATGGCGTAGTTGCCACGGCCGTCAAATGATTTCGGGCTCAGACCACGGAAGTCCCTGATACGCGGAATAGCAATATCTACGAGACGCTCCAGAAATTCATACATACGCTCGCCACGCAGGGTCACTTTCAGGCCAATGGGCCAACCCTCACGGATCTTGAATCCGGCAATACTCTTGCGCGCCTTGGTAACCACCACTTTCTGACCGGCGATCATTTCCAGGTCGCTCGCGGCGTTTTCAAGAATTTTCTTGTCAGCCACGGCCTCACCCAAACCCATGTTCAGGGTAACTTTGGTGAGCTTCGGCACCTGCATCGGATTTTTAAATCCGAACTGCTGGGTCAACGCCGGAATCACTTCTTTCTGATAATACTCTCTAAGCTGAGCCATCTGGCAACCTACCAATAATTAGTCGATTTCCTGACCGTTCGATTTATAAACACGCTTCTTGACACCGTCCTCCAGGACTTTGATGCCAACTCGATCGGCCTTGTTTTCTGCTGCATTGAAGATCGCCACATTTGAAATGTGGAGCGATGCTTCTTTTTCTACAATCCCGCCTGGCTGACCCAGGTTCGGGTTGGGTTTGGTATGGCGTTTCACCATATTTACGCCGGAAACAACAACCCTGTCATCACCAACCATTCGCGAGATAGTTCCACGCTTACCTTTGTCCTTACCCGTGACTACTATCACCTCATCATCGCGCTTGAGCTTATTCATTTCTCACTATCTCTCTATATATTCCTGCCGGTCGTGGTGCTGCTTACAGCACCTCGGGAGCCAGGGAAATAATTCGCATGAATTTTTCATTGCGAAGCTCCCGGGTCACCGGACCGAACACACGGGTTCCAATAGGTGCATTCTGTGCATTCAACAGAATCGCCGCGTTATCATCGAAACGAATCAGCGAACCGTCACCTCGTCGCACGCCCTTCTTGGTGCGCACAACCAGGGCAGTCACCACCTGTCCTTTTTTGACCTTACCGCGCGGAATCGCTTCCTTCACGGTAACCTTGATGATGTCGCCAATGCGCGCGTAACGGCGATGGGAACCGCCCAACACCTTGATGCACATGACTCGTCGAGCGCCGCTGTTATCGGCAACATCTAAGTATGACTGCACTTGAATCATCGATTCACTCCATCTCGCACCTGCACGGCAGATGCAGATGCTCTAATCCTGACTAAAACCCTGGTTAAACCTGTGTAGCACGCTCGTCGATCGAAACCAGAGACCAGGATTTGGTTTTCGAAATTGGGCGTACTTCCTGAATGGTGACTGAGTCACCTGGCATGCACTCGTTGTTGGCGTCATGAGCATGGATCTTGGTAGATCGCTTGATGATCTTGCCATACAGCGGGTGACGAACTCGACGCTCAACCAGCACGACGATGGACTTTTCCATCTTGTTGCTAACGACCTTACCGGTCGCCGTGCGCGCTAATTTTTCTTCACTGGACATTATTAAGACTCACTCTTTGGTTGCTCAGCACTCTGCTTTTCATTCAGCAGCGTCTTTACGCGCGCAATGTCGCGCTTCACATCGCGAAGCAAATGAGTCTGACCAAGCTGACCGGTGCTCTTCTGCATGCGATTGTTAAACTGGTCCTTATAGAGATCCTGCAGTTGTGTTTGCAGTTCCTCGACAGACTTTTCTCTCAAATCACTGGCTTTCATTACATCACCGTTCGCTTCACGAAAGTTGTCTCGAACGGCAGCTTGGAGGAAGCCAGGTTAAAGGCCTCGCGCGCCAGTTCTTCATCAACACCTTCAATTTCAAACATAATGCGGCCCGGCTGAATCTGGGCAACCCAGTACTCCACGGAACCCTTACCTTTACCCTGACGCACTTCCAGGGGCTTTTGCGTAATCGGCTTGTCAGGAAACACACGAATCCAGATCTTTCCGCCACGCTTGATCTTACGAGTCATGGCACGACGTGCAGCTTCGATCTGACGCGCGGTCAGACGGCCCCGGCTGATTGCTTTGAGACCATATTCGCCGAAATCCACGTTGCTGCCGCGATGTGCAAGGCCACGGTTCCGGCCTTTCATCATCTTGCGATATTTTGTTCTCTTAGGTTGTAACACGTCGTTTTACCTCTAGCTGGCCTTGGACTGCTGCTTGGATTGTTGCGTAGGAACAATCGCCTCATCCAGATCCAGAATCTCACCTTTGAAAATCCACACTTTTACACCAATGATGCCGTATGTAGTGCTGGCCTCAGAGGTTGCATAATCGATGTCTGCTCGCAGGGTGTGCAGGGGCACACGGCCTTCGCGATACCACTCAGAGCGGGCAATTTCCGCACCACCCAGCCGGCCACCCACCTGGATCTTGATGCCTTCGGCACCCTGGCGCATGGCATTCTGAACCGCACGCTTCATGGCGCGGCGAAACATTACCCGACGCTCCAGCTGCGACGACACACTGTCTGCCACCAGTTGCGCATCCAGATCAGGCTTGCGAATTTCTTCAATATTGATCTGCACCGGTATGCCCATCTTCTGGGTCAAAATTCCTCGCAGCTTCTCTACATCCTCGCCTTTTTTGCCGATCACAATACCGGGTCGCGCGGTATAGATAGTGAGCTTGGCAGTCTTGGCCGGTCGCTCAATGTCGACTCGAGAAACAGAGGCATTCGCCAGCTTCTTCTTTACGAAGTCCCGCACCTGCAAATCATTTAACAGGTTGTTGGCGTAGTCTTTGCCCTCGGCAAACCACACTGACGTGTGCTTCTTGACGATGCCAAGGCGAATGCCTGTTGGGTTTACTTTCTGACCCATCCGAATCTCCTAGTTATCCGCGACCGTGATAGTGATGTGGCATGAGCGCTTGAGAATGCGATCGGCGCGGCCTTTCGCTCTCGGCATAATGCGCTTCATGGTCATGCCTTCATCCACGTAAATTGTTGAAACCTTCAGCTCGTCCACGTCGGCACCTTCATTGTGCTCAGCATTGGCAATGGCTGAATTCAGCACCTTCTTGATGATATCCGCGCCTTTCTTCGGGCTGAAACTCAATAGCTGCAGAGCCTCTTCAACGCCCTTTCCGCGCACCTGGTCAGCGACCAAACGTGCTTTCTGAGCCGACAGGCGAGCGCCTTTTAATTTTGCTGACACTTCCATCTTTAGTCTCCTAGCGCGCCTTCTTGTCCGCAGTGTGACCGCGGTAAGTACGAGTAAGCGCAAATTCGCCGAGCTTGTGACCAACCATGTCTTCGTTGATGAACACCGGCACATGCTGACGACCGTTATGCACGGCAATAGTCAGGCCGATCATATCCGGTGAAACCATGGAACGACGCGACCAGGTTTTGATCGGACGCTTGTCGTTGCTATCTACGGCTGTTTGCACTTTCTTCATCAAGTGAATGTCAACAAACGGGCCTTTCTTAAGTGAACGTGGCACGAATTAAATCCTCTATCACTTGCCTTAGCGGCTTGAATTTCTACGGCGAACGATCATCTTGTTTGTTCGCTTGTTAGTACGAGTCTTGAAGCCCTTGGTCTTTACGCCCCAGGGCGAAACCGGATGACGGCCACCAGAGGTGCGTCCTTCACCACCACCGTGGGGGTGATCAACCGGGTTCATGGCGACACCGCGTACGGTCGGTCGCACACCACGCCAGCGCTTGGCACCGGCTTTGCCCAGTGAGCGCAGCGAGTACTCGGAATTCGAGACTTCACCAAGCACCGCACGACATTCCGACAGCACTTTGCGCATTTCTCCGGAGCGCAGTCGCAAGGTGGCATAAGCGCCTTCGCGAGCAACCAGCTGTACCGAGGCACCGGCGCTGCGCGCTAATTGCGCACCTTTGCCAGGTTTCATCTCAATGCAGTGCACTGTGCTACCCAACGGGATGCTTCGCAGCGGCAGACAATTGCCCACTTTAATGGACGCGTTATCGCCGGACATCACCACATCACCTGCCTTCATTTTTGCAGGGGCGATAATGTAACGACGCTCGCCGTCGGCGTACTTCAACAGAGCAATGTGCGCAGACCGGTTGGGGTCGTACTCCAGGCGCTCAATGTTGGCTTCGATACCGTCTTTGTCACGACGGAAATCGATGATGCGATATTTCTGTTTGTGACCACCACCCTGATGACGACGGGTAATGCGGCCCTTGTTGTTGCGACCACCGGACTTGGACTTCGGTGCCGTCAACGGTGCATAGGGCTCGCCCTTGTGCAAGTCGGGGTTTACGACCTTGACGACAAAGCGGCGTCCTGGTGAAGTCGGTTTGGCTTTTACTACTGGCATTGTTCCCTACCCCTTAACCGATGTCCGCGAAGTCAATCTCATGGCCAGCTTCGAGGCGGACATAAGCTTTCTTCCAGTCAGAGCGCTTGCGTACCTTGCCGCGCGCGGTCCGTTTGGTTTTTCCTTTCACATTCAGCACCTGCAGATCGTGAACAACGACGTTGAAAATCGATTCAACGGCCTTCTTGATCTCGGGCTTGGTAGCGTCACCGGACACCCTGAAGGTGTACTGGTTGTTGTCTTCACCCAGCAGTGTCGATTTCTCAGACACGTGCGGGCCTAAAATGACTTGGTACATGCGTTCCGGATTCATGACAGCATCGCCTCCACTTTTTTGAGCGCAGGCACTGTGATCAAAACCTTCTCAAAACCAATCAGGCTGACCGGGTCGATACCGGCGGCATCTACTGCCTCAACCTTGTGCAGGTTGCGCGCAGCCAGATACAGATTGTTTTCCACTTCTTCAGCAACGATCAGTACGTTGTCCAGCTCAAATTCCTTGAGCTTGCTGACCAGATCCTTGGTCTTGTGCGAATCAATGCTGAAATCACTGACCACCACGAGACGTTCCTGACGAATCAGTTCAGAAAGTATGCAGCGCATGGCACCACGATACATTTTCTTGTTCAGCTTCTTGCTGTAATCCTGCGGACGCGCTGCGAACGTGACACCACCGCTGCGCCAGATCGGGCTGCGGATGGTACCGGCGCGAGCCCGACCGGTGCCTTTCTGGCGCCAGGGCTTGCGTCCACCGCCCTGAACTTCAGAACGGGTCTTTTGCTTCACGGTACCCTGACGGGCGTCGGCCATATAAGTAACAACGGTCTGGTGAACCAGAGGCTCGTTGTACTCACGACCAAAAGAATCGTCAGAGAGTGACACTGTTTCCTTGCCGGCTTTATTACCAGGCAGTGCAAGTGCTAGTTCCATGACTTACCTACCTCTTTGCCTTGATTGCTGGACGGACGATGACACTGGAACCGGTTGCTCCGGGTAGTGAACCCTTGATCAGCAACAAGTTGTTTTCCAGATCCACACGTACCACTTCAAGCGATTGCGTGGTGTTGCGCACGTTACCCATCTGGCCGGCCATTTTCTTGCCTTTCCAGACGCGGCCAGGTGTCTGACACTGACCGATGGAACCCGGCGCACGGTGTGAAAGCGAGTTACCGTGGGTGGCATCCTGCATGTGGAAATTATGACGCTTAACGCCGCCCTGGAAGCCCTTACCTTTGGAAGTTCCAGTTACATCCACTTTCTGGCCTGCTTCAAAGCGATCAACTTTCAACTCACCGCCCAGTTCCAGACCGTCCAGGTCTTCCGTACGGAATTCCCACAGACCATCACCGGCCTCGGTGCTGGCTTTGGCAAAGTGACCAGCCAGGGCTTTTGATACACGGGATGCGCGACGCGCTCCGGCAGTCACCTGGATTGCACTGTAACCGTCTGTTTCAAGCGTTTTAATCTGTGTCACCCGATTCGGTTGCACTTCGACAACAGTAACCGGCACAGACGCGCCCTCTTCAGTGAAGATACGGGTCATCCCGCTCTTACGACCGACTAAACCTATCGACATTGTTTTAAGACCTCATTGTGCAAGGGGCTAAAACCCGCTCTGGCCGCTGACGCGTTACACTAATGTTGCTACCGCGATGGGTAACCACGAATGTTTCAGTGCGCCAAAACTTTTAATACGTAAAATTAAAAGGGTAGCGGGGACCGAACGCCCACTACCTGGTTATTTGTTCCAGCTAGCTAACTTCGAGAGTTAACCGAGGCTGATCTGCACTTCTACACCGGCTGCCAGATCGAGCTTCATCAGAGCATCAACTGTCTTTTCAGTTGGCTCGACGATGTCCAGCAGGCGCTTGTGAGTGCGGATTTCGTACTGATCACGGGCGTCTTTGTTAACGTGCGGTGAAATCAGCACAGTAAATTTTTCTTTATTGGTCGGCAGCGGGATAGGTCCTCTGACCTGTGCTCCGGTGCGCTTGGCGGTATCTACGATTTCCTGGGTAGATTGATCAATCAGCCGATGATCAAAGGCCTTTAGCCGAATTCTGATACGCTGATTTTGCATCTACGTAAAACTCCAAAAAACTCTTATAAATTAATTAGTTACCGCTTCTCTTTTCTGGCTCAACGGTTGTGATTGCCAAAAAAGGATGCGAATTGTAAAGGCGGCCCATATCCAAGTCAAGGGATATAGAGCCTTGAGCCAAGAAAACCCCTGGTCTGCAGCCATGTGCCAGTGGCACGTGGCTGCTTATCTTCAAACCGGATTAGGCGTACAACCTGTGTCGAGATCGCGCCAACCTTTATACCCGCTTCTCAATACTTTTCGAATTGGGGTCAGACCTTGCCGGGGTTTCGTCCGGCGCTGAGCGGCGCCCCTCCGGGGTGCCCTCCCTCCCGAAAAAGCCCCTGCGGGTCTTTTTCACTCACTCGGCGCTCGCTCTTTTACGCTGCCGGACGAAACCCCGGCAAAGTCTTCCTCAAGGCCGCGAGCCATGCAGCCACTTTCATCAACACACTTAATCAAGTAAGTGCTGCCGACTATCAGCCAGGTGATGACTCGAGTAGCGCGCGAGGGAGCGTGGAGCAAGGCGCGGGGAATTTCTGATTCGGGAGCTTACTGAAGTAAGTGACTGGATCAGAAATTTTCCGCAACGCAGCACCGCGTTCCCGCAGCCGCTACGTCAACCTTCAGCCGCGAGGGAGCGTGGAGCAAGGCGCGGGATTTCTGATTCGGGAGCTTACTTAAGTAAGTGACTGGATCAGAATTTTTCCGCAACGCAGCACCGCGTTCCCGCAGCCGCTACGTCTTCAATAAAAAGCCAGGGATTGCGGAGACAATCCCTGGCTTTTAAAGGTCTGCGCCGAGATTACTCAATAATCTTGGCAACAACTCCTGCGCCTACAGTTCGGCCACCCTCGCGGATCGCGAAGCGCAGACCTTCATCCATGGCGATCGGCGCAATCAGGTCAACAACCATCTTGATGTTGTCGCCCGGCATAACCATCTCGACACCTTCCGGCAGTTCGCAGTTACCAGTCACATCCGTAGTACGGAAGTAGAATTGCGGACGATAGCCTTTGAAGAACGGCGTGTGACGGCCACCTTCGTCTTTGCTCAGGATGTACACCTCAGCTTCGAATTTGGTGTGCGGGGTAATGGTGCCCGGCGCTGCCAGTACCTGGCCACGCTCTACGTCTTCACGCTTGGTGCCACGCAGCAGTACGCCAACGTTTTCACCAGCCCGGCCTTCGTCCAGCAGCTTGCGGAACATCTCAACACCGGTACAGGTGGTCTTCGTGGTGTCCTTGATACCGACAATCTCGATCTCTTCACCCACCTTGATCACACCGCGCTCAACACGACCGGTTACTACCGTACCGCGACCGGAAATTGAGAACACGTCCTCAATCGGCATCAGGAACGGCTTCTCAACGTCACGCTCCGGCTCCGGAATGTATTCGTCCAGGGTCTCCACCAGCTTCTGTACCGCCGGCGCACCAATGTCTGATGTATCGCCTTCCAGCGCCTTCAGCGCGGAACCGATGATGATCGGCGTATCGTCGCCAGGAAATTCGTAGGCATCCAGCAGCTCGCGGATTTCCATTTCCACCAGCTCCAGCAGCTCTTCGTCATCGACCATGTCCGCCTTGTTCATGAACACGACGATGTAAGGTACGCCTACCTGACGCGACAGCAGAATGTGCTCGCGGGTCTGCGGCATCGGGCCGTCGGCGGCGCTCACTACCAGAATCGCGCCGTCCATCTGCGCCGCACCGGTAATCATGTTCTTCACATAGTCGGCGTGGCCCGGACAGTCAACGTGTGCATAGTGACGGTTCGGCGAATCGTATTCCACGTGGGAGGTAGCAATGGTAATACCACGCTCACGCTCTTCCGGGGCGTTATCGATCTGATCAAAGCCGCGCGCTTCGCCGCTACCCCAGATATCAAAGCACACCTTGGTCAGCGCCGCCGTCAGCGTCGTCTTGCCATGGTCAACGTGTCCAATGGTACCGACGTTTACGTGTACTTTATTTCTTTCAAATTTTTCCTTCGCCACTTTTTACCTCACTTAGGCAGTGATGCCTTGGTCAACGGCCCGCAGGCCAAGTTGATAGTTAAGATTTATCAATAATGCTTTCTGCGATATTGTTCGGAACTTCCGCGTACTTCAAAAACTCCATGGTGTAAGTCGCACGACCCTGGGACATTGAGCGCAGGTCTGTTGCATAGCCAAACATTTCGGACAGCGGAACCTCGGCATCAATTACCTTGCCGCTTGCCGTGTCTTCCATGCCCTGCACCATGCCGCGGCGACGGTTGAGGTCACCCATAACATCGCCCATGTATTCTTCCGGGGTCACAACTTCCACGCTCATCATTGGCTCCAGCAGAGCCGGATCGGCCATCAGTGCACCCTTCCTGAGCGCCATAGAGCCGGCAATCTTGAACGCCATTTCACTGGAGTCCACATCGTGGAATGAACCGTCGTACAGGGTGACCCTCATGGCTAGCAACGGATAGCCGGCCAGACAGCCGTTTTGCATCTGTTCCTGCACACCCTTGTCCACTGCCGGGATATATTCCTTGGGAACCACACCGCCGACAATCTCGTTTACGAATTCGTACTCAGAATCAGGATCCAGCGGCTCAATGCGTAACCACACGTGACCATACTGGCCTCGACCACCGGATTGCTTGACGTGCTTGCCTTCGACTTCGATAGCCTTGCGAATGGTTTCCCGGTAAGCAACTTGCGGCTTGCCGATATTCGCTTCAACCGAGAACTCGCGACGCATGCGATCAACCAGTACGTCCAGATGCAATTCACCCATGCCGGAAATAATTGTTTGACCTGACTCTTCGTCAGACTCTACGCGGAACGACGGGTCTTCCTGAGCAAGCTTGCCCAGGGCGATGCTCATCTTTTCCTGGTCCGCTTTTGACTTGGGTTCGACCGCCACGGAAATAACCGGATCCGGGAAGTCCATGCGCTCCAGCGTGACAATATTATCCGGAGAGCACAGCGTCTCACCGGTGGTGACGTCTTTCAGGCCGATAGCCGCAGCAATATCGCCGGCCATCACTTGCTTGATTTCCTCGCGAGAATTGGAATGCATTTGCACCATGCGGCCAACTCGCTCTTTCTTCGACTTGATCGGGTTATAAACCGTATCGCCGGAATTGAGCACGCCGGAGTACACGCGGAAAAATGTCAATGTACCAACGTAAGGATCGGTAGCGATCTTGAACGCCAGGGAAGCAAACGGAGCATCGTCTTCCACTTCACAGGTGACTTTCTCACCGTCTTCGTTGACACCTTCAATTGCCTTCACTTCCGTCGGTGACGGCATGTAATCAACCACGGCGTCGAGTACTGCCTGGACGCCCTTGTTCTTGAAAGCGGAGCCACACAGTACCGGGATGATTTCGTTGGCAAGAGTACGCTGACGAATCGACTTCATGATCTCTGCCTCGGTAAGTTCTTCACCACCGAGATATTTGTCCATGACGTCTTCATTGGCCTCAGCCGCTGACTCTACCAGGTGCTCCCGCCACTCATCACACACCGCCTTGAGATCGCCAGGGATTTCCTGATACTCGAAGGTGGTGCCCATATCTTCTTCGCTCCAGATAATGGACTTCATTTTGACGAGATCGATAACACCGCGGAATTCGTCTTCCGCGCCGATAGGAATCTGCAGGGGCACCGCAACGGCACCCAGGCGATCCTTCATCTGCTTCACGACCTTGAGAAAGTCTGCGCCAGCACGGTCCATCTTGTTCACGAAAACCAGGCGGGGCACCTGGTAACGGTTAGCCTGGCGCCATACTGTTTCCGTCTGGGGCTGCACGCCGGATGAGGCACACAGCACTACCACTGCTCCGTCCAGTACCCGCAGGGAACGCTCCACCTCAATTGTGAAATCCACGTGTCCGGGAGTATCAATAATATTGATGCGGTGCTCCGGATATTGCTGGTCCATGCCGCTCCAGAAACAAGTGGTGGCCGCAGAAGTAATCGTGATACCGCGTTCCTGCTCCTGCTCCATCCAGTCCATAACCGCAGCACCATCGTGCACTTCACCAATCTTGTGAGAAAGACCGGTGTAGAACAGGACACGCTCCGTGGTAGTGGTCTTGCCGGCATCTACGTGCGCGGCAATTCCGATGTTACGGTAACGGCTAAGGGGATGTTTTCTGGCCACTTCAATACCCTCGGTTTAATCAGTGAATTCTGTAGCTGAGGACAATTAGAATCGGTAGTGTGAGAATGCGCGGTTCGCTTCCGCCATACGGTGCACGTCTTCGCGCTTGCGAACGGCACTGCCGCGACCTTCAGCCGCGTCTGAGATTTCACCAGCAAGGCGCAGAACCATCGACTTCTCGCCGCGAGCACGAGAATGCTCCACCAGCCAGCGCATAGCCAGCGCGTTACGACGCTCGACACGCACTTCAACGGGAACCTGGTAGGTGGCACCACCGACACGGCGAGATTTTACTTCCACCATCGGCGCGATGGTTTCCAGGGCTTTTTCGAAAGTTTCCAGGGGATCGGCGCCGGATTTCTCGGCGACGACGTCCAGGGCACCATAAACAATGCGCTCGGCGACGGATTTCTTGCCGTCAACCATCACGTGGTTCATGAACTTGGCCAGGACTTTTGAACCGAACTTGGGATCAGGCAAAACTTCACGCTTTGCCACTTCTCTTCTTCTGGGCATGATAGACCTCTATGTTAATTCAGGGAAACCCAGGATGACTTGCCCGAACGGGCAAATACCTGGCCTTACTCAGTCTGCAGCGCCTTTGTTTCCATACACCACTATCGGTACAGATTCACCGAGCCGCGCTGCAGCGCGCATCCATGCGCTTGTATGCTGGCTCTGAATGTCTTGCCGCCTCTTGTTAAGGCAGTAGGGACTTAGGACTTGGGTCGCTTGGTGCCGTACTTGGATCGACCCTGCTTGCGATCGGCCACGCCGGAGGTATCCAGGCTGCCGCGCACGGTGTGGTATCGCACACCAGGCAGGTCCTTGACTCGTCCACCGCGAATCAGCACCACCGAGTGCTCCTGCAGGTTGTGGCCTTCGCCACCAATGTAGGAGCTGACTTCGTAGCCGTTTACCAGACGCACACGGCAAACCTTGCGCAGTGCTGAATTCGGCTTCTTCGGAGTGGTCGTGTAAACCCGGGTGCAGACGCCGCGCTTTTGCGGGGAGCGCTGCAGGGCCGGAACGTCACTCTTGGACGCGCGACTCTTTCGCGGTTTACGGACTAACTGGTTAATAGTAGCCATCGGTCAATATTTTTCCTGTATTTTCGTTTTCCGCCTGTCCATGGGGCAGGCGACTTGGCATTACATATCATGTCTGATTATGGCAATCGCAGCTCAAAACGGCCCCCAGCCCTGTATTTCAGGGCTCTGTCCGGGTCTCGGCCGAGACCGAGCCTGGCGATCGACTGCCAAAGGAGGCGAGAGTTTAATGACCCTGTAGCCCCGAGTCAACTGCCCGTTGCCAGCGCAGACCGCGGCCGGAAGGGTTATCACCCCGGGCCAACCGTGGCCTGCCCGAGGTGTACAGCTCGCCAGCCGGGATTTACTCCTGGCTTTGTGCTTCGCCGCTGAGCGCCTCGCTCAGGGCTGCTTCCACATCGCTGGCACTGACACTATCCGTATCGAGCGCTTCCGCAGCGGCACGCTTGCGTGCTTCGTGGTAGGCCAGACCGGTACCTGCCGGAATCAGTCTACCCACAACCACGTTTTCCTTCAGCCCGCGCAAGAAGTCACGCTTGCCGGTGACCGCCGCTTCGGTCAACACCCGCGTGGTCTCCTGGAAGGAGGCCGCAGAGATGAACGATTCGGTGGCCAGTGAGGCCTTGGTGATACCCAGCAGCAAGCGATCGAATCGGGCCTCCTGCTTGCCATCCTTTGCCAGCTCTGCGTTGACATCAAGGATATCGGTATACGTCAGTTGCTCGCCCTTGATCAGATTGGAATCACCGGAATGGGTAATCTCAATCTTGCGCAGCATCTGGCGAACAATCACCTCAATGTGTTTGTCGTTAATGCGCACACCCTGCAGTCGGTACACGTCCTGTACTTCGTTGACAATATACTGGGCCAGCGCTTCCACACCCTTCAGACGCAGAATATCGTGCGGCGCGGGAGGGCCTTCAGACACCACTTCACCTTTTTCGATGTACTCACCTTCGAACACGGTCATGGTGCGCCATTTCGGAATCAACGTCTCATAATGATCAGAGCCATCGATTGGGTTCGGCCCATCCTTCGGTGTGATTACCAAACGGCGCTTGCCCTTGGTTTCCTTACCGAAGCTGACAGTACCGGAGATCTCCGCCAGAATGGCCGGTTCTTTCGGCTTGCGCGCTTCAAACAGGTCGGCAACACGGGGCAGACCACCGGTGATGTCACGAGTCTTGGAACCTTCCTGCGGGATACGGGCAACCACGTCACCGATATTCATTTCGGCGCCATCTTTCAGGGAAATGATTGCACCGGCCGGCAGGAAGTAGTGTGCTGGCACATTGGTACCAGGCAGACAAACATCTTCGCCCTTCTTGTCGACAACGCGAATCGCCGGGCGCAGCTCCTTGGCGGACGATGAGCGCTCCGCCGGATCAATGACAGACCAGGTGGTCAGGCCAGTGATCTCGTCCGTCTGCTCACGCACGGTAATGCCCTCTTCCATGGCTTCGAAGGCCACGGTACCGGCTACTTCCGAGATAATCGGGTGAGTGTGCGGATCCCAGGTTGCAACCAGCTGGCCAGCTTCCACTTCCTTCTTCTTGCCAACAGTAATAGTGGCACCATAAGGCAGCTTGTAAAGCTCACGCTCGCGACCGTTGGTGTCGTTCACGATCAACTGACCGGAGCGAGACACAACAACCAGCTCGCCTTTTTTGTTTTCCACTGTCTTCATATTGGACAGATGGATCTTACCGGTGTTCTTGACGTGCACGCTGTCAGCAGCAGTTGCCCTCGATGCGGCACCACCGATGTGGAAGGTACGCATGGTGAGCTGAGTACCCGGCTCACCAATAGACTGAGCCGCAATAACACCTACAGCCTCGCCGACATTCGCCACGTGGCCACGTGCCAGATCGCGGCCGTAGCAGGTGCTGCAGATACCGAAGCGCGTCTCGCAAGTGATCGGCGAGCGCACGAGTACCTGGTCCACACCACCGGTTTCCAGCTTTTCGACCATGCGCTCATCGATCATGGTACCGGACTCGACTATCACTTCGCCGGTTTCTTCATCGAGCACATCTGCGTTGAGCGTTCGGCCAAGTACGCGATCACCCAGCGGGGCAATAATGTCACCACCTTCAATGATCGGCGCCATGGTCAGGCCCTGATCAGTACCGCAATCGGTCTCGGTAATTACCAGATCCTGGGAGATGTCCACCAGACGACGGGTCAGGTAACCCGAATTGGCAGTCTTGAGAGCGGTATCCGCAAGACCCTTTCGAGCACCGTGAGTCGAGGTGAAGTACTGTGATACGTTCAGGCCTTCACGGAAATTCGCGGTAATCGGCGTCTCAATAATCGAGCCGTCGGGGCGGGCCATCAGGCCGCGCATACCGGCCAGCTGACGAATCTGCGCCGGGGAGCCTCGAGCACCGGAGTCGGCATAAATGTAGACTGAGTTGAATGACTCCTGACGCTCTTCCTCACCATCCTTGTTGATGACAGCTTCGGTAGACAGGCCTTCCATCATCGACTTGGCGACAATATCGTTGGCACGCGACCAGATGTCGATCACCTTGTTGTATTTCTCGCCCTGGGTGACCAGACCAGAAGCAAACTGCGATTCGATCTCGGCCACTTCGGAATTAGCCTGGTCGATAATCTTGGCCTTTTCATCCGGTATCTCGAAATCGTTGACGCCAATGGACGAACCGGAACGCGTGGAATACTTGTAGCCGGTATACATCAGCTGGTCTGCAAAGATTACGGTTTCTTTCAAGCCGACATTTCGATAGCAGGCATTCAGGACCTGCGAGATGGGCTTCTTGGCCATCTTCTGATTGACCATGGAGAATGGCAGGCCATCGGGCACAATGTTGAACAGCAACACACGACCAATCGTGGAATCCACCAGTGAAGTGTTGGTCACCTTGTTGCCGTCTTCATCATTCACGGTTTCAGTGATACGCACCTTGATGCGGGCGTGCAGATCGGCATTGCCGGATTCATAGGCACGCTGGGCTTCCTTGGCGTCGGCAAATACCATGCCTTCGCCCTTGGCGTTTACCCGCTCGCGGGTCATGTAGTAAAGACCCAGTACCACGTCCTGGGACGGCACAATAATTGGCTCGCCGTTGGCGGGCGCCAGAATATTGTTGGTAGACATCATCAGGGTGCGCGCTTCCAGCTGTGCCTCGAGAGTCAGCGGTACGTGAACAGCCATCTGGTCGCCGTCAAAGTCGGCGTTGTAGGCGGCACACACCAGCGGATGCAACTGGATAGCCTTGCCTTCAATAAGCACTGGCTCGAATGCCTGGATACCAAGGCGGTGCAGTGTCGGGGCGCGGTTCAGCAGCACCGGGTGCTCACGAATCACTTCCGCGAGAATATCCCAGACCTCAGCAGTTTCCCGCTCTACCATTTTCTTGGCGGCCTTGATGGTTGTCGCCAGTCCGCGACGCTCCAGCTTGCCGAAGATAAACGGCTTGAACAACTCCAGTGCCATCTTCTTGGGCAGACCGCACTGGTGCAGCCTGAGGGTCGGACCTACCACGATGACCGAACGACCTGAGTAATCAACACGCTTACCCAGCAGGTTCTGACGGAAACGACCCTGTTTGCCCTTGATCATATCGGCCAGGGATTTCAGGGGACGCTTGTTAGAGCCGGTAATGGCTCGGCCACGACGGCCGTTATCGAGAAGCGCGTCAACCGCTTCCTGAAGCATGCGTTTTTCGTTGCGCACGATGATGTCGGGCGCATTCAGATCCAGCAGTCGCTTCAAACGATTGTTACGGTTGATCACCCGACGATACAGATCGTTCAGGTCGGATGTGGCAAAACGGCCACCGTCCAGCGGTACCAGCGGACGCAGGTCCGGCGGCAGTACTGGCAGCACATTCATGATCATCCAGTCTGGCTTGTTACCGGATTCGACAAACGCTTCCAGCAGCTTCAATCGCTTGGACAGCTTCTTTAACTTGGTTTCGGAATTGGTCTGCGGAATCTCTTCGCGCAGTCGAGCCACTTCCCCGTCTACGTCCATATCCTTCATCAGGGCCTGAACCGCTTCCGCGCCCATCTTGGCCTCGAATTCATCGGACCATTCTTCCATAGCCTCGTAGTACTGTTCGTCAGTCAGCAGCTGGCCCTTTTCCAGGGTGGTCATGCCGGGGTCAGTTACTACGAATGACTCAAAGTAGAGGATGCGCTCGATATCGCGCAGCGTCATATCCAGCAGCAGACCGATACGAGATGGCAGCGACTTCAGAAACCAGATGTGGGCTACCGGGCTGGCAAGTTCGATATGGCCCATACGGTCACGACGGACCTTGGACAGCGCCACTTCCACACCGCACTTCTCACAAATGACACCGCGGTGCTTAAGACGCTTGTACTTACCGCACAGACACTCATAGTCCTTGACCGGGCCAAAGATCTTGGCGCAAAACAGACCGTCCCGCTCCGGCTTGAACGTGCGGTAGTTGATAGTCTCCGGCTTCTTGACCTCGCCAAACGACCAGGCGCGGATCATCTCCGGTGACGCCAGACCAATGCGAATGGAATCAAACTCATCTGACGGTGATTGAGATTTCAACAACCCTAGTAGGTCTTTCATTCTGTTTCCTCCCCCGACCAACCGTTTCTATTGCGTGGCTGGTCGGGCATTTTAATCAGTGAATACTCGTATGCGGATTCGTTCTATACCGTCCGGTCTTTATGAATCGGTGCTGACATCCAGCTCCATGTCGATCCCGAGCGAGCGGATCTCCTTGACCAGTACATTGAACGATTCAGGCATCGCTGGTTCCATTCGATGGTCGCCATCGACGATATTCTTGTACATCTTGGTGCGACCGGCCACGTCGTCCGACTTCACCGTCAGCATTTCCTGCAGGGTGTAGGCGGCGCCGTAGGCTTCCAGAGCCCACACTTCCATTTCTCCGAAGCGCTGACCACCAAACTGTGCCTTACCGCCCAGTGGCTGCTGGGTAACGAGGCTGTAGGAGCCAGTGGAGCGAGCGTGCATCTTGTCGTCCACCAGGTGGTTCAGCTTCAGCATGTACATGATGCCGACAGTAACCGGACGGTCGAACGGCTCACCGGTACGGCCGTCAGAAAGCTTGATCTGGCCACTTTCGTCGATGTCCGCCAGCTTCAGCATGTCCTTGATTTCGGTTTCTGCCGCGCCGTCGAATACCGGTGTCGCCATGGGTACACCACCGCGCAGGTTGTGCGCCAGTTCCAGCACTTCCTCATCATTCAGGCTCTTGATGTCTTCAGTGCGCTCACCAATCTTGTTGTACACCTCGGTGACAAACTTGCGTACCTCGGCAGCCTTGGCCTGGGCGTTCAGCATCTTGTTGAACTTGTGCCCCAGCCCCTTGGCTGCAGCACCGAGGTGAGTTTCCAGAATCTGACCCACGTTCATGCGCGACGGTACACCCAGCGGATTCAGCACGATATCCACGGGATCGCCAAACTCATCGTAGGGCATGTCTTCTTCGGGCATGACTACGGAGATCACACCCTTGTTACCGTGACGGCCAGCCATCTTGTCGCCCGGCTGGATAGTGCGCTTGATCGCCAGATAAACCTTCACGATCTTCAGCACGCCTGGTGCCAGATCGTCGCCCTGGGTCAACTTGCCTTTCTTGTCTTCAAAGCGCTCGTCCAGGTCCGCACGGCGTTCCTTGAGTTGTGCCTCGGCGCGCTCCAGCTGCTCGTTCATCGCATCATTGGACATGCGCAGCTTGAACCAGTCTTCGCGGGGCAGGCTTTCAAGGTAGTCCTTGGTGATTTTCTGGCCTTTCTTCAGCTTCGGGCCACCCGCCGCGACTTTACCCATCAGGGCCTTTTGCAGTCGCTCGTAAGTAGCCTCTTCGACGATGCGGAATTCATCCTCGATATCCTTGCGCACCTGGGACAGCTGCATTTCTTCGATTTCAATCGCACGCTGGTCTTTCTCCAGGCCATCGCGGGTGAAGACCTGCACGTCGATAACGGTGCCTTTCACGCTGGTGGGAACGCGCAGTGACGTATCTTTCACGTCAGAGGCTTTCTCACCAAAGATGGCACGCAGCAGTTTTTCTTCCGGTGTCAATTGAGTCTCGCCCTTCGGCGTAACCTTGCCCACCAGAATGTCACCGGCATTCACCTCGGCGCCGATATAGACAATGCCGGACTCGTCCAGCTTGCTCAGGGCACCTTCGCCAACATTGGGAATGTCTGCGGTGATTTCCTCAGAACCCAGCTTCGTGTCACGAGCGACACAGGTCAGCTCCTGAATGTGAATACTGGTGAAACGATCTTCCTTGACGACTCGCTCCGAAATCAGGATCGAGTCCTCAAAGTTGTAGCCATTCCAGGGCATAAACGCGATGCGCATGTTTTGACCCAGGGCCAGCTCACCCATATCCACAGACGGGCCGTCGGCAAGAATGTCACCGCGACTTACCGCGTCACCTTCTTTCACCAGCGGCTTCTGGCTGATGCAGGTGTTCTGGTTAGACCGGGTGTACTTGGTGAGATTGTAGATATCCACACCAGCTTCACCGGCATCGGTTTCGTCGTCATTAACGCGAACAATGATGCGTCCTGCATCCACCGATTCGATTTCACCCCCGCGGAACGCCACCACACAGACACCGGAATCCGATGCCACGTTGCGCTCCATACCGGTTCCCACCAGTGGCTTTTCAGTACGCAGGGTCGGCACTGCCTGACGCTGCATGTTGGAACCCATCAGGGCGCGGTTAGCGTCATCGTGTTCCAGGAACGGAATCAGCGCGGCCGCCACGGACACCATCTGTTGTGGCGCCACGTCCATGTAATCCACTTCTTCACGCGGCTTGAGAGTAGTCTCACCCTTGTAGCGCACGGTAACCAGTGAATCGACAAACCCGCCTTTCTTGTCCAGCGGTGCAGATGCCTGGGCAATAACAAAATCGCTCTCATCAATCGCCGACAGGTAATCGATTTCGTCGGTCACCTTGTTGCTGACCACTTTTCGATACGGACTTTCCAGGAAGCCATAGTTATTGGTGCGCGCATAAGTCGCCAGCGAGTTAATCAGACCGATATTCGGGCCTTCTGGCGTCTCAATCGGGCATACCCGACCGTAGTGAGTCGGGTGCACGTCGCGTACTTCGAAGCCTGCACGCTCACGAGTCAGGCCGCCTGGCCCAAGGGCAGAGACGCGACGTTTGTGCGTGACTTCCGACAGCGGGTTGTTCTGGTCCATAAACTGGGACAACTGGCTGCTGCCGAAAAATTCCTTGATGGCGGCTGCGACCGGCTTGGCGTTGATCATGTCCTGGGGCATCAGGCCTTCGGAATCGGCCATGCTCAGGCGCTCTTTCACAGCGCGCTCAACACGAACCAGGCCAACACGGAACTGATTTTCAGCCATTTCGCCCACGGAACGGATGCGGCGGTTACCCAGATGGTCAATGTCATCCACCGAGCCAAAACCGTTGCGTATTCCTACCAGCGTCTTGAGCACGTCAACGATGTCGGAAGTATCCAGCACCGGGTTGCCTTCTGATTCGGGACGACCCAGACGTCGGTTGAACTTCATTCGGCCAACAGCGGACAGATCGTAACGCTCTGGCGAGAAGAACAGGTTGGTAAACAGGTTTTCTGCAGACTCTTTGGTCGGCGGCTCGCCCGGACGCATCATGCGGTAGATCTCCACCATCGCTTCCAGCTTGGAAGTGGTGGTGTCGATACGCAGGGTGTCGGAAACAAACGGACCACAGTCCAGATCATTGGTATAAATGGTCTGGAAAGTCGCGACTTCCTTCTCAATCATTTGATCGAGAATTTCTTCGGTCAGCTCGGTGTTACAGGCGAACAGGACTTCACCGGTCTCCTTGTCGACAATGTCGGAGGCCAGTGCGGTACCGGTCAGGAAATCCCGCGAGACCACCAGTTCGGTGAGCTTGGCGGTTTCCATCTGGCGAATATGGCGGCTGGTGATACGCCGGCCTTCTTCAACAATCACCTTGCCTTTCTTGTCCTTGACCGGGAAAGACAATACATCGCCACGCAGTCGTGACGGAACCAGCTTCAGTGAGAAGGTTGGCTCTTTGCCCTTGGAAATCTTGAGATCGTTCTTCTCATAGAACATCTCCAGAATTTCCTCGGAACTGAAATCCAGGGCGCGCAGCAATACGGTCGCCGGTAATTTGCGGCGACGGTCGATGCGCACATAAACCATGTCTTTAGGATCGAACTCAAAGTCCAGCCAGGAACCACGGTAGGGAATCACGCGCGCAGAATAAAGCAGCTTGCCTGAGCTGTGGGTCTTGCCACGGTCGTGGTCAAAGAACACACCCGGGCTGCGGTGCAGCTGGGATACAACAACACGCTCGGTACCGTTGATTACAAAGGTGCCGGAATCCGTCATCAACGGAATCTCGCCCATGTAAACTTCCTGCTCCTTGATGTCCTTGATAGTCTGGGTGGTGGATTCCTTATCGTACAGAATCAACCGGACTTTCACGCGTAAGGAAACGGAATAGGTAGAGCCACGCAGCTGACATTCCTTGACGTCAAACGCAGGCTTGCCCAGATCGTAGCTGACATACTCCAGTACGGCCTTTCCAGAGTAACTGACAATCGGGAATACAGATTTGAACGCGGCGTGCAGGCCCTGCTCCATACGATCCTCGGGAGCGGTGCCAGCCTGAGTAAATTGTTTGTAAGAATCAACCTGGATGGACAACAGATAAGGGATATCCATCGCACTCGGCAATTTGCCGAAGTTCTTACGAATACGTTTTTTCTCTGTATACGAGTAGGCCATTGATGTGTTCCTAGCGTTGTGTGCTGTAGTAGTTGCTGCTGGCAGACTGTTGCTGCGGGTTTTGAATCGGGGTCATCTCCCGAGAGCTGTCTGGCTCATTATTTCAAAACACAGCCAGACACCGGGTGCATCTCAATGCACCCGGTGTCCGACTGGACGCTTTCGCTTGTTACTTAAGCTCAACGGTTGCGCCAGCTTCTTCCAGTGCTTTCTTGGCTTCTTCCGCTTCGGCTTTGGGTGCAGCTTCCTTCAGAGTTGAAGGTGCGTTATCAACCATTTCCTTGGCTTCTTTCAGGCCAAGACCGGTGATTGCGCGAACTGCCTTAATTGCGTTCACTTTCTTGTCGCCAGCAGCAGTCAGAACGATGTCGAACTCGTCCTTTTCTTCTACGGCGGCAGCCTCACCACCAGCGGCAGCAGCCGGAGCGGCGGCCACAGCAGCGGCGGCAGAAACACCAAATTTTTCTTCCATTGCTTCAACCAGCTGGACTACTTCCATAACTGACATGTCTGCAATTGCGTTCAATACTTCTTCTGATGATAGAGCCATGACTCTTATCTCCTAACTTATAGATTAAAAATGTGTGTCAAAGGAATTAGGCTGCTTCTTGCTTCTGGTCACGAACTGCAGCAACCGCGCGGGTTACTTTCGAGGGCACTTCGTTCATAGTGCGGGCAAGCTTGGTGACAGGCGCCAGCATGACGCTCATCAGCAGAGCCAGGGCTTCGTCGTGCGTCGGCAGTTTCGCCAGCACGTCGATATCCTTGGCATCCAAGAGCTTTCCACCTATAGAAAGTGCTTTTATCTCGAACTCTTTATTGTCCTTGGCGAAATCCTTCAGCACGCGCGCAGCGGCGCCAGGATCTTCCTCAGACAGAGCCAGAATCGTCGGACCGACAAGCACATCGCTAATGCATTCGAACTCGGTATCCACAATTGCCTTTTTAAGCAGAGTGTTGCGAACAACACGCAGAAATACCTTATTCTCACGCGCAGTCTTGCGAAGCGCAGTCATGTCCGCCACGGTGACGCCACGATGATCGGCGAGCACTGCGGATAGAGCACTACTAGCAGCCTGATTGACTTCAGAAACAATCTGTTTCTTGTCCTCCAATCGGATTGGCACTGCTAATACTCCTTTGTTGCGACTGTTTCCAGTCAGTTGGAACCGGGCTCCAATGAGTCCGATCCTTTCATTCGGTGATTATAATCCGGTAGTATTTACCCGGACCGGTTGTCACCATCTGCGTAGGAAATTAAGAAACGGTTCCCCGTGTCACCTACGGTCTTTGACGGCGCTGCCAGCGCTATTGCGTGCTGGCAAACCGTGCAAAGCCTGGTGGGGAACTGCGGCTGCAGCACCCCGAAAATTTATTCGCGAATCAGATCGTTAAACTGGAATGATCGATTTGCAGGCCGGGCCCCATGGTCGAGGACAATACAATCTTGCGAATGTAGATACCTTTGGACGATGAGGGCTTGGACTTCTTCAGGTCAGCCAGCAAGGCTTCCAGGTTGGTCTTGATCGCATCGCTGTCGAAACCCACCTTGCCAATGCCACCATGAATGATGCCGTTCTTGTCGGTGCGGTAGCGCACCTGACCAGCCTTGGCATTCTTGACCGCTGTTTCTACGTCCGGGGTCACCGTACCCACTTTGGGGTTTGGCATCAGACCGCGCGGGCCCAGCACCTGGCCAAGCTTGCCGACGACGCGCATGGCATCAGGCGTAGCAATAACCACGTCAAAATCCATGTTGCCGCCCTGGATGCTTTCCGCCAGGTCGTCAAACCCCACGATGTCGGCACCGGCTGCTTTGGCCTTTTCGGCATTTTCGCCCTGCGCGAATACCGCGACGCGGACATCCTTGCCCGTGCCATTCGGCAGCGTGGTGGAACCACGAACCACTTGATCAGATTTTCTCGGATCTACACCCAGTCGCACGGAGACATCGATGGACTCCTTGAACTTCGGTGAAGAAAATTCCGAGATCAGGGTTACGGCTTCATCGATCGGATAGGTTTTACCCGGCTCGATCTTTTCAAGCATTGATTTACGTTTTTTGCTCTGCTTGGCCATGTTATTCCACTCCTTCAACGTCAAGACCGGCACTACGTGCACTTCCCGCCAGGGTACGTACGGCTGCATCCATATCGGCGGCAGTCAGGTCAGGCATTTTTTGCGTGGCAATCTCTTCGAGTTGCGCGCGGGTGACCTTGCCCACTTTCTCAGTGTTCGGACGGCCACTGCCTTTCTTGACGCCAGCAGCCTTGCGCAGCAGTACTGCGGCAGGCGGGGTCTTGGTAATAAAGGTGAAACTGCGATCTGCGTAGACCGTGATCACCACGGGAATCGGCAGACCCTGCTCAACGCCTTGGGTCTGGGCGTTGAAAGCCTTACAGAATTCCATGATGTTCACGCCGTGTTGACCCAGAGCCGGACCAACGGGCGGACTTGGATTGGCAGCACCAGCGCCAACCTGCAGCTTGATATAAGCCAGTACTTTCTTAGCCATACATTACTCCTTGGGTTCTGGCGCCCTACTGTGCCTTGCGGCGGCTCGGACTCCCCGGCGAAATTCCTTTAAGCTGAAAACAGCTCTGCGAAACTCCGACTTTTTATGTGCTGCCCTGGCTGGCTGGCCTGGACAACACCTGATTTCCCAATTGATTCCTTGTGGAATCAAATGGGCCTTAATTGTGCTGCGCTGAGGACCGGGTTAAAGCGCTTGCTGGCGTGCCAGCCCGAAGGCTGGCGGTGGCGCTTTTGTCCTGCCCCGCGAAGTCCGCTTTATCCCGACTGGCTTCGCAATCGGGATAAACTAGGATTTCTCTACCTGGCCGAATTCGAGTTCGACTGGTGTTGAGCGACCAAAGATCAATACTGCGACGCGCAGACGACTCTTTTCGTAATTGACTTCTTCGACGGTGCCGGTGAAGTCATTGAACGGACCATCGGTAACGCGAACCATTTCACCTGGCTCGTAGATGGTCTTGTGCGTCGGCTTCTCTTCACTATCCTCCATGCGCTGGAGAATTTTGTTCGCTTCCTTATCTGTAATTGGCGCCGGCTTTTCTGCCGTGCCACCAATGAATCCCATGACCCTGGGCGTGTTCTTGACCAAGTGCCAGGTATCATCGTTCAGTTCCATGTGCACCAGCACATAGCCCGGGAAGAATTTGCGCTCGCTCTTGCGTTTCTGTCCGCCGCGCATCTCCAGGACCTCTTCGGTAGGTACCAGGACCTCATCGAAGTAGTCTTCCTTGCCTTCAAGAGCAATTCGCTCTTTCAGCGCGTGCATTACTTTTTTCTCGTAGCCAGAATAGGCGTGGACTACATACCAGCGTTTAGCCATTGTTATCCTTTAACCGATAATTGACGACACAACACCGTTCAATCCCCAATCGAGCAGCCAGAGAATAATTGCCACGATGAAGATAACGATCAACACCACAATAGTGGTCTGTGTTGTTTCCTGTCTTGTCGGCCAGACGACTTTCCTGATTTCTACCCGCGCTTCCAGGCACAAATTAACAAAGGCCCTGCCCTTTACCGTCTGGGCGGCGATCCAACCGGCAGCGCCAGCTGCAACCAGTAATCCAATCGTCCTAATTAACAGGGACTCAGCGGAAAAATAGGAGTTCGCGTAAACGCCAACAGCAACGATGGCGGCGACGGCAATCCATTTGATCCAGTCTAGCTGGGAACTTTCGTTTTCTGTTTTCTCTGCCATAAAATTCTGTCTGTGCCACCCAGTCATTGATTTCCGGGACGGCTACTATCCTGCCATGTAATGGCAGGCCAGGAGGGAATCGAACCCCCAACCTGCGGTTTTGGAGACCGCTGCTCTGCCAATTGAGCTACTGGCCTGTATCTCTTACCCGCAGCGGCTGCGAATCACATGCTCTTCTCGCTCGCTGCTACCAAATTGCAAAACGCTAGTGAAGAGATTATCCGCTTCACTGGCAACCACACTGTCCCCTGCCACCCGATAGAGCGAAGGGTCTCGACCGAGCAGCGCGCGAGGGAGCGCGGAACAAGGCGCGGGATTTTTCGGGGCGGGGAGCTTACTGAAGTAAGTGACCCGGTCAGAAAAATTCCGCAACGCAGTGCCGTGTTTTCGCAGCCGCTGCGTCCATATCTCATAAAGACAACTAAGCCGAAACTCTCAGAAAGAGAGTTTCGGCTTGGTCAAATAACACCCAGCTATTATTCGATGATCTTGGCTACGACGCCTGCACCTACGGTACGGCCACCCTCGCGGATCGCGAAACGCAGACCTTCATCCATGGCGATCGGCGCAATCAGGTCAACAACCATCTTGATGTTGTCGCCCGGCATAACCATCTCGACACCTTCCGGCAGTTCGCAGTTACCAGTCACATCCGTAGTACGGAAGTAGAATTGCGGACGATAGCCTTTGAAGAACGGCGTGTGACGGCCACCTTCGTCTTTGCTCAGGATGTACACCTCAGCTTCGAATTTGGTGTGCGGGGTAATGGTGCCCGGCGCTGCCAGTACCTGGCCACGCTCTACGTCTTCACGCTTGGTGCCACGCAGCAGTACGCCAACGTTTTCACCAGCCCGGCCTTCGTCCAGCAGCTTGCGGAACATCTCAACACCGGTACAGGTGGTCTTCGTGGTGTCCTTGATACCGACAATCTCGATCTCTTCACCCACCTTGATCACACCGCGCTCAACACGACCGGTTACTACCGTACCGCGACCGGAAATTGAGAACACGTCCTCAATCGGCATCAGGAACGGCTTCTCAACGTCACGCTCCGGCTCCGGAATGTATTCGTCCAGGGTCTCCACCAGCTTCTGTACCGCCGGCGCACCAATGTCTGATGTATCGCCTTCCAGCGCCTTCAGCGCGGAACCGATGATGATCGGCGTATCGTCGCCAGGAAATTCGTAGGCATCCAGCAGCTCGCGGATTTCCATTTCCACCAGCTCCAGCAGCTCTTCGTCATCGACCATGTCCGCCTTGTTCATGAACACGACGATGTAAGGTACGCCTACCTGACGCGACAGCAGAATGTGCTCGCGGGTCTGCGGCATCGGGCCGTCGGCGGCGCTCACTACCAGAATCGCGCCGTCCATCTGCGCCGCACCGGTAATCATGTTCTTCACATAGTCGGCGTGGCCCGGACAGTCAACGTGTGCATAGTGACGGTTCGGCGAATCGTATTCCACGTGGGAGGTAGCAATGGTAATACCACGCTCACGCTCTTCCGGGGCGTTATCGATCTGATCAAAGCCGCGCGCTTCGCCGCTACCCCAGATATCAAAGCACACCTTGGTCAGCGCCGCCGTCAGCGTCGTCTTGCCATGGTCAACGTGTCCAATGGTACCGACGTTTACGTGTACTTTATTTCTTTCAAATTTTTCCTTCGCCATTATCGACAGCCCCTGCTTTCTTTTACTCTCAAATCAATCAAGTTATAGTCAATCAAGACCTTGTTGTTATTACCGATACACTTTCTATAAGTGTTCATATAAATGAAGCAACAACGTCTATATCAATTCGCAAAGTGAATGGTGCTCACTCCCGGAGTTGAACCGGGGACCTCTTCATTACCAATGAAGTGCTCTACCGCCTGAGCTAAGCGAGCCACGCTTAATGGAGCGGGTAGCGGGAATCGAACCCGCGCAACCAGCTTGGAAGGCTGGGGTTCTACCGCTGAACTATACCCGCTTTATACTTCTCCGCCTTATTATTTGCTATCGGCACCAAGCTGTTGAGGTGGTGGAGGGGGGTGGATTCGAACCACCGAAGCTTGCGCGTCAGATTTACAGTCTGATCCCTTTGGCCACTCGGGAACCCCTCCCACAAGATCTCCCAAGGGTCAATTTTCCCTGGCTCTCTCACTCAGGGGCGGCATTTTATTGGAATTGGGGTGCTTGTACAAGCGTTTCACAGACATTTTCTGAACGGCTCAGGCCCGGTCTTTCCGCTGTTAAATCAAGCCATTCGGTATCGCGAACCTGCGGCCGCTCGCCGGGGTCAAGCAATACCTGGACATCACCCGTAGAACGCGGAATATCCTGAAGTTGCGGGTCATATCCCAACGCAGCCACCGCGGCGATCACCTCCTCGGCAGCAGCCTGTTCCTCGTAGACCCCCAGCGCAATGGCGTTTTCCAGCACTCCCCGGGTAATCAGGTAGCTCTCCACGGAGAGCCCGGACTCCGCCAGCCGCTCCCCCAGTCCGTCCAGGGTGATGGTGGCTATAGATCGGGATGAAGCCGGGGACAGATAAACCCGATACTGACTGGGTAACGCCTCACCAGTCAGACCCAGACGGGCCAGCAGTCCTTGCTGTTCAGCCTCGGCTATAAAGCTGTAGGCATCATCCACGGTGTCGAAACCGGTCACCAGAGAACACCGGCGATTGGCCTCAGCGTCCCGCCGTTGCTGCTCTGCGGTTGCGTCCTGGTATTCGCTCAACAGGGTCAGACCAGTGTTCAGCAACGGCCGGGTATCTGACTGCGCTGGCTGCGATCCCGAAACTGCGGTTTGCCCACGCCACAAATTCCAGCCCAGCAAAGCGAGATTGGCAAGCACCAGGAAGATGGCAATATAGCGCATGGCTAGCCCTCATCTGGTCCCGGGCAGGCATAGGCCAGCCCGTCAAGCACCAGTCCGCTGACGATTTCAGGGGGTCGTGTTTGTCCTGCGCCCCTGGCTCCCAATGCACATTCCGAAAGATCAAGATGCGCGGCCAACAACTCGGCATCGCCTCCGGTGAGGTAAAGGTTTAGTTCCGTGCCCTGCGCCGCCAGCTGGCGCAGGGCCTTTTCCACCAAAGCTACCTGCATGGCCAGCACCCCGTGCTTTACTGCGGCATCAGTGCTGTGCCCCGGATCAATACTGGCGTCGGCTTCGGTATCGCTGAGTCGAATCCGGGTCTGCTCCTGGAGCACGCGACACATCAAGCCTCGCCCGGGCACGATGTAGCCACCCTGGTGCTGCCCGTCTGTGGCGACAACATCTACCGTGACAGCCGTACCGCTATCAACTATCAGGCAGCCGCCAGGCCGGCGATGAAACGCAGCGATCATGGCCAGCCAGCGATCCACTCCCAGGCGGCCGGGATCTGCATACTGGTTGCTAACGCCAGCGCAGGTTTGGCTGACCTTGGCTTCCTGCAGTTCGATACTCCAGGTATCACGGACCCAGGCCTTGATCTCAGCGACGGTTTCCGGAGTGCGCACGCTGCACAGGCGCACCATGGCTGGCTGGGCACTGCCTGCCGGCCCGGCGATCAGTTCCGCGAACGAAGACACCGCATCCGTACTCAAAACCCTGCCTGAGCCAGTTTCCAGCTGGCGCCATTTGATCCGTGTATTGCCGACATCAAGCTCCAGAATCATGAGGTGAACTTGTCAGCCTCGTACAGAGACGGGAATATCTCTCCGCCGCTTACGGTGCGAATCCCCTGCGCAGTCTGCAGCAATAGCGCCCCCTGGGCATCGACTCCAAGTGCCCGGCCAATATTCCGGTCATTGCCATTGGCCAGAATCACGTCACGATGCAGGTAGCGATCGCGGCTGTTCCAGTCATCCTGAAAGGCAATAAAGCCCTGTTGGGCGTGGGTCTTGAGATTCGGAAACAGACGGTTGCAAATGCTGGCGATCAGGCTACCCGCGTCGATTTCGGATTTAAGCTCAGTCGACAAATCGGTAACCGGACGACCCAGATCCTCGATCACCTCGGCAGGCAATTTCAGATTGATACCAATACCAAACACGATTGCTGGTTGCTGATGGTTGCCGCTGGTCTCCAGCAGAATCCCCGCCAGCTTCTTGTTGCCTGCCAGGACGTCATTGGGCCATTTCAGCTGCACAGGTTCCCCGCCCAACTCATCAATAGCCTGCGCTACACTGAGCGCTGTTACCAGGCTGAGCGCCTGGAGCTGATTCAGTTCCGCCTCGAATACCTGGGTCAGGGAGAGATAGATTCCGGCATTTTGTGGGCTCAGCCACTGGCGGCCACGCCGGCCGCGTCCGGCAGTCTGACTGCGCGCCACCAGCAGGCATTCGGCACCGGGAGTTGCCGGAGCATCGGCAAGTCGGCGCAGGGCCTCGGCGTTGGTGGAATCGATCTCTTCCACCACGTCAATGCGCCCGGGGTCGACACCCGGAGACAGCGCTTTTCTGATTGATTCGGCGTTCAGCATTGATTCCGGTTTCCACAGTTGCACGGGCCGCATGGACAGCCCCTGAACCTGTTCCTTCAGTGACAGTTTAACGCGAACAATAAAAAAGAGCTGGATGTAGTGCGGCGCACAACAAGCAGCTCTTCTTTACTGGCTTCTGTTCTTGTGGTTTCGCCACCCCCGGTCAAGAGCCCCGGGGTTGCCAACAGGGCTTAATCGCCGGAAGCGCCAGAATCAGACACAGCGTCCTGGTCGCTCCCCACATCCTCGCCGCGACGGTATTTGGAAATTACCGACAAGGCTTCAAGGATTACCAGAACACTCACCACCATGACGCCCATATTCAGGACCGCCAGCAACCAGCGCTGGGTCTGGAAGTAGTCGATCAGGTACCAGCCGCTGGCCCAGAACGCCATGAAGACAATAAATACCATGGGAATCAGGGTATAACGTACCGGCCGGCCCAGCTTGAGCAGGTAAATGGACACAATCATCAGCGTCAGGCTGGCAAGAATCTGATTGGTGGCACCAAAGACCGGCCAGATCAGGTTACCGCCGTCGCCCGGGTAGTTGCCTGCGGAGACGCCGAAGGCCAGCAACAGACAGAAACCTACCGCAATCAGCGTGGCCGTGATGTTGTTTTTCAGCGGGGCCACATTATAGATCGATCCCCACTCCTGGATGATATAGCGCTGCAAGCGCAGACCGGCGTCCATGGTGGTACCGGCAAACAGCACTACCATTACCGCCAGCATGGTCTGTGAGAATGACTCGGAGATACCCCAACCGGTGGAGATCAGCACCGCGCCGCCTTCGATGAAACCAGTCTGGCCCGGGCCAGTAGAGAAGCTGCTGTAGATCGCTTCCCAGTCAGCGCCGGTCGCGGCATACAGTGAGCCGGTAACGGCCACGATGGTGATCATCGCCAGTGAACCTTCACCCAGGGCGCCAAGATAACCAACAAAGCGAGCATCTTTCTCATTATTAAGCTGTTTGGAACTGGTGCCGGAAGAAACAATGCCGTGGAAGCCGGACAGCGCACCACAGGCGATAGTCACAAACAGAATCGGAAAAATTGGCGGTGTGTCGTCACCAATATTCGGATTGATCGCCGGCGCGGTGACTTCAGGCATAGCAATGAAAACAGCGCCATACAGCACGATCAGGCCAATCACCAACTGCGCCCCATTAATATAGTCGCGCGGCTGCAGCAACAACCATACCGGCAGCATCGAGGCGATGCCGGCGTAGATGAACAGCAGGATAATCCAGTTACCGTTGGGACCCAGGCCAAAAATATCGCCTGGCAGTTCCATTGGCATCTCACTGCCTACATAGATGGTGAAATACAGAATCGCGACACCCACCACCGAAATAAGGAACAGGTTGAACTTTTTGCGGATCAGCACACCAATGGCTATCGCGACCGGAATCGCTGCCCAGGCCGGAAACACCGAGGAGGGGAAAATCACCATATCAGTGGCAATAATGGTGCTGAACACCGCGTTCACCAGCACCAGCAGCAGGAAGATCACTACCATGAACAGCGCGCGGGTGCGTTTGCCAACAACGCTTTCAGACAGCGCGCCGATGGATTTTCCATCGTGACGACTACTGGCCCACAGGGCGCCGAAATCATGGACGCCTGCGAAAAAGATTGAACCCAGAACTACCCACAGAAGCGCCGGAGCCCAGCCCCAGTAAACCGCGAGGGCCGGGCCGGCAATCGGCGCCGCACCAGCAACCGCAGTAAAGTGTGACCCCCACAGGACAAACTTGTTGGTAGGCACATAATCGACACCGTCGTTGTACTTGTGGGCGGGTGTCTGGTAATTGGGGTCCAGTCGATAGATTTTCTCGGCGATGAATTTCGAGTAGACAAACCACCCGAAAGTAAAACCAATCAAACCGAAAATGACTATAAAAATCGAGGACATGAAACGCTCTCCGGCAATTTTATTATCAATTTTGAGGCCCGAATCATAGCAAGGTAGCTACCGCTTATACAAACGCTTGCGCGTCCTAAATAGCTGTTTTTGCTGCAATAGCAGGCTCTCTGCGAGTCTTTCCTTGTACTGCGCATTTTGCTAAACGCGGTACTGCGCGGCCATTCTCTGGCGGCTTTTTGCGGACACTAAAAAAATAGTGCCTGGACAAAGTGGAAAACCCGGCCACTGCACAGTGACCGGGTTTGAACCTGACCGTAAAGTCGTCGACTTTATTCGCCGCCGGAAGCGGCGTGATAAGTCCAGTAACCGATAAACATCTCATCCCAACTTTGCAGACCGAAGGTCAGCTGCTTGCCGGGATCCGGGTTAGCAGGGTTGTGTTCGGAATTATCAAACGAGCCGGTGACATGCACCTTGGTGCCAGCTGGCAAGCGCGCCGGATCGGCCAGCTGATAAGTCGGCTGCCAGGCATAGCTATAGTTGGGCACATTCAGCAACTGCTCCCTGTTGCCATCCGGATACTCGGCAAAGAACTGCATGTCCTTGCCGCGAAAATGCATGTGAGCGCGCAGGCCAGTCACAACCACATCTTCATCGAAAGTGTAAGTTGCTTCTACCTCGTGGTCACGCTCATAAGGCGGAATAATGAACATGCTGGCCACTGAGCGAGTAAAGTTTTCGTGGGCTGGCGGCTGATCGTAAAGGTACAACCCCAGGGTAGTCTCATCTGTCGTTTCACGACCGTTGGTGGTGTAGTGAAACTGCATGGACAGTTGATAGCCAGCTGGAATCTTCACGCCAGTATTTTCGGGGAACACAATCGGGTCGACCTTGCCCGGGGCGTATCCTTCCAGGAAGCGTCGTGCCGCACCGCTGGTGTCCGCCTCGCCGCCCTCAAAGGTCCCGCTCGGGGGGGTCACATAGGCCAGCAGGTGATGCAGAACTGCCTCATCGCCCGGGATGTACTGCACCGCACGCACCCATTTGTCCTCGTCAAAATCCAGAGGCACGTTGACGTTAATGTAGTCCAGCACACCGGTGGCGGGTATTTCATGGTTCGGCGCTTTGACAATATAGTCCGGCTCGCCCAGTCGCCAGCTCTTCATATCAACATGCTCAACCGCCGCCAGCGGATCTTCCGGGTGCGTGCCGCGCGGTGCGCCAGCGTCAATCCAGTGAACCAGGGTCTGCATGTCTTGTGGCGAGATATAGCGCGCGTTATCAAAATGACCCACGTAAGGATCTACCTGGGTTGGCGGCATGCGCCTGGTCAACAGTACTTCGCGGATCATCGGAGACCAGCCCTGCAGCATCAGGTGGCTGTCCATGGCAAACGGCCCAATACCACCTTCACGGTGACAGGATGCACATTGCTCAACAATGATCGGCGCCACTTCCGTGCCGTAATCAGGAACGTCGGCCAGGTTCTGCTCACTGGCGGGATAGCTCAGTTCACAGCCGCTTGACTGGCGCACCAGGGTTTGATCAGCCTCACCGTTCAATTCGGCGTTAAGCACCTCCGCTGTAGCGTCGCTTAGCGGACCGCGGTACAGCACATTCAGGCGCTGTGGATCCAGGACTATCACTTCCCCGGCAGCGCTGAATTGCAACGTTTCCGATACCAGTTGACCGTCATCCACCAGCAGAGGGAGCTCGGTGCCAGTTGCCGCGCGGGCTGCACGAATAAGGTCAATATCGGATTCAGTGCCGGATTCAATCAAGGCAAAGGCAACACCCCGCTCGCTCCACTGGGCCGCGATTTCCTGAAAACTCGCCACGGCATCGGACTGGGACTGACAGCCGGCATCGAAGGCCATCAGCACCATGGCTTCCTGGTGCCGGTAACGGCTCAATTGATGAAATTCACCCTCGGTATCGAGCAGGGCAAAATCGCCGGCTCGCTCGGGCATGGCCTGGGTCAGGCCGCTGGCCAGCATCAGAGCAGTTCCGGCGGCTAATAGTTGGTGTCGCATGGTGGGAACTCCCGCATTTGACTCGCTGAAAAACAATACCGGGATTCTATCGCAACCGGGATGCCCGGGCACCACAAAGTTACCTCAAGTAACGTTCGCGAGCGGCATCAGGGGCTTCACTGACGATGGTATGAGAAGTAGCCAATGAACATTTCATCCCAGCTCTGGGCGCCGCCGCGCACTTCCGCACCGGGGTCAGGGTTACCCAGATTGTACTGTGAATTGTCAAAGGCACCCTCAATGATCACCCGCGATCCCGCCGGCAATGACAGTGGCTCGCTCAAGCGGTAGGTCGGCTGCCAGGCAAAATTGTAGTTTGGCACATTCAGAATTTGCTCATGGTCACCGTCGGGATACACCACGGAAAAGCGCATGTACTTGCCACGAAAGTGCATATGGGGCCGCAGTCCATGCAGCACAATGCTTTCATTGAATACATGGCTGGCGCGCATTTTGTGCTCACTCACACCAGGCGGGATGTGCAGGGCATCACCCCCGTGACTGAGGGAATAGGTGGAATAATGGTGGTCCGGTGCCTGCTCCGCGAAGTACAGCCCCAGCAGGGTTTCATCCACCACTTCCTTGCCAAAGGTGGTGTAATGGAGGGACATCTGCACCGCAGAACCGGCTGGCACAAACACGCCAGTATTGTCCGGATAAGTGGATGACTCATCTTTACCCGGGGCATAGCCCTCGAGAAGCTCCCGATACTCATCGTTCTCGCCTTCGACTATCTTTTTATCGTAGTCAGCCGGGACAATAAAGCTCAACAAATGGTGCAGAACCCGGCGATCCCCGGGCAAGTGCTGGACCGACTTGACCCAGCGATCCTCGGTAAAAGGCAGATTGATAGTCACGTTTTCGTAATCCAGGACTCCGGTCGCCGGTATCGTAAATGCCGGCACCCTGACAATGTAATCCGGCTCACCCAACTCCCAGCGGGAGTGCGGCTTGCTGATCGCCGCAAGCGGATCATTTTCACCACTACCTCGAGGCGCTCCGGCATTAATCCAGTGCACCAGGGTCCGCAGTTCTTCTGGATCAATGTAGCGAGCATTGGCAAAGTGTTTGACGTTGGGATCAACCTGGGTCGGTGGCATGCGCCTGGTTAGCAGTACCTCACGCATCATCGGCGACCAGCCCTGCACCATGGTATGGGAGTCCATGGCGAACGGCGCAATGCCGCCATCGACGTGGCAGGTAGCACATTTTTCGGCAATTATTGGCGCCACTTCGGCGCTGTAATCCGGCACCATTGCCGGTTGACCTTCACGCGCAGGAGAAGTCAGCTCGCAGCCAGCGACGGATTCGTTGCTGGCTGCTGATACGGGTCGATCCACGGACACCACGACGGTCTCTTTATTGCCATCCCACTGTCCGGCTACTGCCGCTTGCAGGGTGTCGGCCAGGGCGCTACTACTGGCAGGGTCAGACTCCTGCTCCTGGCCAGGTCCGGTAGGGTTTGCCCTGCTATCCAGCCCACCACGATACATGACGTGCAGCCGCTGTGGTTCTATCACCACGATCTCGCCGGCGCGACTGAGCCTCAGGTTTTCAGCGATAAGCTGGCTTTCATCCAGCAGGATCGGCAGTTCCAGGTGATAAGCCTCATCCATCGTGCGCACCGACTGCAGGCTCTCCTGCGGGCTAGAGGCTATCGCTACAAACGCCACTCCCTGCCTTTCCCAGGTGGTGCGCAATAGTTGATATCTGGGCAGTTCATCAAGCATCTGCGCGCAGGTAGAGCTGGCGCCAATGAAGACCACAGCACGGGCATCACCATATTGACGCAGTTCGTGGAATCGCCCCTGATGATCCAGAAGCGCAAAATTTTCCACGCGCTCGGCACCCGCCATCAACGATTGGCAGACAAGCGCGGCCAGAACCAAGGGCAGGTACTTCACTGGAAAACTGGAAGAAGATGGGTTCACAGTTGGACCACGCGACACTCGGCGCAATGAAAGATGCGAAATGGTAGCGCACCTGCCGCGTCAACCGCATGCTGTGAGCACGTTTCGAGTGTGACAAATTGCAACCGGGCGTCGCCGCGCCCAGCTTAATCTTTATACATTTCAGATGGTTAGAGTCTATTTCGCGACCGTCATTGCAGACCTTTAGGTCTAAAAGCTGCTCGCGGCATTACCCGCCCGGGGCTCAGGTCCCCTGTTTTTTCTCCTCCAGATCGAAAAAATTAAAGCGCTCGATCAGGGCAAACCGGCGGAACAGCTCATACATTCCCCACATCACTGCGGCTATTACAATTAACATCATCGCCCAGCGCATCAAGCTGGCGAAGAACAGCCCGTCGAATACCGGCATCTGGAACTGGAACTGTGCGAGCTGGCCACCACGCTGGGTCATCCAGTGCCAGGCGCTGTGGGCTATCAGTGCCGATAGCAAAATAGTACCAATCCGCTCCTGAACAACATATTTGAACAAAAGATTAAGAACCGGAATGACCAGCGCCAGGATCAGGATCTGGCCTAGCTCTACCCCGACATTAAAGGCCAACAGCGAGGAAAATAAGTGGCCGCCAGCAAACTGCAGGGTCTCGCTGAAAAGAAAGGAAAAGCCGAACCCATGCACCAGGCCGAAGCCAAAGGTCACGACCCAGCGATGCTCAAGCTTCACGCCGATGATATTCTCAAACGCCATGTAGACAATAGACAGCGCGATCAGGGTCTCAATCAGTGGTGGCCACCACAGCGCACCCGGCGCAATACCAAAAGCGGAGGCTATCAGGGTAATCGAGTGGGCAACGGTAAACGAGGTTATCACTGGTATCAGGGCACGGATGCTGCGCAGCGGAATCACCAGGCAGAACAGGAATAATAAATGGTCGATGCCGGCCAGAATATGATCAAAGCCCATGGACACGAAACGCAGTGCCGCCTGGTGCCAGCGAGGATCGAGTTCTACCAGCCCGGGATTGCCGGCCAGGTTGAATACCCGTTCAGCGCCGCCGGGGGGCAGGAAGCGCACCACGGTTGTAGTCTGGTCCGACAGGGTTCCCAGTTCCGGCTCAATGGCGAACTGCGAATCCTCGGATGCAATCGGGTAAGTCACCATTACATCCAGCACGCCCTGCCGCCAGAAGAGATCAACACTGTCGTCCAATGGCGCGCTATTAATGTTTTCCAGTGCCGATTCGTAAGCTGTGAATGAGCGATTGGAGGGCAGCGATACCCGGGTCGCCTGTAACTCTTTCTCAGTCAGCTCTTCACCGTCCTCGTAGAAGTGGATGGATTCGGTGATGTAAACCCGGGCGGCATCCTGCAGCGCGAATTCCGCCTCGGAAATTTGCAGATAGCCTGGCCCACGCAGGGGAAAGGCGATCTCACCGAAGGCTTCCATGGGCACCCGCAGCAGGGCGGTAAGCTGGTTGCCCTCGGGTTTGACGAAGGCATGCACAGTGACACGCACCGGAATATCATGGGCACTAACCGTCGCTGGCAGGCTCAGCGCGGTAAGGACGACAAAAAGCAGCGCTGCGAGTGCGCATCGGGGGTGTAAAAACGGGGCAGCAAAAAACGTAAAATACTCAGGTTTCATTCTATTTTTTCTTGTGAAATCAGACCGCTAGGGACAATACAGGGAAGTACGGAGAGGGTCCAGCAACAGCCGGGCGGAGGCTGTTACAAATTGATACAAGTGCTCTTCGTAAAAATTTCGCTGTGAGTATACTGTCTGGGGATAAGACAGTATACTCGTGCACTGCTCTGGGACTTGTCATGCCCCACCATGGGCAAATAGAGGAGAATAACAATGACAAAGATGAAGCTACTGATCGGGTCTGCCCTGGTCGTCGCACTGGTCGCGCTGGGCGTCGGTCAGTCGAAACTGCAACAGCCTAGCGTTGCCGCAAGCAACGATGTAATGGCCCCCCATTTCCTGGTTGATCCACTGTGGCCCAAGCCACTGCCCAATCACTGGGTTCAGGGCAACACTATCGGTGTTGACGTGGATGACCGTGACCATATCTTTATTGTGCACCGCAATACTGAATCGCAGTTCATGCGCATTCAGGAAATCGGCCTGTACTCCGGTGTTGCCGAGTGCTGCACCCCGGCACCGCCAATTATCGAGTTTGACCAGGAAGGAAACCTGATCAATGCCTGGGGCGGTCCGGTAGAAGGCGCACCCTACGTGTGGCCAGAATCCAACCACGGTATTGAAGTCGCCCCCAACGGCGATGTCTGGATCGGCGGCAACGGTGGTCCTGACTCTCACGTGCTGGTTTTTACCCGTGATGGCGAATACATTCGCACCATCGGTATGCCGGGCATGGACGTGGACAGCAACAGCACTACACACTTTGGCCGAGTCGCCGAGATTGCCATTGACGAAAGCCGCAACGAGGCCTACTTCGCCGACGGCTATTCCCATAAGCGGGTCGCGGTCGTTGACGTCGCCACCGGCGCTTTCAAGCGCTACTGGGGCGCCTACGGTAACACTACCGTTGATGATGATGCCGACGTAACCTACACCCCCGGTGAGCCGGGTCCGTCAGAGTTCCGTGGTCCGGTACACTGTGCCGAACCTTCCAACGACGGTCTGGTGTACGTGTGTGACCGCGGCGCTGACCGTGTCCAGGTGTTCCGTCCCGACGGCACATTTGTCCGCGAAGTCATCTACAACCCGGCCACGCTGGCTCAGGGTTCTACCTGGGATATCGCATTCTCACCCGATGAAGATCAGGAGTTCATCTACCTGGCTGATGGTCAGAACTTCAAGATCTCCATCATTGATCGCGAATCCATGGAAGTGCTATACACCTTCGGTGACGGTGGTCGTCAGCCGGGTCTGTTCTTTGCGCCACACAGCATCGCAACCGACTCTGATGGCAACATCTACACAACCGAGACCTATGAAGGCAAGCGCGTTCAGAAGTTCCTCTACCAGGGCATGCGTCCGGTCACCGTCCGTGATCGTGCACCGACCTGGCCTGCTGACGAGCTGTAGCTCCCGGCACGGGCCCAGAGCAAGTTAGTACCACGCTCAGCTCTGGCTGAAACAGAAAAGGCCGCTTCCCGTGAAGCGGCCTTTTTTTTGGTTCTGCGCAGCTGCCCGGGGAATACCAATTAATTCTGATGTTCTTAGTCATCTAAACCACTGACCTCGAGCGCGGCTGCGTGGCGGCAGGGTTCCCGCCCCGCCGACGCAGAGCGTTGGCGACAACCCCCTCCTGCCCGGCGCGACCTCAGCCTGCAGATGGGACCAACAAGCAGAGCGACAATCGGTGCCAGGTCACAATTCCCGGTAATGCGCGATGAACCTTTTTTAGCCAAGACCCCACGTGGAGGTAGGCAATGGTCGTGACGATGCCGGCGCTGACCGTCTTTTTCGCAGTCGTTCAGCCAGCTTTCATGAACTTGAACCTAGTCTGTAGGTCCATTATGCTCCGGAACCGCTGTGTGCGGCCGGATCAATCACTTACCACTGACAACTACAACACCGACAAAGGAAGATGCCCACAATGAAGTATCGCGTCGACTCCCCGAATTCAACCACGCTGGTTTCCGCGTTTCTCAGCTCGCTGTTCGCCTCACTGCTCTTCCTGACCCTGCCGCTGCAGGCTCAGGAGAGTATTACCGTGGACTACAGTTATTCCGGCAATGCCAACCTGAGCAGCATCCGGCCGAGCCTGCGCATCGCCGATTTCACCGACAGCCGTGGCGTAGACAATCCCAACCTGGTTGTTGCCAGTGGCCTGGGCAATGCCGAAGGCCTTGCCGCCGAGGCGCCACTGGCTGATATCGTGCGCGATGCGTTTGTTCAGGCTTTTACCGCCGGAGGGGTCGACCTGGTAGAGTCTGGCGAAGAGATGATCGTCGCCGGTGAGGTGACGGAATCGCAGGTGCAGGTGGTTGAGCGCGACGGCGTGGAAACCATCCAGCTCACTATTCGCACCAGTATCGAACTGCAGAGCCGTGGCCGTACCGTCTACGACACGAATCTGTATGGACGCGGCAATGCCCCGCTGGATGCGGGCCTGGCTGCCGCTGTACACGCTGCGCTGGACCGGATGGTGCGCGATCTCACCAATGACGACTACTTCATGATCGAATTAATGTAGTCGATGCCGGGCCGCTTGTTTTAACTCCCCGCACAGCCCAGTGCTTCATAAAGCGATCCACCGGGTTGCCCGGTCATCTGGGGAAACAAGCGCAAACCGGTTTCCTGTTGCAATTGCTCGAGGGTGGTACGGCGCTCACAGTGGTGGACTGCCACCGACGTTTGCTGGTCAAAACGAAATGCGGCCACCTGCCCGTCGCGATTGGCTACCAGCTTGAAAAACCCGTCGGGCACCCGGTGCGGCGTGCTGGTGGGCAGCGTTAGCGCGCCACTTCCCTCGCGATAGATTGGCCCGGTGAGGACATACACCTCGCCCTGGCGATTCACCAGATTGCGCACCGCCCAGTCCAGTCCGTACCAGGCGCCCTGGCTGAGGCTGCTGGTGCGTGCCACGGCGTTGGACAGATAGTTCACGTCATTCCAGTAGGGCGTGCCAGCAAAACTAACCAGCGGCACATAGTGGGCGCGGACCATGCCCAGCCCTTGGGCACCGGCAAAGTCACTGGCAGTCAGTGTATCCAGCCCATAGCCGTCATCCAGGGGTTCGCGAGACAGGCTCGAGGCAACGCCCACGGTATCGGCAGAGACCCGATAGGCAACCCAGTCTGCTGACTTGTGGTCCGGGTTGTAGGAAAGCGTATATATCGGCCGGATAAGCAGATGATTGCTGGCTGGTGCACCTTGCGGACACCCCATCAGGCAGTGACTGATGCGATACTCGTTGGCGCTCACTTTCGATGCAGCAAGCCCCACCACCAGGGCCAGCAACCCGGCATAGGTCAGCCAGCAAGTAAAAGCCCTGAAATTGGTCAGTGTGTTGCCGGTATTCAGCATTCTGTTGCCATCGCCGGTTTGGCGCTCCTTGCCATAGGTCAAACTTGCTGGATCCTGAGCTGACCCGCCGCTATCCCGTTACATTTACGGAAATCACCAGGGATTCATTGCCAAGCAAGTGGCCAAGTCTGATGCCAGAATTGTTAATTCCGGGCTAATTCCGGGCATTGACCCAATAGTAAAATCGCCCCATGTCGTTGTTAACAATTCTGACACTGAAGCGTCTCATCTACCACTTATCTGCGCTATTGCGTAACAACACCAGATTCGTCCCGCCAGCACTGTCCAGTGCCTGGCAGGCCGCGCCCACGGCAAGCGCCACTCGAATCCGGACAAAATCCACGAAACAGCTACCCAGATATTGAAATTCAGGCACTTTTTAATATTCAGGAAGCATATTGACCAGCGAGGCCGTAGTCTCGCTAACTAGAAATTTACCTGCTTGGACTCCGTGCATTGTGCATTTGTTCAAGACAAGGATATTGTGAGGAGTACCAACATGTTTGCGTTTTCCCGAATTGCCAAATTCATCTCACTGACTGCACTGACCGCATTGTTCAGTCTCCCGGCGTCTGCCGCAGAGCGAGTCAGTGACTTTTCACTGGTGGATGCGGATGGTCGTTTTTTCCAATTGAGCCGCCACGCCAACATGGACGCCGTGGTTCTGCTGTCTTACAACAAGGACAGCCGTGACGCACGTCGCGCGGTGTCTGACCTGGAAGACCTGGCCGAGGATTTCGCCGATCAGCAGGTAGAGTTTCTGCTGATTAACTCCACTGACCTGGCTGAAAAGGCGGTCTTGCTGGAAGAAGCGGCTGACCGCGACATCGAATTCCGTATCCTGGTGGATGACACCCAACTGGTAAGCCAGGAACTGGGGCTGAGCCGCGCCGCCGAGGCCGTGGTCATCAATCCCGAGTCTCGGGAAGTCGTGTTTCGCGGCGCCCTCGACAGCCGACAGGCTGAAGGCAGCCGCGGCGAGCGCAATGACGCAGCCTATGTCGCCGACGCGCTGACCGCGATGTTGGCTGGCAATGAAGTGCCCTCCAACAGTATCGCCAGCAAGGGTGAGCTGATCGAGTATCCGGCATTCGACAACATTTCCTACGCGGACGACATTGCACCGATTCTCGAAGAGCGCTGCGTGACTTGCCACACCGAAGGCGGCATTGCCCCCTTCGCCATGAGCAACCACCAGATGGTCCGCGGCTGGTCACCGATGATTCGCGAAACCCTGATCACCAAGCGCATGCCGCCGGGTCAGATCGATCGCGAATACGTTAATGAGTTTCACGACATCAACCACATTACTATTGAGGAAACCCAGAAGCTGGTGTCCTGGATTAACAGTGGCTCCAACAAGTCAGGAGATGCCGACCCGCTGGCCAAAGTGGCAGTCACTCCCCCCAAGTGGTCCGGTGGTGAACCAGATATGATCATCCAGATTCCGGAACAGCAGATCCCCGCTACCGGCGTTCAGGACTATCGCAACCTGATGATCCCGCTGGAGCTCGAAGAGGATATCTGGGTCAAGGCCATCGAGTTCGAAGCTGGCGATCCTACCGTGTTGCACCACATCATCGCCTTTTCCTATGGCCCAAATGGTGTCAATGAGTTTGAAATCCTGAACCAGGGCATCGGCCTGGGTGCCTACGCGCCAGGCAATGAACTCAACCTGTACCCGGAAGGCGCCGGTTATCCCTTGCAGAAAGGCGGTGGCCTGATGCTGCAGATGCACTACACCACTTCCGGCAAGGAAGCGATTGACGCGTCTGAGATTGGCCTGTACCTGTGGGACGAGAAGCCCGAGAAGGCCATTCTGGGTGGTTCCGCGTCCGACCTGGATATCGACATCGCGCCGTTCTCCCGCGAGGAGATGGTCGCGACTGCGAAGTTCCGCAAGGATTCCTACCTGACCATGGTCGGCCCGCACATGCACTACCGTGGTTACGACGCCAATTTCAAGCTGAAGTACCCCGATGGTCGCATCGAGGAAGTTCTGAATGTGCCGAACTACCAGTTCAACTGGCAGAAGACTTACGACTTTGTCGAGCCGAAGTTTCTGCCGGCCGGTACGGAAATGATTTTCCGTGGCACATTTGATAACACCGAGATGAATCCGTTTAACCCGGATGCGTCTCAGACCCTGTCATGGGGGGAACAGACCTGGCAAGAAATGTTCTTCGGTTTCTTCCGCTACGTGGAAGCTGATAACAGCGGAGAATAAGCCGCCAGCGTTATGTTCGCAGAGCCCGGCCACACAGGAGTGTGGCCGGGCTTTTTTATGGCTGTTTGGTCATCATGCGCCGCCTTGTCACCCATCATGACAGCCTCCACGGTTGTTGCTAGACTCGACGGCTGTCCGTCCAATTGAGAATCACCGAGTCCCATGAACAAGTTGCTTGCTGCCGCCCTCGCCGGCTGGCTGACCTCCGCCGCCGTCGCCGATACCACCCTGATTACCAACGTCAACGGTTATACCCTGAACGCCCAACGCCAACTGCAGCAGTTTACTGCCCTGCAGTTTACTGACGATCGCATTGACCAGCTGTTCACCGCTGATGACCGCTTGCCAGAGTCAGTGGACCAGGTTGTCGACGGACAGGGCCGCACCCTGATTCCCGGACTGGTAGATTCCCACGGCCATGTACTGAACTACGGATTAAGCTTGCTGCGCGTTGACCTTACCGGTACCGGCACCGAGCAGGAAGCCGCCCGGCGCGTCGCTGACTTTGCCGCAGCCAATCCCGAGCTGGAATGGATCCAGGGCCGCGGCTGGAACCAGGTATTGTGGGACAGCAACAGCTTTCCCGGCGCCGCCAGCCTGGATGCCGTGGTCGCCGACCGGCCCGTGTGGTTAAGCCGCGTTGACGGTCACGCCGCCTGGGCCAATAGCGCCGCCATGGAACTGGCGGGAATCACCCGGCAAACCGAGGATCCGGACGGCGGGCAAATCATCCGCGACGCCGACGGCAATGCCACCGGTGTATTTGTGGACAACGCCATGGGGCTGGTCCGCCAGCACATTCCCAATCTGACTACGGAGGAAACCCGCTACGCATTGACCACCGCGATGGAAGGGCTGGCCGGCTATGGCCTGACCAGCGTGCATGATGCCGGGGTTGGCAGTGGCACCATTCAGGCCTACAAGGAACTGGTCAGTAATGGCCCAATGCCAATTCGCGTCAATGTCATGATCGCAGTGCGTGATGAAAACTATGAATTGCTGCTCTCCCAGGGCCGCTTTGCCAGTCCCGATGACACGCTCAGCATCAATAGCGTCAAGATTGTGGCAGATGGCGCCCTGGGCAGCCGCGGCGCGGCGCTGATCGACGATTATTCAGACATGCCTGGTCATCGCGGCTTGTTACTGCTGGATCCCGAGCGCCTGGAATATTTCATGCGCCGGGCCATGAACGCCGGATTCCAGGTCAATACGCACGCTATTGGCGACAATGCCAATATGATCGTGCTGGATAACTACCAGCAGCTGATTGAGGAAAGTGGGTCACGCGATCTGCGTCATCGTGTCGAGCACGCCCAGGTGCTGCGCTACGAGGATATCCTGCGCTTTGCGCAGCTGGGCGTGATCCCGGCCATGCAGGCCACCCACGCTACCAGCGATAAAAACATGGCCCAGGATCGTCTCGGCGAAGTGCGCATCCAGGGCGCCTATGCCTGGCGCAAATTGCTGGACGCCGGTGCCATTATTGCCAACGGCTCCGATTTCCCGGTGGAATCGCCTAATCCCTTTTTTGGTCTGCACGCGGCCATCACCCGCCAGGATCAGAACAATGAACCGCCCGGCGGCTGGTTTCAGGAGGAAAGCATGACCCGGGAAGAAGCCTTCGCCAGTTTCACCATTGACGCCGCCTACGCTGGCCACCAGGAATCCATCATTGGCAGCCTTGAACCTGGCAAAAAGGCTGACTTCATTCTGATCGACCGGGACCTGTTCACCATTCCGGCAAGCGATATCTGGCAAACCGAAGTGCTACAGACCTGGGTTAATGGTCGCCGGATTCATCCTTAGTTCACCGTTTACACAGTAAGAAACATACCTGACAGTCGGGCTGTTTAATCAAAGGTAAAAATAATGACAGAGTTCCTGAAAGTACCCTTAATCCTGCTGACGCTGCTTGGTGTCCTGGCAGGGTGCAACCCCAGTGAACAGCAGACTGCCACCCCTTCTACAAGTGACCTGGCGGAAGCTCCGGCCGTTGCCATAGTGAACTCTGATGAGCTGGCGCGCTTGGAACAAACCGCGTCACGAGTCACCATTCAACGCGATCGCTGGGGTATCCCCCATATCAGCGGTGAAACCGATGCCGACACTGTTTTCGGCACGGTTTACGCCCAGGCCGAAGACGACTTCTACAGGTTGGAAACCAACTATATCAATGCCATGGGTCGCCTCGCCGAGGCCGAAGGTGAGCAGGAGCTGTTTCGCGACCTGCGCATGAAGCTTTTTATTGAGCCCACCGACATACAGGCGCAGTATGAAGAAAGCCCACCCTGGCTACAGGAACTCATGGTGGCCTTCGCCGACGGACTCAATTACTTTCTGCACACTCATCCAGAAATCGAGCCGCGCGTTATTGATCGTTTCGAACCCTGGATGGCCCTGACGTTCACCGAAGGCAGTATTGGCGGGGACATCGAACGCGTCAACCTGCAGGAACTACAGGCGTTCTATGATGAGCGCAATATGGTTGCCCAGGCCGAGGCAATCGCAGACGGTGAACCTCGCGGTTCCAATGGTTTTGCGATCGCGCCACAGAACAGTGCCACCGGCAATGCCCTGCTGTTGATCAATCCACACACCTCGTTTTTCTTCCGCTCCGAACTGCACATGATCAGCGATGAAGGCCTGAACGCTTACGGCGCGGTAACCTGGGGGCAGTTCTTCGTGTACCAGGGATTCAATGAAAATACCGGCTGGATGCATACCTCATCCCGAGCTGACGCCATTGATGAATACCTGCTCGATGTCACCCGCCGGGAAGATGGTTATTACTATCGCTATGGTGAGGGTGAGCGGCGACTCCGGGAACGCCTGATCACCCTGCCCTACCGCGACGGTGAAGTAATGCGCACGCGGGAAATCACCGCTTTTTTCAGCCATCACGGCCCGGTTATCCGGGAACAGGATGGGCAATGGGTGGCCATCAAACTGATGCAGGAACCGATCCGCGCACTGACCCAGTCCTATACGCGAACCAAGGCCAACAACTATGCCGATTTCAACGCCAGCATGGAATTATTGACCAATTCATCCAATAACACGGTCTACGCCGACAGCGACGGTAACATTGCTTATTACCATGGCAATTTCATCCCGGTCCGGGATCCAGGCTTTGACTGGAATGCACCGCTGGACGGCGGCAATCCGGCAACTGAGTGGCAGGGACTGCATCCGGTAGATGAAATTATTACCCTGTTCAACCCGGCGACCGGCTGGATCCAGAATACCAACAACACGCCATTCAACGCCGCTGGCGAAGCCAGCCCGCGGCGGGAAGACTACCCTGCTTATATGGCCAACAATCCGGAGTCTTTCCGCGGTGTGCACGCAGTGCAGGTTCTGCAGGGCGTCGACGATTTCACCATCGAGTCCTTGCTGGATGCAGCCTACGATCCCACCTTGACCGCCTTCGAAGTGTTGGTCCCGCGCCTGGAGTTGCTGACCGCCGTACCGACACGACCGGATTCGCCAATGTCCATTTCCTCGCAGGCACTGGAGTATATCGATTTATTGCGCGAGTGGGACTACCGGTATTCGCTGGAGTCGACCGAGACTTCGCTGGCGGTATACTGGGCGCAGGACCTGCTGGACGCCGTGCGTGCGGAAGCAACTGCCCAGGGCATTAACGTTTACGACTACATGGTCAACAATGCCACCGACAGGCAGGTTCTTAATGCCTTACGCAGCGCCGCGGAAACCCTGGAAAATGATTTCGGAGACTGGCAAGTTCCCTGGGGTGAAATCAATCGCTACCAGCGTCTCACTGGCGACCTGGTGCAGGATTTTGATGATAACGCACCCAGCATTCCGGTACCCTTTGCGTCCGGACGCTGGGGATCACTGGCGTCATTCGGTGCGCGCAGTTATCCCGGTACGCGGCGTATGTACGGTACCAGCGGCAACAGTTTTGTGGCTGCCGTGGAATTTGGTGAACGAGTTCGAGCTCGCGCCATCACCGTGGGAGGCCTGAGCAATGATCCGGACTCACCGCATTTCGACGATCAGGCGCAAATGTACGCCGAGGGCGAATTCCGCGATGTCCTGTTTTATCCGGAGGATATCACCGCCAATCTGGAGCGAGAGTACCAGCCGGGGCAATAAGCAGGCGGGCAACAGATCTGCAGCAGCAGTTTAATAACCGACTGCGGCACCGTCGCCGCGACGGGAATCAGAACCGCCCAGAAACAGGCCGTTGTCCCGGTCATGGTAGACACCCATGGCCGCGCCCTGCGAGCCACGCATCCGCATCTCGTGACCCTTTTCCTGATACAAACGAATGGTGTCCGGCGAAACCCCCCAGGCTTCGAAGCTGGTAACGTCCGGCAGCCACTGATGGTGAATACGCGGCGCTTCAATCGCCTGGGCGATAGTGAAATCATGGTCAATGACATTCAGGATAGCCTGCAACGTGGTGTTGATGATAGTGCGGCCGCCCGGACTACCGATAGCAAACAGCGGCTGTCCATTGCGAGCGACTATAGTTGGCGTCATGCTGGACAGCGGTCGTTTTTCCGGCTCGACCAGATTGGGTTCAGTACCAATAGTGCCGCGCCGATTGGTTAGACCTGGCACTGCATTGAAGTCTCCCAGCTCATTATTGAGCAGATAACCCCCACCCTCAACGACAATCGCCGAGCCGTAGCCATACTCCAGCGTATAGGTCACACTAACCATATTGCCTTCGCTATCCACTACTGAGAAATGCGTGGTTTCCTCACTTTCGTAGACCTGTGCGAAATTGTTCTCGTCGCTGACCGACTTCTGGTCCATGTCGATACTGGCCCGTAGCTGCGCCGCATAGTCCTTACTGGTTAGCCGATCCAGTGGCATAGCCTCGTTAAAATCCGGGTCCCCCAGGTATTCGGCACGATTGGCATAGCCGCGGCGCATGGCTTCGGTCAAGACGTGCAGGTAGTCAGCGGAATTGTGGCCCATCGCGGCGAGATCAAAACCTTCCAGGATGTTCAGCATTTGCACCAGGGTAACACCACCAGAACTCGGTGGCGGCATGCTGATAATCTCGTGACCTCTGTATGTGCCGCGAATCGGTTCCCGCTCCACGGCCTCATAGCGCGCCAGGTCTTCCTCGGTGATGATGCCGCCCATGTCCTGTAAAAAACTGGCCAACCGCCGGGCATTCTCACCGCGATAAAAGCCATCGTGGCCCTGATTCTGAATCAATTCGAGGGTATGGGCGAGATCCGGTTGATACCAGGTCTCACCGAGGCCATAGGATGACCCATCCGCTTTGAAAAACTTATCCATGGTAGAGGGATACTGACTGAAGCGTGGCCGGCTGCGGTCAAACCCGGACTGCAGGGAATAGGTGATGGGAATCCCGTCGCGGGCCAGCGCTACTGCCGGAGCCACCAGTTCTTCCCAGGGCAGTGAGCCCAGTTCCTGATGAGCTTTCCACATGCCAGCCACAGTACCGGGCACGCCGACTGCCAGCGGTCCGGCGTGGTTTGAGTTGTTTTCCACCTGACCATCCAGTCCGAGGTACATGCGTTCGGTTGCCGCAAGCGCAGCTTTTTCACGAAAGTCGAAGGTGGTCGCATGGCCGTCTTCACCGTGATACACCATAAAACCGCCACCACCGATGTTGCCGGCGCTCGGCCAGGTTACCGCCAGGGCAAAAGCGGTTGCGATGGCCGCATCCACCGCATTGCCACCCTGCTTCAGCGCTTCGACCCCAACTTCAGACGCCAGACGGGAGGCGCTGCTCACCATGCCGTTTTCAGCACGGACAGGCGTACGCCCGCCCTGGGCAAAAGAATTGCTGATCAGCAGCAAGCTGATCAGGCCAACAACGAGAGTACGCAACAGGGGCTGATTCATGGTTTTAATTCGTTTTCCTTGAAGACTTTATTAGCTTACTTTTATCACAGTCTGGGTAACATCAGTATCAGACTGCAGGGCATTGTGGGCCGGTATTATTCACCTGTGGAGCAGAGCCATCGGTTATCAGGGAGTGAGCCGTCGCTAGACCGTCTTGCGCCGATCTCTGCCGCAATCTGTTAACAATCGGATAACAGTACACCCGATTATAGTAGTGGAGGCAGGACCGCTTACGCAAATCGGGGCGCCACCTCTCATCATGCTCTCTCTGCGTACGAGCGTGAGCTACTGTAAAAACCCCCAAGTAAATGCTAACTTTTACGGCAAGCTCATTTCCAGTGGGCACTTCATTTTGCTTTGCGCATTGTTGTTTCGCAATGCGCAGCGACCGAAATGCCCGCATCTTACAGGTCCAGCGCTATGAACCCCACTGCAGTACTGCGATTTTTCTTCCCTCTTGTTTTTGCCGCTGCAATCGCCGCCTGCGGCGATACCGAAACACCCACTCCGGCACCGGCGGAGATGCCCAGTGCGCCACCTCCGGCGCCAACAGAACTCAGTGAAGCCCAATTGATTGAACTATCACGCGCGATTCACGACCGGGTTATTACCCTCGATACACATGCCGACATCAATATCGACAATTTCACCGTCGAACAAAATTATACCGACAATCTCGACACCCAGGTGACGCTGCCCAAGATGCGCGAAGGCGGTCTCGATGCCGCCTGGTTTGTGGTCTATACCAGCCAGGGAGATCTCAACGAACAGGGTTATATTGAAGCCTACGCCAACGCCATCGACAAATTCGAGGCTATTCATCGTCTCACTGAACAACTGGCACCGGAGCAGATCGAACTGGCCTACACGTCTGACGATGTGCGTCGCATTACCGGTGAAGACAAATTGGTAGCGATGATCGGTATCGAGAACGCCTATCCCATCGGCGATGACCTGGCCCGCATCGAGGAATTCCATGATCGCGGTGGTCGCTACATGTCACTGGCCCACAATGGTCACAATCAGCTGTCGGATTCCCACACCGGCGAATACACAGGTGACTTCCTGCACGGCGGTTTGAGTGAGATGGGCAGGGAAGCGATCGCCGAGATGAACCGATTGGGTATCATGATTGATATCTCTCACCCGTCACGGGATGCCATCCACGAAATGTTAGACCTGACCCGCGCACCGGTCATTGCGTCTCATTCATCGGCCCGCGCACTCACCAACCATACTCGAAACCTCGACGATGAGACTCTGCTACGGATACGGGACAATGGTGGCGTGGTGCAGGCAGTTGCCTTTCACACTTATATCGACGAGGAGCGCCGGGTGTTTATCAACGAGGCCCAGGCAAACCTGCGCGAGATCATCGCCGAAGAATTGGGTTACGAATTGTTGGAACCGGACCAGGTAGCAGCACTTGACCCCAATGCGCTGGCGGAATACGACGCACAGATGCAGGAGATAAATTCACGGTTGTTCCCACGTATGGCGGCGGAAGTTAACGACAGCGCACCGGTTGCAACTGTGGCAGATTTTGTCGACCACATCGATTATATGGTGGAACTGATTGGCCTGGAGCACGTTGGCATCAGCTCGGATTTCGATGGCGGCGGCGGGATCGAAGGCTGGCGCGACGCGTCCGAGACTTTTAACGTCACCCTGGAACTGGTGCGGCGCGGCTATACTGAGGAAGAGATTTCAGCGCTGTGGAGCGGAAATTTGCTGCGGGTGTTGGATGAAGTCCAGGCACTCGCCGAGGGCAATTAATCGATCCCTGAAGCCCACCGGAGTTGCACAGCAAGAATCCCGCTATATTAGAGGGTTTCGTCTTTTTTAGGGGTTTCTTGACCAGATATCCACGTATTTGTTGACTGATTCGCATAAATCCCCTAGAAAAACAGGCCTAGCGTGAAGTTCGTCACACTATTTGCCGTTTCAATCGGTAATGTGTATTACTCACAATAGGAGTATTCCTACGTACCTGGGACTGGACTGCAGGATCAGGACTAAACCAAGAACATACGCAGGTGATTTCACTAAGCTAACTCGCAACCGGAAGCACGATTAGCGTCACCTTGGGGACAGGACATGCAGGTCAACACACAGCGATGGGCCAGGCGCAAGGCGCGACCGGCTGCTCTGCCGTTGGCTCGATTTCTGGTATGGCTTTGCGCCATCAGCCTCACGTTCAATCCCGCCTACCTCGCTGCACAAGATGCCCAAGACAACGCCGCTGAAGCGGGCCGGGTAATCATGGTCCGTGGCCAGGTGGCTGCCACCGGCGCCAATGGCCAAACTCGTTCACTGGGCCGCCGCGCCGCCATCTACGTGGGCGATACCATTTTCACCGACCGCGATTCCCGCGCCCAATTTCGCATGGTGGACGGCGCCCAGGTGGCGCTGCAGGCAGAAACCGAATTCGCCATCGTGGCCTACAATTATGAGGAATCCCCGGCAACCGACAATGCGACTCTCGACCTTATTCAGGGTGGCTTTCGTACAATCACCGGCAATATTTCCCGCGACAATCGCGAGGCCTACCAGTCCAATGCTGGCAACTTTGCCACTATCGGCATTCGCGGCACCGACTACGAGGTCGTAATGACCCCCGCCGGCGAAGTGCTCACCGGTGTCTATGACGGCGGTATCACGGTCACCAACAACGGCGGTAGTCTGGACCTCGGCGTTGGCGCCGACTTTGATTTCGCCCGCGTCCCCGACGCAACCACTCCACCCCAGGGCATGCTTCTGCAACCCTCAGGTCTGGGTGAGACTGATACGGCCATACTCACGGAGCCGGAGTCAGACGAAAGTCAGGATAACGACGATGCAACAGACGAGACCAATAATGACGGAGATGACGGCGGAGATACCGATGCTGGTGGCGATGCCGCTAACGGTGGGAATGATAATGCTGGCAGCACTGTTGCGGCTGCCGGTGGCGGAAACGACGACGCAAATGATACGCCAGGGGTCGGTGGCGTCGACAACACCATTGCCAATACGCTAGCTGACAACAATGCCACTCGGGCGCAGAATCAACAGGCAGCCAATAACACAAACTTGCAGCTGGATCAGCCCTCTGGAGAAGAAATCGCTGCCGCCCGGGTAGAAATCAGCCGGCCGGTATTCCTGCAAAACAATGGCAGCGATGATTCATCCTCTGAAAACACAGACGCCAACAACATTGATCCCAGAATTAATCCCACCGAAAGCGCACTGACGGCAGACGCCTTCACCTCCAGTCAGCCACCGCGCAACGACAACACGCCGCCTGAGAATCCCGCAAACGAAAACTCGGACCCGGAGCCAGAACCTGAGCCCGAGCCCGAGCCCGAGCCCGAGCCGCAACCAGATCCGGAACCTGAGCCCCAACCAGAACCAGAACCAGAACCAGAGCCTGAGCCTGAGCCTGACAATAGCGACTCCGATACTGAAGGACCCGAGGACGTGAACGGGGATACTGAAGACCCTGACAACAGCAATGGCAATGAACCCGGCAACAATAGTGCTGGCGGCAACCCGCCACCAAACAGCAATGCCGGTGGTAACGGCAATGGTAATGGGCCAGGCAACAACAGCGCCGGCGGCAATCCACCTGAAAACAGCAATGCCGGTGGCAATTCCGACACCAACGGCAACGGCAATGCCAACAGCAATGCCGGTGGCAACTCCGACAACAACGGCAACGGCAATGCCAACAGCAATGCCGGTGGCAACTCCGACAACAACGGCAACGGCAATGCCAACAGCAATGCCGGTGGCAACTCCAACAACAACGGCAACGGCAACGGCAATACCAACAGCAATGCCGGTGGCAATTCCGACAACAACGGCAACAGCAATACCGGTGGCAACTCCAACACCAACGGCAACGGCAACGGCAATGCCAACAGCAATGCCGGTGGCAATTCCAACAACAACGGCAACGGCAATGCCAACAGCAATGCCGGTGGCAACTCCGACAACAACGACAACGGCAACGGCAATGCCGGCGGCAATTCCAACAACAACAGCAACGGGAACGGGAATTCAAATGGCAATGGCAGACTAAGCCGACCCGAAACCAGCCTGAGTAAACACAGCATCAAGTGGGGCAAGTGGAACACGCCGGTTGCTGCCAATTGGGTTATTGTTCAGGAGAACAGCCAGGGATTGGTGCGCCTTGAGGCTGGCGATTACTTTGCCGAATTCGCTCCGGCCAACCTCGCCAACCTGAGCGGCTCCCATCACTATCGCACCGGCATCGCCTCGGCCTTTATCGGCTCCGGCAGCCATGGCGCGATCACCGATCTCACTGCCGCAATGACAGTAGACTTTGATACTGGCGCCATCGGCGCTGGCCAACTGCATGTCCAGGTTGCCGATCAACTCTGGTCGCTCAGCTTTGACGGCCTGATTAGCGATGGCCTGGTGGACCTCACTGCGCAGGGCGGCAACCTGTTCGATGCCACTGGTCAGATCAGCAACCAGATTGATGCCGAGCTTGGCGGTGCCTTTTCCGGCGGACAGGCCGATGTATTCATCGGCGGCTTCGATATGGTGGATGAGATAAACGCCATAAACGAAGTCAATGGCTTGTTCACTATAGAGCGCTAACGCGGCACCGACTGGCTAATCCGGCTCCCTTTCTGAACAAGACTCACTGCTCGTTTCCCCAGTGGGGCCTGCCTGTTATTCTCGTGCTTAGCACCAGAACTGCTGTTGCGGTCCCAGGTGCTTGTTAATTCTACCCCTGCAGAGGAACCACTGTGGCTAAACAGGACCATCGCTTCCTGCCGTTATCCTTTGAGCGCTTATCAGAATCCAGGATGCAGGAGCGGGCACGGGAATTCCGTGAGCAGATCAGCACGCGGCGCACGGTGCGAGATTTCTCACCGGAGCCCGTTCCAACAGCGGTTATTGAAGACTGCCTGGCTGCCGCCGGTAGCGCACCCAGCGGCGCCAATCGCCAGCCCTGGCATTTTGCCGTGATCACCAATGGCGATATCAAACGCAAGATCCGCGCGGAAGCCGAAGCAGAGGAACGGGAATTCTACCAGCACCGTGCCCCCGATGACTGGCTTGCGGCCCTGGCACCGCTCGGTACCGATGCCGACAAGCCGTTTCTGGAAACCGCGCCCTGCCTGATCGTGGTGTTTGCGGAAAAATTCAGCCATAACGCATCCGGTGAGAAACAAAAGAATTACTATGTGACCGAATCGGCAAGTATTGCCACCGGCTTCCTGATCGCAGCGCTGCATAACGCCGGCCTTGCCACGCTGACTCACACCCCCAGCCCGATGAAATTCCTCAACCAGATCCTTGGCCGTCCGAAAACCGAGAAACCGCTTCTGGTGCTGGTAACCGGTTATCCCGGCAGTAAGGCAAAGGTGCCAGCTATCACACGCAAAACCCTGGACGAAATTGCCAGCTTCCACTGAAGCAGGCACTAATAGCAGACAACAAAAAAGCCCGCCGATTGCGCGGCGGGCTTTTCCGGTCTCAGCGTGTGGCTGATCCGCTCAATTCATAGTCGAGCCCGATCAGTCACAGACACCTCAGTCACGATCACGCACGTCGATATTCTGACCGGGATTACCGATCGGCGTACCGGGTCGGCGGTATTCCCCATACAGGTATTCCTCGGCGAATTCCGCACACTTGAACTCCAGCAGTTGCATATCCTCGCGCACATGGCGATAAAGCGGAAAGCTGATAGTCCAGGGGCGGGTGAAGGTATTCGGGTCGGTAATGGTAGCCGTGTAGTCAATGTGGTTGGCGCTGCGCGGTGTCCAGCGCTCTTCTACAACCATTTCCCAGCTATGGTGATTTCCGGAGCGGTCAAACCAGGTATCCGGCATCTGGCCGGTAACACGGACCACCAGGGTATCGCCTTCCCAGTGCGCGTTGGAGTGGCCCATCCAGGCATCCACCTGGGAAACAACTTCCGGCTGGTCCACGTAGAGAATGCGATTGGATTCCGCGAATTCATAGGCAATCAAAATCACATCGGTAGACTGCACGATCTGTAACGGAAAAGGCATGTAATTGGCGCGCGGCACACCAGGCATGTAGCACTTGGCCAACGGATCCAGATCAATGGCATCCGCACGATTGGCATCGCGAGTCCGCAGGGCATCTTCAGTATAGGGGATGCGACCGCCTTCCACGATACCGAGAGTCGCGGGGAAGGCCGATATGGCTCCCATGACACCTGGGTTTGGTCCATAGCGCGCTGCGCTGGGCTCGATGTTGTAATGGGCCTTGGTCATCGCCTGCCAGATTCCGCTTAGATCGGGCTTGCCGTCCGGTGTGCGCGGGAATTCGTCAAGCTGGGCGCTGGCCCCAATGCTGATGAGGGCGCCAAGCGCCGCCATGCAGATGACTGATACTGTTTTAGAAACTGAATATTTCATACTAACCCTTTTTGTAATGCGTCAGCAGTCGAATTACTGACTGTTCTCCTCAGCCTGACGTTCTTCAACGCGGGCCCCCCTTAGAATATTCACCATGCCGTAATTTCCCTCGTGGCAGGCATATTCGTAAATCTGGCCGGCCACCTTGGTCATTGGCACGATGGCGGTAATCCGATCGGTATAAGTGGCCGGGTCTTCGATGGTGAATTCGTAGTTGACGGTGTCGTAGGCGGTACGCGAAAAACGCTCGGTCAGCACCATGTCATGGTTCGCACCGCGACTGGCAAAAGTCTGGCGCATGCCATTGAAATTTGTTGTCTCCACTACCAGCGTGTCGCCGTCCCAGTAGCCGCGTGAATCCCCGGACCACAACCGGATATCATCATCCAGGGGTGGCTTGTCTACCAAAGGCACTATGCGCGCATCGTGAATCATCTCGGTGATAATCACGGCGGTGTCGCGGCTCTGGATGATTTGCATATTGTTGTTGTACAGGCTTGGCGTAAACGGCGGGCCCGAGTTGAACCCGACAATGCAGCGTTCCGACAGACCCCGGTCTTCCGGGCCATCCTTGGTAATGCCGCCCACCACGTAGCGTACCGGGCGCTCACCGGGCACGTCTGGTCCCAGTCCACCGCGCTGGAACGGCGCGCCTTCCACGGCTGGCGGGATGCGCCCGTCCTCCGGATAGACGATATGCGAGGTGCGTACCGTATCGCCTATGCCGGCGCTCTCTACCCAGAAATCGTTGTAGCCCCCTGGATTATCAGACACCGGCGGCGCATCAGGGTCGACTACCCGCTGCGCGGCAGCCGCTTCGGCGGCGGCCTGGGCTCGCTCCTGGCGGGCGATTGCCGCCGCCACTTGCTCGGCAGTAAGAAACTGCTGATTACCATAACGCTCGGGGCGCTGCATGGGTGTGTTGGAGCTGAAATTCCAGACGCCCTGCAAATCCGGCTGTCCCCACTGGGTGCGCGGTACCTCGTAATCATTGCTCGCCTGGGCGTATACCGGGCCCGCGGCAATGCCGAGCAGGGCAAATAGTAAGGACGCTATTGTTTTCATGGCATGGCTGCTGGCGTTAACCGAAAGAAGCGCTAAGGTAGAGCCTTGAAGCCCAATAATCAATACAATTGCGGCCACTGGAGTGGGCCTGAAGGGCAAGCCTGTGATCCACTGCTTCAGTCTTTCACATCGCTATTGTGGTCGGCTGACCGGGTATACCGGGTCAACAGGCTGGAGGTATCCCAGCGCCCGCCACCCATGGTCTGAACCTCAGCATAAAAGCTGTCCACCATCTCGGCCAGGGGCAACTCGGCACCATTGCGCTGCCCCTCTTGCAGGGCGATGCCCAGATCCTTGCGCATCCAGTCCACGGCAAAGCCAAAATCATACTTGTCCTGCAGCATGGTCTGGTAGCGATTCTCCATTTGCCAGGACCCCGCTGCACCCTTGGCGATGGTTTCCACCAGCGCCTCGCAATCCAGCCCGGCGCGCATGGCGAAATTCAGCCCCTCTGCCAACCCTTCGACAATACCGGCAATGCAGATCTGGTTGACCATCTTGGCCAGTTGACCATTGCCCGCCGGTCCCAGCAGACGATGGTATCGGGAATAGCAATCCAGCACCGAACGGATCCGTTCATAGTGGGACTGATCGCCACCCAACATCACGGTTAACGCGCCGTTTTCAGCCCCTGCCTGGCCGCCAGACACCGGCGCATCGAGAAAGCCCTTGCCCTGCTCGGCCGCGGCGGTGCTCAACTCCCGCGCCAGAGCAGCAGATGCAGTAGTGTGGTCCACCAGGATGGCATTTGCATCCATGCCCGCCAGCGCGCCGTCAGCGCCGAGAACCACTTCGCGGACATCATCATCGTTGCCCACACATACCAGCACCACGTCACAACCGGCTGCAGCTTGCGCGGGGCTGGTGGCAACTTCTCCCTGGTAGTCGGACTGCCATTGCCGGGCCTTGCTGGTGGTCCGGTTGAATACGGAAACGGGTATCCCCGCTTGCTGTACATGGCCCGCCATGGGATAGCCCATGACTCCCAGACCGATAAAGGCAACACGACTGACGCTTGGCATGACTATAGTTACTCCTTGTTGATCACTTTCCGGCCATGAGACCGATGTTAGTGGTATGCGATACCTGGCAAGCGCACCATAATAGTGCAAAACTCAGCCTGGCAGCGCCAGCCGCGTGCGACAACTCGGCGCTGCACCAAACTGAACGGCTTGCATCGACCGTAATCATGGCAAGCCAGGCTGTGCAAGTACACCCACCAATTCTTGGCACAGCTATTGCAATTTCACCAATAGATTACGGTCGTGAGATCGTCAGGAACCATCCCCGCATAAAGGCGTGGCCCGGTAGTCAGGTGCATCACCCCGCGTGATCTACGCTGCGAGCCATAGCTATAACAACAACCCAGGGAATTGAGACATTCGTTGTTTGCTATAGCGAGGCTTTGTGACGCCATGAAAATCTGTAACACCCTGAAAGCTGCCCTGGTCAGCATGATTCTGCCGCTTGGCCTGTATGCCGAAACATCCCTGGATGATTACGCGGCGGCTACCCACAGCCTCGCGGCCCAGGAGGTGGCAATAAGCGCCCTGGCGGAAAAACATGGCCGTTATTCCGAACAGTTGGTGGCGCCGCTACAGCAGTTGATCCGCAGCCAGATGGAGGTCAGCCGCCTGGAAGATGCCGCGGAGAACGTTGATTACGCAATTCACATCGTGCGCACCACCCACGGCCTGAATACCCCCCAGCAGTACGACCTGCAGCAGCTGGCCATCGACATCGACCTGCATCGCCAGGATTGGAAGGACGTGAACCAGCGCCTGGAACATTACTCCAACCTGCTTCTCAGCGAGTATCAAGGTCCGGCTGATGACTTCATCATGCGAATGCTGTGGCTGGGCGATGCCCATGTCCGGGGCGCCATCGAAGACGACCCGGAGAAAGAAGCACAGCACCTGCGCGCGGCGACCTGGTATGCCACCACCGCCGTCAGCCTGGCCAGGAAATACAACCTGACCCATTCAAAACTGTATGCAGACATGCTCTACACCCTGAGTCAGCGTTACTATCTGGAAGCTCGCGCCATTCTTGACGGCGGTTCCACCAGCTACCGGCTGCGCATGATTCAACCAGGCATTCATCATGTGCGTGACAAGTTTGACGCCCTGAATCGCCGCTACCAGCTTGGACTGAGTGCGTTACTGGAATTGCGCGATACACTCGCACAGTCACCCGGTTTCAGCCGGGAAGCGGTAGCCATGGCCGAATTTCATATCGCCGACTGGAAAGCACTGTTTGATGAAAGCGAGGACCTGAATAGCGACTACGACCAGGCCATAACCAGCCTGCTCACCGCTGGCTTGTCCGAAGACCAGGTTCAGCGCTTCCTGGCGCAGCCGGTGGTCATTCCCCGGGCAGTTCTGGAAACTCGAATCGACGGCATCCTGGAACTTAACACCCCCCGCATCCGCGGTGCCGCACAGGATCGTCTGCTGTCGGGTATAAGCTTGATTGAACCGTCGCCGCAGTTGGCGGGTTTCGCTCAGGAGGCGCGGCTGGTGAACTGGCAGGGCAGCCTCAACAAGGACTGGGCGGAAATCACCGTCAGCCTGACGGTAAATCCCGGCGACCGGGTCACAGTGCGGAACAGCGCCTTTCGTACCCGCAGCCGGGTAACCCCATCCAGCGTTGCACTGCGCGACACGCAAGCCGGCACGCAGCTAACTAACGAGGCGCTGGACCGAATCCAGACCCTGTCGTTTCGCCCGGCTTTTGTTGACGGCAAGGCAGTGGCCAGCAACGTGGAACTTGATTACCTGGTACGCGATTCCGAGCAGCGATCCATCACGCCGCTGGTAACCGGCAACTGGGTTAGTTTCCGGGCAACAGTTCATGGCGCCAGTCCTGCTGTAACAGGAGAATAATCTCGGCCATGGACTGGTAGCGATCCTCTGGTTTCTTCGCCAGGCAGCGCAGGGCAATTTCTTCCAGTAGCTGGGGAATCTTCACCTTGCTCAGCCTGGATGGCGGCACCGGCACTTCGTTCTGCACACTGTGGATGATTTCGTGCAGTTTTTCGCCCTGGGCCGGAGTCTCACCACACAGGATTTCATAGAGCACCGCGCCAAGGCTGAAAATATCAGTCCGGTGATCAATAGTCGGGTCGCGGTCAATCTGCTCCGGCGACATGTAGTGTGCCGTACCCTGGGCTTTGCCAGCCTCGGTAATCGAGATGTCCTCGATCTCCAGAGACTTGCTGCCGACCTCATCGGGCACCGAATCCCCGTCGGGATGCCAAACCTTGGCCAGCCCCCAATCCAGCAGCAGAACCTCGCCATAGGGTCCCGCCAGAATATTCTCCGGCTTGATATCACGGTGGGCCACTCCGTGAGTATGCGCATATTCCAGCGCAAACCCGACCTGCAGCACCAGTTCCATTAGCTGGGTCAGGTCGTAGCGCTCCCGGTAGTCGAGAATTTCGCGCAGGGTATAGCCATGCACCAGCTTCATGGTGAAGTAGGGATTGCCGCGAGAGTCGCGACTTAATTCGTAGGTGGGCACGGTATTCGGATGCTGCAACATGGCAGTGACCCGCGCCTCTCTGATCAAGCGTTTCTGCTCTATCTCGTCGTCGGCAAACTCCGGCTTCAGGGTCTTGTAGCAAACAAAGCGCGACAGGTGCAGGTCCTTGCAGGACTTGATCAGCGACTTGCCACCCTTGGCAATAGTGCTGAAAAACGCATAGCGGGTGCGCGGATCAATTTTCTCCGGCAGCGGCTTGTCGGTTTCCTCAAGGAAGACGGAACTGTAGCTTTTGGGGGGTTCTGGAAAATCAAGCATGGTGAAGGCTGGCTGGCTATCCCTGGCGCACTCTCACGGCGCAAAACATCTGACAAGTAACTCACAATGTCCCGGTTGTGACAACCGTCTCGCCATTATGGCGCGACCCAGGTCTCGGCGGCATGCACTGCCACCGGTTAACTGGCGCGGGTATAATGCCGGACCGCCAGTTATCGAGTCCAGCCACCATGACCCATTCCTCAAGCCGAACCGAGACGCCGCGTATTGTTGAGACTGAATTTCACGTCCGCTACGCAGAAACCGACGCCATGGGCGTGGTGCATCACGCCACCTACCTGGTTTATTTTGAGGAAGGCCGCAGTCACTACATGCGCGCCATGAACAGTGACTACGCCGAGATCGAAGCTCAGGGATTCCAGCTACCAGTTACCGAAGTCGCAGTACGCTTCGCCGGTAGCCTGTGTTATGGCCAGCGGGTGCGGATTCGCACCTGGATCGAGGAAAATCGCAGTCGCCAGTTAACCTTTGCCTATGAGGTAGTGGATGCCGACTCCCGTGCCTCCCTGGTAACCGGCTTCACCCGCCATGTCTGGACCGATCGCAAGGGCCACGTCACCCGCCAACCGGCCGCATGGCAGGATAAATTTGCCGAATTTGCGTGAACCGAGGGTTTTCTAAACAAGCGCAAAACTGTGAACTGGTCCCGTCAATGGCATAATTGCCCCAATTTCTGGGCGTTATGTGGTAAGTTTCCCCAATCAAGTCAAGGCATTGGCGAGCAAATGTCGCTACAATTATGAAGTTTGTAGCAAGCCCCGCGGAACAGGCTGTCCGTCAGCCTGACTATCCGCCTATAGAGGCCAGAGTTTGGCAGTAACTGGAATAGAGTAGTTCTCCATGCAGGAAATGCAGGAACACCTCGACAAGGTGAAAATCGCCACCACCCGCTCCCTGTCCCGCCTGGTGATCAAGGCGCTGGATGATGCGCGCGTGCAAATCGAAGCGCAGGCCATGCGCTATGTGGGCGCCAAGCTACCGCCGATCAACGAACAGGCACCCGGTATCGCCGAGCGTTTCGGTCAGAATCTGTACAACTATTTCGATGAACTCACCACGCTGGTGGTGAAAAACAGCGAAATCGAGCCCGATAACTATGACAACCTGTCGCTGGTAGACCATGACTACCTGGAAGCAATGATTGCCATGGAAGGCATGGTCAAACAGATGCGTGACAAGGAATTCAAAGGCGCGCGCAGTTTCCAGACCCGCCTGGAAACCATGTTTCCCAATATTCGCATTGACGAAACCAATAATCCCCTGGATCCGGAACAGATCGGCGACTGTTTTAACGAATCCATTCGCCCCCTCGGCCTGAAAGCCCACTACCTGCTCACCATCTACCGGGAATTCAACAAGACCGTCTTTGGCGCCTACGAGAGCATTCTCGATGAAGCCAATACGGTACTGGCGGAATCAGGCGTGTTGCCCAATCTGGACATCACCGCCGAGGAACGGGAGCGCCGCAAGCAGCAGCGCGCCAAAGCCCGTGCCCAGTTAGAAGCCGAACTGCAGGCCAAGCAGCAGGCCGAAGAGGAGCAACTGGCGGCCCGGTCGCGCAAACCCGCGGCACCGGAACCTGCTCCTTCGCCTGCTGAAGACAGGCCGACCCAGAACAAACCGGCGCCGATGACTGGCAAAGCCGCAGTAGCCGCACCCGCGCATTCCGACATGTTTGCCATGATGCAAAGCCTGGTACAGTCACTGGCCAGCAAACAGGGCGCTGCCCTGCCGGTGGATCAGGGCAGCGCGGACCTGGCGACCGATCAGGCAGACTTGCGGGCGCAACAACAAAAGCTGATGGCCATGCTAAGTGATATCCAGTCTAATCTGAACGGCAGCGCCCAGCCGCCCGGCAGCGCCGCAGAGGACACGCCAGCCAGGGTTGGAGAATCCATTAATCAATCGCTGCAGGCACATCAGGCCGACGGCAGCATGACTGGTATTGACCGCCAGTCTTCCGACGTTATCAACCTGGTAACCATGCTTTACCAGGCGATCTGGAATGACCGCGCCCTGCCGGTGGCGATGAAAGAAATGATTGGCCGTACCCAGATCAGCATGATGAAAGTGGCGCTGGCGGACACCGACTTTTTTGACCAGGAAAATCACCCGGGTCGGGCGTTATTGAATGAGCTAGCGCTGGCGGGCGTTGCCTGGACTGTCACCGAGGATCTGGACAATGACCCGGTCTACAGCAAGGTGCGCGAGATTGTCGAGCGCATGCTGGCGGTCGACAATCCAGACAGCGCCTTCCTGCAGTCCCTGGTGGATGACCTCCGCCAGTTCACCCGCGCACAGACCGGGGCTGATGCCAACCTGGAAAAACGGGTTCGCGAATCCGACAATGTTTCCAGCAACATGGATGACGTGCACGCCTATGTTAAACAGAAGATCAATGAGCGGGTGTTAAAGGGCTATCTCGACCCGGCCATTCGCAACCTGCTGGACACCCACATCCACAACTTCCTGGTCAAGCTGGTTCTCAAGGAAGGCCCGGAAGGAAGGTCCTGGAAACCGGTGATGAGCACCATCGATGTACTGCTTTGGACAGTCCAGGTTGAAAAGCAACCCGGGGATCGCGATCGTTTCAATCGCATCAATCCACGACTTCTGGAAAACCTCAAAAAAGCCCTGGAGCTTGGCGGCGCATCCAAAACCAAGATCACCAAAGCCATGCGCCAGATAAAGCAGATACAGGAATATACGTTCCATAAATCCGAGATGGAGCAGCAATCCGGCAGTCAGGCCGCAACCCTGGATACCAGCGCTCGACGCGAGCCTCCGCCACTGCCGCGCGATGATCCTCACCTTCGCCGCGTCGACAAGATGCCGCTGGGTACCTGGTTTGAGTTCCGTACTGCTACCGGCGAGCCAATACGCGTGGCGCTGGTAGCCAAGATAGATAGTATCGAAAAGCTGTTCTTCGCCAACAAGGAAGGCAAAAAGGTAGCGGAACTCACCCGTAACAGGCTGGCCAACGAATTAAAATCAGGCACAGTGAAAATCGTCAGTGAAGGCTCGCTGGTAAACCGCGCCATGGAAAAAGTCATTGCCGATCTGAAGAATTCAGCGGCAAGCCAGGAAAACCCGCCGAAAGACGTCGCCTCTGCCTGATCAACTGGCGGCAGCCACCTCCACCACCGGAGTGACCGGCGCAGCCAGTGCCTGTACCTGGTTATACAAATACTCGGTCAACTGCGACCTGCCGCCCACTGCCTGCAGCTGCTCCCAGGGCAGAGGTGCACCAACCTCCACCCTCACTGACTTGCCAAACTTGTTGGCTGCTTCGTGCAGGAGCAGCGCGGTGCGCAGTGGCTGGGCAAGGTGTGAAGCCACATGAAACGGGCGGCTGTTACAGCCATGAAAATAGAACGGCACCACTGTGGCCTGGGCTTCGCGAATAATTTTTGCGGCGAATGTGGTCCACGGCCCATCGGTCACTTTGCCAAAGCCGCGCCGGTCGGCTGTGGACACCATCCCTGAGGGAAAAATAAGCACCGGAATATCCTGCTTGAGATTTTCCAGCGCCAGCTGTTTGGCGCGGATATTGGTCAGCACTGCCTGGCGCGATTCCTGAAAATCAATTGGCAGGAAGTACGGTGCAAAATCGCGATCCTGACAAAGCAGCGCGTGCAACATAATACGCAGATCGCCCCGGGCTCGAAGCGCCAGGTCACACAACACCAGACCGTCGATGACGCCAAAGGGATGATTGGCGACAAACACCAATGGCCCGGACTGCGGAATTGCCGCCAGACGCTGGGCATCAAATGACACCTGAATGCGTGCCGCCTGTAATGCCGCGGTAAAAAAATCCTGAACCGCACAGTTATCAGCTTTTAGTCCATGGTAGACCCGTTCAAGCTTGCGGCGCCCAAGGCAGGCTTCAAAGCCATGAATAAGCGTGCGTACCAACCAGGGGTCTTCCGGGTCTGTGTATGATAGCCGCGGCGGGTCACGCAAATAGGCGGCGAATTGCGGATCAATAGCGGGTGTGGTCATGATTCGATCGCTTTAAAAGTGGAATATAACAACCGGTTCACAACGCGGCTCTAGCCTGCTTATCGGCAACATTACCGTCCAATCAATAGTGGCACACAAGCGATGCGGCCGAGGGTGGCCATCTAAAGGGCGTCCAGTAGCCGGGAAAAATTGTCGTTGACGGGATAGCCATCACCTGTCCAGCCAAGCCGGACAATCACGGCGCCCTCCGACGGCACCACCATCAGCCGCTGCTGCCGGTTACCATTGGCAAAAAAGGCCCCTTCCGGTAAATCCCTATAACGTAATTGCGCATTGCCGCGGTTCAACCACCACTGGTATCCGTAGGCGCGGTCGTTAGTGGAACTATTGGGCGTGGTAGCACGCCGGACCCAGTCCGCGGTCACAATGCGGTGACGATTGATTTCCCCCTCATTAAGCATCAGTTGGCCCATCCGCGCCCAATCCCGTGCCGACGCATAGAAATAGGAACTGCCAGCAAACACTCCGCTGGCATCCATCTCAAACACCGCGTGTTGAAAACTCATGGGCCTGAAGACGTGAGTCATGAAATCATCGTAGGCCGCCTGCGGCCCACCCAGGGTGTCGTGGTGCAGGCGGGACAGCAGATTTGCCGTGCCCGAACTGTAATTGAATACGGTACCGGGCGAGTTTAGCTGCGGCGCCGCCAGTACGTAGTCCGACATGGACGGCTCGGTAAACAACATTGCAGTGGCGTCGTCACCGGGATTGTATTGCTCTGAGAATGCCAGGCCATCGGTCATGGTCAGCAAATCCGTGATACCAATCTCGGCACGCTCGTCTTGCCAGCCGGTGAAACCAGGTTTGCCGGACAGATCAATCAGACCACGCATCTCCAGATTACCCAGCATGATTGCCATCAGACTCTTGGCCATGGACCAGCCCAGCAGCGGAGTCTGGGCATCAGCGCCCTGGGCGTAGGCTTCCGCACGGATCACCCCGTGATGGACTACCAATAGCGCCCGGGTGTTGCGACCCGCGGCATTGTCCTCGGCAACGATTGTCTCCGTCAGCGCCTGCAGCGCCGGGTCAATGGTGGTTACCCCGCCCCCCAACGGCCATGGTCGCGATGACGTTCCCGGGGTGTCGGCCACCACAGCATGGCGCGCATTCACGCCATCATAGTCAACGGCGCAGCCCAGCCCGGGGATAAACGTTGCTGTCTTTTCCGCAAGGCCAAACAGGGACGTGGTCACGGCTTGATTGGCCGGGTCGTAGGCAATCGTTAACTCGCTGAGAATCGGGGAATACTGCACCAGGTCAGTAACAGCCTGATCGCGCGGCTGCTGCGTTACATATTCAGCACTGCACAGCAGTTTGGAGCCGATCCCGGAGCCAACACCTGGACCGTAGATAATGAAACTCGGGGTGATGCCCGCCAGGGCCGCAAGCCCAAACACCAAGGCCAGCAGCAGCAGTGGAATGCCGATCAGAATTTTTTTCATGACTTCCCCAAGTCAAGCGCTATCGCGGGAGCACGGTGTTCAGCGACAACTGCAGTTCATTTCCGCGCATGGACGTGCAGGCTCCCACCGCCGATAAACAGCATTAAACCCAGAGCGCCGGCCACGGCCGCTACCAGATACGGCATGGAATACAGATTGCCGCTGGCGGTATAGACCACGCCCATCAGCGCAGGACCGGCTGCGGTGCCCCAGGACGACATCAGATTGCTGACCGAAAATATCCGCGCGTAGTCACGCACGCCAAACGCCTCGGCCAGCAACAACGGCTGCAGCATCAACAGATTACCGACGCTGGAGCCGAGCATAAACAGACCAAAGCACAGGGTCCAGACACTGAAGCTACTGGACAGCAGAAGCAGCGCAATTACCTGTACGGCGATCGTGCCAATAGCGAAGCGGCGAATGGACACCTGCTCCACCAGCAAGCCACCAAGCAGACGACCGATAATACTGGCCACCGGCAGGATCGCCACCGCCAGCGCAGTCTGCGCCTCGCTCAACAGTTCCCGGGCCAGTCCATACTGGTGGGCAATGCCACCCACCTGGGCCAGCATCAGGAACACGTAGGCAAGACAAATACCCCAGAACAAGCGCCCCTGACGGGCCTGTCGGAAACTGATGCCATGCTCAGTGTGAGCACGCGGCGGCGCTGCCTGACCGGTGTCTCCGTCCCCACTGTCGATGTTTCGCTTGCCATCAATTTGCAGACCAATTGCCGCGGGCTCGGGCTGCAGCCAGATCCAGGCAACCGGTATCACGCCCAGCAGATACAGCAAACCCATCATTGGCGCCGCATTCCTGAAACCGAATGTTTCAACCAGAAAAGCACTGAATGGGGTCACGATGACGCCGCCCAACGACAGCCCGGTGGATGCAATGGACAAGGCCATGGCACGGCGCTTGCGAAACCAGCGGGTAACCAGTGTGGTGGCTGGTAATATAGCCGAGGCGGCAAACCCGGAGCCGAACACTGCATACACCAGCAGTAACTGCCACAAGGTGTCGACCCGCGATAAACTGGAAAGCGCCAGGAAGCACAGTATAGCGCCACCGGTAAAACTGAGGCGGACATCAAAGTCCTGCACCCACTTGCCTACCAACAGGCCGGCTACGCCGCTGCTCAGAAAAAATACCGACACAGCTAGCGAGGCGGTACTGACCGAAAAGCCCTGCTGGGTCGCCAGGGCATTAAGATATATTGCGTGGTTATAAAAACTGAGACCGCTGACGAAGGTCAGAACAATCATCAGGCCAGCAACCACTTTCCACCCATAATATAGACCGGGCGGCTGTTGCTCTGTTGGCTGATCCGGCATGCTTAAATTCCCGGGGTGTCACAATCGCGGCCTGGTACAGCGTGCCGCACAGCAGGTCCAGATCAAGGTCAAGGCGTTCTTGCCCTGATAAAGTACCCGTTGCCGCGTGTTAAAGAGGTTGAGGAAAACGACCGCAAGCATAGCAGACTATGAGCACTCATCAGCACCCTGAAAAGGATCATCCCCAGGCTCTGAAACGCAGCCTGTCTTTGCCACTACTGGCACTCTATGGGCTCGGCAATATTCTCGGGGCCGGTGTTTATGTGTTGATCGGCAAAGTCGCAGGCGCGGCGGGTTACGCCGCGCCCGAAGCCTTTTTGTTGGCTGCGGTAATTGCCACCATCACCGCCCTGTCCTACGCCGAGATGGCGTCCCGCTTTCCCCAGACCGCCAGCGAGTCGGTCTATCTGCAGGAGGGACTGCAGCATCGCTACCTGGCCCTCGCGGCAGGCCTGCTGATCATCGCCACTGGCACTGTCTCAGCGGCAGCTATGGCGCGTGGCTTTAGCGGCTATCTGCAGGTGTTTGTCTCGCTGCCAGACGGATTCGTGATTGGCGCGTTGATAGCTACGCTCGCTGCGCTGGCCCTGTGGGGTATCCAACAGTCTGTTATCACTGCAGCATTGCTCACGGTACTTGAAGTAACCGGCTTGCTGATTGTGATCTGGGTGGCCTTTCCGGAGTGGGGAGAATACCTGCAACACCGGCAGAACAACATCTCGTCCTGGCAGCTGGGCAGTATCTTCAGCGGTGCGTTCCTGGCGTTCTATGCGTTCGTCGGTTTTGAAGACATGGTGAACGTGGTGGAGGAAGTAAAAAAACCGCGCCGCACCATGCCGGTGGCGATACTACTGGCCCTGGGCCTCGCCTCCGGCATCTATATCCTGGTGGCAGTCAGCGCACTGGCGGTTCTGACTCCCGACCAACTTCAGGAAAGTCCGGCACCACTGGCCACCGTCTATACCACAGTGACCGGTGCCAGCCCCAGGCTCATTGCTTTCATTAGCCTGTTTGCTGTAGTGAACGGCACCCTGATCCAGATAATCATGGCCTCGCGGGTTTGCTTTGGGCTGGCCCGGAAAGGCTGGATTCCCGGATGGCTTGCCTGGCTGCATCCCCGCACCCAAACCCCGGTGCTGGCAACCCTGCTGGTAACCATACTGATCCTGATCGCTGCGCTGAGCCTGCCGATCACGACGTTGGCCCGGTTTACCACCGGTATGCTGCTGGTGATTTTCGGCCTGGTAAACCTGGCACTGGTGCGCATCAAGCTGCGTGGCGAGGGCCCGGCGCCAGCTTTTCATGTCCCGATGTTGTTTCCGATACTTGGGGTGTTGCTGTGCTTTATATTTCTGGGTACTGAAGTCATTGGTTTATCGTATAACTGGGCGACACGCTGACGAACCAGACTGACTGGGTTACTGAGCGGATCACCCGGACTGCGTTGATAAGTGCGCGTCAGCGATCCGGAATTGCGCTGTTTTTCAGCGTCTTTTGCTTGCTTCCAAGCACCCCCGGGAGGTGTAACAATTTGTAAAAAAACAACGACATAAAGGCACAAATTCGATCTCAGGCAGCTGGACTCGCGCAAACCAGGCGTTTATTCTAGCGACCCTGCGATAATTCAGTCAGTTGAAAAAACAAGGATCCATCGCTAGTTCTAGCTGAGACGGTTTTTAACCGGATGGGATAATGATTACATCGAACGTGTATTTGGAGAGCATTAAATGCGAATAATTAATAGAACACTCGCTGCCCTACTTCTTGGCCTGCTTGCGTCCTTGGCAGCCAGCGTCTACGCGCAGAGCACCACGACCCAGCCCCGGTTCCTCAGTCTGGCTCCCCCGGAGGGACTGCCAATCATACCCGTGTTTGAGGGATGGGTTGCCAATCCTGATGGCACCACCAGCTATTCATTCGGCATCATTAACCGCAATGACGTTCCGGTGGGGATTCCGCTGGGCGAAAACAACTACATTGAACCCGCGAAATACAGTGGCGTGCAGCCGACCCACTTCCCGGCTGGCCGCAGCACCGGTGTATTCACCGTGACCGTGCCCGCTTCCGAGCAGGAAGATGACGTCTGGTGGTATCTTAAAACTGGCGACAGCGATGTGCTCAAGGTTCCGGGCCGCCGTGGCGTTTCTGCCTATGAACTGGACTTCATATTGCCACGTCCGCAAGGCGCCCTGCAGCCGCTGGTAGGCATCGGTGCAAACGGCGACCGTTCCGCTGGGCTCTACGCCCAGATTGGTGATTATCCCGGTGGCACTGTGGAAGTCGGCGAGCGCGTGGTCATGGCCGTCAATGTGCTTGACCCAGCCGACCGTGACCCGACCGATCCGCGTTTTGGCGAGCCGCTGGACCTCGGCGTGCAGTTTCACAAATGGCAGGGACCAGGCGAAGTGACCTTCGAGCGTCATGAGTCAACGGTCGTCGAGGAAAACCCCTACGACCCCAGTGACCGCCGCTATCGCTTTTTCAGTGAGCCGGAGGCCAATGAAGTGATGACGCCAGGCCCGGAAAGCGTAGCCCGCGTCTACGCGATTTTCTCTGAGCCTGGCGACTACGTGATCCACACCAAAGTGGACATTCACGAGGCACCGGACAGCTCCGACGGGGACCAGTGCTGCTGGACCAACGTCTATCAGCGCGTGACCGTCGAAGAATAAGAAAATTGTAGTGCCGCGAGGCAGCACGGACGGCCAGTCATTACGACTGGTCGTTTTTGTCTCCGGCCCGGCTAAACCTATGGTTTTAGTGGTATCGAGCGACTGTTCGCCCGCTATTTTGTGTTGCAAAATGTTTCATTCCGACACTAAAAAACGCCGTATTTCCTAGACATGGAACGGGCGAAAACATAGTATTTTAGTCAGCTTATGCCCACACAACTCTCTACTTGAGGAGAATCACATGAAAGCAGTGCGTAAGTCTCGAGCCCTGTTGGGCGGCGCAGTAGCGCTGGCCCTCACTGCAGGCGTTCAGGCACAGGAAGAAGAAATTACCTATAACACCCACGTGGCTGACATTCTTAATGAGAACTGCGTTGTATGTCACCGCGAAGGTGGTATTGGTCCCATGCAGTTTGAAAACTACGACCAGGTACGTCCGTGGGCTCCGCTGATTCAATTGAAAGTCAAAAATCGCGAGATGCCCCCCTACGCCTATGACCAACACATTGGTATCCAGGATCTGGAAGGCGACTGGCGTCTGGCCCAGGAAGAGATCGACACGGTAGTCGATTGGGTCAACAACGGCGCGCCGATGGGCCCCGCCGACGTCGTTCCGCAGAAGCCGGAATTCCCTGATCCCGATGAGTGGAACTTTGCCGCTCAGTTCGGTCAGCCGGACATGATCATTCCTTCGTCTCCGTACGACATTCCGGCTCAGGGTAATGACCTGTGGTCCAAGGAATTCGTCAACCCCGGTCTGACAGAAGACCGCTGCATCAAGGCGGTTCAGGTCAAGCCGCGTGGCGATGCCCGTGCCGTGGTTCACCATGCTAACTCCGATGTCTATGTCTACGATGACATGGGTGAGCTGCAGCAGTATGGTCAACTGACCGAGTACGCCATGGGCAAATGGGGCGAGCTGATGCCGGAAGGCGTTTGCCGGACATTCCCCGCCGGTTCACTGGTTCGCTGGGACATTCACATGTTCCCGGGCGGTGTTGGCGCGACTGCTGAAGGCGGCATGATTCGTGACAACGTGGTCGAAATCGGCCTGTGGTTCCACGATGAAGGCTTCGGCGAGCAGGAAGACATCTACCAGCAGGACCTGCGTCTCTACACCCTGCGTGAGGGCTATGAAAACGGCAACCTGATTGTGCCGCCTCATGGCTACACCATGACCCAGGGCTTCCACAGCTTTGATCACCCGGTACGTATCGACAGCTTCCAGCCCCACGGCCACTTGCGTATGAACGCGGCCGCACTGGAAATCTTCGATCCGAAGACTGGCCGTACCCGTGAGGTTAGCCAGATCTCCAACTGGTCTGCTACCTGGCACCACAGCCACATCTACGATCCGGAAGTAGCACCGCTGCTGGCTCCGGGTGAAGTACTGGTCATCAAGCAGTGGTACGACAACACTGCCAATAACCCAAACAATCCGGACCCGGATCAGTGGGTATATGGCGGCAGCCGTACCGGTGATGAGATGTCTCACGCCTGGATTGCTGTGACTCACCTGGACGAGGAAGGCTACGACAAGATCCTCGCCGAGCGTGAAGAAGCTGAGCAGCGTTCCGTAGCCGGCAACGACTAACCGTCGTCTGCTCAGCTAGCTGAGCAGCCAAGCAAACAAAAGGCCGATCGGGGAAACCCGGTCGGCCTTTTTTATCGCCCGGTCGTGGCATTGCCCGCCTGCAAATTCATTCTGCTCGGCCTCGCTATTTGCTGCGCCAGCTGGTGCCGGTTCGTCTATTATTGACCCCGAATCGCCACCCATCCATGGCTTTCAGGACGATTACCAGCCGAAAGCAAGCAACCGCAAGCCCGATATCCGGGTAGAGCAGTGCTCCCGCTATCCCCGGGCATTGCTCGGCAAGGCACGCTAGATTAAGGCGCGTCAAAGACTGGCTGATCACCCTGAAACCGCATTATTGACAGGTACTTTTCAGATTATATCGGCCCCGCAACATATGTAAGCGCTCACATACTTCTCGGACCAGCAGAAGTGGGCAGCCCTGACTTAAATGCAGCCGGAAACCGCTTTTCTAAGTCACAGCTCTTTTTCTATGCTGGTGACAGGAGTAGACTCAATGTTTAGTACTGAAAAGATTGCAGATTGTTGGTCCAATTACACCTCTTATAAAGGAGCACAACATGAGACTTGCGAAATATGGCCTGGCCAGTCTGGCCATCCTGGGCGCCCAACAGGGCCTGGCTCAGGACCATGAAAACCTGGTTTATAACGGAGAAATCGGTCGCATCATCAATGAGAATTGCGTGGTGTGCCACCAGGAAGGCGGGATTGGGCCCATGGCCTTTCAATCCTACGAGCAGGTCCGACCCTGGGCGCCGCTGATCCAGATGCGGGTCGCCAATCGGGAGATGCCTCCTTACGCTTACGACCAGCATATCGGCATACAGGATCTGGTGGGTGACTGGCGCCTGAGCCAGGACGAAATCGACAAGGTTGTCGCCTGGGTCAACAACGGCTCACCCATGGGTGACCCGGAAAACGCCCTGCCAACGCCGGACCTGAAAGACCCCAGCGAGTGGAACTTTGCCGCCCAGTTAGGCCAGCCGGACCTCATCGTGCCCTCCAGCTCCTATGACATTCCAGCCAACGGCAATGACCTGTGGAGTAACGAGTTTGTTGACCCCGGCATGACCGAGTCACGCTGCATCAAGGCGGTCCAGGTGAAGCCCCGCGGAGATGCCGCGGCGGTGGTACACCACGCTAACTCCAGCGTCTGGATGGAAGATGAAGTGACCGGCGAGCTGGAACGCTACGGCATGCTCACCGAGTACGCCATGGGCAAATGGGGTGAGATGGTGCCGGAAGGCGTCTGCCGCACCCTGCCTGCTGGCGCCCAGGTCCAGTGGAGCATTCACATGTTCCCGGGTGGCGTTGGCGCCACGGCTCCGGGCACCATGATTGAAGACAACGTGGTGGAAATTGGCCTGTGGTTTCACGAAGCGGACTATGATCAGACCAACGATGTCTACAAGCAGGATCTGTCCCTGTACAAAATTGATGAGCAGGATGACCTGGTGATTCCACCGAACGGCTATCAGATGACCCAGGGGTTCCATACCTTCGACCACCCGGTGCGCATCGACAGCTTCCAGCCCCACGGTCACCTGCGCATGAACGCAGCAACGCTGGAAATCTTCTACCCGGAAACTGGCCGGACAGTCCCGATTAGCCAGATCTCCAACTGGAGTGCCACCTGGCACCACAGCCATATCTATGAGCCAGAGGTGGCTCCCCTGCTGCCGGCCGGTGCTGTGCTGGTAATGAAACAGTGGTATGACAATACCGCCGCCAATCCCAACAATCCGGACCCGGATCAGTGGGTCCTGGGTGGTAGCCGTACCGGTGATGAGATGACTCACGCCTGGCTGGCCATTACGCACCTCGACCAGGAAGGCTATGAGCAGTTGGTCGCCGAGCGCGAGGCACGTGATGCGCGCTCCATGGCGGGCAGCAACGACTGACCTCCCACCGGCTGGCAACAGCCAGCCATAGCTGTGTCAACATCAAGCCCGGCCGGGAAACCAGCCGGGCTTTTTCTTGGCAGGCAATTCAGACGGGATGGTAAGCTTCAGCCCTGGCAACGGGTCTATATGTTGACCACGAACCCGGTCGTCGAATTCGGCGCCAAGGAGACCAGCCATGAACAGACGCATGCTGCTACTGCTTGCCACCAGTAGCCTGCTGATCGTGGTGCTGTTCTCCACCAGCATCGTCTATTACCGGTCCCGGGTCAGTCCAGCGCCACGCACCCATATCCTGACACCGGGCAACGAGACGCGACTGGAGACCGTCGATATTTCCAATTCCATGTCCGCCTTCGTTGACACTACCGGTGAATACCAGCTCACGGTAATGGACTTCTCCGAACCCATGGCGCTGGATCCGGTTCCGCCAGGCTGGTGGCATCGGCGGTTTCTCACCCGTGCGCCCATGGATATGTCCTTCGGCCGGGTTGGCGGTCGCCATGCCCTGCGCCTGGCCACCGAAAACAGTGCCTCCATGCTGTTTCGCTATGTAGATATCGATCTGCAGCGCTACCCACTGCTGAGCTGGAGCTGGCTGATAGAAGAGCCGATCGAGTCGGAGCTGGACGAGAATACCCGCGCCGGCGATGACCACCCAGCCCGGCTTTATGTGCGCTTCGAAGATGCGTCAGGTTTGTCCCGCAGTCTGGAAATTATCTGGGGTAACGATCTGGCTGCTGGCGACAGCAAGTTTATTGGCGGCTTTCCCCACTATGTCGCCAACGGCGGTAACGACAACCTGCGCCGCTGGCAGGAAGAAGAAGTAAACCTGCTGGAACTGTATCTGCAATTCTGGCCAGATACAGACCCCGACGTCCGTATCACCGACATTGCCCTGTTCTGTGATTCCGACGAAACCGGCGATGACAGCGTTGCCTGGTTTGGTCGAGTGCGTATGAAGCAGCAGTTGGGCTTCTGAGCCATGGTGACAGGAACAACCCGTGGCCATTTATTGAGACACAAATACAGAAAACAATCTGCTTAACACCAAAATCGAAACCCCTGCATGGTCGCCGCAACCGCCGCTGATAACACGCTATAAAAATCCAGCGTAGCGCAAACAGGGTTGCTGGCGGGTTTAGAAGCAGACCACCGTTGGGACAGTCCTCACCGAAACCTCTACTCGGACCACGGGGTCTCACGCAATTTGGTTTCAGAAGGAAGCTGAAAGAAAAGTTCACGGTATGATCGCGACAGGTTACCTGCGTGCTGAAAACCAAGACTGCCCGCTATCTCCTGAATCGTTGTATCTGCTTCCGTTTTCCTGCTCACCAGTACCGAATGCAACAGCGACAAACGATAGCGATCTATAAATTTCTTTGGCGAGATACCAAATGTTTTTCGAAATGCATATTGCAATGTCCTGGCAGAACAGTGCGCAACCTCGCAAAGCTCCAGCGGCGAGACGCGCCGAGGGTTCGCGCGAATATAGCGAACAGCCTTGTCGACTATTCTAAGGCGATTGCTGGTACCAACTTCTTCCTCGCGATCAAGACAAACCAGTATTGTAGTAAGTACATCGGCCACTCGCGATTCAAGCTCTGATGTTTCCAGACCAAGTGTCTCAATCAAATAAAATTCTCTGTTAGCAGCCCGAAACAACGATTCGTTAATCGTGTAAATCGCGGTTTTCTCAAGTACGTCCGAATTATTTGACCATAAACCATGTTCGTAGAGTAAATCCTTGCGAACCCCGACCGCATAGGAATTAAATCCGGGGCATATCGTGGCGACAAAACTCCCGCCGGCGCAGATTGTCAGAGCATGCATACCACTTTCTATGGCCGATCGGTTTACCTGAAAACTACTCTGGGGCGTCTTTCTGATACTGAAGTACACCCAGTCCGGCTCCGGATCACCCTCGACAATGGAGGTAGAGTGAATCGAGTGGGAATTGAATCTCACTGCGGGAGTTACGATCGTTGAACGATGACCAATTATCTCGGATCGCCTGTTTACGACGCGTAGGTTGAAATGATCTTCAGCGGCATAAAAGGCTTCGGGGCAATATACCGTAAATCTGTCACTTTTCATTTATCTTACTGCGAGTCTTCCCAAGTACAAGACTTGATAAATACGTGAACCGGAAATGCTACCAGAGTTATTACCCTGGTCGATTTGATCTATCTCATCCAGGAATCAGATTGCGTATTTTGGATGTCGCCGAAGCAAATCATAGGAGACATAACCCTAATTCAACTTACCGCAGAATGTTTGCGCATTCTGGATGTCCACCCTGTTGACTGAAACAGGCGGCTACCGTCTACTAGATTTCGCATTATGGATGATGAAAATAATAATAACGGAGTTCGCCGCAGTTAATGAAACAGCGCTCGCATCCACCAAATAACCAGAGCCCGGAAAACCTGGCCAATCTGATCATTGCCGGAATATCTGACAGTGAATCAAGCGATTATTTCTATAGGCTTACTGAAAATTTGTTAGCCGCTACAGGGGCTGATCAGGCTCTCGTCGCCAGCACTACAGCTGATAGCGAAGACGCTCGCACAGTAGCCATTGTCAGCAAAGGGAAGCGTCTGGATAACTTTAACTACCCACTGCAAGACACACCCTGCTCATATGTCCTGCAAAACAGCTTTTGCGTATTCCCAAGAAACGTATCCGAGTTATTCGCCAATGACCAATACCTTCAGTTGGTGAAAGGACAGGCATACATCGGAGTAAGTCTTAACGCACCGACTGGCGACGCAGTGGGCCTGATTGCAATTATATTTAGCGCTCCCATTAACGAACAAGAGTATTTACTCACATTGCTGCAGATATTCGCCGTACCTGCCGCAAGTGAATTATCAAGGCGGCGTGGTCTGCGGTCACGCGAATTGCTTGAAAAACGTCTTGGCAGCATTCTCGCCATAGCACAGGAAGCCATAATCGCCACAGACGAAAATTTCAATATCATACTGTTCAACGAAGGCGCGGAATCCGTGTTCGGATACAGGTCTGATGAGATCCTCGGTAATTCAGTCAATATGCTCATACCGGAGGAATTACGGGTCAGGCACCAGCATGATATGGAGGGATTTTCCACCAGCACAGAAACTTCGCGGCTAATGAGTCAGCGCGATGGAAATATAGTTGGCGTTCGCAGCAACGGTCAAATATTCCCGGCCGAAGCTTCGATTTCCAAGAGCCGCTTCGAAGATGTGCTTACCATCACTATTGTCCTGAGGGATATTACCGAACGCAAACAGTCTGAGAATGCGCTGCAGTCTGCCAGCAGAATGCAAACGCTTGGAAATCTTGCGGCTGGCCTTGCTCATGACTTTAATAATCTGCTGACCCTGATACGCGGATCACTGGAGCTGGCAACCCGTGAATCCGACACTAAAAAAGACAACCAGGATCATCTCGATGTAGCTATTCGTGCTACGGATCGTGGCGCCGAACTTGTATCTCGACTGTTGGCATTTGGCCGGCCCAGAACACTGAAGGCTGAAGCGCTTTCTCCAACCCAATTAATCGAACAACTCATCGAGATGCTTCAGGTCACTCTTGGAGCGCACATTGATGTGAGATTCGTGAAAGGTGCTTCCAACTGCCAGATTTTTGCTGATCCATCACAGTTCGAGAACGCCATCGTGAACCTCTCCTTTAATGCCAGAGACGCGATGCCTTCGGGGGGCACACTGACACTAGACGTAGAGTGCGTTCGCCTGGTTAATAGCGCGCTTTTATCGGAACTCCATCTTAAAAGAGGCGAGTATGTCTGCATAACCGTAGCCGATACCGGTTCTGGCATGAACACCGAAACACAAAAAAACGCCTTGGAACCATTCTATTCAACCAAATTCGAAAGCGGTGGTTCCGGTCTTGGGTTGAGCATGGTTCTCGGCTTTGTAAAAAGCGCTCATGGAGCCGTGCGGATTCAGTCAAGGTTAGGCGAAGGCACTATCATCAAGCTCTACTTCCCAGCATACAAACATTCTGAAAAAGCCAACACCAATACTGACAAGCTGCCCAGTGGTACCGAAAAGGTCTTAATCGTAGAAGACCAATCGGAGGTCAGAGAGCTGGCTGTAATGTATGCCGAAATGCTTGGCTACCCTGTACTGGAGGCCAGCGATGGACCACAGGCTTTTGAAGTATTAAGAAAACACACGGATATCGACCTTCTCTTTACTGACTACCAGCTACCTAATGGCTATTCAGGTAGGGACCTCGCTGAAATATTCACCAAAGCGATACCAGAAATCAAGGTCTTGGTCAGCTCCGGCTATGATACCCAGGATTATGGACTGTCAAATTATTCGTTGCTTCCAAAGCCCTATACACTGCAGACCTTTGCGAAATACCTGCGTAGCGTTTTAGATGGCGAATGATCAGCAAGCAAATTGAGAACGATTTCAATGGCTAACACTTCGATCTCCCTTGCCCAGAGTTAGTACATCAATTCAATTTCAAGCAAGGATGATAAATTGACTATATCGCCAGAACTAAATGCAGGATCACTCCCGGAAAACGGGTCAAGTCCCTTGAACACAGCCCTGAACCTGGGAGCGCTTGTTGTATCAAGCGCCACCTGCGGGGCGATACTGACGCTAACTGTTGGCAATAACGAAGCGCCTGCTTTAAAGATCGCCCTTTTTCTGCTTACCCTGGCAGCGCTTTCTGTGATACTGGTTCGTTTCAATTCCACTGTTTCGAAATTGAATACCGAACGCAAGCGGCTATGGAAACTCGTAAACGAGGGCATTGGTACCACTGAAATAGATGTGTTGAAAGATTTCTATAAATCCGCCCTCGACAACACTAACGCAAACATCATGATTGCGGACAAAGACAACTCGATTATTTACATGAATAGCGCAGCTGACTCTCTATTCAAGACACAAGAAAAGGAAATTCAGAAACACCTGCCAGATTTTGACGCCTACAGTTTGATCGGCAGCAGCATGGATGTTTTCCATAAAGACCCGGCACACCAAAAAGCGTTGATAGAAGCGCTGACTAAAACCTACAAGTCCTCTGCAGTAATTGCTGATATAACCTTCTCTATTATCGCCAGCCCCATTTTTGACAGCAACGGTTACCGAATCGGCACAGTAGTCGAATGGGAAGATATATCCAAGGAGATGCTCGCCAGGAGACAGGCTGCAGCAAACAGCCGCTTGTCTCAAGCACTAAACTGTGCCAGCGCCAACATCATGGTGGCTGATGCAGACGATACTATTATCTATATGAATGACACTGTTCGAGCAATGTTCACTGCTGCGGAGAGTGATATTCGAGAAGAGCTACAACACTTTAATGTCAGCACTTTGATCGGCCAGAGTATGGATATCTTCCATAAAAACCCTGACCACCAACGAAATTTGATCAAGAATCTTACGCATACATACGTTGCGCCTGAAGTCCGCGTTGCAAACCGTGTTCTTAAAATCACCGCGAGTCCGATCTTCGATGACGATCGGCAAAGACTGGGTACTGTCGTTGAATGGGAGGACATCACCGCCGAAATTGCGGTTGAGCATGAAGTCAATTCCATAGTGGAAAGTGCCCGGAAAGGAGATCTGGGCAAAAGAATATCTGTTAGCGACAAGTCCGGTTTTTTCAGAAACCTTGGCGAAGGCATTAATGAGCTTGTTTCGGTGAGCGACAGCGTCGTCGAAGACGTAGGAAAAGTATTTGCCGCCCTAGCCGAGGGCGACCTGCGCAAACGTATCGAAACGGATTACGAAGGCGCATTCGAAGATCTTAAGAAAAACGTCAATTCAACAGTTGAACGGCTTATAGAAGTTATCGGCGATATCCAGCAATCCAGTGCGTCCGTTGCCACTGGCGCTGACGAGATTTCCAAAGGCAATATAAATCTCAGTCAGCGAACGGAAGAGCAATCAGCAAGCCTTGAAGAGACAGCCGCCAGCATGGAGCAAATGACGGCTTCTGTCCAACAAAATGCCAGCAACGCAGCACAAGCCAGTAAACTGGCTAATGAGGCCCACGAAAAGGCCGAATTGGGTGGCGATGTAATTGGCCAGGCCGTAGTTGCCATGGACGGAATTAGCCAATCGAGCCAGGAGATTGAAGCAATAATTACAGTTATCGATGAGATCGCGTTTCAAACCAATCTACTGGCCCTAAATGCGTCAGTAGAAGCCGCAAGAGCTGGCGAAAAAGGACGCGGATTTGCCGTCGTGGCGGACGAAGTGAGGACGCTTGCCGGGCGCAGTGCTGACGCCGCCAAGGAAATCAAGGAACTGATTGAGAACAGCTCACTCAAGGTACAAGACGGTTCCAGACTGGTGCATAGTTCAGGCAAAACACTTACCGAAATAATTGAGGCGGTGAACAAGGTTAACACCATAGTCAATGAGATTTCCGAAGCTAGTGCGGAACAAGCTGGCGGAATTCAGGAAGTAAATCTTGCTATTACACAAATGGATGACATGACCCAGCAGAACGCAGCTCTGGTCGAGGAATCAGCCGCCGCAGCAGAGTCCATGAGCGATCAGTCAGATGGCCTACGCAGACTGGTGTCGTTCTTCACCATGCCTTGATCAACTCTGCACGAACGATTACGTCCAAGGGCTAAAAACAAAACCAGGATCCAGAAATTACCAATTGAGACATAGTATTGGATTACGCCGTATTTTCCCGCATAGCCTCTCAAGCCAGACGTGAATGCAATGCATTCCGGAACGCAGGGTAATCAGGAAAACCAAATCGCTGTGTGATCTCCCTTTGCCAGCGATCATCCAGCGCCGAGCGGGCTCTATCGCTGAGCAGTTGCCTGTGACCCCCGACCAGTCCCTCACGCACCTTGGAAGAATCACTGCCCGCTGGCAGCTTGCAGATCCTCTCGCTCAACTCGCGCATTAGCAGATCATCAAACTTGGCCTTGTTGACCTTCATAAAATCCAGCGAAGAGTTTGCCAGTGTCAGCGCCAGCAGCTCGTCATCCAGAGGTATATCGCAAAATGCAGCGAGCTGGCGAATGGTGTGCCCGGCATCAGATTTCATGCCTTCAAAGGTCAACAGCAGCACGTTGGGGTTATCGCGCTGTTCCCACCAGGAAGCCAGATGTTGCCAGTAAGCCTGGTCTGGCGGTCGTTCCAGGTAGAAGTCACTCACGAACTCATCGAGAGTGAACGCGCCGGGGTCAAAGAACCAGCCCTCAAAAAACTTGTAGAGTGACACGGCCGCATCGCGCGGGTCGCGAAAACTGACAACGTACCTGCCGCCTTTCGGAACATCTTCCCACGCCAGATGGCTTTTGAAGCCACGCGGATTGGCCTTCTGCTCGGCGTCGAGATCCAGCCCGAGACCCGGCGAGGTTTCGATCCACGGTACCACCCGGGAGATATCGTCGTAGTCGGTATCACCGCGCGTCCGCAGGGTGTGAAAGGTTTGCTGCAGCCAGGTAGTACCACACTTGCCATAGGGCGAGATGATCACGTCGCTGGGTCGCGGAGTGAACGGCCTGCCGCGCTCCTGCAAATAACCAAACAGAGTCCCGGTGGTCTGGACCATGGCATCCAGGGAGGTGGGTCGCTGCATAAATCTATGCTCTTTACTGGGAATCGGTCTGTAGCTTGAGAACCTACCATCGGCACGGTGCCAAGGCGAGTTTAATCAGCGCACTATCTGGTGGGAATCGAACTTGAATCCAGGAACCTGCGAATTTCCGCCAGAACCTCGGATTCGTGGGACAGGAAAATCCAGTGATCTGCATCTTCCAGGATAACCGCGCGAGAGTGAGGCACCTGAGATCTGAATCGTTCTACCTCTGGCAATTTACGGTTGCGATCCATCTGGTGCAACTCGTGAACAATCTGCTGAATGCGCGGATCATCCTGTTCATACCAGGCTTCCATGAATGCAGCGGGAGAACTGGAAACCGCATACAATGCCAGCGCCGGGACCGCAATGCGCTCGTAATCCGGCGCCTGGATGCCGCCCATCAACGCATCAAGATACAACTCATCATGCTTGATGCCGCCAGTACTCAGATCGTAGCTGGCAATGATTTCACCCTCAGGGACGTTATTGCCGCGACCGGTCCGGACCATATAGTCTGCGAGCGCCTCATAGGATACAGCCTCGGCAGGACGGATGGGAGGCTCATCCGGTAGCTGCATACTCAACGCGCGACTACGTTTCAGCGTGTCATCGGCATTGACCGATACCCGGTCATAGGCCGCATCAAGGTAAACCAGTCCTGCCACGCGCTCGGCATGATTCGCGCCAAGATAGCTAAGCTCCTCGCCGCCAAATGAATGGCCGACCAGAATGACTGAACGCAGTTCCAGAGCATCCAGAACCTGTAACACGTCCTGACTCAATCGCGCGATGCCATAGCCGCGGTCAGGCTTGCCAGAGTCGCCCGTCCCGCGGCGGGTGATTGCCACGACGTTGTACTGCTCGGCCAGCTTCTGGGCCAGCTCATCATAGGAATGAGCCGTGGCACCCAGGCCCGGCAGCAGCACCAGAGTGGGCGCTTCCGATATTATCTCCCGGCGCCAGTCCAACACTTCCAGGCGAACGCCGGGTTGCACTGAAATATAACTCACTTCATGGGATGATCGGTCGCTCCAGCTTGACGCCCGTTCAATGTCGACATTCGATGCATCGGGCAATGGACAAATGCTTTGGCTATCGCCGAGGATGCCGGGAAAAACCAGCTCCTTGCGGAGGATGCGCCGCGCTTCAAAAGCCGTGATCATAACTGTTGTTGTATTAGTGAGGCTGGGTTTGTTCAAGCTCAATTCGTGGCGCTGCCGCTTGAAGGCTTCAACCCAGTCCGGGGTGTAAACTCCGCGACTGTAGTTGTCCACCCGGGAGCTGTCCATACCGATAAACTGGGCAGATATCAGCTCCGGCTGGACACCCCGTTTCAGACATTCAATATCGATCTGGTTATTGCTGCTATCGAGCTCGGCCTTGCAACTGCCCAGTTCTGGAAAATTATGGCGCTCTCCATCGACGGGCAGTTCATAGCTCCTGGGGGCCAGCAGGCTGGCATCGAACTCCATGACCAGTTGCGCACTCGGATCCGCCGCCAGTGCCGCGAGCTTGTCAGCCGACACCAGCCAGTAGTCCGTCTCGGTTGCCGAAATAGGGTCAAAACGGTTTTCCGCCGTTCCTGATCTGAGTACTGGTACATCATGGGCCAGTGAATCAGCCGTAAAACGCGCCTGAGTGCGAATACGGTCCAGGCGCCACGGGACACTGTGATCGCGGGATCCAGCTCCCGGCGAGAACCACTCGGCAAGTATTTCCCGATAACGGATAGGTGTGGCGAAGGTCATGGCACCCGGCGCAAAACGATTCGATGCTTCCGGTAGCCAGTTGGCCTGGGCGATCAGCTGATTCTGCTGCTCCGTGGCGTTAGGGTCACCATTAAATGCCGCCGGAAAACAGGCCATGGCCTTATCGAGGATGACCTGCTCTTCGAGGTCGGCGTTGTCCGAATTCATCAGCGCCGCATTGAGGGCGATCGCCCGATCCCAGTCGTAAAGCCACCCCGGCGGGTAGACAGCCAGAAACATCACCGCGACGGCGCACCAGAATGCCACGTAGGCAAGTCGGACTTGCCGGCGACAGTAGAGTAACCAGTAAATGCAGCCTGCTCCGAGCAGACCGGCAGCGACAAGAATGACCCCCTGAACCCACATCAGCGAATCGAAATCGCCCCCCAGCTCAATACCGATGACGGCCAGAATCGGGCGGGTCGCGCTCCAGCCGGGTAACAGGAAGACAAAGAACACACCGACCATCAGCAGGATCAGCTTGCGCAGATTGGGTGCCAGCAGTGCAGCCATCAGCAGCAGCGGCAGCAAGATAGCGGCCTCCATTTCCTGGATTCCTGCGGCATAGCGGATCGCCAGCGCGGGCAACATTCCTTCCGACAGATGGATGACTATCCGGGCAATCAACACGGGCAGCAGAAAGGTCAGGGTCATGAACAGGGTCTTGCCCAGCAGCCATTGGCGCCGGGTAATGGGTCGCGTCAACCAGTCGTGATGCAGGCTCTCTGCCGGGTCCTGCTGGATAACCGAGATCAGCAACAACAAGCCAAGGGCAAAACCGATCCAGTAGATGTTGGCCTGCAGAAATACCCAGAAGCTCTGGTCGCCTCGGATACTGGGAAGATCGAGACTCGCGACCAACGGCACGATGAGGAAGGTCACCTGGGCCATGAGCACCAATGGCAGAAGCCCCAGCAGGTCTTTGCGAAGCAGGGCCAGAGTGACTGGCAGTGTCTTGTTCATGCGGCACGCTCCAGCTTGGTTGATCGAGCTTCGCGAATCAGCACCTTGCTGGTTTCCCGCAGGCTCATCGGTGCGGCTTCAAATTGCACCGCACCGAAATACTGTTGCAGACGCGCCTGCAACTGCTCGCGTCCCGCGAATGCGGTGTCAATAAACTGCAGGGAATGCCCTTGTATCTGCGGAGCCAGCCAGTTCGCTGGCGCATCGGCCGGCCAGTCTTTCTGGGCCGACAATGTGACCTGCACCTCGCGAAAGCGTTCGCGTAAGGAGTCGATCGATTCCTGGAAAGAGAGCGAGCCGTCATCCATAAATGCAATATGACTGGTAAAAAACTCGATCTCTGACAGTTCATGGGAAGAGATCAAAATCGTGGTTTCGTCGGCCTGCTCCAGCAGCCCGTCCACCACCTCGTCCCGGGTCAGGGTATCCATGCCGCTAAGCGGTTCATCAAGGATCAGCAATTTCGGGCGGAATGCGAGGCCGGCAATCAAGACCGTTTTCATGCGCATGCCGTGAGACAACTTGCTGAGTTGACGTGCAGGTGGCAGTTGCATGCGGTTGCGCAAACTGTTTTCCAGTCCCCGGTCCCAATTGGGATAGAGGCGGCGCAGGTAATCGAAATACTGGCCGATGGTGAGTCGTTCCGGGAGTTGCTGATTCTCCGAGACGTAGCCAATCTGCTGGAACAGCAACGGATCGAATGTCTGGCTATCGCATCCCAGGATGCTGGCACTGCCCGTGGAAGGCTGAAGAATATTCACCAGGATGCGCATGGTGGTTGTCTTGCCCGCGCCATTGGTCCCCACGAGAGCAAACGCAGCACCTTCAGGCACCTGCAGATTGATGTTCTTCAGGGTCCGCACCTTGCCGTAGGTTTTGCAAAGGTTGTGCGTCTCAATAATCATTGTCGACCACCTTCAGGTTCTGCAGGCTTTGCCATTGTGTGTCGATGGCCTCGTGTACCTCGTCCAGAGTCGCGCCGACCCGGCGCGCCTCAACCACCAGCTGTTCCACTTCCTCGCCCAGCAGCCGGTGCAGATCACCTTGCCGCGGCGCCGGTGGCTGAGCCACGGTAGTTCCCCGCCCGGGGCTGGCGATCAGCCAGCGTTCCTGAATCAGGTGCTGGATGGCCTTGTGAGCGGTGTTGGGGTGAATTTTGAGATCCTTGGCCAGAGTTCGCACCGAGGGGAATGGATCCCCAGGCTTGAGGCTGCCGCCAAGGATCGCCTTGGTAGCGGCAAACACGACCTGATCAAAAATCGAGTGTCCGGATTGGGGGTTGAGTCGAAATGGTGTCATATGCGTAGTGTGACACCAGTAACAGGCTTGTCAACCTTTCCGCAGCACCAAATCGCAGGCAATAAAAAAGGCGAGCCCCGCAGGGCTCGCCTTTTTTACTCATTCCGGTATCAGCTTACTGTGGGCCAGACATGATCATGGTGTGCTTCATGTCCATGGCTTCGCGCGAGCGGTTGCGCTCGGAGCCGGACAGCTCGCCGATGGCCGGGCCACCCTGGTTGTAGATGCCGCCGCGCAGTGCAGACAGCAGATAGTTGGTGACGTCGGAATTGTCCATCTCATCCGAGGTGAACGACTGTACCGCTGCCAGAATCGCTTCTTCGCGCGAGGTGTCGTCCAGGTTCGGGAAAGCGATGATGTCGCCGATGGCGGTTTCCAGCATGTTCAGGTTGTCGATGATCACTGCCGCGTCCTGGGACTGGGTGTACAGCTGCGGGGCGATGGCCGGCGCGCTGGGCATTTCAGTGGGCGCCGGGAACATGGTCATGCCGGTGTCCGAGCCCAGCTTGTTGTAGAAGCGCTCCAGAGTAGTCGGCACGCTGCCGGCAAACTGCGGATCCACATCGCCAAGGATAATGGCTTCCAGCGATGCCAGCTGCAGCCACTGATTGGTCCACAGCAGGCCGCTGATCCGCGGGAAGGCCGTCTTCAGGCCAGAGGCATAGGCATGATCCAGATACAGTGCCGCATTTTTAGGCTCCAGAGACACCGCGTGGCGCTCATCGCCAGTGACGTACTCCTGCACGGCAAACTCGGTGGCGCCGCGTTTCTCGGCCACGCTCATGCTGTCGTCGGCCCAGATGTTCCACAGGTCATTCTCGAACTTGCGCCCCCAGACCAGCACCCGGCGGGCGTGATTGGGTACGGATTCGATGCTCAGCAGCGCCTGCTGGGCGTCATCACCGGAGTAATCGTCACGGACCATGCGACCAAGCCGCATGCGGGCCTGCATTTCAGCTTCGCCGAACGGGCCACCAGCGCTCATGGTCATGCCATCGTGCTCGCCATGGTCCATGCCCATGTTCGGTCCCATGCCCATGGCACCGTGCATGGAATGCTCCATATTTTGCAGGGCTTCCAGCTCGACCGCCAGCTCCTCGCGCTCAGCGGCCAGATCCGGGTCGGCATTGATGCTGGCCATGGCGTCATAGGCCTCGGCCTGGGTGACATAGAAGGCATTGTAGAGCTTGGCCAGTTCCGGGTGGTTGTCCTGCAGCCCGGACTGGGCCTGCACGCCAGTGGCCAGGGACGCGCCCAGAACCACACTCAGCGTTGATTTCATTAGAATTTTCAGATTATTTGTCATGGTCAGAATTCCCGAAGGTTCTCCCTTAGTTCAGTACTCGAAGGATACGGGGGCAACCCTGCAAAGTCCACCAGATGCCCCGTTCTGGACGGGGAAGAATGGCCGTAAATCATTGATTAGTTGCAACAAATTGTAATTCGAATAAAAATGAAACCCTGCAGCCACAACCACACTATTGGGCAGTAGCAGGCGGCTCGAGAGACAGCGCTTCTCTCATCTCCCGGATTTCACTATTCCGGAATTTATAGCTACCCATTCCCTCCATGCTGCCAGCGAGATTCAAGTAGCGTTCACATTCAGGAAATTCCTCCATCTTCAGGTGCAGGCTCGCGAATTCCAGATACGCCTCCCATTCACCGAATCGTGCCCCTGTGCGCTTTGAGATATCTACCGACTCTTCAAGATCAGATCGGGCCTTGTCAAATTCGCCGACTCTGATCAGAAATCGTGCGCGATAATTGAGTCCTGTTGGCAAATATAGCCATTCGTCAAGGGATCTAAACAAATCAACCTGCTCATCCAAACATTTCCTCGCGTTGTTCAGATCTCCTAATTCCATAAAGATCAGCCCTTGAACAAGTGTGTCGCTCGCTAGCAGTGACGTCGTATCAATTCTCACCTGCCAACTCTCCCGACGTCTCCATGCAAATGTTTTTAGTGATCTATTGAGCGCTTCTGGGATCTCCCCAGTATCTAACAGGAATTTACAATAGTAAGCACTAATTGTTGGCAGGTTTACTGGTTGTGTCGGTAAGAGTTTCGAAATTATCTCATCCCCAGCTTCGAAGTGATGCTTGGCGCTATGAATTTCACCCATCAAATAAAATATGTAGGCCTTGAAGTTCGAAGCCATGGCACTAACGACATCGTTCTGAGATTTCGCTGCTGCTGGCATTAGATCGTCAACAAGCTCCATTGCCTTTGGCAAATCACCCGATGCGATCAGCATTGACGCGAGTGGAGCAGCCGCGGCGGTGGCCTCCTCCCACCTTTCATTCTGTAAGAACCACGTTATGCCCGTATAACAGGGTTGCAGAGCTTCTTTGATTTTCCCCAAATAGATTAGATTAGTGGCTGTCGATGCCAGAATGTACATTTGCGCATCTTCGGGAAGAGAAGGTATGGGTTTCACCCAAGGTTTTTCGAAAAAAGCTCTTAAGCAAGCATAGTCGGCGTGGTGCGAGACCTCTGCCGAAATCGAGAATTGTCGGTTCTTAATTCTATTGAAGTAAACGTCAAATGCTTCTAGGTATCGCTTTGCATTTACACCATGGATGACCGCTCTAAAAAGGGACTCTAGCTCCTCCATTAGATCTTCTTGCTGCTCAGAGCGCTCGAGAAGAAAATCAAATAAGAGGCTTTGCGCCTCCCTCCAGCTTTCTTCGCTATTACAGACCAGATAATCGCCCACAAAGTCTCTGACGATTGGGTGGCAATCTAAAAATAACTCCCCATTCTTTCTCCACTTAGAAATCAGGTTAGCGTCGCAGAGCAAAGAAATTCCATAATACCATTCATTTCGCGAAAAATTGGCTAACTTATCTGTTAGCGATGCCACAGATTTAGTACCTGTTATGGTCTGAATATCCGTGAGGCTTACGGCCCGATCAAATATAGCAACCAGAAATAAAAGCTCTCTTTCAGGTTTTCCTTCTAACCAGCCCAAGTATGCTTTCATGATATTGTTTACATGACCGCTATTTTTCTCTTCATCCATAAGTGACTGAAGTTCATGAAAGCTTTCGATGTCAGCATCATGTACAACATTCAAATAGCCCGCCAATAGTGACAAACTTAACGGATGCCCGGCATAAGTTTTTATTGCTTTTTTGTACACGTACTCGTTGCCTTTAATTCCTAGACTTTTTAGGAGTGATGTTCCATCCAAAACACCTAAGTTCTCTAGGTTAATTGATTCCACTCGACCATCTCTATACGATTCTAAATCCGTCAAGGGCAATCTAGATGTTAATACGCACAAACCGTGATTGTCTGACGCCAACTCACGGATAAGGAGCGAAACAGCTGGGTTTTCAATAATTCCTTCTCTTGGTCCAGGAGGGCTTTGCAGTGGTTCTAACCCATCAAGCACCAGCAAAGTCCGATAAGATCTAATCAGGTTTGCCAGCCTTGATGCTTTAGCCCATGGCGTACCCTTAGTTGGGTTTTCGTCACCGAACCACTCGAGCGCATTTTCGATAAAGAAATCTCCTGATGACTTAATGTCAGAAGAATGGCCCTGCCAATAGAAAGACCAGGCATAAACACGGTTAGCATATCGGTAGTGATCTTTACTGATTACTGATAGCCACTTGTTGACCAGGGCACTTTTGCCCACTCCACCAAAAGCAACAATCTGGACGATGTTAGTCCTCCCGTTTTGCCACCAGTTGTTTAACTTTGAGATTTCTTCATCCCGGCCAAAAATATCCAGGCCAGTAATCGGGAGGGTGGCGATGGATACGTGCTGAACCTTGTCGACAGGACCTGATTTTTCGGCGGCAAGTTTGGTCTTTACACAATCAGCAAACTCTTCATGTCCATAGCTAAACCAGTAGGGCTCGATGTCGAATGCATCAGCCAGTGGCACGAGTTTTTGATCAGGAACGCTGTTACCGCGCTGTGTCGACGTCCCGCAGCACCATCTGCTGACGGCTTGCTTGCTGACATTCAATTGTTCAGCCAGATCAACGTTTGACTGGATTTCGGGATTGACCCTAAGGGAATACAGGGTCTGTAGTTTCTTGGCGAGTTCTGGATGTTTCGTCATAAGTACTCCAACCCGGCAAACCAGAAGTTTGCCTTCCCAGAGTGCTTTGAGACTCAAGCACTAATTATTATTGAACGCTCTCATTGTTATGCGGCAAGATCCCTCACATTTCGTGAGCCTACTCCAATACCGCAAATCAGTCGAGTATTTGCTCGTCAGCCAGCAAGGGAGTATCCGAAACCACAAACTTCAGGGAAGAATTTCTTGCTACCGGCAGGAACTGTTTGTCACACTTCCTGCATAAGTATAGAAACCCTGCGACATAACACACAGTTTTGCGGGGATATGTCCGTAAACTAGGGTTTCATTGTGGAGGGACATCCAATGGCGTCACCAACAAATCAGCGCGGTTTCACCCTGATCGAGCTCATGCTCGTGGTAGCCGTTATCGGTATTCTGGCCTCTGTGGCCCTGCCGGCCTACACCATGTACCAGAACAAGGCCCGGTTCGCCGAGGCGATCCTGGCGGCAGGCTCGGCCCGGTCAGCCATGGAAGTCGCGGCCTCCGCCGGGCGGGTCTCGGCGGTGACGGACTTTGACTCCAGTGCCGTGGGTATCCCCCCGGTAACCGCCCAGGCCGCCACTACCCATGGCGTCGCGGTGGTGGACGGCGTAATCACCATCACCTGGCAGGCCGATGGCACCAATCTGGCCGGAGAAACCTATACTTTGACCGCTGGCGGCTTTCTGCCGCCGATCCAGTGGACTGCCGGCGGGTCCTGCATCAACAGTGGCTTCTGCTAAAACGAAAGCCAGCGGGTCAGCCACAGACGCGCCAGACTGATTTCAACAAACGCCAGCCCAGCCCTCCGGGCTGGCGTTTTGCGTTGAGCTGCGGAAAAATTGCCATTTGAAAGTCCAGCCCACACATGAAACAGTACGCAGGATCGACTGACAGTAGAACCGGGACCAACACACCACTTACCACAATATCAATAACAACACCGATACCAATAAACCGAGACCAATAAAGAGAACCGTGCTAAACGGTCCGTACCGTCACTATGACCACTGAATCGCTCTCTCCTGCCGCTGGCACAGCTACCGGCAGTCTGCCTACCCTGCCGGGTAACCGTCCGGCATTAATGCTATCCCTGTCTGTTAGCGCCCTGTTACTGGTATATCTGAGCCTCGCCATTGGCTGGCGCCAGGGGGCGCTGTTTGTGGTGGGACTGGCTGCCGGATTGATTCTCTATCACGCGGCGTTTGGCTTTACCGCGGCCTGGCGGGAAGTGGTGAGTACCGGTCGCAGCGCCGGGCTGCGGGCACAGATGATTATGCTGGCCGTGACGGTACTGATCTTTACCCCACTGATCGCGCTGGGCGAGGTAGGCGGCATTGGTCTGCGCGGCAGTGTGGCACCGCTGAGTGTGGGGGTAATTATTGGCGCGTTTATGTTCGGCATCGGTATGCAACTGGGCGGTGGCTGCGCCTCGGGGACCTTGTTCACCGCCGGAGGCGGCAATGCCCGTATGGTGATTACCCTGCTGTTCTTTGTGGTCGGCTCGGTGCTGGGCGCCTGGCACTGGGGATTCTGGACCGCGGCGCCGGCAGCCGCGCCGGTGGCGCTGTCCGACCAGTTCGGAGCGCTGGGAGGGATTGCGATCAGTCTGCTGCTGTTCGCTGCTGTTTTTATAATGGCCCGCAGCTGGGAGCAGCGCCGGCATGGCTCGGTGCTGGCTGACCGGGAAGGCGTGGGCGGCTATGCCCTGCTGCGCGGCCCATGGCCGCTGCTGGCCGGGGCCCTGGCGCTGGCCGGAGTGAACATCGCCACCCTGTTGCTGGCTGGCCGGCCCTGGGGGGTGACGTCGGCGTTTGCCCTGTGGGGTTCGCAGTTTCTGGATCTGCTGGGGGCAGACGTGGCGAGTTGGGACTACTGGAGTCGTCCCGGCGCCGCCGCCAGCCTGAACAGCAGTGTGTTCAGTGACGTCACCTCGGTGATGAACATCGGCATTATTCTCGGGGCGCTGACCGCAGCGGCGCTGGCAGGCAAGTTTGCCCCGGTGTTTCGGATTCCCGCACGTTCCATTTTCGCCGCCATGGTGGGTGGTATCATGCTGGGCTACGGTGCCCGTATTGCCTATGGCTGCAACATCGGCGCTTATTTTGGCGGTATCAGTTCCACCAGCCTGCACGGCTGGTTGTGGTTTGTAGCGGCATTTATTGGCAGCAGCCTGGGTACCCGCCTGCGGCCCCGGTTCGGTCTGGGGAACTAGCTGCCGCAGCGCCAGAACGGCCGCTAGGAACGCTCATCAACCAAGGCCAGGATATCCGCCACCGGCATCTGGCTGAGTTCCAGGATGGAATGGCTCGATAGCGCCAGGGCCTGGCGGATAATAAAACTCCCGGCTTTGTAAGCAATCGCTTCCCTGCCATCGGGATGCCGAACCATCCAGTCACTATAGCTGGCATCGACTGGCAACTCCGAGATTTCCTCCCACCACTGACTGACATTGGCCGGATAAGCATTGCCGGTGAATGCGGTGCGGGTGTAGGTCTCGGAGAAGACATTGGCCAGTCCTTCGTTAATCGCAGCAACGGTGATGCCCGGACCGAACTTGTTACCGGCAATCGTCCAGCCGCGTACCAGGTGGTGAAATTCGTGATAGAGCACCGGCGCCAGTCCGGTATTGATAGCAGCCTCCACTCCACCTTCATGAACCGTTGCAACATACACCACCACGGTATTGGGATTATCAGCCCGCCCGGTGACACCTCCGACCGAACCCAGATCCCTGGCCAGGGGCGCCACCGACACGCGGATACCTTCTGGAAGATCGGGAAGCAAAGCCCGGACTTCGGCCCCGGTCTGTCTGACAATGGCGTTGATGAGAGCCTTGTCAGCGGCGCTGAAGATACCCTCGCTGTCGTCGAACGTCACAGCTACGGCGTGGGTCGAAGCCGCCTCGGCACCACCCGACAGCTGCACGGCTACCAGGCAGATGACCAGCAGGCAATCCATCAAACTCGTTCGTCGTCGGCCAGGCATAGGGCTCTCCAATCACAGAATCCGCAATCAAGTGAATATCTTGGCTGTTGTTGCAGATAACAGGTAAGACGGCCAAACTTGCAGGGTGTTACAGGCATATCCCGCTCGTCCACCACCGCTGCATTCCCGATAGCAGAATGCGCTTCCAACTCCTTGCACTGACGAAAGGCTTAGAAACAGAAACCATGGCCAGAAAACCCGGCAGCTCTGCAGCAAAGGCCTCACTCAAGGGTGATCTTGTGCTGCTGGATGGGGGCGAGCAATCCCTGACGGGTGCCCAGGTGCAGCTGCTGAAAGCCATTGACCAATGTGGCTCTATCACTGCTGCGGCGAAACAGGTGGGAGTCAGTTACAAGACCGCCTGGGATCGCATCGATGCCATGAACAACCTCGCCGATCAGGCTTTGGTCGCGCGCTCCACCGGCGGGCGCAAGGGTGGCGGGACCCGGTTGACCGAGCAAGGCCGCAATATCATCGCCGGGTTTGAAGCCCTGCAGCAGGAACATGCCGAGTTTGTTGCGGGGCTGGAGGACCGGGTGCAGGCGGCCGGGGACGTGGCCAACTTCCTGCGCAGCAGCAGTCTGCGCAGCAGTGCCCGCAATCAGTATCGCGGCCGGGTATCCCGTATCAGCCGCGGCGGCGTCAACGCCGAGGTGAGTGTGCGGCTGTCGGACAGTGTGACCCTGGTGGCAATCATCACCAACGACAGCCGTCGGCAAATGGGCCTGAAAAAAGGCAGCGAGGTGATAGCCCTGGTAAAGTCGTCCTGGATTCTGCTCACCACCGATACCGGGATTAGCACCAGTGCCCGCAACCAACTCACCGGCACGGTTAGCAAGGTAATCAGCGGTGAAGTTAACAGCGAGGTCATTCTGGATCTGGGGGATGGCAAGACGGTGTGCGCCGTGGTCACCAATCCCAGCGTGGCCGAACTGGGTCTGGCCGAGGGGGTAACGGCCAGCGCGTTGTTCAAGGCCTCCAGCGTCATCCTGATGCGCAGCTAGGCTGCGCGGCAAACAGCTCACAGGCTGTCCTTAACGCAGGATTGCCACCGATTTGATCTGCGCCCATACCGGCATGCCCTGCCTGAGTGCCAGATCATGCACCGAACGGCGAGAGACCCGTGCCACCAGTGTCGAGGCTGCGGCAGCATCACCCACCTGCAGGCGCAGCGACGCCATGGCTTCATCCGCAGCATCCGTCACCTCCAACACCTGACAGGGCAGCCGATTGACGATACTGGAACGGGCGTCATCGCTCAGGGAGATACTGATATCCCGGGCCAGAATCCGCAGCCGCAGCGAATCACCTTCCACCTCGCCAGTGTCCTTGACCCACAGCTCACCGCCGGGGAACGCTATTCTTGCCAGATGCCACTGACTGTCGCGCTCACACACCTGTCCGCTCAGCACCGCCCCACTGTCGTCGCCCGACTGCAGGCGTGAGTCCAGGTGCGAAAGTACCTCGGTGAGCGGCCCCTGTTCGACAACCCGACCCTGCTCCAGTATCAGCACGTGATCAGCCAGCCGGGCCAGCTCTTCCAGGGAGTGCGTAACGTACAGCACCGGAATGTCCAGCTCCCGGTGCAAGGCTTCCAGGTAGGGCAGAATCTCACGCTTACGGGGCGCGTCCAGTGCCGCCAGCGGTTCATCCATCAGCAACAGTTGCGGTTGGATCAGCAGCGCCCGGGCAATGGCCACCCGCTGGCGTTCTCCGCCGGACAGTGCCGCCGGCTTGCGATCCAGCAGCGGCTTGATCGCCAACAGACCTAGCAGATCCTCATCAGCTATTGCCGCCCCCTGCCCGTCGGCTCGTTGGCGCGCGTAATCGAGATTCTGGCCAGCGCTCAGATGAGAAAAAAGATTGGCCTCCTGAAACACATAGCCAATCGGTCGGCGGTGAGGCGGAATAGAACCCCCTGAATCGTGCCAGATCTCACCATTGACACTCAGCTTCCCCTGCACAGCTTTTTGAAGGCCCGCAAGACAGCGCAGCAACGTGGTTTTTCCAGAGCCGCTGGCACCGAATATTCCGGTAATGCCAGTGCCGGGTAGCGTGGTCTGAACTGCCAGGTCAAAAGCCGGGCCGTAGGACAAACGCAGATCCAGCTCTATGGCCCCGCTCATACGGCTGCCCCTTGCTGGCCAAAACCCGTTAGTCGCAGCGGTCGTTTCTGCACGCCATAAACCAATAGCAGTACCAAAAAGGAGAAAACAATCATCGCGGCCGACAGCCAGTGGGCAGCTGCGTAGTTAAGCACTTCCACATGGTCATAAATCTGCACCGACACGACTTGCGTCTGGCCAGGGATATTGCCGCCGATCATCAACACCACTCCAAACTCGCCCACGGTATGGGCAAAACCCAGCACGGTAGCGGTCAGGAAGCCCGGTCTGGCCATGGGCACCGCCACCGACCAGAAACGATCCCAGGCACTGGCTCGCAGCGTGGCGGCGGCTTCCAGGGGGCCCTCCCCGACTGCTTCAAAGGCATTCTGGATCGGCTGCACCACAAACGGCAGCGAATAGAACACTGACCCGACAACCAGACCCCAGAAGGTAAACGGCAAGGTGCCAAGCCCCACACTTTCTGTCAGCTGACCGATGGGGCCATTAGGGCCCATCGCGATCAGCAGATAAAAACCGATAACCGTTGGCGGTAGCACCAGAGGCAAGGCCACCAGCGCCGCCACCGGCCCCTGCCAGCGCGACCGGGTACGCGCCAGCCACCAGGCCAACGGCGTGCCCAGCAGCAGAAGCAGCATCGTGACCGTGGTCGCCAGGCGCAAGGTCAGCCAGATGGCGGTAAGATCGGCATCAGAAAATTCCATGGTTTGACAGTCCTGGTTCAATAGCTGAATATCGTTATATAACAAACTATATAACGATAGACAAATCCGGATTCATACCAGAAGCAATGGACCAGCAATGAAATTTGCAAGTACGGAGCACGGGAGCGTGGAACGTGCTCAAAACCACAACCGGCAACCAGGCGTCCGGCGTTTCCCGTGGCAAGAAAATAAACCTGGCAGCAAAGCCTGGATAGGATTGGCTCAAGGCCTGGACTCAGCAAGGAAATTCTTTCCAGTCAGTATGTCACGAATAGCGGCAGCGCATCGATTGGCCGACCCAGTTCTCATGAGACAAAAGTAGCAACAAGATCCATCGCAGATTTCCGGGGGAGCTCAATTGTGTGCTTTAGGGCTATGGCCCTGTCTATCACTGGCCTCAAGCGCGGCTGCGGAGCGACAGGGTTTCCAACCCGGGGGCTCGGTAAATGGTTAACAATCCTGTCTGCTTATAAGTTCTTAACATACAAGGGACGAGGTCCACAGCGGCACCAGCTAGCTGCCGTGCGGATCGTTCGGAGCCACTTTGCAGCGCTGCTTAAGAGGCATGAAACTGTACAACAGCAGTGGCTTTCCAGGGCTTTTTCCGCAGTGAAGGGTCTTTTTTCGCAAAGCGTCATGGGACGGGCGCAGAGCGTTGCCGACAAACCCCTTCTGCCCAGCGCGACCACACCTGGCAGATGGACGCAACAATTTGTTCCAAAACTTCTACAAACAGAGCCTGGCCACAATCCTCGGAAATGGGCGATGAACCATAAAAAAGGGAGCCGGCAGGCTCCCTTTCGCAGCACTTATTACGCTATGACTTATTCCATAAATTGCTATTTTATTAACTGGTGAATCCTGCTCTCTGCCCAGTACCCGTCATGTTTAAAACGAGTACCGGGAATGAGACTAGATACTCTCGGCAATGCCTTCCAGCGTCTCCGCCAGTGAGGCATAGCGAATGCGATTGATCCCGATGTAGCCGTCGGATGCGTCACTGTAGCGATCTGCCAGGCGACGCAGCTGACGCGCCGTGGAGTTGCTGCGATCGCCGTCGGCAATCAGGTCTTCAGCCGCCGCCAGGGCGCTGCCCAGGGTATCGGCCTCGGCCGCGGTAATGGCGTTTTCCCGCAGCAGTTGATCCAGGTAGGCACGAGCCACCACCGGCACTGCCGGCCATTCAATGATTTCCTGGGTCTGGGCATTCACGGTGCCGGTGAGTTCCGGCAGCGATGCCGCGGCAATCTCATTGGCGCTGAGATAGTCGCTGGGCTGCATGGTGAACACGTCCAGACCGCGGGCGATCTCGGTGCCGTAGACGTGACCGGCGTACCAATAGGTAGACCAGTAGCCAGCAGTGATCAGCTCTTCTTCATCGATTGGTCCACGGTCAAAGAACGCGATTTCCGTCGGGTTGGCGGAGTCGGTGAAGTCGATAACCGACACCCCACCCTGATACCAGGCCTGGACAAAAATATCGCGGCCGGGCACGGGAATCAGTGAGCCATTATGCGCCACGCAGTTTTCGGTCTCGGTTTGCGGAGCCGGCATCTTGAAGTGACTGCGAAACTGCAGTTGGCCGTCCACCACGTCATAAAAGGCATCCGCACCCCAGGTCAGCGGATCCTGGGCACGACAACGCGGACGACCACCGCCGCCCCACTCGTCGGTAAAGATCACTTTGTCACCACGATTGTTGAACGTCGCCGAGTGCCAGTAGGCAAAGCCCGGGTCGACCACCTGGTCGAGACGCTGCGGGTTGGACGGATCGCTGATATCCAGCAGAATGCCGTTACCGGAGCAGGCGCCAGCCGCCAGGCCAATGCCCGGGAAGGTAGTAATGTCGTGGCACTGATTGGTTTCGCGCGTGTCCTGGGTGCCGTCACCGTGATCGCCACCGCGCCACAGACCGGCCAGGGCACCAGAGTCGGGGTCAGCGAAAATAAACGGACGGTTAACAATCTCGGCCTGACCCGGATTGGCGTAGGGAATCTCGATCACCTCAATGCGGAACAGGGCTGATTCCGGGTTTTCAAACGGGGAATCATCTGAGCAGCCGGCCAGCTCTTCATCATCACGGACCGCGCTGGTGCCGGATACATAAACGTAGAAGTTACCGTCCGCGTTGGGCTCGGACACTACAGTGTGGGTGTGGGAACCGCGACAGGTTTGTACTGCGCCCACCTGCATGGGGCGGGTCGCGTCGCTGACATCAAAAATACGAATGCCGCGGATACGCTCATTGCTTACCGACTCGGGTACACCATCCAGTCCGCAGTCCAGTCGGCCACGGGTTTCCTGTACAGACATGATCAACAGATCGCCCACCAGCGACACGTCGCCCTGGCCGCCCGGGCAAACCACGGAAGCCATGAGCTGCGGATTGGCGGGGTTGCTGATGTCGTAAGTGTTGAAGCCGTGATAGTTACCGGCAATCAGGTTGTTGCCGGAAAACAGCAGGTCTGTGTTGGAGAAGCTGAGCAGCGACGGACGCGGATCGGCATTCTCGTCTTCCTCTTCTTCCTCAACGGGCACTTCCGCAGCCTGGCTGACACCGGTACTGCTGGTGACTGCTTCGCTCTGGCGCGCTTCCAGATCAGTGCCGTCGGTGGGAGCCAGGGCTTCTGCTTCCAGCTCTTCCAGGCGGCTCACGGGCAACCCGGCCGGATTCTCAGGATCAAAGAAGCCCGCCGGCTTCGGCAGCGTGGCCACCAGGGTCATGTTCAGGGAAGCTTCGCCGGCGTCACGAAAACCAGCCGCCAGGCCCACACGAGGGTCCGGGGAGAAGCTGGCCAGCAGCAAATCCATGCGCTCGATCTCGCTGGTCTGGTCGGAGGTGACATCGGATGTAAACTGGTAAAGCACCGGGTCCTGGGCTGAGCCGCGCTGGTCCAGCAGGTTTTCCACCATCTCCAGGGCACCCAGGTGATGGTCAATCATGTGTTCCAGGTACAGGCGATCAAACTCCGGCCCCGAGGCTTCGCGCAGTGCGGCAAATTCTTCGTCAGTCATCATGCCGGGCATCAGCATGAAATCCTCGGCGTGATGGGCCTCCATACCCGGCGCATCCAGGCCGCGGTCTTCCAGCCAACCCTGCATCATTGAGATTTCATCGTCCTGGGACAGGAAGATGCGTTCCGCCAGCGCCAGCACCGCTTCGTTGTTGGTACGCTCATCTGCCAGCTCTGACATTTCCTTGGCCTGGGCGTGGTGGGAAATCATGCCGCGCAGGAACATGATATCGCCGCGTGAGTACTCAAGGCCAGCCAGGTCGGAAGCTTCCTCGGCGCTGATAATGCGGCCCGGTTGTCCCGGCGGACCCGGCTGGATGATTGGCGGCTGGGCCACTGCAACGGCCCCCGCGCACAGCAGCAGGGCGCCCAGAGTGAGCTTCACCGGCGTCAGTTTCGATGAAAATGGTGCGAATACGGTCATTACTCTTCTCCAATACCGGCATCCGTGCCGCGTGACAAATAGCTGACTATTTTACCCAGAGTCTCGGGAAAAATGGCAGTTTTCTCGGGATAAATACTGATTTCGTGGTGCGCGATGACAAGCGTGTCGTCCCAATCTGGCGGGGTCAATACCTACCACTCCTATAGCGGCGAGTCTGGGCTCGGATACCTGGTGAGCTTTGTGCCTGTTTGTGCATTTTTGGGCACCGAGTCGAGGGTGCAGGCCCGTCCCAGATCAGGTTCGGCCGGCGCTATCGTGCAGCCAGTTCCAACAGCAGGTACTATTAGCTAGCCTGCTTGCAACCTCGCGCTTGCCAGAAGCTGGCTGCCGGTCGAATCATACTTTCATAACAGGCTAGCCGACACCGGCTACATCGATTCTGATTACAACTATTTTCAACCCAAACGCAGGATGCCACTTCAGATGACCGACCCCGATATAACCGACTCAGCCAAAACTGGCACGCACACCCTCAATAGCACCTCTGACCATTCAATTCAGACTCCTTGCAACCTGTCGCGGCGCCAGCTGCTCACTGCGGGCGCCACCCTGGGTACCGCCTTGCTGCTACCTGCGGCGCATGGCGCCGAAGGTGTGCCCCAGCGGCTAAGGCAACTGGGTATTGTTCTGCAAAGCACCCCCGCACCGGTGGCTAACTATGTACCCTGGGTACGCGAGGATAATTTCGTCTACCTGTCCGGGCAATTGCCGTTTCTGGACGGCGATTTGCTCTACCCAGGCAAGGTGCCTGTCGATGTCAGTGTTGATGAGGCGCGCGCCGCCGCGCGACAATGCGGCATCAACCTGATCGCGGCCCTGAACTCTGCCTGTGAAGGCGACCTGAACCGCGTTCGCCGCTGCCTGCGCATCGACGGCTATGTTGCCTCGGCACCGGGCTTTGGCCAACAGTCTGCAGTGGTGAACGGGGTCTCCGATCTGATGGTGGAAGTGTTTGCCGATGCCGGCCGTCACTCCCGCACTGCCGTTGGCGCCAATGAATTACCGCTCAACGCCTGTGTTGAAGTGGCCGCAGTTTTTATGATCGACTGACCCGATCGAGCAACCTGGTCGACTGACCTGATGCATTACCCACCAGGCGCAGCCGATCCGGTTGCGCCTAGCTCATCAACTTGCGATAAGTCTGGACAAAATAAGCCATTTCTTCCGGGGTCTGCATGCTGACCCGCGCCCAGTTCGAAAAGGGCGGGAATGGACGACCCACCATGATGCCTTCGTTCAGCATCATGGCCTGGAACTTTTCGACCTCCATGCCGGTTTCGATAAAACTGAAGTTGGCATTGGATTTCACATAATTCACGCCCATCTCATCGCACATGCCCTCGACCATGGCCAGGGATTCCTTGTTCTTCTGCCGTGAGAAGTCCTGGAACGAAATATCGCGAATACTGGCCAACGCCGCATGCTGACCGACGATATTCAGGCTGCCAGTCTTTTTCATATTCATTGAGGCAATCAGGTCTGGATGCGCGTAGCCAAAACCGATGCGCAGGGCCGCCATGCCGTGAATCTTGGACGCCGTGCGGGCCACGATGACGTTGCGATTACCCTCACGCACGAAGGGCATCATTGAAGCGAAGTCAGGATTGTCGACGAACTCGTAATAGGCCTCATCAACAAACACCAGCCGATCCCGGGAAACCTCGGCCACGAAATCGCGCATGACGTTCTTTTCAATGATCGACGGCACCGGGTTGTTGGGATTACACAGGTAGACCATGCGGGTGTCCGGGCGGATGGCATCGTACATGGCCCGCAGATCGATTTTCATCTCGTCATCAACCGGAACGCGAATGATTTCGCTGCCGAAATTGCCAGCGTAGCGCGGCAAGGCCTCGAATGTCGGGTAAGGCGCCACTATAGAGCCCGGCTCAATACTGGCTATCAACGCAGCAACATTGAGAATTTCACCGGAACCGGTACCGACGGTTACTGATTCCACCGGCAGGTCTTCGATGCCTGCCAGTTCGGCAATGATCTGGTCGCTGATGCCGCCGTACTTGTTGGCATCTTTCATCGCCATGTTGATGGCCTGGAGCGCCACCCGTGACGGCCCGTAGGGGTTCTCATTGGCATTGGCGCGAATGATGTGGCTCGGTCGCGCTACATTGGCCAGAGCACCATTCATGAAACGGATCGACGGTGCGCCGGGGATTTGGTCAATCAGGCTGGCGCTGGCTACTGCCGCGCCGCCGAGCAGGAAGTTTCTGCGCGATAAAGACTTTTGCATGGTGTTCCTCAACTGCCGATTAACGGTTATCCAGTTGGATGTGCAAGAAACAAACCAGCGCCAGTCAATAGCAGGGCTGACTGGGTATTTGCCGGTGCAGCCCACGACTGACGCGGCCTGACACCAAAGAGGGTGACCCGCTGCGCAGCCGGGGCATGCAGCGAACGTATCCCAGCCTGCGGCTTTGTGCACCGCAGCTGGGATTTCATGCCTTGCCGTGGTGCGGCGGCACCCACTGCGCCTTGCACCGGGCTTCTATCCTTACCTGTCTTCTCGATGCATGACTACTGACTTACTCGTCATCCTCGGATGCGCCTTTGCGTGCCACGCCGCCGGCATGGGCTGCTTTGGCGACGGCTTCAGCCACTGCCGGCACGACATTGGGATCAAACACGCTGGGAATGATGTAGTCAGGCAGCAGATGGGACTCGGGGATCGAGTTGGCGATGGCCTCGGCGGCCGCCATCTTCATGTTTTCGGTCACATTGCGCGCCAGGCAGTCCAGGGCGCCGCGGAAAATCCCCGGAAAACACAACACATTGTTGATCTGGTTCGGGAAATCGCTCCGCCCGGTGGCCATCACGCCAACGTGAGGTAAGGCGATTTCCGGCATGATTTCCGGTACTGGATTCGCCATGGCGAAGACAATGGGATCACGAGCCATCTTTTTGAGATCATCCACGGTAAGCACTCCCGGGGCCGAGACGCCAACGAATACATCCGCGTCCTTGATCACCTCGCTGAGACTGCCCTTTTCCTTGTCCTGATTGGTATGGTCGGCAAACCACTGCTTGGCCTCGTTAAGGCCGTCGCGGCCAGCGTAAATCGCGCCCTGCCGGTCGCAACCGACAATCTTCTTCACCCCGAGCAGCATCATCATCTTGGAACAGGCGGTACCGGCCGCGCCGGCGCCCATCACCACCACTTTCAGATCCTCGGGCTTCTTATTGACGATTTTCAGGGCGTTGATCAGGGCCGCAGTGCTCACCACGGCGGTGCCGTGCTGATCATCATGAAAGACCGGAATGTCCAGCTCCGCCTGCAGCCGACGCTCGATCTCGAAGCAACGCGGCGCGGAAATGTCTTCCAGGTTGATGCCGCCAAAACCCGGGGCGATAGCCTTGACGATACTGATGATTTCCTCGGTATCCTTGGTATTCAGGCAGATCGGGAAGGCATCGACCTCACCGAAGTGCTTGAACAGCATGGCCTTGCCTTCCATCACCGGCATGGCGGCTTCCGGGCCAATGTCTCCCAGACCCAATACCGCAGTACCGTCGCTGACCACGGCTACGGTATTTTTCTTGATAGTCAGATTGAAGGCTGACTGACGGTCGCGGTGGATGGCCATACAAACCCGCGCTACCCCCGGCGTATAGGCCATCGACAGGTCATCACGGGTCTTCAGCGGGGTGCGATTGGTGATCTCGATCTTGCCGCCCAGATGCATGAGAAAGGTGCGGTCCGAATAGTGCACGTAATCGGCTACATCAAGGCTGCGAGCAGCATCCAGCACCTTCTGGGAGATATCGGCATTGGCGGTACTGATGGTGAAGTCACGTACCGTTTCTTCCTTGGTACTACGCACCAGGTCAATCGCGCCGATATCACCGCCGGAATCAGCAATGGCCCGGGTCACTGAAGCCAGCGCGCCAATCTCGTTGCGCAGCTTCAGACGTATGATGAAATTAGTACCCAGGCTTTCTTGCACGGGTGTCGGCATGTTACTCACGGCGGATCCTCACGGTGTTGGCGGTCTATTGAGGGGTTGCTAGCAGTGGGCTTTTATTGGTTAGTGGCCAGTTGCAGGCCTGGCGAATGGGACCAAGCCCCGCGATAAGCCCCACCAATCGCGTCACACAGTGTAACAGACCGCAGGGGCAGGGCCAGCGCAGACCGTTGGTCTGACAACGGGTATCTGACACCTGGCACCTGGTACCTGGTACCTGACAAGGTCTGCTTGCGCCGCGGCAGTCACCCTTTTATCTTCGGAGCGGATAGGTGGCTGCGAAACAACACCGGCCAGGCCAATTAATGTGAAACAATACGGCGGCCAGGCGGGTCACTGGGTAAACTGAGGAGTTTTCAATCAGCCATGGAATCAATCTATTACGTGCTTTGCTGGCACTGTCACCGACGTTGCAAACACTGCTATGAGGAACGCTTTCGCCCCTACATCAGGGAGGAGCTGGAATCAGTTGTTGCCGAGGCCGAACGCAACGCACCGGCCATTGTCGCCAACCTGCCCGAGCGCATGACCTATCTGGAGGCGGTGAGCGATCCGGCCCCTGGGACAGCAAAATTCGTCGAGAAAACCGGCAAAATCATTATTTCCGGCGGCGATGTTCTCACCGATCCGGTTCGTGAGCGGGTTCTGTACCCGACCCTGAAAGCCATTACCAGCAAGTACCGAGATAGCGGCGGCGTCAAGATTGTGGTGCAAACCACCGGCGACCTGCTAACCCCCACAATCATCAATGAGCTGATCGCGCACGGTGTCTGGACTATCTCCATATCCGGCATGGATGATTTCCACGTAGGCATGGAAGGTGACAAGAAGATTTCGCTGGCAGACAAGGTAACCGCAATGCTGGAAGCGGCCGGGGTAAAGAACGCTAGCGAATTGGGCGAGCGCGGCGAACGCAGCAAGGAAGAAGGTCCGATTTTCAGCATGTTTGGCGCCACGGAGGGGAGCTGGATCGGCAAACTGTGGCCACGAGGACGCGCTTGGGAGAACAACCTGTCCAAGGCTACCCTGGCTGATAATTTCTGTGATGCCTGGTCCGGTGGTCTCAATTTCCTGAATTACAACTATGCCGGATCAGAGATATCTATCGACCCTACCGGCGATGTCTACCCATGTTGCATCAAGACCGCGCACCCGCTGGGCAACCTTACCGAAGAACCGCTGCTGGAGATCCTCGATGACCTGGTTGGCCAGCCGGAGCTCGAAGCCATTAATGCTGGCAAGCCGGAGCGCATGGGCTTAACTCACGGCTGGGACATCGAAACCTTCATCGCTGCCTGTAACACAGAAACGCCCGCCGGAGACGAATACGCCAATCTTTGCATTGGCTGTGACCGTTTCCACAAGGAAGTACTGGGCACGGTGCTCGATGCGCGCCGCCGGGCGCGCCGCAGTCAGCGCATGAATGTTCTCGCCAGCAGTGGCTGAGACCGTTCCCCACCGTGACAGACCGCGACAAGACGGTAGCCCGATGAAGGCCTTGCACACTGCATTTTTGATCCTGGCTCTGCTCACCGCAGCCGATGTGCAGGGGCAACAGGAATCCCGACGCTGGAGCGACATCGAAGCCGCGGCGCGCGGCCAGACAGTCTATTTCAACACCTGGGGCGGGGAGCCGCGCATCAATCGTTATCTGGTCTGGGTAGCCGAGCAGGTGCTCCAGCGCTACGACATCAACATGCGGCATGTGCGGCTGGCGGACACGGCGCTGGCGACCTCCCGAATTCTCGCTGAGAAGCAAACCGGGAATCGCGAAAATGGCAGTGTCGACCTGGTATGGGTCAATGGCGAAAACTTCGCCACCATGAAAAGTAACGAGCTGTTGTATGGGCCCTGGGCCGAATCCCTGCCCAACTTTAGCCTGGTCAACGCCGAGCGATACCCGGAAATGCGCCAGGATTTCACCGTGCCCACCGCCGGCCTGGAGTCACCCTGGCTGCGGGCGCAGCTGATATTTTATTACGACAAGACTGTAGTGCCGCAGCCACCGATGTCGGTCACAGAGTTGCTCGTGTGGGCCAAACGCAACCCCGGCGAATTTACCTACCCTCGGCCGCCGGATTTTCTTGGCAGCACCTTTCTCAAACAGGCAATACTGGAGATCAATGAGAGCGACCCGGCGCTTTATGAGCCTGCCAACCCAGAGTCGCTCGCCAGGCTGGGCAATCCCTTATGGGCATTCCTGGACCAGCTGCATCCTTATCTGTTGCACAACGGCCGTTTCTTTCCCAGTAGCGGTGCCCGACTTCGGCGCCTGCTGGCGGACGGGGATACGGCTCTGGCCTTTTCCTTCAGCCCGGGCGAAGCGGTTACTGCCATCGCTGCCGGAGAACTGCCCGAGACTGTGCGCTCCTATGTATTGGGCACCGGAACCCTCAGCAACGTCAGCTTTCTGGCCATTCCCTTCAATGCTTCCAGCAAGGCTGCGGCGCAAGTGGTGGCAAATTTTCTGCTTTCCCCGCAGGCCCAGGCCAGGGCCAGCCAGCCGGAACAGATGGGCAGCGCCACGGTGCTGGATATGAATCTGTTGACTGAGCGGCAACGGCAAGCGTTTGCAAATATCCACGCCAGTCCGGCAGCCGTACCCGCTGCCGACCTGAACCGCCGCATTCCGGAACCGCATCCTTCCTGGATGCCAGCCCTGGAACGCGCCTGGCTGCAGCGCTACATGCAGCCATGATGCATCTTATTCCCCGCGTCCTGCTTTCGCTGGTTGTCGTGCCGGTAGTGCTTGGCCTGGCGGTGTCGTTGTTGCCCGCGTTCGGGTACCTGCCAGCGCTGGGGGGCGAGCAGCTTAGCCTGCAGTTCTGGCGGCAGCTCGCAAATGTGCCGGGAATCACCCGAAGCGCAAGCATCAGCCTGCTGGCCGGGCTCATCACCCCTTTCATTGCGCTGTCGGCGGTAATGCTGTTTCTTGCCACAGCGACCGGCGGCAGATTTGATCGCTGGGTCCGGCGACTGATATCCCCGGTGCTTGCCATTCCCCACGCGGCAGCAGCATTCGGCCTGGCTTTCCTGATCGCACCCTCGGGTTTTTTGCTGCGGCTGCTGGCACCGCTGGTCGGCTGGGAACGGGCCCCTGATCTGTTACTTGTCAATGACAGTTGGGGCCTGGCGATGATGCTGGGGCTGGTGATTAAGGAAATCCCCTTCCTGTTGCTGATGGCGCTGGCGGCACTGCCCCAGATCCAGGCCAGCGAGCGCGTCGCCATCGCCCGATCCTTGGGCTACCGACCGGCAATTGCCTGGCTAAAAGTGGTCGCTCCGGCACTTTATCCGCTACTACGCCTGCCTATCTTTGCGGTTATTGCTTTTGCATCCGCGACGGTTGATGTCGCACTGATTCTTGGTCCCACCTTGCCGCCCACCTTGAGCGTTCGCCTGCTGGAATGGTTCAGCGACCCGGACCTGTCACGCCGCTTTCTCGCCGCCGCCGCGGCAGTATTACAGTTGCTGATCAGTCTGGCGGCGATCGCACTGTGGATTACCGCCGAGAAGCTGGTTGGCAAAATCTGGCAGACATGGATTCTGGGTGGCAACCGGACCGCCGGGGAGGTGCCACTGCAGCTTGTCGGCCGGACAGTCGTACCACTGGCAGTGCTGACCGTGTCCCTGAGTCTGGTGCTGCTGGTAAATTCGCTGGCCGGGCTGTGGTCATTTCCGCAACTATTGCCCGACGACTGGACCTTGCGCGACTGGCAAGATGCGCTGGCTGGACTCCAGCTGCCACTACTCAACACCCTTACCATTGCCCTGCTGGCCACAGTCTCGGCACTGATTCTGGTAGTAGCCAGCCTTGAGTCGGAGCAGCGGCAGCGCAATCGCGGCCGCCACAACTGGTGGCTGCTCTACGTTCCGCTGCTACTGCCCCAGGTGGTGTTTCTGTTCGGCATTGTCCTGCTGGCCGAAGCTCTGGGTCAGCAGCCCGGCCTGTTGCTGGTGACCCTGGGTCATCTGCTGTTTGTCCTGCCCTATTTGTTTATCAGTTTGGCGGAGAGCTATCGCCGCCTGGATCCGCGCTGGATGCAGCTTGCCGCTTCGCTGGGTGCCTCACGGCTGCGTGCCTGGTGGCGGATTCGCCTGCCGCTGCTGCTGGCCCCCATGCTCACCGCTGCAGCACTGGGTTTTGCGATCAGCGTCAGCCTCTACCTGCCTACCCAGCTACTGGGTGCCGGGCGGTTAATGACTGTTACCACGGAAGCAGTGGCGCTGGCTTCCGGCGGCAGCGCCAGTATCATTGCGGTTTGGGCTGTCATCCAGGCGCTGTTGCCAATGCTGGCCTTTGGACTTGCGCTGCTGCTGCCGCGATTCATCTGGCGGCAGCGCAGCGGCATGCAGGACGCACCTCGATAATGACAGACCAGGATTTCACCGCCCTCACAGCTAATACTCTGCACCTGGAGCAGGTCCGGATCGACCTCGCCGGACGGGAATTACTATCGCTCAGCAAATCCATTGCTGCTGGCGAAGTGTTCACGGTCATGGGACCAAGCGGTTCCGGAAAGTCGTCACTGCTGGCTTTTATCGCCGGTTTCCTGGACCCGGCCTTTGACGCCAGCGGCCAGGTTTTGCTGGACACGGAAGACGTCACCAGACTGCCAGCCGAGCAGCGCCGGATCGGGTTGCTGTTTCAGGACCCGCTGCTATTTCCCCATCTGTCGGTGGGCGGAAACCTGGCTTTTGGCATCCCGGCAAAGCGGCGCAGTGAAAAGCACACCATCATAGAAGAGGGGTTACACAGCTTCGGGCTTGGCGGGTTTACCGAGCGCGACCCGGCTACGTTATCCGGCGGCCAGAAGGCCAGGGTCGCCCTGCTGCGTCTGCTGTTGTCCGAACCGCGCGCGATACTTCTGGACGAACCCTTCAACAAACTCGATGCAGACCTGCGACGGGAACTGCGGGAACAGGTTTTCACCCGCCTGCGCGCCACCGGTTTGCCGGTTATCCTGGTGACCCACGATCGGGAAGACGCTGATGCCGCTGGCGGCGAGATCCTGTCGCTCTGATGGCGGCAGCGGGCACTGACAAGCCTTTCAGCAGGACCGAATCGCCCCGTGCCTGAGCACCGGATGTGACCCCGCCGGTAAATAATGCTTTAGAAAACGCCCGATTTGCCCGTAGTGCATGATTCACAATCACAATATTGCCCTTTTTAGCCGCGAATGCTTAAATCCACTTTCCCAAAATCATGCCTCCAGGGGAATTTCAGGCCTGCTATCGAAAACGGCACGATTACTGGACATTCGCATCAGCGAACAATAAGTTGTTCGCTCTCGCTGAACGGGATTTCGGCACGCTGCAAACCTGACAGAGCACAACATAAAACATCGTGGTACCTGGCGCGCTTGATTAACCGGCGCCCAGAGTTATATACAAACGTCACATGGAACCAGTCGTTGTTGGCATGGCAGCTGGCAATAACCGGGATTTAGAACAATGAAGAATACAATCTGGCTTGCCATACTCCTGGCCATTTTCTGGGTTATCAATTCCGGCCACTTTGATGCGCTGCTGCTCAGTCTCGGCGCGCTGTCTATCATTCTGGTGATTGCCCTGAACCACCTGATGAACAAGGTCAGCGGCAGCGAGCAGCCTCCGGTGATCCTGTCCTGGAAGCTCCCGTTCTATGTGTTATGGCTGGTCAAGGAAATCGTCAAATCCAACATCGAAGTGATTCGCTGCATCTGGCAGCGTAACCCGGCCATCGAGCCGTCGGTGATTCAGGTCAAAGCCGCACAGGAAAGTGATCTTTTCAAAGTGTTGTACGCCAACTCCATTACCATGACACCGGGCACGGTAACCATGGAAGTGGAAGGTGACATGTTTACGATTCACGCCCTGACCCGAGCGTCACGCGAAGGTATTGAGTCCGGCGAGATGGACACCAGGGTAAGGAATCTGGAGACCTAGATGTATATTGCTATCTCCGCAGCCATTCTGGTGGTCATGATCCTGGCCCTGGTCCGGGCGCTGCTCGGACCGACTGTCTATGACCGCATCCTTGCGGTGAATATGTTCGGCACCAAAACCGTGCTGCTGGTCGCTGTATCCGGGCTGATTTCCGGTCGCTTCGACTACATCGATATTGCCCTGGTCTACGCCCTGATCAACTTCATCAGCATTATCGCGGTACTGCGCTTTTTCGAGTATGGCTATAAAGAGGAGCAGAAGTCGTAATGGCAGCGACACTGGACATCCTCAGCTGGATCTTCCTGATTGGTGGCGGTTTCCTCGGAATCACGGGTGCTGTTGGCCTGTTCCGGTTCCCTGACTTCTATACCCGACTGCACGCCGCCAGCGTCACCGATACCCTCTGCGCCGGTTTCATTGTGCTTGGGCTGCTGATGCAGGCTGAGTCGGCGATGATGATTTTCAAGCTGGTATTAATCCTGCTAATTCTCACCTACACCTCTCCTACCGCGGCACACGCCCTGGCCCGGGCAGCGGTGCACGCCGGCCTGCAGCCAATGCTGAAGGAAGTGCCAGCCACCGAACTCAGTGTCGCCGAGACAGCTGGTCTGGAACAACAACAGGAAGCAACAACTGAACAATCTCCGGAAAACAATGACCCGGAAGAAGGAGAATCCTCATCAACACCCTGATCGACATCGTCCTGCTCAGCATGCTGGCAGTCACGGCCTTGTCCGTGGTGTTCATGCGCGACCTGTTCGCGATCGTGATGCTGTTTGGCATCTACAGCCTGTTGTCCGCTGGCTTCTTTGTAACCATGGATGCGGTAGACGTGGCGTTGACCGAAGCGTCAGTGGGCGCCGGTATTACCACAGTATTAATGTTAGGCACCCTGGCGCTGACCATGCGCAAGGAAAAGGAGCGCCCGAAGCCCGCGTCGATGTTGCCACTTGCCGTAGTTACCATTACCGGCCTGGTGCTGGTTTACGGCACGCTGGACATGCCCTATATGGGTGACCCGGACGCGCCGGTACACGAACATGTGGCGCCACGCTACATTGAGGACTCCTACGAGGAAATTGGTCTGCCCAATATCGTCACCTCGGTGCTGGCCAGCTATCGTGGTTTCGACACGCTCGGTGAGGTGGTGGTAATTTTCGCAGCCGGTCTGGGCGTATTGACCCTGCTGGGCCTGACCGGCGATGAGCGGCACCGGGTGCGCCCGGCGGTGATGGAGCACCACGTGGTATTGCGAGTGATTACCAAGGCTTTGATCCCGCTGATCCTGCTCTATGCACTCTATATTCAGTTCCACGGCGATTACGGGCCAGGCGGGGGTTTCCAGGCCGGGGTAATTTTCGGCGCGGCGATTATTCTTTACACCATTATTTTTGGCCTGACCAAGGGCCAGCAGATTATCTCGCCACTGGTGCTACGCTTCATGATGGGTGCCGGCGCGCTCATTTTTGGCGGCACCGGCCTTGTAGCCCTGGCCATGGGCGGTAATTTTCTTGACTACAATGTGCTCGCCCACGATCCGCATCATGGCCAGCACTATGGCATCCTGATCGTTGAATTCGGCGTCGGTGTGACTGTAACCGCGGTGATGATCTCCATCTTTTTCAATTTCACTGGTCGCGCCACTGAACCAAAGGAAGAAGAGTAATGGAGACCACCCTCGGGCTTTATAATTACTGGATCGTTATCTTTCTGATGATGGTGGGCTTTTACGTGGTAATTGCTCACGGCAACCTGATCAAAAAGGTGGTCGGGCTGAACATATTCCAGACGTCCGTTTTTATCCTATACATCACCATGGGCAAAGTGGAAGGCGGCGCAGCACCAATTCTTGATGATGCTGTCACCGTCTACTCCAACCCACTGCCTCACGTTTTAATCCTCACTGCCATTGTAGTGGGCGTGGCAACGACCGCGCTGGCTCTGGCGTTGATCGTGCGCATAAAGGAAGCCTACGGCACGATCGAGGAAGAGGAAATTCACAATCAGGACGAGTCTCTGTGATAGCCAGTAATCTGCCCGCACTACAGGTAGTCATTCCACTGTTGTCTGCGCCGCTGGCGCTGATGCTGGGTCGCGGCAGACTGTCGCACCTGCTCGCACTGGTGGTCAGCACTATCGCCCTGGTCATCAGCTACACGCTGCTGCAGACGGTATTGCTTGATGGCCCGATTTCTTACGAGATGGGCGGCTGGGAGCCACCCTGGGGTATCGAATACTACGTCGATGCGGTAAACGCTTTCGTCCTGCTGATAGTTTCGGCAATAGGCACCGTGGTGATGATTGCCGCCGGTACCAGCGTGGCCAAAGAGATTCCCGCGTCCAAGCAGAGCCTGTTTTATACCGCCTACCTGTTGTGCCTGGCCGGGCTACTGGGAATTACCATTACCGGTGATGCGTTCAATGTCTTCGTATTTCTGGAAATTTCTTCCCTGTCCACTTACATCCTGATCAGCCTGGGCAAGGATCGCCGCGCCCTTACGGCAGCATTTCAGTACCTGATCATGGGTACCATTGGCGCGACTTTCATCCTGATCGGTGTCGGCATGCTTTATATGTCAACTGGCACCCTTAATATGCTGGATCTCGCGGCCCGACTTGAACCGCTCGGTGAATCGCGCACTGTACAAGCCGCCTTTGCATTCCTGGCGGTAGGTATTTCACTAAAGCTGGCCCTGTTCCCGCTGCACCTGTGGCTACCCAACGCTTATACCTATGCACCATCGGTAGCCAGCGCCTTTCTGGCCGCCACCGCCACCAAGGTCGCGGTCTACGTCATGCTGCGCTTCTTCTTCACGATCTTCGGCATTGAGTTCTCCTACAACGTCATGCCGCTGGGCTACATCCTCATGGCCCTGGCGCTGCTGGCGATTTTCGTGGGCTCACTGGTGGCTATCTGGCAGGACAACGCCAAGCGTCTGCTGGCCTATTCCAGTGTCGCCCAGATTGGCTACATGATTCTCGGCATCAGCTTCGCCACCCACACCGGTCTTACCGCGGCGATACTGCACCTGTTCAACCACGCCATGATGAAGGGCGGACTATTCCTGGCCCTCGCTGCGCTGGCCTACAGCGCTGGCGGCACGTCCATCAGCAATTTCCGCGGCCTGGGCAAGACCATGCCGTGGACCATGATGGCGGTGGTGCTCGGCGGCCTGAGCCTGATAGGTGTGCCGCTGACGGTGGGCTTTGTCAGCAAGTGGTATCTGGTACTGGCAGCGCTGCAGGAAGGGTTATGGCCGGTAGCGTTTCTGGTCCTGCTGGGCTCGCTGCTGGCGGTAATCTATATCTGGAAACTGGTGGAGGCGGCCTATTTCCAGGAACCCACTGATGATGCCGCGGTAACCGTCAAGGAAGCACCACTGGGACTGCTGATCCCTGCCTGGATTCTGGTAATCGCCAACTTCTACTTCGGCATCGACACCAGCCTCACGGTTGGTGCTGCTGAGGCAGCGGCTACCTCCCTGCTTGGTTTCGGAGGATAGCGCCCATGCCAGTCGAATATTACATGCCCATGATTGTTGTGCTGCCGGTTATCGCCGCGGTGCTGATTCGCCTGACCGGCAATAATCCCAATCTGCGTGAAGCCATCACCCTTATAACTTCGGTGCTATTGTTCCTGATGCTGATGCCTCTGGCGCAGGACGTGATGAACGGCGGTCGCCCGACATTCACGCTGGCCGAACCGTTCCCGGGTATTCCCATCCAGTTCACCCTGGAACCCCTGGGTATGATTTTCGCCCTGATCGCCGGTTTCCTGTGGCCGGTGACCTCCATCTATGCCATTGGCTACATGCGCGGCCACCATGAAAAAAATCAAACCCGTTTCTTCATGTTCTTCGCTCTGGCTATTGCCGTCACCCAGGGCGTGGCCTTCTCTGGCAACCTGTTTACCCTGTTTGTCTTTTACGAACTGCTGACCCTGTCCACGTTCTCGCTGGTAACCCATGCCGGAACCGAAGCGGCGAAAAAGGCCGGTCGCGTCTATCTTGGTATTCTTATTGGCACCTCAATCGCGTTCCTGCTGCTGGCGCTGATCTGGACGTGGTTCCTGGCTGGCACCCTGGACTTCACTCCCGGCGGCATCCTCGCAGGTACCGCCTCACCGGCCGTGCTCAGCGTGCTGCTGGTGCTGTTCTTCTTCGGAGTGGGTAAAGCTGCACTGATGCCGTTCCACCGCTGGCTGCCCGCCGCCATGGTGGCACCGACACCAGTCAGCGCCCTGCTGCATGCCGTAGCAGTGGTAAAAGCCGGTGTGTTTACCCTGCTGAAAGTCTCGCTTTATATTCTTGGCCCGAACACCATTCTCGAGCTACCGATTACCGAATACCTGACCTACGTGGTGGCGGCATCGATTCTGCTGGCATCACTGGTTGCCATGACCAAGGACAACCTGAAGGCGCGACTGGCCTACTCCACCATCAGCCAGCTCGGCTACATTACCCTTGGTGCCCTGCTCGGCATGACCGGCGTACTCGGCGGTGCACTGCATATCGTCATGCACGCCTTCGGCAAGATCACCCTGTTCTTTGGCGCCGGTGCCATCCTGGTGGCCGCACATAAATCAAACATCAGTGAACTGGACGGCCTTGGCAAACGCATGCCGCTAACCTTCGCCGCCTTCACGCTCGGCACCCTGAGCATCATTGGTCTGCCCCCGCTGGGTGGTATGTGGAGCAAGTGGTACCTTGCCCAGGCGACGCTGGAGACCGAACAACTGGTACTGCTGGCCACGCTGCTGATCAGCTCGCTTTTGAACATAGCCTATCTGCTGCCAATTCCGCTGCGCGCCTTCTTTGCCAGGAGCAAGGGCGGTACACAGACCGGCATGAAAGAGGCACCCGTTTTCTGCCTGATCGCCATGGGCGTCACGTCGACCATGTGTATAGTTCTGTTTTTCTTCCCACAGTACTGGTACGAGCTAGCGTCAGCGGCAATCCGTTGATAAGAGGTTTTTATGCAGACATCCGATGACAACAAGCCCGGCTGGGCAGAAGACCCGGTTATTCATCAGCGGATTCGCTACTTCCTGTTCGCCCTTTGCGGCGTGCTGGTTATTGCCGACCTGATCGTCCATCGACATACCTATTTGCCGGTAGAGGAACTGCCTGCATTCTATGCTTTCTATGGCTTCGCCGCGCTGGTGGGCGTGGTGGTACTGGCCAAATCCCTGCGTCAGCTGGTAGGTCGCAGCGAAGACTACTATCAGCAGAAGGATGACAGCGATGTTTGACACTCATCTTTTTCATCCTTTCCTGCCGTTTCTGATCGCGGCAATCCTGGCGGCTGTCACCCGCGGCAAACTGCGCTCGATCATCATGCTGCTAGCACCCTTGCTAGGCGGATTGCATCTACTGAGTGTGGAAACCGGCACCGTTGTTGAATACCAGCTGATGGGGCTGGAACTGGTGCCCTACCGCGTGGACGCGTTGAGTCTGCCATTTGGCTATATTTTCCATATTGGCGCCTTTATCTCGGTGCTGTATGCCCTGCACGTTAAAGACACCTTACAGCACGTGGCTGGCCTGCTTTATGCGGGTAGCGCCGTCGGCGCGGTGTTCGCGGGAGACCTGTTCACCCTGTTTATTTTCTGGGAAATCCTGGGCCTGAGTTCCGCGTTCCTGGTATGGGCCGCGCGGGATGAGAATTCTGTTGCTACCGGCATTCGCTACCTGGTATTTCAGGTGCTGTCCGGCGTGCTGTTGATGGCCGGCGCATTGTGGATGTACGTGGATACCGGCAGCCTGGCCTTTGAGGAAATTGGCCTCGGCACTACCGGCGCCCTGTTTATCTTCTTCGCCTTTGGCATCAAGTGCGGCTTTCCATTCCTGCACAACTGGATTACCGATGGCTACCCTGCATCCACTGCCACCGGCACAGTATTCCTGTGCTGTTTCACCACCAAGGTAGCCATCTATACCATGGCCCGCGCCTTCCCGGGCACCGAAGCGTTGATATACATCGGCGCCTTTATGGCCTGCTATCCGATTTTCTTCGCGGTTATTGAAAACGACCTGCGCAAGGTATTGGCCTATTCCATGATCAATCAGCTTGGCTTCATGGTGGTGGGCGTCGGCCTGGGCACCGCCCTGGCGCTGAATGGTGCCGTGGCGCACGCTTTCAATGACGTGTTGTTCAAGGGGCTGTTATTTATGTCCATGGGCGCGGTGCTTTACGCCACCGGTCGCACCAAGGCCTCGGAACTCGGCGGGCTATACAAGAAGATGCCAAAGACCGCTGCGCTGTGTATCGTTGGCGCAATAACTATTTCGGCATTCCCGCTGGTCAGCGCGTTCATCAGCAAATCCATGATCATGTCTGCCCTGATCGAGGAAGGCCATGGCATCGTCTGGATGTTCATGCTGTTTGCTTCTGCGGGCGTACTGGAGCATGCGGGTATCAAGATTCCCTATTTCGCCTTCTTCGCTCATGACCAGAACATCCCGGCTGAAGAAGCCCCCACCAACATGCTTGGCGCCATGAGTATCGCCGCTGTGTTGTGTGTGGTGATCGGAGTCTTCCCGGCGCTGCTGTACAACATTCTTCCCTACGACGCACCGTACTCGCCCTACGACATGACCCACGTGCTGACGCAGATGCAGCTGCTGGCCTTCGCCACCCTGGGTGTGGTATTCCTGCATCGCAGCGGCCGCTACCCCGCGGAGATCCCGTCAGTTAATCTGGACTTCGAGTGGGTTTACCGGCGGCTGATTCCAGGCCTGTATCGTGGCCTGAAGCGAATCCTGGTGCTGATCGGCGACTTTATTGGTAGCTGGATGCGCTACTGGAGTGGCGGTGTTATGGCTGGTCTGAACCGCACCCACGGCCCGGAAGGTACACTGGCCCGCACCTGGCCCACCGGCAGCATGGTACTGTGGGTGGCCGTGCTGCTCGCCGTTTATCTGGTAGTGGATTTTCTCTAGCCGCTTTTTTCTGCCCAGATTCCCTGCCCGGATAAGCGGCTCTTTGCGCAACTGAAGTGCCAATTCAGTTATTTCTGCGATTTAATAACGCCACCGCCAGGACTTGTTTCCTTCCACGCACTGAGACCCCTGATCCAGGGTGACCTGTGGCAAGACTTCGGCGCACCGATCGACGGAAAGAACGCGTGGCCTGGGTAGCTCATGATCAGGACCACGCGGCAATAGGTTTGACGAGTGCGGTTACTGCTCCGCGAATTCTGCTTCAACTTCTTCCTTGCGAGCACCGGCCAGAATGCCCGGCAGCGCGTAGTTGCCTTCGTGACAGGCATATTCGTAGATCTCAGCTTCAGCCGCATTCATGGGTAATTCACCACTCCAGGGTTGAGTGTAGACCTTGGGATCATCGACCGTGAAGCGATACAGAATTTTGTCGTCGGACAGTCGGGTAAATCGCTCGGTGACCGTGGCGTCCGGCGAGATGTAGATGAAGTGGCGTAGTGAGCCACGGAAGCTCTGCTGGGGATGGAAATTGGTGGTTTCCACTACCAGCGTGTCATCTTCGTACCAGCCAATGGAATCACCCAGCCATTTGCTGTTGTGGCTCTGGTGCTCATTATCACGCAGACGAATAATGCGCGCGTCGTGATTCATCTCGGCCAGAATCATCACATAATCAGGAGTCTGGACGATCTGACTGTGATTGTTGTAAAGAACCGGTAAGGTCGGTGGTCCACCAGAAGACCCAAAACCCACCAGACAACGCTCACCCAGGGGCCGGGCTTCCGGTCCGGCCATCGGGCCCAGGGGATTGCGACGGCTGGCGAAAATTGCCCGCCGTCCGTCTTCACTCCAGGGCAGCCGTCCATTTTCAGGATCTACAATAATCGAGGTGCGGATCTCGCCATTGATTTCCGCCATGCGCTCACCGGGGTCCATCCAGAATGTATTGTAGCCGCCCACGTCGGCCTCGCCGCCTTCGCCTTCGGCAGTCAGCTCATCAAGATAGCTTTCTCCAGTCTGGCCAATTTCCAGCGCTTCTTCCGGTGTAATAACCAGCTTGCCATTAAACTCCGGGCCTCGCTCCAGCATGGTCACGGTGGCGATATTCCAGGTTCCCTGCAGATCCGGGACACCCCAACTGGTTCGAGGCGGCTCATACTCCCCGGTGCTGTCTTGAGCAAGAACCGGGGCTGCCTGCGCGCTGGCAACCAATCCGGCGGCGAGTATGATGTGCTTGAATGTGCGCATAGTGTCTTTCCTGAGATAACCTGGATGTTGATAAGAAGTCGGTATTTCGCGAAGTGGCAAGTGTAGGGGGCAGGCCCGACAACGTCCACTCCGACCATCGAGCGAGACAGTGAGTTCTTCGCAGCTATCGGGTCATTCCGGAAGTTTTCCGAGCTTGCCTGTGAGCAGACACCTTGCCTACACTGACAGGCCAGTCTGGCGATAATAATAAAAGCGGAGCTAGCCGATGCCGAATCACTCTCACTCGACCGGGAAAGTACCCCGTCCATTCCTGCTGCCCCTGCTTGGCAAACTCGCTTTCAGCCTGATTCTGCTGCAGCCAATTAGCCCGGTATCTGCCCAGGGCGGCGCCGACAATCCCTACCAGGTTATTTATAACTGGGGCAGCTTGCCCGACGGTCGGGTCATGGGTGTAGTAACCGGCGTTCATCCGGACCCCGACGGCGAGCATTTATGGATTGTAGAGCGCTGTGGCAGCAATCAGTGCGCTGACTCCGACCGCCACCCCATACACAAGCTGGATAGCGACGGCAATGCTGTATTGAGCATCGGCGCAGGCCTGTTTGCATGGCCACATGGGTTTGATCTGGATAGTGATGGCAATCTCTGGGTCACCGAAGGAGCGCCCGCCGGTGACGCGCGCGGTGAGCCGGGCATGGCGCGTGGCATGGGGCATCAGGTAATCAAGCTGAATCAGGCTGGCCAGGTATTGTTGCGGCTCGGCGAAGCCGGTGTATCCGGTGATGACGCGCAGCACTTCAATGGTCCGGCGGCGGTGCTGGTAACACCGGGTGGCGATATATGGGTAGCCGATGGCCACCGCGGCGGCAACAATCGGGTTCTGAAGTTTTCGGCCAGCGGTGAATTACTGCTGCAACTGGGAGGCGGCGTCGACGCCCTGTCTAGAGAGGCCGGTTCGTTCAATGACCCCCACGATCTGAAAATGGATTCGCAGGGGCGTATTTTTGTTGCTGATCGGGGCAACAATCGCCTGCAGATTTTCAGCCAGTCTGGCGAATTGCTGGATATCTGGACCCAGTTCGGCCGGCCCAGCGGCATCTGGATTGATGCGTCCGATAACATCTTTGTTGCCGACGGCATGTCTGGCGAACAATGGAACCGGGGATGGCAGCGAGGTATTCGCATAGGCCGCGCCGATAGCGGCTGGGTGACGGATTTCATTCCCGACTACGAGATCCCCAACGGCAGCGGCATCGAATTTCTCGCCACCGATAGCGACGGCAGCATCTATGCCGGTCAGGTGGGCCGCCAGCGCTTCGAGAAATATATCAGAGTCAGACCATGACTCAGCCACAGCCGGAACCAATTAAAGGTTTACCTGGCGCCTCATGCTGCGAGCGAGCAATCCAGACCGGATCCGTTCGGCCAGCCTAGCCCCCGTAACGCGCGGGGATGGTATTTTCCGCGGATTCCAGCTGCCAGTAAATGGACACCACCCACCAGCGCGAACCATCGTGCATTAACTGGAACGAATTGATGCCCCGCTGCAGAGGTTCGGGATCAACCGCGTTCAGGCGTGTTTCATAAGTGCTGAATACGTGAGCGATCTGGGCAAATTGCTCAGTGACCCGATGAATCTCGGTTTCGTGAAAACCATCGCGAACCAGGATCGGACCACTGTTCACGGCAAAGGTTTGTGGATCGGTGGTAGCGCGTTCAAAGCCCGGGGTCCCCGGCACCACCGAGCTGAGCACCGCACCCGGTACAAACAGGTCATACCAGCGGTCCCAGTCCCGGGCTTCACCAGCATCTCCGGAGATCGTGTCATACAGCGCCGCGATGATGCCGTCGATACTGCTCACATCGGCTTCGCTGGCCTGGGAATAGAGCCCGCCCGAGTAGATCAGGGGCAGGAAGAAAACCGCGAGTGTGGGGGATAAGCGCAATAGCATGAAGATTCCTCGCAAACCGTGGATCACAGGGCTGGCCTGTATTCGACCAATCTAACACAACCATGTTATGCCTGGCCCGCCGCTCAGAAACTCCAGAAGCCAGTCGCGTTGTCTGAAATAAAAGACCAGCTGTTAAACCAGTCAACTCTACAAGCCATGCTTGCTAGTGTAGGCGCCGAAAGCGGTAGAAATCTACCGGCAATTCTCGAAACCGCCGCCTCGAAAATCGTTATGCACAGGCTGCTGCACTCAGCCGAAACAACCTCCAGGCTGCTCGCTATCTCGCCCACAAGCTGGCCAGTTCCGCTCCGACCTATGGCCTGGAGCGCGTGGAACAGCTACTGGAAGAAGTAGAGCAAAGCAATGATGCCGAACCAAGGATGCGCAGCGCGGAGCTTATCAACTCGCTGAACAGTGAACACGAGAAGGCACTGGCTGCACAGGGTGAGGTCTTTGACAGCCAGTTGGAGATTCTGGCTGCCACTGGCGGGTACGACGCTTACTGAGAAGCCTGCGCTTCAAACGCCTTGATCTGGTCTGTAATGTCACGGGCCAGTGGATTGGGAACCGGAAACGTCAGGTGATACTGGGCAATTTTCCAGCCGCCAGCGGTGTTTACCAGCACTCCGCTCCCGCGACTGGTACCGTAGCTGACGCTGTCGAGAATTTCATCGAACCAGGCGCTGTTGCCGTCCGGACTCAAGTCGATATGGCGTTCGCCAGGATAGTATGTCCAACCAGCTCGACCACTGGCGTATTGCTGAAACTCATCCCGGGGCCAGCGCTCAGAAACGTCCGTTCCAATAAAAACTGCGTTAGTAGTCATCAGGCCAAAATAACGTTGCCAGTCACCGGCCGCGGCCGCGTCATGAAAATCATCCAGCACCGCCCGGATAGCAGTCAGGTCCGCGCCTGATTCTTCCTGGGCGACAGCCGGCAAGGCTAACCATAAGCCCAGTGCCAGGCAGGTCAGCCAGCGTAGCATTGCCGCCGATAGTTCAGATTTGCTACGAACACGAGTCAAAAGCGCGCTGTTCACGTCGATACTCCGGGGCCTTGAATCCACTATCTAGCGAACCTCTGATTAATGGTAGCGCATACCGGCAATGGAGTAATGGGTTATCTGGTGACCCATCACTCGACTGTTCAGGCGACTACGCAACGACCTGTTCCATGGCTATTCAACTGACCAGGGACACCCAGATCAGCCAGCAGGCGGCAGCAGTCACCACCGGTGCCAGCATTAACCAAAACATACTTTTTACACGAATCATTGTTGCCTCCAGTTATTAATGTCGATCCTAGTGACCGGGCTTTGCAGCACACTGGCTGCGCTTGCCCTTGCAGTTAATTACTCACTGCCTGGTGTATTGCACAGCCTGTGCCATATCCGCCAAGCAATTGTAACGTATTGTTAATTATGGGTTTTTCATAAAATCAATAGAAAAGGACGAACCCAAACCCTTGCCAAGGGCCGAATCTTTTGTCATAAATGTCAAAATTTCTGACGTAAATGACATAAGCCATGTCCACTCTTGCCACCGACAAGCTCGCCCCCGACAGCAAACCTGCCCTTGCTGCCATGCTGGAAGGGTTCGACTGTCCGGCCATTCTGGTTTCCGCCAACTATGAGATCCTCGCCACCAATCGTGATTACACAGAAGCATTCGGCAGTATCGATCTGACCCGCACCCACCACTGTTTCCAGGTTTCCCACGGCTACTCGGTACCCTGCGACCAGGCTGGCGAAGACTGTCCCCTGGCCGCCGCCCAGCGCTCCGGTCACCGGGAGCGGGTGCTGCATATCCATCAAACTCCCAAGGGTCGGGAACACGTGGATGTAGAGATGCTGCCTATTCATGGCAATGACGGTAAGCTGCTGTATTTTGTTGAATTGTTGCGCCCGGTCCCCCTTGCCAGCGGCGAAATCGAAGACCAGGAAATGGTGGGTGAAAGCCCGGCATTCCAGAAAATGCTGACCCGGGTGGCCCGGGTTGGAAAAACCCCGGCGTCAGTGTTGCTGCTCGGTGAATCGGGTACCGGCAAGGAACTGGCTGCCCGCGCGATTCATATGGCCAGTGAGCGCAAAGATAATCCCCTGGTGACACTGGAATGCGCCGGGCTGACCGATTCACTGTTCGAAACCGAACTCTTCGGCCACGTCAAAGGAGCATTTACCGGTGCCCAGGCTGCCAAGAAAGGCCTGGTGGAACATGCCGATGGTGGCACGCTGTTTCTTGATGAAGTAGGAGATATTCCCCTGTCCATGCAGGTCAAACTACTGCGCCTTATCGAAACAGGAAGTTATCGCCAGGTCGGCAGCACCGAGGTTCGGCGGGCAGACTTCCGGCTGATTTGCGCCACTCACAAAAACCTGGACCAGATGGTTCAACACGGCGAATTCCGCAGTGATCTGTTCTTCCGCATCAACGTCTTTCCAATTCACCTGCCAGCATTGTCCGAGCGTCGTGAAGACATTCCGCTGCTGGTCGAAGCCATGCTCAAGCGCCTCGACCCGGATCAGCAGTTTCGCATCACCAAATCAGCAATCATCCTCCTGCAGCAACATAACTATCGCGGCAATATCCGGGAATTGCGCAATCTGCTTAACCGCGCCATTGTCCTGGCTGATACCAGTTTAATTGACGAGAAGATCGTGAGCGAAGCCCTGGATGATGGGACGATGACCATTGTCAGTGCTGCCAACCCGCCGGAAACCGACTGGGTAGACCTGAAAACCAACGAGCAGCGCTATATCCAGAGACTGTTAACTGCCCAGGACGGCGACAAGGAGCGGGTGGCTGAGATTCTCGGGATCAGCACCCGCTCGCTGTATCGCAAGCTGGACTCTGCAAACGGCTAACGCACCGAATACTTGGTGAAAGCACCACCAGCCTGACTCAAGGAATTAGGCCCTTCTGCAGCATAAACGTTGCCGTCAGCATCCACTGCCACGCCTTCGCCCGCAGTGCCTTGGTAGACACGATCGCTGCGCTCGAAGGGTGGGATAAACGCGGTGATCCGGTCTTCGTCAATATGTCCGATACGCACGCCGTTGCGCCAGTTGATGTGATTGGTAGGCGAGGATTCGGAATCGATAGCATAAACCATGTCATCGTCGGTGATGAACAGGCCACTGATACGACCATACATGTAGCGTGAATCCAGGTAGTTGCCGTCCTGGTCAAAAATCTCCAGGCGATGATTGCCTCGATCTGCGACCCACAGCCGGCCGCGGGAATCAAACTCCAGCGCATGCGGTGTGCGGAATTCACCGTGGCGAACGCCGATGCGTCCCCACTGCGTGATGAAAGTGCCATCCGGTGCAAATTTCATGATGCGGCCGGTCAGGCCAGATTGTCGGCCCTCCTGCATCGCATCGTTGCTGGTCATACCCTGGCCACTATGGCCATCCGCAACATAAATGCTGCCATCAGGACCCACGATGACATCGTTGGGCTGATTGAATCGTGCCGACCCGGTACCGGTCTGGCCCGGTGTACCGAGACTCAGCAACAGTTCACCCTGTGGACTGAACTTGTGCACCTGGTGACCCTTGGTGCCTTCTTCGTTGCCAGCAAAGTCGGTTACCCAGACATTGCTCTCATCATCGACATGAATTCCGTGCGGAGTCATCATCACACCGCCGCCGAAATTGGCCATGACTTCACCGGTATGGCGGTTGAACTTGAAGATCGGATCAACGGGATTGGTATCGCAATTAATTGCCACCCCACCACCAAAGCTGCCAGCACCGCAGCGTTCATAGGCCCAGATGTGGCCATCATTCGGATCGATATCGATACCGGCGGTGGAACCCCACTCCCGACCAGCGGGCAGGTCGCCCCAGTTGGTGGTGACATTGGGCGCCGGATTGGGCAGGCCTTCGCCAGAGATATGGTTGCTATCCTCGCTGGCAGATTGCGCCAGGACGGTAAAGGACATAACCGCCGGGGCACAGAGACACAAGGCAGAGACAAGCAGTCGAGACGGATTCATCGCGGTTTCTCCGTTGTTGTTATTGTTGGCTTTACAGGGTAAAAGGCCTGAGCCCACAAGTCCAGCAGACCCGGGCAAGATAGAACAACCGCGCGGCCCTGCAGAGCCGCGCGTTGACCGCAAGGTTTCAGCACTTGGTGGATTACTGAATCACGAACCCGGTAAACAGCAGCGATTCTACCTGTTCATCGTCAATCACTTCCTGGACGCGCAGCAGGGATCGCTCACGAAACTCTTCCTTGCCAGCTGGCGTCTCCAGCTTGTCGAACGGATATTCGTTCAACAACATGATCAGTGCATCCTGAAGCAGAGGGGTATTCACATCCAGCTTGTCCAGGGTTTCTTCGTTGCGCGTCATGATCGACAGTTTCACCTGCAGATAGCGTAATCGGCCCTGGTAGTTGGCACTGACAATCAGGGCCGGCATGGCGTGGTAAAGCGGAGGATCAAGAACGGGTTCTTCAACAACCGGCTCACCTTCCTCATCAACAGCGGGTTCTGCCCCGAGAAGTTGGTCCCCAAAATAGAAATAGGCCCCTGCACCACTGCTGATGCACAACACCAGCACAGCCCCGCCTATCTTGATTGCTTTCTTCATTGAACGTCCCCTCTGTATTTGTCACGTTATCTGTCACGTTATCTGCCACGTTGGTTATTGCGCCTGACCAACAGCTGTCTGCAAGTTGCAATATCAATCAGTGCCGGAATGAATCTCCGCCAGGCTTGCAGGTTGCAAACGCCCAGTCAGTCTTCGAACGGCAAGCGAAACATTTCGTTGCGACTGGCAGGTTTTTCACAGCAGGTACTTACGACGGCACGGTCTCGGGGCTTGAGCCCTGTTTCAATCTCTGACGGCAGGCTTGTTACCCGTTTACAGCACACGATTTTTAGCAGCAGATTTAGTACTTCAGGCACCACCAGCAATACCGCCACGAGCAGGCAGTAAAATGGGCCTCAAGCATTCTTTTTCGGCCGTCGTAAGTATTCAGGCAATATCAGGAAGGAGCGCCACGTCTGCATCAGAGGTCTGTCCTGCAGACTCTTCGACCGTCGCAGGTCGTCATGCGCCCAACGTGTTAATAACCTGATTACAACCAACATTGGAGGATTAAATGGATCTGGCGACGTTACTTGGCCTGGTTGGCGCGTTTGCTGTTGTCGCAGCTGCGATTCTGATGGGCGGCCCAGCCGAGGTCTTTATTAACCCTCCTTCACTATTCATTGTTGTCGGCGGTACTGCCCTGACCGTGCTCGTCAAATTCAATCTGTCCCAGTATCTCGGCTCTTTGCGGGTAGCCTTCAAGGCATTCAAGCCACAGTCGCAGAAACCCCAGGACCTGATTCCCCAGATCTGCGAAATGGCGGGTATTGCCCGCAAGCAGGGATTGTTCGCTCTGGAAAATGTGGAAATCGACTATCCGTTTCTGAAATCCGCCATCGAGCTGGTGTCAGAAGGCCGCTCGCCGGAAGAAACCATGAAACTGCTTGAGAAAGACAAGCAGGAAATCAGTGACCGCCAGAAACTGGGCAGCCAGATATTTACCGCCAGTGGCGATGTGGCACCGGCAATGGGGATGATCGGTACGCTGATTGGTCTGGTGCAGATGCTGTCCAACATGGACGACCCAAAGACTATCGGTCCGGCCATGGCTGTTGCGCTGCTGACCACGCTGTACGGCGCGGTTCTGGCCAATATGATTTTCATGCCGATGGCAGACAAACTGAAACTGCGCCGCATAGAAGAAGAGAAACTGAATTCCATCTGCCTCGATGGCGTGCTGGGTATTCTCGATGGTCAGAATCCGCGGGTAATTGAATCGACGCTCAAACTCTATCTCACGCCCAAAGTGCGCAATATGGAAAAAGCTGAAGACAAACAGGACGGCGGCGAAGCACCCCTGAAGCAGGCGGCTTGAGCACATGCTGGTTGAAGAAGACGATATCCAGCCCGGCCTGCCGCAATGGATGGCAACCTTTGCCGACCTGATGGCGTTACTACTGTGCTTCTTTGTCCTGCTACTGTCCTTTTCGGAAATGGACGTTCTAAAATATAAGCAGGTCGCCGGGTCCATGGCCCAGGCATTCGGCGTTCAGAACGAAATTACCGCCGACGGCATTCCCAAGGGAACGTCGGTTATTGCCCAGGAATTTTCGCCTGGTAAACCGCAACCGACCCTGGATCCTATTATTCAGCAGCAGACCGTTGATAATAGCGAGCAATCGCTGCAAACCGGGCAGTCCGATTTCGGGGTTGATTCCGATGCGATAGAGTCCACGGAAGCGACCGCTGAGGAGCTGCTGGTAGAGAAACTGGAATCGCTTCAGGAGCAGACTCTGCAGGACGTCGAGAAAATCCGCGACGTGCTCGAAGATGAAATTTCCCAGAATTTGGTAGATATCGAGGCCGGCTTTCGTTCCATCGTCATCCGCATCCGCGAACGGGGTTCATTCGACTCCGGCAGTGCGGTGATTAATCCTGATTTCATTCCGGTGATGGCGCAGCTGCGCGAGATCCTTGGCAATGTCGATGGCCGGATTGCTGTAGAAGGCCACACTGACAACGTCCCCATATCCACACCGCTAATCCCGTCCAACTGGCACTTGTCGTCGCAGCGCGCGCTGTCGGTCGCCAGTGAGTTGCTGCTGGACGACACCATTCCCGACGCACGGATGATGGTGATTGGCTACGCCGACACCCGTCCCCATGAGCCGAACGACACAGCCGACGGTCGAGCCCACAATCGCCGGGTTGAAATCATCATTCGCCAGGGTCTCGATGAGGAAACCTCTCGGGAATTGGAACAGTTGCAGGGTGCCGAGAACGGACTGCTCGACACACTGCAGATAGACCAGTCGGAACTGCGCTCAGTACGTCAACAATAGGACTGCAGCGCGGCACCCGGCGCGGGTCGCGTGGCAATACCGACTGGCTCGGCATCCTTGTTTTTCACCACCTCGCCGAGGGCGTATCCGCGCGAGCGAGGCAGACCGTAGCGCTCAGCGGCAAAGCCGGACAGCACTGGCGACCCTGGACGAAATACTTTCAGCACGCCAGTGAAATCCGCCAGATAAAGTGGTTTCCCCAGCCGTCTCACCATGCGGGTATCAAATTGCGAGAAATACTGGTGCAGTGGAGAGGCATCCCCGTGGGTGTGCCAGAACGCAACCAGCGCATCGCGCTGTTCGTCCGGCACGGAAAAACTGAAACGATCTGCTGCCCTGGTATTGGCAAACACCGAGTAGCGAAAATAGCGGCCGCTACGATAAATCGTTCCCATGAACTCCCGGTCCTGGCGAATGGAAACGGGATTGTACAGATCGGTCGCCGCTTTCACTGCTTCCAGCTCACTGTCGTATATTGACTGGGCATGCGGAATGGCCAGCGCACTTCGGGGGATCAGTACTGCACAGCATAGCAGTGCTGACAGGACCAGGGACGGGGTTGAATATTCTCCGCAACGTGGGGACTCAGATGACATGACTACGCTCTCCTGTGACTATCGTCGCATTGGTTATTATTGGCCCGTTGTTCCTGACGCGCCGGATTACAGCCGGCGCCCAAGGACAACGCAACCCATGAAACTGTGACGCTTTATCACTGCCAATAGTTACCACGCTCGCGGCAGAACGTTATCCAGAAAACATCCTGCTTTGCCCGACTGTGTAATAATCAGTCAACCTCAACAACGATTCTTGTTCAGATTCCTGGCACTTCATGGTCACACAGCGAAAATATTTGCTATGGGCAGGTGGCGTTTTATTGCTGATCCTGTTCTTTCCCTCCCTGTTTGGTACCGTATTCTCGTCCAAAGACGAGGTGTCCTACAGCGCCGGACTGAGCATGACTACCTGCCAGGGCTTTCTTGCCAACGGTTACTCTTCGCCGGAGAGCTGTCGCGCCACCTACGGGATAGTGCTGGGCAACACCGGCACCAATCCTCAGGATGAGATTCAGGTGACCCTGTCACCGGTACCGGAGACCTGGCTGCTGGGGACCGGAGTACTGGATATTGTTGCCAGCGCTCAGCGTCGGTCGCGGCCGGACATCAGCCATGTGCAAGTGGACGAGTCCCTGCACATCACGATCGCCAATCTGGAGCCGAACCGGCTGGTGGAACTTGATGTCATGACTCGCGGTGCCGAGGCTGCCGAGCTGCTCACCAGTACCACAATCCAGGTTGACGCCACTGGCGCAGTAATCGAAAGCAATCCCAGACTGACGGTTACAGCACGGTTTTTCCGCAACCTCCTGTCGCTCGGTTTCTAGGCTCCCTTGCATTACCATAAGGACAAATCACAACCGACGGGATGCTCATGATTTATCAACTGGGAGATTTGCAGGTCGATATCGCCGGCGACGACTATTTCGTTGCCGACAGCGCCAGCGTGATAGGCCGGGTACGCCTGGAGAACAACGCCAGCGTCTGGTTCAACGCCGTGCTGCGCGGCGACAACGAACTGATCACTGTGGGCGAGAATTCCAATGTCCAGGATGGCTCGGTGCTGCACACTGACCCCGGCCAACCGCTGGTCATTGGCAAGAACGTCACGGTCGGGCACAAGGTCATGTTGCACGGCTGCTCAATCGGCGACAACAGCCTGATTGGCATCAACTCGGTGGTTCTGAACGGCGCGAAGATCGGGCGCAACTGCCTGATTGGTGCCAACAGCCTGATCACCGAGAACAAGGAAATCCCCGATGGCTCTCTGGTGATGGGATCACCGGCCAAGGTCGTCAAGACGCTCAGTGCGGAGCAACAGGCGCAATTGATCGACAGCGCCAATACCTACGTGAACAATTTCAAACGCTTCAAAAGCGATCTGAAACCCGATCCCCGCCAGGGAACCTCTGATTAATTCTACCGGTACTCTGCGGGAGTCTGTCGGGCGCTACTGCCAGGCGTCACGCGACGGGAATGGCCAATCCCTTGCCAGGCAGGACAACGCCGCAGTGGCGCCCGACAGGCCCCGCCCGGAGGGGCCTCCAGACGAGCCCACAGTTACGCCGAAACCACCGCATCAGGCTTCCTGAACACCCGGGCGTCCGGCTTCGGTGACAAAGCTTTTGCGAATGCTGATGGGCGCGTCAGGACGAGTGATGTAAGGCATGACCTTGTAGTCGGAGCGCCACAACTGCGGAGTGAGTGTGGCGACCACATAGCCGCGCTGGGCGTTGTAGAATTTTACGTGCGGATTGTTGGCCAGCAGTCCAGCGCCGTAGTCGGTCATATCCTCGCCATCGCCACCGGAGGTAATCGAGGTGCCCACGAATTCCGAGCCCACGGTTTTCGAAGCCGGGTTATCGAAATCGAGCTTCAGGTCCGCGGCCCAGTTGGAATGTATATCCCCGGTTAACACCACCGGGTTGGGCGTGCCTGCTGCGTCCATATGCGCCAGTAATTCCTGACGCTCCTGGGGATAGCCGTCCCAGATATCCATTGGCCACAGCTGCTCGCCGGATTCGCTGACACTGCGCAGCCCGGCCATCATGATCTGCTGGGCCAGGACATTCCAGGTCGCGTCAGCAGAAGCCAGACTGTTCAGCAGCCAGTCTTTCTGTGCAGCGCCCAGTAGCGTCCGGCTGGGATCCTGGTGCTCGGCACAGCTCGGTTTGCGCCCATCGCCACAGGCCTGGTCGCTGCGATACTGGCGGGTGTCGAGAACACTCATTTCCATCAGCTTGCCAAACCGCAGGCGCCGGTGAATCGGCATGAATTCATAGTAGGCCTGGTAGGCTGCCATACGGCGCTGCAAAAGCTGCTCCGGCGTTTGTTCGTCTTCACCAATGTCTGCCGCGTAGTTATTGTCCACCTCATGATCGTCCCAGGTGACGACCCAGGGTGCAGAGCTGTGGGCGGCACGAAGGTCCGGGTCGGACTTGTAGGTGTGATAGCGATTACGATAGTCCGTGAGGGTGATAATTTCCGGGCCTTCGTGGGCGCGAACCAGGTTGCTGCCCCAGCTACGCTCATAGATGTAGTCACCCAGGTGCACAATCAGGTCAAACTCTTCTTCTGCCATATGCCGGAACGCGGTGTAGAAACCGTGTTCGTACTGCTGACAGGAGGCAAACGCAAAACGGAACTCATCCAGGTCAGCATTGGCCGCCGGGGCTGTTTTGGTTCGCCCCACCGGACTGGTGGCATCACCCACCTGCCAGCGATAAAAATATACCTGGCCTGGATTCAGGCCTCGCACCTCGGCATGGGCAGAAAAACCAAGCTGCGGGGTCGCAGCAATCGTGCCGGAGCGCACGATGTTGCTGAAGTTGGGCGAGGTAGACATTTCCCAGGCCGCCTCGACGGCTTCATTGGCCGCGCCTGCCCTGGCCATGACGTCGCTGGCCAGCCGGGTCCACAGGACGATGGAATCCGGTGTCGGATCTCCCGATGCAACACCGAGACTGAACGGATCGGCCGGCAGCGCACCAAGGCGCCGCGCCGCGCCGTGCACCAGGGCTGGTATCCCGCCCAGTGCCAGCACGCTGGCCAGCGTGGCGGAATGACGGATACCTGCTTTCAGGAAATCGCGGCGAGTAATTATCGAATGCATGGCCTGGCTCCTGTCTGTATAGGGGTAGTCCGGGTTAACGGGACTGAAGAGAATGATTTGTTATTGATCCTAGAAGGTTTTTATTGCGAAATAATGACCAAACCGCTTGCGGTCTTTTTTTGTCGCCATCGCTGCCGTCATTTTGTCGCATTTCTGTAAAACCCGTTGCATAGACTTGAGGTTCCATTCCCGGAGGTCATCATGCCCAACCACCCGCATCACAAATCCCTGTTTACTACTTTGTTCGCCGCCGCTGCGCTACTCGGCTTCACCTTGAGTACAACGGTTCACGCTGACGATCATTGTGAGAATACTAGTGTGGAAGGGGCCTGCGCCATCGATACCAGCGCGTTGACCATGAATGACATCCAGGCGGTGGGATCCCATAACAGCTACAAGCTGGCGATTCCCGAGGTAGAGCTGGAGTTAATTCGCAGTTATCGTGAACAGTCAGCCATGTCCCTGGACTACTCACACCTGACCCTCACCAACCAGCTGGAACTGGGCATGCGCCAGATTGAACTGGACATCGTTTATGACCCTGAGGGCGGCCGCTTTGCCGACCCCTTGCTGCCGCGCCAGACCGCCCTGACCTATGGCGCCCTGCCCTACGACGCGACCCAGATGCACGACCCAGGATTCAAGGTGCTGCATTCCCAGGACATCGATGTGCGTTCCAACTGCATGACCTGGATCGCCTGTCTTGAAGAAATTAAAGCCTGGTCCGATGCCAACCCGGAGCACGTGCCACTGCTGATCATGTTCAATGCCAAGGAAGGCGGGTCTGCCTACCCCGGCGTCACCCCGGCACTGGACTTTACCGCCCGGGCGTACCGCGCGCTGGATGCAGAAACCCTGTCGGTCTTTCCCCCTGAGCGCATTATCAAACCAGACGATGTGCGCGGCGCTGCGGTGACTCTGCGTGAGGCGGTACTGGCTGGCGGCTGGCCAGCTCTTGATGACGCGCGCGGCAAGGTATTCTTCGCCCTGGATGAAGGCCCGGAGAAGGTTCGCACCTACATGGGCGGGCACAGTTCTCTGGAGGGATTGCCCATGTTTGTGAACTCTGTGGATGAAAACAAAGACCATGCCGCGTATTTCACTATCAATAGCCCGATCCGCGACCAGGAAAGAATCCGCGCCGCCGTCAAGGCTGGCTTCATGGTGCGCACCCGGGCGGATGCCAATACCATGGAAGCCCGGCAGAACGATACTACTCGACGCGCAGCCGCATTCAGCTCGGGAGCGCAGTATGTGTCAACGGATTATTATGTGCCGCGGCCTGAGTTCAGCGACTACACGGTGTCCTTGCCGGGCGAATCGCCCGCGCGCTGCAATCCCGTCCGCCGTGATGAGCAGTGCCGACCGGGCAGTCCCTGAACCAATCAGAATTCGCGGCTGCCGTCTGACCCGGATTCAACATCCACCGGAGACTGTTTCTGTCGGGCACGCACACGAATGACCTGCACGGAATTAACCACGATGACCAGAACCCCCGCAATTAGCAGCCCTGCCCAGAAGAACGGATTGACGCCGTTGGCAAAACTGCTGTTACCACTGGTTTCAGCACCCAGCCAGGCCACCGAGCCAAAGCAGCCACCAAGAAACAATGCCAGGCCGATGGCATACCATTTGCGCGCGGTGCGCGCCGCCTGACCGCGCAATTTGAATGAAAGAGAGACTCCAATAATGATCAGGATCAGCGCCAGCAGTTCCAGCATGGTTACATCCTTGTCGTGCGATTGGTATTCAAAACAATTGACGTGAAAAATTTGTCCGGGCACTTGGTTTAGCCAGCACATCGTCAGACCCTGTGCGCACGTCCAGGAATCGCTCATTCAGGCATCGCAACGCCAAGGCTGACAATGCGCAAACTTTGCAATTTCTGCCTTGAGCAGTATCCGGTGTTGGGCTAGTTTACACACTTGGCAACCGTCATATCCACCCAGCCCTTTTCATCAATGAGGTTTACTGTGCCCTATTCGCGCCGCGCGTTCATCAAGCAGGGATCCCGTCTTCTGGCTGCTGGCAGTCTGATTCCATGGCATCAGTCCATCGCCCAGAGCACAACAGCGCCGATGTTTGCCAGCCGCGGGCTTACACCGCAGGAGCTGGCAGGCGATGAGTCCTACTGGGCAGAGGTGGCCGCCTACTACGACCGGACCGAGGGCATAGTTAATCTGGAACATGGTTACTGGGGCAAGATGGCCAATCCGGTGAAGGATTATTACCTCGAAGCCAGCAACCGTATTAATCAGCAGAACTCGTATTATGCACGGCGCAACTATGGCGAAGACCATGAGCGTAGCGTCGCGGCGGTGGCTGACGCCCTGGGCGTGGCGGCCGACGAAATAGCCCTGACCCGCAATGCCAGCGAAGCTATTCAGAATCTCATCCGCCAGTACCAGAACTGGCAGCCTGGCGACAAGGTACTGTATGCGGATATTGACTATCCGGCGTTCAAAAACCTGGTGCAATGGCTGGAAGAAGGCCGCGGGGTCAGTGTTGTTCGCCTCGACCTGCCGGCGCGCTGCGACCAGAATACCTTGCGCGATCTTTACATTGATGCCATGGATGCCAATCCGGAACTCAAGATGCTGCTGCTAACCCATGTCAGCAACCAGCACGGCTTGCGCCTGCCGGTCAGCGATATCGCCCAGGCAGCTCGCGAGCGCGGCATCGACGTGGTTTGTGATGCTGCCCAATCCTGGGGTTTAGTGGATTTCCAGATTCCCGACCTGGGTGTTGACTGGGCTGGCTTTAACCTGCACAAGTGGATCGGCGCACCGGTGGGCGTCGGTGCTCTTTATATGCGACGTGGCACTGCCGACAAGGTGAGTCCGTTCCCCGGCGATGCCGACCGCGAAAATAACCGGGTTGCTGCGCGTGTTCATACAGCGACGTCCAACTTCGCCGCCATGATCAGTGTCACACCGGCGTTAGAGTTCCATCAGCGGGTTGGAGAACGTAACAAGGAAGAACGCCTCAAGTACCTCGCCTCTTTGTGGCGTGATGAAGCCAGCACCATTTCCGGTATCGAAGTGCTTGGTCCTGCTGACGCCGAGTCGGCAACCGGCCTGGGCGCATTTCGACTCAGCGGTCAGACCAGCGCGTCACAAATCCAGGCACTGCAAAAGCAGCTTGAGTCACAGTTTGGAATTTTCACGGTGGCGCGCTACGGTCTGGCCAGCGGCGCCTGTATCCGCGTGACCCCGCAGGTTTTCAGCACGCCACAAGACATGAACAGGCTGACAGAGGCCCTGCAGCAACTGGCCTGATCAGGGAGCGCGCTCGCTCATTCGCGGGTCACACGCTGCAGATACGCGACCGCCTCGGCTACCGAACCGCCTTCCACGTCGACGATCCGGTTCGCTTGCTGCATGCGCGGATCGGTGATGCTGCCCTGTAACTTGTTCAGCGCTGCAATAAGGTCGCTATCTTCGGCGGCCTGAGGTGATGCCACCAACAGTGCATCGTAGGGCAGCAGCGCACTGCGCGGGTCTTCAAGCAGCAGCAAGTCATAGGCAGCGATGCGACCGTCACTACTGTAGGCGGTAATGAGGTCCACCTGGCCCTCTGCTACTGCGGTATACATCAACGCTGAATCAAAAGTGAGCTTGCGTGCAAAATCAATGTTGTAGGTGTCACGTACTGCAAGCCATTCCGGGCGACCAAAGAACTCCAGATCGCCGCCAGCAACCAGCGCACTGGCAATGGGAATCAGATCGTCGATGGAGTCAACGCCCAGCTCGGCGGCCCGCTCACGCTGCATCGCAAAGGTATACAGATTCTGGAAGCCCAACGGACCGGCGCTGTAAATACCGTCAGCCTCCGCCATGTAATCCTGTACCTGGGCCATGACCGTCTGGCGGCCCGGGTTATTGTCCCGGTCCATGATGTTGGCCCAGACAGTGCCGGAATACTCCACGTAGACATCCACGGTGCTGTTGGCGGTTGCTTCATAAATAATCTCGGTACCCAGCCCCAGACGCTGGTCGACACTGTAGCCTGCCGCTTCCAGTTCCCCGGCCAGAAACCCGGCCAGGATGTGCTGTTCGGTAAATGCCTTGCTGCCAACAACATAGTCCGCCTGCGGCTTCGGTAGCAGCGCAGCCACGGAAATGCCGCCACAAACCAGGAGCGCTGTCGCCACGGCTAACTGTACCTGTCGATACCGCCGCCCGTCCGTCGAACTATTGCGGTGCTCCGCCAACCACTCGATGCCGGCAATAATCGAATCAAGTATTACCGCCATCAGCGCCGCGGCCACACTACCGACGGTTACCGATACCAGGTTTCGGGTTTGCAGACCGGTAAAAATATAATTGCCAAAGCTGGTAGCGCCCACCAGCGTGGACAGTGTCGCCAGGCCCACGGTCCACACGGCGGCGGTGCGAATACCGGCAATAATGACCGGCAGTGCCAGCGGCAAACGTACGCGCAGCAAAATCTGCCGCGCTGACATACCAATCCCGCGGGCCGCCTCCACCACTTCGGCAGAGACGTTTTCCAGGCCAGTGACCGTGTTGCGCACGATCGGCAACATGCAATACAGCACCAGCGCAATGATCGCCGGCAGCAGACCAATGCGGCCGCCGAGCAAGGCCACCATGAGCGCCAGAATGGCAATACTGGGGATGGTTTGCAGGATACTGACAGTTATCAGCAAGGGCCGCCGCACCAATGGTGATTGCGTGGCCCAAATGCCAAGCGGCACACTGACCGCGATGCCAAAGGACAGCGCGATAAGCGTAAGCAGCAGGTGTCCCTGAAAATACTCTGGCAGGAGAAGCAGCTGTTCGCGCAGATTATCGCTCATGTTCGCTGCGCTCAGCCGCGCTGGATTAACTGTTCGAGGCGATCGGCACGCTGCTTGGGCATATCCACGATATGCTGAACATACTCGTGGGCCGGATGATTCAGCAACTCGCAGGGAGTACCCACTTGCAGGACTTCACCCGCCTTCATTACCGCGATCCGATCCGCCATCAGCAGCGCCTCGGTCATGTCGTGGGTGACCATGATGACCGTCAGCTTCAGCTGCGCCTGAATGGTTTTGAACTCTTCCTGCAGTTCGGCACGGGTGACCGGATCAAGGGCGCCGAACGGCTCGTCCATTAGTACGACATCGGGTTCCGCAGCCAGAGCCCTGGCCACACCAACCCGCTGCTGCTGACCGCCTGATAGCTGACCGGGACTGCGCTGGCCGTACTCCTCGTACGGCAGACCCACCATGGACAATGTTTCCTGGCAACGCGCCTGCACCCGCTCTTCAGGCCACTGCAGCAAACGCGGCACCGCCGCTACATTGTCCGCCACCGAATAGTGAGGAAACAAACCAATGCCCTGAAACACATAGCCGATATTGCGCCGCAGCTGCTCCGGGTCCTGCTCCAGCACATCAATGCCGTTGACACGAATGCTGCCACTGCTTGGCTCTTCCAGGCGGTTGATCATTTTCAGGGTAGTAGTCTTGCCGCACCCAGACTCCCCGATCAATCCGAGGAATTCGCCGTGCTCAATGCGCAGTGAAGTGCTGGCGACGGCCGGTGGGCCATCACCAGTATAGGACTTGCTGACGTTGTCCAGCTCGATCATCAGCGCAGTCTACCCCGGCCCAGGGCCAGAGCCAAACCGGGGGCTGGCGGGTGGGCCTCAGGTGCTGCTTCGGCGCCTGGTGCCTGCCAGCTTATTAGTCCTGGTGGCCACCTGGTTCATGCTGGCCGTGGTTTATGGCATCTTCGGAATCTGCCGATGCTGCTCCAGCCATAGCCAGGTGGTGGTCCTGATGATGATCACCCAGCACCATAAAACCCATAAATCCAAGCGCCTGAATCATGGCAGCATCACCCGGCTGGCCTGACTCCACCCGCACACTGGCACCGCTTTCACTTAACTCGGCACTCACTTGCCAACCCAGCTCTGACGCAATCTGCCTGGCATGAGTCGGAACCATGCGCTGAATTGCCTGTAGAGTTCGCCCGGAACCGGTCACCGCAAACTCTGCGCCCAGATCCAAATCACGGGTGCTGGCTTCAGCGTGCAGGGATATCAGTTCCATATCCACCAGATGTTGGTGAAGTGCGCTGATATTCACCTGACTCCAATCGGTGTCGGGATCGGCCTGCAGTTGTTTGACCACACGCTGGATGGTGGCGAACACAGTGGCGCCCTGATCCTCGCTTGCCAGATCCAATTGCGCCGACAGACGGCGCATCATGTGCTGCATGCCGCCACCAGATCCGCCATGCTGCATACCATTACCCGACCCACCTTGCTGCATGCCACCCCCAGAACCGCCGTGCTGCATCGCAGTCTCTTGCTGACCATGCTGACCATGCTGACCATGCTGACCACGGCCTTCGCGCTCGGCATCTCCATGCCGGGCGTGATCCTGTTGCGCAACGGCCAAAGTCGACACCACCATTGCCAGACCAAATCCCAGCAAGCACTTACCTGATCCAGTTTTCATATTCTTCATTGGTGTTCCTTGTTTCGAATGTTTGTAATCCTGTTCAAAGCCGATGTCTGCCCTGTTCTGATAGGCATGATGATGCGTCATCCCGCTCATTCCGCACAACGATAGTCGAGCCACCGGGATTGGCTTGCACCGATTCTAGCCGAATGATGGCTCCGGTACTGCCGCATGATTCTGTTCCTGGGCTTTCAAGCTCAGTATTTCAGGCTGGAAACAGCGCTTGTTGACCGAGATCAACAGCCGGTAGTTCAAAGGGTATTAAAGGTAGCAAGGTAGCGAATAATTGTGGCGACGCAATCAAATTACAGAGGTTTAGTCGCCGCGCAGCAGCATCTGACAGCGTGTTACTGTTGAGCAAGGGCCAGAACCAAACAAGCGCAGGGATTCCGTGCGCGATTGCCGCAGTGGATCGCAAAAGCTTCGTCCAGCGGCTGGATTGAAGGTGACAGGTGTTTTAGCAATTTTTGTCAAATTCCTTGCCATTTATGTCAATCGGCGTACAAATACTAGTTGGGCGGACTGCGGAAACGGATGAGTGTATTTACCCTTTGTTTAATATTTTCAGTTAGTTGGAAAATATTTTTCAGGTCTGGCACGGCGGGTGCAAGAGATGCAGCAGGGTAACAAATTACACGGGCTCGATAGCCCGACAAGGAGACAGCAACATGAGTCACGCCATCTCAGGCCAACCAGCAACAGCGCTTCGGCCACTGGTCAAGCATTTCTTCGAGACAGACACCAATACCTTTTCCTATGTAGTGAAGGATCCGGATTCCGACGCCTGTGCCATCGTTGATTCGGTACTGAACTATGATATGGCGTCCAGTAGTGTTGATCACGACAGCGCCGATGAAATCATTCGCTACGTACAGGACAACAAGCTGCGGGTGGAGTGGATCATCGAGACCCATGTCCACGCCGATCACCTGACTGCGGCGCCCTACATTCAGGAGCGGGTGGGCGGCAAAATCGGTATTGGCGAAGATGTCACTACAGTGCAGTCGACCTTCAAGAAAATCTTCAACATCAAGGACGAGTTCCAGCCCGACGGGCAGCAGTTTGACCACCTGTTCAAGGACGGTGAACATTACAGCATCGGTAATCTGGATGCCTTTGTCATTCACACTCCGGGGCACACACCAGCCTGCATGACCCATGTGATTGGTGACGCAGCGTTTGTTGGCGACACGCTGTTCATGCCCGATGCCGGCACCGCCCGGGCGGACTTCCCCGGTGGCGATGCCGCGCAGCTGTTCGACTCGATCCACAAGATTCTGGCTTTGCCGGAGGAAACCCGCATATTTATGTGCCATGACTATGGCACGACGGACCGGGACCAGCTGCTGTTCGAAACCACAGTCGCGGCGGAACGGGATGACAACATTCACGTCAACCAGTCGGTGCCACGCTCGAAATTTGTGGAGATGCGGACTGCCCGTGACAAAACCCTGGGCATGCCTCACCTGATTCTTCCTTCCCTGCAAATCAACATGCGCGCCGGACACTTCCCGGCTACCGAAGACAACGGACTGGTCTACCTGAAACTGCCGGTGGACGCGTTTAAATAGCAGCAACTCAACAACAAGGATTAAAGCCCATGGAAATCAAACAAGTCACCGCCGACTTCAGTATCTCTGATCAGGTCACGGTCGCCGACCTGGATGAACTGCGCGCGTCGGGTGTAAAAATACTGATCTGCAACCGCCCCGACCAGGAGGCAGAAGACCAGCCTGCATTTGCGGAAATTGCTGCAGCTGCTGAACAGCTCGGTATCGAAGCGCAACAGGTTGCGTTCCCTAGCGGCAAGTTGACCCCGGAGCACACTCACAAGTTTGGCGCCTGTTTGGAACGCGACAAACGCATCCATGCCTACTGCCGAACCGGTACTCGCTCGTTCACTGCCTATGCTGCCCTGCTAGCCAGCCAGGGCACTGATCGCGGCACTATTGAGTCCCTGTCAAAAAAGCTCGGCTTTGATGTTGCCAAAGACATCGAACCTTATTTCACGGAGACCACCATGTCACAACAAAACGATACATCATCTAACCGGACCTTTGATGTGGTCATCGTGGGTGCCGGCTCCGGTGGAATTGCCGCTGCCGCCAGCCTTAAAAAACGCGCTGCCGGTATGCGCATTGTTCTGATCGACCCGGCCAGCGAACATTTCTACCAACCGGGATGGACCATGGTAGGTGGTGGCGTGTTTGAGGCGCCCACCACGCGACGCGACATGCAGGGACTGATACCCTCCGGCACGGACTGGATTCAGGAACACGTGGCAAAATTCCACCCCGCTGACAATACCGTGGAGCTCGCAAATGGCGACCTGATCGGCTACGGCCACTTGATCGTGGCGCCCGGGCTCAAGCTTAACTGGTCCGCCATTGATGGCCTGGAAGAAACATTGGGCAAGAATGGCGTTACATCCAATTATCGGTATGACCTGGCGCCCTATACCTGGGAGCTGGTGCAATCACTCAAGCAGGGCAAGGCGCTGTTCACTCAGCCCCCCATGCCGATCAAGTGTGCTGGCGCGCCACAGAAGGCGATGTACCTGTCCTGTGATCACTGGAAGAAATCCGGTGCACTGAAAGATATTGATGTGCATTTTTTCAATGCTGGCGCCGTTCTGTTCGGCGTCGCCGACTATGTGCCCGCACTGCAGTCCTACGTGGACAGCTACGGGGCCGATGTGCACTTCACCCATACCCTTACCGCCATCGACGGTGACAAGCGCATTGCCCACTTTGACAAGAAAACGGATGACGGCAGCGAGCCCGTGACCATGGAATTCGATATGATCCATGTCTGTCCACCCCAGTGTGCACCAGATTTCGTGGCCAACAGCGAATTGTCTGACGCCGATGGCTGGCTGGATGTGGACATGTACACCCTGCAGCACAAACAGTTTCCCAATGTCTGGGGCCTTGGTGATGTAATGAATACACCAAACGCCAAAACCATGGCGGCGGTGCGCAAACAGGTCCCTGTGGTTGCCGATAACCTTATGGCAGCACTTGCTGGCAAAGATCCAAGTCAGGGATACGATGGCTATGGGTCCTGTCCATTGACGGTCGAGAACGGCAAGATCGTCCTCGCCGAGTTTGGCTACGGTGGCAAACTGCTACCAACATTTCCTGGCTGGCTATTGAAAGGCACCAAAGCGACTCACACTGCCTGGATACTGAAAAAACAGATACTTCCCGCAGTGTACTGGCGGGCGATGCTGAAAGGGCGCGAGTGGCTTGCGGCTCCGAAACCCCTGAAGGACTTGCAGCAGTGATCTGGAGCTGCCTGGCTATCACCTGCCAGATATCTGCTCACACTGCGGCGCTTGGCTGCATCTGACGGCAGTGATAAGGTGAAGCTGAGGATATGGATATGTCCAACAACGCCCACCTGCCAGACCTGTTTTCGACGCTGCGCTGGCCCATGCTGCTTATACTTTTGGCTGGCCTGCAGCTGGCATTCACTGCCAGAGCCGGCGCTGCCGAGGTGCACCTGGTAGATCTCAATGATGCCATCGGACCAGCCAGCGCCGACTACCTGATCAGTTCTCTGGACGACGCCGCCCAAGCCAATGCCGAACTGGTGGTGGTTCGTCTCAACACGCCAGGCGGACTGGATATGGCCATGCGCGATATCATTTCCGCGATACTGGCCTCGCCAGTACCAGTGGCCACCTGGGTGGCTCCCAGTGGCGCGCGAGCGGCCAGCGCCGGCACCTATATTCTTTACGCCAGCCATTTCGCCGCCATGGCCCCGGCAACCAATGTCGGTTCCTCTACCCCGGTCAATCTTGGCGGTGGTGGACCCTTACCCTTACCGTCCGGCAACGAACCCGAATCCGAACAAGAGACCACACCCGAGTCCGAAGCCGAAGCCGGAGCCAGCGAGTCGGAACAGTCATCCCGGCAAAGCGGTAGCGCCATGGAGCGCAAGGTTATCAATGATGCCGTTGCCTACATTCGCGGCCTGGCCGAATTACGCGGACGCAATGAAGAATGGGCCGAGCGCACCGTAGTCGAAGCGGCAAACCTGACCGCGTCAGCTGCTCTGGAGCAAAATGTCATTGGCTATATTGCCACCGACATTAGCGATCTACTGCAGCAACTGCAGGGGCAGACCACCCAGATTGGCAGCCAGACGCGTAGCCTCGATCTCGAAGCTGCGGAAATTATTACCATCGAACCTGACTGGCGCTACGACTTCTTATCCACTATCACCAATCCCAATGTCGCTTACATTTTATTGATGATCGGGTTTTATGGTCTGATCCTGGAGTTCTATAACCCCGGCATGGGCGTGCCCGGTGTCACTGGGATTATTTGCCTGCTGCTCGGCGCCTACGCCCTGCAGATGCTGCCCATCAACTACGCCGGGCTGGCACTGATAATTGTTGGTGTGGGCCTGATGCTGGTGGAGGCTTTCTCACCAAGCTTTGGTGTGTTTGGTCTCGGCGGCGCGGTGGCTTTCGTGCTGGGTTCGGTGATTCTAATGGATACCGACCTGGAGGCATTTCGTATTTCTATCGGCATCATTGCCGCTTTCGCTGTGACTTCGGCCGGTCTGTTTATTCTCAGTATCAATATGCTCATGCGAGCGCGTAAACAGAAAGTTGTCACCGGCAGCGAGTCAATGATCGGCAGCACAGCTCTAGCCCTTGAGTCATTTGAAAGTCAGGGGCATGTCCGCGCTTTCAGTGAAAACTGGAAGGCGCAATCAGATCAGCCGGTGGAAAAAGGCAGCAATCTGGAAATCATCGACATTGACGGACTGATCCTCAAAGTCAAGAAACAGGAGTGACACATGGAACCTTTTATAACAGTGCTGGGCGTGCTGGTCGTTGGCGTCCTGTTAAGTACTTTTCGGATATTGCGCGAATACGAGCGAGGCGTCATCTTTATGCTGGGTCGCTTCTATAAAATCAAGGGCCCTGGATTGATCCTGGTGATCCCGGTACTGCAGCAGATGGTAAAGACCGACCTGCGCATTACCGTGTGGGATATCCCGTCGCAAGACCTGATCACTCGCGATAACGTCTCGGTCAAGGTTAATGCTGTAGTCTATTTCCGCATAGTCGATCCTGAAAAAGCCATCAACAATGTAGCCGACTACATTGAGGCAACCAGCCAGCTGGCGCAAACCACGCTACGGTCAGTTCTGGGACAGCACGAGCTGGACGAACTGCTCGCTGAGCGAGAGCGACTGAATATCGACGTGCAGGAGATTCTCGATTCGGCTACCGATAGCTGGGGTATCAAGGTATCGAATGTAGAGATCAAGCACGTGGACCTGGACGAGAGCATGATTCGTGCTATCGCCAAACAGGCAGAAGCCGAGCGAATTCGTCGCGCCAAGGTAATACATGCGTTGGGCGAAGCCGAGGCGTCCGAGAAACTGGTGGTTGCCGCGAAGCAGTTGGCGACGCAATCAGAGTCAATGCAGCTCAGGTATCTGCAGACACTGACTGAAATCGCTGGCGAGAAAAGCTCGACAATCGTTTTCCCGTTGCCCATGCAGTTAATTGAGAACTTCAATCGTATGCTGGGCTCGGCAGCCAACGAAGACAAAACCTGAGACTGGCAGACCCGGCAGCTAACAGCGAGCCAGCTACCTTGACGATGCGGTCATGCATCAATCGGCGCCGTAACAAAAGCCGTCTCACCAACAGACCCTGGCCCTGTAAATCAGTGACTTCGAGCGCGGCTGCGGAGAGTCAGGGTTTCCGCCCCGCTGGCTCGGCGCCCATCTGGTCTTCGCTTCATTACGCCCGGCAAGCCCGCGTCCCTTGACTCCGGAATAAGCCCTGGAAAGCCACTGCTGCCCAGCGCGACCGCGGCCTCCAGATGAGTGCACCAGACCGTTCCACAAGCTTCACATACAGAGCCTGGTTACAATTCCCGAAAATCCGTGTTGAACCAAAAAAAAGCAAGGAGCGCCAGAGCACCCCGTGCTTTTTTAATTGGCAACGTTGTAGCTGGTTCAGGGAATCAGTACTACCTTTACTGCCGGAGTCACCAGACTTGAATCGACATAGCCAATCACTTCCGGATTTTCTGATACTAACTGCATGATCTTGGCGCCAGATTCGAATTCCCGTGGCGGCTTGCCCTTCCCGGAGAAGACCAGTCGCGACCAGTGCGAGGTCAGCTGATGGTTGGATTTGCCGGTTACCTTTTCATGGAACTCTTCACGATCACCGGAATTTTCTCCCTGGTCTACAGGAACCGCGTTGCCACCCCCGGGGAAGGATGCTTTTTTGGCCAGGAACAGATCCGCAACATAGGCCTTGTCCAGAGAATCAATGCCAGCATTGGCGTTAACAATCACCACCACCTCGGCGCTGGCCGAATCAACAGCCGCTACCAGACTAGTCGCGACAAAACAGGCAATAAGATATTTCATTTTTCAGTTCTCCTTTGCCTAGAATATGAAGTCAACAGAAACACTGACCAGGTTCACATCCTGCTCAGAGGCCTTGAATGCAGCGGTTGAACGCCCGAACATTCCCCGGCAGGTGCGGCCGTTACCGGCACAGTCTGCCGTGCGGGTACGATCCCACTGCGCCTTGAGCGAGACAGTCGGCTTGATGTCGTAGCGAATTCCGGCAGTGACAGTACCCTGGGTCTGGGCGTTGTTGCTCAACACTCCGGCAGCAATCTGGTTCACCATGGGAATCGCGCTCTCGGTAAAGTCCTGTGGCATACGGTTGTCGAACTTCGAGTAAGAGACGAACGGAGTCCACAGATTCAATCGTGCTCCACCGGAAACATAGTAGGCCACGGAGTCAGCTACGGTAGTGCTATTGGATATCGCGCGACCGAATTCGCTCTGCACGAAATAATCACCGCGATCCCAGGTCAGTCCGGCAGACAGGAATCGATAGTTAATGTTGCCCATGTTCATCAACTGGAACTGTTCGCAGGCAACGGGGTCGCCAGTAGCAGCACAGAGCTGCTGAAACCCCATGTCAGCTTGCTCGAACTCATTGATATCCATAACCAGATCGGCATTCCAGTAGCCCAGGCGGTAGGTGAAGTCCCCTTTGCTGGCGCTCATGTTGAGGCCGAAGTTATCGATTTCGACTGTGTCACCCGGTGTGGTCGTGCGCAGATCTTTCTGGCCGTAATAGGGCTGAATCAGCAAGGAGTAGCCAGCGAAATCCGGACGCCACAGCAGATCGATGCCGTCCATATTGGTAACCGGAATATTGTAGTACTGCTCTACTGGCGGTCGAACCCAGGGGTGCGCAAAGTTTACATCGAGGTAATCCGACAGCATGTAAACTGGCGGGCGGATACGGCCAACACGTATATCCAGCTCATTGCTGGCACTGTACTTGACGAACGCCCATTCCATGCGCGGCGCCCATTCACCGTTCTCATACTGCTTGACCAGTGTCTGGGCTGTGGCACTCCAGCGATCACTGATCGACCAATCCAACTGGCCAGCAAATTTGGTACCGGTGTTGTAGTTAACTGAACCAGAACGACCGGGGCCTTCGGGTGTTACGGCGATGGAATGGAAGAACTCTGCCTGATCGGTATCAGCATACACGCCCGCTACAGAGCCAAAAGAACGAACTGTCAGTGAGTCACCCACTTCTGCTGCCTGGCTATTGAGGCATAAACCAATTGCAGTTGCGGCAACCACCAGTCTGGTGATTTTCATACATTTCTCCCTGGAAAATAGTCACGATGGCTGACGACGAGGCAAAGCCGCCTACCGGTTGCGCCCGCTATTACGGCGTGAAATCACGGCGACTTGAGAGCCTATTTTCCTGGCAGTGAATAGTCGAAATACGCGCTCAACGGCTCGGCGGGAAGCATGAAAACTGCAACGGTTTTGTATCTGCATCCGGATGCCGAACGCAAATTCACCGACGGTAAGCGGGAGGAGAAGGCTGGCAGCTTATCCAGATAGTAACAATCGGCTAGGAATTGCCGCGTGCAGCGGCCATGGCTTGCGCACTGCGAGCGGTAACCTCGTCCCAGTCTGCTGCCGCCAGCAACGAGTCAGCCACCATCCAGGATCCGCCGACACAAAGCACGTTGGGCAGGGCAAGATAATCCAGAAAATTATCCGGACTCACTCCGCCGGTGGGACAAAACGCGGCTTCCGGAAACGGCGCCGCCAGGGATTTGAGCAAGGCACGGCCACCCACCGCCTCGGCGGGGAACAGCTTGAAACAATCGAGCCCGGCATCCAGTCCGCGCATTAGTTCAGTGGCGGTAGCAATCCCCGGCATCAGGGGTACCGACTTTGCCAAAGCCTGGGCGAGTACCTCGTCAGACAGGCCCGGAGAAACGGCAAAGGCGACACCTCGTTCGGCGACGCGATCCAGATCGCCTGCAGTCTTGATGGTTCCCGCGCCGACACAGAAATCAGGCATCGACTCGCGCACGTGGGTAATAGCGTCAAGGGCAGCGTCCGAGCGCAAGGTGATCTCCACGCCGCGAATGCCCCCGGCCGCCAGCGCCTTGCAGGTAGCCAGCGCCTGGTCGGTCGATGCCACAGTCAGCACCGGAATTATTCGCAGTCGCGCCAGTAGATCCCTGATCATATATCTGTCCTGTTATTCGCCTGACTTGTTTTTTGCCTTTTTACTTCGTAGCGCCTTAATCAAAATGGAAAGTTGATGCGCCCAACTCGGAAACTTCGACTGCGTCGCGCATGCTGGCAAACAAGCCACGCCCCAACGTGTCATTAGCATGTGCATGGACCACAGCCTCGCGCGCGGCAAATTCATCTGCATCAAGCTCGACATTGAGCTTGCCTTTGGCGGCATCCAGTTCAATGACATCACCGTCTCGCAGTTTCGCCAGTGGGCCACCCGCCAGGGCTTCCGGCGACATGTGAATCGCAGTCGGTACTTTGCCAGAGGCGCCTGACATGCGGCCATCGGTGACCAGCGCGACCTGGTAGCCGCGATCCTGTAATACTCCCAGATATGGCGTTAATTGATGCAGTTCCGGCATCCCACAGGCTTTCGGACCCTGGAACCGCACCACCGCAACCAGGTCACGTTCCAACTCGCCAGCATCGAATGCCAGCTTGAAACTTTCCTGGTCGCTAAATACCCGACACGGCGCTTTGACGTGGCGATGCTCCGGCTTCACGGCCGAGATCTTGACGATGCCCCGGCCCAGGTTGCCGCGGATTTGCCGCATGCCACCTTCGTTGTCGAAGGGATCCGTCACCGGCGCCAGAACCTCTGGCCAACGCGAGGTAGTGACCGGGTCTTTCCAGACTACACCATCGCCGTCCAGGCGCGGTTCATATTCATAAGCCTCAAGCCCCTCGCCCATCAAGGTGCGAACATCGTCGTGCAGCAATCCTGCCTGACGTAACTCGCGGAACAGAAACGCGGTGCCACCGGCGCGCTGAAAAGCGTTGATATCCTCGGTGCCATTGGGATAGATGCGCACCAGCAGCGGGACGACCTTGGAGATCGCATCGAAGTCTTCCCAGCCAAGCTGGATCCCCGCCGCCCGGGCCATGGCCACCAGGTGTAGCGTATGGTTGGTGGAGCCACCGGTGGCCAGCAACACCACCAGGGCATTGATTATCGATTTCTCCGTAATCAGATCAGCAAGATTTGCCTGCCCGGATTCCGCGGCCATGATCAGGCGCCGGGCGGTTTCCTTGAGCAGCGCTTCGCGCAGCGGTTCAGTCGGGTTGACAAAAGACGCGCCCGGTAACTGCACACCCATGATTTCCATGAGCACCTGGTTGGTATTGGCGGTTCCGTAAAAGGTGCAGGTCCCGGGGCTGTGATAAGACGCAGACTCAGCGTCCAGCAGTTCTTCCCGGCTTGCCTTGCCCTCGGCAAAGCGCTGGCGAACCGCTGCTTTTTCCTGATTGGATATACCCGACGGCATCGGCCCGGCAGGGAAAAAGCCCACCGGCAGATGGCCGAATTGCGAGGCGCCAATGAACAGGCCCGGCACGATCTTGTCGCAGGTGCCCAAACATAGTGCAGCATCAAACAGATTGTGGCTCAGACTCACCGCGGTGGCCATGGCAATCACGTCCCGGCTGAACAGGCTCAACTCCATACCCAACCTACCCTGGGTGACACCGTCGCACATGGCGGGTACACCGCCGGCAACCTGGGCGGTTGAACCCAGTTCGGCGACAAACTGTTTCACTACCTGGGGATAGGCTGCCAGGGGTTGGTGGGCAGACAACACATCGTTGTAGGCATTCACGATCCCGATATTGGCGCTTTGCATCAGGCGGATCTTCTGCTTGTCCTGCAGATCGCAGGCCGCATAGCCATGGGCCAGGTTGCCACAGGACAGGCTCTCACGCGGCGGATCGTTATCGCGGGTCCTGCGCATGGTCTCCAGGTAGCGCTGCCGACTTGCTTGGCTGCGCTCGGTCAGGGCCTGGGTGGTTTGCTCGAGGGTACTGTTCAGTGGTGTCACGGTGTCCTCTTTGGATTTTGGATTATGCCTTGGGGTTATCGCCTCGGGGTTACCGCCGGCAATCGGTTAATTGTTGCTGCAGAATAGTTGCAGGTTTGCCGCGCTGTGCAACACCGCCCGCACTGGCAAATCGTTTACCGGACCAGGCTGCATGGCCTGTTCCAGTACTCTGCGTTTGTCGCTTCCCCTGGTATGCAGAAACAGGGATTCGCTGTCCAGTATCGCCGGTAGCGTCAAGGTCATGCGTTCGTGGCGTGCCGCAACCGGAGTCACTGCGCAGCAGCGGGATTGCCGGCCATGGGAATCGAGCCCATCCAGAGCCGACTGCAGGGTTGCTGAGCCCGGGAATAACGACGCGGTATGACCGTCACCGCCCATTCCCAGCACTACCACATCCAGCGGCCAGGCCAGGGTTGCGAGGCGCCTGTCGACCTCCGGTTGTGCTGCCGACGCGGTTACACCATCGATATACAGCGGCAGGAACCTTGCGGCGGCCGCCGATCCCTGCAGAAGGTGTTGCTGCACCAGTCCCGCATTGGCATCCGGATGCTCCGGCGCCAACCAGCGCTCGTCTACCAATGTCACGGTGACTGCACTCCATTGTAGTGCACACCCGGACAGAACCTTGAACAGGGGGACCGGGGTGTTGCCGCCAGACACAGCCAGGGTCGCGCTGCCGCGCACCGCAATGGCGGCCGTGAGGCTGGCCGCGATACTGGCGGCCAGGTGCTGGCAGAGATCTGCGTCTCGTTCGAAAGTTGTCAGGTGCCAGGCCATGCTTAAATCAGCTTCGACGTTGCCAGCTATCAGTTCTCATCCCACTGCCGACCATCACGGGCAATCAGCGCCGTGCTGGCGGAAGGTCCCCAGCTACCCGCGGTATAGCCCACCGGCGTCGAGCCAGTCTCCTCCCAACCCTCGATAATGACATCCACCCAGCGCCAGGCAGCTTCCAGTTGATCCGCGCGCATGAACAACGTCGAGTTGCTGCGCATCACGTCAAACAATAGTCGTTCGTAAGCGTCCGGAACCCGGCGTCCGGTAAACGCATCAGACAGTGACAAATCCAGAGACACCGAAGCCAGATCCATGGGATCTTCCAGTCCCGGAATCTTGTTCATCAATACCAGCTGGATGCTTTCATCGGGCTGCAGGCGGATTACCAGTTTGTTCGGCCTGGTGTCCTCGGTGGCCTCGCCAAAGATTCGGTGCGGCACGCTCTTGTAATAGATCACGATTTCCGACAACTTTTTCAGCATGCGCTTGCCGGTTCGCAAGTAAAAAGGAACGCCGGACCACCGCCAGTTACTGATCTCGGCTTTCAGGGCGACAAAGGTTTCTGTTTTGCTGCCTGGGCGGGCTCCTTCTTCCTCCAGGTAGCCGGGCACTGCGGTGCCTTTTACCGCGCCACTCTGGTACTGTCCCCGCACCGTGTGTTCCCGCACCTCGCTGCGACTCATCGGTTTAAGTGCGCGTAGTACTTTCAGCTTCTCATCCTGAATGGACTGGGCATCCAGCCGGGTCGGTGGCTCCATGGCCACCAGGCAAAGCAGTTGCAGCAGGTGATTCTGGATCATGTCGCGCATCGCACCGGCGTCATCATAAAACTGCCAGCGCCCTTCAATGCCGACCGTCTCTGCCACAGAGATCTGTACGTGATCGATGTACTGGCTGTTCCAGAGGGGTTCGAACAGCGAATTGGCAAAGCGCATCGCCAGTAAATTCTGGACGGTTTCCTTACCCAGGTAGTGATCGATGCGATAAACCTGCTCTTCCAGGAAAATCGACGTCAGACTGCGATTGATGGATTGGAAAGACTCCAGGTCGTCTCCCAGCGGTTTCTCCACCACTATGCGGGTATTGACACCGGCCAGACCCACCGCCCACAGCGACTGACACACCGGCGCAAAGATGGAAGGTGGCGTGGCCAGGTAAACGATCAGGTCACGGGACTTGTCCTTGAAGCAGGAATCTCGAACAGCTTTCAGATCTCGCTCGGTCGTCGCATCACCGGAAACGTAGTGCAGGCGCCTGGCAAACGACCGCCAGATCTTCTCATCCGGGTCGACATCCTGAAAGTTGTCAAACCAACTCCGCACTTTACTGGCGAAATCACCGCTAGCGGATTCGCCTCGGGCCAGGGCAACAATGTTCAAACAGTCCGGCAGGCAACCAGACGCCTCAAGGTGGTATAGCGCCGGATACAGCTTGCGCTTCGCGAGGTCGCCATCACCGCCAACAATCAACAGGTCACAGATCACAATTACACTTCAGTTGCGAGAGTTGTGTGGTTTCGTCGTTTTGACTCAATTCCTACAGGCGATGCAATTTTCTTGCCAGCGCGCATTCTGGCGGTGGCGAAAAGCGACCGGGCGCGCCGGACAGCAGTCGACCGATAACCGGACAGACTACTGGCGCCGGCGCGTTATTCTCAACCCCGACGCTGCTCAGTTCTCTATCAGGCGGCGATAGAGATGCCAGGTGGCATGACCAAGCACCGGCAGGGCCACGGCCAGACCTACCAGGAACAGCAACGCACCCAGGGCCAGACAGGCAACCACTATCAGTCCCCAGGCCAGCATTACATAGGTGTTGGCCGCAAACGCACGAATCGAAACGCTTAACGCGGTGAAGGATGTCACTGGCTTGTCCAGCGCCAGCGGAAACGCCACCACGGACATGGCCAGCGCTGCACAGGCAAACAGCAGACCGACAAAATTGCCATAGACAATCAGCGAGCCCCCGCTCCGGGTATTGAACAATACCTGCAGGATTCCACTCAAGGTTTCGGGCGGGTTGTTGCCAAACACGCCGAAGAAGATCATTTCGGCAACATAGAGCCAGGCGACAAACAGAACCATCATGATAATGGCCAGCGCCAGTATCGGTGCGAAAGCTGAACTGTGGACAAAGCTGAACGCAGTTCCCCAGCGCATTGGCTGACCCTGCTCACGCTGGCGACTCATGGCAAAGAACCCTATCGCAATGATCGGACCAATGAGATTGAACCCGGCCACCATGGGAAATGCGAGGTAGCGCATACCTTGACCGGATGCGAAGAGCACGATGGTCAGGGCCACCAGAAAATAAAATGCAATCTGGAATGGGATGGAAATGGGTCGCGCCTGAAAATCATCATAGCCGGCGCGCAGGCACTGTTTGAGATCGTCAATGGTGATGGTGCGAACCTTGATGTCGCGAGACTCAAGCCGAATCTCGTCAAACAGCGGTTCCTGTTTCTGGGATGATGCTTCGTACATAGACACACTACTCCCTTTCTACATCAGAAATAAGTGCAGCATGGAACCTGCGTAGTCCCCAAGCGGCGGATGACCGCGGCAAACCTCGTCTGCAGACAGCAGATACTGTGCGGTAGCTTGTATCCAATCCCGGCTTTGGCTGTTAACCATCCACCTTACACGTTTCCATACTGACAGAGACAACTGGACCTAAAGCTAACAATCAGTCTACTCCCGAATTTCGCAGGAATACACCCCTTTGTAGCATCACCGGAAGAGCTCAACAGTGACCCGGGCAGGGGCGCAAGCGGGCGCTCCCGGTGTCGGTCGGGACCGGCTCCGAACAGACGCTCGAAAACAGGCGTGCGGCCGGCACTGACTTCGGCATACTGCAGCGCAGGGCTGTTCCGGCACTTCGGCTCCAGTAAATAAATTTGCGCGAATTCTGGCAAATATTCCATCCCACACTATTCTTTCCTGTGCAAGACAACAATCAGTGATCTATAGTTATAAAGGAGAAAGCGATGCGCGAACTTAGCGTTCAAGAACAGGGGATGATTTCTGGTGGTTCGAAAATCGCCGAATTCGCTGGCGAAGGCGGAGCATTAGGAACAGTCGTAGGGGGATTCGTTAAAGGTTCCCTCCGCGGAGCTTCGCGGGGTGGTATTACCGGCGCGCTGTATGGAGGTACTTTCGGCGCAGGTTACGAATTCGGAAACTGGCTATACGAGGAAGCATCGTAATCGTGAATCGACCTTCGATGTCAGCGCAAACGGCAGCCTACTGCGCCTGGGTGTTTTTCCTGGTGTCAGTATTGGCTGCCCTCTCAAACACATTCATTGAGATGAGTCTTTGGAAGTCTGCATTCTATATTTATAACAGCTTCATCTTTTACTTCGTTGCTCGCAACCCAGAGCTTCTGGTAGCAAAATCCTGGGACGAATTTGACGAATTACTGGAAAAAACAGACCATCAAAGATATGTCTTGGGAACTATCCCGCTCTACCCGGCATTGGTATTAGTCGCCACCTTGTATATTTCTATCAAGCAACACGATTTTGTTGGCGGATTGTTGTCGCTACTGCCGATCTAATTTTGCGCCCTACAGCTTGCTGATCTGGTCAAACACCGGCGTCAACAACGCTGCGCCAGTATGGGTGAGGTGATTTGAATCGTAGTAATAGGGATTGCCGGCTTCATTACTGATCAGGCATTGCTGATCACAAAAATATTGAACGGTAGGAAAACGATGAAAATTCCTGTGCCGAGCTTCCAGCGCGGCAATCTCACTGGCAACGTCAATTTCCTGCAGGCGTTGCGCGTGGATAATCATTTCGTGGGTGCGGCGATAGTCCGCCAGCAGCCTGGCCGGTACGTTAAAAGCAAATTTCGGCACGGCTTCGATGAACGCCACTTTTATGTCGTGGGCGGCAGCGGCTATGGCCAACTCTCCCAGGGACCCGGGCTGCACGCCATTGTCAATTGAGTGGGCAATGATAACGTCTGTGTCGTAACGCAGGGCTTCGCTAATAATCAATGCAACCGGGTAGTCACTGCTGACCGCAACATTGTCGCGCATCAGACGCAGAGTCTGGTTGTTCCCATTCAGGTAATCCGCCAGTGGCTCCTTGATGGCGTCAGCGTGGCTGTCCCCAACCAGCAAGTGACGTTTATTGACCGTCGCTGGCAGAGCTCCAATCAAACAACTGTCCTCGCTATCCAGCTCAGCAACGGTAGCGGCTGAACAACGGAACAAGTCCTTGTCATTCAGGGCATTGGACATGTTCCACAATTTCGGGTCAACAATCTGCTGCGAGAGACTCACCATGGGCCGCGCAACGATAACAACCAACACACAGAAACTGACGCCTACTGCACCAAGCTGCCAGCCGGTAAGCCGTTTCCGGGTCGGGCGCTCGATGAAATTGTAAAAAAGCCAGGCCACAACGGCGGTGAGCAGCATCGCGATAAACGTGGCGACCTGGCTTGTTGGAGACAGATTGGTGCCGCCGAACGGTGTGTACATGACGAATACAATGATGGGAAAGTGCACCAGGTATACTGAGTACGAATACTGCCCGAAACTCACCAGACCACGGGACACCAGATTACTGTCACTCCCGGTGGTAAAACCAAAGACAATCGCAGAAGCAGCCAGCAATACCACTGCCAGTGTCGTTACGAAAGTAAAATCACGACTTACCGACGGAGCTATCAGCACAATGGCGGTAAGGACCGTAACACTGATCGCTCCCCACCATTGCATGCCGGGAAGCTTTTCCAGATCAAACCTGGCAAGCACCCGCGCGGCGCCAAGGCCGGCAAGAAATTCCCAGAGACGACCGGGTAACAGGAAGAATGCCGACAGCGGATCTACCCGCGTCAGGATGGCATATTCAAGACAGGACCCTGCCGCGAGCAATCCTAGTAGCCACCGGGATCGGCGCTCGATGAATAGCAGCAATGGAAACAGCAGGTAGAACTGCACTTCGATACCCAGTGACCAGAGATTGAGCAGTGGCCGCAGATTTGTGTGGTCGAAGTAGGAAGTGTCCAGCCAATACCCGACATTGGGCAGGAAGAAAGCAGCCCAGATGCTTTGCTCCATGACCATTTGTATTTCATGGGGCAGCAGCAGGAAGAAACTGAAAAGCGCAGTAATCAGAATTACCGCGTAATAGGCTGGTAAAATTCTGGCCATACGCCGGCGAAAGTAATCGGCGGCCTGCTGCCTTGAGGTCATGTCGCCATATAGCGATGCCATCAGAAAACCGCTGATGACAAAAAATACGTCCACGCCCAGGAATCCATTGTGAAACCCAGGCACTTCCAGATGATAGAGAAACACCAGCGCGATGCAGAGTGCTCGTAGTTTCTCGATATGAAGTATTTTCGTGCTCACTGCCAGCGCCTTCTAGTCAGACTTTGCAGTGTAACGAAATAGGCCTGCCGGGGCACGACAGTGTCGCCGGCCAGCTGGACTAACTCACCAGTTCGTGAGCCAGTTCAAAACAGGGTCGGTACTGTTCCGGGGAAATCTTCATGCGATTGCTCACCACGAAGTCATTGAGCACTTCGCCAAGCGCTGCCACCAGCGCGGCATCGCCGGAGAGCTGGAACGGGCCTTTGGCTTCGATCTGCCGAATTCCTGATGCTTTGACGTTGCCAGCCACAACGCCTGAGAATGCCTTGCGTAGCAACGCGATCAACTCACCGCGCGGCAAAGCCGGATCGAGGTCAAGTGCAGCCATGGATTCATGAGTCGGGATAAACGGTACCTGCATCGAATCCGGCACCTTCAGTCGCCAGTTATATGCGTAGGATTCGCTGGTTTTACGACGCTGAGCCGTAACCCGGTTAATATTGCGCCGCGTTAACTGTGCGACCTGCTCCGGATTGGCTATGATGATCTCATAGTATTGCGCCACATCATCACCAAGTGTCTGCCGCAGAAAGCGATCAATTGTCGCGAAGTACTGGCGACCGCTTTCCGGCCCGGTGAAGATCACCGGCAGTGGTATTTCCTTGTTTTCCTCAAGCATGGCCAGGCCAAGGAGATAGAGAATTTCCTCCATGGTGCCGGCGCCGCCTGGAAAAACTATGAAACTGTGACCAAGCCTGACAAACGCTTCCAGGCGCTTTTCAATATCAGGCAGGATCACCAGTTCGTTCACGGTCGGATTGGGAGACTCCGAGGCGATGATACCGGGCTCGGAAATGCCCACGTAGCGACCACCACGAATCTTCTGTTTGGCATGCCCGATCATGGCCCCTTTCATCGGACCTTTCATGGCACCGATTCCGCAACCGGTAACAATATCCAGGCCGCGCAGACCGAGGTGATAACCAACTTCCTTGGAGTAATCGTATTCGTAACGGTCAATCGAATGCCCACCCCAGCAGACCACCAGATTGGGGCGCATGTCGGCCCGCACGATGCCAGCGTTGCGCAGTATTCTGAACACGGCATCGGTGATTCCCGAGCCGCTGTGGATATCGAAGCCACCAATGCGGTTGATTTTGTCCTGAGTGTAGATAATGTCGCGCAGGGTTGAAAAAAGATGCTCCTGGATACCACGAATCATCTTGCCGTCCACGAACGCGGTGGCCGGAGCATTACGAATGCGCAGCTTGATGCCCCGGGATTCCTGCTCGATCTCGACCGAAAAATCCGCATAGGCCTGCAGCAGTTCTTCCGCATCATCGGTATCGTTACCGGTGTTCAGCACCGCCAGTGCACAGGAGCGAAACGTCTGAAACACCTCGTGATCGGTGCGCATGGTGGCGAGAATTTCTTCCCGCGATAACAGGTCCAGGCTCGTCGATGGCCGGACCGTGACTTCATTGATTTTGTTCATTACCGCTGCCTTGATTCCTTGCCTGTGGAGGGCGCCTGGCGCGCCGACACTATGCATCGACAGCTGCGCAGGAGCAACAGCTTATCCCGAATCGTCAGTCAAACGAAACGGGATCCGAACTTGTCGGCTCCCGGCCTTATGCTGGCAGTGGCTTGGAATGGCTGGCTTGCAGGTTGCATTGGTTTTGGCGACCGCAACCAGGAGGGGGCGGCTAGAGGTCCGGGTAATTTTCCAGCAGGTTACGAAATGCCTCCTGGAACTCGAGCCGGGCGCGGCCCTCATGCATGTACTCACCCGGGGTCACCTGATGAATCCGGCTGATAGAGCCGCCCCAGACCAGGTTATTAGTCGCTGTCTCGTACATGAGAACTTCAATCTCGGCGATATAGGTGAGCTCTGTAGTCAATGCTTCAACCCGAACGAACGGATTGATGTCTTCCTGCTCCGGCCGTAAATTAATGTGGTTATAGTGCAACTCGACCCGCAGGTCATTAATCTGGTCATTGCGCGACAAGCCTTTTTCCTGGAAGGCGGTGTCAAATTCCTCGACCACGTAGTCTCGCAAGAAGATCGGCATGTCGATCACTCTGACACCGTAGTCATCGTAGTCGTCATAATCGCCGGGACAACATGTTTCCAGCGAGGTGCCAATTTGCCCACCAGTCAGCGAGCAGCCAGCAAGACTTACCAAAAGCAAAATTATTACGGGTCGAATCAATTTGTTCATTAACGCTCCTCCTTGCAAGTGATGGCTCAAATTTTAGCCGGATCAGCGTTGCGGATATTGATTTAGCTTAAGGGCACCGCGGTTAATGAAGGTGCACTGAACTTGTCTATCGCTGTGTGCCGGGGAATTGATCGAGTCAGCACGGGCCATGCGAATTCGTGGTCTCAGCAGAGCTGATTGGTCGCTGCGATAATCGAACATACGATGCCTAGGTGTTAATCACCACCAGCGAAGAATCCGCGTCCTGCAGGGTCGCGTTGATCATGGCATCGAGACGTTGATCGTCTGTCTGGGGTAAGTTCACAAACTGGCAGTGCAACAGGGTGATGTTTTCCTGCGGTACGTAATCCACTCCCATCAACTGGGCATCGCAGCGCAGCACAAAGTCCTCCGGCAAACTTATTTTACAGGCCTCCAGAGTCTGCAGACTCCTGAACTTGGCGGCGTGGTCGCCTTTAACGCGAAACTGGGCGCCCGACACGGAGATGTCTGCCAGCAGGCCATCCATCTTGACCCCCATGGCCATGTAGAGCTGCACCGGGATGTCCTCTGCCAGAGAGTCCGCACTGATTCGAATGCTTTTACGCAATTGGGTGCAACGCACTTCGTAGGGAAGTTCAATATAGGCTGCGGCACGGCCGGTGTTATCACTGGCTGAGGATGCCAGACGCGACTTGAATGCCACCGAAATACCACCACTCTGGGCGCGAAACATGATCGCTTCATCAGGATTCTTGTCGCTGCGCTCGACGTTGCGATCCACAGCAAAAGTGCCGTCACTGGGATGCACCGACACCAGGCCAATAGGTTTTGATTCCACATGATTTCGAATCAGAGAGACATAGGAGAACTGCCAGTGCTGTTCGATGGCCATCTGCAGCAATTGGACAATTTGCTGGCGGTGGATGATCTTGCTATCGCTCAGATTCAGCGCGCTCATGGTTTTATCATTCCCTCGATTGGCTATGGGGCCTTAGTTGGCCACCACCCTATTATTGTCGATTTGCGCACCTGGAAACTTGAGCTACTTGGCAAACAACTGCTGCTCAATATGACGAAAAGCCTTGAACTCAAGCGCATTTCCGGAGGGGTCGGTGAAAAACATCGTCCCCTGTTCACCTGGCTGCCCCTTGAACCGTATATAAGGCTCAATGACAAAGCCGTCGATAAAGGAACTGACTTTCTCAGCCAGAGCTTCCCAATCCTCAAATTGCAGTACTACGCCAAAGTGTGGCACCGGCACACCGTGACCGTCGACACCGTTATTAATGCTCGACACATTGCCGGTTTTGCCCAGCGCTGGATTGACGTGGGTGACCAGCTGATGGCCATAGAGGTTGAAATCGATCCACTGGCTGGCGCTACGCCCTTCTGGCAGCCCCATGTTGACGCCATAAAACTGTCTGGCCTCGTCGATATCACGTACCTGAATGGCAAGATGGAATGGAGTTAAATGCATCTGGCAGCTTTCCTTTTGGTCCACAAGCGTTAGCTATTCGTTAGTAACAGTGAGCGTCTACAATCAGGCTATCGGCACCAACCAATCTGACTGCCACCCTGGCGCGGCACGCAAACCGGCCTCGAATACGCGCAAACCCACTAGCCATGTGCCATCGCGGTCAGCGGACCCCGATTCGGATTTCCCGATCAAGCCCATCGATATTATTCAATTTACTCTTTGACACACTAAACATAAGGTTACTAGTGTCCAAAACAAAAGCTAACAGAGGTTACTCGAATGCTTAAGAGATCAATTCACATCATTACCGCTCTGGCGATCGGCGCGTCACCCATGCTGCCGTTCAACCTGGCGTCGGCGCAGGAAGAGGCGCCAGACAACAGCTACTGGTGGCCTAACCGCCTTAGCCTGGAGCCCCTGCGTGACAATCACCCGGCAAGCAGCCCGCTGGATGCGGACTTTAACTACGCAGAGGCCTTCGACAGCCTTGATCTGGACGCTGTCGTGGCCGATCTGCGCGAGCTGATGACCGACTCCCAGGACTGGTGGCCAGCCGACTTCGGCCATTATGGCCCATTTTTCATTCGCATGGCCTGGCATAGCGCTGGCACCTACCGCACCAGTGATGGCCGCGGCGGCGCCGATGGCGGCATGCAGCGCTTTGCGCCGCTGAACAGCTGGCCCGACAACGCCAACCTGGACAAGGCACGTCTGCTGCTGCAACCCATCAAAACCAAGTACGGCCGCAACATTTCCTGGGCCGACCTGATGATTCTGGCCGGTACCGTGGCCATGGACGACATGGGCTTTGACACGCTGGGTTTCGCTGGCGGTCGCGTTGACTACTGGGAGCCCGAAGAAGTGAACTGGGGCCCGGAAGGCGAGTGGCTGGCGGCTGATCGCCGCAATGCGATGGGCGAGTTGGAAAATCCCTTTGGCGCCACCCAGATGGGTCTGATTTACGTTAATCCGGAAGGCCCAGGCGGCAACCCTGACCCGCAGGCCGCAGCCGATGCCATTCGCGAAGCATTTGGCCGCATGGCCATGAATGATGAAGAAACCGCGGCATTAATCGCCGGCGGACATACCTTTGGTAAAGCCCATGGCGCTGCCGATCCATCCGAATATGTCGGACCCGACCCGGAAGCCGAGGGCATCGAAGCCCAGGGCAAGGGTTGGCTGAGCAGCTACGGTAGCGGCAGTGGTGGCGACACCATCACCAGCGGTCTGGAAGGCGCATGGACGATTGATCCTGCCTCCTGGACTCACAATTACCTGGAAAACCTGTATGGCTTTGAGTGGGTGCAGACCCGCAGCCCTGCTGGTGCCGTGCAATGGGAACCCGCTGATGGCGGCGGTCAGGGTCTGGTGCCAGATGCACACGACCCCAACCAGCGTCATGCGCCGATGATGTTCACCACCGATCTTGCGTTGAAAGTGGACCCCATCTACCGCGAAATTACCCAGGGCTGGCTGGAAGATCCGCAGCAATTTGAAGGTGCCTTTGCTCGCGCCTGGTACAAGTTGACCCACCGCGACCTGGGCCCGACTTCACGCTATCTGGGCGAAATGGTCCCCGACCAGACATTTGTCTGGCAGGATCCGGTTCCGGAAGCCGACTACGCGCCTATTAACGACGCCGACGTCAGCGAGATCAAGAACATGATTCTTGATTCTGGACTGAACACAGCGCAACTGGTGCGCACTGCCTGGGCTTCTGCTTCTTCCTACCGCGAGACCGACATGCGCGGCGGTGCCAACGGCGCCCGTGTTCGCCTGGCTCCACAAAACAGCTGGGAAGCCAATAACCCGGAAGAGCTGAATGGTGTCATTGCCGTACTGGAAGGCATCCAGGAAGACTTCAACGCGCAGTCAGGTAACCGTCAGGTATCTCTGGCCGACGTGATTGTTCTGGGCGGTGCCGCTGCAATTGAACAGGCAGCCGGTCGAGCTGGACATGACGTGGAAGTACCCTTCTTTGTTGGCCGTACCGATGCGTCCCAGGAGCAGACTGACGTTGAGTCTTTCTCAGTGCTTGAGCCGCAGGCTGATGGCTTCCGCAACTTTTTCGCCAGCGATGCTGCCCGGTCTCCGGCGCAAATGCTGATCGAGAAGGCTGCGCTGCTTGACCTGACCATTCCGGAAATGACCGTGCTGGTCGGCGGCATGCGGGTACTGGACGCCAACACCGACGGTGTCGACCACGGTGTATTTACTGACCGTCCTGGCACCCTGAGCAACGACTTCTTTGTCAACCTGATCGATATGTCCACTGTGTGGTCACGATCACCTTCTGACGAAGGTATCTATGTCGGTCGCGACCGCGACACTGACGAAGTGTTGTGGACGGCTACGCCGGTGGACCTGATCTTCGGCTCCAACTCCGAGCTGCGGGCAGTCGCCGAGTTCTATGCGGCGCAAGACGCCCAGGAAGACTTCCTGGAAGATTTCGTCGCTGCCTGGAGCAAGGTCATGACCGCTGATCGCTTCGATCTGAAACGGTCTTCAGAGACCGGTGCCATGATGGCAGGTCGCTAATCGCGACGCGCAAGTGAAGAAGCGGGCTGGCCGATACTGACTGGCCCAAGACAGGACCGAAAGGCGGCACGCAAGTGCCGCCTTTTTTTATGGCCGGCCATTCACCAGCTACCTGCTCAGCCACTCGACATTAGCAGTCAGCTTGCCCTGCGCTCCCCGGTGCTTTATAAAATGGCCCTGTATTTTTTCACCTTGTCATCGCCCACCGGAGCCCGGTCATGCCCCAGTTACTATCCAGCCGCTTGTTCCCCGCACTGCTGCTGATGCTTGCCTCGCCCAGTGTCTGGGCCCATACCGAGGAAGGCATTGTCGGCGGATTCATCAGCGGCTTCCTGCACCCCATTTACGGACCTGATCACGTGGTGGCCATGGTCGCGGTGGGCATGTGGGGAGTATTTCTGCGGCAACCGGCAATCTGGATGCTGCCGGTGATTTTCCCACTGGTCATGGCGTTCGGCGGGGCGCTGGGTGTACTGGGTATGCCGCTACCGTTTGTGGAAATTGGCATTGCCGCATCGGCTATCGTGCTGGGCCTGATGGTGGTTACAGCGGCGCGCCCGCCGCTCTGGGTCGCGGGAGTGCTGGTGGCGGTGTTTGCCATCTTCCACGGCCATGCCCATGGCGCAGAATTGCCTGAGGCATCCAATCCGCTTTCTTACGCAATTGGCTTTGTGCTGGCCACCGGACTGATGCACCTGATCGGTATCGCATTCGGGATGTTGACCCGTTACCCACGGGGCACACTTGTAGTCCGCTGCGCTGGCGCGCTGATTTCCGCGGCTGGCTGCTACTTCCTGGCAGGTGCGGTTTGAGAGGTAAGCTCTGGCTGGCAGGTGCCAGCCTGCTGGCCTATCCGGTGATGGTCTACGCGCATTCCCCCTATCCAGGTGTGAAGGGTTTTTACATCGGTGCCCTGCATCCGCTTACCACACCCGCGCATATTCTTGTGATAATCGCCACTAGCATGCTACTCGGCACTCACGTGAAGGAGTCACGATTCCATTGCCTGCTGGCGCTGTTTCTGTCTGCCGCACTGGGCCTGTTGCTGGCCTTTGTCCTGGCGCCATTCCTGCCCACGGCACTGCTACTATTGATCTTGCTCGCCGCCCTTGGCTTGATTCTGGTGTTCGCAATACCCCTTGGCGACAGGGTTTACGCAACGTTAACGGGAATAACCGGTTTTCTTCTGGGGCTGGAATCGATACCCGAGCCAGGCCCGGTGCTGGATGTCATTATCACCACCTTTGGCGCCCTGGTCGGCATTCACTATCTGATTATGTATGGCGCGAACGGAGTGGACTACATCTGGCGCCGCTGGCAGACCCGCATTACTGGCATCGGGATACGTGTCGCCGGGTCCTGGCTGACCGCCATTGCTGCCCTGATGCTGGCTTTCAACCTGGCTGGCCTGGCGTGATTTTTCAGCTCCGGATTATTTGCGCACCCAGTCACCGTTAGGCAACTGAATGTAGTGACCCGACTGAGTAGCCTGGACTGCCTGCTCGTAGGCCAGCGTTGTCACCTGGGCCATGGTAATGCCGTTATCCCTGGCGATTTGCTCGTAGCGTTGGCGGCGTTGCTCATTCACCTGCCGTACCAGGGCTTGCACCTCGGCCGGTACATTGCTGGCTACCAGACCCACGTATCCGTCACGTTGTTCGCCAACCAGCCCCTGTTCCTTGGCTTCTTGCAGGGTCACGGCGTAAGCCGTGCTGGCAAGCAGCAATCCAAGCAGCAAGACAACGATTTTCTCTCTCATCCCAGTCATGGTGTTACCTCTCTATTTCAGGACGCTGTCGTCGTCAGAACAGGCCGCTGTCGGCGCTGAAAATATCGCTCAGCTCATCTTCCACGCGCACCCTGATCTCGTGCTCAATTCGAACGTTCAGGTTAATGGTAATCGGCTCAGTCGGCGCCGCGACCTGCACGGTGGGTGTGCAGGCAGCTGCCGCCAGACTGGCTACAACCAAAGTCAACGCGGTGCTATAGAATCGCTTGGTCATCAGTAGTTTTCCTGTATCGACTGAGCCCATGCTAGCGGTATCACATGAACCGGTACTGAATGGATTGATCCGCACCAGCGCTCCGAGTCTACTGCCTGTTGAGGCGCTGTTCCAGACGCTCGGTAATAACCCGACCGGCCTGCAGGCTGCGCAGCAAAGCGGGGATATTGTCGGCAATATTGATATTCAGATTGATGGGCTGCCCGCCACGCATATCCGGATTTCGGCCCCGCAGCTGCACCGCCAGTTCCAGGTCGCCATCAGCGCCATATTCCGCCTCGGCATTCAGGGTTTCAAACAGGTAATTTGACAATGCCTCGTTCAATATCTCAACACTGGCATTGCTGCCGGCAGGGCTGGACGGCGTATAACGAATACTGCCGCCCGGGTTCAATGCGCTCAGCAATCCATCTTCCAGTGCCACCCCCTCGGGGGTAATAAGCAGTGGCAAATAACCGCTCACGGTTCCGGAGACCTGCAGATTCGGATAGTTGGCCAGGGCAACAATGGTTGCCAGGTCGAGCCGGCTAAGCACCACTCGCACGCGGTTTTCGGTCGCATTCATATCGTATACCACACTGGGTATCTCAACCGTTCCACCGAGCATCTCGGTGCTCAGCCCATTGATAGTCAGGGTTCCGTCGCCGAGATCAAAACCGTACTGCCAGTCAATGCGGTCCATTGGCAGCCCCACGTCCAGGGTCGCGACCGTGGCCGGCAGCAAGCCAGCCGATTGCAGATTTCCTTCACGCAGCTCGGCGCGAAGCGATGAACTGAAGCCAACGAAAAAAACGTCAGCTGCAAAGCCGCTCAACTCATCCATGTTTACAGTCATCGGCCCTGACAAAAGCCACCCCGATGCTGTTTCTTGCCAGGCGAGATTAGCTGAGCCTGACAGGGTTCCGCCGACAATATCAGCATCGACACTCGCAATGCTGAGCAAACTCGACATCGGATCGGCGTCTGTAAACTGCAACGGCTCCAGGCTGAAGGCCAGTTCGCCAATTCCGGAATCGATTGCATGAGCAAACGACAGACTTGAATCCAGGCGTTGACCAAGCCTCAGATTCACGGTGCCGCTCAGTGCGTTGCCATCCAACCGTAGCTGCGTGCTGATTGCCGGTGCCACCAGATCGATTCCTGGTAACTCCAGATCCAGTCGCTGGGTGTTCGCTGTGAGGCTGGCGCGGATCTCCTCCGCCATTGTCACTTGCAGATCTTGCAGCGCCAGCTCGGCCCGACCAGTCCCGACCTGTCCTGCCGGATCCAGCGGATAGTTCAGCAGCGGCAATTCCAGGGTCAGCGACGCCGCGCGCAGCGAAACGCCATCGCTATCACTGGCCATTGCCAACCCGCCAGACAGTACCGCGTTATCACCGTCCAGCTCGGCAGCTTGCCAGCTCGCCATGTTGAGTTCAGTTTGCACAAGGCCGCTGCAATTGCGCTGAAAATCGCAGTCCAGCTGGAAATCGGCAACAACTATCTCGCCGTCGCCAGTGAGTGCGGCGCTGCCAATTGCCAGGCTCGACCGCGCCGATCCAAGATTCAGACTGAAGGTGTTGGCCAGCCGGTCAAGGGCACCTGTGACGGTCAATGGCATAACCAGTTCGCCCTGGACGTTGCCATCGGCGAGCTGCCAATTCAGGCCGCCATCACCGGTGTCTATCTCGAGTCGCTCCAGGGCGAGTGACTCCAACTCGGCATCCATGCCAGCAGCCGTGTCATCAACCAGGTCGGCACTAAGCTCACTGCTGACCCGCAGCTTCGAATCGGTCAGACGAGCATCACCCATCGGACCGGATACAAAGGGTAATCCCTGCACCACCTGCAAATCGATTTCGCTGACGGTAGCGAGCGCTGCCCGGTCTGTAGTCAGCTCAAGGTCCAAATCCGTGGACAGCACTGTCTGTTGCTGACGTTGCAAGCTCGCAGTGCCGGACACCCTGGAATTGCCGACCTGCTGCAAGCGAAGCTCAGCGAGCCAGCCGGGCCATTGGTTTGATGTCAGGTCCGCGACCAACTGCAGCGGTCTACTGGTCACTGCTACCGATCCGGAGGCAGTCACTTCGCCCTGAACTGAAAATTCGTTCACTGCAAGTCGGGCAAAAGGAAGTGACTGTGCCATCGTCAACAGGTCCTTGAACTGCAGCGGCGAATCAGCAGGCTGCTCACCGGACCCGGTAGAATCGTCCATTACCAGCTCCAGATGCCCAATGTCGATATTAGCCACACGGGCCTGGCTGATGAGATCGGCCAGCTGATAAGTTGCTGACAACTCGCGCACCGCAAGACTCACGCCAGGCAGTTGCGCCTGCAAGCCCAGCGCTGAACTGCTGCGCCAGCCCAGCTGCAAGTCCTCAATGGCAGTGATTTCCACGCCATAGTCGCTCATCAGGTAGTTGGCAAAGGGTCGCATCACACTCGCCGGAGCGAACAACAAGGTGCCCAGCAACAAGCCAACGAGTCCAAGTATTGCAGCAGTGACTATTCTGACCGCTTTCATTTAAAAATCACAAAATGCTGGTGTGTTAGGCAGTGTCGCTTTTCATTCGCGGCAGAACAAGCCGCGACAGTAATTCGGCTGTCACACTCTGCAAGCAAAATTGCGAGATCTGTGGGCGTTTACCTGCTTATAGAATCGGTCCATCCCGGCGCCGGCGAGTGGCGCCAGCAATCGACGTCAGGAATCTGCTATGACTCCAGGAATCAGGGATTGGTGTTCACGCCAGTTCTTCACCCAAGTGCATACACGAAATCTGGTCTACAACACCTGTTGGGAAGATCCCCGCTGTGATCGCGTCGCCCTGCGTATCGAGCCCCACCATGAGCTGCTAATGCTCACCTCGGCCGGCTGTAACGCACTGGACTACGTGCTGGATGCACCGGGTCATATTTACTGCGTAGACATGAATCCGCGCCAGAACGCACTGCTTGAGCTGGAAATTTCCGCCATTAAAAATCTGCCCTACGAGCCACTGCTGTCCCACAGTTTACCAACGAAGATATTCGATCAGCTTAAGTGCTGGTGTCTCGAGAGTATCCTGATGATTTTGGACATGAAATCTAGATGCGTGCTCACGGGGCGTAATCTCAAAGCCAGTGAACGTTGAGTCTTGCACTTGGCAAGGGGCGGCTGGAATCGGCCAAACAAGTCTATGCTGAAAAGCTGCGGGCCGACCTGAAACCCGAGTCGCAACGTTTCTATATCGGAAATTCCAGTTTTTTCTCACCAGCATTCGTTCTATTTCAGCGGCACCACTGGCCTGTTTGCTCGGCTGGCCAACCGCCACCTGCGCTTTCGCAAAGCCCGGGAAGCGATTGAAACGCTGTTTGATGTCGAACCCAGCGAGGAACGCGAGAAAATCTACCAAGACCGGGTCGGGCAACTGACGTGGACCGATTTCATGCGCAAGATGCTGGGTAACGACGCCGCCCTGGCACAGGCGCGCACCCGCCTGCCCTTTCTGCCCGGCTCCCGGGTACCCTACTACTGGTTTATCGGGCAAAAAGTCTGACCCATCCGTTGCCCGCTGCTGGAAATAGCAGTCAGTTTTCCGGGCATTGATGTTGATCAATGGCTACCCAATCTGTTCTGCTAGGCTTGTTATCCATTCAATTCTGACCGGTTCCCATGGTTGTCAATCCTCTCAAGGCACTGGAATACCTGCATCCTCGCTCCCTGTCGCGGCTTAGTGGCCAACTGGCCGGGCTGGTGGAGGGTCGCCTGTGGCTGAAGGTGCTGATTGGTATGGGGCTTGGACTGCTGGTAGGCACGCTGCTTGGCCCCTCCACCGGACTGGTCACCCCGGAAACCGGCGCCACTGCTGGCAACTGGTTGGCGCTGCCGGGCCGCCTGTTTCTTGCCACCATCCAGATGATCGTTATTCCGCTGGTGATCGCGTCGGTGATCCGCGGTCTGGCTGCCAGCGAAAACCTGGAACAGCTCAAGAAACTGGGTAGCCGCGTTACCCTGTTCTTTGCTGCCACCACGGCGCTGGCTGCCGCGCTGGGGCTCACTGTTGCCAGCATTATTGACCCCGGTGCGTCGATGACCTCGCTGGCGGGCAACCAGGTGGCGGTCAGTACTGATACCAGCGCTGCGGGCACTCCTAGCCTGACCGACCTGCCAGAGACACTGATTGGCTTGCTGCCCGGAAACCCGCTGGATGCCATGGTGGAAGGCGAGATGCTGCAGATCGTTATCTTCTCGGTCATTTTCGGCATTGCCCTGGTCTCCATGGCGCCAACCCAGGCCAAACCGATGCTGGATCTGCTCGGTTCCTTGCAGGAAATCTGCATGACCGTGGTGCGCTGGGCCATGGGTCTGGCGCCCATCGCCGTATTCGGACTTATGGCGCAACTGGCGACCCAGGTGGGACTTGGTGCGCTGATGGGCATGGCGATCTATGTGTTCACCGTCTTGCTGGGCCTGGCGCTGATGCTGGGTGTGTATATGCTGCTGCTGTTCGTCTTTACCGGCGAGCGTCCGATCCGCTTCATGCGCGCCTCATCGGACCTGCTACTACTGGCGTTTTCCACCTCCAGTTCTGCCACCGTGATGCCGCTGTCCATCAAGACTGCCGAAGAACATTTCGGTGTGCGACCTTCGATTTCCCAGTTTGTGATCCCTCTGGGTGCCACCATCAACATGAACGGCACCGCGCTCTACCAGGCGGTTGCCACGGTGTTCATTGCCGGAGTCTACGGCATTGACTTGAGCATGGGCGCCCTGGCGCTGGTGGTAGCCATGGCAGTGGGAGCGTCTATTGGCTCCCCGGCAACACCGGGTGTCGGCATTGTCATCCTGGCGATGGTACTGGAAACGGTCGGCATTCCTGCCTCGGGCATTGCCCTGATCATGGGCGTGGACCGCATCCTGGACATGAGCCGGACGGCAATCAACGTCACCGGCGATCTGGTGACCTGCGCACTGATGGAGAAATGGGTTGGCGGTGAAGGCTCTGCTGAAGATCAGCAGCGTCAACAGCAAGTGCGCGACGATGCCCTGGCCGACAGTGAACATACCCAAATATCCGGCGCACCCGTGGAACAACCCTCATCCTGATTTTTGTTTGCCACTGCGCCGACAGCGCTCAGAACAGTAAATCACCAGCTCCCAGTCCCGCGCCCATTTCTTGCGCCAGCTAAACGGACGCTGGCACACCGGGCAGGTTTTGGTGGGCAGGTGCGGTTTTTTGTGGGTCATCGACAAACCTGGCTGCAGTGGGCTGAACGCCCACTCATCCGGTCAAACCGATTGTAAAATCGCCTAGCCCGGATGTTGCACCAGTCGTCCGTAGCGAAGGCGTTCCAGGGTGCAGCATCCGTGGGTTTAGCGACCGAGAAGCGCACAGGCGTACTTGACCGGTACGTCGAGCACTTCGACCGAGCGAAAGCCGCGGAGGGCGTGCCCCGGGGCGGCCGCAGTAGGAGGACTGGCGCAATATTCGGGCTAGTCAACGCGAGCGCTCATCGGCCGCCGTCGCGGACCACGGCGTGAGCCATGTTTCTTAAAAACCCGATCCGAATCGCCGCTGGCCCTCGCGGCGAGCTTGACCGTGCGCAGACGCTGTTGGGCAGCCCGGTAAGCCTTGAGGTGATCGACAATGGGAGCCGGGTAGTCCGTACCGATCAGGCAGCCAGCTTGTTCCTGAATAGTCTTCGGCATTAACCAGGGTTCGGCAATAAATTCGCCGGGCACCTTGGCCAGTTCCGGCAACCAACCGCGGATAAATTCGCCATCCGGATCCTGATCCAGCACCTGTTTGGTGGGCGAGTAGATGCGGGTGGCATTAATGCCGGTGGTACCGGATTGCATCTGGACCTGCGAATAGTGAATGCCCGGCTCGTAGTCCACAAACAACCGTGCCAGGTGCAGCGCCGGCTTACACCAATGCAACCACAGGTGGTAGGAGGCAAACGACACCAGCATGGCGCGCATCCGAAAGTTGATCCAGCCGGTGTCAATCAACGCCCGCATGCAGGCGTCAACCATGGGATAGCCGGTTCTTCCCTCGCACCAGGCGGTGAAGTAGTCCTCGTTGAAGTCTTTTTCACGCAGCCCGTCGAAGGCCGGGTTCATGTTAGTAAATTCGATCGCTGGCTCATCTTCGAGCTTCTGCATGAAATGGCAGTGCCAGTGCAGCCGTTCGATAAACGTGGTCAAGGACTCGCTCCATGGGTCCTGACGACCGCGCATGCGCTGCAGCTCGCGGCGCTTAAGCAGGGCCCGCTGATAAACGGTGCGCAGGGAAACATTACCGTAGGCCAGGTACGGACTTAAGCGACTGCAGCTATCCCAGGCGGTGACCGGCGAAGACAGACCCCGCAGGTAACTCGCCGAACGTTGTTTCAGGAATGAATTGAGGATCTTGTTGGCTTTTGATATCCCGCCTTGCTGCCTGGATTTCAGGCCGTCGTCAGGCAATCCAAATTCTTCAGGGGGCAGGACTCCCACACTACTGACATTGCCGCTACCATCCTGAATCTCCCTGGGTGCTTTCACCAGCGGTGCAGCAGCGAAGGCCTGCCACTGACTGGCCCAGCCCTCACGGGACTGCAGACGACGAACCACACCGTTCTGCCGGTACTCGATAATCTCGACACCGCAGCCGCCGGCCCATTCGAGCACCGCCCTGTCACGGTCATAGCTGACGCCATTGGTGGTTTCCTGGTGGACCCTGATGCGGGTAAATCCAAACTGGCGCTGCAACTGAGCCAAAACCTGCACAGCATCACCGCGACAAATAACCAGACGACTACCCAGGCTAACCAGCTGCGCCTCAAGCTCACGCAAGGAATCATTGATAAACAGCAAATGCCGGGACCCAAAATCCTCGGCATGAATCAGCGCGGGCTCATAGATATACAGACAAAGTACCGCACCCTGCTTTGCCGCGGCGGTCAGCGGCGCATGGTCATCAATGCGCAGGTCGCGCTTGAACCAGACCACTTCCGGAATCATGAAGCGACTCCCTGACACTGAGGGCAAAAATAGGTTGAGCGGGCCGCTTCTCCCTGGCGGCGCATCGCAATCGGAGTGCAACACTCAAGGCAGCCCAGACCACGACGACGATAGACCCATAGCCGGTCACCCTGGGTGGAGCCCCGGAACTTGCGTCGCAGCCCGTCCAGATTGCGGCGCATGAAACGACGCGAACTCTGCAGGCACTGGCGTAACGTGTCATCGTCAAACTCGGCAACTGACTTGAACGGGTTGAGGCGATTTATGAACAGAATCTCCGACTTGTAGACATTGCCAATCCCCGCCACCAGTTGCTGATTCATCAGGGCCTCGCCGAGGGGCTGCTGATTATGGCGGCGCAGGCGTCGCAAGGCGAAATCTTCATCAAAACTGTCTGCTAGTAAATCAGGCCCCAGGCGGCCAAGCAGGGTACTGCGCCGAATGCCGGCATCGCTTTCGAGCTTGATCAATTTGGGACTGAAGCAAACCAGGTCATGGCTGTCGAAGCGTAGAGCGAGCGCGGCGCGCTGTGGCGGTTTGCGCCAGCGTTCGCCGCGCGGGTAGATATGCCACGACCCGGTCATGCCGAGATGGGAGTGCACGGTAATGCCATTATCCACGGCAAGCAGCAGATGTTTGCCTCGCGCTTGTGCGGACTGCAGGGTATGGCCCGCCAGTTCTGCTGCGCGGCTCAGTTCGGCATTGGCCCGGGCGGCAATGATCTGCTTGCCACAGATTTGCTTTGATATCCGGGTCGCCACCCGATGCAGCGTGTCTCCTTCAGGCACGGAAATCCACCACTTCACCACGATAGGAATAGCCGCGATGACCATGCTGGAAGCCATTGTTCAGTAGCGCTTTGTGAATAAGCGCTTCAGCCTGTGGCTGGCCATCCACCGTGGCAAGGTACAAATTCTTTCGTCCCCTTGCCGCCAGTTTCAGTCCAGTGACCAAGGCTTGCAGGGTCTTACCGCGCAGCGGCTCATCGGGCGCAAGAAACGTCGTTAACTGGTCGCCGGATTTGGAGATAAAACCAATCAGCTCGCCGCGGAACAGAATCACTTTGGCGCCGGCAGTCCGGGCACAGCGTTTGCTCTCTCCTGTAGTTTCCGGTTTTGGCCAGGGCAGAAGCGCACCATAGGGGTTGGCTGGATCGGTAGCCGCCAGCAGCAACGGCTCTGCGCCCTCACCGGTTTTCTCACCGGTAGTCGAACCACAATTGCGCAAGCGATCTTCCGCGCCAGGTACGGCGAACTGGCTGGCACCCAGTCCTTCCACGAAGTAGCCACGCCTGATACGGCCGGCTTCTTCCATGGCTTTTAGCACCGGGTAAATGCCGGCAAAGCCGCCATCCACGCCTTCCCGGGACAGTGCTTCCTTGACCATAATGCCGTAGCGCTCAAGAAGCTGCTGGACCTGGGCGGTGCGACACTCGGTCGCGGTGGGTTCTTCCCAGGTGGAGCGCTCGAGCAGCGACCAGCGCCCTTCACTACCCGGTAAACGCGCCGTGCGGCGGGATCGTTGCCGCAGCCTGCCGCGTCGACCGCGAGTTGATTTATCGCTGGTCGCCAGTCGCGCGCGTAGCGGTGTAAAACTGTCATTGCTGACATTACCAGTCCACACCAGGTCCCACAGCGCTTCAAGCACATCATTGGGGAATCCACCAACGCCTTCGACAATGTCTTCGAAAAACGGGGCGCGATTTTTTTGCAAATAATCGAATACCCGCTGGGCCAGTTCGTCGACAATTGGCTCCGCTGGTGGTGCCAGCAGCGGATAATTCTCGGTCAAATAGATAGCTATTCGACCGTCACTGCTGCCCACTGACTCCAGCCCTCGCCAGATCAGTTCGCCGGATACAAACAACTCATCAATTTGCCCGATACGGTAACCGTCCACGCGCGCAGGGAGTATTTCGGTCTCCAGCACCGATGCCGATACCGGCGCTCCCTGTAGTTGCTCGATCACATCATACAGGCCTTCAATACCCCGCAGCGGTTTGCTGATAAACTGCCAGTCAGCAAGAAAGACGGCGAACTGCCGATGCTCTACCGCTTCAATCTGCTGCCGCCACCCGGCCAGCGAGCGGCGTTTGATCTGCTTCAACACGTCCGCATCAATCCACTCGCGCTGACTGCCGCCGGGTGTGAAGCCGCCTTCAAGAACCCGACCAGCTCTGGCCAGCTCCTGAAGAGCGCCATGTATCACATCAACACCCACGCCGAAGTGTGTGGCTACATCGTTTGGCACAAACGGACCATGGGTGCGCACATAGCGGGACACCAGATCCTTGAGCGGCGCTTCGCTGGGTGCCAGCAAATCAGCCGGGAGGCCCAGGGGTAGTACCGTACCCAGGGCATCTCGGAAGCGCGCCGCATCTTCCACGGCGATCAGCCGCGGTTTACTGGCAATGCGTACTTCAACGGCACGGCGCGCTTGCAGCAGTTCTTTCACCAGAGCGGGAGCCTGGTCTTTGATTTCGGGGACCGCACGGGCAACGATGTCATCCACGTCAAGATCCCCCAGCGCCAGCAATGCATCGTGAATATCGTCGGCATCTTTCAGGTAGGGCTCTTCCAGCATTTGCCGCTTCAGAGTCACCGCCGCGATGGCCTCGGCATCCAGCAGCTCTCGATAGTCAGCGCTGCCCAGCAGTTCTTTCAATTGAGCATGATCCAGTGACAACACCTGGGCGCGACGCTCGGCCAGCGGAGCGTCAGCGTCATAGATAAAACTGGCGGTGAAATCAAACAGCACAGTCTGGGCAAACGGGCTGGCGGTGTCGCTAACAAGGTGATGTACGCGAATGCGGCGATCGGCGAGTTCATCGAGAATTTCATTCAGGCCGCCCAGGTCAAACACATCGCGCAAGCATTCCCGGTAGGTTTCCAGAATCATTGGAAATTTCGGATAGCGACTGGCGGCGGACATCAGATCGGCTGACTTGCGGCGCTGCAGCCACAGCGGAGTTCGCTGGCCCGGAAAGCGTCGCGGCAGCAGCAGGGCGCGGGCGGCGTTCTCGCGGAAGCGTGCGGCAAACATGGAGGTGTCGGTCAGCGCCCGCACCACGTCTTCCTCGAGCGACTCCCGGTCCGGGAAGAACCAGTCAGCCTCGGGCGCAGCATCTGATTCGGGCAATCTGAATACGATACCGTCGTCGCTCCACACCACATCGATTTCCGCAAAGCGCTCGCGCAGCCTAGCTGCGACGGTCATCGCCCAGGGCGCATGAACCCGGGCGCCAAACGGTGATTGCAACACCACCCGCCAGTCGCCAACCTCATCGATAAAACATTCCACCAGGATACTTTCATCCGAGGGGACCTCACCGGCTGCCTCAAACTGATCGCGCACATAGTCATATAAAATATCCGCGGCTTCCGGCTCCAGGGAATGTTCGTGCATTAGCAGCCGCTGGGCATCGGCGCGGGAGGCGCGGGACAGCTTTCGGGTCAGCGCGCCAATCGCGCGGCCAAATTCCAGTGGACGACCCAGACCATCACCACGCCAGAATGGCATCTTGCCCTGCTCCCCCGGCGCCGGCTCAACTAACACCTGATCTCTGGTGATTTCCAAAGTACGCCACATGGACGCGCCAAGGCGAAATACCTCACCGGCCTGCAGTTCGAACACCATCTCCTCATCAAGTTCGCCAACGCGGCTCTTGGATTCGCCGCCTGCTACCAGAAATACCCCATACAGCCCCCGGTCCGGAATAGTCCCGGCATTGAGAATTGCGGTGCGCTGTGCCGCGCGCCTGGCGGTGAGCCGATTGTTGATTCGGTCCCAGGTGAGTCGCGGCTTGAGGCCTGCAAAGTCATCACTGGGATAGCGACCGGACAGTAGATTCAGGACTTCATCGTATGAGGAGCGCGGCAGGTCGCTAAACGGCGCCGCCTGCCGCACCAGCTGGTAGAGCGGTTCGACATCCCAGTCATCCATGGCAACCATGGCGACGATTTGCTGGGCCAGCACATCAAGCGGGTTACGCGGATAGGCGGTAGCTTCCACCGCGCCAGCAACCATTTGCCGGGCGGCAGCTGCCGCAGCGAGCAGATCACCGCGATATTTGGGAAACACCACGCCTTTGGAGATTTCACCTACGCTGTGACCGGCACGGCCGATGCGCTGCAGGGCAGAAGCAATGGACGGTGGCGCTTCCACCTGGATCACCAGATCCACAGCGCCCATGTCGATACCCAACTCCATGGAGGACGTGGCAATCAGGGCACGCAGGTCGCCACGCTTCAACTGATCCTCAACATCGGCGCGGATGTCTTTCGACATCGACCCGTGATGCGCCCGGGCCAGGTCTTCCTCGGCGGTGTCGTTGATGGCCGCCGCCAGACGTTCTGCAAGCCGGCGGCTGTTCACAAAAACCATGGTGGAGCGATGGCCGCGTATCAGGTCCACCAGCTTCGGATAAATCGCCGGCCAGATTGATGCCGGTACCGGGGAGGTCGCGGCATTGCCCACCACGTTGAACTCGTCAGCCGATAGCTCTACCTGATCGCCCAGGGGCATACAGACTGTCAGCTCGAACGGGCGCTTTTCCGAGGCATCAATGACCACGACCGGACGCAGTTCCGGTTGCTGATCAACAGCAGGGCTGTGATAGCCACCCAACAAGCGCGCGACTTCGTCCAGCGGTCGCTGGGTAGCCGACAGTCCAATGCGCTGCAGCGGCGCCATATTCGGGTTGTGCTGCACACGCAGACGTTCCAGTCGCTCCAGAGACAGGAATAAATGCGCGCCGCGCTTGCTGGGGACCATGGTGTGAATTTCGTCGATGATCACCGTCTGCACGTTTTGCAGCATGCTGCGCGCTTTTGAGGTCAGCAGCAGAAACAGCGACTCGGGCGTGGTGATCAGTATGTCTGGCGGTGACTTCACCATGCGCGCCCGCTCACGTGATTCGGTATCACCGGAGCGAATCGCCACGCTGATCTCGTGGTGAGATACACCTTCACGGGCCGCCACCGATGAGATACCGGCCAGCGGGGCGCGCAGGTTGCGATCCACGTCGACACCAAGTGCCTTCAGCGGTGACAGGTAAAGCACCTTGACACCCGGCTCGGTGGATTGCTCATCAAACAGGAGGTGGTCGAGCGACGCGAGAAACGCGGCCAGGGTCTTGCCCGAGCCGGTAGGAGCCAGCATTAAGCCACTGTTGCCGCGACACAGCACCGGCCAGCTTTCTACCTGCACCCGGGTCGGCGCAGCAAAGGCCTCGGCTATCCATGCCCGGGTGCATGGGTGAAACAATCCATCTGGCAGGTCCCGCCCGGGGAGCCTGGCTGGAGGAATTGATTGTTGTTGTGGGGCTGTGGCCATGTAGCTGGTACGGTCCGGTTAGTGCCATGGACTATGAAATAGTGGTAATAAGCGCCCAACGGATGCCCGGGACTGGCGGTTCAACCAGGCAAGCTCCGCCCCTGGCTCCAGGGCCACAGTGATCGGAACTACTGGCGAATCGCTTCGAACTCAAAGCGCAGGTCCACGGCATCGCCCACCAGATTATTGGATACCCCATAATCCATGCCCCACTGGCTGCGCTGGATCGTGGTACTGGCGGAAATTCCCAGGGTTTCCTGACGATGCCCGAAAGGATAGCGCTCGCGCTTGTTTAGGGTCACCTGCATCTGCACAGGATGGGTCTCACCCAGTAGCGTCAGGTTACCGGTCAGGGTGCCGGTCATGCTGTTGTTGCGGTCCGGAGTAAACTCGGTTGCGTTGAACACCACCAGCGAATGATCGCCAGCGTCCAAAAAATCACCGCCGCGCAGGTGCTGGTCACGTTCCTCATGATTGGAAAACACACTGTTTGCGGCCACTTCAACCTGGCCAGAGAATAACTCATTGGTTTGTGGGTCGTAGCGAAAACTGCCAGAGGCGTCCAGAAACATGCCGATCTGCTGCTGGTAACCGATGTGCTCGACAGCGAACATGATGGAAAAGTGTTCAGCATCAATTTCCCAATCTGACGGTTCAGCGTTTGCTGCGCTGGAAAGCAGTGTTATCAGTGTCAGGTTGGCTACAATTGCGAAAATTTTCGAATTGATCGTTCCAGGTTTCATGCTATTGACTCCTGTTTTGCAGAGTGAATTTGTTTGTTCTGCGTGGCCGTGTATTCTGACTGCAAGTACAAGTGTAAAAATACAGGGCAAGAAAAAGGGGCTATCGAGCCCCTTTTTCTTGTTATTGCTTTGGCTGTTTGACAGCTTTTATTAGCGCCATATACCTGTTGTGCGCTTTATTCCACCGGTTCCATACGCATGATGCGAGTGGGCTCGGCGGTACGGCTGGAAACTGCCAGGTAGATATAGCCATCCGGGCCTTGTCGCACGTCGCGGATGCGACCCATGTCATAGGCCAGAGTCTCTTCGAGAATAACTTCGTTGTAGTCTTCATCCAGGTGCAATCGGGCCAGTTGTTCGCCCGCCAGGCCACCGGCAAAGATGCTGCCGTACCAGCCCGGAAACTTGTCACCGGAATAAATCATCAGGCCGGAAGTCGCGATGGACGGCACCCAGACCCATTCCGGGTCGGCGTAACCGGTACGTGAGGTGCTTTCATGGATAGGGCTGCCGGAGACGTAGTTGACGCCGAAGCCGATCAGCGGCCAGCCATAGTTTTCACCGGCTTCGATACGGTTCAGCTCATCGCCGCCCTGGGGGCCATGCTCGGTCATCCATAAATCACCTGTCTCAGGATGGATTGCCATGCCCTGGGGGCTGCGGTGACCGAAACTCCAGATCTCGGACAGACCATTGGGCTCACCGGCAAATGGGTTGTCGTCAGGCACACTACCGTCGTCTCGCAGGCGAACGATAACACCGTGGTGGTTGCTCGGGTCCTGAGCCGGATGGGCGCGCAGGTCGCCAGTGGAGGGCACCATTCGGTCGCCGACAGAAAGATACAAATAGCCATCGTCATCGAATGCCAGCTTGCCGCCATAGTGACCGCGGCCTTGTGACTCTGCGGCGAAGATCTCAATCACATTGGTGAGACGGTCGTTTTCAAACCGGCCGCGCACGATAGCGGTGGTTGAACCGTCACCCATCGGCTTGGAAAAGCTCAGGTAGATCCAGCGGTTGTCCGCGAAATTCGGATGCGGCAGGACTTCGAACAAGCCGCCCTGTCCCTCGTAGAGTACTTCCGGTGTGCCCGGAACTGCCTCTGGTAGCAGACGACCATTGCGCACAATGCGCAAACGGCCCGGTTTTTCGGTAACCAGCATGTCGCCATTGGGTAGCCAGGTCATGGACCAGGGCTGAACCAGGCCTTCGGCCACCGGAACAACTCGGTAGTTGTGGTGGGAAGCATAGTACATATCGGGCTGCGCACTGACTGCGGTGGCAACTGCCAGCAGCATCGTAGTGCCAGCGATAGTACCCGCGGTTTTCAACAGACTGCGAATCATGAGGTTCTCCTTTACTCGTTGTTAATTCAATTCAAGGGCGTTATGGATAATACTTTTCAGCGACCAAATTTACTGTAATCGAAAGTTCTGTACAGGGTGGCATACCTGCCCGTTACGTATTGTACGCGCGGATTGATTCTTCCACCGGTTTTTGACGTTCTCAATCCGTTTACCCGCTAACGTGTTGCCCCGGCCAGCGGAATCAAATCCCGTAGTCGGGCCGCCTAGTATAACGTCTGTGGTCCAGTTCTGCCGGGGACCTGCTTGTCGATGCCAGCAGTCCCTGCCCGGGGATACGTCAACAGAGTCGAGATTTCAGCTTTTCGGTATATTAAGCTGTAGATCTAGCTTTTTCACGACATATCGTGCCAAATATTTCCAATCCTACCCAGGATGGCATATCACTATCCTGGTCACTTCCAAGCGCCAACGTCAGACAACGTGAACCGTCTGCCGTTCGATCAGGCGGGGGAAGTCCCGCTGGCGCTCTGATTATGGCCCCGGTTCTGCTCCCGCTCCTGCAACGCCGCCAGGCTCTGGGCCACCGCTTCCGGTGAGCTGGTATTGCGGGCAAACAGGTTATACACCACCGGCACCACGAACAGGGTTGTAATCGTGGTCATCAACACGCCGGAAAATATCACGATACCCAGCAGGACACGGCTTTCAGAGCCAGCACCGGTAGCCATAATCAGCGGGATCGCACCCATCAGCGTCGAGATTGCAGTCATCAGTACCGGGCGCAGACGCATATCGCAGGCTTCACGCAGCGCCACTGCAAATTCCCGCCCCTCGTCGCGCAGCTGATTGGCAAACTCGACAATCAGGATACCGTTTTTACTGGCAATACCCACCAGAATCACCAGTCCGATATTGGAATAAATATTCAGGCTGTTGTCGGTAAGCAGCAGCCCGAGCAAGGCCCCGAATATCGCCAGCGGTACCGTAGTCATGATCACCAGCGGATGAACGAAACTCTCAAACTGCGCCGCAAGAACCAGGAAGACCACTAACAGGGCCAGTAAAAAGATCGTCGCCAGCCCACCCTCGGAAGAACGCAGGTCCAGTGATTCGCCTTTGTAGTCCACCTGGGCATATTCCGGAAGCTCTTCGGCCACCACGTTTTCCAGGAAAGTCAGTCCGGTGTCCAAATCCACGCCTGCAGCCAGGCCGGCCGAGATGGTAATGGAGCGGATGCGGTTGTAACGGTTAAGCGCCGTCGGACCCGCGGTACTGCCAACGGTGATCACATTGGCCAGCGGGATCAGTTCCCCGGAAGTATCCGAGCGCACGTAGATGTTGGTCAGATCATCGGGCGATGCGCGCTGGCTGTCTTCCGCCTGCAGAATTACATCGTATTCCTCACCGGCATCGGCGAAAGTCGTTACCCGGCTCTCACTCATCATTGCCTGCAGGGTCTGTCCGATGACCTGAGTGGAAACACCAAGGTCAGCCGCACGCACCTGGTCGACACTGATGGTCAGGCTTGGTTTGGTTTCATTGAAATCAGAGTCAACACGGGTAAACAGTCCGCTTTCCTGGGCGCGATCAATAACCAGGTCACGCCACTGCACCAGCTCGTCGTAACTGCGACCGCCAATAACAAACTGCACTGGCTGTCCACCACCGCCCCGACCCAGACCGGAACGCATGAACATGAAAGCGCGGATACCCGGAATTTCCGCCCATTCGCGATTCAGTTGCGCCATCACTTCGGCGGTGCTTTGTTCCCGTGATTCCCACGGCGGCAGGGAAATAATGGATATTCCGCTGTTAACGCCGCCACCGCCACCCCAACCCGGGGTCATGGTAACCACGTTTTCCACATTGCCGGTTTCCACCATGTCCATGACCCGGGACTGCACCGCATCCACCTGGTCAGCCATGTAGTCCAGGTTGGCACCTTCCGGGCCCTGCATGTTGGAGAAGATCACACCCTGGTCTTCGGACGGAGCAAACGCCGAAGGCAGTTGCTGGAACAGTCCATAAATGCCCACCATGATCAGCAGCAGAGCGGCCAGTACCACCCAGCTATAGCGCAAACAAACTTCCAGCGCCTCACGATAGCCAGCCTGCAGCCATTTGAAACCATGATTAACCTGACGCGTCAGCCAGCTCTCCTTGATATCGCTGCGCAGCAGCTTGCTGCACATCATCGGGGTCAGGGACAGGGCCAGGACACTGGAAATAATGACCGCTCCACAAATGGCCACTGCCAATTCATAGAACAGAATGCCGAGATTGCCTTCCAGGAATATTACCGGCACGAACACGGCCACCAACACCGCAGTGGTGGCTATCACCGCGAACGCTACCTGCCGTGCGCCATTAAACGACGCCAGCAAGGGAGCCTCGCCAGCCTCTACCCGGCGCTGGATGTTCTCCAGCACCACGATGGCATCATCCACGATCAGCCCGACGCTGAGCACCATGGCCAGCAGAGTGATCAGGTTGATAGATAAGCCAAATCCGGACAGCACGGCAAACGCTGACATCAAGCACACCGGAATTGTCACCACCGGAATCAGCATGATGCGCATCGAGCCCATAAACATATAGATCACCAGGCTCACCAGGGCCATGGTGACAAAAATAGTGCTGTACACCGAGCTGATGGCGTTTTCAATAAATTCGGCGTCGCTGGAAGAAGTGACCAGCCCCATGTGGTCCGGGAGCGTGGGCCGGATGCGTTCAGCCAGCGCCTCGGTGCTGCGCAGCACCTGCAGGCTGTTGGCGTTAGACTGCTTGACGATGCCCAGGCCTACGGCGTCTACGCCATTGCCGCGATAAATGGAGCGCTCGTCGGCAGAACCCAGTTCCACCCGCGCCACCTCTCCCAGAGTCACCAGGGTATTGTTTTCGCCACGAGCAATAACCAGGCGTTCAAAATCATCTACATCCTGATAAATGCGCTCCACGCGCACCGAAAACTCAAGGTCGCGAGAATCAATACGTCCAGCCGGCAGCTCAATGTTCTCCCTGCGCAGGGCACTTTGCACATCCGTTACAGTCAGGCCGCGTGCCGCCAGGGCAACGCGGTCCAGCCAGACACGCATGGCAAAGCCACCGTTGCCGCTGACCCTGACGCTGGCCACGCCATCGATCACCGCAAACTGATCGACGATATAACGATTGGCATAATCGTTCAGTTCGAGATAACTCAACTGGCTGCTGGTCAGGTTGAAATACTGAATCGGCCGGGCGTCGCTGTCGGCCTTGGTAATCTGCGGTGGGTCAGCTTCTTCGGGTAGTGAACGCACCACGCGAGAGATCTTGTCGCGAATATCGTTGGCCGCAACTTCGATATCGGTACCAACTTCAAATTCCACGGAGATACGCGAACTGCCATCGACGCTGGACGAATTGATGGCTTCGATTCCGGCAATACCGTTGATCTGGTCTTCAATCAGCTCGGTGACCTGGGTTTCTACTACTTCGGCCGACGCACCAGGATAAGCGGTAGAAACCGACACTACCGGCGGGCTGGTATCGGGGTATTCACGCAGCGGCAGCTGGTTGAAGGACATGATGCCAAAGGCCACCAGCATCAGGCTCAGGACGGTAGCAAAGACCGGACGTTTTACCGAAACATCAGAAAGAATCATGGCAGCAACCCCTAACTGGACGCGCCGGGACGGCCGGAGCCACCCCAGCCGCCAGAACCGGATGCGGACTCCTCGCCCTCGATCCGGACGGTAAGTCCAGGTCGCACCCGAATCGTGCCCTCGCTCACCACCCGCTCGCCAGCCTCAAGACCACTGGTAATTTCTACCTCGCCTTCGCGACGTCGACCCACGCTCACCGGGCGGCGTTCAATACGATTCTCGGCGCCGACCACATACACATACTGCTGACCCTGGGCAGCAATAACCGCACGTTCCGGGACCACCAGCGCGCGCTGTTCATTGAGCGCCAGGGATACGGTCATTAACATCCCCGGGCGCAGCAGGCGCTCGGGATTATCGATCTCGGCGCGCACTGAAACACTGCGGGTCACCGGGTCAATTCGCGAGCCAATGACGTTGATTCGGCCTTCGAAATCACGGTCCCGGTAGACAATACTGCGGGCGGCGATGGTTTGACCGGTCTGGATATCGGCAAGGTAGACTTCCGGAATCCGGAAATCCAGATTCATCACCGACACATCGTCCAACGTGGTAATGACTGTGCCCGGGGTGAGCAGACTGCCAGCACTGACGTTGCGGAAGCCAAGATAGCCGCTGAACGGTGCCCGAACCAACCGGTCTTCCAGATCGGCCATTACGCCCTCAAGACGCGCCTGGGCGGTTTGCCGGGCGGTGCGAGCCGCGTCCAGTTCGGAACCGGCGATCAGGCGATCCGCGGACAGGTCCTGCAGGCGGCTGAACTGCCGCTCAGCCTCGGACACGGTGGCCTGAGCCTCTGCCAGCCGGGTCGATTCAGCGACGCTGGTCAACTCCACCAGGATCTCACCTTGTTCAACATATTCGCCGTCTTCAAAGGCAATGCGGCTGACGGTTTCCGAGACTGCCGCAGTGAGGTCCACGGACTCATTGGCCACGGTGGTACCCACCGACTCCACTTCATCGGCAATCACCGCTTCGGCCGCGGTAGTGACGCCCACCAGCGGGCTGTCGCCAAAGCCGCCAAAACCGGGACCACCGGAAGCGGATTCATTAACCTTGGCATAGACCAGATAGGACAAGCTGGCTGCTGCCGCCACAAGCACAATCAGTAGCGGATGACGAAGCACAAATTTCACTGCAAACCCCTGAGGCGTAAACGCCATATGCCCCCCGCAGGCAACTCGTGTGGCAACCTGATCGGCGGATCTGTTTTTTGGCCATGGCCCGGCGGGCAATGGCGTTTAATATTTCGATATTAACGAGGCTAAACGCTCGCTGGACCGCTGGCAGATCATCGGCCCAGGCCGACAGTATGCGCCCTCGGCTGACCGCCGCAGCAGTGCTCTGTCGCGTCTACCGGCCGACCGTCGCTTTTGGCCCGCCGGGAAAAATACCCGCCAAGTCCTTCTTGTATACGTGACAACTCATGGTTTGCATTCAACTCTGTTGCAAACTGTCGCAATTCAAGCCAACACATTGTTTTTATTGGATTTATATTGAGGAGAATGGTGAGAGACCGGGTTTTCTGGCTGGCTCGGAAACCCGGCATTGCACACTTGTTCCTGCTCCTGCTTCCACTCCTGTTCCTGCCTCAGGAATTCCCGGTCGGATTGTGCCTGCAGCGCTAAGCTTTATCGGAATTTGGTCGTACTAACACCCACATTCCACAGCACTGACATTCTGGCTCCCGGCTGGGCCCAACAACTCGCGACTCGACTATGGAATTGCAAGACAAACTCTCAGCCCTGGTGGAGGAAATGCCTGCTTTCTCCAGCAGCGTCACGCGGATCATGGAACTGACCTCGGACATCAACTGTGCCCCCAAGGACATGGTGGAGGTAATCGATCACGATCCGGTGATGACTGTGAAGATCCTCAAGCTGGTTAACTCCGCCTATTTCGGCCTGCGCAATGAAGTCGTGTCGATCAAACAGGGCGTGGTGCTGCTGGGTATCAATACCCTTAAGAATCTGGCCCTGACTATCGCTGCGGTGGGCATGCTGCCGCGTAACTCAATCAAGGGTTTCGACAGTCAGGAATTCCTGCTCCACTCGCTGGGCACGGCAACTGTCGCCCGCATACTGAGCCAGAAAATCGGCGTGCCACCCCGCGCGGCAACGGACTACTTTGTGGCTGGCCTGCTGCATGATTTTGGCAAGGTCGTGCTGGTGCAGTTTGTCGCCGAGGAAATGGAACACGCGCTTGGCCAGGCCCGGGCGGAACAACAGTCACTGCATGGCTACGAGCGCGCCATCATCGGATTCGACCACAGCGAAGTAGGTGGCGAGCTGGCAAAAAAATGGGGCCTGCCAAAGGAACTGGTACTCAGTATTCGCGAACATCATGAGCCCGATCCGGCTACCGACAGCCCAATGCGCGACTGCGTAATCGCCGCCAATCTGGTCACCAAGAAACTGGCCTTTGGCAACAGCGGTAATCCCGGGGTTGATGAGTTACCGGAGACTGTTCAGAACCGGTTTGCTAATGATCTGGATGGCCTGCTTGACGAACTGGGGGATCTCACTGAAGCACTGGACAACACACGCGTATTCGCATCGGCTTGACAGGAAATTGACTCATGGAATTTACCTTCAGGGGCGTCCGCGGCTCCATCGCCTCACCGGGACCCAACACCGTTAAATACGGTGGTAATACCACTTGCATCGAAGTGCGCGGTGATAACGGCGAGATAATCATTATTGACGCCGGTACCGGTATCTTCCCGCTGGCGCAGTCACTACTGACAGAACTCCCGGTCAGCTGCCACATCTTCATCACTCATACCCACTGGGACCATATTCAGGGCCTGCCGTTTTTTACACCACTGTTCATACCCAATAATGCGGTGACGATCTACGGCGCACCCGACCCTATCGCCCAGCGGGGCATTGATGCGGTACTGAACCGCCAAATGGAATACGCCTATTTCCCGATCCGCGAGGCAGAACTGAAATCAAGAATTGACTACGTGAACCTGGCGGACCGCCAGCGCATTGAAGTTGGCTCGGTAGTGGTTGAAAACATCCTCATGAACCATCCGGCCATGGACTATGGCTACAAGATAAGCTGCAACGGCAAGTCGCTGTTTTTTACCGGTGACCACGAATGGCCAACCAACATCTACCAGCCGGAGGATGACGACTTCGACGAATTTGAAGATGAAATCAGAAAGCGATACGAGGAGACCATCGATTTTATTCGCGATCTTGACGCGCTGATCATCGACACTTCCTATACCCGTGAAGAATTCCCCGGCAAGGTTGGCTGGGGCCACGGGTCCTTCGATACTTCTATCCAGGTAGCGCGAGACGCTGGCGTAAAACAATGCTTCTTTACCCACCACGAACCGACCCGCTCGGACACCGCGCTGGAAGCCGCATACGTGCAAGCACTGGCGGACAATTCAGTCGGCCAGCGCGACAACGAGCCGCTATTCATTCTCGCCAGGGAAGGAACAACCACAGTGATCTAGCGTTTGTGGGGGCTTGTATCTGAGCCAAACGCTATTCGATTGTTCGCTCGACGCCCTGCGCTTCCGACAATTCAGTAATGCCTGCCTGTCAGTCCGGTTTATCCAGATAGGAATACCGGCAAACCGCAATTAAGATTACGGCGTAATAGGACCAGCTAACTGCAAAGCATCTCGACCATCGTCAGGGAATCGTCAGGGAGGACAACCAATGTCACCGGTAACTCGCAAAGCAAACCCGTTTCTACCAACATTTGTCGCCGCCGGTCTGCTGCTCCTCGCTTCCGGCCCGACACAGGCGCAGCCCCCTTCGGCACCGCAACCCGGCTGGCAAACTGATCTGGGCGTAGGATTGATCATCAATCCCGAATTTCAGGGCAGTGAAGACTACCGTGCCCTGCCGGTGCCATACTTCGATTTCCGCTATGTGGACCAGCAGGGCACCAAACATTTTTTGAATGTGCCCCAGGGTCTTGGCACCTACCTGATTCGGGACCGGACCGATAGCGGCAACCGCTTTGCCCTGTCCGCGGCCCTTGGTCCGGGATTTCAGAACCGGGACACCGATCAGTTCCAGGGGCTGGATACGTTTGGCATCGGCATTGAAGCCCGGCTGGGCGCTGAATACGACATCGGCCGCTGGTCCCTGCAGGGTGGCCTGGCTCAGGCCATCGCCTCCGGCCATGAAGGGCTGTACGGCAACCTGACCGCCAACTACCGCTTTATACTGGGACGCGGCGCCTTCGCCGGCATTGGTCCCAGCCTGCGCTGGGGCAATTCACGCTACATGTCGGCGCTGTACGGAATCTCTGCGCAGGAAAGCACAGCTAGTGGACTGGCGCGTTTCGATGCCAGCAGCGGTGTGGAAAGTGCAGCGCTGCAAGGTATTGTCAGCCTGCCCGTCGGTCGGCAATGGCGACTGACCAGTGTGGCACGCTTTGGTCGCCTGGTCGGTGACGCGGGTGACAGTTCCCTGACCCAGGAGGCGAACCAGTTTTTCCTGGTGACCGCACTGACGCGACGCTTCTGAGCAAAAAATGGAAAGCTGCTGACGGCCTGAAATCGAGCAGGAACTGGCAACCACAATTTAATGCTCCGATCGCCTGACCAACTCCTGCTCACATCAATCAGTCTTCAGGCTTGAAGCTCCAGACGCCTAGAAGTTGCGAATGACCGTCAGGCGGGCATTCAGCGGTCGTCCGACAGAAGCCTGGTGAGTGCTGTGTGCATTGGGGAAGTACAACTCATCGGTCAGGTTTTCAACATTCAGCTGGATACGGAAATCCTGCGAAATATCGTAGTAAGCCGCGGCATCGACCCGCGTATAACTTGGCAGCACTGCGGAGTTACTGTTGTCGATAAAGCTCTCGTCCTGATGCGTCACTCCAAACCCCAGCCCAAGCTTTTCTGAGAACTGGTAAGTGTTCCAGAATGAGAACATTTGTTCTGGAAGCTCACGCGGACGCAAGCCGGTGGGACCTGAGCGATCAACCTGCTCGCCGTCGAGATTGCTGTAGCCTGCAGACAGGTACCAACGGTCATTTACCTGACCGAGCAATTGCAGCTCAAATCCGGTGACTTCCGAGTCGATGACGTCCAGTGTTTCCGGGTCGTTATCTGCGACCTGGGGCGAGCTCTGTTCGATTTCGAATACCGCTGCCGTGAAGCTCAGGCCGCGGCCAAAATCCCACTTCAGCCCCACTTCCTGGTTAGCGAATGTGTCCGGATCCAGCTGATTGTTGCTACCATTGATATTCGCAAATTGCTCGCCACTGCGCGGCAGGAATGATTCGCTGTAGCTGGCGTACAGTGAAACAGTTTCCAGCGGCTTGAACACCAGTCCGGCCCGCGGGGAGATTTGTTCATCTTCCCGGCTGCGCACGTCATTGGACGGGACATTGAAAACCTCTATGTCAAAGCTGTCGAAGCGCGCACCCAAAACAACATCCAGCATCCGGGACAGCTCGATCTCGTCCTGGACGTAGAGCGAACGCACATCAATACCCACCCGGGTATCATCGTTGAGATCGTCGGCAAATGAGTTATTGGTGCTGACACCGAATGCGTTGACACCGACCCCCCTGTTCAAAACCAGAGGGCGAGTGATTGCAAATACCTCGTTGTCATCATCAGTGGTGTTCCAATTGGAATTGAAGCGGTTCTGGTCCGAAGTGGTATCAATAAATTCACCGCCCGCGATGATGGTATGACCAATTGCACCAGTGCTCGTTTCCCAGATGAAATTGCCAGAGAGAATGAGGTTCTCTCGCTGAGTGGTGTCCGCATAGCCATCAAGCGTCACTTGCAGCGGCGCCGCGGCCTGATCGTATCCTGACGGGTAGAAGTTTTGATAGAACTTGTCGTAGTCACCATAAAAAGCGTTGAAATTACCTTTCAGGTTGTCGGAAAAACGGTGCTGAAGTGCCGCTCGAAACAAGTGTGCCTGAAGCTCATTGGTATTCTGCTCCGGGTCGGCAAACACGACGTCTTGAAAGGCCGCGACCGGTCGCCCGTCGCTGCCCGTGGGAATACCCCGGTCGATGAACCGCTCGTGATCAACGTATTCATAGGACAGGTCGAGGGTGGTATCTGCGCTAAGCGCAAATCGGGCCGTTGGATTGATGCCGAAGCGCTCACCGTCAAAAAAGTCGCGGTGATTATCAAGGCTTTCGTAAAACGCATTGACGCGTACCGCGGAGTTGTCGCTGGTTGCAAGATTGCTGTCCACCTGGACATCAAAGCCGCCGAAGGAATTCACGCCCGCCTGGTAGCTGGTGAATACCTCATCGATCACGCCTTTCTTGGTGACCCGGTTGAGAATGCCCCCGGTACCGCCACGACCAAACAGCAGGGCGTTGGGGCCACGTAAAATCTCGATTTGCTCAAGATTGTAGAGCGGTCGGTAGTACTGCACGTCGTCACGGGCACCGTCGATGAAGAAGTCGGCGGTAGAGCGCACACCGCGAAACACCACGGCATCGCGGTGGCCTTCGCCCTGGGAGGTATTCACCCCTGGCGTGTAATTGATGATGTCACCAATGCTGGTGAAGCCCTGCTGGGTGATCTGTTCGGCAGTGATAATCGACAGGCTCTGCGGCACATCGATAATCGGCGTCGGGGTGCGCAGGGCATTAACCTGATCCCGGTACAGGTACTGACCGCGCACAACCAGCTCTTCCACCAGGGTTGCATCGTCATCCTGAGCAACAGCGGAAGCTGCCAGGGACAGGGACAGCGGCGCAGCGCCAAACAGTAAAAAGGTACTTCGATTCATCACTCAACAATCTCCAGCCGTTGGCCAAACGTGTAAAACAAGGATGAGGAGATTAGACTAAATAAGAATGATTATCAATTGCCTTTTTATTATGATTGCATGTGAGCACCCTCGCCGCTTGTCGGAGTCAGAGGAAGCCAAGAAAACAGGCAAGCGGGGACGGACAACCGATAAAGGCGCGTTAACCAGGCGGCAGCAGACCCTGATACGGGTTCCGTCTGGTTGCCATCGGTGCCCGGGAGACCGGAAGACCGGAAGACCGAAAGACCGAAAGACCGAAAGACAAATGCAAAACCCTCTGGAGCATTTGCCTGGCACTGACTCAGCGCAGTTGCCGATGGAGATACCTGGCCAGTTCCAGCATCGCAAATTTACCCGCGGCGGCTTCGGCATCAGAGTTGTAGTTGGTATTGGTGTTGATGTCGTAGGTATAGATATTCCCGGACTCGTCCTCGATCGCCTCGATACCCGCTACCTCGATGTTATTGGCCTGCAGGAACGCCTCGTAGCGATCAATAAACCCGGGGCGATAGTTCTCGAGAATCTCAAATTTGGCCTTGTTTTTGCCTGGTTCCCCGTCGGTGGGACAGAACAGGTCGTCCACGGCGCACGCATCCGCGGGACACAACTCGAAGCCCTCGGAGGTATCCACCTTGACGCCATAGAAAAATTTACCGCCAATGAATTCGTGGCGAATGATGTGTGGCGATGGCGACTTGATGTACTGCTGAATCAGGGTAATGCCATCCACTGGCGCATCGTAGTCAGGCCCTTCCAGGTAAGCGCGCAGCCCATCAATGGAATGAAACAGCTGAACACCCTGGCCTTTGCCCGCACGATTATGCTTGGTAATAAAGCTGGCCATACCGAGTTGTTCCGCGGCCTTGATAGTCTGCTTCCTGCCCACTGCCGCAATGGTTCGCGGCGTATTAATACCGGCCTGGTTCAGCGTCATGTATTGCCGGGCCTTGCTGATTTCCAGCTCCAGGGCGCGACTGCCGTTCACCACCCGGCGTCCGTGCCGTTCTAGCCAGGCAAGAGTGGCATTGGCCAGTTCTGGCGCATACCGATGATCACGCGTGTGTGACGAGGCGCTGATCCGGTTATAAAAAACCCCTTCCGGCGGCTCGCTGGACAGATCACAAATTCCCTCGTCCAGGTGCCAGAGCTCGTAGGGATAATTCAATTCATCGAGTCGGCGTTGCAGATGCACGGTCCATTCATTGTTCTCGTGCAGTACATAGATCTTCGCTGTCATTGTCTTCGGCCTTTCCCGGGCTATCCACGAACCGTTGACGGTTGCGGTGTGCCTTGTCCATTGAATCGCATCACTACGCAGGAAACCGCCTGCGAGTTTTAGTTTTTCAGCGGCAGCCGCGGCGCAAGGTCTCCCAACCGGGCAGATTCCTGGCGGCGGCCATCGGTCACTACCACCAGCAGGTCATCACCACCCAGCTCCAGAGCTACCTGCAGACAGGCACCACAGGGCCAGGTCAAGTCGCCATCGGTGCGCGGGGAACGCAGCGCCAGCACCCCGGGTTTACCGGCACCCTGTGCCACGGTTGCAAACAACGCGCTGCGCTCGGCACACATGGACAGGCCCAGCGATACGTTTTCCACCAGCGCACCGGTGACAATCTGCTTGCTGTCGGTCACCACAGCGGCACCCATCCTGAATTTGGAATAGGGCGCATAGGAGCGCTCGCGTGCGGCTGTTGCAGCTTCCACGGCTTCATCAATTCTGGATTCGACGCTGGTCATCGCAAGCTCTCCGTTGGTTGGCATGGTGCTCGCCGGGCGTCGCGCACCGGCAGATTGAAATCTGGTTGATTGGCCGACCCGGCAACCATAGTAGGCAAACGCCATGAATACCAATTGCAGGGGGATCCGCCCGTACAGATAGTAAGGGTCCGTCTCGAAGCTGGGCACGTTACCGGGCACGGTCCAGCCGTATATATTAAACGGTAACACCAGCGGCAGATAAACAATCATGGCGATGCCGGTCAAGCGCTCAAAGCGCGGCCACCACATGCCAATTACGAATAGCACCTCCAGCACACCGGTGGCATAACTCCAGAAATACGGAAAGGGAATGAATTCCGGAATCAGATCCACGACACCGTCAGCGGAGACAAAATGACCAACTATGCCGATATAGAGAAACAACAGCGATAGAGATCCCTTAAAGGCCAAACCCCAGCGGAACCGCAGCTGGCTATTGACTCGACTAACCACGAAAAACACCGCAGCAAAGGCAACTGTTGGCACCAGCACCGTGACAAATTGATTGATAACGCTATCCATAGTCTGTCTTGTCCAAATTAAAATCAGTCGCATCCCATAACCGGGGCAGTTCAAACTTCGCTGACTGAGGTTGATCCTGATTTATTGTGCTTTCTGCGTAAGCTGGCAGGGCTTGTCACTGATAGTCAGTACGTTAAGCTGGTAATAATTCACTGAAACAAGGTGGCCCAAATCATGCAACAAGCTGCGCGAACACTCACCACCAAGACTTCCGGTGTACCGCCTCTCGATGCCCGGCGGGTTGCGCTGATCGAGAACGAGGGGCTGCGTGTTCAGGAACTTGATCCGCTCGGCTTCGAGATTTACGGCGCAGACGTACGCACCCGATTACCCGCACCAGCAATCGCTGCTCTCGAAGAAGAGATGGCCAACCGTGGGTTTGTCGTGTTCAAGGGACAAACAAGCCTCTCGGCTGATGAGCTGGTCAATGCCAGTAAATGGTGGGGCGCACAGGAAATCCACTCGACCCACGGCGTCCATCCAGCCACACCAGGAATGAATCGCGATATATTCCGCTGCTCCAATGATCACAACCACGGCATTCTAGGTGTTGGTCCACAATGGCACAACGATGGCAGCTTCGAAGCCGCTACCTTTTCCCACAGCGCTTATTACATGGCCAGGGCTCCGGAGCATGGCGGTGGGACTCACTTCGCCCACCAGGGCGCGGCCTTTGATGCACTGCCGGAAGACAAAAAAGAATTCTGGCAGCGCCTGGTATCTGTCAATGCCACCAGCGGCGTGTCCCACCCTCTGGTTCACGTGCATCCTATTTCCGGAAGGAAAAGTGTCTGGCTGCATCTGGGAATGACCGGTGCGGTTGTCGAACGCCTGCCTGAGCAAGGCGTGCCTATCGATCAACTGCAAAAACAGCCCGCAACCATCGATCAACTGCGATTGTTGAACAAAGCGCAAATGACTGAGCTGTTTAATGATTACAACGACCTGCTCGATGCATCGTTTGAACTGGGCTACGGCATTCGCTACCACTACGATACCGGGGATTTGTTGTTCATTGACAACTGGGCGCTGGCTCACCGGGCGGCTCCGGAAGCCCACTTGCCGGCCGCACAGCAGGGTCTGCGCATCATGGACCGGGTCACTATCAAGTCACCGCGCGACCTTGCCCCGCACTTTGGGCTGCCCCAGCATATCAACATTTTCAGACCGCATCCGTTCAATGATGACGGCGTCTGGCAAGCGGGTAGCGTGGGCTTTCGCTGGAAAGACGATATCCCGATGCAGAACTAAGAAACCTCCGATCAAGTCTATCGGTGCTCTGGCCTGGCTTTAAATTTGCCCTGACGCATGTACCCAATGGGCCCACCCATCAGTCCTGCCGGTGGGTGATGCGTCCACCCACCACCGTCATTACCGCAGTGGCGTTGAGAATATCCTGCTCATCGGCGGTAAGAAAATCGGTATCGAAAACCGTAAAGTCCGCCAGTTTACCCACCTCAATAGAACCACGCTGGTCTTCCTGAAAGGCACCATAGGCTGGCCACAAAGTCAGCATCATCAGCGCTGTTGCGCGAGACACTGCCAGCTCCGGATGCCAGCCGGGACCGGAACTGCCATCCAGACGCTTGCGCGCCACCGCGGCATAATATTCGATACGCGGGTCACCCACCTCCACTGGTGCGTCGGAACCGGCCAAAATACGCAGCCCCCGATCAACCAGCTGCTGCCAGGGATAGGCATAGGCCAGACGATCCGCACCTAGCCGGTCCGGCGCAAAATTCAGATCGCCAATCCCGTGGCTGGGCTGCATGGAGGGCAGCACCCCAAGTTCCACGAAGCGCTGCTGGTCTGATGGTGGAATGATCTGCGCGTGCTCCATGCGCCAGCGCAAATCGTCACTGGCCCACTGCGATCGATCTACTTCGTTATAGGCTTCCTCATACCAGGTCAGCAATGACCTTACCGCACGATCACCAATCACATGAGTCCAGATCTGAATGCCGTCACGAAGCGACGCATAGAGAACCGGCATCAGTTCTTCTTTGGTGGTGCGGTTCATGAATCCATTGTGATCGGCATCGGAATAGTTATCGATTAGCGCAGCGCCCCTGGAGCCCAGCGTGCCGTCGATATAGACCTTGATACCGCGCACGTCGAACCAGTAGTCTCCGGTGCGCTCGCGACCGCGCTGCAGCATACGCTGCGCCTCGGCAATAGGCACCGCGGCGTAGACCCGGTGACTCATATTGCCTTCCGCGTGAATTTCCTTCATTAAATCCACCAGGCGGTACGACATGCCGGCATCGTGGGTCTGGGTCCAGCCGAGCGCCGCATTGGACTGCAGCCCACGCAGCAGGTTGTCTTTCAGGTAGGCATCGCTGTCCTCGGGAATAATCTCGCGGAAGACATTCATGGCGTTGGCCAGTACATAGCCAGTGGGTGTACCGTCCAGCTCTCGCTCGAAGCGTCCCCCTTCCGGGTCCGGTGTATCCCGGGTGACGCCAGCCAGTTCCAGAGCTCGCGAGTTAACCAGCGCCGATACGCCATCGGCCCGCGGCATGAACAGCGGCTTGTTTCCGGTAAAAGGGTCCACGTCGTACTTGTTAAGGAAGCGCTGCTGGTCGGTCCATTCCCGTTCGATCCAGCCGCGCCCCTGTACCCATTGCCCCTCGGGCACATTAGCTGCGAATTCTTCGATAGCCTGAACTGTTCCTTCGAGTGTGGGGATCCCAAACAGGCTCAGGGTCTTGGTGCGTCGCCCCACGCCTTCCAGGTGCTGGTGGCTGTCGGTAAAGCCAGCGTAGATGGTATTGCCACTCATCTCGATAATCTGCGCATCACCACACATGTAGCGCTGCGCATCGGCATTACTGCCTACGAAAACAATGCGATCATCCAGCGCGGCCACGGCCTCGGCTTCCCATTGCGACTCATCAGAGGTATAGACGGTGCCACCATGCAGCACCAGATCGGCTTGCAGACAGGTATCCCCAGGTTGGGCATGAACGTTCACAAAGCTGCCCATAAAGGCGAGCAGGAGAATTAGCGTGGGGCGCATTATTCTGGGTCTCCGAATAGGATCAGGTGTCATAGATGGGATGAAATCAGTAAGCAGACAAGGATAAACGACCCACGGGGTAAAAACGAGGCTCTGCTGCACGCCAAAAACATCCATAGACGGTTGCATGCATCGCAAACAACGACCAATAAGTCTGTTCAGCTGGAAGGCAACCACACTGAATAGTGCGCGCAGGTCTTTTTCACCAGGCGGTTGGACATCTTCTATTGTGAACAGTAGTTTGTGTATTACGCGTTGCATAACAAACGGATAACAGCACTTTTCGTGGTCAGTAACAAAACCAGTCCGCAAGACCCTTCACCGGATCAGCTTCAGTCGCTCATTGCGCTTTTCAATCAGGGCGAACTGAGCGCCGTGCTGAATCAAACCATCAACCTGCTGCGCGCCTATCCAGAATCAGCAAACCTGCATAATTTCTGCGGTATTGTTTACGCAGGATTGGGTCAGGTAGAAGATGCTGCTGCCAGCTATTCCCGTGCTTTCGAACTGCAGCCAGATTTTGTGGATGCTTGCAGCAATCTGGCCAGCACCCAGATTCAGGTTGGCGATCTGGAGGGGGCAACCGGCAGTTTTCGCAAGCTGACAGCGTTGCTTCCCGATTCCGCTGATGCCCACTACAATCTTGCGGTCACCCTGCAGGCCGCCGGGAAATTCGAATCAGCAATCCCGGGCTTTCGTCGGGCCCTGGAACTCAATCCGGCCATTGCCGAGGCGCATAACAATCTTGGACTGGCACTGTTCAAGACCGGGGAACCCGAAGCGGCGCTGGAATCCTATCAGGCCGCCATTGCCTGTAATCCGGATTTCGCCGAGGCCTATAACAATCTAGGAATCGTGCTCTACGAGAGTGGCGCACTGAACGGTGCCCTGCAGCACTTTACCAGCGCAATCCAGATCAAGCCCGGTCTGGCGGATGCCCATAATCACTGCGGTAATGTTCACACCGATCGCGGCGATTTGCCCGCGGCAAGACGCAGCTTTGCAACAGCCCTGGAAGTGGACCCCGATCATGCCGAGGCTTGCTGGAATCTTGCTGGCACTGCTGCTGACAGTGAGCAATGTCTGCACTGGCTGGATTGCTGCCTGCACATCGAACCAGAACACCACAACGCGACGATGCTTCGGGCGGCAATACGCAGCGCACAAGGAGACAATGATGCGCTGACGGCGCTGCGGGAATCGGGGCACCGCGACCACCCTTTTATGCGCTCATTTGATTGGGTTTTTGGCCAACCGACACAGCCACTGATTTGCTGCAACCGCTGGGCGTTTTTCGATGCGGTTACCGAGCACTGCGATACGTCGCGCCCGTTTTATGAATTCGGGGTCTGGCGCGGCCAGTCATTTCGCTACCTGATGCGATCGTTCAGCGCCGGTTATGGTTTCGACACCTTTGCAGGACTGCCGGAAGATTGGCATGAACACTCGCGGGGCAGCTATTCCAGTGCCGGACACATTCCAGACATTGACGGCGGTGAATTTATCGCCGGCGAGTTCGAGCAAAGCCTACCGGAATTCTTCGCCCATGACCGCCCTCTTGCCGCCCTGATCAACTTCGATGCCGATCTCTATACCTCCACGCTGTGCGCACTGGAGCATGCCAATAAGGTCATTGATGAACAGACTATACTGGTGTTTGACGAGTTGATCATGAACGAACACTGGGAGCAGGATGAGTACCGGGCACTGCTTCAGTTTTGCCAGCAGCAGGGGTGCAGCTATGAAGTACTCTCTGTGTGTTTTTTCAGCAAACAGGTGGCGGTGAAACTCACCCGCCCTTGAGACTTTTTCCCGGACAATAATAAAGGCGGCCTGACCAGGTCAGACCGCCTTTCCATAGAAGCTATGTGAGCTTCAACGCATCGTCATTACAGGTTGTAACGGAAGCCGATACGGAAGTTACGACCCATTACGTCATTGAGGGACCGGTTGGTCGGCAGGTAGGCCGGACGGTTCTCAGAACCCTGGAACAGCGGCAGCGCGTACAGGGCCGGATCAGTGTCGAACATATTCTTGATAGAGATAAAGACTTCGCCTTCACCGCCACCAAAGTTCAGGTCGTATGAACCATACAGGTCATAGAACCATTCACCGTCAACACCATTGTCATTAATAGTCCGTGCCAGACCAACCGATGCCGGGCAGCCGGATAGGCCACACTCGATGAAGCGGTTGTCGATCACACCATCGCTAACACCGCGGGCAGTCAGGTTGACCGTGAACGCATCCCAGTCATAGCGTGCGGTACCACGATACACCCAATCCGGAGTGCTGGTAGTATTCTCACCAGCCCGGTTACGCTGAGTCACACCGTCATCGGTGGTGTTCTCAATGTAGTGCGTGGCCATGAAACGCAGTGACATGGTACCGGGACCAACATCAGCGCGATAGCTGGACTCGATGTCATACCCCTCGGCAACGTAGCTATTCAGATTCTCATACTCAAGATCAATAAATTGCAGATCGCCACCCGGGCCATAGCGCAAATTATCGCAGTAGCGCTGCTGACCAAAGATCAAGCAGGCATCAACCACGTCCTGGGCACCAATGAAGTCGATCACGCCATCAATTTCGATGTCGTAATAGTCAACAGAAGCAGAAAAGCCCGGCAGAAATCGCGGTTGCAGAACCACACCCACACCCAGTGAATCAGCTTCCTCCGGTCCAACTGTCGGGGTACCAGTCAGGTTCTGGATAAAGTCTACGGATTGGCCATCAATGGCCACCGCATTGGTTCGGGCAACACCTGAGTCGAACAGCTCAGACAGGTTGGCGGCGCGAATATCCAGAGACTGGGTCACACGCAGGGTGATGTCTTCGATCGGCTGGTAGGTAAAGCCAGCTTTCCAGGTTTCTACCCGGCCGGACGTGCTGTAGTCAGTAGCGCGCGCAGCACCGTTGAACTCGAAACCTGCAAAGACGGGGATCACCGTCTCAACATAGACCTCGGCAACATCAACCTGACCGGTGGTCACGCGGTAGTTACCGTATTTCCAGCCGCTTGCGTATTTAGGGTCGACAAAGCCGTCGATACCTTCTTCGCGATACTCACCACCAAAAGCCAGACCGATCGGACCCGCCCAACCTTCAATGTCGTTGACCACGAAGTTTAAACCGAAAACGTCCTGAGTGAGTTCTTGCTCGCGGCGAGGACGACCCAATACATAATCCAGGCCCTCATCGCTGGCGACGCCCTCACCAAAACGGTTCAGCGGCACACAGCCATTGCCTGGATCTGTCAGAGTTGAGCGACAGACGATATCGCCTGAGGCCGGATCAACTACCGCGTCAGTCGCGTCGGCTAGTGCCGCAAATGAGAACGTGGGGTTCTGGTGTTCATCAGTGTTAGTCTCGCCGATCTGGGCATAGGCATCCCAGTCAACATTGTAACCGAAAGCGTCAAAAAACCCGTCGGCACCGAACACAAACCGTGTTGTTTCGCGGTAGTTGTTAGTGCCAGACGCCGGCATATCGATGTTGTTGGTACTGAAATTGAAGCTGGTAATACCTTCAGCATTCATCTGATCAACGATTTGCTGCGGCAAGAATGCATTATCAATTTGAATGGTGCGATTACGGTCCGTCGGGCGGATGTAAAAGCTGTAGCCCTCGTAGCTAGCCCAGCTAGCCTGTGCATAAACTTCAAGATTGGGCGCAAACTCCCAGCTCATTCGACCGAACAAACTGTTACGATCATCTTCGCCTTGCAGCGAGTTAGTGCCAAGCGCTCCGGACGTCGTGTATTCGTAGTCGCCGCCAACCATCCACTGGCCACCAATCGGCCCAAATTCCAGCTGATTGACGGAACCGCCTTCACCGAAATAGGTACCACGCAACGGACCATCAGTGATCAAACCACCGGGGGTGTAGCTGGAGATACCAATACCCTCAGAGACCAGGTAGAACGGCTGACCGTTGCCCGCTTCATAGGCCGGGTTGGGAATGCCCCAGTACCCGTTTTGCGCCCATTCCGGTGCGGTGTAGTGCACGCCATCACGGTGAAAATACTCACCCGACAACAGCATGTGGCCCTGACCATCCGCGAAAGGAAATCCCGCTGTTACTTCAACACGCTGATCGACAGCGTCGTATTCACCAGCCTCACCACGCTCAACGGCCAAATCCAGGCCTTCGAAATCGCGGTCCAGAATAAAGTTAACAACACCAGCAATGGCGTCAGAACCGTAGGCCGCGGACGCGCCACCAGAAGATACTTCCACGCGCTCAATAAGCGACTGCGGGAACGTATTTGTGTCTACCAGACCGGCCGCGGAAGAAACCACGTTACGCTGTCCGTCAAATAGTACCAGTGTTCGACCAGTGCCCATGCCGCGCAGATTCAACGATGCTATGCCAGCATTACCGGAGCTCAGTGATCCGGAACTGGTAGAGGAAGTTGTGCTGCCCTGAATTGAAGGCAGGGTCATGGCAAATTCAGCCACGTTGGCAGGCGCCTCGGCGTTCAGGTCATCCTGTCCGAGAACGGAAATTGGTGTCGGAGAATCATAACCATCACGCGCGATACGCGAGCCGGTAATGGTGATCTCTTCGATGGATCCTTCCGGGCTATCCGGAGGAACTTGTGCGTGTACCAGCGAACTCGCACCCAACGACGCAATGGCCGCGGCGAGTGCGAAGCTGGATCGACGCTTGAATTGTGATTGACGAGATTTCATGTATCGCTCCTGGTTTTAACGGTTCATCTAAGCTTTTGGAAAATTCCCAAAGTGCGCGGATTATGCGGCGAAACAGCTGGCCGCAAAGAGGTGCCAGTAATCACACTCTGTGTGGAAATTCCTCTGCCAAAACAGATAGGTGGTGTGGGTTTTGTTGTTGGCACGTGTCATCAACAAGGTCGATGCATTAAGTGTGCCAAGCCAAACACGCAAGGCGCGGCCCAAAAGTGCGCACCGGTGCACAATAGATGGGCTCGTGGAGCAATCTGAAAAAATATGGGGTCACACGATCGACGCGCTGAAAACAGTCAATCGCCGTAGCCAGCTGAATTGGCGATAATTAGCCTGGCCTGAGGTGCGACGGCAGAAATCACTGTCAGCGAATTTGCTTAAAACGCACTCCGCTATCTGCGCCGAAACAGTGCGCCAACTTGCCACCTGGTTTGGAATATCGGCCCAGATCAACTCCAGACCTTGAGAAAATTCTGTAATGCGAAAAGAAATTCGCACGCTCCTGGCGCACGAAACTATGCGATGAACGGAAACTGCGCAACGATAAGGCTCGCTGGAGCCAGGTGCCTCAAGCTGCTTTCCGTCGTAGCCAATACAGTTCGATCGGCTTTACCACGGCCGGGAGATTCAACAGAACTGCAGGGGGAATAGAACCACGCAGATGCTGGATCACAGCTTTTTACCAGGATAACCGCATTGCTGCGCAGCACTATTCTGACGTCAGGTATCGGGCCAGGATCTCTTCCCGGTTAATCCGGTACACACAGCAGTCGTCTTCGCCAAATTGTCGCTGCTCAACAAACCAAAAACCCAGGCGCTCATAAAAGCGTATTGCGCGCTTATTCGTTGCCAATGGATCTATTAGCACCGCACGGACCTCAGGGTTTTCAACACAGCGCAGCAATGCGGCAATCATCATTTCCCTGCCGAAGCCCTTATCGAGATCTTTGGCCTCACCAATCCAGATGTCGATCGCCCGAAGACCAGGTGGACAGTCGCCCCAGTAGTGTGATTCTTCGTTCAAGGGATCGATAATCTGCAACAGGCCAATTGGCCTGCCCAGGTGTTCCGCAATCAGTATTTCCTGCCATGACACATCTCGACCGATCTCCAGTGGCCAGTCCCAGACATCGTCATCACCGCTGGCAGCAATGACGTGATCCTGCCGATCCCAGTGTTGCAGGAGTGATACATCAGCCAGTTCTGCCAGTCGAAGTGTGATCATCGTGAATGGTAGTCTGCTATCTGGCCCGTAATTGCCTTACGGACAAAGTCTATAGAAGAACAAAGTCGCATAAAACCACGGTTGCACTGACAATTGTCGCTGAATACAGCTGACATGACGGCTACCATACTCCTTGCTGTGCTGAAGGCGCTTGTCAGCGTAACCCTGCACGGCCTTGGGACATAACTGTGGAGACCTCAATGAGCGCATTCGAACTGGACTCAAGACTCGCCCAGGACTGCTATTTTGTTACCGATCTCAAACTCAGCCGTTTGTTGCTGATGAACAACCAGGACTACCCCTGGTGCATTCTTGTACCAAGGCTCAGTGGCTTACGGGAAATCCATGAGCTAACAGAGATTCAGCAGCAACAACTGCTGGCTGAATCATCCCGGCTGGCTACAGCCATGATGGAGTTATTCCAAGGCGAAAAGATGAACGTCGCCGCGCTTGGCAACCTGGTGCCCCAACTACATATTCACCACATTGTTCGCAAGCATACCGACAAGGCCTGGCCCCACCCTGTATGGGGCTTTGCACAGTCCAGTCCTTACCGCGCCGATGAAGCCGCCAGGATTGGCAGCGAATTGCAGGCCGCGCTGGCCTGACCAGGACATGTGCCTCTGCAAAGACCCCAGCCAAGCTGCTAGTATTAGAGATTAATCAAAAAAAACCAAGAATCCTGCTATGCCCACAAAGTTATTGTCAAAACCAACAGCCAACACAACATCACACAAAACTCCCACATTTCGTTACCTCATCAGTCTGCTGTTCGCCAGCCTGTTGCCAGGGCTGCCTCTTGCGGTGTCTGCCCAGGATAGCTCGGGCGATTGGCTGACTTTCGGCTTTGAGCAACAAACCCGAATGCAGGTATTGGACGGACAATTCCGTGCCGGGCTCAATGGTGACGACCAGGCCCTTGAGTGGCGCAATCTGCTGAGTGCCGAGGCGGACTTTGCAGGATTCTCTGTGGTCGCAGAACTGGCGGATATGCGCACCTATTTCAGCGACAGCGATACGCCGCTGGACACCACGATCACCAATCCGCTGGATATCCTGCAAGCACATGTCGCCGTGCCGTTAACCGATGTACTGGGTCGCGAGAATGAGGGTTTCGTCAAAGTCGGCCGATTCACTATGGATCAGGGCAGCCGGCGCTGGGTCGCCCGCAACCGGTTTCGCAATACCATCAACGCGTTTTCCGGCGTGCATGCCCGTGTCGCCGAGGGCGATACGGCCTATGAATTCTTCTACACGCGACCGACCAATCGCCGTTTCGACGAGGATCCGCTGGATAATGAGCCACGACTCGATAACGAACCAGGCGACAAAATCTACTGGGGTGCTTTCGTAGAAACGCGCCTGCCAGGGCTGGATGATAATTTCGAGGCGTTTTTATACGGCCTGGATGAGAACCGGGACGCACCTGCCAACCAGCGCTTCGATATTCTTAGCACCGGCGTGCGCCTGTTTCGCGACCCAGCCCCCTCCCGCTGGCACTACGAACTCGAGGCCCTCTACCAGTTCGGCGACTCTCCTGCACTCAACCCGACCTCGGAACTGCGCGACCACCGCGCCCGGTTTCTGCACCTGGGGCTTGGCTACAGTTTCGATTTGGCCTGGCGTCCACGTCTGAGCTTTATCTATCACTATGCCAGCGGCGACAAGAACCCACTGGATAATGAGACCAACAGTTTCGACTCCCTGTACGGTGTGCCACGCCCCGACTACGGCCCCACCGGTATCTACAGGGCCTTCGTGCGCAACAACATCGACACCCCGGGCTTGTTGCTCAATCTGCAGCCAGTCAACAATATCGATGGCTACATCAAACTCCAGAGTTACTCCCTGGCAACCGAAGCACAGGGTTGGCGCACCACCCGCTATCGGCACCCCGGTAACCTCGGAGAAGATCAAGTGGGCACCCAGCTGGAAACCCGCGCTCGCTGGCATTTACTGGATAACCGGCTGACGCTGGAAGGCGGCTACACCTGGCTCAAGGCCGGTGACTATATGGACCTGGTCAACAGGGGTGATAGCCACTATTACTATGTGCAAACCATCGTGCGCCTGTAAATGCATGATGGCCGCGGCTGTCCTGAAGCGCTGAACTAAACTTTATAGAACCCACCACGGAACTCAATGAAACCGTTAGCCAAGCCTCTACAAACAGTTCGCGGCTTCCCTGCCATCATTCTTATTCTGGTCAGTTTACTGACTTCCAGCTGCGTGGTGCGCAGCACGCCCGAGAATATTGCTCCTGAACGTACCCGCTACAACGAAGTAATCCGCCACACCGAAGATGAACAGCTTCTCAGCAACATCGTTCGGCTGCGCTATAACGATACACCGTTCTTTCTTGATCTCGGTTCGGTAGTGGTCCAGTACGGTGTTGAATCCAGGGCAAACGCTGGCCTGACTTTTGGCATCGAGGACTTCTTCAGCGACAACGCGGGGTCGGGAAGTGGTAACGTCGGTGGCGGAGTGACCCTTAGCGAGCGACCCACGGTGTCCTATTCACCCTTGCAGGGAGAATCCTATGCACGCCGGCTGCTGACCTCGATCCCAATGGAGGTGATCTGGTTGCTGGCCGATTCCGGCTGGAGTATCGAGCGCTTGCTGGTGCTGACAGTTGAGCGATTGCAGGGGTTGGACAATGCCCCGACCGCTTCCGGGCCACATCCGCAAACTGCCCCGCGCTATGCTGAATTTCGCGAATTGGCCAGTATCGCCCGGCGCCTGCAGCAGTCACGGATACTCACCCTGACTACCCGCCTCGCCAACGAAGACAGAACGCTGGAACTGCAAATAGCGACCGGGAGTGAATCGGCTGCCAGCAACGATGTCGAACGATTTCGGCAGCTGCTTCAGTTGCCGGAGGACGCTGATCGCATCGTCCTCGGTACCATTGACGACAATGGGTCGGTCAGCACGCCAACCGGAATCCGTACCCGCTCCATGCTCGGCGTCCTGTACTTCATCGCCAACTCAATCGACGTGCCGGATGCGCACGCCAGAATCGGGCTTGCGCGACAAGCGTCGCTCGGTAGTGAGCGTTTCGATTGGCAGGAGATCTTTGCAGGTATTGTCGAGATCCAGCACAGCGTCGACGAGCCGGACTACGCGTTCGTACGCACCCGCTATCGCGATCACTGGTTTTATATCGATGACCGGGATGCTGACTCCAAGGCCACATTCGGTCTGCTGCAACTGTTGTTTTCCCTGCAATCAACCACCGGCAGCGGCACCATGCCGTTACTGACTCTTCCGGCTAACTAGGAAACCTCTGATTAATTCTACAGTTTCGGCTTGATAGCCTGGGCGGCGGCGACTGCTTTGCTGCGCGCCTTGTCTACCGAGGTGTCGCGCGCGAGAACCACACCCATACGCCGCCGGCCGCTGACTTCCGGTTTGCCGAACAGCCGTAGACTGGTGTCCGGTTCATTTAGCGCCTGCTCGAGGTTTGCGAAGCTGACCTGCTCTGATTCGCCTTCCACCAGGATCACCGCCGATGCCGACGGACCGTGAAAATGAATATTGGGAATCGGCAGACCAAGGATCGCCCGGGCATGCAAGGCAAACTCTGACAGGTCCTGGGATATCAGGGTCACCATGCCGGTATCGTGGGGTCTTGGCGACACTTCGCTGAACAGCACATCATCACCGCGAATGAAAAACTCGACACCGAACACACCGACGCCAGCCAGCGACTGAGTAACCGCATCGGCCATATCCCGGGCTTTGGCCAAAGCCTGCTCGCTCATTGGCTGGGGCTGCCAGGACTCACGGTAATCGCCGTCTTCCTGGCGATGGCCAATGGGCTCGCAAAAACTTACGCCGCCAGCATGGCGCACTGTCAACAGGGTAATTTCGTAGTCGAACTCAACCAAGCCCTCGACAATCACCTTACCCTGTCCGGCGCGTCCACCGGCCTGGGCATACTCCCAGGCTTTATCAACGTCTGCCTGACTGTGCACCGTCGACTGCCCCTTGCCCGAGGAACTCATCACAGGTTTGACGACACAGGGGATGCCGACTTCTTTCACAGCCACCCGGAATTCATCTTTCGAGGCAGCAAATCGAAACGGCGACGTTGCCAGCCCTAACTCCTCCGCGGCCAGGCGGCGGATGCCTTCCCGGTTCATGGTGAGCTGCGCCGCTCGCGCCGTGGGTATCACGGTAAACCCTTCCGCCTCGAGAGCGACCAGGGTATCCGTGGCGATGGCCTCGATTTCTGGCACCACCAGCTGCGGACGCTCCTTCTCAATCACTTCCCGCAGTCGCTGACCGTCGAGCATCGAAAACACATGACAGCGATCCGCCACCTGCATGGCTGGCGCGTTCTCATAGCGGTCACAGGCGATGACTTCCACCCCCAGACGCTGCAGCTCAATAACTACTTCCTTGCCCAGCTCGCCGCTGCCCAGCATTAATACGCGGGTGGCGGTGGATGAAAATTTGGTGCCGATCGTTGGACTCATGGAGCGCCCCGCTAAAAATAACTGCCGAAAAATTGTGTGGCGAGTTGCCTCATCAGGTCGTGAAAGCAACCCGTCAATCGGGTCGTTCCTGCATTGGCAACTGCAGCGCCGATCACCGCCATCTTAATCATCGTTGCCGGATGTCGCGCTTGAGCCACCGCTGGCAGGGGTGAGATAAAACGCCCTGCCTCGATCAAGTAAATCGGTAATCGAACGCCCATCGCAGTCTGCCAGATTGGGTGCCTCCAGAACACCATCACTGCTGACGATGATAACCACCGGGTCTGAAGTCAGGGTCTTGTAGAGTGTCTCGCCATCAAGGGTATGAGCGCTGACATAGAACACCAGCTCTTCCCAGGGAGTGAAGCCGGTAGGATCCCTGACAGAACAAACGATGGCATCCGGGAAGCCGGCAACGATTGCGGCCCGGATTGGCGCTAACGGCAGGCTTATCAGGACGGACAATAGTAACGCTGAAAATCGATATCTGGTCACAGCAACAAACCTCGCTCGGTATTTGATGACTACCAATGCTAAACAACTAAAACGACGCGGAACCTGAACAAGCCGGGTAAGTAACACATTGAGTGTACAACACTGCCGACACCGGCGCCTGAGCATCAAATACCGCTCGGGACGCATCCGGGCGTTGATCGGGCGCTGCCCCATTCCTGAATCTCAACTTCGCATTTACGCGTAGCTCCCTTTACGCATCATCTGACATTTCCTATCACCTGTCGTGAGTAAAAACTCTTCTGCGCAGCAATAGCCAGACAAATCAGATTTTGAAAGTGTCTCTCAGTATCATTGTGCCGATCCTCAATGAGCGCCAGTTAATCGGCGTCTTTCTCGAGCACCTGTTAAGTCTCAGGGGATGTGAGAACGCCGAGATCATTGTTGTCGATGGCGGCAGCTCCGACGGTTGTCGGGATATCGCCTCCCAATTCCCCGTCAGGCTGATTGAGTCGCCGCGCGGTAGAAGCCAGCAGATGAATGCTGGCGTACGCCATGCATCTGGAAAATACCTGCTGTTTGTCCATGCCGACTCCCGGTTACCAGCGGACGGCATTCAGCAGATTCTCGGCAATCTCGGGCGAGCACGCTGCGCCGGATCGTTCCGGCTGGCATTTGAATCTGGTAACCGGGCCCTGAAGTTCTTCGCCTGGTTCACGCGCTTCGATCTGAGCCTGTTTCGCTTCGGCGACCAGGGATTGTTTGTCTCCCGTCGATTGTTCAACCAGGTCGGCGGCTTTGATGAATCACTGTCGCTAATGGAAGACCAGGATATTGTCCGGCGTTTGCGCAAAAGCACCGAATTCAAAATCCTGCAGCAATCAATAAAAACATCGGCAAGGAAATACGAAGCCCATGGCGTGTTTTACACGCAACTGACGTTCACCCTGATTGTGCTGCTGTACTATCTGGGCGTCAGCCAGAATATCCTGACCCGTCTTTATCGAAGCGCTTTTTACGTCAAACACAATAAACACAATGGGGCACATTAAAATACGCCCGGCAGTGAACAGTCATTAATCATTGCTGGCGTAATTATTTTTCATGCCTTTCAAAGGCCCTGCTGAGTAATCTTTTGCAGCGAACCGCAAGATGATTAGCTGGCAACCGACGGCCTCCCATAGACGCGTATGCCAGTAATTGGTTTGTTCTTTAACTTAGGGAACCTCAGGTTTTCCTGGCTTTTTTCACACCGCGCTGACTGCGTAACAGGTCTTTGACTGCGTCTTGTCATTAATACTCTGGTGCCGCGATGATTGCCGTTTCTGGCACGTTGAACCGCAGCGCGTCCTGACCCAAACAACAATCCAGCCTTGCACAGCCTCCGTTATACAAGCTACCAACCGAGAGGAGAACGCAATGCAAACCAGTTTTACAGTTATCGTATTGACACTAATAGCCAATGTTGCTTTTGCGGCCGAGCACGTCGTGGAGATGAAGAACATGGGCGCTGACGGTTCAATGGTGTTCGAGCCGGCCGTGGTAAACGCGGAAGTCGGTGACACCATTCGCTTTGTCGCAACCGACATGGCGCACAATTCCGTGTCAGCGAATGGTCTTGTCCCGGCTGGCGCCAACACCTGGCAAGGACAGATGAACGAGGAGGTCACAGTGACCCTTAACGAAGAAGGTGTGTACGTGTATCAATGTACCCCGCACCTGGCGCTGGGCATGGTCGGCGTGATTGTTGCCGGTGAGCCCACCAACCTCGAACAGATCCGCGCCAACATCGATACCCTGAGTAGCCGCGTGATGGTGAACAAGGAACGTATCGAACAGTATCTCGGCGAGATCGAATCCTGATTCGATTTGCTTGAGGTCAAAGCCCTGGGTGTTGCTCCTACCCGGGGCTTTTTTGTGTTCGCGGTTTATAAGCGCTGCAAACAGACTGACAGAAATTGAATCGAGCCCAGGTGGTCACCTTTTCTCAGCGCAGCATTTATTCGTATTCAAGAGAACTCAATTTGCCACTGAACACGCGATACACAAACACGGTGTAGATCATTATCGCTGGCAGGGTAACCACCGTGCCCACAAACACAAACTGCAGTGCGGCCGTGGACGCAGCCGCTTCATAGATCGTCATCTGCCCGAGAATAATATCCGGGAACAGACTGTAGGCCAGCCCCAGGGTCGCCATGATGCAGATCACCGTCAGTGCCGACAGCATCACCACGCCGTAGCCGTTGACCTGACGAAAGCGCCCACCGCGAAACAACATCCAGACTATCACGCCGTAAGCGATCAGGGTGGTCAGTGGAATCGGCATCAGGCCAATACCGTTGGGAAGGGTAAACCATTTTGCCGCAATCAGATCGCTCACCAGGGGCGTGGCGATAGACACCAACAATAACGCCAGACCCATGGGCAGCACCCCGATCCGGGCCCAGGTGACCGCCTTGGTGAACAGACTGCCCTCAGTTTTTATCATCAGCCAGGCCGCACCCAGCATGACGTAGAGCGCCGGCATCGACAGCGCAATGAGAAACGAAAACAGCAGGCTGACGCCACTGTTGGCGAGACCGGTAATGTAGGCGCCCACCATCCAGCCCTGACACAGGGCCGTCAGCAGTGAGCCAACGAAAAACAAACGATTCCACAAGTCGCGCTTGTCATCCCCGGCCTTGACCCGGAAATCAAAAGCCACGCCGCGCAGAATCAGGCCAATCAGCATCAGGGTCACCGGCAAATACAGCTGGCTGAGGATAATGCCGTGGGCCTGTGGAAAGGCAATCAGCAGGATGCCTACACCCAGTACAATCCAGGTTTCGTTGGCGTCCCAGAACGGCCCGATGGCGGCAATCATCACATCTTTCTCATGGTCGTCGGCTAGCGGTAGCAAAATGCCGATACCAAGATCATAGCCATCCAGAACCACATAAATTAGCAGCGACAGGCCCATCGCAAAAACAAAGAATAGTGGCAACAACTCAGTCATAGTGATGCCTCAAGTTGCCATACTAGGCAGACCCTGGTTCATTAATGAGCGCGCCGGTTTGGTGGCCATCAAGCGCAGCGCAACGATATAGGACATCAGCAGAAAACCATACAGGGTCAGGTAGGCCAGCAAGGTGCTGAGCATGGTGCCGGCGCTGTGATCCGCCACCACGTCGGCGACACGCAACTGGCCGTAGATAATCCAGGGTTGCCGTCCGACTTCGGCTACGATCCAGCCAGAGAGCACCCCGACCCAGCCGGAAAAGGTCATCCAGGAAAGCACCTGCAGCAAACGCGGACTGCAGTTCCGCTTGATCAGCAACGCCCAGGCCGCCCACCAGCTTACCACCAGCATCGCGACACCCACCGCCAGCATGACCCGGAACGACCAGAACACCGTGGCAACCGGCGGGTGCTCGCCGGCAAATTCGTTCAGGCCGCGCACTTCGCCATCAAGCTGGTGAGTCAGGATCAGGCTGGCCGCGTAGGGAATCTCCAGTGCCCAGTCATTGCTGCGAGTGTCTTCATTAGGCAAGGCAAAGACGGTGAACGGTGCGCCCGCTTCGGTTTCCCAGACCGCCTCCATGGCCGCCACCTTGGCGGGCTGATGCTCGAGGGTATTCAGTCCATGCAAATCGCCGACGAAAATTTGCAGCGGCGCGACAACCGCGGCCAGCGCAACACCAGTGCGCATAACCCGCCAGGTGCCCGGCCCATCTACACCCTGCTGGCAGCGATAGGCACTGATACCGGCTACCAGAAACGCCGCGGTAAGCAGGCAACCGAGAACGGTATGCAGAAACCGGTAGATGAATGACGGATTAAAGATGATGGCCATCCAGCTGTCGATTTGGAAAACACCATCTGCAACCACGTAGCCTGCCGGTGTATGCATCCAGGAACTCAGGGACAAAATCCAGAATGCCGAGATCGTGGTGCCAACTGCCACCAGGGCGGTGGCAGTCAGGTGGACGCGATTACTGACCCGTCGCTTGCCAAACAGCATGATGCCAAGAAACGATGCCTCCATGAAAAAGGCGGTCAGCACTTCATAGCCCAGCAGGGGCCCGGCGATATTTCCGGCCTGCTCCATAAATCCCGGCCAGTTAGTGCCGAATTGAAAGCTCATGGTAATGCCGGACACGACCCCCAAGGCAAAGGTCAGCGCAAACACCTTGACCCAGAAGAAGTAGGCATATTCCCAGTGGTCATCACCATTCTTGCCGTCAGCATCAAGACTCAGGGTGTGGCGAACCCGCAGATACAGCAGAATCCAGGCCAGCCCGATGGTAATGGTGGGAAACAGGATATGGAAACTGATATTGGCCGCAAACTGCAGGCGCGCCAGCATGAGTGGGTCAAAATCCATGAACTACTCCTGCAGTCTGGAGCCAACAGGTATGGCTCGCATGGGAGCGGTATTGTATCCCGCGCTGCGAACAAGGCAAATTCGTGCGCCGGACACGGGGTTTTCGGATGGCGGATAAATAACAGTGAGCAATCCGGGTGCTGACCATCGCCCTGGCGCGTCGATTGCTTTATCTTTGGGTGGCTATGTCTGGAATACCCGCCTTTGTTGAATGCCCAAACCCGCTTTGCGGGATACCGGTGGACCCCGCCGACCTCACCTGTCCCAAGTGTGATACTTCCCTGCATGACGTATTCAGCGCGCACTATTATGAGATCGATGTGGCTCATGCTGGCCAGACCCGGGAAGAGGCCCGCCTGGAAATAGATGAAGGGCTGAATACAGCACTGCTGCACCGCTACAAGGGCCTCAGAGTCATTCACGGCTTCGGCGGCGCGAATCGCAATCGCGGCGTTATCGCCCGGGAAGCCAGATATGTCATGCAGCGCATCGCCCAGCGCAAGGGATACGGCTTTCGCCCGGACGGCGACAATCCCGGGGCACATATCATCGATTTCGGGTCCTAGCCTTTCTGCTATCAGAAGGGTCGTATCAAAAGGGGGATGGGTAGTTTGATCCCCGTGGCATGGTTGTCCGGCAAGTCGTACAATCGCGGCCTGAAAAAATCACCGTCCAGCCATTAGCGCTGACTTCAACCGCAGGACCAATATGACCGCAATGCCCCTCGCCGAAAAAATCGCCGCCGAACTCAATATCAAACCACAACAGGTGACTGCCGCCATCGGCCTTCTGGATGAAGGCGCCACGGTACCGTTTATTTCCCGCTATCGAAAAGAAGTGACCGGCGGTCTGGATGATCTGCAGCTGCGGGACCTGGAAAACCGCCTTGGCTACCTGCGGGAAATGAGCGAGCGCCGCGATGCGATTCTCGACAGCATTCGTGAGCAGGAAAAGCTGACCCCAGCACTGGAAAAGCAGATCCGGGGAGCTGAAACCAAATCCGAGCTGGAAGACCTGTACCTGCCCTACAAACCGAAACGGCGCACCAAGGCGATGATTGCCATTGAGGCCGGATTGGAGCCGCTGGCCGATGCGCTGTTCGCGGACCCAACACTGGACCCGGAAACCGTCGCTGCCAGCTACGTGAACGCCGACCTGGGCGTCGAAGACAGCAAAGCGGCCCTGGATGGCGCGAAATTTATTCTCATGGAGCGCTTTGCCGAGGATGCTGTGCTGGTGGGCAAACTGCGCAAGCACCTGTGGACCCGGGGAGAACTGCGCGCACGGGTGGCTGACGGCAAAGAGAACGAGGCGGCCAAGTACCGGGACTACTTTGATTACAACGAGCCCCTGAGCAAGATTCCCTCGCACCGGGCCCTGGCAATGTTCCGCGGCCGCAAGGAAGACTTTCTGCGCGTGGAAATAGGCAGCGCCGGACTGGAAGACAAACAGCCGGATCCCTGTGAGGGCATGATCGCGGCGCATCTGGACATTAGCGACCAGGGGCGGGCTGCGGATGGCTTTCTGAAGGAAGTCGTTCGCTGGACCTGGCAGGTCAAACTGCTGCTGCATTTACAGACCGATATTCTGGGGCAGCTACGCGAAAGCGCCGAGGAAGAAGCGATTCGTGTGTTTGGCGAAAACATGAAAGCAATCCTGCTGGCGTCTCCAGCAGGCAATCGTGTCACCCTGGGACTGGACCCGGGGCTGCGCACCGGCTGCAAGGTCTGTGTGGTAGATCGCACCGGAAAATTTATCGAAGACACCGCCATCTACCCCCACGCGCCGCGCAACAAATGGGATGAATCCATCGCCACACTGGCAGGTTTGTGCAAAAAACATGGGGTCGAGCTGATTGCCATCGGCAACGGAACCGCATCACGGGAAACCGACAAACTGGCGGGTGATCTGATCACCCGCCATCCGGAGCTGAAGCTGGACAAGGTTATGGTCAATGAATCCGGTGCCTCGGTGTATTCAGCCTCGGATGTTGCCCGGGAGGAATTTCCTGACCTGGATGTCACCGTGCGCGGCGCCATCTCCATCGCCCGGCGCCTGCAGGATCCGCTGGCGGAGCTGGTAAAGATTGACCCGAAGTCTATCGGCGTCGGTCAGTATCAGCACGACGTAAGCCAGTTGAAACTGGGTCAGTCTCTCAATGCCGTGGTGGAGGACTGTGTGAATGCCGTGGGCGTGGATGTCAACATGGCCTCCGCCGCACTTCTCAAGCGGGTGTCAGGTCTCACTCCTTCCATCGCCAGCAACATCGTCACGCACCGGAACGAGCACGGCGCGTTCCGTGATCGCAAGGCACTGAAGGATGTGCCACGCTTCGGCGCGAAGAGCTTCGAGCAGGCGGCGGGATTCCTGCGAATTGCCCGGGGTGATAATCCGCTGGATGCATCGGCCGTGCATCCGGAATCCTACAAGGTGGTGCAACGCATCCTGTCACGACATGAAAAACAAATCGATGACGTCATCGGCAACGTCAAGTTCCTGCGCAGCCTGGATCCGGCAGACTATGTGGATGAAACTACCGGTATTCCCACCGTCACCGACATCATCGCGGAACTGGAAAAACCCGGGCGCGATCCGCGCCCCGAATTCAAGACCGCAAGCTTTAAAGACGGCGTGGAGTCACTGGCGGACCTGAAACCGGACATGGTGCTGGAAGGCGTCGTTACCAACGTCACCAATTTTGGCGCCTTTGTGGATATCGGTGTGCACCAGGATGGCCTGGTGCATATTTCGGCGCTGGCCAATCATTTCGTCAAGGATCCCCACACAGTGGTCAAAAGTGGCGATGTGGTCAAGGTCAAGGTGATGGACGTTGACGAGAAACGCAAACGAATCGGTTTGTCCATGCGTCTGGATGATGCCGCCGATACCAGCAAGGCGGCGACAGCCAAAACTGGTAATAGAACAAGCAAACCCCGAGTCGAGAAACACAGCGCCAGCCAGCAAAAGCAGCCCCAAAAAACCGGCAGCTTTGGCGACCTGCTTAAACAGGCCGTCGACAAGAAACAGCGGCGCTAGCGCGGTTGATTCCGGCTGAGATCAATCAATCAATGGCGATCGGATTGATTACCGCCTGTACCGCGCCCCTGAACTTCGGCTGCCCGAGGACAAACAGGAACTCATGGACACCGTCGGCAGCGAGATCGGCGGTGTTCATGCTCTCCAGAATATATACCCCGTTCTTGGCCAACAGGGTCTGGTGCACCGCAAAGGCACGGCCCTGAGTCTCGAACGGAATCACTTCCAGAGCCGGCGTATCGGCACCTACCGCGACCACGCCGAGATCAGCCAGATACTGTGCTCCTTCTACGCCAGGCCCGGGTTCAACCGAAATATACCGTTCGTCATCTTCACCCAGCAGCTGCATCCAGCCGGTGTGAAACAGCACCACATCGCCCTGCTGGATCACGATGCCCTGGGCACGAGCCGCCGCATCAATCTCTGTTCGGTTAAAGGCAGTGCCCTCTGGCACCAGGTCCACGCCATAATAGCCAGCCATGTCCAGCAACACGCCACGGGTGACAATCGGGGGGATGGTATTGGTACCCAGTTCGGCCAGGCCATCGTCACGCACAATGTCACTGGCGGTCACGCCGTTATAGTACTGATTACCTATGCCAAGATGGCCCAGTCCATCAATCTGCGAACCGATGCCAAAACTGGTGCTGACCCGTTCATCGTTGGAAGTAACCACATCGGCACCAACTTCAACATTGGCCCCGGACGAGACAATGTTAATATCGTAGGTGCGCGAGCCATAAGCTGGCGAATCCTCGGCTGTTTCAATACCTAACGAATAGACCTTGCCGGTTTCGATCAGTTCGGCGGCCTGAAGAACCAGTTCCGGGTTTAAATAATTGGCAGCGCCGATCCGGTCGTCGGGCCCGAATCGCGACGGAACCCACTCCTGGGCCATTGTCGTCGCAGCCGGTGTGCTGAGCAGCGCGATACTGAATAACGCGGATGGCAATGCAGGGATCTTGATCACGGTTATTATTACCCCTTTTGGTGCGTGTTTGCTGGTGAGTGTAAACCAGATGCCCGGCGACTCCTATTGCCCGACTTGCCGCGAAACCCACTACCGGTGTAAATCCGGCGCCAGAACCAGGTCGCAGCTTGGGACCTGACAGCAGCCGGGAAGCCGGGAATAGTTCTTGCGTGCTATTCTCAGGTTTATGGCGGTGGATTGTTTACTTGCGCATCCTCGCCCGGGATTACAAAACTGACCAAAGAGGCCCCCTAATGCGCGATCATGTTTCTGCCCTTTCAGCTCTGCCACGTTTCGCGGTACTGCATGTCATACTGCTCCTGGCCCTGGCCGCGGTTGGCCAGAGCCAGGCCCAGGAGAGCGCCTACCCGCTGCAAATGAGCAGCACCCGCGACAGCACGCGACCAGAAGTGCCGGGCAATAACGGCCTGGTCACTGCTGGTCATCCCCTGGCTTCAATGGCTGGTCTGCAGATTCTGATGCAGGGCGGCAACGCCATTGATGCCGCCGTGGCCACGCTCGCCACGCTCAATGTCGTGCGCCCACAGATGTCCGGCGCTGCTGGCAATGGCTTCGTCACCTACTACGATCAGGCCAGTGACCAGATGTACTCACTGCATGCCACCGGCGCTGCCCCGCTGGCGCTGGATGCGTCACAGCTGGATCCAGAAGCACTGAACAAAGGCATTCATGCCGGAGTTGTGCCGGGCCTGTTCGGGGGCTGGATTACCATGCTGCAGCGCTTTGGGACGCTGTCACTCGCCGAAGTCATGGCGCCAGCAATTGACTATGCTCGCAACGGTCACCCTATCGAAGCCTCGGTGGTCAGGAGTATTGCCGGATCGGAAGCGCTGTTCAGACAGTATCCCGACAGCGCGGCGCAATTTCTGCCCAGCGGCCGCGTGCCGGAAACTGGCGAGACGTTCACCATGCCTGCCCTGGCCAATACCTTCCAGAAACTGGTGGATGCCGAAACGACCGCACTGGCCCGCGGAGCTGACCGCCATGCCGCTTTGCAAGCTGCCTTCGACCGTTTTTACAAGGGTGACATCGCCGAGGAAATGGCAGCTTTCTACGAGCAGGAAGGTGGACTGTTCCGACTGGAGGACTTCGCAAATTACCAGCCCAGCTGGGAATCTCCAGTGCATGTTGAGTACCGCGGCTACGATATTTATTCGTCAGCGCCTACCTCCCGCGGCGGCCTTGAGGTGCTGATGCAGTTAAAACTGGTAGAAGGATTCGACTTGAGCGGTATGGGCCCTGGCGATCCGCTGTTAAGTCATGTCCTGATAGAAGCGATCAAGTTAGCCAAAGCCGACATCTATCACTACGTGGCCGATCCCGGGCTTTACGAGATGCCCATAACTGGCATGCTGTCCGACGACTATGCGGCGCAGCGGCGCCAATTGATTGATACCAGCCTGAGTATGGCCTATCCCGGTGCCGGTTCGCCGCCTGGCTATGAAAACGCCTCAGCCTACCTGCAGCATCAGACTGTTGCGCCGGGTATCGCTGCGCACCTTGAACAGTCATTTGCGGGGAGCACCACCAGTTTCTCCATCCGCGACAGCCAGGGCAACGTGGTTGCCGCCACCCCCACTCATGGCGGCGCCTTCGGCACCGGCGTGGTAGTGGGTGATACCGGTCTGACATTTAACAACGGCACCCGGGTTGGCTCCACTTCACCGTACCCGGAAGACGTGAACTATGCCCGGGGTGGACAAATCCCAATTCTCAACAATTCTCCGGTTATCGTGATGCGGGACGGCGAGTTCGTGCTGGCACTGGGCACACCCGGCGGCGAGACCATCGGCCAGACCCAGTTTCAGGTCCTGGTGAACATCCTGGATCTTGGTATGCCGGTGCAGGCGGCTATTGAGGCCCCGCGGCTGAGCCTGTTCGCAGAACCGAATTTCTACAAAGCCGGCGCTGAGATCACCGTGCGCATCGAGGACCGAATATCCATCCCGCACTTCGAAGGCCTGCAATCAAGAGGACATGAGGTGCAACTGGCACCCTCCTATTCGCTAGGCAGTATCCAGGCCATTCTAAGGCATCCAGAACAAGGCACAATTGCTGCCGGTGCTGACCCCAGGCGCGCGGCCTATGCCGTGGGGTGGTAAGTGACATGCCTATAACCATCTACACAAAACGCCTGTGCGCGTATTGCACGGCCGCCAAGCAACTGCTGAAAACTCAGGGATACCAGTACGAAGAAATTGCACTGGATACTGATTTCGAACTCGCCCGCGAAGTGATGGACCGCTCCGGGCAGAGAACCGTGCCGCAAATCTTCGTCGGCGACCATTCGGTGGGAGGCTACCAGGAGTTGCATCAACAAGTGAGCAGTGGTGAATTTGCCTCCCTGCTGAAACAGGAGTGATACCCGTGTCCTAATCGCCGTGATCACTGCCCCGGGACTGGGCAACCGGAATCGTCGCAGCTTTTAACCTTGCTACCGCCTGTTCAGCAGCATCATAAAACGGCAATAAAATCAGGCTGGCACCTTTGGTTCGCAAGAGGTCGTGATCATGAAGCTGCTGTGTCGAAATCGCGATCTTCCCTTCATAACCATGCTGCTTTAGTCCGTCAATCAACGTCAGACGCGGGTCTTCATGGGTCAGACCGATTTCATGCTGAGGCATAGCTGAAACAACCCACTTCACGTTATTCAGTGGCAGGCTGGCTATAAAATTGGGATCACTGGCATCTCCAAACATGACTGGATGACCCTGCTCGCGCCAGCGCCTGACTTCATCCGGATTGAAATCCACAGCCAGAAAGCTGATCCCCTCCTGATGCATGTAGTGCGCAATGGCCTTGCCATAACGTCCGAGGCCGAACAGAATTAACTCATACCCCTCATCGGCAACCTGCTCCTGTTCAAAAGTCTCCTCCCGAAATGGAGATTTGCGCTCAAAAACGCTCAACAACTTTTCCAGCCGGGAATACAGACTGTGAGAATAAGTGATCATGTAGACCGACATGGAGATCGTAATTAGCCCCACCAAAGTCACCAGCCCCAGCGACTCTGCGGAGACGTGCCCCAACGTCAGGCCCATGGCCATGAAGATCAGTGAGAATTCGCTGATCTGGGCAACTGTCAGCCCGGCAAGAAAGCCCGTGCGTTTGCGGTAGCCCATAAAGCCCATGATTGCGACGACGATTAGCGGATTGCCAATAAGTACAAAAAGGGAAAACACTATAGCGGGTGCCAACTGAGCGCCCAACAGGCCAAGATCCAGCTGTGAACCCAGCGCGATGAAGAAGAACAGCAGCAGAAAATCCCGCAGTGACGACAAGCGGGCGACAATGGCCTCGCGGAATGGCGTCGAAGCCAGGGATATGCCGGCGAGCAAACCACCCAGTTCCTTGCTGAACCCGAGTTGACTGCCAATCGCAGCCAGCAGGGCTGCCCAGCCTATAGCAAAGGTAATGAGCAATTCGGGCGACCTTGCGATTCGGCTAACCAGGGCGGTTGCGACATAACGAATAAATAGCAACACCAGGCAAAGCATGACAAACCCGTAAAACACGACCCAGGCAATCTGGTTAAGAGCAGTTCCGCCGCCAGATTCTCCGATTTCCCCCTCGGTCCCAACACCAAATGCTGACAGCACCATCATTGCCAGCACTACGACCAGGTCCTGGACAATAAGGAAGCCAATAGCAATACGTCCATGCAGGGAATCTACTTCTTTTTTATCCGAGAGGAGTTTGACAATGATAATGGTGCTGGAGAAGGTCAAGGCAACGGCCACATAAACCGCCGTCGTCACATCCAACCCAAGCCCAAGGCCGATGAAGAAGCCAATCACTGAAGTGAATGTCACCTGCCCAAGCCCAGTCGCCAGAGCTACCAATCCCAGGGTCCGGATCAGCTTCAAATCGAGTTTCAGGCCGACAAGAAATAACAATACCGCGATGCCCAACTCAGCCAGCAACTGGATGTTTTCGTGGGATTGAACAATCGCCAGAGCAGAGGGCCCTGCCAACACCCCCACCGCGATAAAACTGACAATCATTGGCTGACGCAGTAACAGACCAATGAACCCCACCAAAGCAGCCAGGGTTAATAGCGCGGTTAGCTCGTAGAATGGGGAAGCGTGGATCCAATCACTCAAGACGTTCACGTTTTCAATCTCCAGATAAATGCAGGTATATTTTTACTGTACAGCGGGCATAAAAACTTGCGAAGCGTGACCGGCCCCCAGTCACGGTTTCATCACCGGCCCCGCCGCATGGTTAAATGTGAGAACTGGAGATCATGCCTTGATAGGCGAGACGAAGCCTTTGGGTTTCAGCGCCAATAGCGAACACGACAGTTTCTGCACGGTATTCTCCGCCGTGTTGCCGATCAGGAAACCCGGTATACCGGTTCGAGCCAACGTACCCATAACCAGAATGTCGATGTTCTTTTTGGATACGAAGTCGGGTATCAATTCACTGGGCTTGCCGCGCAGGTGATGAAGCTGGGCAGTTTCATCGATTTGCGCATAACCGATCAGCCTATCAAGTGCCAGGCGATGCTCATTTCTCGTTTGCATCACCACGTCTATGATCTGACTATCAGGAATGTCTGACCAGAGATTGCCGCGCAAAAATGATTCAAATTCATAATCCCAGCAGGAAACGATATGCAGATCGCCACTGTATTTGGTTGCCAGAGATTGCGACAACTCAAGCATGCGCTTTGAAAGCGCTTCGGCTTCTGGCTCATGCGCTCCCGGGTCGATCGCCACTGCTATCTGAATAACTTTCTTTTCGCGCCTGAATGGACGACAAAGCCATACTGCTGTTGGACACTTGCGCAGCAAGTGCATGTCGATCGATTTGAACCCACCGTCCTGATCACGAGGTTCTGCTTCCTTGATCACCAGATCGTGGCCATCGGTAATAACTCGCTTAATGATCGTGATGATCGGGGTGTTGTCACTTACCAACTCAACAGAAATTCTGACGGCGTCAGCGTCCAGTCCGAGCGCTGATTGAGCAGCTGCGATGGATGCAGACGCCTGCTCCAGCAGTGACTGCTCATACCTTTCACGGTACGCAGGAAACTCCTTTGGGAACTCCGGACTGACAACCAGCACCTTCAGGGGCGCCTGATTGTGTCTCGCCAGGCTAAGCGCCTGATCCAGCCCCTCGGTTTCATCACCAGTGCCATGACTTATATAGAGCGGGTTGTGATAGTGGCGCATTGTTCAAATTCTTGTTTGGCAGGATAGTTACCCGCCTCTTTATTGAAATCCAGGCATTGAAACCCAGGCGGCTTAGGGTGAGATAATCAATCTATAATCTGTTTTTTATCCAGGAACTATAAGATTAAGGGCACCTCTATTAATTCAGTCAGGTCTCTGGCCTTTAGACGGCACCCCTTGCCAATAGGGCTCGCTATTGACTGCGGGCTGCGCCTTGCAGCAGGGGCTTACAGACTCCCGCAGAGACTTGTCTGAATTAATAGAGGTGCCCTTAAGTCTACAAGAATCGAAATGCTCTGAAAACTAAGGGAAAAGCGTAACTTGAGCACGGCTTTCCAGACCCTTTAGTCACCGGCCGGAGCTCATCGCGGGCCAAGCTGTCGGGCTGGCTCGGCATACCTCTCGTCAGCGAGCCTGTATTTTCTTGCTGGGCCTGGAGTATGCTTGTGGCTCAAGCGTGCGATACTCACGCTAGAAAACCGCGCCTGTAACGGCGACACAGTCCGGTCAGAGCAGCCAGATGCTAACTGCTAACAACCCGGATCATGGCCTGACGCAAGCCGGCAACACTCTAACAACCGAGGATCTGTTCCATGTCCAAGTTGCTCCCCACCCTATTCACTGCCGTATCAGTTTGCCTGAGTTCGATGCCGCTCCTGGCCCAGCAGGACCTGGCCTATGATTACTGGCAGCACCAGCGGGAAATGATCCGCCGCGGTCAGCAGGCGGTCTTCATGTGCAACGGCCTGTTCACATCCAACCGCAGCCTTGAACAGGTGTTCGATAAGGAACTGGCGTTCCTGGCCGAGCCAGTGGGAACAGCTGAAGGCGGTGACTATGTCGTTCATGATGATTTGCGTGCGGTGGAGATCGGAGCGCCCGGGGCCGTGCCCACCATGCGTGCAGTCTTCCGCGAGGGTATTGGCTGTGTGATTTTGCCCCCTGATCAGGCACTCAGCGATATCGACCGACTGCCGGAACTGACCCTGCCGCTGCCCGCCGGAGACCCGGCCAGTATCCCCTGGCCCGACGGTGATTTTATTGGCAGCACCGTACTACCCAATAATGTCGACCCCGACGCCCTGCAGGCCGCTTCTGACTGGGCATTTATTGATCGGCCTGAAGGACAAGAGACCATCAGCCTGCTCATCGTGCATGAAGGTGAAATTATTCACGAGCGCTACGCACCAGGGTTCGATATGACCACCCGCACTCGCACCTGGTCGACAGCCAAAAGTATCGCCACCACGTTGATCGGCATGTTGGTGGATGAGGGCCGGCTGGAGTTGGACGCGCCGCTGGGATTTGGCTGGCTCCCGGACGTTGCGGATGCTGAACACGATCCGCGTAATGCCATCACATTGCGTCACGTTTTGAATATGTCCAGCGGCCTGGAAACCATCGATAACAACCGCATGGAATACGCCACCGGGTCCGGCATGTCCTACTGGGCCGGCGCCAGCTCGGTACAGGGGGCTCGAAGCCGTGGCCTGATTCGCGAACCAGGCACGCACTGGGACTACGAAAACTACGACACGCTGCTGGCGGTATACGCCATGAAGCGCGCGCTGGGCGGTGAAAACGAATACGCAGAGTTTCCGCGCAAGGCGCTGCTAGACCGGATCGGCATGCGCAACACGCTGGTCAGCACCGACCGCTTTGGCGACTTTATTCTCAGCAGTCAGGTCTATACCAATGCAAGAGACCTGGCACGTTTTGGACTACTCTATCTGAACAACGGTGTCTGGAATGGCGAGCGTTTGCTGTCAGAGGACTGGGTCGAATTTGTCCGCACCCCGGCTCCTGCTACTGTCGGTCGCGGCGGACAGTACGGCGGGCAATTCTGGCTGGTGCCGGAAGGGCGCAACGATGTGCCGAAAGGCGCCTACTCCACCGCCGGCAACCGAGGGCAATTCACCATCATTGTCCCGTCCCACGACCTGGTGATTGTGCGTCGGGGACTGGATTATGGTCGACAGGGTTTCAACCGCTGGGACCTTACTCGTGAAGTATTAAAAGCAATCTAGTGATCAGCAATTAGTCGAGCGATGGCACAGCAAGCCAGCATCAGCTGGCTTTGCCCCGCCAATCCCATTCACGGCGCCATCAGTCAGGTAATGGAATGCCACGCTCACGAAAAATTTCCGCCAGCAGGCGCGAGCCGTTCACGCCCGATGGAAACCCGGCATAGAGTGTCACCTGGGCCATCAGCTCTGACAGTTCTTCGGGAGTGATACCGTTATCCAGACCCCGATTGATATGCACTCGTAGCTGGTCCGTCTGGTAGGCCGCCATGGTCATGGCGATGGTGGCCAGACTGCGGTCGCGAGCCGACAGTTGCGGCCGCGTCCAGGTCTCGTCATAGACTAGACCGTCGATCAATTCATCCAGGTAGGGCGCGCCGGGGAAACGCGCATCGGGTAAAGGCAAGCCGCGCGCCGCCAGTACACCTTCCACAACCCGCGCTGCATTCACACCAGTTGGAAAGCCGGCATAAAACGTCACGTGAGTAATGATCTCCGCCAGTTCGTCCTGGGTCACGCCATTGTCCAGAGCGCGGCCTGAGTGATAGCGCACCTCGCTTGATGCATAAAGAGCTGTGCCCACAGCCACGGTGATCATGCTGCGATCCCGCGGTGACAACTCTTCCCGGGTCCAGGTTTCGGCATAGACCAGCTGGTTAAGCATGTCGCGCAAATAGGGTGTTTGTGGAAAAGCGCCGGGGAACTCTTCTTCGATGTCCGTTGGCACTTCGCGCCCGGAGGCGCCAGGCGGTGACATCGGCAGGCCGCGCTCCTCAAATACTTCCGCCGCTACCCGCGCAGCATTAACGCCGGTGGGGAAGCCCGAATACCAGAGTACGTGGGCAATGATTTCCGCGATCTCCGCCTGGGTAACACCGTTGTCCAGCGCCCGGCCCATGTGTAGACGCAGCTCATTGGTAGCGTACAGGGCCTGATTTACCGCCACGGTAATCATGCTGCGATCCCGTGCCGACAGCCCTGGCCGCTCCCAGATATCACCGTAGAGATAGCGGTTACGTACTTGACCAAGATACGGGGACGCATCATAGGCACCTGGCGGTGGCGGTGGCTGCTGGGCAAAGGCGTTTGACACTAATAACAAGGTCAGCAAACCCATTGCGAGCTGACCGCATCGGGTCAGCGAGGCTATTTTTATGATCATTTTCTTGCCCTCTTTTATGTTGTTTTTGATTCAGTCAGTGAGCACATGCCGTTCCAGCATACGACGCCTGACCACGGCTCCATAGACGTTGCCATTATGGTCAACACCTACTCCTTCCGCGCCGGAGTGCGGATTAGTCAGTGGCTCCATATCCTCGATAAAGGCAGTTACTTCACCGGTGCGAGCAGACCCGATTCTTATTCCTTTCATGATACCTGGCAATTCACCGGCACCGGTGTCCGGACCGGACTCGGAGTCGGCCACGTAGATGGTATCGTCAGCAGTAATATAAATTCCGCTCGGACGCCCGAACTGGTGCCATACCTCCAGCAGCGCCCCATCACGGGTGAAAATCTGGATGCGATTGTTCTCCCGGTCGCCGACAAACAGTCGGCCCCGAGAATCCATGGCAATGGTATGTGGCTCACTAAACTGTCCGGGAGCACTGCCCTTCATGCCCCAGGAACTCACGTAGTTGCCTTGCTCATCAAACTGCACGATACGATTGTTTGCGCCGCCGCGATGGCTTTCGGCGACGAAAATCGTACCGTCGCTCGGATCCACGACCACGTCATTGGGCCAGAACAATCGCTCCGCACCGATTTCGCCGGTACCCGCCTGTCCGATCGTCAATAGCACCTCACCGTCTGGACTGAACTTGATGACCCGATGGCCAAGCACACCATTGTTCCCGGCGTCGGTTACCCACAGGTTTCCCTCATGATCCACCGCCGCACCGTGAGGAAAAACGAAGAGCCCCTCACCAAAGGCAGTCACGAGATCACCGTCGTAGTTGATTTTCAGAACTGGAGGCTCAGAACGCCCTTCACAGGAGTTCTCAATACAACGATGGACTACATAGATGTGCTGCCCATCCGGAGCGGGCTCAACAGCGGTGACCGCCGCCCACGCATCGATTCCGGGTGGTAACGTACCCCAGTCTCTCTGGGTGCTGTAGGGTCGAGGTAAATCGTTACGAACACCTTGAGCACTGGATATTAGTTCCTGGGCATTGGCGCAACCGCCAGCCAACATACCTGCCAACACGATGACAAAAAAGGAATTTAGCGTGACGAAGCGCTTCATGGTTTAGTTGTTGGCTAGACTTTTCCCGCATCATAGCAGCTACTACCCGACGGGTCAGTTGCTGCCACCAAGCCAAACTCGATACCTCAGTTGAGGCTCTGACCGTCCGGTCAGCTCAATGCGACCAGATAACCGCTGCGCTCAACCGCCTGATCGCCACCCGGAGTCACCTCAAGAGCAATACAGCATACCAATCCGTTTTTCGATTCAATGATTCAGCTCCGGTGTTGAAGAACACCGCAAGTGATAGAAGTCATTGCTGAGATACTCGCCGACTTTGTATCCTGTCGGGATGCCAATAGCGAACTGACCGAGGACCTGACATGGCACGCCCTTCCATAAAACAGCTTGAACATGTTATCGCCGTAGCTCAGTGGGGAAGCTTTCGCAGGGCAGCAGAAGAATTACAGATTAGCCAGCCAACGATCACCGCTCAGGTTGCGAATGTAGAAAAGGCCTTGGGCGTAGCGCTGTTCGAGCGCGGCCGGAACGGCGCCACACTTAGCCCAGCTGGCCGGAGATTGCTGCCAATAGCTCAGAAAGTACTGGAGGAACTGGATAGTCTGGTGATCTCGGCAGGATCTGCCCGTGCCGGCGCTGCCATGTACAAACTCGGCGTTAAATCAACGCTTGGCCCGTACATGCTGCCAAAAATACTGCCGAGTCTGCATCAGATGCACAAGGAACTCAGGCTATATGTCAGGGAAGAGCTCCCGATACAACTGGAGCCACTATTGCTGAGCGGTGATCTCGATTTGATTCTGACTGCCTTCCCACCCAACTCTGGCGCGCTTGCCGGCGAACAATTACTCCGTGAAGATATCAAGCTGGTACTGCCGAAAGATCACCCCTTGGCTGAAAAGCCGGTATTGCAGCGTGATGACCTGATGGGGCAGAAGGTGCTGACCACCGAAGATGGCCATTTTTTTACGCGTCAGGTCGAACAGTTTGCCACCCGAATGGGCGCGGAGATTCAGCGCGATTATCGGGGGACCAGCCTCGATGCATTGCGGGTGATGGTGGTCATGGGAGTAGGTATCGCCTTCCTGCCCGCGCTCTATATTCACTCGGAGATTCGCCAGGATGATTCTCTGGTCATCAGGGATATCGAGGGCGAAAGGATTGCCAGAATCCTGGGGCTGGCCTGGCGAGCGAACTCGCCCGCGCGGCTATTCTACCGACAACTCGCCAAGGATATGCGGAAGCTGCTGGGTCGCGAGTTCACAGATATCGTGCAGATAATGGATCAAGTCCTTTGACTGGCCGCCACTGAATGCAACAACTTAGTGAGCCGCAATTCTGAGCACTGCACCGCAGCGGGCGAGCCCCAGCTCGGGAGGCGCCGTGGAGATGGCAAAGGGCGCCGCTTGCTCCAGTGCCGCGAGCCCCAGCAGATTACGTCCACCGCTTCTCATGACTGCAACTTCGACTGGACCCAATTCACAGGTCTTTCCCAATACAAATTTCTCTACCCGATATACATCCAGAGCTTGCAGCCTGCCGCCAGCGCTTCGGGCTGCAACCCGTCGGACCTTGACGGCGCTGCCCAATATCTCAAGTTCTGCGAACACCTGTGGACTGACCGTGATCATGCTGGCGCCAGTATCCAACAGAAATTCGCTGTTGACGCCGCCCAGATCCGCGACAACGGTAAGGCTGCCTGATCCGGTTTGCGTCAACGGAAAACTATGGGGAAACAGGCTGTCCATTACCGAGACTTCCGGGTCTGCCTGAACGCCGCTCACAAAAACAAGGCTGGCGGCAAATAGCCAAACCGGTAGAAATCGCTGCGCTGACCCACTGTGTGATTCGTTATTGTTATGCATGGTGCCTCCCAGAGGCATGCGATTGGCCGGAAACCGGCCAAAATACTGACCTCAAACACGCAGCAATAATTGGTCCACAGTTAATTAATTGATTTTGCTGGAAAAGTTAGACGAAGATGCAGAAGGCTCGCACCGCCTTGGTGCGAGCCGCTCGCTCCCGGTGCAAAGCCCACGGTTTTATTCGCCCGATAAGCCATTGAAATTCCACAGTATCAACTCCGATACACCGAGGCGATAAAGTTTCCCTATCGCAGCGATCCTTAAATTTTTATATATCGATTGGATATTGATAGTTTTTTCCTATCGCTAATTCTGAGTATTTTTATCAGGCTCCCACCCCCTTTTCCGTAGTATCCGCGCTGAGGGGGAAACCCACTGGCCAAATTTTTGGAGGAAATTCACATGCTAAAGTCAGCTTTGTTCTCTGCCATTGCTGGTTCGCTCCTAGCACTATCCGTCGCGGCCGATGCCTCAGACAGCAGTGACGTCATGGTTAAAGTATGGGAAATCGACACATCAGGGCGTCCGCCATTCAAGCGAACGCTGGTCGAAATTCCTGCTGCCGACCTGGCGCAACTTGAGGTCATTGATACCGAGCGGGTATGGCATGTGGATTACAGTGGGCGACCCCCTTACCGACGCGGCTTTGATGAGCTTCCCGTAGTGGATGCAGCCGCTTTGGATGTGATTGGAGACGCGGGTAGCGAGGCCCGCCCGTCGCCAATCTTCAAAAAACGTCATCGCTAATAATATCGAACCCAGGACTGGCCACGACAATCGCGAAGCAGGATTCAAATCCTGAACTTCCAGGCCAGTCGTGGCTTTGTCTGTACTTCTCATTGATTGACAGCGCCTGGCCTGACTGTGCCCGGTCCGGTAACGCTGTACCCACACTACAAACTACAGGAGTGATAGAAACAATGTTCAGCAATAAATTACGGATGCTCACGGGCGTTACAGCTCTGTCAGTCTCGGCGCTTACCAGCTCTGGTGCGCTGGCTCAGGAAGAGGACTTGAGCTTCAGCTTCTCCCTGAACCATGATGCATTTTTTGGCACCAACCCATTTCTGGGCGCCACCTACAGCACAGACAATGGATACGATCTGACTGCATACGGCATTCAATGGGGCACAGGTACCGGCTCAGCCTGGGGTCAGTGGACCGAGGCTGGCGTAGGTATTGGCTTTGAAGCGTTCGATGGTGCGCTATATATCAATCCGCAGATCGGATTCACCTTTGGTAGCCTGCTTTCCTCCGGCGCTGCCGAAGATGGCATTATCGGCGACGGTATCGTTCCTAACCTGACCATGACCCTGGACACTGATCGTTGGGAAGGCCAGTTCTACTATGGATTTTACGCCGACCTGGAAGATAACACCCAGCCGGGTGGAACCACCAACGAATACGTCCACTACTGGGCTAACTTCGGCGGCAAGTTCGGTCAATACTTCTCGGCCGGCCTGCATTTTGAAGAACTGTATCTCGACGGAGGAACCAATGTAGGCCAGCTGGACGGCTACCAGTGGTTTGGGCCTTATGTTCAGGTAGCCAAGGGCAATGCTGGTCTGCGCCTTTCGTTTGGTGACGACCTGACCGATGATGCCACTTCCTTCTCAACTAATGATTTTTACAAACTACAATTCTTCTTTAACTTCTGATCCTCGTACTAAAAATCAATTTCTCCTTGCACCTTTTTGCGCCGGCCAATTTGGCCGGCTTTTTTTGCCTGCCCTGGTGACTCATTTGCGAACCAGGTTTGTCCGACGCTGTATCCGTGGCCTGATAAATTGTGGAGCTGATGATCTGGTTTTGAATGCCGAGCGTTCAAAAAGCAGCGATCACAACAGGATTCGGCTATCGCGACCGTACTCACTCTCCCGGAGCAAACCATGCTTAGAGTTTTTGTCACTGCAACACTGATCAGCATCCTGCAGGCCTGCGCGGCTTCAGCGGACACCAGCGTCGATGGCAACTGGGACTTCAGTATGAGCAGCCCATTCGGTACGGTAACCGCAGATGTGGTGCTGATCACCGCCAACGGCACGCTCACCGGCAGTTTCGACCTCGGTAACGGCCGCATCTGGCCAATAGAAAATGGGACCGTAACTGACAATAAGATCTCATTCGCCATCGACCGGGATGGCTCACCCATGGTGTATCAGATGTCTGCCACAATCGACGGCGATGCTGCCAGCGGCGTGGCAAGCGCAATGGGAACAGAGGTGCCCTGGTCAATGACTCGCGGCCAGTAACCCGCGGTTGGCAGCCAACAGTCGGCCATTCAGATTGATCAAACCGGCGCGGCAGCAAGAAATCCTGCGACCCTGCCGATTATGCCCAACCAGCTGACTGACAATAAACGCCCACTTGATTAACACTTTATTATCCGGAGAGCATGGGAAAAACCGCCGCGAGAGCCCAGGCATACGCCACAGCATTGGCAATAGCGCCGACCAATGGGTGACCGGTAGACTGATAAATCCAGCGGCTGAAAAGTCCATATACCAGAAAATAGATCACGATGACTGCGGCAATGATGAGCAGGAAAAATAAATCCTCGAACGACAGCGCTACCGCAATCGCCAATGACAGCAGGAAACAAAACCGGGAAAAGAGATGGCCGCCACGAGCCGGGTCGGCGCCACGGTTGAGCCACTCGTCGCCAAGAAAATAGGATAGCGTGCCCGCCAACATAAGAAATACCAGAGGCAGGCGTGGAGTCGTTATCGCAAATGACGTGACATAAGTATCCAGAACCAACGCGATAACCCCGGCAACGTAGGCACTGGCCAGACTGCTGGCTACCAGCAGTCGGACACGGGCCGCGCTGGCTTCAGGCAACAGCGACTCAGGGCGTTTGAGCCACCAGATACAGGCGGCGGACAACATGCCGTATAACAAAAAGTGAATGGCCAGGTAGCCACCGACCAGTACTCCCATGAAATCCGCCGGAAACCACCACAGTAGTAGCGGTGTGCCAATCGCCGGGAGTAGTGCCGCGGGCGACAACTTTCGCCAGGGCAGCGATGCGCCTTGCGGCAGCTCGCTCACCCTGGGTAGAAGCACCGACAACGGCCAGGCCAGCAACACCAGGCCAGCAATCAACGCCACCAACGCAAGACCTCGGGAATCGGTATAACCCGATCCAGAGCGACTATATATCTGATCGGTCCAGGTCACCGCTTCCTGCATGCTCTCCTGGCTGTACAACACTCCCACATGCTCGACGCCGTCAGAAAACGCCACCCGCCGCGCACTGCCATCCTGGAATGAACCTGCGGTTACGCCTTCCTGGGGATTGGCGGTGACGAGCCCGAGCGCACGCAGGGCTTCATCACGAAGAAATCCTTCCAGAGCACCGACGATGATTAACAGGTTTTCGGGTTGATCTGCCGTCACTGCCGGAGAAAACATCGACACCGCAATCGTGGCATCAACCCGTTCATCACGCTGCGCATAGCGCACAACAATATCGGAGGCCATCGAATGCCCCAACACAACCAGTTCGTCACTCGCCCCCGGCAGCGACAGCGCAAAATCCGCAACAGCCCGGGTCTGATCCAGCAGAAAACCGGTAGCACCCTCAACGTCGGTCACATCACCGGCAAGCGGTTCCAGATTGCGCCCATGCCCGTAGTAATCGAAGGTCACGGCAAGGTAACCGTTCCTTGCGAAGCTGACAGCAAAAGGTTGCATCAACTGCTGGGAGCCAGCGAAACCGTGAGCAATCAAGACTACCGGGAGGACGGCGCTGCTTGACGTCTCTGCCGACCGAAACACGGTCACGGGGGTTGGTCCAATTCGGGTGTGGGTGACGTCAACTCCGGCGTTGGCCAGCTGAAGTTTAAACAGAGCGCCGCCAATCAGCAGCAAAGCCAGCAGCGCAATCAGCGTAAGCGCCGTTGGGGAGGTCGTCGCTCGCACACTGTATTCCTGTTGCTTAATCGCCGAGCCTCACTTTTAATTCAGACTTTTCAATCACCACAGCGGCTATTGAATTACTGCTTTTCAATTAAGTAGAACAACAAGCCCAGCGCTATCCAGAACAGAATAATGCCCCACTCCCAGGGCCACACCAGCGCCGAGGGGCTGCCCGGCAGATATAGCGCAATCAGGCCGAGCGACAGCGCAATCGCGGTGCCACCAATGGCCTTGCCGAACGGTGCCCGATAAGGGCGATCCAGTTCGGGCTCGTTTTTGCGCAGCGCCAGGAACGACCAGGCGACAAACAGGTACGCCACGACAATCCCCAGACCGCCAGCATTAACCAGCCACACCAGCGCCGGTCTGCCAAAAAACGGACTGATTATCGACAGTGCGCCAATCAGGAGAATCGCATTGACCGGGGTGTGATAGCGGGGGTGAATCCTGCCCAGAAAAGCGGGGAGCATTTCGGCCCTGGCCATGGCAAAAATAGCCCGGCTACCGCCGACAATCAGCGCATTCCAGGTAGTCATAATCCCGGCCAGACCGGTGAGCAACAAGATCGTACCGCCGAGCTCGCCGTAGATCCGGGCGTTGGCATCGGCGGTCGCCAGGTCGGCCGCCGCCAGGCTTTGTGCATCGAGCATCAAGCCCACGCCAAGCACTATCAACCCATACCAGGCGACCGCCATGACAATGGACAGGATCAGGGCGCTGCCGATATCGCGACGCGGCAAATTAATCTCCTCCGCTGCCTGGGGGATGATGTCAAAGCCGACAAACATGAAAGGAACCATGACTAACACAACCGCAATGCCGGACATACCGTCTGTAAACAGCGGCTGCAGGTTAGCCGTATCGCCTGTGAAAACGGAGCCGGCGAAGAAGGCCAGACCCACTGCCAGAATCAAGAGCACGACGATGGATTGCACAATGGCCACCATCTTGACGCCCAGGACATTGAGCGTGGTCATCAGAACCGCGCCACCGACGCCGATAAGCACCCAGCTCAGATAGACATCCCACCCCGCCACCGTCCAAAGATAGCCAGTGTTCAATCCGGGAACCAGGGAGCTGAGTACAGTCGGCAGTGCCACCGCTTCAAAAGCAATGACCGAGACATAGCCAAGAATAATGGCCCAGGTGCAAATGAAAGAGGCGCCACTGCCCAACGCCCGATGGCTATAGACATGCTCGCCGCCAGCAAACGGCAGCGCCGAGGCCAGTTCCGCATAGGTGAGTCCAACGATGGCGATTGCCGTGCCGCCAACCAGAAAGGCAACGATAGCGCCAAGCGCGCCGGCCGAGGAAATCCAGGTGCCGGTCAGCACCACCCAGCTCCAGCCGATCATGGCGCCGAAGGACAGCGCAATGACATCCTTGCGACCCAGAATACGAACAAAACTGGATTGTTCCCGCGTCGGGTTCATTGCGTCACTGGAAGTCACAAGAAGTCACAAGAGCGTCGACCGGAACTCACCGTACAGGACAATGAACTTGCTACTGTTGAATCCATTCGCTGTTCCGCTACTACCCTGATTGCTGCAGCAATCACTGCCGATAAACAAGCTCGCCGTTGATATAGGTCTGCTCGACTTCCACATCCATGATGCGCTCGAAATCAATAGTGAGAAGATCGTCCGACAGCACAATCATGTCGGCGACCTTGCCCGGCTCCAGTGAACCCTTAAGGTCTTCCTCGCGATTGAGGTAGGCACCCAGCAAGGTGTAACCACGGATGGCTTCTGCCATGGTGATGGCTTCATCCGGTCCATAGACCTCGCCACTCATGCCGCGCCGGGTCACCGCGGCATATAAACCAACCATGGGTCCAATGGGCAGGATGTCGCTGGAAATCGCCACGGTAATACCGTGATCCATGGGCGAGCGAAGCGGGTTATTGTGCTGCAGGCGCCAGCCGTCCAGATTCTCCGCGTAGCGTCCTTCCAGGGTGTAAGTAAAATTCGGCTGCTGGGTGATATGAATATCATGCTCCGCCATCAGTTCCATGGTCAGCTCCGGCGGCCGCATGGAGAAATGATTCAGGTAGTGCCGGTGATCATCACGGGGATTGCGCTCAAGGGCATCAGCCAGGGTGTTGACCACCAGCACAATGGCGGCATCGCCAATGGCGTGAATGCCCATTTGCCAGCCAGCGTCGTGGATTTCATTGAGATGATCGATCAGTTCCTGCTCCGGCATATTCAGATAGCCCCGGTACTCACCCTGATCCACATAGGGTTCGAGTGTATAGGCAGCAGGACCAGTAAATCCGCCGTCGGCAAACACCTTGATGGGACCGATATTCAACATATCAGAGCCATCACCGACCCGCGCCTTGAGGGCATTGATAGCCTCTGGATTTCGCCACTGAAACTGCAGGGCTGCACGCGGCAACGGCAGTTCGGCGTTGGCATAGAGCTCTTCGAACATCAGGTAATCGTCGGTGGTTTTGGAGGCATCGATGATGCTGGTGATGCCTTTTTCCAACAGGTCATTGAGGTTCACTTCCAGACTGGCAATGAGTTCGTTGTAGGTTGACTCAGGGACCAGGCGCCCCACAATCTCCTGACGTTCGCGGATGATGCCGTTCAGCTCGCCATTGGCATCGCGCTCGATCACCCCGCCATCGGGCTGCGGCGTATCCACGGTGACCTCCGCCAGCTCCAGCGCCAGGCTGTTCACCACCGCGCTGTGACCACCGGCGCGAGTCAGCGTTACCGGGTTGTTCGGTGCCGCCAGGTCAAGATCCGCTCTAAAAGGTCGGCGACCTTCCTCCAGCTCATCCTCGGACCAACCGTAACCGGTAATCCATTCGCCCTCACCAATCTCTTCCACCTTGGCGCGAATCAGGTCCTGAATCTCACTGATGGACTCCACCTCACCCAGTTCGATATAGCGCTGCGGGCGACCGCGGATATGGGTGTGGGAATCAACAAAACCCGGCATCAGCATCTTGCCTTCCAGATCGACAATCTCGGCTGCATCGTAGCGACTCAGCAGCGAGCTATCGCCGGTTTCCACTATCAGACCATCATTGACCACGACGGTATCGTGAATGGAAAAATTCTCATCGACGGTGACGACCTTGCCGTTACTCAAAATAAGATCAACAGCATTGCTCGAGGCCGATTCAGTTGCGGCTGACGACTGTGGCTCATCCTGGCCGCAGGCGGCCAGCAGCAGACAGAAAAGGAATAACAGGGGGTGCAAGAAGGTAGCGGGTTTCACATTTATTATTCTGGGATTCACGGTGTGCCTCGCTCAGGTTTGACTCGGGTTTGGTTTACGTTTGTTTCACATTTCGACCAGCTTGTGTTCCTTGGTGTACTGCAGCGTGTCATCGAGCGCGCTGGAAAACATCTCCAGCATGTCGTCTATCTGTTGCGTGTTAATAATCAGCGGCGGACAGAACGCCAGGCTGTTACCGGCAACTGCCCGAATCAGCAGCCCGTGCTCCTGACAAAACTGCTTGGCTGCAGCGCCTACCGCACCATTGTCAAAGGGCTTTCGCTCAGCCTTGTTAGCCACCAGCTCCACGGCGGCTATCAGGCCCTTCCCACGCACTTCACCAACCAGGGGGTGCCCGGCGAATTCCTGTAGTCCCTTCTGCAGATAGGCACCAACCTCGGCGGCGTGATCGAATAATCGGTCACGCTGGTAGATCTCGATTGCCTTCAGGGCAGCGGCACTGGCTACCGGGTGCCCGGTGTAAGTATAGCCGTGCCCAAACACGCCAACCTCGGCGCTGGGCTCAACCATGGCCTCATACATGAAACCCGGCACAACCGCCGCGCTGATCGGGATGTAAGCCGAGGAAAGCTGCTTGGCCAGGCTCATCATTTGCGGTTTGATCTTGACTGTCGTGCAGCCAAAGTCATTGCCGGTACGGCCAAAACCGCAAATGACTTCATCGGCCCAGAGGAGAATGTCGTGTTGCGCCAGCAGATCGGCCAGAGCGGGATAGTAGCCGTCTGGCGCCACAACCACCCCGGCGGCACCACCAATCGGTTCGGCAATAAAGGCGGCGATGGTGTCGGCGCCCTCTTTGTCGATCATGGCTTTCACATCCGCCAACAGGCGGTCGACGAACTGCTGCTCGGATTCACCAGACTGCTGGCCGTGGTAGTAGTGCGGTGTCTGGGCGCGCAAAATACCGAGCGCCTCTACCGGCACATCGAAATGGGTATGCATGGCTGGCAGACCGGTAAGCGCTGCCGATGCCATGGTGACGCCGTGGTAGGAGCGATCAAAGGCAATGATCTTCTTTTTCTCGGGCTTGCCAATGACGTTGAAATAGTAGTGCAGCATCTTGATCTGCGAATCATTGGCTTCACTGCCGGAGTTCGCAAAAAACAGATGCGGCTCATCTATTGGCACCATGGCGCCCAACCGGTCAGCCAGATCCATGACGCCCTGGTGCGTGCGCCCGCCGAACAGATGACTGTAGGACAGGGTTTTCAGCTGGGTAGTAATCGCATCAATCAATTCCTCGTTGCCGTATCCCAGCGCCGAGCACCACAGGCCGGCGAGGCCTTCAAGATAGCGGCGGCCAGCATCATCAAAGACATAGACGCCTTCACCGCGCACGATGTTGAGCTGTTCTACCTGCTTGAGATTAGTAGTTGGATAAAAAACCGAGGTCATAGCCACAGAGCATAAGTCAGGGCAGCGATTAATTCCAACTTAAGGGCACCTCTATTAATTCAGACAAGTCTCTGCGGACGTCTGTAAGCCCCAGCTACAAGGCGCAACCCGCAGTCAATAGCGAGCCTGGTGTCACGGGGTGCAACGCCGCAGGACGGGCTTACAGGTCCCGCCCTGCACGGCCTTCAGACGGCACTCCTGCGGAACGACGCCCTGTTAGTGGCGCCGCCTGAAGGACAGAGACCTGTCTGTATCAAGGAACCCCTGATTAATCCTGCCGGTGCTCTGGTCGCCAGCGGGCTGTTGTCAAATCTAGGCAGGGGAATTCAACGCTGGCCTGCTGGCGGCCAGCACCACGGCTGGAATCAGCACCAACAAGCCAGGTAGCGCAAACAGCATCACCCCATTCCAGCCAAGTGACGCCATCAGTACACCAGCGCTCAGGGAGCCGACACCCTGCAAGCCAAACACCATAAAATCATTCATCGCCTGGATCTTGAAACGTTCAGCATTGCGATAGCAGCGAGTCAGCAACGTGGTGCCACCGAGAAAGAGAAAATTCCAGCCGACGCCGAGGAAAATCAGCGTACCCCAGTAGTGCAAGAGCTGCGGATTACCCCAGCCGATAAGCACACACAACAGCATTAGCACAAAACCGGTATTGATGATTTTTTGGGGCCCGAATCTTGAGATCAACATGCCACTAAAAAACGACGGCAGATACATGGCCAGAATATGGCCCTGAATAACACGCGTGGTGCTGTCCAGCGAAAAATTGTCAAACTCGTGCATGCTCAATGGTGTCGCCGTCATGACCAGACTCATGACACTGTAGGCAATAGCTGCGGCAGCCACCGCAAGAATCAGGGTTGGTTGCTTTAGTATCTGTCCCAGCGGTCGTTCCGGGCCTTGCTGTGCAGTCTGTTCAACCACCGAGTTTCGATAGAAAAGCAGCAGAATCAGAAAGGACACTGTTAGCAGGACTGCGAGGCCGAGGAAGGAACCCACATAAAGCGGCAAGCCTTCCACAACACTGAAACGCCGACCGACTTCAGGTCCCAGCATGGCCGATACAATTCCGGCCAGCATCAGAATCGCAAGACTGCGCGGCACCTCCCCGGTTGCTACTGATTCGGCTACTGCGAACCGGAATTGCTGCATGAAGGCGATATAGACGCCAACGAGATACGCGGCAATGACAAACAGTGCGAAGGATTCAATAGTAACCGCGTAGGCTGCCAATAAAGATGCGCAGATAGCCAGTGCGGTAGCGCTTAGAAAACCTGCCTTGCGCCCCACCCGTGACATCAGCATCGCCGCGGGTATTGCGGCGCTGGCAACACCCAGAACCTGTATGGCAATCGGCAAGGTTGCCAGTTCTGCCGAGGGCGCAATACGGGCGCCAACAAGACCGCCCAGCAAAACCAGGATTGGTGCCGCGGTGTGACCGAAACACTGTGCCAGGGTCAGAACAATTACTGTCCTGTGAAGTCGAAAGGGCTGCGTACTCACTGCTGGTACAGGTTCTCCTGGGGCGTGATGGCACTCAAGACTGGCGTATAAACGGCAGTTGTAACAGCGCTTGCGAGTAACGCCCTGACCCGCTCCGGGCTGGCGAAACGGACCGGAGAGCCACTATGGAGCCCACCGATGGCGGGGCTGGCAATAACGGGGCATGAATAGCTATTGTTGTGAGTCGTCCACGACGCAGATGATTTCCAGGTTGCACTGATAGTCAATCCTGGCCCTGTGTCACCGTCCACCGGATTAGCTCCGGCAGCAGATCATTGGCTGCCGCGCCCAGAGCGCTGACCGCGTCTGGGGCGGTCACTGCCGGCATGGGCTGTCGGGCCTCAAAGCGACGGTTGGCAATGACCCGGCGCTGCGCTCTGCTGATCAGTGTGGCGTCAAATTGGATCACGGCTTCCGGCTGAGAGCCGGTAGCATCGATATAAAATGCTCTGAGCATGCCACTGAGTTCCAGTTCGGCTTCGAGCCCTGCACTGGATGCGCTCAAGCCAGGCACCCGGCCATCGCGCCCAAAGCCGTCCAGTAGCCAGTCACGCCAAAGTAGTGGCAGCGGGCCAGCCAGACGCATGCCAGCGACGGCCTGGAGCTGATTGTCTGCAGTCATGATCAGCAAGCGGTTACCGCCCAGCGCTTCGCTGCTGAGCGGGCGGGCGATGCGTAGTGCCGGAAGGCTTGGCCCTGCAGCGCTCCGTTCCACGACCGGTGCAGGTAACTGATACAGATCCACCGGAATCTGCTCTGGCAATACGGTGCAAGCAGCCACCAGACCGATGACCGAAGCTGTTAACAGAAACTGCCGTAGTGAACCGGTCATGGCTGGTATTCCCTGATGTTGTCATTACCCAGAATAAAGTTGGTCGGATCATCGCTGATTCGCCGGGTCAGAACATCAATGGTATTCAATATTTCCCGCAGTTCGGTCATCGCCGGGGCCAGGTCGGCGAAGCCTTGCATTCCTGATGACAAAGCCGGGGCATTGTCAGCCACCATCACATTCAATTGTTGGGAAAGCTGCTGCAAGTCAGAAATTGTTGTCGCCACACCCTGCAGGATGGGCTCTTCATATTGAGTCATCTGTTGACTGACCTGATCCAGAAGTTCATTCAGTGACCGACCGGCCTGCGCAAGCTGCGTCAGCCCGTCCTGCAACATGGCCTGTTGCTCAGACATCCCGCCGGTAACTTCTTCCACATTGTCCAGTACCCGGGTGATGCGCTGGTTATTGTCATCTGAAAGCAGACGATTGGCCCGGTCCAACAGGGTCGATGCACTGACGATTAATTCTTCGCTGGTTACTCGCAATTGGGTCAGTGACGAGGGCGTTGCTTCAATAACCGCAATCCCGCCGGAGGCCGTGAGGTTGGCGCTGTCAGGTGTGCCACCTGTGAGTTCAATGGCCGAAGCGCCGGTGATATTCAGCAAGGTCAGACGTGCCCCGGTATCAACTTTCACTGGCACATAAGAAGACACTTGAACTCTTGCGCGCACGATACGCGGATCGACCGGGTTCAGGGTCAGTTCTGTCACTTCACCAATGCGAATACCACTGTACTGCACCGGACTGCCTACAGTCAGACCCGACACGGGCTCACTGAACATCACATCATAAAGGTCAACTTCGCGATCTGCTCCCGCGCCGGTCATCCACAGGGTGAAGAGCAGCACCGCCGCAGCACTCGCCAGAGTGAACAGTCCCACCAGTATGTAGTGTGCGCGAGTTTCCATAACAGAGTTTCCAGGCCGCTGATTCCACGTGGTCGCAGCAGCGCTTGCTCAGGAAGCGGTCGATTCCATTTCAGTGGAGTTTTGGGTAGCCTGTTTGGCGGCGCGACCGCGCGGCCCGTGAAAGTAATCCTGTATCCATTCATCCGGAGTGGCGGCGACCACATCAAGGGTGTCAGCCACCAGCACTTTCTTCTGCGACAGCACCGCTACCCGATCACAGGCGGTGTATAGCGTATCAAGATCATGGGTAATCAGAAACACGGTCAGGAAAAAGGCATCACGCAGCGTCACCAGCAGTTGATCAAAGGCCGCGGCGCCGATCGGATCAAGACCCGCAGTGGGCTCGTCAAGAAACAGGATCTGCGGATCCAGCGCCAGCGCGCGTGCCAGTGCTGCACGCTTGACCATGCCGCCGGAAAGATCCGACGGGTACAGCCCTCCGGCATGAGCAGGCAGCCCGGTCAGAGCCAGCTTTACTCTGGCAATTTCGTTGGCGTGCTTGCGATCAAGACCGGCCTGCTCAATCAGCGGCAGAGCGACATTTTCCAGCACTGTGAGTGAAGAAAACAGCGCGCCGCGCTGAAAAAGCACACCAATATCCTGCTCGAAACCGGCGGTTTTCCCAAGGATTCTTACCTCGCCGAAGTTCGCCTGGCGCAAACCGGCAATAGAGCGCAGCAGCACTGACTTGCCGCTACCAGAGCCTCCTACTACGCCGAGAATCTCACCGCGATAGACATCCAGATCGAGATTCTCGTGCACAACATTGCTGCCAAACTGATTGCCCAGCCCCTGTACCTGAATCACGGCTTCCCGGTCGCTAGCACTCACCAGCCCATCTCCATGAAATACAGGGCGCCCACCGCATCCAGCAGGATTACTGCGAAAATTGACTGCACCACGCTACTCGTTGTGTGCTCGCCCACCGATTGCGCGCTGCCGCCAACCTTGAAGCCTTCCAGGCAGCCAATCAATGCAATGACCACGGCAAAAAATGGCGCTTTGCTCAATCCCAGCAGCAAGTGCCGCAACTCAATCTCCTGAACGATCCCCAGATAAAGCGGCAATGAGATGTCGAGAGTTGTCGCCGCCACCACGGCTCCGCCCGCCATGCCCGCGAGTACCGACAAAAAGGACAACAGCGGCAGCACGATGAGCAATGCCAGCATGCGCGGCAGAACCAGCATCTCCATGGCATCAAGGCCCTGCACTTTTAATGCGTCCAGCTCCTCGTTGATTTTCATGGAACCGATCTGTGCGGTGAATGCACTGGCGGTTCGGCCCGCCAGCAGGATCGCTGCTAACAGCACACCCAACTCGCGCATAAAGGCATAGGCAACCAGATCCACGGTATAAATACTGGCGCCGAAATTACTGAGCACCGTCGAGCCTAGAAACGCCACAACTGCCCCCACCAGGAAATTCAGCAAGGTCACAATAGGCACGGCATTCAGACCGGTCTCCTGTATCTGCGCGACCAGCGCAGTGATACGCCAGCGCCCGGGCCTTATAATCAGGCTAACAAGGCGCACCAGAGCCAGCCCAAAGAAGTCAAGAAACTGCAGAATCTGGCGCCAGCCGGCAAGCGCATCGGCACCCAGTCTGGCCAATCCATCGCCAAATCGATAACCGCGCTGATCCTCGCCGGCCTCCTGACCGGCCACCGCTCGAGCAACAGCCAATAGCAGCGCCTTGCGCTCGTCGGACAACCCGGTGGCATCCGGCGTCAGCTCGGCCAGCCGGTCAGCACCGAGAATATGGAGCAGTATCGTCGCGCCAGCTGTGTCCAGGGCACTAAGCTTGCTGGCATCAATAGCCGCGATCGGGCCCGCCAGGCTTGCGCCCAAGCCGGCCAGGTTCGCGTAGTTAGCAAGCGTCCAGTCACCCTGCAGCAACAGCCTTGCTGATTCGCCTGGTTCTATTGTAGCTGTCGCGGTCATTGGTGGAGTGACGATCCAGTGTTTGTCGGGAATTGGTGCACCGCAGTGTAACATTGCTGCCTGGCCTGATCGGGAACCACACGCGACCAGAGTCGCCCATACATCAAGGTGATCACCCAAAAGGGTTAGTGGCCTGGATTGCGTGAGCAGCATCGACCCGGGCTGAACCTTGGCCCGGGACGGGTTTCAGGTAGCGTTGGAAAGCGCGACTTCTACCTGCACGTCCATACTGTCAAAGGCGTTCGGGTCACCGATGAAGCTGCCGGTGATCGGCATGGTCTGGCGGATATCCCGGGCTACCGCAACCGGGATCAGATTGAAATCGCCAACACTGCGATTGGTCGGGTCAAACGTGATCCATCCGGCGCCGGGCACATACACTTCCGCCCAGGCATGGGTCGACCCGGAGCCGGACGAACCAATGGCTGTCTGGTCAGCGTCATACAGATAGCCGGAGACTATTCGAGCACCGAAACCGAGGCTGCGCACCGCATCCACAAACAGCACCGCGAAATCGCGGCACGACCCTTTGTTTCGCCTCAAGGTTTGCTCCGGCGTTTGTGCTCCCTCGTCTTCACGAACCTCGTAGACCAGCCTGGATGCCACTCCGTGAGAAATGTCTTTAAGCAGCGCCAGGGTTCCGGTTGGCGGTTGCGCAACAAAGTCCTGTGCCCATTCCCGCAGCATCCCGGACGAATCAAGATAACCCTGCAGACGCAGCGCACCGAGGTCGGTCATCTCGTCTTCGCTAAGCAGAAAAGGGTAATAGGCCGCATTGGCAGAGATATCGAAAACCGGCCATTGGTCAACATCAAGAGTCAGCTCTGCCTGGCTCTCAATGACCAGCGTGTCCGAGCCTTGCCGGGGCACGGCTATGGCCACGGAGTTGCCAAACACATCATGTGACCAGGTGACGCTGGCGCTGGGCGAGATCTCCAGATCATGCTTAAGCAACCGCAAATTCCGGCTTTCACGCGGACGCAACATTAATCTGTGTGGACCGAATGCCAGCGGGTGCTGGTAACGGTAAGTGGTGTGGTGCCGTACCCAAAGTGTAATCAAACTGTACCTCCATGATCAGGCTAACACGGCGGCCCGTAGCGTAGAGACAACTTTTTTGACGGCCTGCCAACAGCACTTGTGCAAATGCTTAACGGCATGATGTGAGGCTGGCATGAGAGTCATTGTAGAAATTACCAAGGTACATTAATGTGGGTGTTTTGCTGCTGCGCTTTTGCAGCCCCGTATACCATCGCCCATGCACCAGGAGACCAGTCCATGTCCGTGCCCAGAGTTTGCCCCCGATCCCCGCTGATTTCTGTTGCTCTCGCCTGCTTCTTTCTGACACCGGCGATTGGGCTTGCCCAGGGTAGCTGGATTACCTTGATTGATGGCACCGAGGGCCTTGAGAACTTCGATCTCGTGGGTGACGCCAACTGGACCGCCGAAATGGCCTCCATTCGCGCCACTGAGGGCAGCGGCGCCGCATGGCTGGTCAGCAAGCGCAGCTATAGCGATTTTGAACTGCGAGTGGAATTCTGGGCCTCTCATGACGCCAATAGCGGCGTCTACATGCGCTGCCAGAACCGGGAGCGGATAACCGACCGCGACTGCTACGAGGCCAATATCTTTGACCAGCGTCCGGAAGCCGCCTATGGCACGGGTGGCATTGTCCATGTGGCACCCGTGTCGGAGCCTTTGCCCAAGGCCGGTGATCGCTGGAATGTCTACAAGCTCATCATGGATGGCGACCACCTGATTGTGGAGCTCAACGGTGTACGCACCGTGGATGTGCGTGATGACAAGCTGTCCAGCGGGCCATTCGCGCTGCAATGGGCTCGTGGCGAAATGCGGTTTCGCAAGGTGCAGATCAGGGAGCTCTGAGTAGCCCGAAGGCTTGCCCGATCTGACTGAGCCATCCGGCAATAGCGCTATGCAGTCAGGCTCAGGCACCTGGCTACCCGGCTGCTGAAGGCAAGCGCCGCGCAAGCCTCAGCATCGTTATCTACCAAAGTCGTGGGATTCGGTCTTTTTGCGCAATCAGTCCAGAAGTATTATGCTGATTGCGAAATCGCACTAATCAGTCCCTGTTTTACCAAAAGTTGCAGAAAACCAGGGATCACACAAGGAGCAGTACCAGCAAGAAGCAGCGTACTCAGACAGTAACGGGTTCGTACATAAAGTTCACCAGCACCCGCTTTGGGAATCAGGCTGGAAAACAATAAATAAAAGGAGGCTGGGATGGCATACATCGACAGTCTAAACCGCAGAACCTTTATCAAAAGCGCAGGCGTGGCCGCTCTGGCTGGCGCCGCCAATACCCTGAAGGCAGCTCCGCAGGATACCGCTGCTGCCAACACCCGCCATGCAGCGCCCTTCAATGGCCGCTACGATTTCGACAAGGTCTATGACCGTGTCGGCAGCAATTGTTCCCGCTGGGACTCCCCTCCCCGTCGCTATCCCGATGGCCAGTTCCAATATGGCATGGGTGTGGCGTCCATGGATTTCGAATGCGCGCCGTGCATCACCGAGGCGCTGCAAGAGCGCGTTCAGCACCATAGCTGGGGCTATATGAGTTCCACTGACTCTCTGCGGGAAGCGATCGTGGAGTGGGCTGGAGAACGTCACCAGGTGGATCTGGGCGTTGACGAGCTGGCGTTGTCCGACGGTGTGTATCCGGGCCTGGTCGCGGCACTGCGTTCGTTCGTGCCCGCCCATGGCAAGGTGCTGCTGAACACCCCGGTCTACAGTGGCTTCTACACCATTGCCCGACGCGCCAACGTGCAGACTGTGGATAGCCAGATGCGCTATGTGAACGGCCGCTACGAGCCGGACTGGGAAGATCTGGAACGAAAGATGACTCCGGATGTACGGGCCATGATTGTCTGCAATCCCCAGAACCCCACCGGTAATGTCTGGACCGAAGATGAGCTGCTGCGCATTGGCAGGCTGTGCCTTGATCATGGAATTGTGATGCTGTCCGATGAGATTCATTGCGATGTGATTCGTGACGGCTATGCGTTTACACCGGTCGCCGGTCTCCCGGACCAGGCAGTGGTAAATAACAGCCTTACCTTTACGGCCATCAGCAAGACCTTCAACCTCGCCGGCATGAAAAATGCTCACTACTACTCAAAGAATCCGACGCTGCTGGCCCGCGTCAATCAATACCACGCAGCGGAATTGAGCACCCTGGGGGTGGTTGCTACCGAGGCCGCCTACCGGCATGGCGCTGACTGGTTTGAGCAGGCGAACGCCTATATGGACAACACTCACACGCTGATCGAAAGGTTTGTCAGGGAGCACATGCCCAGTGTCGGCTACACTCGCAACGAAGGCACCTACATGACGTTCCTGGATTTCAGCAAAGTGCTGGACGCCATCGACGCCCGGGAACAGGCGGCCATTCACGGCAACGAATCTCCCGAACACTACTTCCAGGATTGGCTGGTGCATAAATCGGGTGTTTATCTTAATCCTGGCTCAAACTACGGGCTGGGTGGCGAAGGCCATATGCGCATGAACATCGCTTCTTCCCAGCTGGTAATACAGGAAGTACTGGAAGCCATGGCGAGTGCCTTGCGCACGGTCTGAAGCGCCTGCGGGATCAAGTTTGCATAACTGGGGCCAGAGTAGAAACACGGTAATGTGTTGTTACTCTGGCCCCAACTTTTACCGGCTTCAATTAATATCGGCAACAAGTATTATTAATAACAACAAGGACTTATTGAGGGATGGATTATGCTCTTTCGTCAACGCCTGGCGGCGCTGCTATTTCCGGTTTTTTTGACTATTGCACTACCTCATTCCGCTTGCGCACAGTCCGGCTACGAAGCATCCCTGCTGGATCTCAAACGCGTATTTTCACAACAGTCCGCTAACGCAATCGGTGAGCCCTTTCAGGGAATCCACACTTCCAGCGGAGTTCTTGAAGGATTGTTCCCGGTAAAATCTACCGGCGGATCTACCGCTGAACTGGTGCAGGCCGCCAATAACTTTCTTGCCTTACTCAACGATGCCCAGCTAAGCCGCACGCAATTTGCCATCGACGATCCCGAATGGCGGCTGTGGTTCAATGTCGATGTCGGCATCTTTGCCCGTCAGGGTGTCTCGCTGGAGGAAATGAGCGAAGCACAGAAAACTGCGGCCTGGGCGTTGCTAAGCGAAGCACTGAGCGCTGCCGGCATCGAGAAAACCCGGCGCATCATGCGTACCGAACAAGCCTTGCTGGATATCAACAATGAACCAATCCGCTACGGTGAGGAAAAATACTACTTCACGGTCATGGGCATTCCGTCTGCGGACGAGCCCTGGGGATTCCAGCTGGATGGTCACCATCTGGTGATTAATTATTTCGTGCTCGGCGACCAGATCGTGATGACTCCGGCATTCTGGGGCGGCGAGCCGGTAACAACCCACAGCGGCCGCTACGCTGGCAACATTATCATGCAGGACGAGCAGGACCTTGGACTCGCCCTGATGCAGTCATTGTCATCCGAACAACAGGCAGTGGCCACCGTTGAACGGGACAAGACCGGCAACGACATGATAGCCGCTGCCAACCAGGACAATCTGCTGCTTGACTATCAGGGACTGCCTGCCGCACAGATGACAAGCGCCCAGCGCCTGGCGCTACTGGATCTGATCGAAGTCTATGTGGGCAACCTGCGCGATCCTCATGCGGCAGTCACCATGGAGGAAATCGGTCAGCATCTGGATCAGACCCGGTTCTCGTGGATCGGCACGGCGACGGACGACGCAATCTTCTATTACCGGATCCACAGCCCCGTGATACTGATTGAATTCGACCACCAGAATCCGGTGGGAACCCTGGATCGCAACGCGCCAGGTACCCCAACCCGCGACCACATTCATTCTCTGGTGCGCACCCCCAATGGCAATGACTACGGCAAAGACCTGCTCCGGCAACATCTGCTGGCACATCCTCACTGAGTTGCCAGGTGGACGGCAAAAACGACCAGGCTGGCTTCCCAACCCCTGCCTGTTGCCCGGGACTGACGCCCTGGGTCTGACAAAGAAGACCCGGGGTAATTTCCGCCTGAACGCAACCCAGGCAATTGCTGCCTCCGAAAACGGAGGTATTTACCCGCCAGGCTCGGTCATCAGCCTGGTACCCACTGAAGTCATGGTCAAACACAATGAAGGCTGGAATCCGCAGACCAACGACTGGGAGTTCATTGAGTTGAATATCTCGGCGTCGGGATCGGAAATTGCGGCACGCGGCACCACCGATGTTGTGAATCGCTTTGGCGGCAACTGCTTCGGCTGTCACCAGCTGGCACGCCCGGAATGGGATTTGATCTGCGGTACCGATCATGGCTGTGCGCCGCTGCCCATCGACCGGGAAACCATCATCAGTATTCAGAACAGCGACCCGCGCTGCGTCCGTGAAGACGGTTAAGATGTTTAAGATGGTCACCTGACCGCTGAATGCTGCTTGAGTAAAGGTTCCGGTTAAATTGATCGGGATATGTGTCGTTAACTAATCTCCAAGGAACTCCATTTTCTCCAGAATCCTCGGCGGGTATGCTCTTTTGTCAGCGCCAGGGGCGAGAAATGCCCGCTTGCGCTTTGATCCGCGCCTGCTTTGATCTAGAATTACCCCCGCCGATCCAGGCAGCTATGATTGGCAGCACTGGTTATCCTTGGCGAGAATCGCGCGAAGCAGTACTAACAACAGCAGCAATACGAGATCGCCAGTGTAGTGGTAGTCAGAAAACGATTTAAGGCGTTCAAGCATCGCGAGGACCGTTGGCCAGTTGCCATTATTCTGGCGCTGAGTGCACTGGATTTCAGTCTTTACTTCCTGGTGGAAAGCCCCTATCTCCTGGGCCTTTATTTTTACCTGATGATTATTCCCAAGTCGCAGATCTGCGCCTGGAATCATCATCACCAGCATGCTCCCACTTTTATCCAGCCCGTCCTGAACCGACTACTGGAGTTTTTCTACGCGCTGCATACCGGGGTTACCTCAAATCTGTGGGTCCTCCACCATGTCCTGGGCCACCACCAGAATTTTCTCGACCAGACTACCGACCCCAGTCGCTGGAGACGTCGCGACGGTCAGCAGATGGGTGAGCTGGAGTACAGCCTGACGGTCACCGCAACCGCGTACTATCGAGGCTACAAGATTGGCAAAAGCCACCCGCAGCAGCAAAAGGTGTTCCTGATCTTCAGCGCCCTGACCTTTGTTATTGTCGCCAGCCTGGTGGCCTATAAGCCGGTTGCTGGAATGCTGTTGTTCGTGTGCCCGATGATCATGGGCCTGTTTATCACTGCCTGGGCGACCTATGAACATCATGCCGGACTGAATACCGACAATCAGTTTGAGGCGTCCTTCAATAATCTGAATCGCTGGTACAACCTGTTCACCGGTAACCTGGGCTATCACACCGCCCATCACTACAACGGTGGGCTACACTGGTCCAAGCTCCCCAAGGTCCACGAGCGGATCGCGGACCAGATCCCGGATGAGTTGGTGCGTAAGAGCTGGGTTTGACGAATATTTTCATCCGCAGGCGACACGTCAGCTGAGGACAATTTTTCTCGGTGTTGTACAGACGAGCAGTTTGCGGGATGTCGCGGACCGGCTACGTGCGATCTAACTAACTGGCTAACTCTCACCGAGCTGCGCAAACAGCTCCTGGGACCATTGGATGGCCTCATAGTAGCTTTGCTGCAACGTCTCAAGCCCTTCAACAGTGCAGTTGAGTGCGTCCCACTCGCCTCGTTCAAAACTGACTACCGATAACAACAGCTTCCCCAGCTCGCCTCTCTGATGCAGCAGCGCGGCATCAACCTCGTCAGCCAGTGGCAACTCGCTGAGTACATCTTCCATCTTCTGATCCATCAGCGCATCAATCGCCGAGAACAGGCCGGTGGTAAAACTGATATCAGGATTCAAACCGGTATCTTCGGCAAGCAGTTGCATCATTCGCGCACGCCGCAAACACAGGTTAACCAGTTCCCGGGGTTTATCATCGACATCGGTCAGCGTGATGATAACCATCCACTCGCGGATGGCCTTCAATCCCAGTGCGGTGATTGCCTGTTTAACAGAATCGATCGTCCGGGGAATACTGTACAGCGCTGAGTTAATGATGCGAAGAATCTTGTAACTCATGCTGACATCATTGCTGATGAGCTGCTCCAGCTCGTCGATATCGCAATCCGGGTCCTGGAGAATTGCCAGAGCGCGCAGGACCGGCAACCGGTTCGGTTTGATCGCTTGTCCCGACATCACTTTGGGTTTACTGAAGTAGTAACCCTGAAAATAGTCGAAGCCAAGCTCGCGACACAGCTCGTAGTCCTGCTGGGTTTCCACTTTTTCGGCAAGCAGTTTGACGTTGTACTGCCTCAGCCTTGCCACCTCTTCCCGCAATGCGTCGGCTTCGAACGCAGGAAACTCAAGCTTGACAATATCAACACAATCCAGCAGTTCGGCCCGATCACCATTGAACGCATAGTCATCCAGGGCAATTGTGTAACCTGCGCTGGAAAAGTCGCGCAGTGCAGCAACCAGTTCATCGGTTACCTCAATATCTTCAAGTACTTCCAGGACCAGTGCACCCGGAGGCAACGGCAGGGGCAACTTGCCGTACAGAAAATCCAGAGTCAGATTGACGAAAGCCGGGAGAGATTCGGTAATCTCATCGATATCCATATCGATAAAGGCGTTAAGTATCACCTGGCTGCTGGCTGCATTACCGTCGATCACGCCGGCGGCATTGGTAGTCCCACTGCGATAAAGTAATTCGTAGGCATAGACGTTGGCCTGAGTGTCAAAAATCGGTTGCCGGGCGATAAAGATTTCGCTCTTGCCGGATGCCACTCCGTCCTGCTGGTTGTGGGTCTCGGTTTTGGAAACGGATAGGGTGCTGTTCATGAGATACCTGTGTTCTCCATCACAATTTCGGTCGCTCTTCTCGCTGCTGGCTTGCCAGATCCAGGCCTGCCGGAACCGCCGCCCTGCTGGCGCGGGCTGCTGCCAGTGACGGTGCCTTCCAGCTGTCAATTACCAACTATGAGTAGTGTGATTGATTACGGCCAACTGGCTTGATTTTTTTAGGCCTAAAATACTGTCAAAGTGGAAAAGGGCTCAATCCACTGCCTGGGCCGTTCGGCAATCACATTGTCAGCAACACCGGACAATCGAATTGCGGCCGTGGCTGAATCAAGGTAGACCAGGCTGATTGGTGCTATCTTGATGACATTGATGAGCAAACATGAAAGCCACACGAGGAAAGGCAGTTATGACTACTGATGAACACTCCGCTTATGCTATTGCCGCCTGGCAGCGGTTTGACAAGGAAATCACGGATGAAGTCGCACGGGCGGTGGTGAGTGCTTTTGCCTTGGTGGCGGTGGTCGACGGTGATCTCGCAGAGACCGAGATCGGCGGTTTTATCACTGTGATTCATGAGCACCAGGATACTCTTGCTGCATTGAAGTTTGAGCACTACGAGCACCTGTTCAGGGATATCTGTGGTGCAATCATGAGTAATCCCGAGGCCGGCAAGAACAAGGCACTGGAATCCATCAGCGCTGTCAACGGTAATTCCGAGCACAGTGAGTTGATACTTGCCGCCGCGCAGATCGCCATGCTGGCGGATCAGCAGGAGAAAGCAGCCGAGACAGAGGCACTGGCACTGATACGCGGCGCTCTTAATCGATAACCAGGCCCCGGAAAACGGCTGGCGGTATCGATCTCTGCAAATGCCCACCGCGCTCAAGGGAATCAGGGCAGCAACACAATACCGTAGTTCTTACTCTGACCCCGCTTGCGCACCCGATCTGTGACCACATACGATCACGCAAATCGATCATCGGCTCCTGTTGACATCTATTCTTCGCGGCCGCTGACGAAATCCAGGGATGATGGTAAATGAAAGAGCGACCACCGAGACCGCTCCTCAACAAAACCGCAGTAGCAGCCTGGACGTAAACCCAGCGTCAGACACGTGAGAAGCCGGGTTCTAGCTGGTTCCTGAGCAGACTCACCGACTGTCACCAACCTGTTCAGCGCACAACCCAGCCGCCGCTGAACTTCACCCGGGAAGCTGCCTTATGTCTATTATCACTCTGTTCCGACCCGAGCAGCGCGCAACAACCGCGCGCATCAGGACCAGCGCTTGCCGCGGCTACGTGGTTGAACTCGACCCGGAGACAGATGGAGCGCCCCGGATGCTGGAAAGCCTGTTTGGAAATGTCGTACATTTCCCTTCACTGGACCGGGTGCAAGATGAACTGCGCCGTCGCGGCGTACAGCATGCCACCCTGACCCAGCACCACGCCTGCGAAGAACTCGGGGCTGCAGGGGTTTCCCATCTCCAGGAGAGTGGCGTGCCCGTCCCCGTTGCAAGCAGCGTGTGAAAGTGCGGCACTCACAGGACATAACAGAAAAATAGCAAGACAGCTGGCCGGCAAGGTTTGGATCGTCTTCATTCCAAACTACTCGTCAGCGCTGGCCTGGTGACCTGGTATTTCCCGCTGATATTAGTCCGGCCAATGAGCCTGCATAGCGGTAAAGGCATCCCACAAAGGTTGCGTGCTCGTGTCTTCTAGCACGCCAAGCGCATGAGCGGCGGCTTCGATGCTGGCCAGTCCCCCGCTAACGCTGCTCGTACGAATGCTGTAAACACTGCTGCCCACGTCACTAAGATGGCAAACACGCAGCCCGTGCAGCCATGGGTTGGTGAGCCACATTTTCTTGGCCTTTCGCCAGGTGCCATCGATGATAATAATGGTCTCGATTGGTTCGACGCTGACGCTATCACCCAGAGCAGCACTGCCTGACGCTGGGTACAAGACAACCGCGCGAGGGTCCATTTCGAACCGATCGCGCTGTACCTTGAAATCCTCAGCAGTCTCTCCCACCACTACTTCAGTCTCGGGATTTACCAGGCTGATAAGTCGCGCCGAGTTTTTCGCATGTCTGACTTCGTCAGGGTGCTGCAGCACGACTATCCGCGTTCGGTAACGCGTTTCCCTGATTGCATGGCAAATACAAGTCTTTTCGGGATAGGCACAGCGGGGACAGTAGGAACGGGTCATGAGCTGGAGTTAACAGTTGATTCTGAATGATGCCGCAGCTGTGAAAACGTTCCGAACCGCGATTGCCCGGTTTGCAGATGGGTAGTCAACAGTTGGTGAGCACAATCAAATAGGTGATGAAATGATATTCCAGCCAATAGCCCATTTCGAGCAAGTCAGCGGGCGATACTAATACCTTATCTTATTTGTATCCCCTGGTTCGCTCCATTCTCCTGAGCACACGGTCAGTTAGTCACACTGGGCTGGTTTCACGGTATACCTCAAAATTGACTCTGAGTGAGCGCAGCATGGTCAGATAGTAAACCAGCGCGAGGGACTGGCAGTAAACACTCATGGCTAGCTGACGCAGGGAATCCATGTCCAGCATTCTGAGCGTGATCATTACCATGGCGTAAATGCTAAGCGCCACACAGACAAATACAAACTGGCTGACCATGTGCTGAAACTGACGAGTCCGGTCGGACTCGCTTAGATAGGGATCTTTGGTCCGGCCAAAAAATTGCCATGCCACCAAGCCTCCCAGAAAGACATAGGTTGCAGCCAAAATAATGGCGTTTAGCCAGCCGCCAAACCACGAATAGTTAAACTGGTCTACATAGGCAATAAAGCCGCAGAGCGTAGCAAAGGATAGGCCCAGTATAATCAACTGAGTGGTATCGATGATATCGGTGATACGCCGCGGCTGCAGGCTGGCACTGCGCACACGGCGCTTGTCGTGGACCCGCATCAGGCGCCAGGCTTTAAAAGCAAACACCTCAAGCATAACGTAAGGCAGGCACTGCAGCATGAACACCAGCCAAACGACACCGGCATAGTCTTCATTGCTGGCGTCAAAGTTGTAAACAAGCCAGAAGAATAATCCGATCATTGCAGTGGCGCGAGCCCCCCAGATAAAGCGCTGCAATTTTCGCTCATGGAATTCACTCCCTTTGGGATAGAGGCGCGGATACTGTGTTTCGGGATGAGCGGCCATTATGGATCTGACTCTGCGAGCGACAATAGCTGGCAGCCAGATTGACATCAAAATGATCTGGCTCAGAAATAGTAAATTGAACATGAGATCGATGCTCATGGGTTGTCTCCTTTTTGAGGCATGCCTTTCATTAGTTCTGTAAATGCATTGCGAATTTCTGAATCCGTAGCGCCTGCTTCATGCAAACGAACAATGGCGTCACGCAAAACCTCGTCGATTTCAGATTTCAAATCGGTATCGCAGTTCGCCAATGCCTCATCATGAATGAAGGTACCCCGGTAACCCCGGGCTACTATCACCCGGTCCCGTTCCAACAGACGATAGGCCTTGGCCACAGTTTTGTTGTTAAGCTGTAAATCTCCAGCCAGTTGCCGGATCGAAGGCAGACTGTCCCCCGCATTGAGCTGGCCAGCCTTGACCCGCTGCTTGACCTCGTGAACTAGCTGTTCAAACAGGGGAGTTTCGCTACCGAGATCGATGGTGATGTTCATATCAATCGCACTGGTGTTGATTGATACCTAGTATGTACCATTTGTATTAGGGGTACAAGAGGCTCATTGAAATTTCCAACTCCTGGCCCGCGTTCTCGCTGAAGCATCCATAACCGTTATTTCAGAATAGCGTGCCCTTGATAGGACCAACGCCGGTTTTGGTCCTGCCTGACCGAAGACAATCAGCACCGCTGCCTCTGAATACGCGGGGCATGCCCTGGCCGCTGCCGGCTGTTGCCTCTAACAGGTGCGCATCTGCTATGCTCAGGGTCTGTATATTCCCTGAACATGTTCATCATTCCTGAACAGGTGAAAGTCATTGACTGATTCCAGAGACTCAAAAGAACCGAACGACAAGCCAGATAGCAAACAGAACCAGCGCGGTGACAATAGCGACGGTTTGCCACCGGGCTTTGGTCGCAGGATCAGTACCCTCGATATCTTCGTTCTTGGCCTGCTGTTCTTCAGTCTGCTCAATTTGTTGAATCTGAATTCGAGTACGTCACCGGAGATCCCCTACTCACAATTCAAACAGGAGCTTCGGGACGGCGACATCGGGAGCGTAGTGATTCGTGGCGATCGCATCACTGGGCAATATCGGGGTACAGCCGATGATGCCAACAGTTTCAGCACCACCTTTCCTCCCCTGGAAGACCGCGACCTGTTTCCGCTCCTGGAGGAACAGAACGTCGAGGTGGTAGTCCGGTCGGAGGAACAACCACTGTGGGCACTGATACTGATCAATCTGCTGCCGTGGCTGCTGCTAATCGGCATTTTCATGATGGCAACCCGCACCCTGAGAAGTAAAGGCGGCAGCCTGCCCGGTGGCGGCATGCTCAGTTTCGGCCGTTCCCGTGCGCGTCTAAGCCAGAAAGAAGATCTCAAGGTCAGCTATGATGACATCGCCGGTCTGAAGCACGCCAAGCAAGACCTGTCCGAGATTATTGATTTCCTGAAATACCCGGACAAGTTTCGAGCCATCGGCGCCCATATTCCCAAAGGTATTCTGATGATCGGGCCTCCCGGCACCGGCAAGACCCTGCTGGCCAAGGCAACCGCTGCCGAGGCTGGCGTTCCCTTTTTCAGCATCACCGGCTCCGAATTTGTAGAGATGTTCGTCGGTGTGGGCGCATCACGGGTGCGGGATATGTTCAAGGAAGCACGCAAAGTGGCCCCATCGCTAATCTTCATTGACGAAATTGACTCTGTAGGACGGGCCCGCAGCAACGTCGGCATCGGCAACGACGAACGCGAACAAACCCTGAACCAGATCCTGGCGGAAATGGATGGTTTCAGCGCCGAAGAAGCCGTCGTGGTGCTGGCAGCAACCAATCGCCCGGACATTCTCGATTCCGCCCTCACCCGACCCGGCCGATTCGATCGCAAGGTAGTGCTGGACTTGCCGCAACGCGACGCGCGACTGGAGATCCTGAAAGTACATGCCCGCAAGATACCCTTGGCCGTCGATGTGGATTTGGATCAAATCGCCGCCGGCACGGTTGGCTTCAGCGGCGCCGATCTGGCGAATCTCATCAACGAGGCGGCATTACTGGCAGCCCGAGAGAGCAAAACCACCGTTGAGAGCAGCGACCTGGAAAGAGCCCGTGACAAGGTGGTGCTGGGGGAAAAAAGGGAGTCCATGCTTTCCAGGCAGGAAAAGGAACGCACCGCCTTTCACGAAGCAGGTCACGCCCTGACCGCTTACTACCTGCCCCATGCAGACGCCCTGCGCAAGGTTAGCATTATCCCCCGGGGCCTGGCCCTGGGCTACACTGAACAGACCCCGGCGGAAGACAAGAGCAGCTACGGCCAGCACTATCTTGAAGACCGTATCGCCATCATGCTCGGTGGGCGCAGTGCAGAAAACCTGGTCTTCGATGAGGTCAGCTCCGGCGCCGCCAATGATCTGCAGCAAGCCACCGAACTGGCTCGCCACATGGTGACAGAATGGGGTATGAACGAGTCCCTTGGCGCCATGAGTTACCGACATCCCGAGCAGTCCTACCCCAATCAGGAGTTCGCTCTGCACAAAGACTACAGCGAGCACACCGCCGAAATGATTGACACCGAGGTGCGGAAGTTGATTACCAGCAATGAACAACGTGCTCTGGCAACCCTCAAAGAGCACCGCGCACAATTAGACACAGTCGCAACAGCGCTTCTGGAAAAGGAAACCCTGAGCGATATCGAGATCGAGGAACTGCTGGGTCCAGGATCAGCATCAGTGTCTGACCCCGGCTGAACAAGCATCAACCGAGTGGCGATTTACTGTTCTGTTGCCAGGTATCCCCGCTTCAGACCAATCGCAGTGATCGGTGCCAAACTACTAATCATTGCGTACCGAATAAACGGTTCTGGTCGCATCCGGCTAGACCTCGAAAAAGAGACACACGCCCCGGCAACTTGTTGAACCCAGGCGTGGTCTGCGATGATCCACCTGCAGGTACCGATGTTACCCTGATCAGCCGGATATTAGCTGGGCGCCTTGATAAACCGGAGGTAAGGAAGCTTGATTTCCACTTCGCCAAAACGCTCCCGCGCCTGATCGTCATCAAGGCCAAGCGCCACGATCACATCCTGCCCTGGCACCCAGTTCGCTGGCGTGGCAATGGGCGCCCCGTCAGTAGCCTGAATCGCGTCTAGCGCTCGCAATATTTCAGCAAAATTGCGGCCAACAGACATTGGGTAGGACATCGTCAGACGAATTTTCTTGTCAGGCCCGACGATAAATACCGTGCGTACCGTAGCGCTGTCCTTGGGAGTGCGGCCATCAGGGAGATAGGCATCAGCGGGCAGCATGTTGTAGAGCTTCGACACGTTCAGCGAGGTGTCGTCGATGATAGGAAAGTTAGCCTGAGCTCCGGCAAAGCTCTCGATGTCGCGTTTCCACTTCTGGTGCTCGTCAACGCTATCTACAGAAACACCCATCACCTTGGTATTGCGCTTCTCAAATTCTGGTGCCAACTGAGCTACGGCGCCAAATTCCGTGGTGCATACCGGCGTGAAATCTTTGGGGTGGGAGAACAAAATGGCGTAACTATCGCCAATCCATTCATGGAGCTTCAGTTTTCCTGCGGTGGAGTCGGCCTCAAAATCCGGGGCCACATCATTGATTCTCAGGGACATCGTTTTCTCTCCTCTTCTTGTACTCATTGGTATAGTGAAATCAGTCTATGCCTATCCATTTTGGCTTGCCAATTAAATTTTCCGATATGGATGATCGAAATCACCGATAACCCGCAGAACAGGGGACAGACTGGTCTGCCCCCTACTTCCTCTCTTTTGTGAGCCAAGCTTCAGTTTAGAGTTGAACTGGTATAACTAATAACTCACGACTGTCGTACCCGGTTCGAATATTGCCGACATCCCACCTTCAACCTGAACCCCATCGATCAGTTCATCTCTCCTGATTCCACCTATATTTTCCATACACATACCGCAGACGAAAACCTGCCCGCCTTCACTCATAAACTCTGACAACAAGCCTTTCAAGGTTTTTCCATCTGGATTCCTTTGTTCAGGAATATTTCGATCTGCTATCCGGGTTCCCTCAACAGTCAAATGTATTGTGACTGGTATGTTCATTTCAGTCAGTACTCTTGTACTAAATACAATAGCCATCGTTGCCCGGTTAATCTCATCGCTTGTGAGATTAACAAATAGTTTTTGATCATTATCCGCAGCAATCAAACCACCGGAAGCGAATACGCTCAGCAGCAGAAACGCCAGGATACTTATGGATTTCTTTATAGCCATCATCGGTTTTACCTCATGTCGTAAAATTATATCTGGTTAATGTAAACTTGCTGGTTATTACCTCTTTCACGCCAGGGCATTTTATATCGATTGATCTATTTATTGCCTGCGGCATATTGCCTCACTGCCAGAATTCGATCAGTGTCCTTTCAATGATTCAGATTCGATCAGACTTCTGTAAGCCAGGGAAACCTGATGTTTTATTACACAGGAGATATTTTTACTGCCGCAAGGATAGTACCGAGGATTGTCCAACAGTTTTTGAAACTTAAGGCGATACGATCCTCAGCTTCAAGTCTGTCGCAGCTCGTTACTTTTACGATTTTTCGTTCGCCAGATCAGAAGATTGCAACGAGGCAGCCTTTGGAATCAGGAACCTCCATCATGTCAACGGTGCCCCCGGTTAACACAGTGTCGAGTGCGTCTTTCAGGTACTCATCATGTGCTTCGTTCCGCTGCGTCTCATAACCAAGCTGGTCGTTGATCGGGCCGCGAAACAGAACTTCCTGAGTTTTAGGATTGATCACGAAGACTTCCGCAGTGCGTTCAACACCAAGCGACTTGGCTAGTAGCTGACCTTCATCCTTAAGGATGGGAAACTCGATGCCAAACTCAGTGGCTTCCTTGTTGATACGCTTGATGTCGTCCTGGATGTTTGCGTTGAACATCAGGAACTCAATGTTCTTGTCCTGGTACAGGTCACGCACTTCTCGATATTGGGGTAGGGCGATGCGGGCAATTGGGCAACCCACACCCTGTACGTACATGACGATGAAGTCACGATCGCGATACTGTTCCAAGGTATGTGTGATGCCGTGCTGATCCTGGAGCTGGAAGTCTGGCAGTGTTTTCAGCCAGTCGTCTGAAGCACTTGCCATTGAGCAGAACCCCAGGGCAATACCAAGGATTATCTTGTTTAACATAGCTCTTTCCTTCGAACCTCTAGGATTCGTTTCTCTATAGTTCATGGACTCAGATCATCAATTATCTACGATATAGGTTAAGTAGCCGGTGAACATTTCTTCCCAGCTCTCCAGCCCCCAGGTCACTTCTTGCCGGGGATCGGGATTAAAAGGATTGGAAAGGGAGTTATCCAACGCACCCGCTACACGCACTGCTGAACCAGCTGGAATTGCTAGCGGCTCATCAAGCCAGTAATGAGGCTGCCAACCATAGTTGTAAGCTGGAATGCTGAAAATGTCTTTACCCGTTCCGTCATTCTGCACAACAGAAAACTTCATGTGTTTACCGCGATAATTCATGCGCGCTCTCACAGCCAACAACTGTACTGGCTCATCGAATACATAAGCTGTCTCGATAGCGTGCTCAGGATCACCTGGTTTGACCGTAAATCGCTCCGCCACGGCTCGCGTAAGAATTTCGTGTTGAGCAGGGGTTTCACTAAAATAGAGGCCAATATTGGTACTGTCATCAACTTCCAGACCGTTGGTCACGTAGTGAAACTGTAGTGCCAACTTGTGGCCTGCCGGAATACGGACACCAGTATTTTCAGGAAACACGGTGGCCGGGTTTTCACCGGGAATGAAGCTGCCCAGAAACCGCCTGACCGTGGATTTTTTATGCTTCTCTTCTCCCCAGAAGTCCTCTTCAGGACTCACTACAAAGGCCATCAGATGGTGCAGAACTCGTTCATCACCTGGGGCATACTGAAATGCGCGCACCCATTTCTCTTCAGTGAAAGGTAGATTAACTTCCAGATATTCGTAATCCTGAATTCCCACTGCCGGAACCACGTTAGTGGGTGCTTCCACGATGTAATCTGGCTCACCCAACTGCCAGAAAAACTCTTCCTCAAGAGGGATCTGTTCCAGCGGGTCGTTTTTACCGTCTCCTCGAGGCGCTCCAGCAGCCATCCAATGCAGCAGCTTCTGCCGTTCTGCCGCCGGGATAGCGTGTGCGTTTTTTGAGGCTCCAGCTTCCGGATCTACCTGCATGGGTGGCATACGCTTGTTAAGAATGACCTCTCGTACCATGGGTGACCAACCCAACAGGGAGACATAGCTGTCAAAAGGGAATGGACCTGCACCGCCCTGCCGATGACAGGTCGCACAGTTCTTGATAATGACAGGCGCGACTTCAGTACTGTAATCTGGCGGATTCTGCTGGTGCTGAGCCAGGGCTGAAAATTCAATAATGCAACCTGAAACCTTGGCAGTCGCCGTGTCCGTAGACTCGCCTTTGACTACGGAAGCCAGCCTTTCAGCCAATTCTGCCTCCGCGCCACCGCGATAGAACAACGACATACGCTCAGGATTAAATACCAGTATTTCACCCGCCTGACTCAATCCCAGACTTTCTGCAACCAATTTCCTCTCGTCACCGAGAACAGCAAAGGGCAGCTGCCATTGTTGTCGTTCGCTGCGGCTTGCCCCGCTAACATCAAGGGCAAGGAACTCAAAACTTTCCCCGAACTGATCTTGCAAGTCCGCCAGGTGTATTGCGGCGTTATTCGCGGCGGAGCAACTATGGTCGTATGTCAACATAACCACTCCATCCCGGTGCTGATAACGACTCAATTGATGGAATCGCCCTTCTTCGTCGAGAAGGGCGAAATCTCCCACTCGCTCAGTAGCACCAAAACTCGGCCCCGAGCTTGTAATTAGTGTTGCGGCGATGAGAATTAGTTTCAAACTAGTTATCGACAACAAGAAGCTGCTAAGTTTCATGACGTTTACTCTGGAGCACTTTGATTGCGACTGATACTTACATGGGGATTTTCTGACTGTTCCCGTGACCAGTTGCGATCAGGTATGGTCATACCACCACGCGCAGGACCACCGGCGTTGTAGATCCCACCACGCAGCACATAAAGCATGTAGGCCGCCTCATCGCTCAAGTGGGATTGCTTATCGGTGTAGTTAGCCACTGACCGCTCGATCTCGCCCCAACGATTGTCAACCTCCGGGTGCGCAAGCAGATCGCCAATCACCACTTTAAGCAGTTCAAGATTATCGAGGATGTAGGCCGCTTTCGGATGAGCAGAATAAAAATTCGGGGCAATTACTGGACTGGTGGGTATATCGGTTGGCAATGAGACCATACTCCCGTGTAGTCGCTTGATCTTCTCACCATAGATAACCAGAAGATTTTCAATATCAGCGTCTCTGGATGCGCTATCAGACGCTGTGACAATTACTTCCAGCAACGCGACTTTCAGCCACTGCGAAGCCCAGGTGAGTCCGCTTAACTGGGGGAAACCCGCATTGTAGGCATACGCATAGGCGTGGCCAGACAGCAATTCGTCGGACTTGGGTTTGCTCGCAATAGAGACTTCCTCAACCGCAAGGTACTCTTCTACAGCTTGATCAACGGCGGCTTTCTTATCTGCATACGCAGGGTTCAGATAGATTTCGATAAGCTGTTCGACAAATTGTCTACCCCTTTGTAATGTGTCAACTGCTACTGGCGGCAAATTACCGACATCAGATAAAGCGATTTTTACCTTTTCAGCACTATGATTTTCGCGAATCACTCCTAACAGACCCGGTGTAGCACGGCTTTCAAATACACGATACGGCCCCAGCATCGCCGAATGATCTCCGGCCGAGTGATAGTGAGAGCTTTTGCTCTCCTCAAGCTCTTCCAGCGTCTCAAGCAAGACGCGATGACTGATCGCCGCCATCGGTGAAGAACTGGTTATGCTGATTTCCTCGTAGGCCCGTGCCTGCACCACATCATGAGCCAGCAGAAGCTGCTGTAGCTCAGGATATTTAGTCGCTAGCACCGAGCCATTCTCAGCCAGTGCACTCAAGGATCCAAGCAACAGGATCACCGAAGTTAGCGCTGGGTATGCTGTCCTGCGGATTGAATGAGAAGTATTTTTATTCACAATTTTACCAAGACGCTGTTTGCTTTGTATTAATCCAGTATAAGTAGCAAAGCTGATTTTTTGCCTGCGACATATTGTCTCAGTCTCTCGTGAAATAACTTCCTTTCCAAAAAATAGTCACAGGAATTCAACGCAGTACGCGACAACGGCCCACTTTTCTCTCTTTCCCGAGATTACAAATTGCTACATTTGGCACGTCTAATCTGGCTCTTTCCCAACAAGATGACCAATAAGAACCGGAAGAAAGCGCATGCGGCAATTTGTCACCTTGTGATTGAGCTGAGTCGGCCATAGCCTAGTGATGTTATTTACTTGAATGTGGTGTTCAGAATGACTTATCAAGGCCTGATAGCTTTCAAAAATAGCTTTCTGTTGAAAGGTACTCTTCTGGTACTTTCGTCCTCATTACTTTTTTCCTGCCTGGGTGCGCAACCAGCATCGCCACTACTCCGGGCAGAGCCGGCAATTAGTTCTTCCCTGACTCGGGCGCCGCGGACACTACGACTCTATTACGATGCGTTACCTGATGTTTCTCAAAGTAGTTTGCGCCTGGTCGGCCCGGAAGGGGAATTGGCGCTACGTGGGCTGCACACCATGGCAGCGGATGATCTTATGATTGAAATTCTGGATCCGGTGACACCTGGCGAATACACAGTGTACTGGACGACTGTTGTCGCAAATGACAATAAGACACACCAAGGCAGCTATGACTTCAGCTACGCGCCCGACTCATAGTTTTCAGGCTTAAAGCGAAAGACAATAACTCAGTCACCGGTACAATAATCACGGGTTATTCTATGCATTCCGCATTCGACCATGACGACGCGCCAATCGACAGATCTGCCAGCGACGCTTACTCGACAGAACAGTTACAACAAGCAGTTCAGGCTTATTTTTCACATTTCAATGACACAGTACCCCTCGGTTTGATCACGGCGGCTGCAGGCACATTTAGATCAAGAGAACTTATGACTAGACTTCTTGACAGAGTAAAGGCCAACGCACCGATAACGAGCTGGAATGAGTTTTCTACAGAATTCCAGGACCGCGATCAGGATTCGCGGCGCGCGACGCCCAACAGTAATCACCGACAGACTTCCACAGAGCAACGGTAGAATTGTTCAGAAGCTTCTTAACACACTGCAATCAGGCCGCTCGAGAATCCTGCAGTCCAAGGACTCTTTTCAGCGGACCCAAATGGCGATCGTAATGCTTCCATCGACCAATCGAGCTGGTATTGATTGGTTCACGAACCTGGTTATAGCTGGCAGTCGTGGTCAGTTGGGTTGACTGATGAGGGCGCAAACAATCCTCGTGCCAATGCAGACCACAAAATTCGAGTATCTTCTTGATCTCATTTCCAGGATCACTGACCAGGGCTTCATAGGACACATCAAGTATTGATAGCGGTAGACTTTCATGCCACTTCGACATCAATTGCTGATAGCACTTTGTATAGTTGCCTAGAAGTTCAAGGTCTTGACTGAAGCCCAGTTCAGTAGCCGAGGTAAAGTCGGCAAAGTAACAGGACAGACCAACATCCAGCGGGTCTCTTGTACAGTGGATGATTTTTGCATCAGGAAAGATCTTGCAGATAACACCGAGATAAATAAAGTTCATCGGACGCTTCTCAGTAATCCGCTTACCTTCCTCAAAACCCATATCCTGTAGATATTTGGCTGCTGCCCGATCGGCGAGTTCGCTCGTCAACAATTGCAAACATGCTGGGAATGGCAGTTCGGTTTCCAGCATGGCTGGAAGATCCTCATGAAGCAGCCTCGGCAATTGAAGCGTTTCGCCACCGGCTTGCACCTGCGGATGCCTGGAAAGAATTTTTTCTGTAAGGCTGGTTCCCGAGCGCGGCATACCGACGATAAAAATAGGTGCAACGCTACCGCGTCCAGCGCTGGGTGTATTCTTTATTCGCTCACTGGTAAACCACCCGCTTATTTCCTCGAAATACTCCAGCATGTTTGTTTCGCTATAACGTAAGGGGCGAATTTTATTGGCCTTGTCGATTGCCTCGAAGGCCTTATCGTATTTCTCACTTGAATCGTAGGCCTTACCCAGCAAAGTCAGCGCTGAATACCGCAAGCTGGCCAACGACTGACTATTGCTGACCAATTCTTCGAGCAGTGTTATCGCGCGATCTTGTTTACCGAACCGCTTCGCCAGACGAGCATAGACGAGAACTGCGAGCCCGTTCCCCACTCGATATTTATGCACCAGCGGTTCAGCCATGCCAAAGGCAGCCTCAAATTGGCCCAGGTGCTCCAGCATGTTGGCCTTCATCGCAAGATATTCGGGATTCTCCGGTGCGATGGTCAATGCTTGCTCGGCCATGTCCAGTGCTGTCTGCCATTGCTGAACATTCTTGTATACCCGGCTCAGCAAGTATCTTGCCTCCGCTGAATCGGCGTCCAGTTCAATCGCTTTGTGGGCAAGCTGCCTGGTTTCATCAAATCGTTCCATGGTGAAAGTGGCCCACCCCAGCAAGACGTGGTCGGCAGCATTGGCCGGAGATAGCTGAAGCAACCGTCTTCCGCACGTCAGGGCCGCCTCGTATTTGGACTGGGAAAGCAGTGCCTTTACCAGGTGCCGCATAGCTGAAACATGACCCGGCTCAATGGCCACTGCAGCACTCGCCATATTTTCTGCTTCGTCATAGCGATGCAATTTGTTCATGGCAACGGCATTCTCCGCAAACACCTCCGCCTTGCGCATACCGGCCTGAATAGCCTGATTGAAAAGTGCGATTGCCTGCACGGGCTGGTCAATCCCTAGGTAACTTTTGCCCAGGCCATAAAGAACATCCGGATTTGCAGGTGCTCGCTTGCGCAATTTCTCATAGTGGTCAATGGCAGCAGCGAAGTCCCCTGCTTTGTACAGGCGCCTGGCCCGTTTCAGTTTGTTATTGATATCCGGCTTCATAACAGATGGCTTCCTGGATAGCTCACGGTAGTCTGGAGAGGCGCTGCACTTATCGTGCCTGTTTTGACCGGTCCTATCCGGTAACCTCGAAGCTATCCCTGGCGCTTTAAAAACCGCGAATTATCAGTTGCTTAGCCAAACTCCTGATCTTTATCGGGAAATATTCAGGATGCTGACTAAACGGCAGGATGTGGCCGCCCGGCGGAAAGAGATTGCCTGTCCAAGGCAATCAAATCCCAAAAGTCATGAAATGAAGGACTGGCGTGCTGGGCTGCCAGAGCGAACCGGACGCACAAGGCAAACAGCCCCAAAGTCTTCTTTATCGCCAGCCAGACAACGACGTTTAAGTGATAGAACTAATGCCGAGGCGCCGGGATGCGCTGCAGCGGCCCATGGCCGCTCGCTTGTCCCTGAAAGTGCTTCCTCTCTATCTGCGCGGCGCACACCGGGCGTCACCTGACACTAGCCAGAAATGGCGGAAGTGCTGAAAACAAATGAGCACTTAGCGGTCTTCACATAGCTGTTCGCCCTGTTAGGATGGCCGCTTAACAGGCGGCCAAAATGCCACAAATCAGTCTACCCCTATTCCCCAGGATCTCTCTGGGCCCTGAAACCCACGAATTTTCACGCTGAAACAGAATTTTGAGCCTTTTTCGGCCATTTCCACCGTTTTTCTTCATTATTCCCTCTCTCTTGGTGAAGAAATCTAGTATCATCCCGCACCATTTTTCCATGTATCCAGCCATCTAATCTTTGAGCAGCAAAATGAACGATTTATCGCAATATAGAAACATTGGTATTTTCGCCCACGTTGACGCGGGAAAGACCACAACCACAGAGCGTATTCTTAAACTCACCGGTAAGATCCATAAGACCGGAGAAGTCCATGACGGTGAATCCACCACGGATTTCATGGATCAGGAGAAAGAGCGCGGAATCACTATCCAGTCTGCGGCGACTACCTGTTTCTGGAAAGACCATCGCCTGAATATCATTGACACCCCGGGACACGTTGATTTCACTGTCGAGGTGTATCGCTCCCTCAAGGTACTGGATGGTGGAGTAGGTGTATTTTGCGGCTCCGGCGGTGTAGAACCCCAGTCAGAGACTAACTGGCGGTATGCCAATGACTCTGAAGTGTCGCGCATCATTTTCGTGAACAAGCTGGACCGCGTCGGTGCAGACTTCCTCAGGGTTGTTGACCAGGTCAAGGACATTCTGGCCGCAAACCCATTGGTCATGGTGTTGCCTATTGGTATCGAAGACGATTTCATCGGCCTCGTTGACCTGCTCACTCGCAAAGCACATGTGTGGCCGGATGCGAGCAACCGTGAAGTATTTGAAATTCGCGATGTCCCGGAAGACATGGTGGATCAGGTTGAGGAATGGCGTGAAAAGCTGATCGAAACCGCCGTCGAGCAGGATGATGACCTGATGGAAGCCTATCTGGACGGCAATGAACCCTCCGTCGATGACATCAAGCGCTGCATCCGCAAGGGCACCATCGCGCTGGACTTCTTCCCGACTTATTGCGGCTCTGCGTTCAAGGACAAGGGCATTCAGCTGGTTCTGGATGCTGTTGTCGATTTCCTGCCTGATCCAACCCAGGTTGACCCCCAGGAGTTGACCGATGAGGTAGGCGAGCCCACTGGCGAAGTCGCCAAGGTGGATGCCAGTGAGCCGTTCCGCGCCCTGGCCTTCAAGATCATGGATGACCGCTACGGCGCTCTGACCTTTGTTCGCGTTTATTCTGGCAAGATAAACAAGGGCGATACCATTCTGAATTCCTTCACCGGCAAGACCGAGCGCGTTGGTCGTATGGTGGAGATGCACGCCAATGACCGTAATGAGATCGAATCTGCGCAGGCAGGTGACATTTTTGCCATCGTCGGCATGAAGAATGTGCAAACAGGTCACACACTCTGCAGTCCCGGTCATCCGTGTACGCTGGAGCCCATGGTCTTCCCGGATCCGGTTATTTCTATCGCGGTAGCACCGAAAGACAAGAGCAGTGTCGAGAAAATGAGTATCGCGATTGGCAAGATGGTCGCGGAAGATCCTTCCTTTCAGGTTGAGACTGACGAAGACTCCGGCGAAACCATTCTCAAGGGCATGGGCGAGCTGCACCTGGATATCAAAGTCGACATCCTGAAGCGTACCTATGGCGTTGAGCTGGATGTGGGTGCACCACAGGTTGCCTACCGTGAAACCATTACCCAGGAAACTCAGGATAGCTACACGCACAAGAAGCAATCCGGTGGTTCTGGTCAGTTCGGTAAGATTGACTACCGTATCAAGCCTGGCGAACCAGGCACCGGCTTTGTATTTAGCTCATCTGTAGTTGGCGGTAACGTACCGAAAGAATTCTTCCCAGCGATTGAGAAGGGTTTCCAGAGCATGATGGAGGAAGGCCCTATCGCCGGCTTCCCGGTACTCGACGTCGAGATCGAGCTCTTTGATGGCGGCTTCCACGCCGTGGATTCTTCAGCGGTCGCCTTCGAGATTGCTGCTAAAGGCGCTTACCGACAGACAATGCCTAAAGCGGCGCCTCAGCTGATCGAGCCCATCATGAAGGTCGACGTGTTCACACCAGAAGATCACGTGGGCGACGTGATCGGCGACCTGAACCGTCGTCGCGGCATGATAAAGAGCCAGGAGCCAGGACCCACGGGCGTGCGCATCAAAGCCGAAGTGCCCCTCGCCGAAATGTTCGGCTACATTGGCCACCTGCGAACAATGACCTCCGGTCGTGGACAGTTCTCCATGGAGTTCTCGCACTATCTGCCTTGTCCACAGTCAGTTTCTGATGCGGTGGTGGAAGCAGAGAAGGAAAGACAGGAAAAGAAAGCCAAAGGCTAAGCCTGGCTTGTTGTGATATGAGGGCCCCGATAGAACCATCTATCGGGGCTTTTTTGTGCCTGAGTTATCGAGAAATACTTGTCTCGGCCAGTAATCGAGCTATTGCTTAAAGCCAACCCCGTATGAGATGCCTGACCCAACGCGCAGCGTCGGCGTCATAATGGCACCCAATAAGCCCCCCGCGAAGCGCGATGAGCTGGCTACAACTCGGAATGCCTGAAAGCCGCGAAGCGGCGCAGACCACGCGCTTTCTGCGCGGCCCTGAGCGTAGCGAAGGGTGAGGCTTTTGCGCCCACGCAAAAGGCGAATCACTATGACCCGGCGCAAAGCGTCGGCGTCATAATGGCACCCAATAAGCCCCCCGCGAAGCGCGATGAGCTGGCTACAACTCGGAATGCCTGAAAGCCGCGAAGCGGCGCAGACCGCGCGCTTTCTGCGCGGCCCTGAGCGTAGCGAAGGGTGAGGCTTTTGCGCCCACGCAAAAGGCGAATCACTATGACCCGGCGCGTAGCGCCGGCGTCATATGGCATCCAATAAAAAACCCCACCCGGCAACGCCGGATGGGGTTATTTATTGGATGCCTGACAATGACCTACTCTCACATGGGGAAACCCCACACTACCATCGGCGCTAAGTGGTTTCACTACTGAGTTCGGGATGGAATCAGGTGGTTCCCACTTGCTATTGTCGTCAGGCAATTCTGTCGACCCAACGTCGCAATCTACGATTGCTATGCTGGGCTTGCCTGGCCGCTTGCGCGACACAGTTGTTCTTAACAATTTGAGTGAATAAGTCTGTAATCGTTTGCGTTATACAAACTGCTTCTGTTCGAAGCGTTTGGAGTTGCTTGTTTCCGTCTAATCACTCGATTTTGCTCGCCACCTGCTACTGAAACTAGTCTCTAGTTTCCAGTCTCAAGCAACTCGCTAAAACCCATGATTATATGGTCAAGCCTCACGTGCAATTAGTACTGGTTAGCTCAACGCATCACTGCGCTTACACACCCAGCCTATCAACGTCCTCGTCTTGAACGGCACTTTAGTGGGGTCAAGCCCCAAGGGAGATCTCGTCTTGAAGGAGGCTTCCCGCTTAGATGCTTTCAGCGGTTATCCTGTCCGAACGTAGCTACCGGGCAATGCCATTGGCATGACAACCCGAACACCAGAGGTTCGTTCACTCCGGTCCTCTCGTACTAGGAGCAACTCTTCTCAAATCTCCTGCGCCCACGGCAGATAGGGACCGAACTGTCTCACGACGTTCTAAACCCAGCTCGCGTACCACTTTAAATGGCGAACAGCCATACCCTTGGGACCGGCTTCAGCCCCAGGATGTGATGAGCCGACATCGAGGTGCCAAACACCGCCGTCGATGTGAACTCTTGGGCGGTATCAGCCTGTTATCCCCGGAGTACCTTTTATCCGTTGAGCGATGGCCCTTCCATTCAGAACCACCGGATCACTATGACCTGCTTTCGCACCTGCTCGAGTTGTCACTCTCGCAGTCAAGCACCCTTGTGCCATTACACTAAGCGGACGATTTCCGACCGTCCTTAGGGTACCTTCGTGCTCCTCCGTTACTCTTTGGGAGGAGACCGCCCCAGTCAAACTACCCACCACACAATGTCCTCAACCCCGGTAAGGGGTCTAAGTTAGAACCTCAAAGTTATCAGGGTGGTATTTCAAGGGCGACTCCATGCCAGCTAGCGCCAACACTTCAAAGTCTCCCACCTATCCTACACAAATAAATTCAAAGTCCACTGTGAAGCTATAGTAAAGGTTCACGGGGTCTTTCCGTCTAGCCGCGGGTACACTGCATCTTAACAGCGATTTCAATTTCACTGAGTCTTGGGTGGAGACAGCGTGGCCATCATTACGCCATTCGTGCAGGTCGGAACTTACCCGACAAGGAATTTCGCTACCTTAGGACCGTTATAGTTACGGCCGCCGTTTACCGGGGCTTCAATCAAGAGCTTCGCCGAAGCTAACCCCATCATTTAACCTTCCGGCACCGGGCAGGCGTCACACCCTATACTTCCTCTCACGAGTTTGCAGAGTGCTATGTTTTTAATAAACAGTTGCAGCCACCTGGTCACTTCGACTCCCCTCAGCTTAGAAAGTAAATTTCATCACCAAAAGGAGCGTACCTTC